>OZ244993.1:825000-3245449 GCA_965223485.1 Rhodothermales bacterium | reverse complement strand
AGCTTTGTGTTGCCATGGTCTCGAAAGATGTGTATGTATGGGTGGCGATCCGAGGGTTTCTGCATAGCGCCGTACGGGTAGTGCCAGGTGGATACAAAATCCTGTGTACGCCGTACGAAAAAACACCCGCCAACATGCTATGAGCGGATATTCTTTTCGTTCCGCGGGAAACTCCGTAGTCTGTGAATTATACTAAATTAACCGTTCTGCGGCGTTCGTCGTTCTTCAGGAGGTAATCATGTTCCGACCTCGCGTTCTCCTTCTCGTTTTTGTGTGTGCCGGATGCGGCTCGTCTGCGGAGAGACCCATCGTTCCGGTGCTGCATATGCAGGAATCGGGGACGGACGCACTACTTATCGGGTTGCACGCGGTATCCGACCGCATTGCATGGGCGGCAGGTACGGGGGGGAGCTATGCCTGGACGGATGACGGCGGCGCTACCTGGCATTCCGGCACGGTGCCCGGCGCCGACAGCCTCCAGTTCCGGGATGTGCATGCCATGAGCCTCGACGAGGCCTATCTGCTCAGCATCGGGTCGGGAGAGGATTCGCGCATTTACCGGACCGTTAACCGGGGCGCTTCGTGGCGGATGCTTTTCCAAAACGATATCGATGCAGCGTTTTTCGACTGTTTCGATTTTCGGGAAGACGGATCGGGGTTTGCGTTCAGTGACGCGGTAGACGGGCAATTTATTCTCCTGTATACGGAGGACGGCGATGCCTGGCGCGTGCTTCCCGGAGAAACGCTCCCACCCGCACAGCCGGGAGAGGGTGGCTTTGCCGCCAGCGGGACCTGTTTGATTGTACTGAATGACCAGACGGTTCTTATCGGGACTGGCAATGCGGCGACGCCGCGAGTGCTCAGGAACGAGAACCGGGACGGTACCTGGACAAGCAGCGACGTACCTCTGCCGGGAGGGGAGGCGGCAGGCGTGATCACGCTGGCCTTCCGGGATGCGCGGCATGGCGTTGCATTGGGCGGGGATCTGACCACCCCGGAGGCTATACAGCAGAATACCGCGGTCACGGATGACGGCGGCGTTACCTGGCGGCTTGCTCCCTCCCCAGGATTTCCCGGGGCGGTATACGGCGCGGCGTATGTTCCCGGCGGCGTTCTTGTGGCGGCGGGGCCGGGTGGAGCGGCCTTCTCGGTGGACGATGCGCAAACCTGGTCGCCGCTCGATTCGCTGACATGGTGGAGCGTGGACGCGGCGAGTCCGGACGCCGTATGGATGGCGGGGCCCGAAGGGCGTATCGCGCGAATTTCTTTCCGGTCTGCGCCATGAGCGGGGATGCCGTGCACAGGAAAGTCACCGACATTGCCCGCCACCGGCCCCGTTTTGACCAGGACGCAGTGCGCCGGATTCTCGCCGGGCAATACGGCGTGTCTGCTCGTCTCGAAACATTGCCCAGCGACCGCGATCTCAATTTCGCCGTGTATACCGGCGAGCGGAACGGCTCGCCTTCCGATTCCTCCTCCGGCGAGCCCTCCTTTGTATTCAAGATCGCTCATGCGCTCGAAGACAGGCAGGTCTTGCAGGCGCATCATGCCGCCATGCGGCGCCTTGCCGGGTGCGGACTGGCTGTGCCTGCGGTCGTTCCGGCGCTTGACGGCGAGGATATCGTGCAACTATCCGATGGGGAGGGGCGGCAGCACCTTGCGCGGCTTCTTACCTGGTTACCCGGCGTACCGCTTGCTTCGGTATGCCCGCGCTCCCTTGATTTGTTATCCGATCTTGGGCGGTTCGTAGGGCGAATGTCTTCCGCGTTGGCAGATTTCAAGCATCCTGCGCTTGAACGCTCACTGGTCTGGGACATGGCCCGCGCCGCAGAGACCGTTGCCGAACGGATGGAATTTATGGATGCGGGCGAACGCGCGCTCGTCGAACCGTTTCTACGGCTTTTCCGGGATACAGAGGCTCGCTGCGGCAGCCGGTTGCGCCGGGGCGTCGTACACCACGACGCCAACGACTGGAATGTGCTTGTCAATGGCCCGGAGCACCGAAACCGCCGCGTTACCGGACTGATCGACTTCGGAGACACGCTTGTTTCGTTCGCGGTGGCCGATGTGGCCGTTGCTGCGGCATACGGCGTGCTTGGCATGGCCGATCCGCTTCGCGCTGCCTCTGTCATCGCGGCAAGTTGCCACCAGGAATTTCCGCTCGACGAGAACGATGCGAGCGCCCTGTTTCCCTTTCTTGCGATGCGGCTGTGTGTCAGCGTGTGCATGTCTGCGCATCAGCAGCGTATGGAGCCGGACAACGCATACCTGATTGTCAGCCGGGAGCCTGCGCTCCGGACGCTTGCTCTACTCAGAGATGTCCCTCCGCGTCTTGCAGAATACGTTTTCCGGCATGTCTGCGGGTACGAACCGTGTCCGAACGGCGCCCGCACCGCCGCCTGGTGCCGCCGCCGCAAGGGGACGTTTGCCCCTGTTGTTGCTGCATCGCCTCCCCAAGCCGTGACGTTCGATTTCAGCACGCAGAGTTCGGACTGGACCTTCAGGAATCCGTTGGATCCGGAGCGGGCAGCGCGGCAGATCCGGCGCAGGATGAGCGAGGAAGGAGCCGGGGTCGGCGTCGGAAGGTACGCCGAAGTACGCCTCGTATACCGGGGCGAGCAGTACAAAACGGGGTCGCAGCTGCGCACGGTGCATCTGGGCGTCGATTTATTCCAACCGCCGGGGAGTCCTGTTTTTGCGCCGCTCGACGGCGTGGTGCGCAGCGTGGCGGATTACGATAACCTCTATGACTACGGTCCCACCGTGCTGCTCGAACATGCTCCGGAAGGCGGCCCGGTGTTTCACACGTTGTACGGCCACTTGTCCCGAACCTCCATCAAGGGATTGCAGGTCGGCTCGGTAGTGCGGGCCGGGGAAAAAATCGCCGAGATCGGGGCGTCGGACGAAAACGGCGGGTGGGCGCCGCACGTGCATGTCCAGATCGTAGCGGACCGGCTGGATATCGAGGGGGCGTTCGCCGGCGTGGCGCCGCCGTGGTGCAGGGAAGCCTGGCTGGCCGTTTCGCCAGACCCGTCCGATTTGCTGGGGCTTTCCGTCGATACCCGTGCGCCGTTGGCGCCAAATGCCCCGGAGTTGCTGGCCCGGCGCAGGGAACGTATCGCTCCGTCACTGAGCGTTTTTAACCGCGCCCCCTTGTACATACACCGGGGGTATATGGCGCATCTGTACGACGAGAACGGACAGCCTTTTCTCGATACGGTCAACAATGTGGCGCATGTGGGCCATGCGCACCCTCGCGTGGCGGAGGCTGTGGCGCGTCGGTTGCGGGTGCTGAACACGAACACGCGCTATCTCTACGACGAACTGAGCCGCTATGCGGAACGCCTTGCGGCCCGGCTCCCGGATCCGCTGTCCGTGTGTTTTTTCGTAAACAGCGGGAGTGAAGCGAACGATCTGGCGCTGCGCATTGCCCACGCCCATACCGGATTCCGGGACGTGGCGGCGATCGAACATGCCTATCACGGCCACCTGTCGTCGCTGATCGCCGTCAGTTCGTACAAGTTCGACGGGAAAGGCGGGAAGGGACGCCCCGAGCATGTGCATATCGTGCCTACTCCCGATCCGTACCGGCATTCCGGTTCCGCCGATGATCATGTGACACTGCTTCGCCGGACGCTGGCCGCTGCGCCTGACGGAGTGGCTGCCTTTATGGCTGAGTCGGCAATGGGGTGCGCCGGGCAGGTGTTTTTCCCTGACGGGTACCTCCGCAAGGCATTCGATGCGGCCCGGGGGGCAGGCGCTGTATGCATTGCCGACGAGGTGCAGACCGGGTTCGGGCGCATGGGGGAGACGTTCTGGGCCTTTGAATTGCAAGGCGCCATCCCGGACATCGTGACTATGGGGAAACCCATCGGCAACGGATATCCGTTAGGCGCCCTCGTGACGACGCCGGAATTGGCGCGGTCCTTCGATACAGGGATGGAATACTTCAATACGTTCGGCGGCAGTCCGGCTTCCTGTGCGGCGGGGCTGGCGGTTCTGGACGTGATCGACGAGGAAGGTCTTATGCAGCGCGCGCTTGAAAGGGGGAGGCGATTCCTTGATGGCTTGACGGCGCTCGCCGGAATGCACGAGATTGTTGGAGACGTACGCGGCCACGGACTTTTTTTGGGGGTGGAGTTGGTTGCCAACCGGACATCGAAAGAACCGGCAGGCGAGGCGGCCTCCTATGTAGTGGAGCGGATGCGCGAATCAGGCATTCTCGCCAGTGTGGATGGGGCGTACCGTAATGTGCTCAAGATCAAACCCCCCATGGTCATAGAGACTTCCGGGGTCGACCGGTATGTGGAAACACTGGACCGGATACTACACGAAGATTTCGTGCGCGCCGCTGTTGCTTGCGATTCGGTGAAGGAAAGGCGACCTTGATCTAAAATTCACGATATGGATTTTCCGTCTTACGGGGAGAGTATCCATGAACAAGCGCCGCAAAAGAGAAATTGTCATAGCGGTGGGCATTCTGGTGATCTTTGTTGCCGCGATGCTGCTGATAGCCGTGCTTACTTGACATGACCCGGTATAAAAAACCGGCGCTGCCTTGGGTGACAGCGCCGGTCGGGAAAAACAGGGAACCGATTTGCCTCAGGCCGTTGCCGGCTCGTAGAAGGGGTAGACGTCCTTCAGGAGTGTCTGGAGCTTCGTCCGGCCACGGTTGATGCGGCTTTTGACGGTGCCCATCGGCAGCCCGGTGATTTCTGCGATTTCGTCGTAGGCGAGTTGCTGCACATCGCGCAGCACGACCACTTCCCGGAACGATGCCGGAATATCGTCCAGCGCCTGCTGGATGTACTTGTCCTGAATGATGCTCTCCGCATGCTTGTCGGGAGCGAACGATTCGTCCGGCAACTGCATCTCGTACTCCTCGTTATCGCGGTTCACGCTCTGGATCGAGTAGAGGCGGCGGCGTTTGCGCTTGCGGTACTCCGAGCGCGCCAGATTTCCCGCGATCGTATAGAGCCAGGTCGAAAACTTGGCGATCCGGCGGTACGAATGCCGGTTGCGGTACACACGCAGGAATGTTTCCTGCAACAGGTCTTCGCAACGGCGCATGTCCCCGAGAAAACCGTACAGGTAATGGGTCAATCGCTCCGAATACCGTTCGACGAGAATATTGAACGCCGCAACGGAACCTGCCTGGAACTGCGACATCAAATCCTCATCCGTCATTTCGGCGAGGGCCGACTGCCGTTTTCCCGCAGCACTCCGCGAGGTTTTCGTTACGATCTTTTTTTGTAATACCGCCACGTCCTGTTCTGTCAGGTTTTTCCGGGGAATACGGGGAATGCCTTGCCCCGGTGCTTGTCTATTGCTTCTGTAGAGGTAGAAACAAGTCTATCATATCAATATAAGGCAATTTCGGAGCAGATTCAAGCCGCCGCCACAGGGAACTTTATCCAGGCAGGTAACCTGCTTGTTCATGCGGCTACCTTACCGATCAGTTCGCCGGAACGTTCGGTTTGAACCCGGCAAGAGTTCAAACGAATCCCTTTTGCCGGAGCGTCTCCAGGTTGCGTCGTACATGTTCTGCGGAGGCGTCGAGCAAAGCCTGTTCCTCGTCGGAGAGGCCGACTTCGAGAATCTCCTCCACGCCGTTTCGTCCAAGCCGGGCCGGCAAGCCGATAAACAGGTCGGTCAGGCCGTATTGTCCCGAGGGCTGTACGGCGCAGGGCAGCACGCGCGAAAGATTTTTCATGACGGATTCAACCATTGCTGCAGCGGAGGCGCCCGGCGCATACCAGGCCGAGGCTACCATGAGCCTGGAGATTTCGCCTCCTCCGCCTTTTGTCCGCTCGATGATCGCATGGATTTTTTCCGGGGAAAGCAGCTCGGGCAAAGGAATGCCGCCCACGGTCGTGCAACTGGGCAGCGGTACCATTGAATCGCCATGCCCGCCAAGGAGGAGCGCATCCACATCACGCATCGACACACCCAACTCCAGGGCGATGAAGGTGCGGTACCGCGCCGTATCCAGCATGCCGGCCATACCCATTACACGTTTGGCGGAAAACCCGCTGGTCGTATGCACCACGGATGTCATGGCGTCGAGAGGATTCGAGACGACAACGATGATGGCGTCGGGACTACCCGCCACGAATTGCTCGGTAACCGACCGGACGATATTGGCGTTCAGCTCCAGCAGGTCGTCGCGCGACATATCGGCCGTGCGGGGCCGTCCCGCCGTGATTACGCAAATGTCCGATCCGGCTGTATCTTCATAGGCATTGGTCCCGGTGACGCGGGTGTCGAAACCGTGCACGGGCGCGGATTCCTGCATGTCGAGTGCTTTTCCTTGCGGCAGGCCCTTGATGATGTCGATGAGAACGACTTCGTTCACTATATCTTTTCTGGCGACGCAATCGGCAACAGTGGCTCCGACGTTGCCGGCTCCGATGACAGTGAGTTTTGCCATGACTTTTTACAGTGCTGGGTAGACAAAAGGCGTACATTGTTTTTGCCCGAGGAGGGCAGGGCGATGCGGCGACAATATACGCCGCGCACGGGGTGGAGACTTTGCGAAAGTTTTATGTAGAGAGGTGATCTGTCCCCAAATTAACGATATCGCAAGCCCTTTTATTCGATTGTCATCGATATTTTCGTGCGGTATGCGCTCATTTTTCTGAATAGCAACCCTGCGTCGACATGCCTCGCCCTTTTCTTCTCGGATTGTCCCTGTTTCTTCTGGCCGGCATGCAGCTGTCGTGTACGCCGACCACAGATCCGGATATGGCGTCGTCCCGTACGCCGCGTAACGTTATCCTGTTCATCGCGGACGGCGCAGGCCCGGCGCATTTCACGATGGCGCGGGAACTGACTACCCACCTCGGATTGCGCGACCGGCTCCACATTGATCCGTACCTGACCGGATCGGTGCGCACCAATCCGGCCCGCGTGCGCATAACGGATTCGGCCTCCAGCGCCACGGCGTACGCGACCGGGTTCAAGACGGAAAACGGGGCGATCGCTGTCGATACGCTGCACCGACCGCTTCCTACAATTCTGGAGGCGGCTGAGGCGAAAGGGATGGCCACGGGGCTCGTGGCGACCAGCCGCATCACGCACGCCACGCCCGCCGCTTTTGCGGCGCATGTGCCGAATCGGAATATGGAGAACGAAATCGCCGGGCAGATGCTCGATGCGCAAATCGATGTGATACTCGGCGGGGGGCGGCGCCACTTTATACCCGAGGCGCGCGGTGGCGACCGCAGCGACGACCGGGATTTGTTACAGGAAGCATCCGCCATCGGATACCAGGTGATCGGTGATATGGACGCGCTCGAAGACGTACAGGGCGGTCCGGTGCTGGGGCTGTTTGCCGAGAGTCATATGCCCTACGAAATAGACGTGGCGGAAAACGATGCGTCGTATGTTCCGCACATTGTCCGCATGACGCGGAAAGCTATCGAGATTTTGCGGCGCAGCGACCAGGGATTTCTCCTGATGGTCGAAGGGAGCCGCATTGACCATGCCTCCCATGCGCACGACGCGCCTGCTGCACTCCGGGAGACGCTGGCGTACGACGAGGCGTTCGAGGCGGCGCGCGCCTTTGCGGAAGAAGATGGCGAGACGCTTCTCGTGGCTGTCTCCGACCATGAAACCGGGGGTCTGGCGCTGGGACGATCCCTGCTTGATCCCGAACAGGCTGACCGTGTGGGAGAAGCCCCTACGTACTGGCAGAGCCTCTATGCACAGGCATGGTACGACTGGAATCCGCAGCAAATTGCCGGGGTGTCCGCCTCCGTGGGAACGCTGGCAAGCGCCCTGGAGAATGGTGCGGACGCCGGTGATGTGCTTGCCGCTATGGCTGCTGTCGAGGAAGTGACGTCAGCCGAGTCGGCAGCGATCGAAGCGGCCCGGAAAGAAAACCGGCTTGCACATGTGCTGGGCGAAATCGTTGCGCGTCGGGCCGGTGTGGCATGGGCTACGCTCGGGCATACCGCAACGGACGTGAATCTGTATGCGTACGGCCCCGGCAGCGACCGGCTCCGCGGGCATCTCGACAATACGGATGTCGGGAAGCGGCTGTTCGAGGCGCTGGCTCTGGAGCCGGCGGTTCTTCCTGTGAACGGTCAGACGCCATAGGCGCTTCGGCGTACGTATTCACGAGGGATTTACGGGATACTATCTTGTCCCGTCGCGGCATTTTGTCTACCTTTTTCCGTCAGGGGTAGATACTGTGCTCCGGGTTCGCCTGTTGCCGCTCCGATTCCATTACATGTTTTCCCAGCTTTTCTTTTTCTTTTTCGCCGCGGTGGCGATCGCTTCGGGGATCGGGCTCATCGTTTCCAGAAGTCCCGTTTCCGGGGCGCTGTGGCTTGTCCTCACCCTGTTCTGTGTGGCGGCTCTGTACATCACGATGAATGCCCGGTTTATCGGCGTGATACAGATACTCGTGTATGCCGGGGCGATCATGGTGCTCTTCCTGTTCGTCATCATGTTGCTGAATCTCGCGGCGCTTCCGAAGTTGCAAAGGGTGAACCTGAAACTTGTCGTTACCTTTTTGCTGGGCATGGTCGTACTCGCCCAACTGATGTACGTATTGGCCGGTAGCCTGGACCTTTTGCCGGAACCGACCATGCCGGACGCTGCTTCCGGGTCCGCTTCGGCGCTCGGCCAGGAATTGCTGACGAGATATGCATTGCCCCTTGAGATCACAGGCATTCTGCTGCTGGTGGCCACGATCGGAGCTGTCCTGCTTGCCCGGAGGAAGTTCGAGTAAATGATATGGAATTGACCCTTTCCTGGTATTTGTCGCTCAGCGCCGTACTGTTTACGATCGGCGCGCTCGGCGTGCTTCTGCGCCGCAATGCGATCATTGTATTCATGTCGATCGAATTGATGCTCAATGCCGTCAACATCACGCTCGTGGCGTTCAGCCAATCCATGGGCGATATGGCGGGGCAAATGCTCGTTTTTTTCGTGATGGCAGTAGCTGCGGCGGAAGCCGCCGTGGGTTTGGCCATCGTCATTGCGTTGTTCCGGAAGAAAGAGACGGTCGATCTCAGCCGGTTCAATCTGTTCAGGTTTTAGCTAACGACCCACGCGCCTCCTGACGAGGCGAATCCGATATGCAAGCGGACCTGCTGGTAGGGCTTATTATCCTGTTGCCGCTGATGGGAGCGGTCTGCATTGGCTTGAGCGGCCTGTTCATGCCGGACCTTCGCTCTCACGAGGGGCTTATCGGCGGGATGGCTACGGCGATGATCGCTATCCCGTTCGCCATAACCGTCTATCTTTTTGCCGGCTATGGAGGGGAGCCCCTGCTCGTCGACTACTACACCTGGATGTCGGCGGGCACTTTCGAGCTTTCGTTCGCATACCGCATCGACGCCCTCTCCCTGCTCATGACGATGGTTGTCACGGGCGTCGGGGGCATCATCCATTTGTATTCGATCGGATACATGCATGGCGACAGGGGATACTGGCGGTTCTTCGCCTACCTGAACCTGTTTATCTTCGCCATGCTGAATCTGGTGTTGGCGGACAATCTGCCGGTACTGTTTTTGGGCTGGGAGGGCGTTGGGTTGTGCTCCTGGCTGCTGATCGGATTCTGGTACGAGAACCTCAGGAACAGCGCTGCGGCGAACAAGGCGTTCATCATGAACCGGGTGGGCGACTTCGCCTTCCTGTTGGCCATATTTATACTCTACCGGCAGGTGGGCGCCCTCGATTTCGGCTCCCTGCTCCAGGCTGTAGATACGCTTCCGCAGCATGTGCTCAACTGGGTCGTGCTATTGCTTTTCATCGGCGCAACGGGTAAAAGCGCCCAGATACCCCTGTTTACCTGGCTGCCGGACGCGATGGCGGGGCCGACTCCTGTGTCCGCGCTCATTCATGCCGCCACTATGGTCACGAGCGGGCTGTATCTGCTTGCCCGTCTTTCGCCCGTCGTACTGGAAGCGCCGACCGTCATGGCCGTTGTCGCCGTCGTCGGCGGGCTGACGGCCATCATGGCGGCCACCGTGGCCGCCGTGCAGAACGATATCAAGAAAGTGCTTGCTTACTCGACCGTCTCGCAGCTCGGATATATGTTTGCGGCGGCGGGCGTCGGGCCTTTTTCGTGTCGATTTTTCATGTGGTTACGCATGCCTTTTTCAAGGGGTGCCTCTTTTTGGGATCCGGAAGCGTCATTCATGCAATGCATACCGTCGAGCACGATCTGGAGGAGGAGGGTTTGCTCCCGGACCCGGACGATGACGAATCCGATGAGGTTGTAGCCCATCCGTTCGATCCGCAGGACATGCGAACGATGGGGGGGCTTTCCCGGTACCTGCCTGCCACGGGGCTGACGTACCTTATTGCGACGCTTGCCATTGCGGGCCTGCCGCCGCTTGCCGGCTTCTTTTCCAAGGACGAAATCCTCTTCCGGGTGTTCGAGTATGGATACAGTGGCCATACGTATGCCTGGTTTGTTTTGGGAATCGGGATCGTCACGGCATTTCTGACGGCGTTCTACATGATGCGGTCGTATATGCTCACGTTTGAAGGGAGGTCGCGATGGCCTGCCTCCGAACGGATACAGCCGAGCGAATCGCCCTGGACCATGACGCTTCCATTATGGGTCCTTGCCGTGCTGTCCGTTCTGGCCGGCTTTATCGGTTTGCCTGCCGTGCTCGGGCACGGCAGATTCAACTGGATTCATCACTGGCTGGGCGCGCCATGGGGCGGGCCGGTAGCGGAGCCGCTTGCCGTCGAACATGGCCCTGGGTTCATTTGGATCGAATGGGCGCTGCTGGTTGCCGGCGCGCTCATTGCTGTGGCGGGTATCGGCTTCGCCATTCGAGCCTATGGCGCGCACGGATTGGCTTTTGACGAACGCCTCGCCCGGCGCCTGGGCGGTCTATACCGGGTATGGGAAGGGAAGTACTTCTGGGATGCGTTGTACGACCGTATCATTGTCCGTCCGGTCTTGCGGCTGGCCAAGCATGGGTGCGCAGCCTTCGACACCCGGGTGGTGGACGGCGGGGTAGACGGCCTCGCAAACCTGATTGCTGCGGCGAGCCGCCTCGTGCGCCGCATACAGACCGGCCGTGTACAGCACTACGCCGCAGCGATCGTGCTGGGCGCCGTCTTCATTATGGCGATCATGCTTGCCCTGTGATTCCCATGGACGCCATATCGATTCCATATATCACCTCCCTGGTCATTTTCCTTCCGCTTGCGGGCGCGCTGCTGACCCTCATGGTGCGCAGCGACCGCACCGTGCGGTGGGTGGCGCTCGGCACGACGGTCGTCGCGTTTTTACTGTCGGTCGGGCTTTTTGCGACGTTCGACGCTTCCGCGGAACTGGCCGGGACCCCCCAGTTGGTCGACAAGGTTGCCTGGTTTCCGGAGAGCGTAGATATCAAGTACTTTGTCGGCATTGATGGGCTCAGCCTGCTGCTCGTCATGCTTACGACGCTGCTCGGCCCCATCGTCGTGCTTTCTTCCTGGAATTACATAGGCAGGCAGCGCAAGGGATATTACACGCTGCTGCTCGTTCTCCAGACCGGGGTCACCGGCGTTTTCTGCGCCTTCGACGTATTCCTGTTTTACGTCTTCTTCGAACTCACGCTGATCCCGATGTATTTCATCATCGGGATATGGGGAGGTCCCCGGCGTATCTATGCCGCCATCAAGTTCGTACTGTTTACGCTCACGGGCTCCCTGCTCATGCTGGTCGGGATTCTCTATCTCGGATATGCGGCGGGCGACGCCGTGAACGGCGGCGTGTTCACCACGGACTGGTACAAGCTGCTGGCGTTCGATACGCCGGTGCATCTGCAAGCCTGGCTGTTTCCGATCTTCGCCCTTGCGTTCGCCGTCAAGGTGCCGATTTTCCCCTTGCACACCTGGTTGCCGGATGCGCACGTAGAGGCCCCGACAGGCGGATCGGTGATTCTTGCCGGCGTGCTCCTTAAGATGGGCACGTACGGTCTCGTGCGCTTCTGCCTGCCCTTTTTTCCTAATGCCGCGTACGACTACGCACTTCCCTTCGCCATCCTTGCGGTCATCGGCATTATTTACGGCGCTCTTGTTTCCCGGGTACAGTCCGACGCCAAGAGCCTTGTGGCCTATTCTTCGATCAGCCACCTTGGTTTCGTCGTGCTCGGCATTTTCGCATTTACGATAGAGGCTATGCAGGGCGCCGTCATTCAGATGGTCAATCACGGATTGTCCACCGGGGCGCTCTTTTTGCTTCTCGGCATGTTGTACGAACGCCGCCATACCCGCGAAATGGACGATTTCGGCGGGATTGCCCGGACCGTTCCCGTCTTGACGTTCTTCATGATCTTTTCGGTGCTGGCGTCTGCCGGGCTGCCAGGGTTGAACGGTTTTGTGGGCGAATTTATGATCCTGCTCGGGGCATTCCGCAGCGACGTGATCGGACATCCCGTTCTGATTGCTGTGGCGACGACCGGTATCATCCTGGCGGCCGTATATCTTTTGTGGATGGTCTACAAGACGTTTTTCGGGCAGCTCGACAAGGAAGCAAATCGTACCATGCAGGATATGACGGGCCGTGAAATTGCACTCATGATTCCACTGGTCGTGCTTATGTTTGTACTGGGTTTTGCTCCGAACCGGTTTTTACAAAAAAGCGAGCCGGCCACGCAGTTTCTACTGGAGTCGATTCGTGCGAAACGCATGGCCGTGGAGGATGTCCGCGATACACAAGACGCCACCCGTTTTTTTGGACATTCTTCTCCGACACCCGACTCGGAGACGGCAACCGGTTCGCACTCCGACGGGGCGCCCGGAACGGTTTTTTCGGATGCAAGCAACTGATTGATCGTGAACGCCATGTTATTCGCTTCCCCTCTTCGTTTTCCCAAATCCGTAGTGCTTCCCCGTTGTCTGTCGCTTATGGCGGTGAGCTTGCTGGCCGGGCGCCTGCTGTTGCCGGGCGCGGCATGGTCAGCGCCTTCCGGCATGCCGCAGGAATCCGGTGTAGAGCAGGCCACTGGCGACCACGCCGGGGCCATGCACGATGAGCAAGAAGCTGCGCACGATGAGCAGGGGGCCGGGAGCCATGCCCCCGCCGACGCCCATGCCGAAGCGGCGGAGCACGATGGAGGCCAGGAAGGCGGCGACCACGGGCCCCTGCCCCCTGTATGGCTCATCTTGCCGTTCCTTGGCCTGCTGGTCATGATCGCGACGGGACCGCTTTTCTATGCGCACCATTGGCATCGCCATTATCCGAAGTATGCGGCGGGGCTCGGCGCCATCGTGGTGATCTATTATCTGTTCGTGCTGGAATCTTCGGTCCCCATGATGCATGCGCTGGCCGAATATCTTTCCTTTATCGCCCTGATCGCCTCCCTGTTTATCGCCGCTTCGGGCATTTTCCTGAGCCTGAACGCGCGCGGTACGCCATGGACCAATTCCGTGCTGCTGTTCGTGGGCTCTGTTTTGGCTAACCTGATTGCTACGACCGGGGCGGCGATGCTTTTCATCCGGCCCTACATGCGTCTTAACAAGGGCCGCCTGAAACCCTACCATATTGTCTTTTTCATTTTTCTGGTCGCCAACGTGGGAGGGGGGCTTACTCCCATAGGCGATCCGCCGCTTTTTCTGGGCTTTCTGCGCGGCGTGCCTTTTTTCTGGACCCTCACGCACGTCTGGTACATCTGGCTGCCGACCGTTCTTCTCCTGTTGGCCATTTTTTATGTCATCGATGCGCGCAACAAGCAAGTAGCGCCTGCTATTGACGCCTCCCGCGGCCTGATGGGTATCGTAGGCCGGAAGAACTTCATATGGGTCGTGGTGGTCGTTCTTTCGGTCTTTATCGATCCGCAAGTGTTCGACTGGGTGCCCCGGTTGCATATAGGCGGCGCCCACCTGCCGTTCGGCATTCGAGAACTCGTTATGTTTTCGGTATGCGTGTTCGCTTTCGTGTTTGCCGACAAGGCCGCCCTTAAGAAGAACGAATTTACGTTCGAGCCTATCCGGGAAGTAGGTTGGCTGTTTCTCGGCATTTTTGCAACGATGCAGCCTGCCCTCCAGCTCATCAGCGAGTTTGCGAGCCAGAACTCCGAGTCGCTTTCCGTGGGCATGTTTTACTGGGCTACGGGAGCCCTTTCGGGTATTCTGGACAATGCCCCGACGTACCTCAACTTCCTTGCGGCAGCAATGGGCAAATTCGGGATGGACGTGAGTGTGGCGTCCCAGGTCGTGGAATTTGCGCTGCCGGCGGAGGGAATCGACTCGTGGATATTCTTGCAGGCTATTTCCGTGGCGGCCGTGTTCTTTGGCGCGATGACCTATATCGGCAATGCTCCGAACTTTATGGTGAAAGCCATCGCAGAGTCGAGCGGCGTCGATGTGCCCAGTTTCGTCGGGTATCTCGTGAAGTACTCGTTGCCGATTCTGATCCCGGTATACTTCGTAATCTGGGTCATTTTCTACAGTGGGTGGATCCTGCAACTATAAGTAAACTCGCCTGTACCCCGGCTCCCCGGATCCCGCGTATCAAGATTGCTTATGTCTCGACAACCGCTTGCTGAAGAAGAAATCGCCCAGGCTTTGCAAGAGCTCGACGGGTGGGCATTCGAGAACGACCGGCTCGTGAAGCAGTTCACGTTCGGCGATTTCCGGGAGGCGATGGGATTCATCGTCCGGGTGGCGTTCGAAGCCGAAGCGCTCGACCATCATCCGGACCTGCACAATGTGTACAACAAGGTGACTCTTGCACTCAACACGCACGATGCAGGCGGCAAGGTGACCGCCTTTGACGTCGCGCTGGCACAGAAGATAGAGGTGGTTCGGGTTGATTGGACAGATTTTCGGGGAATTTAAGGTGTAGTGTTACGACCTTGTTCCGATACAATCAACCCGACGAGACCCATGTCAAGACGCACACGCAGAACCCATAGTCCTTCGTTCAAGGCGAAGGTAGCCCTCGCCGCCGTTCGCGGCGACCGTACGCTGGCCGAACTCGCCGAGCGCTTCGAGGTGCACCCGAACCAGATACAATCCTGGAAGAAGCAGCTCACAGAGAGCGCCGAAGAAGCGTTCACCCGGGGCCGTGGCGGCGCCCCGGACGAGCGCGACGATCAGATAAAGGTGCTTCACGCGAAGATCGGAGAGTTGTCGATGGAGAAGGATTTTTTATCGAAGGCGCTCGGTCGCGACCGTTAGCCGAGCGCCGGTCGAGGATAGATCGCGCCCATGCATTGCCGGTGGTTCGCCAGTCGAGGCTCCTGTCGTTGAGTCGTTCGACGGCCTACTATCGTCCCCGGACAGAGAGCGAAGAGAATCTTGCCGTTATGAAAGAGATCGACAGGCTCTACATGGAACGTCCCACGAGCGGATCGCGCACGATCAAGAGCATGCTCGAGGCGCGCGGGCGCAAGATCGCCAGAAGCCGCGTCGTTCGCCTTATGCGTCTGATGGGCCTAAGGGCCATCTATCCGAAGCGCCGCACGTCTTCTCCAGGAGAAGGGCACAGGATTTATCCTTATCTGCTCAGAAGCATGAAGGTTACGAGACCCCGCGAAGTCTATGCGGCGGACATTACGTACATCCCTATGGCGAAAGGCTTTCTCTATCTCGTGGCCGTAATCGACTGGCATAGCCGCAAGGCGCTCGCCCACCGGCTCTCGAACACGATGGACGCCGCCTTTTGCGTCGAAGCGATGGAAGAAGCCATTGTCCGCTATGGCGCGCCACAGGTCTTCAACACCGACCAGGGAGCGCAGTTTACCTCCGAGGCGTTCACCGGTGCGCTCAAGGCGCACGGGGTGCGCATCTCTATGGACGGCAAGGGCCGCTGGCTCGACAATGTGTACGTGGAGCGCCTCTGGCGCAGCCTCAAGCAGGAAGAAGTCTACCGGCGCGCCTACGAGACGGTGAGCGAGGCCAGGAAGGGAATTGCCGACTACCTGCGCTACTTCAACGAAGAGCGTCCTCACCAGGGACTTGACAACCGAACCCCCGACGACGTATTCTACAAACGAAAGCCGCTGCCCAAGGCGGCATAACCCGACGCAGCGCTACACTTAAAAACGCCGGAAAAACTGTCCAGTTTTTTCGGACCATTTCTGATAGACCGTTTGTGAGCGGTGTTTATGCGCATTTTCGCGGCCGTGGCCCGGAGATGACGTGATCCCGATACCATGGAAACAGAACTGATCCGGTTCTTTGACGCCCTTCCGGGGGATATGGCCAGTACCTTGCCCTTGATGCTTGCTATGGGGGTGGGGGTTGTTCTGGTCGTCCGGGATGCTTTCCGAAGCAGCATTCGCGAGTTGGCCTGGATCTCCGGCGCCGTTCTCGCGGCCGGGATTGTCCTGGAAGTGTCGCAACTCGATGCGGAAGCCGGGACGGCTTTCTACGGGATGGTGCGTACGGGCGGATACGCGTCTTTCGTGAATATCGTGATCCTGTGCGGTGGTTTGCTTACCGTTGCGCTGTCCCCATCCTACTGGAAAAGAACAGGTCAGGAGTATGGAGAAGTCTATGCGCTGATCCTGTTTGCTACTGCCGGAATGATGGTTCTCGGAACGGCGAACAATATGGTGGCCGTTTTTGTCGGGCTTGAAACGATGTCCGTATCGCTGTACATCATGGCGGGGATGTTTCGAGGGGACGAGGGAAGCGCGGAGGGCGCCCTCAAATATTTCCTGCTGGGGGCTTTCGCCACGGGCTTTTTTCTGTACGGGATCGCCTTGCTGTACGGTTCAACCGGCACTATGTATATCCCGGAGATGGCTGCAGGCCTTGAAGCGAGCGGCCAAACCATGTTGTTTCGCGCCGGCGTGGCGTTGCTCCTGATCGGATTCTTTTTCAAGGTCGGCGCCGTGCCGTTCCATATGTGGACCCCCGATGTGTACCAGGGTGCGCCGACCACGATGGTGGGCTATATGTCCACGACCTCGAAGGCGGCGGCATTCGGAGCTCTGATTCTTATTCTGCGCGACGTCATGCCGGCCGACGGCTGGGAACCCCTGCTTGCGTCCGTTGCGCTTGTGACGATGGTGCTGGGCAATCTGCTCGCCGTCCTGCAAGGAAACGTTAAACGCATGCTGGCCTATTCATCCATTGCGCATGGAGGCTATATCCTGGTCGGGTTGACTGCGGGAGGCGCTGCCGCCTGGTCGGGTGCGCTCTACTATCTGCTCGTGTACACCCTGATGAATATCGGCGCCTTCGGCGTGATGGCGTTTCTGGAATGGGACGGCAAGGTGGGGCGGGAGCAAACCCTCGACTCGCTGGCGGGAGTGGGTCTCCGCAAACCCCTGCTTGGCGTTACGATGGGATGTTTCATGTTCAGTCTCGCGGGATTTCCGCCGTTCGGCGGCTTTCTGGGCAAGTACGCGGTGTTTGCGCCCGCCGTGGACGCCGGCTATACGTGGCTGGTTGTGGTTGGCGTACTGGCCAGTGTCGTATCGGCCTTTTATTATCTGCGCGTGCTGTACGTCTTTTTCATGCGTTCTCCCGAGGACACCCCGGAGGCGGCGCCTGCACTGGAGGCTGCGTTCCCGACGCCTCTCGTTTTGCGGGTTGTGCTGGTTGCGTGCGCAGCGGCGTTGCTTGTGCTGGGCATTGCGCCAGGGCTTCTCGATGTGCCCCGGGGCGTTTTTTGAGCAGGCGGTGTCCGGCATGGTGACCAGGCACTGACCATCGCATGGATTTCCAGGGGCGTGTATGGCGTCCCGAAACGAGCATATAGCCATGAAAAAACTCGTGCATACGCTCATTCCGCACGACCCCGGACTCGGGTTGTATGTGGCGCCGCGCATTCCCAGGGAAAAGGTGCGCAATGCGCTCCGCGATTATGCGGAAGGCGTTTCAGAGCCGGAAGTGCTGGCGCTCTACGACGCCACGCGCATCGGCAATGCGAAGGATGGGGCCGTGTTTACGGCAGATCGCCTCGTCTTCGAGAACAACGATTTTTCGCCGGTCCAGGACGTGCGCTATGCCGATATCGTCGGCGTTGAGGGGAAGCGCAAACTCATGGGCGGGCGGAGCATAACCTTGCAGGTAAACCGCGGACGGGCAACCTTCGACGTCACGCTGGATTTTTCCGGACGGCCAGGGGCGTGCCCGTATGTGGTTGCCTTCCTGCAGGAGGCGATGCTGCGCGTCCTTGATGAGGAGGGGCGGGAAGACGGTGCGGAGGGGGATGCTTCGACCGATCCCGCCGAGGTGCGCGCCGCCCTGAAAGCACTGTGTGCACAAGGTGTGCTGTCCTCTTCCGATATGCGCGCCATGCTGCGCGCCATAGGCGTTTCTCCGGATACGGATACCGGGGCATCCGGTTGAGATCGCCGGATGTCTACGGAATCCCCAGCAGCTTGTGGGTCTGGAGCGAAAGCCGCCACATCGGGTGCGCCAGACAATACGCGACGGTTTGCTTCGTGTATTTCTCCAGATCGGGACCGTCCATCGGTTGCAGGAAGAAGTGCCGGAACGGGAGACCGGTAAACGCCTCCGGCGGTGCGTGCTCCTGCGGATACACCAGTTTCAGTTCGTCGCCTTCCTTCAGCACCAGCTCAGCTCCTGCTTTCGGGCTGACGCAAATCCAGTCGATGTCCGCCGGGGGCATTTTCGTGCCGTTCGTTTCGATGGCCACCTCGAACCCCTCTTCGTGCAGTGCGGCAATCAGCGGCTCGTCCAGTTGCAGAAGCGGCTCGCCGCCCGTGCAGACCACATAGCGGGCCTTTTTTTCCACAGGCCAGCGAGCGGCAACGGTGCGCGCCAGTCCGCACGCCGTGTCGAACCGTCCTCCTCCCGGGCCATCCGTACCCACGAAATCGGTGTCGCAGAATTGGCATACGGCGGTGGCCCGGTCCGCTTCCCGCCCGCTCCAGAGATTGCACCCGGCGAAGCGCAGAAAGACCGCCGGACGCCCCGTGCGTGCGCCCTCTCCCTGGATGGTGTACTGTATTTCCTTGACGCTATACGACACGACACGTCCTCAATGGCGGCGCCGGATGCGCAAGGTACGTAGCCGACCCGTTAGCGCGCGGCGTCAAAATTGCTGGCGACCTGATCCCAATTGACTACGTTCCACCATGCGTTCACATAGGCGCCGCGGTCGTTCTGGTAATTCAGGTAGTAGGCATGTTCCCAGACGTCGATGCCCAGAATCGGCGTGTGTCCCTGCATGAGAGGGCTGTCCTGGTTGGCCGTGGAGTATGCCTCCAGTCCACCGTTGCCGTTGACGACGAGCCAGGACCATCCGCTCCCGAATCGTCCTGCCGCACCCGCAGCAAACGTTGCCTGGAACGCATCGAACGAACCGAACGCGGCGTCGATGGCCGCCGCGAGATCGCCCGAGGGCGCGCCCCCGCCGTCCGCCGACATAATGCTCCAGAACAAGGTGTGATTGGCGTGTCCACCGCCGTTGTTGCGGACTGCGCCCCGGATGGCTTCGGGCACTGCGTCGATGCCGCGCAGCAGGTCTGCCACCGACATATTTTGCAACGCCGCCTGACCGTCGAGGGCGGCATTCAGTTTGTTGACATATCCCTGATGGTGCTTGCCATGATGAATGCGCATCGTCCGCTCGTCGATGGTGGATTCCAGCGCATCGAAGGCATAGGGCAGATCGGGAAGTTGGTGTGCCATAATGTTGTTATTCGTTACGTGTGAAGAAAAAGGTGAAGGATTAATTTCGCGCAGGGCGGCGTTTTCCGGCGAACCGTCGGGATCGTACGCGATCTGTCCGCAAGATGTTTTCTGCTACGTTTCCTGTTCGAGGATCGCGACGGCAAGAGGGGGCAGGGTTACGACCACGGAGTGGTTTCGTCCATGAAACGGCGCCGGATCCGTATCGACGCTACCCAGGTTGCCTACGCCGCCTCCGCCGTATATCTGCGCATCGGAGTTGAGCAGTTCCCGCCAGCGGCCCTTGCCGGGCATCCCGATGCGGTAGTCCGTACGGGGAACCGGCGTGAAATTGAACAGGAACACCAGTTCCCGGTCCGTCGAGCGCCGGATGTAGCTGACCGTGCTGCCTTTGTGGTCTTCGAAGTCGATCCATTCGAACCCGCCGGGCTGGTCGTTCCAAAGCGCCGGATGATTGCGATACAGGGTATACAGATCTTTTACCCATGCCATCATGCCTTTGTGCAGCGGATCTTTCAGGGCGTCCCAGTCGATCGCATGGTCGTGGTCCCATTCGGAAGTCTGTCCGAACTCCGATCCCATGAAGAGCAGTTTCTTTCCCGGATGCCCGATCTGGCGCCCGTACAGGAGGCGCAGGTTTGCCGCTTTTTGCCAGGCGTCCCCGGGCATTTTGTTCCAGAGCGATCCCTTGCCATGCACGACCTCGTCGTGCGATAGCGGCAGGATGTAGTGCTCGGAGTACGTATAGAGGAGGGGGAAGGTGAGGCGGTCCTGATGGTGCTTCCGGTGGACCGGATCCTTCTCCATATACTCCAGGGTGTCGTGCATCCACCCCATGTTCCACTTGTAGAGAAAGCCGAGTCCTCCGTCGTAGGTAGGCTTGGAAACGCCCGGCCATGCTGTAGACTCCTCAGCAATCATCAGGACATCCGGGGCATGCGTGTAGACGACCTCGTTGACTTTCCTGAGCAGGTCGATGGCTTCGAGATTCTCCCGTCCACCAAACAGGTTCGGGCTCCATTCCTTGCCCCGCGAATAATCCCGGTAGAGCATGGAAGCCACCGCATCGAAGCGCAACCCGTCTATGTGGTATTCCTCGATCCAGAAGAGCGCATTCGAGATCAGAAAGTTGCGGACCCCCGGCTTGTTGTAATCGAAGACATACGTGCCCCAATCGGGATGGCGCCGCATGCCGGGATCGTCGTACTCGTACAGGGCGCCGCCGTCAAAGAAAACGAGCGCCTGCGGATCGGTGGCGAAGTGGGCCGGCACCCAATCCAGCAACACGCCGACGCCGCGCCGGTGCAGGTAATCCACCAGGTACTTGAAATCCGCGGGCGAGCCGTACCGGTAGGTGGGGGCATAGTATCCCGCGACCTGATATCCCCAGGAGCCGTAGAACGGGTGCTCCATGACAGGCATGAATTCCACATGCGTGAAACCGAGTTCCTCCACGTGATCGGCAAGGGGCCTGGCGATGTCCCGGTAGCTCATGGAGTACATTCCCCGCTTCCGCCAGGACCCGAGATGCACCTCGTAGATCGAGACAGGCCGGTTCAGCGAATCCGGACCGCATCGCTGTTCGAGCCATGTTTTGTCGTCCCATGCATAGTCGAGATCGCAGATAATCGAAGCCAGTCCCGAGGCTGCGTCTCCGCCCGCCACGGGAGGTTCCATCGCAAAGGCGTAGGGGTCCGTCTTGTCCACCGTGTACATGCCCCGCGTAATGCGGTACTTGTACTTCTGACCGCTCCGGGCGCCCGGTACGTACGTTTCCCAGACGCCTCCCTTTCTTCGCTGCAGCGGATGCGCATCTGCTTTCCAGTCGTTGAATTCCCCCAGCACGGATACGCCGTCTGCCCCCGGGGCCCACACGGCAAACCAGACGCCTTGCCCGTCCGGGTGCGCTCCCAGCTTCTCGTAACTACGGTAAAAGGAGCCTTCCTCCAGGCGTTGGGCGTCTTCCTTGTTGATCCACAAACGGCGGGGCGTCTTTTTTGGGGGCATTATATCTGAAAGTTGCCAAGGGTACCTAATGACATGACTCGGAGTCATGCCTGCGCATCCTATCCAGCGCGGAATATCCGCACCGGCGTTTTCTGCGGGTTGAGCCGCATATAGTGGGTCGATCCTTTCCAGGAAGCGCGCTGGCTGCCAAGCAGGTCGTGCATATTCCAGGGCTGGTCTTCCGGCAGGCCGAGATCGCCGGGAGCAAGGGAAAGCCACCCCCGCTGTTCATGATGCGGGTCCAGGTTGACGACCACGACGATCCGGTTGTCGCCGAAGGTTTTCGAGTAGGCCAGCAACTGCGGATTATCCGTGTCGTGAAACCGCAGGTTCCGCATGTGCTGCAAGGCCGGATTCTCCCGCCGGATGCGGTTCAGCCGGCGCATGAACGGTTGCAGCGAATCCGGGTCGTTCCAGTTCCAGGACCGGACCTCGTATTTTTCATTGTTCGCATATTCCTCCCGGTCCGGGTGCTGCACGTTGTCCACGTGTTCGAACGGGGGGCCGTAGACGCCGTACGCCGACGACAGGGTGGCGGCAAGCGCCAGCCGGACGATATGTGCGGGGCGTCCGCCCTTGACCAGGTATTCGTGCAGAATATCCGGCGTATTCGGCCAGAAGTTGGGGCGAAAAAATTCATCTACCTCCGAGTCGTACAGTTCGCGGCAATACGAAACCAGTTCGTCCTTCGTGTTGCGCCAGGTGAAGTAGGTGTACGAATTGTTGAAACCCAGTTTAGCCAGTTCGTACATGATTTTAGGGCGGGCGAACGCTTCGGACAGGAAGATCAGTTCGGGATGTTGTTTCCGCAACTCCCGGAGGCACCATGTCCAGAACGCAAAGGGCTTCGTATGGGGGTTGTCCACGCGGAATACCAGCACGCCCCGGTCGATCCAGAACTCGAACACGCTTTTCAGTTCGCGCCACAGGGCTTCCCGGTCTTTCGACAGAAAATCGAGCGGATGGACATCCTGGTATTTCTTGGGTGGATTCTCCGCGTACCGGATGGAGCCGTCGGGCCGCTGTTGAAACCAGTCGGGGTGCTCGCGGACCCAGGGATGATCCGGGGAAGTCTGGAAGGCAATGTCGATGGCTACATGCAGGTTCAGTTTCCGGGCCTGCGCCACGAACCGGTCGAAGGCGTCCAGCCCGCCCAGATCGGGATGCACGGCCTTGTGCCCGCCCGCCTCGGAGCCGATAGCCCAGGGGCTGCCCGGTTCGCCCGGGCCGGCTTCCGGCGTATTATCCTTGCCTTTCCGGTGCGTATGCCCGATCGGATGCACGGGGGGCAGGTATACGATGTCGAACCCGAGGTCCTTGATGCGCGGCAACAGCTCCGCTGCATCGTCGAGCGTGGCGTGGGGCGCGTTGTTTTTCCTGCCGTCTTTCCCCTGGGGCGCGGAGCGGGGAAAAAATTCGTACCATGCGGCGAAGCGGGCCAGCACGGGGTCTACCAGCACGGCGTACGTGTCGCTCTCGATCATGCCCGGACGCGGATCGTTGGCCTGCACGAGCGCGGCCGCCTTGTCCTCCAGCGCGGCTTCGGCGTCGCCCGCTTCCATTGCTTCGGCGTAGCGCAGCAGCGCTTTCCGGTCCTTGCCCCTGGCAACCTGCGCCGATCGCTTGAGAAGCCCTGTGCCCACGAGGAGTTCGCTTTCGATCTCCGGGTCATCGCTTTCGACCCGGCGCGCAAACCGGTCTCGCCATGTCGTAAAGGGATCCGCCCATGCCCGTACCCGAAAAAACCACGTTCCCAGCCGGTCCAGTGTCCACGAGGCGAGATATTCGTCGTTGTAGCGCAGCGCCATGCGGTGGACCGTTTCCTTTTCGTCCTGTTCGTGGCGAACAAGGAGTTCTGCGGCAATGCACTCGTGGCCCCCGGTAATCAAGTCGGCCTGGACGGTCATTTCGTCTCCCGGAAACCTGCGCACAGGCCATCTGCCCCCGTCCGTTTGCGGCGTTAGCCCGGTAAGCACCGGGCAAGAACAGTGTTCGGGCAAATTCAGATCATCCATGTACGATGTTTGTCGAAAAAGTGAATGCGCGATGTTCCGACAGGTGCGCTGGAACGGGCGCGGGTTTCCGGGGTTTCGGAACGCCCTTCGTACGTTCGTTTATATATACCATGTCGAAAGGTACATCGAAATCCGCACGATCGCATCCGGAAAACCAGGCCCGGATATGGCCCGGTCAGCCGAATCCCCCCGGCGCGCACTGGGACGGCGAGGGTGTGCGCTTCTCCGTGTTCAGCCGTCATGCAGAGCATGTGGAACTGGTGTTGTTCGAGGATGGCAAGGCCGACGCACCGTCGGTAACGCTTGCTCTCCCCGAACGCACGGGGCCCATGTGGCATGGCTATGTTCCCGGGCTGGCTCCGGGTCAATGCTACGGGTACCGCGTACATGGTCCATACGACCCCGAACACGGCCACCGGTTCAATCCGAACAAGGTGCTTTTCGATCCCTATGCGAAGGCCATCGGGAGGCCGCTTTCCTGGCACGATAGTCTTTTCGGCTATGTTATCGGAACGGATGAGGAAGACCTTCTTTTCAGCGATCTCGACAGCGCCCCGTATGCCCCGCTCGGAGCCGTAGCGGACGAGCGGTTCGACTGGGGAGACGACCGCTCTCCGGACATCTCGTGGGAAGATACCATTTTGTACGAAACGCACGTGAAGGGGATCAGCAAGCGACACCCGGATGTGCCTCCGCACCTGCGCGGTACGTATGCGGGGCTCGCTTCGGAGCCTGTGCTGGATCACCTGCGGAGCCTTGGCGTCACGACCATCGAGTTACTTCCCGTACATGCTCATGTGCATGACCGCCGCCTTGTCGAGGAGGGGTTGGCTCAGTACTGGGGATACAATACGTTGGCCTGGTTCGCCCCGGAGCCGGGATACGCCGCGGCCGGTCTTGCGGGGGCCGTGCACGAATTCAAGCAGATGGTCCGGACGCTTCACGCGGCCGGCTTCGAGGTCATTCTGGATGTCGTGTACAACCATTCGGGAGAAGGCAACCGACTCGGCCCCACGCTTTCCCTGCGGGGGCTGGATAATCTTTTGTATTACAAGAACAATCCGGGCCAGCCGCGCTACCTCGCGGATTATACGGGTACCGGCAATACCCTCGACGCCGGGCGCCCGCAGGTGCTACGCCTCGTTATGGACAGCCTGCGGTACTGGGCGTGCGAAATGCATGTGGACGGGTTCCGGTTCGATCTGGCCACTACCCTGGCGCGCCAGCACTACGATGTGGACATGGCCTCCACGTTTTTCACGCTTGTCGAACAGGATCCCGTGCTCAGCCGTGTGAAGCTGATTGCGGAGGCGTGGGATGTGGGGCCGGGAGGGTACCGCGTCGGCGGCTTCCCGTGGCTCTGGTCCGAGTGGAACGGGCTTTTCCGGGACGTCGTGCGCCGGTTCTGGCGGGGCGATGCAGGTTTGCAGGGGGTTTTCGCGACCCGGTACGCAGGATCGAACGACATGTACCGGGCGCCGGAGCGCCGCCTTTCTTCGTCCATCAATTTCGTTACGGCCCACGACGGATTCACGCTGGAGGACCTCGTCAGCTACGAGCAGAAGCATAACCACGCGAACGGGGAGAATAACCGCGACGGGCACGAGCCCAATTACAGCGCCAACTGCGGCGAGGAGGGCCCCACCGACCGCCCCGACGTGCTGAATATGCGCGAGCGGCGCAAGCGGAGCATAGTGACGACCTTGTTGCTTTCCCAGGGCGTTCCGATGCTGCTCGGCGGTGACGAACTCTCGAATACGCAGGAAGGCAACAACAATCCCTACTGTCAGGACAACGAACTTGCCTGGTACGACTGGGACCTTGACGACCGGAAGCAGGCTTTTCTGGAATTCACGAAAAAGACGATAGCGCTTCGCAAGGCGCACCCGAGTTTCCGGCGGCGTTTCTTTTTGCGGGGCGAAACGGACGCGGAGGGCGCGCGCGACGTACTCTGGTGGCATCCCGACGGACGCGAGATGGATTACGGCGACTGGGCGAATCATGGTTTGCAGGCGTTCGGCGTACTGCTTTGCGGAGGCGGCCTGCACGGTCTGGATCCGGAGGGACGCAAGCGCGAGGACGATACCATGCTGATCCTGTTCAATGCCGGGGGGCACGACGTGACTTTTGCCCTCCCCGCCCCTGAAACGCTGCTCTGCACCGGGGCGGAATCGCCCCAAGGTCCCTGGGAGTTCGTGTCCGGCATGGATATGCCTGCACCGGAAGAAAATTCACCTGCCCGCGGAGACGGGGACTTCCGGGAGGGAGACCGGATTGCGGACGGGCGGATTACCGTGGAGGCGTTCTCGACGGCGGTGTTGCGTGCGCGTCGGCGAGGGGTGAATCTTTGTTTTTAATGGCTTAACGAATAGTATATAATAAGTTTAATAAACAATATGTAATAAGAAATTACATCCAAATCTGTAATCCCTATTGAAAATTATATTTCTGTCTACGATATTTCGCAAGTGAAAATCGTCATACAAACATCATAGGTATGTCAATTATGATTGAAATAACAATACCTCCTCCGTTAATTATTCGTAAAGATTTTTCGAAAAATAAAATCATAGATGGATCTTATATCCATTTTATAGATGAAGTTGCACCACGTGCAGAAAAAGTGGATGTCATAAGATCTCTCGAATATATTCACAATAATCTTTTAGAGCCTTCCCTGTCCGTACGTGACTTAATCACTGCATGCGGTATTAAAACAAATCGCTTCTATGAACGATTTGCCAGCGAAGTCACTCTGGGCTGTGGTGAACGGATGACGCCTCGAAAATACATCGAGTGGCTGCGTATCCGGCTGGCGAAGCGGATACTCAAGTATGGCGACTATAATCTGACAGAACTGGCCTACGCGATTGGATTTATATCTTATTCGAGTTTCTATCGCGCCTGTTATAGACAAATGGGATGCAGCCCACTGGAGCTGTCTAAAGGTGAAAAAATTTGATAATTATTCTGGCGTTTATCTACATACTATATCTCAATGAAATGATAGCCTCCTTATTTTCCGGCGCAATGAAATTGCGACTTCCAATATCTGCTCTGGCTTTCGCATAATTAAATCCAAGATTTACAGATAATCCCCGCGCCACATCATACTGAAGACCCAGCGCAGCCGCGATCTCATCTTTGCTTGCGATCCGGCCATAGTGCCCTTCGAGAGACAAGCTAAGAACGCCAAGTTTAGTGTGAACTCCTGATGATATATACCAACGACCGGCATCCAGCCTACGCGACGTAAAGCGCTCATAACTCACACCCGCGTCATATAATGTACTGCCGTAAATGAATTCGCCGACCACACTAACAACCCTGTTTTCAAAACGGTCTCCAACAACAGACGTGTAGCCCCTCTTCGTATATCGCCCGGCCAACCGGTAATCTCTGGCGCCGAACGGGCGCTGGTACGTGGCCCCCAGATCCAGATTGGCATCTTCGTCCACCACAGTACTTAGAATCCACGGACCAAATCGGCCGATATAACCGCCGCCCCAGTCCGCAACCTGACCAAGGGCATCGTCAAAATCCAGTGAGGCATTGCCTGCACCGCGCAGGCGCCGCGTATATTCGCGGACTATGCCCGAAACATTTCCACCTACCACGGTGCCCCACATACCGCCAATGGACAAGGCCACATTGTCCGTGTATCCTCCATCCGGTTTGGAGCCATAGATATCACCGGGGCCTTGTTGGCCGAAATAGGTCAGTTCGACCCGCCAACGATTCGGCAACTGCGTTAGCGCACTGCCCTGAAAATTACCAATAAAATCGATGTCTCGTCGTCGTTCGCCATCGCCCAGGGCAAGGGCTAACGGTGTATCTAGAAGGCCGTTCAGCAAGAATGTCACATCGCCGATTTCGGTTGCAAGGGGTTCGTCCAATGACGACAATCTTTCATAATTGAGAGAAAGCCCCTGTGCCGTTGCGGCATAATGCATTCCAGTGCCTGCTAACCATGCAATCCCGGCAGTAATTAAAAACCGGGCAAATCCACATCGTATCATTTTCACTTCAGACCTTCTTTGGAAAAGTAACGTGAAAGGCTTGCCGTGCGATCGCGCGACCGGCTTTTATGGCCTCGTTATGGTCGACTTCCCAATGAACTCCTCCGTAGAGGCGGCTCATACCATTTTCTTCCGCCATGTGGCTCAGGCTCGTCCAATGCCTGGTGACGCCTTTCAACTGCGGCCATAACACCTCGTCGGGGGATCGGCCCGAAAACGCAATGTCGTCGCGGCCATATATCAGGGCGATCATCTCGGCAGCCGTCGCGCCGAACGTGGAATGGCCGGATGTGTACGCAGGAAATTCCGGCGTGGGAATATAACTTCGCCAGTCGGGCTGCCGGGCCACGCGCGGATCCGGGTTATTGAATTGCGACGCACGAACGCGAATGGCGCTTTCCGGACGGAGAATATCATGATGGTACTTGCTGTCCCATGCGCAAATAGATGCATCGCACTGCGTCATGCCGATCAGCGCGAAGGCGCGGGCCAGTTCTATGAAGCTGAGATCACGATCCTGCAAAAGCTGCATGGCGATATAGATGAAATGGCCCGGTGGCGTAATGCCCCAGGGGCCATCTTCCCAGAACAGTGCAATTTCTGACTGGTCAGCTGTTCGCATTGCACTATCCGCTTCTCCGAGGCGACGGACAGTGTCGAATTCATTAGCAAATTCCGGACTCGCAGAGTCATGAAATACAGGCGGACGAAATTGCGATCCGCTCGTCATCGTCCAGGGTTTGATCTGGCCATGGCCCGGAAACAAACATCTATCGAAAGAGGCGAATGCCGGACCTGGTTTGGCGCCATAGAACGGTCCGGTAGGGCGCCAGCGCAACGAATCCTTGCGACGCTTGTACCGGTTGAGATAGTAGTTAACCTCGCTCGGTTCGGATCCGTCATTGGTTCGCATTTTGAGCACATGGCGGGCAACCCTCTGGCCCCACTCGACCCCGAGTTGCTTGGCTTCGCTTCCCGGAAATTGGTTTTTGAACGCCATCCGCTCGAAGAGAAAGGGTTGCTGAAACGCTTCCCCCGCTGCAATGGAAAAAGCGACCCCGTAAGCGATTTCCGGATCGGCGCCGCGCGGACCGGGGCCAATGCCAAACGGCTCGTCATAGGCCTGGAGAATCCCGTTTGCGGCAAGAAAGCCGGCCGTCGTTGATAAGCCGTAATTGTATGCCGCGCGCGGCGTAAGAATTCTCTGGTCCCGTACTTGCTGCAGGGCTGTATCTATCCAGTAAAAGACGGTATTCCGGTTTTGAGGCTTAAGAATCTGGCTCGTGTACGCCGACCGGTGTCCATAGGAGGTGACACATCCGGCTATTGGAAGAACCGCTGCGGATGCAGCTGCACCCAGAAATCTCCTTCTCGAATACTTCACGGGGGGTATAAGTAATGTGACCCAATTCTGCGAAGGCCGCATTTTCGTAACCCCCGGGGTCTTATGCATTGCATATTCTTCCTAATGGCATCTCTTCACCGGTTCTTCATGCCGGCATGGATATGCCTGTACCCGTAAGAGGACCCACTTGCCGGCAGGGACGCCGCCATCGATCAGGAATGAGTTGGTGCGGGTGTGTCCGCGCCCTCTGCCCGCCCACACAGGATCGTGAGGGTCTTCAGACGTTCCCGGATATCCTGTGTCAACCGGTCTTTCGTGAAACGCCATCCCCAGTTTCCTTCGGGCACGCCCGGCGTGTTCATGCGCGCCTCCGTTCCCAGCCCCAGCAGGTCCTGCATCGGGAAGACCACATACTCGGCAGGGGACGCGAGCGTTGCCCGGAGCGCCGCCCAATGCACTTCCTGTTCGGGGCAGTCGTCCAGCTCCAGGTACTCACGGGCGAAGTCGTACTCGTTCTTTTTTTGCGGATCCGAAGCCAGCTTTTTCCACCAGCCGAGGAACGTGTCGTTGTCGTGCGTGCCCGTGTACAGCACGAGATTCCGCAGGTTGTTGTGCGGCAGGGACGGGTTGTCGGGGCCGTGGGAGAAGGCGAACTGGAGCACGGCCATGCCGGGGTGCCCGAGGGCGTCTATGAGGTCTCGTACATCGTCGGTGATGAATCCGAGGTCTTCGGCCACGAGCGGCAGGGGGCCAAGCCGCTCTTCCACGCATTCGAAAAAGCGGGCGCCCGGGCCGTCCATCCATTGTCCGTTTACGGCGGTTTCTTCCCCCGGGGGAATCTCCCAGTAAGCGGCGAATCCCCGGAAGTGATCCAGCCGCACCAGATCTACCTGGTTCAGGATCGCCTCAAGCCGGCGGGTCCACCATGCGAAGTCGTCCTCCCGCATCGCGTCCCAGCGATACGTCGGGTTGTTCCAGTGCTGTCCGGTTTTGCTGAAATAGTCGGGAGGAACGCCGCCGGAGAAGGCGCTTTGCCCGGTTTCGTCGAGGTGAAAGAGGTCGGGATCCGTCCACACGTCCGCGCTGTCGTGCGCCGCGTAGATGGGAATGTCGCCGAATAACAGGATGCCCCGTTCGTTGCAGTAGCGTTTGAGGCGGTTCCACTGGTCATACACCACGAACTGCGAGAATTTGTGCTGTCGGATGCGGGCGGTGCGTTTGTTACAGAGCTCTTCGAGCGCTTCCGGGTCTCGCAATGCGTATTCTCTGGCCCACTTTGTCCACTCGACATTGCCGTGCCTTTCCCGCAGCGCCATGAACAGAGCGTAGTCGTCGAGCCAATGGGCATTGGCCCTGTAGAAGGCGTCGAAAGCGGCGGGGCCGAATGCGAAGGGAGTTTCTCCGACATCGAATTTTTCGAAGGCCGCTTTCAGGAGTAGAGCCTTCATGCGCCGGGCTTTGTCGAAATCCGCGCAGGAGGCATGGTGCGGCGTGATGTCGCCGGGATAGAAAGCGAGATACTCGGCAGGCACCGTGCCCTGTTCGACTTCAGCCAGTCGATCGAGAGCCGGGTTAATGAAGGCGTGTCCCTCTTCCGGATCCAGCAGGCCGTCTTCCATCATCAACTCCGGGCTCACGAAAATCGGGTCCATGGCGAACGTGGACGGGCTGGAATAGGGTGAATTCCCAAGGCCCGCCGGGCCGAGCGGAAGCACCTGCCAGATGCGCTGGCCCGTTTCCGCCAGAAAATCCGCAAAACAATAGGCCTCCGGCCCCAGATCGCCCACGCCGTACGGACCCGGAAGCGAGGTGATGTGCAGCAGGACGCCGCTGGAGCGCGGCAAGGGCAGAGCGCCCCCGGGACGATTTTTACAGGACCCGACGGTCACGGGAAGTACTCCCTGGGCGTCGCCGGATCGAATTTCCGACATGGATATGCTATATACATATTAGGTTGAATGGTTTATGCACAACCCGTAAAATACACGTATCCTGTAGGCATTCCGATTCAATATTGCGAGGGTTTGCCGTATGCCCACTGTTTTACCGGATATAGTGCCCGGATCCGCCGGGGCCCGGGAGAAACCCGGCGATTCGCTCGGACGCCTCGCCGAGGCCTATCGCCGTGTGCGCCGGACCACCGAGCGTCTGGTCGAACCCCTTGCGATCGAGGACTGCGTCATCCAGACGATGCTGGACGTGAGCCCGATCAAATGGCACCTTGCCCATACGAGCTGGTTTTTAGAGACGTTCGCGCTCCGGGGATTCGCTCCGTCGTACGCCTTGTACCACGAGGAGTATCCCTATCTCTTCAATTCCTATTACATACAGGCCGGGGAGCGGCACTGCCGGGACCGGCGGGGGTACATTTCCCGGCCTACGGTAGCCGAGGTGATGGCGTTCCGGCGCCATGTGGACGAGCACCTGATCCGGTTTATGGAAGAGGCGGACCCGGGTGTTGCGCAGAAGGCTGCTCCGGTTATCGAACTGGGCATGCAGCACGAGCAGCAGCACCAGGAACTCATTATGACGGACATCAAGCATGTGCTTTCGGTGAATCCGCTGCGCCCCGTCTACAAGGCCTTCGAGAACGAAGCGGGGGATACGGCGCCTCTGACATGGGTCCCGTTCGATGCGGGCGTGTACGAGATCGGCTATGCCGGGGGGCGCGGGTTTGCTTTCGACATCGAGGGGCCGAGGCACCGATGTTTTCTGGAGAATTTTCTTCTGGCCGACCGGCCCGTCACGAATGCCGAATTCATGGCTTTCATGGAAGACGGCGGCTACCAGCGTTCCGAATGGTGGTTGTCGATGGGATGGGCCACCGTCCAGGAACGCGGATGGACCGAACCCTTCTACTGGGAGCGGCGGGACGGCGCCTGGTGGACCTACACGCTGGGCGGCATGAAGCCCGTGGCGCCGAACGAACCGGTCGCGCACATCAGCTATTTCGAGGCAGACGCCTATGCCCGCTGGGCAGGGGCCCGGCTCCCCACGGAACAGGAATGGGAGGTGGCGGCGTCCGCGTGCTCCCCGTCCGTTGAGGAGGCGCATTTTCTGGAGGATGTTCCCATGCATCCCAGGCCTGCCCCCCCGCACGGCGCAGCCGGAACGAACGGATCGACCGGGACAGGAGCCGCAACGCTGCGGCAACTCTACGGCGACGTATGGGAGTGGACGCGCAGCCAGTACGCCCCCTATCCCGGCTATGCCCCTGCCGAAGGAGCGCTCGGCGAGTACAACGGCAAGTTCATGTGCAACCAGTTCGTGCTGCGCGGCGGCTCGTGCGTCACGCCGAGGACGCACATACGCCCTACCTATCGTAATTTCTTTCCGCCGGAAGCCACCTGGCAATTCACGGGATTCCGGTTGGCTCGCGATCCGTAACGAGCAGTGTGCAACCCTGTCCCCAGGCCCCCGTACGAACATCGCTACACCCCCGGCGGCGCTTTCACGTATATTGTCCGAATGCTATCCGCCACCGAAGTCATGAAACGTTCTGTATCCGCTCCCGCGGGGAGTGCTGTCGCTTCCTCCAACGGGGAGCATCCTTTATCTGCCTCTACAGGGGAAAACCATGCCCGTAACGGCAGGGAACCGGCCGCGGGAGGGGACAGCCCGCCCTCCTCCGCCGACGCCTTGCTTGCCGATGTAATGGAGGGGATGGGGCGTACGCCGAAGTCCCTCCCTTGCAAGTATCTCTACGACGCACGCGGTTCGCGCCTCTTCGACCGGATTACGGAACTCAAGGAGTATTATCCGACCAGTACGGAGTTTGCCATCATGGAGGCGCATCTCGACGAGATCGTCGCTCGCCTCGGCGCCCGCTGTCTACTCCTCGAATACGGTAGCGGAAGCAGCCTGAAGACGCGCCTTCTGCTGGACCGCATGCCGGAACCGGCCGGCTACGTAGCCATCGACATTTCCGAGGAGCATCTGAGCGCCTCGATGCGCCATCTCCAGGAAATGTACCCGCATATTCCCATGCGCGCCGTTCCCGCGGATTATACGAGTTCCTTCGCGGTCCCCTCCAACGGGTTCGATGCGGCGCGTACGGTGGTCTATTTTCCCGGATCCACCATAGGTAACTTCGAGCCGCACGAGGCGCACGCCTTCCTTGCGCGCATGGCGCAGGCGGCGGGCCCCGGAGGCGGACTCCTGATCGGGGTAGACCTTGAAAAGGACAGGGGAACCGTCGAGGCGGCGTACAACGACGCGCAGGGCGTTACGGCGGCGTTCAACAAGAACCTGCTGCGCCGCATGAATACGGAACTGGGCGCGACATTCGACCTGGACGCTTTCCGGCACCGGGCCGTCTACAATCTCGACGAAGGGCGGATCGAAATGTCTCTGGTGAGCGCATGCGATCAGACCGTGCGCGTGAACGGGCGCCATATCCGTTTCGAGGAGGGCGAACCCATTTGCGTCGAGTATTCGTACAAGTTCACGCTGGAGCGTTTCCGGGGCCTTGCCGAGCGCGCCGGATTCGCTGTGCGGGATGTCTGGATGGATGCGAACCGCTTGTTCAGCGTGCAGTATCTGACTGTTTTGTAAGGAGATTGAGATGGTCTCTCCTGAATTATGCAAATAATGCATAGATCGCATATGAACTATGCAAAAAATGCATAGACCGGGTATTGATTATGCAAAAAAAGAAAGGAAACCGGGCGCTCGGGCCGTTGTTCTGGTCAGGGTTCCTGATGCTACTTGGTTCATGTCAAGCCCAAACGCTCGAAACCGGGAACACTTCCGCCAGTCCCAATATCATCGTCATTCTGACCGATGATCAAGGCTATGGAGATCTGGGCAGTTACGGGTCGCAAACCATCCGTACTCCCCATATCGACCAACTGGCAAACGAAGGAATATTGTTCACGGACTTTTACGTCCACCCGATCTGCTCTCCTTCCAGGGCTGCCTTAATGACCGGTAGCTATGCGCCTCGGACGGGCTTGCCCGATGTCCAGTTGTGGGGATCTCCTTTTGGTCTGCATCCCGATGAGGTTACCATTGCCGAGGTGCTCAAAACAAAGGGCTATGCTACGGCCGCTGTGGGAAAATGGCATTTGGGAGAGCAAGACGCCTTCGCGCCGAATCGGCAGGGCTTTGACTTTTTCTACGGGATCAGACTGGTGAACGGCACGCAGGTCTTCGAAAATTTTGCGGTTCCGCTTTATCGGGATGACTCCCTTCTTACCATCCGCCCCGATCATGCCCGGATGACCCAGGACTTCACTCGTGAGGGTCTCCGCTTTATCGACCAGCACAAGGAAGGCCCGTTCTTTCTTTATCTCGCCTTTACCATGCCGCATATTCCCATTTACCCGGGGGAGCGTTTTAGAGGGAAAAGCGGCGTCAGCCTATACGCCGATGCGATTGAAGAGATTGACTGGAGCGTCGGCCGAATTGTCGAGAAACTGGAGCAGGAAAACCTGGATGAAAACACGCTCGTCATTTATACCTCTGACAACGGCCCGTGGGCCGGACAGGGAACGCAGTCGGGCAGTGCCGGCGCCTTGCGGGGAAGCAAAATGTCGACTTGGGAAGGAGGGATTCGCGTGCCTGCGATCATGAGATGGAAACACGTGATACCAGCTTCTCGGATCAGTCGACAGGTCGTTGGAATCATTGACATCGCTCCCACCCTTGCCGCCCTTGCCGGTGCGGAGATGCCGAAAGACAGGGTCATTGACGGGAAAAATATTTTTCCGTTGATGACGGCAGAGGATCCGACGGAAGCGCTTCATGAAGCGTATTATCATTACGCCGGGACCTGGTTACAGGCCGTCCGGGCAGGGAAATGGAAGCTCCATTTTGCCCGTCCGGAGAAACGAGCGGGGATTTACGGAGAATGCGCCGCCTGGTTTACCAATGCGGCCGAGGTTTTGCCGGAGGATCTTCTTTTTGATCTCGAAACCGACGTCGGGGAAACAAGAAATCTCGCCAGCGAGCATCCGGAGGTTGTCCAACGGCTCACAGATCTTGCAAATTGGGCCAGAGAGGATATAGGGGATTATGGACAAAAAGGAAAAAACAGCCGGCCCATCGGCTCCACCTATCCTGTCTTGACAGACATCTCCCAATATCCTCAAAGCCCGTACGGCAAGGCCATGGCCGACAGCATGGTGACGGAGATGAGGGCCTTCCGGAGAACCCGTTTTGAGCACTTGACGATGCGGGATACGACCTCTTTGAATGGGCAGGAAAAGCAGGAGTTGGATTTTTATCGACAGCAGCTTAAGTGGGAGATGTAAGACGGAGCGCCTCGGGCCAAGCGTCTCGGAACCCAAACGCAATACTCGAATCGTCTACCACGAAGTTGCGTCAGGCCACCTTTGTAGACTACCTTGATGAACTCCGCACCGGATGCCTACCGGACCCCTTGCGTTTCGCTACTCGGCCTGCACTGAGATCTTTATATGAAGCCCTTCGGGGCTAAAACGTACCTGCACCATGTCCAAGCTCACATTTTTGGGGGGCGCGATGTTGTTGGTCGTTGCCTCTGCCTGTCAAACATCCACCCAATGGAATGCCGAATGGCCGGTCCTGAAGACCTATTCCGGCAAATACCTCGATGAAGTCGCCATGCCCTTGGGCGGCATCGGCACCGGCACCGTTTCACTGGGTGGCCGGGGGGACTTGCGGGACTGGGAGATCATGAACCGAGGCGCCATCGGCTTTTTACCCGCTTTCAAGCTGGTCCTGCCTACGATCGCCAACGGACCCTTTTTCGCCTTGTATTACAAGCAGCAAGACAGCGAAGGCAAGGTCAGAGTGCTGGAAGGGCCTGTACAGATCAAAGAATACTATGGAGACTGGGGAGCGGATGCCGTCAACTCGGGCTTTCCCCGGTTTGAAGAGACCACCTTTGCAGCAGCCTACCCCCTTGCCCAAGTGAACTTCAGGCATCAGGATGTGCCTGTGCAGGTGCGTCTGGAAGCTTTCAACCCCCTGATCATGGGCGATGCGGACAAGAGCGGTGTTCCTGTGGCGGTGTTGCGATACGTACTGACCAACACGTCGGATGAGGCCATAGAGGCCGCCATTTGCGGGATGGTGCCCAATTATATCGGCGCGGATGGTTGGAGCGGAGAGCCTGAAGGTAATGTCAATGCGTATCGTGTGGGTAAGGGGTTAACGGGCGTCTTTATGTCCTCCGAAGGGGTGGACCCTCAAGATGTCAATTGGGGGACGATGGCCCTGACCACCACTTCCGAAGAGGTGACCCACCGGACTTCGTGGGCGCAGTTGGGCTGGAACTGGACCTTCCGGGAGTTTTGGGATGATTTTGTCGCTGACGGAGAACTCACTGACCACCCCGACACCACACACGCCATTGCGACGCCTCCGGCTACGCTGGCCGTAAAAGTGGGTCTGGAGCCCAAAGAGAGCAAGGTCATCACTTTTATGCTTACCTGGCATTTCCCCAATCGTAGAGCCTGGGATCATGGAGTTCACTATGCGGGAGCTTTCGGGGGCACGGAAATCGTCGGCAATTATTACACGACGCTTTATCAGGACGCCTGGGACGTAGCGGAGCAGACAGCAGTTGAACTGGAAGAGCTTGAAAGGGAAACGGTGCGCTTTGTGCGGACTCTGACGGAAAGCGACGTGCCCGAAGTCCTTAAGGAAGCCGGTTTGTTTAACCTCAACAATCTGCGTAGCCAAACAGTCTTTCGAACAGCCGATGGCCTGCCCTTTGGATTTGAGGGCACGGGCAGCATCGAAGGAACCCGAATAGGCGCTTCGAAAAGTTCGGGATGGGGGTTTGGCACCTGTTTTCACGTGTGGAATTATGAGTCAACTGTTCCTTTTCTTTTCGGGGACCTCGCTACCAAGTTCCGAGAGGTGGAGTTTATGCATGCCACCAATGACCATGGCGGTATGAGCCATCGGGTGGGCCTACCGCTTGATATGCGCGCGAAAAGCTTCCAGCGCTGGGCGGCCGATGGCCAGATGGGCACCCTGATCAAGATGTATCGCGAGTGGCAATTGTCGGGAGATGACGACAAACTCATCGAGATGTGGCCTAACATCAAAAAGGCCATGAGTTTTGCCTGGACAGGCATCTGGGATCAGGACAAAGATGGCGTCATGGAGGGCAGTCAGCACAACACCATGGATATCAATTACCGAGGCCCCAACCCGCAGATGGCGGCCTGGTACCTGGGCGCCCTTAGAGCCTCGGAAGAAATGGCAAGGCACGTGGGAGATACCGCCTTTGCCGAGGAATGCAGAGACTTATATGAACGGGGTCGCGCGTGGATCGACGCCAATATTTTTAATGGCGAGTACTATGAACATCATATTCCTGAGGGCGCAAGCAAGGTGGCTCAGTTGGGCAAGGGGTGCCTGGTCGATCAGTTGGTGGGTCAATACCTGGCGCACACCGCGGGCCTGGGCTATGTGTTGGACCCGGATAACGTGCAGACCACGCTGAGAAGTATCATGAAGTATAATTGGATCGATAACTTCAACGAGCATTTCAACACGTTTCGCAGTTTTGGACTGGGCGACGAGGCGGGGCTTCTCATGGCCAGTTATCCTCGCGGCGATCTATTGGATTTCCCTTTTCCGTACTACACGGAGATCATGACCGGCTTTGAATACAGCACGGCGTCCCACATGATCTATGAAGGACAGGTGGATGCAGGCTTAAAGGTCTTCCAGGCCATCCGGGATCGCTATGACGGCCATAAAAGAAACCCGTTTAATGAAGGGGAATATGGCCATCGCTATGCCCGAGCCATGGCTGCCTGGGCAGGTATATTGGCCTATACCGGATTTCGCTATTCCGCCGTCGACAATAGCATGGCGTTTAACCCGAAAGAAGGGGAGTATTTCTGGTCTAACGGGTACCGATACGGGAGCGCGACTATAAAAAACCAGGGCGACCGGAAATCGCTGACGCTAAGCGCGCTTAACGGCGACCTGACATTAGACCGCTTTATCCTGAACGGCTATGGACAGATAGACTTTGAAGAGCCCAGACGCGTTGAGTCCGGTCAGGCTATAACGTTTGAAGTGGAAAAGACGACAAGCTTGTAAGCATAGCGGTGCAAAGTTTAGCCGTAGCCTGCCACTTTGCTCCAGGATGACATTTCGAATTCCTTGACGCAGGCCGAGCAGTAGATGCCATAGAACGTGTGGCCCGGGCTGCTCCGTCCCGGTTCGTCCAGGGCCAGTTCGAGTGTGCCAGGACGACGTCTGAAGAAGTCCGTATTGATATCCATTAAACTGAACTATGCTCGTGTTACTTTAGGGGTTTTCCCTCTAAAGGCTGTCCATTTGTCGTAAGTATCTGGAAATGATGTACCCGATGAGGTCCTTCATAGGCCCAGACCACTTCTCGTTCCGGCGTTACCTCGAAGAGTTTTACGCCCTCTTGCGCGGCATAGCTCGCTATGACCGTATTACCGTTGGGTAGACGCTGAGCCCCGCAAGGGTCCGCAAAAATAGCATCCTCCACATCCTCGTTGGACATCTGCCAGACCACAACTCCATCGGAATCTACTTCTATGATCTTATTGCCATGCGTCAAGGCGATCACGGTATTTCCATTATTCAGTCGGATGGCGGTAAACGGCCAATTCTCGGCTTCTTTTCCACCCAGTTGCTCGAGATCTGTTTTAAACGTCTTAACGACCTCTCCCGAAGGGGTATACTCTTTCACAGCAAACGCCAGCAGGTGAGGCGCCAGGTAATTTCCAGTTGGCAGCTTCCGAGCCATCCTCGTCTGCATATGCACATTATCGGTCTCTGGTTGCAAGGCTACTTCATGGATAATTTCCCCTTCGTTATCGACCTCAACGATGCGCGGCTGCTTACCTGATTCTACGATCATGGTATGGCCGTTATCCAGCCGGACGGCTGTTCCTAACTCTCCATTAAGCTCATTCAGTTTGTAGGTGAAAATGACATTTTTGTCCAGGTCGTATTCATGAACGACGTCACTCCAGCAAATGAGTACATGCCCGTTGGGAAGTACATAACCGTCTCTGGCTGCCGGTCGACCCGAATCCCATAGGACTTCATTGTCCTCTCCCAGGATACCCGTTAGTGAAGGGCCGGCTACGAAAAACGAATGGGCTATCGGGATAGGTCCGGATGCCGCCGGAGACACACCGTTCCGGTTAGGCTCGCACCCGAAAAAAGCAAGCACGAACAGTCCGCTGAATGCTACCGAGGATATGCTGCGGAGCTTTGCCATGGTTCTTTCGGTTTAGGCTTAAGGAAACACCAGGAGATATGGGAGTCAACATACCTATTATTCTCGGATAGGGCAAAAGTCTTCAGCGGTGGCGACGGTTCATGGACCAGGCAGTAGTGGCATCGTCATCGTGGTTATGAGTTCCGGCCTCGCGCCGGCACGCTTAAGCACGAGCGCCATATGCTCCCTCATGATCCGTTTCGACTCGGCCCGCCTCTCCATTGCGCTCCGGCGCCGAAGCCGCCGGATAGATACGGGTAATGGGCCTGCGAACTCCTCGCTTTCGACGTGGTGTTCGAGGCGCCCGGTCGCCCGGCTAACCTGCTCATTTCACATGGTTTCGGTCGCAGAGGCGATCTACGACGAGAAGGAACACCTCAGTGTTAGCGAGGGTATCCATATGGTTGCAGCGTATTTCCCAGGGAAGGTAACCGCGTTTGCGTCGGAGCAGATAATGTTAGCGCTAACATACCCATCGAGTATGAGCGGGCGGCAAGGAGACAGTATGGTTGAAAACCTTGTATTTTTCTTGTATTAATAAGCAGAGCGGCACACCCGCATCACACCATGCCTCCTTTGGGTTCACATCTCGGTTTTTGGCGGGGTCGCGTCTTGATTGGACTGGGCGTGCTCGTTGTGCTGGGGCTGTTCTTCCTGGTTCCCTTCCCAACGCTGGACGCTGGCGCGGACCTCCCCGACGAGGTGGATTTCAACTACCACATCCGGCCTATCCTTTCTAACAATTGTTTTGTGTGCCACGGTCCTGACGTCAGCACGCGAGAGGCGGATCTGCGGCTGGACCTCCGCGAGCACGCCACTGCCCGGCGGGAAGAGGGTGGACGCGCCATCGTGCCCGGGAATACCCGCCGAAGCCTGCTGGTGCAGCGCATCACTGCGGCAGATCCCGAGGTGCGCATGCCCGCGAAGGAGGCCAACAAGACGCTCAATCCTCGCGAGATCGCACTACTTAAGCGATGGATCAAGCAGGGCGCCGAGTACAAGGAGCACTGGTCATTCATTCCGCCCGAAAAATCCGACGTGCCGGAGGTCCCTGCCGACTGGCCGGCCACGGGCGCCATCGACCGTTTTATCGGTGCTCGGCTTTCGGGTGCAGGACTGAAGCCAGCTCCGCCTGCATTCAGGGAGGGGCTCATTCGCCGCCTGTCCTATGTCCTGACCGGGCTACCTCCATCGCCAGAGGAGGTACGGGCTTTTGTTGCCGACGAGTCTCCCGACGCCTATGAAAGGCTGGTTGACCGCTTTCTGGCCTCTCCCCGTTTTGGAGAACGCTGGGCGCGGCATTGGATGGATCTCATTCGCTATGCGGACGCCAGAGGCCACGAGTTCGACTACACGGTTCAGGGGAGCTGGCGCTATCGGGACTACCTTATTCGCGCCTTCAACGCCGATGTGCCGTATGACCGGTTTGTAGCAGAGCACCTGGCAGGGGACCTGCTGGAGGCGCCCCGCAGGCATCCCGAGCGGCGATTTGACGAGTCGGTGCTTGGAACGGCTTTTTATGCGCTGGGCGAGGGCACGCACAGCCCGGTAGATGTGCGTCAGGATGAGGCCGATCGGATCAACAACATCATTGACGTCACGACCAAAACGTTTCAAGGGTTGACCGTTGCCTGCGCCCGCTGTCACGATCACAAGTTCGACCCCATTCCAACGACCGATTATTACGCGCTCTACAGCATTTTCGAGAGCACGCGTTTTGCCCCGACGTCGTTGCTTCCTACCGATCTGACAGCACGACTGGACTCGATCAGGGCCCTCAAAACCGAAATGCGCCAGCGTCTTGCCGACGGATGGTTGGAAGGGTTGGTGGAGACGCCAGTGCAGCAGGCTGCTCTACGTTTTTCCCAGGAACAGGACCGTAGAGAAGAGCTGTCCGAGCCGGTTTCGCAAGAGAGTGAAACTTCTTCTTTCCAGGTTCTTGGAGATTTCCGCCATGGTAGTTTCGACGGGTGGTTTACGCACGAGCCAGCTTTTGGAAGGGGTCCGGTGATGGGCGCCCTGGTCTTTGATCAAGGAGAGATGACACTCGACAGTTTGGCTTTCGGCGTGGCGTCGAGCCAGTGGTGGACCAAGGGGATTCCAGGCGCGCTCCGGTCGCCTACGTTTACCATTGAGCACGACGCCATTGGCGTCCTGGCGGCGGGACGCCAATCAACCATCCGCATCGTCATCGACAATTTCCAGCTCATCCAAAACCCCATTTACGGTGGACTTGAGCAGGTAGTGAAGGATTCGGATCTGAGCCTGCACCATTTCGACGTGAGTATGTGGCGCGGCCGGAAAGCCTACGTGGAGTTGTTGGCGGGTATCTACGAAAAAGGCCGGCATGTCAGCGAGAATCATCATCTTGTCGGGGGCGATTCTTCTTATATCGAAGCCGCCTACGCCGTGGCGTACACTGGGGAATTGCCGGATATGGCCTTGCATTATTCCCCGTCAAGTGGAGCGTCCTCCGATGTCGTCCAACAGGCCGTCCGCGCATGGGCTTCCGGGCAGGCCGAAGCCGCTCAGGTCGCTCTCCTCAACGCTTCCCTGCGGCAGGGTCTCCTTGACGCCTCCCTGGATCCCGTAGCCTCCCTGATCGCGCAAATCGAGGAGGTAGAGACCCGCCTTGACGAGGTAGCCCACTTTGCAGGGGTGACGGATGGCAATGCCGTCAACAGCCCCGTCTTTGAACGGGGAAGCTACCGGATGCTTGCAGGCGACCCCGTCCCGCACCGCTTCCTGACTGCGCTGGATCCCGATGGGACCCCCTTCACTACCACAGCGAGTGGGCGGCTGGAACTGGCCCAGGCAATCACCAACCCCGGAAATCCCTTGACAGCTCGCGTGATGGTGAATCGTCTTTGGCATCACGTTTTCGGACGCGGTCTTGTCGAGACGGTGGACAACTTCGGCGCGCAGGGCAAGCTCCCGACACATCCGGCCTTGCTGGACTACCTGGCGCTTCGCTTTGTCGAGCAGGGATGGTCGGTCAAGTCCATGATTCGTGAGATGGTGCACTCCCATGCGTTTCGTCAATCGACGCAGGCTGATGCGCAAGCCGCTGAGGTTGACCCGGAAAACCTGCTCTGGCGCCACTATCCCGTGCGTCGGCTCGAAGCGGAAGCCATCCGCGATGCAATCCTGGCGGTTTCAGGTCGCCTCGATACGACGATGTACGGTGAGCCGGTACCCATTCATTTGACGGAATTCATGGAAGGGCGAGGCCGTCCACAGGCATCGGGTCCGCTCGACGGCGCAGGGCGACGCAGCATCTATATTGCTATGCGGCGAAACTTTCTGTCACCGATGATGCTTGTTTTTGATATGCCCATCCCTTTTTCCACCTTTGGCAAGCGTAATACCACCAACGTGCCAGCTCAGTCGCTGACGATGCTCAACGACTCCCTGGTGGTCCGGCAGGCCACCGTTTGGGCTGGCAACCTCGTGGCTCTGCACGGCCTTGACGTTGATGAGAAGATAGACCATATTTACCTAACGGCTTTATCTCGGCTTCCCACCGAAGAGGAGCGAGGCAACGCGATCGCATTTATCCGTCAACAGGCCAGTGGCTATGGACTCTCGGAGGAAGAGGCTTTCGACGATTTGAGATCCTGGGCTGCCTATTGCCACGTAGTACTGAACCTTAAAGAATTCATCTACCTGGTCTCATGAGCAAGCCACATAGTCTTACTTGTCCAATGACCCGGCGCGAGATGTTGACCCTGTGCCGCAACGGCTTTGGGTCCATTGCGCTGATGGGTCTGATGGGGACTCCCGCATTTGGTCGAGTGCTTACCAACGAGCGGCAGTTACCTGGCGCCAATCCGTTTGCACCCCAGGTACCGCATCATGTCCCCAAGGTGCAGAGCGTGATCTTTCTTTACATGGACGGCGGGGTTTCCCAAGTCGACAGCTTCGACCCCAAGCCGCGTCTGGCTCGCGAACACGGCCAGAATCCACACGACAAGTTCAAGGTTGACGCCACGCAGTTTAACGATATAGGCACCATCTTTAAAAGCCCTTGGGAATTCAAACGCTATGGCGAGAGCGGCCTTCCTGTTAGTGAACTTTTTCCTCACATCGGAAGTTGTGCCGACGATCTGGCGGTGATTCGGTCGATGGTGGCCGATTTTCCGGAGCACACGAATGCCAACTACTTCCTGCACACCGGTATTGGACTTCAAGGCCGTCCGTCGATGGGTTCCTGGGTTACCTATGGACTCGGCAGTGAAAACCAGGACCTGCCTGGCTACGTGGTACTGGACGGGGGGCTGATTCCGCCGGGCGGGCTCGACAACTTCAACAGTGGTTTTCTTCCGGCTTCGTATCAGGGGTCGATCTTTCGGGCCGGCGACGTTCCGCTCGCCAACATCGTTCCTCTCGAGCCCACGTCGGAGCTGCAGCGTCAGAAGCTGAAACTGATGAGCCAGACCGACGAGCGGCTCCTGGGTCGTATCGGGCACACCGACCAGGTCGAGTCGGCGATCACGAACTACGAGCTGGCCTTCCGGATGCAGGCCTCGGTACCCGAACTTACGGACCTCTCAGGCGAAACACGGGTTACGAAGAGGCTCTACGGGATGGAGTCCGACGATCCGCATACGCGGGGCTACGGCGCGCAGTGCCTGTTGGCGCGGCGTCTCGTTGAGCGGGGCGTACGGTTTATCGAATTGACATGCCCGCGCTGCGAATCCGACCGGTGGGATCAGCATGCCAATCTGAAAGTCGGGCACGAACAAAACGCTCATGCGGTGGATCAACCTATTGCAGGGCTTCTGAAGGATTTGAAGGCACGCGGTTTGCTGGAGCAGACCCTCGTCGTTTGGGCTGGCGAGTTTGGCCGGACGCCGTTCGCGCAGGGTACGAACGGGCGAGACCACAATCCATCGGCGTTTAGTATCTGGCTTGCGGGAGGAGGCATTAAAAGTGGTGTGGTTTACGGTAGCACAGACGAATATGGATATCGCGTAGTGGACAAGCCTACCACGATCCACGAGTTGCACGCGACGATGTTGCACCTGTTGGGCATGAACCACGAGCGGCTCACGTATCGGTTCAGTGGCCGCGACATCCGCCTGACCGATGTGCATGGCCGCGTGATTGACGCAGTGCTGGCGTGAGGAGTTGTTTCTTTTTACATGCTGCGTGGCTTTGACCGGACCAGGCTGGCCGTCCCGAACGGATAATGGCGTTTTCACTTACAAACCGGGTAGCCCTGGTTACCGGCAGTTCGACAGGGTTGGGCAAGGAGATTGCCTTTGCGCTGGGTCAGGCCGGGGCTCGCGTGGCGTTCAACTATTATCACAACGAATCCCGCGCCGAGGCGACCTTTGACGCGTTTAAAGCCACCGGCGGTACCGGCGTGCTCGTACGGGCCGATATCACGGACGAGGAACACGTGCAACGGTTAGTCCAGCAGGTTGAAGCCGACCTCGGTCCTGTCGACATCCTGGTGCCCAACGCCACGCCTGCGCAAGCCCAAAAGCCTATTGAGGCCTACGACTGGGACTTATACCAGGAGATGATCGATTTTTTCATCAAGAGTCCGTACCTGCTCAGCCGGGCTTGCCTGCTGCACATGAAGCGCCAGCGTTGGGGCCGCATTATAAACATCATCAGCGAGGTGTATTCGCTCGGGGTGGCGCCGTTCACAGCCTATGTTGCGGCCAAAGGTGGGCAAGTGGGGTTCTCACGTAGTCTGGCCAGCGAGCTGGCCCCGTATGGTATCACGGTCAACATGATTTCTCCTGGCTGGATTCCCGTCGATCGCCACGCCAACGATCCGCAGCAAGTAAAGGATGCTTACTTCAAGACGATCCCGATGGGCAGGTGGGGCGTTCCGGAGGACGTGGCCGGCGCCGTAGTGTATTACGCCAGCGATGCAGCCTCCTTTGTGACCGGGCAGTTTCTCACCATCAACGGGGGGCGATCCTTTGGAATATAGCGGGCATTCCCGGACTACTCCATCGCGTAGCTATCTTCGAATCACCAGGTACCTCTTCCGTTTGAGATGCTAAGGCTGATTCCAAAACAGGCGCGATGCGCATATATAGCTTTCACTGGACCAAACCTTTACACACGAGCCATGAACCTTTTCAAGTACGGGAACGCACTGGTTGTCCTCGTGGCGGGTATGCTCATGGTGCAGGGGTGCGGCGAGGGCAGAGACCGCGGCGACGAGCGCCCCACCGTGGGCTTCATTACCAACGGCATCGCCTCGTTTTGGGTCTTTGCTGACCGAGGCGCGCACGATGCGGCGGAGGAATTCGGGGTAGACGTCGCCGTGATGATGCCCCCCGATGGCGTAGCCGGGCAAAAGCGTATGGTGCAGGATCTCCTGGCGCGCCAGGTCGATGGCATCGCTATTACACCCAGCGATCCCCAAAACCAGGCTAGTCTGCTGGCCGAAATCGCCGCCAACACGCATCTGATCACGCACGACTCGGATGCGCCCGACAGCGACCGCCTTGTCTACATAGGCATGGACAACTACGATGCCGGACGCATGTGCGGACAATTGCTTAAAAAGGCCATGCCGGAAGGAGGCGAGGTGGTGTTCTTTATAGGCCTGTTGGGTCAACTCAACTCCGATTTGCGACGGCAGGGCGTCATTGACGAATTGCTCGATCGCTCACACGACTCAACTCGCCGGGATCCGGTGGACAAGGTGATTGAGGGCGATACCTTCACGATACTCGACACCCGTGTCGACGGGTTTGATTTTGCACGCGCCAAGTCTCAAGTCGAGGACGCCCTCGCCCGCTACCCGGATGTCGACGGCATGGTAGGTATGTTTGTTTACAACCCACCGCAGATACTGGAGGCCGTGCGTGAGGCCGGCAAGCTCGACCAGGTTACCATTGTCGGCTTCGACGAGGACGACGCCACCTTGCAAGCCATCAAGGACGGCGCGATTGCCGGAACGATCGTGCAGAACCCATACCGCTACGGCTATGAGTCGGTACGCGTGCTTGCCGCACTGGCTCGCGGCGACCGTTCGGTGTTGCCCGAGAGCCAAATCATCCACATTCCGGCGCGCGAAATCACCGCGGAGAATGTGGATGGTTTCTGGGCCGAGGCAAAGCGACTTCTGGGTGAGGAAGCGAACTGATCAATGATCAATATGGGCGCCGTCGCCCCTCTTTTATCCGCGCAGGGCATAATCAGGTATTTTCCCGGCGTCGTCGCGCTGCGAGCCGTGGATATTTATCTCCATCGGGGTGAAGTCCTTTCGGTCGTCGGCGAGAATGGGGCGGGCAAGAGCACGTTGATGAAGATTCTGGCTGGCGTACAACAGCCTTATGCGGGCCAGATCGCGTTGGAGGGGCGCCAGGTCACGATTTCCACAAGCAGCCACGCTGCCGAGCTCGGGATCGCCCTGATCCACCAGGAACTCAACCTGGCGGGCAACCTCAGCGTGGGAGCCAACATTTTTCTGGGACGTGAGCCCGGGCGCCTCGGATGGATGGACCAACGCCGAATTTTCGAGGCCTCCGAACACGTGCTGGCGCGTGTTGGGTTGGCCATCTCCCCGAAGACGCGGGTACAGGACCTTGCCATAGGGCGCCGGCAATTGGTTGAGATTGCCAAAGCCCTCTCGGCCGATGCGCGGATCCTGATCATGGACGAACCGACTTCCAGCTTGTCTGCCAGCGAGGTAGGTGTGCTTTTCGAGGTCATCGACGATCTTCGATCCAAAGGCGTAAGCATTATTTATGTGTCCCATCGGCTTCAGGAAGTGGAGGCGCTGTCGGACAGGGTATTGGTATTGCGTGATGGAGAAAACGCCGGTGAACTGGTTCGCGAAGAGATTACGCATGAGGCGATGGTCCAAAAAATGGTCGGCCGTGATGTTTCCCGGTTTTATGCCCGGACGACGCACCCCATTGGATCGACGGTGCTGAAGGCGGACGACCTTGTTATCTCGGCTTGGCCCAGCTGCCCCTTATCGTTCAACCTCCAGGCAGGTGAGATCGTCGGGTTGGCCGGTCTCGTCGGGGCAGGCCGTACCGAGCTCCTCCGGACCTTGTTCGGGATCGACCGGGCGTTGGGGGGCCGCATCGAGGCAGCTGGAAAAGAAGTCACTTTCCGGCGCGTGAGCGACGCCATTGCAGCCGGACTGGCACTGGTCCCCGAAGATCGGAAACAACAGGGTCTTGTGCTTGAGCTGGCGCTCCGACATAACCTGACACTGGCCGGACTTTGGCGTCGCCAACGGATCGGAGGATGGCTCAATCGACGCCGGGAAGTTGAAGACGCTCGTCGGATGATTAAGGCGCTTGCGATAAAAACCCCAAACGATACCCTGCGGGCAGGGTTGCTTTCAGGGGGCAACCAGCAAAAAGTGGTGTTGGGCAAGTGGCTCTCACTCCGGCCACGGGTGTTGCTGCTGGATGAACCTACGCGTGGCATCGATATCGGCGCCAAACAGGAAATATATCAGATGATGGAAGCGCTGGCAGGTGAAGGAATCGCCATTCTCTTTGTCAGTAGCGAGCTGGAAGAGATCCTCAGGATGTCCGACCGCGTTCTGGTCATGCATGAAGGCCGTATCACAGGTGAACTGGACCGGGACGCGATGAGCGAAGAAGCCGTCATGCATCTGGCTACGGGTGGGGACGGTGCGTTGACCAGGGAGTGATCCATCGTGCGTATTATTAAGGATGCTCTGATCAAGTCCACTTCGATCAGCGCTTCACTTTCACGCGTAAAGAACGACATGCTTGCATCGTTGAAATCAGCGAAAAACGAGGTATTCGGTTTTTATCGTTCGAAATTTGTCCTGCGCCCCGTATGAAACACATCCTTGGCATCAGTGGGCTTCTCATTGCCGTGTTCCTCTTCACGGCGCTGCTCGAACCCAACTTTCTCACGGCCTATAACCTGCAAAACACCCTGCGATGGACGGGCCTGTTTGGCATTATCAGCATAGGGGCGGCCTTTGTCATCATCACTGGCGGCATTGACCTGTCGGTCGGGTCGGTGGTGGGTCTCGTCGGCGTCTTGCTTCCAATGTTCCTGGTGGGGCAAGGGTGGTCCGTTCCTGTGGCCCTGACTGCGGTGCTACTGGTTTCGCTGGGTTTGGGTCTGTTGCACGGTGTGCTGGTGACCAGGATGAGACTTCAACCCTTTGTGGTGACGTTGTGTGGCCTGCTGTTTTATCGTGGGATTGCTCGCTGGATCAGTGGCGACCAAACCCAGGGATTTGGCGGGGAGTTTGAAGGATTTCGTCAGCTTGCCATTGGTCGCCTTCCATTGACCGACACTTTCGGTTTGCCGATGCCTTTTTTGGTGCTGATCGTGTTGGCGGTGCTGGGGGGCTTGTTTCTCAACTACACCGTGTGGGGGCGATACATGCTGGCGCTGGGGCACAACGAAGAAGCCGCACGTTTCAGTGGGATCAATACGGATCGCATGGTGATCCTGGCCTATGTTTTCGGCGCCGTGACGGCCGGTATCGGAGGGGTGCTTTTCGCGCTGGACGTCAACTCGGTTCAACCGGCTGTTCATGGCAACTTTTATGAACTGTATGCCATTGCTGCGGCGGTGTTGGGCGGATGCAGCCTGCGTGGAGGGGAGGGTTCCATTTTGGGAGTGGTAATCGGGGCGGCTGTCCTCCGGGTGCTCTACAACGCCATAAACATCCTCGGCATCCCGACCCAGTTGGAGTTCGCGATTATTGGGGCGGTAATCCTGCTGGGCGTGATGGCCGACGAACTGGTAAAACGTTTTGCCGCCGCCCGGAGCACGGCGCGCCAGACTACCTTGGGCGATGCAGTCATGGACGATCCGCCTCGCGACAGCGCTCACGGCGATCCGGATTAAGAGCCTTTAGGCGCCCGAACCACTCCGGCTCGTCAGGGATGTGCGTGGCTTTCGAATCCTTTCAAATATGCTTCATGGAACGCCCGCATTTCCTATATTGTCCACCTATAAATGGTAAACGCTCGTCCTCCCGCATGTCCACGCTTCTCCGGGTTACACTGCTTCTGAGTTTCTTTTATCTGGCCGGGTGTGGGCCTGGTATGCCCGCTGAGATAGCCGACAGTGAGGACAAACTGCCGGAGCAGGTCGATTTCAATTTCCATGTAAAGCCCATCTTTTCCGATCGATGTTTCCCGTGCCACGGACCCGACGACAACGCCCGTAAGACGAATTTCAGGCTCGACACCGAGGACGGCGCCTTTGTGCGTCTCAGCGAAAGCCGCCGCAAATTCGCTCTTGTGCCCAGCAGTCTGAGAAAGAGCGAGGTTTTTCATCGCCTGAGTTCCGATGACCCGGACTACAGGATGCCGCCGGCGGAATCCAACCTGCATGTCACGCCGGAAGAAGCCGCCATGATCTTCAAATGGATCGAACAAGGCGCCGAATACAAACCGCACTGGTCGCTTATCCCGCCCGTCAAGCCGGAACTGCCCGCAATCGACGAGCCGTCCCGGGCCCGCAACGGCATCGATTATTTTATCCTCGATCGCCTGGAACGAGAAGGGTTGAGCCCCTCGGCGGCGGCTGCGAAGGAAACCCTGATTCGCCGCGTGACCTTCGATCTGACCGGGCTGCCTCCTGCTCTCGAAGAAATCGATGCTTTTCTGGCCGACACCGGCGAGGACGCCTACGAAAAAGTGGTGGACCGCCTGCTGGCTTCGCCGGCCTACGGGGAACGTATGGCCACAGAATGGCTGGATGTGGCCCGTTATGCCGACAGCCATGGCTATCAGGACGACGGTTTGCGCAGTATGTGGCCCTGGCGGGACTGGGTCATCGAGGCCTTCAACGAAAATCTGGCATTCGACGACTTCGTGTCCTGGCAACTTGCAGGAGATCTATTGCCTGATCCGACCATTGAGCAGCGCCTGGCTACCGGCTTTAACCGCAACCACCTGCAGAGTCAGGAAGGCGGCATCGTCCCCGAAGAGTATCGCGTCGACTACGTAGCCGACCGCACCAACACCTTCGGAAAAGCATTCCTGGGACTGACCATGGAATGCGCGCGCTGCCACGACCACAAATTCGATCCCATCAGCCAAAAGGAATACTACCAGCTTTTCGACTTCTTTAACAGCGTAAACGAATACGGCACTTCTCCATACTCCGGCGTGGCAAGTCCTACCGTCATTCTGGTAGACGACGAGGCGCAAGAAAAACTCGCTCCGCTGCGCGCGCAGATCGCGGCCTATGAAGAGAAAACGGCCATAGACAATCCGGCTTTCGACGAAGGCTTCAACCGCTGGTTGGCCGATTTCGAGTCCGGTTTGCGGCAGGTCACGCCCAAAGGACTCGTCGGCTACTACCCTCTCGAGCGCTTCGAGAAAAGAGTAAACGACAACGGAGACGAGACTTTCCATCTGGAAAACCGCGCCGACCCGGATAAACCCGGTCTTTTTACCGGGGATATAGATAAGCTTCCTGTGTCCGAGCCGGGCCGCTTCGATTCGGCGCTGGTGCTGCAAGGCGATGGCCAGTTGGACATGGGAGCAAACATCTACTACTTCGAGCGCAACGAGCCCTTCAGCGTCAGCCTGTGGTTCAGGATCATCGGGGAAAACGTGTCAGGACCGCTCTTTACCAAGACTATGGGGCTCTTTAACGGACGCCAGGGATATCTCTGTATCCTGGAGGAAGACGGCACGGTTTCAGCCAGCTTCAACCGCGTATTCCCTGATAATGCTATTCAGATCAAATCTCTTGACACGGTTTCCGCGGACGGATGGAACCATATCGTGATGACATACGATGGGTCCAGCCGCGCGCGAGGCCTTGCGCTCTACCTGAATGGCGAGCGCATGTCCTCTGTAGTGAAGGTAGACAACCTGAAGCAAAGCACCCTTTTCACCATCAATCAGACCACAGGGGAGCCGACCGATCCGGTTCAGGCAGGCAACTTGCGCATAGGCTATCTGGGGCCTGCCGATCCCAAGCTGGATAGTGTCGCCGTCGATGAATTTCGCGTCTACGATCGGCGTCTGACGGCCCTGGAGGTCGCTGCCGTGAATGGCGCGGCGGACATGCTGGACGCCATGCTGGACACGCCTGCGGCAAACCGTACCGACGCCCAGCGTACAGCCCTCCGCGATCACTATGTCACCGCCGTGGCGCCGGAGTATGCAGAAGATTTCGCCGCGTTGACCGAGGTAAGAGGCAAGGAAAACGAAATCATGTCCCTGCTGCCTGAGGTGATGGCGATGCGGGATTTGCCTGAACCGCGCCCCACCTACATTCTGGAGCGCGGGCAGTACGACGCGCCTGCGCAGCGTGTGGAGCGCGCCACGCCGGTCTCCATCATGTCGTTTCCGGAAGACCTTCCCCCAAACCGCATGGGCCTTGCCGAGTGGCTGCTGAATCCAGGCAATCCTCTATTCGCCCGGGTGACCGTGAACCGGTACTGGCAGATGTATTTCGGGAACGGACTGGTGTCTACCCCCGACGACTTCGGCAGCCAGGGCGCGCTGCCCACCCATCCCGAACTCCTCGACTGGCTTGCGACCACGTTTGTGGACATGGATTGGGATGTCAAGGCCCTGCAAAAACTGATTGTCACCTCCGCTGCGTACCGGCAGCGTTCCATAGCCGGTCCGGCCCTTCTCGAAAAAGACCCGGATAATACCCTGCTGGCGCGAGGGCCCAGCTACAGAATGCCCGCCGAGATGATACGGGATCACGCCCTGGCTGCGAGCGGCCTGCTTGTTGACGAAATCGGAGGCCCTCCCGTTAAACCCTACCAGCCGGAGGGTCTGTGGAAAGAGTTGGCCACGCGTAACGCGACGGAATACAAGCAGGATCAGGGGGATAATTTGTATAGGCGCAGCATGTACACGATCTGGAAGCGAACGACGCCTCCGCCGTCGATGATGAATTTCGACATGTCGGAGCGCAATTTTTGCACCGTCCGCCGGCAAAGCACGAGTACTCCCCTGCAGGCGCTGGTGCTGCTTAACGACCCCCAGTATGTCGAGGCCTCCCGCCTGCTGGCCGAACGTCTGCTGCGCGAAGAGCAGGGCGGCGCGCGAGCGCAAATCGCTCTGGGCTATCGACTCCTCACCAGCCGCCTGCCCGACGACGAAGAGGTGGAGCTGCTCGCCGGGCTGTATGAAGAGGAACTGAACGCCTTTGAAACCGACCGCAGAAGTGCGCTCGATCTGCTGAGCGTCGGCGAATATCCACGCGACGAACGCTTCGATCCGGCGCAATTGGCCGCCTTGACGGTGGTCGCCAACACCATGATGAATTTCGACGAGGCTGTCATCAAACGCTGACGGTCGATCCCCGCGGCCGTATACCCCCTGGCGCCATGAACGAACTTTGCGACCTGAAATACAACTGCACCCGTCGGCATTTTTTGTCCCGCACGAGCCTGGGTATCGGCTCGGTCGCCCTGGCGACCATGCTGAACCCCTGGCCCGCGATGGCGCGTCCCGATCCGGACGATCCCATGGGGGGCATCCTGATCAACCCCCACTTCACGCCCAGGGTCCGGCGGATCATCTACCTGTTTCAAAGCGGAGGCCCTTCCCATCTCGACTTGTTCGATTACAAGCCGACGTTAGCCGAAATGAATGGCGAGCAGCTTCCCGAGTCGGTACGCAAGGGGCAACGCCTCACTGGCATGACAGCCTATCAAAAATCTTTCCCGCTGGCGGGCTCGCGCTTCAGCTTTTCTCCCCATGGTAAAAGCCACCGCATGATCAGCGAGTTACTGCCATACACCGCGCAGATCGTCGACGAGCTCTGTTTCATCAACTCGATGTATACCGAGGCCATAAACCACGACCCCGCCATCACGTTTTTTCAGACGGGATCCCAGCAGACAGGCCGCCCATCCATCGGTTCCTGGCTGAGCTACGGCCTCGGGTCCGAAAATTCCAACCTGCCTACCTTCTGCGTGCTGCTTTCGCGCAGCAACGACTTCGACCAGCCCTTGTACTCCCGCCTCTGGGGAAATGGTTTTCTACCCTCGCTGCATCAGGGCGTGCAGTTCCGATCGGGAAAGGATCCGGTGTTGTACCTGAACAACCCGCCTGGAATAAAGCATACCACCCGGCGCCGCATGCTTGACAATCTGCGCGAATTGCACCAGCGCCAGCATGAACGCGTGATGGACCCGGAGATCAACTCGCGTATCGCCCAATACGAAATGGCCTACCGGATGCAGACCTCGGTCCCCGTCACGATGGATGTTTCCGAAGAGCCCGACCATGTTTTCGACCTCTACGGCGAAGCGGCCCGCGTGCCCGGAACGTTTGCGGCCAACTGCCTTCTGGCGCGTCGTCTGGCCGAGCGTGACGTGCGCTTTATCCAGCTCTACCACCAGGGATGGGACCAGCACGCCAACCTTCCCCGCGAAATAAGCGTGCTGGCCAAAGACACGGATCAACCCTCGGCAGCCCTGGTGATGGATCTCAAACAACGCGGCCTGCTCGACGATACGCTGGTCATCTGGGGCGGCGAGTTCGGGCGTACTAATTACTCGCAGGGCAAACTCACGATGGACAATTACGGCCGTGACCACCATCCGAGATGCTTTACCATCTGGATGGCCGGGGGCGGAATCAAAAAGGGCTTTTCATTCGGCCAGACCGATGATTTCGGGTACAACATTGCATACGATCCTGTGCATGTGCATGACTTCCAGGCGACCCTGCTGCACCTTCTGGGCATTGACCACGAACGTTTTACTTTCCGGCGCCAGGGCAGGCGCTATCGTCTGACGGACGTTCACGGCCATGTAGTCCGGGATATTCTGACCTGATCGAACGCCGCACGTATCGTTTTTAGGGGCGCCGGTCCGCCTGACGGATTGCACGGACATGCGGTAGAACGAATCTGCGGTAGAACAAATCATTCCCCAATGAAAAAAGCCACGTATTGGCGGATCGCTCCGTTTGGAATCATTGGGCTCGGCCTGCTCTTTCGGGTTTTTATCAACCCTTCCGATCCGCCGAACGCAGCCCTGTTCATCGGTCGCTTTCATTCGATGATCGTGCATTTTCCGATCGGACTGCTCCTTTTGGCCGTCCTGCTGGAAGCGCTTGCTCGCAAACCCCGCTTCGGACATTTTTCCTCCACGATCAAGCTGCTTTTGCTGGCGGGCGCTGCGGGGGCCGTCGCAGCGGTCCTTGCCGGCCTTTATCTGGAAATGGCCCCCGGCTACGAAGCGGACACGCTCTTCTGGCACAAGCGCCTGGGGATCGGGATAGCGATTCTTTCCTTTATAGCCTACGGCGTTCGCCTGCTTGAAGGCCACCCCGGAACGGCGATCCACCGCGTTTATGTCGGCGTACTTGTCGTACTGTGCAGCTTCGTGGCGGTCGGCGGGCACCTGGGTAGCGTGCTGACACACGGCTCCGGATATCTGACGCGCTACATGCCGCAGGCATTCAGAAGTGTGCTGGGCCTGGGTTCGCCTGCGCAGGGCTGGGTCCTCCGTCTGGCTACGGCCGAAGACGCAGGGGTCTATTCCGATCTTGTCCAACCCATTTTCGACAGTCGGTGCGTCAGCTGTCACAATGCGGATCAGCAGCGGGGTCAGCTTGCACTGGATACGCCGGAAGGCATTGAGGAAGGAGGGGATGACGGACCCATCCTTGTCGCGGGGCGCTCCTCCGAAAGTGAAATCATGCGGCGGATCCTGCTTCCTCCCGATCATGAAGATCATATGCCGCCCGAAGGCAAGCCACCGCTCACCGTTGCCGAGGCGACGTTGATCCGGTGGTGGATCGACGAGGGCGCCTCCTTCGATCAAAAGGTCGCCGAGGCTACGCAGCCTCCCCTTGTAGAGCAAATCTTTGCAGGGCTTGAGCTGCCCGAACGCAAGACAGGAATATTCGCGCTGGAGATCGCCGCTGCAGATTCAACAGCCATCCAGGCGGCGCGGGCCACCCATCTGATCGTGGCTCCCCTGGCCGAAACCGAGCCTTTTTTGCAGGTTCGGTGCGCTTCGGCGAGCGACTGCCTGACCGCCGAGCAGGTCACAGCCCTAAGTCTTATCGCATCGCAGGTGGCGTGGCTGAATCTGGGGCGTACCGCAGTCGGCGATTCCGCACTGGCTGTTCTGGCTACGCTGCCTCACCTAAGCCGCTTGCACCTGGAAAGCACCTCCGTCTCGGACGAGGCCCTCTTTCACCTGTCCAATGCACAGTATCTTGAATATCTGAATCTCTACGACACGAGCGTCAGTGACAGCGGTTTACAGCACTTGAGCACGCTCCCGTCGCTACGATCGCTCTTCCTGTGGGAAACCGAAGTGACCTCCGAGGGCGTCGAAAGATTGCAGCAGGCCCTGCCCGACGCGGAAATAGTGCTGGGTTGGACGCTGCCCTCTGTGGATCAGGACACTACAAGCGCTCCTTGAGAAATATCCATGCGTGACGTATATATCGTTTCCGCCGCTCGAACGCCTATCGGACGTTTCGGCGGGGCGCTGAAAGACCGTTCCCCGGCCGATCTGGCCGCGCCCGCGATGCGGGCTGCGCTCGAACGGGCGCATGTCCCCGGGGAGGCGCTGGACTTCTATGCGTTCGGCAATGTGCTGCGGGCCGGGCATGGGCAACTCATTCCGCGCCAGGCGGCCGTGCAGGCCGGCATACCGGACGCCGTGGACGGGTTCGCGCTCGACATGGTATGTTCTTCCGGTATGATGAGCCTGATGACGGCTGCGGCTTTCATCAAGGCGGGCGAGGCGGAGATTGCGTTGTGCGGCGGCGTCGAGTCGATGTCCGGGGCGGGGTTTTTCATGTCCTCCCGCGCGCGCTGGGGCTATGGCCTGCTGCCTGATGGGGGCGAACCGCTGGTCGATATAATGTTGCGCGATGGCCTGACGGACCCCATAAGCGGGGAGGCGATGGGCGAGCAGGCGGAACGGCTTGCGGCGGAGCACGGCGTCACGCGCCGCGACCTGGACAAACTGGCCGTGCTTTCGCACCGGCACGCCGCCGAGGCCCGCGAGCAGGGGTTCTTTGCGGAAGAGATCGTTCCCGTCGAACGCCTCGTCAAGGGAAAGTCTATTGTTGTGGATGCGGACGAGGGTATTCGCCCGGACACGTCGGTGGAGAAGCTGGCTGGGCTGCGCCCGGCGTTCCGGAAGGACGGGGTGTTTACGGCGGGCAACAGCAGCCAGATCAGCGACGGCGCTGCGGCGCTGGTTATCGCTTCGGGGGAGGCCGTTGCCGCGCATGGACTCGCGCCCATGGCCCGCCTGATCGGTTCGGCCTGGTCGGCCGGTGCGTCGTGGCGGTTTCCCGAGGCGCCCATCCCTGCCGTGCGGTGCGTCCTTGAAAAGGCGGGGCGGACGCTTGCGGATGTGGATCTGTTCGAGAACAACGAGGCGTTCGCGCTCAACAATCTGCTCTTCAGCCGGATGCTGGATATTCCCATGGAGCGGATCAACGTGCAGGGCGGGGCCGTTGCGCTCGGTCACCCGATCGGGGCTTCCGGCGCGCGTATCGTGACCACATTGCTTCACGCTCTGCGCCGGCGCGGCGAACGGACCGGCGTGGCCGCCATCTGCCACGGAATGGGAGGGGGCACCGCGGTGGCGCTGGAAGCGGCATAGTGCAGAACCTCCGGATGCAGTATATTTCCGCTTGCGCCCAAGCCGTCGAAACTGCTGTTCCCCGCGCCATGAAACGCCTGTTCATATTGCCTGTATTGCTGTTCCTGACGATTCCCTGTGCACAGGGCCAGGAGTTGTATGGAGTGAACCGGCTTGATTTGCAGGTATCCGGGCTCGGGGGCGTCAAGAACAATGTGCCGGAGATAGCTGCAACGGATGTCTACCCGTATCTCGGATTCTCCGGTACGGTCACCTCATATATCGCGAGCAGGGAAAACAGGCGTCATCCGGGCATAGAAAATCGCCATCGCCTCGGTGTGGCATTCGCTGCGTATATGTACGATGGCTATGCCGATAAGGGGCTTCAATTGGGGGTGAAGTATCTTATGCCCAAGCCGCCGGGGTCGTCCATATACTTCGCCTCGTTGCATGGCGTGGAGTTCAGGGAAACCGAACCGGGCAGCGATGGGGAGGAATGTATAGCCTCCGATCCCTGCAAGGTATTCGTGTCCAGTCTGGAAATGGGGAGGACGTTCCCGAATACGGGAAAGCACGCCTTCAACCTTTCGATCGGTGTTAACTACAGGTGGCGTAGCGATATCGACCTCGATTATTATTATAGTATGGGCTGGGTGTTGAGGTTTTGGTGATTATGGAGATTCTCGTAAAATGGGGGATGAGGGACCTTAAGGCTCCCCTCATGGACTGGAGAGTTCGCGTCAGTTGGCTTGATGTAGTCGGCCTGATGGCGTTCGCGGGGATATTGCTGCGTGACGATAATACCCTTCTATGGACGTGCATAGGCGCATTCTTCTTTGCCATTGTGTTGGGGGTGATTTGGCTCAAGTGGAGGGTGCAGCGCGAGTATCCTTTCCTTATGGCTTTTTGGATGGCGCCAGGGGGTTAGGCGTTAGCCGCGCGCTACGCGATGCTGGCGCTTCTCCGCGATATTCGGCTCGAAACTGCTTTGCGGTCATGGGGAATTTCTATATTGAACGAACCCGGCTCACCCTCGATGCACAGGAACAAACGGGCCGCGTAGTAGATGGGATGGCAGGAAAGCTTTTTCCCTGCGAAGCGCTGGTGTCCAGTAACAGACCCCCGTTAGCCTTTCATTGTAATTTCCAACGAGAAAGCCATGAAATCCCGATCCCTGATCGCTGCGGCTTGCACGGTGCTTGCGGTCCTATTCATTTCGCTATCCCTATTCTCACTATGGCGGGAATACGCTTCAACAGCGAGGGAAGACTCTTCGGAGTTGCAGGAAGTGGCAACGGTGGCGGTGGAAGCGTTGTCGGAAGCTCGGGCAGCGGAAGAGAAGGCACGGGAAGCCCTGTTGGAAGCGCGGGAAGCGGATTCGGAAGAACTGGAAGCATTTTTGGAAGCACAGGAAGCGGAAGAGGAAGCGAAGGCGGAAGCAGTAGGGGATGCCGCGACGGAAAATAATTCGGAGTTACGGAGATACGCTTCGACGTATCGGGAAGCGGCTTCGGTGGCTCTGGAAGTGGCTTCGCAGGCGCGGGAGGATGCTGCGGAACTTCGAGAAGACGCTTCAGCAGCGCTGGAAATAGCTTCGTGGATGCGGGAACTGGCTACGAAGGCGGAGGGAAACATGGTGCAAGCGCAGGCTAACGCCGACGGAGGGTATGCTTCCTTATGGGAGCGTGCGGCGAACGCACAAGGCGATGTGCGAACGGCACGGATAAGAGTGGCGGCGGCGTACGAAGTGCATGCGGAATGGTTGGAAGCGGCGGCGACGGCGCACGAAGCGTATGCGGAAGCATCGGAACGTATGGCGGAAGCGTTGGAAGCGAAGGCAGAGGACGAAACCCAAAAGCCATGAAAAAGGGGATGTCCAATTTTTGTAAAGGGTATGGTCAGCGTGGACTGCGGGTGCATCCTTGCCGAAGACCCCGACACCGTTCGCTTTCCGGATGTGGCGGTTCTTCTCAGGCAATCTGCGCGAGACTGGTTGCACGGTGCGCCGGATGTGGCTATAGAGGTGCTGTCCCCATCCAATACGCCCCAAGGCATCCGCGAGAAAACGCAGGATTACTTTGACGCCGGAGCGCTCAGGGTCTGGATCGTGGATCCGCAGGCGCGCACGGTCCTCATTCGCCGGGCGGATGGCGCCTCGACGCTTTTCGAGGATACGGATCGCCTGGAGGATCCGGAAGTGCTGCCCGGTTTTGTGCTGGAGGTGGGGGTGTTGTTTGGGGGGTTGTGAGAACCATTAAGAATTCTCTGCACTGGAAACACCGTATCAATGGGCTTGATGCGCTCGTCTCGCGCCCGATGGGGATTGACATTTCTGGAACGGATTCGTAGAATCCGGGTCCGGCATCCGACCGCGATCAAATGCAAGATTACTACGTCAGCAAAAACGCGCAGGCAAATGGCGACCACGAAGTCCATGAGTCTGGGTGTCTCTGGCTTCCTCGTCCGGAAAACCGAATATATCTTGGTCGGCATTACTCTTGTTTCTCGGCGGTCGTGGGCGCCAAGGGAGGCAAATTCCCCAGCGTCGTTTGGTACAGGGATGGCGAAACGATATTCGAAGCAAGGCTTACCAGCCGGGTGTCGGGAGAATACCACGGTTACGCCCTGAGATCAGGCCAAACAGTTACAGGTCTAAATTAATGCCCTTGTTCGATTACATATGGGATCAGGAAAGCGCCGAGCCATATCCGGATCAGGCATCTCAGGAAACCATGGCGCGTCTCGTTATTTCGGTTGAAGGAAAGCAACCGGCGACATATCTGTACGACAGGTACGCAAAGGAATGGGACGATCATATCTTCGTTCCGCTTATACGCGTTGCGGAATGGCTGGTGGCTAACTGGTGGAATCTGTGGCATGAGTCGGATACGTGTCGAGAAGGGTTCGAATCCCGGCATGACCTGTCTTATGCAGGCAACGGGTTCGTATTTCCACGTGTCATTTTTGAACCGATGGGGGATTCCGTCTATCTCAAGGTCAGGCCATGGGATGCACAACACGCCCCTGTACAGTTCGTTTCGCAATACGACGCCAGGTTGGACCGTCAGGCTCTGCAAGAAGAGTTCACGTCGCTTATAGAAGCGGTAATTGAGCGTCTCGATCAAAAAGGAGTTGCACATGAATTTCTGAAATCCGAGTGGCAGGCTATCAACTCGCTCGATGCGGAAGAAAAAGAATTCTGCAAGGCGGCGGCCATTTTAGGACTGGACCCATTCGATATTGACCCCGACGAGGCGGCGCGAATCGCTGAAATATGGAATAAATCGGACCCGCCGACCCGCGAGGAGGGGATCCTGTGTGCGGATATAGAATCCCTTGACGAAATGGGCGCGTGGATTGACGGAGCGGTTCAAGACGCCAACCAAGGCCAAAGCGGCAGGGCATGGCCGGATGTACGCAATGCCGTGCGGGATCGTATCCAGGACGCATTGATATTGCCATGGGATAATGGGTATCGTTATGCTCATGCCGTGCGGGAAGAATTGGATATGCCGAACCAACCGTTTCCTATCGAACAAAATGGCGAATTCGCTATCTGGAATAAACCGGAATCAATTCCTTACGAAGGGCTTGAGGGGTGTGTCGCTAATAATTCTCCTTCATGCGTAGTCAGGGCAAAGGGGCCAAGGGGCAAAAGATTTATCCTTGCGCGCGCATTGGGTGATTATATCTCGCGCGAACACGACGGATTCGGGGTGTTAAGCACGTCTCGCACACCCTCTCAATCCATGTCCAGAGCGTTCGCCGCCGAACTGCTTGCTCCTGTAAAATGGATCGAAAATAAGATCGGAAATACGCAAAACATTGATGTCGACACCTTAGAGGATTTCGCCGATGAACTTGGCGTGTCAAGTTTAATCATACGAAATCAGATTATTGATCATGGAATCGCCACAGTGGCTGGGCGGACATGATGGACATGATGGACATGATGGACATGATGGACATGATGGACATGATGTGGGTTCGATTTTGAATGTGTAGTTTTCCAAGTTCGGAGCTGAATTTTGGGTGTTGTTTAACTTCTCGGTTCCTCATTACTCTACGGAGACTGTGTCCCTATTGAACAATAATCCCGCTTACACAGTTTAGCGGCGCGCCCGCGATGCCAGCCAACCTGATAGTGTCGGCCTTTGTCAGGAATAACGCACTCAAAACTGCCGATCACCTGATACGCAAACACGAGCGGCTCGTACTGAGCAATCAGGATTGGGAGATAGTTCTCAGGACACCGTCACTTGATCAAAAGAAAGTTATATACGAGGTTTGCCAATTAATTCGTTAAAATATATAGGCTTTTTTCCGGGCGAAAAAATCTTGAGCATATGTATAGGGCTGTTATTAGGATGTCTGCTTCTCTCGCGTGTTGGTTTTTTGTTTACACGCACATCTTTAATACTGACAAAACACTGTTTATAATCATCTGAATCAAGAAATTCTGAATCGTTCCAAAATTCGTTGACAAGAGAACGGCAATAATCAACAATACATTTTGCACCACGTAATTGGTGCTGTATTTGTATATCCGAAGAACCTTTACCCCCTTTCATTTCTATAAAAATAATATAGCCCATACTATTGTCATAATTCGTAATAATAACAAAATCAGCTCGCTTGCATTCTTTCTTACTGCATTTAAAAAATTTTCTTACGTCCGGAAAGAAATCCGCTTTGAAAGCGATAGTATCAGTAGGAACATGGTGAATTGTTACAGCATACTGAGAACCTTCATTTAAAACGATAGAAGATTTTCCGTTTTGATACGGAGACCTAGATGGATGAACCAAGACATTATCTTGGATCAATTCATTTATTCTTTTGATATCGGACATCAGTTAACCTCTCCCCAAAGAATAGCTTTTTGGATATCATTCATCTTATTAATCGTTTCATCGAAACTGCGTGCCTCAATTCCCATTTCTGGATCTATATTGGCAGGAACTAGTGTTTTACATCGAATTCTGTTCTTTCTATTCTCGAGTTTCATTAGTTTCTCTTCTGCAATATAGACTCTGACTTTCTCAGCATCTATAAGCTCTTGAGGTTTGTATTTTTCTTGTCGAGCAATTTGTTTTAGATAGGGCCTATCTTGATTAAGCATAATCAAGGTATTTATTTCTTTGATAATATAGTCGCTATGTGTAGTAACAAAAACATGAATACCTATATTGACCAAGCAAGCAAAGAGTCGAGCTATTCGTCGTTGATTTTCTGGATGCAAATTCAATTCTGGTTCATCGACCATAAGCAAGTCTCCGGGTTTCGCAACATGACGTAAATAAAAACCGATATCTAGTAAAGAGCGAACCGCACTGGAACTTTGATCCATCGTTAATCTTAATGGCCTGCGTGCAGGTTTAAAATAGATTGTATCATTGCTCCCAGCAATATATTCTCCACCAATGATATCAGCAAAGTCATTTAGTATATGTGGATGATTATCAACGAGAAAACTATCTTCTTTCGCAATCGAGTCAAGCTGTCGGATAAATTCCACATTGACCTCTACTGGTGATGGGTAATCTTGGTATGATTTGAATAATAGCTTTATAGGATCTATCTTTTCATCTGAACGGGCGTGTCCCGTAAACTGTGTAAGTGGTCAATCGTACACATAGTTTCATCAGGAGGTGAAGACGATGGCCGAACTTACAGACAGACAGCAGGAGCTACTGGACGAATTGCTGAAGGATTTCAAGGGAGACGCGCGGGACCTTTTCGGGGAGGGCGGTTTGCTCAAGACGATAGGCAAGCGGGCTCTCGAGGCGGCGCTGGAGGGCGAGATGACACATCATCTCGGTTATCCGCCGCATGATCCTTCGGGCCGCGGCAGCGGCAATTCCCGCAACGGACGCACTGCGAAGCGGCTCGAGAGCGAGTCGGGCTCGCTGGATCTGGAGGTTCCCCGCGATCGCAACGGCAGTTTCGAGCCCAGGATCGTAGAGAAGCGCCAGCGCCGTGTAGCGGGCCTGGACGAGACGATCGTGTATCTCTACGCGCAGGGCCAGAGCACGCGGGCTATCCAGGACACGTTGAGGCGTCTCTACGGAGCGGAGGTCTCCTCTACGCTTGTCTCGGAGGTTACCGCAAGCGTTCTTGAAGAAGTGACCGCATGGCAGGCTCGTCCTCTGGAGCGTGTGTATCCGATCGTGTACTTCGACGCCTTGTTCGTAAAGTCTCGCGAGGAGGGTTCGGTGAAGACGCGCGCGGTCTACGTGGCGCTGGCGATAGATATTGAAGGAGAGAAAAAGGTGCTTGGCCTTTGGATCGCTCCGACGGAGGGAGCCGTTTCGTGGCTTACCATCTTCGGCGAGTTGAAGGCGCGGGGCATGGAGGACTGTTTCATTGCGTGCGTGGACGGCCTGAGGGGTCTTCCCGAGGCGATAGAGACGGTCTTTCCACATGCGCGGGTGCAGTTGTGCGTGGTGCACCAGGTGCGCAAGAGCCTGCGGTACGTGCCCTGGAAGGAGCGCAAGCCGGTGGTGGGCGACCTGCGCAGCGTCTATACGGCGCCGAGCGAAGAGGCCGCTCTCGCGGCGCTCGAGGCTTTCGAGAGACAATGGAGCGAGAAGTACCCGGCTATCGCTCCGCTCTGGAGGAAGGACTGGGAGCGTCTGGCGCCTTTCTTCGACTATGCGCCTGCGATCCGCAAGGTGGTCTACACCACCAATGCGATCGAATCGCTGAACTACAGCCTGCGCAAGATCGTCAAGGGGCGGGGCGCTTTCCCCAGCGACGACGCGGTGCGCAAGCTGCTCTACCTGGGTCTGCGCGAAGCGTCGAAGAAATGGAAGCGGCCCATACGCGACTGGAAGGCCGCCCTCAACCAGTTCGTCATACTCTACGGGGACAGAGTCCCCATTGAACAATAACCCCACTTACACAGTTAAGCGGACACGCCCATCTGAACGAATCATTTCTTTCAACAATCGATTTCTTGCGAAATCTAATTCTTTACGAAAGATGGCCGCACCAGTTCGCTCCGCACTGGCAATAAACGGATTGGGCAATGATTTTCCGAAAAGCATTCTGATAATGTTATCTGATATTATTTTTTTGATTATACTAGCAGGTAATATTTCTCTTTCTTCATGCATCGGAAGCGACACAATCAGATCTTTTTGCTTTTTGTTTTTAGAAAATAATAGAAGGGATTTATCAGCAGATTCTACTATGCTTTCAAATTTAATATTTTCCACTAGCGGTATTGTGCTACTTTCGAGAGACACGCTAAAGATTGTTTCTTTAAATAAATTTGCTTTAGAAGCAAAAACTGTTGAAAGTTTCTTTGTGTATGATCGACAGCCTTGTCTGAGTATGTTTTTTGCTGATGATGCATAATGCTCAAGGTCAATCCGTGTAACACCATCCCTTAATAAATTCTTTATTGTTGTATCTGAAATATCAACTTTCAGCAAATTATTCCATCGTCTTAAAAATCCAAATAGGGCATAGGTTGCATATGTTTTCCCCGTATTATTTTCACCGCAAATGAGAGTGAATTCACCTAACTCAAATTCTGCCTGTTTGAGAACTCCTAAGTTTTTTACATTTACCTTCATGTAATCACCTCTTTCTTGTAAAGGGAAGTAAAGTTTATAGACTCGTTGGAATATGAGCTCGGGTTGTGATAATTAGTAACGGCAGTTCCTGTTAACAGCATACGCTGTCTCTGTTCGATTGTCAAGCTTTCAGATATCATTTTTCATGAATAATTCTTGATTTTGCAAGAGATGCCTCGAATTGCTTGGACTCTACAAGTTTGTGTTTAGCTTAGACCTGGGGAGTCGGAGTATGATCAGGCATCCTGTTTTGGGGTGTCTTTTTTCTGATGGATAGCTGTTCCCCTAACGTCTACCTCCCCTCCCCCTCGCCACCAGCGGCTCCATCATCTTCTCGTACAGCCCCAGCAGATACTCCACCCGCTCCCGCTCGCTGGCGAACCCGCTGCGGCGGTAAAGCCGGTCCACGGCCCGGTCAAGGGCTTGGTGCGCCTTACGGAGATTGGGCGGCATGAGGTCCGGATCGTAAAGGTCGGCGAGCGTGGCCTCCGGATAGGCGGTGCGGGCGTCGAGCACGGCCTGTGCAAGAGGTTCCAGCTTGGCGATGCTCGGGCTATTCGTATGGAAACCGGGTGGCAGGGGAAAGGTGTTGTAAACGAGGCCGATGGAGTAGCGGTAACGACTTTCCAGCCGTCCGCCGATATACCGCAGCCAACTCACATGCATGGCTGAGGTCAGCAAGACAAACAGGGGCTTGCTGGCATTTTCGATAATGCGAACAAGATTACTCGGAATCACAGGCGGCTCCAGCCATCCGATGGGGATATACTTTCTTCGTTCGGAACTGACCTCCGGCACTACCAAAAACGGCGCGGCGGGAATGACGTTTACATTGTATTGCGCGGGATAGTCGGCAATAGCAAGCGTACTCTTACGTTTGCTTTTCGCCCTGAACGCTTTTACAGCCCGCATCCGTTCAACGACTTTGGGCATTGCTTTGAGGTCAGTCGGGCCGGCGTTGTGAAGGACTAAAATCCAGCGACTTCCTCCTTGAATATGCTCCCGGGCACCGATGTAAGGGTGCATGAACTGTTCGGCTGCGGGTTCTTCCATTAGAAATGTAGCTCGCTGGTCGGCATCGAAAATGTAGTTCCCATTGTCAATGGGCTGCGAACCGCTCAGCAACGGCGGCAACCCATTCAAGGGCCGGGCCGATTCCTTCACCACCACCCTCGGATCCCCCAACCCACCCGCATCGAACAAATACGGCGACAGCACCGCATGTCTGCTCTCGTGCGGTTCGCCCTTCGGATCGTCGTAGGAGAAAAGCCGCTTCTCTTTCGGCGCATCGCCCCGCTTCGCCAGCCCGATAATCACCACATGCACATGCGCCATGCCCCGTGCGTCCGAACCCCAGGCGAATGTCCGGTGCGCGAACGCAATCTCCAGTCCGCAACGGCCAAACAGGATCGGCCAGAGCTGCGCCACCTGCTCGCCCTGCGTAATGGAATTGGTGGCCACGAAACCGATCTGCGCCGCAGCCTCCTGCACGTATTCTCCGGCCCGGATGAACCATGCCGTCACGTAGTCGAGCGTACCGCCGCTCTTACCCAGCGCCGCAATCCGTCGCACCTGCGCCCGCTGCTCCGCGGACTGGAACTTGGCGCCCCCGAACGGCGGATTGCCGAGCACGTACGAACAATCCTCCGGCGGCAATACATCCCCCCAGTCCATCTCCAGCGCATCCCCGTGCACGATGTGCGGCGACGTCTTAAGCGGGATACGCACGTACGTCTCCCCGAATTCCAGGCTCAGGCGGTTATTCATGATGTGATCCATCATCCACAGGGCCACCTCGGCGATCCGGGCCGGAAATTCCCCCAGTTCGATCCCGTAGAACTGATCGACATTCACCACCGAAAGCAGACTGGCCAGCACATCGACCTGCCTTCGGGGCCGGGTTTCTTTCAACACTTCGATTTCCAGGGCGCGCAACTCCCTGTAGGCGATAATCAGGAAGTTGCCGCAGCCGCAGGCGGGGTCGAGAAAACGCAGTCTGCCGAGCCGTTGCTGGAAGGCGAGCAGTTCCGGAAGGCGTCGGCTGTCCCTGCGGGCCTTGAGCCGGGCGAACTCCGCCCGAAGATCGTCGAGAAAAAGCGGTTCGATGACCTTGAGAATGTTCTTTTCGGTGGTGTAGTGCGCGCCCTGCCTTCGCCGCTCGTCCTTGTCCATGACGGACTGGAACAGGGAGCCGAAGATGGCGGGGGAGATATTCGACCAGTCGAACCGGCAGGCGTCGAGCAGGCGCTCCCGCATGGAGGCGTCGAAGGAGGGGATGCGGAGCGGCCCGTCGAAGAGGTCCCCGTTCACGTAGGGGAAGCGGTTGAGGTCCTCGTCAAGATTTCCGGAGCGCTCGTCTTCCGGCGTATCGAGGACCTGGAAGAGTTGGGCGAGCCACCCGCCGAGGTCCGAACCGTCTTCTCGCGTGCGGTTCTCCAGCAGATCGAGGAAGATGTCCCGGGGCTCGAAGATGCCGGTATCGTCCGCGAAGAGGCAGAAGACGATGCGGACCAGGAACTGCTCCAGATCGTGTCCCTTGTAGCCGGAGGCTTCGAGCGCGTCGTGGAGGTTGCCCACCCGTTCGGCGGCCTCGATATTGACGGGGTCCTGATCCTTGAACGTGCGCTTCTGTACGCCGAGGATGAAACCGAACTTCTCCACATGAGCGGGCAGGTCTTCGAGCGCAAAGGATACGTGCTCGTCTTCGTCCAGATCGTAGAGTTCGAACGTCCGGAAATCGCTCAGCAGGATATAGCGAGGCAGGTCGGTATCCTTGAGGCCGGGGAAGTAGGAGAGGGCCTGCGTTTTGGCCTTCCCGAGGTCGCGCCCCGCGCTTTTTTGCTCCACGAGCAGGACCCCCTTCCAGAAGAGGTCGATGAAGCCGCGCTTGTCGCCCAGCAGCTTCACAGGTTCCTCGAACGTCGCCACCCGCCGCACGGACATGCCGAATACGTCGAAGAAGTCCCGGTAGAAAAGCTGCGTCTCGCCCTTTTCGTAGCCGGCGCCTTCCCACTTGCGGGCGAACTCCGCCGCACGGGAGCGTATTTCATTCCAGGACAGGCGCATGCGTTGGGGCTTGGGGGCTCATCGGGTGCGTTGACGCGAAACAAGGTCGCAATCCTGCGTCTTAATTGCTCCGGAATCTGGTCCGACCGAACCGAGGCATTTTCTCTTGCCCCGACGGTACGTCAGGAAGACGCGCCGGAGCGCCTCTGTTTATAGGCTAGTTTCTTGGGTAGTTTCTTGGGTAGTTTCTTGGGTAGTTTCTTGGGTAGTTTCTTGGGTAGTTTCTTGGGTAGTTTCTACGTCCTACATAGAGATCGCTATTATAAATGGTCGTCATCCATAACTTCCCAGTGCCCCTTTTTAGTGGGCCCGACATGGCGGATGCGACCTGCTTTCCTGAGACTAGCAAGGTGGTACTTGACACCATCGGGAGTGATTCCTATGTGGTCTGCCAGGGCTTTTCTGGTGAGTTCCGGATCCTCGCGCAATAAGGCGAGAATCCTTTCCTGGGTAGTCGCCTCCGATGCTTCGAAAGGGCCGTCACCGGGTTCAATGCTGTCACGGTAAGCCTTTGAAAACGGAAAATCGATCCATAGCCCGTCCGATTCCACCCGTATGTCCGGCTCGGGCGTACCCGCTTCGCGACAGGCCTCGAGGATACGCTGAATTCCTCGCCCCCAGGTTTCGATTTCTCCGGCTCGAAAAAAGGCATTCGCCACATCCGGATTGAAAGGTCGGGAAGGATGTCGGCCCAGTAATTTTTCCAACGACCAAGCCTCGGGCAATTCCCCGGGATTCCATATCTGTAACCGGTCGGCGTATATCCGAATTTGTATCTGTGCGGGAATAGCGTAATCACGGTGGACGATAGCATTCAACATTGCTTCCCGCAGCGCCCCTTCCGGTACCGGATAGGTCTCAATGCGCTGGATACCTTCGTAACTAATGGTGGCCTTCAGGTACTTGGTCAGCAAAAGGTCCATCGTTGTATCGACCTGCGTGAACAGATCGCCACATATCTCGTCCTGATAACGCAGGTCGGTCTCGCTCCCAAAATAGCCAATCCTGACCGCTGCCCCGGTAAAGAAGCGTTCAGGGTCAGGATGAAACAGGAGGATGGCTGCTCGTTTGAGATATTGACCCTCTGTCAGACGCAACTTTTCAATCAGCCCGATATTATCCTCGTCGAGTATATCCCCTCCCAGACGCTTGGTGTAGGTCGCCCGTTCGCGGAATCTGATCAAATTTCCGGCATCCAGGTCGCCAACCCCCACACCCGGAACCGGTGCAGCATCCCAACGCTTGCCGGTCTTGCCCAGCAGGAAGCGATCAAGAGCCGCGCCTGTGAGCACCTGCTTGGTACTGCCGCTTCGATAGTGATACTTGCCGCGATAGCTGATCGGCACCGGATACGGTTCGACCACAATCTGTACGTACGATAGCCCATCCTCCTCCAGAAGATTAATGTCGGCCACAATTCCGAGCAGGTCGCGGAGTTTGTTGGGTAACTCTTCCATCAACCGTTCAGCGTTGTCGAGACCCACCACTTGCCCCTTGTCGTTGCGTCCCACTTCCAGCACGCCGCCCTGCGCGTTAGCGAAAGCGCACAGCCACTTCAGGTGCTCATCTTGCCAGGACTCTTTCCATTCGGTGTTCTGGTCCTCGTTCATGCGCTTTCCCCACTGAGCGTTTACTGAACGCTATATGTTTGGACTTGGAGTCTCATCGGCTTCGTCGACGCGAAACAAGGTCGCAATCCTGCATCTTAATTGCTTTGGAATCTGGTCTAATCCAGCCGAATATGGCCGCTGCCGCGCCGGAGAATCCGCTTGAACCATGCAATATTATCTCAATCGCAGAAACGGTCTTCCCGATCCCCAGGCGTCCCGGTCCGCCCGTCTTCCGCGAAAGGATCGTCATCCTCCCCGGGGAGGCGCAATCTCCGGCGGATTTCCGCCACCATGGGCGATGCGCTGTACGAGCGGCTCCGTCTGTTCCCCTCCGGGACAAGAAGTTTTGCGTCCACCAGCGCTTTCAGGTCGCGGCTGGCGAGGTTTTGGGACACGTCCGCGCTTACCCGGTAGGACGTATTGCGAAACCTGATTCCAAAAGCGGCCTGAAGGAGCGCCAGCACCGTCCGGTCGGGGAACCCGCAGGTTTCTACGAGTTCCGAAAGCTCCGCATGCACTCTTTCCATTTCCCGCGTACGGCGCAGGAGCGTTTGCGCCTGCCGGTAATGGGCGCGCAGGCAGAAGCGCACCCACGGTTTGGCGTCACGCTCCGGACGCCATCCGCCGCCGCCAACCTCCGCCAGTACATCGTGGTAGGCCCGTTGATTGTGGTCGATATACTCTTCAATGGAAGAGAACGCGGGCGCTACCGTCCTGTCATTCGCCAGCATGGCGGTGTGTATGCATCGGGCGGTCCGTCCGTTGCCGTCCGTGAATGGATGCAGCATCACCAGGTTCAGGTGGGTCATGGCCGTGCGCAGCAAGACGGATTCGACCTGCCCGTCGTTCACGTAATCCAGCAGTTCGCGGACAAGAGGTTCCAACCGGTCGCGGTCTACGCCCTCGTGCACCACGTCGCCGGTGCTGGTATTTCGTACGCAAAGCCATCCGGGGCGGTACCGACCCGGGTTTGCTTCCCTATCCGACTGGCAGATCATGAAATGGACGGCCAGAAGCCCGTCTTCGGCGATTGCAAAAGACGGGCTCCGGCGGAGCTGGAGAATGTAGTCCGTCGCCTGGCGGTAGCCGACCACGGCCTGCCATGTGTCGCGATCCGTGTTCGCCGGGTCGTCCCGGTCGATTGCGGCGATGGCGTCCTCTTCGGACACGTGGACGCCTGCCGCGCTATTGGATGCGGCAAGGGCGCGCGCCCGGGTCATGCGGGTCAGCAAATCCGTCCAGCCGGGCAGTTCCGCAGTGACGTAGCGGCGCAGAGCGGCCCGTATCCGCGTCGTTGCGTGCTCTACCCGCTTTTCCGCATCGTCCAGAGCAGGATACGTGAATAACATGATCGCAAGTCAGTTTGTAATTGATTTCAGATCATAATATAACTGATTTCAAATCATAATGTAACTGATTTCAGATCATAATATAACTGATTTCATGTCAATTACTAACTGACTTACGCTGTGGATGCAAGCGACCGGCCGGCGGCTTCAGTTGCTTAATGCCTCTCATATACAGGCCTCCAGCAGCTGTTTTACATTTTCGGCATTAAGTTCAATCGGGTTGCCGCCGCAGGAAGGGTCTGCAAGCGCTCCCTTAACCAGTTCATCCATACGGTCGGTAACGACGCCCATTTCCGATAGCCTGCGCGGAATGCCCAGACTGTCGTTAAAATCGCCGACGAAAGAACGGAAGCCGGCGAAGCCGCCCTCTATGCCGAGATAGGCAGCGGCCCGGTCGAACCGGTCACGGATTGCGGGAGCGTTGAAGTCCAGTACTGCGGGCATGAAGACCGCGTTGGTGGCGCCGTGATGGGTATTGAAAATCGCGCCCACCGGATGGCTGAGAGCATGAATCGCGCCGAGGCCTTTTTGAAACGCGATGGCGCCCATGGCGGCTGCGCTCATCATATGGGCTCTCGCTTCCAGGTCGGAACCGTCCCGGTAGGCTCGCGGAAGATACTCCTTGACCAGGCGCATGCCCTCGAGCGCGATTCCCTGGGAAAACGGGTGATAATGGGGGGAGGAGAATGCCTCGACGCAATGCGCGAACGCGTCGAGCCCGGCGCCGGCGGTAATGAATCCGGGCATGCCGACCGTCAGTTCCGGATCGCAGATGACCACAGAAGGCAGGACCTTCGGATGAAAGATAATTTTTTTCACGCGCGTTTCGGAATTGATGATCACCGACGCCCTACCGACTTCCGAACCGGTGCCAGCGGTTGTGGGAACCGCGACAATCGGCGCGATTACATTGGCGTCGGCGCGCGTCCACCAGTCGCCAATGTCTTCAAAATCCCATATTGGACGCGTCTGTCCCGCCATGAACGCCACCATCTTGCCCAGGTCCATACCGGACCCCCCGCCAAAAGCGATGACGCCGTCGTTGCCGCCTGCCTTGTAGGCGGCGATGCCGGCGTCGAGGCTCTTTTCGTTCGGATTAGGATCGACTTCGCAAAACAAATCACGGCCCAGCCCCGCCGCTTCCAGAATATCGAGCGCCCGGGCCGTGATCGGAAGGTCGGCAAGCCCGCTGTCCGTTACAAGAAGCGGTTTCTTAATGCCGGCTTGCGCGCAAGCTTCCGGCAATTCCTCGATACGACCCGCGCCGAACCTGACTGCAGTGGGATAGGACCAGTTTCCGACGAGATTCACGATGTTGCTTTCTTCAAATGATACGATTTGGGTCGGGTGAGGTTGTGATAGCCGATAACGGATAGGGCGCCGCCTCTGCCGGTGTTCTTGCAGCCGGTCCAGCAAAGTGCGGGGTCCAGATAATCCGCGCGGTTCATGAACACCGTGCCGGTTTCAAGCCGTGCGCCAATTGCTTCTGCGCGTGCCGGATCTTCGGTCCAAAGCGAAGCGGTGAGACCGAACTCGGAATCGTTCATCAATGCGATCGCCTCTTCGTCCGACGACACGTTCATGACGCCGACAACCGGCCCAAAACTCTCGTCGCGCATCACGCGCATATCATGCGTAACACCGGTCAGAATTTGTGGAGACAGATAGGCGCCGCCGTCATCTTCGGCAAACGTTTCTATGTGCGCCCTGGCGCCCTGCTCGATCGCCTCGGAAATTTGCGTTCGCACCTCTTCGGCAAAACGTATGCTTGCCATTGGCCCAAGCGTGGTATTCTTATCCAGCGGGTTGCCAAGCGTATAGCCCTTGACAATCGCAACCGCTTTCTCGACAAACTCGTCAAACAGGCTTTCGTGCACATAGATGCGTTCTATGGCGCAACAACATTGACCGGAGTTGAACATGGCTCCGTCAATCAAGGATTCAGCTGCGGCGTCCGGATCGACATCGTCCATCACATAGCCCGGGTCCTTCCCGCCCAACTCGGTGCCTACGCCGGTGAACGTTCCGGCGGCTGCGATTTCCATCGTTCTGCCGCCGCCAACCGAACCCGTGAAGTTGATAAAGTCAAAAGCGTTCTGCGAAATCAACTCCGCGGTCGTCTCATGATCCAAAAACACGTTTTGAAAGATATCCGCCGGCATGCCTGCTTCGGTGAATGCCCGTACCATGCGTTCGCCCGCCAGCAGGGTTTGGGTTGCATGTTTCAGCATGACCGCATTGCCTGCAATCAGCGCCGGCGCTACGGAATTGATTGCCGTCAGGTATGGGTAGTTCCACGGGGCAACCACGAACACCAGGCCTTGCGGTTCTCGTTTTATTACCCTCCGGAAGGTGTTGCTGTCCTCTATTTCGATGGGTTGCAAAGCCTCTTCGGCAATATCCGCCATGTAGCTGGCGCGTTCGTTGAAGCCGCCGAACTCGCCGCCATAGCGCACCGGACGGCCGATCATATGGGCAAGTTCGATCACAACTTCATCACCCATATTGCCGATGCCGGCCACCCCCGCCATCACAAGTTCCTTGCGTTGCGACAGTGGGCGCTGTCTCCAGTCAATCTGCGCTTCTCTAGCTCTGATGGCTGCCGCGCTGGCCTCCTTAAGCGTCATGCAGCTACGTTCCGCATACACAGAGCCGTCGATAGGGGACACACAGGTAAGTGTCTTGGCCATCACAATCCTCTTGTCCCGGCAAATGAATGCTTGAGGGATTTACCGTTTGTTAATCCCGGTCTCACGACCGCTCAAACCCGCGTGCGATCTCATAATCGGTCACGACACGGTCGAACTCTTCCAACTCCCACCCGGCTGCTCGGCAGTAGTGATCGATCACTTCATCGCCGAATGCCTCACGCAGCATTGCAGATCCCTCGAGCGCTTCGCGGGCGTCGCGAAGGTTCTGCGGAATCATTCCGCTGCTACCTCCGTAAGTATCGCCTTTGGCGGGCGGAACAAGCTCAAGCGCCTCCTCGATCCCCTTGACGCCGGCCGCGATCTGAGCGGCAAGGGCCAGATAAGGATTGATGTCCGAACCGCCGATGCGGCATTCAACCCGCACCGCCTCGGTTCCGTCACCACATAAACGGAAACCGGCGGTACGGTTGTCGACAGACCAGATTATCCGTGTCGGGACAAACGTTCCTTTTTGAAATCGTTTGTAGCTGTTGACATAGGGCGCGAGAAAATAGGTGAAATCGACGGCGTATTTCAACAGCCCGGCCAGATAGTTGCGCATGAGTGCGGACATGCCCAATTCGTCGTTCGCATCGAAAAATGCTGATTTACCGTCTTTCCAGATCGATTGGTGGACGTGCGATGAGGAGCCGACCTTGTTGTGACGCCATTTTGACAAAAACGTCGCCGCCCGCCCTTTTTGCCAGGCGATTTCCTTGACCGCATGCTTGGCGATGGTGTGATGGTCTGCTGTTTCCAGAGCCGGAGCATACTTGATGTTGAGTTCTTCCTGACCGGTCTCTGCCTCACCCTTGGAATTCTCCACTGGTACGCCGGCCGCGACCAGATAATTGCGCACCGGGCGCATGATATCCTCTTCCTTGGTGGTTTGCAGGATATGGTAGTCCTGATTGTAGCCCGAAATCGGCTCCAGGCCGCGGAATCCCTCCTTGCGTATCTCATCGAAACTCTTCTCAAACAAAAAGAATTCAAGCTCGGTCGCCATCATCGCCACCAACCCCATCGCTTCGAGCCGGGCCACCTGCTTTTTCAATACCGCCCTTGGTGAATGGGCGACTTCTTCATGGGTGTGATGATCGAGAATGTCACACAACGCCATGGCCGTCCCCTCAAGCCAGGGTACGGGCCGCAACGTGTTCAAATCCGGTTTCATGACATAGTCGCCATAGCCGCTTTGCCAACTGGTCGAGGCGTAGCCGTCCGGCGTGGCCATCTCCAGGTCGGTTGCCAGCAGATAGTCGCAGCAATGCGTTTCTTCCCAGGCGCTATCGACGAAGTGTCGGGCGACAAAGCGTTTACCCATCAGCCGGCCCTGCATGTCGACGAGACACGCAAGGACCGTATCTACCGATCCATCGGACACGGCCGCTTTTAATTCCTCAAAGGTCAATACTTCAGACATCGGCGTCACCCCCTGATTGGTGGTGCTCGGACTGGTTCATCACAAACCAACCGGCAAGTTTTGTGATTTTGGTTGATAGTCAGCCGGAACAGCCCTTACCGCCGGCCCCGGCAGTTGTAATGTCTCACCGGCAATACGATAAACACTATCGGCTGATCCGATGAGATCCAGAACAACCATCGTTCAGTCCTGCAGCAGTTCCAGAACTTGCGCATGCAGTTCCGGAGTTGCCGCCGAGATCATTGTACCGTTTGATTTCAGACTCAGTGCCTGTCCGGCCCAATCCGATGTCGAACCACCCGCTGCCAGCACCACCGTCGACACCGGTAGGTAGTCATAGGGTTTCAGATCGAAATCGACCACCGCGTCCACAAATCCGGCGGCAACCATGGCGTGCGGATAGCAGTCGTGGGCAAACCTTCGTGTCTGTCCTGAATTGACAAGGCGAGCAAACTTCTCGGGATGTTCGGTGAAGATTTTCCCTCCTTCATTGATGTAGAGTACTGATTGGTTGAGTTGTCTTTGGCCCGATGTTTTGATCGGAATGCCGTTCATAGTGGCGCCTGATCCGGCCTTGGCGGCAAAGATTTCGCCCAGAGCGGGCATTCCGATGATCCCGATATCCGGCACTCCGCTGGACAGATGTCCGAGAAGGAACCCAAAGAGCGGGCTCCCAGCCATGAAGGATCGGGTTCCATCAATCGGATCAATGACCCACATGTGCTCCGAATCAGCCCTTTCAATGCCGTGCTCCTCTCCGAAGATTCCGTCTTCGGGGTAGTGCTCGCCCAGAATCTCACGAATTCGGTACTCAATGCTGCGGTCAGCCTGGGTTACAGGGCTCTCATCCGATTTGAACTCGACGCCAAGTTTTCTCCTGAAATATCTCAGCGCGGTTTCAGATGCGATTTCCGCAATCTCAATTGCATGTTCAAACTTGGTCGCCATTAGTGCCCCAATCCCTGACCCTGTATCGAAATTTCGATCTCGACCTCCCAATTCGCCAGAGCCTGCTTCAAGTCCTTTCCAGGCATGCGGTCCGTCACGAGCAAGTCGATACTGTGTGGTACGTATTTCATTCCAGGACGGCGCATGCGTTTGGACTTGGGGTCTCATCGGGCGCGTTGACGCAAAACAAGGTCGCAATCCTGCACCTTAATTGCTCCGGAATCTTGTCCGATCGCACCGAATCGCCGCTGCCGATCCTGAGAATCGGCTTGAAGCATGCAGGGTTATGTCAGTCGCAGAAACGGTCTTGCCAATCCACGGGAGCCTCGGCCCGCCCGGGCCGTTCAGGGATTGGCAATCCGGTCCACGGCGTGCAGCAGGCTGGTAGCTGCCTCTGGCGTGTCGTGGGAAATTTCCCAGATCATTACTCCCGGATACCCGTTATCGACTACGAATTGTGTCTTGTCGGTAATGGTCTGTACGCCGTTGTAGTAGATGTTGGCGACCTGGTCGGCATCCGGGGCCTGGGAGTATTGGGCGACGATGTCGCGATAGGCGACGCCAGCCCCGCCGTCCCTGTCAAAGTCACGTCCGTAGAAGGGCAAGCCGAGGATGGTCTTGTTCCGGGGCCATTCCCGATATCGTGTCCAGTATGACAGTCCGGTAGAGGAAATATCGGACCCGGAACCGATGGCCTGTTGGTAGGACGCGTGAGGTCCCGGGGAAGACCAGGGTCCGGAAAAGTCGTAGGCCATGACGTGAATGTAGTCCACCAGAGAATGCACCTCGTCGTCGAAGTGCTGTCCGAACCAGTCAGAGGGGTACACATCTATGGATATTCTTAGGTCGTAGGATTGCAGTTCGTCCCGCAGGTCTCTCAGTAATGCAATCAGGTTGGCTTTTTCGGAAGCGTCGGGAATGTTGTCGCTGTCTTTGGTCCAATGTTCCCAGTCAATGTCGACGCCATGGAAGCACCAGGATGTCAGATAGTCACGAATTTCCAGAGCGAAGGTCCGGCGAGTGGTTGCATTGGCCGCCATGGCGGGGAAATTGTCCGATCCGCTGCCACCGCCACCGACCGAGAGGAAGACCTCGACTCCCTGCGCACGGGCGGCTCCGGCCAGAGCGTCTACCTGGGTCAGGCGCGAAACATTCAGGGAACCGTCGGTATTCGGGATGGCGAAAGCGTAGATCACGCGGGTAAGCTTGTCCCACTGAATCCGGGATACAGGCAGCACGTCATGTTTCCAGTTGGGATAAAATCCGATTACATGATGGTCGAGCGCCTTGCGCTGAAAGCCGTCGTTGCATGGGTCGGGCCCGATGTCCGTTATATTTTTGTTTCCGCTGCAACCGGTGGCCGTCAGCAGGACGATCAGGACAATGGCCTGTGGGTGTTTCCAGCGGGTCATACCGGCGCCTTCCCACTTGCGGGCGAACACGGCCGCGCGGGAGTGTATTTCATTCCAGGACAGGCGCATGCGCTCTATATTTACTTCAAAAGCACCATTTTTTGCGTAAGCGTTTGCTCGCCCGCTTCCAGCACGTACACATACACGCCACTTGTCCAGCCTAAAGCGTCCAGACGGATCTCGTGCGTTCCTGCGGGCCGAACCTCGTCGGTCAATGTGGCTACTTCCTGTCCAAGCATATTGTACACGGAAAGACGAACTTGCCCGGTTTGCGGCTGCGCCCACCGGATGAATGTAGACGGGTTGAAGGGATTGGGGTAATTCTGCGCAAGGGAGAGGGCCACAGGGAGCTCCTCATCTTCTATAGCCGTGGGGTCATAGTTCTGAGTGGCCGATATGTTGAGGGTGATTACAGGTTGATCCGGCCTCGGGTTGTTATGTACGGCAATAAGCGTTACACGGTCGTAATCCCCGATAACCGTGTATTCACTGACATCGCTATCAATTTCTACAAGTTCTTTTACATTCTCCCCCACTCCCCCTACCTTTAACAAGCGAAGTGATGTAATTTCATTATGACTTTTATCGATGGAAAAATGCAAGTTAGAAGGCCTGTTATAAGTGATATAACCAAAACCTCCTGGATAGAGTTGAAGCTCTTTTTCCGAAAATGTATTATCTACAAAATTGACAACCACAGCGTGACCTGGATTTATTTTTTGATTCGCATACCTTGGCGTTTCATAGGCGTATTTTACTCCATTAAGAAGAACAGAAGAATCATTAACAAAGTTTGTAGTATGATAATCTGCTACAATATCCGAAAGGCTAAGAGAGGGAGTAAGCAAGGAAAAGGCATAGTCCAGTCCATCGATCCCCTGATACCAGTCGCCATTGTCCGGATTATCCGGATCGCAAACACCTCCAGGTTTACATACCTGTATAAGATGTTTCATATTATCTACTCCAACACGTTCTCCAAGGTAAACCCCGAATATCGTGGCGTGATCATAACTGAAAGGTTGTGGAGGAAAGAGTGGCTCACCGGGGGATGGAGTTCGATAATACAGGAAAGTAGGTAGAACATTTCCCTCGGTAAACATTATAATATCGGCCGACCACTCGGCTATCGCTTCAATAAAAAAATCAAGACCTCCAGAATGTGTACCGTATGCAAAATGTATGTTATGTGTATATTCATGCGCGATGGCTTGAGAATACACTCGATGTCCCGGACCGGACGGCGAAGTATTATATTTATAAAGATTTATATAACTATCATGAACGCCAGCAAGTCCTAAATAGCCCCAATCATAAATATGACCAAGCATATCAACTATCCTTTCACCGTTATTTTCATTTACATAATTTTTGCGAACTGTTCCCCAAAGATCACTCGCATATTCAAAAGCGCCTTTTGTAGAATCTGCGGGTATCGAAGAAAAAATATAGGTCAGGAATTTTTCCATAGATTCATCAGAAATATTTATTGTTTGAAAGGCTTCGTCCGACATCCATATTCTTCCATAAGAATTTTCTCGTAGTAGTATAAATTCAACAGATTTTGTGACAAATGGATCGTCACTTTGAAGTATTCTAAAAGTTTGTCTTCTGTTATTGACGAATTCCTCAGGTACATAAGAACAATTATTGATCAATCCCGGATTGCCATCCAGCCTAACAGATATTTGAGGGCTTAATAAAATATTGCATACTTCAGGAGGTATTACACCAGTCAGTTGATTGGCGCTAAGATTAAGTGTTTCCAGGTTCACAAGATTGCTCATTTCCGGGGGTATGGAGCCAGTCAGCTGGCTAGATCTAAGGTTCAGCACTCTCAGATGTACCAGATTTCCTATCTCAGAAGGTATCGGTCCTGTTAGTTGATTAGGGCCAAGAAAAAGACGGGTTAGCTGTATAAGATTGCCTATTTCTGAAGGTATGGAACCGCTTAGCTGATTAGAACCCATAGAAAGATATGTGAGATTTACCAGATTTCCTATCTCGGCAGGAATCGCTCCCGTTAATTGATTATCAGTGAGACGGAAAGAGGTCAGGTTCACAAGATTATCTATTCCCGGAGGAATCGAACCGATTAATTCATTGTTCCCCAAATTGATAGACGTTAGATTGATAAGATTGCCTATTTCCGAGGGAATGTTACCACTTATATCGTTGGCACCGAGATCTATTTCTTTCAAATTCACCAGGTTGATTATCCCAGGAGGCATAGGGCCGGTTAATTCATTTTGTGCTAAACTAATGCGGGTCAAATTAACAAGGTCGCCTATATTTGAAGGAATATGGCCGTTTATATCATTAACGTCGAGATCTATTTCTTTCAAATTCACCAGGTTGCCTATCTCGGGAGGTATAGGACCAGTCAGTTCATTAAATCTAATATTTAAAATTTCTAAATGAATAAGGTTTTCTATTTCGGAAGGTATGGAACCAGTTAGATTGTTGTTTTCAAAGTCGATTTTCTTTAACTGTACAATATCTCCTATCTCAGGGGGTATAAAATCGGTGAGCCCTCTACCATTAAGGTTAATGGATTCTACTCGCCCGTTTTCATCGGTGGTAATACCGTACCACTCCCCAAGAGGCTTATCGCTTTTCCAGTTGGCATTGCTTCGCCAGTTGTCTCCCCCCGTTGAATCATACAGCGCCATCAACGCAGCGCGGTCTGTCTCCACCGTGCCCTGGGCTGCGACCATGGCAGGGGACACGAGGAGACAGGCGATACCGAGGAGCAACTGCGAGGTCAGGCATTTTATGGCGGAGCATGGCATTTTCATGGCCTGTCAGGTAAGCAAGAGGAAGACGAGAAGCAGTCCCCAAAGTTGTACGGTGCTATACGTGCCTGTCGCGCCGGGTTATGCCGCTTTGACAAGCGGTTTTCGTTTGTACAATACGTCATCGGGGGCTCAGTTGCACGCCTGACGATCGCTTCGAGCACAAAAGTGCGCTGCACCGACGAACGAGGTGCGGTACGGCGCCGATCCGCGTATTCGACGCCAAACGCACACGTGTAAGCCAAGTCGACAAAGTAGTGAGCGGATGGCCACTACTGTCTATAAGCCCCCTTACCGCTTCGCCACAATCGCCGTGCGGTCATCGCAGTATGCAATGGCCGGGTCGAGTTGAAAGGCTTCGACCTTTTCTTCCAGCTTTTCGATAATGGCCTTGGCTGACAGACCGGCGTGCAGGCGAAGCGTTTCCGCCACGCCTTCTTCGCCGAACGGCTCGCCGTCCGTCCCTTCCGTATCCGAATACCCGTCCGTGCAGATGGCGAGCACATCCCCTTCGCGGAGTTGCAGCGTTTCCTGTTCGGGGAGGAGGTCCGGAAGGATGCCGATGGGCGGGTTTGCCGGGGGAAGCGACGTGACCGTTCCCTCGCGAACGAGCAACGCGGCGCTGTGTCCCGCATTGACATAGGTCAGCACGCCTGCCTGCGTGTCGAGTACGCCGTAGAACAGGGTGACGAATTCTTCGGGGCTCGTATCCTCCCAGACGGCGCGGTTCACTTTGCGCAACACATCCTGTATGGAGAAGATGTTCTCGGCCTGCACCCGGAGCGCCGTCCGGACGGTGGCCATGAGGAGGGCCGCCGGAACGCCCTTGCCGGAGATGTCTCCCTCGACGATGCCGAGATTGCCCCCGGGCAGTTCGATGAAGTCGAAGAAATCCCCGCCGATCTCATAGCAGGGGTAGCAGGCGCCTGCGATGTCGAAAGGAGGAACGGAGGGTGCGGTCTCCGGCATGAGTTTGCGCTGGATGCCGGCGGCGATTTCGAGTTCGTGCTCGATCTGCCGCAGGGCGAGCTGCTCCTTGTAGAGGCGGGCCAGTGAGATAGCGACGGACGCCTGATTGGCCATGGTGCTGAAGAGACGCCGTTCGTCCGGGGTAAAATCGTGCGGTTCGGCGGTGAACATCGAGAGGGCGCCGATTGCCTCGCCGTCCTGTACGAGCGGAACGGACAGGAAGGAATGGACGCCTTCTCCCGCCGCCTCGCGCACATAGTCCGTCCGCGGGTCCGTCGCAATGTCCATAATTTCGATCGGTTCGTGGTTGCCTTCGGCGAACTGCCGAAAGATGCTGCTGACCGCGACGAGCGGTTTCATGTGCAGGTACTCATCGCTGAGGCCCGAAGAAGCCTTGAGCGCCATCTCTCCCGAATCCTTGTCGAGCAGCCGGATGGCGCAGGCCCGCGCATGCATCGTCTCGGTCGTGACGCGCACGATTTCGTCGAGCAGAAGCGGCAGGTCGAGGTGGGTTTTCGTAAGAAGCCTGCTTGTGAAATCAAGCGCGGAGAGCTTCTCTTCGGTTCCGTGCAATACGGTCATGGCGACACGAAATGCGATCTGGTCACAGGAACGGTTCCTACATCCGTTCCGTCCGATGGTTCTCCCGGACCATCCCGCTCGGCACGACTCGATGGAAAAGTCGGAATCCGACCATGCGGGGCCACGCCAGCGATAGCGTTCCAGAGGTGTTTAATACACAAGCTCATGATAAAAACATGCCGTCAGGCTTGTTAAGCATGCAATGTTCATTTTAGTTCTGCTGCACATTGATGAAATTTAATGGTATCATGGTGATGCTTAGGATTTTGCCTTTTTCCCACGGCCGTCAGAATGATTCATTTCATAGTTTGCCACAGATTCAGTGTTTCCGTTCCAGGCCTGCTCGCAAAAACGCCTCACACCACAACTAACCTGTCTATAGCCGCCCGCATGGCGTGCATACTTGCCGCCGCGTTGATGGCGTGTGCGTCTTCGGCGCACGCTCAGGTCATTGAGGAAGACGGGTTCCCTGTAAAAGGCGACGGTGTTTGGGGCGAGCCGTTTTCCTTGTCTTGTCCATCTCGACTTGTTGCAGGGGCAGGCGAATCCGTTCTGTTTTCGTGTGCTGTGACGAGCGTTCCGGAAGAAGGCGTTCGCTACGAGTGGGAATCGCTCTCGGGTGAGGGGCTGCGTCTTTTGAGTGATGCGAACGAGCGTTCGCCGCTGTTTACGGCTCCTGTGTCGGGAGAAGGCTCGGAATACGTGTACCGATTGACGGCGATGTCTGTGGGCGTGTACGAGACGGCGACGGTGTCGGTGTCGGTGGAGGGTGCTTCGGGGGGAAAGGTCAGGGCGCCCGTTGTGCGGGAGGAATGCGATCCTTTGACGATTCCTGACGAGCTCGGGGAAGGTTGCGCAGAGGGTAAGGGACTGGTTCCGTTCGGATTTGGCCCGGAATCGGAAGGGGGCCTTTTTTTTCCGGAAGCGCCCGGCCTGCCCGATCGGCCTTCCGGGCCTGCTCGGGGCGGCGGGTTGGATCGTCAGATGCCCCCTCGTCTGGAGTGTCCTGTGGCGGTGTTTCTGGAGGAGATGGAGACGGGACAGGTTGAATGTCATGCGTGGGGCGCATCGGGGGAGGAATATCTGGACTTCGCGTGGGAGCCGGTGGGCAGTACGACGCGGGACTATCTGGACAATCCCCGCTTGATTCCCGAGGACGCCCCGAATCCGTTGGTGGTGGCTCCGGAGGTTCCGGCGCACGAGACGCTGGAGTCGTTCCGTTCGGGGGATCGGGCGTTTCGTTACCGGTACCGATTGACAGTGACCTCCCGAACGACGGGTCTTTCGTCGTCCTCGGAGGTGGAGGTGTACGTATCGAGCAGTCGTCCGAGCGTGTATTGTCCGTTGGAGGTAGCGGTGGAAGAGGGCGAGACGGTCTCGCTTGATTGCGAGGGGGTGGACCCCTTGTCGCTTCGCTTGGACTACGACGAGGACGAAGCGTCGGTGCTATGGGAGTGGGAGGGTCTGTGGGGCACGAGCATGGCGCCTCTCGATGCGACGGACCTGTCGTCTCCCTTGTTTACGGCTCCTTTGGGCAGCGCGGGCGAGGAGTACCATTACATAGCAAGCATGACTTCGTCGGCCTCGGGAATCTCCCGCACGGCGCGAAGGAGGGTCACGGTGAGAGTCGAGGGCGCGGAGGGAGGGGCTTCGGGCCCGCTCGACAACCTTATATGTATTGTCTTTCCCCCTGTATACGAAGGGGACCCGGATCGGCGATTCCAGTGCCAGGTTCGTCCGTCGGATGGCGAGCGAATTCTGAGCGAGACATGGACCTGGGAGCATTCGTACGATCCGGGAATACTCAGCGCTGCGAACGTTCGCGATCCTTTCTTTCGCGTGCCGGATAGCGTAAGCGAAACGACGCGCTACGATTTTCGCGTTCGAGTCGATTACCGGCTCTCCCTCAGCGGTAACAGGAGCGAGAGCCAGGACGCATACGTTACCGTGAGAAACCTGGAGGTTGTCGTCGAGTGCGAGGATCCCGGCAGTGTGCAAGAGGGCGCTGCGAATATCGCTTTTTCCTGTTCCGCCCGGCATCGGGGGGGTAGCGGCGGAATTACGTGGTCCTGGTCTCCGACAACCAGGCTGATGGGGCACGATACGGGTATGCCGACGTTCGCCGCGCCTTCCGAGGTAGACCGGGATACGACCTTTACGTACACGGTGACGGCAAGCGTTCCGGACCATGATCCGGACGAGGAAACGATTACGGTGAAGGTGAGGAACACGGATACGTCGGCGCCTTCCGTCAGGTGCGAGAACGCCAGTATCTACGAGGGAGCGGGGGACATTACGCTGGACTGTACGGTTGTGAACGAGCCGTCCGGGGCGACATACGTTTGGTCCGGTACGGACATCGCGAGTCGGTTAAGCGGTACGGACGGTTACGCTCCCGTGTTCTCGGCGCCGGGCGATATCGACGAACCGGGCGAGGCGGATAAGAACTACGAATACACGGTGACGATGTCGGCCGACGGTATCGCCGACATCGTTGAAGATGTGAGGGTAACTGTGCTCGAGAAGCCCAATATTACATGGTGTGGAGCGCATACCTTTTCGGATTATGCCGCCGTATGGGAGGGTTCCGGGGATACAATCGAGTCGTCCGTGTGTAGCGCAGGGGATACCATCGTTTCCCCGGAAGGGGCTCCCGGTGGTGATTACTCGTACTGGTGGAGCGTGCGCGGCGGCACGCCGGAGACGGCTATCGATCTTCTGCATTCCCGTACCGGGATGGCCGCCTCTTTCTCCATTCCGCCATACGGGACGCTGGACGAGGACCGGACGTACGAATACCGGCTCGCGATATCGGCTCCGAATGCCGACGCCGCTACCTGGAACTGGACGGTAACCGTGAAGAACAGCGTGCTTGTCATTACTTGCGACGATCCCGATCCTGTGTACGAGGGATCGCCGCCTTTCGATTTTTCCTGTTTCGTTACCGGTCCGCCGGGTTTGACGTATGTGTGGTCGTGGTCTCCCGCGGATCGATTGACGGATCGCGATACGGGTACGCCGACGTTCGCCGTGCCTGCCGAGGTGGATCGGGATACGACCTGGACGTACGCGGCGCGAGTCACGACGGCGAATGCGGGTCCGGATCCGGACGAAGAGACCGTTACGGTAACGGTGCTGAACAAGGGCACGCTTTCGGTGGCGTGCGCGGATCCGCCTTCGGTTTACGAGGGTTCGGAGGACGTTGTGTTCGATTGCGAAGCGTCGGGCGCTCCTGCGGATTCCGATTACACGTACACATGGGAGGCTGGGGGCGACACGCAGGACACATCGCTCTTGAGCGCTGCGGACACTGCTTCTCCAATGTTCTACGTACCGGATGCGTTGGATGAGACGACGACGTACGAGTACCTGCTTACGGCGAGCGCGGAGAATGCGGAGTCCGGTTCGGCGGAGGTGACCGTGACGGTGCTTAACCGGGGCGCCTTGAGCGTGGTATGTGTGGATCCGCCTTCGGTCTATGAGGGCTCGGAGGACTTCGCTCTGGATTGCGCGGCGTCCGGTGCTCCTGCGGGCTCTGCCTACGAATACGCCTGGACGGCCCGAGGCTCTACGACAAATACGGCGCTGCTTAGCGCTGCGGACGTTTCCTCGCCGACGTTCTATGTGCCGGAAGAGGTGGAAGAAGACGAGACCTACGAGTACCTGCTGGCTGTCTCTGCAGCGAATGCGGAGTCCGGTTCGGCGGAGGTGACCGTGACGGTGCTTAACCGGGGCGCCTTGAGCGTGGTATGTGTGGATCCGCCTTCGGTCTATGAGGGCTCGGAGGACTTCGCTCTGGATTGCGCGGCGTCCGGTGCTCCTGCGGGCTCTGCCTACGAATACGCCTGGACGGCCATAGGCTCTACGACAAATACGGCGCTGCTTAGCGCTGCGGACGTTTCCTCGCCGACGTTCTATGTGCCGGAAGAGGTGGAAGAAGACGAGACCTACGAGTACCTGCTGGCTGTCTCTGCAGCGAATGCGGAGTCCGGTTCGGCGGAGGTGACCGTGACGGTGCTTAACCGGGGCGCCTTGAGCGTGGTATGTGTGGATCCGCCTTCGGTCTATGAGGGCTCGGAGGACTTCGCTCTGGATTGCGCGGCGTCCGGTGCTCCTGCGGGCTCTGCCTACGAATACGCCTGGACGGCCATAGGCGCGACGACAAATACGGATCTGCTCAGTGGGGCGGACATCGCTTCGCCGACGTTCTACGTACCGGATGCGTTGGACGAGACGACGACGTACGAGTACCTGCTTACGGCCAGTGCGGAGAATGCGGAGTCCGGTTCGGCGGAGGTGACGGTAACGGTGCTCGACAGGATACGGACGCCTGCCCCGGATCCTGTTTCGCCTCCCGCAGAAGAGCCCCCCGCCGATCCTTTGCCTCCCGTAGCGGAGTCTTCCTCGCGGGCGCCTTCGGATCCGACGGCTCTTGGCGTAACGGTAAGCGCATCGCCTCTTCGTTTCGGGGTGCAGTCGTCACAGACCGGGGTGTCGCTCGATCCGCTGACCGATGGCATATCGACGCGCGTATCGGGTCCGTACCATGCGGGGCGCATGACGCTTTCGCCGGGCGGCGGCGCATCGTTCGACGAGAACGGGGAGATGGACCTGTCCATAGAGGTTGTCGCTCCGGTTCTTCTGAAGCGCGAGGGCGCTGCCGAGCCGTCTTCGCTCGTTCTTTCTCCTTCCTGGTCCTTTGCGGAGTCGTGCGAGCAGCTTTCTTCTCAGGCGATAGGCGGGCTGTATACGGAGGCGACGCTTACGGAGGGCGCCTGCCGCCTTCTTCGCTTCGGAGGCGAGCTGGACCTTGCGGGCGCGCCTTCGGGGCGGTATGCGGGCGCTATGGACGTGGTTCTTCGCTCGGGCGAGCGCGAAGAGACGCACTCGGTGGAGGTCGAAGTGACGGTCGTTCCCGCGCAGCGCGTGATCACGATAGGCCCCGGAGGGGTTCGCTTCAGCACGTCGCGGGAGGTTCCCGCCGGCTTGACGGAGGATCAGAGTCTTAGCATCTACCCGGACGTTGCATTTTTGACGGAAGGGAAGCCCAACGGCGCGTTCGAGTTGTCGAATCCGTCGCTCATTCCGCTGGAGGTGTCGGTGTCTGCTCGATTCGGGTATACGGAGGCGACAGAGGACGGTCGTGAGGTAGTGGTGGAAGATGTCGAGGATTCTCCTCTGGGCGATTTATCGCAGGTGGTGGACATATATCCCTCGGTGCTGGTGCTTATGCCCGGCGAGAAGGGTCTGGTCCGGTACGGGGTGGAAGAGGGCGCGTTGGCGTCTATGTCGGAGCAGGGGTATGCGGCGTTTTTCGATGTGGTGTCCGAGCCTCGTCAGTATGTTCGTTCGGATCGTATGCCTGAAGAGGTGTCGGGAGAGCGGACGGCCCGTGTGACGATGAGTGTTCCAGGGGTGTACGTACCTGGCGAAGTGGCAACGCAGCTCCGTGCTGCACTGTTGTCCTTGTCGTACGGCGTTTCGATGTCTGCGACGTTTCTTATGGAGACCGGGGGGCGTCCTTTTGTGGGCGAGGTGGTGGCGTTCGACGGGGACGGTCGTGAGTTGGGTCGTCGAGAGACGCTGGTATACACGCGTAGCCGCGTACGCGTGCTTCTGGACCGTATACCCGAGGAAGGGGCCGTATTTTTGCGTTTTGTGCCGAGAGGCTCGGGCCGTGCGTCCGAGCCGGCGCCTGTTCGCTGGAATGCGCCGGGAAGAGATATAGGCGCTACCGCGGAAAGACCGTAGTCTCTTCTGAGAAATACATGGTGCATTCGCAAAGATTCTTTTTTTCGGTATGCCTCCTGTTTCCTGTGCTGTAAAAACTATTGAGCCAGCGAAATAGCGATGGATGCCTGATTACCCGTCGCGCTGAAGAGGCGCCGTTGGCCCGGGGTGAACATCGAAGTTCCGCTGATCGCCTCGCCGTTCTGTACGAGCGGACCGGAAGAAATGCCTTTGCCTGCCACATGGTCACAGGAACGGTTCCTACATCCGTTCCGTCCGATGGTTCTCCCGGACCGCGTAGATCACAGGAGCGCGCCCGTACGTTTTCGCATAGGTTTCACAGAGCGCCTCACGCAGAGCGGGAACGGCATCCTGGCGCACCAGGTGCACCGTGCAGCCCCCAAAACCGCCCCCGGTCATGCGGGCGCCCGCCACGCCGTCCACTTTCCGGGCGGCGGCGACCAGTGTATCCAGTTCCTCGCAACTCACCTCGTACAGGTCGCGCAGACTGTCGTGCGATTGATTCATCAATTCCCCGAACACCTCGAAATCTTCGCTGCGCAGGGCGTCCCGCGCTTGCAGTACGCGGGCGTTCTCCTCCAGGACATGCCGGACCCGGCGACGCTCAAGGGGCGGGAGGAGCGGTAGGTCGTCGGGCTTTGCGTCGCGCAGGCTCCGTACGTCGGGACGGGTTTTCCGGATTGTTTCGAGGGCGCGCTCACATTCGCCGCGCCGGGCATTGTAGCCGGAGGCGGCCAGTTTACGCCGCACCCCCGAATCGGCGATGACGATCTCGAATGCATCGTTCCGGTCTCGTTCCGTATTAGCCAGCGGCACATGTTCGCAGGCAAGCGAGCGGCAGTCGAGCAGCAAGGCGTGCCTCCGGCGCCCCAGCCGGGATACGAACGGATCCATGACGCCGCAGGCGACGCCCGCGTAGCGGTGTTCCACCTGCTGGGATAGATGCACTGCGTCGAGGGGGGCGATCCCGAGGCCGAACAACTGGTCGAGGCCATAGATGACTGCCGTGGAGAGAGCCGCCGACGAACTCAGGCCGGCGCCGATGGGCACATCGCCCTCGACGAGCATTTCGAATCCGCCGGGCAGCCGGTCCCGCAGTTCGCCGATTACTCCGGTTACGTAGGCGGCCCATGCACCCGGCTCAATTACAGGGCGTTCGGAGAGCGGGTGCGTTATCCACTCGCCGAACTGTGCGGCGTGCAGGATCACCGTGTCGTCGTTGCGCGCCCGCAGCGCCGCGTATGCACACCGGTCGATGGTCATCGGCAGCACGAACCCCTCGTGGTAATCCGTGTGATCCCCGATCAGATTGACGCGTCCCGGAGCCCGCACAATAAGGACATTGTTTGCGCCTGCCTCGCCGAAAGCGGCCCGGAATGAGGAAAGAACCTTCACGGCCTTGTCGTAATTATTGCCCGCCGGGAAAGGATCGTGCCGTGTCATTCCGTTGTGACGTTCGTTGTAACGCCGCCGTGTTCGCGCAGCAAATTGACGATTTCATCTTGTCCTCTTTCGATTGCAATATCGAGCGGCGTGTGCCCGGCGTTGTTTTTTGCGTTTATGTCTGCGCCGTGGTCTATTAATATTTTCACAATGTCCTTTTTGCCATTCCATACCGCTGAAAGAAGTGGTGTATCGCCCAATTCTCTACGTGCATTTACGTCCGCCCCGTTGTCTATCAATATCTGCGCAATTCCCGCATTTTTTGCTTCGTGAAGTGGAGCACCGCCTTCTCCGTATGCATTCACATCTGCTCCATTAGCGATCAATAATTTCACCACATCGATATTTATTCCCTTCTGGGCTAAAACGGTAAGTAAAGGAGTTTCTCCAACCCAACTTTTTGCATACGCGCCACGATCTAATAATAATTGTGCAATCTCCACATCATCTGCATACCTCAGGGCAGGCATATCTAAATATCCATCCACCAATCTATCCGGGTTGGCCCCGTTATCCAACAACAATCGCATAATATCCAGATCGCCAAGTATTGTCGCAAATTCAAGGGGGGTATATCTATGTTGTACCCAAAAGTAATTCACATCTTCTCCATTTTCGATCAGTGTTTTCACAGTTTCCGTTTCACCCCGAAATACGGCTAAATGCAGCGGTGGTGTTTTGTCGCCGTACGTGTCGACTAATGTTGTGATTCTTTCCACGATGTCCTGACCAAACGCCGACGTTGACCATACAACAAGAACGGCAAGCAATGCAAGGATGCGTTTCATGGACGTATCGAGATCAGGGGTGCGGTGAAACAAAGTCGTTGTAGAAAGTACAGCAACGCCGGACAAAATGCAAACATTTTCCTGTGTCAAGGGCGTATTATTAGCAGGTATAAAGCATAGAAGACGCCACCCATTATTACCAAGCCAGCCGTACCCGATATGAAATTTCGCCACTTGTTATCCTCATCTTTGTCGAAACCAGGATCGTATTTCACAAGATGGTCCTTAAGATATTTCTCCCGTCCTTCTGCAATAGCTGCATGATATCCTCCATGCGCCAAGAAAGCACACAGGGTTACGATCCAGATGGCGGGAGATTTGCTTTCGTAAAATATCGGTTCCATTTCGAAAATGCTGGAGGCAAGAATAAAAAAAAGTAAAATAAATCGATAATCCATTCCAAATATATTTGTTCGGCACATTTTTCAGGTGAGAAAAGAAACGCTTCATGGTGCATTCCGACAAATGTGAAAGGTGGTTTGAGAAAACTGGACGACCATTTAAGCCTGCTGGGTTAGGTTTATGGTGTCATTCTCGATACGATTTCGCTAATCTATTTATTGAGTAACATTGTGCGCAAGAAGACTTCTTCTTCTGTTTCCATCCGAAGTATGTATGACCCACTTGGAAGATTGCTCGCATTGACTTGCATTTCGTAGCGGCCTTCTGCATGTACTCCGTCGAACACGACGTATACCTCACGGCCCAGCATGTCGAAGATGCTCATTCGTATGGCGGCCGTCTGAGGGAGCCCGTAAACAATCGTTGTCTCCAGATTAAACGGGTTCGGATAATTCTGAAAGAGTTCCACGGAAGTGGGTATTTCCCCGTGGGCCGTAAGCAGGAGCGGTGTCTTGTTCGATACGAGTTTGAAGCCGCTGAAGAGCACCGACGGATAAGGGGGATAGCCATAGTCGGTCTCTGGTGGAAGAGGCGCTCCGGGCGCATCCTCCAGGGCAATCACTGTCGGAGGATCTGTAACGGTTTTTATTACCGTTACATCACGACTCAGAGTGGCGCCCGCCGGGATTACGGCATTGTAGGGGTCAAGGACCCCGCCACTGATTTTCAAGGGTACGGTAATTTCAAAAGGAGCGCCTTTTTGAATTCTGACATTTATGGTTGCAGGAAACGGCGCATCCAGGTCACCGCCACTATCGGTGCGTTCGAGTTCCAGGGGAAATATAAAGGGAGCCCCGGGATTGTCTTCCAGTGTCAAAGCGGGTTGCTCGCGTTCGCCACGCAAAGATTTCAGACCTGCAACCAGGCCATCGGGTAGTTCGGACAATTGATTTTCGTGCAGGAGCAGCACCCTCAAACTGCTCAATCCAGCGAACACGTTTGAGGGAAGCGACGACAATTGGTTATGGTTCAGATGGAGCACATACAATCTGTCCAACCCAGCGAACACGTCCGAAGGAAGTTCGGATAACTGGTTGTTTTCCAGCCAAAGATATTCCAGATGATTCAATCCAGTAAATGCGCCCGCGGGGAATTTCGACAGTTGGTTGTTTCCCAGGTTTAGCTGTTCCAGGCGGCTCAATCCGGCAAATATTTCCGAAGAGAACGACGGAAGGTGGTTATAGTGCAGGGTTAGTTCTTTGAGGTTACTCAGTCCAGTGAACACATTTGCAGGAAGCCCTGACAACCGGTTGTAGTGCAGAGTTAGCTCTTCAAGGCTACTCAGTCCGGTAAACACATTTGCAGGAAGCCCTGACAACCGGTTGTGGTTCAGGCCAAGCTCTCGCAGCCTGCCCAATCCAGCAAACACATCTGCAGGAAGCTCTGACAGTTGGTTATGGTTTAGCGCTATATTTATTAGCCTGTTCGGTTCAGCAAACACATCTGCAGGAAGCTCTGACAGTTGGTTGTGGGACAACCCCAGTATTTCCAGTTTGCTCATTCCATCGAACACATCCGCAGGAAGCTCCGACAGTTGATTGCCGTTCAGCCACAGATGTCTCAAGCTGCTCAGCCCAGCGAACGCGTCCGAGGGAAGTTCGGATAGCTGGTTGTTGTCCAAAGGCAGTTGGTCCAGTCTGACCAGATCGGCGAATACACCCCCAGGAAGCTCGGATAGTTGGTTGCCAGACAGTCTTATATCTCTCAGCGCACTCAACCCGGTGAATATATCCGCAGGAAGCGACGATAAGTCGTTGTGCTCGAGACGGAGTTCTCGCATGTTGCTCAATCCGGAAAACACCCCCGAAGGAAGTGACGACAGCCGGTTGAACTCCAGGTATAAATCTTTCAGGCCACTTAATCCAGCGAACACGTCCGAAGGAAGATATAACAACTGGTTGCCATCCAGCCGTAGAAATTCCAGACTGCTCAGCCCAGCGAACACATCCACAGGAAGCTCTGACAACTGGTTGCGACTCAGGTTCAGCGAGATCAGCGTGCTCAATCCAGCGAACATATCCGAAGGGAGCTCCGACAGCTGGTTCGATTCCAGGGTCAGTCCTTTCAGATTGGTCAGCCCGGCAAAATCGCTCGTTACCAACGCATCCTCACCGTGATTCACATGCAACGATTCGATGTTGGCCAGATCTGTGACCGCAACATCCCAGCATCTTGTGATATCGGTGGCTCGAAGGATTGCATCCTGGACACGGTCGGACCTGTCGCACACGCTTTGGGCAATAGCTGGCAGTGACCACCCGCAAAGCCAACCCGCTAAAAGTGCGGCGACGAGAATAAACTTCTGGAACCCGGGCTTTGACGCACTCATGCTATCTCATTGTCTCGGCAATAGGTGTCAATAGACAATTGCCCAACCGGTAGCCCTTGCAAGCACACTGTCACATTGGGATCATACCTCTTTGGGCAGCGGTCGTCATTGGCAGAATACGTCGGGGGAAGTTCGATTGTCAAGACCTTGTTTCTGCCCGTCGTCGATCACCCGCACCGTGATGCTCTTTTTCAGGGCGCCGCCACTGCTCCCGGCCTCGATCAGTATTTTCTAGGCCGACCCCTTGCACTGTTTCCACTGTATCATTCCGTTGCAACGCCGCCGTGTTCGCGAAGCAGATCGGCGATTTCAGTTCTTCCCCTGTCGATTGCAATATCGAGCGGCGTGCGCCCGGCGTTGTCTTTTGCGTTGACGTCCGCGCCGTGGTCGAGCAGTACCTGCACGATATCTTTGTCTCGATAAGACGCATCATGCAGGGGAGTAAATCCGTAGTCACCTTTTACATTCACATTTGCGCCATTATCAATCAGTAGTTGCACAATCTCTGCACTTTTTGCAGTGTGAATAGGTGCCATTCCATAAATATATGCATTCACATCCGCACCATGATCTATCAATAACTGTGCAATCTCTGCATCTTCTGTAGTATGTAAAGGTGTTCCGCAATCACAATCTGCGTGGATATCTGCTCCATTGTCTATCAATATCTTTGCAATTCCTACATTTTTTGCCGCGTGAAGTGGAGTATTGCCAACTTCTCCATATGCATTAACATCTGCTCCATTGGCGATTAAAAATTTAACCATATCTGTATTGCCTCGTGCGGCAGCAGAATAAAGTATAGTTCCAGCCTCACCTACATATTCGTCTACGTGCGCGCCACGATCCAGCAATAACTGGGCAATCTCCACATCATTTGCATACTGTAGGACGGATACCTCTAAATAATATCCATCTACGAATCTGTCCGGGCTAGCCCCATTATCCAACAACAATTCTATAATATCCAGATCGCCAAGTCTTGTCGCAAGTTCAAGGGGGGTATATCCAATATACAAGTGAGGATCATCTTCCCGATAGTACCAATATTCGTTTACGTCTTCGCCCTCTTTTATGAGCGTTTTCACCATCTCCGTTTCGCCTTGCAGTATAGCCTGAAGGAGCGCAGGTACATGGACGCTTTCCGTATTTGCTAATTCTTTAATTTTTTTCAGGTCGTTCTGCCCGAACACCGGCGTGGACCATACGACAGGAAAGACAAGAACGAAAAGCAAGACAAGGATGCGCTTCATGGACGTATTCGGATTTCGAACCACGATTTAGTGGACGTCAACAGGTATGAGGGATAATCATCACACAACAACCTCCTTAGGATTGGCCCCATATTTATTTTCGCCCGGCTCACTATCCAGCACCGTCAAAACGAGCAACCAGATATGACCGATAAAAGGAAGGAAAATCCCCAAAAGATACCACAGGCCGCTGCGTCCCGTATCATGCAGGCGGCGGACGGTAACGGCGATGCCGGGCAGCACATGCATCAAGAACCAAAGCAAGGCCAGAATACCGAGTGCTATTTCCAGATAGCTCAAGGCCCAAACACCGATTACCTCTGTGCCCGTAAATAGCCTTTGCAGGGCGATTATCCAGAAGGGGGCAGCAAGCAATAGTGATCCCAGCCAGTAGAACAGCCAATAGAACCAGTATTCTTTCCTGCGCGCTCTCCCTTGGAAAACGGTATAATTCCTCAGGGCCTTAAGATACCATTCCATGGTCCGGATACCATTTTGTTGTGGTGGAAACGAGGATGATCGCTGCGGCAACTGCAGGGCCTGACGCAATATAACAAACTTGCCCCGCCCTCTTTACCAGAAGATCGCATACAACGCAACCGTAGCCAGCACGACCGCAGCGGCCATCCATTTGGCGCCGCGAGCGTGCTCCAGGTTCAGGTTCGAAACAGGAAGAGTCTTCGGCGTACGCAGGGGAAGCAGCAGCCTGACGGAGGCCATGAAGATCACGAGCGCCACGAAGGTGATCATCATGTGGTGCAGGAAGGCGACATCCGGCAGCCTCCACAGCAGGAAGCCGTAGACGGGGATGCCGAGAATCATGGCGGCTTTGGCCGCAATGGGGGGCGTGCGTTTCGAAATGAGCCCGAACGCAAAGGAGGCCACAATCCCGGGGGAAATGAATCCCCAGAACATCTGAATGTACCCGAAAATGCTTTCGGCGGAACCCACGACGGGCGCCCAGAGGCAGCCGACGACGACCAGTACGGCGGTGGCGATACGGCCGATCTTCACGTAGTGCCTTGGGGCCGCGTCGGTGCGCCGGTAGCGCTTGTACAAGTCGATCGTGAAGATGGTGGCGGCGGAGTTCAGCATGGAGTCGAGCGAACTCATGATGGCGCCGAACAGCGCGGCGAACATGATCCCGCTCAGCCCGGCGGGGAGCAACTCGCGGATCATCACGGGATATGCCTGATCGGCGGTCGTTACCTGCCCCGGGAAGAGTTGTGCGGCCATGATGCCGGGAAAGACGATCAGGAAGGGGAGGACCAGTTTCAGCCCTGCCGCAAGAAAGATCCCGCGCTGTCCCTCGGCGAGATTGCGGGCGGCGAGCGTGCGCTGCGTGATGAACTGGTTCAGGCCCCAGTAGAAAATCTGGGGAATCCAGAGGCCGCCTATGAAGACCGCCACCCAGGGCATCTCCTCGTGGTTCCACGGCAGCACCGTATGCAGTTTGTCGCCCGCAGCGGCCATGAACGGCTCCACGCCCCCCATGGCCTGGAACCCGAGGATCGTGATGAGCGCTCCGCCCAGCAGAAGGGCTATGCCCTGGAGCAGGTCCGACCAGACCACGGCCGCGAGGCCGCCGTAGATGGTGTAGGCGCCCGCCGTGATCCCGATCAGCCAGATACCCGGAACGATGTCTATCTCGAAGATCGTGCCCAGCGCGAGGGCGCCGGCGTAGAGAACCGTCGCCAGCGCCACGAACACGTACGCAAGCATCATGAACGTGGCCATGATTGTGCGCGTCCCGACGTCGAAACGGTATTCGAGGTACTCGGGAATGGTGTAGATGCCCGCCTTCAGGAACTTCGGCAGGAAGAAGAGGGCCGTAATGACCAGCGCAATGGCGGCCGTCCATTCGTAGCTGGCGATCGCAAGACCCAGATCGTACCCGCGCCCGGCCATGCCCACGAACTGCTCTGTCGAGATGTTGGAGGCGATCAGGGAGAAGCCGATCAGCCACCAGGACAGCTTACGTCCCGCAAGGAAGTAGTCTTCCGTGGTGGTTTCGTGCCGGGAGGCGTACAGCGATATCCCGATCACGACCGCGATGAACGCACAGAACGTGACGATGTCGAACGGATGCAGCGTCATGGCGGGGAGTACAGGGAGCGGGGAACAGCAGGCGCCTTATCGGGAAGCGAAGATGCGCCGTCCCCCGTCTTTCTCTACGGCGACGATGTCGTACGGATCGCTGCGGAAGCCTTCCATGCCGGGGGAGCCCATCGGCATGCCGGGCACCGCAAGGCCCGCAATAGGCTCGCCTGTCTCCAGCATGCGGTGGATTTCCTCCGCGGGGACATGGCCTTCCACGAAGTATCCACTCACAAGCGCCGTATGGCAGGAGCCCAGATCGGCAGGAACCCCGTATCGTATCTTCATGGGCGTCACGTCGGCGAGGTCCACGACCTTAACGCGGAATCCGTTCGCTTCGAGATGGTCCACCCATTTGGCGCAGCACCCGCATGTGGGTGTCTTGTACACGGTGACGCGCTGCCCTGCAGAGGAGGTGCGGGCAATGAGTACGCCGGCCGTGACGACCGCGCCCAGTAAAAACGCAACAACAAGGTACTTTTTGTTCATGAGCGCATATACCGTACGCTCGGCGGAACGTTCCGGCGAGCCGCTGCATGAAATAGGGATGCACCATTCTGCGAAACCACCTTCCGACGAACTGTGAAAGGTTCCGGAGAACATATGGATACGGATGGCGAGCGTGAGAGCATTTCTCCCTCGCCTTCCCAATCGTCCCAGCCGGGTCCGCAGGGCCCCGGGCGCCGGTATACGCGGTTGCCGCAGATACAGCGCAAGTTTGTGAGCGTGGTCCTGGGCGGGTATGCGGTGCTGCTGGTCAACAGCATTTTTCTATTGCTGTTCGACCGCTCCACGGCGCTCGTCTATATGAGCAATGTGTTCTTGCACATTTGCCTGGGGATTCTGCTGATAGCGCCTGCCATCGCCTTTCTCGCCATGCATCTCATGAAGATGCCGATCCGGATGAACCGGCGCGCAACGAGGGCCGGCGTGTTTACGGCGCTGTCGCTGATCACCCTGTTTGTAACGGGTATTGCGCTCGTGGTCGTCGGGTCGTCTTACCGGTGGATCATGTGGACGCATATCGTGACGGCGGTGACGTCCGTGGGGGGCTTCGTGCTGCACGTGTCTCTGAAGCGCGGGGTGCGCTATCATTTCCTGCAATGGGGAGACATGTGGAAACAGGGCCCGGGCGCTGCGCTCCGGCACCCGCTCAGCCTGACGGCGCTCGGCGGCGCGGTGCTGGTGGCAGGCTTCATCGTGGTGCCCTGGGCGACGACGCGCACGGGGGTATACGTGCAGGAGGCCCCGCCGGGCGAAGCGGCTCGGGAGGAAACAGATGCGGAGGGCGCTGTCCCGGGATACGCCGCTGCGCTCACGGCTGCCCCGTTTGCGCAGTCGCAGTCGGTCATTGTGGGCGAGGAGCGCTTGCCCGACGAGGCGCTGGCCGGTTCCGCGCGCTGCGGGCAGGAGGGATGCCATCCCGACATGTATACGCAGTGGTCCGAGTCGATGCACCGCTTCTCGTCCTTCAACAACCCGTGGTACGAGAAAAGCGTCGAGGCGATGATCGCCGAGACCGGCGCCGAACCTGCGCGCTGGTGCGCATCCTGCCATGACCCGGTGGTGCTGTTCGCCGGGCGGTTCGACGAGGCCCCCGTGGATGCGGACCACTGGACGGCGCACGAGGGGATCACATGCCTGTCGTGCCATGCCGTCGAGGGGCTGCGCGATGTGCGGGGTAATGGGCGCTATGCGATCGCTTCGCCGGACGAGTATCCGTTTGCGCGCGCCGAAGAGGGGTTGGGCCGGTGGGTACACAATGTGCTGGTGCGGGCCAAACCCGAACCGCACCGGCGCGCCATGCTGAAGCCCGTCCACAGGACCCCCGAGTTTTGCGGCACGTGCCACAAGGTGGGCATTCCCCCGGAAGTGAACAGCTATCGCTGGAAGCGCGGGCAGGACGAATACGACAACTGGCACAACAGCGGGGTCAGCGGCAACATCGTCCGGTCGTTCTACCTCCCCGAGGCGCCCTCGAATTGCGTCTCGTGCCATATGCCGCTCGAACCGTCGAGCGACATGGGGAACGACGGCGGGTTCATACGCAGTCACCGGTTCGCCGCCGCCAATACGGCGGTTCCGTTCGTCAACGAGCACCCCGCGCAACTGGCCGAGGCCCAGGAGAATCTGTCGAAAGGTATTGCACTCATTGACATCTTCCGGGTCCGGGTGAACGGGCGTACGTACGGCCCGGATCGCGCGCTGCCCGTCTTGCGGGCGGGCGATCGCGTGCAGGTGGACGTAGTGGTGCGCAACAAGGGCGTGGGCCATACGCTGCCGGGCGGCACGAACGATTCCAACGAGCTTTGGGTGGAATTTCTTGCGCAAGACGCCTCCGGGGAGACGCTGCTGGCTTCCGGGTTGCTTGACGCTGCCGGGCGCGTCGATTCGACGGCGCATTTTCTCGGAAGCGTGCTGGTGGACCGGCAGAGCCGGATTATTGACCGGCGCAACGTGCAGGACTGGGTGACGAATGTGTATGCGAATGTGATCGGGCCGGGCGCGGCGCGCAATGTACATTACGATTTTGTGGCGCCCCCGGGCGCCGGGATCACCTCGTTGAAGGCGAAGCTTCGGCACCGAAAGTTCAAGTGGTACCTGAACGAATGGACGTTTCGCGGTGTGCAGTACGGAGCGGATATGGAAGGGGGATATGGGGACGTCTCGGGTGGCGATGCGCCGGGCGGGTATCCCTGGGTTCTGGATCCGGACAAGACGGCGCCGGTGCTGCCGCTGACCGATATGGCTGCGGACGAGCGCCGGGCCGGGGGCGCCACGCCCGATTCGCTCTCTTTCGCCTCGTCCCGCCCGCTCTGGGAGCGATGGAACGATTTCGGCATAGGGCGCCTCCTCGAAACGGATACGCGCGGGGCGATCGAAGCCTTCGGGCGGGTTGCGGAACTGGCGCCGGACAACCCGGAAGGCCCCATCAATATGGCCCGTTCGTTTATCGAGGAAGGGCAGCTGGATCGCGCCACCGAGGCGCTCCGGGAAGCCGAGCGCCGCAGCCCCGGCTATCTGAAGACGGCCTGGCTGCGCGGGGAAGTGCACAAGGCGACCGCAGAGTACGACGAGGCGCTGGACGAATGGCTGGCGGTGGAGGATGCCTATCCCGATGACCGCGTACTGCTGCTCGGTATTGGCCGGATTCATTATCTTGCGGGCCGCTACGAAGAGGCGCTTCCGTGGTTCGACCGGGTATTGACCATCGATCCGGAAAATGTCGGCGCCCTGTACAATAGAATGCTGGCGCTCGGCGCGCTGGGACGGACCGAAGTATTTGGAGAGGCTCGTGAACGGTACGAATACCACAAGGACGATGAAAATGCACGCGCAGTCGCGTCGCCGTACAAGCAGGCGCATCCCATGGACAACCGGGAAGCCCAGGCGCTGCACGAGCATGGATTGCATCCGGTTCGTTACCAGAGCACGGGGTATTGAGAGGCGGCAGATGAAGGACCAGGGCGCCGGCGTTGCCGCTTTTGCCATGTCTCCAGGCCCAGTGTTGGCTGTTGTGCTGCTTGCGGGCATATTGTCGGCCTGCGGCGGATCGCCGGCGGAGACGGAAGAAGCCCCGGAATCCTCTTTTGCAGACCGGCTCTCGTTCGAGAACGTAACGGAGGCCGCGGGCCTCTCCGGCTTCCGCCACGAGACAGGAGCGTTCGGATCGATCTGGTTTCCCGAATCGATGGGGTCGGGCGCCGCCTTTTTCGACTACGACGGGGACGGGTGGCAGGATATTGCGCTGGTGGGCGGGGGTCGCTGGTCCGGCGCTGGAGGTTCCGCCGCGGGCAACGAGGAGGTGCTTCCTCTCCGCCTCTACCGGAATCTCGGCGATGGCGCCTTCTCGGAGGTGACGGAGGCCGTGGGGCTGGCGGGGTTTGACGGCGTGCACGAGGTCTATGGGCTCGGTATCGCTGCTGCGGACTACGATGGGGACGGAGATATCGACATTTACCTTTCTGCGCTGGCCGAAAACCTGCTTTTCCGCAACGAGGGCGGGGGTTTCGTCGAGGTGAGCCACGAAGCCGGCGTGGCTGGTGAACCCGTGTGGAGTTCGTCGCCCATTTTCTTCGATGCGGACCGGGACGGGGATCTCGACCTGTACGTGGGCAATTATGTGGCATGGTCTCCGGAGACGGACATTTACTGCTCGCTTGACGGGGTGACTAAGGGATATTGTACCCCGGAAACCTATGAGGGCGTGCCGGGCCGCTTCTATCGCAACGACGGAGACGGCACGTTTGCGGACGAAACCGCCGCTGCGGGTTTTCTGCCGGCGGCGGGCAAGACGCTTGGCGTCGTGGAGCTGGATTTCAACCGGGACGGCTGGCCCGACCTGATGGTGTCGAACGATACGCAGCCCGACTATCTGTATGTGAATAACGGCGACGGTACGTTCTCGGAGAAGGGTGCGCTGAGCGGCGTCGCCTACGACGAGAACGGAAAGGCGCGCGCCGGTATGGGCGTGGATGCGGGCATTGTGGACAGCACGGGGCAAGCGACCGTGTTCGTGGGGAATTTTTCGTCGGAGATGATCGGGGTGTACCGGCACCTGCGTGACGGGCTGTTTATCGACCGGGCCGCGGTGTCGCAGATCGGGCGCCCCTCGCTGATGACGCTCACCTTTGCTCTTTTTCTTGCGGATTTCGATCTCGACACGGACCTCGACCTGTTTGCGGCGAACGGGCATGTGCAGCCGGAAATCGGGACCGTGCAGGACAATGTCGGCTACGAAGAGAAGCCGCACCTTTTTCTGAACCGGGGGGATGGCACGTTCGAGGATGCGGCTCCTGCGCTGGGCGGGGTGTTGGCCGGGCAATTCGTGGCGCGCGGGGCTGCCGCCGCGGATTACGACCGCGATGGCGACATCGACATTCTGGTGGTCGAAAACGGGGGCGGAGCCCACCTGTGGCGGAACCGTCTGCTGGAGAACGGGGCCGCCAGCGCCAACGAGAATCCCGTGTTTCTTCGCGTGATGCTGGAGGGAAGCGCAAGCAATCGCGAAGGTCTTTCTTCTTCCGTGGAAGTCGTGCTCGACGGCTTCCGGATGGAGCGCCGCGTCCGCACGGGGTCCAGTTACTTGTCCCAGAGCGAACTGCCGGTTACGTTCGGACTGGGAAGCCGCTCCGCTGCCGACAGCCTTATTGTCCGGTGGCCCAGCGGCGCTGTGGATCGCTTCGCTAATGTCGAGGGCAATCGACAGTACCGGGTCGTGGAGGGCGCCGCCCAACTGACTGCATGGTGAGCAGGGGTTGGTTTCCTGTAAGCCCTTCGAACCGGCGATGCGCATAGATTCCGTGCCATGATACCGCAACAAGCTACTACGCCGGACTCCTCCGGGCCGGTTCGCCGGGGCAAGGCGATCTGCCGAGTCGTGCTATGGGCGCTGGTTTACGTTCTGTTCCTGCTTGGTGTAACGGTCGCCGGAGCACGCTTATATCTGGGTAAATCGATCCAGCCGCGTTCGGGCTCTGTCGAATTACCCGGCCTTTCCGCCCCGGTGAGTATTGCATTCGACGACTGGGCCATTCCCCGCATCCGGGCCGAGACCGAACTCGACGCCATACGGGCCCAGGGCTTTATACATGCCTCTGAGCGCTTATGGCAGCTTGAGTTGTATCAACGTGTGGCGCAAGGGCGTCTGGCTGAGTTATTCGGTGAGCCTGCCGTTGGGGCCGACAAGTTACTCCGGACCCTTGATCTCTGGGGGGCAGCGACGCGGGAGATGGCCACGCTGCCAAAGTCCATGCTTGACACCCTCCAGGCCTATGCGGAGGGAGTAAACGCACGGCTGGCAAGCTGGCGCGGCCCTTGGCCTCCCGAGTTCGTTATTCTGGGTATTGATCCTCAACCGTGGAGTCCGCAGGCCTCGCTTTCCATCGCCCGCACCATGACGTTCGATTTGTCGAAATGGGAGGGGGAACTGGATCGCATCGAGGCGCTTGCCCGTCTTCCCGAAACGCACCGCCCCGCGCTGGCGCCGCGTTATCCTTCCTGGGCCCCCACGATCTTGCAGGATCGTCCCGGCGAACCGGGCACATCGGAGGGCGAGACAGGGCTCGAAGCATCGGCGCAAAACAGGGAAGCGGCGTTTCCCGATGTCTATCGAACCCGCCTCACGGAAGCTGCGCCGGCGCCTCGCAAGCCACTCGACCCTCTGGGCCTGCTTGCAGGGCTTGGTTTAACGGCGTCCAACTCGTGGGCTATCGGCGCTTCCCGAACCGCTGACGGGTATCCGATCCTTGCCAACGACACGCACCTTAACCTCCGGGCTCCCTCGACATGGTATATGAATGCAATCTCCGTTGAAGATTCGGATCACCATGTGGCCGGTTTCTCGATTCCGGGAACCCATAGTGTGGTCGTGGGCCTTTCCCGGCACATGGCGTGGAGTTTCACCAATGCATCGATTGACGGCGCCGATTTCATCGCCGAGACCATCAGCGAGGACGGCAGCAGCTATCTGGATGACTCCGTCTGGCGCCCGCTTGAGGTCCGACGCGAACTCATCGGAGTACGCGGGCGGGAGCGGCCTGTGGAATGGGATGTCCGCCGCACCGTCCGAGGACCGATTATTACCGATGTGATTCCTGCGGGCGGGTTTGTACTATCCATGCTTTGGACCGGGTTTCTGGAGCGGGGTCCCTTCCAGTCTCTTCTGAATATGAATCATGTCCGTACGGTGGAGGAGATGGACGTTGCCGGGCGGGGCTTCAGTCAGCCGCACCAGAACCTTATTTATGTTTCCACCTCGGGAAGATTGGGGTACCGCCTGATAGGTTCGGTTCCACTGCGTCCCGCCGGTACGGTTGGAGCGACCGTATTATCCCCTGAAACGTGGCCGGAGGGGTGGACGGAGCACTGGGATGAGGATTTGGCGCCTGCATGGATCGATCCGCCTTCCGATTACCTCATATCAGCCAACAACCTTCAGAGTTGGGCCGTGTTCGGGCAAATCGGGGAGGAGTATATCCCTCCGTTTCGGGCGAGGCGTATTCATGATGTGCTTTCGCACGCTTCGGAATGGACCGTTGACGACATGCGCAGCCTGCAGCTTGACTCGCGGAGTCTGTGGGCTGGGCTCACCCGGCAGCGGGCCGTTGATGCCGCCCGCCGTATCGGTGCGGAGGAGCTTGCTGCCGTTCTTGAAGACTGGGATCTCACCATCGAGCCCCGGTCGCTCGGTCCCGCTCCTTTCTTCGCCTGGCTCTACCGTCTCCGTACCCTGATTGTTGTAGACGAACTTGGGGAGGACGCCGCCTTTCCGGCATTCGCTTTTGCGCAGATGCTTGAAGAAGGCGATGCTCCGGGAACCCAGTTGTCGCTCTGGGCCGATGACGTGCGCACTCCCGGAATCGAAACCCTTGCCCAATGGGAAGAAGAGGCGGCTCGTACGGCCGCAGGTCTTTCCGGGGTCCGCTGGGGCGAGGCGCGTTTTGAGCGCTCGGCCCACCCGCTGGGAAGCGTAAAGATGCTTGACAGGCTTTTCTCGTTTCATGTCGGCCCATATCCCGCCCGTGGCGGCCCCTACACGCTACGGGCCGCCGACCGCTCCAGTTGGTCCCCTCTTGATTCCACATCGTGGAGTATCCCGTGGATCGGGGAGGCGGGGGTTTCCCAACGCTTCGTGGCCCGGATGGCTCCGCAAGCGCCGCGCGGGTATTTTTTTCTCCCCACCGGTCAGTCCGGCAATCCTCTGGACGGTCATTACCGGGACATGGCTGCACGCTGGGACGAGGGTTTTCTGGTCGGGATTACTCCCGGGGAAGAGCTGACCTCCCCTGAGCATCTTCTGGAGCTTTTGCCTCGGCGGCAACAGTAGAAGTGCTATTTTACAATGGTCTTTCATCCAAGAGATATCCTATGCATCTCCGGTCGTTTGCATTTTTCGTAGGCCTGTCCTGTCTGCTCCTTGCAGGATGCAACGAAACGGCACAGCCCCCCAATGTCTTATTCATCGCTGTAGACGATCTCAACAACGACCTGGGCGCTTACGGCCATGATCTGGTCCAGAGCCCCCATATTGACCGCCTCGCCGCACGGGGAATGCGCTTTGACCGCGCGTACTGCCAGTATCCGGTCTGCAACCCCAGCCGGGTCAGTTTTTTGACCGGATTGTACCCCGAGCAAACCGGCGTACTTACGAACCAGGACACCTTTCGCGTACATATTCCCGAGGTCGCGACCCTGCCCCAATGGTTCAGGCGGCACGGCTACTATACCGCACGGGTAGGTAAGATATTTCACTATGGCGTACCCCGGGAGATCGGCGCCGACGGTCTGGACGATTCGCTCTCGTGGGACCACGTCGTCAACCCGCGCGGTATCGATCGTGAAGTGCACGACCGGATCCATACCCTGACGCCGGGCCAGTTCGGGGGTACCCTGAGCTGGTTGAGCCTTGACGACGACGAGGGCGAACACACCGACGCCCGGGGCGCCAGCGCCGCCATAGCGTTGCTTGAGGAGCATCACGCTGCGCAGACGGACCAACCGCTATTTCTGGCCGTTGGTTTTTACCGGCCGCACACGCCCTACGTAGCGCCGCATTCCTACTTTGAAAAGTATCCTCTAAGTGATATCCACCCGGTGCTGGAAGAGCCCGGAGACCGCGATGACATCCCGGTGGCTGCGCTGGCCGACCGCCCCAAACAACGCGAACTGACCGTGGATCAGCGCCGGGAGATTATCCAGGCCTACTATGCGTCGATTTCTTTCATGGATACGCAGGTGGGACGCCTGCTCGACGCTCTTGAGCGCCTGGACATGGCCGACAATACCATCATCGTATTCGTGTCCGATCACGGATACCACCTTGGCCAGCATGGCCTCTGGCAGAAGGGAGATCTGTTTGAAGGCTCCGTCCGGGTTCCGTTGATCGTCGCTCTTCCGGAGCATCCTCACGCCGGCGCCGCTACAGAGGCCCTCACAGAACTGGTCGATCTGTATCCAACTCTGGTGGAGTTGAGCGGCCTGCCGCTGCCGGAGCATCTGGCCGGTCAGAGTATGACGCCGATTCTTGAAGACCCTGCCCATCCCGGCAAGCAGGCCGCGCTGACGGTAGCCTTGAGCCGTGCTCGCTGGACACGTCCCGAAATGCCCACTGAGGCAATTCTTGGGCACACCATCCGGACCCCGCGTTTCCGGTACACCGAATGGACTGAGGGCCAGGCTGGCGTGGAGTTGTACGATTACCTTGAAGACCCGCAAGAATACGCGAATCTGGCGGACAGCCCGGAGCATGCCGAAACCATGGGCCGCCTGAAGCAATTGCTTGATACGAAAAGACGTGCGGCGCAATAGGCGCCATGGTTTTGGGATAGCGCCAGAGTCTCTGCCTGAACGACGTGTTGCAGATATTGCGTATCTTGCTTATCTGAACGAACCTGTCGGACACATTCCACATGTGGAAAAAAGGCATGAAGCATCTTGATCGGATCGCTGCTCTGCTGATTATGCTTACCACGGCAGCCTGCGGCAGCACGGGCGGTCTGATAACGGAAACCGCCGACCAACGCTCGACGGCCGAATTGGAAGCGCTCTACTGGGCGCGCCTGGATAGCGCCCTCACCAGATTCACCGAGGCCGATACCCACTTCATGACGGGCATGATCGCCCACCACGCGCAGGCCCTTGTCATGTCGGAACTGGCGCCTTCCAACGGCGCGAGTCCGCAGGTGCGGACACTGGCTGCCCGTATCATCAATGCGCAGCAGGACGAAATTGCCCTCATGCAGCAGTGGCTCCGCGAGCGCGGCCAGCCGGTGCCCGAAGTGCATATCACAGGCATAAACCTGATGGTGCACGGCGCCGGCGACCACGTCATGCATATGCCCGGCATGCTCACGCAGGAGCAACTCCAGGAACTCGAAGCGGCCCGGGGCGCGACGTTTGACCGGCTCTTTCTGACCTATATGATCCAGCACCACGCCGGGGCGGTCCGTATGGTTGATGAGCTCTTCAGCACCGACGGGGCAGCGCTGGATGAAGCGGCTTTTAAACTTGCTTCGGGCATTCACGTAGATCAGGTTACCGAGATCGCCCGGATGGAACTTATGCTTGGCCAGTTGCCCGGCGCCGGCGAGGATAGCTGACCACTGGACATCTGTCCGTTTGAATCCTTCTTCCTTCAACCCGAGAATGGGCTATGAACACCAAAGCGCTTCTTTATCACCCCCTTACCTGGACAGCCACCAACCGTTTCTGGCTGATTCTGCTTTGTGCAGGCCTGCTTGGCGGACTCTCCGCGTGCGCCCATAATCCTGCCATGACAGCGGCCGATCCTGGAGCGGCTGCTCCTGCCGTGCAGGCTGAGTCGGACCTATCTGCGGCAGTCCCCCAATACGCTGATTCCCGTGTCGGTCTCAAGGCGGGGTTGTTCGATGCTGGAGAATCGGTATGGAATCTGCGCGTGCTCTCGGCGACGCCGCCCCCGGAAGGCTTCATCGGGGTTACCAACTCCGACCTGGCCTTTACCGGCGACTACGCCATTCAGGGCAACTATAACGGCATGCAGGTATGGGATATTTCGAATCCTGGCGAGCCCGACCTTGTGATCGATTATCTCTGCCCTGCGGCCCAGAGTGATGTTTCCGTCTACAAAAACCTGCTTTTCGTCTCGGGCGAAGGATTTGGCGGCCGGCTCGATTGCGGGACCGAAGGCGTAGAGGAAGCGGTGAGTCCGGATCGCCTGCGCGGGATCCGCATCTTCGATATCAGCGATATCGAAAATCCCGACTACATCACCAATGTGCAGACGTGCCGCGGTTCCCACACGCATTCGGTGCTGAAAGACCCGGATGACGATGAGCATGTGTACGTCTATGTATCGGGCTCCGCCCCGGTGCGTCCTGAAGAGGAGCTTGCCGGTTGTTCCGGCGCCTCGCCGGAGGAAGACCCGAATACGGCATTGTTCCGGATCGAGGTAATCAAGGTGCCTCTTGCCAATCCCGAACAGGCCGCGATCATGAGTTCGCCGCGCCTCTTCGAGGGGCTCGTAGCTCCTGAGGGGCACGGTCTGGCGCCGGAGGACCTGGCCGCCATCGAGCGGGCGCGGGCAGAGGGCGCCTTTGTGATCGAATTCATGGGCCATCCGCAAGTGTTGCCGTCGCAGTTTGCCGGCATGCTTCTTTCGGAAATCGTGGAAGAGCGGGAAGGAACCGGTCCTCCTACGGCAGCCGACAGCACGTTGCTTCGCGAGAATCTTCCCGCGATCCTCTCGGAACGGTTCGGCATGCCACTCGATCAGGAAGAGGGAGAGGGCCCTGGGCCTGGGCCTACGCAGTGCCACGACATCACGCTGTATCCGGAGATCGGTCTGGCCGGCGGCGCCTGCGAAGGCTACGGGCTTCTGCTGGACATCTCAGACCCTGTCAATCCAAAGCGGATAGATGCGGTCGCCGACTCGAATTTCGCCTACTGGCACTCGGCCACGTTCAGCAACGACGGCAGCAGCATTCTCTTCACGGACGAATGGGGTGGGGGCGGTGCGCCGAAATGCCGCGCCACCGATCCCATGGAATGGGGGGCGAACGCGATTTTCACCCTCGAAGACGGCAAGATGCAGTTCAAGAGCTATTACAAAATACCGGAACCGCAGACGCCTCAGGAGAACTGTGTAGCGCACAACGGTTCGCTGGTCCCGATTCCGGGGCGCGACGTCATGGTGCAGTCCTGGTACCAGGGCGGCATTTCCGTTTTCGACTGGACCGATCCCGAAAACCCTGTAGAAATTGCTTACCATGATCGGGGTCCCGTAAACCCGGATCGCATGGTGATGGGCGGGAGCTGGTCGGTCTACTGGTACAACGGCGTTATCGTAAGCTCGGAAATTGCGCGCGGGCTGGATATTTTCGAACTGGCGCCGAGCGAATACCTTTCGGAAAACGAAATCGCCGCCGCCGGGACGGTCAAACTCGACTATCTCAATGCGCAGGGGCAGCCTGCATTCGTATGGCCGGCCACCTTTGCGCTGGCCCATGCCTATGTAGATCAACTTGAACGCTCGGAAGAGCTTTCTGCTGATCGGATCGCGTCGTTGCGGGAGGAACTCGGCGCCGCCGAAAATGCATCGGGCGCGGCCCGCCAAGAGGCGTTAACGATGTTGTCCGACACGCTCGATGATCAGGCAGCCGCTGCGGGGGATGCGGCGAAGGTGCACCTGCTGGCGAATGCCGTGCGGGATCTGGCAACGACGACGGACTGAGTGCGGAAGGAGCACAGGGAAGTTACTTCTGTGCTCCGGCGTCGTCGAAGAAAACCTGTACATCGGGCCAGGTGCGCTCCACGAGGCGCATGCCTGCTTCGGGGTCGAGCACCGACAGCATGGTCGCCAGCCCGTCCGAGAGGATACTCTCCGGTGCGATGATGGTGACGGCGATGCGGCTGGTCAGGGGGATACCTGTGCGCGGGTCCAGGACATGCGAGTACCGCACCCCGTCGATCACGACGAACTGCACCGTGTCGCCGGAGGTGGATATGGCGGCGTTCGCCAGATGGAACGTACGCCCGGAGAGCGGCTCTGTAATGCGCCAGCCCGTCCCGTCGTTTTCAGGGCTGTCCGCTGCGCCGCGTTCGCGGGGCGGCGCAGCGCCCGCCACAATGTCTCCGCCGAATTCGATCATGGCGTGCGGGAGGCCGTGCGCCCGGAGGGTCGCCAGCGCTTCGTCCGCGGCGAATCCCTTGGCAATGCCGCCGAGGTCGAGGCGCATGTCCTTGCTTGCGAGTGTGGCTGTGGAATCTTCCGGATCGAGCCGGAGCAGAGCGTAGCCGCTGCGCGCGCGCGCGGTTTCGAGGGTATCCGGTGCGGGCAGTGTCCTTGTGTCCCGCGCCTTGCGCCAGAGCTGCACCAGCGGCCCTGCCGTAACGTCGAAGGCGCCGCCGGACAGTCGGGCCAGCCGCTCGCCCATGCGAAGGACATGGAACAGGTCGGCGCTTACGGGAACCGGTCCCGTGCCGCTCCGCTCCGCAAGGCGCATCAGTTCGCTGTCCCTGCGGTAATCGCTCATGGTTGCGTCGAGGGCGGCGATCCGATCAAAGGCGGCCACGGCCCCGCGTTCCGCTGCCGCCTGATCCGGCGCATACAAAACGATCCGTGCTTGTACCCCCATATGAACCTGCGTATATTCGTAACGATAGAGGCTCCTCCGATCCGATGTTTGATCCGGATCCCGATTCGTTTCCCGCATGAATGCGCACGATGCAAGGAGTACGGAAACGACCGTAGCGGCCACGACCCCGGACGATTTGGTAAATCGCCGCAACAAGATGTTTTTCCGAACAGGCATGGCAATGTGCGGGTGTATGCTCCTTGCGGGTACGGCAAGGGCGCAGGATGTGGGCTCGGACACGGACGCTTCCGCGCCCGATGCGATGGAAGCCTATGTCGAGACGTTCAGCGAGGCGCCTGCCGAACTCGATATGATCCCGGTCCCGGCGGGTTCCATTTCCCTGAACGGAGAAGAGGTTTCCGTGGGGCCGTTCTGGATTGCCGGAACGGAAATCCCCTGGGAAATTTTCGATATGTACGCATTCGGAACCGGTGGGGACGCCGGCGCCGACGATGCGATACTTCGTCCGAGCAAGCCGTACGGCGCTCCGGATAGAGGCTACGGGCATCGCGGTTACGCCGCTATCAGCATGACGTATCTGGTGGCGGAGGCGTTTACGGATTGGCTTTCCGTCCGGACCGGCAAAACGTACCGTTTGCCAACCGAGGCGGAATGGGAATACGCTTGCCTGGCCGGCGAGCCGCCTGTCTCCAGCGATGCACTTGATGAGCATGCCTGGTACTGGGACAATGCCTTCGACGCTACGCATCCGATCGGCAGCCTTGCTCCGAACGCTTTTGGGGTCCGGGACATGATCGGCAATGCCGCGGAATGGTGTACCGGCCCGGAGGGCGCCCCGCTGGCATGCGGCGGTTCCTTCATGGACAAGGCGGAAGAAGTGGGGTGCGCAGCGCGCAAGACCCCGTCCCGGAAATGGCAGGAAACGGATCCGCAAATACCGAAAAGCATTTTCTGGCTCACGGATGGGCCGTTCATGGGGTTCCGGGTTATCCGCGAACCGTAAATCCGTCGCCGTTCCCGGCCGCCAACCGCCAAGCTCGCTCCAACGCACAATGCACATAAACAAAGACGATTCGATGAAGCACAACCCTCTGGTATCGCGGCGCAATTTTGTAAAGAGCAGCGCCGCCGCTGCGGCAGGCCTCGCCTTTATGCCGAGCGGGAATTTCGCATGGGCCGCCGGCTCGGACACGATTCGCTATGGACTGGTGGGCTGCGGGGGCCGGGGCACCGGCGCCGCCGTCAATGCGGTCAATGCAGCCCCCGGCGTGACGCTGGTGGCTATGGGCGATTTGTTTGAAGACCGTCTGGACAGTTCCAAGGCCAAGCTCAAGGAACAACTTGGGGACGCCTATCAGGTCGGTTCCGATCACGAATTTTCCGGCTGGGACGCCTACAAGCAGGTGATCGACAGCGATGTGGATGTCGTCATTTTTGCGACCCCGCCGGTGTTTCGTCCCATTCACGTACCTTACGCCATCGAGAAGGGGCGCCATGTGTTCATGGAGAAGCCCATCGGTGTGGATCCTGTGGGCGTACGCGCCTTTTTCGACGTGGCGGACGAAGCCGACCGCAAGGGGCTGTCCATCGTGGCGGGCACGCAGCGGCGGCATGAGCGCCAGTATCTCGAAGTCATGCACCTGATTCATGACGGGGCGATCGGGCAGGTCGTGGCCGGGCAGGTCTACTGGAATCAGGGTGGTTTGTGGAAGGTGGTGCGCCAGCCGGGATGGTCCGATATGGAGCATCAGGTGCGCAACTGGCTCTACTACACGCATCTCTCCGGCGACCATGTGGTCGAGCAGCACATTCACAACATCGACGTGGCGAACTGGGCCGTGGGCGAGCACCCGATCAAGGCGTCGGGCGTTGGCGGGCGGCAGCAGCGCGTTTCGCCGGAGTACGGCCACATTTTCGATCACTTTGCGGTGAACCTCGAATACGCGAGCGGCGCTATCATCCTGAGCATGTGCAAGCAGCAGGAAAACACGGCGAAGTTCGTGGGCGAGCACATCATCGGTACGAAGGGCACGTCCAATGCAGCCTCGTGGATAAAGGGCGAGAACGCCTTCCGGTTCGATGGCGAGAACCCTAATCCATACGTGCAGGAGCACACGGACCTGATCGAGAGCATCCGCGGCGAAAGCCCGATCAACGAGGCGCGGCGCATGGCCGAAACCAACATTTCGGCCATCATGGTGCGCGAAGCGGCCTATACGGGGCAGGAAGTGACTTGGGACGATGTGATGAATTCGACCCAGCAGCTCACGCCGGCAACCTGGGAGTTCGGCGACGTGCCGATCTTTTCGGCAGCCGTGCCCGGCCAGACGGTGCTGAACCGCCGGCCGTTCGAAGAAGACGAGATGGCCGTTTCGGGTTAATTCCTTCCCGGTTGCGCGCCGGCGCGTGTAGCCATATGGTTATAGCCACACGCCGGCCACGAGCAGTACGACCGCAAGGCCCACGACGCCTACGATCGTTGCCATGACGGTCCACGAGCGTAGCGTCTGGGCCTCGGTCATGCCCATGAGCTGGTTCACGAGCCAGAAGCCCGAATCGTTCACGTGCGACAGCACGGTGGCGCCGCAGGCTACTGCGATCGTGATGGCGCCGAGCATCGGCTCCGAAAAGCTGCCGTTCTGGATAATGGGCGCCAGCAGCCCCGCCGATGTGACCATGGCCACCGTGGCCGAACCCTGCGCTACCCGGATCACCACGGCGATCAGGAAGCCGAACAGGAGGATCGGCAGTTGTGTGGCGGCCATCATCTCGGTCAGTGCTTCGCCTACCCCTGTTTCGACCAGGATGTGCCCGAATACCCCGCCGGCTCCGGTCAGCAGGATGATCATGCCTACGGGTTCCATGGACCGGGTGGCGATGCGCTGCACCTCGTCCGCGGAAAATCCCAGCCGGATGCCGAGAAAGTAGAAGGCAAGCAGGAGCGCCGCGGTGAGCGCTGCGAACGGATGCCCGATGAACGATATCCATTCCTGGAGGACGTGCAGTTCTTCCGGGAGCCAGATTTTGCCGGCCGTGTTTGCAAGGATAAGCACGAGGGGAAGCGCAATGAGCGACACGACCATGGCGAAACCGGGGGCCTTGCGCCCCTCTGTGTTGTCTTCGTTCCGCTCGAAGATTTCCGGCACAGGCACGTGGATGCGTCCTGCAATGTGATTGCCGAAGAAGACGCCGCCTATGGCCGCGGCGGGTATGCCGGCGAGGATGCCGAAGAAGATGACCCAGCCAAGGTCTGCGCCGATGATCGACGAGACGGCCACCGGTCCCGGGGTGGGGGGAATGCAGGCATGCGCGACAGCCATGCCCGCTACGAGGGGGATGCCGTAGTAGAGCAGTGATTTACCGGTCCTGCGGGCCAGACTGTAGACGAGGGGGATAAAAATAATAAGCCCGACCTCGAAGAATACAGGCGTGGCGACGATAATGCCGATCAGGGCCAGCGCCCACTGGGCCTTACGCTCCCCGAACACCCTGATGAGGGTCGAGGCGATTTTGCCCGCTCCACCCGATGCCTGAATCATCTCGCCCAGCATGGTGCCCACCCCGATCACCACGGCAATGTAGCCGAGGGTCTTGCCCATGCCCTCGGTCACGGCGTCGGCAACTGCCGAGGGAGGCACGCCGCCGATGATGGCGGCGACGAAACTCACGGCGAGCAGGGCGATGAAAGCCTGCATGCGCAGGGTGATGACCAGGAGCAGGAGCACTCCGATGCTGCCGGCGGTCAGAAGGAGCAGTTCTGTGGTGGACATGTGAATAGAGATAAAGGGGCAGGGATGTAAAAATTACAGTACCTTGACGCTGAAAATACAGAACGTTTGTCATAGATGATTTTCGTCTTGCGATCATTCCTGCGCATTCTGCGCAGCGCCTTCCTTGTTTCCCCCTTGCCCATCGCTCTGTACTGCGCTGCATTGCCCGGATTGTTGTTACCTGAGGCGGCCCGTGCCCAGGAGCAACGGCAACAGGAGCCGCAGCAAACGACGCCGAAACAGGAACTCGTCGTCATGCAGCGCATCGGGGGTCCGGTCGAACTGGATGGACTCAGTTTCGAGCCGGCCTGGCAATCGGTCGAACCGTACGTCCCGTCGCAGTACGAGCCGAACAACGGCACGCCCCCGACCGAGCGCACGGAGATGCGCATCGCCTACGACGAGGAACACCTTTTTCTTTCCCTGCGCGCATACGACCGGGAGCCGGAGGGCATTCGCGCCAACACGCTTTACCGGGACCGGCTCAGCAGCGACGATCATTTCGAGATACTGATCGATTCGTACAACGACAACGAGACCGGCATGCTGTTCAACAGCAATCCGAGGGGGCACCGGCGGGAAGCCGCTATCTCAAACGACGCCAGCGGCGGCGGCATTGCGTCAGGCGGCTGGATCAATGTGGATTTCAATACCTACTGGGACGTGGAGACCGTCATCGCCGACAGCGGGTGGTTTTCGGAAATGCGCATCCCGTTTTCCAGCCTGCGCTTCCAGCCGCGCGAAGACGGCACGGTAATCATGGGGCTGACCCTGCAACGCAAGATCGTGCGCAAGGACGAGCGGCTGGTGTTTCCCCCGGTCGAGCGCATTTCAAGCTGGGCGTTCCTGAAACCGTCCCTCGCGCAGAAATTCCTGCTGGAGGGCATCGAATCGGAGTTGCCCGTATATGTGACCGGATACGGGCTGGGCGGCGCGGGAGAGACGGCCCGGCAGGAGGAAGCCGTATGGGGATACGACCGCGATGTGACGCGGGAAATCGGCGCCGATCTCAAGTACCAGTTTGCGAACAACGCCACGCTCGATCTGACGCTGAACACCGATTTTGCGCAGGTCGAAGCCGACGATCAGCAAATCAACCTGACGCGGTTCTCGCTCTTCTTTCCGGAAAAGCGCCAGTTCTTTCAGGAGCGGGCCGGTATTTTCGATTTCCGCACGGGTGGATTAAGCCGTCTTTTTCATAGCCGGCGCATCGGACTGACGGAAAACGGCGCCCCGGTACCGATCCTGGGCGGCGCGCGCGGCGCCGGGCGTTTCGGGCAGTGGGACGTCGGGGCGCTGGCCATGCAAACCGCGTCCTCCGGCGAACAATCGTCGGAAAATTTCGGGGTGCTGCGTCTCCGGCGGAAGGTGTTCAATCCCTGGTCGTATGCGGGCGCGATGGGCACAAGCCGCATCGGTGCGGATGGAGCGTACAATTTCGCCTACGGCCTGGACGGTGTGTTCCGGCTCTTCGGAGACGACTATCTGACGCTTCAGTGGGCGCACTCGTTCGACGACATGCTCGTGGAGCGCCCGGACCACCGTCCGCTGAACGGCGGACGCATGACCATGCAGATGGAGCGGCGGCGGAGCAGAGAATGGGAATACCGCTCCATTCTGGCCTGGGCGGGTCCGGATTACGATCCGGGCATCGGGTTCTCGCAGCGCAACGACTTCACGCTTTTAGACAACACGCTTTCCTACACGTGGCTGCCTCCGGAAGTCACCCGGCTGATCTTCCATACCTTCGAGATGGCCGGGTTGACGTATTTGCGCAACAAGGACCGTTCGGTCGAATCCGCGCAGTTGGGCCCCCGGTGGAGTTACGGAGCCCGGAACGGAACGCGGGGCCAGGTTGGCGTCATGTTGTTGTACGAAGACCTATTGGATTCCTTTAAGATCGGGGAGGTGGAGATACCCGCCGGAAGCTATACCTTCTGGGAAGCGGAGGTGTCGTATGGAGAATCCAACACGAACCGGTACCGGCTGGGGCCCGCGTTGCAGGCAGGCCGGTTCTACGACGGCTGGAAGGTCACGGCCTCCATGCGCCCCACCTGGTACGTATCCCCGCACCTTGAAATGACGGGGCGCTACGAGTACAGCCGGATTCGTTTCCCGGACAGGGATGCCGGGTTGCACGCCCACTTGCTGCGGTTCAGGATCGGCATGGCCCTGAACACGCAGGCATCGGCCAACATTTTCCTGCAGTACAACAGCGTAAGCGATGCGCTCTCGTCCAATATCCGCCTCCGGTACAACTTCCGCGAGGGGAACGACCTGTGGCTGGTCTACAACCACGGAATGAATACGGCGCGGCACCGGTTCGACCCCGCGCCGCCGTTCACGGACAACCGGACGCTGCTCGTCAAGTACACCTATACGTTCCAGCTATAGGCGCCGTTTGCCGGGAGAAAGCGAAGCAGGCGGTTTGCAACGTTGGCATGGAGCGCCTGTTTTGCAAACCGCCTGTATGCACATCCGGCGAGAAGCCGGCGCCACTGGAGCGCGAGGCTACTCGATCGGCATGATCATGAGGTTCCGGAACCAGACCCCGGATTCCCCATGCTTACCCTGGACGCCGATGTGGCCTTCGGTGTCCAGTTCGGCCAGCGGGTTGCTCAGCCAGGGCGGAATGGAGGTGCCGTCCGGATTGGTTTCCGCAGAGTGATATTCACTCATATCGATTTCGCTCACTGCCATGCCGTTGAGCGTCACCCACAGGGAGTCGCCCTTTGCGGTCACGGTGTAGCGGTTCCATTCCCCGGCGGGTTTGATCCGCTGCTCCGACGGGGGCACATGCCCGTAGAAGGCGCCGGATTCCTGGTGGTGCCGGGCCGAATCCGCCATGGGGTAATCGTCGGCGATCTGTACCTCAATGGAATAGGGGATCCAGGCACTGGTATCCGTTTCGGTAGCGTGCAGGATGATGCCGCTGTTCGCGTCCGGATCGAACATGACTTCGAGGTCGAGGACGAAGTCGTTGTAGGTGGCTTGCGTAAAGAGGCCCTGATCTACACCGCTCGTGAGGACATCTTCTTCCCATGCCCAAACGCCCCCGGCGTCTATTGCATTGGAGAGGTCTTCGTTGAAGAGTGGCATCCATCCGGGTTCGGAGGTGTCCGGGTGCGGATCGGCCATGTCTATCATTTCGGATTCGGCCATAGCGTCGTGATCCGTATCCCCCGTATCGGAGGCGCACCCCGCTGCGAAGAAAGCGAGAGCAGCGAGGAAGGAAAGAGTACGTGTGGGCATGATAATGTGGTATCGTGTAGTGGTAGGGATGAATACTGCGCGTCCGGTTTGCCCGGAATCACCCCGCGTCGACGGCGGGGAGCTCCCAGCCCTCGCGCGGCGTGCGGCGCAGGCGCCGGTTGGCTTCCGGCAGGTTTGTGATGCGAAGGTTCTCCGCATCCCAGTGAATCTTTCTATTGCCCGCAAGGAGCGAGACAACACCGAGCAGCACCGTCTCTGTGAGGGGGGCGGCGAAGGCGAAGGGCGACGAGGCGTTCTCTTCGCCCCGGATCGCACGTATCCAGTTGTTTTCGTGGCTTTCGTCCGCAATGCGGTCGTACAGCCGGGGGACCTCGTTTTCCGCGAGGTCGCCGGGCATAAAACGCACGCCGCCCATACTCAGCAAGGCGCCCTTCGAACCGACATACATGGTACCGTTCGAATGCAGCCATTCGTCGTCGGAGAGGCCTTCGGGGCGCGGGGGTTTGAGCCCGCCGTCATACCAGGTAAGCCGCACCGGGCCGCGTTCCCCGTGCGCCGGGAATTCGAAGAAGGTGGTCGAGGCGACCGGGTAGGAGTGGCCGTTGAAGGCGGAGGAACGTGTCTCTACCGTGGTTGGCGCGCCGAGATCCAGCGCCGTAGCCACGAAGGCGAATGAATGTGCAGCGATGTCGCCCAGCGCGCCCGTGCCGAAGGGCGCCCACCCGCGCCAGACGAATGGGTGGAACGCCGGGTCATAGGCCATATCTGCCGCGGGGCCGAGGTACAGGTCCCAGTCGATGCCGTCCGGCTTCCGCTTCAGTACGGAGGGCAGGTCTATGCCCTGCGGCCAGATGGGGCGGTTCGTCCACACATGCACCTCGTCGACTTCCCCGATCGTGCCACCCTTGATGTGCTCGGCTATGTCGTAGAGTTCGTTGGAGGAGCGCCCCTGGTTCCCCATCTGCGTGATTACGTCGTACCGTTTGGCGGCAAGGCCCAGTTGCCGGGCTTCCCATACCGACCACGTAAGCGGTTTCTGGGTGTAGACATGGATGCCGCGTTCCATCGCCGCCAGTGTAATAAGGGCATGCGTATGGTCCGGCGTGGCGATCACGACCCCGTCGATGTCGTCGCTCGTTTCGTCGAACATGCGACGGTAATCCTGGTACCGCGCCGCTTTGGGCCAGGTATTGAAGACAGGAGCGGCAAAATCCAGATCGACGTCGCACAGGCCCGTGACGGCGATGTCGTTCATGTTCGCCAGATTGACCTTGCCCATGCCTCCGACGCCGACACAGGCCACGTTTACCGTGTCGCTGGGCGCCCGGAAATACGGGCCGCCGAGGACGTTTCTCGGCACGATGAGCGGGGCAGCCACAAACGCGGCGCTCGTTTTACCGAGCGTGCCAAGAAAAGCGCGGCGGGACAAGCCGGGTTTCAGGCGGGCGGACCTCAATGAAGCGGGCATGTGGAGTCCTTGGTCAATAACATGACGCATGCGGGGTTGCAACGAAGACCCCTGTCAGGCATGGCGTGGGGTCCCGGGCGGGGTAATCCGGCGATGCAGACCGGCACAACGAGCAAATATCCTTACAATTTCGCACAATTTGACGAATTGTTCATAAAATTATGAGCCCATTTTCTGCGTGTTCACCCATTGTTCACGCAACCCGCTGCGATGCTCGCCACCCGTTGCGGGACACTGTACATGAGGTAATCGTCTTAATGTAAAGACTTGATTAAGACGATTCTGCGTAGTACCCTCATAGGCGTACTTTTACTGCGGCAGCGGCTGCTTCTCCCAAGGGCGGTTATTTCCTCGAAGCGCTTTTCCGCATACCTGCCTCCACCCACCAAAAGGTATCTGACGTCATGAAACTCCCGTTTTTTATTTTCGTGGTGGTGCTCGGCATCATCGTTGCGATCCACCTTGCGATGAATGCAAGGGTAGGTGAAATCATGACCAACCCCCGCGTGGCGAACGCGGTCTTCTGGACCATCGGCGCGGTCATGGCTATCATTGTCGGCCTGACCGGCTGGGAGGCAGGCGTCCTGGGAGGCCTGAAGAATGTACACCCCCTGCTTCTGACGGCGGGCGCGCTGGGTGCTTGCCTTGTGTTCGCCATCGCATGGTCCATTCCGCAAGTGGGCGCCGGCAACTTCTTCATCATTCTGCTTGCCGGCCAGGTGATCGGAGGACTGATCATGTCCCATTTCGGGTGGTTGTCGGCTCATGAACCGATTTCTCTTGTGCAAATGGGCGGCGCCGTGCTCATGGTCGCCGGGGCGGCTATCGCCACGATGGCCGGATAGCTGCGCCCCTGCCTGTAACCTGTTTTCCACACTGCCTCACTTCCCTGCTATGATCTCCGACATGCGAATCACAACCTTGCTGCCGCTTTTCGCGGCGGGGTGCCTTCTTATGCCCGTTACGCTCCAGGCGCAGGCTCCCGAACCCACTATTCTGTTCCAGCCCGTAAAGGTGGACGCGCCGCCGCACGACCCGGCAAACGGCTCGTACTGGTTCGGCCCGTTCTCGGAGACCGCGAGCATCGTGGACATCGACAACGATGGCGATCTGGACCTCGTGGCCGGTCGCAACTGGTACGAAGCGCCTCTCTGGATCAAGCACGAGAATTTCCGCAGCGGCGGGGACGTGAACGGCCCGGAAACGGAGAACAACGCCGAGTTCGCCATGGATGTGGACGGCGATGGCTGCACGGACATCGTAAGCTCGGGCTGGATGTTCATGAAGGGCGCCTACTGGTACAAGAACCCCTGCAACAAGATCGACACATGGGTCTCGCACAAGGTGCATCAGGCCTTCAATATGGAAGGCGTCGAGGGGCGCCATGACATCGACGGCGACGGCGACGACGACATTCTGGTGAACCACTGGTCGCTCTACGAGGATCAGGGCATGACCTGGCTGGAGCACATCGACGAGCACCCGTATTTCATCGAGCACGTGGTGGGGTTCGATGTGGATATGCACGGCAACGGCCTGGGCGATATCGACATGGACGGCGATCCGGACATTGTGACGTCGCTGGGGTGGTATGAAAACCCGGGCGGCGGAGCGGCAAGAGGTATGTGGGCCTACCACGACGACTGGAAGTTCGAATCCCTCAAGGAGCGGATCGCCAGTTCGGCCTCCCACCCGATTCTGGTGCATGACGTGAACGGGGACGGCTTGAACGACGTCATTATCGGATCTGCCCATGCGTACGGGCTGGCTTGGTATGCGCAGAAGATGGAGAGCGGCGAGCGGTCGTTCGAAGAACACTGGCTCGAAAGCGAATTCAGCCAGTTCCACACGCTGGCGCTGGGCGATCTGAACGGCGACGGCAAGGACGACCTGGTGGCGGGACGGCGGCTGATGGCGCACTACGGTAGGGACATCGGCGCTTTCGAGCCGCTTTTCGGTTTCTGGTACGATTTCAACGGCGGCGATCCGAAACGGCACATCCTGTTCTACAATCACCTGCCCCGGTACGGATACGAGGCGAGCCTGAATCCGCCGCCGAACTATGTGTTCGGCATGGGCATGAATGTGCATGTGGCGGACATGAACGGCGACGGGCGCAACGATGTCGTCAATCCGAGCAAGGCGGGCCTGTACATCTTTTACAACGAAGGCGCTCCGCCTACGCCGGGCGATGCGTACCGCCTGCCCACGTACGACGAGTACGACTCCTGGCGTTCCTGGGGCGCGTACGGCACGTTGTTCAATGGCAGGGACTTCAGCGGTTGGGTCGTTCCGGAAGGCGACGGCGGGCACTGGAAGGTCGAGGACTTCATGATCAAGTACGACGCCCTCTCGGAAGCGGAGATGAAGCATCTCTTCACGGAGGAGGAGTACTGCGACTACAACCTGCATGCGGAATGGCGCTTCCCCGAGGCTTCGGGTATGTTCGACATGCCGAATATTCTGCCGGACGGGACGTACGAAACGGATGCCGACGGGAACACTGTCACGACGCCCACGCCGAACTCGGATTCGGGCATTCTCCTGCGCGGACCGGATCACCAGGCGAATATATGGAACTGGGGCGTGGGCTCCGGGGAGCTCTGGTCGGTGCGCACGAACGAAGACAATGCGCCGGAATTGCGTGCGGCTGCGGTCCCGTCCAAGCGGATGGATCACCCGATCGGGGAGTGGAACGAATTCGACATCCGGATGATCGGCGACCGGATTACGGTACGGCTGAACGGGAAGGAGATCATCCACCATGCGCTCATTCCGGGGGTTGCCGAATGCGGTCCCATCGGACTCCAGCACCACGGGGGCATGATCGAGGAGACGGGCGCCATGGATCCGACGTCCAGCATGATCGAGTTCCGCAACATCTGGATCGACCCGATCGACGACGAGCAGCGGGAAGACATTGCCCGTATGGATTACCCGGAAGGCTGGGAGATCCTGTTCGATGGCCGCGAGGAGGACATGGAGAACTGGGTCGCCGGCGAGGGCCATTCCTGGGTGGTCCGGGACGGCATGATCCTGCTCGACCGCGAGTTCGACAGCTCCATGCCGAACGAACATTACCTGTGGGCGAAGGATACGTACGGGGATTTCGTGCTGGAGGTCGAGTTCAAGACGGTCGAGAATTCGAACAGCGGCATTTTCATCCGTACGGAAGACATCGCCGACCCGGTATACACAGGGTTCGAGGTGCAGGTGAACAACTCCTACGGCAGACCGACGAGTCAGGGGGGGACCACCGGCACGCTCTACGATCTCGTAAAGCCGCATAACAATCCTGTCCGCCCGCCGGGCGCATGGAACTGGCTGCGCGTTTTCGCCTTTGATAACCAGATTATCACCGAAGTGAACGGGGTGCGTGTCGCCGAGGCGGATCTGGACCAGTGGACCACGGCGCATATGAATCCGAACGGCGCGAGGAACAAGTTCGGACGCGCCATCCGGGATTTTGCGAAGGAAGGCCGCATCGGTTTGCAGGATCACGGTCGCCCGGTCTGGTACCGCCATGTGCGCATCATGCGCCTCGACGATGCTTCGTCGCTCAAGCGCGCACTGAACCCGGCGTACCGGTAAGTCCAAATTTCCTAATAGGGATACTATGAAGAACGAAGAACCGGTACGGCGAGGGCATGTCCCCCGCTTGTCCGCAATCTTTCTCCTCACAGGCCTTCTTGTGGCAGGGCAAGTCCTTGTCGAAAAATCGGCCGTCGCACAGGATCAGAGCGACGCACAGGATCAGGCCGTTGCGCAGGACACGGACGATCTGTCCGTCCTTGTTTTCAGTAAAACGGCGGTATTCCGTCACAGATCTATTGAGGACGGTGTTAAGGCGCTTCAGGAAATCGGCGAGGAGCACGGTTTCTCGGTCACGCACACGGAAAACGATTCGGCGTTTGCCTGGCCGGATCTGGCCGCCTACGGCGCTGTGGTGTTCCTGAACACGACGGGCGATGTGCTGAATGACGAGCAGCAGGCGGCCTTCGAGCAGTATATCCAGGAAGGCGGCGGGTATGTCGGCGTGCATGCGGCGTCGGATACCGAATACGACTGGGCCTGGTACGGCGAGCTTGTGGGCGCCTATTTTGCCAGTCATCCGCGGGTTCAGGAAGCCGATATCGAAGTGGTTGACCGGGCGTTTCCCGCCACGGCGCATCTTCCGGAGCGCTGGACGCGCACGGACGAATGGTACGATTACAGGGCGAATCCGCGCGGCAATGTCCACGTGCTGGCTACCCTCGTCGAGGAAAGTTACGAGGGAGGCAAGATGGGCGACGATCATCCGATCGTATGGGCGCATGAATACGATGGCGGGCGCGCTTTTTATACCGGCCTCGGGCACACCTCGGAAAGCTACGAGGAGCCGCTGTTCCGCGAGCACTTGCTCCAGGCCATTCTATGGACGGCAGGCCGGGTGGACGGGGACGTTGCTCTACACTGAAAGGATCGTACGAGGAGGCCATACCCGACAACGATATAACCTGTTTGACAACCGGATCATCACCGAAATGAACGGGGTGCGCGTCGCCGATTCCTTGTCGTTCAAGCGCGCGCCGGACCCGGCGTACCGGTACGTCCGAATTTTCCAACCCTGATGTATATAGATGTATAACGAAGAACCAATACGGTGGGGGCAGGCCCCCCGCCTGCCCGCAATCTTTCTCCTCACAGGCCTTCTTCTGGCAGGGCAAGTCCTTGTCGAAAAACCGGCCGCCGCACAGGACACCGACGATCTGTCCGTCCTTGTTTTTAGCAAAACGGCGGTATTCCGTCACAGCTCTATCGAAGACGGTGTCCAGGCGCTTCGGGAAATCGGCGAGGAGAACGGTTTCTCGATCGTACACACGGAAGACAGTGCGGCGTTCGCCTGGCCGGATCTGGCCGACTACGGCGCCGTGGTGTTCCTGAACACGACAGGCGATGTGCTGGATGACGAGCAGCAGGCAGCCTTCGAGCGGTACATCCAGGAAGGCGGCGGGTATGTCGGCGTACATGCTGCGGCGGATACCGAATACGGCTGGGCCTGGTACGGCCAGCTTGTGGGAGGGTATTTCGATAGCCATCCGCATATTCAGGAGGCCGATATCGCGGTACTCGACCGGACGTTTCCCGCCACGGCGCATCTGCCGGAGCGCTGGACGCGCACGGACGAATGGTACAATTACAAGGCGAATCCGCGCGGCAATGTCCACGTGCTGGCCACCCTCGTCGAGAAAAGTTACGAGGGAGGCAATATGGGCGACGATCATCCCATCGTATGGGCGCATGAATACGACGGCGGGCGCGCTTTTTATACCGGCGGCGGACATACCTCGGAAAGCTACGAGGAGCCGCTGTTCCGCGAGCATTTGCTCCAGGCCATTCTCTGGACGGCGGGCCGGGTGGACGGGGATGTCGGCCCTACGCTGAAAGGATCGTACGAGGAGGTCGTACTCGACGACGATACGACCTATCCGATGCAGTTGGAGGTAGCCCCCGACGGGCGCGTGTTCTGGATCGAACGCGATGGAACGGTCAAGATATGGGATCCGTCCACCGGGTCGACGGTCATCGCGGGCTGGATTCCGACCTCCATGAAAATCGAGGACGGCCTGCTGGGGATTGCGCTCGATCCGAATTTCGAGGAAAACAACTGGGTGTACCTGTATTACATGCCCTTGAGCCAGGACCCCAACCGGCTGTCGCGGTTCACCATGCGGGGGAACGAGCTGGACATGGCGAGCGAGCTCATTCTGCTGGAGGTGTTCATGCAGCGCGAGATATGTTGCCATAGCGCCGGAGAGCTCCATTTCGACAAGGACGGCAACCTGTGGCTGGCCACGGGCGACAACACGGGAGGGAGCGCCCCGCGTACCGACGAGCGTCCGGGCCGTGCGCTCTACGATGCGCAACGGACCTCGGCCAACACGAACGATCTGCGCGGGAAGATACTGCGCATCCGTCCCCAGCCGGACGGTTCGTACACGATCCCTGAAGGCAACCTGTTCGAGGACGACGATCCGCTCACCCGCCCGGAAATCTACACGATGGGGCACCGCAATCCGTGGCGCTACACGGTAGACCCGGAAACGGGTTGGCTCTACTGGGGCGATGTGGGCCCGGGGAACCAGTATGTGGAAGGCAAAATGCCGCAGGGGATGGAGGAATTCGGACAGGCAAAAACCCCGGGATTCTTTGGCTGGCCCTATTTCGTCGGGCCGAACGGAGCATACCGCGATCTGAATTTCGAGACGGAGGAATACGGCGGCTGGTTCAATCCCGAAAATCCCATCAACGATTCGCCGAACAACACAGGATTGCGCGAACTTCCTCCTGCGCAACCGGCCTGGATTTATTACAGCTACGGTCCGTCGGAGGAATTTCCCGAAATGGGCGTAGGGGGCATGTCGGCGGCGCCCGGATTCGTCTATCGTTACGATCCGGAGATAGCGGGTCCGCATGCGCTTCCCGAATACTTTGACGGCAAGGTGATCCTGTTCGAATGGGCGCGGAACTGGATTCAGGAAGTGCTCAACGACGAGAACGGAGACGCCATGGAGATCACGGCGTTCACCCCCGAGATTCCGTATATCCGCCCGGTCGATATTGCACTTGGTCCTGACCAGACGCTGTATGTCCTGGAATGGGGCCAGGAGTTCTGGGGACAGAATCGCGACGGGCAACTGGTGCGCATCGATTACTACGGGAACGAGAAACGTCCGCCGGAGGCAGTGGCTGGCGCAGCGCCCATGTCCGGCCCGGCGCCGCTCACTGTTGCGTTCGACGGTTCGGCTTCTGTATCCCGTAACGGGGGCGGCCTGCATTTTTCCTGGGATTTCAACGGGGACGGCGCCCTGGACGCCGAAACGGCCACCGCTGAGCATACCTTTACCGAGCCCGGCTCGTACACGGCTCATCTTCTGGTGGCGGACACCGAAGGCATGGTCTCGAAAGCGGACATAACGGTAACCGCCGGCAACACGGCCCCCGAGGTATCCATCGCATGGCCGCCATTCGGCGGGATTCTGCCGATGGACGAATCGGTACCCTATGCAGTGGACGTGTTCGATGCGGAAGATGGCGTGCTGACTACTCCGGGTTCGCGCGTTACCCTGCAACCCTTTCTTGGGCACGACACCCATGAACATGCGCTGCACATGCACCGGGGCAATGCCGGGGCGTTCAACGTGGTGCCCGATCCTACCCACAGGCCGTACATCATCGACCGGTACGTACGCCTGATGGCGAGCTACACGGACTCGGGTACGCCCGCGCTTACCTCGTCGGACGAGGTGATGCTGTATCCGAACGTGGTGCAGGCGGAAAACCGTTCGACCTCCGAAGGGGACAACCTGATCATTACGGGCAATCGCCAGCGTCCCGGATTCCCGGACGAGACCGAGGTGTATGTCGAACTGGAGCATGCGGAGTATGTGTCGTTTTCCACCGTGAATCTGCACGGGGTCGATAGCCTCACGCTGTATCTTGTGCCTGAAGCGGAGGGGGCCGTGCAGGTACGGCTGGATGCCGCCGACGGGCCGATTCTGACGGAAACGGCCATTGCGCCTCCCGAAGAATCCCTCATCGAGGAACGCGAGGACGGTCCGCCCCTCATTCACTGGATGTCCTGGTCGCTCCCGATCGAAGCCCCGGACGGAGCGCATGATCTGTATGTCGTGTTCGAGGGGCCCGAACGGGGTACGGTAGCCCGGTTCGATCGGATCGAGTTCGAAGGACCGGGCGTCACAAGCCGCCCCGGAGTCAAGATATCCATATTGCATTGACGAGCGTGGCGCATGGTTTGACGATCACCTGATGCATCATGCACTGTTCGGTCCAGTTCCGGCCTGACCGCTCTGAACACCGCGCACTATTCGTTCTTTTTCACAAATAGCAATCCCTGTACCATCCCCATGAAAACCTGGAAACTCGGCCATAGCGACGTGGAAGTGTCTGCGCTGTCCTATGGCACGGACCTGATCGGCAGCCGCATCGACCGCGAAACGTCCTTTACCTTGTTCGACCTGTTCTACGACCGGGGCGGCACGTTTCTTGACACAGCCAATTTCTATTCGAGCTGGGTAGAAGGCTGTTCCGGGGGCGAGAGCGAAACGACGATCGGCCAATGGATGAAGGAGCGCGGCGTCCGCGACAAGATTCGGATTTCCTCCAAACTGGGATTCGATTATCCCGGAAGCGACGGCGGTCTCTCCGCCGACGAAATCGAGCGGGAATGCGACAAAAGCCTTGCCCGTCTCCAGACCGATTATATCGATGTCTACTATGCCCACCGGGACGACTTCGATACGCCCATGGAAGAAACGATGGAGGCGTTCCACCGGCTGATCCGGAAGGGCAAGGTGCGTACGATCGGCGCAAGCAACGTGTGGCTCTGGCGCATTGCCGAGGCAGGCAAGCTGGCGGAGGAACGCGGATGGACGCCGTACCAGGCCGTTGAGCAGCGCTTTACCTACCTGCGTCCTCGTCACGGTGCCGATTTCGGCCCGCAAATCTTCGTCACCGAAGACATGAAGCGGTATTGCCGCCATCACGGGATTACCCTCATCGGGTATTCCGTGCTGTTGCAGGGCGCCTACACGCGGGAGGATCGGCCCGTTCCTGCCCAGTTCGCCGGTCCGGAATCGGACGAGCGCCTTGCAGCGCTCCGGAGCGTCGCCGCAGAAGTGGACGCCACTCCGAACCAGGTGCTTATTGCCTGGATGCTCCGAAACGAAATTCTCCCGCTCTTCGGCGGCAGCCGGGTCGAGCAGTTGGAGGAAAATCTGGGCGCCGTGGACGTGCAGTTGTCCGACGATCAGATGGATATGCTGAACACGGCCGGCAATCCTGACGTCAAAAAAGCCTGGTTGCGATAAGAATTAATCAGAGTATCCCATGACTGGAGTAGCTGTAGCCGGCTCCGGATTCATTGGCCCCGTACATGTCGAGGCCCTCCGGCGGCTGAAAAATATCCATGTGACGGGCATTCTCGGGAGTAGCCCGGAACGCTCCGAACAGGCCCGCCTCGCTCTGGGCTTGCCGCGGGCCTATGCAAGCCTCGACGAAATGCTCGCCGATCCGGAGGTGCAGGCGGTGCATCTTGCCTTGCCGAATGTGTTGCATTACGAGTATTCCATGCGCGCGCTCGAAGCAGGCAAGCATGTGATGTGCGAGAAACCCCTTGCCATGAATGCGCAGGAGTCGACCGCGCTGGTAGAGGCCGCAAGCGCATCGGGACTGGAAGCAGGCGTATGTTACAATCAACGATTCTATCCTCTGAACCTGCAGGTCCGGAGCATGATCGCCGGCGGGGAACTGGGCGCCGTGCACTCGGTGGTGGGCAGCTATGTGCAGGATTGGTTGTTGTACGACACGGACTACAACTGGCGCGTACTCTCCGACAAGGGCGGCCCGCTGCGCGCCGTATCCGACATCGGCACGCACTGGATCGATCTGGTCACCTCCATGACAGGCCTGGAGGTCGAGGCTGTGCTGGCCGATCTGAAGATCGTGCATCCCGTACGCAAGCGGCCCAAAGGCGAAGTCCAGACATTCACCGGGGCATACGAAGGGGATACGGAAGACGTCGCAATCGACACGGAAGATTGCGGCAGCGTGCTTTTCCGCTTCAAGGGAGGCGCCCGGGGCAGCCTGTGGGTTTCTCAGGTTACGGCGGGATACAAGAATTGCCTGCGGTACGAAATTTCCGGTGCGGAGCAGTCGGTTTCCTGGAACAGCCGGAATCCCAACGAGCTTCGGGTGGGGCGCCGTAATGTCCCCAGCGAAGCCCTGGTCCGGGATCCGGCGTTGATGCACGATCTCCCCGGGCGTTTTACCAATTTCCCGGCCGGGCACAACGAAGGCTTCCCGGATACGTTCAAGCAATGTTTTCGCGCGTTTTACGAGGCGGTGGCAGGAGGCGGTTCGGGCGAGCGGCTGTACCCTTCGTTCGAGGAGGGCCACAAGGAAATCGTGTTGTGCGACGCTATTCTCCAGAGTCACCGGGAGGCACGCTGGATAACGATATGAAACTCGGATTCGTAAGCGCCATTCTCGCGGACCTTGACCTGCAGGGCGTTGTCGAGACGGCGGCAGAGGAGGGCTACGACTGCGTGGAGTTGCTTTGTTGGCCCCGGGGAAGAGCGGAGCGCCGCTATGCGGGCGTTACCCACATCGATGTGGCCGCCTTTTCCGAATCGGACGCCCGGCATGTGCGTGCAGTCGTCGAAGATGCGGGCGTGGAAATCAGTGGGCTCGGTTATTATCCCAACCCGCTCGTACCCGATCCGGACGAATCCGCTGTGTATGTCGAACACATCCGGAATGTCGTGCGCGCCACCGCTCTTCTCGACGTACATCTCGTGAATACCTTTGTAGGGCGCGACCCGGCCCGCTCCGTCGAGGAGCAATGGCCGCGGTTTCTGGCCGTGTGGAAGCCGCTCGTGGCCTTCGCGGAGGAGCACGGCGTGCGCATTGCAATCGAGAACTGCCCCATGTTTTTTACGGAGGACGAATGGCCGGGCGGCAAGAATCTTGCATACAGTCCGGCCATCTGGCGCCGCATGTTCGAGGACATTCCCAGTGACCGGTTCGGGTTGAATTTCGATCCATCTCATATGATCTGGCAGCAGATGGACTACCTGCGCCCCCTGCGAACCTTCGCCGACCGTCTTTTTCACGTGCACGCCAAGGATGTGCGCCTTGACCGGGACCGGCTGGACGAGGTGGGCATTCTCGCCACGCCGCTGGAATACCATACCCCGAAACTGCCCGGGCTCGGCGACGTGGACTGGGGACGTTTTTTCTCTGTGTTGACCGACGCCGGGTATGACGGCCCGGTTTGCGTGGAGGTGGAGGATCGTGCGTACGAACATTCTCTGGAGGCGCGAAAATTGTCCCTGCGTCAGAGTGCAGCGTATTTGCGGGCGTTCGTTCCGCGCGCAAACCGGTGTTCCTGCTGACGGATTTTGCTTTATTGTTCTTTTCGTGTGATTCGCCTTAGTTATGTTGTCCCGTTCCTGTTGATCTGGCGCCGCACTCGCCGTACATGCTCTTTACAGAGGTTACGACCATGTCCCGATTCGCTATTGCTCCCATCCTCACCCTCGTTGTTCTCCTGCCGTTTTTCGCCCCGCCTGCGCAGGGCCAGACGCTGGTGGAACCCCCGCCTCTCTACGTGCCGCATCTTGCGGACGCTCCCACGATCGACGGTAACCTCGACGAATGGAAGCAGGCGGCCCACCACGACGGCGTGTGGGATATCTACCGCCTGCGTCATGCGTCCTGGTACGACGGCGGCGCCCGCAACCGCCTGACGGACCAAGCCCCCGAAGAACCGGCTCTGGAGGACGATCTGCGCGCCCGGTACTACATGGCGTGGGATGAGGCGTACCTGTATTTCGGCGCCGAGGTACATGACAACGTGAACGATGTGGACGATCCGAACCCCGCGCCCCGCCGCTGGATGTTCAAGGATTCCATCTGCTGGTTCATGGAGGCGCCCAGGGACGAGGCGCCGGAACGGTTCGGACGCGGCGACAATGCGTTTTGCTTCGTAGCGGATGCGTCCATGCCGGATTATGGGGCCTGGTGGCGCTACGGAACCCCGGAGGATACCTATCAGGAGTCGCAGATGCCGGACGATATGGTGGATTATGCGCTACAGTTCGATCCATGGGGAACCGGCGCCGGGGATTTCAAGCTCGAAGCCCGCGTACGCATGGATGCGTTCTTTCCTGTCAGCGACCCGCGCTGGATGTCGCCGCCTGCCAACGGGGACGAGTACAGCCTCATGATCGTGCATTGCGACCCCGACGGTGGAGCGTACGGCGGGCATTTTATGGTGTACGGAGACGGGGACGACGATTCCACATGGAGCCGCGTGATCCTGACCGGCCCGCAGGGGCCGATCGAGCGCCTGGAGGAGTAGCCCATGGAATCCACTTCTTACCGCGAATATTCCCCCTGGCCCGGTTGGGTTGAACTGGTTTTATGGGGGAGTCTCGGCGCAACTACGCTTCCCTTTGTCTTTGGATGGGGCACAGACTCCGGAATAGTGACCCGGGTCGTTTCCATTGCGGCCATCCTGGGCATCGGCGTCGCCATTCGGTTTACCCTGGGCGGACTCACCGTCTTCGTGCAGGAAACGCGCGTGCTCATATACATGGGGTTGATTCCGCTGGTGAAGAGATCGGCGCCGTTCGCCGACATCGTCTCCACGGAAAGCGTACAGTACCGCCCTGTTGCCGAATTCGGGGGGTGGGGCATTCGCGGAATGGGGAAAAAGAAGGCCTGGACGGCCCGCGGCAACCGGGCAGTGGTTTTGACGCTCGCCAATGACCGCTTACTGTATGTGGGCAGTGACAGTCCGGAGGAGTTGGAGGAGCATATTCGCCGTGCGATGACGGCAGCCTCCCTTCTCAGCGAATAAAAAGATTTCTCCGGTAGACTCCCTGTAACTATTGCCGGAGCCTTCCGTAGACGGCCCTGTTCCAGCGCTCGAACGGAGCGCGCTCATCCTGGGCAGGAACCATTTTTATTACCCTTTCACCCTGAGGGATTGCCATGAATACACGTTTTATTCCTGCAAAATTGAAAGCGCTTTTTCTTTTTGTTCCCATGCTGGCGGTCGGTTTCACTCCGATCGCGCCGGCGTGGTCCCAGAACAACTTTGTTCCTACAGACCCCAATGTTCTCGATCAGTTGGTTTCCAGGCAGATCATTGCATCTCTTCAGTCGCCGCATGCGCAGGTGCGCAGCCAAACGCTGAAGAACGTGATCGTGTATGCGACGCTCGATTTCGACCAGATTGATCTGGGCGGAATCACGGCGCTGCTTGCCGGGGTGGCTGAAGAGGATGCATTGAAGTCGAACCGGCGCCTGGCTGTAGCGGCGCTGCGTTCCATCGATTCCTGGCGGGCCAAAAGGCATCTGTCGCACCTGGACGGCATGGGCGATGTGGAGTACCGGTCGCTGGTTGCCAGCGTGCTCTCGGAGTATCACACGATGCAGACGACCGGTTCGCTGTAAGGGACCATCTCTAAAACTCGGCTTGCCGCAAAGGCGATGTTGTGCCGAGCGCCTCGAAGGGGCGGGCCGGATTCCGGCCTGCCCCTTTTGCGTATGGAGAAGATGCCGAGTGGTAGCATGTGAAAATTTGGTGAAGCTACGGTATATTCCAAGCGCATACGCCTCGTACGCGAACCGTTTCTACAAGCCGTCCACAGTATGAAAGCCCCTGTGCATACCCGTGAACCCATTGCCATGTGCTTCAGCGGGGGCAAGGACAGCGCGATCGCATTGCATGAAATTCGTCGTGCAGAGACGTATGTCGTCAAGGAGTTGCTGACGACGGTAACCATCCCGTACGACCGGGTAACCATGCACGGCGTTCGCCGCACGCTCGTGCAGAAACAGGCCGACGCCATAGGGATTCCCATCACGGAAGTCGCCGTTCCGCCCAGCTCCTCCAACGCGGTCTACGAACGTGAAATGGGGTATGCGTTCGCCCGATTGCAGGCCGAAGGCATTCGGCGCGTGGCCTTTGGCGACATTTTTCTTGAAGATCTTCGGGTCTATCGCGAAGAGCAACTGGCAGCCTGGAACCTCGAGTGCTTTTTTCCGATCTGGAAGCGCGACACCACAGAACTCGCGCAGCGGTTCGTTACGGACGGATTCAGGGCCGTCGTGGCCTGCGTAAACCCGGCGGTTCTCGATGCCTCTTTCGCCGGCCGCTCATTCGATGAGACTTTTCTGGCGGATCTTCCGCCGGGGGTGGATCCATGCGGCGAGAACGGCGAGTTTCACACGTTCGTGTTCGACGGGCCGATTTTTCAATGGCCGGTGCGTATATCTCTCGGGCAGGTCGTCGAACGTGACCGCTTCGTATTCTGCGACCTCGTGCCGGATAGCGGCGGTTCGTGAGGGGGTAGCCCCGTGCAGGGCAAACTCGTTGCCCCGGTTCTCTGTGAGTTCATGGGGGCGTATATTGGCGGCATGACCGGAAAACTTCCCATCAATATTGACCACCTGCTTCGCCAGCGCACCATCGAAGGCGAACGCATTGAGTACAAAGCTGGTTGGAATCCGCAGAGCGTGCTGCACACCATCTGTGCCTTCGCCAACGACTTCCACAACCTTGGGGGCGGCTACGTCGTCTTGGGGGTCGAGGAACGCGAAGGCCGCCCTGCGCTACCGCCCAAGGGCATCCCTCCGGATTCCATCGACGCGATCCATAAGGAACTGCTGAATTTGGGCAATTCGGCGATCCGGCCCTATTATCACCCGCTCACAGGGACTTACGACATTGACGGTCAGACCATCCTCGTGCTCTGGGTCCCCGGCGGCGAAACCCGTCCCTACAAGGCCAGGACAAGTCTCGCCAGGGGGCATTCCGATTGGGCGTACTTCATCCGCAGACACAGCAGCACGGTTCGCGCCAAGGGGCAGGACGAGCGCGAGCTGCTCAGTCTGGCGGCCACCGTGCCCTTTGACGACCGCTATCGCCAGACGGCTTCGCTGGACGACCTGTCGCACCGGCTTATCCGGGAATTTCTACGCGGCATCGGCAGCGAACTGGCGTCGGAAGCAGAGGGCCTGTCCGTTGAGGACTTGGGCAAGCGCCTGAATATCGTCGGCGGCCCCCCCGAGGCGATGTTTCCCAAGAACGTAGGTTTGCTGTTCTTCAACGAGCGGCCGGACAGGTTTTTTCCGGCCACCCAGATTGATGTGGTCTGGTTTCCCGATGGGCCGGGCGGCGATCAGTTCGAGGAGAAAGAGTTTCGCGGGCCGTTGTCCATCATTCTCAGCGAGGCGATCAGCTACATCGAACGTAACTACCTGAAAGAAACCGTGGTCAAGTATCCCCACAAGCCGGAGGCCGAGCGATCCTGGAATTTCCCGATCGGCGCCATTGAAGAAGCGATGGTCAACGCCATCTACCATCGCTCCTACGAAGAGCGGGAGCCGGTTGAAGTCCGGATCACCCGCGAAGAGTTGCTGGTCTTGAGTTATCCCGGTGCGGACCGCTCCATCCGTATGGATGACTTCAAGACGGGACAGGCTGTGAGCCGCCGCTACCGGAACCGGCGTATTGGCGAGTTCCTGAAAGAACTCGACCTTGCCGAGGCGCGCTCAACCGGTGTGCCGAAAATCTTTCGGGCTATGCGGCAGAACGGCTCCCCGGAACCTGTCTTCGAAAGCGACGAGGATCGGACCTGGTTTCGAGTGCGCCTGCCGGTGCATGAGCGGGCATTGCTTGCGGCCACCGACCATGATACCATACAAGACACCCAACAAGACACCCAACAAGACACCCAACAAGATACCCAACAAGATACCCAACAAGATACCCAACAAGACACCCAACAAGACACCCAACAAGATACCCAACAAGACACCCAACAAGACACCCAACAAGACACCGACCATGTCGAGCAACTGGTGGCTGTGCTCACTGGAGAGATGAACCGCGCCAGTATCCAGGCGGGATTGAAACTCAAAGACCGGCCCCATTTCCTCGCGTCGTACCTAAAGCCTGCCCTCAAGGCCGGCCTGATTGAAATGACCCTCCCGGACAAGCCCACCAGTCGCCACCAGCGCTACCGCCGCACTGCCGCTGGCGAGGCGCTGGCTGAACAAATCGAACGGAGGAATGCCGCCAAATGAATACCGCTCCCATCGTTTCCAAAGTCTGGAGCTTCGGCGCCACCCTGCACAAGGCGTACGCAATCCCTGCAGAAATTTTACAAGGAACATGACGCGGCCCCGGGATGCTTTGCCGGTTCTGGACGTATGCGGCGTTGCCCGCCGGTTCGGCAGGCGACTCCTTTTCCGGGAGCTTTCGTTTTCCTTGTCCGGCGGCGAGTGCCTTGCCGTGACCGGCGTCAACGGGTCCGGTAAGTCCACCTTGCTTCGCATTCTGGCCGGGGTGATGTTGCCGACCGCAGGAACCGTCTCGCTCCGCGTGAACGGGACCGGGCTGGCGCAGGAAGCGCATCCCCTGCATGCCGGCCTCGTAGCGCCGTACGTGAATGTATACGCAGGGTTTTCTCCCCGGGAGAATCTGCGGTTCATCGCCCGGGCGCGCCGCCTTGAAAACGAGGAGCAGCGGATCGTGGAGACGCTCGCATCCGCCGGGCTGGCCCGTCGCATGCACGACCGCGTCTCCACGTTTTCTTCCGGCATGGTGCAGCGCGTCAAACTGGCGGCGGCGCTGCTTGCCGATCCGCCGCTTTTGTTACTGGACGAGCCGAACGAACATCTTGACGAAGAAGGCCGCCGCATGATGTCCGCCGTCATCGAGGACAGACTGCGCGCCGGGGCTATCGTGGTGGTGGCTACCAATGACGAACGGGAAGCGAAGCAGTACGCCCGTACGCTGTGTGTCGAGGAGTATCGATAACCTATCCTTGCGAACGTGAAGCGCTGATCGAAGCGGTTTTGATCAGAGTATCCTATAGTTCCGCTTGCCGCGATACGGCTCGGAAACGGTTTTCGTTCGTGCGGCTATTGTATCAATGCCCAAGAGAGGAAGGCGCCGAACAGGGCAAGGCTAATGGTGAGGTTTACGCCCGTAATCCATTTCAGCGCATCGACACTGGCCTTCAGGGAGGCAACGCCCGAACCTACGGGGCTTATTTCGCTGCGCACAGGTGTTCCTATCCAGCGAGGAAGGCGGCAAGCAAAACGAGGGTAAGACCTGCGTGCGCCCCGACAATCCACTTGATGGCGGCGAACTGGGCGTTCATACTCTCTTTCAGCGCGTCGATGTCCTGCTTCAGCGCGTTGGTGTTCTGCTTCAGCGCGTTGGTGTTCTGCTTCAGCGCGTCGGTGTCCTGCTTCAGCGCGTTGGTGTCCTGCTTCAGCGCGTCGATGTTCTGCTTCAGCGCGTCGGTGTCCTGCTTCGACGCGGTTTCGCTATGTCGCTCCCCGATCGCCTGCGCGATGGCTTTTGCCTGTTTCTGTTCGATGCCTGCGGCGGTAAGGTTTTCGGCCATGGAAAGGGTGTCGATCATGGCTTGTGCGAATGGTTTATGAAGAATAATATACCGTTTGCGGCATTCTGTTCCATGCTTGTCCGTAGGCCCGGGGTCCTTTACATCCGCGTTACGCCCAGTGCGGCGATATCCACGGCGTTCGCCCCTGCTTCGAGAAGGGTGCTTGCGGCCATGCCCATCGTGGCTCCCGTGGTGAGGATATCATCCACGAGCAGGATACGTAGTCCGGCGATCCGTTCCGGGACCGGCACGGTGAAGGCGCCGTCGAGATTATTCAGCCGCTCTTTCCGGGAAAGCGCCGTTTGCGATCGGGTGGCCTTGTTCCGGACGATGACCTCCGGGGTCACGGGTTTTTCGAGGGCGGGAGCAATGCCCCGGACGAGATACTCACTTTGATTGTACCCCCGTTCGCACAACCGCATACGGTGCAGGGGAATGGGCACAAGCACATCCGGAGCAGGCCGGTACATGAGGCTTTGGGCAAAAGCATGGCCGATGATGCGTCCCAGCCATATGCCGTAGTGTGGCCGATTTCCGTATTTCAGCGCCTGGTGTATGTGTTGCAGGAATCCTCCCTTGTCGAACATCCACAAGGCGAATGTGCCGTCGATGGCGTTGCGCATGCCGGGCAGATGGTCGATCCGCTCCCGGACATCGTCCGCATCGGCCCGGTCGGCGTTGCGCAGGCAACAGAAGCAAAGAAGCATGGAGGCGCCCGGGACGGCTCCGCCGCAGTGCAGGCACGCCGGCGGGAAAGCCAGATCCATCAGGCCCCGTCCCAGTACCTGCGCAGCCTTTGCCGGCGCTTGCCACAAGTTTCGTACGGGCATGGACATGTTTCAGGCTCGGGAAATCGTTTTTGCGGCGGTGCAAAACATGCGGCGATATTTTATATATTAGACACCTTAGGTCGATTTGCATAACCCCCAGCGGCAACCCCGGCGCACGGTTTTTTCGACCGAAACCCCCGGGATCCTGCACGCAGGCAATACCGAACCCGATGGCGGCTCCCATGCGGCGCGGAATGATCATAAAGAACGCTAACAATCGTCCCGTCGAGATAGACATGGCGTCCCGCCGGATCACCGTACCTCCCGGCGAAGCGAGGATGATTACTGCGGAAGAAGTGCGCGATCCCGCTCTCCGAAAAAACCTGCAGGTACGCGCCATCTCGATCGTGCGTCCGGTTACGACGGAGGAAGAGGAGGCTTTTCGGAAGGAACTTGAAGAAGCCGGGAGCGGCCAGGGATGAAGGTGCTTGCGTTGGAGCCGTGGTACGGCGGCTCCCACCGGAATTTTTTCGACGGGCTGGTCAAGCATAGCCGCCACGAGTTTCACACGCTCACCCTGACAGCCCGTTTCTGGAAGTGGCGCATGCACGGCGGCGCCGTAACGCTGGCGCGCAAGGCCCTCAAGGCGTTCAGGGATGGTTTCGAGCCGGATGTGGTGTTCGCCACCGGCATGGTCAATATTCCCGCTTTTCTGGCGCTCGTGCGGCCGCATCTCGGAGATGTCCCGGTGGTGCTGTATTTCCATGAAAACCAGTTGACCTATCCGTTGTCGCCGGGTACCGAGCGCGACCATACCTACGGGTACATCAATTACCTGTCCTCGCTCGCCGCCGACCGGATCGTTTTCAACTCCCGGTTCCATTTCGACGAGTTCATGGATGCGCTGCCGACCCTGTTGCGCACTTTTCCGGATTATACCCATTTGAATACGGTGAATGTGCTTCGCAAGAAATCGACCGTATTGCATGTAGGCATGGATCTGGAGGCGCACGACCGGTACCGTGCAGACTATCCGCCTCCCGAGTGGGGCCCTTCGATGCGTCCTCCTATTGTGCTATGGAACCAGCGCTGGGAATACGACAAGAATCCGGAAGCCTTTTTCCGGGTGATGAACCGGCTCGACGATTGCGGATACCGCTTCCGCCTTATCCTTGCCGGGGAGCATTTTGAAGAACAGCCGTACGAATTCGAAAGGGCGTTCGAGCGGTATGCGGACCGCATCCTGCACTACGGCTATGCAGAGGACTTCAAGGAATACAGCCGCTTGCTGCACCGGGCTCACCTGGTCGTATCGACATCGATCCACGAATTTTTCGGCATAGCCATCATGGAGGCCATTTACTGCGGATGTCATCCGCTGTTGCCGAATCGCCTCAGCTATCCTGAACTGATCCCCGATGCGCTCCATCGTCCGCTGCTGCACGCTCCCGTGCTGTACGAAGACGAGCAGGGGCTTTTCGAAGCCCTGTCCCGGGTGATGGAAGGAGATGACCGGCCGTTGCCGCCGTCTACGCTGCAAGCGATTCCGCAGGCGCTCGACTGGCGGCAGCATATTTCGCAGTACGATGCGCTGCTGGAAGAAGTCGCTGCGTCGCCGCGGGAAGTGCGGTTGTAGATTCGCCCGCAGGACGTTTCCGGAATCGGACGCCGCTGCGCTGCCTCGTCACGCCATGTTTTCGACCATGGCTTTGCCGAATTCGCTGGTTTTGAGCAGTGTGGCCCCGGCCATCTGACGCTCGAAATCGTATGTGACTCGTTTCTGCGCGATCGTTTTTTCCAGCGAAGACACGATGAGGTCCGCCGCCTCGTCCCATCCCATGTACCGCAGCATCATTTCCCCGGACAGAATGACCGAGCCGGGATTCACCTTGTCCTGCCCTGCGTATTTGGGCGCCGTGCCGTGGGTGGCTTCGAAGACGGCGTGGCCGGTGTCGTAATTGATGTTGGCGCCGGGCGCAATACCGATGCCTCCGACCTCGGCGGCGAGGGCGTCGGAGATGTAATCGCCGTTCAGATTCATGGTCGCAATGACCCTGTATTCATCCGGGCGCGTCAAAATCTGTTGCAGAAAGGCGTCGGCGATGACATCCTTGATGACCGTTCCGTCGGGGAGTTTACACCAGGGACCCCCTCCAAATTCCTCGGCCCCGAATTCCTGCCGGGCCAGGTCGTATCCCCAGTCCCGGAATCCGCCTTCGGTGAACTTCATGATGTTTCCCTTGTGCACGAGCGTGACACTGTCGTGGCCGCGCTTCCTGGCGTAGCCGATGGCCGCACGCACGAGCCGTTCCGTCCCTTCTCTGGAAATGGGTTTGATGCCGATGCCGCTCGTTTCCGGGAACCGGATGCTCTTGACGCCCATTTCGTCCCGCAGGAATTCAATGAGCTTTTCCGCTTCCGGCGTACCCATTTCATACTCGATGCCCGCGTAGATGTCCTCCGAATTTTCCCGGAAGATCACCATGTTCACCTTTTCCGGGTGTTTTACCGGGGAAGGGACGCCTGCAAAGTGGCGGACGGGGCGTACGCAGGCATACAGGTCCAGAATCTGCCGCAGGGCGACGTTGAGCGAGCGAATGCCTCCACCGACCGGCGTGGTCAGGGGCCCCTTGATGGCGACGAGGTACTGGCGAATGGCTTCGAGGGTATCGTTCGGGAGCCACTCGTCGAATCTGTTTTTTGCCTTTTCCCCTGCGAACACCTCGAACCACACGATTTGCCGCGCATCCCCGTAGGCATGCCGGACGGCATGGTCGAAGACATGTTGCGCGGCGGCCCATATATCCGGTCCTATGCCGTCGCCTTCGATGAATGGAATGACGGGCCGGTCCGGCACGTTCAGTCGGCCTTGCTCCATCGTAATGGACTGGCCTTCGGCAGGCGGGGTCAGGTAGGTGTATGCGGGCATGTCGTCCGTGAATTGAAAGGCGTATAGGAATGATTCGACATGCCTGTTAACGCGCAACATGCAAAGGGGGATGCGCGCTTTACATGGAAAGCGTGTAAAATTGCACGGTCGTTACAAGCGCCCGAGCAGTTGCCGCAGGCGGAGTTCCCAGACCTTGAAGGCCGCTTCGCGTACAATCGCCTGGGTCATCTTGGATTGCCCTTCGGTACGTTCGGTGAAGATGATTGGGATCTCGAGCAGGACGAATCCCTGGCGCCAGGCGCGGTACTTCATTTCCAGCAGGAAGGAGTAGCCGTTGGAGGTTACCCGGTTGAAGTCGATGGCTTCGAGGACGCGGCGATGATAGCACATGAACCCGGCCGTTACGTCCCGGACCGGCAGGCGGGTCACGCAACGTGTATAAATCCCGGCGGAGTAGGAGAGAATGAGGCGGGTAAGCGGCCAGTTCACGACGCGGACCCCCTCTGCGTAGCGCGACCCGATCGCCAAATCGGCCTTGCTTTCGAGCACAGGGGCGATCAGGCGGGAGATGTCGGCAGGGTTATGCGACAGGTCTGCGTCCATGCTGCATATGAACGTATAGTTTTGGTCGAGCGCCCAGTCGAAGCCGCGCAGGTAGGCGGTGCCGAGGCCCATTTTTCCTTCCCGCTCGATCAGCGATATGCGCCCCGGGTGTTTTTTCATGCGCGCCCGTACGCAGTCTGCCGTGCCGTCGGGCGAGCCGTCGTCGACCACGAGAGCATGCACTTGCTCGGGCAACGTCATGATTTCGTCAAGAACGACGGGAACGTTTTCCGCTTCGTTGTAGGTGGGAATGATGACCACGGAGCGGTTCGGATCCACAGCATCCTGTTTGCGAAGAGGTTCCACGGGAAGCGGAAATCGAAGGAACAGCCTGTCGAAGTGTTTCGATTTTTATTATCTTGTCAGGCTACGTATGCCCAAGTCAGGCATCTGACACGGGAGCGGGGCGGCGGTTCCACGCCGGGGCCGGGCCCGACTCACTGATCACCGCTCCCGGGATATTAGCGGACAGTTAATTTTACGGAAAGATGAAACCCGCCGGATTCTATCCTGATACAAATGAATTGAAGGCCCCATGCGTCGTTTTTTGCAAAAAACTCATGCTATGATAAACCATGGCCGGTGAAGCGCGGAAAAAAGCAAGGAAAGCTGCCGCAGACGGCGAAGCGGAAGGAAACGGGGTTTCGGCTGCCAGCCGGAATGGCCACTCCGGAGTAGCTGCGGAGGATGGGGCTGCCTCCGGCGCCGATGAGGCCTTTGTTTATTATCAGGCAGGCGCATATACCCATGAGGAACTCGGACTTTCCGGCGATCAGGTACGCGCCATGTACCGTAATATGTTGTTGCAGCGCCGGTTCGAGGAGCGTGCCGCACAGATGTACGGAAAACAAAAGATCGGCGGCTTTTTACATCTCTATATCGGGCAGGAAGCCGTATCCACCGGGTCGGCATACGCCATGGAGAGCGGCAAGGACTCGGTAATCACCGCCTATCGCGACCATGGACTCGGTCTGGCGCTCGGCATGACGCCGAACGAATGCATGGCGGAACTTTTCGGAAAAGTCGGCGGCTCTTCAAGAGGCAAGGGCGGGTCGATGCACTACTTCAAGAAGGAGCTCAACTTCTATGGAGGGCACGGCATTGTAGGAGGCCACATTGCCGTTGGAGCCGGCATTGCCTTCGCGCACAAATACAAGGGAGACGGTGGGGTGTGTCTGACCTATCTGGGCGACGGCGCCGTAGGACAGGGGTCCTTCCACGAGACCATGAACCTGACCGCCTTGTACGAAACGCCTTGCGTCTTCGTGATCGAGAACAACGAGTACGCTATGGGTACGGCCACCCACCGGGCGTTCGCGCAGCCCGACTTTTACCGGTATGCCCATAGTTACGGCATGATCTCCTCGCTGGCCAGCGGCATGGATATTTTCAGTGTCTACAAGGCCATGTCCGATCATATTGCCCAGGCCCGGAACAACCGCCCGTCGATTCTGGAAGTGCGCACCTATCGGTATCGCGGCCATTCCATGAGCGATCCGGCGAATTACCGGACCAAAGAGGAACTGGACGCCATGAAGGAAGAAGATCCGATCATTCGTCTCAAGGGCTACATGCTGGAGCGCGAACTGTCGTCGAACGAGGAGTTTGATGCGGTGGACGACGAAGTTAAACAGGTAGTGATGGACGCGGTCGCCTTCAGCGAAGCGAGCGATGCGCCGCCCATCCGGGAGATATACGAGCATGTGTATTCGCAGGCCGACTATCCGTTTTTAACCGATTGATCCTCAGATATGGCTGCATTGCAACTTCGCGAAGCGATTCGCGCCGCCATGGTGGAAGAGATGGAGCGCGACGCGGGCGTTTTTCTGATTGGGGAAGAAGTCGCCGAATACAATGGGGCGTACAAGGTCAGTGAAGGGATGCTGGACCGTTTCGGCGCAAACCGGGTACTCGACACGCCGATCAGCGAAAGCGGGTTTTCAGGTCTGGGTGTTGGCGCTGCAATGGCCGGATTGCGCCCCATCGTCGAGTTCATGACATTCAATTTCTCGTTCGTAGCCTTTGATCAGTTGGTCAACAACGCGGCGAAGATCCGGTACATGTCGGGAGGGCAATTCTCGATGCCGATCGTTTTCCGGGGACCGAACGGCGCTGCAGGCCAGTTGGCCGCTACCCACAACACGGCTGTCGAATCGCTTTACTCGTGTTTTTCCGGCCTCAAAGTCGTTGCGCCGTCCAATCCGGACGACGCAAAGGGGCTCCTGAAGTCAGCTATCCGCGACGACGATCCGGTGATTTTCCTCGAAAGCGAATCGATGTATGGCTTGAAGGGGGAAGTTTCCGATGCCGAAGACTACCTGATTCCTCTGGGTAAGGCCCGCATTGCGCGAGAGGGCGCCGACGTTACTATCGTCGCCCATCAGAAGAGTTACTGGCGTGCGCTGGAAGCCGCCGATCGACTGGCCGAAGCCGGCTACGACGCTGAAATCATTGACCCCCGGACGATTCGCCCGCTGGATATCGAAACGATCGCGGCGTCCGTCAAAAAGACGAACCGGCTCGTCGTGGTGGACGAAAGCAATCCGTTCGCCAGTTTTTCGTCGGAGGTGGCGTATCAGATACAGGATCGGGTGTTCGACTGGCTGGATGCTCCGGTCATGCGGGTGACGGCCAAGGACGTTCCGGCCCCGTACGCAAAAAATCTGATCGAGTATTACATGCCTCGCACCGAGGAAATCGTGGCGGCCGCCAAACAGGTATTGTACGCAAACTGAGAGTACAGGCCGCCTTCTTGCGATACGCCTTCCCCGATCCGGAAAACATCCCCGCATCCGTATCCTGCCGGATAATACTGCACGAAAACCCGCAGAAAAGCGTATCGTTACACAAAGACATAATCTGACCGCCGGACCATGCCCATCCCTGTTGAAATGCCCAAAATGAGCGATACCATGGAGGAAGGGGTCCTCGTGGCATGGCTTGCAGAGGAGGGGGACGCTATATCGTCCGGGGATATTATTGCGCAGGTCGAGACGGACAAGGCCACGATGGACCTTGAGGTGTACGACGACGGGGTATTGCTGAAAAAAGTCATTCCGGCGGGTGCTGCCGTACCGATCGGCGGCCTGATCGCTGTGCTTGGCAAGGCCGGCGAAGACATTTCCGGATTGCTTGCCGGGTATGCCGGCGCCGCGGGTGCGCCTGTGGAAGCAGCTACCCTCGAGGCGCCGGCCCCTTCGGCAGGCGATGGGGCCGTGCAGATTGCTGCGGAGGACGTTGCATCGGATACGGCCCCTGCCGGAGACGACGCCCGTCTCAAGAGTTCGCCGCTTGCCCGCCGCCTGGCTGATGAGCACGGTATTACATTGCAGCAGGTTACCGGCAGCGGCCCGGAAGGGCGCATTGTGAAGCGGGACGTAGAGGCAGCTATCCGGCATCATACGCCCGCCCCGGGTGTCTCGCCGGGATACCGCATGCCGACGACCATGATTGAAATGCCTGCGGAGGATGTTTCCGAAGCCGTGCGCATTTCGCAGATGCGAAAGACCATTGCACGCCGCCTTGCGGAGAGCAAGTTCACGTCGCCCCATTTTTATCTGACCGTGGATGTGGATGTGGAGCGCGCCGTGGCGGCCCGCGCACGCATCAACAAGCAGGCGGAAGCCGCCGGCGGGGTGAAAATTTCGTTCAACGATCTCGTTACGAAGGCCTGTGCACTGGCCCTGCGCGTACATCCCGCCGTCAATGCCTCCTGGGGCGAGCAGGAGGGCGTGATCCGTCAGCATGGACATGCCCATGTCGCTGTCGCCGTAGCCATAGACGATGGACTGGTCACGCCGGTTATCCGGCACGCGGATCGGAAGGGACTGGCGCAGATCGCCACGGAAACCCGGGAGCTGGCGAAGCGCGCCCGCGACCGCACGCTGCAGCCGGAAGACTGGGAAGGGTCCACATTTACGACAAGCAACCTCGGCATGTACGGCGTCGAGGAGTTTACGGCCATCATCAATCCCCCGAATGCGTGTATTCTCGCCATCGGGGCCATTCGCGACGAGGCGGTAGTGAAGGAGGGGGCAGTTGTCCCCGGCAAGCGTATGAAACTGACGCTTTCGTCCGATCACCGCGTGGTGGACGGCGCCGTCGCCGCTGCCTTTATCGGGACGGTGCGGAGCTATCTTGAAGAGCCGCTTTCCATGTTGCTATAGCGCTTTCGAGGCAGCACGGTGAGTGGATTCAGGATCGCGCATGTATCGGATTTGCATTTCGGCAAGATTTCGCATCGCGGAGTCGTTGGGGCGCTTATTGATGAAATCAACAAGTCGGATGTTGATCTCGTCGCTGTAAGCGGAGATTTGACACAGCGGGCCCGCATTGTCGAATTTGAAGAGGCTGCCGCCATGCTTGCAGCCCTGCAGCCGCCGGTCGTCGTCGTCCCCGGCAACCACGACGTATCTCCCTGGTGGCAGCCGTTTCAGCGCATTTTCACGCCTTTCGAGCGGTATCGCCGGTTCATCCGCTCCGATGTGGCTCCGTTCTTCCAGATGGACGGCGTGGCCGTGCTTGGCCTGAATTCGGCCCGCCGGTGCACGATCAAGGGAGGGCGCATCGACGAACGCACCTGCGAGGATATCACGCATCGTCTGTCACCCATCCCGTCATCCGTGTTCAAGGTGCTTGTAGTGCATCACCAGTTGTCGCGTATGCAGACCCTCTGGTCACATGACGTGGCCCGGTCTGCCCCACGCGCCCTCGACAGGGCGGGCGAGGCCGGCGTATCCCTCATCCTGTGCGGGCATCTTCATGTTTCCCATGTCGAACCGCTTGAGATTACGCTGGAAACGAATCCCATGCACCGGATTGTGGTTGCAATTGCAGGGACCGCAACCAGTACGCGCGGGCGGCGTACGTATCGTTCCCGGAATCACTACAATGTGATCGACATTGAGGCAAATTCTTTCTCGATAGAGGGCAGGCAGTATCTGGCGGAAGAAAGCCTGTTCGTATCTGAGGGCGTTACCCGGTTCAAGCGGTGAAGGACACAAACGGTTTTTGCACTGCTCCGTTTTCTTTTTCCGTTTTCCGGGCCTATTTTCCAGCAGGTATTTCCCGGTCTCTTCGACTAAGGAGGCATCGCATGATCGGTTTTCCAAAGGCAATCTTTTCCGCCGGAACAGGCATAGCGCTGCTTGCCTCATTCGGTTTTCTGGTCGGTAGCGCCCGTGCACAAGATGCGCCGGTGAAGGTTGATGTCGATTATGCGGCCTTCGCGTACGACGGAGCGACGTCGCTCATTGAGGTGTATATCGGCGTTGAGGCGCCTTCCCTGTATTTCGAGGCTGCCGAAGCCGATGGTTTCGTAGCGCTTATGCCGCTGCGTCTCGAACTTGCCCCCAGTGCGGCGACGGATACCGGCGGAACCGATGTAGTGCCCGCGTGGGCCGATTCCACGGTGCTGCGCTTTGCGCTTCCCGACACCGTCGGGATGCATTCCGGGCACTATTTTACGCATCGGATGCGCTCCGCCGTACCGCCCGACGACTATGTGTTGCACCTGACCGTTCCGAATACACCTGCCCAGCCCGGTCTGCGAATACAGCAAGCGTTCCCGGTGGGCCGCTTCGAACCGGACGGCGCCCCGGCGCTTTCGGACATTACGCTGGCTACCAGCATTGCGCCGGATAATCGCCGGGAAGATCCCTTCTTCAAGAACGGCCTCCTTGTCCATCCCAGTCCCAATCGCCTGTTCGGCGAGGGGTTGCGCCGCATGTACTACTATGCAGAAGCGTACGGCGTAGAGGAGATAGGCCCCGGGAGCGATACGTACGTCGTCTACACGTATGTGGCGGACGCCAACAGCCTGCTCCCGATTGCCGATCTGGAGAACCGCACCGAGCGCACGGTCAGATCCCCCGATGTGCTTGTCGGAAGTTTCGATACCAGTGGACTGCCCACGGGAGCGTATGTGCTCCACATGGTGCTGCTCAACGATCAGAACGAGGGGGTTGTTGAACAGTCACGGAAGTTTTTCGTGTACAATCCGGGAGTATCCCGTGAGGATCCGGCTGTCCTCGAACTCGACTTTGAGACGAGCTCCTATGCGGAGATGTCGGAAGATGAGGTCGAACAGGGTATGGATCATGCCCGCCTCATTGCGAACGATATGGAGAGGCGTCGGATGCGGAGGCTATCCGAACTGGACGCCCGGCGTCGTTTCCTGATGGATTTCTGGCAAAAGCGCGATGACCAGCCCATGACGCCGTTCAACGAATTCAAGGAGACGTTTTATCGACGCGTGCAGTATGCCAACGACCGGTACACATCGAGCATCGAGGCGGGCTGGCAAAGCGATCGGGGTCGGGTCGTCGTCATGTACGGGTTTCCTAACGACATCGAACCACATTTATACGATCAGGCAACGGTTCCCTACGAGATGTGGCGGTACAATAACATTCCGGGGCACGGTCAGTCTATTTTCGTGTTTGCGGACGTTACCGGGTTTGGCAGTTTCGAGTTACTGCATTCCAGTGTCCCGGGCGAGCGATCGCTCCCCAACTGGCAATCGGAGCTGTATCGTCGTTAACGAGAGCAGCTGGTCCGCCGCCTAAACATTTTCGCTAATGGCCGACGCCGAGGCCGGGTTCCGGCATATATCCGTTCAGGAACTGGCTGCGTACGAGGGGCAGGAGGTTATACTCAAGGGCTGGCTGTACAACAAGCGCGGCTCGAAGCATTTGCTGTTTCTCATGCTGCGGGACGGTACGGGACTGGTGCAGTGCGTCGTAGCCGTGGACAGCGTTGATGCCGATACCTGGCGGATTGCGGACGAGGCCACCCAGGAGAGCGCCCTTGTTGTGACCGGCAAGGTCATCGCCGACGAGCGGCAGGCGGGCGGCGTCGAGCTGGTCGTTTCCTCGTTGAAACTCGTGGGCGAATCCGAGGGGTATCCTATTACGCCCAAGGAGCATGGGATCGACTTTTTGATGTCGCATCGCCACTTATGGTTGCGCAGCCGTCTTCCCTGGGCCACTTTGCGGATTCGCAACCGGCTGATCGTGGCCATCCACACGTTTTTCCAGGAGCGCGGATTCTTGCAGATGGATGCGCCGATTCTGACGGGAAACGCCGTGGAAGGCACGTCGAGCCTGTTCGAACTGGATTATTTCGACGAGAAGGCGTACCTGACGCAGAGCGGCCAACTCTATGGAGAGGCGATGGCAATGGCTTTCGGGCGCATCTACACGTTCGGGCCGACGTTTCGCGCCGAGAAGTCGAAGACGCGCCGTCACCTTACGGAGTTCTGGATGATCGAACCCGAGATGGCGTTCTTCGACCTGGATACGACGCTGGATCTGGCCGAGGATTTGCTGATGTATATGATCGGGGAAGTGTTGGGGCATTGCTCCGAGGAACTGGCGATGCTCGAACGCGATCCGGCGCCGCTTGAACGCGTTCGCAAACCCTTTCCCCGCATTGCGTATACGCAGGCTGTTGAATTGCTGCGCAGCGATGAAACGGCCGACATGTTAGCTGCCAGGATTCAGGCGCTGGAGGAAGAAAACGCGGCGCTTGCCGAAGAACTCGCTGTAAACCGGAAGCGATACGGTCAGGCGAAGAAGTCCGAACGGCGGCGTCTGGACGCCCGCGAGATTGCCATTCACCGGCGCACCGGGGAGATCGCCGAGGCCCTGCAAAACCTGCCGGTATGGAAAGCATCTGCGCGATCCTTCGAGTGGGGGTCCGATTTCGGGGGCAGCGACGAAACGGTATTGACCTGGCATTTCGACCGCCCCGTCATGGTGCACCGGTATCCTGCCGCCATAAAGGCATTCTACATGAAACGGGACCCCGACGATGCACGACTTGCCATGGCGCTGGACGTGCTGGCGCCGGAGGGGTACGGGGAGGTTATAGGAGGCGGCGAACGAGCGACGGACCTTGCCTTTCTCGAAGAACAGATTGCCGCGCACCAGTTGCCGAAGGAAGCGTTCGAATGGTATCTGGACCTGCGCCGGTTCGGTTCCGTGCCGCACGCCGGATTCGGTTTGGGGCTCGAGCGTATGCTTACATGGATTGCAGGGATCGATCATGTGCGGGAGACGATCCCGTTTCCGCGGCTCATGGGGCGCATTGCGCCGTGAAGAACGGATTGGCAGAGATGACCGCTGGGGAGCGCGCACTGGAACAAACCGGTAGGGCACGGGATAGGAAATGGTCTTCATTTCCCGCCTTGCCCCGAATGTCCACTATCTATCCATAAACTTGCTATGCAAGGAAACGGGTTCAAGATCACCGTGTTCGCATTTTTCTTTGCCCTGTCGGCCTGGTATCTCTATCCGTCCGCCCAAAATTATTTCATTCAGCAGCGGATAAACGGGCTGGAGGAGCAGGAACGAGAGGATTATGAACGGGAGAATCTTCAGAGAATCAGAAACGTCAAGGAGGATGCGCTGAAACTCGGGCTCGACCTGCAGGGAGGCATGCATGTCACCATGGAGGTCCGGACCGATGCGCTGATCCGGGAGTTGGCCACGGATGCGGATCAGACGTTCGAGGAAGTGCTGACCGCTGCTCGTGTGTTGTCGGACGAAACCGGCAATTCCATTATCGACATGTTCGTGATGGAGTTCGAGCGGCGCGATCCCGATGCGCGTCTGTCCCGCTATTTCCGGGATTCCGACGCTGGCATTACGCGCCGGTCGACCAACGCTGAGGTGTCGCAGTACCTCCTTGATCAGGCCGACAACGCGATCAATCGGGCCATCTCCATTATCAGGGACCGGGTGGATCGCTACGGGGTGACCGAGCCGTCCATCCAGAAACAGGGTACGCGGCGCGTCGTGGTCGAGCTGCCCGGCATCGATGACCCCGAGCGCGTACGGAATCTGCTGAAGGGCACGGCCCGCCTCGAATTTCATCTCATGGCCGAACCGGAGGAGTTGCTGCGTTCCCTGGAGCAGGTGATTGCCCATTACAACGTGCAGGTGAGCATCACCATGGTGGAGGACGAGGAAGAAGATGACGCGGAGACCGATTCGACGTTGGCCGCCGAGGATCTGTTCGATGAGCCGGAAGAAGACGAGCCGACCAATCCGTTGCTGGAAGTCATGCAACCTGTTGGGCAGGGGGTCCGGTTTGGACTGGTCTCCGAGCAGGACACGGCCCGCGTCAGTGAATTGCTCTCGGTTCCCGCCGTTCGGGAGGCGCTTCCGATCGGCGTGGATCTGCTCTACGACGCGAAACCTGCCGGCCTGACAGAGGATGGCCTGGAAATGTATTATGTGCTTGGGGTCCGGGATCAGATTGAATTGTCGGGCGAGGTGATTACATCGGCCCGCGTCGATTTCGACGAATTGAACCTTCCGGAAGTTACGATGGTGATGAATTCGGAAGGATCGCGTACCTGGGCCCGGCTCACCGGGGCGAATGTCAACAAAAACATCGCCATCGTGCTGGACGGGGTGGTTTATTCGTATCCGACCGTCATCAATCGCATCGTTGGCGGACGTTCGTCCATCACCGGACTCGATAGCCGTGAGGAGGCTCAGGACGTGGTGACGGTGCTGATGTCCGGCGCGCTGCCTGCGCCGGTCGATATCGTCGAGGAACGTACGGTCGGGCCGAGCCTTGGGAAGGCTTCCATCCGCGCCGGCTTCATTTCGGTCATGGTGGGGCTTGGCCTGGTGGCGCTCTTCATGATTTTCTATTACCGTACGGCCGGGCTGGTCGCAAATCTGGCCCTGTTGTTCAACATTATTTTCATCTTCGGAATACTGGCCGCCTTCAAGGCTACGCTTACGTTGCCCGGCATTGCCGGCATCGTGTTGACGATCGGTATGGCTGTAGACGCCAACGTACTGATCTTCGAGCGAATACGTGAAGAACGCGCTACCGGCAAGACGCTGAAAGCGGCTATCGACGCCGGTTATTCGAAGGCGTTCAGCGCCATTTTTGACGCCAATGTGACCACGTTTTTTGTCGCCGCCATCCTGTATTCATTTGGCGTCGGCCCCATTCAGGGATTTGCGGTGACACTGATGGCCGGCATCCTTTCGTCGCTGTTTACGGCCATTATCGTTTCCCGGATCGTATTCGACTATATGGTGATCAAGCGGCGAATGAACGTCAGTTATGGATGACGGGAATCCGAATAGTCCTCCGTCCGCAGGCGCGCTTTCGATAGAGAAAGAACGATGAGAATTTTTGAAAACACCAATTTCGACTTCATAGGCAACCGGAAGAAGGCGTACGTCTTCTCCGGGATCCTGCTCTTGCTAAGTATCGGGTCGTTGATCGCACGCGGCCTTGAACTGGGCATCGACTTTCAGGGGGGCATGGAGTTTGTCGTCGAAAGCCCGGTAGCGTTGGAGCCGGTCGCGGTACGCAGCCAGTTGGCTACGGTACTGGGGTCCGAGCCGGAGGTGAAAACGTTCGGTGTAGGACAGGTGCTTATTCGTACCTCCGCAGAAGGGGATATTTCAGCCGTTCAGAACCTGATTGTGGAAGGCATCGCCGAAGGATTTGCCGGCTCCAATCCGGAGGTCATCAAAACAGACGTAGTAGGCCCGCGTTTCGCCGAGGATCTGAAGCAAGGAGCCATCTGGGCTATTCTCGGTGGGCTTCTTGTGGTTTTCGTCTATATTCTGCTGCGGTTCGAGTGGCGGTTTGGCGTAGGTGCGGTGACCGCCTTGTTCCATGACGTCACGATCACGCTGGGCATCTTCTCCGCGGCGGCCGGCGTACTGCCGTTTTCGCTTCAGGTCGATCAGGCTATTATCGCCGCTTTTTTGACGATCGTGGGCTATTCACTCAACGACACGGTGGTCGTTTTCGACCGGATTCGGGAATACTCGAATCTTTTCAAGACGGAAACGTATGATAAGTTGGTGAATCGTTCCATCAACAATACGCTCAGCCGGACGGTCGTCACCTCCGGCACAACCTTGCTCGTAGTGGTTGTCCTCTTTATTTTTGGGGGAGAGGTGCTGCGCGGCTTCGCGTTCGGTCTTATTCTGGGTGTGACGATCGGTACGTATTCCTCCGTTTTCGTGGCTTCGCCGGTCGTTGTGGAACTCAGGGTGCGGGCGAAAACAGCCCGTAGATGAATGTCTGCCGCGTAGACGGTCAGGGATCGTCGGCGCTGAATTCCGGGAGGTCTTCATGAAATACGATGTCGAAGAACAGGGGCGCGTAGCGGTTCTCGCTTTGGAGGGAAACATCCTGGGTGGTCCTGACGGCACGAAATTGCACGATCGGCTGCACGAATTGAAAGACGCGGGCAAGCGTCATGTTGTGGTTGATCTATCCAGGGTCCGGTTCATGAATTCGAGCGGACTCGGCATGCTGATCAGCGCCATGACGACGATGCGCAACGCCGGGGGAGATTTTCGCCTGGCGGGTATGGGCGACGGTATTCGATCACTGCTCGTGATTACCCGGCTCGATACGATATTCAAACATTACGAATCCGTTGACGAAGCCGTGCGCAGCTACGAAGAGGATCCGCCGGCGCCGGCGTAGCGGGGCATTACATTCCAGCCATCGGGCGGCTGTACCTCTGTTCCCGGTGCCGGTCCGGCGCAATGCAAACGGTTTGTCTTGTCTGGGAGCCTGAAAAAATTGCTAAAAATTCGGCAGAATACAAAAATTAGATACAACGTCAAGGCTTGATTATAATGAGTGTCACAGTCGTCATAGGAACGCAATGGGGAGACGAGGGCAAGGGCAAGATTGTTGATCTCCTGAGCCCGAATATGGACATCGTGGCGCGTTACCAGGGCGGGGCGAATGCGGGGCACACGATCTGCTGGGGAGACGAAACCTTTGTGCTTCACCTCGTTCCGAGCGGCATTTTCCACGAGCATGTGACCTGTGTGATCGGTAACGGCGTCGTGCTGGATCCCGTGGCGATCATGGAGGAAATTCGCATGATCCGCGATCTCGGATACGATGTGGACGGGCGACTCCTGATTTCGCACGATGCGCATCTGATCATGCCGTATCACAAGCGTATCGAGGAAGCGCGCGAACGGATGCGCGACGGGGGCGCCATTGGTACGACGGGCCGCGGCATCGGGCCGGCCTATGTCGACAAGTTTGCCCGGACAGGCATCCGCGTGGTCGATTTGCTGGATCGGGATACGCTGCGCCGAAAACTCAAACGCGCGATCGAGGAAAAGAATGCGGTGCTTCGCGGCGTATACGATGCCGATGGTCTCGATGTGGAACAGATCATCGAAGAATATGTGGAGTTCGACCACCTGATTGACCCGTTCGTCACGGATACGTCGCAATATCTGGGGCAGGCCTTGCGGGCGGGCAAACGCATTCTTGCCGAGGGTGCTCAGGGGTCTTTGCTCGATGTGGATTTCGGGACCTATCCGTTTGTGACTTCAAGTCATCCTACCGTCGGCGGGTGCTGTACGGGACTGGGTGTGCCGCCCACGGCGGTGGACACGGTGATTGGTATCGTGAAGGCCTACAGCACGCGGGTGGGCAACGGTCCGTTTCCGACGGAGCTGGACGATGCGGCCGGCGAGCGCTTGCGCGAGGTGGGAGACGAGTTCGGCGCAACGACCGGTAGACCCCGGCGGTGCGGGTGGCTGGACCTGGTGGCCTTACGCTATACCTCCATGATCAACGGATTGACGGAATTGGCGATCACTAAACTCGATGTGTTGACAGGGCTGGACACGCTCAAGGTGTGTACGGCCTATCGGTACGATGGCAAGGAGACGACGCGTTTCCCGAGCGAAGTGCAGACGCTCGAAAAGGTTGAACCCGTCTACGCCTCGTTCGAAGGCTGGTCGGAAGATATTACCGGCGTGAGGTACATGGACGACCTGCCGGTGGCCGCCCAGCGCTATCTGCGCTTTTTGAGCGACTCGCTCGGGGTCCGCATTTCCATGATCTCAACAGGTCCCAAACGGGATCAGATCATTTCGCCGCCCGTTGTTTCGGACACAGTAGATATCCTCCCTTCCGGTACAGGAGGGTAATCGCCCCCCGTACGGGGCAATCGGACAGTGCAGGAGGTCTGACCATGAAGGCGTATCGCCATTCCGTACGACTCAAGCTCGGCCTGGTTGTACTGGCTGTGCTGATCTCAGTGGCTTCGCTTGTCTACACCAGCCAGACCGTGGACCGGCTGCGCGAACGCGAGCAGTTTGTCATCCACTTATGGGCGGCGGCACAGGAACGGCTTTCCGCTACCCGGGAAAATCCGCACATGCCGGTATTTTCCGAGATAGAACAACAACTGGTCGAGGCGGCTATACCGGATGGCCCTGTTTCTCCTGAGGCGCTTTCGCGGTATCGCAGTGCGCTCGCATGGTCCCGGACTATGCCTCCTGCGGAGGATGTAACACTCGCCAGCGAGATCGTATTGCAGGGAGGATTCGGCATTCCGGCCATCATCATAGATTCGATGCAATCGAGGCCCGTGGCCTGGCGGCATGTACCGGTTCCGGATTCGCTCGAAGGGTTGTCGCCGGAGGAGCGGGCCGAGGCTCTTCGCAGCCTGTATGAACGCGCTTACGCCATGGCGCAGGATTACGAACCGATCGCCATTGAATACGGGGCGCCTCCGGAGTCGTTCAGGCAATACGTGTTCTACGACGATTCGAGGGTGATTCGGGAACTCACGATCTTTCCGTTCTTGCAACTGTTGTTCGTGGCCTTTTTCATCCTGGTCGGGTATCTCGGCTTCTCGTATGTGCGCCGGAGCGAGCAAAGCAGTCTCTGGGTTGGCATGGCCAGAGAAGCGGCGCACCAGTTGGGTACGCCGATTTCCAGTTTAATGGGGTGGGTCGAGTTACTCAGGGGGGATGCTCTATCCAGCGAGCAGAAGCATGGCGCGCTGCAGGAAATGGAGCGTGATGTGGCGCGGCTCGAACGGGTCACCGCCCGGTTTTCGGATATAGGTTCGTTGCCCAGGCTCGAGGTGGATGCAGTGGCGCCGGTTATCGAGGCGGCCGTGGATTATGTGCGCAAACGTATCCCCCAAAGGGATGGGTTTGTCGAGTTGAACGTGAAAATCACCGGGGCGCCGTATGCGCCGCTGAATGCGGAATTGTTCGAATGGGTAATAGAGAATCTTCTCAAGAATGCGCTTGACGCCATGGAAATGGCCGGCGGCGTCATCGATGTGCAGGCCTCCCCGGTGGCAGGAAGCATCCGGATAGATATACGCGATACCGGTAAGGGCATTGACCGGAAAAACTGGAAAAATATATTTCGGCCCGGTTATAGTACGAAGAAGCGGGGCTGGGGGCTGGGATTGAATCTGGCCAAGCGAATTGTTGAGGAACACCATGGCGGGAGCCTTGTGCTCCTGCAGTCGCGTCCCGATCACGGAAGCACCTTTCGGATTACGGTGCCGGCTGCGAAAAAGCCCTGATGCGGTTTTCTAACGCTTCGCTGTCGCTCTCCGTGATAGCAATGAAGATGTCGTCGCGTTGCCGCCAGATCAGGACATTCGCTTCGTCGGAATCGCGCAGGTCGAAGAGGTCTTCCGTTTCGATGCGTTCGAGCACATCGCTGGCCAGCCGGAATCGGCGCCCGTGGGTGTCGAGGAACGCATACGAGTAGGCGTAGAGCACAATGTTACCGGATTCGTTCATGTTCCGGTACAACAGGACGGGAATCTGTGCTCCGTCGCCCGCATCGTGGATAGACACGCCCGTGAGTTCGGCGTCTTCGATGGTGGGTACGCCGATCCGCCGGCCCAACAATTCACGCACATAGCGTCCGGCCTGATCGGCGTCGGCAGTCTCGAGTCCGGCCTTGATGTGTTCGGCCTGCCTGGCCGATAAGGAGACCAGGTTCGTTTCCTGAGGGCGTTTCGTCAGGTTCGAGAGGCCGTATCCGACCAAGCCGGACGCCAGGACGATCAGTAGCGCGGAAATGACTACGTGCCCCGCCTTTGGCGTATTGCCCGTATTGTGGTGTTTGGGAGGAACAGGCATGCCTGACTGTTTGGAAGGCGGCTGCCGAAGTTTATGAAAAGAGGATGTTTACCGGATTGCCCTTGCGGATGCCAAGCAGTTCTGCAGCATTCCCTGAATTGACCGCCACTTCGAGCAAATTGCTGCTGTTATACTGCAAAAGGGGCTCGCCGGTCTCCACCGAGGCGTACGTGTGCTGGACGCCTTCGAGGATGGTGTTGCCCGCAAAGCATTTGATGGGCCTGCCTGCTTGCCGTTCCTCGACCATTTCACGGGAAATGTTGGTGATGCAGTTGCCGAAGCGGTCGATGTGCACCACCCATCCCTGTACGCCCTCATCGTCCATAATCGGAAGGGCCCATTTCATAGGGGCGAGTTGGTCTATGGTGCTGCCGAGGCGCTCTATGGGTATTCCGTTCGCAAGGTGGGCCGCCGCCGCCGCAAAGATGTCGCGCCCGTGGAAAGTTCTGGAAGGCGCAGCGCCGCGCCAGTACTCGGGCCGGTCGAGGCACACGCAGACATCGGGCGCCGTCCCGTCGAGGATCAGCGGAAAAATGCCGTTATCCGGTCCTGTGAAGAAGTGTTCGCCGCAACGAAGCGCTACGGGGCGCCGATCCGTTCCGACGCCCGGATCCACCACGGCCATGTGTATGGCGCCGGCGGGAAAATACCATGCAGCGTCGCGCAACACGAAGGCGCATTCCATGATGTCCTGTGGTGCGATCGCATGAGAGATATCCACGATACGCGCATTGGGGCACAGGCTAAGGATAACGCCTTTTATAGCCCCGACATACGCATCCTGCGTCCCGAAGTCTGTCGTAAGGGTTATGATTGCGGACACGGCGATGACCTGTACAATGGCATGATCCAAAGTACGAAGAAAGAATGTTCTCGCCACGCCACCGGCGCAGGATCATGGATATTGATCCAGTGGCGGAACGAGTGGCGCGAAGCGCGGTACGCCCTTTTTACGGATTGGAGGAGCTATGTCCGTACGAGGAAAAGACGTAGGTAACAGGGGGGAAGATATTGCCGCAGCGTACCTGGAAGCCATCGGGTACCGCATTCTCCATCGCAATTACCGGTTCGGGCGGCTGGAGCTTGATCTGGTATGCTACGAACCGCCCGGGGATGGGCTCAACGTCGTTCCCGGGCAGGGCGAGATCGTGTTCGCCGAAGTAAAAACCCGTTCCGGCCTTGGGTTCGGACGCCCCGAAGAAGCCATATCCGAGACGAAGCGGCGGCGTATTGCGCAGGCCGCGCAGGCCTGGCTCCGGGAGCAAAGCATGGAGCAGGCGTCGTGCCGGTTCGATGTAATTGCAGTCGTGTTGCAGAAAGACGCCGATCCGATCGTTACCCATTTCAAGCAGGCGTTCTGGGCCTCATAACCGAACGCGGGTATGTGTGAGGGCTGCCGACTTCAATGCTGTCGGCCCCCGTGCATCCTTTAGGCCACGAAGTGTTCTTTTTTCGGTATTTTCACGAGGGGTTTCCGCGCACAGGCGCGCCTTTTTCACCAACCCGGTTTTACGATCCATGGCCAGGAAAATCAGCAAGTCAGAAGCAGAGTGGAAAGCCGATCTTTCTCCCGAACAGTACAAGGTGCTCCGTAAAAAGGGCACCGAACCGGCGTTTTCCGGCGCCTGGTGCGATCATAAGGACCCGGGATCTTATGTCTGTGCGGCCTGTGGTCAGCCGCTTTTCGACTCCGACGCCAAATACGACTCCGGCAGCGGATGGCCCAGTTTTTACCAGCCGGCGGATGGAGACGCCATCGAAACGGAAGAAGACCGCAGTGTGGGGATGGTGCGTACGGAGGTGTTGTGTTCCCGGTGCAATTCGCACCTCGGACATGTGTTCGGAGATGGCCCGAATCCTACCGGGTTGCGGTATTGCATCAATTCCGCGGCGCTCGATTTTGAAGATGATGCAAAGTGAGTGGTATGTCGAGAGTGCTTTTGCTGAATCGCCGGGACGGCGACGTTGAGGCATCGGTCTGCGAGGTGGAAGAATCTCGCTTGCCGGAAGGGGATGTGCTGCTGGACGTCTCGTATTCGGGCCTCAACTACAAGGATGCGCTGGCGATTACCGGGCGGGGCAAAATTGTTCGCGGCGCCTGGCCGTTTGTGCCGGGGATCGATCTTGCCGGGAAGGTGCGCACTTCCGATTCGGAGGCATACAAGCCGGGAGACCTGGTGATCGGCACGGGGTGGGGGCTGGGAGAATCCCACTGGGGCGGACATGCCGAGGTGCAGCGTGTGGACGCGGCCAAATTGCTCCCGCTCCCGGAGGGAATGTCTCTCGAAAAAGCCATGCTGGCCGGGACGGCGGGCCTTACGGCCATGCTTGCCGTGATGGAGCTGGAAGCGCATGGCGTCGAAGCCGGGAAGGGCGAAGTGCTTGTGACCGGTGCATCGGGCGGGGTGGGGAGTTTTGCCGTGGGGTTGCTGCATGAAGCGGGATACCGCGTAGCGGCATCGACAGGGAGCCCGGATGCGCATGCCTGGTTGGGACGTCTCGGCGCGGACCGGATCCTCGAACGCGAGGCGCTTGCCGCAGGCGCCGCACGCCCGCTGGATTCGGGGGAATGGGCCGGCGCCGTGGATGTGGTGGGCGGGAAAACGCTGGAAGCGCTCCTGTCCCGCCTGAAGCGTCACGGAACAGCCGTGGCGTGCGGACTGGCCGGGGGGCATGCCTTGCACACTACGGTGTTTCCGTTTATCCTGCGAGGCGTGCGTCTTATCGGTGTGGATACGAACACATGCCCTGTTCCTGTGCGACGGAAAGCCTGGGCGCGGCTTGCCCGCTGGATGACCGATGAGCTCGCGGAGCGTCTTCTTGCGGATACGATCGGGTTGGACGATCTTCCATTGTATAGCGAACGGATCCTGTCCGGCAAGATCCGGGGCAGGCTGCTGGTGGATGTGAGGAAGTAGTCCGGGGTTTTCCCCGTTCTTCGTAACCCTTTACTTATCGTCGCATCATGTCTGTGCGGGTGTTGCTTGTGACGCTGATCGTTCTCCTTGCCGCCAATCTCGGCATGGAGATATGGTACCGTATGGATCCGCCGGAGGCCCCTCGATCGGAATATGCGCTCGCTCCGGCGCCGCTCCCCTACGATCCGCAGTATTATGACGGCAACGCCGGCGTATTGCCCCCGCCGTATTATTACAATCCCGGGACGGCGCTTCCTTTCTATGAAGGATTTCAAGGCGCTCTTTCTGCCGATGCGGACGTTACGCTTATACCCGACTCTTACGATCCAGTCGGAACGCTGACTGTTGCGCGCATTGTCGACGGGGATACGTTCGAACTCTCGGATGGAACGATGCTGCGCCTGATAGGCATAGACACGCCGGAGGTGCATCCTTCTCCCAAACTGAGCAGGGATGTAGAGCGCAGCGACATGGACCGGGAGACGATCCGGGAGTTGGGGCGCCGCGCCAGCGCGTATGCCGCAGAACTGGCGCTCGACAAGCCTGTCGAACTTGAATACGGCTCCGGGCGCAGAACGGACCGGTATGGCAGGACGCTGGCGTATGTATGGGTGCTGGATGAGTACGGCCGGCGCCTGTATCGGGTAAATGACCGTCTTGTCGCTGACGGGTATGCGAATATCTACTCGGGGATCCCGTTTGAATACAGCGACGAGTACCTGGAGTACGAGCGGGAAGCTCGCGAGGCAGAGAGGGGTTTGTGGGGGGAGGGAGGAGGCTTATAAATCGGAAAACACGCAATGTCCAAGGTGGAATACCTATGAGAGGTTCAGTTGTCGTTTGGATTGTGCTATCTTTCGCTGCATGGATCACCTTGGGCGTTCAGCAGGCGAAGGCGCAAGGGTCGGTAGAGGGCGACCGCGCCGCACTGGCTGCATTGTACGACTCGACAGGCGGGGATAACTGGCACGACAATACCAACTGGAAAAGCGATAAGCCTCTTGGGGAATGGTATGGTATTCGTACCGATAGTGAAGGGCGGGTAGAGTGGCTCGCCTTAGGGGGTAACAATTTAATCGGTTCCATACCTTCTGAAATAGGCAATTTTTCAAATTTAAAAGACCTAACTCTGAGTGATAATAATTTGAGTGGCTTTATCCCCTCAGAGATTGGAAATCTGAAGAATCTTGAACGCTTGATTGCTTTCAATAACAAACTATCAGGGCCTATACCTTCTGAAATAGGCAATTTGAATAATCTATTACAGATAGAGATTGGAAATAACGCCATGTCCAGTTCTATACCCTCTGAAATAGGAGAACTTTTGAAATTGAAAATATTGGGTGCATGGGATAATAATTTGACAGGTTCTATACCTCCCGAGATAGGTAACCTGACAGATTTGGAAGCATTAATTCTTGCTGGAAATAACCTATATGGGAATATACCTTCTGAAATAGGTAATTTGAAAAATTTAGAATGGATAGGCCTTTCCGAAAACAATTTATCTGGAAGAATACCTGTCGAAATAGGTAATCTGTTATATTTGAGAACTTTGTCATTGTTCAGGAATAATTTATCTGGATCGATACCTGCCGAAATAGGCAATTTAAGCAATTTATTACATCTAATAATTAGTAATAATTCACTATCTGGTTTTATACCTTCTGAAATAGGTAACTTGATTAAGTTAGAAACATTAAATTTAAATGACAATAATGATATTTCAGGTACAATACCTGCGGAAATAGGAAACCTTAAGAATTTAAAATATTTATACCTTGGTTGTTCTTCCATAGATATTTTTGGAGGTGGCTCCTGGCTGCCACCTTGTTCCCTTTCTGGTTCTATACCTGCAGAGATTGGGAAACTTACTAACCTGGAGGTTCTTGACCTTGGTTATACTACATTATTCGATATGATCCCTCCAGAAATAGGGAATTTAACAAATTTGCGAGAACTATATCTCTCAAAAAACAAATTAAGTGGCCGAATACCTGCGGAAATAGGAAAATTAGTCAATTTGGAATATTTGGACTTATCGCAGACTAAATTATCAGGAATTATACCTCCCGAAATAGGAAATCTTGTGAATCTAAAAAGATTATCATTATTCTGTTCTTCTACCACCCTATCCTTTGATGTTACATTGCCGCCTTGCTCTATGTCTGGTCCTATACCTTCTGAAATTGGGAATCTTGTAAATTTAACAGAGCTTAATCTTCATAATAATCAGATATCTGGTTCTATACCTTCGGAAACAGGAAATTTAGATAATCTGACGCATCTGGATCTCAGCCGTAATGAATTATCCGGTGCAATACCCTCAGAAATAGGAAATCTTGTAAACCTTAAATGGCTTCTGCTTAATAATAACTCATTGTCAGGTCCTGTACCGCTATCGTTTGCCAACTTGTCGTCCGCACAGGTCTTTTATATAGGGGCCAACAGTAATGTTTGCATACCTGCTATGCTTACAGGTTGGTACGATGCCGTTCCTAGTCGAGATAAAACTCCACTACCCGTTTGCCCGGACCCGCCAACGTCAAGCGAAACGGAAGAACTCCCGGCCACGTTCTCCCTGGAACAGAACTATCCGAACCCCTTCAATCCTTCCACAACCATCGAATACGCCCTTGACGCCCCGGGCTATGTGGAACTTGCTGTCTACAACATGGCAGGGGTGAAGGTGACAACCCTTGCCCGTGAGTATCAACCTGCTGGCAGACATACCGTCGTCTGGCACAGCGATGTTCCAAGTGGAACGTACCTGTACCGTCTTGTAGCCGATGAGCGTTCGACAACGCGGTACATGACGCTGGTGCGGTGAATGTGGCAATCACATCAAAAAAACAACTGGATCATCTGCCCATGAAGCTCGCCCAGGGTGGAGCGGTCGCTGGGCCACAGTGGTTCCGCAAGTTGAGCGTTCCAGGCCTTTAGCTCCGATTCGAGCCGCTCGACCACCTCGGGATGTTTTCCTGCCAGATTCTCTTGCTCGCCGATGTCCACGGATAGATCGTAGAGTACGGTTATCTGTCCTGCCGGCGAATCGCCGGCATAGTCGATCTGTGGCAGCCTGCGCCCCGTGTTCGTCAGGTCGTCGAAGGTTTTGTCGGTCCTGTTGACCTTCCATAGTTTCCACTTGCCCCAGCGGATGGCCATGGTCGGTTTGGCTCGCCAGAAGAGTAATTCGTGGGGTGGGTCGCTTTGCTGGCCGCGCAAATACGGCAACAGGTTCACGCTGTCCTCGGTCGTTTCTTCGGAGTTCGCCGCGGCCGCAAACGTGGCGAAGAGGTCCAGGGAGATCGCCGGATGTTCAAATGTTGCCCCTGAAGGCAGGCCAGCGGGCCAGTTGAAGATAAACGGCACACGGATGCCGCCCTCGAGATGGAACCGTTTCGATCCACTCAGCGGATCGTTCGAGCAGATATCCTGCGAAAGGTACTTGATGCAGCCGTTATCCGAGAAGAATACGATCAGCGTGTTTTCTTCTAATCCTTGGGCGCGCAGTTCGGCCACGACATCGCCGACGTAGTCGTCCACCGACGAGACCATGGCCGCGAAGATCCGGCGTCCGGCAGGTTCCACGCTGCGATAGCGGTCCGTGTACTCGGCCGTGGCCTGGAGCGGCGTGTGCGGCGCATTGGGCGTGAGCATGAGGAAGAACCGCTCGTCTTTGTGCCGGCGGATGAAGTCGACTGCTTTTTCTGCAAAGACGTCGGTGAGGTATTCCTCGACCTCCACCTGTTCGAATCCGTTGTATATGGCGCCCCAGGCCGAACGTCTGGTTGGAGCGTTTCGTGCGGGCCAGGATTCGATGCCTTCCTTGTGTGCGTCGATGTATGTTGAACTGCCCGACAGGTGTCCGAAGTATTCGTCGAAGCCGCGGTTCAGCGGGTGATGCTTTTCGGACTTGCCCAGATGCCATTTTCCGATCAATCCGGTGACGTAGCCTGCGCTCCTGAGCACGTCGGCCAGCGTGCGCTGATCGGTTGGCAGGCCGACTACGGTGTCTAGCCCGGACGTGTTGAATTCGTAGCCGAACCGGGACTGATATCTCCCGGTGTAGAGCCCGGCCCGCGATGGGCTGCACACTGCGGCGGATACGTATCCATTGGTGAGTCGTACGCCGCCCTGAGCAAGCGCATCCAGGTGCGGGGTGTGAATGATTTTCGAACCGAAAGAACCGAGGTCGCTGTACCCGAGATCATCCGTCAGAATCACGATAATATTTGGCGGTGGCGGCGATTTTTCCGTTCCCGGGGTGATGCAGGACGCGGTAAACAAGAAGAGAGTAAGCGTGGCGACAGCTCGCATGATTGTTACCGTTGCGATGCGGTGTGGGATATGTCCAGGATCGATGTCAAGACGAGGACCAGACCTGCGCCAACTGTTGCATTAAGCACGGCATATCGCAAGATATTGCAAGATATCGCAACGGTTCTATCCCCCTTGCTACCCGGTACTCTGCATCGCCGCCGCAATGCCGTTGATGCTCAGGAACAGGGCCTGCCGCAGCGCATCCTGCGTTTCTTCCTGCTCGGCGGCCCGGTACCGCTTGATGAGTTCGATCTGCAGCAGGTTGAGCACATCCGTATAGGGATTGCGCAGGAAAATGGATTTTTGAATGACCGGGTTGCTGTCGAGCAGTTCGCTTTGCCCGGTGATCCGGAGAATCATGTCCTGCGCCCTGCGGAAATCTCCGGCGATCCGTTCGTGGATATGGGCGCCTTCCGAGGAATTTTCCAATTCCCTGTAATGCTGTGAGATATCGAACCGTGCCCGCGCCATTTCCCGTTGCGCACTGTTCACGACGGCCCGGAAGAAGGTCCATTCCCGGTAGAGCGTCCGGAGCCGGGATAGGATTTCCGGGTCTTCTTCCGTGAGCGAGGTCAGGCCGTGCCCTGTTCCGAACCAGCCCGGCAGGGTATACCGTGTCTGGGTCCATGCAAAAACCCACGGAATGGCTCGCAACGATTCAAAGGGCGCCTCATGTGCAGAACCGCGCGAAACGGGGCGCGAAGCGATAGGCAACCGGCTTATCTGCTCAATAGGGGTGACTTGCGTATACCACGACCAGAGCGCGCTGTCCTCGATGAGCGTACGGTAGGCTTCCATGGAGCGGCTGGCGATGCGATCCAATATCTCGACATTTCCGGGCGCCGTTCCGTAGTCGTTTTTTCCGTTCTGCCGCGATCCCGAGGCCGTGCTCACGATCATCGCGCTGACAATCTGCTCCAGGTGCCGCCGGGCGATGTCCGGCAGCGCATACCGGAACGAGATGACCTCTCCCTGTTCGGTAAACCGGATTTGTCCATTATGCACGACGGGCGGCATGGCGAGAATAGCCTGATTGGCCCGGCCGCCTCCGCGCCCGACCGTACCGCCTCGACCGTGGAAAAGCCGCAGCGTTACCTGATGGTTTCTGCAGACGACGCCCAGGTCTTTTTGGGCCTTGTGCAGGGCCCAGTTGGCCATCCAGTATCCGCCGTCCTTGTTCGAATCCGAGTAGCCGAGCATGATTTCCTGGAAATGCTCCCGGGTTTCGAGGTGCCTGGCGTACACGGGGTTGGAAAAGAGTGCGCTCATGAGGACGTCTGCGTCCGCCAGGTCTTCGATGGTTTCGAAGAGGGGTACGATGTCGAGCGGGCAGTGCACTTCCCCGTCCTGTATCTGCCAGAGTCCAACCACCTTTGCCAGCAACATGGCTTCCAGCACGTCGCTTACGGTGTGCGTCATGCTGATGATGTAACTGCCCATGGCGGACGGCTCTCGCTTCACGATTTCCCGGATAACCTCGAAGCTTTCCACGACCTGCTGCGCCGTTTCGGGCAACTCGGCGTCGCGCGGCAACAGGGCGCGCGGATTTTCCAGTTCGGCGGAGAGGAGATCGATTTTTCCGGATTCGTCGAGACTGGCGTACTCGTTGTGTACGTTTGCGGCGTGCAGGATAGCCGTTACGGCCTGCTCGTGTATGCGGCTGTGCTGTCGTACGTCGAGCGCCGCCATATGAAATCCGAACGTGCGCGCCCGTACGAGAATGCGCTGTAAGTGACCGGCTTCAGCAAAGGCTTCGTAGCCCGTCCCGACGAGACATTCGCGGAGCATATCCAGGTCCTGGACAAAAGCCGCCCCGTTGTAGCTGCAAGCACTGCCCGTTTCCTGCCGGGTCCGGGGTTGTGCATCCCGATCCAACTCGGCCTGCACTTGCTGCGTGAGTCGGAGCAGGCGCTCCATCATATAACTGATCTTGAGCCGGTAAGGCTCGTGGCGGTATATCCGCTTGACCTTTTCGTCGAGATCGATATCCTCTGCATCGGCGGAGATCGCATCGTACAGCGCATGGGGCACGGATACCTGCCGGCTCGAAACACTGAGTTCCCTGCGCAGCTCCACCAATTCTTCATAAAAGATATTGATGGCGGTGAGGCGCTGTTTTGCGAAGGTCCGCCGCGTCACATCCGCCGTGACATTCGGGTTGCCGTCCCGGTCGCTGCCGATCCAGGACCGGTATTTTAGAAATACGGGGATGTCTCCCGATGTCCCGTAATAGGCGCGCAGTCCCCGTCGTACGTCGTCATATATGTCCGGTATGGTTTCCCGGATCGCATTACGCAAGAAATAAAGACCCTGGTCCACCTCGTCGTCTACGCTGGGCGTGTCCGCGCGAATCTCATCGGTGGACAGGAGCAGGGCGATCTGGTTTCGGATATCCGACAGCGCGCGTTCTTTTTCTCTCGGCGTCAGGCGTTCCCGGTTGAGCCGCGACAATATCCGGGAGATGCGCTGTTGCTTGTACAGGATGCTGAGTCGCCGCGCCTCGGTGGGGTGCGCCGTCAGGGTCGGCTGGATATCCAGGTGGCGGAAGAGCGAAAGGACCTCCTCGTAGGAGTATCCCTCTTCCTTGAGATAGTGAATTGCCTCGAGGATGGATTCCGCCCGGGGTTGTTCCGGCGATCCGGAACGGGCCCGATCCCGGTTGATGCGGATGATTTCTTCCTGCTCCGCCTGATTTACCAGATGGAAAAACGCGGTGTAGGCGCGAAGCAGCCAAAGAATTTCCTCATCGTCGAGCTGCGCAATGCGGTTCTTTGCCTGTATACGGGGCGCCGGGTCATCCTCCGCCACCGCCTGTTTGCAGAGCATCCGCAATTCTTCCACCAGGTCGAGGGTGCTCTGCCCCGCCTGCTGGCGTATAGCCTGCCCGAGAAGCATGCCAAGGAGATTGACCTGCCGGCTCAACGGGCGCGATATGCCCGTGCCCTCTGCCTCGACGTCAAGCCCCGAAAGCTGCATGGCGTGTCCGCCTCATGATTTCGACGAGGCAACCTTGCGAGGCATCCTCTTTCCGGGAGAACATCCGGCGAATTATTCCACCGGCGTTACGGCAATGGCCACACTCGTCTGATCCCACATCATGGAAAGCATGGCGGAGGAGCCTTCCTCGTTTGCCTCGAGGGTGATCGTAAACGCCTCGTGGATGTCATCGGTCATGCTTACCGGGGTTTCCAGACGCAGGACATCGTGCTCCTCCGAGTAGGATAAGGCGCCCCACATGCCCAGGCCTGCATTCACGATCAAGGTCCATGTTTCCTCGTTCGGGATGGCGAGGACGGCATAGGTGCCTGCGGCCAGATCCATGTCTCCGAGCTGAATGTCTTGCGTCACGGTCATTTCTGTGGCTTCGTTGGCGCCCAGTCGCCATACCGCGCCGAACGGCACCAGTTCGCCGAAAATTTCCCGGTCGCGCTTGCGGGGCGATCCGTAGTGGATGCTGGCGTAGGTTCCATCGTTGAACGAGGTTTGGGTAACGGCCCGCGGACTCAGCGGGTTGGGTGGCTCAATGACATCCTGTGCGGCGACGGAATGAGCGCCGAAAACGAGAAGGCCTGCTGCGACGAGCAGTGGGAGTAAAGTGCGGTGCATAGTTGTGGTCATGAGGTTAATGTTTTTGTACGGATAGCTGGTGGAATATACGACCGGAATGGCATCTATTCGTCAATTTCCTCTACCACAATCCCGGTCGTTTCGATGACGGATACCGTGTCCAGTTCCTGGATGTCCAGCAGACTGTCCATTTGTTCGATGGGGTCTCCCGGCGCTGCGATAACCGGCGAGGTGAAATTCAGATAGTCCTGGAAGCGGATGCCGCCCACGGTGCGCGCATTGTACGCTTCCCGGAAGCGCGTTCCCGAATCGCCTGTCTCGTAGTCGTAGGCGAAATAGTCCATGGTATGACGGTCTCGGTGGAACCAGTACACGAACCGATCCTGGTAGTCGAGTCCTCCTCCTTCCTGTCGAAAGGTCACTTCGATTTCGTGGTACGGCTCGCCCTTGACGGTTTCCTCGGACAGGTATCTCGCCTGTACGGCGGCATCGGTCAACTTGAAGGGCAGTAGCATGAAGTACGAGACGGCGTTGAGGGAGAAGGCATAGCTGGCGGCCGTCTCCTCCGGCAGGTCCACGGGCGCCCCATCGATTTCGCGGTGGAATCCGTCGTTGTTCAGTACGTCCCGGATATACCCGGCCGAATCCGGGCGCTCGCGTTCGTACTGGAACATCCCTCCGTTCAGCGTGATGGTGTAGTGGTATTCCCGGAAGTCGAAACCGATTTTAACCCGGTCCGCGTGTTCGCCGCCGTGCGCAAGAACAGCCTGCCGTACGATAGCCGTAGCTTCGTTTTGGCCGGGGGTCTGTTCGGATTGTTCGCCGCCGCATGCCGCAAGGGTAAAAAGTGCAGCGCCTGTCAGCGCGGTGATCGTACGGGTCGATAAACGAAACATTTCTTCGATAGAATTTACGGGTCGGAGGGGCGTCAGTCCCAGGGGAGACGGTCCAGTTGTACGCCAAGCAGCCAGCGGAATGCGAAGGGAGCCTCGCTGTCCGCATACTCGTAATCGTTTGCCCACAGGGGAAAGCGCGCCACGAGCACAAGATCCGACAAGATATCGGATTGCCTGACCCACCGGTCGAATCCCTGCAGGCGGTTCAGATCGTACCGCACGCCGATTCCGGCGTCCATCAGGGTCCGTTTCCGGCGCTCGTCACGCTCTTCCTCGTTCAGGTCTCCTACATGTCCGGCGCCCATAAACAGTTCCAGCCGGAGAGGGCGCAGGAGCGCTGGCCCCCGCAACCGGGGCGTGAGCAGCCTTGCGCTGAAGGCGGTCATTTCCGTAACGCCGAAGAACCCCTTTTCGTCGCCCGGGTCGATGTCTTCATGGGCATCATGGTGCGTGTGCGCATCGGTATCCTGGTACGTGTGCGGAATATGAGCATACGGCTCCGTCTGGCGCATGTAAGCGACCGGGCCCGGTGCGCCAAAGGCCACCCAGGGCGCATCGCGGAGCGGTTCCTCGAAGAGCGCTTCCACGTTCCGGTACGCCGCGTTATTCCACTGTTCTTCAAGAGATACGCCCCCGAAACGGAATCGCTTGTCCGGAGAGAGCACGTCCGGTTCCCCGCCTCCGAAGAACAGGCGCACGGATCCCGTGAATGGTCCGATCGGCATGCCGAGGGCCAGGTCCATGGACATCCGGTTGGCCGTGTATGGCCCCTCATCGTCCACACCTCCTTCTACGAACAAGGCGTATCGGTACCACTCGCTCATTCCTTCCAGATGACCGTAAACAGAAAGCGTGTTCTGCAGGTAGGCGCTGGACGTGTTCCGGATCCTGGCGCGGTCGCTCACCAGGAAACGCTGCTTTACGCCCACCGTAAGGCGGCGGCTGTTCTGTCGAAGGAAATCATCCGGATCCGAAAAGGAAGCCCGCGTGTCGACCTGATAAACGCCGAGATGTTTTTGCCCCCGGAACGACCAGTTTATGAGGTAGCCCTTCAGATAATTACCTGCGTTGGAAAAGTCAAAGTCGATGCCGCTGAACGCTCCAAGCCTCGGGGGCTCGTGATGCTCCAGCAAGGAGGTAACATCCGGTTCGGTTCCTTCGCTGAAGAGCACCTGCGGCCAGATCTTCACCATATTCTTCCTTTCTTTCCCGGTGAGGGGATATGCCCCGCGGAATTGCACCCCTATACCGGGTCCCCAGTGCTGTGCGTACTGTACGAGCGGGCGCCATCCGAAATCGTACCGGCGCATGTTGGGGGCAGGGGGCTTCAGAAAAGAAATATTGATTGGCCGTGCGGTGGTGTTGTTGAGCCGGTCCGATTCCGGGGTTCTTACATACGGGTCGATTTCGGCGCTGCGCGGCCTGGCCGGCAGCATGACTTCCAGACTGTATTCGGGCGCAGTCCAGGCCCAGGGGGCCGCCACGATCCAGTCCTCAGGGACCGGCTTGTGTCCCTGCATGACGCCCAGCGGTATATGCACCCACTGTACCGACCCGTCTTCAAGTATGATTTGCAGGTCTATGGGCATGACGGCCCTTCCAAGCCTTTTCAGTGTCATGGTGGTGCGCCATGCGGTCGCGTCCCGGGTCCGCCTCAACTTCCGCACGGCGTAGTCCAGCTCCCGGTTCACATCCCCGAATTGCTGGAAATACCAGTCGAGGCGAATGCCCGATACCTGCTCGGCTACGCGCTCGACATCGTGAGGCCCGGCGTGCCGGAACGCAAATTTCCTGTGGTATTCGAGCAGGAACCGGTCGCGCAGCGAGTCGGAGATGACGTAGCCCAGCATATCGAGCATCATTTCGCCGCCCGAATAGGCAGACACCCCGTAGGCGATATTTGTGTCGAACCAGTCGCTGGGGGTATTCAGGGGTTCGAAGAGACCAAGGCGCTTCATATTCAGGATGCCGAACAGAGCGCCCGCGTGCGACGGCGGCGGTTGTTCGCGGATGTGCGCAAGCACTTCGCGCGTTGCATAATTCGCGAATCCTTCATCCATCCACGCATGATCGGCTTCGTTCGACCCGATCATCCCGTAGAACCACATATGCGCCACCTCGTGAGCCGTTACGCCGAGAAGAGAGGGCGGGGGGCGCTTGCCTGTTACGAGCGTAATCATCGGGTATTCCATCCCGCCGTCTCCACCTTGCGCAATGGTCATCTGCGGATAGAGATAGGCGCCGTAGCGTTCTTCGTAGAACGCCATGATTTTAGGGGCGGCTTCGTGGAGCGTTTGCCATACCTCGGCTACATCCGGCTGGTAGAGCAGGTGAATCGCGTAACCTGCTTCCGTTTCGAGCACATCGTGGATGTAGTCCGGGTCGGCGGACCAGGCAAAGTCATGGACATTTTCCGCGTAAAAACGCCAGGTCAGCGAATCGGTTCGGGCGGCAGGGGTATCCGCATCCAGTGAATCGCTTGCGTAGCCGTGGCCGACCTTGTCCGGGTTGCGGAGGGTTCCCGTCGCGCCGACGATATATTCGGAGGGGAGGGTGATGCGTACGTCGAAGGTTCCGAACGGGGCGTAAAACTCTCGGCCGACATAGGGGTCCGCATGCCATCCGCGCGCATCGTACTGTGCGAGTTTCGGATACCATTGCGTCATGGAATAATCGATCCCTTCGCGGCTGTCCCGCCCGCTGCGGCGGGTCTGGAGGGGAATCTGAGAAACGAACGTCATGTCGAAAACGGCCTGACCGCCTGGTGGGAGGGGCCGGGCCAACTCCACCTCCATCACGGTGTCGAAGATGCGGTGCGCAACGGTTTCTCCATCCTGCGCAAGGGATTCGATGCGGTGATAGCCGATTTCGTCCGGGCCAAGATCAAAGATGCGGGGCGCCGTACGCGGGTCGGGATCCGGCAACTCCCGGTTCCGTTCGGCCATCATGGAATGAGGCCGGAAGGCATTGAAGTAGAGATGGTAAAATACGCGGGAGAGCGTGTCCGGGGAGGTGTTGGTATAGGTGAGACGTTGACGCCCCTCCATGGCATGCCGGTCCGGATGGACGGTGATATCCATCTCGTACCGGACGGTTGTATTCGGGGATTGCTCCTGCGAAGTGGAGTGTGATGGCAGGGGAGTCGGTTCCGATGGTTGCCGGGCCTGCCCGGTCGACGCCGAAAGCAGACCCATGAGGAGCAGCGAAACGGCGTGTCGAATGCGGATCATCGGGTATATCGATAGGCGGTACGTCATGCGGAATGCGCAGCGACGGTGGGGGACAACACGTCGAAACACAACGCAAAAAGTATGCCTCCCCAACGATGCTTGTTCCTGAACGTGCCGGGCTTTACACTGCGAACGACCGGAAACGACGCGCCCGGCGCGGCGTTAAGGACATGGGTATACGACGTATCGCATTTTTCTGAAATAACCTTCCACGACGGTGACGAAATCTGATATCATCGAACGCATTGCCACGGGCACCGGAATGACCAGAATAGAAACTGAAGCGGTCATCAACGGCTTTATTTCCTGTGTTTCGGAGGCCCTGGAATCGGGGGAAGGTATTGAACTTCGGGGGTTCGGGACCTTTCATGTCAAGTACCGGCAGGCCCGCAAGGCGCGCAATCCTCGCACGAACGAGGAAGTTCCGGTCGCGGCGCGTTACATGCCGATGTTTCGCCCCTCCAGAAGCCTGCGAAACAAGGTGGATACGGCGGTAAGGCTCAGCCAGGAAAGCGAGATGGGCCGGTCCGATGGGTAACCTCGTATGTACGGATTGCGGCGCCCGGATGGCCGAGGACGCCGACCGGTGCGCATTGTGCGGATCGTTGCGCTCCGCTGCCGCCGATGCCCCGCAGCCTGTTGCTTCGGGTTCTTCTGAAGAAGCGAGGACAAGCTCTCTCGGTGGGCGGGTGGCTATGCTGGTGGGCATTCCTGTGCTGATCGTGATTGCCCTTTTCATGATCACCGAGATGTCCAGGCAGCGGGTCCAGCCTGAGGCTGCTTCCACTGCCGCCATGCCTGCCGAAGTGCGGAGCGCTGCCGTAATCGATGAGTTCGAAGCTATTCCTGTCGCCAGTCAGTATGCTCCCGTTGTGGATTCGCTGCAAGCGTTGGTGCGTTCCGGAGACGAAACGATAGCCCTCGAGGCACAGCGGGAACTGGTCCGCTTCATGGCCGAAATCGGGCGCATCGACCGGGCTGCCATCGAGCAGCAGCGCCTGGCCCGCCGCACCGGGGTTACGGCCGACTGGCGCCATGCCGGCACGCTTTTGTATGCATGGATGGAAGCCGTCTACAATGAGCGCAAGACCGACGTGGCGCTGCTTGCCATCGAGGCGTTCGGGAAGGTGCTCGTCCAAAACCCGGACGATGTGGATATACGGGCCGATCTCGGCTGGGCCTATCAGTACGACCCGCAAAATCCCATGGAAGCGATCCGGCAAACGAATCTGGCTCTCGAGCAAGACCCGGATCATCTTGCCGCCAATTACAACCGGGCCGTTTTTCTGTTGCGCATCAACCGGATCAGTGAAGCCCTGGAGCAGTTCGGCCGAGTCGTGGCGCTGGCCGAAGACGGTTCTGTGTATGAGCGGCAAGCCGAAGCCTGGATACGCACGATCCGCCAGAGTGCGGAAGCGTCCTGATAGCCAATTCCCGGAGGATTCGGTGCATCGTCTGGTTCGCGGGTTTGCCATGCTGTTGTGCGCCGGCGTTCTCCTGACGGGATGCCGCCGCCCGCTGCAAGATCGCACCCTCGATGTGTATGCTGCGGCTTCGTTGACGGATGTCATGGAAGCACTCGCCGATACGTTTCGCGTCCTGCCGGGGGGCGTTCGGGTCACGGTGAACGTGGCCGGCAGTTCGCTGCTTGCCCGTCAGATCGAGCGCGGCGCCGCCGCCGACCTGTTCGTATCCGCACACCCCGACTGGACGGAATACCTGTATACAAAACGCCGCATTTTGCCGCCCATCGAACTGCCCGTCGCCAATCGGCTTGTGCGGGTCCGGCGCCAGGATGGACGACGCTCCGAAAACGAACGGATTGCGTTGGCCGATCCGGAACATGCGCCGGCGGGGATGTATGCGCGGGAGGCGTTGCTGTGTGAAGGCCGGTGGGTCCTGCTCGCGCCTCGCCTCGTGCCGACGCTCGATGTTCGTGCGGCGGTTGCCGCTGTAGAGGCCGGGGCGGCAGGTTCGGCCATCGTGTATGCTTCCGACGCCGCCATGGCGCCGGAATTACAGGTAGAGGATGTGGTTTCGGAGCGGTGCCGTCCGCAGATACGGTACACGGCGGCGGTCGTGCAGGGTAGTGCGCTTGAGAAAGATGCTATGCGCTTTCTGGCGCTGATGCGGGACCCGGCGGCGGCGCAGCTCTGGCAGCGCTTCGGCTTCGGCTACGATTCCACGCGCAGTGCATCGGACAATTCATTGGAGTCGTCGTCGCGCCGCTCGACGCCGCTGCCTTCGAGCAACGCCCCGCACATACCAATGGCGTCGATCAGGCCGTCCGCAAAGCAGCCGCTCCGTACGCCGTCCCGGATGCGCGCCACCATGTCTGTCCAGTCGTCTGTGGACACTCTTGCATTGATGCCCGCATCGCCGATCACTTCGATGCGATGTTCCCAGAGCGATACGAAGATCAGGACGCCGGTGCGTTCCCGCGTGGCGAACACCTCTTCCTCCACGAATGCCTTCATCGCGCGGCGATGCACCGTCCGGGTCATGCATTCCCGCCCTGCGAGCACCCGTCCAAGCGGCGCTACGAAAGCGCTTAACAGGCCCCCGACCATGCCGGCGGCAAGGGTCAGGGTGGCGGCGCCCCATCCTGTGTGGAGCCATGCCAGCCCCCAGCCCTCATAGAATTGAAACACGACGGCAGTGAAAGCCAGCGCCAGGGCAGCCGCAATACCTGCGCCTTTCCATGCCCTTCCCTCATACGTATCGCTACGCGGTACGACATACGGGACGATTTCGCCCGAAGTGCGGCGCTCCGCCTCGGCTACCGCCTGCCGGATGCGTTCAAGATCCTCACTCGATAGCCATTCTTTCATGACAACCTGCCCGCCTGTGCCGGGGTATTCAGATGTATTGTTTCATGTGGCGGACGGAAACGAACGAAAAATTCCGACCCTTCTTCCAAACCGCCTGTCAGGTACCCGGACGATCGGTCCGGCTCGGCAAACGACGGCGCAGCAGGGCGTGTACCGTGAGGCTGGCGGCGGACAACAGGATTGCCACCAGGACCAGACGCAGTACCGCAAGTTCGCCGCCCATACGGTGTATTTCGGTAAAGATAGCCAATGGAAGCGTACGCGTTTCGGACGGAATGTTGCCCGCCAGTACAATGGTCGCGCCAAATTCACCCAGTGCACGGGCAAAAGCGAGCACAATGCCCGCAGCAATGGCCCTGCCCGCAAGAGGAGCCGTTACATGGCGAAAGACGGCTGCACGCGTGCCGCCGTATACGTACCCGGCCTCTTCCCAGGAAGGGTCTACCTGTTCGAATCCGACGCGAATCGTTTGCACCATCAGGGGAAAGGCGACAATGCCCGCTGCCACCGCGGCGCCGAACCATCCGAAGGCAATACGAAGCCCAAAGGTTGCTTCCAGCCAGCCGCCGAACACCGATTCCGGACTCAGCAGAATGAGCAGCACCCACCCCGTGACTACCGGCGGAAGTACAAGCGGTAACTGGACGAGATTCTCCACTACAAACGACAGAGGCACCCGATTACGCGCAAGCAGATAAGCCAGCGCCACTCCGATCGGCGCCGTAATCAGGACGGCCACCGCAGCAACGCGCAACGAAAGCCCGACCGCTTCCCATTCGGCCAGCGTGAGCATGGCGCCTGTCAAAAGATGCGGGTCCACTGTTTACATGAACCCCAATTCGAGCCGCGCTTCCTCAGACATCATATCCGGGGAGAAAGGCGGGTCGAAGGTCAGCAGCACCGTCGATTCGTCCACTTCCGGAAGCATGCCGATGGCCGCCTCGACCTGTTGCGGGAGAATGTCGGCGACCGGGCAATTCGGTGCTGTCAGGGTCATTCTGACGAAGACGGACCGCTCTTTCGCCCGGATTTCGTAGATGAGTCCGAGATCGTAGATGTTCACCGGAATCTCCGGGTCGTAGATGCTCTTGAGCACCTCGATGACCTTTTCTTCAAGGTCTTCCTGTGTGGTCGATGTCGTTTCTTCCATGGGTCCGCCCGTGGTAATTACCATTGTCTGCCCGCCTGGCCCTGTGTTTCTGTTTTGTTTACCCGGTAGCATCGCGCCCGGTTGCGTTTTATGCGCTTCCCGTATGCGCCAGCGCAAAGAGTTTGAGTTGTTTGACCATGGAGGCGAGGCCGTTTCTGCGCGTGGACGAAAGATGATCCTTCATGCCGATCTCGTCGAGAAACTCCAGATCGGCCTCGACGACCTCCCGCGGGGGTTGACCCGACAGTACGCGGACAAGCAACGCCACCAGACCCTTCGTAATGAGCGCATCGCTGTCGCCTTCGTAGAAGACCCGCCCGTTTTTCATCTCCGGACGTATCCATACCTGGGCCTGACAGCCGTGAATCCGGTGGGCTTCCGTCTTGTACCGGCTATCGAGCGGCGACAGGGCCTGTCCGATCTCGATGAGATATTCGTACTTCCCCATCCAGTCGTCGAACAGCCCGAACTCTTCCACGATGTCGTGGGCGCGTTCCTGAATCGTTCCGTTTGCCGTCATATTCGCCAGGCATATTCCGGCGTTCAGCCGAGCATCTCCTTGACGCGCCGTACGCCGGCGACCAGCGCGTCCACTTCGTCGAAAGTATTGTACAGCGCAAAGGAGGCCCGCACCGTGCCCGGTATGCCGAACCGTCTCATCAGCGGCTGCGTGCAATGATGCCCCGTTCGCACGGCAATGCCGAGCCTGTCCAGAATGGTTCCTGCATCGTAGGGGTGTATGTCGCCGATCACAAAAGAAAGCACACTCGCCTTGTCCGTTGCGGTTCCGATCAAGCGGACGCCCTCGATCTCCGACAGCCGCCCGGTCGCGTACGCGAGCAGATCTTGTTCGTACGCCGCTACGCGGTTTTGTCCCACGCCTTCCAGAAAGTCGATGGCCGAGGCGAATCCCAGCACATCGGCGATGTTCGGCGTGCCAGCCTCGAATTTGTGCGGCGGTTCGTTGTACGTCGTTTTCTCGAAGGTGACCGTTTCGATCATGTCGCCGCCGCCCTGCCAGGGGGGCATGGTTTCCAGATGTTCCGCTTTCCCGTAGAGGATGCCGATGCCGGTAGGGCCGAACATCTTGTGCGAGGAGAAGGCGTAGAAATCGCAGTCGAGTTCCTGCACATCCACCTTCATGTGCGGCGCCGCCTGCGCTCCGTCGACGACGACGGGCACGCCAAGGTCGTGTGCATGCCGGATCATGCGTTTCAGCGGATTGACGGTTCCGAGGGCATTCGACACATGAGCAATAGCCAGGAGGCGGACTCGTTCTGCAAGCAGCCGCTCGAATTCCTCGTAGACGATCTCGCCGATGTCCGATACGGGAATTGCCTGGACGCGGGCGCCCTGCGCCTCGCAGAGCATTTGCCACGGAACGATGTTGGAATGATGCTCCATGTGCGATACCAGCACCACATCGTCTTTTCCGACATGCAGAGGGCCGAATGACGACGCCACGAGATTGATGCTTTCCGTGGTTCCCCGGGTGTACAGCACTTCGGGTTCGGAGGGGGCGTTGATGAACGCTGCGGCTCGTTTGCGAGCGGCCTCGTACGCATCCGTAGCTTCCCGGCTCAGGAAATGCACTCCGCGATGCACGTTGCTGTGCTCCGAGGAGTAGTACCGGACCAGCCGGTCGATGACAGCCTGGGGCTTCTGTGAACTGGCGGCGTTATCCAGATACACAAGGGGTTTCCCGTACACTTCGCGTTGGAGCGCGGGGAACAGGCTGCGCACCTCCGCCGGGTCGAACCTCCCCGGGATATGGTCTTGTATTGTACCGGTGGTATTCATGGACGCCGCTTTCATGCTATGGACAAAGCCGATTTACAAAATGGCGACGAATACACGGTGCTTTGCGAACCGGTATGCTTCCTGTTTTTTTCCGGATTATTCGCCGAATAGGCGGGTAACGCGTTGGTCGAGCATTCTGCGAAGCGGTTCGATGGAGATGCGGTCAAGGATGTCTCCTACAAACGCATGAAGAAGCATGCCCTGAGCCTGTTGTTTGGTCATTCCCCGGGAACGCAGGTAAAACAAGGCTTCGGGATCAAGTTGACCCGTTGTGGCGCCGTGGCTGCATTTTACGTCATCCGCGTAAATTTCCAACTCCGGCTTGGAATTCATCGTTGCCTCGTTTGTGAGAACGATTGTCTTGTTTTCCTGGAAGGCATTGATGCGCTGTGCGTCCTGCCGCACGAACACCTTGCCATTGAATACGCCGGAAGCGCGGTCATTCAGGACGCCCTTATACAATTCGTTGCTGACGCAGTCCGGCTGGGCATGGTCCACGAGCGTGTGGTTGTCCACTTGCGTGTTGCTGCCGGGAAGGAACAGGCCATACAGGTGCGTTTCGCAATGCGGGGCATTGGGCAGCACGTTCAGGTTGTTCCGGACAACGGCGCCGGTAAAGGTTACGGTCGCGGCAGTGAAGGTACTTGCCGCTTCCTGGTAGACATGCGTGGTCGAAACGACCGCGTTGTCATTGCCCGGATCCTGCACGAGATACATCTCCACAATAGCCCGCTCGCCGACGAATGTCTCGGTAACGGCATTCGTGAAGGTTGCTTCGCTGGTCAGGGCGCAGGATGTGTCGATAATCTTCGCTTGCGTGTTTTCCTCGAATACGAGCAGGTGACGGGGCTGCAGGAACAGGCGTTCGTTCGTCTTTTGCAGGTTGATCACATGGATCGGTTTTTCGATGGTCTTTCCCTTGGGGACATATACGAAAAGTCCGTCGCTTGCGAACGCTGTGTTGAGCGCCGTAAAGCTTTCTTCTTCCCACGCCGCATAGTGCCCGAAATGATTGCGCAGGATATCCGGGTGGGTGGTCGCCGCTGTCCCCAGCCCACTGATCGCAACACCCTCCGGGAGGTTGCCGATAAGGGAATGTTCGCCCGCAAAACGTCCGTTGACGAGTACGACGATGTGTGCATCGAGACCGGCGAGCGCGCATTGCGCCGTTTCAGCGGCCCCGGGATCGGGTACCGGGCCTCCGGCCGATACGGAAAAGCCGCGAGCGAGCGCCTCCGGGACATGGGTATACTTCCAGGCTTCGTTCTTCCGGGAGGGAATACCCAATTCCCGGAAGCGCTCAATAGCCCGTCGCCGAAGCCCCTGCATGGCGTTGAGGGGCGCCAGGCCGTTTACAGGCCCCGATCCGTTTCCCGGCGTCGGATCGCCGGCGTACGCTTCGAAAGCATCAACGAACGATGCTTCGAGGGACGTGATTTTATGGGGATTCGACATATTTGCAACCTGTAAAAATGTGTACGATCGGTTGCCGGACCTATACCGCCACCGCTTCTTCCCGAATCCAGTCGTATCCTTTTTCCTCCAGCTCAAGAGCAAGATCTTTGTCTCCGGACCTGACGATGCGGCCATCCACCATCACGTGAACCGCGTCGGGAACGATGTGGTTGAGGAGCCGCTGGTAATGGGTAATGACGACAAAGGATCGGTCGCTGCGCCGGAGCGCATTGACGCCGTCCGCAACGGTCCGCAATGCATCGATATCCAATCCCGAATCTGTTTCATCCAGGATAGCCAGGCGCGGTTCGAGCATGGCGAGTTGGAAAATCTCGCCTCGTTTTTTCTCTCCGCCCGAGAAACCGTCGTTTACCGAACGGCTCATGAGTTGCGGATCCAAATCCACCAGGGCGGCGCATTCCTTCATTCGCTTCAGGAAAGCACCTGCCGAAAGCGGCTCTTCTCCGCGGTATTCCCGCTGCTGGTTGAGCGCCTGCCGCAGGAAGTTATTCATGCTGACCCCCGGTAGTGCGACCGGATATTGAAAGGCCAGAAAAACGCCTTCGAGGGCGCGTTCGTCAGGTTCCATCTCCAGCAGGTCTTGCCCCCGGTACAGGACGTTTCCGTCCGTCACCTCGAATTCTTCTCGTCCAGCGAGCACCGATGCGAGCGTACTTTTCCCCGACCCGTTCGGCCCCATGATCGCATGCACCTCGCCTGCGGCGACAGCCAAATCGACTCCCTTGAGGATGTTCTGCTCCTCGATCCGGGCATGCAGATTATTGATTTGAAGAATTGCCATGTTTTAATGATTTTCGCGTTTCGCGTAGCTATTTATGAAAGGGCGTTGGACGCCATGCAGGAAGAATCACCGGCCGGCGTCGCTTATCCCACCGATCCTTCAAGCTCGATATCGAGTAATTTTTGCGCCTCTACGGCAAACTCCATGGGAAGTTTTGCAAGGATTTCCTTGCAAAATCCGTTGACGATCAGTTTGATTGCAGCTTCTTCGCCAATGCCGCGCTGGAAGCAGTAGAACAGCTGGTCTTCGCCTATTTTCGAGGTGGTGGCTTCATGTTCCACCTGCGCCGAGGGATTTTTGATTTCTATGTAGGGGAAGGTATGCGCTCCGCACCGGTCTCCAAGCAGCATCGAGTCGCATTGGGAGAAATTCCGCGCATTTTCGGCGCCCTTGTTGATTTTCACCAGTCCCCTGTAGGAATTATTACTGCGCCCCCCGGATATCCCTTTCGAGATGATGGTGCTTTTCGTGTTTTTCCCCAGATGCACCATCTTGGTGCCCGTATCCGCCTGCTGTCGTCCTTTTGTGAAAGCCACCGAGTAGAATTCTCCCACCGACCGGTCTCCTTTCAGGATCACGCTGGGGTATTTCCATGTGATGGCCGATCCGGTTTCAAGCTGCGTCCAGGAGATTTTGGCGTGATCTCCCTTGCAGATGCCCCGCTTGGTGACAAAGTTGAACACCCCCCCGCGTCCCTCATTGTCGCCGGGGTACCAGTTTTGGATGGTCGAGTATTTTACTTCCGCGTGCGCCTCGGCGACGATTTCCACAACCGCAGCATGCAACTGGTTTTCATCGCGCATCGGGGCCGTGCAGCCTTCGAGGTAACTTACGTAGCTGCCTTCTTCGGCGATGATGAGCGTACGCTCGAATTGTCCCGTACCTGCCTGATTGATCCGGAAATACGTCGAAAGCTCCATGGGACAGCGGACGCCTTTCGGGATGTAGCAGAAGGAACCGTCGGAGAACACCGCAGCGTTCAGCGCGGCATAGAAGTTATCCGTGTACGGCACCACGGACCCCATGTATTTCTGCACCAGTTCGGGATGCTCCTGCACGGCTTCTCCAAACGAGCAGAAGATAATGCCCTGTTCTGCCAGTTCTTCCTTGAAGGTCGTGTGGACAGACACGCTATCGAGTACGGCATCCACGGCTACGCCCGCCAGTTTCTCCTGCTCGGCCAGTGGAATGCCCAGCCGCTTGAACGTTTCCAGTAGATCCGCATCGACCTCGTCGAGGCTTTCATACCGCGGCTTCTTGCTCGGCGACGAGTAATACGTGATGTTCCGGAAATCCGGTTCCGTATACTTCAAATGCGGCCAGCGCGGGTACTTTTCCGCCGGGTTGGAGGCCAGCTTTTCCCAATGCCGCCATGCCCGCAGGCGCCATGCAAGCAGCCACTCCGGTTCGTCTTTCTTGGCGGAAATCAGACGGACGACATCTTCGTCAAGACCTTTCGGTATCGTATCGGCCTCGACGTTCGTTTCCCAGCCGTACTTGTACTCGCCGGCGGCGACTTCGTGCAGAAACTCTGTTTCCGTGGTGGGCATGGATCAGCAAGGGGAAAGCGTTGGGCGCGAACCGCGCTAAGGACAGGAAAAAGCAAGTACGTTTGCAACCCGGCAGGGGTTCGTTTCGTTCCTGTCTTCACCGAGTGTTAATGTGACTTGCCACTTATCGCATCCGTCTTTCCCATGGAAGCTGTACGCATTACCGAGCGCGCCCTGGCGCAACTCCTCACCGTTGCCGAAGGAGAGGGAGTGGATTTGTCCGCAATCATGCTGCGGGTTGTCGTAGTTCCAGGAGGATGCTCGGGCCTTACGTACGATCTGGGCTGGGATACGGTCCGGCAGCAAGGCGACCGGGTGATCCGGGTGGACGGGTTATCCGTCGTCCTTGATCGGCGCAGCGCTGCTTGCCTGGATGGCGCCGAGCTTGATTTTACGGACGGCCTCGAAGGCAACGGGTTTTATTTTACCAATCCGCAAGCGGCACGGACCTGCGCATGCGGCGAGAGTTTCGGGCTATAATCCGGTTCGGGGATGGAGGAAGGGCTTGGGCGTATGCTTCCGCTACAAGCCGGCGTCCGCATCGTGTCGAGTCCAGTACACCCGCTCACCTTCCACAAGGCCGTAGCGATCCGCGAACCCCGCCGGTACCTCGATGACATACTGTGCCGGAGCGTCCGAGCGGATGAGGGTGGATGTGAAGGGGCGGTTGTATTTGTCGATATCGACTACCGCAGAGTCGCTTCCCGTGAATAGCAAGTCCAGTGCGAGCGGCGTGTTCGACATGTGGAAGATCTGCATTGTTTCCCGCTCGAAAAGAAAAAGCATACCGCTTTTTTCAGGCAGGGAAGGTCGTTGCATAAGTCCCCGTATGCGCGCGGAGTCCGACTCGGCGATTTCTATGTCGATGGTGACAATCTCTTCTCCGCCTCGAAAAAACGTCAGGTCGCCGTCATCCCGGAACGGGATGGGAGGGAAGTTTTCTTCTGCGTATTCTGTGGCGCGGGAAGACGACTCGTTGCCGCACGCCGCGATCGTTATGGCCAGCAGGAAAAGGGCAATATATCGCGTCATGGGCACAATCTGCAGAATGTTATTTCTGTTTTGCGCGGGAAACATACACGCGGATTTTTTTCGCGTCCGGACCGCGCAGCCGCCGGGATTGGACCTTCAACTGCTTGCCCCCCTTGACGTTGCGCGCTACATAGCCCCGCAGGTTCGTTACGTCCGTTACGGATAGCGCCTCTATGCGCAGCACATCGCTACCTGATAGCGCTTCAATATGCTTTACGAGCGGATCGAATTTGGAACTGCGCCCCGGGCCCGGGTCGGTTCTGGAACGGAGCTTGCTCAGAAGCGCGTCGGCCTCGTCCTTGTATATGGTCGTTGTATAGAATGTCATAGCAGGTGGCTGGTGTAATGATAAGGAAAATGCGAACCCAAGTGACGGTTAATGAGCGAAAACAGCCTTGATGGAACAATTCCATTGGCCTTATCGCGCATTCGAAAATGCGTCAAACCACCGCTTATTTTCCGGTAATATAGGTATGTGAGGCATGTGGTGCAAGGACGCAGAGAGTTCGTCTATTTCGAGTAATCAAAATTATTTCTTGTGGTCGATGAATTATTGTCTTGTGTATTTGCATTTCGTTAGTTATACTCATAAGCCACGGAGGGATTTTACCAACAAGACGGATCCTGCGGGATGTGGGGACATTCGTAAAGTTGCTCCGTTTTTTGTGTCTTTACTATTCGCAATTCATCGTCAACTCCCACCAACCTCACACTGCACAATGGCAAAGAAAAAAGCCGGCCAATTTTCCGTCGAGGTTCTGTCTTCCGAACAAGCACAGGCAGAAATGTCCGGCGCCGTGAGGAGGGGTCGTTCTTCCAAGTACGATTCCATCGGGCGGGCTGCGGAGCGCCTGACGGGTGACACGGTGCTCAAGGTCAGACTGGAAAAGAAAGAGGTGCAGCCGTTGCGCACATATCTTCGGAAAAAATTTGAAAACAAGTATGTGCTCAAGACGGCGTCAACCGGTAAAGAGGGCGCCTTTGCAGGATTTGTTTTTCTTGCTTCCTGATAGTGCGGGAACGCCTTGTTTCTTAATTACACAACCATCTTTCTCCTATGGCATTCTACACAACGACCATATACAAGGACGAGGCCGACGCGCTTCTGAGCAAACTGCGCTCCAAACCCCAACCGGTCCCTGGCCGCGTTTCCAGATTTGCGCCACTGATCAAGCATCTCGAAGGACTCAAAGGCGACAAGGTGCTCCGCATTGAGCCGTGTTCCACGACGGATGTGACCAACCTGCGTTCCTACCTCGAACGTCATGCTGAGAAGCCGGGCAGGTATTGCAGGATCGCTGCTCGCAAGACGGACAAACCGAAGATATTCCGCGTGTACGTGTCGCTGAGCGCAACAAAGACCCCGTCCCGGCCGCGCAAGAAGGCGGGGGCATGAGCCCCGGCAAACCGGGTATTGCCTTGAAAGAGAACGCAACGGAACCCGTACTGTGCGTGCTCTGTCGCTCACGTCATTGCGTATCTCTTTACCCGTTTGCTACACTGGGTCGACTGTTGAGGCTTTTTGCTTCAATGCCTCGATAAAGGCGGGCAGAACCTCATACAGATCGCCTGCGATCCCGTAGGTCGCATGGCGAAAAACGGGCGCGTCAGCGTCCTTGTTAATGGCGATCACGGTTCGGCTACCGGACATCCCCGCCATGTGCTGCAGGGCGCCCGATATTCCGATCGCAACGTACACGTCCGGGGAAACGGTTTTGCCGGTTTGGCCAATCAGGAATGAGGGGGGGAAGAGTCCAGCCTCGATAGCGCCCCGCGACGAACCGATTGCTGCTCCGAGCAGCGCCGCAAGTTCTTCGACCAGCCGTTTGCCTTTTTCGTCGCGCACCCCACGCCCTGCGGCCACCACCACAGATGCTTCCGACAAATCAATTTCCCCGGAAGCCGCCGTCACTGCTTCGTGCAACGCCTTGTACGTCTTCCCGGAAACCTTTGCATCGAGTGTGAACGGGACATTCCGGATGCGCAAAGGGGACGGCGCCGGTTTTTCGGAGGCGGCATACGAGCCGGCTCGCAGCGAAACCAGCACGGGGGCGCCTTCCGCCCGGACATGAGCCATGAAGCCGGCGGTGAACACGGGGCGTTGCGCATCCACCGCACCATCCAGCACGTCGAAGCCTGATACGTCGGGGATCGCCGGTGCAGAAACCCGTACGGCCAGCGCCCCCAGGATTTCCTTCACGGTTTCCCCGGAGGGCAGCACTACCACATCGGGGGCAGCCTGTTCGATAATACCGGCAAGCGCCGCGGTCAAGGGGGCGCCCTGTGGCGCCTGGGGGCGAGAAGCAAACACCGTATGGGGTACGGCGAACACCTCCTCTGCTCCGTAACGAGCCAGTTCCTCGAAGTACGCACGGGGGTTGTCGGACACGATAGCGGCCCCCACGGTGTCCCCACGACGCATCCTGGCGATATCCCGGCAGCGCGAGAGCGCTTCCAACGACAGGCGCGTGATGCGGCCGGCACGGATTTCGGCAAATGTAAGCAAGCGCGCCATCCTATGCTGCGGGCGGGCCGCTTTTTACGAAAGGTACAAGGGTCCCGACCGCTTCATCCCACGCTTCTTCCAGCATACGCACCGGCGCCCGGCCGGGCATGGCTTCGTAGCGCAGGACATGCATTCCGGGTAATCCGGCGGGCAGCGATACGATCTTCACGTCGAGCGGCTTCTTCCGCGCCCCCATGATCCCCTTTATATTCGGAATGCGCGGATCGCACATATTGTTGGAGCAAGACACTACGCACGGCGTCTCTATGCACGTAATTTCCTGATTTGTGTCCGCTTGTCTGGTCACAAGGAGTTGGCCTTTGCCAGGATCGTCGCTATCCATATCCAGTGCGATCACATTCCCGACGAAGGGCAGGTCCAGTAACTCGGCGAGCATGGCGGGCGTCAATCCTTCGTCGGTGTCCTGTGCCTGCTTGCCGCACGCAATCACGTCGAACGTCTCCTTGCTGAAATGATCTGCAAGAATCTGTGCACAGGCCCGTGCGTGGGGAAGGGCGCCCGGCACAGTCCCGGTCTTGTCCTTGATCCGGATATGCACGGCCGATGCAGCCCCCATAGCAAGCACCTTGCGCAGCGTTTCCTGCGCCTCGGGTGGGCCTACCAGCACGGCGTGTACCTCGCCTCCGTATTTTTCGGTAAAGGCGATGGCGCCTTCCGCCGCCGAGGCGTCATACGCATTGAGCACCATGCGTCCGGCGCTCGCATCGATGCACCCCTCCTGCAAACGCAGTGGAGACGCCACGTCGGGTACTTGTTTGATGCAAACGATAAACTTCATATCCGCTATCTTCTGACCATAAAACCATGAACGACACGAATGGCCCCGTGTTCGTACAATGCCTGTTCATACAGCCCTGACACAACCAGATCCATGAAGACAGTTCGCCTCCTGCTTGTCCTTGCCGCCTGGGCGGTTTCCATGCAGATCGCCGCACCGCGCGCCTGGGCCCAGGATGAGGCCCAGGATGCAGCCCCGACAAAGTCCCCTCGCTACGGCATGAGTCTTAATGCCCTGTACAGCACCCCGCAGGGTGTGGGCCTGGGTATCCGGGGTCGTGCTTCCATGCCGATCACCGCGGACATTTCCACCGCACTGGACCTCGGCTTCACGGGGTTTGTGCTCAAAGGGTGGCGCGGAGCCGATTATCTTTTCGAGCCGCAGATATCCCTCATCATCACTCCGCCCCCGACCCGGTTGCGCGCCGGGTATATCTTCCTTGGCATGGGCGGGTATCTGCCTCTCGCCGGTAACAAAGACATCAGCGGCCCCACCATTCATATCGGGCTTGGGCGGGCGCATGGGTTTGGAGGATCCGCCGTGTTCTACGAAATCAATCCGGCGCTTATCATCGGCGGCGAGGGGCTGGGTTTTGTGTTGCCCGTCCGGATAGGGGTCATCTTCTGAGTGGCGTCCCTATATCTTCATATCCCTTTCTGCACGCAACGCTGCATCTACTGCGATTTCTATTTTACGACGACGAAATCGTCGCGGGCGCCTTTTCTGAAGGCCATGCATACCGAGCTGGCGCATTACGCGGCGGAATATGCCGGGCGCGAACCCATCGAAACCATCTACTTAGGGGGCGGCACTCCGTCGCTTATGGCGACCCGCGATCTGGCCGGTTTGCTGGATACGATCCACCGTTCTTTCCGGACCGGCGACGTGTGCGAAACGACGCTGGAGATGAACCCGGACGATGCGGCGCCCGGCTATCTGCGCACGCTTCGCTCCCTCGGATTCGACCGGCTGAGCATCGGCGTACAATCCTTTTACGAGACAGACCTGACGTTTCTGAACCGGAGCCATACGCCGGAACAAGCCGTGCAGGCCATAGAACGGGCGCAGGAGGCGGGTTTCGACAACCTGTCCGCCGATCTCATCTTCGGCATTCCCGATCAGCCGGAGGAATACTGGTGCGCCAATGTGCAGAAACTGACCCGGCTGGGCGTGCCGCACCTCTCCACGTATGGTTTGACCATCGAGGAGCGTACGCCCCTCTACAAGATGGTGACGCAAGGGCGTGTGACGCCTGCCCCGGATGAGGAATTCGCAGCGAGATACCGGTTTACGATGGATTTTCTGCGGGAGCGAGGCTACGAACACTACGAAATATCAAGCTTTGCGCTGCCGGGCAAGCGATCCCGTCACAACGAGGCGTACTGGCGGCATGCCAATTACCTCGGGTTCGGACCGTCCGCCCACTCGTTCTGGTGGGGTGGGCGAGACAAGGAGGGCATAGCGTCGGAATCTGCCCGACAGCCCAGGGCGGAGGGGAAGCATGAAACGACGAATGGAGCCGTCCAGGCGGGTACGGAAAACGGATCGGTCCACAAAACAGGTACAGGCGCCCGGCGCTGGCGCAACGAGTCCAATCTCCGGAAGTACGAAGCGCTGGTAGAGCAACGCGTACCTCCTGTAGGGGGCGAGGATGCTTTGTCCCTGGAGATGCTGGCGAACGAATATATCTTTCTGCGGCTGCGCACCTCGGATGGGCTGGATGCGCCCCGGCTGAAACGGATTTACGGCATGGATCTTTTATGCGACAAGTCCGATTTGCTTACCTCACTCGAGGACGAAGGGTATATCGAATGGTCCGGGAGCGGCCGCCTGTGCCTCACGGATGCAGGAAAAATGGTGTGCGATTCGGTGGTGCAGGGGTTGGTGGGGTGAGTTTTCGGATACTCTACTAACCCATTGTCGGGTATGCATATCGAGTCGCGGACCATATTGGGGTCTGAGTTGGCGAAAATCGTCAGGGGGCTTGCCCCTGAGGGGGTGGATGTGAGCGATACGGACTGGCTTATCCTGACGAGCCGCGATTATGATATTGTCAATCCCGAAAACCACACCATGCATGGTGCACGAAACCATGAATGCAGTTAAACGACTGCCGGCGCGGTTCTTTGCGTCCGAGAGCGGCAGAATGCCTGTGCGCGAGTGGCTGCATGGGCTTTCGGAGGACGAACGGAAACGTATTGGAGACGATATTCGAACGGCTTTATCAAGAAATCCCGGAAGACGCCGAAATTCGATCTCCAGCTGGCTATCAAGAGAATGAGAGGCCTGAAATGACCCGCGACATAGAGAAAGGCTCCCCCGGACAATTCTTTGACGATTATCTCAAGGAACAGGGCGCCTATGAGGCAACTACCGAACAGGCCGTAAAGCGCGTGCTGGCCTTTCAACTCGCTGAGGCGATGAAGCAACAAGGCATCTCCAGGGTGGAAATGGCGCGCCGCCTCCGTACGAGTCCGTCGCAACTTGATCGCTTGCTTGATTCCGGGCAAGATGGCGTGACGGTTGGCGAACTGGCCCGTGCGGCCAAAGTAGTTGGTCGGGAACTTCGGTTTGAACTTGTCTGATGGGGAGTTGGGGGGTGATCGAGCGCATCTGGCCCAAGCCATGGTTATGACAGAGCAAATAACCGTTTCGGTCGATTCCGATGTGGCGAATATCTACCGTTCGGTTTCGGATAAGGAGCGTCGCAAACTGGATTTACTGGTGAATTTGCGTTTGCGCGATGCGACCGAATCCGAGGAATCGCTTCGGGAGACCATGCTGAAAATCAGCCGCAATGCGCAGCGATGCGGCCTGACCCCGGATGCCTTGCAGTCCATTCTGGACGAGGAATGAGGCGTTTTGTCGTGGATACGAACGTCATTATCAGTGCGTTGCCGACCTGCTTGCTCTACATCCGTTTCGTGGCGTTGAGATCGTAACCCCTGCCGAGTTTCTGAAATCGTTTGCTTGACAGACGCAGGCAAACTGGTGTGCGATTCCGTGGTGGGGTTGACGGAGAGAGGGGAATAGTTGCCATTCCGCGGACTATCCTTCTTTGGTTCTTGCGGCTTCCGAAATTCCGGTCTACGGCAGTCGTTGCAGCAATTCCCTGCATCCCTGCACGCGATCCGCTTCCCGCAACTCCAGGCACTGGTCGATGGCCGCCAGAACGCGCTGCGAAAATCGCCCCTTGCCCAGCGCTTGCGCCGACGGCATCGGATCCGGCTCTTCCCTGAATTTGGAGTGAGCCCGCTTTTCCGCCCTGACCGGATGGGGCGGGTCAAATGGCTTGTTTCCGCCCGCCACCATGCGCCACATCACCGCCCCGATCCCGTATATGTCCGTCCATGTCCCCAAGCGCCCCTCGGCTACCTGTTCGATGGCCGCATAGCCTGGACTAAAGGGAGCCATTGACTTGCTGTGCAGTGCAAATTCCTGTTTCGCCGCGCCGAAGTCGATCAGCACCGGACGGTCGTCTTCGCGCCGGATCAGTATGTTGGCGGGTTTGACGTCCCTGTGAAGAACCCCTGCCGCATGCACCAGGTCCAGCCCTTCCAACAGCGGAACCATCACTGTGCGCAGGTCTTCCTCGTCGAAAGGGCATCCCTCTGTCTCCCGGGCGTGCAACAATTCCGAAAGAGACATTCCTTCTTCCAGGTCCATCACGAGATAAGCCGTGCCGTTGGCCCGAAAGAAGTCCCGACAGGAGACGATGCTCGGATGCATTCGGAACCGGATAAGCTGTTTGGCTTCTTGCAGGAAGCGATTCATCCCTTCTTCAAAGAACCCTTGCGAATCCATATTCACGGGGTGAACGGATTGTCCTTCGCGCACCACAAGTTCCGTCGGCAGGTACTCCTTGATGGCGACCGGGCCCAATTCCTGGTGTCTTGCCCGGTACACGATTCCCACCCCGCCGTGTCCAAGTTCCGCCTCCACGGTGTAGACACGGTTCAGCACCGTGCCGAACGGCAACGCATTGCGCGATGAGCGTTCTGCTTGCAAACCGCTTCCCGTTTGAAAAGCGCTGCGGCTTTGCTCTGGTTGGGGCGCCCCCGACCGCATCCCGGAGTCGCCCGGCGAGGTTTGGCGTTGCGCCTGCGCCGATTGGCCTTGTTCCGATTCGGGCAACCTGGATATTGTCCAGCGCCATGCTATCCAGATTGCGATACAGTCCACGATTGTAAATACTACGGCTCCTGTTACGATTGAGATGCCGGCCGTGATCCACGCACACTTGGTTACGGTTTCTCTTCTTTTCGTTATTCGCCCCGCCAACACAACTGGAATTGCGTGCAGTGCGGCGATAAGCAGAACCAAGATCGACATGTTTCCGAATGATCCGGGAAATGGTTCGTAAAATTCGGATATTTTTTCTACGTGCTCAAGCGCCCTATCGCTTTAGGTAGCGATTTTCCTCGGTAGAATACGTTGTCGGGCGTGCGGCTGTCAAGTTTACGGCGACAACGCTCCATGTTAAAGGAGCACAGATTACTTTCTCGCAGGCATACTGGCGGACTGTAAAGTTCAGGATTTATCCGACACATGGGGATACTCTCGCCGGACTGGAACAAGGTCGCAATCCTGTATCTTAAATCCTGCGGAAATATATTCGGGAAATTCGAACCTTCTCGCAGGTAACCTTGTGAAACTGCGCCGCCGGGAAATCAATGTGTTCTCCATGTCTGCGCTGGATTTGTTTGCGTCCGGCATGGGGGCCTTTATTCTGCTTGCAGTGATGGCGCTGCCGTTTTTCCCGAACACGGGCGATTCCGAAGAGCGGATCGAAGATATCAAGGAGCAACTCGCGGAGGTGCGCGACGAGCGCGATACGGCCAGAGACAGAGCCAGCGGCCTGGAACAGGTGCTGGCGAAAATGCAACGCGACGCCGACGTTCAGCAAGTTCTCCAGGAAGCACTCAACGATGCTCTGCGACAGGTCGAAGATACCAAGAGAGAAGTGCGTAACCTCGAGGAAGCTCTGGCCGAAGCCAAAGAACTGCAACCGGATGAGGGAAGCAATGACGCACTCGAAGAGGCGCTGGAGGAAGCACAGAGGCAGCGTGAAAACGCTGAAAACAGAGCGCGCGGTCTGGAGGATGCACTGGCCAATGCGAAAATGCCGGATATCGATATTGTGATCTGTCTCGATGTGACAGCCAGCATGACCGGGCAGATCGAGGGCCTGAAGCAGGAAATTTCGGTGTTAGCAGGGATACTTGACAGATTGACTCCTTCAGCGGGTATCGGAATCGTTGCGTTCGGGGACCGGACATGGATGCAGCCTATCCATGTTCAGCAAATTGTCCCGACATCGAACCTGCGACAACTCGAATCCTTCGTGCAGATACTCACGCCCAATATGGATCCGTACGCCCTCCGAAACCAGGATGGGCCGGAAGCTCTGGCGACTGCTCTGGAACGCGGAATCGCGCTGGACTGGCGCGCCGCCAGCGAGCGACGTTACGTGATTGTCGTGACAGACAACGCGGCTTATCCGGAGAGAGAGACAGCAGCCCTCCAAATGGCCCGCCGGTTTGCCGCTATGGAAGGCCAGTACGTTGCAACGGTCCGGGCCAATTTTGTACCGTTTCTCTCCGATCGCCAAGCTGCCGATAGATTTCTTCCCCAGCTTGCAATGGCAGGCAACGGGCAATTTGTCGATGCCGCAGGGGGCGAATCAATGGTGGGCAGTTTGCTGCTGGCGATTCTGGGTACGTGATGATGCGTAGCGAGGTAACCATCGTGCTTATGAGGCTTGAGAGAAAAACGAGGTTGATCGCAAGCAAATAAGTTACCGCGTTGTTCCCGGCTGCATTTGCACTTTAAGATTGTTTCCGGCATTGGACCAGTTTTGTCATACTCTACGGGGTCAGAGTGCCCGTAGAGCAATGAAGCCGCTTACACAGTTAAGCGGACACACCCCGTCCCATCATTGCTCGGATTCAATGTCTCTGAAAAGTTCAGAGGATAGTCTCTGCGCCCTGTCCACTTGATCGGCAGTCATGCGTAATCTGAGCAGTGCGAGATGGGTTCTTGCTGACACTGTGTTTATTTCAACTCCAATGGCGGCGAGACTCATCCATGCATAGGCGCTTATGTTGTCTTGTGGCACGCCCTCGCCATTAGTGTACGCAAGACCCAGGTTGAATTGGGCGTTGGCATCTCCCTGTTTTGCGGCCATGCGAAACCACTTCACGGCCTCCCGGTTGTTTTCCGGCACGCCCGTGCCAGTAGCGTACATGAAGCCCAGGTTGTCTTGGGCGTTGGCAAGTCCCTGCTCTGCGGCTAGGCGATACCACTTCACGGCCTCCCGGTTGTCTTGAGGCACGCCCGTGCCAGTAGCGTACATGAAGCCCAGGTTGAATTGGGCCTTGGCCTCTCCTTGTTCGGCGGCCATACGAAACCACTTCACGGCCTCCCGGTTATCTTGTGGCACGCCCCTGCCATTAGCGTACATGACACCCAGGTTGTATTGGGCGTTAGCATCTCCCTGTTCGGCGGCCATGCGATACCACTTCACGGCCTCCCGGTAGTCTTGCGGCACGCCCCTGCCATTATCGTACATGAAGCCCAGGTTGTATTGGGCAGAGGCAACTCCCTGTTCGGCGGCCATGCGATACCACTTCACGGCCTCCCGGTCGTCTTGCGGCACGCCTGTGCCATTATCGTACGCATTGCCCAGATTGAATTGGGCGTTGGCCTCGCCCTGTTCTGCGGCCATGCGATACCACTTCACGGCCTCCCGGTCGTCTTGCGGCACGCCCATGCCAGTATCGTACGCATTGCCCAGGTTGAATTGGGCGTTGGCCTCGCCCTGTTCTGCGGCCATGCGATACCACTTCACGGCCTCCCGGTCGTCTTGCGGCACGCCCATGCCTGTAGTGTACGCAAAACCCAAGTTGCCTTGGGCGAAGGCATTTCCCTGTTCTGCGGCCATGCGATACCACTTCACGGCCTCCCGGTCGTCTTGCGGCACGCCCATGCCTGTAGTGTACGCAAAACCCAAGTTGCCTTGGGCGAAGGCATTTCCCTGTTCTGCGGCCATGCGATACCACTTCACGGCCTCCCGGTCGTTTTCCGGCACGCCTTCGCCAGTAGCGTACGCAAAGCCCAAACCGAATTGGGCTTTGGGATCTCCCTGTTCGGCCGCTTGACGCAGGCTATCAACATCGCTCGCAGACAATCCTGATGGGAAATTTTGCGCATCTTGCCGCGCCATTATCAGGTCCACTAATGATGCCAGTAAGAGTAGTATACATAGCCCTGCAAGCGGGAATAACACAAGGTAACGCACACTTTCTTTGCCTTTAACATTGGCAGAAGGCCTCCTCTTTGCAGGAATTGCTTTTTTGTGTCGCTCTTTGCTATTCGGGGCGGTATGGGAAATAGGCTGTTGTTCCGCAGGTTGTCCTTCTTTGGCTGTGGTTTCGACAATCCCAGGCGCTGGTTTTCTGGTTTCTCGCACTCGTTGCAACAATTCCTTGCATCCCTGCACGCGGTCCGCCTCACTTAACTCCAGGCACTGGTCGATGGCCGCCAGAATGCTCTGGGAAAATCGTCCCTTACCCAGTGTTTGCGCCGACGGCATGGGGTCTGGTTCCCCTTGGAATTTAGCATGGGCGCGTCTCTCCACCCTGACCGGATGGAGCGGTTCGTAGGGCCGGTTCCCTCCTGCCACCATGCGCCACATCACTGCCCCGATCCCGTACATGTCCGTCCATGCTCCCAAACGCCCCTCGGCTACCTGTTCGATGGCCGCGTAGCCGGGACTGAAGGGTGCCAGCGACTTGCTGTGCTGTGCAAATTCCTGTTTCGCGGCGCCAAAGTCGATCAGTACCGGACGGTTGTCTCCGCGCCGAATCAGTATGTTGGCGGGCTTGATGTCCCTGTGAAGGACCCCCGCTTCATGCACCAGGTCCAGCCCTTCCAGTAGCGGAACCATTACCGTAAGCAAGTCCGTCTCGTCGAAAGGCCGTCCCTCGGCCTCTCGGGCTTGCAACAACTGCGAAAGAGACATTCCCTCTTCCAGGTCCATCACGAGATAGGCCGTCCCGTTGGCCCGGAAGAAATCCCGGCAGGAAACTATACTCGGGTGCGTTCGGAACCTGATGAGTTGCTTTGCTTCGTCCAGGAAACGATCCAGCCCTTCTTCGAAGAATCCTCGCGAATCCGTATTCACTGGGTGAACGGATTGTCCCTCGCGCACCACCAGTTCCGTCGGCAGGTATTCCTTGATGGCCACCGGGCCCAGTTCCCGGTGTTTTGCCCGGTACACGATTCCTACTCCGCCGTGTCCGAGTTCTGCCCCCACGGTATAAACGCCGTTTAGCACCGTGCCGAACGGCAATGCATTGCGCGATGATCTTTCCGTATTCATTGTCCGCTGAGAAAATGCGCTACAAAATCAACGTCGCCCAGGGTGAGAAGCGCTCCGTTCCGAACAGCATGGGCTTCTCCCGGATTTAAGTTAACGCCGTTGAGTCTTGTGCCATTCAGGCTGTTCAAGTCCTCGATAGTCATGATTTCGCCTTCCACGCGCAGCCGGGCATGTCTGCGGGAAATGCTGTCTACCCCTATGACATAGTCTGCATCGGCGGAAGAGCGCCCAACCACTTGGCCGGATTTCGACCTCGCAAGTGCGTTGCCGTTGATCTTGATTCGCAATTCCTGTTTTTCAGGCCCCGTACCGACTAAAACCATGTCCGGGAAGGTTGCATTGCTGCGTTCCAGATTGCTCTGTGCGATGGCCAATTCCTGGGCGGATTCGCGCAATTTTCGTTGACGCGCACGCAGCCGCAGAAGTATTAGCATGATGGCAATCAGAAGCAGGATTCCTATACCGACGCCTATGGACCGTTGCAGGCGGTGCGCTTCCGCCTGTTCACGTTGTTGGCGCGCAAATTCTTCGTCCTTGCGCTGGCTTTCGCTCTCATGTTTTTCTACCTGCTCCTCGAGATCTTGCTGTAATTGCGCCTGCTCTGCCAACGCAAGTTCCCGTTTGGATAACTCCTCGCCTTGCCTGCGCAAGCGTTCCTCCAGGGCAGCCTTTCTTGCTTCGAGTTCCTGTACCTGCTCCTGACTCTGCTGTTGCTCTTCGTTCGAGGCAGCCTCGATCTGATCAAGTTCCTCCTCCAGTGCGACTTTTTCCTCTTCCAGCCGCTGTCGTTCCAGTTCCAGTTCCTGCCCCGTTTTCTCCGCCTGCTGTAGTTGTTCCTGTAAAGAAAGACAGACTTCGCCGGATGTTTGAAAGGCGACATTCTGGGCATTCAGAAAAGCCACGAGTTCCGGCAGTGCGCCGCTGACTCCAAGATTCGCATCGCCAACGACCGGGTTGCTCAGGTTGCCCTGACTGATAGCCAGAAGTTCGTCGCAGTTATTCATGAGCGGCGCCGCAATCTCGTTTTCCTCAACGATCACAGTGAATCGATAACGAACCTTCTCGTCCTGTCCTTCAAAGGTGGAATGGAGCATGCCTTCGCGCCGGGTTTCTTCCGGGAGAAGGAGATGCACACGGCGTCCTTCTCCTGACGCCTCCAGGGCAACCGTCGCCGGATCACCGTTCAGGCCCGGAACCGCAAGCAACGCCATACTGGAATCCGCATCGATGGCTTTCACGGTAGCCGCCAATCGAGCCTCCGTAGCTGAATCGTGGGCCAAGTATTGATTTCCGCGCGCAATCAGGCCGTAGCTCGTCAGTAACAATTCATTCTCCATCAGTACGCCGACGCCTGACGCTACTTCTTCTCCGCGCTCTTGCACTGCGAGGCGAAACACGGTTGTAGTATCGGCAGGCGCTGCCGGCGTCAGCAGCATGAATGCCGGGAGCAGAATGTTTGGAATGCTTGTCATCGGGAATTGCTTATGGTTCGATGTTGCCGCCCGGTCGGAATACGATTAGCGTGGCGTTGTCTTGCGAAGGGAGAGCGTGTGCTTCGACAGCTTGCAGGATGGCGTTGACCAGTTCTTCGGCGGGCAACTGATTGGCAACGATATCGCGCAATTCTTCCGGCGAGCACGTTTCTATTCCGTCGCTGGCCAGCACGATCAAATCTCTGGACTGGAGTTTCAGGGGTTGTGTCGGCGCATCAATCAGTTTGATGTCCTCTCCCAACACCGCCTCCAGCAGTTGGGATCTTCCGGCAGATTCCGCGGCTTCCTGATAGGTGATCTCTTCATTCGCAGCGCGTTGATCAAGAATGCCTCCGACGGAGTGATTCTCGTTCAAGCGACGCATCTCGCCGTCTCGGAACAGCCAAAGGGGGCTATCTCCTACGCTTACCCAGTATAGGGAACCCTCTTCTACGGCGACTGCTACCAGTGTCGTGCCCATGCCAGTCAAGCGGGGATCTTCCTGGATGCGGTCGAACAGTACAATGTTTGCTGTCTGAAGCGCCTGAAGCAAGCGTTCCCTCGGGTTCGGATCGCTGGCGCCGACAAACGCATCCCGGAAACTCTTGATTACGGTCGCGCTGGCTATATCGCCCGCAACATGTCCGCCAAGGCCATCGCCGAGCAATAACAGATGATAGCCGTTGGGCCAGGACAGGCAATCCGCCCGATCCTGCTGAGAACCCCGTCGTCCCTCTATCTGCCCCCAGGCAATGTCGTCCATCGCCATCAATCCCCCGATTCCTTTTGTTCCAGCCACTGAAACTCGTCATTGCAGAGCGCAACGAAGCGCAAAGTGGTTTCGCCCAGGGTGATCCGGCCGCCGGAGGGCAAAGGCGTCGGCGACAATACGGGATTGTCGTCGAGGTATACCAGATTGACGCCCTGGCCCTGCCGGATGTAGAATCTGTTTTGCTTCGGATCGTAGATGACAACCGCGTGATCGTTTCGGGAAATCTGGCTGTCGCCGAAATTCAGGCGTACGCGGGAAGTTTCGCCTCGACCGATGCTGTTCTGTCCGTTGCCCAAACGGACAGCAGATCCTTTACCGGGGCCATCCGTCACCACCAGCCAGCCGACGACAGGGTCCGCCATGCCCGAGTCAGTATCGCCCTTTGCAGCGTCAACTTCCTGTTTGGGATTTCGCCGCGCCTGACCTCCCGCAATCACCGTTTTCGGCGAATCGCCTGCCTTGGCATAGCTATCCTTAGAGCGATTAACAAGCCTTGTTGTCGGTTCCTCCGGGAACAAGGAGCGGGGCTTGGGATCTTTTTTCCGATCCTTTTTCGAGGGGGCGCTATCTGCCCCGCTCGCTTTCTCCGATTTTTGTTTGCTGAACTCCGCCTCGGCTCCATGCAATGGCGTGGAGGGGATATTGACGGGCACGCCATCCGGCCCCAGTTTCTTTGCCATGATATGCTCTTTATGGTTACTGTCCGCTATGAGCTGGTCGCTATTCCTTATAGAGGCGGTTGACCAGATTGTCCAGGCAGTACTGGCCTGCGCTGTTGAGTGCGACTTCTTCCTTCCCTTGGGCTAAATGCAGCAGAAATACGAGCACGGCAGACATGATCAAGGCAACCAGCGTGGTGCTGAAAGCGATGCCCAGTTTCATAGTCATTACGCCGAGCCAGTTCTGAATTTCTCCTGCCTCATTCAGATCGGGCATGTCTCCGGCTGCAGACAACGCCAAAGCAATTCCCACGACAGTGCCTATAAAACCAAGGGTTGGAATAAGCCAGACCAGATATCGCAGCATATTGTATTTAAGCTCAATCTCGTGCTGCATCAATTCGAGGCTCGAGTTCATCAGGCTGTTGGCCTGATTGATGGAGTGGCTTATCTGGAACTGCTGCACGACCCGGACAATGAGGCGTTGCAGGCGAAAGTAACGAGCCTGTTTGACCTGCATAACGTTTCGGTAGATGGGGCGGAGGTCCTTGGGCCGAAGCATGGTGCTGTCATCTTCGGGCAGCAGACCCTTTTCGACTTGTTCCGCTTCGGCGTTGGCGCGGTGAAAGCGAATCCAGAGTTCTCCCAGCCCAAAGAAGAACATGATCCACATGATGTTCTGGATCGTCAACGGGTAAGTTTCGCTGGCGCGGTCAAGGAGCAGGGCTGAAAGATGGATATGCCCGGAACCGATCTCCGGTTGAGGGAGCACCAGGGTAAGAAACCCGATAACGCCGCATCCCGAGAGCACGGCCACCAAGGCCACAGTGATCCGGTACTGCTGTTCGTCGCCTTCCAGTCGATTCATGTGAGTTCCTGCGATCAGGCTTCTTTTTTCGGTTCGGTTACTCTATAATGCTTCGAGAGGGATCGCTTGGACTGGAGGGGAAGTGGAAGGCTGGAACGATTGAGGAAATGTATCGGAGGCGCTGGACAGGGTCTAAATGTACATGCTTGCATATTGTCCACGATGTTTTGGTGGCATAGGGTGCTTTTTCAAGAATACGCTATTGGGGTTTGCCGGTCAATATCCGCGGGATTGATTATTAAGGGTTGCAGGTCGCCAGGCCCTATTAATAAGGCCCAGGGGAGATGTCGCCACAGCGATGCTTCCCTGGCTGTTATCCGACAAAGGTCATATGTCCGGCGGCGATAGGGCGGTTCTCTACGATAGCGCTCAGTGTCAATCCCTCCTCCGTGAGTCGTTCGGCGGCTTTTTCTCTCCAGGAGAGGTCACCGTCCGAGGGCAGGGTTCCTTTCAATTCTCGAATCGTACTAATGGCTTTTCCCGCCCATTGCCGAAAATCGTCAAGCGACCAGTAGCGGACATTATTCAGTGAGGGTTTTGCCCCTTGGTGGCCTTCCGAGCACGGCGTGACCAGAATAACGTTGATATCCAAGGTCGAAGCTTCTGGAACATTCTCTTTCATCCAGTCAAGGTGACTTGCGGCTTGCCTGGCTTTTGTCGCATCAATCTTCGTTTTCGGATTTGCACCGGCGTGAGCCTCGAACACAATGCCTCTGGTTGCGCCAAGCCACCATGGATCGGGGGAAGCATCGGCCTCGATATTTCCGGCTGTGAAACCAAGAAGTTCGCCGAGTTCTCGCTGGCCCTCCTCGAAACTCGCTGACGTGTTTATGTTTTCGAGTATCCGCCGCGCTTTTTTCTCGAACTTGTGATCATTAGTTATCCCCATCTTTAGAAGCACTTCCTTAATGCGGTCAACTTGGTCGATGAGATCCTTATCGATGTTCTCAGTCCGAGCGATTTCTTCAACAGGTTCGTTACTAGCAAGCCGTGCAAGCCATCTGACGTTCGGGGCTGCTTCCATCGCATCAGTGAAATGTTTGCGGGCGATGCGTTGGTGATCGTCATTTGGTTTTTTCGACATTGACCAAGCGGCGGCGCCTGCGAGATAATGCCAGAGCGCACGGTAGCCGCGAAGTTCTTGCACAGTCAACCTCGAAATGATTTGTCGTACTTCCTCATATGCCGTCCTCTTGTCCCCCCTCCATAGCGCTTTCTGATAACGCACTTCATATTTGACGACTTCCTCAAGGTTATCCATCGCTGGATAAGGTTCTTGGACATGGTTCTTTGCATCCTCAAGGATACTGGTGTTGGCTGTTTCCCAGGCATTGTCGTTGGCGAGAAAACTCTCGAAATTTTCGATGAGATCACTAACCTCGACTTGTGTCGATTGCTCTACGCCAAAAGTAAACTCTGCCTGGAGTTCCGGATGGAAGTGCTTCCAATTTCCTTTGTCTGCAAGGTATTTACAAAGTTCGTCACCGGTGACAAAAACAGCCGAACGGTCCTCTAATCCTCGAGTGCAACGGCCTGTAGCCTGTAACACTCGAGTCTGTAAGCGTTCATTGAAAAGAGCTGTTGCTCTCATTCGGGTCATTAAAAATCGCTCTTGCGCGTTCGTGGTCTTGGGTAAACCATCAAGGCATAACAAGCGGCATTCGTCACTTGGGAAATCGATTCCATCGAAACGCGCCGCCATGATTGCGGCTGCCTTATCTGCCTTAATGAATGGGTTTTTAGAGGCCTCAATGTCCTTGGCGTTATAGGTTGCGAAATCGTCGAGCGTTTTGACTTGCCCGGTTATGATTTCCGCCGTCGCATTGTTTGTGGTAAGAACAACGGATCGCCCGGCTATTTTTTGCATTTCCAGGCGAAGACTATCACAATCATCAGGTTCAAGTGATAGGCCGGGGAAGATAAAGAAGCGTCGGCCCACGCTGGTAGAACGGAAGTCTTTCGGCGCAGGAAGCCGCTTGATTGAAGCGATTCCCGTGAGACGCTCAAGGTCGCCGCCAGCTCCAAGCGTTGCCGACATATAAAGACGCTGCTTGGCATCAGCGAATGCTGTTTGGGTCCAGGTAGGTGGCATTAGCGGTCGGATCAGGATCTCCCGCGAAGAGAGATAGATATGGCAGGCGTCAAGATGGTCCCGCAGTACTTGCCACGAGAAGGTTACTTCCGTGCTGGCGTTGGAATGGGCGTTTATAATCCTCGTTAATTTTGGCGCAATCCTTAGCAGGTGGATCGAAGATAGTTTGTCTACCCAGTGAGCGTCAGACGGGACCGCCCAGTTACCGGTGAGGCGGTCATAGGATTGGGCGGTAAGATGGGGACGTAGGCAATCGCTGATTTCGGCATGAAGTTGGGCAAGGTCTTGGTCGTCCGCCCGGATTTTCAGCGACCACATTTTAGTGATATAATTTCCAGCGGTATGGATATCGTCGATGATGATAATATCAGGCTTGTTGAAAAATGGAGCTGTATTGAACAGGCTGTCATAGTTTGTGATAGCCACCTTCGCGCGCGTTGTGTAGTCAGATTTCGCTTTAGTCGAGTAATAATGCTTGGAACCAGTAAAGCCGTTCACATCGATTCCATACTTCACCTTTGCCTGTTCGACAGTCTGGTTCACCAGTTGGTTGGTTGGACAGAGATAAACCACGCTTTCTTCGAACTTCCGCCGTCGCCATTCGGCGATCAAAAGGCCAACAAGCGTCTTGCCGCTACCTGTGGGAAGTTGTAAAGCGACATCGCATTCGCCTACCATCTTATTCCCATAGTCGCGGAGTATGTCGCGCTGATGGGGCATAACGTCTGGGAACGTACGGCGGGTAAACGTCCTGAACAGATCCGCTGGAGACTCAGGAGCAGAAGGAGTGGAGGGGGGCTTTCTGAACGCCATGATTAGATAGAGATAGATTGTGAAAACCGGAGAGTACTTTGGATTTTCTGTTCACTACCTGCGCCACGGCAGTCTCTCTTTTCGCAAGTGTTCTGCCGCCTCAACCCCTCGTTCGCCCGCTACGCACAGGTCGAGGTAGGTTTGCGCGTCGCTGGTACACAGAACGCCGGGCGCGGGTTCGAGGCTATCGAGGAAAACACCCGCGTCTTTTGGCAGTCGGATGACGACATTCTCTCCATGGGACACCGGTGCCAGGTTGAGCGCTTCACAGAGCCGTTCCAGACCTTCCTCGTCCGCGTAGAAATAGTCTGTACCGATTCGAGCGTAGGGCGCCAACCATCGGGCCGCGGAAAAGGCAGCGAAAAGCATGTTTCCCTGCCCTGATTCAAGTGAAAACGCGCTTTGCGCGGCATCGTCCAGCGCCTTCCCGTGGAGGAGGGTATAATAACCGATACGCTGTCCCCCCGGACCGCTATAAGTTTCTCGCCAGGCATCAAGCAGGGCGTCGGGATCCGAGAGAAAGACGCCATCTGGAATTTTTTCGGCCCACTCGCGATCGAGCAGCGCTTTCCGCACGTTGCTGACGTGCCCAATGCTTGCAGCGGCGGCAGAGGCCAGATCCTGAACGCGCCATGGGCGCGACGGATCGCGCAACATGACGCGGAGGATCTGTGCGGCCCGGGGGCTGAACACCGACCGCAGGCTACGTCGTTCCGTGACTGGTTTATCCGCGACCGCCCGGTCAATGAATACGGTGTCGAAAACAATGCGCATATTGCCCATCAGGTCGAGGAATCCCACATCGTATTCTTCGCAGATCGACCGCGATTCAGGGGACAGGTACGGCGCGATAAATACGGGAATCGTACCTGGACCCAGGCGGGCAGCCCATTCTCGCAGGATTAGCGACATCAGGCGGGCGTGCCGGGGCTGCCCGTTGGTTTTTACCTCGCCCAAAAGGGTGTACGGGCGATTTGCATACCGTATGCGGATCACGATATCAACCGTTGTTCGGTCCGGCAATAGCCCTTCATGTTCTATGGTCTCGATGACAACGGCAGGCGCTTTCAGTAGCGCCTCGCGGAGAAGCCCTGTAGCCACCCTCATGAGGTATTTTTCCGTATAGACTATTTTCATCATGCGTTGAAAATAATAATTTTAATGAAAATCATCAAAAACCTGAAGACAGATAGCAACCCCACCGGTCTTTTTTAAAAGTACCGATTGGAAGAAAGAGGAGAGGCGCCTCAGGAGAAAGCCGGGGAGCGTAAAGAAATAAGCACGACCGGGCAGCGAGCAATCTGCGCAAACGCAAGATGTTCGCCGCTCTCTCACCGAAACAACCGCTCATCCCACCATACGGGTTTTTCCTTGCCCGGTTCGAGGAGCGGAAAGTCCTCGTGCGCTGTGTTGATGACGATGTTGCGTTCCATGCGCGCCACGACACTGGGTACGATGAGTATGGCACTGCGCCGTTCGGCGTACCAGCGATGTCCGAATGCTTGAGCAACCTCGCTATCGAGCAATTCCCAGCCCGCCAGCGAATCGACATCCGCAACTTCGTACTCTACTCCTGCCGGAACGACAATATCGATCCAGTGCTGATTGGCCGGGGGTACCCCATTCCACTGGACCAGTTTTTCCAGCATTGCTGTCGAGTAATGCTCGGAGGCGTATATCACCCGGTCGCCGGTTTCATGCCAGCGCCCCGAGATTCGGCTGGCGCCTTCGGCGCTATACACTGGCCAGGCGCCTTTCGGGTCGCCTATCCGATATGCTGTAAGCGGCTCCTCGAGCCGGTGTACACGGCTCACACGACAACCCCGGCTACGGCGCGCCGCACCAGATTCAGCACGGCATGAGCTCCTGCGGAACTGGACCGTGCCATTTCGAACGGCGTCTCGCCATCAAGCAATGGATGGGGGCGATACAGGAAACCGTCGATGCGCGCCGCATCGCCGTGGTATGCCTGGGCCAAGGCGTCAATGACGCGCCCCAGTTCATAAATGCGTTCGCTGTGTTTTCGCGGAAGGGGTTTGAGAGATTTTTTCAGTCGGCGCAGAGTGGCTTCCGGCACCACGGGACCGATGACATGCGAACGTCCAAGAAGATCGGCAAGCGCCGTGACCGAACAGGTGGGCAATCCCTCTGCAATCTGATGCGCCAGGGTGATTTCGTCAAATCTTTTCGGCTTTGGCAGGGACAGGAGTTGCGCCAGCCGTACAGATTCGCTCGGACGCTTCGCCTGAGATCCGGCATATGTTTCGAGTATATTCATCATCGGCACTGCTTGTCGTCATATGACTATAAAATAATCGTTAAATGACGACGATGCAAGTATCAATTATGTTCCGAAACAGGATTGACCGAGGCGGTTTGTATTGACTGGACAGGTTTTCGCGGGAATTAAAGGTGTAGTGTTCCGATACAATGAATTCGGTGAGACTCCATGTCAAGACAAACGGCAGAATCCGTAACCCCTCTTTCAAGGCGAAGGTAGCTCTCGCCGCCGTTTGTGGCGACCGCACGCTGGCGGAGCTCGCCGAGATCAGTCGGCGCCGTTCCGTTGCCGGTTTATCCGCGGCTGCTGAAAGAAAAGAGGGCATGGGTACGACCGATTCTGAAATTTGGTAATTTTTCATTGGAACAACTACTCTATCTTACCGTCAACACGAAGTGTAAGATTAAGTGTAAGGAAAGCCTATGCAACGCCAATGCCGGTATATACCCCTGTCCAAGCAACCGTTGGTGCTGGTTTTGGGTCAGGTTCGATTCAGTTCCATTCGTCAGATGGGACGCTACATCTCTGAAATTCAAGAGGAATTTCGGCAGAATGGATTCCCTATTGAGCGTGCCGGAAAAGTTCAGCAACTCACTTTCGCTCCAGGCGGCGGGATGCCGGTTCAGGTGAATGAGCAGCAGCGCTGGGAGTACCGAACCAGAGACGAGGCCTGGAGCATCCTGGTGATGGAGGACAGCATAGTCTTGCAGACCACAGACTATGACAGGTTCGAGGATTACGCTGAAAAATTCCTGCAAATGATCCGCACGGTGTTCACGAAAACCGAGCACGATCGGTTGGGCGTTGTTCAGCGTGTAGGTCTTCGCTATGTCGATGTCGTCCAGCCGCGCGAGGGCAGGGACGAAGACTTTCGTTTCTATCTCCAGCCCGGATTCCATGGCGTCGTGGACGAGGTTTTCGAACCCGGAACGCATCGGTTGCACGTAGAGAGTACAGGCAGGACATCGGTTGGGAATGAATCCGGAACCATGATCGTGCGCATTGTCCAGAATGATCAGGGCTTTTCGCTACCTCCCGATCTTGCCGGTGCTGCACCGAAACACATCTCCCGAGCGACAAAAGGCGAACTGATCACGCTGATCGATATGGACCACTATATCGAAGGCAATTTCGATCCCGACGCCGACTGGATTGTCGCGAGAGCATTCGAAATGCACGATCGCCTTGTCGAGACATTTCATGAGCATGTGGTGACCGAGTCTGCAATCGAGGCATGGAAATGATGTCAACGACCACTTGTGCGGATTACGAAATCGCAAGACAGGCGCATGCCGTATTGATGGGCGAGTCCGGCTATGTATCCAGTGACCGGCGGTATCAGTGGAGTGTCATGATTATTCCTGTGCCCCCTCCACGTATTGGATCCAGTCCTCTCGTTTATGACCGCCGATCCATTGAGCGTGTCTCGCAGGTTTGGTCTGGTTTGGTCAACATTGTGGTTCGCCCTGTCGCCGAACAGGTACAGGAATTACTCGCAGCACTGTCGCTGAACAAGTCACAACTGGCTCGGATCCTTCATGTGGCTCGCCCCACCATATACGAGTGGTTGCGGGGTAATAAACCTAACGCTGCTAATACAAAACGGCTGCACACCGTGCTTCATATTCTTGAGCGTGCCTCGGTGTCAAGTCTGGCCCCACTCAATGCGCGCTTTGTTCGTCAGCCCCCGGAATTCGGTGCACCGTCCCTTATCGACCTGCTGGGTGAGGAACAGATAAACGAAGACCACTTGATCCAGGCCATCAAACAGGTGCAGAGGCTTGGAGACATGGCTTTCCTAAAGAGAGCAAGCCGGGAAAATCGACTGCGTCGCCTCGGTTTCGAGGAGCCGGATCAAGAGCAGAGAAAAAAACAACTCGCAAACAACGTGGCGCTAAGGGATTGGCCGAAGTAGCAGAATATGTCCGAGATGTTCGACAGCGATGCGATTGCGAATCGCGGGTGGCGCCAGGGTGCGGTACTGGGGCCTGAATTGGCAAGTCTTGCCAGTAAGCATGCCCCTGAATCGGTGGATATGAGTGGTGCGGACTTGCTTATCCTGACGAGCCACGACTGCGACATCGTCAACCCCAACATTGAAAAGGAGCCTTTCGTCGAAGTCCTGCAAGCAAATGTTGTTCTTGGCCAGCAAGCGAATAAGCAGTACTTGTCTGGCAGAAATCCGCGGATCCTGCAGTTTGTGATCCAAAGGAATGGAAAACCAGTCTTGCTGTCGTTTGCTGCCTATAATCGCTGGGCGGTTCCTCGAAGTCTTCTGATGAGTGATTCGGCGGAGGAATGTTTGCCCGATAAAGAACGTAGGCTTATCGCGGAGTGGCTTGCCAAGCGGTACATCCGCACGGCATTCCCGACAGCCTTTGATCAGCGTTGGCGTTCGAAATTGAAAGACTGGCGGGAGCTACTGAAGAGGTATAGCGAATGGTTGCAAGGAGTATACCTGCGACTTAACACACTGGGTGAACTCCCGGCTGAGACCCCATACAAGTGTCATCTCATTCTTGCGGTTCCGCACTCGATGCGGGGCGCCACAGGATGGGCTGAAAAGCGTTCGGAGATGGAGAAGGCGATTGAAAAATTCTGGGATCAGTTCAAACCGACCATTCAGTTTGTTGGCGTTGATGTACTGGGTACCGACGAGATCACCCTTGCGGATATTGAACCGTACCAGCGGTTCGATGCCGATTGGATAAGTTTCGAGGACGATACCACAACCATGCCGCCCACTATCGACATCTCGCTGTGACCCCTTGAAGGTAGCGCTCGGGAGCGAGCCCCCTGCCTTTGTTCTGAATACCTACCCTGCTGGCCGCACAAACCGCGCCAGGACCGCCCCGGCAAGTGTCCAGGCGATGATGTCGTACACCGCCAGCCAGACGAAGAATGTCCACGGGGTATGCCACCATACCGGCAATGTGAAGTCGGACCAGAACGCGGCGGCAAGTCCCGCCAGCGCCACAAACAGGACCCGGTCCCGCCAGGCCGGAAGGCTCGGCAGCAGCATCCGCAACAGCATGCCAATGAGCAGCGTCGTAATGAGCATGTGTATGAAGCCCCCGATCATCGTGGAAACGGGCATCAGGGGTCGGCCTTCCAGGCGAACGAACAGAAAAGCGATGGGCCCGGCCTCATGCCGCGCCATGGATTCGACGTCGTCAGCGCCTGCAGGGTAGGGTACGTAATAGGCGCCCGTTTCGGGGATACCTTCGGCAAGGTGTTGCTGCAGCGCCGCCTCGTCGGGGTGCATTTGCACTCCGGCATTCGGGATCAGGCCCCAGAAAACGAATCCCCATGCGAATAGAACGACGGCGGCGAGAAGGGCGCCCAATACAAGGTTTTTCATGGTGTTTCCCCGTTCGTTTTCCCGGTTTGATGAGATAGATGCGCGCTGTGAGAAGGCGTAACCTGTTGTAAAACTGCGCAGACAATAAAAACGCTTCCGGACATAAGCGCAAGGCATATCGTGCAAAAGACGGGGTTGCTCGAAAGGCGGAAAGCCGTGATACCAGGGGAACCGTTGCGGCCTGGCGTGGTCGCACTATGCATTAGCAGGTTCGTTTTCTGGAGAAACGACATTATGGTCCGATGGGTGTAGCTGTAAGCAGTATTGCGAAAATCCTTGGCGGCGAATCTGTCCTTGGGCGTCCTGTGTCCGAAATGCGTGAACTGGATGCTGTAGTGCGCGAAGGATTGCCTGAATCCGCATTGAAGCACTTACTTGACGCTGTGACCGCATATGATGGCGAAAAGGGTTTAGAGTATTGGAACAAGATTGCACCTAAATCCACAGGAGGGCGGAAGGACCGTTTTAGTTCTCAGGTGAGTGAAACGATAGAACGTCTTGCCCATCTGTATGTATTGTCCTTCCTGATATTCAGAGACCCGATCGATACTTCCCGTTTCATGCTGGAGCCACACCCCGAATTGGGTGATCGTAAACCTGTCGATGTCGCGTTAACCGAAGTTGGGGGGAGGGAAGTTGAGGACGTTATCGAACGCGGACTCTATGGTCTCCCCGCATGACGGGAGACTATGTATCTATCGCATTGTCAGCTCCAAATACCCGCCTTTCGACGGCAGAGGTACATTGCTTAAAGGAAGCCGCTGGGTAAGCCCAGGGCGTCTGGTTGTTCATGCGTCGGAAACGTATGCGCTCGCCTTACTTGAAAATCTGGTGCATCGGTCTTTCCGTGGATTGTCCATACCGAAAGGCCTGATGTGTAGCAGGGCTTTCCTGCCCGGTGATATTTCCGAGCAAGGGATAGATTTGGATCCGTCGATGCTATCCGATGAAGATGCAACGCGATCGGTCGGGGATGCCTGGTATGACCGGGGCTAGACCTGTCTTCTTTGGGTACCGTCGGTGGTTTCGCCGTACGAAAGGAATGTCCTTTGCAATCAGCGCCACCCGGATTTTTCCCGGATCGAAGTGGAGCGCTCCGATGCATGGATAGATGAGCGCTTGAAGTGATATATTCACGGCGGAACACAATGCACTCCTTCAGGCGCAAGCATTGATTTTTTATTGCGGAAGGCATTGTAAGCACCCTTTCCGCCCGATTCGGCGGGCGCAGAGAAGACCCTCGACCAGATCATTACCCATGTTGACGCTCCGGCACGCTATCCCCCGCGACGACGTACTCCTCGGCATTGTCCGCGCCGAACGGATCGAAACGGTCCGGTACCCGGAAGATTTCGATGCCCGTTTGCAGCAGGTGGTCGCCGAACGCGCCGGACCGCTTAACGAAACCGAAGAGGCACGGCGCATCGCCGCCCGCGATATACTGCGGAACGGGTCGTATAAACCCACGGGACGGGGCAAGCCGGCTTCTGAATATCTGCTGCGCGCTGCATCGCAACCGGAGTATGCATTTCCACGCATCAATGCTCCGGTGGATATATGTAACTACCTCAGCCTCCGGTATGTCGTGCCCATCTCTTTATGGGACCTTGATCGGGCAGCTTCGGACCGGTACGTCTTTCGGCTGGGCCGGGCAGGGGAGGGGTTCGCGTTCAATCATGCCGGGCAGCGGATCGATGTAAAGGACCTGCTCTGCGGGTGTCATGTTGCGGGTAACGATCCTGATACCATCTCCTCCGACGGAGAACCCATCGTCAATCCCATTCGAGATAGCATGGCTACGAAGACGACCCCCGAAACGAGTCGAATCGCCGCCTGTGTGTATGCTCCGTCTGCGGCAATGTCCGGGGAGGCGTTGCAGGAGATGTGCGAGGAGTTCGCCGCTCTGCTTTCGGCATGCGGAACGAATGCGGAAACGGCTTGCGGCGTTGTTTTGCCACAGGCGGTTGCCGACGTGTAGGGATCGGTTCGCAGATTGCGCGGACGACGGGATTCGTGGCCGCGGCGCTCAACCTGCCGGGACGCCGCTGGCTTTCCTATCGGTTAACCGCACTTGTCGTCGCGCCGGTTTCCCCGGAAGTTCCGAATGCGTATAGGGTGTTTTTCCGCCGAAAACCAGGAAGGGACTGGACCCCGGCACGGTATTTGTCAGCAAATGAAGGGAGAAGCGGACGTTTTTAAGTGCCGATCAGCCTACGGGTACATGCTGCGTCGGCGCCACGCTTTCTCCAGTCATTGCATTGGCAGGCAAAACCGAACGCACGCTCCCATGAAATATGCGCTTTTCCCTGTGTTATTGATTCTGTGCACCGGTTGCGGGACACTGGCCACGCCCGGCACGGCGTACATTAATCGGGTTGCTCCCGAAGCAGACGCGACACACATAACGTCTACGTCTGTGGACAACGACGATCAACCTGCAGAACTATCCGGGTACGCAAGGGAGGCTTTAGTCACCCGGGTTGCTGCACAGGATTCCCCCTCTGCGGATATCCCGGAAGAGGCCTTCCTCGACAGGGGCCATCGGGCCGCCACTCCGTTGCCGATCGAACCGGAAGGCCCGATGATCCCTCCGTCGGTGCTCAAGCACCGGGAAGAGTATATGATTGAGTATCCTGCAGGCCCAACGTGGATTGAAAGAAGCGGTTTCCTTGATTATATGATCCCGATTATTGTTGATCTGATTGATTGGGGTGGAGGCAGATTAATAGAATCGTTTTCGGGGAGTAAGAAAAAAGTCTCCGGGAAGTCCCGGCGGAGCAGCGGGCGTTCCGGGCGAAAGGCGAACCGGACACGTCCGGAACGTACGCCGAATAAGAGTTCCTCACGGGGGCGGGGCAGGCGTTGAGGACCGCCTGACGAGTCTCAGGAAGGCGTGGTTTCCCATAGACGCCGAATGCCGTATTGATCGAATAACGTCTCGGTCGAGATGAAAGTGAGGTTGTGCGCAAGCGCTTGCGCAATGAGCATTCTGTCGAACGGATCGCGATGCGGACCTGGTAGCGACCCGGCGCGTACGGCGTCTTCAACGGTGATCGGCAACTCTTCAAAGCCTTCACCGGCGATGGCTCCGGGAACATCGTCCGCAAGCGCCTCGGCTCCGGGCAGTTTGCCGATACGGCGCTTGGTGGTTATTTCCCAGGCTGACGCCGCGCTGACGAGCTTCTCGTTCGATTCGTTTCCGATGGCGCGCCGAGCGGCGGTCGGCAACCGGTCGCTTCCGGCAAGCCACCATATGAAGGCGTGGGTGTCAAGAAGAAGACGCAACGATCAATCCTCCCAGGCAGACAACTCCTCTTCCGGAAGCGGGTCGAAAAAGCTGTCGCCGAGCGTTATCCGGTCCTTCCATGAGCCGAATTGCGGCTTCCCCTGGCGCTGGAGGCGCACAAGGCGAGCGATCGGTTTGCCGTTGCGGGCAATGACGACCTCCTCGCCGCTCTCGACTTGCGCAAGCAGGCGCGACAATTGGGTCTTCGCTTGATGGACATTCACTACTGGCATTGCTGACTCCCCGATGTATAGTTGACTAAACATATGACTAATTTCGGTATTGTGTCAAGTAGCCCACGTCGATTTCGCTTGATTGTTCTTTGCGCATTGGACTACAGGGGCTATTGCGACCAACCTCGGAATTATAGAATCCGCCGCTGTTCACTTTTTTGCACCTCTTGCGGAAACCCGGCGCTGCATGGTGCTTATGCTTTTTGGGAGGACATCGTTTTTCTGAATCCTGAGAGGAGGCAAGCGGCTGAGCACGAGTTAGGTCTGAGGGAGCGCTGCGCAAGCACTGACAAGTCTGAAGAGGAGGATGTACCATGACCCTGGATCAAATCACAACACTGGCCGCCTTCGGCGAATCCGAGACCCTCGAATTCAAGCGTACGACAGGGACTCGCCGCGAGGCAACTCGAACCGTATGCGCCATGCTCAACCATTGCGGCGGGCATGTGTTGTTCGGCGTAACTCCTGAAGGCAAGGTGGCGGGTCAACAGGTGAGCGGGCGAACTATCGAAGAGTTGAGCGAAGAACTTCGAAGAATTGAACCGCAGGCATTGCCTGGGATAGAACGGGTTCGCGTGAATAGCGACCGCGAAGTGCTGGTGGTTGAAGTGGCGGCGGGACCGACGCGGCCGTATATGTATCGAGGAAAGGGGTATCGCCGGGTAGGGAACACCACCGTAGCCATGTCCCCCTACGAATACCAACGTATGCTTATGGAACGAGTGCATGCAGAACAGCGCTGGGAAACCCAGCCTGCCGAAGGATGGTCGGTCGATGATCTCGATGCAGCCCAGATTCGGCGAACCGTCGCGGAAGCAGTCCGGCTCGAACAATTGGAGGAGCCTTTGAGCCGTGAGCGGGGCGATCTGCTCCGTGGGCTTGGACTTCTGCGCGACGGCGTGCTCTTGCGGGCGGCCGCAGTGCTTTTCGGAAACACGGAGCGCCTGATGTTCGATATGCCGCAATGCCTGCTCCGGGTCGCCCGTTTCCGGGGCATCGACAAGATGGACTTTCTGGACAATCGCCAGTTCAATGGAAATGCTTTCTCGTTGCTCGCCAGCGCCGAGCGGTTCCTGCGAGATAGCATTCCTGTCGCCGGGCGGTTTGAACCGGACCGCTTCGAGCGGATCGACGAACCGCTTTATCCGCCTCTGGCTACGCGGGAAGCGCTGGCGAACGCGCTGTGCCATCGCGACTATTCGATCGGCGGAGGATCGATAGGGGTGGCGATCTACGCCGATCGTCTGGAAATAACCTCTTCCGGCTCGCTGCATTTCGGATTGACGCCGGAGAACTTGTTTGTTCCGCACGAGTCGCGCCCCTGGAATCCGTTGATTGCCCGCACTTTCCACCGTCGCGGAATCATTGAAGAGTGGGGGACCGGTACGCTCAAGATGGTGGATTGGGTAACCTCGGCGGGTCTTCCGATCCCGGAAATCGAGGATGTCAACGACTGCGTGACCGTACGTTTCCGACACGGCCAATTCGTGCCGGAACAGTACAAAGGGAATCGGCCTGACGAACGTAAAGAAGCGATTCTTGCCCTGTTGGGTCATGCAGAGAATGGCTTGTCGCGGCGCGATATTCTCGCCCATTTGGGTTCTGTTATCAGCGAGCGGCAAGTGCGAAGAATGCTTGAGGAATTGCGAGACAAAGGGCTGGTTGTGTCTGCAGGTCGCGGTTTGTCGGCGCGCTGGAAACGCTCTGGAGGGTAATCGCTTATGCCGAACCGACATGGAGAAAAGACTATAGGGGCGCTATGGGGGCGCTATAGGGGCGCTATAGGGGCGCTATAGGGAGAGGTGGTTCGGGTTGATTGGACAGATTTCGGCAAGTTGTACGCTTAAGCACTCATCAATTAAAAATTTCATGGAATATCAGGTAATTCATGCAAATTAATTTTAGTGGAGGAAAGCAGTTTTTTCTTTTCCCAGCCGGATACTTCACGTGGACGGCCTCGTCGGGGATAAGCTGTGGCATAGATGCTGGCGCTCTCTATTTTCTCTTTTGTCAAAGCCGGATATGCTTCCAGCAGGTCAGGAATCGCATCTCCGTTGGCAACCATATCTGCGATGTCGTGCACAGGTATTCGCGTCCCCCGGAAACATGGCGTGCCGTCAAGGATGTCATCGTTTGTGGCGACCATCTTTTTGGCCTTTTCAAGTGCTGTCAATCCTTTGCGCACAACCATTTTCATAGGACGGATATCCACCGAAACCGCTAAGATCAACGCAGAGTTTCCCAAACCCATCCCCGGAACCCCTTCTTCCCCGGATCGTGCACGAGGCACGCCGGCTCTCGCATTACAACCTGGTTTCACGTCATGCCCCCCCCGCACCTGAACCCCGACGACGCGTATCTCCTCGAGTCCCTGCTGGCGGAGGAAGACCGCCTGATCATGGAATCGGCCCGGGATTATGCGCAGTCGCGGTTGGAGCCTCGCGCCCTCGAAGGCAATCAGGACGAAGTGTTCCCTGAGGAGATTGCCCGTGAGATGGGGGAACTCGGCCTCCTCGGCGCTGCCATCCCGGAGGAATACGGCGGCGCGGGCGCGAGCCATATGGCGTACGGCCTCATTGCGCGCGAACTCGAACGGGTGGATTCGGCCTACCGGTCGTTCGCGTCGGTGCAGAGTTCGCTCGTCATGCACCCCATCTGGCTTTTCGGCACGGAGGAGCAGCGGCAACGACTTCTGCCGCTGCTGGCTGCCGGCGAGTACGTCGGCTGTTTCGGATTGACCGAACCGGATCATGGGTCGGATCCCGGCTCGATGGAGGCTTCAGCGCTCAGGACGAGCGGGGGCTGGATCCTCAATGGAGCCAAGACATGGATCACGAATTCGCCCATTGCGGACCTCGCGGTGGTATGGGCGAAAGCCCGCGAAAACAAGGGGGAGAAGGGACGTATCCGGGGATTTCTCCTCGAACGCGGCATGGAGGGGTTTTCCACGCCGAAAACGCACCACAAGATGTCGCTGCGCGCCTCCGTAACAGGAGAAATTGTTATGGAAGACGTGTTTGTCCCCGACGAGAACGCGTTCCCGGACATCGAGGGGCTGCGCGGGCCGTTCGAATGTCTGAACAGCGCCCGGTTCGGCATCGTGTTCGGAGCGCTGGGTGCTGCCGAAGATTGCTTCCGGCGCGCCCGCCGCTATGTGAGCGAGCGGCGGCAATTCGGCCATTCCCTTGCTTCCATGCAGCTCATCCAGACGAAGTTGGCGCACATGCTGACGGAAATCACCCAGATGCAATTGCTGGCCTGGCGGATGGGGGCGCTCAAGGACGAGGGGCGACTGGCGCCGCCTATGATTTCGCTGGCCAAGCGCAACAATTGCGGCAAAGCCCTCGAGATCGCCCGGACGGCGCGCGACATGCTGGGAGGCAATGGAATTTCGGGAGAATACCGCGTGATTCACCACATGGTGAACCTCGAGAGCGTCAATACCTACGAAGGCACGTACGACATCCACGGCCTCATTCTGGGCCGGGAGTTGACCGGCATCCAGGCTTTCGTACCCCGGGGAAACGAGGCGTAGCGGTCCGACTATGCCTTTTTCTCATCGCCCATTCCGAAATGCAGGCCCTTTTCATTAAGCATATGAACCAGTTCCTGCAACGATTTGCGCCCGAAGTTCCGCAATTTCAATAGTTCCCATTCTTTTAGCCTGACCAGGTCGCCAATACTTTCGACATTGATGCTTCTCAGACAATTCCATGCACGCACGGACAGATCCAATTCGTCGTATACGGATTGCATAAGCAATTCGCGAACGCGCTTCTCTTTGTCGTTCAGCGCTGCCTGCGCCGCCGCAAGGCGGGCGATGGGCACACGGAAGGGCGAGCAGGAGACGTAGTCGAGGCCAATCCGGTAGCAGAATTCGATCGAGGAAGGTTCTCCGCCGTGTTCGCCGCAGATGCCGATCTTGAGATCGCTGCGCGTCGCACGCCCGCGTTCGGCGCCGATCTGCACGAGCTGCCCGATACCCTTCTGATCCAGCGACTGGAATGGATCGTCCGAGAGGATCTTGTAATCCACATAATAAGGCAGGAATTTCCCGGCGTCGTCCCGGCTGTACCCGAAACCCATCTGGGTCAGGTCGTTCGTTCCGAAGGAGAAGAAGTCCGCTTCCCGGGCGATCTCGTCGGCGACCAGCGCGGCGCGCGGCACCTCGATCATGGTCCCCACCATGTAGTCGACGGAGGCGCCCTTTGCGGCGAAGACGTCCGCCGCTGCCCGGTCGATCACGGCCTTCTGGTTCGCAAATTCTTCAAGCGTGCCGATGAGAGGCACCATGATTTCGGGAAGCACTTCGACGCCTTCTTCCGAGAGTTCGACAGCCGCCTCGAGAATGGCGCGGGTCTGCATCTCTGTGATTTCCGGGTAGGTAATGCCCAGACGGCAACCCCGGTGTCCCAGCATCGGATTGAACTCGTGCAGAAACGCCACCTTCGCCTTCACGTCCTCGAGACTGATGCCGAGAGTATTCGCCATGTCCTTCTGCCCGGTTTCGTCGTGCGGCAGAAATTCGTGCAGTGGCGGGTCCAGCAGGCGCACCGTCACCGGCTTGCCGGCCATGGCCCGGAAGATGCCCAGGAAATCTTCCTTCTGGTACGGGAGTAGTTTGGCCAGGGCCTTGCGCCGGTCCTCTTCGGATTCCGCCAGGATCATTTCCCGGACGGCCTGAATGCGCCCGCCTTCGAAGAACATGTGTTCGGTGCGGCAAAGGCCGATCCCCTCGGCGCCAAACTCGATCGCTTTGGCGGCGTCCGCCGGGGCGTCGGCGTTCGTGCGCACTTTCATGGTGCGGAATTCGTCGGCCCATTCCATGAACCGGCCGAAGGCGCCGCCCATCTTCGGTTCGACAAGCGGCTGCTTCCCGGAAATCACTTCGCCGGTGGCGCCGTTGATGGAGAGCCAGTCACCTTCCCGGAAGGTGACTTTGCCGTTCGTGAACGATTTCTCGCGGTAGTTTATCACGATTTCGTTGCAGCCCGCTACACAGGGCTTGCCCCATCCCCGGGCCACGACGGCGGCGTGCGAGGTCATGCCGCCCCGCGACGTCAGGATGCCCTCGGCGGCGTCCATGCCTCCTACATCTTCCGGGCTCGTTTCGATACGCACGAGAATGACCCGTTTGCCGTCCGCTTTCCACGCTTCGGCCTCGTCGGCGAAAAAAACGACTTGTCCGACAGCCGCGCCAGGCGATGCCGGCAGGCCCTGTCCGATCACGTCGCTCTTGTACGCATCCATGTCCTTGAATTGCGGATGCAGCACCTGGTTGAGGTGATTCGGCTCCACGAGATCCCGCACGGCCGTTTTCTTGTCCACGAGTCCTTTCTGCACCATATCCACCGCAATGGCCACCGCAGCCGTGCCGGTGCGTTTCCCGTTGCGCGTTTGCAGGATAAAGAGCCGGTTATCCTGCACCGTGAACTCGATATCCTGCATGTTGCGGTAATGCTTTTCGAGACCGTCGGTGACCTCGAGTAATTCCTTGTAGGCGTCGGGGAAATGATCCGCCATCCGGCTAATGTCTTCGGGCGTGCGGATACCGGCTACGACATCCTCTCCCTGCGCATTCACCAGGAATTCGCCGTACAGGGCGTGCTCTCCGGTGGAGGGGTTGCGCGTAAAGCAAACGCCCGTTCCGCTATCCTGGCCCATGTTGCCGTAGACCATGGCCTGCACGTTTACGGCTGTACCCAGCAACCCCGATATCTTGTTGATGCGCCGGTATTTGACGGCCCGGTCCGCATCCCAGGAAGAAAAAACGGCGTTGATGGCAAAGCGAAGCTGTTCTCGCGGGTCCTCGGGGAACATGTGGCTTGTGTTCTGCCGGTAGATCGCCTTGTAGCGTTCCACCAGCACCTTAAGGTCGTCGCCCGCGAGGTCCACATCGTTCTCTACGCCCCGCTCTTTCTTGAGCGCTTCGATAGCTTCCTCAAAATGTTCGTGAGGGACGCCCACCACGACATTGCCAAACATGTCGATGAACCGGCGGTAGGCGTCATAGGCGAAGCGCACGTTGCCGGTGCGGCGGGCCAGTCCTTCCGCGACCTCGTCGTTCATGCCCAGATTCAGCACGGTATCCATCATGCCCGGCATGGAAACCGCGGCGCCGCTGCGCACCGAAACAAGCAGCGGATTATCCGGATCGCCCAGCCCGGCCTGCATGTCGGCCTCGAGGCGGCCAATGGCTTCTTCGATTTGTTCTTCCAGTCCGGCAGGCCAGGTATGTCCCCCCGAGGAATAATAATGGCAGGCCTCGGTGGAGATGGTGCACCCCGGTGGTACAGGTAAGCCAATGGCGCTCATCTCAGCCAGATTGGCCCCCTTGCCTCCCAGCAGGGCTTTCATGCTTCGGTCGCCTTCCGCACGGCCTCCCCCGAAACTGTATACATATTTGATTGCTTGCGCCGTATCGGTTTGTTCGTGCGTTTTCATGTGCAGAGGGCTGGTTGCAAATCAAGCGTTCCGGGCGGTGTATCGAAGGCTCGTCCCGTGTTTGTGTGCGGGCGCCGCAGGAATATCCCTGACGCCATGTCGAAAAAAAGGCCTATCCTCACAAACTACGAAACATCTTGAAAACAGTCGAACCGCGACGCCCCCGTCCGTTTGTTCGTTTACTGCATCCGGGAACGATGCAGAGGGGATAGCGTGAGAGGGGCGCGCATCCCATAGAAGTTCACGCACGCATAACGTTCTCTACGAATGAAGCGACTGGTTGTCGTCGAATCTCCCACCAAGGCCCGGACAATCCGGAATTTTCTGCCCGCAGATTGCCAGGTGGAGGCGAGCATGGGACACATACGTGATTTGCCCCAGTCCGCCTCTGAAATACCAAAGGTCCGCCGGGAGCAATTATGGAAACACTACGGCGTGGATGTGGCCAACGGGTTCTCCCCCGTTTATGTTATTTCGCCCGAGAAAAGGAAGGTCGTACAGCGGCTGCGCACGGCGCTCAAGTCGGCTGATGAACTGTATATCGCCACGGACGAAGACCGCGAAGGCGAATCGATAGGATGGCATCTCGTCGAGGTGCTGGCGCCCAGAATTCCGGTGCGGCGCATGGTGTTTCACGAAATCACGCGGGAGGCCATACAGCGCGCGCTGCAGGAAACGAGAAGTATTGACCGGAGCCTTGTGGATGCGCAAGAGACGCGCCGTATTCTCGACCGTCTCGTAGGGTACAGCATTTCCCCGTTGCTTTGGCGAAAAATTGCCCGGGGCCTGTCAGCGGGGCGCGTTCAGAGTGTGGCCACCCGATTGCTCGTAAATCGGGAGAAAGAGCGGATGGTTTTTGTGCCGGCGGCCTGGCTCGATCTGAAGGCCCTTCTCGCGGTACGCGGGGAGACGTTCACGGCGGAGATGACGCATTACGGGGGGGTGCGGCTCGCCGTTGGCAAGGATTTCGACGACCATACCGGACGACTCAGGGAAGGTCTCACCCCGGGCAAGGATCTGCTTCTGCTGGGAAAAGAGCAGGCCGGGGCACTGGCTGCCGCGCTGCCGAACCGGACGTGGCGCGTTGTCCAGGTAGAGGATCGACTATCTTCCCAATCTCCTTATCCGCCTTTTATCACATCTACCCTGCAACAGGAAGGGAGCCGCAAATTGGGCCTTTCCGCGCGGCGGACCATGCAAATAGCGCAGCGCCTCTACGAGCAGGGCTTGATTACCTATATGCGGACCGACTCGACCCAGCTTTCGGACGAGGCCATACGCGGAAGCCGGAAGGCGGTCGAAAAGCGGTACGGCAAAGAATACCTGAGTCCGAAACCCAGACGCTACAAGGGTAAGGTTGCGAATGCCCAGGAGGCGCACGAGGCGATTCGACCTGCCGGCAGCGCCATGAAAACGAAGGACGAACTGGGTTTATCCGGCGCCGAAGGCGCGTTGTACGATCTTATCTGGAAACGTACGGTGGCTGGTCAGATGGCCGATGCGCGGGTGCGCAGGGTGACTGCCCGCATCGAAGCCGGTGAAGGGAAAGAAGCGGCCCGGTTCCGCGCATCGGGAAAGCGGGTCGAATTTCCCGGATTCTACCGGGCCTATGTGGAAGGGTCCGACGATCCGGAAGCCGCGCTGGAGGACCGTGACAATCCATTGCCGCAGATGGCCGAAGGCAACGAGCCGGATTGCCGCAAGGTGGAAACCGTGGCGCACGAGACGAAGCCCCCTGCCCGCTACACGGAGGCCATGCTGGTCCGCATGCTTGAGAAAGAGGGCATCGGGCGGCCCAGTACCTATGCTTCGATTATCGAAACGATCGTCCGCCGCGACTATGTACGCCACACCGGGTCTCAACTGGCGCCCACGTTTATAGCGTTTGCAGCAGTCCAGTTACTCGAAGACCAGTTTGAACAACTGGTTGATGTGCGGTTTACTGCGGACATGGAACAGATTCTGGATGACATTGCGACAGGAGATCGTGCATCGGCGGGTTGGCTGGAAAATTTCTATCTCGGCGACGGAGGACTCGTGCAGCAGGTGCAGGCCGGACAGGAAAGCATTGATCCTCGAAAGATATCGACGATCGATTCGCCGAAATGGGATGGGATGGTCGTGCGTGTAGGAAAGTATGGCCCGTATGTAGAAGGGGAACTGGACGGCGCCTCCGTCCGGGCCTCCATTCCGAAAGAACTACCGCCCGGCGACATTTCGGCAGAAGATTTACAGGCGCTCCTTAAAACGTCCTCCGAGGGGAATGACGAGCGCACGGTCTGCACGCATCCGGGCGACGGGCTGGATGTACTGGTTCGCAATGGTCCCTATGGCCCCTACGTACAATTGGGCCGGGCAGAGAACACGAAAGGCAAGCCCAAGCGCGTTTCGTTGCCTAAGGGTACGCCCATGGACGCCGTAGATACGGACATGGCGCTTGCTCTTCTGGAGTTGCCGCGCGCACTGGGAAAGCATCCCGAAACGGGCAAACCGGTTCTCGCAAATATCGGTCGCTACGGCCCTTATGTGCAGCATGAACGCACCTTCGTTTCGCTCACGGAAGCAGACGATGTACTGCTTGTCGGACTGGATCGTGCGCTTGCTCTTCTGGCGCAACCCAGGAAGACAGCGGGGCCGCTCCGTGTATTGGGCAATCATCCGGAGAGCGGCGATCCGGTCGATGTGCGGAAAGGCCGGTACGGTCCCTATGTGAAGCACGGGAAAACCAATGCCTCGCTTCCGAAAGACCTGTCTCCGGAAGAAATTACATTGGAAAAGGCGCTCGAACTGTTGGCTGCGAAGGCTGGCGCCAAAAAAGGCGCGCGGGGGGGATCGCGCAAAAAGCCGGCGGCAAAGAAGTAAGTGTTTCGGAGTCGAAAAATCCGAATCGGCCTTTGTCGTTTAGCGTCCCACGTCCTTGTCTCCGAGACGGATGGCGTCGAGGATATTCAGATAACTCTGGTAGCGTTGCCCGGAAATGCCGCCTTCCGTCACACCTTGTTTGACCGCACAGTCCGGCTCGTGGTCGTGGGTACAGGTGGGAAATCGGCAAGCCTCGATGTACGGTTTGAACTCGATAAAATAGTGCGATAGCTCCCAGGGGTCTATATACAGGACGCCGAACTCACGGACCCCCGGAGTGTCGACGATGTGACCACCGCTTGTCAGGGAGAAGAGCGTTGCGCAGGCGGTCGTGTGGCGCCCTCTGCGCGTTTTTGTGCTCACATGCGACGTTCTGATGTCGAGGTTGGGTTCGAGCACATTGATCAGCGATGATTTTCCAACCCCCGACGGTCCGGTGAATACGCTTGTTTTTCCAGCGAGACACTCCCGAAGAGATTCCATGCCTTCCCCCGTTTTTGCACTAACGGTCAGGACGGGATACCCGATGCGCGTGTAGTTATTACGCAGTTCCGCAATGGTCTCGATGTTTTGCTCCGGCGCCAGATCCGACTTGTTGAGCACAATACCCGCCGGAATTTCGCTCGCTTCCGCCGTGACCAGCACTCGATCGACAAAACCCGGATTGGGGCGAGGTAACCTGATTGATTGCACGATCCATACGCAATCGATATTCGCGACCAGAATATGCTCGCGCCCCACGCGCCGCCCGGCGGCGCGCCGCCCGAGCTGATTCTTTCGGTCGTCAATATGGGTGATGACCCCGGTGGCGTCTGCATTTCGTTTCACCATGACCCGGTCTCCGACAGCGACCGGGCTGGTGGCGTCCTGTTCTCCGAGTTGAAACCGTCCTCGTACTCTTGCAGGGATCGTTTCCTCGTCGGTGCGTACGTCGCACCAGCTACCTGTCGATCGAATAACCGTCCCCGCCACAAGGTCGATGGGAGGAATATCCGGAGTGCGATCCGTGTCAGGCGAAGAAGTCATGGGCGCCAGGTATAGGAGGGGGCTGTGGAACCTGTGTGTATATTTTCCGTCTACAAGGACTTGGTAGAGTCATCGTATAGCGGCGCTGCAACACACAGATTCTGAAAAAGGTCATGAACGACAACGGCAAAGAGAACAGGAACGAAGAGTATCAACGCATTCGCTCCGATTTCGATGCGCTTTCTCCTCAAGAGAAGGTTGTTTTTCTTGCAGAGGCGGCGTCGGCTACAGTAGTGCGAGGCTTTCAGCAATTCGGGCAGGCGCTCTCGCACGAGATCGAAGACATTCTCAGCAAGCGTTCGCGCGAGAGGGAGGATCAGCAAAACGAAGACGGTTCGGAATCGGATGAGGAGGATCTTTCCGCAGTGGACGCGGCGGCTACGGTGGTGCGCAGCCTTCAGCGGTTCGGGCAGGCTCTTTCGCACGAAGTCGAGGATATGCTCAGGAAGCGCTCAAGTGGAGGCGATCCTTCCCGGGAAGAGGGTTCACAGGCGGACGAGGAGCAGGTTGTTGATGCAGACGATTCGGAAGTCGACGCGGATGACGAAAATCCATCGTCATGAACGAGTCGGAAGCAAATCGGGAAGAACGTCTGGTCGAGTTCGAGCGGCTCAATATGCTCGGTAGACTGGTATGCCTTGGCGGTCTTGCCGCCCGGCTTACCACCGGTGCGATCAATGCTGCGGCTCGGCGGGCTGTCGATATTTACACGGATGCCGGAAAAGCCTTTAAGGAGGGCCGGGATCCGAATGTTGAGGACGCCCGGATAATCGACGAGGAATAACAGGACATTTTCCAGGAAGGACTCTGCCCGGACGGGGGTGGTGCTCCGTTACGCAATCTCGACATCCACATCCACTACTGTCGAGCCATTGGCGTCCTGTGCAAGAGACTTCCCGGTACGCTTTTCCTCGGGAGAGACGCAGAACATCTCCTGTATATCCGTCGCCGGCTCTTCCCCCAGCACCTGATCGAGGACATCCTCTACGCGGTGTGCAAAAAGGATTTCCATACCGTCCAGAGCATCGTCGGAAATTTCCTTGATGTCCTTTTCGTTCTTCTCCGGAAGCACCACGGTTCGGATGCCTGCCCGCTTCGCGGCCAACACTTTCTCCTTGATACCTCCGACCGGCAGAATCAGTCCTCGAAGAGTAATTTCACCTGTCATGGCCACATCATGCCGGATGCGTCGTTGCGTGTAGATAGATACCAGTGCGCTCAGCATGGCGGCGCCGGCAGATGGTCCGTCTTTCGGCACCGCTCCTGCAGGCACATGTACGTGTATGTCCCAGTGGCGAAATGCATCTTCCGGGATACCGAGGGCGTCTGCGCGCGATTTGACGTACGAAAGAGCTGCCTGGGCCGATTCTTTCATCACTTCACCCAGTTTCCCCGTCAGGATGTGTCTTCCGGTCCCTCTGGATACGGATGCTTCTATAAAAAGAATGTCTCCGCCTGCCGGGGTCCAGGCCAGACCCGTTGCGACGCCGGGGACCTCGGTGCGCTGGGCAACCTCTGGAAAATGCTTACGCCCGCCCAGATAATTTTCAAGATCTTCCGCCTGGATCGTTGCGGAGGCGGCTTCGCCCGTGGCGATCTGCTTGGCGACTCCCCGCGCCACAGCCCCTATCGTGCGTTCCAGCTTGCGCACGCCTGATTCGCGCGTGTATCCGTCGATGATTGTGCCGATGGCCTCGTCTTCGAGGATCATTTGTTCTGGCGTGAGGCCGTTATGCTCCAATTGACGGGGCACGAGGTATTGTTTCGCGATCCGGAGTTTCTCCTCCTGTGTATATCCGGTGATTTCGATACTCTCCATTCGATCTCGCAGAGGGCCGGGAATCATTCCCGGAAAATTCGCCGTCGTGATGAAGAAGACCTTCGACAGATCGTAGTCCAGTTCTATGTAGTGGTCGTTGAAATTGTCGTTTTGCTCCGGATCCAACACTTCGAGCAGGGCACTTGACGGATCCCCTCGAAAATCCGCCCCGATCTTGTCTACTTCGTCCAGCATGAAGACAGGGTTATTGACTCCCGCTTTCTTGATTCCCTGGATGATTCGTCCCGGAAGGGCCGCCACATAGGTGCGGCGATGGCCGCGAATTTCCGCCTCGTCCCGGATGCCTCCCAGACTCATCCGGACGAATTCCCGCCCGATGGCGCGGGCAATACTTTTACCCAGACTCGTTTTTCCGACGCCCGGGGGGCCGTGCAGGCAAAGGATGGGCGCTTTCATGTCACCCTTCAGATGCAGGACAGCGAGGTATTCAAGGATGCGCTTCTTGACCTGATCCAGCCCGTAGTGATCTTCGTCGAGCACCTCGGCGGCACGCGCAATATCCAGGTCGTCTTCCGAATATTCGAGCCAGGGCAATTCCAGCAACCAGTCCACGTAGTTGCGTGTGACGGCATAATCCGGCGAGGCAGGGTTAGAGCGCGCCAGACGTGCTATTTCCTTGTCCAGTGTTTCCCGCACATGGTCCGGGAGTTCTTTCTTTTCGGCCCGGTTTCGAAGTTCCTGCACATCGTTGCCGCCGCTGTCGCTTTCGCCCAATTCGTCCTGGATGATTTTCATCTGCTGGCGCAGCAGGTATTCGCGCTGCTGCTTGTCCACGTCCGTCCGTACGCGGCTGCGGATGTCTTCAGAAACCTGCAGCACCTGGATCTCGCGATTCAGGAGCTCCATTAGCTTGTCGGCTCGCCGGGTCAACTCGTTGATTTCGAGGAGAGCCTGTTTTTCCTCGACGCTGATCTGGAGATTCGAGGCGATGAAATGGATGAGCAGCGGCGGCGAGTCGATCTGCTGGATGGCAAGGGCGGCCTCGCCGGGCAGGTGAGGTGACAGATTGATGAACTGGATGGCCAGTTCCTTGACCGATCGGATGCGGGCTTTCAGTTCCACCTCGTCCGTAGCCCAGTCCTCCGCTATCGGGGACACCCTCGCCTTGAAATACGGCTCGGTTTGTACATACTCCTTGATCTCGAACCGGCGCCTCCCCTGGATGATCATGGAGTTGGGGCCGCCCGGGATCTTGATCAACTTGAGAATGTCGGCCACCGTGCCGAGGCGATACAAGTCTTCTGTACCGGGGGTTTCGACCTCGCTCCGTTTCTGTGCAACGGCCCCGATGATGCGTTTTCCGGCAAAAGCATCTCTCACAAGCTGCATGGAGGCATCACGCCCGAGCGTAATAGGCAGTACCACCCCCGGATACAGCACCGTATTACGGAGTGCCAGCACGGGCAATTCTTCCGGTATATCCGACATGCCCATTTGCTTTTCTTCGGCGGGCGTCGGGAATGGAATGGATTGCTCGGCGTCGTCGATGTCGCCGGCGCTGTGGATGTTTGTATGCGGATATGGGTCCCGTGCGGGCATAAAAAGTGTTGCGGTGTGCGAGGAGGCAGGCGAAGCAGGTAGCAGGCGCCCGCGGGCCTCGGTCAGTACAGGGAGAAAATACGACGCGCCAGGTCTATGTATGCAATCATACCTCGGCACGCAAAAAACGGGCGAAAAAACACGGTATCATCAAAAACCGGGCCAACAATATTGTCTGTCAATATGCGGGTATTTCTCAGGGCTATTCCGGTTCTGACACAACACCGCCGTTTTTTTCCGCCCGGCTTTTCGTTGCAAGAATTTTACAATCGGGCACGTGCACGAAGCGAGCAAAACGTAATCTGATGCGTACTACACGTGCAAGACAATACAACCGGAATCGGAACCATGTGGCACGACAATATCACTGGTGCAATAGGCAAAACCCCTCTCGTACGGCTTCGCAGGATTACGGCGGAATGGCCTTGTACGGTGCTTGCCAAGCTGGAGTATTTCAATCCGGGCGGGTCTGTCAAGGACCGCATCGGTGTGGCCATGATCGAAGACGCCGAGAAGAACGGCCTGCTGAGGCCCGGAGGGACCATCGTCGAGGGTACGAGCGGCAATACAGGCGCAGCGCTGGCAATGGCTGCCGTGACGCGTGGATACCGGTGTGTTTTTACGACCACCGATAAGCAGAGCCAGGAAAAACTGGATGTTTTGCGGGCATTGGGCGCCGAGGTGATCGTATGCCCGACCAACGTAGCCCCGGAGGACCCGAGGTCCTACTACTCCGTGGCGCAGCGCCTTGCCGAAGAAATTCCCGGTGCGGTATACCTGAACCAGTACGACAACCCGGCAAATCAGGCAGCCCATTACGAAACGACGGGGCCCGAGATATGGGCGGACACCGATGGACGCATCACCCATTATGTGGTGGGTGCGGGCACGGGCGGAACGCTTTCCGGCGCCTCACGCTATCTCAAAGAGCGGAACCCGGACGTGCAGATTATTGGCGTTGATCCTTGCGGCTCGATCTACCACGGATATTTCCATACCGGGCAGGTCGCCCCAGGCGACATTTATCCCTACCTGACGGAAGGGGTCGGCGAGGACATGCTGGCTGCAAATATGGATTTCGATTTGCCGGACGATTTTATGCAGGTAACGGATCGGGAGGCGATGCGGATGACGCGCCGGCTTGCCGCGGAAGAAGGCCTGTTTTGCGGGCAGTCTTCCGGCATGGTGCTTGCAGGAACACTGTCGTGGATGGAGGCCCACGCCGGGGGGCTTTCCGCCGATGATGTGTTCGTGTTGCTTCTGCCCGATTCGGGATACCGGTATCTTTCGAAGACATACAATGACAATTGGATGCGTAACCACGGTTTTATGTCAAGCATGCCGGAGGTTACGGTTGACCGGGTTCTGGGTGCTCGGAATGGCAACGAGGAACTGGCGTATGCTACGCCCGAGGACACCCTTGGCTCGGTAATCGGGATCATGGCCGAGCGCGGAATCTCGCAGATGCCCGTGATGCGAAACGACGAGCTTGTCGGAAGCCTTACGGAAAGTGTGATTATGGACCGCCTCATCAAAGACCCGGAAACGCGAGACCAGCCCGTGGAAGGCATCATGGATGCGCCTTTTCCGGTGGTTCCGCGTTCACTTGGCCTTGAGCATCTTTCCATGTACCTTGAGCGGGGGGGCGGGGCCGTGCTTGTCAAAGCGGCGGCGGGAGAGACGTATCGGATCATTACCAAAAGCGACCTGATCGGCGCCTTGGCGCCGTCATGAAAAGCGACCGGTGCTTTGCCCGCTGCATCGAGGCGCTCGAAGAGTCCATCCATTGTTACAGTCCGCCGGTAGTCCCCCGAACCATCTCTCAAATCGCGTGAATCCAGGATGAGGTTACCGATTGTATTGATTGGGGCCGGTCGCATTGGACGGATCCACGGCGCCAATGCCAGTGCGGACAACCGCATCGAGTTGCGGTACATCGTTGACCCGGTCGCGGATGCAGCAGCCGGGTTGTCCGCCATGACCGGGGCCAAAGCCGTATCTCTGGATGAGGCCCTTGACGACAAGGATGTTGCGGGCGTCGTGATTGCCAGCGCCACTAAAACCCATGCAGACCTCATCGAACGTATTGCCGGTCTTGGTATCCCGATCTTTTGCGAGAAGCCTCTGGACCTTTCGACAATCCGCGCCAAAGCCTGCGTCGATGCTGTGACAAAGAGCAATATTCCTTTCGTACTCGGCTTCAACCGGCGCTATGACCCCGATTTTGTAAGACTTCACGCATTGGTAAGAGATGGCGTTTTAGGAAATGTCGAGTCTATCCAAATCATTAGTCGGGATCCTTCCCCTCCATCGCTGGACTACATCCGGGCAAGCGGGGGTCTGTTTCGCGATATGGCGATTCATGATTTCGATGTTGCCCGCTGGCTGTTGGGAGAGGAGCCCGACGAAGTTAGCGCCAGTGGCAGCAGCATCGTGGATCCTGCGATCGGTGAAGCCGGTGACATCGATACCGCTTTGATCACACTGCGGACGCCAAGCGGCCGACTGTGCAGTATCAGTAATAGTCGACGCACCTCGTATGGATACGACCAGCGTGTCGAGGTACACGGTTCTTTGCGCACCGCACGCGTTGAAAATCACCCGGAAACACAACAGCTCATTTCCGGTGATGACGGAAGAACCGGATCCGGGATCAAGCACTTCTTTCATGAGCGTTATGCCGAAGCGTATTGCATGGAGATGAGGCACTTTGCCTCCGTAATAACGGGCAGTGAGACGCCGCGGACAACCGTCCGGGATGGTTTGCGGGCGCTGGAGCTCGCCGATGCTGCGGCGCAGGCGCTGCAAGAAAAAAGAACTATTCAAGTGCAGTACGTTCGGTAGCTGACGGCTCCATGAGAATTTTCGTACATTGGTTCACGCGCGGAAAAGCGCCTGAAATTGAGCACCTGAAACTATCGGGAGATACATCTATGCAGTTGACGATGTCACAAGCACTGGTGCGGTATCTCGCCAACCAGTACATCGATGACGACGGCGATATCCATCCGTATTTTGCCGGAGTCTGGGCCATTTTCGGCCATGGCAATGTTGCGGCAATGGGCGAAGCCCTTTTCGCAAACAAGGATATCCTGCCGACCTACCGCGCCCACAACGAGCAGGGGATGGCGCTGGCTGCAATCGCTTATGCGAAGGCGTTGATGCGCCGGCGAGCAATGGCCTGTACGACGTCCATTGGGCCCGGCGCCACGAATCTGGTCACAGCTGCGGCACTCGCTCATGCCAACCGCCTGCCCGTGCTGTTTTTGCCCGGGGATGTTTTCGCCAATCGTCGTCCGGACCCTGTACTACAGCAAATCGAAAGTTTTGGTGACGGTACTGCGAGTGCGAACGACTGTATGCGTCCGGTATCCAGATACTTTGATCGGATAACGCGACCCGAACAGATTATCAACGCCTTGCCGCGGGCAATGACCACATTTATGGATGCATCTCGCTGTGGCCCTGTCACGCTCGCGTTGTGCCAGGATGTGCAAGCGGAGGCCTATGATTACCCGGAAACGTTTTTTGAAAAACGGGTATGGAAGGTGCAGGCGCCTGACGCAGCGATGTCGGAAGTTCACGATCTTGCACAGCGCGTGAGGTCGGCGAAGCGCCCATTGATAATTTCCGGCGGCGGCGTGCTCTACAGCAAGGCAAGTAACGCATTAGCCTCTTTTATTGACGCGGTCGGTATCCCATGCGCCGAAACGCAGGCCGGCAAAGGCGCATTGCATTGGGAAAATCCGCTCAATATGGGCTCGATTGGAGTGACCGGATCGGCCGCGGCCAATGCAGCGGCGGCGGAAGCCGACCTGGTCATCGGCATCGGCACAAGGCTGCAGGACTTCACAACCGCGTCGAGATCCCTGTTCAGCAATCCGGATCGTAAACTGGTGCAGGTCAATGTGAATCCGATGGACGCCGGCAAACACGGCGCGGCGCCGGTTTTCTCGGATGCGAAGAGTTTGCTGTCAAAACTTCAATCTGTCCTGGACGGGTATGCAGTCGATGACGCCTGGCGGTCACTGTCTGTTAACAGGGCCGACGAGTGGCGGGCCGTTGTCTACAACGCGCTTACTGACTCCGGCGGTCCACCGTTCTCCTACGCGCAGGTCCTGGGCGCCATCGATAGGGTGGCAGACGAAAATTCGGTGGTGGTTTGTGCAGCGGGATCGCTACCGGGTGAGCTCCACAAACTTTGGCGAACGTCGAAGCCCGGCGGATACCACGTCGAGTATGCTTATTCCTGCATGGGTTATGAGATTGCGGGCGGCCTCGGCGCAAAACTGGCCCTGCCCGACCGCGAAATATTTGTCGTCGTCGGGGATGGGAGCTACATGATGATGAATTCCGAACTGGCCACAGCAGTAATGATGGGTCAAAAGATGATCGTCATCGTATTTGACAATCAGGGCTATGCCTGCATCGACAATCTGCAGCGCAGCGCCGGCTCGCCCAGCTTCAATAATATGTTCGAAGATACGGTTCACGAGGTGCTGCCAGCCATCGATTTTGTTGCTCATGCGGAAAGTATGGGCGCCGAGGCGGTGCACGTTGATTCCATCGACGGGCTTGTGTCTTCGTTGAAGGATGCACGAACGGCCAAATGTTCGTCGGTAATTACCGTTGCCGTCGGACGTGCCGGCGCCGATATTGGCGGCGCCTGGTGGGATGTGGCGGTCCCCGCCGTATCCGATCTGGAGGCGGTCACGAATGCGCGTGCAATCTATGACGCCGCAACCAGGAAACAGCGTGTGGATGGGTAGCGGCATGGAAATACGATTTGGCGTCAACCCCATTGCATGGTCGAATGATGACTTGCCGAGTTTGGGCGGCGACACTCCGCTTGAGACCTGTCTTGCCGATACGGCGGAACTCGGCTTCGATGGCATTGAGTTGGGCAATAAATTTCCACGTAATGCGACCGAACTCCGGCCGATTCTCGACAAGTACGGACTTGCCCTGATTGGCGGCTGGTATTCGGGCAACATCCTGCAAAACGATGTCGATTCGGAAATTACCAGCCTCCAGGATCACCTTGCGTTGCTGAAAGCTCTGGATTGCGAGGTGTTCATCTATGCTGAATGCAGCAACACGATTCATTCGGACATAGGCAAAGGCATGCAGGAAAAGCCGGTCCTAAATGAAGAAACCTGGCCGCTGTTCGGACAGCGTTTAAGTGAGGTGGCGGACTATATCCGAAAGGAAGGATTGCGCTTCGCCTATCATCATCACACAGGCACTGTGGTTGAGACGGCGGCGGAGCTCCAGCGTTTTTTTGCCGAGACCTCGGATTCAGTCGGTATCATTATGGATACCGGTCACGCATACGTTGGCGGCATAGATCCGGTTGAAATAATCTTTGCGTTCCCGCAACGGATTGCACACGTGCATTGCAAGGATGTCCGTCCAGCGGTTCTTGCTGACATCCGTGCGAGGAATGCCAGCTTCCTGACCGGCGTTATCGAGGGGATGTTCACGGTTCCCGGTGACGGCATGATTTCGTTCGACCCGGTGATCGGTGCTTTGGAAAAAATCGGGTACCGAGGCTGGCTGGTAGTGGAGGCTGAGCAAGATCCGGCCATAGCAGACCCAAGACTGTACGCCGAGTCCGGATTGTCCGCTCTGCGTGCATCAGTCCGAACGGCATCTCAGTAATGCGGAGCAAACGACGATGAGCAAGTTAGTAGTATCCACAGGCGAACGAAACGCGGACGGACGGGTGCTAAGCGTCACCCCCCAATCTGCCGGTTGGCAATACGTAGGATTTGCTGTTTACAATTTGCTGCCTGGGCAAAACCTGAAAATAGAGGCGAGCGAGCAAGAAACCTGCATAGTCCTCTTGTCCGGAAAGGCCACGGTCGTTGCGGGTGGGAAATCGTTCACGGCGATCGGAGCACGCGATGACGTATTCGATGGTCCCCCAACAGCCGTTTACGTTCCAAATAAGACGCCATTTTCGATAACGTCCGATACCGACCTGGAGGTGGCGTTGTGTACGGCGCCCGGTGGTGGCAAGTACGAACCGCGGCTGATCGCGCCGGGTGAACACCCTCTTGAGATTCGCGGGGTGGGAACGAATACGCGGCATGTGCAGGACATTCTTCCAGAGTCAGAGCCGGCGCATAGCTTGCTGGTGGTGGAAGTGATTACTCCCGGTGGACACTGGTCCAGCTACCCGCCGCATAAACACGACAAGGACAATCTGCCAACGGAGTCCGCGCTTGAGGAAACGTATTACCACCGACTCCGTCCGCAACAGGGGTTCGCATTTCAGCGTGTCTATACCGACGACGGATCGCTTGACGAAACCGTCTCGGTACACGACGGCGACTGCGTGATGGTACCGCGCGGCTACCATCCTGTTGGCGCTCCTCATGGGTACGATCTCTATTACCTTAATGTGATGGCCGGACCCCAACGCAGATGGGTCTTCAGAGACGACCCGAAGCACGCGTGGATTTCCGGGCGCGCTGTCTGACTGTACCCGGAAATGCGAGACCAGCCGTGGAAGGCATCATGGATGCGTCTTTTCCTGTGTTTCCGCGTACACTTGGCCTTGAGCATCTTTCCATGTACCTTGAGCGGAGGGCGGGGCCGTGCTTGTCAAAGCGGAACCGGGAGAGACGTATCGGATCATTACCAAAAGCGACCTGATCGGCGCCTTGGCGCCGTCATCAAAAACGACCTGATCGGCGCTTGGCGCCGTCATCAAAAACGACCTGATCGGCGCTTGGCGCCGTCATCAAAAACGACCTGATCGGCGCCTTGGCGCCGTCATCAAAAACGGCCCGCCTGACAGCATCGGGGTCGTGAACGACAAAAAGCATCGGTATTCATCGGAGGTTTGCAATGAAAGACGCAGATAACCAGCAGTCAGACAATCAACTCAACATAGAACTGGACGAGAAAACGGCGGAGGGCGTTTATGCCAACCTGGTGATGATTTCTCACTCTCCCGAAGAATTCATTTTGGATTTTATCCGGGTGATGCCAGGCGTTCCGACGGCGCGCGTAAAGAACCGGATCATCGTAACGCCGCATCATGCGCGCAGACTTCTGCGGGCGCTGCACGACAATATTGAAAAGTATGAGGCGATGCACGGCGAAATCGAGGAGCGGGAGCACCCTGGACAATCCATCCGGTTCGGAGGTATAGCCGGGCAGGCGTAGCACAGGCGGCTTATTTCCGCACCCGCACCAGCAAGAAAATAGCCGCGGCGAGAAACAATGCGTGCGGCAGCCATACCGCTACGGAAGGGGGTAATACCCCCGTATACCCCAACGGCTCTGTGAGCTTTTGGACGGTAAGGTATAGGAAGGCGACAAAGAGCCCGATACCAATCTGCATGGCTTGTCCGCCTCGCCGCCGGATTGCTGCGAGCGGCATGCCGATCAGCACGAGGATCAGGTTGGCGAAAGGCCAGGCGAATTTGGCGTAATATCCGACTTTCGTACGTCCGAGCCCGCTGGCGCCGGAGCGCTCAATGTCGCTAATGTACCTTGCAGCGGCGGGGATCGTCATGGATTCCACATCACGCTCGGTGCGGGCGAGATCGCGCGGAAGGATCGTCAGGGTCGTGTCAAGCCGGGTCAGAACCTGTCGTGTTTCGACGCTATTCGAGAAAGTGCGTACGACGGGTTGGTGGATTTGCCAGATCGACAGGGAATCGACCCAACTCATGCGCACCCCGTCCACACGCTGTGTGAGACGGTCCGTTTCATTGAAATGCTGCAAGGAGATTCGATGGGCGGTCCTGTTACGCCGGTCGTAATATCCCACGGAGATGTACGAGCCCGGGCTATGCTGCCGGTGGATGTTGTTTGTTTCTATCACTCTGGGAGCATCCTTCAGGAAGCGCAACTCGAATTCGAGTACGGTGCGGTTGGTTTCGGGCACTATCCAGCCGTTGAACCAGAACATGCACGCGGTAACGGCGATACCGGTTGCGAGATATGGAACCAGGAGCCGGTAGAGGGAGACGCCGCTGGTCTGAAGCGCGGAGAGTTGCAGGCTTTGGGACAGATGCCCGGTCAGGTGCACGCACGCCAGAAAAAGCGCCAGCGGCGCCGTAAGTCTGGCGATTTCCGGGATATAATTGGGATAATAGACAAGAAAAACCTCGCGCATCGTAGCGCCGCGATCCAGAAAATCGTCAATGAATTCGACATAATGCAGGACGATGAAAAACACGATCAACGCCGCGACAAGAGCTGAAAAACCGCTCAGAAGCCGGAAAATAATATGACGGTCGAATCGGTTCACGGGTACTTTGCAGGGGCGGGATGGATTCTTCGAACGTGTGCCGTACCTTGCTAATCGCCGTTCCACGCTGCGTAGTTGAATTTAGGGTATACACACCATGAAACTGCACGAATATCAGGCCAGGGATATCCTCGAAGGATATGGCGTTGCCGTACAGCCGGGGAGTGTGGCGCACACTGTGGAGGAAGTAGTGGCTGCTGCGGAAGCGTTGCAGGAGGAGGGGGTATCCCTGTTTGTCGTGAAGGCCCAGATACATGCAGGCGGACGGGGAAAGGGAGGGGGAGTCAAACTGGCCAGAGGGCTTGAAGAGGTGCGCGAGAAGGCGGAGGCCATTCTCGGGATGCAACTGGTTACACCCCAGACCGGGCCCGGGGGACAGCGGGTGCGGGCGGTGTTGATCACCGCAGCTGCCGATATCGCGAAGGAATATTATGCAGGCGTAACGCTCGACAGGCAGCGGGGCATGAACGTGATTATGGTTTCTACCGAGGGAGGCGTCGAGATCGAGAAGGTTGCGGAGGAAACGCCCGGCAAGATAAGTAAGGTGTGGGTGGACCCCATGACCGGCCTGCAGCCGTTTCAGGCGCGGGCCGCAGCGTTCGCACTGGGGCTTGAGGGAGCGGCTTTCAAACAGGGTGTTCGTTTTATTACGGCCCTGTATGAAGCCTATGTAGGCATGGATGCCTCGCTGGCGGAGATTAACCCTCTTGTACGGACAGGGAGCGGGGACTTGCTGGCCATAGACGCCAAGATCAATCTCGACGACAATGCACTCTATCGCCATACGGATCTTGCTGCGCTGCGCGATTTGCACGAAGAGGATCCGCTTGAGGTAGAGGCGGCGGAGCATCGTCTTAACTATATTCGCCTCGACGGCGATGTGGGATGCATGGTCAATGGTGCGGGTCTTGCCATGGCTACCATGGATATGGTCAAATTGGCCGGGGGGGAACCAGCCAATTTTCTTGATGTGGGCGGTGCTGCAGGTGTGGAAACCGTGGAGCAGGGCTTTCGGATCATCCTGAAAGACCCCAATGTCAAAGCAGTGCTCGTGAATATTTTCGGCGGTATCGTACGGTGCGACCGGGTGGCGGCAGGCATTGTGGAGGCCGCGGCGAATGTGAACATTACGGCGCCGCTCATCGTGCGCCTTCAGGGTACGAATGCAGAAGAAGGACAGAGAATTCTACGGGAGAGCGGGCTCGAACTGGAGACGGCTGTCCTGCTGAAGGAGGCTGCTGCAAGGGTTACGCACGCACTCCACGGGACGGCGTGAGTTGCGCCGTTTTCCGGTTTTGCGTTCGTCAGTACGCATCGGTGCGGTGAATCGAACAGATCGGATTGTTGAATCGGCCGTGACGCTCGAAGGCGTTACGAAGCGGTACGGCGCCACGGTGGCGGTGGAGGACGTATCGCTGGAAGTGAGGGCAGGCGAGTTCTTTTCGTTACTTGGACCGTCCGGGTGCGGAAAGACTACGTTGTTGCGTGTGATAGGCGGTTTCGAGCGGCCTGATGCGGGCACGGTGCGCATTGCCGGTCGCGATATGACCAGCATGCCTCCGCGTCGCCGACCCACCGCTATGGTGTTCCAGAACTACGCGCTTTTCCCCAATATGACCGTTGGGGAGAATGTGGCCTACGGGCTACGCGTGCGCAAGGTGCCGCTGGCTCGCCGTCGGGAGCGCGTGCACGAAGCGCTCCGGCGGGTAGAGATGCAGGCATTGGTAGACCGGCCTGTTACGGCGCTTTCCGGTGGACAGCAACAACGGGTGGCTCTGGCGCGCGCCGTAGCGGTGGAGCCGGACGTACTGCTTTTCGACGAGCCCCTTTCCAATCTCGACATTGCGCTCCGCGAACAAACGCGACGGGAATTGAAGGTGCTTCAGCACCGCCTGGGTATTACCAGTATCTATGTTACCCATGACCAGCAAGAGGCGCTGGCGTTGTCGGATCGAATCGGGGTCATGAGAGCGGGGCGTCTGGTGCAATCGGGCGATCCCGAGCGCCTGTACCGGGAGCCGCAGACGGCGTATGTGGCCGAGTTTCTGGGGGGGAGCAATATCGTGAGGGATCGTCGCCTTGCGGCGCGGCTGGCGCCGCAGGAGGATTCGCCGCCGGGATGCGTTTTGTCTATCCGGCCGGAGCATTTTGAGGTGTCCCCGGACGGTGTCGAGGCGCGGCTTGTAAGCCGGCAGTTTCTCGGAACCCTGACCGAATGGTGGGTGGAGATGGACGGACATCTCTTGCGGGCGTGGCTGGATCCGCAGGAGACCTTGTCGGAAGTCGTGACCTTACGGCCCTCGTCGGTGCGGTGGGTCCTCGACGACCGGTGTAAAACAACAGCAGGTGGCCACTAAATAACTGAGGCGGAAAACGATATTCGATGCGACGTGTGAGCGCTGGCATACACGCGAAGTCGTGTACGCATTGGATCGTTTGCCTGCCCTGATGCCTGCTTACGGGAACTCGGCGACCAAGCGATGTGGATTCGGCTATATATCCCACGTTGAAACCGGACACTTTACTTCATCAACGCCATCAGCCCCGTACGCGCCTGCCCCGCGGCTTCGAGGCGGTAGAACCAGGTTCCGCTGGGAAGAGACGTGCCGTCGAATACGGAGGCGTGTTTTCCTGCATGCTGCATACCGTCGACAAGAATAGCTACTTCCCGCCCCAACACGTCGTATACGCTCAGGCGTACGTGATCGGATGCGGGCAAAGCGTATTCGATCGTTGTGGTATGGGTGAAGGGATTGGGGTAGTTCGATGTCAGTGTCGAAGTGCTTGGAAGTTCCGGGACGGTCTCGCTTGCCGTGATTGTAGAGGCGGCGTATTTAGCCACGAACATATTCGAGCCGCCGCCCCTTTGCTCCAGTTTCTCCGGCCCCAGGTAAAGCGTTCCTTCGAATGTGCCCGCGACATAGAGATCGCCTGAATGACCCAAGGCTATGGTCGTGACGACTTGCGGTCCTGCCCCGGTTGCGTGTCCGGCCCAGCGCAGATTGCCTTCGGCGTCGTAGTGCGCTACGAAGCCATCTTTCCCGGGAGGCTGTGCGTGGTCGGGAGAATGTAGTACCATATCTCCAAGCCGGAGCGGGTTGCCGGAAAAGGAGCCCCCCACATAAACGTGGCCCTGCGCATCTGTCGCGATGCCGGAGATGTACACCTTATCCGCCAGGGGTTGTTGGCTCCAAAGAAGGGCGCCATCCTGAGATAATTTTGTGATTGTCGCGTCGTGCCAGCCAATCAAGAGATGTCCAGCACCGTCGACGGCAAGGAAAGAAGGGGAAGAGCTGGTATAGCCCAGATCACTCTCAGTACGAACCCAGCGCAGATCGCCCTCAGAAGTAAAACTAGCCAGGGCATGGTGCACTTGCTCTTGTGCAAATCTCACCTCGTTCGGCTGGTCCTCTCCGAACACAGCACCCTGAGGACCATATTTGAAAAAGCACCAGAGATACGTATTTCCGTCGTCATCAACCGCAAAAAGACCCTCCTCGAGAAGGTCAGGGCCTCCGCCACCCATGCGGCGAGTCCAGCGGATGACGCCCTCGGGCGTATAGCTGGCCAGAAAGATCTCGGGATTGCCAAACTCATCGATACCCGTAGGAAGAAAAGGATCAAGCGTGTGCGGGGCGGGAAAGAGCGTGCGCCCGTATCTGTATCTATCCCCGTCGTACATGCCCGCAAAGTAGATGTTGCCGGCCCGGTCGAGACCCAGGCCATTGATCGCGGCGGGTGGTATATCAGTAGGGCCATCCCCTAGAAAGATGGTCTGGAGCGAGTCCCCATCGTCGGCATACGTATTAATCATAATGCCGCCGTGGGAGACATAATACTCGTTGCCTGGATAACGTATATAGGGCTTCCCGTCGTTCGTGTAGATGCGATCGTCCCGGGCTGCTACGCCGTACCCTACGAACGCATTGAAAAATCTCGTTTCCTTACGGGGGGCGCTTCCTGGTCGTTCCCAGCGCAACGAACCGTCGGCGGCGTAGCTGACAATAAAGTTGCCTTGTATGTAGACAAAGCTGCTTTGTGCGCAGTAAGATTCCCCTTCTTCGCAAAAATAGTGATAAGCGGTATCCTGAACTACCTTGGTTACATATACCTCATTCTCATCGTTTACGTCGATGGCGTAGGGCAAAACGTGGCTGCCTTCCTCCCAAGTGTGCTCAATCCAGGCCGGGGCAGCGGAAGACGGCGCCGAACTATGAGACTGTCCCTGAGCGCCTGCGGGAACAAGCAGGATACCCGAAAAAAGCACTGCTGAAAAACGCACTGCATGTTTCATAAGGCCCTCCCTCCTGCATGGTGATTCATGGAAATGTATGCCTGCCCCCGGTCACTTCATGAGCAGTACGGACTTCGTGAACGTTTTCCCTCAGCGTGAGCATTGGGACAGGTGGCCTTCGCAGGAGCCGTTCACTTCATGAGCGTCATCAGACCCGAACGCGCCTGCCCCGCGGCTTCGAGGCGGTAGAAATAGGTTCCGCTGGGCAAAGACGTTCCGTCGAATACGGAGGCGTGCTTTCCTGCATGCTGCACACCGTCGATGAGAGTGGCCACTTCCCGCCCCAGCACGTCATACACGCTCAGGTGTACGTGACCGGATGCGGGCAAAGCGTATTCGATCGTTGTGGCCTGGGTGAAGGGGTTGGGGTAGTTCGATGTCAGTGTGGCGGCGCTTGGGAGTTCCGGGGTAGCTTCGCTCGCCGTGATCGTAGCGGCATCGTACTTGGCCACAAACATATTCAAGCCGCCGCCTCTTTGCTCCAGTTTCTCCGGCCCCAAGTAAAGCGTTCCTTCGAATTTGCCCGTGACGTAGAGATCCCCTGAAGGACCCACTGCTATGGCCGTGATGTTTTGCGCTCCCGGCCCGGTTACGTGCCCGGCCCAGCGCAGATTGCCTTCGGCGTCGTAGTGCGCCACGAAGCCATCTTCCCCCGGGGGCTGTGCGTGGTCGGGAGAATGCAGCACCGTGTCTCCGAGTCGGAGCGGGCCGCCGGAAAAGGAGCCCCCCACATAAACGTGGCCCTGTGAATCTGTCGTGATGCTGGAGATGCGCACATTATCTGCCAGGAGTTGTTGGTCCCACAGGAGGGCGCCATCCTGAGAATATTTTGTGATTGAGGCGGTTCCTGTGCGGGTTTCCCACCAGCCGATCAGGAGGTGCCCAGCGGCATCGACGGCAAGGCGATGGAATAAGAACGTGTACCTTTCAATGCCCAGATCGCTCAGAGTATGGACCCAGCGCAGATCGCCCTCGGCGGTAAAACTCACCAGAGCATTGTGCGATTCCTCTGGTGCAAATCTCACCTCGTTCGGCTGGCCTTCCCCGAACACAGCACCCTCATGGAACAACCCCCCGAGGTATGTATTTCCGTCATCATCGACAGCAAAAAGACCCTCGAACAGGTTATCTGGGAGCGGTCCGCCGATGCGGCGGGCCCAGCGGATGATGCCCTCAGGCGTATAACTGGCCAGAAAGACGTCGGGATAGCCCGTCTCACTGATAAAGCCGTCTATAAGAGGAAAAGCAGAAAGCGCGTGCGGGGCGGAAAAGAGCGAGTCCCCGCCGTATGTAATCCCGCTGTACATACCGGCGATGTAGATGTTGCCGGCCTGATCGAGACCCAGGCCATTGATCGCGGCGGGCGGAAAAACAGCATTGTCAGGGAACTCTCCGAGAAAGATGGTCTGGAGCAAATCCCCATCGTCGGCATACGTATTAATCATGATACCGCCGTGGTTTGGTACGTAATCACTATACGTATGAGGCGTCCCTTCGCTCGTGTAGATGCGATTGTCCCGGGCTGCTAAGCCATACCCTACGAAAGCATTGAAAAATCTCGATTCATTCCGGGGGGCGCTACCTGCCCGTTCCCAGCGCAGCGAACCGTCGGCGGCGTACCTGACAATAAAATTGCCTTGTACGTAGACAAAACTTAACCCATAATGATCATGGTGATAAGCGGTATCCTGGAGTACTTTGGTTACATATACCTCATCCTCATTGTTTACGTCGATGGCGTAGGGCAAAACGTGGCTCCCTTCCTCCCAAGTGTGCTCAACCCAGGCCGGGGCCGTGGAAGAGGGCGCCGAGGTATGAGACTGCCCCTTGGCGCCTGCGGGAATGAGCAGGATACCCGAAAACAACACCGCCGCCGAAAAACGCCCTGCATTTCTCATAAGTCCCTCCATGTTCTTTCTTTCACGGAAAAATCCGCTCGGTCACTTCATGAGCAGCACAGACTTCGTAAATGTTTTTCCTCCTGCATCAAAAATAACAAAATATAATCCACTTGACAAGTGAGAGGCCTCGAAACGCACGGTATGTTTCCCGGGTGTCTGGACCCCGTCCAAGAGAACGGCTACCCTGCGCCCAAGCACGTCATAGACCGTAAGGCGAACCGGACCTTCTTCGGCAAGTCCGTAGCGGATCGTCGTCACAGGATTGAAAGGATTGGGGTGAGGCGCTTCCAGACCGGTGGGTACCTTGCGTTCCTGAACCTGAATCCGGGCATCGCTCATCATTTCAGCATCATCAGAAGCATCGGCAATGCGCGACGCCGTTTCAGTTGTACATGTATTCAGGTAAAGAGCAACGGCGGCAGACGCGGTCGATACAGTGTCTATTCCGCTTGTAAACGTCTTATAGGGTACAATGCGGTAGGAATATGTGTCCTTCGAACCCGATTGTCCAGAAATACACTGGTAGCTTGTATCGGTGTACGCCTCTGTGTCATCGTCGAGATCGGCGATGACCGACCAAGCACCGGCATATCGCTTGCGTTCCACCCGGTATCCGTCCTCAAGCAATGAATTGTCGCGCCAGGTGATTTCCGGGTTACGCGTTTGGGAATCGACCGTAATGTTTGGTATGCCGGGCATGACAGGCCCGCCGATCTTGCGATCGACGAACTTTTCCTCGATCGTAGCCGCGTAGTCGCCGTTGTTGCTGTTTCTGTCGGCCACCGCGTAGCGATCCCTCAGTGCTTCAAAAGTTGCAGCGTAGGGTGGTATCTGAAGCGCAGTAAAGAGCAACTGACTTGCTGTCGCCCCGGTGTGTTCAGCTGGCCTACTTCTGGCCTTGCGGATCTGCCATATCGCTCCGGCAATGATACTCCCCCTGTAATGGGGATCTGTTCCACACTTTCCTACGGTAGGAGAATCATCGTCGTAATTATCCATGGTGCAATTGTTATACATAAATCGTATAGGTGGGCGCCCATATTCTTGAAAAGCAGTTGAGGAATCGTTTTTGGGCCCGCCAAAGATATCATTGTTTGTTTTGTCCGCGGCGAAATAATCGGAAAAACCTTCGTCCATGGCATAATACTCAGGCCCAGATGGCCTATCCTCCGCTGAATCCGGAGTATGCAACGTATAGATGACATCATGCGTAAATTCATGAAGAACGACGTCATTGGACATCGCATAAGGGCCGCCCAGCCATATTCTTTTAGGATAGGAGGGGTCAATAGTAAAGATGCCACCCTGATTGCTTGAAAAAATCCGAATTTTATATGTGGCCTCGTCCATTCCGTCATAGCGGTACGTATTCGCGAAATAGTCGTACATTTCGCGCACATGGTATACGCCGTTGAGCGCGAAGGCGGTAAGCCGGCCGTCGCCGCTGTCGCCCCAACCCCAGTTATGATTTACGTTAGTAGTGTCTCCATCAATGTCGATCGAAAAACTTCTCTCCTTTTCGCATGTGGAAAGTCCCCGAAAGATATACGCCTTGTCGTTTGCGATCTCGAAGGTCACCGTGTGCGTCGTGTCCGCAAGCCCGGAGACTTCATACCTTCCGAGGGAATCCGCATAGACCTCATGTGTTTCCTGCGTGGCGTCGTTCTGGACAATGACCTTCGCGTAGGGAAACGGCTGATTTTCGTGCCGCACGACTGGATCGTTGTTGTAGTCAGCGGGCGATTCGTAATAGTTGAGCGTCACCGTGCCGGAGAGAGTACTTGTTCCCGAAGGCGCAGGCTCGCGGCGCTCCGGCTTCGGCGGCGCGGTCCCGAAGATGTTCTCTTCGGGAATATCGACGTGCGGCAGTGCATAGGGAATGACCGCTGCCGCAACGGAAGAGGACGAGGAGGCATGGGCAGGCTCGGCGCCAACGAGGTCGTATCCGCCTGCAAGTCGCACTCGCCCTTGTCCGTGCGAGGAACTCTCCAGGATATTGCTGTGCTCCGCAATGATAGCTCCCGTGTGCGCATCCACCAGAAAGGTCTTGCTGAACGGAAGGTCATGATCCCGGTTCTCCAGTATGACTTCCCAGGCCAACCTGAAGACGTAGCGCTCGGTCAGTTCTTCCGGCACGATGACAAGGTTCTGCTTTACGACGGCTTCCGTTTGGGGAATGGTTGTCTGGCCCCGCGCAAAAGCAATAGCGGCGGCCCTGCTTATCTGAGCCCCCACCTGCACATCGAGTTTGGGAAAGGCGCGGGCGCCTGCACCCACGATACGCCCGCTGTAGGTTATCGTGACCCCTACCTGCGCGCCGAGCACGCGGAGCCCCTCGTAGACCTGCGTATAGCTGACGAACCAGAACGTGCCGTTGGTCTCGACGTGGGGCTCGCTCAGCTGTTTAGTGTCAATCCCGAACACGCCCGCGTGTGCGTCAAGGAAGGCGTCCGCCGCTGCGGATACGGACTCTTTGGAAAAGAATGACTGGGTATTCCCCGGACTAAAGTCCAGCGAGTCGGTATCGATGATCCATGTGGCCGTTCCGCTCTTTTCGTCCACATAGGCGGCAAAGCGCTTGCCGTCGTGCTGCAGGATGTGCGGCGCTCTGGTGGACTTGGCGCTCTGGCCCAGCGCTTCGGACGGAGCGAGCATAAACAGCGCAGTACATACCGCTGCTACGGGTGCGCAGAGTACGTTTCTCATTACAGGTAAGAACTTCATGATTCAGGTACTGTCTTTTACAGATCAAAAGAGACCGAAAGCGTAGCCGTGACGGAGTCGTCATTGGCGTCGGTCACCGTCAGCTCGATGGTCGTCGAACTCGACGGCGTGAACGTAAGGCGATTCGAGGTTCCGCCGGAGGTCCACTCCGTGCAGGGGGGCGCCGCGTGATTGCCGGGCGGCGTTCCTCCTCCTGAGCAGGGCTCCTCATAGCGCCAACTGTACGTATAGGGTGCAGTGCCTCCGCTCGCCGAGGCCGTCCATGTCTTGCCGCCAGAGGTGGTGATCGACGACGGTCCGTCGATCGAGGCGCTAAGCCCGGCCGCCGTGCTGACCGTCACCGTAACGGATTGCGATACCGATCCGGAACGATCTTCCGCAAACACATTCAAGGTTGCGTTTCCTGCCGAGACGGGCGCAATCGTGAGCGTCGAGCCCGAGATTCTTTCCGTCGCAATACTGGTCAAAGCCAACGAAGCTCTGTAGGTCAGGTCATCGCCGTCGGGGTCCGAGAAGTAGTCGTCCAGATCGAACGTAACCGACGAGCCGCCTTCGGTCAGCGTCGGATCGGGAATGTCATTGCTGACTACAGGCGAACGGTTAGGGACCGTAACGGTGAATTGCTGCGTAGCGTTCAAGTTACCCGGATCCCTGGCCGTCACGGTAATGGTTGCCGCGCCTTGCGAGACGGCTGTGATGGTAAGTGTACTGCCCGACATGCTCGCGGTCACCCGGCTCGTGTTCGACGACGAGACCGAGTAGCCCAGGTTATCGCCGTCGGGGTCCGAGAACGAGGACGCTACACTGAAGCTCGCAGACGGCGATGTGATGAGCAGCAATTCGCGATCCGCAATCGTACCTTCGGCTACGGGTCGACGGTTAGGGACCTCGACATCGAATTCCTGAGTAGCGCTCTCACCATCGGGGTCCGTCGCTGTAACGGTAATGGTTGCCGTGCCTTGCGAGACGGCTCGTATCGTGAGCGACGAGCCTGACATGCTCGCGGTCACTCGATTTTCGTTCGATGACGAGACCGAGTAGCGCAAGACATCGCCGTCGGGGTCCGAGAACGAGGACGCTACGCTGAATCTTGCTGACGGCGATGTGACGAGCAGCAACGTGCGCTTCGAGATCGTACCCACGGCTACGGGTGAATTATTGGTCGGCTGCGGAGGAACGACGGTCGAACTGTTCACCGTCACGTCGAAGCGCTGCTCGGCGCTCAGATTGCCCGGGTCCGTCGCCGTCACGGTAATGGTTGCCGTGCCTTGCGAGACGGCTCTTATGGTGAGTGTTGCGCCCGACATGCTCGCGGTCACCCGGCTCGTGTTCGACGACGAGACCGAGTATTCCAGGTCATCGTCGGGATCCGGGTCCGAGAACGAGGACGCTACGCTGAAGCTCGCAGACGGCGATGTGACGAGCGTCAATGTGCGCTTCGAAATCGTACCTTCGGCTATGGGCGGGCGGTTAGCGGGAGGCTGCGTTGCCCGGTTCACCGTCACCGTGACGGATTGCGATACAGTGTATTGTCCGTCGTCTGCCGTCACCGTTACCGTAGCGCTGCCTTGCGCAACGGGCGTTATCGTAAGCCTCGGGTCCGATACGCTTACGCGCGCCGCGCTGCTGTTCGACGACTCGGCCGAGTAGTCCAGGTCATCGTCGGGGTCCGGGTCCGAAAAGTAGTTGTCCAGATTATTGAACGTGGCCGACGAACCGCCTGCGGTCAGCGTCTGGTCCGGGATGTCCCGGTCGACCACAGGCCGACGGTTAGGAGTAACGGGGGGCGGAGGAATAACAGGGTCAACGGGATCCGTACTTACAGGCTGCGTGACCGTCAAATTCAGCCTCTTCGTCACCGAATCAGCGGGACTGACCGAATCGCTGACGATCAACCGAATTTGCGCAGAAGTTTTCGTGGTCATTATCGTCTTCGTATAACTCGTTCCCGATCCTGCGCCTATCCATTGCCAGACGCAAGGCGCAGCGTTAAGCAGCCCCTCATCGACGCAGTTCGTTGAATAATGCCAGCTGTACGTATACGGAGGCGTCCCGCCCGTGACTCTGGAGCCCCACGTATATTCCGTGCCCGATACGATCGACGTCAGATTGTCCCCCGTGATAAAGGCCGTAAGGTCCGTAGAGGGGGGATTGTCAACCGTCACGGCGAATTCCTGCGCAGGACTGCTCAACCCGCCCGGATCCGTCGCCGTTACCGTAACCGTGTCCGGCGTCGTATTCACAAGCTTGGCCGTAAGCGTAAGCGTGCTGTCTGAAACGCTCACGCCCACGGTATCGTTGCTTGACGAAGAGGCCTCCCAGGTCAGTTCATCGTCGTCCGGGTCCGAGAAGAAGCGCGCCACGGAGAAGCTCACGTCGGGATGGCCAAGGACGATGGTCCGGGCGCCTATCGCGCCCATGGTGTCGGGGGCATGATTGACCGACACGATAACCGAATCCATGGCGGAGGAGGCCGTGGGCGTCGCGCTGTCGGTCGCTGTCACGCGAACGCCGGTCAGACTGTTCGCCGTCGTTATTGTCTGCGTAAGGCTACTGCCTGTACCTGCGCTTATCCATCGCCAGACGCAGGAGTCGTCCGCGGGACTGTGCTCGCTATCAACACACCCGGTCGCGTAGTCCCAACGGTACGTGTAGGGTGAGGTCCCTTCGCTCGCCTCCGCCTCCCAGGTGTTCTCCACGCCCGAAGCGATCGTCGTTGTCGGACCCGAGGTGATATCTACCGAGAGAGGATCCGTGCTGCCGACCGTCACGGTGAAGACCTGCGTGGTGTCCGCATGGCTAAGATCCGTCGCCGTCGCCGTTACCGTAGCCGTGCCTGCTGCGACGGGCGTTATCGTCAGCGTGCTGTCGCCCTCAGGTATGGTTGCCGTTACTACGCCTGTGTCAGACGACGAGGCCGAATACGACAGTGAGTCCCCCGGATCGGGGTCCTCGAAATAATCCGACACGTCGAAACTCACGGAAGAACCGCCCACTGTCAGCGTCGTGTCGGAGATCGTGCCCACGGGGTTCGGGGGGCGGTTCCCCTCGACGACCGTCACATAGAAGTATTGACTTGGCAATTCGGTAATCGGGGTCTCGTGTGCAAGCACGACGATCCGGGCTTCGCCCGCCGACAAACCGGTAATCGTCAAGGTGCTATCCGAGACGCTTGCGCTTGCCAGGTCTCGATTCAGCGAAGCGCCCAGGTAGCCCAGCGGATCGCCATCGGGGTCTCTGAAATACGGCGATACATTGAATACAAGCGAGGCGCCTACCGCTACGGTCGTATCGGGAATCGTGCCTATGGCCTCCACTACGCTGTTCGCAATCGTCGCGTCAAAGACCTGCGCGGCGTCCGCGCTACTTGGATCCGTCGCCGTCACTGTAACCGTCGCCGTACCCTTCGAAACAGCCGTAAGCGTCAGCGTGCTGTCCGTAATACTTGCCTCTACCACGCCCGTGGTCGACAAACTGGGCGAATAGGTCAGATCATCCCCGTCGGGGTCACTGAAATAAGGCGATACGAAAAAACTGATCGGGGAAGTCTTCTGCGTAAACGTCGTGTCCGCAATCGTGCCTTCCGGCACAGGATCATTGTTTTGTGCGGAAGGGCAATTCCCGTTCACACATGTCCAGAAAGACTGCGTTGCACTACCCGTCCCGTCGCTTGCCTCCACTGTCACATCGGCCCTGCCATTCTGTTTAGCGACGATCTTCAGAATGCTCCCGCACATCTCTACGGTTGCCACGGTCGAGTTATCCGACTCGGTCGAATAAGTCAGGTCATCGCCGTCAGGATCCGTGAAATAACGCGCTACGCTGAATCTGACGACGGAGGTTCCGCTCGTCGTCAACATCCGGTCACGCATCGTTCCGACCGCCACCGGGGCTCCAAGTGACAGGGACGACGAGGATTCGCCGCTATACTCGGGAATTGCCGTATTGCACTTTTCTGCGCGGGCCGAAGCGCCATTGAAATGCATTGCGCCCAGCGCAAAGGCCAGGACCAGCGCATACCGCGCCGGCGTCGTAAACATGTCCATGCCTCTAAAAAACTAATGCCCTACAGAGAAAACCGCATGGACATGAAGGGTGTCCAACTGTGACGAAGGCCAAAGGATAATGCAATGGCGCCGAAATAACATTACCATAATGTTAAGAAAAGAAGAATAATGCCGGGGGCAATCCGCCAAATTGACTCGTGGAACACATTCCGATATCGTAGGCCCGTAGCCCAGGCGTTAACGATAGGCCCTTATCATGTCTTCCCGGCGAGTGCGACACAGAACGCACGGCGGCTTCGTGCATATCCGGATGCCTGCCAATGACCTGCTCACGTTACGGCAAAACGCCGTGCGACGAGGATAGAGAGCGGCAAGAGCGCAAGCACCGCAAGACCCACGATCCAGGTTCCGAATCCCGCAGCAAGCGTTGCGATCTCGGCGTAGAGGGTCTGGCGCGACACATCTGCACCTTATGTTGGCGCGCAAACACTTATTCTTATCAAGGTATGCTTCGCTGCAATAGTCACATCCTGCATCGTCCGGTAGTGCTGTAGCGCTCGACAGCCACTTGGAAGCGAGTCAATCGGAGCAATCGGCGCAGCATCCATCGTCTGTACGTTTGCAGTCGATCTGTTAAGGAGTGTTGCAGGGACGGCCCTCTGCGTTAACAGGTGCACACGAATTCGGCGCATTGTGCGAAAAGACCGGGCATGTCCGCCTCAGTTTCTCAGCCTTCCGAACCGTCCCTTTATGTCGGAACGCGGTTGCCGGAGGCGAAGCAGGTCGCGCAATTGTCCGCTTTTCACGTGCAGATCGAAACTGTAAGACTGGTACGGCCCGAACGGCACCCAATTGATCGCCATTTCCCAGCAGTTGAAATCGCGAAAAACGGACACACTGGTATAGATGAGTTTTCGCGCCTCGAAATCGTACCCGGAGCGCCCCTGTATTTTCCAGTCTGGCGTCAGGTTGAAATCAAACTGGGCGTTCAGCACTGCTGTTCTCCTGGCGTCGCTGAACAGTTTGGAATAATTGTAACTGAGATCGAGGCGCAGGGACCAAGGAATGGCGAAGTCGGCATAGCTGTCCGATGTACCCGAATACGGAGACCGGAATACGTCGTTTCCAGTAAGCGGTGCTCCCCCGGGTATACCTGCCCCGGCGGGCAGATCGCGGGAGCGCAGGCTGTTGAAGGAACGCTCCGGTCCGGTTGGCTTGCTTTGGAACGAAGTGTTCAGGCTCATCCTGAGCAAGGTGGCTCGTACGGGGAGCCATGGTCGGTCAGAGAAGAGGAACCGATTGACCACCCGGGCGCCCTCGGTGTTGAGGGCATAGGGAGAGAAGGTTGCTCCCATGTTCAAGCTGAGATTGCTGGCGATGCGGGTGCGTGCGTTAAGGCGCAGATCCCCCAGTTTCATCGAGTCGGCAGCGAAGTTGTAGCCGGTTGCTATCCCCGTGTTCAACAGCCGGATCACATTCCTGCGTTCTGTCCCGGTGGAGTCGGTAGAGATGTGTCGTGTCTCGAATACATTATCGATCGAAAAACTCATGCTCTTTTGTCCGAAGCGCTGTACGCCGGGGACGAGGGCATATTGCTGGCGTTCTCCGTTCGCATCGGTATACGAGGCCGTATAGCCCCACGCATCCGCATAAAAATCGGGCCGGTAATTGAGGCTCATGCGTGGGCGGACGGTATGGCGCAGCCCATCGAAGGGGCCGATCCGGAAAGGGAAAATCCCGTAGAACGTCGTATTCATGGAAAACCCGGTTGAAAATTGCCGCAGTGCAAGAAAATCCGGCGTTTTTTCGACCGTAACCCGGCCTGTTTCGTCAACCTGTCGGCGTTCAGTCTGGATAAACCAGTCTTCCGTGTAATTGATATTCGGGACGAGGTGCACAGGAAAGGCTCTGGAAAGCGCCGGAAATCCGGCGCCAATGTTGATCCGATGCGCTGCTTTGAAGGCGAATGGCTCTGACCTACCGGTTGCCTCCCGGTATTTTGAGGGAGAAATCAGTGCTTCGTACCATGCGATGTCTGTCGAGTCGTTCGGGACAAAGTTGTACCGATTGTCCGTGTTCAGGCTGTAATCGTACGTGATGCGTTCATACCAGCGATCCCTCCCCGGACCACTCTCGCGTGCAAAGGGCTTTCGGGTATTCTGGCGGAATGTGAGACTGGGCAGCACCACACGGACACTACCGTTTTCGAGGTTTTGCTGGTGGCTAAGGTTCAGAGTCAGATTGCGTCCTGCTCTACGCCAGGTTTTACTGAACCCTGCGCTCGACTGGATAGTTTGCCGGACGCGGTCGTCGTACTGTTCCGAAGAGGTGCGCAGGTAGCTTGAGGAGGATAAATCGATATTCGCGCGAAGCCTGGTGGTCGGGTTCAGTTCCTGATTATGTGTCCAGCGCAGTCGCCCCGTACCAAATTCCGAAAAGTCGGGATCGCCTCGTTCGCCGTTCCGGTTTTTAAGGTAGTCCACGAGAATCTGCCCGGAATAGCGGTATCGCCGTGCGTAACGAAATTGCGGCGTGACTTGAAAACTGCCTCGCGTCCATAGGCCAAATTCAAGCCGGGCGTCCATATACTCGTTGATGGCCTGATACCATCCCCAGTTGCGCAGATAAAACCCCCGTTCGTCTTCTCCGTAGCGGGGGGGCAGGGGGCCGCTGCGCCGTCCCTCGCGGGCAGGCACAAAGCCGAACGGCAGCCATAGCGGCGTAGGGATGTTGAACAGATAGAGGCGAATAGGTCCCGTGTAGATCCATTCCTGATCGACGACTTTCATTTTGCTCGACCGGAGCGAGTACGATGGATCGTCCAGGCATTCGCAGGTCGTGTAGACTCCTTCCGCCACGTAAAGCGTACTGTCCTCCCCGACTTTCACCACATTGGCCCGTATAAATCCCTCATCGAGGGTAGTGCGTGCGCCGGTTACGCGTCCTCGTTCCGTCGCGGCATTGAAGGATATCCGATCTCCCTCGAAGGTTTCCGATCCTTGTGTAAAGGATGGGGCGCCGACCGCGCCGGTATCGCTTTGGAGGCCGGATGCGTGCAATTCATCCTGATCGAAAAGGATATCTATGCGGAATGCGTATAGTTCAGCCTCTTTGTATGCAACTTTTGCATGATTGTATAAATTCCCCACATCGTTTTTCTCGTTGAAGGAAATCACCAACGAGTCTTTCGCAGAAAACCTGATGGGGGCGTCTGTATTCTGGGCCAGACACGGAATGGGCAAGGCATTGCCCGCAAGGAAAAGCAGCGCAGCGAAAAATGGTCGGCGAACCCCGATCATAAAACAGGGCGGATGGTGGACATGCGAGTTCGCCCGGGTGCAGGCGGCTACCGGATGTCCGCGGCTATGCGGGCGACCTGACCGCTTCTTCGTCGAGAAACTGAAAGACCAGATGGGCGGCTCCGAGCATACCCGCTTCGTTGCCGAGGGTTTCTCGGACGATTTCAATCTCGTCCCGGTGATCCGGAATGACGTATTCGCGGATGCTTTTTCGAGCTTCGTCAATGATGAAATCGCCTGCGGCCGAAAGCCCGCCGCCTACCACGACCTTGCGAATGTCCAGGAGGTTGATGGATGCCCCGAGCACGACGCCCAGCTTGTGGCCTGCCCATCTCAGGATTTCCTGGGCAGGTTCGTCACCGCTGCAGGCTGCTTCGTAGAGCATGAGGGGGGTGAGATTTTGCAGGTCCTGCCCCGCCATCTGGTGTATGATGCTTTCGTGCCGGGTGAGCAACTTGTGGCGTCCGTAGCGGGACAAGTATTTCTGACCCAGGTATGACTCGATCGAACCTGCAATACCGTATCGGTCGATGGCGCCTGCAAAATTGATCGTCATATGCCCGATTTCGGCAGCGGCTCCGGTGGTCCCGCGGAATATCTTCCGGTCGTAGATGATGGCGCCGCCTACACCTGTGCCCAGCGTGACCATGATGAAGGAAGGGTAGGGGCGTCCTCTGCCGTAGTGTGCCGAACCAAGCCCGGCCAGATTGGCGTCGTTTTCTACGAATACGGACAGTTCGTCGCCCAGACGCGCTTGTAGTGCTTCCCGGAGATTGACTACACCCCATCCAGGCAGGTTGGGCGGTTGTACGACCGACGTGCGCTCCCAGTTGATTGCCCCTGGCGCTCCGATACCGATGCCGCTGATTACTGCATCCGGGGCCTCGGCTGCGACCGAACGGATAAGGTCCGCAATACGGTCCAGTACATGATCGGGGCCGTGGATCGCCTCGGTGTCGCGTGCTTTCTCGACGACGAATCCTTCACCACGCCGGACCAGGGCCGCCTTGATCATGGTCCCTCCAAGATCAATCCCTATTGCGAGCTGATTCATGCCGAGGTCTTTTGATACAGGCGTCGGATCATTCCGGGAGGTCCGTGAGAAAATGCGTGCCGGAAGGGTTAATCGTTTGCAGTGCTTTGGCGGCTGGACGCATTGCCCGGGGATTCGTTCACGGCTTTACGTTGCCGATCTTCCGGAGCATTCTTTTTGGTGTTGGCGCGTTCTTCGACAGGATACACCGTTTCGCCGGGGCGGTGCATGCCATATTCCTCACGCGCAATTTTTTCTACCGCTTCGTCGGAGAGGCCTTCGCTAACTTCTTTTTCGAGTTGTGAGATGTCGGCCCGCAGCCGTTCGTTTTCCTGGTGCACTTCCGTATACTCATTGCGCCACGTCATGCGCTTGAGGAGGCTGTGGCTGTCGAGGAATACGAACGAGCCAAGAGCAGCCGCTATAATAGCCCACAGGACTACTTTGCGCAGGCGCCGTTTCGTATCCACAGACAAAAACAACGGAGAAGACGGCGTATCCGATCCGATTCGGTCTGACGAATGCTTGAAGGATTTCTTCTTCATGCAGCTATTGTTCTATGTTGCCGGGACGTAGGGCGCCCATGCCAGGGAAAGAAGCCGCAGATTCGAGCAACTCCTCGATGCGCAGTAATTGATTGTACTTTGCGATGCGGTCGCTGCGGCTTGCGGAGCCGGTCTTGATCTGGCCGGCATTCGTGGCTACGGCAAGGTCCGCAATGGTTGCATCTTCGGTTTCGCCGGAGCGGTGGCTGATCACTGCCGTATATCCGTGGGTGTGCGCGAGTTCGATGGCCTGAAGGGTTTCCGTCAGCGTGCCGATCTGGTTCAGTTTGATCAGTATGGAGTTGGCTGCTCCGTCGCTGATGCCTTGTTGCAACCGATCGGTATTCGTCACAAAAAGGTCGTCTCCGACGAGTTGGATCCGGTTCCCGAGGCGGTCCGTGAGTGCTTTCCAGCCTTCCCAGTCATCTTCGGCCAAGCCATCCTCAATGGAGAGGATAGGATACTGATTGACCCAGTTCTCCCAGAAGTCGATCATGTCCGAGGCGGATCGTTTTGTATTTGGGTCGCTCTTCCAGAAAAGATAATACCCGTCCCGGTACATTTCGGAGGTGGCCGGATCCAAGGCCAGATAGACATCCCGCCCTGGTTCGTACCCGGCTTGCGAAACTGCTTCGAGGATGACCTCTACGGCTTCGTCGTTGGAACGCAAGTCGGGGGCAAAGCCGCCTTCGTCGCCGACCGCGGTATTGTACCCCCTTTCCTTGAGCACCTTCCGCAGCGTATGGAAAATTTCGGCGCCGACGCGGAGCGCTTCGCTGAAGGAGCTTGCGCCGATCGGCATGATCATGAATTCCTGCATGTCCACGCTGTTGTCCGCATGGTGTCCTCCGTTGATGATGTTCATCATCGGTACAGGAAGCGTGGAGGCATTGGTTCCGCCAATATATCGGTAGAGAGGAAGACCGAGGTTCTCAGCGGCGGCCTTTGCGACCGCAAGCGATACGCCGAGTAGGGCATTGGCCCCAAGCCGTCCCTTGTTTTCGGTGCCGTCGAGGTCGATCAGCGTATTGTCGATAGAAACCTGGTCCAGCACATCCCGCCCGATCAATTCCGGGGCGATTATTTCATTCACGTTTCGGACAGCATCCAATACACCCTTGCCCATGTAGGCGCTGTCGTCCCCATCCCGCAGTTCCACGGCCTCGTGTTCTCCCGTGGATGCTCCGCTCGGGACGGCGGCGCGCCCACGAAACCCATCCGATGTGATGACATCGACTTCGACGGTCGGATTGCCACGGCTGTCAAGAATCTGCCGGGCGGTGATGTGCTCTATCTGCATAATGCTGGCAAAAACATACTGCGAACGGGCCGCAGAAAGCGCGGGCCGTTAAATGTAACGAGGAGTGTGGAAAAGGAAAGCCGAATGCGAGACGTTACGGAGCGCGCACTGTCGTCGCTTCGTTGATCCATGCGTAACAGCCGTAATCCACCCGGTAGGATTGCCCCGGCTCCCAGTTTTTGAAAAAGAGTGCTTCCTGATCCGGAAAACTGCGCCGGTAGGTGGCGATTTTTTGATTCGCCTGCGCTGATACACTCGAGTCCTTTGCCCGGGCCTGCCGATAATAATCCACCGCCAGCCAGTAAACGGCCCGGTCTTCCCGTTCGAACGTGCCACAATTCGATACGGCGGTGGCGTACAGGTCGCCGATGGCGATATATGCCTGACCGAAGTTTGCATCCACCTGGATGGCCTGACGGAACAGGGACCGTGCCTGGGAAACGGCGCCCTCCTGTTGCCGGGCGATTCCCAGATTGTACAGAATATCCCGTCGGATTGTGGCGTCGGCGTCGTCGCCGAGCAGCGCGCGCGCCTCCTCATAGTAGGATATTGCCCGGGTTGCATTCCCGTCCTGGAGATGAAGTTGTCCGAGGCGGCGGTACGTAAGGGGCGATGGATCCATTTCGAGCAGACGGTCGCCGAGTTCTGCGGCCTCGTCGCGGTAGCCCAGTTCGAGATAGATGTCGAAGAGTTCCGCGGCTACCTCTATGTTATCCGGGGTGTTGCCCAGTCGTGTCTGGAGAAATTCAAGGCGTTCTTCCGGTGTGCTGAACAGGGCGTTACGTATCTCCGTGAGGTACGCAGCGACATCCGCATTGTCGGGATAGCATGCCTCGGCTTCGTCTGTCAGGTTAATGGCGCGCTGCTTGTCGCCGTTTCGGGCGGCGTCGTCGATGATGATGCGTACATAGTATGCATCGATATTACACCCGATCATGGTGTAGACCTCGTTGTAGACCGAGGCGAATGTAGGCGGATCGCTACTCAGCGATTGATGGTTTTCCTGCAGGAAGCGTCCCTTTCGGAGCGTCCATTGGGCTTCGTCGAACTCGATGGCGCCTTCCTGCATGCCGGCGATGGATTGATCGAACCATGCATAGGCTGAGTCGAGATATGCTTGCTTGCCCTCTTCGCTTGTCGAGGCCTCGGCCAGCGCTGTGTAGAGGTCCACGGTTCGCTCGAAATTCCGGTCGTCATTTCGCGGATACTCGGGTGCGTTATGGAGGATCCAGTGGAGGTTCGGCAATGCACTCAGATAATTCCTGTTTTTGAAATCCTCATAGTAGAGACTGTAGTGCACGGCCTTGTCCTGGTCGCTCACTACGTTCGCCTCGTCGGATTGAGCGAGGACAGGCTGCACCGGCCCGGTGGCGCATACGGCCGCAAGCAATACGGATGCGATGAGACCCTGGCTACAAAGGGAGGTATGCTTTATAATGCGCCGCATGATTAAAGCTCGTCTTGTGAAGGGGGATCGCCTGCCGATAAAGTTACACCTTTTGACGTTAACGTAGTTTCGGGGTCTGGAACCATCGTTCGCCTATATTTACCGACATGGAGAGCCGGTAGAAAACATCGCGTACGAGATCAGCGTTGGCGGCGCCACGTATACCCGCCTGCATATTTATATCGAGGCGTGCACCCGGTATCAGGGTCGGTAAACCAAAGCCTGCTGAAATCGTTGTTGTTTCGATGTTCATATTCCGGTCAGGGGAAATATAAGCCCGATCCCAGGAAATTCCGAAGCGGTAGGCAATGCGCGCTGGCCACGATGCAAGAAGATCGGTACCTGCGGGCAGGAATTCAACGCCAGTTCCGAGCTGCACTACGTCTGACAACCCCTGTGCTGTTCCCGAGTGATATCCGGGCAAGGGGATAGTGCTCCGCAGATCGGTCCATGGGGCGAATTTTCCACCGGCCGATAACGTCCATCGATTGTCGGGATAATACGCAACGCCCAGGCCCAATTGCCAGGGCATGTCGATTTTTCCGGAAATCGTTGTTCCCAGCGTATCCCTGTCGAGGTTTTCTCCCAGTGAGGTAACCCGTTTGGCTGACAACGTTGTGGGGAGCGTAAAGGCCCCGCCAATGCTGATGAAATCCTCTTCAGCAAGTACGTTTTGTATGCTGAACAAGGCTCCGAACGTAGCCGAAAGGCCGTTCAGCCGGGTCGAAGTTTCAAGATTCGTATCAAGGAACAAGGGACCGGAAGACCCTTCCAGAAAGATGGTTTCCCGTCCGTTGTCGATGAGACCAAAGAGTGCATTGAGTGAGGCGCCGGCGCTGAAATTGGGGCTGAACCGGTATCCGAGGCCGCCTGTAATCTGCTGTATTCCGCCCGATCCGAAAAAATTCACGCGATACCCCACCGTGTCGGGCCGGGCCGGGTCTCCAGAGAGAAGAGTACCTTCATTCGCTACATTGTAGCTCACGCGCGAAAAGGGAGCAAACCCCAGCGCTACCCCCAGTTTCCGTTCAATCAGGGGAAAACCGAGCTGTATGCCACTCAGATGGCCGGAGCCAAGCCGACTGGTTTCCTTATTTTTATCGGAAATCACAAGGTTCTGGTAGGCGAATCCTGCCGAAATGCGGGTGAGCACCTGATCGGCCCAGGCTCCCGGGTTGTTCGGATTCACGTATTGCAGCGAATGAAGTGCAAATCCGGCGTGGCCGATTCCCGTGCCCTGTCCACCTGCATGGAGGTGCAATGCGCCGATACCGAAGCGGGAATACAGGGATCCGTCGCGAGCGTCTTGCGCCATCCCGGGCGATACGGCGAGAATCGCCGTGGCGAGGACCAGGACAGCGCATACCGCGAGTGATCTGAAGAAGCGGGCAGATCCGCGTCCGGTGCGGGAAAACGAAAGGGATGGCATCGTTGCTCGACGGGGTGCGGTCAATAGATCGGGGTGAGCGTGATGAACCCGGCAGGCGCCTGATTGCCGGCGTCGGCGTCATAAAAGAGCATGGGATTCAGGGAGCTGTGATAATAGTAATAACTTGCCTGGTCCGAGGGTAATGTAGTAGACATGCCCGGGTCAGGCATCCGGATCTCGAATACTATGTCTTCCGTGATGTTTTCTTCGATAGTACGCGCGAGCGCAGGCCCCCCGAATACAAAGCGACCCCGGTCGTCTATCGTGCTTCGACTTGTCAGGGCATAGGTACTGTCGCCGGAGACTCGCCTGTAGAGGTCCAGTGTTCGGAGAAGGGGGCGCTCAAAATGCACCGGCGTGTTTTGCCGGAAGGTCAGGGTATCCACCCACAGCGTAAAGGTAGCCCGGTTTATGGAAACTTCTTCGGGGGGTGTGGACGGATAGTTTCCGCTGTCGCTGTAGACGGATAGCGAAAATTCGGGGTTAGGCCCAATGCCCGCCTGCATAAGGAACCGGTCTTCGGGAATACCCGCGGATGCAGAACGTTCTACGAAGGGATAGGCTTTACTCACCGGATAAAAAACAGAGTCCGCGCCGGTGCTTGCAAACAGTACAGAGCCCACCGGGCCAAATCCGATCACTGCGTTTCCTTCGACCGGGTCGATGCGGAAGCCGTGGAAAAGATTGCCGACATCGGGGTCCCGGAGAATAGGATCGTGTTCCGAAACCCAGGAATCGGGCAACGGAACGACGACCAGCGTGTCCGTGGCTAAAAAGGTGAATTCCGTGATGATCGGCCCGGTAGCGAAGGAGGTCCCGGTTGGTACATCGTCCGCGTCCCAGTCCTCGCCGATGTCTCTCAGCACTGCTCGCAGCTCGCTCGTTGAATCACCGTATACATAGGTGCGCCGCAGGCGCAACTCGACCGCTTCGACGGTACCGGCCTGAAAATCATCCGATGTGACTGCCGTGATGTCGAAATATCCCTGCACTTCGTATTGACCGAGCACGGGGTCCTGAACCATGCCCGTGAGAACACGTGGAGGGCTGGCGGCGGGTTGTTTCAACTCCGCAGCCCGCAGGAATGAGAGGGGCTCGACCGTATTGACGGGCTCTCCTCCGGCCGCGCCGAGCAGGTCGCCACCGACGTTTGCGGGATCGTCGCAGGCTGCCAGCAGGGCGCCCATGCATATGAGCAGAGTGGGCAGGGCCGTCTTCACGAAGGCTCGATTTTGGGACAAGGTATCCGGTGGCATGAGGAACGTCATCGACCGGATTTTATTGTGAAGGGACAAAAAACAGGTATGCACAAAATGACTACAGGTTCCCCGTCGTTTACACGATGCAAGCGAACCTGTTATGCATTCAGGCGGCTACCTTGCCCAGCAGTTCTTCATAGACCGACCGGGCTATTTCGAGCTGTTCTCCGGACGTGTCGGCGAAGGATAATGCACTCGCCGTCTTTTCTTCGATCTGCGGGAGTGAGATGGTGGCGTCTGCGAACATGTCGCCGACATGGTTTGGGTTCTTGCCGATAAGAGGCAGTGTATCGGCAAGACACTCGGTTTCGACAAACGCTTCGTCGATTACAGCGTCGAAAGAAACCGGGTGCGTGGTGAATACGCTTTGCGTGTTCCCGAAAACATCGTCGCCGGCATATTCGGTTTGCAGCAGCATGGGAACGAAACCACTCAACCACCCGAAGGCATGAATAATGTCCGGAGCCCATCCCAGTTTTCGGATTGTTTCGAGCGACGCCCGGCCAAAAAATAACGCCCGTTCCAGATTGTCTTCAAAAAACCGGTTGTTCTGGGCCGTTCGATAGATGCCTTTCCGTTTGAAATAATAATCATTGTCCATGAAATAGACTTGCAGGCGTATCCCCGGGATGGAAGCCACTTTCACTTTGAGTGTTTCCGTACGGTTACCCATTTTGATGCGAGTTCCTGAAAGCCGAATCACCTCATGCAGGCGGTTCCTGCGTTCGCTGACGATGCCGTACCGGGGCATCATGATGCGCATTTCGTATCCGCCCTCGTTGTGGAGTTGCTCGGGGAGGTGTCGGACTATCGTCGCTGTGCTTGAAGATTTGGAAAAAGGATTAACCTCATCGGATACGAAGAGAATCCTCATTGGATTGGCCATGCCCGAATTTGTAACGATCAAATGAAGTTATACGTAAACTGTAAAGATACTGAAAATGAAAGAACTTTCCAAGTGAGCATACTGGCGGTTTCCTTGGGCAGCGCCCCGCTTATCTCTGTTCTTGCTCTTGCTGTTGGCGTTGCAGGATTTCGAAGTAACGCCTGATCCGCTCCTCGAAATCGGGTGCGTAGCCACTTTCGAGTGCACGGATGAGATCGCGATGGAGTTTTTCCGCGGTTTCTTCGCGGGATGCATCGGGCGGCCCATCGCGCAGGATGTTCCTTCCCTCCCGCGATTCGCGTCGTCGTTCGCGGCCCCGTTCCTGCATGGAGCGCTGGGCGTCGAGCAGGCGTTGCAGAATCCGCTGTTGCCGCTCGATCGTTTGTGGGGCCACCTGTCGTGCTTGCAATTCCCGAAGCGTTTCTTCCATATCCTCGGCGATTTTGTCCAGATCCCCCAGCAACTTGCCGCGGGCTTCCGGATTGCGGCGCACCTGACCGAGTTGATCCCTTATGGCTTGCTGCTGCGCACGCATTTGCTGCAGCCGCTGCTCCATGTTGTTCCCGAGGCGATTTCCCTGCATATCGTTCAGGAATTGCTGGATTTGCTGGTTCAGTTGTTGCTGCTGCTGCGCCATCTGCTGCATCTGCCGGATTACCTGCTGCATGCTATTGCCCCCACCGGATCCCTGCTGGTTCATGAGTTGGTCGAGTACACCGGCGAGTAGCAAGGCCAGTTCGTTCAGATGCATCATGGAGGCGGTCTGGTAACTACCGGCTTCTCTGCCAGCCCGCTCTGTCATGGCGCTCGTGGCCCGTTCCATTTCGAGGAGCGCCTGCCCGGAAAGTCGTTGCACTTCCCGGCTGAGTTGAGGAATATTTTTTTCAAGGCTCCGCAGGGAGTCAATGACGGTCGTAAGCCCTGCCGATAGCGCATCCTGGAGGCGGGCATCCTCACGTAGCGACGACTGATCCGAGGCGCGCTCAAGCAGATTTTTCCGAAGGGATTCCTGTTCCTGCGAGAGCGTGAGGACATCCCCGAGCGCCCGGCGTAGCCCGGTTGTGTTTATTTGTCGCTGCGCACCCTGCATGCTTTCCTGCATTGCAACAAGATCGTTCTGGAGTTGCCGGAACCATTGCTGCATGCGTTGCTGACCGGATTGCGCGTCATTCAACTGATCGGAACGTAGTTGGCCGGCATTCTCCATCAATTGCTGCTGCATATCCTGTTCCCTGATCGACCGGTTCAGCTGTTGCATGTCCTGGACGGGCCCCCGTTGCATCTCTTTGATCCGCTCCTGCGCTTCTTCCATCAGTTCTTCAAGCTGTTCCATTTCTTCCCTGGCGCTTTCCTGACGGAGCGCGAGTCGCTCCTGGTCGGAAGTGTTTTCCTGCGCCTGACCGTCTTCGGGGGCGCCGGCAGGGGTTTCAGGGGGGGTGTCGGAGGACGTACTCGGATTTTCAGAACTGTTTTCCGTTTCTCGCTGTTGCAGCAATTCGGTTGTTTCTTCCTCCATGCGCGCCTGCTGGCGAGCCAGCTCCTCGGCCCTTCGCGCTGCTTCTTCAAGGCTTTGCTGGGCGCGCAGATTTTTGAATAACTCCAACGTTCGTTCGAGGCGCTGCCGGTACTGCGTTTCGCTGAATTCAAAGTGCTCGATCGCTTCCTGAACCTGTGTAATGTCCATGTTGGCGATGGATTCCTGAAGTTGCTGCAACGCTTGCCGGAATTCAGGCGAATCGATCTCTTCAATTACTTGCTGCATTTCCCGGTACAGCGAGAGCGTTTCTTCGCTTAGCAGATTGTTTTGCTCGGCGGTGCGATTCATGGATTCGACCTGTTCAGCCAGGTCGTTTACCTGTTGCTCCATGCGCTGCTGCTGTTGCTCAATCTGTTCAATCTGGCGCTGGTCTTCCCAGTCTGCATTCTGTTTACGGCGCACCTCGTCACGTAACTCGTCAAACCGTTCGTCCAACTGCTCTGCCTGCCCCAGTATGTCTTGAAGCTGGGATTCAACGTCTTCCTGATCCTGACGCAAGGATTCGTACCGTTCGGCGAGCGAGGGCATCCGGAGCAGGCGTGGAGGCGTTTGAGCGGCCTTGTATCCCGCCCAGGCATCGTTGTCGCGCACGCGCACAAAGTATTCGATGACGTCCCCTGGCACGGGGTCGAGGGATGTCGTTGTGCCGATATTCCAGTCGTACACCACTTGCTGATCCGGCAGTCGCGGATCGGGGACGGGCAACTGTACTTGTTCGAACGTGTCGGACGGCTCGTCAAAACGACTTTCCGAAAGGCGGTAGAAGAGCGTCAGATCATGGAATCCGAAGTCATCGCTGATGCTCCCTTCGAGCGTGCGCTGGAGCGTCTCGTCAAGCAGGTCATCGGGCTCCGGGCGCACGAGCAGGATAGACGGCGCTACATCTTCCTCTGCATCGATGGCGTACTCGATGGGGGCTCTGTTGCGGGCGCCGCGGGCGTTTTCAAGCATGATCCGGTATGAACCCTTCCGGGATACCGTGAATTTCCCAACTGCGCGTTGTCCGTCCGCCTCGAGAGGGATATAGGCGCCGTCGTCGAATGCAATGGCGGCGGCGGCGATCTCGGAGCCGCCGAGGACAAGATCGAGTTCCACCAGTGTGCCGGGCAATCCTGCTACATCGCCCACATTAGGGTCGAGTCGACGCACAGGGAGGCCGGAATAGGCCGGGGGACGTAATGTGATCCGGAGGCTGCGGACAAGCGGATAATCGGTGATGGATACCCTATACCATGCGCTTGTGACGGGCGGCGCCGTGACACGATAGCGAAGGGACCGCCGGATGTTCGCGAGTTCATGTCGGAAGACGCCGCTCGAATCCTCGCTCAGGCGTATGCTCTCGATGTGGTCTTCGTTTTCCCGGTTGATGGATATTTCGAGGGCGTCGGGCCGTTCTTCCCCTTCCGCGCGGACCTCGATGGCCAACGTGGAACCCCGCGCCATTTCGATGGAGCCCGGTGTTACGTAGAGCTGGAATGGAGCCGGTCGATCAAAGTGGATTCCCGGTGAGAGCAGGCGGGCAGAGGCGCCCATGAATGTCCCGGGTGCTGCTGCAAGAAGGCACAATAGCAAGAGGACAGGAATGGCGGCGAACCGTGTGGTTCGCTTCGCCCTGGAAAAATCCACGACGGTTTCGAAAGGGACCGAATCGACTTCCGTCCCCAGCATATGTACGGCCTGGTCAAGCAGGGGCTGCGATGTGTCGCTGTGCCGGCCTTCCGAAAGGTCCAGCAGGTTCACGAGGCGATCCCCGATGCGCGGCATCCGGCGACCGACCTCGCGGGCAATCGCCTCGGGGCCCCGGTTACGCAGAAGCCCCGACATTTTCAACAGAGGGCGCATCAGGAACCAGGCCACCAGGCCGAGCGACGCCAGCCCGACAATCCGGAAGAGCACTGTTCGAGGGGCAACATCCAGCCGCCATCCCGCTTCGATCAGGGTGGCGACGAGCCACAACCCGGCGATGGCGCCGGTGGTCAGGACGCACCCGAACAGAAAATCGGCCAGCGTCATGCGACGAGCCGTGGTGTGCAGACGCCCACGGATGCGTTTCAGGAGTTCAGAGGATTTTTCGTGCATGCTGCCAGGAACCGAAGCGAGCGGGTTTTTTGTGTACCGCATCACACATTGAGGGTTTCCGAAAGCTGCCCCGGCCGCCCGGAATTAGTGCCCGTGCATTCGTACCTTCACAGGTGGGGCCATGCTACCCTATTCTTACAACAACTCAAGGTGGTTTTGGGCTTATGGACGAATTACTTGCCGTTATTCTTGGGGGAGGAGCCGGAAAACGGCTCTTTCCCCTCACTATGCATCGCTCCAAGCCGGCGGTTCCCCTTGGGGGGAAATATCGCCTGATCGATATCCCGGTGTCGAACTGCATTAATTCGGACATCAGCCGGATATTTGTCCTTACGCAGTACAATTCGGCGAGTTTGAATCGCCACATAGCTCGCACGTACCAGTTTGACCGGTTCCGGGAAGGGTTTGTCACGGTGTTGGCCGCCCACCAGACCCCGGAATCCGAGACATGGTTTCAGGGGACGGCGGACGCTGTGCGTCAATGCCTGTCCAATCTGAGAGCGCACCGGCATTCCCATGTGCTCATTTTGTCGGGCGATCAGCTCTACACCATGGACTACCGGAAATTGATGAAACATCACCTCGATAGTGGTGCGGGCGTTACCCTGGCCACCATTCCGGTGCATGCCGAGGAGGCTCCCTCGTTCGGCATCGTCAAGACAGAGGACGGGTTTATCACTGCGTTTCACGAAAAGCCCGCCCTGGAAAGTCTTGCGGGCAAGGAAAGTCCGGTGAGTGAAGAGATGCGTAACCAGGGGCGCACATTTCTTGCCTCCATGGGCATTTACATGTTCGATGCGGAGGTTTTGCAGACGTTGCTTGCCGGGTTGCCGGATGCGAATGATTTTGGACAGGAAATTATCCCGGAGGCTATCCGGAAGCACCCCGTGGCGAGCTATGCGTTTGAGGGGTATTGGAGTGACGTAGGGACCGTTCAGTCTTTCTTCCATGCCAATCTTATGCTGGCGAAGCGGCGTCCCCAATACGACATTTATAACACCATGGCGCCGCTGTACACCAATACGCGGATGCTTCCGCCCGCCAAGGTGCTGAGTTCGTATGTTGAAGATTCCCTGATCGGGGAAGCCGCCGTCATTGTCAACAGCAGGATATCGAACTCTGTAATAGGTATCCGATCATACATCGGCGCCGGCACTACGGTCGAGAACACAGTGTTCATGGGGGCCGACTATTATGCATGGCACGATCCCCGCTTGCGGAATCCGGTGGGGGGCCCGCCCAGTCCGGGTATCGGCGATGGAAGTTACATCGAGGGGGCTATCGTCGACCGGAATGTTCAGATAGGAAAGCGGTGTGTTATCAAAAGGCGGGAAGGGGTCCGACATGTCGACGCCGAAAATTATTTTGTACGCGACGGCATTGTCGTAATTCCCAAGAATGCACATATTCCCGACGATACAGTGATCTGAGTGGGATCGTCGTTCCCCGGACAGGGAGTCGGGCCAGTGCAGTGTCCGGCTTAAAACAGGGCGGGTACAAGGGACGCCCGCAAGGTTTCGGCCGCTTGCCGGGCCGCCCGGTCAAAGTCGCGACCGGCAGAGGCGTACAAGATAGCCCGGCTGCTGTTTACAAGGACCGGTCCGGAACCCTCACGTATGGCCTCCAGCACATCGCTGCTATTGCCTCCCTGTGCGCCCACGCCCGGAATGAGTAGCGGGGAGTCGGGGGCAAGGGTGCGGATACGGCGCAGCGCCTCAATATCCGAAGCGCCGACCACGAAGCCAAGGGAGCCTTTTGCACCGTCGTTTCCGGGTTTTTCCCATGCCAGTGCCGTGCGTACGACGTGTTCGTAGAGCGGTCTGCCCCGATATTCGATTTCCTGGAAATCCGATCCGCCGGGATTAGACGTACGGGCAAGGAGAAAGACGCCTCGGCCCGGATGATCGAGGAACGGCGCCACGCTGTCTCTGCCCATGTATCCCGATACGGTACACGCGTTGAAGTCCAGCAGGTCGAAGCATGTGTGTGCGTAAAAGCGCGCCGAATTGCCGATATCGCCGCGTTTTCCGTCGGCAATGACAGGTACGGCCTCCGGGATGGTGTCCAGGGTTGCCTGCAGGACGCTCCAGCCCTCGGCTCCCAGGGCCTCGAAGAACGCAAGGTTCAGTTTATAGGCCGCGGCTGCGTCTACCGTTGCTTCGATGATTGCCCGGTTGAATGCGATGACCGCCTGGGCGGCGTTCTTCTCACTGGTGAGATGGGGGGGAAGGCGCTCGAGATCGGGGTCGAGGCCAATGCAAACGAGCGAGGCTGTTTCTGTCTGGCGGGCCGAAAGGCGCTCTGCGAACGAACGTGCAGTCATGCGGTTTACCCGATGCGATCGAAGCCGGTATAAGGTTGCAGTGCATCAGGGATTGCGATGGCCCCGTCGCCCTGCTGATATTGTTCGAGGAGCGCTGCTACTATACGGGGGAGCGCCAGTCCCGATCCATTGAGCGTGTGAACGAGCGCCGGCTTTTTGCGGTCTTCGAGGCGGCATCGAATCTGCATCCGCCGGGCCTGAAAATCCTCGAAGTTCGATATGGAAGACACTTCGAGCCACCGGCCCTGGCCCGGGCTCCAAACTTCAAGATCGTATTTTTTGGTTTGTGTAAATCCCATGTCCCCGGTGCACATCAGCAGTACGCGATAGTGCAATTCCAGCGCTTTCAGCGGGCGCTCCGCATCGCTGCGCAGGGCTTCCAGCGCCTCGTAACTTTGCGCTGGATGGGTAAACCAGACCAATTCCACTTTGTCGAACTGGTGCAGGCGGTTCAGTCCGCGCACGTCCTTGCCGTACGAGCCGGCCTCTCGTCGGAAGCATGGTGTCCAGGCCGCATATTTGACAGGCAAGCGATTCCCGTCCAGAATCTCTGCGCGGTGGATGTTTGTAACCGGCACCTCGGCGGTGGGGATCAGGTACAGCCCGTCCCGGGACACTTCGTACATGAGGTCTTCCTTGTCGGGCAGTTGCCCGGCGCCGCGCGCACTGTCCGCATTGACCAACAGGGGCGCCTGCATTTCTTCGTAGCCCCCTTTGTCTACAGCGAGGTCAAGGAAGTAATTGATCAGCGCCCGTTGGAGGCGCGCTCCCTTGCCTGTATAAAAAGGGAATCCGGCCCCTGATACTTTGGCGCCGCGCTCGAAGTCGATCAGGCCATGCCGTTCGGCCAATTCCCAGTGTGGAAGCGGGTCGAAATCGAACGTGCGCTGCTCACCGTGCCGGGCGATGATCTTGTTATCCTCCGGCGTATGCCCCCGGGGTACATCGGGGTGGGGAATATTGGGAATTTCGAGGAGCCCCCGTTCGAGGTGCTCGTTCGCTTTCGCAGCAGCTTCCTGGAGTTCCCGGATGGATGTTTTCAGCTGGCCCGATTCATCGATGAGCGTTCTGGCTTCATCAGCGCGCCCGCTTTGCATGTATATGCCAATGTCTTTCGAGACGGCGTTGGAGCGCGCCTGCGCCTGCTGGAGAGCTGCCAGGTGATCCCGGCGCCTGCGATCCAGTTCCGTCAGCTGATCGACCAGTTCCGGATCTCCGGTTCCCTTGTCCCGGATCGCTTGTCGTATGCGTTCGGGGTTTTCGCGAAGTACCTGAATGTTTATCACGTAGCGGACGATGCAGTTGTGCGGTCAGAAAATTTTCCGGAAGCAATTTTACGCAAGGCCAAGGCGGGCGCCGATCTTGCGAAGGGCCTCCCGGACAGGCCTGGGGTGGTAATCGAGTTCCATTTGCGCTTTCAGAATAATAAATCCTGTTTTTGCCGGTCGATCGGCGGTTTGCCGGAATGTCGAGGCGTCGACCGGTCGTATCAGCGTACTGTCCAGGCCGAAAACGTCGGCAATCGTTCGGGCAAAATCATACATGGACATCCATTCCGCCCCGGAGAGATGGAAAATTCCTCCGCGTCCCCGTCGCACGATGCGCTCAATGCCACCGGCAAGATCGGCCACGCAAGTAGGGGTTCGCCACTGGTCCGTAACGATCTGAACGGATTGCCCCGTAGATAGCCGGTCCAGCAACCAAAGTACGAAATCGGACCGGTCCGTATGTGCTCCTGTGCCATAGACCAGTACAGTGCGGGCAATGGTCCACTTGTCGAAGCCTGCTCTCCGCGCAGCATTTTCGGCGGCCTGCTTGGACTTACCGTAAAAATTCACGGGGTCCGGACGAGCGTTTTCCTCATACGGTCCATTCAGGCCATTGAAAACGAAATCCGTAGAAAGTTGGATGAGCCGGGCGCCGGCATCGCTGCATTGCTGCGCCAGCGTTTCTACTGCTTCCACATTCACTTTCCAGCATGCCTCCCGGTCTGTTTCGCAACGATCGACATTGGTCATTGCTGCACAGTTTATCACTACGGTGGGCTCGAAATCCCGGAGGGCGCGTTGCATGTCGCGCCTTGCCGTAATGTCCAGCGGCATGTATCCATAGGAGCCTTCGGACCGGATCGTTGCGCTGCGCCCTGTGGCCAGTACGTCATATTCGGAGAACCGGCTGAGCAGGCCAACCAGTTCTCTGCCAAGCAGACCGTTCGCTCCCGTTACGAGTACGCGCTCGTACAACATGAATTTTTGAAGGGATTCCCGTTCACCCGGAGAAACGCGGGGGCCGGATAGCAACTGTTACTTCCTGAAATAGTAGCGCACCCCGATTCCACCCCCGATATGGCCTGTTGTGCCGGGGAGCAGGTTGAGTCGGGGGTTGACCTGTAAAAATACCTCGTAGCGCTCCGCAAAAAAATGGACTCCGAAGGTTCCACTGACGCCAACGACGAAATCGCTTTGCGAATCTTTTTTTTGTATCCCTGCTACTGCGCCCGGTCCGAGATAATAACCGAGGGGGGAATCAGGAATGGCGCGTTCGTACAGCGCGTGCCCGCTGAGGAAGAAGAAATCGCTGAGATTCCATGCAGCCAGCCCCTCGTATGCGAATCCCGGCTTTCGATACAGTTTCACGGAAACGCCGCCGGGCTTCCCGAACTGCACCCCGACACCCGTTTTTCCTGCGGGCTGCTGCGCATGCGCCCGCCCGGTCCCGGTCATTGCCAGCACGAAGAGAGTTATTGCCGCTGCGGCCCACTGTACACTTGCTTTGGGGGCATCCATGGCGACTCTGTCGTTGAGGAAAGAATTTGCGAAGGACATGACCAACGGGTATAGCGGTCAGGTTTTTTGTTTTTTCTTCTTCGCGGCGGGGAAGAGAATATTATTCAGAATGAGGCGGTAGCCCGGTGAGTTTTTGTGCAGATCCAAATCAGTGGGGGGATCGCCTACGTAATGCTGATAATCTTCGGGGTCGTGACCGGCATAGAACGTGAAGGTCCCTTCTCCGAAATTCCCGTGCAGGTATTTGACTTCATCTCTGTTGGGCGCTTCCGCCAGCACGACAACCGACGGCTTGACGAATGCCTTGCGAAAATTGGTTGTTTGTCCAATAAATCCCTTGAGTGTTGCAACATGGTTCTGGGTGAGCATGGTGGGTACCGGATCCCATTTTGCGCTGAATTCAAATAGTGTGAAATAGTCGATAGCCTGATTGCGCAACGCAGGGGGAGGAGGTCCGGTATCGATGTTCGCGTGTTCGTACTCGGCGGGATGAAAGACGGGTGTGAAGTTTTCGAAGGCAAGCGTCATGTCGAAATCAAGGCGCGACAGTGCGTCAGGGTCCACCGGGTCGCCGTCATACTCCGACGGGACGATGTCCGTTCGATGAGCGGCCAGCGCAAGGTCGTAGGTGTCGGTGCCGGAGCACATGGCAAACAGGAATCCCCCTTGCCCTACATACTCTTTGATAGTTCGGGCCACTTCCAGTTTCAGGTGGCTTGCCTTGCGAAAACCGTACCGCGCAGCCATTTGCTCGGTGTCACGCTGCTGTTCGATGTACCAGGGTATATTCCGGTATTGCAGAAATTTGCCGTACTGTCCTGTAAAATCTTCGTGATGAAGGTGTAGCCAGTCGTATTCGCGGAGATGCCCCTCAAGAATCTTGTCGTCGTACAGAATGTCGTACGTTACCTCGGCATATTCGAGCGCAAGTAGTACGGCGTCGTCCCACGGAAGCGTTTGTTCCGGAGCGTACACGGCAATGTTCGGCGCTGTCTCCAGTCGTACGATGGCTGTGTTATGCTCCTCGCTTTCCACTTCTGCAATGATGCGGGCGGATGCGCCCGCGTCGACCTGTTCGAAATGAACGCCACGTATCTGTAATTCTTGTTCGAGACCGTTGAACCCGCTGGCGAGGAACGAGCCTCCCCGGTAGTTTAGCAGCCAGTCCACCGTTTCGCCCTGTTCGAGCAGCCAGAATACGATCCCGTACGCCTTAAGGTGGTTGGACTGTCGGATATCCATGGGAATCAGGATGTCCTGTGCCCTTGCCGATAGTGCGGGTAGTGACAGGACAACTGCAAGAAAAAGAAAGCGAATGCTGCACAGAGACATCGTTTTTCCCGGGATACTGCTGCGGAATGCGGGCTGTTTCATACGCCGTCGCCGCGGAGACGGCGTATATGATCGCGGGCCTTGCCTGCAAACAGGGAGCCCGGATATTCGGACAGCAGCCGCTGGTACGCAGCGGCTGCTTCTTCCTTTTTGCCTAATTCACGCGACAATATCCCGGCCGCCTCAAAAAGCGCCCGATCCGCCAGGAAACTTGCCGGATACATCAGGGGAATTTCTGCAAACGTTTCGTAGGCCTCCTGGCCCCGTCCAGCGGCGAGCAGAATTTCCCCGCGCAGGAAACGGGCTTCGTCGGCAAGCGCATGGCTCGGGTACATGGAAAGCAATGCATCCACCGAATCGAGGGCAGCCAGAGGGCGTCGTTGTTCCCGGGCGAGCAGGGCGCCCGAATACCGTCTCAGCGGCATGTCGAGTGAGTCGGGGCCACGATTTTCAAGCAGTAGTATTTTCAACGCAATAGCGTCGTTCGAAACGTCTGTCGAGGTATGTGCATCGATAATATCGACCAGTGACTGTGCTGCGTCGAATTCCCCGGCGAACATATGAATACTGGCCAGATTGAAACGGGCCTGTTCGACAAGGTCTCCTGTTCTGAGTTGTTCGATGAGCCGGTTGAAACGAAGGCGGGCATCGTCGAGTTGGCCATGTAAGATCGCGATACCGGCCAGATCGAAGGCCGCCTGATCGGCGGCGCGGGTATTCGGAAAGGTGGAAACGACCTGCCGGAAGATCGACTCGGCAGAACCTGTGTCAAGAAAAACATCCTGTTGTAACCGCCCAATGCGGTGCAGTACATCCGGATACAGTTCGTGGTTTGGATATTGCTGCAGGAAGGTTTGGTATGCCGCGAGCGCTTCGTCGTAGTGCGGTGCATTCACTCGATTGCCGGTTGCGTCGAAGGTGCGTTCGCCGATTTCCGCCGCCCAGCGAATATGCATTGCTCCGAATGCAGCGAGCGTTCGAGGCGCCGCCGGCGCATCCGGATACCGCGCCAGTACTTCCCGGTATGCCTCTGAAGCTTTATTGTAGGCGCCTGCGTCGGCGGCCGTGTGGGCAAATTCGAACAGCATATGACCTTGTCCGCTTTCCAGCCCATCCACTGCCCGGTATTCCCCGAGAGCGTTCCCGAAGTCCTCTGCTTCTATGTACAACCACCCCAGCAATTCGCGCCATGCCCGGTATAACGGATCGGTGCGAACGGCGTCTTGCACTACGGAGAGGCTTGACGCCAGCGCTTCTTCCTCTTCCAGAAAAGATCCCAGACGCGAACGCACGAAGTTGAGATGCTGGTCATTCTCTTTCAGGAGGGCGAGGTATTCCTCCACAGCTTTTTCGTGCAGTCCCGAAATGCTGCACAGATAGGCCAATTCCACTCGAAACAGAGCGGTCTGCCCGGTGGCTGAACGTGCCTGTTCGAGCAGCAAAACGGCGCGTTCGAATTGCCGTACGCCGAGGAGGGAACGGTAGACGACGCGATATGTGTTCGGGTCGGTTGGGGCCGTTTCCACGGCCTCTTGCCACGTAGCGTGGGCATCCTTCTCGTTTCCTTGCAAATAGCGGATGTGCGCAAGATCCGAAAGAAGCGCTGCAGACCGCGTATCCACCAGCCGCGCCTTGACCAGTGCGGCGGCGGCTTGATAGCGCTTTACATTCTCGTACGCCTCTTTCAGTTTTTCGTAGAATGCATCGTTCCGGGGCGCTTCCGCATAGAGATCTTCCAGCAAGCCGATAGCCTGGTCGAATTGTCCCGAGCGCAGGAACGTGTCAGCCAGGCGGAATCGGACAATTTGAGGGTTTTCCTGCTGTTGCCCCGCCGCATCGACAACCGGCGCCCATATCAGAGCGGTAAGTACAACGACGCCGACCCATGACCGGATCGGCAGGAACGTTTGTTTCATATGGGTATCCGCAGAGCGAAGGTGCGGGGAAACTCGGAACTGACCACCTTTTGATATTGCAATCCCGCGCGGTATGTTTCATGCCATAGTCGTTGTCTGGAGCCGGACGGCGGATTTACCAGGGATATACGCAAAACGGACCAACCCGTCAGTGATCCATGTGCCCGAAGCGTGCAGAGAATCAGGAACCGGTAAACCGGGGGGCAGATGTACAGCCGCTCAGCGTATTGGGTTCGACCGGGTCCATTGGCACGCAGACACTGGATATCGTGCGTCTTTTTCCGGATCGCTTCGATGTTTGCGCCCTGACTGCCGGCACGAATGCCGACCTTTTGATTGCTCAGGCCCGGGAATTTTTGCCCGAATGCGTTGTCCTGGACGACGCCCGCCTCCGGAAACAGGTCGAACAGGCGCTCGAACCGCTGGGCATCCGAGTGTTGGCAGGACGAGAGGGGCTTTGCGAGGCGGCTGCACTCGACGGGGTGAATACGGTTGTGGCGGCGCTCGTAGGGTTCGCCGGGCTCGAGTCGGTGATCGAAGCCGTCCGGGCCGGCAAGAAAGTAGCGCTGGCGAACAAGGAAACATTGGTTGTCGCCGGACAACTGGTCACTCACCTTCTGAAAGAACACAAGGGGACGCTTGTGCCTGTTGACAGCGAGCACTCCGCTATTTTCCAATGCCTTGTCGGGGAGCCGGCGAATAGTGTCGAATCCCTTATTCTGACCGCATCGGGAGGACCGTTTCGGACCCGCCCGGCGGAAACATTCGGGAATATTACAAGGGAGGAGGCGCTGGCGCACCCGAACTGGTCGATGGGGGCAAAGATTACGATCGATTCGGCTACCATGATGAACAAGGGGTTGGAAGTGGTGGAGGCCCGTTGGCTTTTCGACATCCCGGCGAACCGCATCTCAATACTGGTGCACCCGCAATCCGTTGTCCATTCCTTTGTTGCTTTCGCGGATGGCTCCGCCAAGGCGCAACTGGGCTTGCCCGATATGCGTGTGCCGATCCAGTATGCGCTCAGCTATCCGGAGCGCTGGCCCGCGCCGCACGAACGGCTTGATTGGTCGGGGGCAATGCATCTGCATTTCGAACCGCCCGATCGCGCCAAATTCCCCTGTCTTGACCTGGCGTACGAGGCGCTTGAGGCCGGGGGGGCGGCGCCTGCGATTCTGAACGCCGCGAACGAACAGGCGGTTGCTCTTTTCCTGGCGGAAAAGATCCGCTTTACGGATATACCCGACGCCATTGATCGGGCGCTTGGCAGCGTGCCGGTTCAAGAGCATCCGGAACTGGAAGATCTCATTGCCTGCGATGCCGAGGCCCGGCGAGTCGTACAGGAACATGTCCGGGCAATCACTATATAATGTAGCCCTTTTATATTGCTCTGCACCCCGTTCGTCTCGAACTGCGCGGATCGGCGTCTTGCACAGTGCGCCGGACATGTCTGATGCCGGGCGCTTCACAGCACATCGCGATCAATGGAGATGATTGTCGAGATTTTCCGGGTGATTCCCGGAATCTTCCTGTCGTACGTTCTTCCGTTCCTTCTCGCTATTACCCTGCTCGTATTCGTGCACGAGATGGGGCATTTTCTTTTCGCCAAACTGTTCGGGATGCGCGTGGACCGATTTTCCATCGGATTTCCACCCAAGATTTTCAAAAAACAGATTGGAGAGACAGAATACGTCATCGGCGCCACACCTCTTGGCGGATACGTAAAAATAGCGGGCATGGTGGATGAAAGTCTGGATACCGATCGTCTCGATAAGGCGCCGGCGTCGTGGGAATTTCGTTCGAAACCCGTTTGGCAGCGCATGATCGTTATTTCCGCCGGCGTTGTTTTCAATATGCTGCTGGCGTTTCTGATTTTCACGGGCCTTCTGCTTTCTTACGGAGAGACAAACATCCCGGCGGAAAATATCGATGCGGTTTTTGTTGCCGATACGTCTATTGCCTACGACATGGGGCTGCGCACGGGGGATCGCCTTCTGGCGGTAAACGGCGAATCCCTGGAGCGCTACGAGGATTTTGAAAGCATTGAGTCGCTGGTTGCAGACCCGTTCACCGTCACGGTGCTCAGAGGGGATGACACACTGCTCGTCCGCGGCCCGGAAGACATTTTCACGCAGATCAACCGCCGGGGGCCGCGTTTGGGGGTTTATATTGCGCCGGCTATGCTTGGCGGCGTCATGCAGGATACGCCGGCTGACTCTATCGGCTTGCAGGCCGGGGACCGTATTGTTTCCATAGCCGGCGAGGAAATTCGCTTTTGGGCGGAAATGACGGAATACATACGGCGTACGGAGGGAAATCCGGTGATCGTCCGCTGGCAACGGCCCGATTCCACCGGGGTCGGTGAACTCCCTGTCTACGAAGCACTTGTTGCCCCCACGTTGCGGGAGGAGGGATACCTCCTTGGTGTGTATAGACCCGGTGCGGATATCCTGGCGCAGGAGTTCGGCGCTATTCAACGCCGTTTTTCGCTGTTCGAAGCGCTGGGCGCCGGGATTGGCGATACCTGGGGCAACACGCGGGTCATTGTTCTGAGCCTGGGGCGTCTGTTCACGGGTCGGGAAAATCTTCGGGAAAACCTCGGGGGGCCGATCATGATCGCACAGGTTATCAATCAGGCTGCCGAAGTCGGTGCTGGTCTCTTTTGGGACATTGTAGCGATGCTTTCCATTACACTGGCCATTATCAACATCCTGCCCATTCCGGCGCTCGACGGGGGCCACCTGGTTTTTCTGATGTACGAAGGGGTTGTTCGGCGGGAACCGTCCTTGCGGTTTCGCATGGTTACGCAGCAGGTCGGTATGTTTCTGCTGCTTGCATTCATGGTATTCCTTGTCTTTAATGACATTTTGCGTCTATAGCGCCTTTTTCGACGGTGAAGGTCACGGCCAACAGGGATATACGTGCGGATGACGATGCTGCGTTGCAGGAGGCATTGAAGCGCCGTGGGGAGATACCTGCCCACATTGCCATGATTATGGACGGCAATGGGCGCTGGGCGCGTGAGCAGGGTAAGCGCCGTGTTGCGGGGCACCGTGCGGGGGTCGATTCCGTACGGGAGATTACCGAAACGTGTGCCCAATTGGGGGTGGATTATCTCACGCTGTATACCTTCAGCCATGAAAACTGGGATCGTCCTTCCTCGGAGGTTCGGGCCCTGATGCGGTTGCTTTTAAACACTATTCGCCACGAAACCAGAACACTGGCCAAGAACAATATTCGTCTGCACGCTGTAGGTGATTTGTCCATGATGCCCGAAGAAGTACGCCGTGGGTTGCATGAGGCGATGGAGGAGACGCGTAACAACGATCGGATGACCCTGACCATCGCTGTATCGTACAGTGGGCGGCTCGAGATCGTGCGTGCTGCACAGAAGATGGCGGAGCGTGTACGGGCCGGTGCTTTGCAGCCCGAAGACATTGACGAGGAGCTTTTCGGAACCGTGCTGATGACCTCGCATATGCCGGACCCTGACTTGCTTATTCGCACCGGCGGCGAATTTCGGATATCGAATTTCCTGTTATGGCAGCTGGCCTATACGGAGTTGTACATCACCGATTGCTACTGGCCGGCCTTTCGTCAACAGGCGCTGTACGAGGCCATCCGGGATTACCAGGACCGGGAACGGCGTTTCGGGCGGATACTAACGGGCGAATAAGTTCGTTATGGAAAGGGAGGGCGTGTCGACAAAGGACATTTTCGCCTCGGCGGCGGTATGGTCTGCCAGGAAACCCTCCTGACGAGTTTGGGTATACCAATGCTTTCAGCCGGCGCATTAACGGCTGTAGCTGTTTCCGTTGGCTATGAGTATGAGCGCAAGGTTCTCCATTCTTCTGTTTTCCTGTGTTCTGCTGGCCGTTCCGGTCAGGGCGCAAGGTATAACGGGGTCCTTCGATACGTCGGGACCCTATTCGTCCCCCCCTGCTCCCTATGAGATTCTCGACATTACCGTCGAAGGGTCGGACAGTGAAAGCGCCCGCTCCATTATTGCCCAGGCAAGCGGTCTTACTGCGGGTGAGATTGTTACGTTACCTGGTGACGAAGCCATTGCGGATGCAGTCCGCTCGGTGTATCGGTTGGGCCTTTTCTCGGATGTCAAGATCGTGGAGGAGCGCCGTTCAGGGGACGGCGTGTATCTTTCCATCGAGGTGAAAGAGGAGCCTCGCCTCGCAGAGTACACCTTTTCCGGTATCAAAAAGGGACAGCAGAAAGATTTGCGCGAGAAGGCGCCGCTATTGACAGGAAGCCCTGTTCGCCCTTCTGACATTGAGCGCACGGACCGGCAGATCAAACAGTATTTCCGCGAAAAAGGGTATCTGCTTGCTCAAGTGGACGTGCAGCGCGAGGAAACCGCTGACGGGCAGGTAAAGGTTGATTTTGCGATTGACCGCGGGCAGAAGGTCAAGATCGAAGAAATCCGGATTGCGGGCAACGAAGCCGTTTCCGATTTTCGCCTGAAGCGCAAGATGAAGAAGACGAACGAAAACAAATGGTGGCGTTTCTGGAGTGGGGCGAAATTCGACCGGAACGAATACGAAAACGACCTGAACAATGTCGTTCGACACTACAACGATAATGGGTATTACGATGCGCGTATTATAGGCGATTCCGTGTTTGTGCAGGAGGGGGAGAAGCCGGGCATGGTTGTTGAGCTGGCTATCGAGGAAGGCCCACAGTATTTTGTCCGCGACATTGTATGGGAGGGCAACACGATCTACCCCGATGATTTTCTGGGCGATGCGCTTGGCATTGCACAAGGGGAATCGTTCGACCGATCGAAGCTGGAACAGAATCTGTACCAGAACAAGAACAGCAGCGATATTTCCAGCCTGTACATGAATCGCGGGTACATGCGGTTCAATATCGAGCCGACGATACGCGTCGCCGAAGGGGATTCGCTCGACGTTCATTTCGATATCATCGAAGGAGATGTATATCAATTCGGCGACGTTGGCATTTCAGGCAACACCAAGACCAAGGAGCATGTCATCCGCCGGGAATTATATACGATTCCAGGCCGGACATTTAGTCGTGACGCCATTCAGGAGTCGATTCGGCGCCTTAGCCAGCTTAATTATTTCACGCAGGAATCGCTGGGCGGCGGCCCGGGGATAGACATTGACGAAGCGGAAAAAACGGTCGATCTGACATACTCGGTCGTTGAGCAGAGCAGTGACCAGCTGGAGCTTTCGGGCTCGTGGGGTTCCTTCGGGCCCATTCTGCAGCTCCGATTCGGTTTTAACAATTTCTCGGCGCAAAACCTGTTCAACGGGTCTGCGTGGGATCCTCTTCCATCCGGTGATGGGCAGCAGTTGTCACTGGCTGTACAGACCACCGGATCGTTTTACCAGAATTATTCGCTTTCCTATACGGAACCCTGGTTCAAGGGACGCCCTACGCCGATCGGGATGTCGCTTTCTTATTCGAGTTACGGCGGCGGTAGCAACCGTAGAAGTAGCCGATTTCCCGGTTACAATTACGGGTTCCAGTCGGACGGGCATTTGAGAACGGCGTCGGCGCGCGTATTCTACGAGCGCCGCCTGCAATGGCCGGACGACAAGTTCAGTATGGGAAGCGCCCTCCGCTATCAGCATTACAACAACCAGAACCTTTTTCGTTCGATCCCGGAAGGCATCAGTCGAATCGCTACATTCCAGCAAAGTATTTCGCGAAATTCGCTGGATCATCCGATCTTTCCCTCCAGTGGCTCGAGTTTTTCGTTGTCTCTTGAAATCGCTCCGCCGGTCCCGGGATTTGTGCAGTATCACAAGACTCGTTTCAAGACGGAATGGAACGTGCCGTTGGCCTCCAAACTGTCCATCCGATTCGGCGCCGACTTCGGATACGTGGGCTCGCTGACGGGGGACCGGGTGAATTTTGAACGCTTCGTTGTGGGTGGGTCGCCGTTCGAGACGCAAGGGTACTATAACTATTTCGGACGCGACATCGTGTATATGCGTGGCTATCCTTCCGCCTCGATAGGCCCTCGTCGCGATGGCGAGCCGGTCGGAGGAGCCATTCTGAACAAATACATGTCCGAAATAAAATGGCTGGCGATCCAGACCGAGCAGCTCTCGGCACAGCCATACGTGTTCCTCGATGCAGTCAATGCATGGGATCGTTTCGGGTCGTACAACCCCGTAGAACTATTTAGATCTGCTGGCGTTGGCATGCGCATGTACCTTCCGATATTGCGGATGGTCGAATTGACCTACGGGTATAATTTTGACGAATTTTCTTCCGGATCTTCCAACGAGGACGGTATAAACAAATGGAGATTCCAGTTTACGCTTGGGCAAGGATTCTGAGGCGCAGCGCCATGCATGCATCGTATTCTTTTGCAGCATCCCTTCTTGTGGCGGCGCTTGCGGTTTCTCCGGTATACGCCCAGCAGAAGCTGGGTTATGTGGATTCGGAGTATATCCTGGAGCAATTGCCGGAATACGCTACGGTACAGCAGCAGATTGACCGTATGGCCGCGGAGTGGCAGCAGGAAGTCGAGGATCGCCGCAGCGAAGTCGACGAACTCTTTCGGGAGTACCAGGCCCGGGAATTGCTCTATACGAACGAGGAACGACAACGGCAACGCGACGAAATCATCCAGGCCGAAGAAGGGATAGAACAGCTCAGGATGCAGTACTTCGGCCCGGAAGGACGTGTTTTTCAGGAGCAGGAACGGTTGGTGCGCCCTGTTCAGGAAAGCGTGCTTGAAGCCATTGAAACGGTGGCCGCGCGGGACGGGTACGACTATGTGTTCGACAAGGGAGGAGATTATATCTTCATGTATGTTCGGGAGCAATTCGATCTGAGCGATGATGTTCTTGAGGAACTTGGCATTGACACGGACAGTCAAAATTGATTGTCTCCGCGCTGCACCCGGGAGCGCATACGTGTCGCGCATTACCTGTGAAGCCACGAACCACACAGAAAACGTCAACGATCTATCATGTTGAAACGAGTATCTGCGGGATGTCTTCTTTTTGCCGTTGTCTTGCTTGCTTTTGCAGCTGCCGGCTGGTCGACCACTGCCCGTGCCCAGGCTCTTGAGATTGGTTTCACCGATCATGAGATTGTCCTGATCAATATGCCGCAGTACCAGGAGGTTCAGCAGCAGTTGCAGACGGAATTCGATGCCAATCAGGAGGCTTTACAAGCCCTGTATACCGACTATCAGGACAAACTGGAGCGCTACCAGCGCCAGCAGTCTCTTCTTTCCGAAGATCGTCGTCAGGAGCGCGAACAGGAATTGTTGCAGTTGCAACAGCAGATTCAGCAGGATGCCCAGGACCAGGATCAGCAATTGGCTGTGCGTCAGGCTGAACTGATGCAACCGCTTCTGGAACAAATACAGGATGCTATCAATGAGGTGGCTGCAGCAAACGGCCTCGACATCGTGTTGCGCACGCGGGTCGGTACGGAACCCCTTCTGTTATTTGTAAACCCGGAGACCGTCCGGGATATAACGCTGGATGTGGCGCGTACGCTGGGCCTGGACGTGGATGGGGAGGCGGCGGAATCCACCGGAGACGCGGCCGCCTCGGACTCGAATTAGCGACGCCTCGACGCAGGCTGCTGAGTGCGCAGGGAAAGGGAAGCCGATCATGAGCAGCGAATCAGTTACCGGTGCGCTTGACGCGAGGCGGATCACCACGCAGACACTGCAGGACCTGAAGCGTGCCGGTGTGCCGATCGCCATGCTGACGGCCTATGACTATACGTCGGCGCGTATTCTGGACGCCGCGGGCGTAGATGTACTTCTGGTCGGCGATTCGGCCTCCAATGTTATGGCGGGGTACGAAACGACGCTGCCCATCACGCTGGATCAGATGATCTACCATGCGCAGTCCGTCATTCGGGCGGTGCGGCATGCCCTTGTAGTGGTGGACCTTCCTTTCGGATCCTATCAGGGCAATTCGAAGGAGGCGTTGGTCTCAGCCATCCGGGTGATGAAAGAGGCGGGTGCGCATGCGGTCAAGATGGAAGGCGGAAAACCGGCCCTGGAGACTGTGCAGCGTATCACCGACGCCGGCATTCCCGTGATGGGTCATCTCGGCCTTACTCCGCAGAGCATTTATCGCTTCGGCACATACCGCGTGCGTGCACAGGACACGGAGGAAGCGGATGCCATCCGGAAAGATGCACGGCTACTTGAAGAGGCAGGTTGTTTTGGCCTTGTTCTCGAAAAAATTCCTGCAGGTCTGGCGCACGACGTGTCGGGGGATCTTTCGATTCCGGTTATCGGCATCGGCGCCGGCGTGCATTGTGACGGACAGGTGCTTGTTACCCACGACTTGCTGGGCCTGAACACCGATTTTAATCCCCGGTTCGTGCGACGTTACGCTCATCTTGAGGAAACGATTACGAAAGCGGTGCAACATTACGTGCAGGATGTGCGCACCCGCGCTTTTCCAACCGGGGAAGAAAGTTATTGACGGCGTGGTAGCCCGCTGCGTACGCGCGAAATGTGAGGAGGCATGCACATGGATTCGAATAATGGAGCCCGACCGCTTATTCTTGTCAGTAACGATGACGGCGTGAATGCTCCGGGGATCGCGGCCCTTGCGGAGGCTATGGTCAGGTTGGGGGATGTCTATGTGGTGGCTCCTCTTCTGGAACAAAGCGCCGTCGGGCATGCGATTACGCTGCGCGATCCTGTGCGCGCTTTTCCCGTAGATGCGAGCATGGGTGGGGCAATGCGCATCTACGGCGTTCAGGGTACCCCGGCCGATTGCGTAAAGCTGGCAATCAGGGAGTTGCTACCCCGTGAGCCGGACCTTGTCGTCAGCGGTATCAATCAGGGGGAGAATACGGCCCTTAACGTGATCTATTCGGGTACCGTCAGTGCGGCGACGGAAGCCGCTATTCTGGGTGTCGACGCTGTGGCCGTATCCCTCTGCGACTGGGACGCCCACGACTACGAGGCCTCACAGGAGATCGCTTTCACTGTGGCGGAGAAAGTACTGGAGAAGGGGTTGCCGCCGGGCATTCTGCTGAATGTGAATATCCCGCCCCTTCCGCTATCGGCCATCAAGGGTATGCTGATTACACGTCAGGCGCGTTCCCGCTGGAAAGAATCGTTCGATCAGCGCGTCGATCCAAACAATCGACCGTATTACTGGATGACGGGCACCTTTGTCAACCTTGACGAAGGACAGAACACGGATATAGCTGCGGTGCAAAGCGGACACGTTTCCGTGACGCCCATTCACTACGATCTCACGGCGCACGATTTTCTTGAGCCCTTATCGGAGTGGAACTGGAATCGGTAGCGATGCGGTGTTTTATTCCGCTTCGTCCGACTCCGTGTTGATCCGGTTTAGTCGTTCTATGACGATATCGGGCCGGCACCGCCCGGGATACCCATCTACGCGGTAAGCTTCCAGCGCTTCCTGTGCCGAAGGTTTCCGGATAGCGTCAAGTTCGCCGGCGGTCTGGCGATAGGCTTCCCGAAACGGCGTTCCCTCTTGCACCATGCCGATGGCGCGAGCGGTGGCGAACAAATCGGGGGATACGGCCTTGTCGAGGCGCGTCTTGTCAAAGCGCATATCCCGGAGTACAATGGTCATTGCCCCGGTTACGTTCGAAGCCGTGTGTACGGCGCGCAGGACGGCTTCCTTGGTGAGTTGCAGATCTCGATGGTAGCCTGAGGGCAGGTTTGCAGGGAGGGACGCCAGCAACTGCATTTCGGCAACAATCCGGTGGTACGATGCCCGCACAAGTTCCGGTACGTCCGGATTTCGTTTTTGAGGCATGATGGAACTCCCCGTGCTGTAGGTATCGGCTGGCTTCAGGAAGCCGAACTCTTCTGTGTGATACAGCACAATGTCTGCGGCAAGGCGATTGCATGTCCCCGCGATTTGTGCGAGGGCATGAACGACATCCAGTTCCAGCTTTCCGCGCGATAACTGTACGGCAGTAACATGTTCCTGGACCCCGTCGAAGCCGAGTTGACGGGCAATCTTCTTGCGAGGAAGCGCCAGAACAGGGACCCCGTACCCCGCCGCTGAGCCGAGGGGGGATACGTTTATGCGCTTCGCTGTTTCCTGCAATCGTTCGATATCGACCGTGAGCAGTTCGGCAAAACCCATCGCCCACAAACCCACCGTTGCAGGCATGGCGCGCTGCATGTGCGTATAGCCGGGTATCAGCCAGTGGTCTCCTTCTTTGCCCCACCGACACAGGATGCGAACCATGTCTGCGGTTTGCTGCATTACCCCCCGCAAGGCATCCCGGAGATACAATCGCAGCGCGGCCAGCACCTGGTCGTTTCGGGAGCGCCCCGTGTGGATTTTCTTGCCGATGTCGCCGAGCGCTTCCGTCAGGCGATTTTCGATTACTGTGTGGGAATCTTCGTCTTCAGGGCAGACGGAGAGTTCCTGTTCCGCCAGCGCATCCAGTGCTTTGATGACGGCATCGAATTCTGCCTGCGTCAGTATCCCGATCTCTGCAAGCCCCCAGGCATGGGCACGGGTTGCCTGTATATCGTACGGCAACAGGAGCGTATCCCACCGATAGTCCTCTCCAACGGTGAACCGCATCACCTTGTCTTCGAGTGTTTCGGATGCGTCCGATTTTTTCCAGAGTGGGGGGGGCGATGGGTGTGTCATGACTCGAAGTAAGCTTCAATAATGGAACGATAGACATCCACGGCGCGCTGCACTTCGGCGATCGGGATATGTTCTTCCGGGGTATGGGACAATCGACTCGATCCCGGTCCGATTTTGACGGTTGGGACATCGGCCAGAAAGATCCAGTCTGACGCCGTGGGAGACCCGATTGGTTCGACATCGGGAATCGCGCGGAGGCATGCCCGGACGATCCGTTCGTTTGCATCCGTAGCGACGGGTACGATCCGCTCGCTATGCACATGCACCTCCGACTCCAGCGCATCTTGCACGATGCCGATCAGTTCCTTGTGCGTATAGACCGGTGTCGACCGGATGTCGAGCGTGAACGTACATCGGTCCGGCACGACATTGCGAGCCGAACCTCCCGTTATGGTGGTTACGGTGACAGTAGGGCATCCCAGAAAAGTATCCTCCCGGTCGAAGACAAGGTTCATGGCGCGCTCAATGTCTCTTGCAGCGCCTGCTATAGCATTTTGCCCGAGATGCGCCCGGGCGGCATGGGCTGTCTTTCCCTGTGCTTCCACGCGCAGCACCAGCAGGCCCTTTTGGGCGATGCACGGAACGAGGTTTGTGGGTTCGCCTACGAGCGCTGCCGCCAAATTCGGCAGATGCGGGCGCAATGTTTTTAGTCCATTGTAGTCCCCGCCTGTTTCTTCGCAGGCGGCCAGAGCCACGATGATTCGCCCGGAAGGCCGGAAGCCATCAGCAGCCAGCGAAAGGAGGGCGGTAGTCATGGCGGCGACAGACGCCTTCGCATCCACGCTGCCGCGCCCGTACAGGCAGCCTTCCGACTCGATAGCGTCAAATGCGCCGTGTGGATGATGCTCCGACGGAGGCACCGTGTCGAGGTGGGTGTTCAGCAACAATACATCGTCACCTTCTCCGAATCCAAAGAACACGTTATCGTCGATGCGGCCCGTTTCGATCCCGTGTCGTGCAACATACTTCTCCATAAATCCGGCGGCGTTTTTTTCTTCGCCGCTGAGGGAAGGAATGCGCACGAGCTCCTTCAAAAGCGCTATGACGTCTTTATGAGGCATGCAGTACGGGATAACATGGAGATGGCAAGCGTCAATGCATAATACGAGTACCCGTCGAGGGGTCCCGAATGCCTTCCGGGGACACGATGAATACGTTCGGAATGCCGGCATTGAGCGCGGCGAAGCCCACGTCAATTTTTACGCGCATTCCGTCGGTGATCCACCCTTCCTGCACGGCGCGGGAGCATAGTCCGGCACTGAAGGAGGACAAATGCGAATCCGGATCGGCAGCGTTCCGGCGAATGCCGCCGATGTCCGTGACGAGCAGATATTCGTCTGCCTGCAGGGCCTCCGCAAGGGCGCAGGAGACCGTATCGGCGTTCACGTTGTACAGCTGCCCCGCGTCGTCGATACCAAGCGGAGCGATTACCGGAACATACCCTTGATCAAGCAGGATGTCGAGGAGCTCCGTATCGATACATTCAATATCCCCGACCCATCCGAAGTCAATCGTTTCGCCGTCGACATTCCAGGGAGGCCGTTTTGTAACGTGCACAAGGGGGCCGTCGGCGCCGGACAGCCCAACAACCTTGACGCCGTGCCCGACTGCGCTGGCCACAAGACGCCCGTTCAGTTCGCCGCGCAGGGTCCATTGCACGATTTTCAGATCGGCATCGGTGGTGATGCGACGACCATGCACCATGCGCGGGGTATGGCCAAGGCGTCCGGCAACCTCGGTGGCCCGGACCCCGCCGCCATGCACGACGACGACCCGTCCGGTCTTCGTGCGTTGCGCCACGGAGGTCCAAAGCGTATCAAGAGGCTCGTCGCACATGACGGACGCGCCTCCCATCTTGATGACGGTCGTTTTCATCAGAGGCCCCAGACATACTCGAGGATGGCTTTCTGTGCATGTAACCGGAACTCGGCCTGTTTCAGGTGAATGGCTCCCGGCCCGTCCAGTACATCGTCTTCGACGACCACATTGCGGCGTACGGGCAAGCAATGCATGAAGCGCGCCTCTCGCGTTCTCTGCATCCATTCCGTGGTAATACACCAATCCCGCAAGCTTTCCCGCCGCGCCGCTTCATGCTCCGGGTCGGAATAGACGAGCGGTCCGCTCCATGCCTTGGCGTACACGATATCCGCGCCGTCGAAAGCTTGTTCGCGGTTATCCGTTTCTTCGACTCGTGCACCGTAGGACCGAGCCATTTCCATAATCCCGTAATCGAGCGCGTAGTCGTCGGGTCGCACCACGGTCACGTTCATCCCCGACCGGGCAGCCATCAGCACGGCGGAATTGGGCACGGCCATGGGGAGCGCTCTGGGGTGATACGTCCATGCCAGCACAAACTTCTTGCCGCGCGGATCGCCCAGTTGCCGCCGGATGACCGCGGCATCGGCCAGGGCCTGACATGGATGATAAAAGGCGGATTCGAGATTGATTACCGGTACGGACGAAGCCGAGGCGATGGTGCGGATGAGCCTTTCCTCCCGATCCTTGTTGAAACTCTTGAGTGAGGCGAAAACCCGTACGCCGAGCGCGTCGTAGTACCTCGACAGCACGCCGATGGCTTCCCGGATATGCTCTGCCTCCTTACCATCCATGACGGCGCCCTGCTCGAAGGCGAAACGCCATGTCTCCTTACCGGGAGTGAGTACGGTTGAGTAGGCTCCGAGTTGTGCTGCCGCCAGTTCCATGGAGGTCCTGGTACGCAGCGAAGGGTTGAAAAACATGAGCGCAATACTACGCCCCCTGGCGGTATCCGTCCATTCCCCGGGGTTTTCGTAATAATGCAAGGCCCGCTCCACGGCCGCATTCCATATCACGCGGTTGAGCGATTGCCAGTCGATCAGGTGTCTCATGTATCGATATCTACGGTTTGGCGGATGTTCAGCGCGGATGCAAGTGCCTCGCAAAACGCATCCAGCGCTTCAAAAGGGGTATTAATCGGGGGCATGAGCCGGATCACGTTCGGATCGTCTGCTCCGCCTGTAAGAATGCCCTGTTCAAACAGCGCCGCCCGAACCGGAGAGGCAGGGCGATCGAGCACGACGCCGATGAGCCCGCCTCGCCCGCGTACGCTGCAGTTGAGTGGTTCCAGTCCACTGCGTAGGTGTTCGAACAGTTTGGTTGCACGTGGCATGAGATGCTCTTCAACCAGCGTCCGTAGCGTAGCCTCCACAGCGGCCATGGCTATCATCCCACCCCCGAAGGTTGTTCCCTGATCCCCAGGCTTCACGGTCGATGCAATCTCATCGGACAGGAGTACAGCGCCCACCGGCACACCCCCTCCAAGGCTTTTCGCCAGCGAAATGCAATCCGGGCGCACCCCGTACTGCGTACTGACGGAGAATGTACCCGTGCGCCCTACCCCTGTCTGTACTTCGTCAAAGAGCAGCAGGGCGCCATACCGGTCGCATAGATCCCGCAATGTGCGGTAGTATGTCGCCGCCGCCTCGACCATACCCGCCATGCTCTGGATAGGTTCGAGGAGCACAGCTGCAATATCGTCATGCGCCTCAAAAGCTTCCTCGACAGCGGCGGCATCGCCGAACGGAACGAATGTTGTTGCCGGAAGCACGTCCCGGTACGGCGCCCGGTACGCATCTTTCCATGTTGTGGCGAGGCAGCCGAGTGTGCGTCCGTGAAAGCCGCCCTCCATGGCAAGGATGCGCGGCCGCCTGGTATGCTTGCGCGCCAGTTTGAGCGCCGTTTCGTTTGCCTCGGCGCCCGAATTGCAAAAGAACACATGCCGGAGTCCTTCCGGGGCGAGCGTTCCGAGGCGCTCAAGCGCACGGGCTCGCGTATCGTTGTAGACGGTATTGGAATAAAAAATGAGTTGTTCGGCCTGCTTCCGGATCGCTTCCACAACCCGGGTTGGACTATGTCCCAGGAGCGCCACACAGTGTCCCCCGTAGAGGTCCAGATATTTTCGCCCCTCGATGTCCCACACGTAGCTGCCTTCGCCCCGAGCGAGCACGATGGGCATGCGGGCGTAGGTGGGGATCTGGTAGAGGTTTTCGAGTGCGATAGCTTCCTGCGTAGTCATGTGTATATGGCGCGCGTTCACAATTGCGCCTTTGAGGCGGGAAGAAGGCCTGCCGTTTCAGGCAGGCCGAGAAGAAGATTGAGGTTCTGGATGGCCTGCCCGGCAGCTCCCTTGATCAGGTTGTCCTCCGCAAAGCCGACCAACAGATGGCCGTCCCGGACGATCCACCCGATGTCGCAGAACGGCGAATATGCCGCAAACCGCAGTTCCGGGAGCCCATTCGCGTAGAGCCGGACAAACGGGCAGTCCGCATAGGCTTCCGTATACCATTGTTCCACATCGGAGGCTGCGGCGTCTGCAGGCAGCGGAATATCTGCTACGCCCCAGATGCCGCGTGTCCAGGGGCCGGAAACGGGCACGAAACGGATTTCTGTATCCGGCCCCAGCACCTGCATTATTTCGGGGAGGTGCTGGTGATTCAGCACCTTGTAAGCCCGCACATTGCCGTCCCGGGTCGGGAAGTGTGTGGCGGCCTTGGGGCGTGCTCCCGAGCCCGAAGCACCTGTCCAGGCTGTCACAAAGGCCTCTACCTTTTCCATGTGCTGCGTGACCGGCCACAGCGCCAGAGTGATGCCCGTAGCAAAACAACCCGGATTTGCGATACGCCTTGTTCCCGGGGGATAGGGTGCGCAAATTTCCGGCAGGCCATATACAAATGACGGGAGCAGATTGGGCGCCGGATGTGCAAAATCAAACCATGTTTCGTACAGAGAGGCGTTCCCGAGTCGAAAATCTGCGCTCAGGTCAATGAGTATACCGTCGAACCCGTCCGCGAATAACTTCGCTGCGAGGCCGGCGCTTTTGCCGTGCTCGGCGGCTATGAAGATAATGTCTGTCTCAGCGGGGTCGAACTTGTCCGGATCACTGAAAAACAGCTCCAGTTGTCCGCGCAGGTGCGGGTGGGCGCGCCACACCGGTTTCCCGGCATATCCCCGACTGGTAACGGCATGGAGCCGAACCTCGGGGTGGGCAAGAAGGAGGCGGATCAATTCGCCGCCCGTGTATCCTGCGCCGTGAAGAAGGGCTATCCGGTTGTTCATGGCAGCATGCAACGAGTGCGAGTGTTCAGGCAGGGGATTTTTGCGACGCCTTTTCCGCATTGCGGCGTGCTCTGTGCGCCAATAGAGCCTGCACGCCGTAAATCTGCGTAAACCCTTCGGCGTCTCGTCCATCCCACAATGCGTTGGTTTCTCCGTAGACAGCCACGCTTGGGTCGAACATCGAATAAGGACTCTCGCACCCCAGTATCTCGATACACCCCTGACGCGCTTTCACTCGCACGGCGCCGGTGACAGCGGTCTGCGACGAGTCGATGAGGGCTTCAATATCCCGCATTACCGGGTCGAAATACTGCCCTTCGTGCAGCATCTGTCCATAGTAATCCGCCAGGTGATCTTTCTGGAAGCGTTGCCGGTTCGTCAGCACGACCTTTTCCAGTTCGCGATGTGCAGGGAGCAGGATTGCCGGAGCTGGCGCCTCAAAGGCTACACGTCCTTTAATCCCAAGAATCGTATCGCCCACATGCATGCCTCTCCCAACGCCGTGTGCAGCTCCCTCGGCATTGAGAGTTTCAACAAGCATCACCGGATCCAGAGGCGATCCGTTGATAGAAACGGGAAGGCCTGCCTCGAAGCCGATTATCCATTCCTGTCCTGCGTCGGGAGCGTTGGCGGGCGCTACCGTATCTGCCCATCCCTCTTCGGGGAGGGGGTTGGCGGAGGTGAGCGTTTCGCCTCCGCCGATCGTGGCGCCCCAGAGACCCCGGTTGATGGACCACACCGTTGTTTTGCGAGGTACGTCGAAGCCGCGTTCCTGCAAAAAGGCTGTTGTTTCCTCACGACTCAGCCCCAGCGACCGGATTGGCGTCAGAATGTCCAGGTTGTCCGCCAGCAGGCGCACGGCGACATCAAAGCGAACCTGATCGTTTCCGGCGCCGGTCGACCCGTGGGCAATGGCCCGGGCACCCGTTTCTTGCGCCGCATGTACGACCATGCGCGCCTGCGTTACCCGCTCCGGTCCGACACACAGCGGGTATACGCCGCCGCGCAGTACGTTACCCTTGATCAGGTAGCTCAGGTGATCGTCAAAGAGATCCCTCCGCGCATCCACGAGGATGTGCCGGGCCGCACCAAGCGCTCGTGCTCGCGCCTCAACAACTTGTGCTTCTTTCTCCGAGAGTCCCCCTGTGTTGACCGTAACCGTATAGATCGGCTCGTCGCAGGTTTCGGCGAGATAAGGCACGCAAAAAGACGTATCGAGGCCGCCGCTAAAAGCAAGTACTATGGCCATCGTTGTAGTGTATGAGAAAGATAAAAGACTATGGGGCTGGAGGAGTGCAGGCCGGCGCGGTACAAAAAAAGCGCTGACCCAAGTGAATCAGCGCTGTGCAAGCAATTTGGCCAGGGTAACCCCTGGCGGCGTCATGGTGAAGCGCTTCTCCACGCAAAAAGAAAGCATCCTCGTCGCAGGCGCGACGGGAACGCAACAAAACGACGGGTATGTGTGCGGGATGCATGCATGGAGCCGATCAGGCGATCCTGCCATTTATACCGTTCAGGTACATAATAACTTTCGCTGGTACCCCTGTCAAGGGGACAAGGTTTCCGGGAACGGGTTTCCCCTACTGGTCTGCAAGGCATGCTCTGGAAAGGTGCATTGCGTTCTGCTGCATGAAGGTCCCTCTTAACGGTACGTTCCCTGCGCAGCGGCCAGCGTGTTCCGGAGCAGCATGGCAATGGTCATGGGGCCTACCCCTCCGGGCACGGGGGTGATATGCCCCGCTTGCTCCAACACGCCGTCAAAATCCACGTCTCCCACGAGGCGATAGCCCCGCTCTCGCGACGGGTCGTCGATCCGGTTGATACCTACGTCGATGACCGTTGCCCCAGGTTTCACCATGTCCCGAGTGATAAACCCGGGCCGGCCTATGGCAGCCACCAGGATATCGGCCTGTCGCGTCACGTTCTCAAGGTGTTTCGTCCGGCTGTGACACACGGTCACGGTGGCGTCCGTTCCGCGTTGCATCAGGAGCGCTGCCAATGGTTTCCCCACGATATTCGATCGTCCGACGATGGCCGCCCGTTTGCCGGGAATGTCGATTTTCGCGCGGGCAAGCAATTCCATGACCCCGGCCGGGGTGGCGGATACAAACGCCGGATCGCCGATCAGCAGGCGCCCCACGTTCTCGGGATGAAATCCGTCGACATCTTTCGACGGATCGAGGGCATGGATGACTCGTTTCCCGGAGATATGCTCCGGGAGCGGTAACTGCACGAGGATGCCATCTATGCTGTCGTTTGCGTTCAGCGCACGGATGAGTTCGAGCAGGGCCTGCTCGGATATATCGGCATCCCGGAGGATCGTTTCGCTTTCCACGCCGACTTCGGCAGAGGCTTTTCTTTTACCGCGTACGTAGGATGTGGAGGCGGGATGGTCTCCCACCAACACGACCGCGAGCCGAGGGGCGCGATGGCCTCTTGCGATCCATGTCGCCACCTCTTCGCGAACTTCTTCACGGACGGCTTGTGCCACAGCGCGTCCGTCCATGATCTTGCCGGGCATCGTATCGTATCGGGAAGTGTGGGCAGGGGAGCGTTGCAGAGGGGACGTTATTGCCGAATATCCTCTGCGGTAAAGAACCTGTTGAAAGATACGGAAGGGCAAGGTGAGAGGGCAGAGGTATCCATGAAGTCGAGGTGAGATTTGATGTGATGTTTTTTATAGCATATCCCGATTCCCGGTGCGCTTGCTGCGATGCTGCCTCCAGGAAACGGCTTCCTGTTTCTTTATTCTCATTATTAAAAAAAATTTGACCCCCGGGAACCTTCGCTGAAACCCCTCTGTAGCAAGGGCCATGAAACGATGTTTCAGATAGCTCATCCAGAAGGGTGGAGGGTGCAGGCCCTTTGAAGCCCTGGCAACCGCCACGTTCGACCGGTTGAAAACCGGCAGAACAGGAAAGGTGCCAATTCCTGCCTCGCTCCGGCGCACTTCGGTGCAACGGAAACGCGCGAGGAAAGATGAGCGGGAGAGATTCCCTGTCCGTCAAGGACTTTGCCTCTTCCGCACGTCAGCGCGGAGGGGGTTTTTTTATACCCCCTTTCGTTGGCGAAGGCTGCACCCCCCTGCGGCCTCCATCTCTTCGGGAAGAGCCGTCGCGGCATCCTGACCGGCAATCCATACTCTCTCACCACTATCACGAAATATCATGAGCAACAACGGACAAGCCGCCGGGCCCCATTTTGAAACCCTGCAGCTCCATGCAGGGCAGGCGCCCGACCCTGCTACGAACGCACGCGCTGTGCCGATCTACGCCACGACGTCCTACACGTTCAACGACGCTGATCACGGCGCTAACCTCTTTGCGCTGAAGGAATTCGGCAATATCTACACGCGGATCATGAATCCGACGAACGATGTCCTCGAACAGCGCATTGCAGCGCTCGAGGGGGGTGTGGCAGCCCTTGCCACATCCAGCGGTCAGGCTGCTCAGCTACTGGCGATTTCGACGATTGCAGAAGCTGGCGACAACATCGTGTCGACCAGCTTCCTGTACGGAGGAACCTACAATCAATTCAAAGTGACGTTTCCCCGGTTGGGCCTCGATGTGCGGTTTGCCGAAGGCGACGACGCCGACTCGATCAAGCGACTGATCGATGACCGAACAAGGGCCATTTACCTGGAGACGATCGGCAATCCCCGGTTCAATATCCCTGATTTCGAGCGCATCGCGAAGGTTTCCGAGCGATACGGTGTGCCTATCGTCGTAGACAATACGTTCGGCGCTGCCGGGTATCTGTTCCGGCCCTTCGAGCATGGGGCGCACATTGTGGTCGCCAGCGCTACCAAGTGGATCGGCGGTCATGGCACGACCATCGGCGGCGTGATTGTGGACAGCGGATCGTTCCCCTGGGATAATGGTCGTTTCCCGACGTTCACGGAGCCGTCCCCGGCTTACCACGGCCTGAATTTCTGGGAGGCTTTCGGGCCGGAGGGTGTGCTGGGCGTCAATGTGGCGTTTATCATCCGTGCACGCGTGGAAGGTTTGCGCGATCTCGGACCGGCGCAAAATCCGTTCGGCTCGTTCCTTCTCCTGCAAGGACTGGAAACGCTGTCCCTGCGCGTAGGCCGGAGTTGCGAGAATGCGCTTACGCTGGCCCGTTGGCTGAAGGATCAGGAGCAGGTCTCCTGGGTCAGCTATCCGGGACTGGAAGACGATCCATACCATGCGGCAGCGAACAAGTATCTGCAAAACGGATACGGTGCGGTGCTTGCATTCGGCGTCAAGGGGGGCGTGGAGGCAGGTCGGACGCTCGTGAACAGCGTCAAGCTGGCCAGCCATCTGGCGAATGTGGGGGACGCCAAGACCCTGATCATTCATCCGGCCTCGACGACGCACCAGCAGCTGGCTGCAGAGGAGCAGTTGGCCGCCGGCGTGACTCCAGACCTCGTTCGGGTTTCCGTAGGCATCGAACACATCGATGACATCATCGGGGATTTCGCGCAGGCATTCTCTGCGATCAACGAACCGGTATCTGCCTGAATAAACCGGATCGATTCATGGCTGAGGTGTTCAGGCTTCCGACGCTACAGCTCGATTCGGGACGTACGATGACGGACGTATCCGTCGCCTATTCGTCCTGGGGCGGGTTGAATGCACAAGGTGACAACGCGATCGTCGTTTGCCATGCCCTGACGGGCAGTCCGGCGGCGGACGATTGGTGGGGACCGCTTATCGGGCCGGGTCGAACGCTTGATACGAACCGGTTCTTTGTCGTTTGCCTGAATGTACTCGGGTCGCCGTACGGTTCGACTTCGCCGGTCTCGAACAACCCCGAGACCGGCGAGCCGTACGGCCCCGGGTTTCCGGCCCTGACCATTCGCGACACGGTGCGGGCGCACCGACAGGCGTTGGAGGCGCTTGGCGTACGCCGGGTGTTGTTTGCCCTGGGAGGATCCATGGGCGGCATGCAATCTCTCGAATGGGCCTTCGAGGATGATTTCGTGGACGGTATCGTACCGATCGCAGTGGGGGGGCGGCATGCCCCATGGTGTATCGGGTTCAGCGAAACCCAGCGGCAGGCCATCTATGCGGACCCGATCTGGAACGACGGGCATTACACGGAGCAGCCCCGCCAGGGACTGGCAACGGCCCGCATGATCGCCATGCTGACGTACCGCGCTTCGGGTTCGTTGACCAGACGATTTGGGCGCAAGTTCCAGGATGGTGCGAAAGATGTGTTCGCCGTCGAAAGTTACCTGCGCTATCAGGGCGCCAAGCTGGTGGACCGGTTCGACGCCAACTGTTATGTACATCTCACTCGTCAAATGGATACGCACGATGTCGCCCGCGGGCGCGGTGCGTACGAAGATGTACTGCGCAGTATTGACAGGAAAACATTGGTTATCGGCGTTGATTCCGACGCGCTGTATCCGCTGGCCGAACAGGAAGAACTGGTTTCGCTGATTCCCGATGCCCAGTTGGAGGTCATCCATTCGCCGGATGGACACGATGCTTTTCTGATCGAAGTTGAACAGTTGGGGCAGTTCATTCGCAGATGGGTGGAGCAGGAATTGCGGCGCCCGGAACCGCCGGGCGTGTGCGCGGTTCGGAGCGAGAAGTTTATTGGCGTCTGAGGCGTGCAAGGGCTGCGACGGTCCGCAGGGCTCCGTAACCAATAGGCTGTTCGTCCGGAGGATGCCGCAATCAGGCTATGCCGAGCGGTGTCGCAATGCAAGAAGGCAATTTGTCGGTACGAGATATGAAGGACAAGTTGAAGGTGGGCATTCTCGGCGCCACCGGTGCGGTGGGCCAGAAATTCATCGAAGTGCTTGACGGGCACCCCTGGTTCGAGATTACGGCATTGGCTGCATCGGAGCGTTCCGCCGGCAAGCGGTACGCGGACGCTGCGAACCGGATCGGATCGGAGCCTGTCCCGCCGGACATTGCGGACATGGAGGTCGTGGCGGCAGCGCCTGGTCTGGAGGCCGATTTCGTGTTCTCTGGTCTGGATGCATCCGTGGCGGGCGACATCGAGGCGCTTTTTGCGCGGGCGGGCTACCCTGTGATCTCGAATGCGCGCAACTACCGCATGGCGGAGGACGTTCCGCTTCTGATTCCCGAGGTAAACCCGGACCATACGGCGCTGGTCGATCAGCAGGATCGTGGAGACGGTTTCATCGTCACGAATCCGAATTGCAGCACGGTCGGCCTTGTGTGTGCGCTCAAGCCGCTCGTTGACCGTTTCGATGTGGATGCTGTACATGTGGTCACCATGCAGGCGCTTTCCGGGGCCGGGTATCCGGGCGTATCGTCGCTGGATGCTCTCGGCAATGTGGTCCCGTATATTGGTGGCGAGGAAGAAAAGGTGGCCACGGAGCCGACAAAGCTGCTGGGTCGGCTGGTGGATGGCCGCATCGAGCGGGCGGCTCTTCGCATAAGCGCCCAATGCACCCGGGTTCCGGTTCTTGAAGGACACCTTGAAGCCGTTTCGGTGCAATTCCATGGCGCTGTTTGCGCGGAAGACGTCAAGGAGGCCTTGCGCACCTGGCGTACCCCTATCGCTGGATACGATCTGCCGTCTGCGCCGGCGCGGTTCATCCAAGTGTTTGAGGACGAGCGCTTCCCGCAGCCTCGTCGTCATGTCGGGCTCGGGCGGGGCATGACGGTATCTGTCGGGCGCATCCGTCCCTGCGAAGTGCTGGACGTAAAGTTTGTCGTACTTTCGCACAACACGATCCGAGGCGCTGCGGGAGGGGCTGTGCTGAATGCCGAATTGCTCGTCAAGCAGGGGCGTCTTGCCAAACGGGAAGAAGTCGCTGAAGCGATTGCAGGGTAACGGCAAGTTCATAGTTCGTGCTGCACGGCGGCTCGTGCGTCACGCCGAGGACGCACATACGCCCTACCTATCGTAATTTCTTTCCGCTGGAAGCCACCTGGCAATTCACGGGATTCCGGCTGGCCTGGGATATATAACAGGTAGCGGGGTTTTCTGTATTATCACGCCGGATTGGCCCCGTTTGCTCTTCGAAAGAGGCTAATATATTAATGATTATTTTTGTTACCCCTTGATTTTTATTGTAATATTTCGTAAGGATTATTCATTGAGGTGCCGTAGGGAGCGGGATATACAGTGTATTTGAGGTGCGGCGTGTATCCGTCGTGCACATGCGGAGGGGTTTTTCGTACCCTGTCGGCTTCGGATCACACCTTTCGCCTTATTTTTTAAGGGGGGGGGGGGGGGGGGGGGGGTATGATTGCACTGCGCGATGATGTCGGCTGTAGGATTCCACCGGTTGTTTCGCATTCCGGTTTTATCGGTCGCTTTGGCGCCCTGTCTGGTCGTATGGCAGGCGTGCTTGCCGTTGGGGCGCTGATCTGCGTTTCTTCGGCGCAGGGTCAGGTGATCGAGGAAGGCGGTTTTCCCGTCAAGGGTGGGGACGTTTTTGGAGAGTCGTTTTCCTTGTCTTGCTCTCCTCGCCTTTATGTTGCAGCAGGCGAGGCCGTTTCGTTATCGTGTACTGCGACATCGGTACCCGAGGAGGGCATCCGCTACGCGTGGGAGGCGGTCTCGGGCGACGGGCTTCGTCTTCTGAGCGATGCGCAGGCCCTGGCGCCTTTATTCACGGCTTCCTTATCGGGGGCGGGAGAGGAGTACGCATACCTTTTGACGGCGACGGGGGCGGGCGTTTATGCGACGGCGTCGGTAGCGGTCACGGTGGAGGGTCTTGTTCAGGGGGCTGAGAGAGCATCCGGGGCTCGCGAAGAGGAGTGCGATACGTTTTCCGGTTTTGTGAGAGATCGGGAAGGGTGTCTTCCCTGGGAGAAGGCTCCGCCGCAGGATCCTTTCGGGGTTCCGGAAGAAGAAGGGATCGTTCCCTGGCCGTCTTTTCCGGGGTCGTCGGGCGCAGAGGACAAGGAATTTCCCGGTTCTTCGGATGGCGGGCCTTTTGCGCAGGCGCCTCCTCGTCTGGAGTGTCCTGTGGCGGTGTTTCTGGAGGAGTTGGAGACGGGCGCGATCGAGTGCCATGCGTGGGACGCTTCGGGGGAGGAGTATCTGGAATACCGCTGGGAGCCCGTGGGCAATACGACGCGGGACTATCTGGAGAATCCTCGTTTGATCCCCGAGGACAGTCCGAATCCTTCGGTAGTGGCTCCGGAGGCTCCGGCGTACGAAACGCTGGAGTCGTTCCGTTCGGGCGAGCGGACGTTTCGTTACCGGTACCGATTGACGGCGACGTCCCGCGCTACGGGTCTTTCGTCATGGCAGGAGGTGGAGGTGTACGTATCGAGCAGCCGTCCGAGCGTGTATTGTCCCCTGGAGGTAGCGGTCGAGGAGGGCGCGACGATTGCGCTCGATTGCGAGGGGGTGGATCCGTTGTCGCATCGTATGGACTACGACGAGGAAGGAGCGTCGATATTGTGGGAGTGGGAGGGTCTTTGGGGCGCGAGCACGTCGCTTCTGGATGCGACGGACCTGTCGTCTGCGTTGTTTACGGCTCCTGCCGGCAGTGCGGGCGAGGAGTACCATTACATAGCGAGCATGACGTCGTCTTCTTCGGGTCTCCCCCGCACGGCAAGGCGGAGGGTCACGGTCAGGGTCAGAGTCGCGGATCAGGAAGTTGCCTCAACGGGTGCGCCGGCGCCTTCGATCACCTGCGCAGATAGCGAGGTCTACGAGGGGGCGGCCGATTTTACGCTGGACTGTTCGGTGGCGGACGAGCCTTCGGATGCTACGTACAGTTGGACCGGTACGGATGTGGCCGATCGGTTGACGGGCACGGACAGTGTTACCCCCACATTCTCGGCGCCCGGCGAAGTGGGCGGGTGGGACAAGGACTACGACTATACGGTGACGATGACGGTTGCAGGCACCGAGACGGCCAGTGCCGACATTACGGTCAAGGTATTGGAAAAACCGAATATAGACAGCTGTGTAGATTTTCGAACATACGCTGTTGATGAAGGGGATTCGGATTTTGAACTTGTTGGCTGTCTTAATGATCCGATTGGAGCTCCTGAGGGATCCGAATATAAATATAACTGGACAGTTCGAGGTGAGACACCACTTGATGATCTTTCACTCTTGGAAGAAATAGATACTAGCACTCCCGTTTTTAAGGTTCCTGACGATGTTGAGGAAAATACAATCTATGAATATCTTCATACTATATCAGCTGATAATGCCGATGAATTCACGGCTAACTATCAAGTTGTTGTCAAAAATATAGATCAAACCGAATTTAATCTTGTATGTGGTGCTTCGGCAATATTTAAAGTTTATCAAGGTTCGGATGACATCGAATTAAATTGCCAGGCACTCGGTGTGCCAGAAGGTGCTATATGGGAGTGGACAGCTCGCGAAACCACATCAAATACGGATAGATTAAGTGCTACGGACATACCCAATCCCGTTTTTGATATCCCTGGTTATGATATAAACATAGACCACTATTTAAACTTTTATTATACTGTTTCTGTTAGCAAGGATTCGAAAAGTGAAAAATTAGATGTACTTGTTAGGGTAATTGATCCTACTTCGCTTTATGAATATAATTGTTCAACACGAGTATCTTTTTTTGAGGGAGATAATAACGGAACCATAGGTAATTGTTCTATTAAATTTAATGGAAATCCCATACCATACGATCGGTTTAACTGGGAATGGACAGCTCGCGAACCTACATCAAATACGGATAGATTAAGTGCTACGGATATACCCAACCCCGTTTTTGATGTCCCCGATAGTATTGATAACCATGAAATCTATGAATACACCGTGGAAACGACACGAGGAATCTCTCACCATTCCCACCTCGTTTCAGTATCAGTATTGGATCGTGATTCGTTCGATGGGGTACTTGCTCTTACATGCACGGAATATTATTACGAGTTCTACGAGGGATCGGAAAATTTCGAATTCAGTTGCTCAGCTTCAGGTGCTCCTGATGGCGCAGAATATTCGTATAGATGGAATCCGATAGGCAATACAGAAAATCTGGCGAACTTACTCGGGCCCCGAAGTCCTAATCCGACGTTCTTTGTGCCGTCTAATGTTTCAGAGGATGAAGTATATTCTTATAGGCTGACGGTTACGTCTACGGATGGTAATAGTATCCCTGCTTCGGCGGTCGTTGTGGTGACGGTGAAGAATAAGCCTTCGATAACGGTTACGTGCCCCGGCGACCCCTACGGCGCCTATGAGGGGGAGGGCGATATTTTACTGGACTGCGAGGCGACAGGTAAGCCTTCGGATTCCGACTATGTGTACGAATGGACGGCACGGGGCAGTACCGTGGTTCCGGGCCGGTTGAGCAGTACGACCGTTCTGAAGCCGACGTTTTTCGTACCGGGCGATATTGACGAGCCGCGCGAAGCGGATAAGGACTACGAGTACACGGTGAGACTGTCGGCTGACGGTATCGATGACATCACCGAAGACGTTACCGTAACGGTGCTCGAGAAGCCGGATATCGGATGCGCTAAACACATAACTCCGTTTTTAGGGGAATACCAGGTTGCCGAAGGGCATGGACTTTTAAAAATAGGTTCTTGCGATGGGCTCTGGCAAGGTGCGCCTGAAGGTTCCGCGTATACGTACGTATGGGCGGTTCACGGCAGTACGCCGGAGGCGGATCTCGCACTTTTGAATCCTGTGGACGCTCCTCAACCTTTCTTTCACGTTCCTGCCATGGTCGAGGAACACGAGATTTACGAATACAGGCTCACCGTGTCCGCCAGGAATGCGGATCCCGCCGTTGTCGATCAAATAATAAACGTGTACGATAAATCTTACAGGATCGATGTCGTTTGCGCACCGCCTGGTTATGTATACGAGGGGTCGGCGGATATCAGGCTTGAGTGTGCTGCATCGGGCGCTCCCGCGGGTTCCGAGTACGCGTACGTCTGGACAGCCCGTGGCAGTACGTCGAGCACGGCGCTGCTGATAGCCGGCACGGACGGCCCCACCCCGACGTTCTCGGTGCCGGATGCATTGGATGCGACGACGACGTACGAGTACCTGCTTACGGTCTCGGCGGAGAATGCGGAAGACGCTACGGCAGAGGTTTCGGTGACGGTGCTGAACCGCGGCACGCTGGCTGTTGCGTGTGCGCCCCCTCCTTTGGTATACGAAGGCGCGGCGGATTTCGATCTGGACTGCTCTGCTTCGGGCGCCCCTTCGGGTTCCGACTACGAATACGTCTGGACAGCCCGGGGAAGTACGTCGAGCACGGCGCTGCTGATAGCCGGCACGGACGGCCCCACCCCGACGTTTTCGGTGCCGGATGCATTGGATGCGACGACGACCTACGAGTACCTGTTGACGGCATCGGCGGCGAATGCGGAGTCTTCTTCGGCCAGAGTGACTGTGACGGTGCTGAACAAGAAGACATTGGATGTTGCGTGCGCGACGCCTTCTCCGGTGTATGAGGGCTCGGAGGACTTCGCTTTGGACTGCGCGGCTACGGGGGCTCCCGCGGGCTCCGAGTACGCATACGTCTGGACAGCCCGGGGAAGTACGGCAAACACGCACCTGCTTATTGCAGGCGCGGACGGTCCCGCCCCGACGTTTTCGGTGCCGGATGCGTTGGACGCGACGACGACGTACGAATATCTGCTGACGGTCTCGGCGGCGAATGCGGAGTCTTCTTCGGCCAGAGTGACTGTGACGGTGCTGAACAAGAAGACATTGGATGTTGCGTGCGCGACGCCTTCTCCGGTGTATGAGGGATCGGAGGACTTCGCCCTGGACTGCGCGGCTTCGGGCGCTCCTGGGGGTTCCGGGTATACGTACGTCTGGACGGATCGGGGCGCAACAGCGAACACGGATCGGCTCATCAGCGGCGCGGACGGTCCCACCCCGACGTTTTCGGTGCCGGATGCATTGGATGCGACGACGACGTACGAGTACCTGCTTACGGTCTCGGCGGATAATGCGGTGGATGCGACGGCAGAGGTAACGGTGAAGGTGCTTAACCTCGGATCCATTGCGCTCGTTTGCACATCGCCTCCCCTGGTGTACGAGGGTTCGGAAGACTTCGCTTTGGACTGCTCGGCTACGGGGGCTCCCGCGGGCTCCGAGTACGCATACGTCTGGACAGCCCGGGGAAGTACGGCAAACACGCACCTGCTTATTGCAGGCGCGGACGGTCCCGCCCCGACATTCGACGTGCCGGAGGAAGTGGACGAGGACGAAACGTACGAGTACCTTTTGACGGTTTCGGCGGAGAATGCGGTGGATGCGACGGCAGAGGTAACGGTGAAGGTGCTTAACCTCGGATCCATTGCGCTCGTTTGCGCATCGCCTCCCTTGGTGTACGAGGGTTCGGAAGACTTCGCTTTGGACTGCTCGGTCTCAGGGGATACGGGGGACGTCGATTATGCGTACGAGTGGGCAGCCATAGGCGCGACGCCGAACACGTCCCGATTGAGCGCTGCGGACATACCTTCCCCGACGTTCTACGTGCCGGATGCATTGGACGAGACGACGACCTACGAGTACCTGCTTACGGCGAGCGCCGACAACGCGGAAGACGCTACGGTAGAGGTTTCTGTGACGGTGCTGAACCGCGGCACGCTGGCTGTTGCGTGTGCGCCCCCTCCTTTGGTATACGAAGGCGCGGCGGATTTCGATCTGGACTGCTCGGCTTCGGGTGCGCCTTCGGGTTCCGACTACGTGTACGAATGGACGGCGCAGGGCGATACGCCGGATACGGCCCTGCTCAGTGCTGCGGACGTTGCTTCCCCGACGTTCCTTGTACCTGACGCGGTGGATGAGGACGAGACGTACGAGTACCTGCTTACGGTCTCTGCAGACAATGCGGAAGACGCTGCGGCAGAGGTTACCGTGACGGTGCTGAACAAGGAGGCGCTTGCGCTCGTGTGCGCGGATCCCGGTTCGGTATACGAGGGATCGGAAGATATCGCGTTCGACTGCTCGGCGTCCGGGGCTCCGGGCGATGACCCGCAGTATACGTACGCCTGGACGGCTCGGGGCGATACGCCGGATACGTCGCTGCTCAGCGCTGTGGACGTTTCCTCCCCGATGTTCTACGTACCGGAGGAGGTAGACGAGGACGAGACCTACGAGTACCTGCTTACGGCGAGCGCCGACAACGCGGAAGACGCTGCGGCAGAGGTGACGGTGACGGTGCTTAACAAGGAGGCGCTTGCGGTGGTGTGCGCGGATCCGGGTTCGGTATACGAGGGATCGGTAGATATCACGTTCGACTGCTCGGCATCCGGGGCTCCGGGCGACAACCCGCAGTATACGTACGCCTGGGCGGCTCGGGGCGATACGCCGGATACGGCGCTGCTTAGCGCTGTGGACGTTTCCTCCCCGATGTTCTACGTACCGGATGAGGTAGACGAGGACGAGACCTACGAGTACCTGCTTACGGCGAGCGCCGAGAACGCAGAAGACGCGACGGCTGAGGTAACCGTGACGGTGCTGAACAAGGAGGCGCTTGCGCTCGTGTGCGCGGATCCGGGTTCGGTATACGAGGGCTCGGAGGACGTTGCATTCGACTGTTCGGCGTCGGGGGCTCCGGGCGACAACCCGCAGTACACGTACGCATGGACGGCTCGGGGAGATACGCCGGATACGTCCCGATTGAGCGCCGTGGACATACCTTCTCCGACGTTCTATGTACCGGATGAAGTTGCAGAGGACGAAACGTACGAGTACCTGCTGACCGTCTCGGCGGAGAATGCGATAGATGCTTCGGCAGAGGTGACCGTGACGGTGCTGAACCGGGGCGCCTTGAGCGTGGTATGTGTGGATCCGCCTTCGGTCTATGAGGGCTCGGAGGACTTCGCTCTGGATTGCTCGGCATCCGGGGCTCCAGGCGACAACCCGCAGTATACGTACGCGTGGACGGCTCGGGGCGATACGCCGGATACGGCGCTGCTCAGCGCTGCGGACATTGCTTCCCCGACGTTCCTTGTACCTGACGCGGTGGATGAGGACGAGACGTACGAATACACGCTGACGGTATCGGCGGCGAATGCGGAAGACGCTGCGGCAGAGGTAACCGTAACGGTGCTCGACCGGATACGGACGCCTGACCCGGATCCTGTTTCGCCTCCCGTGGATTCTCCTCCTCTGGCGTCTTCATCGGCACGGGAGCCTTCCGATCCGTCGGCTCTTGGCGTAACGGTAAGCGCATCGTCCTTGCGTTTCGGGGTGCAGTCGGCGCAGACGTGGGCGTCGCTTGATCCGCTGACCGATGGCATATCGACGCGCGTATCGGGTCCGTACCATGCGGGCCGTATGGCGCTTTCGCCGGGCGGCGGCGAAGCGCTTGACGAGAACGGGGAGATGTCGTTGTCCATCGAGCTGGCTTCTCCGGTCGTGCTAAGGCGCGAGGGGGGCATCGAGGCTGCCTCGATCGTTCTTGCTCCTTCCTGGTCGTATGCGGAGTCGTGCGAGCAGTTATCTTCTCAGGCGATAGGCGGGCTGTATACGGAGGCGACGCTTACGGAGGGCGCCTGCCGTCTTCTTCGCTTCGGAGGCGAACTGGACCTTACGGACGCGCCTTCGGGGCGGTATGCGGGGAGTATGGACATCGTTCTTCGTTCGGGCGAGAGCGAAGAGACGCACTCGGTCGAGGTCGAAGTGACGGTCGTACCTTCGCAGCGCGTGATCACGATAGGCCCCGGAGGGGTTCGCTTCAGCGCGTCGCGAGAGGTTCCCGCCGGCTTGACGGAGGATCAGAGTCTTAGCATCTACCCGGACGTTGCGTTTTTGACGGAAGGGAAGCCCAACGGCGCGTTCGAGTTGTCGAACCCGTCGCTGGTGCCATTGGAGGTATCGGTGTCGGCGCGTTTCGGGTATACGGAGGCGACAAGGGACGGCCGGGAGGTGGTAGTAGAGGATGCTTCGGACTCACGCCTGGGCGATTTGTCCCAGGTGGTGGACATACATCCGGCGGTTGTGGTATTGCAGCCCGGAGAGAAGGGTCTGGTGCGTTACGGGGTGAAGGAGGGAGCGCTTGCGGCTATGGCGGAGAAGGGCTATGCGGCGTTTTTCGATGTGGTGTCATCTCCTCGTCAGTACGTGCGTTCGGACCGTATGCCGGAGGAGGTTACGGGAGAGAGGACGGCTCGCGTGACGATGCGCGTTCCGGGGGTGTACGTACCCGGCGAAGGCGCGTCTCAGCTACGGGCCACGCTGTTGTCGTTGTCGTATGGGGTTTCCATGTCGGCGACGTTTTTGCTGGAGACGCAGGATCGTCCTTTTGCGGGCGAGGTGGTGGCGTACGACGGGCAGGGCCGCGAGCTGGGCCGCCGGGAGACGCTGGTGTACACGCGCAGCCGGGTGCGCGTGCCGCTGGATCGTATGCCTGAGGAAGAGGTGGTGTTTTTACGATTTGCGCCCTGGGGATCGAGTCGAGTACCCGAGCCTGCGTCCGTTGAGTGGGATGCGCCGAGAAGAGACATAGGGGCCGCCGGGGACAAAGAACGGAGAACAATCCCGAAGAGCGCATTGCAATGAACCGTTGGATATCTCAGAGTCGATCGCCATGTAAGGCCGATCCGATGAACGATCCCCGCCCCGTTATCCTGTTTGACGGCGATCGCAGTTTCTGCAACGCCATCGCGTTTCGGCGCCTGGCGTGCGTGCTTGCCGTTGCGGGGCTGCTCTGCGTTTCTTCGGCGCAGGGTCAGGTTATCCGGGAAGAGGGTTTTCCGGTAAAGGGCGGCGTTGCGGAGGAATCGGCGAAGGCGCCCGTTGTGCGGGAGTGCGATCCTTTTACGGTTCCCGACGAGTTCGGGGAAAGCTGCGCGCCGCGGGAGAAGACGCCGGATCCTTTCGGATTCGGTCCGGAAGCAGAAGCGCGCCCGGGCGAGCCTTCCGGTCCCGCCTGGCGGACGCCTCCTCGTCTGGAGTGTCCCGTGGCTGTTTTTCTGGAGGAGCTCGAGACGGGACAGGTCGAGTGTCATGCATGGGACGCTTCGGGAGAGGAGTATCTCGAATATTCGTGGGAGCCTGCAGGAAGTACGACGCGGGACTATCTGGACAATCCGAGGTTGACGCCCGAGGATGTTCCGAATCCCTCGGTAGTGGCTCCGGAGATTCCGGCGTACGAGACGCTGGAGTCGTTTTATTCGGGGGAGACGACGTTTCTTTACCGGTACCGCTTGACGGCGACCTCCCGCGCTACGGGTCTTTCGTCGTGGCGGGAAGTGGAGGTGTACGTATCGGGCAGTCGTCCGAGCGTGTATTGTCCGCTGGAGGTAGCGGTTGAGGAGGGCGAGACGATCGCGCTCGATTGCGAGGGGGCGGATCCGTTGTCGCATCGTATGGACTACGACGAGGACGGGGCGTCGATATTGTGGGAGTGGGAGGGTCTATGGGGCGCGAGCACGTCGCTTCTGGATGCGACGGATATGTCGTCTGCGTTGTTTACGGCTCCTGCGGGCAGCGCGGGCGAGGAGTACCATTACATAGCGAGCATGACGTCGCAGGCTTCGGGCGTGCCTCGCATGGCAAGGCGAAGGGTGATTGTGACGGTGGCGGTCGCCGCCGCAGAAGAAGAAGGGACGCAGGCTGCGGCGGACGCTTCGGCGCTGGCGGTCAAGGGGAATGTGCCTGTCTTGACATGCGCAAATAGCGAGGTGCCCGAGGGAGGGAGGGATATCAAATTGAATTGTAGGGTGGCGAACGAGCCGGCGGATGCCACGTATTCGTGGGCGCCTCGGGGCGGTACGACGGATACGGACGACTTGAGCAGTACAACTATTTTGAAACCGACGTTCAATGTACCGATGGAGATAGGCAGTGGGAGTAAGGACTACAAATACACGGTCACGCTGTCGGCTTCGGCAATTCATAATGTCACCGAGGATGTTAGGGTGAGAGTGTGGCACAGAACTGCGACCGCGGTTACCTGTACGGACAATCCGTACGAGGTGGAAGAGGGTGCGGACGACATCACATTGTCGTGTACCGCATCCCTTTTGGGGCCTCCATGGGGTCCTCTATCCGGGTGGGAATGGTCGTGGCGTTCAACCGGTCGTCTTACGAATACCGATAGCGGTACGCCCACGTTCGATGTGCCGGACGATGTAGACCGGAATACGACCTGGACGTACACGGTGCTTGCAGGGCCGGACCCCTTGCTTTTTAGTCTAATCCCTCCATGTTTCTGTATATCGTTTAGGAGGACGACAGTTACGGTAACGGTGCGGGACACGGGTCCGCCTGCTCCGGTTATCACCTGCAATGATTCCAAGGTATACGAGGACGCGGCCGATTTTGAACTGGACTGTTCTGTGGAGAACGAGCCGACCGGCGCTACGTATTCGTGGGCGGGGCGGGGCAGTACGACGGATACGAGCCTGTTGACGAGCGGCGCGGACGGTCCCACCCCGACATTCGCGGTGCCGGATGCGTTGGACGAGACGACGACGTACGAGTACCTGTTGACGGTCTCTGCGGAGAATGCGGAAGATGCGAAGGCGGAGGTGACGGTGACGGTCCTGAACCGGGGCGCACTTGCGCTTGTGTGCACGGATCCCGGTTCTGTGTACGAGGGATCGGAGCATGTGCTTTTCGATTGTTCAGCATCCGGTGCGCCGGGGTCTAATCCCGGCTACACGTACGCATGGACGACGCGCGGCGATACGCCGCAGGGCCTTCTTAGCGGGGTGGATATAGCGTCACCGACGTTCTATGTGCCGGATGCGTTGGACGAGACGACGACGTACGAGTACCTGTTGACGGTCTCTGCGGAGAATGCGGAAGATGCGAAGGCGGAGGTGACGGTGACGGTCCTGAACCGGGGTGCGCTTGCGCTCGCGTGCGCGGATCCGGGTTCGGTGTACGAAGGCTCGGAAGACTTTGCGTTCGACTGCTCGGCATCCGGTGCGCCGGGGTCTAATCCCGGCTACACGTACGCATGGACGACGCGCGGCGATACGCCGCAGGGCCTTCTTAGCGGGGTGGATATAGCGTCACCGACGTTCTATGTGCCGGATGCGTTGGACGAGACGACGACGTACGAGTACCTGTTGACGGCGCGTGCTGAGAATGCGGAAGATGCTGCGGCCGAGGTTACGGTAACGGTGTTGAACAAGGGCGCTCTTGCGGTTGTGTGCGCGGACCCGGGTTCGGTGTACGAGGGGTCTGCGGACATCGCGTTCGACTGTGCTGCATCGGGCGCTCCTGCGGGTTCTACCTACAATTATACATGGGCGGCGCAGGGCGATACGCCGGATACGGCGCTCTTGAGCAGCGTGGACATCGCGTCTGCTGTGTTTGCCGTACCGGAGGAGGTGGACGAGGACGAGACCTACGAGTACCTGCTGACCGTCTCGGCGGAGAATGCGATAGACGCTGTGGCCGAGGTTACGGTAACGGTGTTGAACAAGGGCGCTCTTGCGCTCGCGTGCGCGGATCCGGGTTCGGTATACGAGGGATCGGAGGATTTCGCTCTGGATTGCGCGGTTTCGGGCGCTCCGGCAGGTTCTGCCTACGAGTACGCCTGGACGGTCCGGGGGAGTACGGCAAACACGGACCTTCTAATCAGCGGCGTGGATGGCCCCGCCCCGACATTCGACGTGCCGGAGGAAGTAGATGAGGACGAAACGTACGAGTACCTGTTGACGGCGCGTGCGGAGAACGCAGAAGATGCGAGGGCGGAGGTGACGGTGACGGTGCTGAACCGGGGTGCGCTTGCCGTTATATGCGCGGATCCGGGTTCGGTGTACGAGGGATCGGAGGATTTCGCTCTGGATTGCGCGGCGTCCGGTGCTCCGGCGGGTTCCGAGTACACGTACGAGTGGACGGGACGGGGGAGTACGACGGATACGGCGCTATTGAGCGCCGCGGACATCGCCTCGCCGACGTTCTACGTGCCTGATGAAGTGGCAGGGGACGAGACGTACGAGTACAGGCTAACCGTTTCGGCGGAGAATGCGGAGGATGCTACGGCAGAGGTGACCGTGACGGTTTTGAACCGGGGTGCGCTTGCGCTCGCGTGCGCGGATCCGGGTTCGGTGTACGAGGGGTCTGCGGACATTGCGTTCGACTGTTCGGTGTCGGGGGCTCCTGCGGGTTCCGCCTACGCGTACGAGTGGACGGCCAGGGGCTCTACGACGAATACGGATCTGCTTGGCGCCGCGGACATCGCCTCGCCGACGTTCTACGTGCCTGATGAAGTGGCAGGGGACGAGACGTACGAGTACAGGCTAACCGTTTCGGCGGAGAATGCGGATCCCGGCAGCGCCGACGTTACAGTGAAAGTACTGAACAAGAAGACATTGGAGGTTGCGTGCGCGACGCCTTCTCCGGTGTATGAGGAGTCGGAGGACTTTGCTTTGGATTGTGCAGCGTCGGGCGCTCCCGCGGGCTCCGAGTACGCATACGTCTGGACGGGACGGGGGAGTACGACGGATACGGCGCTGCTCAGCGCTGTGGACGTTTCCTCCCCGATGTTCTACGTACCGGAGGAGGTAGACGAGGACGAGACGTACGAGTACCTGCTTACGGCGAGCGCCGACAACGCGGAGGACGCTACGGCAGAGGTGACCGTGACGGTGCTGAACAAGGGTGCGCTTGCGCTCGCGTGCGCGGATCCGGGTTCGGTATACGAAGGCTCGGAAGACTTCGCGTTCGACTGCTCGGCGTCCGGGGCTCCGGGCGACGACCCGCAGTATACGTACGTCTGGACGGGACGGGGCTCTACGACAAATACGGATCTGCTTAGCGGGGCGGACATACCTTCTCCGACGTTCCACGTGCCGGATGCGTTGGACGAGACCACGACCTACGAGTACCTGCTAACCGTCTCGGCGGAGAATGCGGAGTCCGCTGCGGCGGAGGTTTCGGTGACGGTGCTGAATAAGGGGGCGCTTGCGCTCGTGTGCGCGGATCCGGGTTCGGTATACGAGGGTTCGGAAGACTTCGCGTTCGACTGCTCGGCGTCCGGGGCTCCGGGCGATGATCCGCAGTATACGTACGCCTGGACGGCTCGGGGCGATACGCCGGATACGTCGCTGCTCAGCGCTGTGGACGTTTCCTCCCCGATGTTCTACGTACCGGATGAGGTAGACGAGGACGAGACGTACGAATACACGCTGACGGTAAGCGCCGACAATGCGGAGTTTGTGACAGAGGACGTTACCGTAACGGTTCTGAACAAGGGCGCTCTTGCGGTGGTGTGCGCAGACCCCGGTTCGGTGTACGAGGGATCGGCAGACATCGCGTTCGACTGCTCGGCGTCGGGGGCTCCGGGCGACGACCCGCAGTATACGTACGCGTGGACGGCTCGGGGCGATACGCCGGACGCGTCGCTATTGAGTGCTGGGGACATACCTTCTCCGACGTTCTACGTACCGGATGAAGTTGCAGAGGACGAAACGTACGAGTACCTGCTGACCGTCTCGGCGGAGAATGCGGAAGATGCGAAGGCGGAGGTGACGGTGACGGTGCTGAACAAGGGTGCGCTTGCGCTCGTGTGCGCGGACCCGGGTTCGGTGTACGAGGGATCTGCGGACATCACGTTCGACTGCTCGGCGTCCGGGGCTCCGGGCGATGACCCGCAGTATACGTACGTGTGGACGGCTCGGGGCGATACGCCGGATACGGCGCTCTTGAGCAATGTGGACATCGCGTCTGCTGTGTTTGCCGTACCGGAAGAGGTGGAAGAAGACGAGACCTACGAGTACCTGCTTACGGTCAGTGCGGAGAATGCAGAAGATGCGAAGGCTGAGGTGACCGTAACGGTGCTCGACAGGATACGGACGCCTGCCCCGGATCCTGTTTCGCCTCCCGCAGAAGAGCCTCCCGCCGATCCTTTGCCTGCCGTAGCGGAGTCTTCCTCGCGGGCGCCTTCCGATCCGTCGGCTCTTGGCGTAACGGTAAGCGCATCGTCCTTGCGTTTCGGGGTGCAGTCGTCACAGACCGAGGCGTCGCTTGATCCGCTGACCGATGGCATATCGACGCGCGTATCGGGTCCGTACCATGCGGGGCGCATGACGCTTTCGCCGGGCGGCGGCGCATCGTTCGACGAGAACGGGGAGATGGATCTTTCCATAGAGGTTATCTCTCCGGTTCTTCTGAAGCGCGAGGACGCTGCCGGGCCGTCTTCGCTCGTTCTTTCTCCTTCCTGGTCGTATGCGGAGTCGTGCGAGCAGCTTTCTTCTCAGGCGATAGGCGGGCTGTATACGGAGGCGACGCTTACGGAGGGCGCCTGCCGCCTTCTTCGCTTCGGAGGCGAGCTGGACCTTACGGACGCGCCTTCGGGGCGGTATGCGGGCGCTATGGACGTGGTTCTTCGTTCGGGCGAGCGCGAAGAGACGCACTCGGTGGAGGTCGAAGTGACGGTCGTTCCTTCGCAGCGTGTGATCACGATAGGCCCCGGAGGGGTTCGCTTCAGCACATCACGTGAGCTTGCTGCGGGCTTGACGGAGGAGCAGAACCTGAGCATCTATCCCGACGTTGCGTTTTTGACGGAAGGGAAGCCTCACGGCGTGTTCGAGTTGTCGAACCCGTCGCTGGTGCCATTGGAGGTATCGGTGTCGGCCCGTTTCGGGTATACGGAGGCGACAAGGGACGGCCGGGAGGTAGTAGTAGAGGATGCATCGGGATCGCATCTGGGCGATTTGTCCCAGGTGGTGGACATACATCCGGCGGTTGTGGTATTGCAGCCTGGTGAGAAGGGTCTGGTCCGGTATGGGGTGAAGGAGGGTGCGTTGTCGGATATGGATGAGCGTGGGTGCGCGGCATTCTTCGATGTGGTGTCCTCGCCTCGTCAGTATGTTCGTTCGGACCGTATGCCCGAGGAGGTTACGGGAGAGAGGACGGCTCGTGTGACGATGCGCGTTCCGGGGGTGTACGTACCTGACGGGGAGGCGTCTCAGCTACGCGCGACGCTGTTGTCGTTGTCGTATGGGGTTTCCATGTCGGCGACGTTTTTGCTGGAGACGCAGGATCGTCCTTTTGCGGGCGAGGTGGTGGCGTACGACGGGCAGGGCCGCGAGCTGGGTCGTCGCGAGACGCTGGTGTACACGCGCAGCCGCGTACGCGTGCCGCTGGCTCGTATGCCTGAGGAAGAGGTGGTGTTTTTACGATTTGCGCCTTGGGGATCGAGTCGAGTACCCGAGCCCACATCCGTTGAGTGGAATGCGCCGGGAAGAGACATAGGGGCCGCACAGGACAAGGCGCAAACGCCGACAAGCGCCGCCATCGCCGAAAAACCCTGAGAAGCCTGACATGGGATGCGCGGGGTAACGTATGCGGCGGGCGCTGTGTATCCCGGTGATGCTCGCCATCACTGGGTATAACCCTCGACATTGGAGAGTAAGGGGCTAAAAATTCACCATTAGTAAATTTTGTTCGACGCCTTTTGTGTCTAATCCCCTTCCTATCGTCTTTTTCGTAGCGTTTCCTTCGCCGCGCCCTGTCGTTACGGGGAACATGGATACGCACGTTACGTTTGCATACGCCGCTTCGTTTTCCGGAGCGATCGGTGTACCTGATATGGTGCATATGCGGAAGTAGCTCAGTTGGTAGAGCATTTGCTTGCCATGCAAAAGGTCGCGGGTTCGAATCCCGTCTTCCGCTCCAGAAAGGAGGCCGCGGGTTCGAATCCCGTCTTCCGCACCATATCGTTGCCGCAAGGCTTCATGCGGAAGTAACTCAGCGGTAGAGCGCCTTCCTGACATTCAATCCTTGATGTGTGCTGTCCGTGTGCCTGAGCCGACTGGGCTCGGGCCTCGGCAGCGTTTTTGTTCGTCGTCCGCCATGTCCCGGCACAGATTTCGACGGCACGGAAACGATGAGTAAACAATCCTCACAGGCGCATGCTGTAGCGCCCATCTGGTTCGGCAAGCCTGATCTGGATGCGCTCTCCGAAATGACTGCCGGTACGTTGGCCGCGCATCTTGGTATCGCGTATACGGAAATCGGCCCTGATTTCTTGCGCGGCACGATGCCCGTAGACGAACGCACCATGCAGCCGCAAGGCATCATGCATGGAGGCGCATCCGCCGCCTTTGCGGAAACGCTGGGGAGCGTGGCGGCCCACCTGTGCGTGGATCGGTCCAGGAAGCGTTGCCTGGGACTCGATATCTCCGTAAACCATATCCGGCGAGTTGTCGCCCCCGGCGAAGTCACGGGAACGGCGCGGCCTTTGCACATAGGACGAACCACCCATGTCTGGGAGATTCGCATCGAAAACGCCGCCGGCGCCCTTGTCGGAGTGAGCCGCCTGACGATAATCGTCCTTGCGCTGCCGGAGCAGCATTCCTGACGGTGCCCATTGCCGGAACCTGCTTTTCTGTAAGCCGGTGCGTGTGCTTCGTCTACCTTGTCCGGAGCGCAACCTCTCCATGCGATGCATGGGCATACAGTTCGGGGCCGCCTCCATTCACGCGCCCCTGCACTTCTTTTTCCTTGCGCATTCCCTCGAATTGGAAGGCATTGTCCATGGAGACATCGGCGGCCTTGAAATCGACATCAAGCGCTGCGCGAGCCGGAGCGGACAAGTCGATATCCCCGTGTGCGGCGCTGAATTCGCCGCCGACCGCCTGGAGAAAATGCAGGCTGATGTCTCCATGCCGGATTTCCATGCGTGGATAGCCGTCCAGTTCATCTACATCAATGTCCCCGTGGGCCGCTTCTACATTGATTTCCTCGGCGGTAACGTCATCCATGGCCACATCGCCGTGTGACGTATGGATGCGGATGGTTTTTGCGGTCACGTAATCTATGTCGAGATCGCCGTGCGCTGTAGCCACCTCGACATCTGTCGCGTCGATGCGATTCGCGGACAGATCGCCATGCTGCAAGGCCAACCGGATGCTTTCGCTACCCAACTGCCCGGTTTGTACGTCACCGTGCGCTACGTCCATGGACAGCGAGGAGCCGCTTAGCGATCCGGCATCTATGTCTCCATGGGCAAGGTCTATCTCCACCGTGCCTTTCAGCGCATTAATATCCACATCGCCATGGGCTACCTCCATTTTGGCGTCAAACATCTCCGGCACGGAAATATACACATGGACGCCGGCGCGCATACGCCACCCCTTCCAGTTGCCTTCGGGATCCGTACGCACGAAAAGTTTGCCGTCCGTTTGTCCAACCTCGAAGTTCAGATACTCGAAGAAGTCGCGTATCCGGTCATTTATTTCTTTGCCCTCAAGCGTGATGCGAATGCGCGCTTCGCCTCCCTCGCTTTTTTCGATATGGATGTCGCTGTGGATCACATCCACCAGCAACTGTTCTCCAGGCTGAACGGAAAATGTCTTGTTGACCATTTCCTCTTCGGCCCGGTCGCCGATGTTGTCCTGGCTGTTTGGGCCGGTATGGGAAGTAAGGCGAACAGGGCTATCCGGGCCGGTGCGAGGGACGAATTCGGTGCGGTTGAACAAAGTGGTTGCGGCGACGGCAAGAAGCAGAAATGCGCCGGCGACAATACCTGCGATACGGAGTGCGGAGTGCATGGAAATCTGTGCTTTGTTACGGGAGGGTCGGGAAACGCGCTATAACAAAGGCCCTATATTTTGGGGGCAGACGTTTGGAGGGGGCGATATACGCCGATATACGCCGTTGTACTGCATCGTTTGCGCTGTATGCACGATGCAAGGCCTCTGTCACCGGGGTTTAGTGCTTTTTCGCTGGAAAATTCGGGGGCGTATACCCCGATTGCGGGACGTTCGGTCGTAAGGTTACATCAGGAATGCACATATTGACGGAAAATTTTTACGATCGACCCACGCTTGAGGTGGCGCGTGACTTGATCGGCAAGCATCTTGTACGCGTGCTGGACGACGGTACCGAACTCTCCGGCCGCATCGTGGAAACGGAGGCCTATACGCAGGACGACCCTGCGTTCCATGGATGGGGTATTCTTGACCGGGAAACCGGGTTGCTCAAGCCGGAAGGCCGCGGGCGCGACCTGTTCGGCAAGCCCGGGACGGCGTACGTATACCTGACCTATGGAGTACACTGGCTGATGAATGTGGTGACGGAGCGGGAAGGGATCGGTGGAGGCGTACTTTTGCGCGCCGTGGAACCACTTGAGGGTATTGCGTCCATGTACGAGCGGCGGGCATCGGCGCGCAAGGACATGGATCTTGCGAACGGTCCCGGAAAACTGGCCCAGGCCTTTGCTATCGCCGGGGCATTGCACAATATTTCCATTACGAAGCCGCCCCTGTATGTGAGAGACCCCGGCCCCGGAGGGCATCCCGCCGTCGAGACGTCGTGCCGCATCGGTATCACTCGCGGCGCCGGGTTTCCCTGGCGCTTTTATGTGCCGGACAATCCGTACGTCTCGCGTGGCGTGCCCAGTGATATTGTCCAGGCGCGGAAACGCGGCAGGGTTTCAGCATAGGGGTAAGGAGGATCCCGGCATCCTCATCCGCGGGTTTGGGCACATTGCGCCCTTCCCTTCGTTCATTTGCGATTCGTGATCTGTCAATGCATGGCGTTCTTCGCCTGCTCTGTCATGCCCGACCTGCTTGCCTCCAACGACATTCGCAGCGCCTTCCTCGATTTTTTCCGGGATCGAGGGCATGAGGTGGCGCCGAGCGATTCGCTGGCGCCTCATGGCGATCCCACACTGCTCTTCACGAATGCCGGGATGAACCAGTTCAAGAATGTTTTTCTCGGAACAGGCGAGCGGGACTACTGCCGCGCAGTGGACACCCAGAAATGTCTCCGGGTATCCGGAAAGCATAACGATCTCGAAGAGGTGGGTCTCGATACGTACCATCATACGTTCTTCGAGATGCTGGGCAACTGGTCGTTCGGCGACTATTTCAAGAAGGAAGCCATCGGATGGGCCTGGGAGTTGCTCGTGGACGTATTCGGGCTGGCTCCGGACCGGCTGTATGCTACCGTGCACGAGGGCGACGATGCGTTGCGGCTGCCGCCCGATTCGGAGGCGGCTGCCCTGTGGAAATCCGAAACGGGCATCGATCCGGATCACATCCTCTATGGAAACTCGAAAGACAATTTCTGGATGATGGGTGAGGAGGGGCCGTGCGGGCCCTGCTCGGAAATCCATATCGATATGCGTTCGGACGAGGCGCGTCGGGCCGTGCCCGGCAAGCAACTGGTCAACGCAGATCACCCGGAGGTAATAGAACTGTGGAACCTTGTGTTTATCCAGTACAATGCGCTGGGTAACGGGTCGCTCGAACCGCTTGCGGCCCGGCATGTGGATACAGGACTGGGACTGGAGAGGTTGGTGGCGGTGCTGCAGGGGAAACGGTCGAATTACGACACGGATCTGTTTGCGCCGCTTCTTGCCGGCGTGGCGGCGTTGTCGCCTCGCGAGGAAATTGCATCCTACGACGCCATCGATATTGCCGACGAGGCGGAGCGCGAGCGGTCCCGCGTAGCGATGCGCGTCGTAGCCGACCATGTACGCACGATCGCTTTCGCCATAGCTGACGGGGTGTCTCCCGGCAATGTGGGCCGTTCCTACGTGATCCGGCGTATTCTGCGCCGGGCCGTGCGATTCGGGTATCAGGCGTTAGGGATGAGGGAGCCGTTCGTTTACCGGCTCATCGCGCCGCTCGTCGAAAAAATGGGCGATTCTTTCCCGGAGTTACGCATCCACCGGGAGCATATAGAGCGCGTCACGCGGGCCGAAGAGGAGCACTTCCTGAGGACGCTCGGGACGGGCATCGATTTCTTCGAGTACATTGCGAACCATGTGAAGGTATTGGCCGATGTAATCAAGGAGGCGGAACATGCGGTCCAGGAAGTGGCGGCCAGGGAGGGGATATCTATCCATGAGGTAAACAGTAGAGCGAGGGCGGAATATTCCGGTGAGGGGTACCGTCGTGTCCGGGAAACGAAGTCAGCTGCGCAGAAAGTGCTCAGTTTACTGGGTTCTGACCGGAAGATGATGGATATCCTCCGGAAGGCATTCGGAAAGAGACCGGGGTACGAGGCCTACAGGGTGTTCATCTTTGCGGCAATGGGAGGCCGCGTTCCCGGAGAGATCGTCTTCCTGTTGCATGACACGTACGGGTTTCCTGTGGACCTGACGCAACTCATGGCGCGCGAGAAAGGCCTTGTTGTACATGACGAGGATATTGCGCGGTATGAGGAACTCATGGAGATACAGAAGGAACGTGCTCGTGCGGGGGCCTCATTCAGGATGGCAGCGGACACGGAGGAGGTTTGGCAGGTATTCGCGTCAGGGGAGGATGCCGTGCCCGGGGATTCGCTGTTCGTCGGGTACACTGCCCTGGAGGCAACGGATGTCCGCATTGCTGCGATGCGAGTCGTTTCGCCGGAGGTGAACGGTAAGGATGAAGAAAAAAGAGGGCATCAGGCAGCCCGCGCACAGTATGAAATCGTACTCGACCGCACGCCTTTTTACGGAGAAAGCGGCGGACAGGTAGGGGATACCGGCGTATTGGATGTGGGGGGGGAGCAGATCCGGGTGCTGGACACGAAGAAACAACAGCACCGCATTGTGCACTGCGTCGACCGATTGCCGGACGATCCCTCTGCACCGGTGCATGCTGCGGTGGATGCGGATCGTCGACGTTGCATCGAAAAACACCACACTGCAACGCATTTGCTCCATGCGGCGCTGCGCGAGGCGCTGGGGGAGCATGTACAGCAAAGGGGGTCGCTTGTGGCTCCCGACCGATTACGTTTCGATTTTAGCCATTACGAGCGTGTGGCGCCGGAAATGCTGGAGACCGTGCAGGCGAGAATCAACGAGATAATCCAGCGCGATGTACAGGCGCGTATCGAATTCGATGTGCCGATCGCGGAGGCGCAGGCCCGGGGCGCCATAGCGCTTTTCGGGGAAAAATACGAAGATCGTGTACGCGTCGTTACGTTCGATCCGGCCTGGTCGGTTGAATTGTGCGGCGGCACGCATGTCCGCACCACCGGCGAATTGGGTGTTTTTCGCCTGTTGTCGGAGGGATCGGTTGCAGCAGGGATACGGCGTCTGGAGGCAGTGGTTGGGGAGGAGGCTCTGGATGTAATCGAACAGGAACGGAAAGAGTTGGTGGGTATCCGGGAGCAACTTGGTTTCGTACAGCGTCCGGCCTCGGAGGAAGTTGCCCGGCTGGTCGCAGAGAACAAACGTCTCCGGCGCGAAGTGGAGATGCATCGGGAGCAGGCGCTTGCCGGGCAACTGGAGGGTTTCCTTGAGAAGGGGTATGAGGTGGGAGGCATTCGTGTAATAACGGGCCGGATGGAATCCGTGCCGATGGATATGTTGCGCAGCCTGGCGGAAACGATGCGTGAGCGCATGGGCGAATCTTCTGTGGCGGTGCTGGGTGCTCCGGATTCCGAAGGGGGAAAGGTATACCTTGCGGCTGTGGTATCCGACGATCTCATCCGGTCGAGTGTATTGAAGGCAGGCGATCTGGTAGGGCGGCTTGCCCGGATTGTGGGCGGAGGCGGAGGAGGGCGTCCCGGATTGGCCACGGCAGGGGGGCGTCGTCCGGAGAAGCTGGACGAGGCACTGGCCTCGACCGGCGAGGTGGTCCGCGCCTTCCTGGAAGATTCAGCATCCTGACGGTACTTTCGTCTTTGCACAGGGTCTTGCACGGCGCTGGCCCATACATTTTCATAGGTGTCGAAAAATCTGTGCCGGATGGAATGAATGCTTTCCTGTAGGGATCAAACAATCGCATACCGTTTATGCGTCGGCTGCGCGTGAGCACCACAAGAAGGACTGTTCAGGACGAACCGCACGAATATGTTATGCCGCATGCGGCGGGGCCTACGGACGGGGAATTGGTGGAGCGTGCTCGTGCCGGAGACACGCTTGCATTCGAGCAGATCGTACACCGATATGAGGGACAAGTGGCCGCAACGGTGATCGGCATGATGGGAAGGTGCCCTGAGGCGGATGATGTGGGTCAGGAGACGTTTATTCGCCTCCATACCTATCTCCACAAATATCGGGGAGATGCTGTGCTCGGTACATACATTGTGCGGATTGCGATTAACCAGACGCTCAAGGCCTTGCAACGTCGCAAGCAGTGGAGACAACGGTTTATGCGGTACGATCAGGAAGCGCCAGAGTCTATGGAACCGGTTGTGAAAGGAGGAGATGCAATCGATGCACGGGAGCGTGAGCGACTTGTGCATGTTGCTCTGGGGCAAATCAATCCTGAGCAGCGCGCTGTCGTCGTGCTGCGCATGCTCGAGGGGTATTCGACCCGGGAAACGGCTGTAATGCTGAATGTCCCGGAAGGCACGGTCATGTCCCGGTTATCGCGGGCACTGGAGCGGCTCAAGGGGTTGCTCGGCCCACTTCTTCCGGAAGATCTGTAAACATATGAGGTGCGCAGATGCTAACGGATAACGAAAAATTGTTGCGATACATCGAAGGCGATTTGTCCGCTGCGGATCGTCGCAATATCGAAGAGGGCCTTGCAGAGGAGGCTTCCCTGCGGAAAGCCCTTGATACGCTTCGTGCGTTGCACGGCACGCTTCGGACGACCCGGGCAGAATCCTTTGGGCCGTATTTCAGCGAACGGGTGATGCGGCGTTTGCAAGGCGTTGGACAGGCGCCGGCTGAGTCGTTCTACAACGGGTTGCAATGGGTATTTCTACGAACAGCGACAGCGAGTCTCGTTGCGGCGGTTGCGTTCGGTGTATACAATGCGATTACATACCAATCGCTGGGCGCTGCCTCGTCTTTTGTGGAAGCAGTGTTCGGACTACCGTCCGCTTCGCTGATGGATGCACTGTCCTATTCGATCATGTAACTAACCACTCCTGATTCCGGACCTCACCGGAAAGCCATGACCGCTCGCACGAAATCGATCCTATTGCTGCTGGGTATGCTGCTTATCGGCATGTTGCTCGGCGTATTTGTCCATACGCTGATGGTGGAAGATCGTATCGAACGTATCACCTCTTTGCGTTCCCGGGCAGGATTTGTGCGTTTTATGGAAAATATGATCGAGCCGACGGACGATGCACAGCGCAAGGCCATTCGAGACGTGCTGGACGGGACGGCTGAGGAATTGAATGTGCATCATGCAGAGAGCCGGGAGACGGTGCAGGAGATCATGGAATCGTTTCGTGCTTCGCTGGATAGTCTCCTTACGGAGGAGCAGGTCAATGCGCTGAATGAGCGCATGGAGCGGGCATGGAAATACAAGAGATCCCGCGGACGCAGGGATTCTTCTTCGATGAATCGTGGACGCAGGGATTCATCTTCGTTCAATCATGGGCTCAAGGATTCATCTTCGATGAGTTATGGACGCAAGGATTCTTCATCGATGAGTTATGGACGCAAGGGGGCGTATTCGGAGCGCTCCGGAGGACGTTCCGATCGGTATGAACGATCTCCAGGGAATCCGGGATCGCGGTAAGTCGCCCGGGGTGAGGCGAGAGCATCCGTGAACCGTATCGCATTTCCTACGTCGCCCCTGCAAGGAACAGATGTCCCCATGCCTTGTTGATTGCTCCGCCTGAAATCAAGGTTGCCGGGTCATCTCCCGGCCATGTATCGGGTAACGGAGGGGTGCCGGAGTGGTCGAACGGGGCGGTCTCGAAAACCGTTGTGCCCTTAGGGGCACCGAGGGTTCGAATCCCTCCCCCTCCGCAAGAAAATGGTTGCCGGATTGACGGCATATATTTGCTGCTGTCCCGGAATTTCATGAATTTTTATCGTATCCTTAGGGGTTCTTTGCGCATGGTATCGTTGCGTAAAGGTACCATGTATCTGTGTTTACCCCACGCTCCATTCATCAACCGTATCCGAACATGAGTCGTTCAAACTTTTTGCTGCCGACGCTCGCCGCTATTATTTTTGCGTTCGCCACAGCTACGAGTGCCTCGGCGCAAACCGGCGTGGGCGCGGAAGCCCCCGACGGCGCCGATCTCCTTTTCGACGGGACGCGTGCATCGCTCGACGAAAACTGGGAATACTGGGAAGGACCTTGTTTTACCTCGTCGATGCCCATCAAATGGAATGTCGTTCCGAATCATTTTGACGGGGGCGAGGGCATGGCTATGTCCAGCAAGGAGCCTTACTCAAGCACCTATGGACAGGCCGACATCGTCACGAAGATGAAGCATCGTGATTTCCGGCTGCATGTCGAATTTCTGATTCCGCGTAACCGGGGCAACAGTGGTGTTTATCTCGACAACCGGTATGAAATCCAGGTTGTTGAGGGAGAGGATGGGCTGCATGGTATGGCTGCTGTGATCAATGAGAAGGAAGCTCCGTACGAGTTGTTCAACGGTCTGCAGAAATGGAATGCGTACGATATCCAGTATCGCGGCGCTCGCTTCGACGAGAACGGCGATCGTAGCGAGACGGCGATGGTCACCATGTATTTCAATGGCGAGAAGGTACATGAGAATGTACCCATCAACCAGGTATGGGGCGGTCCTTGCTCCGCGATCGACGGGGGAAATGATGGCGGCAAGCGCATCACTGAAGGGCCAGGCGGTGTGAAACTCCAGGCAGAAGGACACGATGTGCGGTACCGGAATATCTGGATGCAGGAGATGAGCCTCGACGACCCTGACACGGACTTCTGAGTCGTTGGCGTTGAAGGAACATCGGGCGTTTCTTGCTCTTGGCTCGAACCTCGGTGAACGGTTCGATCATATCCGCTTTGCAGTGGAGCGATTGCAAAGCGCGCAGGACGTGCAGGTGGCGGATGTGTCTCCGGTATACGAATCCGAGGCGCATGTATTGCCCGGAAGCGCGCGGCAGCCTCCCTATCTGAATCTCGTGGTGGCTGTTCGGACCCGCATGGATGCCCGGGCGTTGCTTGCGCTTGCGCTTCGCATTGAGCGGGCAAGAGGTCGGCGGCGTCCGGATACGATCCGGGAGACTCCTGGTACGGCCGATGTCTCCCTCAGGCCATCTGTGTGGGCTGCCCGGACGCTTGATATAGACTTGCTCGTATTCGACAGGCTGCGCTTGTCCGGGAACGGTCTTTCCGTACCTCATCCCAGGCTTGCTGTTCGGCGGTTCGTACTGCGCCCCTTGTGCGATGTGGCTCCCGATCTGTATGTGCCTGCACCATTCGACGCTCGGGTTGGGCAGTTGCTTGCGAACTGTCCGGACAAGGGGCAACTTACACGGACACCGTTCGAGGTTCTAAACGTAACGTCTTGACCATGCTCCTGAAAATCTTCGCCTTTTGCGTACTGGTGTACATGATCTTCAGGATGTGCAGAGCACTCCTGCGGGTGATTGTGCGCATTGCGGCGCCGCAGCACCAGGAAGAAGGGAAATGGACTGGTCCCCAGCCACAGGAAACCTCTCGCACGCATGAGAATGTGCAAGACGCCAACTACGAGGATATTTAGGAGGCGATCGCCGTATTCTCGAGGTATAAACGAGGCTTGTTCTTGCGCCGTCAACTGTCGACGCCGAACGTAAACGTTATCGTAGTGTGGCTTGCGATCGCCTTGCCGTCCTTGCGCGCCGGCCGGAACATCCACTGAGCTGCGACGGAAAGAGCGGCTTCCTCAAGGCCGTGCCCGAGCACATCGACCGCCTCTTTGACCAGTCCGTCCTCGTCGAGCAGAAATCGTTCGGTTATAGTTGCTTCCTCAACTTGTCCCCTGACGTTCACGAGAACTCGCACCCCCAGTTTTGCGCGCACTTTCCTCCGCCTGGCCTCCTCCGTATACTTGGGTTCTACAAACCGTACGAGGCGCGGCCCTGCCGTGATGCCGGCGGGAGACTGAATCTGTTCTCCGGGATCGGTTGCGGGCGCCTCGGATACGTCGAGAGGAAGTGAGCTGCCGGTAAGATCAAGCTCATCTTCGGCAAGTTCTACGTCGTCCGGAACCAGAATCGGCACCATCGGTGAGGGAGGGGCGGGCGCAGACGCAGCATGTTGCGTAGGCCGGATTTCCTCGATGTCGATGCGTTCCCTTTCGCCTGTACGATAGGCTGGCCGCAGGTCAGGCGAAGTCTCCTGTACGGGCCAAAAGCGAACAGCGATGGTGAGCACGACGAGCGTCGTTGCAAGGCACCCCAGAAAACGGGTGCGGTGGTTCGCGATATGGTACGGGTCGGAACGCGGCATCGACGGGCTGCCGGTACAGGATTTCTGTTTCAACCCGCCTTGCGCGCAAGGGTTCACAGTAGAAACTGCTCAACGGCTCTGTATCACCAATAATGCTATAATACATCTTTGTCTTCAAAATACGCGTGAAGGTGTTGAGACCGGGCGCAAGGATGCCTAATTTTAGAGGATGCCCTTTTGATCGTTGTTTAACGTACCTATGAAACAAGCGCCGATGAATGGTTCTCCGTGCAAGTTGGCTTTGGCAGACGGGATTGTTGTGAACGGATACGCCATTGGTCACCAGGGCGAAACGGGCGGCGAGCTCTGCTTTAATACGAGCATGACGGGGTATCAGGAAATCATGACGGATCCGTCCTATCATGGGCAGATCATGATGATGACCTACCCGCACATTGGGAACTACGGAGCCATGGATATCGACATGGAGGCGGACATGCCGATGGTGGCAGGGTTCGTAGTGCGCCAATTCGCCGAGAGGTATTCCAACCCGCAGGCGGACGAGTCGCTGGATCGTTTTATGAAGCGGCATCACCTGGTGGGCATCAGCGGCGTCGATACGCGTCGTCTCGTTCGTCATATCCGGACGCAGGGGGTCATGAATGCCGTGGTGTCCTCTGTGGACCTTGACGACGAGCGGTTGATCGAGAAAGCGCGAAACTGGCCTTCCATGGATGGTCTTGAACTGGCTTCACGGGTCACAGTGGATGCTGCCGCTGATTGGTGTGGAGGAGACGGTCCGCGTATCGCAGTATTCGACTATGGTGTGAAGCGCAATATTCTTCGGTCGTTCGAGGCGCATGGCTGTGCAGTCCGTCTTTTTCCCGCCTCCACATCGCTCGAACAAGTGCTTACCTGGGAGCCGGACGGCCTCTTTTTTTCGAACGGTCCGGGGGATCCGCGCGCTATGCCCGATGCGATAGCCACGGTCCGGGAAGCGTTCCGGACGGACATTCCCCTGTTCGGGATATGCCTGGGCCATCAGCTTATGGCGCTTGCCTCCGGGTGCGAGGTCTACAAGATGTTTGTTGGGCACCGGGGGGCCAATCAGCCGGTACAGAATCTCGAGACCGGCCATGTGGAAGTTACAACGCAAAATCACGGATTTGCTGTCCGGGAAGATTCCATTCCGAAGAAGAAAGCCAATATTACGCACCGGAATCTGAACGACCAGACGGTGGAGGGGCTGCGTTTCACGAATCATGCAGCGTTTTCAGTGCAGTATCACCCTGAGGCATCGCCGGGGCCGCACGACAGTCATTATTTGTTCGATCTGTTTTTGAAGGAAGTGGAAGAGCGCCGGCGCGTGCCGGTACGCACCACAGAGAAGGCGACGGCATGAGCAAAGCGCACGCAATGGCAAGACGAATCATTTCCTTGGGAACACATGCCCAAACGTGAGGACATCCACCGGATTCTGCTGATCGGGAGCGGGCCTATCGTGATCGGTCAAGCATGTGAATTTGACTATTCCGGTACGCAGGCTGCACGGGCGCTTCGCAAGGAGGGATATGAGGTGGTATTGGTCAATTCCAATCCGGCCACCATCATGACGGATGCGCTCACAGCCGACAAAATTTACCTGAAGGATCTGACGCCGGCTTCGATCCGGGAAATTGTTGAGATAGAAAAGCCGGATGCGGTGCTGCCGACCATGGGTGGGCAGACAGCGCTGAACCTTGCCGGTGTGCTCCAGGACGAAGGATTCTGGGCGGCACACGACGTAGAGGTTATCGGTGTGGATATCGACGCCATACGGATTACGGAAGACCGGCAGGAGTTCCGCGATCTGATGGAGCGCATAGGTATCGATCAGGCGCGCAGCCGCGTGGCGAAAAGCTTGCTGGAAGCGAAGGAGATCGCCCAGGAGATCGGAGAACTTCCCGTAGTGATTCGCCCGTCGTATACGCTGGGCGGGTCTGGAGGCGGGATTGTGTGGAGTCACGAGGAATTCGATCGCAAGGTTATGCGGGGGCTGGAAATGTCGCCGGTTCACCAGGTGCTGATCGAGGAGTGTCTGTTCGGCTGGAAGGAATACGAGCTGGAGCTTCTTCGAGACGCCAACGACAACGTCATTATCGTGTGTCCCATCGAGAATGTGGATCCGATGGGCGTGCATACCGGAGATTCCGTAACCGTGGCGCCAACGCAGACGCTCACCGACAAGCAATACCAGCGGATGCGGGACGCGGCGATTCGCGCCATGCGGTCAATCGGCACGTTTGCAGGGGGGTGCAATATCCAGTTTGCATTCGACCCGGCTGGCCGCCGCATGATCGTCATAGAGATCAATCCGCGCGTATCGCGCTCGTCCGCGCTGGCCTCGAAAGCAACGGGATATCCGATCGCGAAAGTGGCGGCACGGCTGGCAGTAGGATATACCCTGGACGAGCTGCCGAATGAGGTCACTGGCACCACAAGCGCCTGCTTCGAGCCGGCCATAGATTATGTGGTGACAAAGATTCCGCGTTTCAATTTTGACAAGTTCGAGGGCGTGGATGAAGAGCTGACTACCCAGATGAAGGCGGTAGGCGAAGTGATGGCCATCGGCCGGACGTTTCCCGAGAGCCTGCAAAAAGCCTGGCAGAGCCTGGAGATTGGCTACAATGGTCTTGGCGCCGACCGCGAGGATGCTTCTCCTTCAGAGGTGCGCGAGCGCCTGGCCAAACCCTTCTGGGACCGGACTCTTCAGATTCGTAATGCCTTCAAACTGGGGGCGTCCGTAGACGAGATTGCGGATGTTTCGAAGGTTGATCCGTGGTTTCTGTACCAGATCCGGGACATTGTTCGATTGGAGGAGGAGATCGGGAAGCGGACCTTACATGAGATGGACGCCGAATTCATGCGCCGGGTGAAGCAGTATGGCTTTTCCGACATTCAGATTGCATACCTGCTGAATGGGGATGCGAACGAGGTGCAGGTTCGGGAACACAGAAAAGCGCTCGGTGTGACCCCGTCGTATCAGGTGGTAGATACCTGCGCGGGAGAATTCCCGGCGGAGACGCCCTATTTCTATTCTTCGTACGAACAGGGCACAGAGAGCAAGGTATCCGACCGCAAGAAGGTTATCATTTTGGGGAGCGGACCGAACCGTATCGGTCAAGGTATCGAATTCGATTACTCCTGCGTACATGGCGTAAATGCTGTGCGGGATAGCGGATACGAGGCCATTATGATCAACTGTAACCCGGAAACGGTCTCGACGGATTTCGACATTGCGGATAAGTTGTATTTCGAGCCGGTGTACTGGGAACGGGTTCTGGACATCATTGAGTACGAGCAGCCGGAAGGGGTCATCGTACAGTTGGGTGGGCAGACTGCCCTGAAAATTGCGGAGAAGTTGCACCGGAACGGCATTCGGATTTTCGGCACGTCGTACGAAATGATGGATTTGGCGGAGAGCCGGGGTAAGTTCTCGGAGATTCTCAAGGAACTGGAGATACCGTTTCCGCCCTATGGCATGGCGGTGACTGTACAGGAGGCTGTCGCTATCGCCGAGCGCATCGGTTACCCCATTCTGATTCGTCCGAGTTATGTACTGGGCGGACAGGGAATGCGCATCGCGATCAACAAGGAAGAGGTACAGCACTACACGAAAAAAATCTGGACGCTGTTTCCGGACAATCATGTGCTGCTTGATCTGTTCCTGGAGAATGCCATTGAAATGGATGTAGATGCGGTGCGCGATGGGGAGGAGACGTGGATTGCGGGTATCATGCAGCATATCGAGCCGGCAGGGGTACATAGTGGAGATTCGACGGCAGTGTTACCCCCGTTTTCCCTGTCGGAGGAAATTTTGCAGACCGTGCGCACGTATGTGCGGGACATTGCAGACCGGCTGGATATTATAGGGGTGATGAATGTGCAGTTTGCTATCAAGGACGGTATCGCTTACTGCATTGAGGCGAATCCAAGAGCATCGCGGACCGTGCCGTTTGTCGCAAAAGCGACGGGAATCCCTGTGTCGGATATTGCCACGAAGGTGATGCTGGGCCAGAAACTTGCCGATTTCCGAAAGGCGGGGCAGCTCACTTCGAATCTTAAGGGGTATGCAATCAAGGAACCCGTGTTTTCATGGGATAAATTTCCCGAGGTGCCGAAGGAATTGGGTCCTGAGATGAAATCCACGGGCGAAGCGATCGCGTTCGTGGATGCGCTGACCGACGAGCACTTCCGGCGTCCGTATGAAATGCGGAATCTGTACTTGAGCCGATAGGGGGCCTTGAGTGGTTGCACGTGAAGGATACGTTATCATAGGTATCGCGCTCGTGCTTGCAGCGGCGCTTTCCGGCATCACCCTGCTTGTATCCGCGTCGTGGGGTATACTGTGTCTGGTCGCTGCGGTGTCCGTCGCCGTGGGGGTTCCGTTTTTTTTTCGCGATCCTGTCCGTACGCCTCCACCCGTTTCCGATCGGCTGGTGCTTGCGCCGGCGGACGGCAGGGTGGTGGTCGTGGATAATGCAGTTCCCGAGCTACTGTACCTGGGGGACATGGCTAAAAAAGTATCCATTTTCCTTTCCCCGCTCGATGTGCATGTAAACCGCATTCCCGTGGATGGAATAGTCGAGCATGTGAAATATGTACCCGGCAAGTACCTGGTTGCGTGGCATCCCAAAGCGAGTGAAAAAAACGAGCGTTCGGAGATTGGCGTGCGGCATCCGTCCGGGGCGCGAGTGCTTTTCAAGCAGATTGCCGGCTCCGTGGCGCGTCGCATCGTGTATCATGTGGCAAAAGAAGATCAGGTCGCAGCAGGACAGCGTTTCGGGATCATAAAGTTCGGGTCACGGATGGATGTGTTCGTGCCACAGGATGTGACGCTGGGGGTATCCGTCGGGGATCGCGTGCGTGCGGGGGAAACGATTCTTGGGCGATTTCCGACTCTGAAGCGAGACCCATGACGAACGGCGATTCCGACTCCGAAGCACTGGCCATGACAAACGGCGATCCCGACGAAAGGCGGAGGGCGCTGTCCCGTACTGCCGTACCCTCGTTTTTTACCCTGATGAATCTTCTTTCGGGGTATCTTGCCGTCGTGCAAACGATTGAGGGACGTTTCGAATATGCCTGCTGGCTTATCGTGCTGGCAGGGCTATTCGATGCGCTTGACGGTATGATGGCGCGCCTTACGGACAGTACGAGCCTTTTCGGCGTCGAACTGGATTCACTCTCCGATATTGTGTCGTTCGGAGTGGCCCCATCCGTTCTGATCTATGTGTTCGGGTTGCAGGAATATGGAGCGGTTGGTCTGATTGTTTCGTCCCTGCCGACAATCTGCGGGGCCGTACGCCTTGCCCGGTTCAATGTGCGGTTCGATGGCGTGAAGCGGGATTATTTCATGGGATTGCCTACACCCGCAATGGCTGCGGTTATTGTGGCATTCATTCTCAATTTTAATGAGGCGGGCTGGTTTCACCGGTTCAGTCCAGGGGGTCTGTCGGTTTTCATTCCTTTGGCGATCGGCTTGTCGATCCTGATGATTTCCACGATGAAGTTCGATACGCTGCCAAGACCATCTCGTGCGTACATTCTCGGCCATCCGCGCAAGGCAGCGTTGTATGGAACAGGACTCCTGCTGATTATTTTCCTGCAGCAGATCGGCTTGCTTGTGGTGCTGACCGGCTATTTGCTGATTAATGTATTTCGAGCCGTGTACTCGCTTTTCAATGGAATTCCTGTAGAGAAGGACAAAGGAAGCGCGTGACAGAGGTGCATGGCGTATCTTTCTGTACATCCAAGTGCTGTATCGTTCCTGTATCGTCTCGCGATTCCATGTATAAAGCCAGCGTCCGCGTCACTTTGCGATCCTCTATTCTTGATCCTCAGGGGAAAACGACCCACCACGCACTTGAAAACCTTGGCTTCGAACGAGTAGAACGGGTCCGGATCGGAAAATTCGTGGAGATGTGGATCGACGAACGCACGCAGGAAGACGCCGAGCGCATGGCAAAGGCGGCCTGCGAACAACTCCTTGCAAATCCGGTGATGGAGGATTTTGAGATTCGTGTGGAGGAAGGATAGGGGCGCCGGATCCGCTTCGTTGCAGGCAAGGGCGCTGTAAGCAGATATGCTCAGTCGTGCTTGTGCTGATGGTCGTGGCGGCCCTTGTGGAACACGACATGCAGCAATGATCCGCCAACGAATGCCTGGTAGAGTTCTATGCCGCCGCCATGCGCGAAGAGCCGGGTTCCTGCCGCGTAGCCCGCCACTGTAGCAACAAGGATTGCTGCGATGCCGAGTGAAGCTCCCCCGAAGCCGTGCTGGGGTCTCAATAGCCACCAGACCGTAAGGCCGACCAGCAACCGGTGAAGAATTACGGCGGGGACGATGCCGGTTCCTACGGGTACGAGCGCGGCTCCTTCCAGAAACGCATGCAGCGCCAAACCGGACAAGCCAACAAGCAGTGCTACATTGTCGGTATGTGGCGCAAGCGAGGTCGAGAGGCGCTCAATGAGGGTGGGCAAACCGATGCCCAAAGCAAGGACCCCAAGCACCAGTATGCCATGATCGGCCCAGGCGTGCGGAAATACCTGCCAGATAACGAGCGCCGGGACGGCGATGTACATGAAGCCGTCAAAGAGACGCGTAGCGCCAGGTCGATTGTGCAGCCACCCGTATAGCAATGCACCCATGATCGGAGCCGCGAGCGATCCGGCAAGCTGGAACATGGCGACAGCCTCTACCCAATGCTGGTGAAATATCGTGCCGGCCGCAGGATATTCGTCCTATCCGGTCCGATTCCGTGTCAGGGTACGGTATTGTAACCCGGAGATGTACGCGATCCGTTGGGGTGTCCGTACCTCTCGATGGCTACGCCGCTTCGTCTGACTCGCCCTCGGACGCTTCCCCGTGATCGTGGCAGTGATCGCCGTGCGGATGGTGCAGGCGGCCATCGACAATATAATCTATGTGGTCGCCATGCTGCACCGCTTTATGTCCGCAGCCCGGACCATGTTTGTGGTCGTCATGTTCTGCACCGGTGTGGCTGCATCCAGGGCCGTGCTCGTGGGTATGGTCTTCGCGGGAATGATGATCTTCAGACATCTTTTTCGCTGTTTTCCGCATGCAGGCGAGATGTTTTCTCTTGCTGCTACGAGTGGATAGATGGTTTACGTGGTAGTATTCCGTACGGCTGTTTGCTACCGGGTCTTGCACTCGCCGTATCCTCAAAAGTATACAGAAGCACCTTGCTCCAAGCAAGGTTTTTGAGATCATTGCACAGGGATTTTTTTCGAAGGCGACATCACCCGGAACCGATCTCTGACAAGGATGCCGGCCGGAGCGTGTTTTTATCCGGTATCCCGGACAATACTATGCCGCGCGATGAAGTACAGGACGACCTGAAGAAAGACCTTGCGCGCAATCACGTTTGGCCTCGCTTCCATACCATTTTTATATAGGCAATCCCGAACGAACGGCATACGTACGGCAGCCCCTGTACGCGACGTTCGGACGCCCGCGGCTCACTTCAAGAGCAGCATCGTACGCACAACGGTCTCGCCTCCCGCCTGCAAGCGGTACGCGTATACGCCGCTTGGCAAGTGGCCCGCTCCGAAACGCACCGTATGATTGCCCGCGGGTTTCGATTCGTCGACCAGGACCGCCACTTCGTGCCCCAGCATGTCGTACACCGCAAGACGCACTTGCCCCGCCTTCGGCAATTCGTAGGGTATGGTGGTTTCCGGGTTGAAAGGATTCGGATAATTGGCCGAGAGCGTCACCTCGGTCGGTAGCTCCTCGCTTTCCGTGCTTACCCCGGTGGGCAGCGTCACGGCTGCCTCTGCGGGCGATCCTGCGCCGTGCTCGTTCACCGCGCGCACATGGAAGACGTACTCCAGGCCGTTCGTCAGACCCGGAACCGTGTAACTGCGGGCGTTCGCTTCGCCGGGGCCGCTGTCGGGAATGTCCGTATAGTCGATAAAGTCGCCGCCGCTTTCCTTGTACCGGTAGGCGTAGCCGGCGACGTCCGCTCCGCCGTCGTCGCCTGGCGCATCCCAGTTCAATGCCGCTTCCGCATCGCCTGCGACGGCTCGCAGGCGCCGGGGCGCACCCGCAACCGTACCCGCAGACAGGGGCGTACCCGTCGCTTCCGCCGAGGCCGGTCCGTCCGCAGCATTGTTCTTCGTCGCGATCACGCGCACCGTATACTCGATGCCGGCGGCGAGATTCGAAATCGTATGCTCCGTCGTGGCGCCACTACTGACAATGGACTGCCTGTCGCCTTCGTTGTAATCCTGCCCGCCCGACTTCCACTGCACCTTGTAGCCGCTTGCCCCCGCCGCTTGATTCCACGACGCCGCAAGCTGTTCCACCTGTTCGGTCACGGATACGCCCGTCACCCGACCAGGGGCCGCGTTGGCGGACGTCGCGCCGGTTCCCGAGTCCGACCACGCGCCCGTGCCCTCGTCGTTGGTGGCCCGCACCTGCACGTCCCAGGAGGTGTTCTCCGAAAGTCCCGTGAGCGTCGCCGACGAGGCATCGCCGGCGTGGTCGCCGTCGCTCCAGTCCCCGCTCGCGCCCGTCCGGTACCGCACGTCGTAGTCGTCGATGGCCGGGCCCGCGTTGTCCGGCGCCGACCAACTCACCGTCAGGCTCGTCGCCGATGCGGCCGACGCCTCCGGCGCATCCGGCTTGCCCGGCGCTTCGCCGGCCACGTCGGTGACCGTCACCGTGACCGTCTGCGTCGCCGTCTTCTCCTGGCCCCCCGCGCCGCTCGTCGCTGTCACCTCGACCACGTACGTGTTGTTGGCGCTCTCGTCCTTCGGGTCCTCGAAGTTGGGCGCCGACTGGAACGTCAGTGCGCCGCTCGTCCCGTTGACGTCGAACAGGGCCCGGTCCGCGCCGCCCGTGATCGCGTAGCTCTCGATGTTGTCGCCCGCGTCGCCGTCGGTCGCCCTCACCGTGCCCGCCGCCGTCTGGTTCTCCGCCGCGTCGAACGCCGCGTCCGACGTGAACGACGGCGCCTGAGTCTCGGTATTCCGGATCGTGCCCGTCACCGTCGTCTCCTGGTCGCTCGCGAAGGAGGCGTTGCTCAGCACCAGCGTAAACGTCTCCCCGTCGTCCCCCACGTCGTCGTCGATGATCGGCACCGACACCGTCTTCTTGTCCTCGCCCGGCGCGAACGTCAGCGTGCCGCGCGTCTCCGTGTAGTCGGACCCCGCCGTCGCCGTCCCGTCCTCGGTCCGGTAGTCGACCGTCACCGCCGAGGCCGCGGCCCCGTGGAGCCTCACCGTGAAGTCGAGCGTCGCGTCCACGCCCTCGGTCGCCTGCGCGTCCACCACCGACAGCGCCAGCGGCCCCGTCTCGTCGTCGGCCTCGACCGCGACCACGTCGGGAAGAACCAGGTGGTGGTAGTTCGGGTCCCGGCTGATCGAGTTGTTCGCGAAGACCCGCTCGCCGTTCCAGTAATCGGCGTCCTGCGCCGCCTCGACCCGCACCCAGACCGTCCTGGCGTCCCACTCGTCCGGCGCGATGGACCGGTCGCCATAGTAATTCCGCGGCACGTCGAGATCGGCATCGCCCGCTTGCAGGTGGAACGACAACACCACCCTCTTCGCCGGCCGAGTCTTGAGCCTCATCCCGTAGCGCGCCTCGCCGCCCTCCGGCACCCGCAGCCGGTGCGACCCGTCCGCCAGCGTCTCGAGCGGATTGCCCTTCCTATCGACGAACGCGATCCCGGCCGCCGCCACCGGCACGGCCGGCTCGCCGTCGACCGTCGTCCGGCCGTCGACCCGGTGGCCGCTCAGTGCACCGAGCGCGGCATGGTCGACATCCGCGTCGACGTCGGTCCCGTCGCGCTGGATCCGGTCGCCGGAGGCGAGCCGCAGCGCGTTAGCGTCGATGCGCACGCCGTCCGCGTCGCGGTCGGAGGGCTGCACCGTGTAGGCGAAATGCACGTGCCGGCTGACCGGGGCCGGCCGCGTGCCGGCGGTCGGCCGCTGGCTCTCCGAGAGGCCCGAGAACCGGGCCCGCACGGTGCTCCCCGACGTGCCGGCGGGATTGTCCAGACCGACCTCCAGCCCCGGCCGGCCCGTGACCCGCACCGGATCGTCGAAGGTCACCGTGAACACGATCGTCTCGCCCCAGTGATAGGTGTTCCCCGATTGCGGCGCGGACGCGACCACCACGGAGGTGACGGTGGGCGGCGTTGGCGCCTCGCCGGTGCTCTCCGGGTCGGAGGCGTCCGACCAGTCGCTCCGGACCTCGCCGTTCCACGCGCGCACCCGCACCTGGTACTCCGTGTCCGCCGTCAGCCCGGTGATCGTCGTGGTGGGCGCCGCGCCGCGGTGGGTGAAGTTCATCCACGAGCCGCCCGCGCCCTGCCGGTACTGCACGTCGTAGCCGATGATGTCCGGGCCGCCGTTCAGCCCCGGCTTCGTCCAGCGCGCCGCCAGGCTCGTGAACAAGCCCGGGGTCGGCACCAGCGTCGGCTTGGCCGGCGTGGCCGATTTCTCCTCCGCGTCCAACAGGGTGATGTTCACGTCGATGGTGTCGCTGTCGTTGCCGTCGTCGGCCTTCACCGTCATCTCGTAGGTAAACTTCGTCTCGTAGTTATAGGTCACCCCCGACACGGTCTTGATCTCGCCCGTGCCCGAATCGATGGCGAACGAACCCGCGTCCGTCCCCTCCAGGCTGTAGGTCAGCGTGTCGTCGTCCGCGTCCGTCGCCGTCACCGTGCCGACAACGGTGTCCGGGGGGCTGTTCTCCGCCACTTCTAAATACTCGAGTACGCCAGAGAATTCCGGGGCGTTGTTGGGGTTCACCTCTGTGGAGTTGTTGACCACCGCCGGGACGCCGTCGACGCCGGTGGTGAAGGAGGCGACCTCGTTGTCGGCGGCGTCCGCGATGGCGTCGTTGCCGGCGACGGTCTTGTCGTAGCTCACGACGACGGTCTGGCCCTGATAGACATCGGACTGCAAATCAATATCCATCTCGTGCGCAACCAAACCCCCGCGGATGCTGGCGATTTGGAATTCGACGCCGCCAGCAGTGATTGTGAAGGCATTCACGACCGAGGTCGGCTGAAACTCCGTCTGAACGTCGATGTCTTCGCTGAAAACGAGATTGACTATGTCTCCGCTGGACAACACGCTCGCACTGTTCAGCGTCGGCGGGGTGGTGTCGCTCTGCGCCTGCGCCGTCGGCGGCAGGGCGAGCGCGCCGGAGAGCGCGAGCAGGGCCACGGCGGCCAGCGCCCGTGCGGAGCGGACCAGCCCGTGCCGTGCGCGGCGCAAGCGCGCGAACCCCGCCGGTCGGCCGGCGGCGGTTGCGGCATATGTATAAGGAGAGGAACCGCCGCCCCGGCGGGGCGGCGGGCGGTCAGGCGGCGATGGCGGTGTGGTGGAGCCTAGGCAATAGTCGGCGCTCGGGCCGGAAGCCGCAGAATTCTCTCTCTCTCTCTCTCTCTCTACGAATCTCGAACGGATTTCGGATTTTTCCTTTTTCCTTCGGCTCCGGTCCGGCTGCCCGGCCATTTCACCTCACCCGCCTTAGCCTTACTCTACTCTACTCTACTCTACTCTCCGGCGCGCATAGGGGCAACGACTCAGCCTGACCGCGTTCACACCGCTATATATACGCAAAAAGTTGTACTCATTCCGTGATTATTCAGCGTTAATCCGTGATCTTTTTGTGCCTGTTTACTGCCGTCTTCAATGCAGCTCCTAAAACCGGATTAATCGGATTATCCTATATTGTTACCGCAAATACTTTTGTGTCCAGATACATTCTCTCCGATGTTGACCATGTTGCTGTCCGTTACTTCCGGCCATGACCATAGTCACGACCATAGCCACAGCCACGACCATAGCCACGGTTTTGGTGGGCATGAACACGACCTGCGCGGGGCGAGTAAGCGGAGCCTGAGAAGTGCACTCGTGCTGATCGTCGGCTATATGTTCGTCGAGGTCGTCGGGGGTATTCTCTCAGGCAGCCTGGCGCTTCTCGCGGATGCCGGGCACATGCTGACCGATGCAGCGTCGATCGGTCTGGCCCTGGTTGCCCTGCACTTTTCGAATCGGGCTGCGTCTGCGGAGAGAACTTTTGGATATCGCCGCCTTGAAATCCTCGCGGCCCTGATAAATGCGCTCACACTCTGGCTAATCGCCGGGGGGGTGGTCGTTGAAGCCTACCGCCGTTTCATGGATGTGCCGGATGTCGAAGGCGGACTTATGCTCAGTGTTGGTTCTATTGGTCTTCTCGTTAATATCGCGGCGGCCTGGATACTCCACAAGTCGGCCGAGCACAGTGTCAATGTCGAAGGCGCCTTCCAGCACGTCATAGCCGATTTGTTGGGATCTGTCGGTGTTGTCGTGTCAGGTATTCTCGTTTGGGCCTTCGGCTGGACAGTGGCGGATCCCATTCTGAGCGTGGTCATCGCTGTTCTCATTCTGTCCAGTACGTGGCGTCTGCTCGGCAAAGTGATTCATTTGCTGCTGCAAGGAACACCTCAACACATTGATGTCTATCGTCTTTGCAGCGAGATAGAAGATGTGGAAGGCGTTGTCCTGGTTCACGATGTCCATGTCTGGAGCCTTGCTCAGGACTACGATGTGTTTACCGCGCACGTTCTGGTCGATCCCGAGGTCAAGGAGGTAGACCGTGCCTCCTTATTGCGCCGCCTGCGGAAAATCGTCTCCCATGACTTTGGTATTCAGCACATTACCATTCAACTGGAAGATTCGGTGGAAGGCTGTACCGAACACCATCACGTCGACCACCTGCATGCCCACAGCAGGTCACGGAAGAATCTCACGTTAATGCAGAAACTGAAGAAACGTATACGGCGACAGTGAAGCGGTATTGCCTTATGCCCCGAGCTCTCGCTGGCGTTTGTATTCTTTCATTGCGGCGACAGCCGCTTCATCGACGAGGTTATTGAGTTCGTTGTCGGCGTGCCCCTTGACCTTTATCCATGTTATGCGATGGCGGGCGCTTTCCTGGAGCAACGTTTCCCATAAATCCTTGTTTTCGACGGTTTTTTTGCCTGACGTTTTCCAGCCGTTGCGTTGCCAGGCATCGAGCCAGCGCCGGTTGAATGCATTCGCGAGATAGGCGCTATCGGTGTGGAGTTGTACCCGGCACGGTTTCTTCAGATGGCGGAGCGCCTCCAGAGCTGCCGTGAGTTCCATCCGGTTGTTTGTCGTATGGAGTGCGCCGCCAGTCAGTTGTTTGCGGTGTGATTTGTACATAAGAAGGGCCGCCCAGCCGCCGGGGCCGGGATTGCCGCTGCAGGCGCCGTCCGTATAGATGGTTATGTTTTGCACGATCAGGTGTCTTGAAGAGGCGGCATCGACAGAACCGCAGCCGTATTGATCCGGTAGGAAAGCGTCGGCAGGCGAAGTATACGTATACGTACGCACAAGTATGAAATTCGTCGATTACGTAACAATTACCGTACGCAGCGGACGTGGCGGGGCGGGCGCCGTCGCATTCCGGAGGGAGAAATACGAATCGCACGGCGGGCCTGCAGGAGGGGACGGCGGGAACGGTGGTTCGGTGATCATTGAGGGAGACAGCAACCTGTACACCCTCCTGGATTTTCGCTACAACCGGCGCCATTTCGCAGAAAACGGCGAGGGGGGCGCCGGCAACAACCGGACCGGACGTTCCGGTCAGGGTATTGTTCTTCGCGTGCCGCTCGGCACCATAGCCAGACAGCGTGGCACCGGTGAAATCCTTGGCGAGGTGTGTGTGCAGGGCGAGCAACTGATCCTCGCGGCAGGCGGGCGGGGCGGCAAGGGCAATGCGTTTTTCAAGTCGCCGACGAATCAGACGCCGCGCCATGCCCAGCCGGGCGAGGCGGGGGCTGAGCGGGAGGTTACGCTCGAGCTTAGTTTGCTGGCTGATGTCGGGATCGTGGGTTTTCCGAATGCGGGCAAGAGTATGCTTGTTTCTGTGTTGTCGGCAGCGAAGCCGAAAGTAGCCGATTATCCCTTCACGACGCTTGAACCTTCGCTGGGTGTTGTGCAGGTGGAGGAGTACCAGTCGTTCGTTGTCGCCGATATTCCGGGAATCATCGAGGGAGCCCATGAAGGCAAAGGGCTGGGTATCCAGTTTTTGCGTCATATTGCACGCAATGCGGTGCTGCTTTTCCTGATCCCTGTCGATTCGAAGGATCTGGCAGGGGAATACAATGTCTTGCTGAAGGAAGTGGCGGCCTACGACCCCGTATTGCTCGACAAACCACGAGTCGTGGCGTTGTCGAAAACCGATTTATTGCCCTCCGAGGAGCGGATGCTTTTACCGGATATTACACAGGAGGATTTTCCCGAAGGAGCTGCACCGATGGCGATCAGTTCGGTGGCGGGTTTCGGGCTGGACGCGTTGAAACGGCGGCTTTGGGAGGCCGTTCGGCAGAGCAGGGGGGATCAGGATTCCGAATGACGGAGAAGTCGAGAAGGCGTCGGGCGTTGTCAGCATGCAATTTCCCCGCGTCGGGTGTGCCGGATGATGCGGAGCGACGAGCGCTCGTTGCGCTTTCGCTGGTTCCGGGAGTCGGATCGAGGCGTATGAGCGTGCTTATGTCGAGCATGGGTTCGGCCAAGGCCGTGCTTGGCGCTTCGGTAGCATCACTGACTTCTGTTCCCGGTATTGGTTCGGATATTGCAGTGCAGATCGCGGCTGCCGATTACGGGGAGGCTGTCGAGGAGCAGTTTTCCCGGGCCGCAAAAGCCGGCGCCGAGATGGTTGCCTTGGGGGATCCGCATTACCCGTTCTTGTTGCGCCAGATATACGATCCCCCCGTGTTTTTGTGGATGCGGGGAAGGTTGCCGGTCAGTGATGCTCCGGAACGCATGTTGGCCATCGTGGGCACGCGGCGCATGTCGCCGTATGGCTTGCGTGTTACGGGAGAGTTGACAGAGGCGCTTGTCCGGGAGGGATTTGTGATCGTCAGCGGCCTGGCGTACGGCATTGATGCGGCGGCGCACCGGGCGGCCCTGGATGCAGGCGGCTGCACGATCGCTGTACTTGGGTCAGGCATTGATCGGATCTATCCGGCGCAGCACAGTCGCCTTGCCGAAGAGTTGCTTGTCGAAGGCGCGTTGCTGTCCGAATATGCGATGGGCGCGATACCGGAAGGGACGCATTTTCCGCGCCGAAATCGGATTGTGAGTGGACTCGCTTTGGGTACCCTGATCGTCGAGTCGTATGAGGAGGGAGGCGCGCTTATTACGGCCCGACTGGCGGTTGAGCAGAACCGGGAAGCCTTTGCGGTACCGGGTAGCGTACACAGCCCGGCCAGTGCGGGCGTGAACCGGCTCATCCAGAAAGGGGAAGCCAAACTCGTCCAGCGCGTCGAAGATATTCTTGAAGAGCTGGATATGGCATCGGAAGCGATGCCTGCTCCCATGAAGGATATTCCCATACTTTCCCCGGAGGAACAGGTCTTGTGCCAGGCTCTTTCCACCACTACAGGGCCTTTGCACATCAATACGCTGTGTTTATCCGCCGGTATGGATCCGGCAACGGCCCTCGTGCATTTGCTTGATCTTGAACTAAAAGGAATCGTGAGGCAGCTGGCGGGCAAGCAGTTTTTTCTGGTTACTTCGGTGGAATCGTAAGGAGGATGCATGGATTATTCCGATATTTCCCTGACAGATACCAAGTCGCAATGACAAGACACGTATCTCCATTGTTTTTCGGAATCCGCACGCCATATCAAAGCAAGAGATAGTCGAGGGGAAGACATGAGCAAAGGGGATCCTGAAAATCTTACCGATTTGACAACCGGAAAGACGTTGTCTGAGCGGGTCGAACAGATCATAACGCTCCAGGTGCCTGCCGGATATACGGAATCTCTCCGGATTGACCGGTACCTTGCCCGATTTCTGCCGAATGTTTCCCGCACCAGGGTGGCTAAGGGCATCGAAGAGGGATTGGTGGCGGTGAACGGTGCGACGATCGGCAAACCGTCACACATCGTGCAGGCCGGCGATACGATCGTATGCACGATATTGCGTCCTCCGCCGATCGAGGCGCAGCCTGAGCCTATTGCTCTCGACATCGTGTACGAAGACGATGCGGTAATCGTGGTGGACAAGCCCGCCGGCATGGTCGTACACCCTGCGTACGGACATCGCACGGGTACGCTTGTGAATGCCTTGCTTCACCATGTGGGCGCCGGTCCGATCGGCGTAGACGCCGGTCTGGAAGGCGAAGAGTTTCCGAACGACGACATGCAGGGTGTCGGGCTTTCCGTTCTGCATGCGCTCCCGGATCGGGACGATGACCCGGCGATCCGTCCGGGTATCGTACATCGCCTCGATAAGGACACGTCCGGTCTGGTGGTTGTGGCGAAAGACGATGCGTCTCATCGCCATCTGGCCCGTCAATTCGCGGAACACACGATTGTACGGCGGTATCTCGCTGTGCTATGGGGCCTTCCAGATCCAGCTGGCGGGCGTATTGAAGGAAATATCGGGCGCGATCCACGTGATCGAAAGCGGATGACCGTAGTGCCTTCGGGTACGGGAAAACACGCGGTGACACACTACGAAACACTGGAGCGCCTGGACCATACCGTACTGGCTGCCTTTCACCTGGAGACGGGCCGAACGCACCAGATTCGCGTCCATGCACAACACATAGGGCACCCCGTGTTCGGGGATGAGACGTACGGCGGGCGAGCGTTGCGGTTCGGTCCGGTTTCGGCGAGCCGCAAGGCGTTTGCACACAATCTTTTTACACGGCTCGACCGGCAGGCGCTTCATGCGGAAACGCTGGCGTTCATTCATCCCCGGACAGGGCAGGAGGTGTCGTTCCGGGCCGATCTTCCGGAAGACATGAGGTATGTGATCGAGCACTTGCGCCGTGCCGGCGGGGTGGCCCCTGCATCCGGTCACTGAGCATTGGACTGCCGCATGGGGAATGGGCGCCGTGGCGAACAAGGCGGAATACAAAACGTTAAGAAGAAGTACGTCCGCTTGCTCGCATGACTTCGCGTTTTGTAAACACTTCATATTCTCTGCGCATTTTCTGTGGCGAAGATCTGGCGGAACATACGCGGTGCGTTCGATATCCTGCCTTGGCCATCCGTGGCGGATGGGGCTGCCGTGTCTGGCAGTTCGTCCTGGCAGTATGTCGAGGACGTTATCCGCAAGACCATGGCCCGCTTTCATTTCGAGGAGATCCGTACGCCTGTTCTTGAAGAGGAGGGGTTGATCGTCCGGGGCATTGGCGAAGGGACGGATATTGTCACGAAGGAAATGTTTGTGGTAGAGCGGGGGAATGACCGGTATGTACTGCGTCCCGAAGTGACGGCGCCTGTGATGCGCGCCTGGCTTCAGCACCGCCTCGAACAGCGTGGCGGGGTACAGAGGTTGTACTACATTGGTCCGTGTTTTCGGGCGGAACGCCCCCAGAAGGGGAGGTATCGGCAGTTTCACCAGTTTGGGTGCGAAACAATCGGAGCGGATGATCCGCGGGCAGATGCCGAAGTCATTGCGCTTATGCTGGCTATTTACGATGCCTTGGGCATAACGGGAAGCAGGCTCCGCATCAATACGCTGGGCCTTCCGGAGGAGCGGAAACAGTACGTAGAGGCCCTCCGCGCCTGGTTGAGTCCACACAAGGACACCCTGTCGGAGAGCGGGCAGCAGCGGCTCGAAAAGAATCCGCTTCGCATCCTCGACACGAAAGATGAGCGCGAGCAGGCGTTACTCCGGGACGCCCCCTTGTTGATCGATTTTACGGGTGAGCAAACCCGGGAACGGTATGAAAGCGTGAAACGATGTCTGGGCGAAGTAGGGATCGACTTCATTGAGGATTTACTGCTGGTCCGGGGACTGGATTATTACATGCATACGGCGTTCGAACTGGAGAGCCCGGACCTCGGTGCGCAGAGTGCGTTGGCAGGCGGTGGCCGATACGATCTATTGGCTTCCGCATTGGGATCGGATCGTCCTGCGCCGGGTGTAGGCTTTGCTGCAGGGATCGAGCGATTGCTTCTGGCGCTCGATGCGCAAGATGCGAATATTCCGGAAGCTCCTTCCCCGGATGTTTTTCTGGTGGCGCTCGGCGACGATGCACAGCGATGGGCGTTTCGGGAGGCCCAGCGTTTGCGGCGGCAGGGGATGTCGGCGAGCTTTGACCTGAAGGGCCGTTCCATGAAGGCGCAAATGCGGGAGGCCCACCGGCAGCGAGCCCCTTTTACATTGATTGCGGGGCAGACCGAACTGGAGAGCGGGGTTGTTCAACTGAAAAACATGGATTCAGGCGAACAGGTTCAGCTTCCTGCCGACGAGGCGCCGGACCATATATCGAAATGCTTACGGGATGCTCGCGCCGGCGAGGGTTCCGCACCGACCTCTTCCCGATAAACGCCGCGCGCCACTGTAAACGATGTATCCGCGATTGAGCGACATATTTCAGGACGTTTTCGGCTTCAGCTTGCCGTTTCCTATTTATTCGTTTGGCGCCATGGTGGCGGTGGGGGTCATTACGGGTATGTGGCTGGCGCAGCGTGAGTTGGATCGCATGCACGGCGTCGGCCGCATCGGAAGCGTGCGCGTGGGTGTGAAGGGGGGCGGTAAGAAAGGCCGTGCTGTGGTGCGGGAAGCACTTCCATCCGCGCTGATGGGTACCGTAACCGTGCTGGTTGTGGTATGCGGCATTGCCGGGGCCAAGGTTTTTCATATTCTGGAAAACCTCGACACGTTCTTTGCCGATCCCGCAGGTATGCTTTTCTCCTCGGGCGGTTTGACGTTCTACGGGGGACTGATTGTAGCCGGCATTACCATTACGCTCTATGTGCGCAGGAAGGGGGTATCGGGAGCAGCTTTTGCCGATGCGCTGGCGCCGTCTCTCATGCTTGCTTACGGCATCGGGCGGATCGGTTGTCACCTTGCCGGGGATGGCGATTGGGGCATTCCAGCGGATCTTCTTGCCAAACCGGGGTGGATTCCAACCTGGTTATGGGCGGAGACCTATCCGAATAACATCCTTGGTATAAATTTGCCGGAATCGGGGGTGTACCCGACGTCCATCTACGAATTTCTGATGGCGTCGGCGTTGTTCGGGTTGCTTTGGGCACTTCGAAAACATCCTTACCGCAATGGGTGGCTCTTTTCGTGGTACCTTGTTTTCAACGGGGTCGAACGGTTTCTCATCGAGCAAATACGGGTCAATAACACGTTTGATGTCCTCGGCGCGACGGTCACGCAGGCCGAAATCATATCCCTTGTAGCGCTTCTGCTCGGGCTGGCCGGGCTCGCGTATACGTGGAAACGCCGCCCGGAGCAAGCGTTGCCCGATCTCTCTTCTTCTATCCCGGACGTTCAAGCGGCCGCTGGGCGCTGAGGCTGCCATGTCTTCCGATCGGAACGAAGATACCCTGCTTGTTTTGGGCCGGCGCCCCGTTCGCGAGGCGCTCGAACGTACTCCGGACCGAATCGGGAAGGTGTTTCTTCAGCGCAGCGGAGGGGGCGAGTTGGCGGAGATACGCAGGATTGCTGTCCGGGCCGGTGTGCAGGTGCAGTTTGTCCCGGTGGGACGACTCAGGCAGCTGGCGCGCGGTATTGCGCATCAGGGGGCAGCGGCGCTCATGGCGCCGGTGGCGTATGTTGCCCTGGACGATTTGCTGGCGTCTGCGGCGCCTACTCTTGAGGAAGTAAAACGGCGCAAGCCCCGGTTGCTTGTGCTCGATGGGATGCAGGACCCGTTCAATTTCGGAGCGGTGTTGCGCAGCGCGGCGGCTTCGGGCGTGGTTGGGATCATTGTGCCCCGGAGCGGCATGGCCCCGCTGAATGCTGCGGCCATGAAGGCAAGCGCCGGCGCAGCCGGACGTGTTCCCATTGCCCGCACCGCAAGTGTCGCCGATGCTATCCACCAACTCAAGGAGCGAGGGTACTGGGTGGCAGGGGCCGATGCCGGGGGGGATGTGAGCGTATGGGACATGGTATGGGATCGGCCCATGGCGGTCGTTATCGGAAACGAGGCCAAGGGTATTCGACCGGCGGTTCTCACAGCGTGTGACTACCGGGTGCGCATTCCTATGACCGGTCCGGCGGAATCGCTGAATGCATCGGTGGCAGCGGGTATTCTTCTTTTTGCCGCAGCGCGGACAGATCCTGGTTCTCCTGTGTGCCTGTAACGGTTTTTCATCCCGGTCTCGGCGAAGGGGTCTTTTCCCCGGAAAGGCCTTTCCTGGTGCGGGCAACTTGTTGGCGGCATTCAGGGGCAGGTGCGGAGGTCCCGCAGGTAAGGCGGTGCTCCGTACGTCGCCGCCGGTTCGTTTTGTCTGATGCGTAAGAAAAGGCGCCTTGCCGCGCTGCGGAGACGGAGTGGGTAGGTCATCGCAGCGAAACGCAGTCCTTCAGTCAGCGCTTCGCCGAGAATCTTTGGGGATATGTTCTCTTCGGGTGCTTGTTCTGAATCTATCGCGGCTTGTGCTTCTTCCTCATCCGTTTCCGGTTCATTACCATGGGCATATGCATGGAGCATACCCAGTGCATCAAGCCCCGCTATCCGAATGATTTCGTTCCGGGAAGGTGTAATCAGCGCCGAACGGGCCACTTGTAATGCATCGGACGCGCGCATTTTCGCAAGCGCCCGGACAGCCTCTGCTTGCACGGACGGATCTGTATCGGTTTGTGCGGCGCGCAATGCCAGCGCGATCAATGCGGGGCTGGATAACGTTTGGTCGAGCGATGCGAATACAGCGTTTCGAACTTCCGGTGAGGCATCTTCATAGGCAGCGGTGAGCGCCCGGTCGGCGGCTCCACCGGAGGCAAGGTGTGCCGTGGCTTGCACGATGGCCACCCGCACCCGGGCATCCGGTTCTTCGCCGAATGAGGTTCGCAGCCCGAGAATCAGGGCGGGATCGGGTGGAAGGGAACGTAACGCTTGCGCCGCAGCGAGCCGTGCGGCCGGGAAAGATGCATGGCGCAACTGGGCGATCCAACCCGCTGCCGACTGGCTGGTCCGGCTTTCCATGAGCAGTTGTTCTTCCGGGTAGACCGCAACGAAGCGCGGCCGGTATGGGAAGGGCAAGGCAAACTCTTCAACCCGCTCGTTCAGTGTTACCTCGAAACGTTCTATCGTTCCGAGCGCGCCGGCTTCGAGGGTAAGGTTGATCGGATAGACCGCCGGGTTCCGTTTGCTTTCCTGGACTTCCTCGATACGTACGTGCAGCGCCTGGCCGTCGCTTTCGTATCGGACGGCGAACAGGGGGCGATATAGCCAGACGTTTGCGATCCCGGAAACGTCTATGCCTGCGGTCGCACGGGCGATTTGCGCCCAGATGTTCTGTGCATACTGCGTCGTGTCCGATTCCGCATGGGAAACGACTATGCACGCTGGACGTTGTTGCGCTTGCACTGTGTGCGTCGTTTCCGGCCTTATTCCCCAGATCAACAGCAATGCCCACACCGGAAATAGCCGGCGCGTGAGGAAAGCGGCCCGGATGCGAATCATGCCGAAAAGAGGCGTTGATATATTCGGACACCGCATGGTTTCATGACTCCCGCTTCTCCGGCGAAGAAGATGTAGACGTGCGTAGCGGAGGCATCTTCGATCCCTGGAGGACAAGACATATCCCCCCCACGGAGACATGCAACACCAACTGAGCGGCATGACAGAGCACGGCGTAGGTTGCGGCGGCTTCATGGCTGAAGGCAAAAAGGTAGACGAGCGCCTGGATCGTAATATAATGATAAGAGCCTGTCCCTCCGGGCAAGGGAACGAGGATGCCAACCGTGCCGAATATCATGATGATCCATCCGTCGAGCAAGGACAGGTTATAGATTCCCGCCGTATTCAGCATGAGGAAGGGGATGTAGGCCATCAGCAGGTAAAGAAACCACATGACGGCCGTGCTCCATACGATGCGCTGTTTTCCGGGTGAGCGCAGGATCGTCGCCATTCCTTCCCGAAATGCTGCGAAGGCTGCCGCCAGACGTGGTTTCAGGGAATGTTCTCCGCTGGATACGTCGGTTCTGCGGGGGCTTCCGGACATCCCCGAGAGGAATCTGTAGAGCAGGAAAGCGGCCAGTGCAATGGCAACGGCGAGCAGAACCATGGCCGGCAACGGTATCCGGTCAAGTTGTGCGGCAACCGGCGCAATCAGGATGTCGCCCAGTATGGCTGCACGACCTGTCAACAGGAGAAAGACGCTGCCCAGGCCTGCGCCCAGCACAACCACGTCGAGAATGCGTTCCGTTACGACGGTGCCCAGCAAACTGCTGAAGCGCAGGCGGCTCTGCGCGGCGAGATTGGCCGTCCGTGCCACCTCACCCAGCCTTGGCGCCGCAAAGTTGACCATATAGCCGATCATTACCGAGTAAAAGATCGGTTTTATCCCTGGGAGTTTGGGCGTATCGACATCCGTTTCCCTGTTGACCAACTGTGCGCCAGCGATCTCGGGGAGCGCTTCGATGAGGAGCTGCCATCGCCAGGCCCGCACCAGGCTACTGAGCAACATGACGGCCACGAGAATCGGGATCCATGCATAATTCGCCGTGCGAAGAGCATCCGCCATTGCATCCGTATCGACCCCTCGCAACGCCAGATACAGCAGTAGCGCCGCGAGTACAAGGCTTCCTGTGTATACGAGGCGGCTACGCATGGGACCTGTTGTACAGAGGATTGGCCATGCTGCAATGCAGCTTTTCGAAGATGTATTGCGTCAACCCGCGGTCTGCATCGCCGCATCCAGTGCTTCGATCAGCGCTTGTATGTCCCGCTCGTCGTTATAGACGTGGGGCGAGATGCGGATGGCGTTTCCCCGCACCGACACGGAGATGTTGCGTTGTTCAAGAATATCTCGCAGGCGATCAGGGTCGGCATCGTTGCCGTTCCTGGCCCGCAGTCCGAACAGATGGTGTACTCGCCCCTCTGGAGATTCGAGTCGAAATCCGAGTTCCTCCGCACAATTTGCAAGCGGTCGGGTCAGGTTCCGGCAGTACTCCTGAATGGCTTCCGGCGTCAGATTCAGCACCATTTCCAGTGCCGCCACCAACATGGGAACGAGCACAAAGTTGCTGCGCTCACCCATGTCGAATCGGATGGCGCCCGGATGATATCCATCCCGGTAAGTAATGATATTGCCGAATTCTTCGCTTCTTTCCCGGCATATCCAGTTTTCCTCAAGGGGTCGCCCGTTGTGCCAGCGCTCGGAATAGTAGGCAAGGCCGAGCGAGTAAGGACCGAGCAGCCATTTGTATCCGGCACAGATCACCGCGTCGGGGCGGATGCGCTCGACATCGAAGGGGAGGGCGCCCACAGACTGCGTTCCGTCCACGACCAGTGCTGCTCCTACCTCGCGGGTCCGGCGGGAAATGGCCTCAAGATCAAAGAGCGTGCCGTCGATCCAGTGTATGTGGGGTATGGCTACGATCGCTGTCCTTGCGTCGATCGCCTCCAGGATACGCTCATTCCATCGGGTCGTTCGCTCCCCAGTGCCTTCACCGGGGCCGACGGTTTCCAGCGAGGCGCCTGCGTCTGCCGCTATCCGGCGCCAGGCATACACGTTACTCGGGAATTGCTCGGTCAGAACCACGATCCGATCGCCTTGCTCGACGGGCAGGTTGGCGGCGATGGCAGCCAGTCCATACGAGGCAGAGGGAACGATGGCCACGGAATCCGCCGGGGCATGGATCAATTGTCCGAACAATGCCCGGAGTCGGTTACTTCCCTCGAAAAAATCCGCATGCTCCACACCGGAAGGATCGCGGCGTTGCCGGATCCCGGCTATGCCGGCTTCTTCCACCTTCCGGGCCGTGGGGGCCATGAAGGCGCAATTCAGATAATGGACGTGGTTCGGTAGCGAAAAGAGATGTTTTTGACAGGCGAGCATCGGTCGTTTCGCGAACGCGGTTGTTATGAAAATATTTCGTGCCGGTGGTTGTGTGTGTGGGGGTAGAACGTCCCTGCGTTATTCCACTTCCTTCAGGCGTACGACTACCCCCTGATCGTGCAGAAAACGTTTGGCTTCTGCAATGGAATATTCCCTGAAATGGAAAATCGAGGCTGCCAGTACGGCATCGGCGGTTCCCTGAACAAGTGCGTCGTGCAGATGCTCCAGCGTACCGGCGCCCCCTGAAGCGATGACGGGAACCGATACGCTTTCAGCAATGGCCCGGAGTAACTCCGTGTCATAGCCGTCCTTCGTGCCGTCGCAGTCCATGGATGTGACGAGCAGTTCACCCGCCCCGCGTTGCTCGGCCTCGACTGCCCATTCGATGGCGTCAAGATCGACAGGATTGCGTCCGCCGTGCGTATATACGCCCCATTGTCTCTCGCCTGTTCGTTTGGCGTCGATCGCCACGACAATGCACTGGGTCCCGAACGATTCGGCGCCCTGTGAAATCAAATCCGGGTCGCGGATGGCTGCAGAGTTGACGGATATCTTGTCGGCGCCTGCGTGAAGCATGGCCCGCATGTCTTCGACCGTCCGGAGTCCGCCGCCGACTGTTAGGGGGATAAACACCTGATCGGCGGTGCGGCGCACCACATCATGCATGATCCCCCGGTTTTCGTGTGTGGCCGTGATGTCCAGAAAAACGAGTTCGTCGGCGCCTGCTGCGTCGTAAAATCGCGCCTGTTCGACGGGGTCCCCGGCATCCACGATATCCACGAACCGCACGCCTTTGACGACACGGCCCTCGTCGACATCCAGACAGGGAATGATACGTCGGGCGAGCGCCATCAGGGATTGAGATTTTTGTCGGGTCGGGAGGTCATGTTTGCCGTCGAGAACCGGTCGAGATCGATATCCTGCTTATAGTTCCAGCACCAGAATTGCTGGCACGGGAAGCGATTTTCGTAGAGCGCCCGCCCGATAATGATCGAGTCTACCCTGTGCGAGGCGAGTTCCTGCAGGCGGACCAGATCTGCGTAACTGCCCACTCCGCCGGAGGCTGTTATGCGCGCATGGCGGAGTTTTTCGCCAAGGGTCCGGTAGGCGCTTAGGTTAGGGCCTTGCAATGTTCCGTCTCGTCCGATATCCGTATACACGATACGTCGCACGCCCCGATTTTCCATGTCTTGCGCCATGGCGACGGCGTCGAGGCCACTGCCTTCGAGCCATCCCTCAATGCGGACTTCCCCGTTGCGAGCGTCAATTCCCACGGCGACCCGGCTGCATGAATATCGTTCCACGGCTTCGGAAACGAGATCGGGCCGCCGCACCGCCGCAGTGCCGAGAATCACTCGATAAACCCCCAACCCGATGGTTTCTTCGATATCCTCCATGGTGCGGATGCCGCCGCCCAGTTGTACCGGGATATCCAGCTCCTTGCATATGGCGCGGATCACCTCGCGATTTGGCGAACGATCCCCACGGGCAGCATCGAGATCGACCACATGAAGCATACGCGCATTCTGAACGCGCCACAACTTGGCCATCTTGACGGGGTCTTCAAAATACACCGTCTCTTTGTCATACGAGCCTTGATATAGCCGCACGCATTTTCCGCCGCGAAGGTCTATAGCCGGAATAACGAGCATGACAAAGGGTTTCTGAGTGGCTCTACACCGGGTGCTTGTTGCAAAAACGAAGGGCGGAAAGCCGTCAGCTTCCGCCCGTTTGCTGTGCTGCACGGGTCTGTGCGCAAATCCGAGCCCGGATTTTTATGCCGGGTGCTATACCGATTCTGAAAAATTCCGCAAGATGCGCAGGCCGTTTTCCTGGCTTTTCTCGGGGTGAAACTGGACCCCGTATACATTGTTTCGCTGTACGATGGCCGGGAAGGCAACCCCGTGCCGGCAGTTCGCCAGCATATCGGATGCGATTGCCGGCGTTGCGGCGTAGGAATGCACGAAATAAAAATATGGCTGGGAAGGCAGTCCGCGTAAAAGCGGGTCTTCGCGTTGCCGTTCCAACGTGTTCCAGCCCATGTGCGGGATTTTCAATGGGCCATCCGGGGATTCCCTGTACAGAGTGGTCCTGCATGTCGTTGCGAAGTGCAGCACGTGGCCCGGTAAGACACCGAGCCCCTTGTGTCGCCCCATCTCTTCACTTGATTCGAAGAGGAGTTGCATGCCCACACATACACCGAGGAATGGTTTGCCTTCCTTGATCGCGCCAAGGATCGGTTCTTCCAGCTCTCTGCGGCGTATTTCGTCGATACAGGCTCCGAAGGCGCCTACGCCGGGCAAGACCACCTTGTCGGCGGTGCGAATATCTTCCGGACGATCCGACCGGACGACATCGACTCCCACGGCTTCGAACGCTTTTTCGATAGAGCGCAGGTTGCCGATACCGTAATCGACAATCGCAATCATGTTATTGTCCACTCAATTCCGCGGAACGCTCGGCAGCCGTGGCTACCGCGTTGATCAGCATGGTGCGTATGCCGTGCGCCTCGAGTTCCGCAACAGCCGCAATAGCCGTTCCACCGGGTGTCGTGACCTCGTCGCGCAGAATGGCCGGGTGCTTGCCCGTATCCCGGACCAGTTTGGCCGCGCCGTATACGGTCTGCGACGCCAGCCGAAATGCAGTGGGACGGGGCAGTCCCTGCTTGACCCCCGCATCGGTGAGCGACTCAATGAACATGTACACGTAAGCAGGCCCGCTGCCCGACAATCCCGTCACTGCATCCATCATGTATTCGGGGACGACTTCGACCGTCCCGACGGCTTCGAAGATGTGTCTGGCGAGTTTCAGATGCTTCGATTCGGCGAACTGCCCGCCCGTAATAGCCGAGGCCCCCTCGCCAACGATAGCAGGGGTGTTGGGCATCGTGCGGACCACAGGGATTTTTTGGCCGAACGCTTCTTCCAGGGTGTGGGTGGTAATGCCGGCGAGTACGGAAATAACCAGTGTTTCGGGGTGGACATTACCCTTTATTTCCTCGATTACCTCTGTGAAGTTTTGTGGCTTCACGGCAAGAATGACCATAGTGGTCCCCTGCACGGCGGCGGGGTTGTCGCTGGTCGTAGAGATACCCGGGAAGTCCTTTTGCAGCGCTTTCAGCGCTGCTTCGGTGCGGCGCGTGGCGCGCAGCTGAGCAGGTTCGAACTCGTGGCCTTCGATGAGGCCGCCGATAAGCGCGCGGCCGATATTCCCGGCGCCGATGACCGTGACGGTTTCGTTCTGAAGCATGTGTGCAAGCGTCGGATTATAGCGTGATGGCGTTGCGCTGGAGCAGGTAACGGGATGCGGAGGGTTGCCGGAGGCGATCCGGGCAGGGTTAGATAGCGCCCTTGGTGGATGGCATCCTGGCGAAAGACGGATCCCTCCGGACAGCATCCCGCAGGGCGCGGGCAGTTGCCTTGAAGATAGCTTCTATCTTATGGTGCGCATTTTTTCCGTAGAGCGCTTCGATGTGCAGGTTGCACCGGGCATGTTCAGCGAACGCGTGCCAGAAGTGTTCGACCATCTCGACGGAAAGGTCTCCTACCCGATCGCGATCGAAATCGGCTCGGTAATGCAGATAAAAGCGCCCGGACAAATCGACGGTAGCCCGGGCAAGTGCGTCGTCCATCGGTACATACGCATGTCCGAAGCGGCGAATGAAGGTTTTGTCGCCCAGTGCTTCGCGAAAAGCGTCCCCCAGCGAGATGGCCACGTCCTCGACGGTGTGGTGTTCGTCTACATGCAGGTCGCCGTCGCAGAAGGCTTGCAGCCCGAATCCTCCGTGTTTTGCGAACAGATCAAGCATGTGGTCCAGAAAACCGATGCCCGTTTCGTTCTTGTACGTTTCCGCCTGATCGAGCCGTAGCTCGATGCGTACGCTGGTCTCCGAAGTTTTGCGGACAACGGAGGCGCTTCGTGCGTCGAAATCGCCGGATGAGGACATGGCGATACCCGTGATTGAGATTTGAACATCAGATTCAGGTCGGCGTACTGTATGCCATACCTGCGAAATTGTTCGCTTGCGCGAAGTTTTCCCTGTCGCTTTCCCGCTTGATACCGGTTATGGCTACACCCTGGTTCATTTCCCGGCGGCTTAGCAGGCGCATACCGACATGGGCGTCTGCTTCCCCGGTCATCCGCATTGCTTTGGGGTTTCCGGTGGCGCTCATTGCACTGATGACGATGATCCCGGCGCAGGCGCAGACGACTCCCGATCCCGCGACCTACACGGTGACGTTCCAGGGCAACTGGACCGCCGCAAGCACGCCCGACGGGGTTGTGGGTAGCGCGCACTTTACAACGCTGGTCGGCGCGGTACATAATGATATGGTGACGTTCTGGGAGTCTGGCGGCATGGCTACTCCCGGGGTCGAGGATGTTGCGGAACTGGGTGTTACGGGGGACTTCGAGGACGAAGTCACCGCGGCAGGTACGAATGCTTCCCTCGTCAGGAAAAGCATCGGATTCAGTCCTACCGTTACAGCCACATTCGAGATTGAGGTCACAAACGACCACCCGCTGTTCACCCTGCTGTCGATGATCGGCCCCAGTCCGGACTGGTTCGTCGGTGTTTCCGGGTTGTCTCTGCTCGATGCTCAGGGCCAATGGCTGTCGGAGCGTGAGGTCGATCTGTTCCCGTACGATGCCGGGACCGAGGATGGAGACGGGTTCTCGCTAAGTAATTCCCCTACCTCGCCTCAGGGAACGATCATGAGCATCAAGGGAATGGGCAAGTTCTCTGACGAACCCATGGCGATGCTCACGTTTGATCTCCAGGAGACCGAAGAGAGTAATGTTGCGCCGGCGTTCACTGGCTCGGTGAGTTTTTCCGTATTGGAGAACAGCGTGACGGCGGGAACGGTGCAAGCGACGGACAGTGACGACGCAGACAGCGTGACGGGCTACACGATTGCGGTAGGCGCGGACGGGGCGCTTTTTGCGATCACGTCGATGGGCGTGCTGACGTTCAGGGTAGCTCCAAACTACGAGGATCGGCAGGACGCCGACAAGGACAACCGCTATGAGGTGAGGGTGCGGGCGACGAGCGGCACGGGCACCCGGGAGATGGAGGCGGAGCAGACGGTGGTGGTTATTGTGACCGATGACGATACGGAGGCGCCGGACGTACCGGGTGCTCCGTCCGTTTTAAGCGCTTCGGCAAACAGCCTGGCGGTGAGTTGGGATGAACCTGTAAACCACGGCCCTCCGATCACGGACTACGATTATCGGTACCGGACAAGTTCGCCGCAGGGTAACTGGACCGAAATAACCAACCCGCCGATCACGGGACTGTCAACAACGATCGGCAGTCTTTCTGACAACACGGCCTACGATGTACAGGTTCTTGCGACAAATGCCGAGGGTTCGAGCAATTGGTCACTTTCGGGCACGGGTATGACCCTGTCATCGCCACCGCCTGGCACGACCGCGGATGCCCCGGAGAACCTGCAGGCTACTACGGGCAATGCACAAGTGACGTTGAGTTGGGATGCGCCAAACGATGACGGCGGAGCGGACATCACCGGCTACGCCTACCGGTACAAGGAAAGCGGCGGAGACTTCACTGCCTATACGGACATCCCCGAAAGCGGCCCCGGCGAAGCGAACGCCCGCAGCTATACGGTTACCGGGCTGATGAACGAACAAGAGTACGTCTTCCAAGTGCGCGCAGTGAACGAGCATGGCGGGGGACTGCCCGCAGAAGTGGTAGTGATGCTGCCTACTGTAATAAACACAGAAAGCGAGGAATTACCCGCCGAGGTGACGCTCTCGGCCAACTATCCGAATCCTTTCAATCCGGAGACAACCATACGCTATGCGTTGCCGCTGGCAGGCCAAGTGCATCTTGCGGTGTACGACCTGCTGGGGCATGAAGTAGCAATCCTGGTCGACCAATCGAAGCCTGCGGGCAATCATACGGTGCGTTTCGGGGCGCGCAATTTTCCAAGCGGTTTATATGTGTATCGCTTGCATGCGGGAGACAAGACCATTGTGCGTACGATGATGCTGGTGAAGTAAGCCGTTGGCGTCCGAACATCGTACAGGGGCTGTCGTACTGTATGCCGTTCGTTCAAAATTGCCCTGTATGGTACCGCTTCCATGCCCCCGCATGATTTCGACCGCATTCTTGTTACTTCTGCGTTGCCGTACGCAAACGGGCCTCTTCATTTGGGTCATCTGGCGGGGGCGTATCTACCTGCCGATCTCTATGCGCGCTACCAGCGCATGAAGGGGCGGGATGTGCTCTACGTGTGCGGCTCCGACGAATTCGGGGTGGCGATCATGATGCGGGCGCACCGGGAAGGCATTACTCCGCAGGATATCGTTGACGAATATCATCCGATGATTCGCGACAGTTTCGAGCGTTTCGGGATGAGTTTCGACTACTACGGGCGAACGACCTCCGACGTACATCGAAAGACCAGTCAGGATTTCTTTCGCCGGTTGGCTGAAAAGGGCCTCTTCAGGCTAAAGACCGAAGAGCAACTCTACGACCCGGAAGCGAAGATTTTTCTGGCCGACCGATTCGTCATGGGCACGTGTCCGTCGTGCGGGTACGAAAGCGCCTACGGCGATCAGTGCGAGCAATGCGGCGTGTCCCTCAGTCCTGCGGAACTTGGTAATCCCCGGAGCACACTGACGGATGCGGTTCCGGAACTGCGTGAAACCACACACTGGCACCTGCCGCTGGGTGATTTGCAAGCGAAGCTCGAAGCGTGGATTGCGACGCATCCGGAATGGAAGCCCAATGTGCTGGGCCAGATACGGAGCTGGTTTCAGGATGGATTGCGGGATCGGGCCATTACGCGCGATGTACCCTGGGGCGTTCCGGTGCCGGAAGACGTGGCGGAGACGGTCGGCGTGGATGCGCGCGGCAAGGTGATCTACGTGTGGTTCGATGCCCCCATCGGATATATCTCGGCCACGAAGGAATGGGCGACTGCCACAGGGGATCCCGAAGCGTGGAAGCGATACTGGCAGGACGACGGGACGAAGTTGTTACACTTCGTCGGCAAGGACAACATCGTGTTCCATTGCCTCATGTTTCCGGCCATGTTGATGGAACACGGGGGGTTTGTGCTCGAGGATAATGTGCCGGCCAACGAATTTCTGAATCTCGAAGGAGAGAAATTGTCCACCAGCCGCGGCTGGGCCGTGTGGCTGCACGAATACCTTGAGGAATTTTCGCCTGATTTGCTGCGGTACGCTATGGCGGCGACACTCCCCGAAACGAAAGACGCCGATTTCAGTTGGGGCGATTTTCAGGCGCGCGTCAATGGAGAACTGGCCGACGTGTTGGGGAATTTCTTCCATCGGGCGATGACGTTCGCCGCAAGATACATGGATGGGAAAGTGCCCCCCCTGACAGATGCGTCGCAAGAAGATCGGGAAGTACTGGACGCGCTTACAGCGTTTCCGGCAAGGATAGGGCAGCGGTACGAAGCCTTTCGCAATCGCGAGGCTGTTTTCGAGACGATGCAACTGGCCCGGCTCGGCAACAAGTATTTCAACGACAGAGAGCCCTGGCGCACCGCAAAGACCGATCCCTGTGCTTGCGCCAACACGGTGCATGTGTCCTTGCAGCTTTGCGCGGCGCTTTCCGTGTTGTTGGAACCGGTGCTGCCGCACAGTGGGGTGCGGTTGCGGTCCATGCTTCGGTTACAGGGAGTACGTTCGAGTGATGCCGGCGGAAATGCAGGCCCGATTGGTTGGGATGAAGCGGCAGGGGCCATACTCGAAGCCGGACATGAACTGGGCGAGCCCGAAATTCTTTTTCGTAAGGTCGAGGACGCACAGATCGCGGCGCAGTTGGAGAAACTTCGCAGGAGAGCGGCGGAATCGGAGGGGGGAAGGGGTGCACGGTAGCCGGGTGCTCCGTCCGTTTTAAGGGCTTCGGCAAACAGCTTGGCGGTGAATTGGAATGAGCCTGCAAACGATGGCCCTCCGATCACGGACTACGATTATCGGTACCGGACCAGTTCACCGCAGGGTAACTGGGCAGGTGCAATTATTTCAGCAGCACCATGTGCCGGGTCAGCATGTGCGTCCCTGTTTCAAGCACATAGACGTACACGCCGCTGGCCCACCCGGATGCATCCAGCCGCACTTCATGCTCGCCCGCCGGGTGCAGACCGTCCACAGGCATAGCCATCTTCTGTCCCAGCAGGTTGTACACGGACAGCCGGACCCGGGCGGAAACCGGTTGCATCCAGGAGATTGAGGTGCTCGGATTGAACGGGTTCGGATAGTTCTGCGCCAGACTCACGCCGGATGGGAGTTCCACCGGATCGTCCGTGGATGTGGGCCCCAGGGAAGTGAGGAACAGGGCGCGGATGGGAAACACCTGCCCGGCGAGCGAAAGCCACCCGTCCTCGTCGTTGTTCCTGTCACAACCCCCTCCCTCCTTTCGACACAGCCGAAGTGTCGCCATAGGGCGCCAGGCGATGGGGTCCGCGCCAACGGCGTGGTACCAGTATGCCAGGGTATCCTGCACGGTGCTTCGGGCAAGCGTGGCGGAGAGGTAATTGACATCGGTTCCCTTGTTCGTGAGACCAATGAAAATCCGCTCCGGGAGCGTCGCAAGCGCCTCCTCGTCCGCCGGAAGAGTGACCCTCAAAAACGAATACGTTATGGAACGAAAGTCGAAGTGCGATGCATTGGGCGACTCGTCCACATCCATGCTATAGAGTTCGTCCCCCGGAAAGCCGTCATCGCCCACATTCCATACCTTGAGGGTGAAATCGCGGGGTTCGCCGTCAGGTACCGTTGAATTGCTATACTGGTTATCGTATATCGGCGCCACGAAGACAGCCGCCAGACGCGCCTTGTCAGGTACATCGTATAGCTGCGCCATAATGTCCTCAGCATCTCCGCGAAGGTATACCCGGTCCTCATTTTTACCGGTTTCGTAGGCCACGGTAGTCACATCGAACGCGGCGCCTCCCCAGCTTCCGGTAATATCCAGTCTGATAGACGCAGCAGTGAAACTCTCCGACGCGCGGGTATGCGCGACGATAAGGGTAACCCGTGCATACTCTCCGGAAACTGTGTGCGTTTGCGTTTCGGGATCGAGGTCCACGAGGTGCTTCGCTCCCGCTTCGGTGAACAGCCGCAACGACAGGTTGGAGCGGTTGCTTGCGCCCGCGGTTTTCGCATACCCGCCGCCTGCAGCAATCCGGGTGTCCGTTCCTCCGCCTCCTGTATCCTCGAAGTCCTTGATTTCCAGCGCGAGGTTCGTGACGTTCTCCCAGGTCAGATAGTCGACAGCCCCGCTTGACACGTTCACCGTGGTCTCGGAGGGTGCGGGGTCAACCTCGGTATCCACTATGACAGTAGATACTGCTCTCAGGCCTTGCCGGAACGGGGATTTGTAGGCATATTTTGTATCTACCCCAGCGTCGTTGACAAAATTCGTGGTGTGAAAATCCGCCACGATATCCGCCGTGGTAAGGTTGTGATCACTGAGGATCAGGTCGTATCCGGGCACGCCGGTGAGCCACGATCCTATCGGGCAATAGTTGACGCCCGAGGGGCATTTTGCGCGTACAATGGATCCGGTGGCTTCCGGCCCGATCCGATCCGCAATGTAGGTGGTGAAGAGCCCTGATCGCTGGTAATCGTGCAGAACCTGTCGGATCGTTCCCCGACTACGCCAGGTGAGCAACCGGACACCAATTTCCTCCGGATCGTTCAGATACCGAATGGGTCGGGGCGGGAACCCGTTCAGCAGTTCCGCCCATTCCGACAGCCCCTCGTTGATGAAGCTCAGTTCGCTGCTGCCCGACTGATATGCATTATGGATCAGGTGCTGGTACTCGTGCGCAATAGTGCCTCCGAGCGAAGGGATGCCGAAGCGTATTCCCTGGGGCAGGTCGACATAAAGGATATTGGCTGCATTGCCCTCGCCCGGATCCGGATTCGGATTGAGGTCTTGCCTCGTGACATAGCCGAGCACGCAGCAATCGTCGTTGCCTTCCTCAATATCGAACAGAAGAATATCGACCTTGCCGTCCGCATCGGGAGAATCCGGCGGATCGCCGAAAATATGGTTGTTGTTTGTAACAATGCCTTTTTCGGAGCGCCAGGATTCCTCGGGCGTCTCGGAAAGCACATAGGCTGTGATCTGCGTGAGTTGTTCCTCGCTGACGGTTCCCTGCTCCTGCTGGTCGTTAGATATCCAGAGGTTGGCGCTATCGCTCTCGGCCACCAGCGTAAACGTGAGGGTTTCCCAGGTGGGTATATCCCTATTGATGTCTGCAAGTACATTAAACTCTTTCTCGGAGCCGATCTCGTAGGATACCGCGGTCTTTGCCACAGGCAGCAAGCCAAGGGCTTTCGCTTCATGATACGCCTTAAATGCGGCTATGGCCTCCGGCATACGGGCCAGCCGGTCCGTCACGTGGATGACGCGCATCCCGTCGTCCGCCGACAGGGCAGGGTCTTCCTCGATGGCAGGCGGTTGCATGATTTCAAGCCTGCCCGAAGACTGGGCAAACGCAGGCGATACGGCAATCAGCAAGGCAAAGCAGAGAGCCGGGGAGAGACACGTGGTAAGGTGTTTGATCATCGGAATACGAGATAGGCGCCTGTGAGCAAAGAGCGGGGGACGATCGGGAAATGATAGCGGCATACACCGGGGGTCCTGGAATCAGACAGAATGTGTACCTTGTAACACAGGTACGCACACATCCGTAAACAGCGCCGTCTTGTTTTCAGCAACATGAAACCCAACGATACCTTGCGAGAGCAACTGCTAATGAAGCCGGCCGGTGCATGCAGGGGGGGCGCATGGAATGCATACCGCACTTGCTTGCAAAGTTGATTATCGGATACTTGCCGCAATTATTTCAGCAGCACCATGCGCCGGGTCAGCATGTGTGTCCCCGTTTCGAGCACATAGACGTACACGCCGCTGGCCCACCCGGATGCATCCAGTTGCACTTCATGCTCGCCTGCCGGGCGCAGGCCGTCCGCCGGTGTAGCCATCTTCTGCCCCAGCAGGTTGTACACAGATATCCGGACCCGGGCGGAAACCGGTTGCGTCCAGGAGATTGAAGTGGCCGGATTGAACGGGTTCGGATAGTTCTGCGCCAGACTCACGCCGGACGGGAGTTCCACCGGATCGTCCGTGGCTGTGGGCCCCAGGGAAGCAAGGAACCGGGCGCGGATGGGAAATACCTGATCGTCGAGGGGAACGCACTCGTTGTTACGACACGCCGCAAAGTTGCCTAAGGAATACCAGCCTACAGGCGCCAGGTTGGCATCGGTATTGTACACTACACTAACCAGGATATTCTGTACGGCGGTTCGCGCGGTTGTACGGACAAGATAATTGATGTCGGTTCCCTTGTTGGCAAGGCCAATAAAAATCCGATCCGGAAGCCTCGCAAGCACCTCCTCATCCTCAGGGAGATCGATCTCCAGGAACGAATATTCATGGGAATCGAAGTCGATGTGCGATGCGTTGGGAGCTTCGTCCACATCCATACTATAGAATTCGTCGCCCGGGAAACCATCGTTGCCTACATTCCATACCTTGAGCGTGAAATTGCGGGGAGCGGCAAAGGGCGCCTGCGAATTGGCGAACTGGTTATCGTATACCGGCGCCACGAAAACAGCCGAGAGACGCACCTCGCCAGGTACGTCGTATAGCTGCGCCATAATGTCCTCGGGCTCCGCCTTAAGGTATACCTGGTCCTCGTTTCGGCCAGTGTCGTAGACCACAGTAGTATCTATGGACAAATGGGCATCGAATTTAGCGCTGGTTCCGGGATACGTGCATTCTTCTCCCAAGCGTCCCGACCGGCCTGTCGGGCATTCCGTTATATCGATGACATGCATCCCGTCGCGCGGCGACAGAACCGGGGCTTCCTCAATGACAGGCTGTTGTACGAATTCAAGTCCGGTATCCGGGTAGGGACGGGAAGACCTGGTTTGCGCAAACACGTTCGGACATACGGTTGCGCTGCAAACGATCACGATAAGAAGGATAGAGCAGAGACATTCGTTACACCTCATAACTTTGGGAATATGGCCCTACAGGGGGGTGGTTAGACTCGAATGCGGTTACACAGTTAAGCGGACACGCCCAAGCAAAGATAGCCTCTGTCACTGCCGCACAGGCTGCGACAATCTTAATTATACAGGATCAAAAATATACGATTAACTTTATTATGATACAAGGCCGCGCCTCAATCCCATCGAGATCTGTCCGGCTAAACCGGACCACTTCTTGCCGTAGTTAACGGCGTCCCCGGTTGATTATGGGGAGTATTGAAAAATAACTCGTCGGCAGGCAGACAGGCAGGCAGACAGGCAGGCAGGCAGACAGGCAGGCAGGCAGGCAGGCAGGCAGGATGTGTCCGTATTATAACCGGGTAAGCCGCTTCCTAAAATATTATTGAGCCGCGCAATACATCCGCCCAATATCTTGTGTACGCTTGGCGGCCTGCCCCCTACCCCTGCTTGACATGTACTGTACGGGTGGGAAAAGCGAATTCGATGCTTTCTTCCTCGAAGCGGCGGAATACCGCAAGATTAATCGCCTGCTGAATGTCCATGAAGGTCAGGTAGTCAGGCGTTGCCATGTAATACACCACCTCGAAATCGAGTGTGGAATCGCCGAAACGAGTAAAGTGCGCCCGGTCGAACCGGGTATGCTCCTGCACCTCGACGATTTCCCGCACCATGTCCGGGATACGTTCGAGTTGCTCTGCAGACGTGTCGTAGGCCACTCCCAGCGAAAAGACGATACGGCGCTCCTGCATCCGCTTGTAGTTTCGTATCCGGCTACCAAGCAGATCGCCGTTGGCAAGCACGATCTGTTCCCCGGACAAACTGCGCAGGCGCGTCGTCTTCAAACCAACTTTCTCGACCGTCCCCAGCGTATCTCCCACGATCAGAAAATCGCCTACCTCGAATGGCTTGTCGAGCACGATAGTGAGCGAGGCGAACAAATCCCCGAGGATATTCTGCATGGCGAGCGCCACGGCGATGCCGCCTATCCCGAGCCCGGCGATAAGCGCCGTGACGTCAATGCCGAAGTTGTCCAGTGCAACCAGCAGAAGCGCCGTATAAAGCAACAGACGGGCAAGGAAGCCGATCGCCTGCATGGACGTGACCGCGCCGGCGTCTTTCTCAAGTTTCCGCTCCTTGTAAAGCCGGACCCAGTCCGTAATGGCGCCATTTCCCCAGAACACGACCTGCACGAGCAGAAACACGAAGGCGATCCGCGATATATAGCTCGTCACCTGTTCGGACAATGGTACTGCCCCCACCGCTATGTACAGGGAGAGCGCAACGAGGAAATACAGTTTCGTACGCTCCAGCAGCGTCACGAAAATGTCGTCTATGATGGTCGCTGTGCGCGTCGCCAGCCGGTGAAAACGCCGGAGGAGTATGCGGTGGGCAAAAACCAGAGCAACAGTGATCACCGCCCAGACAACACCCAACATGAACCAGACATCAAGCGGCGAACCCAGCCATGCCATCTCTCCCAAACTATTCAGAAAATCTTCCATGCCGATCTCTTATGCATTCGATTCGGGATCGGGGGAGACGGGATCACTTTGCACCATAGTAGATATTCCCTGATCGAGGATGCGCCCGGCGATCTCGATAAAATCTTTCTCTGTGATAATGCCAATCAGGCGCCCGTCCCGGATCACCGGCAGCGATCCTATTTTCAGGTCCCGCATCTTGTGGATGGCTTCTATCGCGAGCGTATCCGGAGAGACCGTAACCAGATCCCGGATCATCACATCCTTCACCGGCAGGTTCTGCCCTCCTCCGCGCTGTTCCGCCATCAGGCGAAGCAAATTCCGGTGGCTGACAAGTCCCACCAGACGGTGCTCGTTATCTTCGACCAGTACATGCCGAATGTGCTTCCAGTCCATCAGGCACGCCACCAGTTCGACCAGTTCCTCTTCGTTGACCGTGACGAGATCGGTGCTCATGTATTCCTCCACGCGCGCTCTGTCGAAACGGCGTTCTGGAATCCCTTCCTGTGGCTCGGCTTCCGGCCACGTGTGCACGGGCGCACCCTCTTTCTGGCGATTCACGGTGGCTGCCACCACAGCGCTCAGGCGCTCGGCGCGCGTGGCTTTCGGGCGCATCGTAAGCAGAGAATGGAGTTGCCAATAGGCGCCGGTCCGGCGGGACGTTACACGTTCCTCGATAATATCCAGATAACGAGTAATGTCTTCGGCGACAATACCCGCTTTGCGTAAGCCCTCCCGGGCGAGCGGAAGCAGCTCGTCGCAAATCAATTCACACGCAGAAACCCGCCGTCCGTCGAGCCACACGAACTGTGCCGCCAGTCCGAGGCGGGCCGCCGCCACGAAATTTCCCATAGCGTCGTCAAAATCCATGACGCGCCGAATATCCGGACAGGCATTGGACAACCCCATGGTCAATCCGAACCAGAATGCGGCGTTCGCCATCTCGTCGATCACGGTCGGACCGGAAGGCAGGATACGGTTTTCGATTCGCAGCGTCGGGTTTCCGTCCGTTACGCCATAGCAGGCCCGGTTCCAACGATATACGGTGCCATTGTACAGTTGAAGAGCCTGGAGCTTCGGAGCGCGCCCTGCCTCCAGCGCCTTCATAGGATCTTCTATCTCGGATTTCGAGAGCAGAATCCGGAACCGGGAAATGTCTTCCCGGAAAATTTCCAGCACCGACCGGTCTATCCATTTCGTTCCGAAATGCACGCGCGGACTCATCTCCCGGATGTACAGATTCGAACTGCGCGTATCCACAGCCTGCTGGAACAGGGCGATGCGCGTTTCCTGCCAGAGACGCTTTCCGAACAGAGTGGGCGAATTGACGGCAGCGGCAAGCACTGGACCGGTCGCTGCCTGTGCAATGTTGTACATCGCGGCGAATTCGTCGGGATGCACCTGTAAATGCGTCTGAAAACTCGTGTTGCACCCTTCCAGCGTGATGCTGTCGTGCTTGACGTAGAGTTCGTCCGTACCCCGGATCTGCAGCTCGGCGGGGCCGCCGCGCAGCCGAGCGATCGCCTCGTTCAGCGCATGGTAGCGAGGGGCGGGCATCATATGCGTAAGGTCCAGATCGGACAATGTGATCGTGGGCAGGATGCCTGCCAGTACGACATGCGCTCCAACTTCCTCGACAACCTTGCGTACGCTTTCCACTGCTTCCTCGACAGAACGCTCCATACGGCGCAGGCAATCGCCCCGGAACACGACCGGGTCCAGATTCAGTTCGAGATTGAACTTCATCAACTCCGCGACTACCCGGTCATCATCGGCCGCCCGTTCCAGTACCTGTTCGGCGACCGGGGCCGGACGCCAGCGATCATCCACCAGAAACATCTCCTGCTCCACTCCGATTCGGCGCACGCCCGACTCGAACTTATTCTCTTCCAGTAAATATTCCAGCGCGCGAACGTCCTCAATGAGCCGATACGTAAACCGGCGCAAGGAGGCCTCGTCCATCTCGGGCGTCAGGTTCTGTTCTCCCATCGGAATACTGAGGTTGGCTTCGAATCATGTCCGAGGCGGCGCCTTGCGGCGGCGCGGCTTAGCCTCGAGCTCACTCCGCAGCATAACCCTCTCGAAATTATAGCATACGGTGAAATCCATTCCGGCGCATATGGTTTCTTGTCACCGCTTGCAGAGGATTACGGCGGATATACCCGGAATGCGGCCAAGGCCAGCCTCATATCCCGCCCGCATAACCCCCCATTCATAGAAACATGCGACCGGTATCTCCGTTTTTTCACAGGTTATACCTACCATCCGCCGGCTGCTCCGATGCACTGCGCCCCGGATACCGTTACATCCTTCTTGTTTGCTTTTCTCCCGGCTATCCTGATCGGCATGGCCGCAAGCGGATGCGCCCCGGTGGCGGCAACCGTTGAAAACCAGGAAATCGTTTCGGATAACACGTCCTCGCCCCCTGATCCTGTAGGGGAGGAACTGCGATCTATCCGGGCCCGACAACTTTTTGTACGTGGCATGACTCGGGCACAGACAGGCAATCTCGGCGCTGCGCTTGATCTGTATGCACAGGCGCTCCGTATGGCGCCGGAATCACCCGCCATTCTTGCTGCTTCGGCTGAGTTGTACGAGATCGTTGGTGACCACGTTACGGCGCATTATCACCTGAGCAAGGCGTATGAACTGGCCCCGCAAAACATACACTATGCCTTGCAACTGGCCGGTCTCTATACAGAAATGGGTGAACGGAGTAAGGCCGCTCGTTTGTACGCCGACGTACTGGACAAGGCCCCGCACCATCTCGATGCGCGCTACAATCTGGCCCGGATATACATGATGGAAGGCGAGACGGCGAAAGCAGCAGCGGCGTACGAACGTATCCTCGAAGAAAACGCCGGCGACCGTGCTGTCCGGCGACAGCTTCTGCATCTCTACAATCGGCTGGACGATATACCAAACGCGGAGCGCATACTGGAAGATATGCTGGAAGCCGAACCGCATAACGCCGACTTGCGCCGCATCATGGCCGAAATACGCCTGAAACAGGGCCGGCATGAAGAAGCCGCCGAAAACTTCCTGCGTATCCTTGAGAAAAATCCACACGACGTGCAATTGTGGATATACGCTGCAAATGCCCTCCGTGACGCCGGAAGCTTTGTATGGGCTGGAAACATGGCGGGAAAGGGGCTCGCGGTTTTTCCGAACGCACTTGACCTTCACAAGATCGCCGGGCATGCGGCGATGGCTGCTTCCCGAAATGCCGAAGCGGTTCGCCACTTTGAAGAGGCAGTGCAGATCGCGACAGAGAACGATTACGGGAATGGAGCAGAACTCGGCAGCCTCCGTTCGGTGCTTGGTTCGCTGTACACGCGCATGGGTGATGCTGAACAGGCCCGGCAATCGTACGAAGAGGCGCTCCGGCACATTGGAGAGGCAGCAAGGCGTCCCGACGCTTCCGCAAGCGTGCTTGAGAACCTTGGGGATGTGTACGAAGCGTTGGGGCACAGGCAATCTGCAACGGATGCGTGGCGCCGGGCGCTGGAGATAGATCCGAACCACCTGGAGCTACAGAAAAAAATCGACCGGAAGTAATCCCTCGCTCGCTATGCACCGTCTTATCTCTATAGTCCTCCTAATGGCTGCCCTGTGCGCCGTTCTACCCGCCGGGGCCCAACAGGCGGCGGCCCAGGAAGTGCTGGTTGCATCCGGACAGGAAAATGATGCAGCGGATCGCGAGCGGCAAGCCACCCGGCAGCGCCTCGCCGAGCTAAAGGCACAGATCGCCGAAGACCAGCAACACCTTTCCGAAACCACCCAGGCAGAACAGGCCTCTCTCAAAACACTCGAGCAACTCGACCGGCAAATTGCATTACGCAAGGAACTCGTACGCAACTACGGACGGCGCATGCAGCAAATTTCCGGCGAGATGGGCGCCTTGCGAACCACTCTTTCCTCCCTTGGAAACGAACTTGAAACACTGAGAACCCAGTACCGAAGTCGGGCGGCACATGCCTACAAGCACGGCCGTATGCACGATCTGGCACTCATTGCATCCTCGAAATCCATCAACCAGATGCTGGTTCGGGTGCGCTATCTGCATCGTTTTGCTCAACAGCGGCGCGGCCGGCTTGCAGAAATCCATGCCACGCAAAAAGAAACGGAAGAACGTAACGAGGAACTGAAAGACATCCTGGACGACAACGAGAGGCTGCTGGACGAAGAGCGCAGCGAACAGCAAAATCTCGAACGCCTGCACCAAAGCCGGACGCGCGTGATTTCCGACTTGCGAGCTACGCGTTCGACCATCGAACAATCTCTTGAAACGAAGCGCGCCGCTGCCAGAGATCTCGAGAATCGCATCCGGGAACTCATAGCAGCCACCGACCGCGATCGGCTTCGTGCGCGGGAAGACCTGGCCACGGCCCAAGAATATGCTGCCTTGTCCGGTTCCTTTCTTGAAAACCGGGGACAACTTCCCTGGCCCGTGAAAGGTGTCATGCGCGAACCTTTCGGCGATACCGTAAACCCTGTCTACGGAACGAAAACGCGCAACCCCGGCATTATTATTGAAGCGCCGTCTTCCGCAGAAGTGCGGGCAGTTTTCGACGGACGCATTATCGACATTTCGGTGCTCCCGGAATACGGGCGGTACGTCGTAATAGAGCACGGCGTATACAAAAGTGTCTATTCCAATTTTTCGGACACCTTCATTGCGGAGGGTGATCTCGTGAGGATCGGGCAAGCTATCGGTCGGGCTGGCACACCGGACGAGCCCAAGGGTACGGCGCTCTTTTTCGCACTCTTCAAGGAAGGTTCTCCCATCGATCCCTCGCCCTGGCTGGTGGTTCGCTGATGCGGCGAATTTCGTCGGTGCGCATGTCCGTGCATGCTTGGCGATCGAATGCCCTGAATAGCATGCAGCAAGCGAACTTTTCCCCCTGCATATTCATTTACTTCCACGTTTTCTGTTTCAACCGAACAACCTGTATCTGCCGTGAAATACGATGTCATCGTTATCGGATCGGGGCCGGGCGGCTATGAGACCGCCATCCGCGGATCCCAGCTCGGGCTCAAGGTCGCCATTGTCGAAAAGGACAAATTGGGCGGTGTGTGCCTGAACGTCGGTTGCATACCGACCAAGGCACTGCTCAAGAGTGCGGAAGTCATGGAAGAAACGCGCCATTTGTCCGATTACGGCCTGCGCCTCGACGGTACTATTGCGCCGGATTTCGCCAAAATCGTCGAGCGAAGCCGCGGCGTGGCCGGCAAGATGAACAAGGGCGTCGGCTTCCTGATGAAAAAGAACAAGATTGACGTACTCTACGGTAGCGCACGCCTTGCAGGGGGCGGCAAGCTGTCCATCGAGCCGTCTGTCAACATGGACGGGGATCGTATCGGCAACGCAGGGACTGTCGAGGCCGACCATATCATTATCGCCACGGGTGCGCGGGCACGAGAAATTCCTCCTCTTCCCGTAGATGGTGAAAAAATCATCACATATCGGGAGGCCATGCTTCAAAAGAAGCCGCCGAAGCGACTGGTTGTCTGTGGCGCAGGCGCGATCGGTGTGGAATTCGCCTATTTCTACAATCAGATGGGCGCCGAGGTCACCATCGTCGAACTACTCGATCGCCTCGTCCCTGTGGAAGACATCGAGATTTCCAAGGCGCTCCAGCGGGCGTTCGGCAAACAGGGTATCCGGTGCCTGGTATCCGCGGAGGTGCAATCTGTCGATACCAGTGGGCAATCCCTCACCGTGAATGTCAAAACCGGTAAGGGAGCAGAGGCGATTCCATGCGATCAGGTGCTTTCCGCGGTGGGTGTTCGGGGCAACATCGAAGACCTTGGATTGGAAAAGTTGGGCGTCAAAACCGAGCCCGGACACATTGTTGCGGACGAGTACTACCGTACGAATGTCCCCGGCGTGTATGCTATCGGCGATGTTGCGGGCGGTCCCTGGCTGGCCCACAAGGCCAGTCACGAAGGAGTCCTCTGTGTAGAACACATTGCGGGGGAATCGGTCCATCCGATGAATTATGACAACATCCCGGGCTGTACGTACTGTCAGCCGCAAATTGCGTCGGTAGGATACACCGAGGAAAAGGCCAAAGAAGCAGGCTTCGATGTCCAGATCGGCAAGTTTCCTTTCTCAGCGTCAGGCAAGGCCTCCGCACTCGGCGACACGGAAGGATTCGTTAAGGTCGTCTATGATGCGAAGTATGGAGAATGGCTTGGATGTCACATCATAGGCCGCGACGCTACCGAATTGATTGCAGAGGCCGTTACGGCCCGTGCCCTGGAAACGACGGCGCATGAAATCGCCGAAGCAATGCACCCGCATCCCACGCTCTCCGAATCCCTCATGGAGGCTACCCGTGCCGCATTGGGCAAGGCCATTAATATCTGAATGGATATTCCTTCCAACTCCTGCCACCCGACCACTCGAGAGGAATGGCGCGCCTGGCTTGCCGAAAACCATGCTGCTTACAAAAAATACCCGTCGATTATCCATGCGCTGCTTTTCTATACTTGCTTTCTGGTGCGCCATCCTGCTGCTCCCTACTGTAGCCCAGGCTCAGTTCGATGAAACGGAAACCGCCCTGATGCGCTACATCGATGCGCACCAGGAAGAGGCGATCGACCTGCTTGAAAGAACGGTCAACGTCAACAGCGGCTCGTCGAATGTCGAAGGTGTGCACAAGGTGGGCGAAATGTTTCGGGCGGAATTCGACGCACTCGGTTTCGAAACGAAGTGGGGCGTCGGTGGAGGAGAGCACTGCGCCGGGCACCTGATTGCAAGGCATGCAGGAAATGTCGGGGCGCACCTGCTTCTTATAGGGCATCTCGACACGGTGTTCGAACCGGACAGTCCTTTTCAGGAGTACGAAAAAATAGACGATGTAACCGTCCGTGGTCCAGGCGTAACGGATATGAAGGGCGGCAATGTTCTCATCGTGCTGGCCTTGAAAGCATTCGAGGCCGCTGGTGCGCTGGACGACCTGGACGTCACAGTTATCCTGATCGGGGACGAGGAGAAAACCTGCCGTCCGATCGAAAAAGCCCGCGCCGAACTCGTGGCTGCCGGCAAGGAAGCTGACGTGGCGCTTGGCTTCGAGAATGGAGACGACGATCCAGGTACAGCGGTCATCTCACGGCGGGGATGGATCCAGTGGACGGTTCGCGTAAAAGGAACTCCGGCGCATTCGTCCCTGATCTTTCGGGACGATGTGGGCGCCGGCGCCGCTTATGAAGCAGCGCGTGTTCTTTCGGCCTTCTATGAGGAACTGCGACACGAGGAATACCTTACGTTCAACCCCGGAATCGTTTTAGCCGGAACCGAAGCGGACTACGCATGGGATCGCGATGCCGGGACGGCGTCGGGCAAGCTGAACATTGTGGCCGAGAATGCCGTGGCGGCCGGTGATCTCCGTGTGCTTTCACCCGAACAGGGCATGCGGGTACAAGCTGCCATGCGACGCATCGTGGCGTCCGGGCTGCCCCGCACATCGGCCGAGATAACCTTCGAGGAAGCCTACCCGCCAATGGCTCCAACCGAAGGAAACAGGCGGTTACTGGGCCTATACGATCAGGTCAGCCGCGATCTCGATCTTGGTCCGGTAGAAGCCGTGAATCCGCGGAATGCCGGCGCGGCCGACATATCGTTCGTTGCCGAGCATGTGGATATGGCGCTCGATGGGCTGGGTTTACTGGGAGGCGGCCGGCATACGCCCGAAGAGGTCGCCGATTTACGTTCGCTTCCGACGCAAACGAAACGTGCGGCGTTGCTGATGTATCGCCTGATGCAAAGCAAGTAGATTATTACTACACTCAAGCCAGATACGCCACAGGATCCGTTTGCCGATTCTCCCATCTCCGGAAGGCAATCAGGTCATTGTGGATGGAGTGAATCACCGCGTGGACGACGGCCGCATCGTCCACGAAGCCGATGCCTATGAGCATGTCCGGAATAAGGTCTACCGGGTTAATGAAGTACAGCATGGCCGCCACTGCATAGGTTACCGTGCGCCAGGGTACACGCCGGTATTCTCTAAAAGCCCATGCTTTTGCAAGGCGCACCAGCGTACGCAGGTCCTGCGCGGCGCGCGCCGGCATGCTCCTGCTGTGTTCGAGTTTTGCGTACGCATGCCTCGATAGACGTATCACACGGGTCTTTCGGCGCACGATCCGGCGGGCTGCAAGGCGAGCCAGCTCCAATGCGCGTTTTGGCATGGAATAAGAGGCAATTCTCCGGGTGGGACTTGAAGCGGTGGGAAGGGACATGGTGGGGGAGTGGTGTCGACGGGGTGTAAAGTTACATCAATGCGTTGTTCGGCGGATTCTGACCTTCCGGAGCATCGCTGTTCGCGATATACGGAGGAATGACCCCGAGGATTTGCGGCATGATTTCATTGCGCACGGTGGCGAATCGGTCCATCAGTTCGGGGGCGACCGCGCTGGCGGGGGGGAGGGTGTCGGTATACGGATCGATCTGGCTGCCGCGTTTCCAATACCGGTAGCACACGTGCGGGCCGGTCGCCAGGCCCGTGCTTCCCACGTAGCCGATTACTTGTCTCTGCCGGACCCGTGTACCCGGGCGCATGCCTGAGGCAATACGCGACATATGCAGATAGCCGGTCGTGTACACCGAATTGTGCCGGATCTTGACGTAGTTGCCATTGTAGCGCTTGAATTGCGCTTCGAGGACGACACCGTCCCCTGCCGAATAGATCGGCGTGCCGGGCGCGGCGGCGTAATCCGTACCCAGATGCGCCTGGTACCTTTTTCGGATCGGGTGAAATCGCCTCCGCGAATAGCGTGAGCTGATACGATCGAATCGTATCGGCGCCTTGAGGAGTTCTCTGCGCAGGCTGTTCCCTTTCTCATCGAAAAAGTCGGGGCGTTCCCCTTCTTCGAACCGGAAGCCGAAGTAGTCGGTTTTCCGGTGTCCGAACCGGGCCGCTATTATCCGCTCGACACGGATCGGCTCCCCGTCCACGTGGAGCACTTCGTAGATCACGTTGAAGTCGTCTCCCTCGAGAATGCGAAAGAAATCCACCTGCCATGCGAACACTTCCGAAAGGGCAAGGGCAAGCGGCGGCACAAGGTTTGCCGGTACCTGCTTGGCTTCCAGTGTCCGGTAGAGGGAGCTTTCGATGCGTCCGGACAATTGCCCGCGTCTTATTTCTGTTTCCCGTTTTCCGGCGTAGACGGCGCTGGATGTGGAATCGGCAGCGAGATCGAATACGACGTAATTGAGCCTATCCTGTTCGTACACCACGTAGCGCGCCTGGTACGTCCCGGCAAGAGAGTCGCTGTACACGCGAAGAGGTTTTCCGGCCTGGATGCGCCGTACGTCGAAGACGTCCCGCGCCGAAGAGGCGATCGTAAGGACCTTGTCGTACGGGATGTTGTGCCCGGTCAGAATCTCTCCGAACGTTTCGTTCCGGCGTACGCTTCGGTCGATGACGTCATAGCCGTCGGCTACAAGGCCATATTTGTCGGGCTCCGTTTCGGTCGGTGGCGGTATTTCCTTTGTAACGGATACCGCCTCGGGTAATTCAGGAGGGGAGTCCTTGTCTCTGATGAGCAGGAGTATTGCAGCAAGCAAAAAGACGCCGACAGCCGCTGCGATTCCGGAATACTTTATACTGCGCATGTCTGTAAATGACCGAAACATGCCGAATCCGATACCGGGATATACACCTTGCAGGGCCGATTGAGCGGGTGGGAGGCCGTGTGCCGGATGTACTGTTCGAAACTGCCGAATATCGACGAAATTCCGAGAAGCAGCGTATTTGATCAACGTACGGCATTTGCTACGGTTTCGCAACCGGCGGTATCATTATTTAGGTTTCCATAGGTATTCCTTTCCTCCTGCAGTGCTATTGGCCCAGCGCGCCAGCACGAACAAGTAATCGGACAGCCGGTTCAGGTACGCCACAACGGCTTCATTGAGCGGTTCGCATGCTGCCGCCGCAACGACTCGCCGTTCGGCCCGGCGGCAGGTCGTTCGTGCAACATGGAGTATGGATGCGATCGGTACGCCTCCGGGAAGAATGAAATTCTCCAGGGGCGGCAGGTTTTCTTCCAGGCAGTCGATTTCCTTCTCGAGCCGCTCTATGTGTGCGGCTGCAAGGCGCGGCACGGTGGCTTTGCTGTCCAGCGGCGTAGCAAGGTCGCTTCCGGCTACGAAAAGATCGTCCTGCAGGGTTGCAAGGAGGCTGTCGAGACGTTCGGAGGCCGGGTGCTCCGAGGCGAAGGCCCGCGCCATGCCGAGCAGCGCATTCGTCTCGTCGACGGCGCCGTAGGCTTCGATGCGTGCATGCGCCTTGGATACGCGGTTACCGCCGAAGAGGCCGGTATCCCCGCGATCTCCCGTGCGCGTATATATTTTCATGGGGCGAGCATTCTTACTGCAAAAGGGTAAACGTATTTTTACCGACGGAATATGAAGGGAATCGGGACCCTTGGGAGCATGCTATCGTGCAAGCGATGGCTGATCGTTTTCGTCGATCGCTCCGCCGCTGTGACCAATGCCTTTTGCGCAAGGTAATGTTTTCCCGAAAATGCTTCGCCGGTTTTTGCATTGCGATGCTTGCGGGCGCATTCCTGCCTGCCGGGTGCGATACGCAGAAAGAGCAGGACGATTTTGCGCAGCAGGCAAGTCGTCCGCCACAGAACATTACGCGCGTCGATGCGTCTGGAAAAGTTCTATCCGAAGATGAGGACGATTGGCGGACGGCGCCCGTATATGTGGGGGAGATCCGGGTAGACCCGGCCATGCCGAACCCGGCGCCGATCGGGGATTTTATCACGATCCGCGTCACCGTGACCGTATTTGACGCCGTGTATTCCCCGCTTCGTTTGAAAAACCTGCACGACAACCGCTTGCAAACGCTTTCCGAAATCGAACAGGCCAGCGATCCGGGAGCCTATCTGTTTCATGTGCCGGTTTCCCTGATTGGACCGGTCGGCTTGCATCGCCTGCTCGTTTTCGATGGCATTGGCGAGATCGTTTCGTACGGCGACGTACTTGTGCAATAATGCTATGAATGGCCACGTACTCGTACTCAACAACGACTACCGCGCATTGACGACATGCAGCGTCGAGCGTGCGGTGGTGCTGGTCTTCCTGCAAAAAGCCGAACTCGTCGAGTCCTTACCGGATCGATACGTCCGGTCGCCGACGATCCAGTATCCCTTCCCCAGCATTGTGCGGCTCAGAGCATACGTACGCGTTCCGTACAAGCGGGTCATGATGTCGAGAAAAAATATTCTCCGGCGGGATCGATTCCGGTGCCAGTATTGCGAATGCCGCGAGAACTTGACCGTGGATCATGTGTGGCCGCGGTCAAAAGGCGGACGGGATACCTGGGAAAATCTTGTAACGGCCTGCACCCCGTGCAACAACAAGAAGGGAGATCGTACGCCCGACGATGCCGCCATGCCGCTGGTTCGCATGCCGTACCGGCCCAGTCACGTGATGTTCATCCGCGATTATATCGGGATATTGCACGAGGCATGGAAGCCGTATCTTTTTCTCAAATAGCTGGCAGCCGACCGCTTCCGGGTACCGTTTTCAAACCGCCTTTTTATGCGTCTTCGCGCTTCCCTGCTTGCGGCTCGCCTGTTATGGGTGTTTCCCGGTCTGCTCTTTTTGCTGGCGGTCAATCAGGCAGCGGTGACGATGAATCTCCGGGAAACGGTGCGGACCGGCGCCGTGGTTAAAGCGGATGTGGTGGCGCTCTCCACAACCGACCGGGCGGATATCACCATGGCGTCGGCCCATCTCCGGGTGCCGGGAGCGGACGGCTCGTATACCGAGCACGTGTTGCCGCTTCCCATTACGTTCGTCCGGTCGCTCGAGGGTAGCGATTCGCTGGACGTGTTTCTGTCCGGGGGAGCGTCGCAAGAAGTGGTGATTGCAGCGATCGGTCGCGCCCAGTGGCGTCTTGCAGGTATAAACGGCGGAATTGCCCTCTTTGGATGCATGCTCCTTTCCTGGGGCGTGTACGCCTGGAATCGATACCTGCACAAGAAGGGGGATCCGGCGGAAATCGCCGTGTTACCGCGCTAAGGGTCTGCCGGGACGGCGGGGTTCGTCCGGGTACAGTGCGGATACCCACTCGTCGTATCCATTGAAAATTCGAGTGGGTACACGCTCGTCGGTTTCCAGCAACGTTTCCGTGGCCTGGCTCCAGCGCGGGTGGGGAATATTTGGATTTATGTTCGACAAAAAGCCATATTCATCGGGTACAAAGTCGTTCCAGAAGGTCCCCGGTTGCTCATCCGTAAACTCGATGCGTACGATAGCCTTCGGTCCCTTGTAGCCGTATTTCCAGGGAAGGGCCAGTCGCAACGGGGATCCGTTCTGCTTGGGGAGAGGCTCGCCGTACATTCCGGTTACAACAAAGGCCAATTCGTTCATCGCCTCGTCCATGCGCAGGGCTTCGTAATACGGCCAGGGATACCAGGGCTGCTTTCTGATGCCCTCCATTTGCCCTGGACGGTTGACCGATACGAAGCGCACGTGTGTCGCACGGGAGAGCGGTTTGCACCGCTCGATGAGTTTGCTGAGCGGGAACCCCGTCCATGGCACCGTCATGGCCCAGGCTTCGACGCACCGGAAGCGGTACAGGCGTTCTTCGAGGTCCATGGTGCGGATCAACTCCGCCACATCGAATGTGAGCCGTTTTTCGACGAGCCCACGTACCCTGATTGTCATGGGAAACGGCTCGTAGCGATCCGTCAAGTGCCAGACTTCCTTGGAAGTCCCGTCGAATTCGTAGAAATTGTTGTACGAGGAGGCGAAGATGCGTCCGGTTACTTCACGTTCCGGGACGGAGAATGCCTCGTTGCGCGCGGCAGGATACCCTTCGCGCGGTGCATTTCCCGGGATGGTGTCCAGCGGCCCGAACGAGGTCATGGAGCATCCCGTTGCGCCAAGGGCTGCCAGTGCGACGGTACCCAGGCCCAGTTCTTCAATGAATTGGCGCCGGTTCCGGTACGTATGTTCAGAGGTTACGTCGTTTTCTCTGGCTTGCCAGCGCGGGCGCAGAACGATATGGGGCATGGCTTTCCTAAGAGTCAAGTGAAACGGCGGTTTGCTCAACATATATCTCTTTTCCTTTTTCTGCAAATTCTCTGGCCTTGGAATCCAGCCCCTTCCGGACAGCGTCCGTTTCGGAAAGACCGTGTTCCTGTGCATACTTCCTTATATCCTGCGTGATTTTCATTGAGCAGAATTTCGGACCGCACATGGAACAAAAATGCGCGACCTTGGCCCCCTCGGCCGGAAGGGTCTCATCATGAAAATCACGGGCGGTATCCGGGTCCAGCGAAAGGTTAAACTGATCGTTCCACCGGAATTCGAACCTTGCCTTGCTAAGCACATTGTCCCGAAGTTGGGCAGTGGGATGACCCTTCGCCAGATCCGCCGCATGAGCAGCGATCTTGTAGGTTATGACCCCGTCCTTAACGTCTTTTTTATTGGGAAGCCCCAGGTGCTCCTTTGGCGTAACGTAACAGAGCATTGCGGTTCCGTACCACCCTATCATCGCTGCTCCTATGGCGGAAGTTATGTGGTCATAACCGGGCGCTATATCGGTTGTAAGCGGCCCCAGGGTGTAGAAAGGGGCTTCCCCGCATGTCTCCAGCTGCCTGGTCATGTTCTCCCTTATCATCTGCATAGGGATGTGTCCAGGACCTTCTATCATGACCTGAACGTCATGCTTCCAGGCTATCTGCGTAAGCTCTCCCAGGGTGTCAAGCTCAGCGAACTGGGCGGCGTCGTTCGCGTCGGCTATTGCCCCCGGCCGGAGGCCATCACCCAGCGAAAAGGCTATATCGTACGCCTTCATTATCTCGCATATTTCTTCAAACTCCGTGTAGAGAAAACTTTCCTTGTGGTGAGAGAGACACCACTTCGCCATGATGGAGCCACCCCTTGAAACGATTCCTGTAAGCCTGTTGGCGGTAAGCGGTATGTAGCGAAGAAGAACCCCCGCGTGTATGGTGAAATAGTCAACCCCTTGCTCAGCCTGCTCTATCAGGGTATCCCTGTAAATTTCCCAGGTAAGCTCTTCGGGTTTCCCATTCACTTTTTCAAGCGCCTGGTATATGGGAACCGTTCCTATCGGAACCGGGGAATTTCTTATGATCCACTCTCTGGTTTCATGGATATTGTCCCCTGTCGACAGGTCCATTATCGTGTCGGCGCCCCATCGGCACGCCCAGACCGCTTTTTCAACTTCCTCTTCAATACTTGAGGTAACTGCAGAATTTCCGATATTCGCATTTATTTTTACGAGAAAGTTTCGCCCTATGATCATGGGCTCGCTTTCAGGGTGATTTATGTTATTCGGAATTATGGCGCGCCCCGCTGCAACTTCGTCCCTTACAAATTCGGGGGTGATGTGGGAGGGCGGAATACGAGCGTCGAAATCTATCCCTGCATGGTAAGATCCAAGCTGCCCGTAGTAGCTTTCCTTGAGTTCGTCGATTCTCTGATTTTCCCGTATGGCTATGTACTCCATTTCGGGAGTTATAATGCCCCTTTTAGCATAGTGCATCTGCGTCACATTACGCGAGGGGGCGGCGCGAAGGGGTTTCCGTATATTTCCGAACGTTATCCCGTTTGTTCTCTCGAGTCTTTTCCGCGCGAATGCCGAGGAAAAGCCGGGCAGTTCCAAAACATCTCCCCGCTCCTTTGTCCACTCTTCGCGGAGCGGCGGAAGTCCTTTGAGAACGTCGATATCAGCTTCAGGGTCGGTGTAGGGACCGCTTGTGTCGTAAAGGGTTATCCTGAACTTGTCCGCATCGGGGCTTTCAGAGAGTACATCCTCGGTCTCGACCTCCCTCATCGCGACCTTTATGTCGTGGATTTTCCCCTCTACGAATATTTTCTTCGAGCTTGGGAAAGGGTCTCTCGTTATGGCGGATTGTGCAGGTATTTTTTCTTTTTTGAGAGAAGAACCCATGGACGACCGACCTCTTAGGGAAAATGTGTTGGGCATTAACCGGTTTGGGGGATTGCACGCCTGTTGGCAAAGAATCCCGGGAATACAAAGTGCTTCGGGTTTTCACCGTTTGAAACCATCCCTGCATGGAGGACGCCCTGCAGGATTGCCAGCCGTAACGCAAACCCTGGTCACTTCGTACCCTACCCTGCGGGTATGCTTCTGTTCCATGCAACATGTCTGGCCATGAAAATGGCAATATGGAAGACCGGAATGAACCCCGGCGGCTATCCTGTACCGGCCCCCTCGTTTCCGTACGGGTACCGGTTTGCAAGCGTATTCAGGTCCGCTCCACTCGCGTACCGGACCCACAGGCAGGTGTTGGAGAGTTGTTGTCGAAAAGGTCCATGTTCTCGAAAGCGGCGCGCCGAGGAGGTTACGCATTCCTTCAGAAAAACGAAGCCGCCGCGTTCGTGAAGTTTGCGTACGAGATCGATGTCCTCGAAGATAGGAAGGTCCGGATAGCCGCCCACTTCCTCGAACACGGAACGCCGGACGAAGCAACCGCGGTCCCCGAAACAGAGGAGAGGCGCATGCAAGTACGTGAACCAGGTGTAAAAACGAAGCAATGGGGTATTCTGGTCGAACCGGAGTTGAAAGGCGCCGCCTTCGAATGCAGGGTCGGACAGCGTTTTCCGCACTTTTTCGAGGCCGTCGGGGGGCAGAATCGTGTCGGCATGCAGAAAAAGCAGAATATCTCCTCCGGCTTGTGCGGCGCCCGCGTTCATCTGTCTGGATCGCCCTCGTGGCGCCTGGACGATTCGTCCGTACCGGCTGGCGATAGCTGCCGTTTCATCGAGGGAGCCGCCGTCCGCGACAATGATTTCGTGCTCGGGCGTCTGCCGGCTTACAGACCGCAAGGTGTTTTCGATGCCCGCGGCTTCATTCAATGCGGGAATGATCACTGAGATGAGCGGCTCCACCTTACCAGATAGTTAACTTCATGCAATACACCGAAGCGCCGGCTTTCAGAAATTCTCCGGTGTCGATTTCAACCGGCTCGAACCCTGCATCCCGTAGTCTCCGCATGGTCTGCGGGCACCCTTTCTGAAGCAGCACGTGCCGTCCATCCGGGCAATGCGCATTGCACGCCAGCCGTTCTCGGGCTTCGGCTTCCGGGACTTCTATGACACGTTCGAAGAGCCGGTGGACCATGGATATATCCTCGGAACGAAGCGCGGCCGGGCAGATGAGCGCCGTGCGTTCGTCCAGCGCGCATAAGCACGTGTCAAGATGGTAAAAGGCCTCGTCGTCGAGCCGCATCGGAATGACAGGTACGTCCAGCATGGACGAAATTGCGTCATGGGTGGCCCGGTCGGTGCGCTGGCCGTATCCCCCCCAAAGCAGGCGTCTACCGGTATGCCAGATGGCGTCTCCGCCTCCTTCGAAGGTAAGCCCCTCGGGGAGGTGGCGGACGTCACACCCCAGTTCGCGGAAAAATCGCTCGTAGTGTATGCTTTCGCCGTATCGGGGCGCTGTGGCCATACGACTCAGAATGATCCCCGGCGATTTACCGTCCAGGGGCAGGAACGGCGCTGCGGCATTGGCCGCAAAAACCATATCGTATAGCCCCTCTACGCCTTCCGTGCTGTGCACTTCCATGCCGAGCGCCCGGTAGGTATCCCGCAGCGTTTCCCATTGGCGCCGCGCCTTGATGCGGTCCACGTTGCCCACATGGCCGGTCATATGCGGGTTGATTACGTATTGCACATCATAGTGCGCCGGCGTTGCCATCGCAACACGTCCCGGCAGGGGCATTGTCGGGCAATCGCTGACAGCAAAGTCGATCTGATCGACGGATTCGAAAATCATGGCCGTATTGGTGCGAGTTAAGCAGATAATTTATCAGAGGCGACAGCGGAAGACAGGGGGATGCCGCCATCGCCTGCCGGGGCCCGCTAAGGCAAACAGGCGCCGTGAAAACTACATTTTCCAATGAACGAAGAATCGGGCGCCGGCGAGCTATCTGTCGCTCAGTGCCGCGATACCGGGTAGGGTTTTACCTTCCAGAAACTCCAGCATGGCGCCGCCGCCAGTCGAGACGTGGCTCACAAGCTCCTCGTATCCCGCCTGGGAGACGGCTGCTACCGAATCGCCTCCACCCACAACCGTAAGGGCGCCGTGCGCAGTGGCTCCGGCAAGTGCTTTGGCTACGGCGAACGTTCCTGCGGCGAAATTCGACATTTCGAATACGCCCATCGGGCCATTCCACACGATGGTGCGCGCTTCTCCGATAGCACGGGCGTATTCCCCGATCGTTTCCGGGCCGATATCGAGGCCCATTTCCCCTTCGGGAATGGCGCCGGAAACGATGCGTCGAGGAGCCTCGTTGTCGAACGCGCGCGCGGTCACATGGTCAACCGGCAGCCTGATTTTGCCGCCGGCCTGCTCGTACAGCGCTTTTGCGTCGTCGAGCCGATCTGCTTCCACTCTCGAAGCCCCTGTTTTGTGCCCCAACGCTTTCAGAAACGTGTAGCTCATGGCCCCACCGATGAGCAGCGCGTCGACCCGGTCGAGCAAGTTCTCGATGACACCGATCTTGTCGGACACTTTTGCGCCGCCCAGCACAGCTACATACGGCGGCTCCGGGCTGTCGAGCAACTTCGACAGGTATTCGATTTCCTTATCGAGGAGCAAGCCCATACCCGCTTCCTCAACCCGGTGCGCGACCCCTTCCGTCGAGGCATGGGCGCGATGACATGTCCCGAATGCATCGTTCACGTACACATCTGCAAGGGCGGCCAGTTTCCCGGCAAGTTCGGGATCGTTTTTCGTTTCTCCCGCATGGAAGCGGGTGTTTTCGAGTACGAGCACTTCCCCTTCGTTCAGCGCGTCGATAGCCTGCCGGGTTGCAGGTCCCGTCGGTCCCGTGGCATGGTCCACGAAGTACACGGGGGCGTCCAGAAGTTCCTGCAGGCGGTCCGCGACGGGGCGCAGCGTAAACGCAGGATCGGGCATACCCTTCGGGCGGCCAAGATGGCTCATCAGAATAGCCTTTCCGCCGCCTGCAAGGATGGCGCGTATCGTAGGCAGCGCGGCCCGGATACGCGTATCGTCCCCGATCGCGCTGTCTGCGATCGGTACGTTGAAGTCAACGCGCACCAGCACACGCCGCCCACGCACCTGCATGGTTTCGATGGTCCGTTTGCGCATGCGTCTGTACTTCCGTTCAGCCGGCGATTTTTTGTACGAGTTCCGCCACCCGGCACGAGTATCCCCACTCGTTGTCGTACCAGCCGACAATCTTGACGGTTGTGCCGTTCGCCATGGTGCACGGCGCATCGAAGATACAGGAATGCGGGTTGTGGAGAATGTCGTTCGACACGAGCGGTTCCTCGCTGTACTCGAGCAGCCCCTTCAGGCCGTTTGCCGCCGCTTCGCGGAACGCAGCATTGACTTCTTGGCTGGAGACCTCCTGTTCCAGTTCGGCCGTGAGATCCGTAATGGAGCCGGCCGGCGTCGGCACGCGGAGCGCCATGCCGTCCAGCTTCCCTTGCAAGTGAGGCAGAACAAGGCCCACCGCCTTGGCGGCGCCGGTCGTGGTCGGTACAATGGAGAGGGCCGCAGCTCGTGCACGGCGCAGGTCCGGATGCGGGCCGTCCACGAGTGCCTGGTCCGACGTGTAGGCATGCACCGTGGTGATAAAGCCGCGCTTCACGCCGAACCGGTCATCGAGGACCTTGACCATCGGGGCGAGGCAGTTCGTGGTGCAACTGGCATTGGACAGGAGTTTTTCCTCACCGGTCAAGGTGTCGTCGTTGACCCCGATCACGACGGTGGCGTCTACCGCGCCCTTGGCGGGCGCCGAGACGACCACTTTCGAAGCGCCTGCTTCGATGTGCTTGCCGGCCTGCTCCGCCGAGCGGAAAATCCCGGTGGATTCCACAACGACATCCGTTCCGAGGTCACCCCAGGGGAGTTGGGCGGGATCCCGCTCCGAGAAAACCGGGTATGCCCTTCCGTCCACGACAAGGGAGTTTCCATCGACATGGACATCGCCCGGAAAACGGCCATGCACCGAGTCGTACTTCAGCAGGTGCGCGAGCGTGTCGGCACTGGTCAGGTCATTGATGCCGACAATATGAATGTCTTCAAGACGACGTTCGAGGATCGCGCGGAATACGAGCCTTCCGATGCGTCCAAAACCGTTGATTCCAAGATTGATGGCCATGAGGTTTGTATACGATTTGCTGAAATAAGGGGACCCGGCAAGGGGCGTGTGCAGGGTTGATGGTACGCCGGTGCATGCCGGGCGGTGCAGTAAACGGCTCCCGACGGGCTTCGATCCATGCCGATTCCCCGGATTTGGTGAAAATCTTGTCTAAAAATGCCATACAGCCGGGTCAGAGATCCTTTTGAAGGGAAATGATGGACCCTCTGCGCGTACATACGCATACAAGCGGCATTCCGTATTATTATGGAAATCCGCAAGCGAAAATTTCCCGGTATCGCGTCTGGCGGGATACCAGGAAATCCATACGGCGGATCCCCGTAATGTTTCCCGAATTTTCCTGCGCGTATCTCGCGAATCTATGCCGACCCTGAATCCCCCCCGAAGTATTTCCAGAAAACATGAGTTGCGTGAGGACAAGGTTGTCACGTTCTATGCGCGTGCGTGGCGATTTGTGGACGCCAACAGGAAGCCGGTCTACGGTGTGCTCGCTGCCCTTGGGGTGATTGCCGCTGTTATCGTCGGGTATGTTTTCTATCAGGGCCAGCAGGCCTCCGAGGCAGAGGTTCTCCTGGCCCAGGTGCTGCCCCTGTACGAGGAAGCATCGTACCGGCAGGCGCTGGATGGATCGCTGGAGCATCTGGGCTTGCTGGAAATCGCCGATGAGTACGGTGGCGCGCCCGCAGGAAATCTTGCGCGTTTCTATGCAGCGGATGCACTCTTCAAGCTGGGCGAATACGACCGGGCGCTTTCGTATTTCGAGGACTTCGACAAGGGGCCGGACTTTATCGGTGCGGGCGCCATTGCGGGTGAGGCGGCGGCCTGGGAACAGCGCGAGGAATATGCCCGCGCCGGCGATTTGTACCGGCGCGCTGCACGCCACTTCGAGAGTGAGTTGACGACGCCGGAATATCTCCTGCATGCCGGTCAACTCTATGAGCGGGCAGGACGGTACGAGGATGCCCTCGAACAGTACGAAGCAGTCGAGGCGGAATACCCCGAATCCAGCCAGGCCTCGAGTATCCGGATATATATTGCACGCGCAACGGCGAAGCAGTCATCCTGACCGATCGCATGCCTGTCATTCTTGTTGTCGACGATGAACCGAGTATTCGACGTGCGCTGCGCGAAATATTCGAGTACGAAGGGTTCGGCGTAGAAGAAGCCGTCGACGGGGAAGAGGCCCTTGCCCGACTGCGCGCCGGGCGGTACGATGTCGTCATGCTCGACGTCAACATGCCGAAACGGGATGGTATGGAGGTACTCGCTGCGGCGCGCGAGGAAATGCCCGAGACGCCCATCGTTATGCTCTCCGGGCACGGCGCCATTGAGACTGCTGTGAGGGCGACAAAACTGGGTGCGTACGATTTTATCGAAAAGCCGCCCGATCTGAATCGCTTGCTCGTTTCCGTACGGAACGCCATGGACCGCGGGGTTCTGGCAACGGCGAATCGCCGGATGAAGGAGGCCATAGACGCCTACGAGGGCGAACTCACCCCTATTCTTGGCGACAGCGCCGCCATTGGCGCCGTCCGCGATACGATCGAACGCGTTGCGCCTTCGGAAGCACGTGTGCTCATTACGGGCGAACCCGGTACGGGAAAGGAACTCGTTGCAAAGTGGATTCGCCACCTGTCGCCCAGAAAGGATGGGCCGATGGTGGACGTAAACTGCGCCGCGATTCCCGATGAATTGATTGAAAGCGAGCTCTTCGGCCATGAGAAAGGGGCTTTTACCGGCGCCGTGAAGCAGCGTATCGGCAAGTTCGAGCAAGCCGACGGGGGTACGTTGTTTCTCGACGAAATCGGGGACATGAGTTTGTCCGCCCAGGCCAAGGTTCTCCGGGTGCTTCAGGAAAACAATATCCAGCGTGTAGGCGGTGATCGGGTCATTTCGGTGGATGTGCGCATCGTTTGCGCCACGAACAAGGATCTTGCTTCGTGCATCCGGGAGGAAACCTTTCGGGAGGACCTGTACTACCGGCTCAGCGTGATTCCCATACGTCTCCCGACCCTGCGGGAACGTGTCGAAGATATCCCTGTCATCGCTGCCCGTTTTTGCGAGGATCTGGCCCGGCGCAACGGCCGGCCCGGAAAACATTTTACGGCGTCGGCCCTGAAGCGCCTCACGGAGCAGGAATGGAGAGGCAATGTGCGCGAACTGCAAAACGTAGTAGAACGCCTCATCGTGCTTACGACCGACGATGAAATTCGGGTAGAGGATATCGACCGCTATGCGTTCCCCAGGGAAACGTCCCGGGATCCCCTGACAGATCTGCTTGCAAAGACGGAAGACTGGGGCGATTTTCGCGATACGGCGGAAAAGATGTTTCTTGAGCGGAAACTGAGTGATTTCGATTGGAACATTAGCCGAACCGCAGAAGCCATTGGGATGCAACGGTCCCACTTGTACAACAAGATGAATAAATACGGTATCGAACGCGAAGAGGGGGCATAGTTTGGGCGTTGCGGACCATACCCTGGAATCCATGGGGGACGCCCCCCGCGATGCACCGCTTCTCAGCGTGCGTGCGCTTAGAAAGAGCTACCCTTCGGGGGGCGGTCGGTCCCTGCAGGTGCTCCGCGGCGTGGATTTCGAGGCTCGTTCCGGCGAAGTGGTGGCCATCGTAGGGGAAAGCGGAACCGGGAAAAGCACCCTGCTGCATCTTCTCGGGGCGCTGGACCGTCCCGACGGCGGTTCGGTGTATTGCCGGGGCAAGGAGGTGTTTAGTGCATCGGACGAGGAACTGGCTATGTTCCGCAACCGGGAGATCGGGTTCGTTTTTCAATTTCACCACCTGTTGCCGGAGTTTACGGCCCTCGAAAACGTGGCCATGCCGGCGCTCATTCGCCACCAGCGCCTTTCGGAGGTCCGCGGCCGTGCGATGATGCTTCTCCGGATGCTGCATCTGGATGACCGGGCAGAACATCGGCCCGGCGAGTTGTCCGGGGGAGAACAACAGCGCGTTGCCGTGGCTCGGGCGCTTATGAACCAGCCGGGTCTGGTGCTGGCCGATGAGCCGTCGGGCAACCTCGATGCGAAAAACGCTGCGCATCTGCATGAGGAAATGATACGGCTTAGCCGCGATTTCGGGTGTACGTTCGTGCTTGCCACGCACAATCTTGCCCTGGCGGCGAGCGCCGATCGGGTGCTGCGGCTGGAGGAGGGCGTACTTTGCCGGGAAGAACCGGACAGCGTCTGATTATTTTCTGTATCGCGGCGGCGTCGGTCGTTTTCGTTTTGGAGAACGCACAGGGTATTACGGCGTTATATTTTCTTTATGCTTTTACGAGCGACCCTACCGTACGGTCACTATTTCCGCTGTGCATTATGGAGGATATTCCGGTACTGGACAGGGAGGCCGGTTTTATCGACGCGCCTGTCGATCCCATGCTGAATCTGTTTGAGGAAATCGAACGGATGAAGCAGGAGAAAAACGCGGTGCTTCTGGCGCATTATTACCAGGAACCGGACATTCAGGACATCGCCGATTATATAGGCGATTCGCTGGGGCTTGCCCGGAGGGCCGCCGAAACGGACGCGGACATCATCGTATTCGCCGGGGTGCATTTCATGGCGGAAACGGCAAAAATCCTGAATCCCGGACGAAAAGTATTGCTGCCGGATCTGAATGCCGGGTGCTCTCTTGCGGACTCGTGCCCGGCGCCCGAACTGGCTGCGTTCAAAAAGCGCCACCCCGACCATCTTGTCATCTCCTACATTAACTGTACGGCGGGCGTGAAGACCCTCAGCGACATTATTTGCACATCGTCGAATGCCGCACATATCGTGTCTTCCATTCCCGAGGATCAGCCGATCATTTTTGCGCCGGATCGCAACCTTGGGCGGCACCTTATGCGCGAAACGGGGCGCGACATGGTGTTGTGGGAAGGAGCGTGTATCGTACACGAGACGTTCAGTGAGCGCAAGTTGCTGCGTCTGAAAGTGCGTTATCCGGAGGCGCTGGTCCTGGCGCATCCCGAGTGCGAGGAGCCGGTGCTGCGGCATGCGGACCATATCGGTTCTACGACGTCCATTCGCCGTTTTGCCCGGGAAAGTGCGCATGACGCCTTCATCGTGGCGACGGAGGAAGGCATTCTGCATCAGATGCGCAAGGATAGCCCCGACAAGACATTCATTCCGGCGCCGCCGGAAAGCGGATGCGAATGCAGCCGGTGTCCCCACATGCGGCTCAATACCATCGAGAAAGTATATCTCTGCTTGCGATTCGAGGAGCCCGAGATGCATATGGAGGAGACGGTGCGGCGGGCGGCGCTCCGGCCCATCGAGCGCATGCTGGCGTTGAGCGAGGGAGTGGGTACATGATGGTAGTGCAATGCCTCGGGGGTGCTGCTTCCGGCAGGCCGAACGCATACGATCGGTAGGGCGGATGGCGCGCATCGGTTCCTACGAATTGCATACGATCGAGACGGGTCGATTCGGCCTGGACGGCGGCGCCATGTTCGGCGTCGTGCCGCGTGCGTTGTGGGAGCGCCATATCCGGCCGGACGATAAAAACCGAATCCCTCTTGCCATGCGTTGCCTGCTCCTCGAGGGGGAGGGGCGCGTTATTCTCATCGACAACGGCATCGGCGCCAAGGGCAATGAGAAGTTCGCAAGCATCTATGCCATTGATTATGCCCATACGGAGTTGCACAGGTCCCTTGAGCAGGCGGGCTTCTGTGCGGCGGACGTGACGGATGTCGTGTATACTCACCTGCATTTCGATCATTGCGGCGGCGGCACCGCAATAGGCCGGCACGGCCCGGCCCCGGTTTTCGAGAATGCGCTGTATCACGTGCAGCGTGCACACTGGGAGTGGGCGCGCCACCCGAACGTACGCGAAGCCGCGTCATTTATGAGAGAAAATATGGAACCGCTCGAGCGCGCCGGGCAATTGCATCTGGTCGACGGGCCGGGTACGCTTTTTCCCGGTGTCGAGGCGATCGTTGTGCATGGCCATACGGAGGCGCAGCAACTGGTGAAAATATCCGACGAAGAGCGCACGCTCGTTTTCGTGGCGGATCTGCTGCCCACAACGGTCCATTTGAAGGGCGCCTGGACTACGTCGTACGATGTGCGCCCGCTTGTGACGCTCGAGGAAAAAGCGCGTTTTCTCGAAGATGCCGTCGAGGGAGGATGGCACTTTTTTTTCGAGCACGACCCGGTGACGATTGTGGGTACGCCTGTGCGTATGCCCAGGGGCATTGCTGTTGCAGAGGAGCGTTCCCTCGATGACCTGTAGCTGTTTCGCCGAAACTTCACCGGTCGGCCCATTGCATGTGGAACCTTGCCGGGGCAGGTATCGTTGTTGTGCAGATAAAGGGGCCTTTTGGCCGTTGAACAAGGGTGCATCGATTCGTGTAATCGGATATACCCAGTGTTGTTCGGTATAAAATGCTCCCCCCGTATCGCTTCCTTTTTCTTTTCGCCTATCGACCTACGACTGTTACGAAACCGGGCGGCCTGCTCCGCCCTCGTTCCCTTACTCGTTTTCCTATTTCGTAACAGCACGCTTTTCTCCGCCGCATGAGCGATCCGGCGAAGGGGGCACGATATCATGAGCGTTCGGTTCGCGTTCCTTGCGGTTTTCCTGTGCGCCGTTCGGGCGGATGTGTCCGTGGCGCAGGATGTGGATATCCGTACGGTGGAATCTTCTCCGGAGGGCGTGGTTGTGGAGATTACGGTGGATTGGCCGGCTTCCATGCAGACCGTTGTCGATTCGGCCGCGATCGGAGCGTTTACGATTTCTGCTGCCCGCATGTTGTCCTTTGGGGTACCGGTCGTTTCGGAAACGCTCGAACTGCCGTCGAAGGATGCTCCCAGTGTTTCCCTGCTCGCAACCGCCTACGACGAACTGGACCTTCCCGTCGGGGATACGCTGGTCGTTCAGGAAACGAGCGGTCCCGTAGTATGGCTGGATGGGTTGGGTACGAGCCAGGGGAAGCACCTCATCAATCTTGGCGTGCGGTTGCTCGTCTACGAGGATGGCGTTGTTCGCCGCTATCGACAAGTGCGCGCTGCCGTACGCTATGCAAGCGGGGCCGGCAAACAGGGCGTGGCTTCCCGTCTTGTCGTATCCCGCCGTGACGACAACCCACACCTCGCTGTTGCGGAGAGTGTACTGGCCAACGGCGTCGTCTACAAGATTCCCGTTCACGAAACGGGGTTGTACCGCATCGACAGGGATTTCCTGGCCTCCCTGCCTGATTTTCCATCTCCGGACGCCATCGATCCGGACCGCGTCGCTATTTACGGAAATGGAGGTGCGCCCGTACCGGCGCTCAATTCGGCGCCCCGGCTCGCGGACCTTGTCGAACAGCCCGCATACCGCTCGGGTGGCGGCGACGGCAGCTTCGATGCAGGGGATGCGGTTGTTTTCTATGGGGAAGGCCCTTATGGCTGGACATACGGGGCAGAGGGATGGGAGCATTACGTACATCCCTTCTCCAATGAGAATTACTACTTCGTCAAGATACTGGACGAAGATGCTGCTTCGCCCGTCCCTGAACCTTCGGGTGCGTATACGGACATCGAGACGCTCTACGAGACGGGTGGGCGGTACATGGTGGATTTCGACGAGTACATGTGGAGTAAGGAGAACGGAAGCGGGCACACGTGGGTCATGACGCCGATCCGTGCCGGGGATTCGCGGGGGCTGGTCGAGAATCTGATGCTGCCGGGCCTCCTGCAAGGACCTGTTCGCTATCAGGCGCGGGTGGCTATCCGCTCCAATCCTGCCGCCGCGGTGCGTTTCGAGTCGGATGGCGCGTTTGTGGGTTCTCTTCGGGCGGCTCGCGGTATTTCATTTGATGGCGAGACTACTACCATTGCGGTTCCCGGCATCGCCGCGTTCGAGCGCGACACGGGCGCCGGCGACCCCCTGCATCTTTCGATGGCTCTGGAGGGGGGCGCCGAGAATGATGCGCAGGCTGCCGTGGACTGGCTGCGGGTATTCTATCCGAAGAGCCTGCGGGCAGCCGGCGACTCGCTCCATTTCAGTACACCCGGGGGCGAAACGGGGGCGTTCGAATTTGTTCTGGAAGGATTTGCCGCTGAGCCACAGGTGTGGGACGTGACGGAACCCGGCAATGTGCGCAGTCTTGAGGTGCGTTCGACCGGGAACGCCTGGCGCGTCCGGGTGCAGGCGGCCGATGCATCCACTCCGCGCGAACTGGCGGCGTTTCGTCCGTCGGCGACCCGGCCGCTTCGCGCAGAAAACGCGCAGCGCGTCGCTTCGCAGAATCTGCACGGACTCGCCGGATATCCGGATTTCGTGATTGTAGCGCCTGATGCATTTCGTTCCGCTGCAGACGAACTGGCAGAGCACCGCCGCAAGGACGGGCTCGATGTGCTGGTGACGGACATTCGCAAGATATACAATGAGTTTTCCGGAGGGCTTGTGGACATGCGCGGTTTGCGCGATTACCTGCGTTTTTTGTACGACAGGGGTAACGAAGCCGGCAGGCCGTTCCGATATGCCTTGCTCTTCGGAGACGGGCACTTCAATTATCGCAATCTGGGCCTCGACCCCGACGAGGTTATCCTCGAAAACTGGATCCCGCCCTACGAAACGGAAGAATCGTTCGATCCGATCGAAACCTACACCAGCGACGATTACTTCGGCTTACTGGACGCGGACGAGGGAATATGGGTTTGGACTGGCGGCTCGGGGCGGCTGCCGGGTCGGGAACGTATCGATATAGGCATCGGGCGGTTTCCTGTGCAGACTCCGGAAGAAGCTGCTGCCATGGTGGCCAAAATCAAGCATTACGAGAATCCTGCCACATACGGTTCCTGGCGCAGGCGGTATCTGCTTGTGGCTGACGATGCGTACAACGGGCTCCGGGCAGTGAAAGAAACGCATCCGGACCTGCATACGCAGAATACGGATGTGGTGGCCGAATTGCTTGCACAGGAGTATCCGCAGATCGATCTGCGCAAGGTGTATGGTATTTCTTATAAACGGGAATTCGCCAACGGCTGGCGTCTGCCCGAGGTCGAGCGGGACATCCTGGAGTACCTGGACGACGGCGTACTGGTCATGAATTACAGCGGGCACGGGGGGGAGGACGGCCTCGCTCAGGAAAGAATTTTCACCCTCGAAGATGGGCAGGAGTTGCGCAATTATGACCGCATGCCGCTGTTCATTACTGCGACCTGTTCTTACGGGTGGTGGGATCTGTCCAGGGAGCAAAGCGCTGCGGAAGTTCTGCTGCTCAATGAATCAGGGGGAGCGATTGCGCTGATGACGACAGTACGTTTGGTCTTCACGGATTCGGCATTGAACGCTTTGAATGTGGGACTGAACCGGGCGCTGAACAGGGAACTGTTCAAACCTGCACAGGACGGAAGGCCCCGCCGGTTGGGCGATGTTATGGTGAGCACGAAGAATACCCAGGCGGGTTTGCAGGCTAACAATCGCAAGTTCAATCTGCTGGGCGATCCGACGCTGCGCCTCGGGTATCCTTCGCGCGAGGCCGTGGTCGAGCGGGTGAACGGAACGCCTGTTGAGAATATGCCCGCCCTCCGGGCGCTGGACAAAGTGACCATCGAGGGTAATGTGCGCACGACTGCGGGAGCGGTGGATCCAGGCTTCGAAGGGCAGGCGCACTTTGTGGTTTTCGATGCAGAGCGCCGTATCAACGTGCCCGATCGCTCTGTCCTGTCCCGGGATTACTATACGGTTCGGAAGGATCTGCTCTGGCGCGGTACGGTACCGGTAACCTCGGGTCGTTTCAGCGCCACGTTCGTGGTGCCCAAAGATATTTCCTACAGCAACGAACCCGGGCGCGTGAGCGTCTATGTACGCAATGCCTCCGAACATGCCGCCGGCTATACGGAGCAAGTCGTGGTCGGCGGGACCGCCGCCACGTTGCCCGATGACCACGTCGGGCCGGATATTTCCCTCTTTCTGAACGACACCACGTTTGTTTCCGGCGGACTGACCCCGGCAGATCCCCGCCTTATCGTGAAGCTGCGTGACGACAGCGGCATCAATACGGTAGGAACGGGTGTGGGGCACGAGATGCTGCTGGTTGTCGATGGAGACGAGCGCACCGCCGTAGACATAGGCAGCCGCTTCGAAAGCGATCCCGGTTCGTTCCGAAGCGGCCGCGTTGAATATTCGTTCAGGAGTTATACGGACGGGTTGGCCGACGGCCCGCACTCGTTGTCGGTGCGCGCCTGGGATGTGCTCAATAATTCGAATGTCGAATCACTGGATTTCGTGGTAGCTTCCACACAGGACGTGGTGTTGGAAAATGTGTACAATTACCCGAACCCGACGAGCGGCCAGACACGTTTCGTGTTCGAGCATAACCAGCCGACGGGTAGCGCCGCTTCCGTGCAGGTACGTATTTATGCTCTGTCCGGACGCCCGGTCCGTACCATCGATACGGAAGAGGCGTTGCCTTCCGGGGTTTTGACAGCCGGTCCCGTACAGGTAGTCTGGGATGGGCGGGACGAGGATATGAACCTTCTTGCCTCCGGCATTTACCTGTACAAGGTACGGGTGCGCGTGGACCAGCCGGACGGCGGCCGTTCCGTATCCGAACACATAGAAAAGCTGGCCATCATCCGATAGTCCTGCACATAGCCATCTGGAACCTTTTTTTGCCCCTTGAGAACCAATCATGCAGCCATTCAACGAAAGCAGCAGGTACATTGACATGAGCCGAAAATTTCTTGCCGCGGCTACCTTCACCGTGCTTTGCGCATCCGTCGTCGGGCAGGCGGCTCATGCACAGGTTGGTGGAGCCGCCGTGGTTTTTCTGCAGATCGAGCCGGATAGCCGTTCAGCGGGCATGGGAAATACAGGAGTTGCCATCGCAGACAACGCCAACGCGATCTTCTGGAATCCGGCGGGTCTTGCCCGGCAGGATGGTACGGAGATTTCGCTAACCCATTCCAACTGGCTTCCGGAGTTCAATGCGGGTCTTTTCTATGAGTACCTGACCGTCAAGCATCGGGTAGACCGCATTGGTACCTTCGGGGCACATCTGACGTACCTGTTTCTTGGCGAACACGAAGGCCGCGACGCCCAAAACAACCCCACAGGTGACTTCAAGTCGTACGATCTTGCCGCGGGCGCTTCCTACGGGACGAATGTGTTGAAAGACCTATCCCTGGGCACGGGCATCCGCTTGATCTATTCGAATCTTGCGCCGGGGCAGAGTGTGGGAGCGCAGGAAACGCGCGCCGGCGTAACGATCGGTTTCGATCTTGCAGCTTTGTACAGTGTGCCCCGCTTCCAGGCCGGTAGTGCAGAGGTGGGTGTTGATCTCGGATTCAACCTTGCCAATATGGGCCCGAAGATCCAATATTCGGATCAGGGGCAGGCCGACCCCATTCCCCAGAATCTTCGGTTCGGGTATGCCGTTACGTTCGATTTCGACGAGTATAACAAACTGACGCTCACGCAGGATTTCAACAAAACGCTGATTCGTGTTCACACCTCGGAGGATGACTCAGACTCCTCCACCCCCTCCACCCGAGAAGCAGATCCGTTCTACAAAGCGATCTTTTCCGGCTGGCAGTCCATTGAGGTATGCACCAGTGTATGCAAGAGTACAACAAATGGTGCGACAGAGGCCGCCCTTGAGACGCTCAGTGCATTCGATCAGATGACCATCAGTATGGGTTTCGAATACTGGTACCGGGAGCTGTTTGCGCTTCGCGCCGGGTATTTTTACGAGAACCCGTATTTCGGCAACAGAAAGTTTCTGACCTTCGGCTCAGGCGTCCGGTGGAACATCATCGGGGCCGACTTTTCGTACATCTATGCGCTGGAGGAGAATCACCCATTGGCGAACACGATGCGGTTTTCTCTTCTCGTGAATTTCCTGCGTTGAGCGCCCCCCGCATCCGCTTTTCCATGAGCCGTATATGGCGAGGATGTGCATGATCGGCGGCGATGCGATGCGGCTCCTTCTTTTGCCTGCACTTGCCTGGGCGGCAGTCGGGTGGTCGGCGCCAGGGCATGCGCAGGTTCATTCCGGACCGCTCCGCAAGCCTGCGGCGTCCGCTTATGACGTGGTGGCGCTCCGTGTCGAGTTCCAGCCGGACACGACCCGTTTTTCGACCGGCGACGGTACGTTCGCAGGCGATCCGTACCAGGGGATCGAGCCCCTGATCGATCCCCTGCCCCATGACGCCGCCTACTTCGAGGCGCATCTTGCTTTTCTGGAAGATTACGTGGCGCGCGTTTCCGATGGCGAAACGGTAGTGCGCACGCACCTTGTGCCCGGCGCGGTGCAGCTTCCCCGGTCTATAGGAGCCTATGCACCTACGGGGCTCGACGCCGATAGCGACGCCGAGCGGGCGAAACTGGCGCGCCTGGTGCATGACGCCTGGACGTTCGCAGAAGCGGACATCGACTTCGATATGAGCGGGTTTACACCGGGGCGTACGGCGCTTCTCCTTTTTCATGCCGGTGTGGGACGGGATACGGAGCTTTCCAGCACCTCGCTGGACAGAACACCGGAAGATTTGCCTTCGATCTTTTTCGATGCGGAATCGCTGAACAGGCTCGGCGCCGGGGGGGCGACGTTTCACGGATTTCCTGTCGATCACTCCATGATCGTTCCGCGCACTGAAACTCGTCCTGGTACGGATCCCTTTAGCGGGGACCGGTATCTGCTTGAACTCTCCATCAATGGCCTGCTGGCGGCCAGTTTTTTCAATTTTCTGGGTGTACCGGACCTGTTTGATACGGAGAGCGGGCAAAGCGCCATCGGGCCGTTCGGCCTGATGGATGCGCAGGGAATTTTTGCATACAGCGGGCTTCTCCCGCCCGAGCCCATGGCGTGGACGAAATACTTTCTGGGGTGGACGGATCCGGTGGATATTACCGGGGACGGTCCGCAGACCGTCCGGCTTCGCGCCGTCTCGCTCCCGGATGCTTCCGAGTCGGCGCGCGTACTCGTTTCGGACGCCGAATATTTTCTGGTCGAAAACCGTTACCGGGATCCGGAAGGGGACGGCCTGACGCTGCGCGTGCTTAAAGAGGGGCATATTGTCGAACAGCACGTGAACAACGGAGACTCGCTCTTCAACAGCGTGACGACTACCGGCTTTGTCGGGGGCGTGGTGGTAGGGGCGGACGGGTACGACTGGGCGCTTCCGGGCGGCGTGGATAGCGAGGACGACGAGATTGAGCTGAACGGGGGTGTGCTGATCTGGCATGTGGATGAGCGGCGGTTGCGGGCCGGGCTGGCGGATCATGCCGTCAATGTGGGTGAGGAGCGCGCCATCGATCTTGAAGAGGCGGACGGGCCGCAGGATATTGGCTATCCGTCGAGGGGTTTATTCGGGAACCGGCGGTATTTGGGCGCCCCATATGATTTCTTCTATGAGGGAAATCCTTTTGCACCTCCAAATGGGCTGTACCGGAACCGCTTCGGGCCGGATACTTATCCCGGCAGCGAGACGAACGCCGGCGGGCCCAGTTTCGTGGTGCTGGATGCGTTTTCCCCGCCCGGCGCCGACATGTCGTTCGTATACCAGCGAGAAACCGTGGGCGGGGCAGCCCCGGTCGATGCGCCGGAATTGCGGGCATTGCACGGTGCGCTCATGTCGCTTCCCGCCGGGTCCAAAGTATCGAAAACGGAGGACCACCTGCTGATATACGGGCTGGATAGCGTGGCCGTTGCAACACGGGGGCTTGCGGCGCCGGCAGGACGCGTTCCTACGGCAGCGTCCCCTGCCGTGGCTCCGGGCAACCGCATGGCTACGTTCGAATGCAGGATGGATGGCGGTGACGAGCGCTGCGCCATCGTCGTGCGGGACCTTGGAGAGCCGTTCGATGCGCCTGAGGCCGTTTGGGAACTTCCTCCCGAGGCAGGCGCCGGGCGCCCGATTTCTCCGATCGTACATGTACCGGCGGAAAGCGATGATACATGGCATGTGCTTCTTGATGGGGAAACGGGGGGTGTGCATGTACAGGCGTCTGCGTCCGGAGTCCGGGTCGTTCCGGGCAAGTCCGGGGGAGCGGTGGCGCTTGCCGCGTGGCGCGGTCCGGCAGGGCGCGCAGCGCCTGTGGTCTTTGAATCCGGAGGCGTCGAAATCGACGGGACGGCCTGGAATTATACGGTGGATCCCGCTTCCGGAATCGGTAGTCCGGCGGTAGGCAGGGAGCGCGCCGGCAGCATGGCGGTGCTTCCGCTCACTGGAACGGGGGGGATGCTGCTGCTTGCGCCGGGCGGCGTAACGCGGCGTATCGACGTACGGGCGGTGGCCGCGTCCACCGGGAGGGCCGGTAAAGGCGTGCTTTCGGACTACCCGGTGCTCGTGGATGTGGATGGGGACGACCGCCTCGATGTGCTTGCGGCGATGGATTCCACGATCTTCGCATTTACGCAATCCGGGGCGTTGGCAGCCGGATTTCCGGTCACGCTTCCGGCTCGCATTGTCGCCCAGCCGCTCGTATTCCGGTTCGAAGGGGCCGAAGGGTGGACGGTGCTTGCCGCGGCAACGGATGGGTATTTATACGCGGTTGGGGCCGGTGGGCAGGCGGCAGCGCCCTTCCCGCTTGAAGCCGGGGATGCTGTCCATACGACGCCGTTGCTTCTCGGCGATCGCATCATAGCCATATCCACGACCGGCTTTGCAAAAGCGTGGCGAATCCCTCCCATCTCGGAAATCTGGTGGGGGGAGTTGTACGGTTCCGGCGCCCAGAACAGTTTTACGGCACTGGAGGAGCGGGCCGATCCGCTTGTACCGGAGGGGTTGATCGATTCGAAAGAGACCTACAACTGGCCCAATCCGATAGACGGGGACATTACCCACTTGCGCATCCGGACGTCCCGCGACGCCCAGGTGCGCGTGACAATTCTGGACGCGGGCGGCGCCCAGGTGGGCGATGTGGATATGGGCAGCATCGTTGGGGGTATCCCGACGGAAACGGTTTGGCAGGCCAACGTGCAGAGCGGTCTGTATTTCGCACGCTTCACGGCAAAGGCGACCGACGGGACCCGGGCCACCAAACTCATCAAGATGGCGGTTATTCGGTAAGATGAAAACCGGGTTACATACATACGGCAGGGTGCGGGGAGCATGGCGCCGGTATGCGGGGCGCTTTGCGCCGGTGCGGGTGGCCTTTGCGGTCGCGCTGGCCGGTATGCCGCTCGTTGGCGGCGCTCCGGCGGTTCAAGCGCAAAGCATCGTGGGCTTATACGATTTCACTCGCCCCGCATTGGACTGGTACACCCTTGAAACCGAGCATTTCAGGGTGGTTTTTCATCATGACGGGGCGGACCAGGGAAGTAGCCGGACGGCTCGGGTCGTTGCCCGCATTGCAGAAGAAATATATGCCCCGATCACTTCGTTGTACCAGTACCGGCCCGACGGCAAGGTGACGTTCGTACTCAAGGATTTTGAGGATTATTCCAACGGCGCCGCCTACTTCTTTGACAACAAGATCGAGATATGGGCCCCTGCACTGGATTCCCCGCTTCGCGGCGACCACAACTGGCTGCGCAATGTGATCGCTCACGAATTTACGCACATGGTGCAGGTGCAGGCGACGATGAAGGCGGGTCGCCGGTTTCCCTTCCTGTATTTCCAGTATCTGGATTACGAGGATGTGAAGCGGCCTGACGTGCTGTACGGCTATCCCGACGTGATCGTCACGTACCCTGTACCGACGCTCAACAATCCGGCCTGGCTGGCGGAGGGGACGGCGCAGTACCAGCGCGCGTTCATGCACTACGATCACTGGGATACCCACCGCGATATGGTGCTGCGGACCCGGGTGCTGGCCGGCGAAGAACTGACCCTTGCCGAGATGGGGGGATTTTATTCCCATTCCAGCTTGCTGCGCGAGGCGGTATACAATCAGGGGTTCGCGTTCACGCACTATCTTGCCGCCACGTACGGGGAGGACATACTGCGCCGGTTGACTTCCGGGCTCGGAAAATGGGACACCTGGAATGTTGAGAAGGCCCTGAAGGAGGCAACAGGCCGTGATGCGGCCAGCATCTATGCGGACTGGATGGGGACGCTCCGCCGCGAATACGAGGAGCGCATTGGTCCCATTCGGGACCATATGGTCGAAGGACGCCTGATCGAGGCAGAAGGATTCAGCAATTTTTACCCCCGTTTTTCGCCCGATGGGCGCCGCCTTGCCTACGTATCGAACAAGGGCGAACACTACAACCTGTCTTCCCTGTACATTCTGGATCGGGAGACCGGCGAGACGGAGGCGTACCAACTGGAGGGCCTGAAACTGCCACACGGGACGGCGGCGGCAGGCCGATATCAGGGCGGGGGCGGTGCTCAGTCCGTGTGTTCGCTGGGCTATGCGCAAAAGGCGAAAGCCGGCGTGGGGGGGGCCGTAACCTGGCACCCCGATGGGGATCATCTTGTATACGCCCGCACGAAAACCAATTCGGAGGGGTATCTATTTTCGGACCTGTACCGGTTCGATCCGGAAACGAAGAAAGCGGAGCGGCTGACGCGCAACCTGCGCGCGGCGGCGCCCGCTTACAGCCCGGACGGCTCGAAGATCGCCTTTCTGAGGCAATCCGACGGTAGCGCCAATCTGTACCTGCTTGATGTGGCGAGCGGGCAAACGCGGAGCATCACGCACTATGACGACGGCACACAGGCAGCCGAGCCGGTCTGGCGCCCGGACGGCGCATGGATTTACCTGACGCTTTCGCGGGGCGGCGGACGAGACCTCTACAGGGTTGCGGTCGATGAGAGTTCCTCCACTCCGGAGGAGGTGCTGGTCTCGGATGCGGACGAACGTTCTCCTGCGTTCGACGCCTCGGGAAGCTGGTTGTACTACGCATCGGACCCGTCGGGGATTTTCAACGTCTACCGGATGCGGCTGGACGACAAGGGCGCCGTATCCGGTACTTCTCCTGAGGCGCTGACCAACGTAGCAGGGGGCGCCTTCATGCCTGGTCTTGCTCCCGACGGCGCTATGGCGTTTGCACGGTACGATGCGGACGGCTACCACATTGCCATGCTGGATCGCCCTGTATCCATTCCGGATCCGGCAGCGTATGCCCCGCCTGCCATTACCGGGAAGGGGGAGCCGGATCCGGTGCTTGCGTCCCGGTGGTCGACGCTCAATGCGTTCGACGATACGGATATTCGCCCGTTCGACGGGGAGACCGTGTTGCGGGTGCGCGGGAGGCGAGGCGATGCGAACATCGGACAGGAGGCGGAGCCGGAAACGGAAGAAGCGGCGTCGTCGGGGGGTGTGGAGAAATACCGGAATGTGTTTACTCCGATCGGATTTTTTCCTGTTCTGCGTATCGACAACTACGTGTCCCGGCGCGGGCAATCGTTGGGGGCGCGTCTTCCGAAACGCTCCCTGGGGGAGCATCTCCTGCGCACGACCAAACTGGGCGTGTATGTGAATTCACGCGAGATGCTCGAAGAGATGTCGTTCTTCGGCGGGATCATGGTGGGTCCGGGCTCCGGAAACGCCAAGGGGGCAGGCGATTTTCTGGCGCCCTCCAATCTCCTGAAAATGGAGCGCGACGCCTTCCTTACCATCGCGTACAACCGCGGCTTCGGGTTTTTGCCGAAACGGTGGGCGCCGCAGTTTTCCATTGAACTGTATAACATCCGGCGGAATGTGGAGAACGGGCTTCGGATCGAGGAATTTCCCTGTACGGCTTGCTATCCGGATACGACGCAGGTGGACATTGCCTACAGCTTGTGGGAAGGCAATATCTACGCCCGCAGCAAAGTGAACAAGACCCTGCTGCTTGAGGCCGGATACCGGTACAGCCCTTACCGCGTTTCCACCGAGCGGTTTTTCTCTACGGAGGAAAAAGGCTTCGTACCCGGTACGGGTTCCCGGTATTTTATCGGGCGCGCGTTTACGGCAGGCGCCCGGTTCCAGACCCAAAAGCTCCACCGACACAGCAATGTGTTGCCTCAACAGATACGCGCCGATGTGCATTACGAAGTCGAATCGGGTCGCTTGCTGCAGCGGTTCGACGTGGAGGACGGCGTACTTGTGCCCTCGTACGAAAGGGGGCGCAACCACCGGCTCACCCTTGATGCCCGGGCAGGCTTCCGGCTTCCGGGTTTGCCTGCCTCCGCGAGCCATGGTCTGGGGGTTCGGCTGCGCGGCAGCACCCTTCTCGGGGCTGAGGTGGACGATTTTTACAACGACTATGTGGGCGGCCTGCTGCGCGCAAGGGGATATCCGTTTTATTCCCTGGGAGGCAACGAAACCTTATGGTTGCAGGTGGCCTATCATTTTCCGATATGGTCCCATGTGTCGAAGCAAGCGCTGTTCGCTTATTTCGACAAGGTATATGGCCGCGTCTACGCGGACGCGGCGCTTGCCTGGAGCGAGGGGGCGCCGAAGGCCGCGGACATGCGGCGCGACATCGGTATGGAACTGCGTGTCGGGCTCGGTTCCTTTTACCTCTTGCCCACTGCGTTCTTTGTCAGCGCAACCTACGGACTGGACACGTTCACGTTCGAACCGGACGAGGATTTTCTGACGGTGGACGGCAGCCGTTTTGTCCGGTACGGGCATGAGTTGTTGTGGCATTTCGGGCTTCTCTTCGACTTTGACCTTTGACGGCGTATTTCGCCACGTTTGCTCATGGATTTTGCGCTTTCCTATTTCGCTGCCGCCGGCATGATCGCTGCCGGGACCGGCTTTCTGGTGTTCCTGTACCGGAAAACAGGCACGCTGCTGCCGTCAGACGCCGTAGAGCGGCTGGGGTCGCTCATGTCCATGGCGCTCATTGTGATCGCCGGGCTGCTGGTGTTCGTAACGTACCGGGTCGATTCGGGGAGCGGGTTCGTTTTTTCAGGAGAGCCCCGGTTGGAGAGTACCGAGTTGGGCGCTCCGGCCCCGGATTTTGCGTTCGTGGAACTGCTTTCGGAAGAAGAGGTGCGCCTGTACGATTACCACGGAAAGGTCATCCTGCTCAACTGGTGGGCCACCTGGTGTGCGCCCTGCCTCGAAGAATTGCCCGCGCTCAATGTGCTCCAGGAGCGCTATGCGGACGAGGGGCTGGTCGTACTCACGATTTCGGACGAATCGCGGGCGACGCTTGTTGATTTCAACAACGAGTTGCCGCTGCGCACGGTCGCGGGGTATGTCCAGGACGAACATCTTGAAAACCTTTCCGATCCGTTCCGGCGCACCCTTCAGATTCGTCCAACGACCTACGCGATCGACCGGGATGGCGTGATCCGCGATTTCGTGCTGGGGGCCCAGGATACGCCGGCGTTCGAGCGGATGATCGCTCCCTGGCTTAAACAGACCGTTCCTTCAGAATGAGCGTGCTATGAAACACATTGTTTTGACAGGATTTGTTGCGCTTGCCGCCCTTTCGGCGGTCCGGCCGACGCCGTTGGCGGCGCAGGTTGCAAGCGAGGACGCTGTTTCGGCAGCGCAACTGCGATCCCGGATGTTGCATCAGGACATGTCCGGGCAAGCTTCGGCAGGTATCGTGCGTAGCGTGCCGCTGGCGTTCGGGATGTCGGTGGTCCTGCCGGGGCTTGGGCAGGCCTACAACCGGAACTGGATACGTTCCGCCGCCGCGGTTGCGGTAGAGGGGGGTCTGCTGGTTGCCTATTTTACCTGGAGAGATCGGGGGCGCGAAGGCGAAAGAGCTTACCAGGCGTATGCACACCGGTTCTGGGATCCAGGCCGGTACGCTTCCTGGTTGAACGATTACGCTGCCTGGCTCGAAGCAAGCGAGGCGGAAATGACGCTGGGCGACGCTATGATTTCCCCGCCCTCCGGGATCGACTTCAGGGCGCCGGACTCATGGACGGCCGGAGATCGCCGGCTTGTCCGGGAATTTTTCGATGCGATGCGTGCAGTCGAGCGTGAGGTATGGCATCCGGAGACCGGCGCGGCCTTTTCGCACGAGATTCCGTATTTCGGCGAGCAGCAGTACTACGAACTGATCGGAAAATACTATCAGTTTGCGCCTGGATGGACAGACTATCCGGTGTGGAAGCACGGCGAGGATTTTACCGACGCCATCGATCCTGAGCGGACCGGTGCAAACGGTTCCAAGCCGAACGTGCAGGGCCGCTTTCTGGACTACGCCGAGGACCATGCTCACGCCAATACGTTACTGCGGCGCGCCTCGCGCGTATCGTCGGTTCTTATTCTGAACCATGTTCTTGCGGCGTTCGATGCAGCCATTGCGGCCCGGCTCCACAATCACCGCATCGAAACGAATATGGGCGTGGGGTATACGGGATACGGGGTGTCTCGCACGCCGCAAATATCTGCTGCGGTGACGTGGAAGTTTTAGAGGCGCCGCGAGGCGATCATACTGCGCGCTTGGCTAGTCCGGAGTAAGCTATCAGTGCTTCTCCCCGGACTTGTACGAATAAAAGAATATATTTGCTGTACAGCAAATATTGATTTTATTTCAAATATTCGCTATTATGCTATTATTCACTGTGCAGCAAAAATTAGAAAAATGGCGATACATAATGCACATATGCACAAAACAGACCTGATCGACAAGCTCCTCGAAGTTCTCCAGGAATTTCCGGATGTCGATGCACATTCGTCAATTCCAGGACTGAAGCGCGATCAAGGCATTGACGTAGAAGTCGAGGTTGATTTCGCCGGAAAGAGTTATGTTTTGCTTGTTGACCTGAAGAAGTCTGTGTATCCGCGAGACGCACAGCATATTCTTTGGAAATGGAGGCATTTCCTTGCCGTTGAAGGCGCCAAATACCGTAAGAACAAACCTGTGCCGCTACTGGCAGCCGAATCGATTTCGCCGGGTGTGAAGCAATTGCTGAAAGATGAGAAATTCGGTTATTTCGATAGTGGCGGCAGTCTCTTTATTCCCGCTCCCGGCGCCTACATTTATGTCGACAAACCGCCTCCCAGGCCCCTGAAAAGATTGGTTCGCGGCCTCTTTAAGGGAAAACGCGCGCAAGTCCTTCACACGCTTCTTCTCCGACACAATGAGTGGTTTGGCGTCAAAGAACTTGCCGAACTGGCCATGGTGTCACCGGCGACCGCTTCAGAAACCCTAACAGCTTTGGAACGCTTTGAATGGATCAGCGCCAAAGGCAAGGGGCCTTCAAAGGAGCGGTGTCTTGCCGAACCCGGTGCACTGCTGGATGAGTGGCGAAAACAGATAATCGCTGCTCCTCACCGGCTTGCCTATCGCCGCTACTATGTTCCGGCTTCCAAGCCGGATGAACTGGCCCAATACCTCGCCCATCTTTGCGAGATGCACCATGTCGAATATGTCTTGACACAAGAAATTGCAGCCCAAATGTACGCTCCATTCCTGACCTCGGTATCGCGCGTTACCTGTCGGATGGCTCCGGGCCGTGCGGCCGAGAACGTGATCGGCGAGCTTGGTGCACGAGCCGTCAGTGAAGGAGCGAACCTTAATGTCATGGAGACTAAATCGCAGGGTGAATTCATGTTTAAGGAGAATTTGGACTCAATTTGGTTGGCCAGTTCTGTCCAGGTTTATCTCGATCTGTTGCAAAGCGGCGGACGTGCAAAGGACATGGCTGAGCACCTCCGACACGAAATAATTGGTTTCTGATGAACAAACCTGGCACTGTCGGCGGTTATAAGAATAAGGTGACCCGGAACTGCGAACGCGTATTGGTGACGCTTCTCCGTGGTCTGGGTCCCTGGAAGAATTCGGTTTATCTGGTAGGCGGTCTTACACCGCGCTATCTCGTGGAAGCGAGGCCGCCTGATGTCCCCGCTCATGCTGGGACCAGCGATGTCGATATCGTTGTCGAGTTGCAAATGCTCGCCGATACCGATGCCTATCACTCCCTCGAAAAAAACTTTAAAAACCTGGGTTTTGAACGAGTCGAGAACCACAAAGGCGAAAAGGTCTCGTGGCGGTGGCGGGCAAACACCGAAAGCGGTGTGCCCATTATCCTGGAATTGCTGGCCGACGATCCAGAGATCGGAGGCGGCAAAGTCCAGCCGCTACCGACGGCAGGCAATATTTCCGCGCTCAATATCCCACATGCATCAATGGTTTTTGATCACCACGAGACCCGGGAAATCAGCATAGAGCTACTCGGAGAGGGCGGTGTTGCAACGGAAACTATTCGTTATGCCGACCTTGTCAGTTTCACATGTTTGAAAGCGTTTGCGTTTGATCAGCGTTACGAGCGCAAGGATGCATACGATCTGATCTACTGCATTGAAAATTACGATGCCGGCCTGGAAGAAATGGTCCGAAAAAACTGGACAGTTTTCCCAGCGTTTTTAAGTGTAGCGCCGCGTCGGGTTACGCCGCTTTGGCGAGCGGCTTTCGTTTGTAGAATACGTCATCGGGGGTTCTGTTGTCAATCCCCTGGTGCGGACGTTCTTCGTTGAAGTAGCTCAGGTAGTCGGCGATTCCCTTTCTGGCTTCGGCCACTGCCTCGTACGCGCGCCGGTAGACTTCTTCCTGCTTGAGGCTGCGCCAGAGGCGCTCCACGTACACGTTGTCGAGCCAGCGGCCCTTGCCGTCCATAGAGATGCGCACGCCATGCTCCTTGAGCGCACCGGTGAACGCCTCGGAGGTAAACTGCGCTCCCTGATCGGTGTTGAAGACCTCAGGTGCACCGTAGCGGACAATGGCTTCTTCCATCGCTTCGACGCAAAAGGCGGCGTCCATCGTGTTCGAGAGCCGGTGGGCGAGCACCTTGCGGCTATGCCAGTCGATTACGGCCACAAGATAGAGAAAGCCTTTCGCCATAGGGATGTACGTAATGTCCGCCGCATAGACCTGCCGGGGTCTCGTCACCTTCATGCCTCTGAGCAGATTAAGGATAAATCCTGTGCCCTTCTCCCGGAGAAGACGTGCGGCGCTTGGGGTAAATGGCCCTTAGGCCCATCAGACGCATGAGGCGAACGACGCGGCTTCTGGCGACACGGACGCCTCGCGCCTCGAGCATGCTCTTGATCGTGCGCGATCCGCTCGTGGGGCGTTCCATGTAGAGCCTGTCGATCTCTTGCATCACGGTAAGGTTCTCCTCGCTCTCGCCCCGAGGGGTGTAGTAGGCCGTCGAACGACTCAACGACAAGAGCTTCGACTGGCGAACCGTGGGCAAGGCATGGGCGCGATCTATCCTCGCCCGGCGCTCGGCTAACGGTCTCGACCGAGCGCCTTCGATAAAAAATCCTTCTCCATCGACAACTCACCGATCTTCGCATGAAGCGTCTCGATCTTCCTGTCGCGTTCGTCCGGAACGTTGCGACTGCGGGTGAACGCCTCCTCGGCACTCTCTGTGAGCTGCTTCTTCCACGACTGTATCTGGTTCGGATGCACCTCGAAGCGTTCTGCGAGTTCGGCCAGCGTGCTATCGCCGCGAACGGCGGCAAGGGCTACCTTCGCCTTGAACGAAGGACTGTGGGTTCTGCGTGTTCGTCTCGACATGGGTCTCGTCTGGTTGATTGGGTCGGAACAAGGTCGCAACATTACACCTTAAATTCCGCCGAAATCTGTCCAATCAACCCGAACCACCTCTGTTCTCTGTTAGACTCAGCCTCCGCAATACAATATTCATATTTTTCATAATCTATTTCTTTGGCATTTTTCATTGCATCTAATACTATTGCCAATAATTTCATAGTATTGGCCTGAGTCTCAAGTGTTTGTTCTTCCGCCTGAAAGGCTTGAATGAGCAATTCAGATCGTTCTTGTTCTACAATTCGTTGCTTCATTAGTCGAGGGTTCAACCTTCAATGTCTTTGATGTTCCCCTCGAACTCCCGCATGAACTTCCACTCGTTCGGTTTCTTCGGGGGAGTGAACAGGATGGCTTTGGCGATATTCTCCGCCGTGTCGGGGATCGGCTCCGGCATGGTATACTTGACCGGGCGACCGCGTTTACGTTTCGTTTCGGACTTGTCGCTCATATCGGTTTCGTGTTGGAGTGTCTGGCAATATACGCTTATCGGGCAATCAGGTCAACGTAGCGCAGGCGTTTCCCTTCCATGCCCTGCACGGCGGATTCCAGTTGCTTGATCGTGTCCAGTTTGCGGACGTTGTGCCTGCCCGTGAACTCATTCACATAACGCCCCAAGTGTTCGACGCTCATCTTGTGGTAAACGCCGTTGTAGCCTCTTTTCAGCATTGCCCAGAAGGATTCAATGCCGTTCGTATGGGCCTGACCGTTCACGTACTCGCTCACGGAGTGTTTGACTGTGTGGTGCTGGTAGACGTGCCGCAGGCTCTTGTACGCCCTGTGATCGTCCGTGTAGATAGTCTCTCCGGCCTCTACGGTTTCGTGTACGAAGTTGGCAAGCGTTTCTTCCGGCTCCGGGCCTAACGGACGGGCAAACACCTTTCCGTCCCGTTGCTTGGCTCCCATAACGGTTGCCTTGCCTTGCGTACCCCGGTCAAACTGTTTCTTCGAGGCGTGCTTGTTTTTCTCTTTGCCTCCTACGTATGTCTCATCTACTTCCACCGGGCCGGAGAACAGAGCGTCTTGCCTATCGCTCCATGCCTCACGGAGCCTGTGAGCAAGGAACCACGCCGTTTTCTGCGTAATCTCCAAGTCCCGGTGCAGTTTCATACTGGACACTCCCTTGATGCCCGTCATCATCAGGTAAGCGGCCATCGCCCAAATCTGATATGACAGTTTCGAGGCTTCCATTGCCGTACCGAGCCGGACGCTGAACCGCTTGTCGCAGTCCCGGCATCTGTGCGGCATGGTCTTGTGCGCGGTCTTTGCGTTCACGTTGCACGATCCGCACCGTACGCAAGCGATCTCATCGCCCCACCGTTGCTCAATGAACCACTGCTCCGCCACTTCGTTCGTGGGGAACATGCGGAACAACTCGAACAGCGAAATGCCCTGTCTACGGTACTGGCCGGGAGGTGTGTATGTCATTGCCTTGCTCGTTTTGCTCATTGATTAAAAGTAATATAGTGCCGAGATATGAGAAAGTCAAGAGGGAAGGTGGGTTTTTGGGCATTTTATTTAGTTATCTTGTCATGGAACATATTTCTCATATGAACATATGCACATATTGTACATACTACATTGAGTCCTTATCGTGCATACATCCAATGGAAAAACGGAGGTGGCACAATGGCACAGACAAAACTACTGGCACAGGAAATAGCCGTTTACAAGCGCAAATTACCGGAATGGGAGGGCCGCGATGGGAAGTATGTCCTGATCAAAGGGGAGGATTACCATGAATTCTTCTCAAGTTATGAAGATGCACTGAAACACGGTTACGAAAAGTTCGGCTTGGAGCCGTTCCTCGTGAAGCAAGTCAGCACGATTGAATCTATACATTCTATCTCCAGGCTCTTTCACGGGCGTGTCCGCTTAACTGTGTAAGTGGGATTATTGTTCTATGGGGACTCTGTCCCCGTAGAGTATGACGAACTGGTTGAGGGCGGCCTTCCAGTCCCGGATCGGACGCTTCCATTTCTTCGACGCTTCGCGCAGGCCCAGGTAGAGCAGTTTGCGCACCGCGTCGTCGCTGGGGAAAGCGCCCCGCCCCTTGACGATCTTGCGCAGGCTGTAGTTCAGCGATTCGATCGAATTGGTGGTGTAGACCACCTTGCGGATCGCAGGCGCATAGTCGAAGAAAGGCGCCAGACGCTCCCAGTCCTTCCTCCACAGCGGAGCGATAGCCGGGTACTTCTCGCTCCATTGTCTCTCGAAAGCCTCGAGCGCCGCAAGAGCGGCCTCTTCACTCGGCGCTGCGTAGACCGCGCGCAAAGACGACGCCACCGGCTTGCGCTCCTTCCAGGGCACGTACCGCAGGCTCTTGCGCACCTGGTGCACTATGCACAACTGCACCCGCGCATGTGGAAAGACCGTCTCTATCGCCTCGGGTAGACCCTTCAGGCCGTCCACGCACGCAATGAAACAGTCCTCCATGCCCCGCGCCTTCAATTCGCCGAAGATGGTGAGCCACGAGACGGCCCCCTCCGTCGGAGCGATCCAAAGGCCAAGCACCTTTTTCTCTCCTTCAATATCTATCGCCAGCGCCACGTAGACCGCGCGCGTCTTCACCGATCCCTCCTCGCGAGACTTTACGAACAAGGCGTCGAAGTACACGATCGGATACACACGCTCCAGAGGACGAGCCTGCCATGCGGTCACTTCTTCAAGAACGCTTGCGGTAACCTCCGAGACAAGCGTAGAGGAGACCTCCGCTCCGTAGAGACGCCTCAACGTGTCCTGGATAGCCCGCGTGCTCTGGCCCTGCGCGTAGAGATACACGATCGTCTCGTCCAGGCCCGCTACCCGGCGCTGGCGCTTCTCTACGATCCTGGGCTCGAAACTGCCGTTGCGATCGCGAGGAACCTCCAGATCCAGCGAACCCGACTCGCTCTCGAGCCGCTTCGCAGTGCGCCCGTTGCGGGAATTGCCGCTGCCGCGACCTGACGGATCATGCGGAGGGTAGCCGAGATGATGCGTCAGCTCCCCCTCCAATGCCGCCTCGAGAGCGCGCTTGCCTATCGTCTTGAGCAAGCCCCCCTCGCCGAATATGTCCCGCGCGTCCCCTTTGAAGTCCTTCAGCAACTCCTCAAGGAGCGCCTGCTGTTTGTCTGTAAGTTCGGCCATCGTCTTCACCTCCTGATGAAACTATGTGTACGATTGACCACTTACACAGTTTACGGGACACGCCCTCTTTCACCCATGCCATACTTCACTCTCCCTATAGACAATAAGGGACCCTTGCTTAATGTAATATTGACTGTCAGCGAAGCACGAGCCAGTGTGCTTTCGCAATCTGGCATATCTATACCCGCCCCTATAGGTGCGAGGGGTCTTGTAGACACAGGCGCAAGCCTCACTTGTGTCGATGAGAATCTTATTAAGCCCTTTGGTCTTCAACCAAGCGGCGATGTGGATTTATTTACCCCGTCTACAGGCACCGATCCCAAACAAACAGATCAATTCGATATTGGGCTTGCCATTTATGCATCGAGTACAGAATCACCGTTCTTGCTGCCCAATCTTGCTGTAGCGGCATCTAATATTAGAAATCTGGGATGCGATGTCCTTATAGGACGTGATGTGCTATCTCAATGTATTCTTGTATATGATGGGCGGTCAAATAGTTATACGTTGGCTTTTTAACTCCGGCACTTTCGTATATAAGTCCCATTGCCTTGACCGGGTGCGATCTGCAGTTTACTTCCAGCAATCGGAAATATGAATCATTCCAGAAAAGCGTGTCCGGAACGCTTGACGAGAACGGATACGCAGAAGTATCCATAGCGGACGCACCCAAAAGCCGAGTGGCCGTGTATTGCATGGTAGAAGATTCAGAAGCCGAAGAAGGCACGAAGGAAATATCATGCGACCAAAAGGGAGAAGACGGCAGTCTATCGGTCGTAATAAGCGAAGGGAAAATCTACGCCAACAGGGGATACCAGGTAGATTACTTCTACAACGATCCAACGAAGTTCGCAGACTAGAAACGCCGCCGAAGGCTCGTGCGGGAGTATGTGGCAAGTACAGACGCCAATGCAGGAACATAATCCTGCAGGGCGATACGCGGCAGACAGAAGGTCCCCGCGTTCTCAATAAGAGGGCGCGGGGATCAGTCGTTTAGGTCGATTTGATCGCTGTCGATCGCTTCCATATCCGGATTGTACCACTGCTTGAGATCAAGTTCAACAAAACCGGGAATCTCATCAGCTATGTCGATAACAATCTGTTTGAGATCGGCGTCTCCAAGTTGAGAAGCAAGATGAGAAGCATGATATTTCACTTGATAAGATGAAGGATGATTCATAAGATGTTCAGGAACATTACCACGCATAGAGTCGATTGCAAGTTGCTTCAGCGTAGCATGCGTTTCAGCGTCAAGAGGCCGCCAAAGACGAACAATATAATTAAGAGTATAAAAACTACCTTTAAACTGATATAAAGTACATTCAGGAGAATACATATAATCGAGTATAACAGGAACCATATCAGGTCCAAACTTCGCCAGAGTTAAAGAGGCAAGAGTATTCCGTTCAGAAGCACGAAGTAGAACGGGTATAATCTTGCGATCTTTTACAATTGAGAGATACGTAACAAGAGGAAATATTACGCCTTCATAAAAATATTCTTCATTCAGTCCTGTATTTTCATCTAAAAACAGATCCAATTGACTATCAAGCGCAGAAATAAGTCCGTCCACAACGAAAGGATCGATATTGACAAGAAGCGACGCATCGTCATAGACGTCGTTATAATCAGGAAACTGATCGAAGGCTTGTACGATCCGATCAGTATCGCCACTTCGAAGCTCCACCGAAAGCGCATAAGCGGCCGAAGAACCAACCTTGTAATCCTGTGCCGAAGCAGAGAACGCAAGGAGAGAGAAAATGATCGTAGAGATCATCGAAAGCGAGTAACGAAGAAAAGAGGTCATAGCGCAAGAGCGAGGGTTAAAAGGTATACCGGTCAGTAAGACGCTGACCACGAGGCAAAGAAATATGGACATGCGTTCTATCACCATATAGTTGAGCATCAGACAAACTATTTTGTCCATTAGGATCAAGAGGATTCGGAAATAGCCGAAGATTATAATCTACAACCTGTTGTCTTACAGCAAGCGTCCATGCAGAATTACTATAAAAGCCAACATCCAGAGCCCGCCCATATATATGCAAAGAAGTAGAAGATGCCATAGGAACTCGTCTATTACCATCCGGACATCTCCACCCGGAATTTATACTTGGCAAACCATATACTTGAAGAGCATTAATATAACTAATCACCTGTGAATATAATTGATAAAGATCAGGATGTATAATCGCCCAATCGCCATGTTTACCATTTTCATTACCCGTATCGTCGATAGTGAAATCAGGATAATGATTGGTAAAATCATCACACGTATATCGATTAGAATAATATTCTTCGATCAGATCACATATAGTCCTATCGACTTCCACGCCATTACACATACAAGCTTCATTAGTTGTACCAGAATTAATACCAGTGCCAGTAGTATCGGAAGTACTGCCAGGACCACCTACAGGATTATTATTTGCCGGATCAGGTATAGTAGGAGGAATTAAACCACCAGGATCAGGACCAGAGTAACCACCACCACCCTCAGGAGTAACAATTATGTCATCACATCCATCTGCCGAATTAACATAGTAATTGCAAAAAGCTTGTAGGCCCTCACACCAAGGCTCTGTCACATACGCAGTACCAGTATCCGGTTGACCACCAGAGTACTTTGGAGGAAAGCACCAATCACAAGTCCAGCAACCTGAAGAATAAGATATAGTACCATCTGTAATTTCAAAATCGTCAGGAACCCCCGCAGAATTACGACTGAGAACATTAACTACATATGAACTATCCAAAGGCATGTCAGAAGCCAAAGGAATAAAATCAGACGGTGGAGACGGAGGAAAGAACGGTTTAACCGACGGCGGCGGCGGAGGCGGCGGCGGTGGTGGAGAAGGCGGCGGCGGTGGCGGCGGCGGCGGCGGTGGCGGCGGCGGCGGCGGCGGCGGTGGCGGCGGCGGCGGCGGCGGTGGCGGCGGCGGTGAAGGAGAGACATTGCGATGTTCACATCTCCAATTATATGCTGGTCCATTCCTACCAGCAAACAATACATAATTAGAACCTTCTTCTAATATATCAAGATGCCTATATCCATTTGAAACCCAAGAAACCATAATGCAGCAGTCACGAGTATCACACATCTGAGCCTGTGCATCGGAGACGATAAAACAGATAGATAAAAACGAGAGAACGAGGGAAGAAATCAGATACTTCATAGCAGAAAAAAGCAGAATGAAACGAAGCCCGCCGGAGCCAAGCGCTGAACAGCCAATCTAACCAGCGGCCCGGAGCCTGTCAAGACCTTCGAAGCCCAGCACAGCCCAAGATCGACCTCGAGGCGAGCAAATAGCCCAGTATACAAGTGTGCGATAGCTGTGCAATCCGTGTTCGGCATAACGGCTGTGCAAGTCCATGAGACGGCAGAAAGAGGAACGATCCATGTCCAGTACCGAAGGAACGAAACGGGCGAAGCACCGAGATCGATGAACGATCCGGAACATATGTGCAAGCACAGTGCGGGTTAGAAAGTAAGGCGCCGTGAAACAAATATAAAGAATTGATGAATACGGTCAGAGACAGGTTGCGAGAAAGGAAGTAGAGCGAAGAGAGATGAAACCGAACGGAAGCCGGACCGCAGGGCCTACGGCCCATCGGTCCGGCTCTATATCGAGCACCCAGCGGCTCGTACCTCGCCGCAGAGCGCATTGGAGGTAATAGCCAGGGCCCGGCGGCGCGCGTCGTTCCTCCGCGCCACGCCGGGTATCTCATTCTGCAAGGTAGGGGCGCAGTGCCTGCCGTCGCGGTGAGGCGGGAACTCCGAGAGGCCGAGAGACACCGCGACAGGCAACACAGCGCCCAGGAGCGTCCGGATCGAGCGTCCGGAGATCGAGAGAGACCCCACCGATAAGGCCACACGCGGGCCGCGCTCGTTCCTCGCGCTCCCTCCCGCGTGTGACGATTTTCATGCGCATGATATTATTGGTGCTCAACATCGAACGACAAGCGGCGTGCGCGCCCTGCGTCTGTGCTTACTGTAAAGGGATCGCAGGGCGCGCACCAGCATATTGTCCCGCGCGGGTGGGGCAGGTTCGCACACAGCAGCTCGTTCCTCGCCGCAGTGTGCTCAGCTGCCCCACATTTGTCGATGTGATCGGCCAACCCAACGTACCAGGTACAATGTCCAGCATGATCAATGAGAGATTGCGGAGTATCAGCGTTTATAAGCCAGGCTCCCCCCCGCGCCATTCGTGAATGGTGTCGCGGGGGGGAGCGACTAAGGCAGGATATGGCTCCAGCAAAAAAGAAAGGCAAGTCCAGTACGAATCCAGCTTGTAGGGGAAAGGCTTGCGGATGCGCAGAGAAATTCCGAAACTGGCAGCCAGGCGATCGGCCGGCCAGGTCACGCAACGCGAGAAGTTCGCAGACTGCATCGCCATCGTCCGCGCGCTCGGTCCAATGGCCTATAAGGTCGATTGGGATCGAGCAATCGGGCAATTGGCCGGTTTCCAGTCATGGACGTCAGTACTACTCGATGCCATGGACCCAGCCAGACTGATCACCGCTCCGCCCAGCGTGTCGCCCGGAACGCTGCCCGTTTTCACATCGCTGGCCGCCGCGGCAGCTACAACGGCCGGACAGGTTACGTTCACGTGGACGGCAGCGACCACCACGCCAGGCGCCGCGACGGACATGCTGAATGTCGCAGCGATCCCCGCGGCCGCAGCTGATCGGGCAACGGTTGCTGCTGTGTACTTCAAGAGCGTCGCCATCCGATCCGCCGCAACGGGCACCATCACCGGCCTGACTGCCGGCGATTCGTACATATTCATCGCATGGGGCCAAAACGCGGCCGGGACACTGTTCACTCCGACCTCTTCATTCACGATTACAGCACCCAGCGTGGTCCGTAAACCGAAAGCGGCATAATGGCGAAGTTGTTCGGCGGCATCACGGGCCGGCCGTCAGGAAAAGTCGGCAACGTGATCTACGGTGCAGCCCGCACGCGCCGCGGCAAATCGACGACGGCCAGAGCAACCTTTTCCCCGAGTAATCCCAATACGTCGGCACAACAGGCGCAGCGCAACCGGATGCGCTCACTCTCGCAGACGGCCAAGAGGTGGAATCCGACTCGAGGCCGGGCCCAGTGGAACGTGATCGAGGGGAATCTGCCCGTGTACCAATCGATCCTTCGCCTGCTCTTTCAAGCGTCGGACGCCCAGGGCAATCTGAGCACGCCCAGACCGGTTTCGCTCGGTCCGACGCCCGCGCTCCGGAACCTGCAGATTCAGTCGGGAGGAGGATCCGGAGTGCTTCTCATCACGTGGACCGCTCACCAGGGCGATGGCGCCTTGCTGACGGACCAGGTGCAGCTTTTCTACACGGCCACGTCCAGGACATCGAGGACGGAAGCCCAGACCGGTTACATCGGAACTGGAGTCACCCGCGAGGATGACGAGGCAACCGTATCAGGCCTTGCGCCAGGTACGACATATCTCGTTGGACTATGGGTATCGCCGGCGGCGGCGATCGTACCCGGGTCAGACGTCTTCCCAGCCGGGTCCGGAAGTGAAGTACAGTGGATGACGGGAAATACGGACGCCTGACACGACGCGAAGATGTATGCGTGCGTGCAAACATCCGGAACGAAAGCCGATCGGAATCCCTATAAAACACGAAAGGCCCCGTGAGGAGCCTTTCGTAACGATGACCTTGTTCACCGGCTTGGGTAGAGCCGATAAAACGCAAGACGTGCGCTCCATGAAAAACATCTTCAGGAATCCCAGGTTCCTCGACGCGAAGCCCCCCGTTAACGATGCGACGAACCAGAATCTCTCGACCCTTCGGCGTCAATCGGGCATTCTTGTGAATCTTCATGCGGCTCTCTCCATGGTTATCGGTTCACATATCCCTGATAGATTCGGACATCAGGAGCAAATGAACAACCTACTGAGAGATCACATCTAGTCGATTAACGTCGCTGTTTGTGTAGAGAATGATCCGAACCCCGGCAAGATCCTTGATGCGGTTTTCGATATCGGCCGTATCGTTGTCGCCGAGCTTCTTTTTAAGGCTGTCGACGCTTTTGGCGCGAGCCTGGATTACCTGGCACTTGATTTTCGGAAATTCGTCAAGCGCCTTGTCGAGGATTCTTCGCACCTCCTTAGCAAACGCACCGTAAAGCCCGTATCCACTCTGTGCATATTCGTCAAAATCCATATCGGCTCCAAGTCCAATTGTTCACTGCATCTTGTACGCAAGGTAATTGGATCATACTCGCCTTCACGTTCTTGGCAACCCCTTAAAAACCATGGACTTCCAAGCGTTTGGAAGACAGATGGGCGTTATTGAAACTGGCATTTGCGGACCGCCTCACCTTATAGCCATAAAAACCCGGGTTTCGAGTCCCGAAACCCATCATGCCTCTTAAGACGTTAGACAACCCCCACACACAGAATTGCGAAATGGCGCGCCCGGGAGGATTCGAACCCCCGGCCTTTGGAACCGGAATCCAACGCTCTATCCAACTGAGCTACGGGCGCGAGCATTCGTTGCGCCATAGATAACGATTGGCAGGCGCCAGGTTCCCTTTCCGTAATAGCCGGACCCGGTTTACACTGTTTTCATTCCACCTGTACGAAGCATGGATGAGTCGACACAACATCTTTTTCCGGACACATCGTCCGGGGAGTCGGGCGCTGCGCCGGATGCGCCGAGGCCTATTCCGCTGGACGGATGGTTTGAACGCCGCGCCTTTTCGCCGCTGTGGACGACCTTTGCCGCTCTGATCGCGGCCTTTATCCTTTTTCAGGTGATAATCAGCCCCCTTGCCGTAGTGGTGCTTCTCCTCCTGAAGGGGGTCTCTCCGGATGCGTTGCTTGCCGATCCATCCATGCTCATAGAACAGCATGCCGGCGCCTTGCTTACGGCGAATACGATCGGCCAAGTGCTGGGGCTGTGCCTGCCGGCATGGTGGCTGGCGCGGATGCACACCCGTCGCCCCCTCGCTTTTCTCCGGGTGCGGCGGCTCGATGTGTCCTTCATAGTGCCTGCACTCGCCGCGCTTATTGCGCTTATGCCCGTCGTACAGTGGCTTGGCGCGGTCAATGGAGCGATCCCCCTTCCCGAAGCTATTCGGGAATTCGAGGCGTCGCAGATGGAACTCATCCGGCAGGTGCTTCATGTAGACGCGAACATTGCATTTCACCTGATCGTGCTGGCGCTTACACCCGCCTTATGCGAAGAGTTGCTGTTCAGGGGCTATGTACAGCGTCAGGCCGAGCGCAGTCTCGGAGTGGTAGGGGGCATCCTTTTTTCGGGTATTGTGTTCGCTATATATCACCTGCGTTTTTCACAGATTCTGCCGCTTGCGGCGCTCGGCGTGTTCATGGCGTATCTTGTGTGGCGGACCGGAAGTATCTGGCCCGCCATCGCCGTGCATTTTACGAACAATGCCGTTGCCGTAGCGGTGGGTGCGTATGTTGCAAGGCATCCGGAACACGAAATTTCCGATATCGAACACATAAACGTGCCGTGGTATCTGGTGCTCCTGGGGGCAGGTTTGTTTATCCTGTTCGTGCTGGCGATCGAACGTGGAGCGCCGCGTCGCGCTGGCGATGTGCTCGTTTCAGAAACGCCTCCGGGTTTTCGGCGTGAATAAATCATTCAGCGCAGAATCCGGCCATTTTTACATTTTGGGTACGCGTGTATAAAAGCATCTTTCTTCGTCTTCTTACCGCTCTGGTAGGCATTCCGTTTGTCGTCGGCATGCTCTATCTGGGCTCCTGGCCTTTCGTCCTGCTTGTGCTGGCGCTGGCTTTGTTGTGCCAGCATGAGGTATATCGCCTGCTTGAGGAGGGCGGACTGCATCCGCATCGCATTCCCGGTTTGCTCATTGGCGCGCTGATTGTTCTGCAAGCCGCCTGGCGCCCTGCGCTTTATATAGCGGTTGCGGTCGTTGTGGGGGTGGTGGCCTGCTTTCCCTTTTATTCCGGATTGTCGGGGAGAGAGGGGGCGCAGACGCGTGTTGCAGGACCAGGGGGCGTCCGGCCCGATTCACCGGGGACGCGCCGCCTCGGAGCCACGCTGTTGGGCATTGTGTATCCGAGTACGTTGTGGGCCTTTTTGATCGAGTTGCGTTTTGCAAACGGACTGGGCATCGACGACGTGTCGGCATTCTATTTGACGCTGGCCGTCTTTGTGATCGTATGGGCCGCCGATACGATGGCGTATGTGGCTGGCCGTCTTTTCGGGCGGTATCCGCTTGCGCCTGCGGTGTCGCCGAAGAAGACATGGGCCGGTGCTATCGGCGGCGTGTTCGGGGCGCTTGCGGCAGCGGTCCTGTTTCAGGTATTCGTGTATGAGATAACTTCCTGGGGACACATGTTGCTTCTGGGGGGGATCGCCGGCGTGTTGGGGCAACTGGGGGATCTTGCGGCCAGCCAGTTGAAGCGGTTGGCCGGTGCGAAGGATTCCGGCTCGCTCTTGCCGGGCCATGGCGGCGTACTGGACCGGTTCGATGCGATGCTTCCGGCAGCGGCCGCTATGTATTTGTATCTACGCTTTGTAACCGGGGTCTTTTAGGGGGACTCCTGCCGGTTCCGGGCGAGGCCGGCAAGGTCTGTTGTGTGCAACGTGTGGACAATCGTTCCGGAACGGGGTACCCCGCCTCGTGTATATTCGATCGGGAAATCATGGGAAGCGCCATGGGTATTTTTATGCCGGGGTCTCGCGCTAGGCATCGCCGGTTCTCCTACGAGCCGCGATTTTATGACCCCAAGAAGGATCAGGACTTGCGCCATCGTATGCGCATCAAGAGCCTTTCGCGCCGCAAACGGAGAAATCCTGCGGGGATCGTTCTGTTTGTGATTTTGCTGGGGATGGCTCTGTTTGTGTATTTCCAGATGGGCTGATCCTGTCCCGCCCGCACATTTTTTACGCATTGTACCTGTTGTCGAATGGCGCATGACGTAGCCATGGATATCGAAGGAAGCATCCGGGTGATGCCGGAGGCGCTTTCCAATAAAATCGCCGCCGGAGAAGTGGTGCAACGCCCTGCTTCGGCGGTGAAGGAATTGCTGGAAAACGCGGTGGACGCCGGCGCCGGGTCCATTACGCTGATCCTGAAGAAGGCGGGCACGGAATTGATCCAGGTCGTGGATGACGGGAGCGGTATGAGCCGGGAAGATGCAACCGCATGTTTTCGCCGGCACGCCACGAGCAAGCTCTTTGTCGCCGAAGATCTGAACTGTATTCGCACCCTCGGTTTTCGAGGCGAAGCCCTTGCGTCGGTCGCGGCGGTGGCGCAGGTCGAATTACGCACGAAACGGGCCGCTGACGGCGCCGGGCTCTGCATTCGTAACGAGGGAGGACGTATCGTTTCGTCAGAGCCGTGCGCTACGAGCGACGGCACGTCGCTGGCCGTACGCAATCTGTTTTACAACGTGCCTGCCCGGCGGAATTTTCTGAAAACCCCGGCCACAGAGCTCCGCCATATCATAGAGGCGTTTCACGCTCTTGCGCTGTCTCGTCCCGACATTGCCTTCACGCTCATCCACGACGAGGCGGAAATGCATCGGCTTCCCGCCGAATCCGGAGAGCCTGCCGAGGTGCTCCGCGCCCGCATCGGAGCGTTGTTCGGCGACCAGTACCCCGAAATGCTCGTTCCCGTGGGAGAGCAGACGAGTTACCTGACTGTGCACGGGTTTGTCGGGATGCCCGAATTGCACAAGAAGCATCGCAGCGAGCAGTTTTTGTTTGTCAATGGACGCATTGTGAAGAGCCGTTCGCTGGGACATGCGATTCAATCGGCATACGAGCGCCTCGTGCCTCAGGGGACCTGGCCGTTTTTCTGCGTTTTCCTGTCGGTGGATCCGTCCCGCGTCGATGTGAACGTGCATCCGGCAAAGGCCGAAGTGCGATTCGACGACGACCGGGGCGTGTACGGATTTCTCCATGCGGTCGTGCGGAAAGGGCTTGGCGCCATGCTATTGACGCCCCTTGTCGATGCGCCCTCCACCGATACGGCCGAGCCCTGGGTGCTCAAATCGCCTGCGAGGGAATTTACCGTTCCTGGAAAAGCCCACCCAGCGGGCGCTTCCGGCTTTTCTTCCGATGCGCCTTCGGCAGGGTATTACCGGAAGGATGAACAACGGGATGCGGGCCGGCAGTCCGAGGAACTGTATCGCGGCGTGGCGTCCTTACCGATCCCGGACGCAGGGCCCGGGGACGAGGATATGCTTCTCTGGCAACTTCACGGCTGCTACATTCTCACGCAGATCCAGTCGGGCCTGATGATCATCGATCAGCAGGCCGCGCACGAACGCATTCTGTACGAGCGGGCGCTGGGTCATCTCCGACAGGGGCAGGGACTGTCCCAACAACTGCTGTTTGCCCGCACCGTCGAGTTCCCTCCCGCGGATTTCGAGTTGCTCAAGGAACTGCTGCCGGATCTGAGCGCCCTCGGGTTCGACATCGAGCTGCTCAGCGGGAGGACCGCCGTCGTGCGGGGCGTGCCGTCGGAAATACATTCCGGCGACAAGGAGGTTTTGCTGGAAGACCTGCTGGCTCAGTACCGGCGCGACAACGAGCAGGCCGGCGTGGAGCGCTCGGAGCGGCTTGCGAGGAGCCTGGCCCGGCGGGGCGCCATCCGGTCCGGCGCGGCGCTCGCGCCTGCGGAAATGCGATCCATGATCGACCAGCTCTTTGCATGCGATAAGCCCTATGTATGTCCGAGGGGACGCGCCACAGTGGTCCGGATCCCTATCGAGGAGTTGCAGAAGCGCTTCGGTCACTGACGGCGCTTGCGGCATGGATTCTTTCGAGCGACGTATCGACGCTTTTCTTCTCCGGCATGCCCTGCTGGAAACCGGCGAACCGGTGGTGACCGGCCTGAGCGGAGGCGTGGATTCAATCGTGCTCACCTCGGTGCTGGCTGCGCTGGGTATGTCTGTGCGAGCCGTGCATGTCAACTACCGGCTGCGCGGGGACGCATCGGACGGGGACGAGGCGTTCGTGAGGACCTGGTGCGGGGAGCGGGGTATTGACCTGATCGTGCGCTCATTCGATGGGGAATGGCCGTCCGGCGCATCGGTTCAGCAGGCGGCGCGCGACTTTCGTTATGCCGTTTTCGAGGAGGTGGCTCTGGCGATTCCCTGCGGCAAGGTGGCTGTTGGCCATCATCGCGACGACCAGGCAGAGACCGTGCTGCTGAACCTGTTTAGGGGATCGGGTCCCGAAGGATTGGCGGGGATGCCGGTCCGGCGGGAGATTTCTCCCGGATCGTCCGTGCAGGTAGTGCGCCCCCTGCTGGCGGCGCGGCGGCGCGACATTGAGGCGTATGCTCGTGCCCAGGGCCTTACATGGCGGGAGGATGCATCGAATACCACCCCAAAATACCGGCGCGGCGCCCTGCGGGGCGATATTTTGCCCCTGATCGAACAGCATTTCGGGGAAGCTGTCGTGGAGAACATCGCCCGGTCGGGGGCGCTCGTCCGGGAATATGTGGACGAAGTGCTGCGCGACGGACTGGAAGCCTGTTTCGATGCGGCATTGGCAGGAGAAGGCGCTGTGGACGAGACCGCCGCCCGCGCTTTGCCGCCGGTCTTTCGCCGCCGCGTATTTATCGAGGCGTTGCGCCGCTGGGCGCCCGGCTTCGAAGCGGATGCCCGCGCGGCGGCCCGCATCGAACAGCTTCTGGATATGCAACCGGGCCGGCGGCTCGTATTCGGAAATACCGCCGTGTGGCGGGAGCGCGGTCGAATCGTTTTTACGCCCTCCGGTTCGAGGTCCCCCGGCGAATCCGTTGCTCCATGCTGCCTCGATGAGGAAGGGGCCATCGAAATACCTGGAGGATATCTGCACGCCGAGCGGCTGGGAGCGCCTCCCGGCGATGTGGCTGCCGGCGCTCCCGATGAGGTGTATCTCGATGCACGTACGGCCCGGTTCCCCTTGCTGGTGCGCCCGTGGGCGGCGGGCGACCGGTTCGTACCGCTCGGCATGCGCCAGGGCAAGAAGATCAGCGATTTTCTGACGGACGAGCGCGTGCCGCCGCACCGGAAACGCGCCGTCCATGTGGTCGAGTCGGATGGGAGGATCGTATGGGTGCTACCCCTGCGGATTTCAGAAGAGGCACGCATTCGGGAGGATTCTTCGGAAGTTGTCCGGTTGCGGTTTACAAGGAACCGGGAAAGCTCGATTTTGTGAACCAGGATCGTTCAAGCAAGCGCACCATCCGCCCATGTCCGATACTTCTAACCTTTCCAGATTCTCAGACACCTCTGTATTGTGCCGGGGCGAGCACTTCGAGGTGTACATCGACCGCGACGGGATCCGGCGCCGCGTGGCCGAAATAGGGGAGGAGATTTCCCTGCGCTATGCCGGCAAAACCCCGGTGCTCGTAGGTGTGCTACATGGCGCCTGCATGTTTCTCGCCGATTTGCTGCGTGTGCTTACGATAGATTGCGAAGTGGATTTCCGGAGGCTGGCCTCGTACGAGCAAGGGACAACCTCCAGCGGCCGGATTGTTGAGCGGGAAGGCGTGGCCCGGATCGATCTGAGTGGGCGTCATGTCATCGTGGTGGAAGACATTGTGGATACGGGAGTTACCATGGCATATCTCATGGAACGGATCAGGGAGCAGGAGCCGGCCTCACTTCGTATCGCTACGCTCCTGCACAAGCCGGAAGCGGCCCGTGTGCACGTCCCTCTCGATTATGTAGGATTCCGGGCGCCCAACCGCTTTCTGATCGGCTACGGGATGGATTACGAGCAAACCGGGCGTCACCTGCCGGAGATATATATCCGGGTGGAGTAGGGGGCAGGACGGAGACATCCGAAACCAGCACTGTCATGGTGTTTACTCATACATGGGTTCGCTTGATGGGGGTTCTGATATTTGGCGGTTCAGTTCATGCACCGATATGCCCAGTAATTCGGCAGCTCTGGATTCCGAAACCGCATTTTCGGACAAGGCGCGAAAGCACAAGCGCCTGAAGCGTTGCGGCTTTTCGTCTTGCAATGGAAATGGCTCTTCGTAAGGCGGACTGCGCCATCCGCGGCGGGAAAAATCCTGGAAGAGTCTGCGGAACAACGTGTCGTTAAAGATGCCGAGGTCCTTGCACCTGTACGTAAGAGCCTGCACGCTTACGCCGAAAAGGTTCTTGAGGGCAAAAAGCTCGCTGTAACCTATGGAGTGGCGATGCTTGCCTACGGTAGCCCATAGCCTCTCTACCGGCATGAGGAATGCCCCGGCAAAGCGATGTGCAGCCTTTTCCTCATCCATAGCAGGGGCTACATCCAGCATCAGATGCCCGAGTTCGTGGGCAATGGTAAAGCGTTGCCGCTCGCCGCACTCCTGGCCGTTTACAACGATCACGGAAACGACATCCTCGTTTGCCCGGCGTACGCGGGCCGTCAACCCGGCGATATTATTCGTAAGGTCTATCGACAACACTTTGATTCCGTGTTCCTCCAAAAGCCCTGTGAGGTTCGGGATAGGGTCCAGTCCAAGATTCCAGGCGTTGCGCAAAAGATGCGCGGCGCGATCGGCTTCCCATAGATCGTTGGCGACAGGGTAGGGGGCTTCGCGCGGTTTGTCCCAGTCGAGGCCTGGCAGGCCCAGAATATTTTCGATTGCAAGGTAGCGTTCAAGATCGTGCAGGATGGTGGCCTCGACGCGCGCCACCTCGCGTTTCCTCGTGATTTTCTTTTTGCGAAAATCGATGCTTTCCACCGTCATATCCTGGTCTCCGACCAGATAATTCAAGGAGACATTGAGTGCGGCGGCGAGGGCAAGGAGAACATCCGATCCTGGCGTGGCTTTGTCGCGCTCGTAGTAGCTGATGGACTGAGCGCTTACGAGGTTTCCGATTTTGTCCGACAGGCCGCGCAGGGAAAGCCCCGAGGCGGCGCGAGCGAGTTTGAGTCGTTGTCCTATCAAGGGCAGGCGCTGGTTTGTGATGGAAATTTACAAAAATATAAATATTTTACATAAATGTAAAGTATAATAACAAAATACCAATTTAAATGTGCCTTTACGAATCAGAAAAAATTTGAATAAATTAGGGACTTGTTCCCGGTTTTTTTTGGCTTCCATAGGTCTTGTGGTACGATATAGCCAGAATAGTCGGACATTCTGCCCGTAAGAAAATCGAATTGGCCGATTGGCAACGAGCGACAGAGTTGCCCGATGCTATAGAAGGGGCTCTTGTTCCTACTCCTGCTCGAACCCTTGCTCCCTGAACTTCAACGTGCGGCCGTTTTCGGTAACGGTGCGCACCACCTGTTCCGTAGCGCCTGAGGGAATATCGGCTTCTATGTCGAGCGTGACTTTTACGTTGGCGCCGACAATGCCCGCAAGGTGGGCAATTACCTCTTCCGCTACCTGTCCGGCGTCCCGGCCGACCCGGGTGGCGTCCAGTTGCACGGATCCGTAGTAGCGTTTGGGGCGGGGGGCGGGTTGCGGCTTGCCCGGTTCCGGTTCGGTGACTTTGCCCGGAGCGTTGTTTGCGCCAACCGGGCTTGGCGAGGAAGGCTGTGACGCGGGTAGTTCCGTCTCCAGTTGTTGTTTGGCCGCTTCCGGTTTGACCACTAACCCGGTGTGCCCCTCCGTCACTTTGATGTTTTCACCGTGGCGAAGCCCCGGATAGCGCCCGGCGTTTTCGTCGTAACTGTCCGCGAAGGCGAAGGTGTCCTGCACCCAGGTAAGGCATCCCGGACCGCTGCCGATAGCCTCCAGCAACACCTTGGCGTCATGCAGTCGGGGCAGGTACGGATACCGTGCGAAATCGTCCACGAGTTGCCGGACCTCTACGTGCTCGCCCCGCCACAGGGGCACTTCGTCCATGTGCTTGCGCAGGATGGTGGGGCCGAGCGTGCAAACCAGCATTTCCTCGCGAACGAGCCGCTTGTACGCCCGTGCCGCCAGCCCGTCGGCGCCCCGCAGCGAAATAGCCTGACAGGTGATTTCCTCCCGGGGAGATTTTTGTTCGGGCGCCAGCAGCCATTGCCAGGTTTCGGGCAGTTGCGCCTGTACGGTTTCGTTGGCGGATTGCTTCTGCGTTTTCGCCTGGCCCGTCTGGTGCGGATCCAGATTGAGCGCTTCCCTCTCGTTCAGGATAGACTCCCAAGCGAGGTACAAACACACCGCCGCGTGAAGGTCTTGCAGGCGCACCCGGTCCGCCGCAAGGAAGACGAGCGTGTTGCGGTAGAGCCGGGGCGCATTGCCGCGCATTTCGAGAATGGCCCGGGCGGCCTTAATGGCGTCGCTGTCCTGCTCCTTGTTGTGCGCATGCTCCGGGGTCAGCACTACGAGACGAGCATCCGTATCGTCGGGCACATCCGAAGCGGTGCGCGGCAATGCGTGTATGCGCGAGAAACCGCCTTGGTCTCGCAGCGCGCTGCGCAGGCGCTTTTCCAGTTCGGCGTTCACCTTGTCCGGGTCACGCTCGAATTCAGCAGCGCGGTCCTGCGCCAGCTTGGTTACCGTAGGTTGGGTCGAGTACCATACTCGCGAGCCGTCCTGATACAGGTAGGTGGCCTCCTTTGTAAGATGGCGGAGCGCATCGCCGAATACGGCGGGCGATTCTCCGGGCATCACGCAACCGAGTTTTACCCGCCGGTCTTCCAGGCCCCGTTGCGCCGCATGCGTGGTGGGAGCCGATCCGAGGAAGATGGTGCGGGCAACCCGCCGCGCGGCGTTCAGTTTGCCGAGGTTCGGGCTCTCCGCGTCGATTCTGAGCGGCAGCGCATTCGGCCCGTCTATATCCTTCTCGATGATCGGGACCCAGTTGTCCGTCAGATAACGGGTCAGTTCGGGGCGTACGCGGATGTCGTCCATAGGGATCATGGACGGCAAGATTAGCGGATTGCGGTCTCCCGACGCCCACAGGGCGTGAATGACCACCGCCATGAGGCGCAGCACCCCGCGCGTACGCTGGAATTTCAGCAGGGCGGACCAGTCGTCGTACAGCCGGTCGAAAATTTCGGGATGGATGGGATAGGCGGCCTGGATGCGTTTTTCGTAGTCCGACTTGCTGCATTCGGACGGAAATTCGCCGCGCTGGCCTCGGTACAGGTCCGTAAAGGCCTGCGCCGTTACGTCGCGCAATGTGAACGCATCGGGGCCGCCCAGCGGTTCGAACAGGCGCCGGCGCACGATTTCGAAGCTTTCCTCGGCGCTTGCCGGGCGCCATGCCGCCTCGAGGCGGCCGATGACGTTACCGAGCCGGTCCAGCGCTTCGCGGCCCCGCACGCCGCCCACCTCGACGTCGTCGGCTTCCGCATGGGGCGAGCTGCCGGTATCCGAAGCGGGGAGGGATATGACGAGCAGGCACCGGTCCGCGAGTTTGGCGGATTCGGTAAGCGCCTGGGCAAAACTGAACTGGGTTTCGAAGCTGCCGCCGGGCAGGTTGCTCCGGTCGTGGAGCTGGCGCGCATAGGCGACCCATTCGTCGATCAGCACGACGCACGGGCCGTACGCCGTAAACAACTCTCGGAGTCTGTCGCCGGGATTGGTGGCTTTTTCGTCGTCGGCCCGGATACGTTCGAAGGCTTCCGGCCCGCCCAGTTGCCAGGCCAGTTCTCCCCACAGGGTGCGTACTACGGTTCCGTCCGGTTTGGTGACGGGATTGCCGGGGGATATCTTGTTGCCGACCAGCACCACGCGCCGCGCTTCCGGCAATGTGGGGACATCCGCCTCCCTGAGCACATCGTCCGCGCCTGCGAGTTCGCTCGAAGGAGTACCGGAGAACAGGTGATACAGCGCCAGCATGGAGTGCGTTTTGCCGCCTCCGAAGTTGGTCTGGAGTTGCACCACCGGATCGCCGCTTCCGTTTGTAATCCGCTTGACGGATTGCGTCAGCAGGCGCTTCAGGCTTTCGGTAAGGAATGTGCGGCGAAAGAATTCCTTCGGATCGCGGTATTCGTCAGGCCCTTCGCCAAGATGGGTTTGCCACAGGTCTGCAGCGAATTCCGCCTGCTGGTACCGGCCGCCCGCCACATCCTTATGCGGCGTAATGATTTCGCGCCAGGGGGTGAGCGTGGCGTTTGCGGGCGTTTCGATCAGAGACCTGCCCGCCTTGCGTTTTTCGCTGCGCACTTGCTCGTCGTAGACAAGCCGGCGCAGCTCTTTCTTCATGCGGTCGATTTCGTCGGCCTGCTGCGTGGCCGAGACGGCGGTAAGTAATCGGACTGCCGAATCCAGGGCGCGGTCGGCGTCGTCACTTGAGAAAGGACTCTGGTGCGCCCATTTGTTGCGCCAGTCGCGAAGTTCCGATACCAGACTCCGTTCGGCATTGCCCAGCGTTAAGCGGAACACTGTATTCCACACATCCGGAATCACCATCAGCTTCAGAAGCGCGGCGATATCCCATTCGCCGATGGGTTTATCCGCCAGATTCGGATCGTTCGATAGGCGCAGAAAAATTTCCAGAGGAACTGCTTTGCCTTTGTCACTCTGGAGTTCACGCTCTACGTAGGGGGCGAGTCCCTCGCGCAGCAGTTCCAGCGCCTTGTCGACCCGTTCGCGGTTACTGATGGCCATTGCTCGGTAGACGGTTGTTTCGTTACGCGAGCGTTACACGGAGCGGTTTATGCATTTGTTCGGTTTGTTTGGCGATAGCCCTTTCGATCCGTTCGTTTCGTTGTCCCCGTCCCCCTTACTGAGTTTCAGCGCGTGTTGGTCGGGATTCATAAATAATTTTACCTTCGCAAAGCGCCGAGCGCAAGGCGGTTCCTACGAGGCGGCCGCGCCGGGCGATTTCCTCGGGGGTTGTTACTATGATGTCCTTGCAGACCGGCAGATCCCCCAAAGCCCGGCGCATATCGACAGCCGCTTTTCGTTTATCGGAAACATGCGGCAGAATTACGAGCAGGTCCACATCGCTCCATTCGGTTGCCGTACCCCGCGCATGGGACCCGAAGAGGACGACTTGTAAAGGTTGAAAGCTGCTCACGATACGGTTCACCATGGTCGGTATGAAGGTTTCCGAGGCTGGAATTTTCATATTCCGTATATTACTCATTATCATTACCCCGCCGGAGATAGCATCTTCGGCCCGACGCCCCGCAAGGGGCGTTTCTTTTTTATCGAATTTTGTGTTCGATTTTTTCCGCGGACTGTTGCTCCGTGGCTGTCTGGCGGCTCCCCGATGCGATGCCTGTAAAGATAATCCTTGCAGCTTTCAGGGCGGCATTTTCTTGGAATGCAGTGGTCTTCAAGGATCGAGGATAGTCCCACTGGACGTATCGCAATGTAGTATGCAGTCAAGCTGAGAGCTCGAAGAGTTCCCGCAGCCAGTCTGCGAATGTTGTGCTGAGCGGACCGCTCGTATCCAAGTCCTTAGCGCGAATGGCAACACCCATTTGCCTGGGAGATTCTCTCGTTGCGAGCCAAGCGTGGACCTGCGCTCGCGGTATCTTTTTCTTGGAAAACTTTTGGTCTGACTCCGGGATGCTATCAATGTAGCGTTTCGATCTCGGCCATACTGGATCGCTGTCGGGAATCATTTCCGCGACGAAGTCCTCGAGTTCGCCGGTCGATTGATTGTCGGGCATCAGCCAGATACCGATACGAGGGCGGTTATTTATGTTTATAATAGTACCGGTTGGCTCAGGATGAGGAGGCACTATAATGTTCTCTTCCTGGAGTCTGTTCTTTACAGCAGTCCAACGAGCGTCCAGATTGCCGTTAGCGTCTACTAAGATACCTACGACTTTGCGGGCAGGAACCAGAATTTCTGAGCCAATCTCCTCTAGAAGATTATCAATTCCTCCTTTTGCCCGAATGCAGAATGTTGGCATGGATTGATGAGACGCACCGAATTGTCGGACGACATGCAGGTCGTCCTGTCCTTCTACAAGAAGAACGCAATCATTATTGGGCATAAGATTTACCTCACTTCAATATCAATTTGTTGTTTAGCTATAACCTTGATATTCTTTTCCGAATACTCGACTGCCCGAACATCTCCGTTCTCTCGTTCAAGGCGCACGAGCGCACCGTCGCTTTCTTCGTATTCGGCCATAGCATGTGCGAAACCACGTATGCAGTCGTAGCTGTGTGTTGTCGCCAAAACCTGTACATTGTTTTTGTGCGCTGTTTCAAGGAGTATACGCCAAAAATCAGACTGCACTGAATGGTGTATGCCGTTTTCCGCTTCGTCGATAAGCAGGAAACCGTCTTTGCTGTTGATGAGGGCCAAGGCTACGCCGAATAGGCGGAGGGTGCCGTCACCGAAGCTTTCGAGAGGAACGGGAAAGGATTGCCCTTCAAATCTGACAACCATTCGTCGACTTTCACTTTCGTTCCCGATCATCGCAATGCGCTCCACTTTTTTATCGAGGATAAGTCGCAGGGCAGATACTATCTGTTCTTCCTTGTCGGTTAGTGCAATAACATCCCAGAATCTTTCTATTTCGTCATTGCCCAATGGGCCGGGGCCCATAGATTCGCATACTATTGGAGTGGGCATTTCATGTTCACGGACAGACCCTGCATCTTGATAAACGCGGCGATCTCTGGCCGTTTTGGTGCTCAATGCATAGGGAGAAAAATACCAGAAAATCTCGATTTCCTTGTTATCGCCAAAGGAGGCTATGAGTGTTCGTAACGGGACTGCGGAAGAATAGCGAGGAGGGCGGTGTGGCCATCTTTCTTCTTCCGGGTTAATTGTTTCAACAATCAGTCGCATGGAATCGTCGTTCGGGCCTATTGTAAAGATGGCGTCTCTGGATGCATCCCGTCCGTGGAAGATCGCTTCTATATGAGAGCCGACATTATTCTGGCCCTGACTGCTCGTCAATTCAGCAACTTCCCTGTGACTTTCCAGCACTTTCGACAGGATGGAAGGATGACCCCGTGCAGCATACACTCGTACGGCATCCAGCACGGTCGTTTTGCCGCTGCTGTTCTTGCCGGCCAGTAGCGTTACGCGGCCCAGCCTCGAAATGGAAAGGTCCTTAATCCCTCGGAACCCCTTTATCGAGAGGCTGGGGAGGTGCAACGGTGGTGTTTCTTTCGAAGCCATAGCATCAGGTCTTCTTTCCGAATGCAATTTTGGCGATTTGATTAAGTTTCCCTACCGCCGAAAAGCCCACCCTGTTCGCTTTTTACCTCCTGCCACGCCAAACGGACGATTTCCGGCCAGCTTTGTACGAGACTGTTGTAAGATAGGGCTTCCGCCGGGCGTTTCTTGCGCTCGCACACGGTATAGAGGCGGTAGGCCAGTTCACGGGCGGTTTCGGCAACGCCGCCGAGTTGTCGGACCATATCCGCCGCAGCAGTTTCGCCTCCGGTCTTGAGGGTGTGCACGAGGTGGTGGACCGCTTCCCACACGGTGAGTCGCTTATCGGTTACTGGGTCCCAGTCGTTAGCCAATTCTTCCGGGCGCAGAAGACGGACTTTGCCAGCACTGGATGCAAGGATGCCACCCTCTACAATACCGGCAATGCTGGTGTTCTTGGCCTTGGAGAGGGTTTCGGCTACGCCGTATTCGCCTTCTTCGAAGCCGTGCTGTTCGAACCATGCAAGCGCCCAGCGGCTGTCGGGGTCGAAGTCTCCTTCCTGTTCGGTCAGTACTTCATCGAGTATCTGGTTGATGAGTTGCAGAGCCTCGCGTACAGAGACCGGATTACCTGCTGCATCAAGTACCTTGGCGTAACTGGTATACACCGCCATGCCCGGGCCAATGGCGGCTTGCGCAAGATCGACCGGCGCAATGTTGCCGGATTGCAGGTTGGTGAGGGCATAGGGTAATTCTTTTCTCAACTTAGTAACGAATTCGTGGCGAGTGCCCAACCGTGCATCTATGGAACACCGGCGACAGACGAGGACGATACTGGAAGCAAGGGCAGCCATACCCTTCTTAAGATTTCCGGTATACTCGGTGCGCATTGGCCAAGTACCGGTGATGGAAAAGCCCGATTTGATCACTGCGGCCAAAAAAGTCTCCCAGCCGGTGCTCGAAGTTCCTGCTTTACCTTTGGTTTCGGACTGTTTGAAGGCGTAGTAGATAGTGACCGGGAAGCTAACATGTGTTTGCTTGGCGAGACATCGCATTGCATCCGTCATCCCGGCGAGAAAAAAAGTTTCTGCATTTTTCTTATTGCCGTGCCGATATGGAGTAGCGACCAATTCTTCAGCCTTCGGTACGGCGAGTGTGGCAAAGAGATCTGGATAGATCGACCGTACCGAACGGCGGAGCCAAACGTAAAAGAAGTCGGAAAGGTCAGCGTAAGCGATGTTATCGTAGTAGGGCGGGTCAGTAGAAATGACTTTGTTTGCACTGATTGATTGAGCGGATGCATCCTTTTGAGACGCAGAACCGCTAGTGCCCGTGCCAAGCAAGGCGATCATTTTTGCAGCTTGCTCTATACCCAGCAAGACATTACCGGACGAGCTACTGAGAGGATTTGCCTCAGTATAGTCCCAAATCATCGGCAATGCTTGGCGTCCAAAGGTGGAGACGATTCCATCACGTGTTTGATGCCAAGCACATAGAGATGACCAGTAGTTTGCTCCCTTATCAATAGCAAATGCCAAATATATTCCCACCGCCTCCGCATATGCCTCTACGCCAGTACCTCCGCCGCATAGGGGCCGCTCGTCATTGGGTAAATCCTCGTTGGCGGCATCCCGCTTTATATGCACCATCGCTTCCGCTACCAAGTCAGAGAAGGTGGTCAAGGCGACGAGTTGGCGGGAGGTGAAGAGATCGCCGAAGGTAGTGAGACCGTAGTTTGAGACATTGACACGGGTCTTGCCTTCAAGCTGAACTTGAGGTTTCCACGGCACCTCTGCCATATACGCTACTTCGGCATGACCCTCGGTTGCCGTAAGATAAACCCGGCCACGATCACCCTCAGCTATAATTGCCATCAGTCGTACGCCTATGCGCCCGGCCGCTCCTTCACTTCGAATGTAGTCGTAGGGTACTGGCACTTCCGACATTAGGCATCGGAACGCTTGGCGTTTGCCCACTGTGGTCCCCCTCTTCGCCGCTTCCATATCCTCCGGCATCCCCACCTTCACCACAAACCGGTACCCACGCCCGTTAATCACCGGCTCGACATACGCTTCCTTTCCTTTTTTCTTGGAGAGCACAAAAGTCGAGGCCAGTGGCACCTCCACATCGGCAAACGCCGGATTGGGGCTTTTCACCGTCCGCGCCCAAAGCCAGGCAATCACTGTCAGCTTCCGGCCTTCGTAACGCTTCAGATCGGGTCGTTCTCTCACCATCTGCGGGGTAATCTCTACCTTCGGATATAGATGCCCGATACGCCGCTCGGCTTCGTCGCGCATCCACTGGCCATAGTAGCGCACATCTTCCGCCAAGCCTTGCGCACCTTTCCACTTTCGTTCGATCAACGTTTTCGCACCCATCTGTCCGCCGGGGCGTGCATCCGGGTTCACCGGAGGTTTGCGCGCAAACTTCGGCGGAATCTCTATCATCGCCTTATTGATGAGGACCGCCACCGGGTTGAGATCGCTGGCATGGGCTTCAAGGCCCAATCGCTGCGCTTCCAGCGGCAAAGCGCCACCGCCTGCGAAGGGATCGTGGAAGGCAGGCAGCTTGTCCGGGTCGAACAGTTCGGCAGCGCGCGGGTGATCCGCATTGTCCGAACAGGTTCGTCGCCAGCTGCGCCAAATCTCCTTTCGCGCTTTTTCGAGCAGTTCTTCGTTGGTGGTATTTTCCCATTTCACCAATTCCTCAAGAATTGCAAACAACCTTGCCCGTTCGTCTTCCTGCACCTGCTTCGTACCGAACTCCTCCAGCATGCTCGAAGGATCGTCCACCATTTGCGCAAAGATTACCGCCCGCGCCGCCGACAGCGGCCGCCTCGCCCACCACAAATGCAGTGTGCTTGGGTGCCCGTGCCGAATAGATTTTTCCCGCTTGGACGCCTTGTTGATGGCATCGAGCGGCAGGGCGACTTCGATGAGTTTTTTGCGAGGCATTGAGGGCTCTTATCTGAACGCCGAGGCAAGCTTCTCCTTGCAACGGATGAGTACGGGCGCCGGCTCGTGTTTGCGTAGTTTGATTTTGGCCCTGCGCAACTTTTTGAGATCCTCCGGATGTACGCCCTTCCCATGAACCAGAACCGGTATGAACCGGAAAGCGTTGCCGGGCGGAAGCCACCCGTCGGCCGCATCGGCCCCTCCCTGGAGTTGCTCAATCACCTCACTTGCCCTGAAGCCGCCACCCTTCAACTCGATTGGCGCAACGTAGGCTATGTATCGAGTCGCGCCCGCAGGCTTTTCTTCACCGACGAATAGATAGTCGCAATGTTTGTCACCGTTGCCCCAAGCGATGCCCAGATTGTCGCAGTCGAGATTGACTAAAACGCGGCTTGCAGGCGCTCCCTCCATAGACACGCTGCAACCTTGCTTACTACGACATCTTTTCACTTGGCAATTTGAAGAGATGGCACGAGATACTGCCTGTACTATCTTTCCAGTCACTCCTTGCCGACCTCCCGCAACCGGTTGAAGAGTCCTACCCCTTCGTTGTACAGTGCTTCGCTTACCGGGTCGAAGTCTGTTTGAAACAGACCGGTTTCTGTATCCAACTCCAATTTTTCCACTACCGCCCCCCTCGGGCGGCTCTTGGATTTGAACAACCAGGCGCCTACCTGATCGGGATCGAGCGCCAGGTCTTCGCCTTCGATTTCTTTTTCTTTTCTTTGCGCTTTGGGAAGTTCCGAAAGACGCACCAGATTGGCGAGCGTTTCCAGCACCCACTCGCTGTGCGTGGTGATAATTACCCTGATACCGGCATGCACGAGCGCGGCGAGCTGGCGGGTGAATTCGACCTGCATGGCCGGATGCAGATGCGCTTCCGGTTCCTCAACAATAAGAACATCTTCCTGACGGACCATATGGCGTAGATACAACACCACCGGCGCAATCTCCGACACCATGGACGAGGCATGCATCAGGGGGAGGTCGTCCTTCCAGCCTTTTGGGCGGTACACAAAGTGTGGATAGCCTATTATCCCTGATCTGTCGATGCGCACCGATCCGTCAAGAACGGATGCTTCGATTTTCTTGTCCAGATTGTGCTGCTGCCGTTCGGACTCGCTAACTCTTCTTCGCCCGTTCTTTCCGCGGCCGAGAGCGATCAATTCTTGCAGAAAGGTCGAAAGCACGCCCGAAAGCATGGGGGTACTGACGCCCGGTCGCAGACCCGCCATGGGCGCGTTTCCTATTACAGCGCTGACGACGGTGGCATGCGCATGCATTATTCCTGTCCGATCGGCCGGGAGATAGAAAGCGCGAGAATAAAGCGGCCCGAAGAGTTGAGGCTCTATGCAGTCGATGAAGTAGTCATACCACATTTCGCCTTCTTCTAACCCTATCCTTGGGTCCGTGTAGCTTAGAAAATGGCTCGTGTCGAACCTGACCTTTAGTCCCTCAGAGATTGTCGTTTTCACCTCGGGTAGCTGCTTTTCGATAGTCAATTCCTGCTCGAAGAGCACCGAGTTTTCCGATGCATGTCTTCGAAACCCGATGAGTGCGCCTTCCCGACTTCCCTTTCGGATTAATGCATTCGTTGTATCCATGCCCAAACACCAACGGAGGGTTTCGCAGATATCTTCGCCCCGCTTGTCTAATATGCCGCAAATTTCATCTCTCATCGCGTTGGGCAGCTCGATTATGCTGCCCCCAGCGGGAATTTTTCTGTCTGTAAAAGCATGTTCCCTCCATTCCTCAAGAGCGTTAATGGTGTGGGATGATTTCCATTTTTCAGTATGCCAGAACATGAAATTCCTTTGTTCCCGACTAAAATGCCTATGCAGCGCATAGATCAGAACCGCCAGATACGACTTGCCCGTATTGCTGGGCCCGACGAACACCGTCAGCGGGCGCAGGTCGATCCTGGCCTCGGCGATCGGGCCGAAGTTCTTTACTTCCAGCGTGTCTTTTATGGACGAGTCTTTCATAGGGGCATTTTATGCTCTTGTGTGCATCAAGATATGCCTTGTCGATGCTCCCGGCAACTCCCGTTTCCTCCAAGCGCTCCGCTTGTTCCCCTTATTGATCGCGTCGAGCGGGAGGGCGACCTCGATGAGTTTTTTGCGGGATATAACAGGTGCTGCTTTCATGATTTAAAAACCTGGATCAGTGGGCCGTCGCATTTAATCAGCCGAACAGGTTCGTTATGTTTATGAAACCGTACATAGTTGCGATTTTCTTTCAAGGCATTCCTTTGCGCCTTGTGAATGCCCAGAGAAACTGCGGTGGGGCGAAAATCGATCTTCATCTTATCGCATATCAATTTCTCGGTTGCTCTCGCGCCTGCACGCAGTTGTTCAACAACTTTACTGGCGTCCAAATTCTTCTTTTTCAATTCCAGCGGGGCGACCCAATCCGGCTGGCCGGGTACTTCGGCGATAAACAGGAAGTCACAACGTTCTCGATTCGTATCCACCGGCCCACCCGGTTTATCGCAATCGATGACAAGGCGCGATTGCGGTGCATTTTTCAGCGACACGGTACACCCCCGTTTATTGATGCGCCCATTGTGGATACATGGGGGTGCAATCTGCTCCCGAATCTTTTCCACCAAACCCATCAGCCCGTCTCTCCGATCCGACTGGAAATGTCGGCCCAGTCATTGTGAAGGGTGCGCGCAACCTCATCGAATTCGGATGGATAAAGTCCCGAATCGTCAAGACGGATTTCTTTCACTACCGATCCTCTGGGGCGGTGCTTCGGCCTGAACAGCCATGCACCCACCTGGTCGGAACGCAGTGCGAAATTGCCCCGGGGCAATTTCTTGCGATGGTCCTCGGAAAGTTCGGACCGTCGCACAATGTTGGCCAGTTCCTCCAGCACCCATTCGCTGTGCGTCGTGATAATTACCCTGATGCCGGCGTGAACAAACGCGGCAATTTGGCGAGTGAATTCAGCTTGCTTGGCAGGATGCAGGTGTGCTTCCGGTTCGTCGATAATCAGGGTCTCGCCGGCTCGAACGACATGGCGCAGGTACAGCACCGCCGGCGCCAGTTCCGATATCATGGAGGAGGCATGCATCAGGGGCAGCGCCTTTTTCCATCCGCGAGGGCGATAGAAAAACGACGGGTAGCCCGGCGGCGACGTTTCGATGTCTACCGAGCCTTCGAGCATTTCCTGTTCCATGCCTTCGGCAAGAGGCGGTATCTCGCTGTCCCGGGTAGTGGAAAGTTTATCGAGTGGAACGAGTTGGTCCAGAAAATCGCTGACTACACCGGAAAGGTCGTGTAACGGATCGTTTCGCCCGGGTTGCGAGGCCCGTTCGAGCAGGACTTTGCTAATTACGTGATGGATGCGCATCGCGCCTGTGCGGTCGGCAGGCAGGTAGTGCGCGAGGGTAGCCAGCCCGCCAAGCAATTGCGGCAGAATACGCTCGGCTACATGCTCCATGAGATCGTAGGAGAAAGAGTTCCATAACTTCTTGTCTTCCCGGACGATCATTGGCAGCATGACCCGAGCCTGGCGGCGCAGGTAGGCTATTTCCGTGAGATCGTCCCCGATCGGAATCTGCTGGTTGGCGCGCAACTGCAATCCTCCGGGAATCGCGGTACGGATCTCGTCGGGCCCTTTTGCCTTGATAACAAACTCCTGCTCGAATCGGACGGAATCCTTTGTAGCATGCCTTCGAAAATCAATGCGGGCGCCCTTCCGGCTTCCTCTTCGAATCAGCGAGCTGGTCCCGCTCATGCCGAAACATCGGCAAAGTTCATTGCTGAAATTCTCGCCCTGGTCATGGATAGTGCGGCGTATTTCCTCCCTTAGCGTATCGGGCAGTACGATGTTATTTCCCGCTATGCTTTCCTGGCCTCCGGCTATTTCTTTCATCCATTCGGCAAGCGCGTCGCGGAGCGTGTCCCTTTCCGCCGGATGCCAATAGCTCATTTGCCTGCGATGTTGGTCGAAATGCCGGTGCAGCGCATAGATCAGAACCGCCAGATACGACTTCCCCGTATTGCTCGGCCCGACGAACACCGTCAGCGGGCGCAGGTCGATCCTGGCCTCGGCGATCGGGCCGAAGTTCGTTACTTCGAGCGTGTTTTTTACGGACGAGTCGTTCATGGGGGCATTTATGCTCTTGTGTGCATCAAGATATGCTCTGTCGATTCTTCGGGCAAACGCCGCTTTACTGTATTGTCCGGCTTCTCCCGCTCGTTATTATTTTTGAATTATTTATTGAAAAATCCCTTTACAAAACTTCCTCTCCCCGCGCCAGCAACTCCGCCACCGTGTAATTCACGCTGCACGCCCCGGTATCCGGCTCCCGCTCGAAGGGCCGCCGGGCGTGATGCACCGTATGCGAGCCGGTCCATATATCGTCTTCGTACAACACGATGGCGAGAATATAATTTTCCGGCTTGTTCAGGGAGTACAGGATCTCGTTCCGGGTCACGGTGATCGTGTCGGCCTGTGCTTCCCGCGCCTTCACCTCTATGAAGCGAAGTTTTCCGCTGCCCGGCACGCGGCTCTCGATATCGTAGCCCAGTTTCTCGAATTCCCGGTCGGTCGGCTCGTAGCCCATCTTCCGTTCTATATCCATGACAATCTCACGGCCCCTCGCTGCGATGTCCATCTTGTTCTTGTCGGATTTCGCATTGTCCATCGCGGGAGCGTGTCCCTTCATCAGATCGATCATGCCTTTCGGCACAACCAGCACGCCTCCCAGTACCACGGGAGGAAGCGGCGATATGAGCGCTTCCAGTTCCAGTTCCTGTCGCCGGCTGTCGAGACGCGCCCGCATGTCGTCCGCCCGCCTGCGGGCTTCCCCGGAATTGAGTCGGGCACCTTGTTTTCCGGCCTGTTCCTGCGCTTTCAGTTCTTCGGCGCGGCGGTCCCAGTGGGCGATTTCCTTGGTGAGTCGATCCTGTACGGCTGCCCGCGTTTTTTCGATCAGCTCCAGTCTGGCCTCCCGGATTTCATCCAGATGCTCCGGAACGATCTCCCCGATCGCATAGGTCTTCGCTTTTTCTTCCAGGTTGCCCCTGATCCATGCGCACTCCGGGCGGGTCAGAAACTCCTGCCATCCCGGTTCGTCTTCGGCAAGGGGGCGGTAGTCGAGATAGGGCGCATAGCCCATACGCCGGGTTTGACCGTCTGCGTCCATTTCCACATGGAGCATGCGTTTCGAGATCGTTCGATGCGCTCCCGAACGGGTCAGGCTCTGGTTTCGAATGGCATGTTCCAGATAGAACAGGACCCGGGGGCGGGTGCTTTCATCGTTTTCGTCAACGAGGGTGGCGCCTTGCCTGAGCAATCCCCGGTGGCGTTCGAGGGTCAGGCCAATGACCGCATCGAGCAGCGGATGGCCCGGGCAGACAAATGCAGCCAGCGGTTGCCCCGGCGGAGCCACCAGGGATTTCTCGAAAGCGATGCGCTCGTATGCCCGCGCTACCGGCTTTCCGGCTCCCGTGCGGGGGTCCCGTCTGCGGACGGCCTGGGGCACGCGGGCGATCTGGTACCGCTTCGGTTCGCGCTCTTTCATGGTTCCGCCGAACTGCTCGAACGCATCCCGGAAAAAAGCCTTGATGAAATGCGGTTGCAGGCGCCGCACTTCGGCCCGGTCCATTTCTTCGCTGATGCGCCGCACTTCCCGGTCGTCCATGACGGCGTGCGCAAGCGCATGGTCTTTCAGCAAGTCCTTGATTTTATCGTAGTCCAGCGCATGGCCGATGGCCGTGGTCAGGCGTTTCCGGATATCCGGTCGTTCTCCGTACCGGATGGCCTCGATCAGCAGATCGCGCAGGGACTTTCCGTCGAAATGCAGCCGCCCGAGCACGTCGAATACTTGTCCACCCAGGGTTTCCCGCGCGTTGTCCAGTTTTTGAAGCAAGGTGCGGTACACATCGCCTTCACGCGTGTCGGCTGCGACCAGATTCCACAGATGGCACACCTCCGACTGGCCGATGCGGTGAATGCGCCCGAAGCGCTGTTCCAGCCGGTTGGGATTCCAGGGCAGGTCGTAATTGACCATCAGGTGCGCCCGTTGCAGGTTGATCCCCTCTCCGGCGGCGTCCGTCGCGAGCAGCACCTGCACGCTCGGGTCATGCCGGAAGGCTTCCTGCGCTTCGAGGCGTTCTTCGCGTTTCTTGCCGCCGTGGATGACGGTAATGGCTCCTTCCCGTCCGAACAGCGTGGCGATCCGGCCCCGAAGGTAATGCAGCGTGTCGAGGTGCTCGGTGAAAACGATGATCTTTTGTCCGGAGGATGCTGCTTCGAATTTCCCTGCGTCTTGCGCAGCATTCCCGTCGCTCCGTTGCGGCGTCCTGCCGATCCGGATCTCTTGCAGCAGACCGGATAGCGCCTGCCATTTCATGTCCTCGCCGCTGCGCACAACCTGGGTCGCGTGCTTCTCCAGTTCTTTCAGTGTGGCGATCTCGGCTTGCAATTCCTCGACGGTTTGCGCAGCCGTTCCCTGGCCGAGGATGTCCTCCTCGAATTGCTTGACTTCCTCGTCAGGGGCGTCTTCTATCGCTTCGTACCAGGTTTCCCCGGATAAGAGTGTGCCGGAGAACGGGGAAGAGGCATGCGCCCCGCTCTCGATTTCCTGCAGGCGTTCTTCCAGTTTTTCGCACCGTCGTTGCAGCGACCGCCGGATGGCCGCCGGCGAAGAAGCCAGCCTGCGTTGCAGGATGGTCAGGGCAAATCCCACGGTACGGCGTTTACCGCTTGCCTGCACTTCTGCCCGGTTGAATTCCTCCCGGACATAACGGGTGACCGCCTCGTAGAGAGCCGCTTCCTGCGGAGACAGTTTGTAGGGGAGGGTGTGGGCGATGCGTTCCGGGAACAGGGGCGTCCCGTCCATCTTCAGGAGCTTTTCCTTGACCATGCGCCGCATCAGGTCGGACACGTCCACCTTGTGCACCCCGTCGCGGAAACGTCCTGCGAACCGGTCCTCGTCAAGGAGTCCCATGAAGAGCTGGAAGTCCTCGTCCTTTCCGTTGTGCGGCGTGGCGGTCATCAGCAGAAAATGCCGCGTGGTTCCGGATAGCAACTGGCCCAGTCTGTGCCGTTTCGTGTAGTTGATCTCTCCGCCGGAGAACGAAGCAGACATTTTATGCGCTTCGTCGCACACCACGAAGTCCCATGCGCAATCCTTTGCTCCGAGTTTCTGCAGGAGGTCGTCCTCGCTGCGCGCAAGCATGTCGAGGCGGGCGATGGCAAGATCGTTTTCCAGAAACCAGTTGCCCGTTCGGCTCGCCTCGGCCTTGTCGCGGGTAAGTATCTCAAACGGAAGTTGAAACCGTTCGTGCAGTTCATCCTGCCACTGTTCCACGAGGCTTCCCGGACAGACAATAAGGCATCGCTCCAGATCGCCGCGGGCGATCAGTTCCCGGATGAGCAGTCCCGCCATGATGGTTTTTCCTGCGCCCGGATCGTCGGCGAGCAGGAAGCGAAGCGGCTGCCGGGGCAGCATGGATTCATAGACCGCCGTGATCTGATGGGGGAGCGGGTCCACGCGCGACGTGTGCACCGCCAGCATGGGGTCGAACAAGTGAGCAAGGCGAATGCGCTGCGCTTCGGATACGAGGCGAAACAACGCCCCGTCGCCGTCGAAACGCCAGGGGCGGCCCTGTTCGACCGGATTGAGCTGCGATTCGTCCTGGCGAAACAGGAGCCTGCTGTCCACTCTGCCGGAAGAGGTCCGGTAGGTGAGCGTGAGGGCTTCGGAGCCGTGCGGTTCTACCTGCACCACGCTCACCGGCTCGCCGGGGAGAATCCCGTTAACGGCAGCGCCGGGCCGGATATCTTCCAGTTTCATGATAGCAATGGCCCGGCGAAACCGGATCGTACTTCAGGTGCCTTGTTCCTAATGGCTTACGCCCGGAGGATAAGCGAATAACCCGTGGCCTTGTTCCATGCACGCCGCATTATTTCTACCCCCCCATCTCCAGTTCCACTTCCTTCGGGTAGCATACGAACGGCTTCACAACCACCCCTCCAAGTGAGGCGACCGTTGTAGCCTCTACCGTTTGGGAAAGCTCGCGGACGGCCCCGTTTCTATCGAGCACATGCACCGAATCCCGCACGTTTTCGTAGGCAAGATGGCGCGTGTCGTCCTGGATCAGATAGCAATGGGCATCTTCCCCGGCGCAAGCGGTATCGCTCAACCCCTTACTCACGAGCCATGTCGCGATGCGGTCCGTCCATGCTTCTATCCACTCTGGAGACAGAGGATCGGACAAAAAGGTAACGCGAAAAAAATCCCGTTCGATAAACCGGCGGCAGAGATCTGCAAGGATGCGGTCCGGATGGTGCATACATGCTTTCATACAGTGCATGACATCCACATCGTCGATCCGGCAAAAGTGCTCGCGGACATCTTCCCGGCGTATATCGGCGAGCGTCAGCTTATTCGCCAGGAAAAAGAGCAGAGAAGGCGAACAGTGCCCGTCAAGGCTTTTCGAATCCCGCGCAAGGTGTTTACGCATCCGCCCAAATACGGTGCGCAGGAGCCTGTCGCCCGCCACGACGGTTTTGTGCAGATAGACCTGCCAGTACATCAGCCGCCGGGAGATGATATAGTTTTCGATGGCGTAGATACCCTTGGCTTCGATAACGATGCGGGAATCCGGCCCGCCCTCCTGCGGATGCACCCGCATGGTTTTGATGATACGCTGGACGCCTACATCCCCTTCGACGACGCCCGTATAAAAGGAATCGCGCCGAAGGAAATCCAGGCGGTCCATATCCAGTTGGCTGGAAACGAGTTGGTGAAAAAAAGGACGCTCGTACGTACCGTCGAATATCTTCAGCGTCAGGTCCAGGGCGCCGCCAAACCGTTCGTTGAGCGAAACCATGAGCTCCCGGCTCATGTTTTCATGGCGGTAACCTTCAATAAAGGTATGTTCCAGAACATGGGAAAACGGGCCGTGCCCGATATCGTGCAGTACTGCCGCCGCCTGCGCGGCAATGGATTCTTCGGGCGATATAGGCGTTCCCTTGTCGGCAAGATTCGAAAGGGCGTCCTGCATCAGAGCCATGGCGCCGAGCGCGTGGCCGAACCGCGTATGTTCGGCGCCGGGGAACACGAGGTGCCCTATACCCAGCTGGCGGATACGTCGCAGGCGTTGTACCTCCGGTGCTCCGATCAACTTCATGAGAATGTTTTTCGGAACGGAGATGAACCCGTGTACCGGATCGCAGAATATCTTGAATCGACTTACCATGGATTGTCTGACATGATGCGTTTCGGTATGAACGCCCGGGTGATCTGCCTGCTCCGAACTTCGAGGCAAGTTACAACCTTGTTACATTGTCATCCTTTCGAACGGACGTGATCGTTTCACGCGGTACCTATATCGCCTGTTGCGTCGACGTGGCGCCCGACCTTGCGTCCTGGGCGAAATACGCCCTGCGGATGCTGCTGACGCCGCTTGGACTGGAGCCTCGCTGGATCGAGCCCGATGCTCTCACCGACACGGCGCCAGCCGATGCTCCGGTGTTGTATTACGGACGGCATGCGGCTACACCGCCGGATCCGCGCATAATTCCGCTTTGCCATGCGCCGGGCGCTGGCGTTTTCTTTACAGAAACGTCCCCCTTCGATCCGCAGCATGCTTCCACCTGCGAGATCGAGGGACGACCCATCCCGGTTTGTTTTGCCGACGAAAACGGACGCCCGGATATGGTCGCTTCCACGTTTCTATGGCTGAGTGGTTGGCAGGAGCGGGCGGCAGAAAGACGAGATGAGCACGGGCGCGTTCCATTTGCGGACTCGCTGGCGGCGCAGTTCGACACGGCCTGCTTTCCTGTAGTGGATGCATATCGCGTATGGTTGGCCGAACGGCTGCGGGCTGGCGGCGTGCCGATCTCGCCTCGCCGGTGGGCGGGTTGCGATTGGGCATTTTGCTCCACCCACGACGTGGATTACGGGAGTAAATGGCGTCCCGGCATTCTGTATCGCGAAGGAATGCAGTATTTCTTGCAAAATCACCGAGGTGAGTCCTTCCGGGAACGCTGCCGGCGTCTCGGACGCGTAGGCCGCCAGATGCTCAAGGGGGATCCGTTCCGGCGTTCGATCCGGGAGATTCCGCGTGAGGTTGCTTCGCGAGGCGGAACCGCTACGTTCTTCGTAAAAGCGGGCGCCGGTCATCCACGTGACACGAGGTATCGCCTCGGTTCGCCTTTCCTGAGAAACTGGATGGATCAGATTTCGCAAGGAGATTTCGAGATCGGATTGCACCCTGCCTACCGCGCTATCGACGAGCCGGATCGTTTCGGGCTCGAAAAGAAACGGCTGGGACAGGCGTTGGAACGGGTGGGCACGCCCCCTCCCATATCGGTTCGGCAACATTATCTCCGGTTCGATCCGGTGACAACGCCCCGGCTTCAGGCGGCGCATGGTTTCCGAATAGACAGCACGTTGGGATTTGCCGAGCACGAGGGATTCCGGCGCGGCACGTGTCTGCCGTTTCAATTATACGATCTCAAGGAAGATCATCCCCTCGACGTGTGGGAGATGCCGCTCACCGCAATGGATTCCACGCTGTTCGGGCATCGCGGACTCGATACACAAGAAGCCATCCAGACGACATTCGAACTCATGGAGACTTGTCGCCGGTACGGGGGGGCGTTCGTGGGATTGTGGCATCCCGTGCTGGAGGACGAAATAGACTTTCCGGGATGGGAGAGGCACTTTCTCGCAGCGCTGGACGAAGCGAAGCGGGAACAGGCATGCATCATGGGGCTGGCGCAGGCGCTGGGGGCGTGGGAGTAATGCGGCAGAACTACCCTGGTACGGAACAACATCTCGGAATATTCACTTAATATCCCCGCTTCAAGACATGGATTAGCACAGGGAATCGGCAATGGAAAAGGTCTTCATTTACTGGGACAATTCGAACATTTTTATCGGCGCTCGACCCGAGGCGGAGGAACGGGAGGGATTCGCTGCGCGACATCGCGTACGTATAAATTTCAAGGGCATGATGCGGTTGGCGCATGCCGACCGCCCGGTAGAAAAGGCCATTGCCGCGGGTTCCGTTCCTCCGGAACTGCATGCGTTGTGGAATCGGCTGAGCGCAGAAGGCGTGGAGATCGAGTTGTTCGATCGGGGCGCGATCGAGCGGGGCGAGCAGCAGACGCCCGATCGGGTCTTGCAGTTACAGATGCTGCGCGATTTCGCCGATTACAATGGCAATCCCGGCATTGTCGTCCTTCTTACCGGCGACGGCCAGGGTTTCTACGACGGCGCGGGATTTCACGCGGACCTCGAGCGAATGCATCGACGCGGATGGCGGGTGGAGGTCCTTTCCTGGGCTCAATCGTGCAACCGGCGCATGCGCCAGTGGGTGGAAGAACATGGCATATTCGTGCCCCTCGACGACTACTACGAGGCCGTTACATTCCTGCAGCCGTCCAGCGCCGATTATCCCGGTGCGGACGCCCGTTACGAAGCCGAACTGGATTTGTCCGAGCGCCCCATGGCTACGTAGAACAGGGACGAAACCCGAAGAAGTACGATCCGGTTTCGCCGGGCCATTGTTAGCATGAAACTGGAAGATATCCGGCCCGGCGTTGCTGTTAACGGGATTCTCCCCGGCGAGCCAGTGAGCGTGGTACAGGTGGAACCGCACGGCTCCGAAGCCCTGACGCTCACCTACCGAACCTCTTCCGGCAGAGTGGACAACAGGCTCCTGTTTCGCCAGGACGAATTCGTACAAAGCTGGCCGGAAATCGTCCGCCTGGCGCGGCAGGAGGCACAAGCCGAACAAGGTGGGTTGTTTGGAGACAAGAGCACAAGAGATTCGGCATGAGTATGGCGCACGGGTCATGGTGCAATTCAGTTACTTGGCCAACCAAATGTAGTCAGTGCGACCAGCGGGTCTTCTTCTTTCGATGCGATTGCGGATCACGAGTCTTCTTTGACAAATTGGGTGCTCCCTGGCCTATTCACGACTGCGAGACATCCTGGGCGCGTGACCTTCGTCGTTGGCAAGACGATTTTGGCTGGATCAACGTCGAAATCTCTTCAGGGATCACGGTCCGGCGCGCACCGGAAGGATCGATAGACCATACCATTGTACCAAGAGCCAAACGACGTGAAAGCCGACCGGACCCTATAGTCGCAATCAAACCCGAAGGGTCCGAGAAAATCACCATAGTTGGAATACTTAGAGAAAAGCGAATGGAAGTCGATGTCACTTTCACGCTGAAGCTGCCCGAGACTTCAATAGTGGCAGGCTTCCTGGGGGAATTAGCAGAGGGAAAATGGGGCAAGTTCACCATACATACACAGCCTCCCAATGAAGACGTACTGCACAGTTACACAGCTTGGGCGCCAAGTGCAGCCTTGTCGCATGCCAATAACTCCCAGGGGGTAACCGTGGAGGTACAAATATCCTCTAAATCCATTCCAGGAGTTGATAATTTCTGGGTGTGCAGCCACTACAATGTGCTTGGATGAAGCGGATAAGGAAACATGAAAATTCCACCCTCGAAAACGTTCATACCGACCATGGTGAACCGTATTGCGAGCGGCTTCCACCCCTTACGAATCATCCTCTTCGGGTCCCATGCGCGAGGTACGGCAACCGAATGGAGTGATGTAGACCTGCTCGTAATTCTGCCGCATGTTTCCGATAAACGAAAAGCGGCTGTCGATATGCGCCGGGCTTTGGGGGATCTGCCGGTCTGCAAGGACATCATTGTAACAACCCCTCAAGAAATCGCTCGTCGCGGCCACCTCGCGGGAACTGTGTTGCGTCTGGCGCTTCGCGAAGGGAAGGTTATTTACGATATCTCAACCGATACATGCTGAAACCCATTAGGGGGACGGGGGCTTGGCATAACTCATACGGATACCGCCGCCATGAATCGGCTGCTGGCCTTGCACGGCTCCTCGTAGCAGGAAGACCTTTTCGAGAAACGAAACGAACGGCTCGAAAGGGCTATCGCCCAATCGAACAAATGCATAAACCGCTCTGTGTAACATTCGTGTAACGAAAAAACATCTACCGAGCAATGGACATCAATAATTCCGAACGGATTGGCAAGGCGCTTGAATTGCTTCGTCAGGGACTCGCCCCTTACGTAGAGCGAAAATTTCCGAGCGAAAAAGTCAGGGATTTACCCCCGGAAACACGTCGGCGCTTGTCGAAAAATCCGAATAGAATAGAAGAACCCGTCGGCAAATGGGACATCCCTCCCCTCCTGAAATTGATGATGAACAGATGGAAAAAAGAATTTCAAACAACAGGGGGGGACTTTGAGCGCGCTCTGATCTCGGAACTCCTCACATGGCGCAATAACTGGGCGCATCAGGCAGAATTTTCCAATAACGATCCAGACCGGGTGTTTGATTCGGTGTCCCGGTTGCTCAGGGCCGTCTCGGCCACGCAGCAGGCCGACGAAATCGATGGCATGCGGGAAGAGTTCCGTCGGGTTATGGACGCCATGCACACCCCCACTGAAAAGTGCAAAAAAGATGACTCTTCCAATGCGGAATCCGGTGGCGCCAACGTAGATGGAGAGCGCGGGAGCGAAGCGTTGGATCGGCTAGGTTACCACCGAGGCGGGAGTATTGATACGCGGCAGATCTATCAGGACTACACCGATTTAATCGGCGAGGTCGTGGAGGGTGAAATCTATCAGATACGTCGGCACGAGGTGCTCGTGCTGCATACCAGGCATGAAACTGGAAGATGCGCGGAATTAGTTCTTCCGCGCTCGGAGCAGCTACCTCAAGATTGGTATCGCGAGGGGAAAAGTCTCCGCGCTGTTGTGAAGGAAGTGCAGTGGGATGACGACGAAAAATTCCAGGTTATCGTTAGTCGGAGAGACCCTGTTTTTTTGGAACGCCTCCTCGAAATGGAGTTGCCCGAGGAATACTCGGTCCAACGCATCGCCTGGGAGCCGGGCGAGGGTGTCATCGTGGCCTTATGGAGCAGGTTCCCGTCCAACGACATACGTTATCCAATCCGTGTCATACCATTCTACGTCATGGAAGCATCGATGCCATTGAAATTCGTCGCTCAATATGGGGAGGGCGATGGGGATATACTGAATAATTCCATTCAGTATATCTGTCAAGAAGTGTTCGAGCCGATAAGCTTAATACGATACTCCAGCGATCCTTATCGCTTGCTCGAGCAGGTGTTTTCGCCGGCGAAACCCATTGTTGCAAAAATTCCCGGGGGAGAGGAACCGCCGCGGGTAGAAGTCGTGGCCAAGGCCGATGAGATTGGTCAGGTGATCGGACGGAATGGCGTCAATATCCGACTGGCTTCGCGCTTGTCGGGATGCCAAATTGACGTGCGTGTGGCATGAGATTGCAGGGAACGAGGACGAATCGGCCTGCGACGAGCCACTGAGCACTTTTCCTTCCGCATGATCCCCTAAAGGCAGCATCGGATGGCGGCGGTAGTATGTGCTCAAGGTACCCTTATTTATAACATGTCATACAAGTTAGCAGTTCATCAAGGCATTGGCAAGGGTATTTTCCGGTTCCCCGTCAAAATATTTTCCCGGCTTCTCCTGATCACCCGGCATGGATAGCGTGTTTACTTATGCTACGACCCATCGGGTTCCTGCTCGTTCGCAAGATGTCTTCCTCACGCCATCGCCCACAACACCACCGTCATCACAAAGGGTACCCGGACATTGTCGTTCACGGGCAGCTTCGGCGCTTCGACGAGGGCGCCCGCAAGGGCGGCCAGCGCGGCGGTTCCCATAGGGATATGCCCGAACGGCAGCAGAACGACCCATGCCATGAGCACGAAGGCGACCGACCCCTCCAGGGTGCGATGCGTTCCGGGCCATGGCGTACGTCCGAGCTGCATTCCGGTAATGGCTGCGGCGGCGTCCGCAACCATGAAGGAAGCAAATCCCGGCACGGCCAGTTCGACAGGGAACAGGAGGGTGAGAAATGTGGCGGAGACGACCACCCACGTAGCGCCGTTCAGGATGACGTTTTCGCCTATCGCCGGCACTTCGTTGGGGCGCATCATATATCCGAAGCACCGGGCAATGAAGCGCGCAAACCCTTCCGACCGCGTGCGCAGCACATCGGCGCCTATCGCGACGAGCGACAGGGGCGCCAGCACGAAAAGCGCGAGCGGCTTGTCGAGGACATATATGCCCGCGGGGATGGCAAGCGCCAGCACATGAAGGCTTTTGCGCAGCAGTTCGTTGCGGAACGGGCGACGCGGCGGAGGCATTGAGGACTACGGACAGAGATCGGTGTGTTTTCTGCCCGATACACGGGCACGTCAGCGAACGGAGCCGGTTTGAAAATGTTCGGAAATATAATAGGATACTCTGATCAAAACCGCTTCGATCAGCGCTTCACGTTCGTGCGTAAAGGATATCATAATTGCATCGTTGAAATTAGCGGGAAACGCTTCGGATTCGGGGCAGTGCGGGCGTGAAGCGCCCTTCGGGAGTCTGCGAGGGGTGCGCTGGCCGCGTCATTCCTCATTGTGTGGGGCCTGCCACACTGCTTCGTCATTCCTTGCCAGCGCACCCCTCGCAGACTCTGAACTTCGCGGACTTAATCAGAGTATCCTATACCGGAACCGCTTGCGTGCGGAACATCCGGGTCCCGGATACTTTCTTTCGGACCATGTGCGATTTCCCCCCCTTGCAAAACGATCTTCTTCTGCGCGCCGCCCGTGGAGAAGACACGCCGCGCGCGCCCGTTTGGATGATGCGTCAGGCCGGCCGCTATCTCCCCGAATACCGCGCATTGCGTGCAGGGGAACCGTTTTTCAAGGTGTGTCGGACCCCTGCGTTGGCCGCCGAGATCACGTTGCAGCCGATCGAACGATTCGATCTGGACGCGGCGATCATTTTCTCCGACATCCTCGTGGCGCCGCAGGCGATGGGCATGGAGGTTCGTATGGAGAAGGGGCAGGGTCCCGTGTTTCCCGAACCGTTGCGTGAGCCGGACGATCTGGATCGTCTGGTGACGCCCGATGTGGCGACCGAACTGGGCTACGTGTTCGATGCGCTGACCGAAGTGCGGCGAGCTCTTGCCGGCCGTGTCCCGCTCATTGGTTTCTGCGGCGCCCCGTGGACGCTCATGGCCTACATGGTCGAAGGGGAGGGAAGCAAGCAATTTGCCCGGGCCCGTTCCTGGTTGCACAGGTATCCCCTCGCGTCGCATGAACTCCTGCGCTGCCTGACCGATGTCCTTGTGGACTATCTGATCCGGCAAGTCGAGGCGGGGGCGCAGGCCGTGCAGGTGTTCGATTCGTGGGCAGGCCTTCTCGGCCCCAGGGAATTCGAGACGTTTGCACTTCCCTGTTTGCGTGATCTGGCGCATCGTTTCAAGCAGGCGCATCCCGAAGTACCGTGTATCGTGTTTGCCCGCGGCGCACACCATGCCCTGAAGGGCCTGGCCGCCACGGAGTACGACGTGATCGGACTCGATTGGACGATGGACCCTGTAGAGGCACGTAAAGAGACGGGTGATAAGGCATTGCAGGGCAATCTGGATCCTGCCGTCCTTTTTGCAAGGCCCAGCACAATTCGCACCGAAGTACGCCGTATGCTGGAGGCATTCGGCCCCCGGCGCCATATTGCGAACCTGGGCCATGGCATGCACCCCAATCACGACCCGGCGCATGCCCGCATTTTCGTGGATGCGGTGCACGAATTTTCCGAAACGCTGCGCGCCCCGGAATGAACGCATCCGATTCGAATATGTCCGGGTCAGGCCCGGTTGAGACAAACCGGCCTGATCTGCACATCCTGTACATGGACAACCATCTTCTGGTTGTGAACAAGCCGCCCGGCATGCTTGTGCAGCAGGACGAAACGAACGATCCGGACCTGCTCCGTCTCGGCAAGCGGTATCTTAAGGAAACCTTTCGCAAGCAAGGTCAGGCGTTCCTGGGCCTTGTACATCGGCTTGATCGTCCCGCATCAGGTGTCGTCGTGCTGGCCCGTACCTCGAAAGCGGCGGCTCGTCTTTCGGACCAGTTCCGGCGGCGAACCCCCGAAAAGGAGTATCTCGCGCTGGTGGAAGGGGCCTGCACGGGGAGCGGCGCCCTCCGACATACTCTTGCAGCCAGCGTGCGGAGCGGCGTGCGCATCGTGCCCGCCGGAGATGTTTCAGGCAAGGAAGCCCGGCTCCGGTGGCGTTCGCTTGGCGTGCGGGATGATCTGAGCCTGCTGTCAGTGCAACTGGAGACAGGCCGTAAACACCAGATTCGCGTACAATTTTCGGCGGAGGGGCATCCGATCCTCGGAGATTTTCGGTATGGCGCCGTACGGGAACTGGACGGGCGCAACCTTGCGTTGCATGCCTACCGGCTCACGGTGGCGCATCCGGTTACGCAGGAGCGTATGACGTTCTGCACACCGCCTCCTCCGGCCTGGGGAACGTTGTTCGCTCGGGAAATCGCACAGGCGCTTGCGTCATCCGATACCTCGGCGCATCCGGCAGGACCCTGACGGAAGACCATGGTACCTTTTCCTTACATGTCGATGTCGTCCATCCATAACGGGGAGACCGTCGGCGGACGTATGCAAGCCTTCGTACAAGAGCTTCAGCGTACGACCCGCGACGCGATCGAAGAGATTGACGGGCGAGCCGTTTTCCAGGAAGATGCGTGGGTGCGCCCTGGTGGCGGCGGCGGTCTGTCGGCGGTGCTTGCAGAGGGCGCCGTGTTCGAAAAGGCAGGCGTCAATACGTCCGTTGTGCATGGAGAACTCCCCGAACAGGTGCTTGCAGATCTTTTGGGGAATGTATCGGGGGGGGATACGCGATCTTTTTTTGCTACGGGTATTTCTCTGGTTTTCCATCCGAGGAATCCCCATGTTCCTTCGGTCCACGCCAATTTCCGGTATTTCGCGCTGGGCGATGATCTTGCCCGCCCGGTGGATCAATGGTTCGGGGGAGGCGCCGACCTGACGCCGTATTATCCTGTCCTGGAGGATGTCCGGCATTTCCATCGGACCTGGAAAGATGTATGCGATGCGCACGATGTGGCCGATTACGAGGCGTTCAGGAAACGGTGCGACACGTATTTCTATTTGCCGCATAGGGGAGAAGCGCGTGGCGTCGGCGGCATTTTCTTTGACGGCTTGCGGGAGGCGCCGGAGGAAACGTTCGCTTTTGTGCAGGAAGCCGGCAAGGCCCTTCTGCATGCATACGCTCCCATTGTGGCGCGTCGACAGCACGAACCCTATGGCGAACGCGAACGGGCATTTCAGGCGCTCCGGCGTGCGAGATATGTCGAATTCAATCTGCTCTACGATCGCGGTACGAAATTCGGCATCGAAACCGGCGGGCGGACGGAAAGTATTCTGATGAGCTTGCCGCCAGCGGCCCGGTGGGAGTACGACTGGACGCCCGATCCCGGTACGCCAGAAGCTCGCCTTCAGTGGTTTTTGCAGCCCAGAGACTGGCTTTCCCTGCCGTCCGGAAGCGACGCACCGTGAAGTGCGCCCTTCGGAGTTAGTGGAAACTTCAACGTCCGGGCGAAACCTCAGGGGTGTTTTATCCGAATAAATGGCGCCCCTGTTTCCGTACCGTACCTTTTTCCATGACGCCTCGAGAATTTCTGAAAGGATATTCCTACGACTCCCGTCTTGTGACAGGTGCGTTCTTTTCTTCCGATCCGATCAGGACCGAGCGGGGGGATACGGTGGGCGTCGTACTCTTTAATCTGGGCGGCCCGGAGAAAAGCGAGGATATTGCCCCGTTTTTGTACAACCTTTTCATGGATCCTGCCATTATCGACATCCCTGTCGGCGGGCGGCTGCGGCACTGGCTGTGTCGGCTCATTTCCCGGCGGCGTTCAAAACGTGTCGGCAAGGACTACGATGCGATCGGCGGCGGATCACCCATTAACCGTCTGACTCGCGAGCAGGCGCGTGCGCTCGAAGAACGCCTGATGCGGGATTATGGCCGGGCGGAAGGCGTCGTGTTCAGGACGTACCCTGCTATGCGTTATTGGCATCCCCTTAGCGAGGAAGCCGTTTCGAAGATGCGACGCGACGGGGTTACCAAGGTAGTGCTGCTGCCGCTGTACCCGCAGTACTCCAAGACAACCACGGGCGCCTCGCTTGTTTACTGGCATGCGCTTAAGGAAGCGGGGGAGATTCCGGACTGGGAAACCACCTCGGTATTCGAATATGCGGGCCACCCGGGTTACGTACAGGCCGTCTCCGAGCGTATAGACGAGGCGTTGCAGCGTTTTCACAGATCCGCGCGCACGGGTACCCATTTACTTTTTAGTGCGCATGGTACGCCGTTGCGGGAAATGAAGGAACGGCGGGACCCCTATTGCTGCCTGATTCATTCGACGGTGGATCGGGTCATGGCCCACCGTAAATACGACCGCCCGTATCATGTTTCCTTCCAGAGCAAGGTGGGCCCTATGGAATGGCTGACGCCAAGCACGATCGACAAAGTCGAGGAACTCGGGACCGAAGGCGTCGCTTCGCTTGTCGTGGCGCCGATTGCCTTCGTGACCGATCATATAGAAACGGCCTTCGAACTGGATGTGGATCTGCGCGAACGGGCCGAAAATGCGGGTATCCACCAGTTCGAGGTCATGTCGGGCCTGAACTGCCATCCGCTTTTTGTGGAGGCCCTTGCAGAAGCCGTGGTTTCGCAAATCACCTTTCCGGAAGCTTCGAAGGAGCCGCCTTCTACCGATGCTCCCGATCTGCTTTCCGGGGTCGGTGACGTTTCGCGTAAGGCCCGTGCGCTATGCCCTGTCCAGGCATACTCCCGACCGTCGGAGCGGCGTACGCGATGCAGGCAATGCGAATTGATTGCCGAAGCGCGGAGATGGGTGGCGCCTGCGTCTGCTTCGCCGCTGCCTTTGGTTTCGGAAACGCCCACGTAAGCAAGGGCGTTTTTCTGTCCATTGCATCCTCTTTTTTGAAGAGACAGTATAGGATACTCTGATCAAAACCACTTCGCTCAGCACTTCACTTTCGCAGGTTCCGATGTTCGAGACCAGTGCGGCGTTATACGAAAGGGCGCGGAGCGTTATTCCGGGCGGCGTAAATTCTCCGGTGCGGGCCTTTGGAGCCGTGGGCGGGACCCCTGTCTTTTTGCGAAGCGCCTCGGGAGCCTGGGTCGAGGATGAGGACGGACGCCGCTATATCGATTATGTGGGATCATGGGGCCCGATGCTTTTCGGTCATGCGGAGCCGGCGATCGTGGAAGCCGTGGCGGAAGCAGCGAAATCTTCCACGTCCTTCGGCGCCCCCACTCGCCTCGAGGCCGAGATGGCCGAGATCGTTTCGGAGATCGTGCCGTCGATAGAGATGGTCCGCATGGTGAATTCCGGAACCGAGGCGACCATGAGCGCGGTGCGCCTTGCGCGCGGGTTTACCGGGCGCGACAAGATTGTCAAGTTCGAGGGAAATTATCATGGCCATGCCGATTTCTTTCTTGCTGCAGCAGGCAGCGGCGCCACCACCTTCGGGCATCCCGATTCGCCCGGGGTGCCGTTTCCGGCGATCCGGGATACGCTGCTGGCAAAGTACAATGACCTGCAAAGCGTAGTCCGGCTTTCCGACGCACACGGGGACGACATTGCCTGTGTCATCGTGGAGCCCGTAGCGGGGAACATGGGCTGCGTACCGCCCGAGCCGGGGTTTCTCGAAGGGCTTCGGGATATATGTACGGACCGGGGCATACTGCTTGTTTTCGATGAGGTGATGACCGGGTTCCGTGTGGCGCGGGGAGGCGCTCAGGAGCGCTATGGAGTGGTTCCCGATTTGACCACGCTCGGGAAAGTGCTGGGCGGCGGCCTACCTGCGGGCGCCTACGGCGGGCGGCGCGAGATTATGGAGCATCTTGCTCCGTCCGGCCCCGTATACCAGGCGGGCACGCTTTCCGGCAATCCCCTTGCTATGGCGGCGGGCCGGGCGGCATTGACGCGCATTCTGAACGACCCGACCCTCTATGACCGACTTGAAGCGTCGGGCCGTACGCTGGAAGAGGGGACCCGGAAGAATCTCCACGATCTGGGTCTTGACTATTGCTGTACGCGGGTAGGCTCCATGGGGTCGCTCTTTTTTACCAACCGTCGCGTGACGGATTACGAAGGGGCCCGGTCCTGCGATACAAAGCGCTATGCGCGTTATTTTCACGCGATGCTGAGACGGGGGGTTTATCTTGCCCCTTCGCAATTCGAAGCATTTTTCGTGTCGGCGGCGCACGGCGACGACGAAATCGAGCAAACGCTTGCACTGCAGCGTGAAGCGCTTGCAGAGATTCATGCATAATCATCCAACGAGGCTATGCGACAGGAAATCAGTGCCTCTCGAAAAGCGCTTTCCGGTTCGGGCATGTACCCCGAGCGTGTCCCCGTCGAAATTTTTGACAATCCAGTGTCGCTGGCGCGCAAGGCCGCCGGGCGCATTGCCGAGCTGATCAGGGAACACCAGGCTGCCGGCAAAAAATTTGTACTTGGTCTTCCCAGCGGCTCCACGCCTATCGGCGTATATCAGGAGTTGATCCGGATGCACCGCGAGGAAGGTCTGGATTTTTCCGGAGTGGTTACTTTCAGCCTCGACGAATACTATCCCATTGCGCCAGACAGTCGTCAGAGCTATTACCGGTTCATGCGGGAAAACTTTTTTGACCACGTGAACATTCCTGACGAGCACATCCATGCGCCGGATGGGGCGCTTCCCGAAGAGGATGTCGCCGCATTTTGCCAACGGTACGAACAGACCATCGAAGAAGCGGGCGGGTTTGATCTGCTTCTTCTCGGCATTGGCCGTAGCGGGCACATCGGATTCAACGAGCCGGGTTCCGGCCCTGAGACCGTCACCCGCCTTATCGTTATCGACGAAATTACGCGGAAGGATGCCGCCTCCGATTTTTTCGGGAAGGAGAACGTACCCCGGCAAGGCATTACCATAGGCGTTCGCTCGTTATTGGCTGCCCGCGAAATCATTCTGCTTGCGACGGGAGAGCACAAGGGACCCATTGTCCGGCGGGCCGTAGAGGAGGAGCCGAATCTGCAGGTTACCGCCAGCTATCTGCAGGAGCACCCGAACGCCGTCTTCTATCTGGACCACGCGGCCGGCGGTGCGCTTGTCCGCGAGAAAACCCCCTGGCTGGCCGGCTCCGTGGACTGGGATCAGGCAATGGCGAAGCGGGCGGTTATCTGGTTGAGCGAGAAACTTGAGAAAGCTGTTCTTACCCTTGACGAATCGGATTTCTACCGGCATAATCTGCACGATCTGGTCTATGCGTACGGCAACATCGACAACCTGTGCCGCACGGTGTTCGAGGATCTGCGCAAACGCATCACCTACCCGGACGACCTCATATCGGGTCAGTCGGTTATCGTGTTCAGCCCGCACCCGGACGACGATGTGATTTCCATGGGGGGCATGCTCGACAAGCTCGTGGCCAAAGGCAACAACGTACTTGTGGCGTATATGACCAATGGTTCCGTGGCCGTTTTTGACGCTGACGTGCGACGCCATCTGCAGTTTCTCGAGTTCAGCCGGGATACGTTGGGACTGGATGACGGGGTCTGCCCGGATTTCGAGAAACGATGCAAAGAAATGTTCCGATTTCTGGAAGACAAGGCGCCGGGCGAGGTGGATACAGAGGAGATACGCGCCATCAAGGCGAACATTCGTTATGCAGAAGCCATTGAGGCCATCGAGGTGATGGGGCTCGGCAAAGAAAATGCACGATTCCTCGATATGCCATTTTACAAGACCGGACGGGTGCGCAAGGATCCTGTCGGGCCGGCAGATGAGCAGGTCGTACTGGACTTACTGGAGGAAATCCGCCCGGATCATGTATTTGTGGCGGGGGACCTGTCGGATCCGCACGGGACGCATCGCATGTGCTATGAAGCGATCGGCGAGGCATTCCGGGCATATACGGCCCGGCATGAGACCGAGGCCGGTTTTCGCAGGCCGCTCATCTGGTTATACCGTGGCGCCTGGCAAGAGTGGGATATCCACATGGCAGACGTTTTTCTGCCTCTCTCCAAGGCTGATCTGGATCGCAAGGTAGAAGCCATTTACAAGCACGAGAGCCAGAAAGACCGTGCGATGTTTCCAGGAGCATACGATGAACGTGAATTCTGGCAGCGCGCCCGGGACCGGAATACGAACACGGCCCGCGCATTGAACAAACTTGGCTTGCCGGAATTTTATGCCGCTGAGGCGTACGTGACAACGTACAGCCTGTAGAGGAACGGCATGCTGCGGGCGTCATTCGCCGGCGACGGTTTCGGCAGCGATGTCTTCGGGCGTTTCGTCGTCGTCTTTTATTGCGTCTCCCAGTCCGAAGATACGGCTGAACAGGCGTCCCCAGGTAGAGAACCCGGTTTTGTACGAAAGGCCTGCCCCGGTCGTATTGGTGCCGTTGATCGATTCCGTACTGAGTAGAATGCCGTCTTCCCGGCGGTGGAACACATCCATGGATACGTGCGGGCCCAGACGCACCTCCACGACAACTTCGCCGAGTCCGTTTTGCTGCTGTCTCGTTTCGTCGTTGTGATAGATGCCATGTCCCCGGATAATGAGGCGCTCGTCGAGCAATTGTAGCGCCACGCCGTAGGCGACGCCGATATCCTGAGCATTTTCTCCATGCACATTGACATTGAGTTCTACGCCCGGCAATGCATCGTTGATGTACCGGTTGAGTTGGCCGGTGACCAGTTGGGAGAGGCTGTGAAATACCAGGCTGCTACGTTGCGCCCGAGGCTGTTGCTCGGCAAGCAGAAACGAATTCGTAAGTAGCACGCTGGTGGCGTACTGGGCAGCTCGTTCGGGCTGGTTGAGTAGTGTTTCCAGCCCTTCGTAGTCGCCGATATAGCCGCGTTTTTCCCGGTCCACGGAGAGCCTCAGGTCGATGATGGGTGTTGTGACGCGCCCGTTCACGCCCAACTCTATGACGAGGGGAATGAGTTGGCGCTGTTGTATGCCAAGGCCTTCCGGGGAAGCACGAGTCCGGTAAGAGGCCTCGATGTCCATCGTGGCGTTTAGCGGATCGCCGTCCCAGGAGATCGTGCCGCTGTCGATGAGAAATCTTCGGGAGAATACCTCGGCTGCCGTAAACAGATAATCTCCGGAAGTGACCGTGAAGGTTCCGAACGTGTAGAATTCGCCTTCGTGTCGTCCGAGTTGTACGCGTCCGTTTCCCCGGGCGTTGATGACTTCGCCCAGAAGCGGGTCAATTACAAGATGCACCGTGGCGCCTTCCGGACTCAGGATGTTGATGTCCATGTCGAGGCCGTCCACGAATGGCCGTTCGCCGGCAGGGCGTTTCGTCAGGAGGTTGCGCCGCCGGGTACGTTGTGCGGAATCGGATGGCATATGCCCCGTCGAGTCCGCGAATACAATGAATCCGGTATCCGTATCCTCGGCTGTTCCGGCGACCGGGATGTAGATCTCGCTGCCCGCAGTGGTTCTCAATTCGCTCGATTCCAGAAGCGCATTGGAGATTGGTCCCCTGAGTAGTATGTCGCCAGAAGCCCAGATGCGTCCGTAGAAGGGCAATTCCCTCGAATTGCGCACATTCATCACATTGAGTCTGTCGAGCGCACCCTCAAGCTTGAAAGAGAAAAAGCGATAGTCGTTGAACAAGATGGATCCCCCCACGACAGCTGTTCCGTTTCGGGTATCGGACAGGTGCAGGTTCGCGAGGTGGATACCCTGTCTATCGACGACGAGAGGACCGGTCGCCTCGTATGCGAGCTGGAATTCGGGGACGTGAAATTGCACGCCACGCAAGGTTAGGTCGGCATTGAAGAGAGGTTTTGAAAAATCTCCGCCGATGTGTCCGCTCCCGTCGAGGTATCCTGTTACATCGGCAATGGCCTCACTGAACAGGTGTTCGAAGAAGAAGGCATTTGCTCGTTCGATACGTACGTTTAGATCAAGAGCCCCGGGATCCCGCGTTGCGGAAGCGTTTTGCGGGCCAGGGAGCCGGAAAGTGCCGTTCACGGCCAGATCGTTACGATCGGGCAACAGGTCTGCATCGCCGGACATTGAAGGAGTGAGGCGAGCTTGTAAGGCTACGTCCGGAGAACCGGGAATGTAGCGGCTATCGAGCGCAAGATGCCCCAACGGGCGGTCTTTGAATGCCAGCGAGTCCACGAAAATACGACCGGTGAGTTCGGGTCGTCGCCCCCATCCCGTAAAGGCCAGTTTTCCTCCAAGTTGTCCATCGATTGTATTGCGCAGGTCCATCGGTTCGCCCGCGTGCTGCATGCGAATATCTTCGGCATGGATGAACAGCGTGTCTTGCGGCGCAGCGGAGAGCGCACCGGTAATATGCAGATATCCCTGCGAACCCGGAACAAGGTTGTCTTGCCGGGCAATTCGGATACCGGGAATATGAATAGCTTCCTTGTAGAAATCGACAATCCGGTTGTCGGTTGCCGTCCATATCTGATTTCTGGCGGCTATCTGAAGGTCTTCGATAAACAGTCGGTTGCGGTCGTTCAGGATATCCATGCGGGCGCGTAGCCGCAATGGCGTCACGGCCCCGGGCGTGTTTGCCTGTGCCGTGAAATCAAGGGTCCGATTTTGGAAACCGCTCTTCAGCGAGGCCTGTTCGAAGCGTCGTCCCTTGACGCTCATATCCGAAATCGTTGTCGACAGGGTGGATATCAATGTGCGCGCAATAGCGTCTGCGTCGTCGCTTGCGGCTGACAGGTTTCCTGCAACCTCGTAGGCCCGTAACTCGCCGGTATACAGCGAATCAGCCTCGACACGCATGTCGAGATCAAAGTGGTCGGGCGCCAACCGGAGGCGCCCTTCCGCCCGCAGGTCGGTATGCACTACGGGCAGACCCGGCAACAGGACAGCAAGGATGTCCGAGCGCAGCATCCGTAGCCTCACGTCGAGTTGTCTTGCTTGCAGGCCGGTTACCATGCGGCTTCCGGCACGTCGCCCTGGGCCTATGGGCTCTATCTTTGCGCCCGCCGTACGGTACGGTTTCGATGTTTCATACGCTGCCGACCGGGCGATGGCTTCACCCCAATATCGTGCGAGTCGGATCACCGGTTCCAACGCTACATCGCCCGTGATTTTTAGCTCTGCCAAGTCCCCGCTCAGCACAATCTGCGGCTCTTCGAAGCTTCCCGTATTGTCCTGACGGATCGATAACGAGGAACGGTGGGCCGGGATAGTGTGCCGGGTCGTTCCTATAGACAGGACGGACGGCTCGAACGCCACCTCCATATTCCCCTCGAAATTCGTCCACGATACGCTGCTTCCTTCCACGTCGAATCGGGTGTTGAGCGACGAAGAAAGAGAATCGCTGCGGAGGATATTTCCTATGTCCAGCCGGGTTGTGGCGCCTTCCATACGGTACTGGAGAGGGGTTGCAGTCAGGTCAGCCTGGAACGAAGCATCCAGTGATCCACTGCCCTCTGCAGCATGGAGATTTCCCTGGAAGATATGCCGCGTGCCGGCTACGGCTACACGGAGTGTGTCAAATCGTCGGGAGGCGGTATGAGAGCGGGTCAGCGCCAGTTCGGCTTCCCCGGTCAGCTCCGCAAGAGAAGGGCCGTCTCCATGCACCGTGATACGCCCTGTGAGATCGCCTGCAAGGTTCGATTTCCTGAATATGCGGCCGGCGTCTACGCCCGTCAGATCCATAGTGCTTTCTACAGAAAGCCCTTCTTTATTGAGCGTGATCCGGGCGTCCCCCTTCATGTGCCCGGCATCGCTTTCGACCGTAAATTCGTGTGCGCCTTGCCACCGGGGAGCGGTCTCTCCCCTGCGAAAATGCGCCGTACCTCTCGCATAGCCCGTGAACGCGATGCGGCCCAGGTGTTCGAACGACGGGATGGCAACGGTGCGCTGGATCGGATGTATATCCTGCCAGTGTATTCGCCCTTCCCGTACCGCCAGATCGTAATCCAGCGAGTCCGGTAAGCCCAGGACGGTTCCTTCGATCGCCAGGGCGGAAGTGTTTCTTTCGAGCGTGATATGGTCAATTACCAGTGCCTCGACAGGACCTCGCACTCTTGCAGCAGCCGTAACGGTTTCCATGGAGGGCAGGGCCGGGAATACGCTACCCAATTCTCCGGAGTGGATCGTACTGCGATCGAGGTGGAGGTCCAGGAAAGGGGAGGAAACATCGCCGGAAAGCGTATCGGGGGCGGATATCGAACCGTTCACATACAGGTTGCTCGCCGGCGTACGCAGGTTAACTTCGTGGAGCGCGATGTCGCCTCCCTGTGCCGTCAGTTGTCCACGTAGCAGGGCGATTTCCATGTCCGGATCGATAAGCCGGGCCTTGAAATCGAGCGCCTCGACGGTTTTTGTTTCCGGCGTTATGTCGATCGCCAACCGGGCGTCGATATCCTCCATCGAGGCATTGCCCCAGTCGAACAAAATATCCGAAGAGGAGGGGGTTGCCGATTGTGTGCGAATGCTTCCCTCTACGATGTCTACGAGGCTGGACCGGAAGGACCAGGTGCTCGTACTCGACCGGGACGTATCGGTGACAGACCGGAAAACCTCGGTGATATTCCAAGCGCCTGATTCATCCCTCTGTAATATGAGGTGCGGGCGAACGAGCGTAACATGTCCTGTCGAGATGGTGCGGCTCATCAGCGAACGCCACGTTGGGTGCAGGATCACCGAGTCGATACTGGCGATCGTTTTTCCGTAGGGATCCCGCACGACGACATGCTGCGCGGTGAGTCGTCCGGGTACGCTGCCCGACAAGCTGCCGATCTCCAGGTGTCCTGCCAGTGACCGGTTTATCAGGCTCTGGGTCCCCATGCGCAGTGTTTCTCTGCCTTGCTCGGTGCGCGCCAGAGCGAAGAATGCCAACACTCCAAACAGCGCCGCGTACAAGGCGAACTGCAGGAGCCGGCCGGAGAAGTGTATGACTCGGCGAGAGGACAAGGCACAAAAAAGGTTTGATATTAATAAGTACGCAGGCGTTCCGAAATAGTGCCTGTGTTCGGAACACGTTGTACGCTTGCCCAAACCTCCTCTGCTCAGCCGATGGCTTCCTGAGCGAACGCCCAGGCTTTTTCCACCAGGGTAGAAGGTATGTCTCCGGCTACGAAGGCATGACCGATTCGGTCGAGTAGCACAAGCCGTACGTTGCCCCTGCGCACCTTTTTGTCGAGCTTCATAGCGTGCATGAGGTCCGCTATCGAAAGAGAAGCGAGTCCGGGAGGCACCGGAATGCGCCGGACGATACGATCGGCTCGCTCGGCGTCGAAGCCTGCCGTTTTATGCTCGGAAAGGCGCAAGGCGGCCCGCATACCCGCCGCTACGGCTTCCCCATGCGTATATGCTCCGTATCCGGCTACTTTTTCGATGGCATGTGCGAACGTATGGCCGAAATTCAGAATGGTGCGTAGCCCGGTTTCGAATTCGTCTTCGCACACGATGCGCACTTTTACGCCTGCTGCCCGGGGAACAATGCGTTCTACGACGGACTCATCTCGATCGAACAGCGCATCCGCCTGCGTTTCCAGTTCTGTAAAGAGCGCCTCGTCGGCAATGAGACCGTGTTTGATCACTTCCGCAAGACCACTGGCCCACTGGCGCGTCGGCAGGGATTTCAGCAAACCCGGATCGGTCAGGATGCCGGCAGGGCGATAGAATGCACCGATCAGGTTCTTTCCTGTTGCATGGTTGACGCCGGTTTTGCCCCCGATAGAGCTGTCTACCTGCGCGACCAGCGTAGTAGGAACCTGAAAAAACGGAATGCCGCGAAGCAGCGTAGCCGCTGCAAAACCGGCAAGGTCGCCTACGACACCCCCCCCAAAGGCCACGAGGGGCGTACCCCGTTCGATGCCCCACGCAAGCGCCCGGTCGTAGATTTCGGCGAGCCGATCTTGCGATTTGGTCGATTCGCCGGGTGGCAATACGATGAGGTGCGGTTCGAGTCCTTTCAGTGCAAGGCTGCTACATACGGCGTCACCATACAGCGCTGCCACCTGTTCGTCCGTCACTACGAGACACCGGTAGGCCTCGACGCCGCCGGAGCGTATTACCGCAGGCAGTGTGTCGAGGGGGGCGAAAGAGATGGGGATGGGCATGGTCGTCGTATGCATGGAACGGTGCGGACGAGTCCGGCGGGAGGCGCAATATAGCGTTTAGGAACGTAAAGGGTGGAAGGGGAACCGTGAGCAGCCGATACGATAAGAAATACAGGCGTTGCGTACTTTATGGAACAGGGAGGTGTGGCATGATCATCACAAGACTTGTTGTAACACTAACTGTTTTAGTTCCGCTTGTTGCGGGCTGCAGTGCGTCGAAAGACATGGCCCGGGGGGACGAGGCGGCAGCGGACTCGCTTCGCTACGGGAAGGCTGTCTATGTACTCGTCGACGGCAGGGACGCAGGTCCCGTTCCCAAGACCATTCGCGTTTACCGTAGTTATGGCACGCGGGAGGTATCCCTTTTTCAGCAGGGCAAGGAGATTCGCAAGTACGAAATAGGCATTTCCGCCACCTCGGTCGGCGAGCAGGCCCGCATGGGATTCTGGAGCAGCCGCTCCTCTGACGGGGAGACCTACGACGTGCGTACGCTACCGCACGAAGACGAAGTGTACCTGATTCCCTTTTCAGAGGGTCCTATGCGGATCGAGGATCACCAGTACGGGCTTACCATGCTGATCAGGGAGTAGCCGGGGCCGGACCACCTTCCATGCGCGTTGCTTATTCCCCTTGTGCCTGGGGTTTTCTCAGCGCAGTTATTCCGGCGCCTCCGTTCGGTGCGCGTAGCCGGACGATAAAGGCTTTGCCTGCCTCTATATCTTCGTAGACCGTCTCGAATTCCCTAAGATTGCGGACTTTCTTCCGATCGATCTCTGAGATAATGGCGCCGCGGCGCAGGTTTGCTTCGCGGGCCGCGTAGCTCGTCGGGTCTATATCCGTAATGATCACGCCCTCGATCGTTTCCTCTTCTAAGCCTGCTTCGCGGGCCAGTTCCGGAGTAACGTTGCTCAGGGTGATGCCCAGTTCGCCCATCAGGCGGTCACCGATAGTGTCCGGCGCGTTCTCGTTTTCGGCCAGGGGCGATTCATTGTTTCCCCAGTCTCCGAGTTTGATGCGGAAGGTTTTCCGGTCGCCTTCCCGGTTTACCTCGACTTCCGCATAGTCTCCCGGCTTCATGGCGCCGATCCACAACGAGAGCTGCTGGTGATCGCTCAGTTGCTTTCCGTTCAGGCTGACGATGACATCCCTTGGGCGGATGCCTGCATTCTCCGCCGCAGAGCCGGTCACCACGGACCCGACAACTGCTGCGCCCTGGGGCAGGTTCAGCGCCTCGATAAGGGCTTCGCTCGCGGGGCCATAACTTACGCCAAGTTTCCCGCGCTCGACGCGTCCGGTGGATATCAACTGATCGGCCACGTTTCGCACGGTATTGACGGGGATGGCGAAACCGATCCCTTGATATCCGCCCGTACGTGTGATGATAGCCGTGTTGATACCGACCAGTTCACCGCGCAGGTTCACCAACGGCCCTCCGGAATTTCCCGGATTGATAGCTGCGTCCGTCTGAATGAAGTTATACGTGGGCGCCGGCCCGCTTGCGGTTTCGTCATTTGACATGCCGTTTCCTACTCGAATCCGGCCTGTTGCGCTGATAATACCCGCTGTAACGGTATTGCCGAGCGATGCTTCGATAGGCGATCCGAAAGCCATGACCCACTGTCCGACCTTGATATGGTCGGAGTTGCCCATGCCGATGAAAGGCAATGCTTCTGCGTCGATCTTGATCACGGCGACATCGCTTACCGGGTCCGCCCCGATGACTCGCGCCTCGTATTCCGTGCCGTCTATAGCGATGACGGTCAACTCATTCATGTTTTCGATGACATGATTGTTGGTCAGGATGTGCCCGTCCGGCCGGATGATTACACCTGATCCGAGTCCCGCTCGGGGTATCTGCGGAACATTGAAGTCGAAATCTCTGAAGAAATTCCCGAACGGGGTATTATCGAAAGGATTTGGCTGCGGCTCGTCCGGGTTCCAGTGGGTCGGGATGTTTTCTGCCTGGATCTGTACGACAGCCGGATTGACGCGCTCGACTACTTGCGTAAATGCGTCTTCAAGGGTTGTTGCTTCAGGGAGCGCATCGGCAACCGGAACGCTTTCGGCAGCCCGGGTCTCGACGCCGGTTTTGTCCCCTACACCGAATACGTTGGCTCCCATCATTGCGAACAGGCCGCCGGATAGGAAAACGGCAACGATCACGGCCAGCGAAACGGGATAATTTCTTTTTGTGCGCATGTTCGGATGTGGATTGAATGGCGACTATGCATGAGATACGGCGCCGCTGCACAATACAATGCAGCGACTTAACTCGTTGGCAGACAAAAACGTGCCAAATTCGAAATTATTACGGGGACCTGCATACAGGCAGGTCGTTTGGTCCATGTAATGCATCCCGTGCATGGTTATGTGCCCGGAATACCCGGTTCCGTCATGGGGCGTACATCGAGAATGGCGTCGATATCCGCCTCAGGGAGCAGATTCATCTCCTGAAGGACATCCCGCACCGAGCGCCGTTCCCGGGCCGCCTTTTTGGCAACCTGTGACGCTTTGTCATATCCAATAGCGGCATTGAGCGCCGTTGCGATCGAAGGATTCAACTCCAGCAATTCGCGGCAGCGTGCGCGATCCGCCTCAATACCTTCTATGCATCGGATTCGGAACGCATCGCATGCCCCGGCCAGGATCGAGACGTTTTCCAGCATGCAATGCGCCATAACAGGCATCATCACATTCAGTTCGAGGTTGCCATGCTGTCCGCCGATCGTGATGGTCGTATGGTTACCCATTACGCGGGCGCAGGTCATCATCATGGCCTCGCTCAGCACAGGATTGACTTTGCCCGGCATGATGGATGATCCGGGCTGTACGGCGGGGAGCCGGATTTCGGCTGCTCCGCTGGTAGGGCCTGCTCCGAGATAGCGCAGATCATTCGCTATTTTCATCAACGAGACAGCCAGCGTATTGAGTGCTCCCGATGCGCTGACGTACGCATCTCTGGCGGACTGTGCTTCGAAGTGATTTTCCGCTTCGCGAAACGTCAGCCCGGATAACCCGGAGAGGTTTGCAATGGCTTTTTCGGGGAATTGCTTGTGCCGGTTGATTCCTGTGCCCGTGGCCGTACCTCCCAGGGCCAGTTCTTCCAGTTCGCCGGAAGCATGGTGCAGGCGGCGCATGCCATGCGCTATCTGGGACGCGTATCCGCCGAACTCCTGTCCGAGTCGCACGGGCGTAGCGTCCATCAGGTGGGTACGTCCGCTTTTTACAATATCGTCGAATGAGACGGACTTGTTCGCAAGAGCCTCCCGGAGCCGGTCCAGCGCGGGGAGTAGCGTGTGCTCGATGGCAATGCGGGCGGCGAGATGCATGGCCGTCGGAATGACATCGTTCGACGATTGCGACATGTTGACATCATCGTTCGGATGAATGCGCTTGCCGTGCCGTTCTCCCCCCAGCGCCTTGTTGGCAAGCGTTGCGATCACCTCATTGGCATTCATGTTCGTAGAGGTGCCGCTGCCTGTCTGAAAAATATCCAGCACGAATTGGTCGTCGTATTTTCCATCGATGATTTGTTGCGCCGCGGTAGCAATGGCCTCTGCCTTGTCTTCCGGTAATATGCCCAGCGAACAGTTTGCGCGAGCAGCGGCGTACTTTACCATGCCGAGGGCCTGGATGAATGCCCGCGGAAAGCGAAGACCGCTGATGGGGAAATTCTCGGCGGCTCGTTGTGTCTGTGCACCGAAGAGTGCGTCGGCCGGCACGCGAACCTCGCCGAGTGAATCGGTTTCAATACGAAACTCAGGCATGGCAACACAATATGATGATGGCAGGAGTACGAGGCATTATACGCTGCACGCTATGAAAATAATCACTTCCGTTCGGAAGATGCAGGCATGGGCCGGTCAGCGCCGCAGCGAGGGGCGCTGTATTGCGCTTGTACCCACCATGGGATCTTTACACGCAGGGCACGAGGCGCTCGTTCGGGCGGCGCTTTCCTCTGCAGACGATGTGGTGGTGTCTATTTTCGTAAATCCAACGCAGTTCGGCCCCCGGGAGGATTTTGATGCCTACCCGCGTGACTTCGATGAGGACGTGAAAACTCTTGGGAAGTTGTCTTCCGGGATTACCGTGTTCGCCCCCGGAGCAGGAGAGATGTACCCGGGAGGGGTACAGGCGGGCCGGATATCGGTCGAGGTTGGGGATATGAGCCGGTATTTGTGTGGAAAGTTCAGGAAGGGGCACTTCGAAGGCGTGGCGACTGTCGTGTTAAAGCTGTTCCATGCGTGCCGTCCGCATGTGGCTGTTTTCGGGTTGAAGGATGCACAACAATTCGTCATTCTGAACAGGCTGGTGCGAGACATGCTGCTGGACATCAGGATGGTTGGTGTGCCGACCGCCCGCGCCGCGGATGGATTAGCGCTTTCATCCCGCAACGCCTATCTGACTTCTGTGCAGCGCAAGGCGGCTGTCGTCGTGTCGCAAGCAGTGCATGGCGCAGAGGAGGCTATCGGGAAGGGGGAACAGCGCTCGGCAGCACTGGTTGAAATCATGCGCTCGATACTGCGCCGGAAAGACGATGCGTGTGTACAATACGCGGATGTGGTGGATGCGGATACGTTGCTGCCGATCGAAGAAATATCGCCCGGTCAGCACGTACTGGCGGCGGTAGCCGTCTATTTTGGGAGTACACGGCTCATCGACAGTGTTTTTACGCAAGCTCCCTGCGGGCCAGAGTGCAGAAAAACATAGTGCAGAAAAACATGACGAAGGAAGTTAGATTCCCTGTGACGCCCGTCCCTTGCTATGCGAAAGACCGGACAGCCGGATTGTTATGACCGTTACGATGTTCAAGGCGAAGTTGCAGCGGCTCCGGGTTACCGAGGCCGATCTCTACTACGAAGGCTCTATTACGCTGGACGAAGCGTTGCTTGAAGCAGGAGGGATCCTTCCCTACGAAAAGGTGCAGGTGGTCAATGTAAACAACGGTTCGCGTCTTGAGACATACGCTATCCCGGGTCCGGCCGGCAGCCGCATCGTCAAGTTGAATGGCCCGGCGGCCCGTTTGGCTGCCCAGGGGGACGAAGTCATTGTCATCGCGTATGTCCACATGACGCCCGAGGAGACCCGCCATCACCGTCCTCGCGTGGTTCTGGTGGACGAAGAAAACAACCCGGTTGATGTAAGATATCTCCCGGCGGCGGAGTCAGCAGGCATGCTGGCGTTCTGATCTTTCCTCATCCTGGTTCAAGGCGCATGAGCCGGTGCAGGACATCTGTAGTGGGAGCCGGCGCCATGGGGTGCGGCATTGCCCATGTCTTTGCCCTGCATGGGCATCCGGTACATCTCGTCGATCTGTCCCCTGTTGCTCTCGAACGGGCCCTTGTTTCGATCCGGCGAAATCTCGACCGGCAGGGCGTTGCACACCCGGAAGAGGTCTTGAGCCGTATTGTTTCCTTTTCCGAGGTGCATGAGGCGGTGGCGCACGCCGATCTGGTTATAGAGGCCGTACCGGAGGATATGGCGCTCAAACGAACCGTGTTCTCAGGACTGGATGCTGCTGCACCGGCCCATGCCGTGCTGGCGAGCAATACATCCTCCATATCCATTGCTTCGCTGGCTTCGGCTACTACCCGCCCCGGGCAGGTCATTGGTATGCATTTCTTCAATCCGGTTCCGGTTATGAAGCTGGTCGAAGTCGTGCGTGGTCCAGCGACGAGCGAGGCGACATTCGAGCAGGTATTCAACCTCGCGCGTGATCTGGGGAAGGAGCCGGTCGAGGTACGGGACGCCCCGGGATTCGTTTCGAACCGGGTCCTGATGCCGATGATCAACGAGGCCTGCCGCTGCGTCATGGAAGGCGTGGCGTCGCCGGAGAGTGTCGATAAAGTGATGACCCTCGGAATGCGTCATCCGATGGGACCGCTTGCCCTTGCGGATTTCATCGGGTTGGACGTGTGTTTATCGATTATGGAAGTGCTCTATGAGGGACTGGCCGACGAGCGATACCGGCCCTGTTCTCTCCTCAGGGAGATGGTGGATGCAGACCGGCTGGGCTGCAAATCCGGACGTGGGTTTTACGATTACGACGCTGCTTCCTGATCCGGCGTACTATTTCCGACATCCGGTCCGCGGCGTTCGTAAGCATCTATAATGTTTTGCACGAGGCTATGCCGCATAACGTCATGCCGGTCAAAGTAAACGAATCGAATCCCCTCTATGCCGGACAGCACGTCCCGGACCTCCACGAGTCCACTTTGCTCACGGGCGGGTAAGTCCGTTTGTGTGATGTCCCCGGTGACGATCGCCTGGCTGTTTACTCCGAGGCGGGTCAGAAACATCTTCATTTGCAACGAGGTGGCATTCTGGGCCTCATCCAGAATGACGAACGCATTGTTAAGCGTACGCCCGCGCATGTAGGCCAGCGGCACAATCTCCACCACTTTCTTTTCCATGAGCCCCCGCAATTTTTCGCTGGAGAGCATGTCTTCAAGGGCATCGTAGAGCGGGCGCAGGTATGGATCGACCTTTTCCCGGAAATCTCCCGGTAGAAAGCCAAGCCGTTCGCCGGCCTCTACTGCCGGCCGGGACAGTACAATCCGTTTCACCTTGCGTGATTTGAGCGCAGATACCGCCAGAGCAACGGCGGCGTAGGTTTTTCCCGTGCCCGCCGGGCCAATGGCGAAAACAATGTCGTTTGCCCTGGCGGCCTCCACCAGACCTATCTGGCCGCGCATCGTCGCCCGAATTGCTTTGCCTGAGGGCGTGAACAGTATGACATGGTGCGTGCCCAGGGAGCGGGAACCCGCGCCGTCGCCAGTGGTGAAGAGAGTCAGTACCGTGTCTACATCGTTTTCGGTCAGGCCGCCGTTACGAGTAATGACGTCAATGAGTTCTTTGACGATTCGCTCGATATCTTCTACGGCGCTTTTTTTACCGTTGAGTATAAGCGCATCGCCACGCGCCGTGACGTGCGTTTCGGGAAAGGCCTGTTCGATCTTGCGTAGATATGCGTCGTTGAAGCCGTACAGGAGGAGTGGTTCGACGCCTTCGATCGTTAGTGTCTTTTCCGCCAAGAGGTCACCTTACTTGCTATGCAAATCATTGTGGAATTTACGAAAATGAATGGGGCCGGAAACGATTTTATCGTGATTGACAACCGTTTCTATTATTTTTCCGATGAAGAGTTGAGTGGCTTCGCACAGCGCCTGTGTCCCCGGCGGAAAGGTATTGGTGCGGATGGCTTGCTGGCATTCAACTCCCCGGACGATGCCGGGCATGATTTTCGGATGCGTTACTTCAACGCGGACGGTACGATCGGCACGATGTGTGGAAACGGCGCTCGTTGCCTTGTTCTGTTTGCCCGGCGAGCCGGTATGGATAAGCCGGAAATGCGGGTCGAGACAGATGCGGGTGTTTTCCGGGCGGAAGGATCGGAAGACGGGCCGGTGCGCGTCCACCAGCATGCGCTGGCCGGCTATACCCCGCACCGGGTACTCCGCAGCATGGCGGAAACGGAGGTTACCGATGCCCATTATATTTGGACCGGTACGGAACACCTGGTGTGTTTCGCGGATCGCGTGGCGGACATTCCCGTGGGTGTATGGGGGCCGGCTATCCGGCAGGACGAAGCACTGGCCCCGGCCGGAGCCAATATCGACTTTGTCGAAGTCATAGACGATGATCGCCTGCTCGTCCGTACCTACGAGAAAGGCGTTGAGTCGGAAACGCTGGCATGTGGTACGGGGGCAGTAGCGTCCGCTATAGTGGCTCGCATGCTGGAGCGCACGGAGTCCGACCGAATCTATGTGGATATGCCCGGCGGGCGCCTGACTGTGGGCATCCAGTTGGAAGGAGGGGGCATACGGGATATTTATCTGGAAGGTCCCGCAGAGGTGGTGTTCAGGGGAACCTTCGAGGCGTAAAGACGCCTGCCCGCTATTGCTGCTGACGGAAACGACTGCGGAAGTCCTCGATATCTGCGTGTTCGCGCAGGGATGCAATCCATTGTGTGCGCACGGTGTTTTGCCGCTGCTGCAATAGTTGCTGCCGGATATTTTCCTGTTCGTTTTCCGTGATAGGCGCCGGTTCGTTGACCTGAGTCACTCGCAGTGCAAAGACGGTATTGTCTCCGGCAACGATGCCCGAGGAAGCTCCCGCATCGAGAGCGAGGGCAGTGCCCACGAACAAGGGTTCTGCACCGAGTCCGGGCACCACATTCGATTCGAAGGTTACAAAGGCGTTCTGCACCCGGATGCCGGGTACGCTGGAAAGATTGTCGAAGCTCTCGGCCTCGTAGGCGCGTTCCAGACGCTCCACAAGGATCTCTTTTTTCTTTTCGATATAAGCTCGGGGCTCTATCTCCGTTTGTACTTCCTCAAAAGGCTGGTAGCCCTCCGGCACAATCTCATCGACATGAACGAGAATAAATGTTTCGTCGAGTTCGATGATTTCACTGATGCTCCCTTGCTCTGCCGTTTCGAGAAAGTCGAGCACGGTATACCCGCTCCCGATACCCGGAATGCTTACCTGTTCCTCTTCAACCCGGACCTGCTGAATGCTCATACCCATACGTTGAGTTTCCTGGTCAAAACTTCCCGTTTCTTCCGCAAAATACCGGAGGTCTTCCAGCTGTTCCTGAATCTGGTTGAGCGTGGCGACGTTCGCGTCGATCTCCAGGGCGAAATCCACGATGTTAACTTCGTTCTCTGTACGTGCGACGACAACAATCAGGTGATAACCGAATTGCGTTTTGATCGGACCGACCACCTGGTTTACAGGAGCCCCGAATGCCGCTTCTTCGAAAGGCGCTACCATGCGGCCGGGACCGAACCAGCCCAGGTCACCGCCCTGCGCAGCCGAGGCGTCTTCGGAATATTGCCGGGCCATTTCCGCGAAATCAGCTTCCCCTGACTGGATGAGGTCCCGTATACCGACCAACTCACTGCGTATGTTCTCATTCTCTTCAGAGGCGCGCAGCAGTATGTGTGATGCGCGTACGGTAACGTCTTCTGCCGGTCGTATGTCCCTGATCTTGATAAGGTGCGCTTCGCTGCCGACAGCGACCGGGCCCAGCACCGCCCCCTTTTCCGGGTTGGGGAAAACCACTGACGCGATCTCTGTATCGAGGTCGCTGGCGCCAAACCAGGCGTCGGAGAAGGGGCGCCGGGATACATTACGAAGGAGAAACAACGAATCGTCTTCCGCTGCCGCAAAATTGTCCTTCATGCGCTCCAGTTCTGCAAACACAGCGGCGGTATCTTCCGCGGCGGGCAGCTTGGACTGCGAAACGTACGCTATGTCATATGCGCGATTGCGTGCATACTCGTCCCGGTGGTCGTCGTAAAATCTCCTCAGGTCACGCTCTGAAACCACCACGGAGTCATTCGGAATGGACGCGTATGGCAATCCTGCCCATTCCACATTCACGCTCAGGTTCCGGCGCCGGTATTCTTCCTCTACGTTGCGATCGGTGATGTGCACCGTTGCAGAGATGAGGTTGTCCATCTTCTGACGCCGGCGCTCCGAACGGAGATAATCCTCGATCTGAATCCAGTCTTCGCTGGCATCCGGATTTTCAATGAAATTTTGAAGAAGGTCCCGGTCCACATTGCCTTGCTCATCGCTGAAATACGAGCGGATGATCGCATGCGGATTGTCGCCTGTCACCATTTCGTAGATTTCCTCGCCGGTAACCGATATGCCCAGGCGATTCATCTCATGTTCGCGTAACTTGTTTTCGATCAGAGACTGCAAGATCAACTCCCGCTGTTGTTCCAGCAGTTGCGGGGGCATCGATTCTCCCGTCTGCTGCTGATATTGCTGTGCCTGTTGCTGTACTGTCTGGGCATATGTCTGATAGGGAACGGGATCTCCATCCACGACCGCAATGTCTACGCCAGTACCGATGCCGACGGCGTCCAGACCGCCGGAATCCTGGAGCACCCAGATTACCCCGAACGCGAACACCAGAATCCACAGGACGATGCCTGTGTTCTCGCGCATCTTGTTCATCGTGCCCATCAGATCACCTCGTTGAAGATACTATCCGTGAGTAAGTTTGCCGGATCGGCATTACAAACCATATTACACCACTCGGCAGCCGTTTTGTTCGGAAAAAACATAGAATCGTGCAAGTGGTGAATCGGAAAACCGTGGCGTTCTCGCTGATGCTGGCGGTGTTGACAGGTGCTGGCGCAGGCATCGCGACCGAGCCATCCACTTCGGTGGGGTGGGTGTTCGGCGCAGCAACGTTTTTACTTGTGGCAGGCTGGGGAGCCCGGTATCCATTGCGCCGCTTCCTGGCCGTACGCAAGCCGTTGTCCCCGGCTGTGGCCGAGTGGCTAAGGGCGGATTTTCCCTTCTATCGTTATGTCGAACGGGAGCGGTTCGAGAGCGATATAAAAATCATCCTTTCCGAATGGACGTTCGAAGGCGTAGAAGGAGTGGAGGTCACCGATGAGCTGAGGGCGGCAGTAGCAGCCGGCGCCGCGCTTCTTCTGCATGGCAGGCCGGATCGGGAATGGCCCTCGCGCTGCACGATACTATTGTATCCGGACCGTTTCGACGATGCGTATACAGCCGGCGAGGAAGGGGAATTCGAAGGAATGGCGCATTCGCAGGGACCTGTGATTCTTTCCGTGGACTCCGTTCGTCAGGGATGGGAGAATCCGGCGGACGGCCATAATGTGGTGCTTCACGAGATGGCCCACCTGCTCGATTACGAAAGCAACTTTGCCAACGGGGCGCCGTCCCTCATTGCTTCGGAGTCTGCGGCGGCCTGGCGGGAACTGGTGCGCAAGGAGATACGGCGCGTACGTATAGGGCGATCCATGCTGCGGCGTTATGCGGCTCAGGATCCGGCGGAATTATTCGCCGTAGCCGTGGAAAATTTTTTCGAACGCCCCGAGCTCATGGCGAGGAGACATCCGGAATTGTTTGCGGCGCTCAGGAATATTTTCCGGATCGATCCGCTGACATGGGATTCGTGAACGGTGCGTGTTGATGCGCCATGCGTGCGGCGCAATCATTCTCCGTCGAGATCAACATGCACGAACCGTCGTCCAGCACGACCGCGCGAGAAGCGCACGGTTCCGTTTGACTTGGCGAACAAGGTGTCGTCGCCGCCGTGACCGACATTGCGACCGGGGTGAAACCGGGTTCCGCGCTGACGCACGATAATGCCGCCAGCATGGATGGATTGGCCGGCGTAGACTTTCACTCCCAGCATTTTGGGGTTCGAGTCACGGCCATTCTTTGTGGAACCTACGCCTTTTTTATGCGCCATGACGGCTTTTTCGATTTAGTGGTAAAAACGCTCTGTCGAAGCGGAGTCTCAGGAAGCGGCTTCGCTTTCGGGATGGATGGCCTCCCCGGTGGGCTCAGGGGTAGGCTTCTTCCTGGCGGTTTTTGCGGCGGCGCCGGCTTCCTTTGCCTTGCCTGTCGTCTTCTTTGCAGCGGCGCCGGCTTCCTTTGCCTTGCCTGCCGTTTTCTTTGCGGCGGTACCGGCTTCCTTTACTGTGCCTGCCGTCTTCTTTGCGGCGGTTTTCTTTTCCTTTTCGCCGCCGGGGGACAGGCTCCCGATTTCAATGCGCGTATAGGGCTGGCGATGCCCACGCTTTACCTTGAATCGCTTGCGTTTTTTCTTGCGAAAGACAACTATTTTGTCGCCCTTGACATGCTCGAGGATAGTCGCCTTGACCGAGGCGTCAGGTACGACCGGTGCTCCGATCCGTACCCCATCGCTCCCGGCTATCAGCAGTACGCGGTCGAATGTAACGGAGTCGTTCGCGTTTCCTTCCAGATGTGGGACAATCAGCCGATCTTTTTCGCGAACCGAAAATTGCTTGCCGGCAATTTCTACGATGGCATACATATTCTTGTCTCTTCTTTTGGGCGCCGGATTGGGTACCGGCGCGAGAGCGTGTCTTCCTGTGACAACGGATTCATGCCTGCGGCGTTGAAGGTGCTTTCGGAACAGGCCTTCGTAGTGCTTGTCTCCCGCCTTCGGTTGCGCATTGAATGCGCAGCATAATGTAACAAAGTAAAAAATTTCATGTTCCGCATAGTCGCATCATCCTGATGCTATGCAGAAAAGAGCCCTCCATTCGTAAGAATATCATGAACATAAACCTGCCCATGTCCGGCCTGAGCATCCGGCCGGGAAAAGTGCTGTGCATTGGGCGCAACTATGCCGCGCACGTTGCCGAAATGCGGAGCAACATGCCTGTGGCGCCGGTAATTTTTCTAAAGCCTCCGACCGCTCTGGTTGGGCACGGTGGGGAGGTGCTGCTGCCGCCTGCATCGCAGGATGTGCATCATGAGGTGGAGCTGGTCGCCGTCATTGGGAAAAAGGGCAAAAACATTCCCGTGTCCGATGCACTGAATCATGTGGAGGGGTACGCGCTCGGAATCGATATGACGGCTCGGGATCTGCAGGCCGAGGCCAAGCGATGCGGTCTTCCCTGGTCGGTTGCAAAGGGATTCGACACCTTTGCTCCATTAGGCGCCTTCACACCTGCCCGCGACATTTCCGGTCCTCGCGACCTCTGTATTTCCCTGCACGTAAATGGTGTGCTACGGCAGCAGGGGAATGTTTCCCGCATGTTGTTTGGCGTGGACGAACTCGTTGCGTATGCCTCGTCCATCTTTACGTTGATGCCTGGCGACCTTATGTATACGGGTACGCCGGAGGGCGTTGCGGCCGTGGAAGACGGTGACCGGCTTGTGGCGAAGGGAACGGGTTTGCAGGATCTGACGGTGGATGTGCGACGCATATAAGCCCGGAAGCGGGTCTGCGCATTACCGGCTTATTGCGAGGACTTCCATTTTCACCTTACCTGCCGGTACGTCAACCTCTATGACGTCGCCGGGCGCTTTTCCAAGAAGCGCGCTCCCGATCGGGCTTGTAACGGAGATTCTTCCCGTTCGGATGTCTGCCTCCGCCGCTGAAACCAACTGGAAGGTTTGCTCGGAACCCGTTCCATGATTTTTTACACGAACGTTCGATAGAATATATGCCTTGTCGGGGTCTACCTGCTTCTCGTCCACGAGGCGAGCTTGCGAGACCGTCGTTTCCATTCTGGCAATCCGTGCTTCGAGCAGCCCCTGTGCTTCCTTTGCGGCATCATACTCTGCATTCTCGGACAGGTCGCCTTTTTCCCGTGCTTCCTGAATAGATCTGGAAATACGGGCACGCTCTTTTGTCTTCAGGAAGCGAAGTTCCTTGTTGAGTTTGTCGAGTCCTTCCCGAGTCAGGTATACAATATGTAAGCCCTGGGTGGAGATACGCGTTCCGAATGGTTAACGAACAGAATGGATGACAATGTGGGGAGCAGAACGGCAAGCGCGCAGGTCACAGGAAGGCTCCAAAAAAACGACCTCAAAGAGGTCGGTAAACGTATATCCAGCGTCATCTGTTCCGATCACCAGCCCGGTCGCTTTGTGGGCTGCCGTGTGGGTTTGGTCCGATTTTTATCCTGTGTCTTTCGAGTGCGCTTGCCCGGGTTGTCGAGCAGACGGCGAGAGGTCCAATATGCGGATTGCCAGTACGCCTGATCCAGAGAAGACAGGGTAACGCCTTGCGATGTGGAAGCGTGCGTGAACGTCCCGTTTCCCAGGTAGATACCCACGTGCCGTGAGGCGCCTGGTGGTCGGAAAAAGACAAGGTCTCCAGCCTTCAGTTGCGGCGGCTGCACCCGGCGCCCTTCCCGGGCCTGATCTGCGGTGGAGCGCGGAATATCGATCCCGAAGGCATCGGCATATACGTGCTGCACAAACGCCGAACAATCGATTCCCCTCGCCGTCGTGCCGCCCAGCAGATATGGGGTTCCTCGCCAGCGGGCGTACTGGGCGCGAACGCGAGCTTCAACCGTCCCTGATTTGTTTGTTGCACCGGACGATGCGCACCCGGAAACAAGCAGGAAAAGCACCAACCCTGCCAGGAGACAGGACCTACGGTTCTTTAGAAAATTCCTCATGACGGCATTTCCGGCACGTGCGGGGTACAATCAAAAGGGAGGAACCGACAGTGGAAACGCTTCTTGCGTGGTTTTCCGTTTTCGTGCGGTGCGGGATCAAAGGAAAGGCATGCAGGTACCTGCATGCAAAGATACGGCATAGGTGTTATGCGATGCATACGCAAGCAGTCCGTTGCGCCAGTATGCCGTCCCCGACTGTTTTTATCGACCCACTCAACCTTGTGGTATCATGCCTTATCCCGAAGCCCTTGTAACGCCCATGCGGCAAGAACTCGTGCAACTGGGCATCGAAGAATTGCTCGATGCGGAGGCGGTCGAGAAATCTCTTGAGGAAAGCAAGCAGGGAACTACGCTTGTCGTCATCAACACGGTATGCGGCTGCGCTGCTTCAAGTGCTCGCCCGGCGATAGCTATGGCGCTCCGTCATCCCGTGCAACCCGATCGGAAAGTAACCGTGTTTGCGGGTCAGGATCTCGAAGCCACTGCTCGCCTGCGCGAGCATTTCGTGGGCATTCCGGCCTCGTCGCCGTTCTTTGCACTGCTGAAGGAAGGCGAGCCGGTGTATGTTATGGAGCGCCGCCATATCGAGGGGCGTAGCGCCAGTGCGATAGCCAGCGATCTTGTACATGGATTCGACACGTATTGCGCCGATATGCAGTCCGGTGTCGCCGAAACTCCGGAGGCGGTCCATTCGGAGGGGAACGGATTGCCGCCTACGTTTAGCTCTATCCTGTGACGGATACGTTCTGAATTCCTGATTATTGTTCGTGTTTGTCGTTGTGGCTTGTAGCCGGGGTTTCGTTCGCCCCTGGCCACATTTTTTCCCGCCATACGATGAAACTGAAGTAGGCTATGCCTGCCACGACCGCTGTCAGGGCAACTGCCCACACAGGCAATATCCCTCGGATGAGCCAGACACATGCCACCGGGGGCAGCGCGATAAGGGCATAGCGAATATAGGCGTTTCCGGCGCGTCGCAAAGACACGCTCGCAAACTTCAGCATTGCGGCGATCTGGAAGATGCGTGCGAATGCCCCGGCGCCCGCCATCAGGCCCATCGTAAGCAGGACGTTGCCCGTGTTTCCGCCCCAAACCAGGGCAGCCGCGAGAAGCAGGAACGATCCAACGCTAATCCCCAGCTCCGCACGTTGCAGTTCGAGGATGTCGAAGAGCCGCGTGAGCGGCGAGGCTACGGCACTCAGAAAGAACCAGCAGGCAAGGTACTGTTCGTAGGCGCCGGCTACGCGCCAGTTAGCTCCGAAGACGAATGCAAACAATTCCGGCCCGGCAGCCACAAGCAGCAGGCAGGGAAACATACCGATCATGACCAGACGCGCATGCACGTTTTCCGTAAAACCGGCCAGTCGGTTTTCCCGGTAGGCCGTTGTGCCGTCTACGAAAAAAACCTGCGCTACCGCCGTTCCGATGAGACTCAGCGGGATCGCCAGCACGGCGAAGGCGCGTCCGTACAGGCCTGTTACGTCCCATCCAAAATAGATCGGGAGCAGGAGCACCGGCAGGCGCCCCAACACGCTATTCAGCAAAGAGGAGGGCATGGCGTACAAGGGGAACCGCCGGTAGCGCCTGGCCACGGATCGGAGTTCGGTCATCGAAGGGCGCCGGACGCCAAGCGTTCTGGTGCGGCGCAGGAGCGCTGCCCCGAAATACGCCGCCCCCAGCGCCTGCCCGGCTATGAATCCTCCAATCAGTCCGCCTGCACCGAGGTTCGTACCTGCGCCGAGGCCGATGCGGCTGGAAATTATGGCTATCTTGTTGGTTGCTTCAGCGCCGGTAATCGTACGAAACGCCCGTTTACGCGTGAGCCATGCTTCGGCGAGTTTTCCGAACCGTATCAGCAGCAACACGGGCGCAACCAGCCACAACCAGGGGGTTATCTCTTCAGGGGCGTGCAGCAGGGAGGAAATTTCCCGGCTCCATATCGATGCCACGGCTACAATGGCTGTGACGCCAATCGTGAGGATTCCCACCAACCACAGGACGGTGCGCGCCCTCTTGTCGCTTTCGGGCAGCATGACGGCGTCGTCGTAGCGTAAGGCCGCAAACCCCGTGAGGATACTCACGATCGTTACGAAATAATCGGAGATTCCAAAGGCCTGGGTTGTGAATAAGCGGGTGAGTACCGGAAGGGCCAGATACGAGATGACGAACGTGACTGCCGTGCCGGAAAGAAGGGTCATTACGGGCCCGCGAAATCCTTCCCGCGCATAAAACTGTCCGATCCAGGTCCGTAGGTTCTTCATATCGTTGCATTCGAATCTGCGGGGGACGGAGAGCGTACTCCGCGGGATTTCCCGGAACGGTTTGATTCGTCTGGATGGTCGGACGATCCGGCGGCGGGTTTGGACGTATCCGGCTTGTTGCTTTCTCTGTGGTCCGAACGCTCATACACAAACAGATTTCCCGCGGTAAATACCTGCCGGAATGCAGAGAGCGGTTCGGGTAGCGGCGTGCTCCGTAGCACATGGCGGAATTCGTACTGTTGCCCGAGTTCGACAAGCTGGCGCTCGGTTAGCGACTCGAAGGCGGTGTCCAGCTTGTAGAGCAAGTCCGGCGCACCACGTTCCGGCCGGCCGACCGACGCCAGATCGGTCAGGCGCTCAAACCATGTAATCATATGCCGGTCCGTGAACGGGATAGCCTTGTGGTTCACCACGATGGCCCGCCGGGCCTCCGATCGGAAGCTGGACAAGGAGGGAGGCGTTGCAAATGTTGCATCGTGCGGTGTGTGGGTCTGTACCCATTTCTGCACGGCGCCTATTGGGGCAGCGGCCCTCTGCCATGGGCCTACGTGGTTGTGCAGGTATCCGTTTTCGGGCAGGGTGAGCACCATGGCAGCGCCCCAGGCTGCGGCGACCGCGATGGCCCCGATGCGTTCATGACGCAAAAACACATGCAGCATCCGACGGATTCCATGGGGTAATAAGGCGCTTGCCGCACTTCCTGCCACAATGACCAGAAGCACCTTTGCCAGGACGGTTGCCTTGAACAGTTGCAATTTCGTAATCGCCAGCACGGGAATGATCTCCGTGAAGATCCATCCTGCTACGCAGAATCCGGCTATTGCAGCAAGGATGCGCAGAAGAAGTTTCTTGTCGTGGAGTTGTTTCCGGACTGGTTGCCATGCAAGGGCCGCGAGCCCCGCGCCGGCAATCAAAGCGAACCCCAACATTCTTTTAGCATGGAACGACCCAGGCAGATAGTGATGTGGATTCCGGAATTCCGCCATAATGTAGAATAGCGAGGGGTCCGCTTCCTGCGGCGTCGTTGCAAGAACCTGCTGATAGAAAATCGGCCCAAGTGTCGGCAAGGCACAGGCCGCAAATACGAGGGTGAATGCGACAAGGCTTCGCAAAGGGCGTTTTCGCTCCTGCACCCAGGCCAGGAACTGGATGATGCACAGGAGGGCGGCAAGTTGAAGCCCCACAAGTGCGTGCATCCAGCAGGTAACGCCAAGAAGTGCGGCCGCTGCAAGCGGGCGGGATTTCAGAAAAAGATATATAGCAAGACTCCCGAGTGCCCAGCCGGCCATACTCGGGACGAGCATGCTATGCACCAGATCATTGCCTCCCAGTGTCCATACCGGGGTGGCTACAAGCGTCACGAACACTGCCCCCGAAGCAACGAGGCGATCCGCGGTGAAGTACCAGGCGATTTTCCATACAGCCCACGCAATGCACAGCCAGCAAACTGCATACAGTAACAATACGGCAAGCCAGATGGGCATGATCGCCGAACAGGCCTGCACAAGCCATACAAAGTAGGTGCGTACGCTGAATTCGGTGGCTTGAATGCGTACGAGCCAGTCTTCGGCAAACAGTGCCGGATCCAACCGGTGAAGCAGATACGGAATGAATTCGTCCTGATCACTGTGGGCATAATCATATCCGAAGCGCAAAAAATAACAGAGCAGGGCGCCAGCCAGTACAAAGAGTGGGGGACGGGAGTCCACTCTTTGCCGACTACGATCGTCTTTATTATGTCGATCTGTTCGAAAAGTCGGGATATGCATCGGTTGTACGATGACGCTACCCCCTCATTTTCCGAAGTGTACAGAGCCATTGCAGCATGGGCTTCTTGCAGAATCCGATGCGGTAGTATGGCGTGAGTCTGGCCCCGAAACGTCGTTTGAATTCGGCGATGGTTGGTGTGTTGGCCCCCATCAGATCAAACTCTTCGATACCGGACGCATACAGTCTCGGAAGCATTTTACCGACGAGTACGGTCATGGCGGGTCCCGGGACACTGCCGACCACCCAGTAATAGCCCCTTCGGTTTGAATGCAGCGCTACGATGCCGGCTTGTATGTCTCCGGTGTCACGGCGTCGGACGGCAAAGGAAGAAGCCATCCCGGTGCTTTCGGCGTTTCGCACGAGCGTTTCAAGCGTATCCTTATCCAGCGGAATTTTGCGGCGCTGCCGGGTGTAGCTTGCCGCAGCCAAGAGGGCAGTGGCGCTGCCGACCCCGTCTCCTTCGAGCAGATCGTAGGCGTCCTTTCCGCTGCGAAACGTGCGTGCGGCGCCTTTCGACCAGGTTTCCGGGCCGTCAGCGGTGCACAGCCGGTATGTATATAGCGGGCGCGTTGTCCACCCTCTCCACTGCGCGGGGCGTACATCGGTGTATTCCGGGTCCAGGTGCAGGTGAACCCGATCGTATCCGGCTTCCAGTTTGGCGAGCAGGGATTCAAGCGGGGTTGTCCGGGAGTGAATGTCGGATGGATTCAGGGAATCACGCAGAATCAGCGCCGAAAACGGAGTGAAGGGGGGCACGATGACTTCACGCCAGGGACCGCGTCGTTTCCATGTAACTGCCGCGCCTGCCAGATCTTGCCCGTTGTCCGAAACGATATGGATGCCGAGATGTAACCCTGCCCCGGAAGCTACGGCGCGTACATAGTCGAGACGGGCAAACGGCCTGTGTGAGGCGGAAACGTTCTGCAGTGTCTTCCAGCGTTCCGCTGCGTCATCCTGCACAGGTGCGGCATGGTCCGGGAAGACGTGGTTCATGGGATACGATGAGGGTTATGTTTCCCCACAAGGGCGCCGATTTGCACGTCGTTTTCTGCTCGCTGCCTGCTTGGCGTCGTCGCAGGAACGTCCCGACTGCTCCGATCCGGTTTATAGAATATACTGGCTGAGGTCCCGGTTTTCGATCACCGGGTTCAATGTTTCGTCCACCATCTCTTTGTCGATGACCATTTCTGTCCGGTGATCGTTGGGGGTATCGAACAGGAGGTCTTCGAGCAAAGTGGTCAGGATGGTGTGCAACCGGCGCGCCCCTATGTTTTCCACATCGGCGTTCACTTGCGCCGCAACTGCTGCGATACGTCGTACTGCGCCGTCCGTGAATTCGATACGCACGTTTTCCGAAGCAAGGAGCGCTGTGTATTGCTTCAGGAGTGCGTTCCTCGGCTCGGTGAGAATCCGGTAGAAATCTTCTTCCCCCAAACTGTGCAACTCGACCCGGATCGGGAAGCGGCCCTGCATTTCCGGGATGAGGTCGCTGGGTTTCGAGGCATGAAATGCACCGCCTGCGATGAAGAGGATATGGTCCGTTTTTACCATACCGTGCTTCGTCGTTACGTTCGATCCCTCTACCATAGGGAGCAGGTCTCGCTGCACGCCTTCCCGAGAGACATCCGGGCCGCCGCTTTTTCCGCTTCGCCCCGCCACTTTGTCGATTTCATCGATAAAGACAATGCCAGAGTTTTCCACGCGCTCAAGGGCCTCTTTCTTCACCTTGTCCATGTCGATCAGTTTCTGCGCTTCCTCCTTCGAGAGGAGTGTACGGGCTTCGGCGATTTTGACCCGACGCTTTTTCCGTTGCCGGTTTCCTATTTCACCGAAAAGATCCTGGATGTTCATCCCCATTTCCTCCATACCCATGGGGCCGAAGACTTGCAGCATCGGTGCGTTGTCTGCCGACACTTCCACCTCGATTTCCCGGTCCTCTAATTCGCCTGCAGCAAGCTTTTTACGGAATTTTTCGCGCGTTCGGTTTATCGAGTCGTCCTCGCTTTCGGCAGCATTTTCCCCATTGCTTTCAGACCGCTGTACGGTAAAACCGGCTCCGACGGCAGTCGCCCCCGGCTTCTGTACCGCCGGGATAAGAAGATCCAGGATGCGCTCCTGGGCCAGTTCCTGCGCACGTTCCTTCAGAATCTCGGTTTGTTCCTCCCGGACCATATTGATAGCGATATCGACCAGATCCCGGATCATGCTGTCTACATCACGCCCCACGTAGCCGACTTCCGTGAATTTCGTGGCTTCCACCTTGATAAAGGGAGCCCCTGCAAGCCTCGCAAGACGACGTGCGATCTCGGTTTTCCCGACGCCTGTTGGACCGATCATCAGGATGTTGTTCGGGATGATTTCGTCGCGCATTTCCTCCGATGCATTCCTTCTCCTCCACCGATTTCTCAGCGCGATCGCCACGTTCTTCTTAGCGTCTTTCTGCCCGACGATGTACTTGTCGAGTTCCGCCACGATTTCACGCGGGGTCATTTCTTCGGGTTTACAGATCGTTGTCGTCATGCTGCACATAATCAGGGGTTCGGGTTCCGCACACTATGCCTGCCACCATTGTTCGAGCCGTTACGCGCTGGCGCCGATATCCCGGTCGTATTCGTCGTAGTCGAACGTATCCTCTTCGTATTCCTCGGATTCCTCATCCTTGTCGACATTCACCCGGATACCATCCTCGGCATCTTCGGACGTATCGTCGTCGCCGTAGTACCAGGAAGAAGATGCGCTGGCCGGGTCCTCGAGGTCTGCGCTTCTTTGCCTTCCGGATAGGATACGGGCGACGGTCGGATGCTGCTCGTCGAGGATGAGCACGGTGTAGTCGTGCGGGAAGCCGCTGCGTTTTTCAAGCCGCACGGCTTGCTGTTCTTCGAGATCGCTGATGAGATTCTTCGGGTCGTACCGGCGTTCGTCCACGAGATCGGAGAGTTTCCGAAGCAACGGCGTCAGGTACACCTCGTCATATTGTCCGAAGTGATCGTCGATGATTTCCAGCGTGCGAACGAGAATTGGATCCTCGAGTTCTTCGAGGGATCCTGCAGAGGCAAGCGGGGCTGGGCGGGGCCTGCGTTCGACCGGTACAACCGGGGCCATACGGGGCCTGCGCTGGACCGGGGGCATGCTTCCCCGGGGCGCTGCTGCCGGAAACGGTGCGTTTAAGAACTCTCGAGCCGAAGCGCTCAGCAGTTCCCGGGCCGACAGGAACCAGTCGCTTCCTCCGGAAAAGCCATGTTCCGGAGAAGCGGCGTCCGCAAGGCTCGCAACCAGAATGTCACGTCCGTATTTTTTAAAAACCTGCACAAGGGGAAGATATAGACGCTGTCCACTGAGCAGCACGAGACGGGCAACGTCAGGGCGGTTGTGCAGCAATTCCATGGCGTCTACGCCAATCTGCAGTTCGATCGTACTTTCCCGGTTTGCATTCGGTGCATAGCGGGTTTCAATGCCCTTCATATAGAGCATGTTTTTAGCCTGATCTCCAGTCCTGTTCAGGGATGCGAAATCACCGTATGCACGTGTTTCTGTGATGGGGCCTTTTTCTTCCGGAACGTTATTCCGGAGGGCATCGATCATTTCCGAAATCACTTTCACGGATGCATTTTCATTGTGGGTGAGTCGGGCCAGACTCCGGTGCAGATCGTCATAGTCGACAAACAGTGCGGTGCTTCCAGTATCCTGGGCGGTTTTGCTTGTTTCTGGTGTAAAGGTCATGGCAGGAATACTTTGTTTGTTATTAAAGATATTGGGGGAATTTCGTGTTGTATTCGGGCGCGGTCTGGCCGCTCGCCGTTTAGTCGGCGTCCATTGCGTCTATTTCCAGAACAGACAGGTGATCGTTTGTGTAAATACAAATGCCGGCGGCGACACGAAGCGCTTCTTCAACAATATTTCGGGCTTCGAGATGGTTGGCATGGAGCAGGGTGGCGCGGGCAGCAGCAAGCGCATAGGCCCCGCCTGACCCTATGGCGACAATCTCATCGTCCGGTTCGATGACGTCCCCCGTACCACTCACCAGCAATAGTCGTTCGGGAGCGCCGACGGCAAGCAACGCCTCAAGCCGGCGCAAGTAGCGGTCTGTACGCCAGTCTTTGGCAAGTTCGACGGCCGAGCGGGTTACGTTTCCTCCATAATGTTGCAGTTTTTCCTCGAAGCGTTCGAATAACGTGAAGGCATCAGCGGTAGCGCCTGCAAACCCTGCAAGTATTTTGCCGTCGTAGAGCGTGCGCACCTTCTGTGCCCGGTGCTTTACGACGACACTGTTCATGGTGGCCTGTCCGTCGGAACCGAGTACTACTTTTCCACGGTGCCGCAATCCCAGAACGGTCGTTCCATGCATATTGGGGTATACGGAAACATTCGCAGGCGTCATCTAAGTCGTTCTTCGTTCGCTCCTCGAAACAATGTTCTTTTCATTCCTGATAAACACGAATCCGTATTGCGTATAGACGTGAATATCCCTGAAAGGTTCTGAAAAAGTTGTGCCGGGGTTGGGGCGACATACCTGTGTTACGCACGTGATTACTCGAATCCCGCCAGCAATTCCACGATAGCGTCCTGCGCTCTGCGGATGTCGTTAGATCCCGAGGTATGGTGGTTGGACATAATGGAAAAGGCAAGCATGCGCCCGTCATTGGCCCGAACATACCCGCTCAAACTGCTCGCAAAGGTTAATGTACCTGTCTTGCCGCGCATATTTCCTGCAGCGAGTCCTTGCCTCATACGGTGTTTCAATGATCCGTTTTCCCCTGCGACGGGAAGTGAATCGTAAAACGCATCGCGCACCCTTGTGTCCGGGTGCGTCCACATGAAGGATAGGAGCGTAGTGGTCATCTCCGGCGCCACAAGGTTCAAGCGTGACAATCCCGACCCATCCACCAGCCGGATAGCGCTCGTGTCGACGCCGGCCCGGGCGAACGTGCCCATCGCCGTTTCGATACCCATGGCTGCCGATCCCGGGGCAAGGTCGCTGTCTTCTTGTGGAATCGCCACCGCAAGCATTTTCATCAGAAGATCGGCGTAAAGGTTCTGGCTTGGTTTATTGATCAGGGAAGCCACTTCCGGGAGCGGCGCCGAACGATGGATCGCCACGCGGCGATATAGTGGCGTTTCGTAAGCAGGTTTGATGGACAAGGCGTCTACGTCCACGGGATCGCCCGCCACGGCGATTCCTGATTGAAGCAGTGCTTCCCGCAGCACATACACCGTGTACCTGGTCGGGTTTTCGACCGTAATTTCCTCAAGTTCACTGGCCCCCGCGGGTACGCGTGCGGTAACCTCGATCGTGTTCGTGCCACGTCGCCGGCGGTACCCTTCTTTTAGGGCCGTGCCCGGTTCTGTAGTGAGCGTCCGATTAATAACCTGTACGTAGTCTGTGCCCAGCGGCTCCCAGGTCAGTTTGGCCGGCATGCCGGGTGTGCGCCCGTCTACGTACAAGTGAATGACATTGTCATGGAACGCCAGTCCCCCAAGCTGTGCGGAGTAATACCAGGTTTCATCGTCCCATGACCAGTTTACGCCCAGCGGTACGTCGTCGATCACGTCGTCGTCGCCTATGAGGTCGCCCGTGATGCGGCGTATGCCGGCGGCGCGCAGCGAATCCGCCCAATCACGGAAGATACCGAGGGCGTCGATATCTGCGTCCCAGTCGCCCGAATCGCTCAGGTAGTGTCCCCCCAGTGTGGGGTCGGCCCCACCGCGCACGATTACATTGCCGTCGAGCACGCCCTCTTCGTCAACAGTTCCGTCGATATACAGCCTGGTTTCGAAGCGATAGTCCGGTCCGAGCAGATCCAAGGCGGCAGCCGTGGTATAAAGTTTGGCGTTCGAGGCAGGTACAAAAGATTTACCGGCGTTACGAGCATAGAGAACGCGCCCGCTTTCGATATCCACAATATGCACGCCCCAGAACCCGTTCTCGAACGGCTCTGCATCAAGCAGGCGATCAATGGGGTTGCGGAGGCGGCGAATGCCCTCACTCTCTTGCTGGGCATGCGCTGCCGTGACGTAGCTCGCTGCGGAGCACAGGAACAGGATGATGACGAAACGCTTTGCGCCCATGTTTCTCGGGGCAGGCTGACGAGGGAATGTTATTGCGAGGGGGCTTTAACGGATGTCCTGTTGTTCGAATTCGATGCGCTCCGGGTCCGGTCGCTCTCGCACCACAAAGACATGCTCTGCCGTCGATATGGATGCGGCGGGGCGGACAAATATGGTAAGCTCATACCGTCCGGGCCTGACCGAGATGGAATCTATAGAGCCGATCGGAAGGCCCGCCGGAAATATGCTGCTGTACCCTGCAGTGACGACGGATTGGCCCGTTTCGACGGGTTCCGTCTTGACGATAGAATCAAGATGCAATCGATCCGTCCGTACTCCGTCCCAGCGGACGATTCCGTAGGCCTGCAACGGATGGATTTTTGCAGGAATATGTACTTCCGTATTGACGTAGGGTATCACCTTCGAATAATGTTTGCTCACCAGCGTGGTATACCCGATGATGCCGCGTTCGTTTATGACGGCCATATGGGTCGCCACGCTGTCTACCTCGCCTACATCGAGCGTAAGGTAGTTCCATTGTCCGGTGATATCCTTGTTGATAATTCGTGCGGGGAGCAGGTTGTACGTGGCTTCATTGCGATATCCGATAAGATGACGGAGCCGCTCGTTTTCAACCAGTACTTCGCGAGAACGCGCAATCTGACTGGAGAGTCGGATATTTTCCTCGCGCAAGGCGCTGTTTTCGGAGATTGCGTTGAAATTTTGAGCCACCCGGGCGTAGCGGGCTTCCAGCCACGCCGTGGTTTCAAGCGCCCCGGCCTGCATGCTGCGTACGATACCCCGGTTGGAGGTCAGCATGGTGAGCCCGGCAATGATGAGGAGCGTGCCGAGAAATAACCCATCCCGAATATGAGCCAGAAGACGGATATTCATGAAAGGACATTTTGGTAATCCTTCAGGTTTTCAAGCACTTTTCCGGTGCCCTGCGCTACCGCATACAATGGGTTTTCCGATTGATGCACGGGCAGTTCCACACGGCTTCGGATCAAGCTGTCGAGGCCTTTCAGCATAGCGCCTCCACCTGTCAGCATAATTCCGCGCTCCAATACATCGGCGCCGAGTTCCGGCGGCGTGCGTTCCAGGCAACGCAGGATGGCTGCGACGATCAATTCGATCCGATCGCGCAATGCTTCGCGGATGTCTTCCGAAGAAATGTTACGCACCTTGGGGATACCGCTTACCAGATCCCGTCCCCGTACTGCGATCTCCAGTTCCGGATCGAGTTCGCGGGCGCTCCCCACCTCGCATTTCATACGTTCGGCGGTTCGTTGGCCAATAAGCAGGTTGTGATTCCGTTTGAAATACTGCACGATGGCGTTGTCGAGTTCATTACCTCCGATGCGTATGGACTCATTAATCACGATACCTGAAAGCGTAATGACCGCAATTTCCGTGGTGCCTCCGCCGATGTCCACGATCATATTGCCGATCGGCTCGTTCACGTCCAGCCCGATTCCAATGGCTGCAGCCATCGGCTCGTCAATGAGGTACACCTTCCGTGCGCCCGCGTGCTCCGCCGAGTCGCGCACTGCCCGCTTTTCCACCTCGGTGATGCCGCTGGGTACGCAGATAACCATGTTATGGATAGACGAGAGCCAGCCCGTCTTTACCTTGCGAATCAGTCCCCGGATAAGCTGCTCGGCAATCTCAAAATCGGCGATGACCCCATCCTTGAGAGGGCGAATGGTTTCTATTTGCTTATGAGTACGCTCATGCATTCTCTGTGCATCGTACCCGATCGCCATAACTTTCCCTGTGCTCCGGTTCACGGCAACGATACTGGGCTCGTTGAGCACAATGCCCTGTTCGTTGATATAAATGAGCGTGTTTACCGTGCCGAGATCAATGGCAACGTCCGAAGAAAAATTCAAAAACCCCATTGCGTTTCCAGAAGAACGGTTCGGAAGAACCGCCGGTAGTCCTATGTGCTTGCAAATCGTAAACGAGCGCGCCGGGGAATAGATTCGCCCGGCCTGCCGGTTTACACAAGACAACTAATGGCGAAAATGGCGTACTCCCGTACATACCATCGCCATGCCGTTTTCGTTCGCTGCAGCGATTACTTCGTCGTCTCGCCGGGAGCCGCCTGGCTGAATGACGGCTCGGGCCCCGCTTTTGGCCGCTGTGACCAGTCCGTCGGCGAAGGGGAAGAAAGCATCCGATGCTATCACCGCATTTTTGAAGTTGAGTTCCGATTTTTTCCCCTTCATTACAGCGATTTCCGAAGCGTCGATACGGCTCATTTGTCCGGCGCCGATACCGAGCGTACGACGGTTGCAGGCGTAGACGATCGCATTACTCTTGACATGCTTGACGACCCGCCAGGCAAAATCGAGATCTTGCCATTCGCGCTGGTCAGGAGCGCGTTCAGTCACTACCTGCAGGTGGTTTCGCATAACTTCCGGAGAGGGAAGGGGAGCGTTTGCCGTTTGCACGAGCAGATTGCCGGAGATGCTGCGTATGTCGAGCGCCGGCGTTTCGCTTACGGCGGCGCCCGAACGGATCAAGCGCCGATTTTTTTTCTGCTCCAGCAATGCCGTAACGCCCGGTTCGAATTCCGGCGCGATAATGATTTCTGTGAAAATGCAATCGATAGCCTCTGCGGTGGCCCGATCAAGCGGGCGGTTGACGATCACAATGCCGCCGAACGGCGATTGCCGGTCGGTGGCGAAAGCTCTGGCCCAGGCGTTTTCCAGCGTGTCGGCTACGGCCACGCCGCACGGGTTGGTATGCTTCAGGATCGCGCAAGCCGGCGTATCTGTGCCGAATTCGCCGATGAGGCGCCACGCCGCGTCGAGGTCTATGAGATTGTTGAAAGACAACTCCTTACCATGGATTTGCGTCCAGGTATCCTCGACTTCGCCATATAATGCCGCCTTCTGATGAGGATTTTCGCCATATCGGAGCGAGCGTCTTTTCGGCAGGCCGGTACGCAGCCTTGCGGGCAGGGCGGATACATTGCCGTCGTTGTCCGACTTGTTCTGCTGTGCGAACCAGGCCTCGATTGCCCGATCGTACGTTCCGGTGCGTTGAAATGCTTCTTGAGCGAGCGCCCGGCGTGTTGTTATGGTAAGCCCACCGCTTTGCTCGAGCAGTTCGCTGGCCACCGCTTCATATTGTGTCGGTGAAGTAACAACCCCGGTGTAAAAATAATTTTTTGCGGCGGCGCGAATCATTGTTGGCCCACCGATATCAATGTTTTCTATTGCCTCAGCCTCTGTAACATCCTTTGATGTGACTTCTTCGAAGGGATACAGATTAACAACGACGAGTTCGATCGGTGTAATGGAGAGTGTATGCAGCGCGTTCATGTCTTCCGCGTCGTTTCGCCGCGCCAGCAGGCCCCCGTGTATAGCGGGATGTAGCGTTTTGACGCGCCCGTCGAGTATTTCAGGATACCCCGTCACGTCGGAGACATCGGTGACCGGCAAACCGGCTTCCCGCAGACTGCGGCAAGTACCGCCCGTGGAGATCAGTTGGATGTCCTGTTCGTGCAAGCGTTGCGCAAAAGGGATGAGGCCGGTTTTGTCGAACACGGAGAGTAGGGCCCGGCGCACGGGAAAAATATCATCGGGCGGAGGCAGGTCCTTTACGGGAATCATCGGGTTGGTAAGGTCGGTGAGTTTCCGGAAAACAATCAGTCGGTTTGCGGAATGTTGGTTTGCGATGCAGCGATACGCGCCCGGCGGCCTTCGAACGTCACCCGGCCCTGCGCAAATAACCGCAATGCTTCGGGAAGGAGACGGTGTTCCACAGCAAGCACTCGTGCAGCGACGTCGTCCGGAGTATCTTCGGGCAGGACAGGCACGGCTTCCTGCAGGACGACGGGACCGGTATCGTAGACTTCCTCTACGAGATGTACAGACGCTCCCGTCCAATGGACGCCGTATTCTATGACCGCCTCATGTACCCGGCGTCCGTACATACCCGGGCCGCCAAAGGCGGGCAGGAGCGACGGATGCACGTTGACGATGCGTCTCTTGAACTGTTCGATGACCCCTGCAGGAATTTTCTTCAGAAATCCGGTCAGTGCGATGAAGTTGGCGCCGTGCGTACGCAATTTTTCGAGCAAGATCCGACTATAGTCTTCTTCGGTCGGGAAATCTCGCGGATGGAGGATCACCGAAGGAATGCCTCGTTCGGCAGCCAGATCGAGTGCGCCCGCATTGCGCCGATCCGATACGCAGCAGACCACCTTGAAGTCAGGGTCCGGCTTGTCTGCCTGGTCCAGAATGGCTTTAAAATTTGAGCCGCGCCCGGAAGCGAAGACGGCTACGCTGAGACGGGATCGCGTCATGAAGCCTGTAGATACGTGGCTTTACAAAGGGGGAGAAACAACGGGTTCGACGAGACTGAGCCGCGCCATGTCGGAAGTTACCTGTAGACGGGCGCGTCCGCCAACAGGAAGCGAATTTTTCACCGGAAAATGACCATAGACGAGTCCTTCGGCGACAGGGAAGCCTGCGTCGGCGAAATATTCGCGAAAAATCTCGCCGGGCGAGGGCGATGCGCAGGCCTTGTCGGTTTCAGGGCGCCACCGGGTGAAGCCTCCCAGAACAAGCCCTCCCAGTTTGTCGAAAGCGCCCGCAAGGCGCAACTGGGCAAGCATGGCGTCAATGCGATAGGGAGGTTCACTCACATCTTCAACGAACAGGATAGCATGTTCGAACGAGGGCAGATAAGGTGTGCCCAGCAGCCGGACAATCGTGGAGAGGTTCCCGCCAAGAAGAGGGCCTTCGGCGGTTCCTGCACGGAGCGGTCGGAGGAGTTCCCCGGACGGACCGATCAGGGAATCACAGGTTTCTCCCCGGGCAATCGCCCAGAACAGCGCTTCCGAGGCGGAGTCAAGATCGGGCCAGTCGATGGCGATCATGGGTCCTGAAATGCCCGGCAAATCAGCATAACGCAACAGGGCGAGATGTAGTGCCGTTATGTCGCTGTATCCAACAAGAAGTTTGGGATATGCCCTGGCTGCTTCGTAATCGAGGTGCGGCAACAAGCGCAAGCAGCCGTACCCGCCACGTACAGCGATGAGCATCCTCACGTCGTCCCGTCGGAGAAAGCCATTCAATTCGTCGAGCCGCTCGGCATCTGTTCCGGAGAGGTAACCGCCTTTCGCGAATGCGGATCGCCCCGGTTCTACCCGGTAACCCCGGCGTTCGAGCTGTACGATGCCCGCCCGGAATCTGGCCATGTCCGGCGGGGCGCTTGCCGGTGCGACGACACCGATTGTATCGCCCGGTTCGATGGGAAAGGGTTTCACGCTGCGAATCGAGGCATCCTGACAGGAAACGCGGGGGGAATAGCCCACATGTATTCCGGGTTGTTTTAAACAAATAACATACGAATAAAGCGTAGTTCCTTTTTCATAATTTTATCTTCTTTTTTGCTATTTCGTTTGTATTTTCCAGTGTGCCCCTGAAGTACCGACCTATGCGATTCTAAATTTTGGGAATCATTTTTCGCATATTCCCGGTTCTTACCTGAGGTTCAGGAGGGTTTTTCAAAAAGGATTTTCAGATCAACGTTGTTTTTTCGCGCACTTGCGCGAGGTTTCACGTTTCGATTCGGGAATCCGATTGTACTCATATGGGCATATTACGGGCAAGACCATGAAGAACCGTATTCCGTATTCCGACGCACTGCATACGCATTCATTATTGCGGCGCTTTGCAACCTGCATTCTCCTCGGCGTTCTCACGTTTCTCCCCGCGCAGGCCGCAAGGGGGCAGCAGCCGACGCTTAGGGCATGTGCAGGAGTGACGCCAACTTCCTTGTCGTTGAGTGAGTCCGATGTGTTCGGCGAATACGAAACATTCCTCAGGTTGACGACGCTGCCGCCAGGAGAGAGTGTTTACGTGGTTCCCACGGTCTCGAACCCCGATCCGAATGTCATGGTGAGTATCTCGCCGAAACTGATACGGTTCGAAGCCGATGACATCCCGGTCGGTGGAGGGGTTGCCCTAAAAAAATTCCGGGTAGCCGTTCTTCCGGATACCGACAGTGTTGGCGGTACGCTTGTGATCGCGCATGCGGTGATTGGAACGGATTGTAATCCGGAAGGTGGATCCGTTACCCTGAGCGTTTCCGATAGCGGCGCCCCGGTTCAGGCGGTAAACGTCAGTGAAACGAGCCTTATCACCGTGGAAACCGATGGCGCGAACGACGGTTTGTCTGCCGAGTATGCGCTGAGTCTAACCACGTTTCCTTCGGCCACGGTGTCGGTCGTTGTGACGAATAGCGATACGCTCGCTGTGGAAGTTTCACCAAGGATATTGCAATTCACCCAGACCAACTGGTTTGAACCGCAGACGCTCACCGTTACCCCCCTGGATGACGACGACGGTAATGACGAAAATATTACGATCAGCCATTCGGCAAGCGGAGGGGGCTACGACGACGTAATCATCGCCGATGTTACGGCGCTTGTCGTTGATCCGGATCCGTTCGTTCCTGGCCCTGCGACGACGGTCTCGCGGACGAGCCTGATTATGCATGAGGGGCAATCGAATACGTATACCATAAAACTCGAGACAAACCCTTCAGAGAAAGTGTTCATTATTGCGCAGCCAACGAACGCTGCGGCCGTAACCGTTTCTCCTACGGTTTTGGAATTTCTGCCGGGAGCCCCTTCGTCGGACAATCTGTTGCTGAACTGGAATACGCCTCATACCGTCACGGTGACCGCCGTACAGGATGCCAATGCCGTTTCTGAAAGGCTCGCGATCAATCACATTGTGATCGGAGGCGACTACGCCGATGTTTCTGTCAGCAGCGTCAACGCGACTATATGGGACGATGAAGCGCGTAGCGTGACGTTATCGGACCCGGCGCTCCTCGTCAATGAAGGGGAAAGCGTCACGTACACAGTGGGTCTGGGGGCGTTCCCGTTGAATACGGTAGTCATCACTCCGACGAGCAGTGTTCCGGATAAACTTTCCGTGTCACCGGAGACGTTGCGATTCACTACGTCCGTTTGGCATCTTCCGCAGACGGTTACGCTGACGGCGCTGCGGGATGCCGATATGGATACCGATGCGGTTACGATCTCCCATCAAGCGAGGGGCGGGGGCTATAACATGGTGGACATCGCCGATATTGCGGTGGTCATTGCCGATACCGGCACGGTGACGGGCATGGAGGATGCAGATACTACTGTGCCGACGGACTTTGTGCTGGAAGGAAATTTTCCGAACCCCTTCAATCCGGCCACGGAAATCGCCTACGCGTTGCCGCAACAAGTCCATGTGACCCTGACAGTATATGACGTATCGGGTCGCGAGGTGCGACGACTGGTCGATACGGCGCAGGCCCCCGGGCGGTACCGGGTGCGTTGGGACGGGGAGGATGCGCGTGGTCAACCGGTGCGGAGCGGCGTGTATTTTTACCGCCTGGCGACGGACGTCTGGCACAAAACGCAAAGCATGGTGCTGTTGAAATAAGTGCCGGCCATGCGTCCGCTTGTCGCCGTACGCCCGCCTGAATATTGGCCGCGCCCGCTTTTTGTGGCGCTCATGGATGCCGCCGACAGGGTGGTGCTGGCAGATACATTTCTGTATAGTCGCCAGTCACATCAAAACCGGACGCTGGTGCGCACTCCTTCGGGAGGGCAGTGGCTGAGCGTACCGCTGGCGGCAGGACGGCAAGGCCGATCAATCCGGGAAATCGAGATCCGGGGGCCGTTTCGCTGGATACGCAAACACTGGCGGGCGTTCGCATACAATTACCGGACCACGCCGTTTTTTGAGTTTTACGAGCCGGAACTGGTTCCGCTTTTCGAGCGGGAATGGGATTGTCTTGGAGCGCTTACGTGTGCTTCCGTAGAGAAGGTCGCCGAATTGTTCGGCATCGAAACACCGCTTGTCCGTGCTTCAGAGGTAGAGGGCGCGCCCTCCACGGCCCGCGACATTCATCTGCTTGCAGGGGGCGCTTTTCTTTCGGCGGCAGATACGGCAGAAGCAGACCGGCGCCTGACGGACGTGGGCGCCGTCGTACATCTCGGAGAACTCAGGTATCGGCAGAACTTCGAAGGATTCTTTCCGGAAATGTCCGCGCTGGATCTGCTGTTCAACTATGGCCCCGAGGCGTTACCGATGATTCGACGCAAGACGTATACGGATACGGGGCGTTGAATATCGGGCGTCGCCTGCCTATACTTCTATCCCGATTAACGATCTGCGCGCCATGCCATGACATTGAGTTTTAGACCGTTCTTGCCGGTTTTTCTTTCGCGTCGCTGCGGCAAGACGCTTCTGCGGAGTGCGATGCGTTGTCTCGAGATTTTTGTCCTTGCCGGGGCCGTGCTGTACCCGGCGGCGCGCGCTTCCGCCCAGCCGCTTATGGACGGTGAGACATGGTTTGCTGCGGACAACCATGTCGTGATTGTCGGAGGCGCCTCAGCCGAGCGCATGCAGCGGTTCGGCTATTTCGAGGCGTTGCTCACCGCGCAGTACCCTTACAGTGCCCTGACATTTCGCAATCTCGCATGGAGCGGCGACGAAGTGATTTTGCGTCCCCGCCCACTCAATTTCGGTTCGCTGGAGGTGCATCTTGCCCACCAGCAGCCGGATGTAGTGCTGATGTTTTTTGGAGCGAATGAATCGTTTGCCGGTCCCGAGGGGCTGGATGCGTATCGAGATGCATTGCGAGACCTGGTCGTCGATATCCGGTCGCAGCGCTTCAATGCCGTTGCTCCGCCGCGAGTTATGCTGGTTTCCCCGGCGGCGCAGGAAGAAACACCAGGAGTTGCCGTGGATATTGAGCAGCGAAACCGTGATCTGGCATTGTATACCGGAGCCATGCAGGAAGTAGCGGAGGAACTCGAAGTGGGTTTTATGGATATTTTCGCCTCGACCAGCGCCATCATGCAGGAATCGGATCGTCCTCTGACATTCAACGGTATGCATTTCAATGCCTATGGCCACCTTGTCATGGCCGGATTGTTGCTCCGGGGATTCGGGATCGCGGAAGTGTCTGACGCCGAATTACGGGAAGCTTCCGCGACAGCGATAGAAACGACCCCGGACGATAGTGGCTTCGAGCGCCTGCGGGCAATGATTGCATATAAAAACAAGCAGTTCTTTTACAGGTACCGCCCTGTCAACGGCGCATATGTGTACGGTCGTCGTCGTCGGCCTTTCGGGGTGGTAAACTTTCCTTCCGAAATGGATACGCTGGATGTGATTGTTGTTCGTGAAGAGGGGCGGATCCATGCATTTGCCGGAACCGTCGTTTACCCCGAGATCTTTCCTCCCGCCGAAGGCAGATAAGGAGTTGTTTATGATCAAGCGAAATAACCTCGTGCATTCCCGTTGCTCTCAGCGGCGTGCGCCGTTCGTGTTTTTTGCCCTGTTGTGTTGTCTGTCATCCGGCGGGGTGTTTTTGCCCAGCGCCCATGCGCAGGAACGCTCGGCCCTCGACCGCTCCGTGGAAGCCATCGAGCCCAATCGGGGTGGCGTCATGGAGATGACCACCGTGGATACGGAGGTGGCCCGGCAGCATCTGAAGATGGCGGACGGCTATGCCGTCAACCTGTTCGCCTCGGAGCAGGATTTCCCCATCGGGAATCCTGTGGCGCTGACCTTCGATGCGCGCGGTCGGCTCTGGGTCATTACCATGCCCGCCTATCCGCACCAGGAGCCGGGTATCGATCCCGACGACAAACTGATTATTCTCGAAGACACCGACGGCGACGGGAGAGCGGACAAGCATACCGTCTTCGCCGACGGGTTGTACCAGCCGGTGGGTTTCGAACTGGGGGACGGCGGCGCTTATGTCTCGCAGCCGCCCGATCTGCTTTTTCTGCGCGATACGGACGGAGACGATGTCGCCGACGAGCGGCGCGTGCTGCTGCACGGTTTCGGCACGGAAGACAGTCATCACGCTATCCACAGTTTCGTATGGGGCCCGGGCGGGGCGCTCTATTTTCAAGAGGGTACCTTCCATCATTCGCAGGTGGAAACGCCCTACGGGCCCGTGCGCATGCAGTATGCCGGGGTGTTCCGGTACGAGCCCCGGAATCACCGTCTCGAACGCTATGTGAGCTACCGGTTCTCCAATCCCTGGGGGCACGAATTCGACCGCTGGGGGCAAAACTTCATTTCGGACGCCTCCAGCGGAAATAATTATTTCGGGCTTCCGCTGACCGGGTATCTGCCGTATCCGGAAAAACATCCCCGGATGAAGGTGTTCACGACGATCGTGCGCCCCACGGCCGGATCGGAGTTCGTGAGCAGCCGCCATTTCCCCGAGGAGGCCCAGGGCGATTTTCTGTACAACAACGTTATTGGATTTCACGGAATCAAGCAGCACCGTGTCCATCCGGACGGGTCCGGGTTTGCGGGCGAGGAAGTCGAACCGTTGCTTATGTCCACCGACATCAATTTTCGCCCGGTCGATATGCAATTCGGCCCGGATGGGGCCTTGTATATCGTGGACTGGTTCAATCCGCTGGTGGGGCACATGCAGTACTCCATTCGCGACGCCCGCCGCGACAAGACGCATGGCAGAATCTGGCGGATTACGCACGAGAGCAGCCCGCTGTTGACGCCGCCGGACATCGCAGGGCGTCCGATCGGCGAATTGCTGGATTTACTGAAGACGTACGAAGATCAGGTGCGCTATCGCGTGCGCCGCGAGTTGCGTTTGCACGACGCTGCCGAGGTGCAGGAGGCGCTTGGGGCATGGATCGATGGTCTCGACCCGGACGCTGAAGACTACGAGCATTATTTGCTGGAGGCGCTGTGGGTGCATCAGACGCACAACCTGATCAATACCGGGTTGCTGGAGCAACTCCTTGATGCGGAGGATCACCGTGCGCGCGCCGCCGCTACCCGCGTGCTGCGTCACTGGCGCCGGGATATTGCGGATCCGCTTGCACTCCTCCCCCGACAGGTTCGGGATCCGCATCCGCTGGTGCGGCTGGAGGCCGTGGTGGCGCTGAGTTACATGGATTCGGCGGAAGCTGCATTTCATGCGCTGGAGGCTCTCGACAGTGAGATGGATTATTACCTCGACTACGGCCTGAACGAGACCATCCGGGCCTTGAAGCCGAAGTGGGAGCCGGTGATTTCGGAAGGCGCACCGTCCTTGTCCAGCGAAGGGGTTTTGTACCTGCTGCGCCGGGCCGATCCTTCCGTCATGCAGCGACCCGTATTTGCCCGGGAGGTCTACGAATCCGTACTGCGCCAGGAAGGATTCGAGGAGGCGCACCGGGCGCAGGCGGTAGCGCGGCTTGCTGAGGAGGTCTCTGTGCAGTCTGATGTTCCGTCCGATGCTACGCCCGTTGAAGATGCGCGCGTTGAAGCCATTATAGATGCGCTTTCGGAAGAGGATATTTCCGAAGACGCCGCGGAGGCATTGAGTGCGCTTTTGCTGCGAGAGCCGGTCGAAGTGTTCGATGACAGTGGCCTTGTTTTTGGGGGATTCGGTCTTGCCCTGGCGTTTATGGCGACGGAGGGAGGTACGGAGATTGTCCGGGAAACAGGGTTCGCCGGATGGATGCGTTCGGAAGGCCCGGAACAAGTGCTGACCGAAATGGAGGACGTGATTGAAAATCCGGCCGAATGGTACATCGACCCCGACAATATCACCGGGATCATGATATCCGCCTTGCGGGGCGGCCTCCGCGTTCCTTCCGAGGATGTACGCCTGCAACTGCACGAGGCGATGCTGCGGCGCATGGATGACTGGGAGGACGCCGCGTGGCGGGATGCGGCCGTGGAGGTACTGGCCGGACTGGGGGTGGCGCCTGCCGAATCGTTCGCGTTTTTCGCCGGGCGCCTCGAGGCCGGGCGGATCGATCCCGTGCTGGCGGCGGCCGCAGATACCGTCCCGGTAGAGACATGGGGCGCACACGATTACGCCATCATTGCACGGCAACTCATTGCGGAGGCCGGCAAGATACCCACCGAAGACCGGCACGGCGCCTGGTTCCGGGGGCTGGTTTCACTCGCGGAGAAAGCCGCTGCCCGCCTGGACGATCCCTCGGTATTTGCGGAAGCCCTTCGGGCGTTGCACACTCGTATCGTTGAGATCACGACGGTTGAGGCGCAAATGGCGTATGACGTTACGGCGTTTCGAGTAGCGCCCGGGCAGCAGGTGGAAATCGTTTTCCGGAATGCGGATGTGCTCCCGCATAACCTTGTGATCGTACGCCCCGGAGCCGGGGAGATGGTGGGCAGGGCAGCGGATGCTATGGCAACCGATCCGGATGCCTTTGAAAAAGAATTTATTCCTGACTCACCCGCTGTGATGCATACCACGAAGATGCTCCAGGAGGGCGAATCGGTCCGGCTCCAGTTTACGGCTCCCGAACAGGAAGGAAATTATCCCTACATCTGTACGTTTCCTGCCCACTGGATTACGATGAAAGGCGTGATGGAGGTTGCAGCCTACGACGACGAATAGCGTAGATGCCGACGCTCTTCCCATGCAACCCCGAGGTCCATTCCGAATAACCTCTTGTCCCCCATGCGATTTTATCGTTTTGTTCACAAGTCAGGTTCATTGTCTGTAGTGATCCTTGCGCTTTTCGTGTTGGCATCGGCCGGCTTTATGGCCCGGGGCGTCGAAAGCAATGCGCGTCGCCTTGTAGAAAACGACGATCATGCCGCCATCCTGCGCAGCCTTGACGCGGAGACCCTGGAGGCGGGGCGGGATATTTATGTGCGGGTATGCGCCGCCTGTCATGGGGTAGAGGGCGGGGCGCTCTTGCCTTCGGCCCGGTCGTTCGATACGGATACGTTGCGGTACGGAAACGATCCATACGCCATGTGGCAAACCGTTACGTACGGGAAAGGCCAGATGACGGCCCAGAGTTGGTTGACGCCGGAGGAGAGGTATTATGTCATCCAGTACATTCGTGAAGAGCTTATCAAACCCCAAAATTCGGGGCAGTATTTCGAGGTCACGGAGGAGTATCTCGCAGGGCTGCCCACCGGGGAAGAAACGGGCCAGGATGTGGTCGCGGCCGCTGCGGAGGGGCTTCAGGCAGCCGGGATGACCTGGGCCGGTCAGCATCCCGGGGACTACGGGAATGTCATGTATTCCCAGTTGGACGGCAAAGCCAGCGATGTGCTTACCATTGGGCTGGATGAGGAAATCTATCTGAGTTACAACGTGCTGCGTATGCGCCTCGCCGCTGCCTGGCGGGGTGGGCTGGACCTTTCTGAAACGAAGTTCGCGCAATATCGGGGCGAGGGCAAGCCGGTCATTGCAGGACAGGAAATGGAGGGGCTCGCTGTGTGGCGCTGGGAATATCCCGGCGAATACGCTGCGCTCGATGCGGAAACCTCACCGCGCGCCCCACTCCCGGGAGATGTGATGACATTCCATGGGCATTACCGGCATGGCGACGATGTGGTGTTGTCTTACTCGATCATGGGTCGCGACGTGCTGGAATGGCCTTCGGCAGAACACGAGGGAGACGACCTCGTGCACACGTTGCGCATCGGTCCTTCGGAGCAGGGGCATCGTCTGGTTGTTGGGCATGAAGTGATAGCGGAGGTAACCGGAGACGTCGAAGGCATGACATCGTCCGGGGAGGATGGAGAAGTCTTTCTGCATATTCCCGCCAGCAAGGTCGCGCGTACGGTGCAGGTTCGCCGGCGCGCGGATGCGCAGGGCCGTGGCGCTATCGAGAAAATATCCGCCGGAGATACCCCCGATCTTGCGGCCATGACCGAAGGCGGTCCTTCCCGGTGGTCGGAAACGATTGTAACCGGGGGCGAGCGGGACGTGCCCCGCGCCCATTACGATCCGATGTATTACCAGGACGAGGACCGGGGTACCCCGGCGAAACTGGTCGATCTGCCGGAAGATTATCCCTATACGGTGGACAAGATCGGCTTGCCGTTCGTCAATCCGTGGAATAGCTGGATACGTCCCACGGCGCTCGCATTCTATCCGGACGGGCGCATGGTGCTTACAACCTATCTCGGCGACGTGTGGGTAGCCGATGGGCTGGACGATACCCTGGACGAGGTCATGTGGCGGCGCATCGCCACGGGCCTGTACGAGCCGATGGGCGCCGAGGTAGTCGACGGGGACATCTATGTCCTAGCCCGCGACCGGATTGTGCGGTTACGCGATCTGAACGGGGATATGGAGACCGACTACTACGAAACGTTCTATGCGGACAAGGACGTGTCGGACTTTTTCCACTCGTTTGCCTTTGGTCTCCAGGCCGATGCAGAAGGTAATCTCTATTACGCCAAGTCCGGGCAGTATACGAACAATGCCACGCCGGGAGACCTGGTCCGTGTCGCTCCGGATGGAACAGGCGGTACGATCGCTACCGGATTCCGTACGCCGAACGGACTTACCGTGGCGCCGGACGGGCGCGTATTCGTCACCGACAACCAGGGAAACTGGACGCCTGCAAACGAAATCAATCTCGTGGAACCCGGCAAGTTTTACGGATACGTAAACAACATCGCCGAACGCGGGTGGTCTCCCGACGGTCTGGATGTGGAGATCCCCGAAGGGGAGTGGTCTGCGGTCATCGACACCGCCGCCGTGCCGGATTCCTTCACCGAGCCGGTGATCTGGCTACCCCAGGAATTCGACAATTCTCCGGGCGGGGGTATATGGACGGACGCGAACTGGGGGCCGCTGGGGGATCGGATGCTCAACACCAGCTTCGGTAAGGGCTGGGCGTATTATTTGATGTTCGACGAGGTGGATGGAGTGACGCAGGCTGCGGCAGCGGCGCTGCCTTTCCAGTTCGACGCCGGTACGCAGCGCGTGCGCGCCAACCCCGCGGATGGGCAGATTTACCTGACGGGCCTGACGGGCTGGGACGATGGGTTCGCCACGCGTTATGCGCACCTCGACCGCATCCGGTACACAGGAGGCGAGGGGCAATACGTAATCGAAACCCACGTAAAATCCGACGGCATCGAGTTCACATTCAATTTTCCGGTGGATGCTGCCGCTTCAGATACTTCTCGGTACGACGTAACGCGATGGGATTACAAGTGGCGGCGCCGGTACGGCTCCTACGACTGGTCCGTGGAGAATCCCGAACAGCAAGGGCGTGATACAGTGCCTGTGGAGGCGGTGCAGGTGGATGGCCGGCGTGTACGTCTTGTCCTGCCGGACATGCAGCCGGCGGACCAGATGCTGGTGCGTATGCAGGTTCCGTCCGCTGAGGGCGGTATCCTGAAAGAAGCCGTTTACCTTACCGTGCACAAAGTGCCCGGAGGCTAAGCAGGAGGCCTTGTCGCGCCACACGACAAGGCGTCGAGGTCCTTAGAAGGTCAGATTCCCGGAACAAACCCTGCCGGGTAGCTTGGCAGGGTTATCGGGTGGCATGGAACATGGGGTTACGTTGCGATATGCAAAATTTACTGTCGTTTTACAGCGCCCATGTCCCTTTTCTCTTCTAATCGAGAGCGGCGCCTTTGGGGCTGGACGCTCGTCGTCCTGGGGACGGTCTACCTGACTTTCGGGTTGGCGCAAAAGCTGGCCGCGGTGGCGCCCAGCGGCGATGTGAACGCAGCCTTTTTCCTTCTCGCCTGCCTCCTGGTTCTGGGGGCCGTCATTACACAAGGGCTGAAGACGCGGCCAAGCGGGGTCGAGATCAGCATCGCGCTGGGTGTTGCGGCCGCCTACATCATGGTGTTCGTTCGGATGGCGAGCCCGGTGGAGCGCTCCCACCTCGTCGAGTACAGCGTGGTGGCTGTCTTCATCTATGAAGCGCTTACGGAGCGAGCGAATCAGGGGCGCCGTGTCCCCGCACCCGCCCTGCTCGCCCTGCTGGCGGCCTCGCTGATCGGTGTGCTCGACGAATGCATCCAGGCGTTTGTGCCCAACCGCGTGTTTGACCCTGTCGACATGTTGTTCAACTTTGTGGCGGTCGTGATGGCGATCGTTGCGAGTCTGGCGCTGGGCTGGGCGCGCAGGAGGGCAAGGCGATCCGGGTAGGAGGATAGATATGATTTTCCCGCTTAACGAAGAGCGCCTCAATCACCTGACTCAAGAGGATGTCTGGCGGTATATGTACCGGGCGAATACCATCGCCATGTGCTTGCCTTGTTTAGAAGGCTCTTGCTTTAGCCCGTATTGCGTTCGTTCGCTTCCTGACGTAGTATGATAGGGCGAGCCACGCTGCATACAGGTCGCATAGACGTATCGTCGCATAGCATCTTTCCGTCATGATTCCACGATTCTTTTTGCTTTTTGCCCTGTGCGTATCGCTTGGCGCAGCCGCTCCGGCCTTCGTCGCCGCGCAATCACAAGACGACACGCCCTGGGTCGTGTACGAGGGCGACGAAGGACCTGGGCAGGGCAAGCACATCGTTCTTGTAAGCGGAGACGAAGAATATCGCTCCGAAGAGGCGCTCACCCAGTTGGCCCGCATCCTGGCGTTCCGGCACGGTTTCAAAACCACGACGCTTTACGCCGTACACCCGGAGAGCGGGGTGATCGACCCGGAATACGTGCATAATATTCCTGGATTACACATGCTCGAGGAAGCGGATCTGATGATTATTTTCACGCGCTTTCGTGATCTCCCGGAAGAGCAGATGCGGCATATCGAGGCTTTCACGAACTCGGGTAAGCCGATCATTGGGCTGCGCACCTCCACGCACGCCTTCCGTTTCAAGGACCGAAACAACCCGTTCATACGATACGATACAACGAGCGAGGTGCCCGGATGGGAAGGGGGATGGGGCAGACAGGTGCTCGGGGAAACCTGGATCAGTCACCATGGACGTCATGCCGTGGAGGGGACGCGCGGCGTCATCCATTACCTCTACGAGGACGATCCGATTCTGAATGGTATCGGCGACAACGTATACGGGGATACGGATGTGTACGGTCTCACTATATTGCCGGAGGGCACGGAGGTCCTTATCTACGGATTGACCCTGAAGGGACTGGACCCCTATGCTCCGCCCGAATACGGAACGTCCATCGTGCCCGTCGCCTGGCGCCGCCACTGGACGGGCGAGACAGGAAACGCCTCGCGCGTCTTTGCCACTACGCTGGGCGCCTCCGTGGATCTGAAAAGCGAGGGGGTCCGGCGTCTGTTGGTCAATGCAACATTCTGGGGGCTCGGCATGGAGGATATGACGCCGGAAGAAGCCGACGTAGGCTACATCGGCCGGTATCGCCCCACGTTTTATGGCTTCGGAACTCACGTAACCGGTATCTATCCGGTAGATCTGGACATGACTGTCGAAGAAGCTGCCAGATGGGTCAAATAACCCCGTATCCATGATGCAGAAAATTGTACAGCGTATGAATGCTTCGTCGTTTCGGAAAGGTATGGCGGCATGCGTATGTATCATTGCATGCGCTGCGCTATGGAGCGTGGCTTGGCCTATGTCGGTGTCGGCGCAATCCGTGGGCGCCTTCCCTGTTACGAATTATTTCGGGGGTTATCCCGGGGCCCGCGCTGGCGGCGGGTACATGGAAAACTTCTACCTTCCGCCCGCTCCTTCCTCCACGCCCTGGTACCCCGGTTGGCATCCCGGCGGGGAGCACATTGCCGTGGCCATGCAAGGGGCCATCTGGAGCGTGGAGGTTTCCACCGGCATAGCGACCCAGTTGGTGTCCGGGCTAAAGTACTATTCGTCCCCGAACTATTCGCCGGACGGGCGCTGGCTGGTCTACACCGCCGATGATCATGGCGCTGAGATAGGTCTCGAGATCCTGGACACGGAGACAGGGACAACGCAGCCGCTCGGTGAGAGGAGCCTGCATCTTTTCGCGGATCCGCGCTTCAGCCCGGACGGAACCCGTATCGCATACGTTTCGACGGAGCCGGCGGGGTATTTCAATGTGTATGTGCGGTCTGTTTCGGAGGGGCAGTGGACCGGGGATCCTGTCCCGATCACGCGGGACAACGATTTCGGGCGGAATCGGCTTTATTTCGGGCCGCAGGACATCCACATCAGTCCGGCGTGGCTTCCTTCCGGTGACGAGTTATTGCTTGTATCGAATCGAGATGTAGCGCTGGGCAGCGGCAACGTGTTTCGCGTACCGGCCCGCAGGGACGGGTTTATGGACCGCGTTCCCGTGCTTCTGGAGCAAACGCTGTACCGCACGCAACCCGATGTGTCGATAGACGGGAAACGGTTCGTGTTCTCATCCACGCGGGGCGCCGCGGATCAGTTCAACAACCTCTATGTGCAGCCGACCGTGGGCGGCGAACCCTACAAACTCACGTTTTTCGACCACGACGCGTTTCATCCCCGTTGGTCGCCGGACGGGGAGTGGATCGCCTACATCGACAACCGGGATGGCCTGCCTCAACTGAAGCTGCTCGAAACCTACGGAGGGAAGATCGTCGATGTGGAGATCGCGGAGCGCCGCTGGAAGCACCCTGTGGGTCGATTGTCCGTCACGACGACAGGCCCGGACGGATTGCCTACAGGAAGCCGGATTCATCTCATCGCTTCCGACGACAAGTTTTATGCCCCCACCGATGCGTATGCACGCATCGCACCCCGCGCCGGGCAGTGGGCGTTTCATCATTCGGGATCGTTCGATATGGAACTCCCCGAGGGACAAGTGATCGTCAGGGCGGTCAAGGGCTTCGAATATGCGCCGGTAACGGATACGCTGCAAATCGTAGCCGGGGAGACGCTCCGGCATACCATGGTGCTCGATCCCATCATCGATATGGGAGAGAAAGGCTGGTACAGCGCTTCCACGCACGTGCATATGAACTATGGGGGCAATCTGCACAACACCCTTGAAAACCTGATGATGATGTCCGAGGCGGAGGATCAGGATCTGGTGCTCGAACAGGTGGCGAATAAGGACAACCGCATCCTGGACCAGCAGTTTTTCGTGCCGGGCGGAGGCGCGCATCCCGTGTCGACGCCCGACAGGGTGGTGGTTGTCGGACAGGAATACCGGCCGCCCTTCTACGGCCATGTGTTCATGTTCGGGATGCGGGACCATCTTATTTCTCCGTATGTGACCGGCTACGAGGGCACGGCCATCGAGAGCCTGTATCCCTCGAACACGGACATGTTCAGAAAGGCGAAAGAACAGGGCGCCTGGACGGGGTATGTGCATCCCTCCTTCAATAGGGATCCGTTGGAGGAGGGTCTCGGACGCGCCCGAGGGTTCATGGTGGATGCTGCGCTGGGGACTGTGGATGCTCTGGAGTGGTCTACGGCCCAGGACGGTTACCCTCCGTTGTACGCTCTATGGAACAACGGCATACGGACCGCGCTCGTTGGCGGGGAGGATTCTATCAGTAACTTGCAGCAAAATTCTCTGGTCGGATCGGTCCGGACGTATGTCAAGCCAGCGGATGGGAATCTGAGTATGCGGAGCTGGTTCGAGGGGATGGCTGCCGGGCACGCCTTCGCAACGAGCGGGCCTCTTGTTGACTTTACCGTGGACGGGCGGATCCCGGGCGAAACAGTCGATATTGGCGGGGGCGAGGGTGTGACGGTGCGCTTTGAGGTCACCTCGATCGCGCCACTGGAGAAAGCCGAACTCGTATTCAACGGGGAAGTCGTGCAGGAAGTCCTTTTTGAAGGCGACCGCATGGCCATGACCTTCGAGGGCACGTTCCAGCCCGAGCGGTCGGGGTGGTACCACCTGCGGGTAAACGGCGTGCCCGAAGAACGATTCCCACTCGATATCCCGTATGCTTTTGCATTAACGAATCCGGTCTGGGTTATTGCGGACGGCGTCCCGGTGCGCTCGATACAGGCCGCCGATTACGGTATTGCCTGGATCGACAAACTGCACGCTATGGCCGAAGAATGGCCCGGCTGGCGCTCCCAACGGGAAAAAGACCACGTCTATGCACAGTTCGAAGAGGCGCGCGATGTGTACCGGCGGCTGCGAGCCGAAGCAGCGGAAATAGAAGAGAATGGTTCGCGCTGATTTTTCTAAATATTTTGATTTTTTTGTCGAATCATGTCTTCACTTTGTCTTCATAATGCCATGTGGCCGGGGCTGGTGGGCAAGGGGCCGGATGTTTCCGAGCCTGCCATCGGTCTGGAGCGGATGCTCCAGCTCACGGCGGATGCCCGTATCGAGGGGGAAACGTCCGTTCGTTTCGATGGGGTAGACCTTTTTCTGTACCCCCCGCATATCGACATTGACGCCCCGGGCGACGAAATCCGACGCCTTGCGGACCGGATCGCATCGCTGGGTCTTGGCGTGGGGTCCGTGGTGGCGCCCGTGTATCCCGACATGTTGGGCGGCAGTGCGATGGGCAGCCACGACGATCGCCGGCGCTTCGTGGAGGCCGTGCGGACTGCGTGCCGGTACGCTTCCGTGTTGAATGCGCACGGCGTTCGATCCTGCGGGGTCATCCGGATCGATTCGGCGGCAGGCCCTGTCGAGTGGGCGAAGGATCCCGTGGAAAACACGGAAAAGATTGCGGATACCTTCCGCGAGGCGGCTCTCGTAGCGGAAGACCACGGGGAGCGCATTGCCGCAGAAGGGGAGATTTGCTGGGCGGCCATGCACTCCTGGACAGAGATGTTGCGCCTCCTGGAAGAGGTCGGGCGCCCCGGTTCGCTCGGATTTCAGGCCGATCTGGCCCACACCTATTTGTATTTGCTCGGATACAATGCACCCGAAGCGGCTTTGCTGCAGGATGGGTACACGGAAGAGGAATTCAAAGAGGCGTACCGGATAATGACAAGTGCCCTGGCTCCCTGGCTGTTCGATTTTCACGTGGCGCAGACCGACGGGTCCGTGTTCGGGAGCGGCTCGCACGACAAGACGGGAAGACATTGTCCGGTCGATTCTCCCGATGGCAAGCTGGATATGGTATGGTGCAGCCGCCAGTGGCTGCTCAATGATCAGGGCGAACTGCGGGACGGCATCCGGCACATCTGCTGGGACGGGTGCATGTTTCCTAATGCCGTACTGGAGAACCAGGAGACGTGGAACCGGGTGCTTGGGGCGATGGAGGCGGTGCGGAGGGGGTTGTAGAGGTGTTTTTCGGGGGTGGCGGGTTGTTTTATGTTTCGAATACCTTCTGCATCTCCAGCGCAAAGCCCGGCAGTATTTCAGGGTCTTCGAGACGATCCGTGCCCCTGAATCGGGTGTTTGTCCCATCCGCCTTGTGAATGACGATCGTGCGGGCTTCCGGATCTACGATCCATACCCGGAGCGCCCCCGCATTGAAGTAATCGCTTGTTTTGTCGCGCATTTCTTGCGGGCTGTTGGAGGGAGATAGCACTTCGATCACAATGTCCGGCGCGCCTCGCACGCGACCAAGGAATGCATTCTCCGTATCGAACGGTTGGAGTAGAACGCCCACGTCCGGTATGCGAACAGTATCCGGGTCTTCGCCGACGAGGCAGTCGACCTCTACGCCCACTTCGCCGTGTCCGAATTTTTCCATCCATTCGTCGAGATAGCGGTACAATTTGCCTTGTACGTACGAATGGGTCCAGGACACCCCCGGATCGCGTACGACCAGCAATCCCCGCACCAGTTCATAGGCGCAACCGCTTCGCTGGTCGGAGAGCGTAACGTATTCCTCCGCCGTCATGACTTGAGGGGCGTCGCCGCCGATTCGAGGGCGGTCGGTCGTCTTCTCGATGTTGGTTGCGGGCATGGGAAGCCTCCTGCGACGTCGGGAAAAGGGATAAAGGTGCATAAGCCCCTTCTTTCGCTGTGTTCCTGCCGTATGGGGAGAAATCTGCGCTAATCGAACCGAACCACCTCCCTGTCCGCAACAACCTTACTATTCCGTTCCGGCAGTTCCTGCTTTCCAGAGGCTTCCTTATCTTTCCCCTCGCCGCATTGCTCTTGATCCTACGCCCTGAAACCGTTCCGAAACCGCTATGCACCGCATCGGATTCAATCTGCTTCCCTGGTCCGCCACCGTATCGGAAGCGCTTTACCCGCACATCGAACGGATCCGGGACATTGGATACGATGGCATAGAGTATTCGATGGGGGCGCAGGATGCTGCAGCATACCGCGGCCTCGGGACGTTTTTGGCCGACCTGGATATGGCGTGTACGTCGTGTCTTGCACTGGAGCCGGAGCACAATCCGGCCAGCTCCGATGCTGCTGTCCGGCAACAAGGTCTGGAAAAAATATGCTGGGCCATTGACCGGGCCGTAGATACCGGCGCCGGCGTGATCTGCGGACCGTTCCATTCCGCCTTCGCCTGGTTTACAAAAGCGGCGCCCACGCCGGACGAGGCCAAATGGAGCGCCGAAGTGCTACGACAAGCGGGCGAATACGCCGAGCAGGCCGGCGTCGTGCTGGCGCTGGAGGCGCTGAACCGTTTCGAATGTTACTTGTGCAACACGATGCAGCAACTGGTCGGACTGACCGAAATGGTGGATCATCCGTTCGTGCAGGTCATGTTCGACACGCACCATTCGAACATCGAGGAAAAATCCTTCGCGGGAGCTATCCGCACGGCGGCGCCCCATCTGGCCCATGTGCATATCAGCGAGAACGACCGGGGTACGCCGGGCGACGGGATCGTAGCCTGGAAGGAAGTCTTCGAAACGTTGGCGGAGGTGGGCTACGAGGGGTGGCTCACCATCGAGTCGTTTACCCGGGCCGATCCGGACTTTGCAAATGCGATCAACGTGTGGCGGAGTTTTTCCGAACCCTGGGACATTGCGGAACAGGGCTATGCCTTTATCAGGCGGCAACTACGCGAAACGGCGGTCGGTTAAATTCCCCGCTGATTTCCTGCGCTCCATTTTTCACAGGATCTGTCCATACCATTTTTCAGCACATGTCCGGCATATTCATTCCTTCTTTTCGTTTCGGCGCCGAGGTGTACACCTGGTTCATGAAGGAGAACGGTAAGGCGCACGCGAACCGTCTCGATCATATGATCCGCGTGTCTGCCGAGGCGGGCTTTACAGGTATCGAACCTGTGCATTCCTGGATGGGCGACTTATCCGATCCGGTGCGGCTTGAGGACGAACTGCGCACGGCGGGCATTGATCTTGCCGCGGTGGCCCTCGTGCTCGAATGGAACGGCCCCGAAGAAACGGAGGAGGAACGCAGGCAGGCCGACGAAACGATCCGGCTGCTGCAACGCTTCCCCGGGGCGTTGCTGTGCACCGTCCAGATTCCCACAAGTCGCCATCACCTCGAAGCCCGCCGGAAGCACCTTGTATCCATCGTCAATGCGGTGTCGCGCCGGGCAGCCGATGCGGGGGTTGTATCCACGTTCCATCCCAATTCTCCGCATACTTCCATCAACCGCACGGAAGAAGATTACCGGATCATTCTGGGAGGCCTGGATGCGTCCGTCACCGGGTGGACGCCCGATGTCGGGCACATCGCCAACGGGGGCATGGACCCGCTCGCCAGGATGCAGGAGTATGCAAGCCTCATCAACCACGTTCATTACAAGGATTGGGACGGCAATCCGGAATTCGTCATCATGGGGGCCGGAAAGATCGACTTTACGGGTATTACGAACTGGCTTGTCCGGGAGGGGTATGCAGGATGGATCATCTGCGAGGACGAAGGGGCCGAGGCCGTGGACGACCCCGATGGCGTGACCCTTTACGACGGAAGATGGGTCCGGGACACGCTGCTGCCCACGCTCTCCGATTCGTAACCGATTCTCAAATTTGTCATAAGCGCACAACCAGCCATGCCTATCGTCCAGACCAATGGGATCGACATGTATTACGCGGAAGCCGGCGACGGACCGCCGCTTCTCATGATCATGGGCATTACCGCCCCGGGTTCCGTATGGGAAGCCCATGCGGACGCCTGGAAGGCGCATTTCCGGTGCATCATACCCGACAATCGCGGCGTAGGGCGCTCCTCAAAGCCCGGCGGAAGCTACACGAGCGCCCGGATGGCGGACGACATGGCGGGCTTGCTCGACGCCCTGGATATCGAGCGGGTGCGCGTAGCGGGTGTGTCGATGGGGAGCATCATTGCGCAGCAGTTGGCCATCCGCTGCCCCGACCGGGTGCGTTCCCTCGTGCTTATGTGTCCCTGGGCGCGATGCGACCGGTACGCTGCCAGCATTTTCCGGCACATGATGACCATCAAGGCGCGCCTTCGGCCTGAGGAATTCATGGAGTACATCCAGCTTCTCATTTTTTCGAAAGGCACGTGGGACGATATCGAAGGGTACGCTGACCTGATTAACGGTCGTACATTTGCTTCCGTGGGAGAGGAGCCGCAACCCCTGCATGGGCTGGAGGGGCAGGGGTATGCCTGCATCGAACATAATGTGCTGGAGGCGCTTCCGCAGATTGCGGCGCCGACCCTGGTAATCGGCGGGGAGCAGGATATTTTCGTGCCGCCCTGGATGGTCGAAGAAGTGGCCGCGGGGATTCCGAATGCGGAGTTGCATATGTATCCGGGGGCGGGCCATGCGTTTCACTGGGAGCGCATCGAGGATTTCAATCCTCGCGTGGCCGACTGGCTCCTGGCGCATTAACGATCAGGGGTCACGTACAAAAGCCACATGGCTTCCTCATACGTCATAGGACTGGATTTTGGCACCAATTCGGTGCGCGCGCTGGTAGTGGATGTCGCCACGGGGCGCGAGGCGGGTACGGGCGTTTTCGAGTACCCCTCCGGCGAGGACGGGGTCCTGCTGGATCGGAGCCGGCCCGATCTTGCCCGACAGCATCCTGGAGATTACGTACTGGGCGTCGAGCGGAGCATTGCCTCCGCCATGGAGGAAGCTGGGCAAGAAGACGATGGATTTCGCGCCAGTCGCGTGATAGGCATCGGCGTCGACGCCACCGGCTCTACCCCGATCCCGGTGGACAAGGACGGCGTCCCATTGGGCCTCTCCGACCGGTTTCGGGACAACCCGGATGCGCAGGCCTGGCTCTGGAAGGATCACACGGGGCACGCCGAAGCGCGAGAGATCACGGAGCGTGCCCGCGCGCTGCGCCCGGAGTACCTTGCAAAATGCGGAGGGATATACAGTTCGGAGTGGTTCTGGTCGAAAATATGGCGTTGCCTGCGAGCCGCCCCCGAGGTGTTCGAGGCGGCGTATACCTGGGTCGAGCACGCGGACTGGATACCAGCCATGCTCTCCGGTACGGAGCGGCCCGACCTGCTGAAACGGTCGATCTGCGCGGCGGGGCACAAGGCCATGTTTCATACGGATTGGGGCGGCTATCCCGATGAGGAGTTTGTGGGGTCGCTGGACGAGGCGCTCCTGCGTGTGCGTAGAACGCTGCCCGACAAGGCGTTCGATGTGTCGCAGGCGGCGGGCGCCTTGACAGACGAGTGGGCCGAGCGGCTGGGCCTGCCCGCCGGCATTCCTGTGGCCGTCGGGGCATTCGATGCGCATTTGGGCGCGGTGGGATCGGGGATTGCTCCCGGCACGCTCGTGAAGATCATCGGTACGTCCACCTGCGATTTGATGGTGGCCCCGCTGGAAGAGAATCCCGGGGACATTCCCGGATTGTGCGGCATTGTGCCGGAATCCGTGCTGCCGGGGCACTACGGGATGGAGGCCGGGCAGTCTGCCGTAGGAGACATTTTCAACTGGTTCGTGCGCCGGGTGCGCCCGGATGGGCAGGGACACGAGGCGCTTACGGAGGAGGCCGGGCGGCTGCGCCCGGGGGAAAGCGGGCTCCTTGCGCTGGACTGGCTCAACGGTAACCGGACTATTCTTGTAGACCAGCGCCTGACCGGACTGATCGTGGGATTGACGCTTCACAGTACTCCGGGGGAAATATATCGGGCCCTTATTGAAGCAACGGCCTTCGGCGCCCGTAGAATCATGGAGCGCTTCGAGGAGTATGGGGCGCCTGTCGAGCGCATTGTCAACTGCGGCGGCATATCGGACAAAAACGAGTTGGTCATGCAAATCTATGCAGACGTGATGGGGCGCCCGATCATGATTTCGCGGAGTGCCCGAACCTGTGCGCTGGGCGCCGCCGTGAGCGCGTCCGTGGTGGCAGGGAAGGCTGCGGGCGGATACGATGGGTTCCCGGCAGCCATACGCGCCATGACGGGTGTCCGTGCGCGCGTGTTCGAGCCCGATCCGGAACGATGCAGCACGTACGACCGGCTATACGTTCTCTATCGCCGGCTGCACGACGCTTTTGGCGTGGAGGCCACACAGGGGGATAATACGCCGGGTGTGGTGGAAGGACCTCATCTGTTCGATGTAATGAAAGTGCTGCTTGCGCTACGCGACGAGGTGCGGGGATGACCACAGCGTATGCCGATCTGAAGGAACAGGCGTGGCGGGCCAATCTCGACATCGAGGGGCTGGTGGAGAGGACGTGGGGAAACGCCAGCGCTGCGGACGCCAGGGCAGGCGTCATGGCGATCAAGCCGAGCGGGGTTCCGTACGACCGGCTTGCTGCGGACGACATGGTGGTGCTATCGCTGGAGACGGGAGAGGTCGTGGAAGGTCCGCTTCGTCCCTCCTCGGACACGCCGACCCATCTGGCGTTGTACCGGGCATGGCCGAACGTAGGGGCTATCGTACATACGCATTCCCGGTACGCCGTCGGTTGGGCGCAAGCCGAGCAGCCCATTGACTGCTTCGGCACGACCCATGCCGACCATTTTCGGGGAAGTATTCCCGTGACGCGGCGGATGCGCGAAGACGAGATTGCGGAGGAGTACGAGCGACATACGGGTGTGGTGATCGTCGAGTGTTTCGAGCAGGGGGGGATAGATCCTGCGGAGATACCCGCCGTACTGGTGGCCTGCCATGGGCCGTTTGCCTGGGGCAGGAATGCTGCTGAGGCAGTAGAGAATGCTATCGTGCTTGAAACCGTAGCGTGCATGGCGTGGCGGACCCGGCTCCTGCATCCGGAGGTTGCTCCGATCGACGATGCGCTCCGGGACAAGCATTTTCTGCGCAAGCACGGCGCCGGGGCCTACTATGGGCAATCCCGAAAAAGGTGAACCGCACCCTGGTATTGGCGTATTATGGTAAGCAGGTAAAAGTGCTTTCCGGCATTGTCATCGTTGATCTAAATCAAAAGGTGAATCTATGGCTTGGTGGGGTTGGTTGGTCATTGGATTTGGCCTGATGACCGTAGAATTGATGGGCGTTGAGGCAGCGTTCTATCTGGTTATCATCGGTGTCGCAGCCATATTGACGGGGTTGGTCGGGTTGGCCGGGCTGACCTTGCCGATATGGGGGCAATGGCTTCTTTTTTCCGGGTTGGCCATTGCTTCCATGCCGCTTTTTCGGCAAAACCTGTACATCCGCTTGCGTGGCGAGACGCCTAAATCCAGCAATCCCCTTGTCGGCGAGACCGTTAGCCTCTCCGAAGACGTAGCGCCGGGCGCGCGTTGCCGGGTGGAACTGCGGGGATCGACATGGACCGCCAGAAATGTCGGCTCCGAATCTCTCGCGGCCGGGGGACAAGCCGAAGTAATTGCTGTAGATAGCACCCTGCTGGAAATCGAAGCTTTAGCGGAGGCATAAGGCCGCTGCATCCATTCAACAGGTAAAGAATATGCTGGACATTGGCTTCATCGTTGGCGGCATCATCGCCTTAGCGGCCATCGTGCTTATCGTTAAAACAGCGGTGATCGTGCCGCAGCAAAATGCCTATGTGATCGAGAATCTGGGGCGTTACTCCCGTACGCTGGATCCCGGCTTCAGTATTCTTGTTCCCTTCGTTGAACGGGTAGCGTACAAGCACAGCCTGAAGGAGCACGCAATGGACATCTCCGAACAGGTGTGCATTACCAGCGACAATGTGCAGGTGGGTATAGACGGCGTGCTGTACATGCAGGTCATGAACGCCGAGCGCGCCTCCTACGGAATCGGGGATTACGTATTCGCTATTTCCCAACTGGCCCAGACCACATTGCGCAGCGAGATCGGAAAGATCGAGCTCGACAAGACTTTCGAGGAACGTGCTGTTATCAATCTGAATGTTGTCAAAGAGCTTGATCTCGCTTCCGAGCCTTGGGGGGTGAAGGTGCTGCGCTACGAAATCAAGAATATCAACCCGCCCGACGATGTGCTCTCCGCCATGGAGAAGCAGATGCGCGCCGAGCGGGAAAAGAGGGCTGTCATTCTTCAGTCGGAAGGCGATCGGGATGCCCAGGTCAATCAGGCGGAAGGCGAAAAAAAGCAAGTCATTCTCGGATCCGAAGCCGCCATGCAGCAGCAAATCAATGAAGCAAGAGGCGAAGCGGAGGCTATCCTGAGGGTGGCCGAAGCTACCGCCGAGGGCCTGAAGAAGGTTGCCGAGGCCCTACTCGCCGAGGGAGGCGACAAGGCCATGCAACTGCGTATCGCCGAAGATTATCTGGAACGTTTCGGGGCGTTAGCCAAAGCAGGCAATACGTTGATTCTCCCCGCCAACATGGCGGATATGGCGTCTATGATTAGCGCCGCCACAAAGATTTTTCACGAAACGGACGGACAGGCGAAGGATCATTGAAGGAGATGGTCCGGGCAGACCGGGCAGGGCTTTAGGGTGCTGTCATAGTGCGGTCATGTCGTAGAATCCATCCACTATGTGCGACGACCCCTTTGCCGCTTTGTCCTCTGGCTCTGTAGGCGTATGTATGCCCGGCCGGCCCGATGAGGATACGGCCATGCGCCCTTCCTTTTCCGGTCGGACCGAAGATTCCCTCCGGATTTTTGGTGTGGGCGTTTGCGCCGTGCAGGCGGATGCCTTGCTGGACAGGACGGATTGGCGTGCCGGACTTGCCCGCCCCCTTGCCGGGTACGACAAGATCATGGTGACGGGCATGGGGAAAGCCTCCATGGCGATGGTTGCTGCCCTGAGCGAACGCCTGGGTGATCGGATGTGTACGGGGTGGGCAGCCGTTCCCTACGGCTATGTGAAGCGGATATGGCCCGGTACATCCGGGAAGGGGCCGGTCACCCCAAGGCATTTCAGCGTTGTCGAAGCAGGACACCCATTGCCGGATAAGAACAGTGTGCTGGCTGCACAATCCATGCTGGCTGCGGTTTCCGGGCTGGGCTCCGATGATCTGCTGATTGTCCCCGCCTCAGGAGGCGGCTCTTCGCTGTGCGTTGCTTTCCCGGCGGGCATTTCGTTGGAGGACGCCCGCGAAGCATTTTACCGGCTGCTTGTCGCCGGGGCTGACATTCACGCCATAAACAAGGTGCGTCGGCGGATATCGCAGATTGGAGGGGGTGGTCTGGCTGAAGCGGCGGCCCCCGCCGAAGTACTGACGCTGTGCCTTTCCGATGTTCCGGGTGACGATATGGAGAATATGTACGTTATCGGGGGCGGTCCAACCCTCCCTGATCCGTATACGGTGAAAGAAGCGTTGGAGGTGTTGAAGCAGTACGGCGAGAAGGTCCCGGCAAGCGTCTGGCGGTATGTCGAGGAGAGCGCCGGGCGTCCCGAACCGCTCCTGCCGGAATCCGGACGGGTACATGCCGTGCTGCTGGGAAGTGTGCGCACGGCGCTGGAGGCTGCTGCCGCGGAAGCAAAGCGGTTGGGCTATCGCGTCGAGATCGTTTCTCGCGAGATGTCCGGGGAGGCGCGGGAAGTTGGAGCGGCCATGGCTCGCCGCGCGCTGGCGCAGGAACCCGGATGGTGCCTGTTATGGGGCGGCGAAACGTTTGTAACGGTCCGGGGGGATGGCCTTGGAGGGCGCAATCAGGAACTCGCGCTTGCCGCCGCTATCCGTATGGCGGGGGAGGGGAAGGACGTAAGCCTTATGAGTGCAGGTACCGACGGGCGAGACGGTCCTACGGATGCCGCCGGGGCGATAGCCACCCCGGATACGGTCGCCGAAGCGCGTCAACGGGGCTTGGACCCGGAGGCGTTTCTGGAACGGAACGATGCCTACGGATTCTGGCGCCGGATGCCGGGATTTCTTCAGACAGGCCCGACCCATACGAACGTGATGGACATACAGATTGTTCTCATATGATCCAACGGGGAGAAAGCGCACTGCGGCGCAAGCCGTGCGGTGACGGCACGGCAAGACATGGTGTAAGCGGTCCGGACGGGACTCGAACCCGCGACCTCCTGCGTGACAGGCAGGCGTTCTAACCAAACTGAACTACCGGACCAATACAGTACGATCGCTGTACCCGAAGAATGTGCAACGGTTCCGTCTTTACGGGAATTGCACAGAGGCACGGAACCGTGGCGTCTGTTTTGTCGCGGGATGCTGTTTGGGTCCGGCTATGCGCTGTTTTTTTACCTGATTGCTGCACAACTTGACGCGGGCGGACATATGGCCGAACCAGCGCCGTCCCCCGAATGAAGGACGACGCCCGGCCCGGCGCTACGCACACACATCTTGCCAGATGCATCCTATAGACACATGGGATGGCGTCGCATAACCTCGTAACGAAAAAAAATGACGCCACGCAGGGGTTGCATGGCGGTGCTTTTCCAGAAACCGTTGCGGTGGAAGAGACGTACAAGGCGCCCTTTCTGGTCAGGTAGCTCAGTTGGTAGAGCAACGGACTGAAAATCCGTGTGTCGGCGGTTCGATTCCGCCCCTGACCACTTCTCAATGCGCCACCACCATCTTGCCGGTCAGGCGCTTTCACGCTGCTTTGCGATAGTTTGTTGTCGCCTCAGGCACGTCAGTGCAAGGGCACTGACGCCCGGATGCCTTCCACATCCGGGCGATATCCGGGGATTATATACAAAAGTTGCCAAAGGGCTTCGTAGTCGGTCGCTGTCCAACATGGCGTGGTAGGTTGTTTGGAGCGTGATTCTCCATTAGAGGTGGCAGTAAATAGGCATGAAAAAAACACTAATTAACTCTAAAAAATCACGAAATGAGTACAACTATATGCATATAATTAATGGTGAGGGCTGGGTCAACCCATGACGGAGTGAACGCGGTCAGGCTGAGTCGTTGCCCCTATGTGCGCGCCGGAGAGTAAGGCAAAGATAATGCGGCTTCCCAGATGGCTGCGAATACCGTAGCCGAAGAAGAAAACGGAGGCTTGGCAACTTTTGTATATAATCCCCCGATATTCCGTTTTCATTGCATCAGCAGCGCTAATCCCCGAACTTGATAGCGAGCCTCCTGCAAACCTGCCGGATTCGGCCAATACCTACCCCCAAAGAGGGACAAAACTGTGAACGCCACACCGATTCGCACAGTATTCGGAATCGCGTTACTTATATCGTTTTTTGCAGGCGACGCCACAGGGCAAACCGTGAAAATCGGCGGGCAGGCCTACGTGGATTATTTTTATCGGCTCGGCGATGACGATGAGACGCCTTATTGGCAAAGTCCCTTGGATAATCTGTGGAGCACTGATCGCGATCTAACCATCAATGACGCGCTCCACGGTTTCACGTACCGGAGAATGTATCTGACGGCCGACGGGGCGATATCCGAGAAATTCAAGGCCCGCTTTCGCCTGGAGAGCAGCGATACACATGTCGGAAGCAGCGGGCCGATCCCTTTCGTGAAAGACCTGTGGGTCGATTGGAACTACACCGGTAACCACTCCGCCAGGGTAGGCATCATGCCGCCCCCCGTGTTTCAACTATCGGAGGATGTTTGGGGGTTTCGCAGTCTGGAAAAGACAATCCTACAGGTGCAGGGGGTAAACTCGCCCCGCGATTTCGGGATTCGGTTCGATGGCTCCATCCTGGCGCAAAACGATCTTGTTCGCTACGCGGTGATGCTGGCCAACGGCGATCCGCCGGTGTTCATTCACGAGCTGTACAACGAGTTCGGAGGTGATGGGACCCAGCCAGAACATGAAAAACACAAGAGGGGATATGCCCAAATCTCGATCCATCCATCTGACAAACTGGTTTTCTCGGTGGGTGCGGATTACGGGAAATACTCGTACCAATACACCATAGATGGAGAGTTCATCAAGTGGCCCGTGTTGCGCGAGGTGAGGGCATCCGTGTTCGGGGGATACGAAGGAGATGCTGCCCGATTCGGCGTGGAAGCCTTCCGCCATGAGTTGAAGCGGGAGGCAGAGAGAGATGAGTTTGGGTTTCTGGACCTGCCGTTCGAGCCATCTACTCGACAGTTCGGTATCAGTGTGTTTGGATCGGTCAAGGTCAATCTGCTGGTGGAATTCGTGGGCCGGTTAGACCTGACGAAGAATGATCGCGAATTCGAGCAAATCGATTCTTCCGATTACATGCTTAGTGAGACGCTGATAGTAGCGGGAGTGGCTTTTACACCCAACGAACACGTTCGCATTATTCCTAACCTGTGGTGGTTCGGGGCGGATTTACAGTGGGATGCTGATAGCGAAGTGACCGGCAAAAGAAAAAACAGAATGGGGCGAGTCACGATCGAGGTGTCATTTTAGCCTTGCCGTACAGGGATGAATTCTTTTTAGGCGGCCGGCTTGTTTTGAGTCGGGGCACAACGTCCGAAAAGTCGTCTTTCTGAGAGAGAAAAAACCATGAACGCTGTACCGATTCGCACACTACTCGGAATCGCTTTGCTAATACCGCTTTTTGCAGGCGACGCCACAGGGCAAACCGTGAAAATCGGTGGGCAGGCCTACGTGGATTATTTTTATCGGCTCGGCGATGACGATAAGTATCCTTACTGGCAGGGCCCCGGGGATAATCTGTGGATTACTGAGCGCGATGCAACCATCAATGACGCTCTCCACGGATTCTCCTACCGGAGAATGTATCTGACGGCCGACGCGACGCTTTCCGGGAACTTCAAGGCTCGCTTTCGCCTGGAGACCAACGATAAACATATCGAGAAAAGCGGGCCGGTTCCCTTCGTGAAAGACTTGTGGGTCGATTGGAACTACACCGGTAACCACTCCGCCAGAGTAGGTATCATGCCGCCTCCCGCGTTTCAGTTGTCGGAGCATGTTTGGGGGTTTCGCAGCCTGGAAAAGACAATCCTCCAGGTGCAGGAGGTCAACCCGCCCCGTGATTTCGGGATTCGGTTCAACGGCCCCATTCCCATACGCAACGATCTTGTTCGCTACGCGGTGATGCTGGCCAACGGTGGTCCGCCACTGTACAACGAGGCCGGGATCAACGAGGACGGGTTCGTCCCGGAAAACGACAACCACAAGAAGGGATATGCCCAAATCTCGATCCACCCATCTGACAAACTGGTTTTCTCGGCGGGTGCGGATTACGAGAGATACCTGTATCAGGGCAGCTTTGATGGAGAGATATTCAGGTCTCCCCCGTACCGCGCGATACGGGTATCCGTGTTCGGGGGATACGAGGGAGCCGCTGCCCGATTCGGCGTGGAAGCCTTTCTCCATACGTTGAAGAAGGAATGGAGTCGGTATAACATAACAAAGGAACATGAGTTCGACTATAGAGACAGATATGAACGGTCCACTCGGCTATCCGGTATCAGTGTGTTCGGATCGGCCAAGGTCAATCCGCTGGTGGAGTTCGTGGGCCGGTTAGACCTGACGAAGGATGATGGAGATTTCTCAACAAGCGATTTTTACGACCGCATGCTTGATGAGACCCTGGTGCTGGTGGGAGTGGCTTTCACACCCAACGAACATGTGCGCATCATTCCTAACCTGTGGTGGTTTGGCTCGGATTATCAGGAAGGCGATGGCAGGGAACTGGTCGGCAAAAGAAAAAACAGAATGGGGCGAGTCACGATTGAGGTGTCATTTTAGTCCGCCGATTTGCACGGATGAATTGTTTTCAGGCGGTCGACTTGTTTCGGACCGCTGCGCAACGCCCGGAGATCCGTCTTTCTGAGAGGAATAAAACCATGCACGCTGCACCGATTCGCACACTACTCGGAATCGCTTTGCTAATATCGCTTTTTGCAGGCGACGCCACAGGGCAAACCGTGAAAGTCGGTGGGCTGGCCTACGTGGATTATTTTTACCGCCTCGGCGATGACGATGAGTCTGCTTTGTGGCAGAAGCCTAAGGATAATCTGTGGGATACAGATCGTGATGTAACCATCAATGACGTGCTCCACGGTTTCACGTACCGGAGAGTGTACCTGACGACCGACGCGACGATTTCTGAGAAATTCAAGGCCCGCTTTCGCCTGGAGGCCAACGATAAACATGCCGGGAGTAAGGGGCCGATCCCCTTCGTGAAAGATATGTGGGTCGATTGGAACTACACCGGTAATCATTCCGCCAGGGCAGGCATCATGCCGCCTCCCGCGTTTCAGCTATCGGAGCATGTTTGGGAATTTCGTAGTCTGGAAAAGACAATCCTTGATGTACAGGGGGTCAACTCGTCCCGCGATTTCGGGATTCGGTTCGATGGTCCCATCCCGATACGCAACGGTCTTGTTCGCTATGCGGTAATGCTGGCCAACGGGGGCGGGAATCGTGCAGAGCACGACAAAAACAAGAGGGGATATGCCCAAATCTCCATCCATCCATCCGATAAACTGGTCTTCTCGGTGGGTGCGGATTACGGGAAGTATTTGAACCAGTTCAGCCTGGATGGGGAGGTCTTCAGGTCCCCTCCGTACCGCGAGGTGCGGGCATCCGTGTTCGGGGGATACGAGGGAGACGTTGCGCGATTCGGTGTGGAAGCCTTCCTCTATGAGTTGAAGCGGAAGGAGGAGCAGACGCGTACGGTAAGAAGAGAAAACGAGGCCGGATATATAGAAACATCTACTTATGAGCCGTCCACCCGGCTATCCGGCGTCAGCGTGTTCGGATCGGTCAAGATCAATCCGTTGGTGGAGCTCGTGGGACGGTTAGACCTGACGAAAGATGATGGAGATTTCGGAGCAATCGATGCTTATGACCGCATACTCGATGAAACGCTGGTGCTGGTGGGAGTGGCTTTCACGCCCAACAAACATGTGCGCATCATTCCTAACCTGTGGTGGTTCGGCTCGGATTATCAGGAGGAAGATGAAAGAGAATTTAGCGGCAAAGGAAAGAACAGAATGGGACGCGTCACGATCGAGGTGTCATTTTAGCCTCTGAAAACCTTGTTAATCTCGTCCCCGGGCGCCCCACATCAGTTTGGAGCGGAGCGTCTGGAAGTAGTGCTGTTCGGGTAGCTTGACAAGGCGCACCCGGTGGTCTGCCCTTGTCAACCGGAATGCTGCGGGGCGTTCGTCGTGATCGAAGGATTGACTGTTGCCGTCGAAGCCCAGTACATACGGCGTGTCGTTGCTCAATACTTCGGCTTCGATGACCGAATTGGCGGACAGCACGATGGGACGTACCGTGAGGCTATGCGGCGCAAGCGGGGAGAGGATGAAGACCTCGCTTCCCGGGACGACAATCGGACCGCCTGCGGACATCGAGTATGCGGTCGATCCGGTTGGGGTAGCGACGATCAGGCCATCGGCCCAGTAGTCGTTCAGGTGTACGCCGTCCACGGTCACACGGATGGATATGAGTCCTGCCGACCCGCTGCGCTCCAGCGCGAATTCGTTGAGCGCCCAGTATTCCCGGTTGCCGCCTGGGCTTTTTACCTGGACGGTCAGGGGGAGGCGCTCCTCGATCCGGTAGACGCCTTGTTCCAGGGATATGATCGTGTCCCGGACCTGCGTTACCTCGATATCGGCCAGAAACCCCAGCCGTCCGATATTTATTCCGAGGATGGGCGTCCCGTACGTTCCTGCTTCCTGGGCACTGGTCAGAAGGGTGCCGTCGCCGCCGAACGACAGGATGATGTCCGATTCCTGCGCCAGATCGCTGGTGGCGCCGGATTCACATAGTGAGGCATCCAGCAATTCTCGTTCTCTCAGGCCATTGGCAAGGTCGCTATTCAACTTGAAGGAGAGGCCCTCGCGCTCCAGCCAGGTGACCAGTTCTGCGACCGGCTCCCAGAGGCGGTTTTTTTGGGTGTTGCCTGTAATGCCGTACGTCATCGATCTATTCGCTGTGCGGACAGGATCCGGAGAGAGCTGCAAGGGGCGTTCGCGGGGTGAGTGGACCATGAATCCGTCATGGAACTATCCAAAAGTAAGGAATATGCGGTTTGCAGGTTATGCCTGCCCGTTTTTCGTGTCTATAGCGGGGTTCGTCCTGTTTCGCCCATTAAATCATGACACGCTTCCATGCTTTCGCATGTCCGGAGCGCCGCCACGTGTGGCATAGATGCTCTTCCCGTCGAGATCGAAACGAGCATTTCGACGGGACTGCCGAGCTATGCCGTGGTGGGCTTGCCGGACGGAGCGGTTCGGGAAAGCCGCGATCGCATATACGCTGCTTTCCAGAACACGGGCATTCCGTTGCCCCACGGCAAGATCACCATTAATCTTGCTCCGGCCGATTTCAGGAAGGAGGGGGCGGCGTTCGATCTTCCTATTGCACTGGGATTGCTGGCGGCCCACATGCAGGACGCGAAGCGCGAGGCGCTTGCAACGACATGCGTCCTCGGAGAGCTGGCGCTGAACGGCGATGTGCGCCCGATCCGGGGGGTGTTGCCTATGGTGATGCGGGCCAGAAGGGAAGGCATTAAATCGGTGATTGTGCCTTCCGGAAACGCCAGAGAAGCCTCTCTGGTCAACGATATGGAGGTTCTTCCTTTGGCCAATATCCGCGAAGGGCACGCTTTCCTCAAGCAAGCGCCCGGCGGGCCGGTTCCGTTCAGGGGGGATACCTATCGGCTTGTTCAGGAGTCCCGGCGGGACGATTGCGACTTTTCAGACGTTCGGGGGCAGGAGGACGTGAAACGGGCGCTTGAAGTGGCTGCTGCGGGCGGGCACAATGCGATGATGGTGGGACCACCCGGCGCCGGGAAGACCATGCTGGCCCGCAGGATCGCGACCATACTGCCTCCACTGAGTCGGGAAGAAGCCCTGGAAACGACGCAGATTCATTCGGTCGGTGGGGTATTGAACGAACGGGGCGTGGTGACGACGCGCCCGTTTCGCGCTCCTCACCACACTATTTCGGATGCCGGATTGTGCGGTGGAGGCAGTAACCCTATGCCAGGAGAGATTTCGCTGGCGCACAACGGCGTGCTGTTTCTGGACGAGTTGCCGGAATTCAAACGGCAGGCCCTCGAGGTGCTGCGGCAGCCGCTGGAAGAGGGGGGGATCACGATCAGCCGGGCGCGCATTACGGTGGCGTATCCTGCCCGGTTCATGCTTATCGCCAGCATGAATCCATGTCCATGCGGTATGCAGCACAGCCTGAACGGGAGCTGCGTATGCACCCCGGCACAGATTCAGCGGTATCTCGGGAAAATCAGCGGGCCCCTCATGGATCGTATCGATCTGCATCTCGAAGTACTGCCCGTACCGTTCGACACATTGTCTTGCCGGGGGGAGGCAGAGCCGTCGGAGGCTGTCCGGCGCCGCGTATTGGCTGCACGGGAGATACAGCGCAAGCGATTCAAAGGCTTGCCGCACAACGCCCATTGCAATGCCCAGATGTCGATGCGGCTTGTCCGAAAATATTGTTCGCTGGACGCTACGGGGGAGAATCTCCTGAAAACGGTTATTCAACGGCTGGGTCTTAGCGCCCGGGCGTATGGCCGCATACTCAAGGTGGCCCGCACCATTGCAGATATGGCGGCATCCCAAACGATTCGGCCTGAACACCTTGCAGAGGCGATCCAGTACCGGGTGCTTGATCGGCGGTCCTATTGAGGAGGGGTTTTTGAAGGCCCCTTTCGTTTAAAGAAATTGCTTCAGGCTGACGCCGATACTGTGGTCGGGTTTATCGAGCCTGCGGGAAAAACCGATGCGCAAGAAACCGAAAATACCGTTCAGCGAAACGGTTATTTCATGATGCATCCCCTCTGAAGTAAGGTGAAAATCGGGCTGTTCGACAAAGGGGGAGGGCGATATCCAGGTCCGGGCGTGGGCTCCGCCGAGGATGACGCCATAGCCTCGCCTCGCCAGACCCTGTAGGCCAAGCAATTCGAAGGGTGTTGTTTGAAAATTGTGTTCCCAGAAGAATCCGGCATACCGGTCGCCCTCGTACGGACGCCCGATCAGTGTACGCAGTGAGCCGAAGAAAAGGATGTTCCCAAAGCTGCCGTCTATGATTCCAAACCGCTGAATGGGCAAATCCCCGAGGCGGGCGCCCGCTGTGAAATGGACGGACAGGACGTTCGGCAGAAGCCTCCGGGAGAAAAAAGTCGGAAAGGCCCATTGGATATTTGTGGCGAGGCGTGTGTATCCCTCATTGGCGCTTTCGACTTTACCACGTTCTATTTCCAGTTCGGCGTAACGTCCCCCAAACAGATTCATCATTATGCCTACGGGGTCTCCGTACCTGATGGTGGCCGAAGTCGATAGTACCTCCCGGTTCGGAACTTGTGGATTCGGGCGAGGCTCGCCCGGTTTGCCAAAAAGATCGTAGGCGGTGACGGCTTCGACCGATTCGGGCATTTCGCGTTGCGCCGCAAGCGTGATTTGCAAGCGATTCCGATCGTATCCCCCGGATATGCCCACTCGCCGGTTGCGAAGATAGTCGAAATAATCTCTGCCCCCGAAAAGACTGTACAGGGAAGCATACGAGGCGCCGTACCGTTGCGATCGGAAACGGGACTCTACCCCGTGGAAGTAAGATGCACCGATGAAACCATGTTGTTCGGGTCCGATCCGGACCCCACCCGAGATATTGTAAGACCATGGGTCTTCCAATTTGCGGCTCCAACCGCCACCGCCCTCTATATACAGACGCTCCGATTCGTATTCCGCGGACAAACCTCCGTGGAATCCTTCCACGCGGTTGAAGCGCAAACGAGGTTGCACCCACTCATTTCCGGAAACGAATCCCGATAAAGAACTCGTTTCTTTCGTTTCGCCGTTTTCGCTTGCCTGTACGTCTGTCTGGCCGGGAAGACGCATCAGTAAACCGGTCGGTTCGAACGCCTTGTCGAGCGTCATAGTGCTATCTATTCCGGCATAGGCTACCCGCTCGGGTTCGTCGAACGGCACGGCGACGCCTGCGCGATCCAGCAGTGTGTCGGCGGCGATGGCCTCCTGGTCTATGCCAAGGCGTTTCCCCTCGGCATAGAGCGAATCCGGAAGAACCGCTTCTATCCGGTAATCGGTGATTCGGGAGACTTGCCTGATCTTGAAGGTTGGAAATGTCAGGAGGGGGCCAAAGGATATATCGACGCCAAGATCGGATCGAAAATCGACCGGGAGCCATGCGCTTCCGTCGAAGGAGTCATACTGCTGGTAGAGCGTGACGGCTATGCCGGTGACCGGAGGCGGAAACAGAAAGGCTTCTCCCGGCTCCAGCGCGACCTCAAGGAGCGCGCATTCGTCGGCAAGGACCGCAATTTCTCCGGAAAAAGCGGTATTCAGTCGGCTTTTCGGCGCAACCGTAATGTCATACACAAGGAGATCGTCTATAAGGCGCGTGCCCTGTAGGGAGAAGCGGTATATGTCGAACGCATCCGGGTGTGTTACGCCCACAAAATTGTACCCTACCAGCGGTATATCGTCGTCGTAGAGATTGGCCACAAACAGCGCTGCCGGTAAGTAATCGGTCAGTTCTATACCCAGGTTCGAGGTTTGCCGCCGCGATTTGATCAGTTCGCGCATCCCTTGCTCCTTGTCCCAGAAGACCTCGCTGAGCGTTTCGATGATGGCGACGATACTCGTATCGTTCGATACGGTGAACCGGGTATAGGCTTCCGAGGCATACGACGAGAGCAAGGCCCTTTGCTCCTGTTTCCGGTCGATGACGCAGCGCATGATCCCGATGGCGGGATTCTCGTCCGTAACGACGAGTTCGGGCATCTGGTAGGTGGTCTGCTGCATGCGGACTTCGATTCGTTGCATGGACCGGTCCGTAATGGTGCGCCGCTGCGTTTCGTAGCCGATGTACCTGAATACGAGATCGGCGGGCACTTCCCGGATGGCTATTTCGAAGACGCCGTCGGCATTGGTGATGGTGCCCCGGTACGTTCCCTCGATCCGTATGTTGGCGGACGGCAGGGATTCTCCCGTCTGCGCGTCAAGGACCTGTCCGCGTACGATGTGCACGGGTTGCTGGGCATGGGCGGTCCAGATACTGGACACTCCCGCCAGCATGGCAATAAAAATCAGTTTGCGGAGCATAGGGAATCAGGTAAGAGTCTCCGGATCGATGGTGTGCGGACGGAATCCTTAATGATCTACAAAAAAGATGCGCCCAGGCCAATGCCGATGCTATGGCCCGGCCTGTCGAGCCGGCGAGCGAAAGATACGCGAAAAATGCCCAGAACGCCGTTCAGCGAAACGGTTATTTCGTGGTGCATTCCATCCGGGGAGAGATGAAGATCGGGCCGTTCGACGAGGGGAGAGGGCGATACATAGGTCCGGGCGTGGCCTCCGCCGACGATGACGCCGTAGCCTCGCCTCGCCAGACCATGCAGGCCGAGTAATTCGAAGGGTATCGTTCGAAAATTATGCTCCCAGAAGAATCCGACATACCGGTCGCCTTCGTACGGACGTCCGATCTGCGTATGCAGCGTGCCGAAGGCTCGCATGCTTCCTATACTGCCGGATATCGTCCCGAAACGATGAATGGGCAAATCTCCGAGGCGGGTGCCTCCCTTCAGGCGAATAGTGAGTGTGTTCGGGAAAGGCCGTCGCGAGAAAAAAGTGTCGAAACTCCAGGAGATGTTGCCGTTAAGGCGTACATAGGCATTCTTCATGCCTTCCAGTTTCCCGTATTCGACTCCCAGAGTAGCGCTGCGTATCAAAAAACGGGGAACGATCATCGTGGAGTCCGCCATGCCGAAGAAAGAATAAGATCCGGTCAGCGCAACCGAATGCAACCTGCGGTCGGAAACTGGAGGATTCGGCCGGGGAGCGCCCGGTTTGGCGAAGAGATCGTAGGCGGTAATGGCCTCGACCGGAGCGGGCATCTCGCGCGATGCGGAGAGCCCGATGCTGAAACGTTCCTTGCGGTACCTTCCGAACGCGCTTATGCGCCGGTTGCGAAGATGGTCGGAATAATCCCCGCTCCCGAAAAGACTGTATATGGTGGCTGGGGATATGATCAATTCGTATCCGGTTTCGCCTCCGAAACGGCTTTCGATTCCGTTGAAATACGATACGCCGAGGGTCTTGCGTTTCTCGGGCCCCAAGCCGACGCTGCCCCTGACTCCATAGGTCCATGGCTGTCCGAGCTTGCGGCTCCATCGCCCATGGCTCCACCTCCCGTGGCTCTCGATATCCAGGCGCCCCAGTTCAACTTCCACGGCCAGCCCGGGGGAAAATCCTTCCGCGCGGTTGAAGCGGAGCCGCGGGCGCACGCCTGGTATGGGTTGGCTTATTTTCGCGAGGAAGCCGGTTCCCTCCCCAGCCCCGTTTTCGCTCATTCCGGGGCCGAAATGTGTCAAAAATCCAGAGGGGGCAAAGGCCTTTTCGAGGGTCAGCGTACTGTCTATTCCGGCGTAAGCTACCCGCTCCGGTTCGTCGAGCGGCACGGCAATGCCTGCGCGGTCCAACAGCGTATCGGCGGCGATGGATTCCTGATCTATGCCGAGACGTTTTTCTTCGGCATAGAGCGAATCCGGGAGCGTTGCTTCTATCTCGTAGTTGGTTATGCGGGAGAGCTGCCTCGCTTTGAACGTCGGAAAAGACAAGAGCGGACCAAAGGATATGCCTAATTCGAAATCGGATCGAAAATCGATCGGAAGCCATGGGCTTCCGTCAAAGGAGTCGTATTGCTGGTGGAGCGTGATGTCTATGCCGGTGATCGGAGGTGGAAACAGAAAAGCTTCCCCCGGCTCGAGCGCGACTTCAAGCAGTGCGCATTCGTCGGCAAGGACCGAAATCTCCCCGGAAAAAGCGGTGCTCAGTCGGCTTTTCGGCGCAACCGAAATGTCATACACAAGGCGATCGTCCATAAGGCGTGTGCCCTGTGGCGAGAAGCGATATATGTCGAGCGCATCCGGGTGTGTTACGCCCGCAAAATTGTGATCCAGCAGCGGGATATTATCGTCATAGAGGTTGGCCATGAGCAGCACTGCGGGCATGTCCAGGGTCAGTTCCGTACCGAGGTTTAGTGTTTGCCGCCGCGATTTGATCAGTTCGCGCATCCCTTGCTCCTTGTCCCAGAAGACCTCGCTGAGCGTTTCGATGATGGCGACGATACTCGTATCGTTCGATACGGTGAACCGGGTATAGGCTTCCGAAGCGTATGACGAGAGCAAGGCTCTGCGCTCCTGTTTCCGGTCGATGACGCAGCGCATGATCCCGATGGCGGGGTTCTCGTCCGTAACGACGAGTTCGGGCATCTGGTAGGTGGTCTGCTGCATGCGGATTTCGATCTGCTCCACAGACCGGTCCGTAATGGTGCGCCGCTGCGTTTCGTAGCCGATGTACCTGAATACGAGATCGGCGGGCACTTCCTGGATAGCTATTTCGAAAACGCCCTCGGCATTGGTGATGGTGCCCCGGTAGGTCCCCTCGATCCGTATGTTGGCGGACGGCAGGGATTCCCCCGTCTGTGCATCAAGGACCTGTCCGCGTACGATGCGTACGGGTTGTTGGGCATACGCAGTCCAGATACTGGACACTCCCGCCAGCACGGCAATAAGAATCAGTTTGCGGAGCATGGGGTAGGTAAGGGAATCTGGATCGATACGAAGTATAGGTACGAAGCAACAAATCGGAAGACAGTGGGGGTTTTGTGTTTTGCGGGGATTGAGGCAAGAAGCATGCCGTGTGGAAAATCACGGCCGAAAGACAGGGAGATTACGGACGACCGCGTTCCGTAGCCATGAGCACGCGGAGGTCCAGTGCGCGCGCGAGGTTCGCCACGAGTGCGAATTGCGCCACGGTCGCTTCTTCGTCGGCGCGCAGGACAAGAGTGGGTCGATCCCCTTTCGCTTCGCGCAGGGCGTCCGCCAACTGCTCACGCGGGATCAGATTTTGATTTACGTAATATTGGCCATCTGCAGTAATGGCCACCGAGACGTACTGGTCGTCCATCGGGGCGGAGGTTTCGGCCTGCGGCAGATTCACCTGAATACCGAACTGGGGAATGAAATTCGACGTCAGGAGAAAAAAGACGAGCAAGAGCAACACGATATCCGTGAGTCCCGCCAGGCTGTAGGTCGAAAGCGGTTTGTTGTTGCTGGAGAAGTTGAAGTTCATGGTCCCGGTTGGATATGTCGGGCTTGCGGCAACGGCCGTGGACCCTGCGAAATCAATGTGCGGAATGCATGGGGCAGTACCGAGCGGAGGGTGTCGTTTGCCGGATTATTTTCCCGGCGGCGCAGGTTCCTGCAACAGGTCGATAAAGTCGGTGGCCGAACGTTCCATGTCGTTTACGAGCCGCCGGATTTTCGACAGGAGAAAGTTGTAGAAGAAAAAGGCGAGGATACCGACAACCAGCCCTGCCGCTGTCGTCAGCAACGCTTCCCATATGCCGCCGGCCAGCACGCTCGGATTCACGTTGCCTTCGAGAGCCTGAATTTCCTGAAAGGCCTGAATCATTCCGGTTACCGTTCCGAGAAAGCCAAGCATCGGCGCAATGCCTGCAATGCTCGCAAGAAGTTCGGTGCGTTTCTCCAGCTCGAAGGTTTCGTGCTTGCCCTGTGCCTGGACGGCATCCTGGATCTCGGATATGGGCCGTCCAAGCCGCTCCAGCCCGTGGCGAAGAATACGCGCGACAGGTTTGTCTCGGGATTCGCAGTACCCCATGGCGCCTTTGACGTCCCCACCCTGGACATAGTCGCGTACGCGCCGGGTCAGCGCCTCTGGGTCGGTTTTCGCCTTGCGGATCGTTACGAGCCGTTCGACGAACAGGTAGATGGCGACAAAGGAAAGGAGGAAGATCGGAATCATGATCCACCCGCCCAGTATGAGGGTATCCAGCAGGCTGATCTGTTCCGGTCCGGCGGCTTGCGACAGATTCGCCAGGGTGTCGGCGGGCAAGGTAACAGGTTGGGGTTGCAACAGGGTAGAATTTGTCATCGGGGATACGGCAAATGGGTTCGATGGAGCGTGTAAGGCGGCGAATCAGGTAAAGATAGAACTTCGGTTGCTAAATACGCAGGATCCAGGCATCCTGGGGTAGTTCGTCTCCCGCCAGTACATCACGTGTGCGAACCGCTTCTTCGAGGAGGTCGAACTGACCGATGCCTACCCGATATCGGGTGGCGCCGTTTTGCATATAGGGAAGGATGATCACTCGGAATCCCTGCTCGCGCCAGCTTTGGGCTGTGTTCCGGGCGCGCTCTTCGTTCGTTTCTGAGAAGACGACGATCGTATAGCCCCCGAGAGTCTGGTCAATATCTTCGTCGCCTCGCAGTAGCTCAGGACGGGCTGTGAGGGTGTCGTTCGTGGCGAGAGGGGCAAAGAGAGGAGGGGTTCCGGCTTCCTGCAGTAACGTCTCTTCAGGGGAGGTAACATCGCCGGGTACAGATTCTCCTGAGGCGCCGGCGGAAATATCCGGTTCGGCAGGACCTGCGGTTCGATCAGACAACAAGAACCAGGCGCCGGCGGCAATTACCGCGACGATAATGACCATGCCGATTCCGGGCAGCAAGTGTCCTTGCGAACGTTTCCGCAGGCGCTTGCGACTGGCATGGGGCATGCCTCTACCCGGCCGCCGACTGCTTCGAGTTTTGTCCGTTTCGCTAACCCGCGCCGGTTGTGTAAGCGTAATGGAATCGAAGCCGGCAAACGGCGCATTGACGATTTCGGCTAAACCGGGATCGGGTTCGAAAACAAGCCCTGCGCCGCGATCCCGGAAGATGCCGGTTTCCGGGAGGCGTGCTGCCTTGCCCTGCGCCGTTTTTTGACGAATGCGCTGTATGACCTCTTCTAACAGGGGGGCCACCGCTTCGGGCGAAGACCCGAGGCGCCGCGCGATTTCATGGGTGAGGTCCAGATCCATCCCCGCGCTCCATTACGCCTGTGGCGTGAATATGATTTCGTCTCGAGGGGGGATGAGCTCCACGGCGCCCTGCTTCGTGCGAATGCGCGTCGCTGCATGGTGTACGACGCGAAAGCTTCCCAGGCCGGGCACCTGTATGTCTTGTCGGGCTGTCAGCGTTTCCCTGACGATTTCCGCCAGCGCATGTTTGACCTGATCCCGAACATCGTTCTGAGGCATGGAGGGCTTCCGGTTTACCATTGCGTTCGGGCGCCGAGCGATATGCCGAACGGGGTCCGGTCGTAATGCTCCCAGCGCGCTGCGTTTCCGGCAACGATGTTGTCCAGGCGAAGCAGTATCCCGATGTGTTTCGTGATCGGGTACAGGGCGCTGACGTCTACATCGAAGTAGCCGTCGAGTTTGTGCATGCTCCCGGCGGTAACGTGTCGTGCGCCCTCATAGTCCAGGGTGGTTTGCAGGAAGCCCCTGCCGTTTCGGAATGACCACGAAAGGCCTCCACGTCCCGTAACCGGGCCGAAATAGGGGATATCCGTGTCGGGTTCCTTCAGTTTTCCGTTGCGGAACGTGAGCCCCGCAGCTATGCTCAACCCTGCTGGAAGATGCACGGACAGGTCCCCGCCGGCGTAGGTAATGGTTGCCTCGGCGTACCGGGCTGCTATCATGCCCTGTGCGTATCCGCGGGATTCGTCAATCCCGGCAGCCTCGAAATAGCGATAATTAGGAGCATTGGCGTAGCCGCCATGCATGTCAATCCCGACTACGCCGACCTGTATGCGTCCGCCCACCCGCATGTCGAGGGTATAGATGGTAGGCTGTACGATCGGGCGATCCACGAGGAACGGGTTTTCCCGGTACATGGATGCGGTGGAGCGGTGTTCGGCACGCGCATCGTTGCGTGCATAGAGTTGCAGGGCCGGCAACAGCCAGAACTCGAGGTTGACTTCCGGTGCGATCCAGGAAGAGGAAGTCGAATCGCTATCTGTAAAGGTCAGGAAGCGTATACCCCCCATGGCATGAAGTTGCGGACCAACGCGGATACGGGTTCCGGCTCCGGCGTCCATCATCGAAACGTCGCTTATTTCTTCCGTATCGAAACCGAGTTGCGTGTAGCGTACGTCCCCCGTGAGTTCACTGCCGTTCGTTAGAGGGAGTGCCAGTTTGCTTTCCAGCGCCCAGCCCGATTCGTTTCGTGTAAACTCGTCGCTACCGGCTTCAAATTCCGGGCGGTTTGCATTCGTTTCCCAGGAATGCACGCTATACCGTGCGCGGGCATTGAAATCTACCCGGGTCGTGGCGTTTGTTTTGATCCATATTGCGCCGCCGCCTCCCTGTCCTTTGCGCAGCGGCGTCATCCGCAAGCCGAATAGGCGCCCAGCGCTCGGCACGGCGCCGTACATACGCCGGGCGTTCACAAGACCATCCAGATCGAGGCCGAATGAAACCGGTTTTGCCTGGTGTTGCAGGCCGACAAGCGCCTCGAAAGCATTGAAGGAAGCCGATATGTTTTCGGGTATATCGGAGGAGGAGTGTCCTTCGCTGCCCGCGTAATCGAGGCGGGCGCGGAAAGCTGTGCTGCGGGATAACGGCAACTCGGTGCGCAGACGTATCATCCGCCCCAGATACCGCCCGGCAGCGGCTTCCGCCATACCCCGACCGGGTGCGCCGCTGCTCAGGGACGCGACGGGATCCGGATCCAGGGCAGCCAGCGGACTCTCCGGAAGATCGGCGCTTTTCTGTTTATAGACTTCTGCATAGGGCCTCCGGTCCGCCGGAACGGAAGCAACGCGCGGGGGTGGATTGAACCCGATCAGCGGTTGTCTCTGGAGCGATGGCAACGAAATGTCCAGTCCCGCCCGGATTTCCACGACCCGCGGGGTAATATCGGGAAGTACAGGAGCCGGTTCTTCCGTTTCCTGCGCATAGACGGGTAAAGAGGTACATACGCCTATCGCCAGTGCGAGCAAACAGGTTGTGTATCCGTTTCGTGTGGGGAATACGTTACGGAATGCCCCTGTACGCGCAACCGCGTTTCCATGAACGCAGGCTGAGCGGCGAATGAAGAATCGTCCGTATATGCCGGAGAAGCGCGTATACATGGGTTAGAGCATTGCTTTTTCCTGTTCGGCGACTGCCGCATGGGGCGTTTCCCCGAATTCGCTGATCACGAGATCGTATAGGCTGGCGGCTTCTCCGATCTCCCCGAGGCCCTGAAAGGTGCGGGCCTGTTCCAGATAGCCGCGAGCCACCCATTCGTTGAATCCGAGAAACAGCACAGGCAAGCGCCCGAGCTCCTCGAGGGCCTGTTCGGCCCGTCCCGTTTCTCTGAACAGGGCGCCGAGACGATACAGCGCTTCCGCGCCTGTCTCGTCCCGGCTGTTGCGCGCCACATGCCGGTACAGTGGTTCGGCATCCCCGTAGCGCCCGGCTTCCTGGTGTACGCGGGCAAGACCAAGGTATGCCGGGTACGTTTCCACGGCGTCAGGCGCCGCATCGATGGCGTCCTGCAGCAATTGTTCCGCTTCTTCCGACCGATCCAGTTGTAGCAGGGCCATGCCCTGACCGTATCGGGCTTCCGCTACAAGGCGCTGGTCCCCGTCGCTGTCGGATTCGAGATACCGAAAAACATCGAGTGCTTCCAGCGGGCGCTCGCTTTGCAGGTAGATGCCGCCAAGCCGACGCGATGCATCCGGGAAGCGCTCGCTGCCGGCGTATTCCTCGATAACCTGCACGAAATGCAAGATAGCATCCTCATCCTGATCACGTTCTTCGAAGATCGTTCCGAGATAATAGTGGGCCTCCGAGCGCAGGTATTCGCTGCGTCCTTGCTGGATGAAGTCAAGCAGCCCGGCGAGGGCTTCGTCCGTTTGTCCACTCTGCAGGTTTATTTCAGCCAGCCGGAACCGGAGTTCATCGATTACCGGAGATTCCGGATTTTGCTCGGCAAATTCTTCGAGAAACGCAGCAGCCGCTTCTGTGTCGCCGGTGGAAAGCAGGGCGATCTGGATGCCGGCCGCGGCATCGGAGACGTATGTACTGCCGGGATACTCTTCGAGCACGATGCGATAGGCGGTTACAGCCTCTTCGGCGCGTCCGGCATTGAAGAAGGCGTCCCCGATACCATACTGCGCTTTCGCAGCCAGCGGGTCCCGGGGCCAGGTTCTGAGCAGCGCGTTGTATTCCTCGATGGCCTGATCGTAATCCTGATTTCTGAAGAAGAGGTGTCCAAGGCTGTAGCGGGCTTCCTGTGCCCACTGGCTGCCCGGATGAAATTCCAGTAATTCCCGGAATGCGCTTACGGCTTCATAGGCTTCTCCCGCGTTGTCGAAGGCTTGTGCAATCTGGTACAGTGCGTAATCGCCGCCCTGATTTCCAACGAGGCGGTACGTGCGAATAGCATTTGGGTATTGCTTTAATACATAGTAGCTATCGGCAAGGCGCAGAAGGGCATCTGTCTGGTAGGAAACGAATCCATCCTCGTCGGAGGTGCGGTGGCGGTCCAGAAATGTCTGAAACGCTTCCACTGCTTCTTCGTACTGGCTGCGCCGGAAATGCGTCCAGCCGAGCGCGTACCAGGCAGCAGTAACGTGTTTCCCTTCAGGAACGTCCTGGATGTAGCGCGTGAAGAGTTCTTCCGCGCGGCTCATGTTATCCAGTTGATAGATGCTTTCGGCGGCCCAGAACAATGCTTCCTGCCCACGTTCCGATCGAGGCGACAAGTCATGGATCTCCAGGAATCCATGCATTGCTTCCCGATACGATGCTCTTCGGTACGATAGCCAGGCGCGCTGAAAGCGCACTTCTTCCCGCAGGCGTTCGGAAGCGGCTCCTGCATTGACGGCCCGGTCGAAATGGCTGAAGGCATCCTCGAAATTGCCCAGTGCGATTGCCGTATTGGCCCGGTAGTACGCCGCTTCTCCGGCAAGGTCGTGCGTCGGCCAGGTTTCCTGCAGCACGCCGAAAACGCGATAGGCGTCGTCCCAGCGGTGTTGCCGGTAATACAGCACGGCGAGTTCGAAATGGGCATGGGGCGCCAGCTCATGCCCTGGCCATTGCGATAAAAAGTTTTCAAGGAGTGCAATCGCTGCAAGGGGCTCGAGAGCAAGGTCCTGGTTGATTGCTTCGTAGTACGTGGCGCGGGCGGTCAGATCGTCGTCGTGGCCGCTTCGGACTTCCGCGAACCGTTCGGCAGCCCACTGGTGTACGCCCTCGAAATAGTAATTCCATCCAAGGCCATAGACTGCCCGCCGTTGGTAGGCGCTCCCGGGATAGCGGTCGAGGAAGCGCCGGTAATGGACGATTGCCTGCTCGCTGTCGCGCAATTGATTGAGGGATTCCGCTTGCAGGAAGAGCGCACGTTCCCGCCCGGCTTCGTCCAGGCCGCCGACCCGCCTTTCGATTTCGGACAATACCCGATCGTAATCGCCGAGTTCATAATACACTTCGGCCAGCGCCAGCCCGATATTGCGTACATGGGGCGATTCCGGATAGCGCGCGGCAAGAAGTTCGAGGGCTTCGGCGGCCTCGTCGTAGCGCCCCATCCCGATTCGGGTATATCCGCTTGCATACAGGGCGACGGGGGCGTACTCGGTTTCCCGATACTCATTTGCGGCCTGCTCAAAATACTCGAGGGCTTCCTCGTTCCGGCCAAGATACCGGGCCGAGGCGCCCATGCGGTACAGGGTTTTTGCTGCAATGCCCGGCTTCGGATCGTCCTCGAGCAGGTTCGAGAATACGACAAGCGCCTGATCGTATCGCTCGCTCAGGTAGAAGAAATTACCGAGAGCCAAACGGGATTTCGAGGCAAGCGGATGCCTGGGGTACTCTGTTTCCAGTCGTTCGAAGAGGGCGATCGCTTCGTCGTGAAACCCAAGGGCCAGCTGCGCTTCGGCTTCATAATACAGGGCGTCGATCGCATGGAGATGATCGGGACGATCCCCCCGGAAGCGGGAAAAGGCCTGGATTGCCTCGCGGTACAGATGCGTCGTGTATAGGGCGTGCGCCTCGACGAAGGCGCGCTCTGCACGATCCGGAGTGGAGCCGGGCGTATCCTGCCCCAACACATCTCCCACGGGCATGGTACACAGGAAAAGAAGCGCCGTAACGAGAAGCGTCAGGAGGTACCGCATACAGGTGGGAGCAATATATCGCTTTGCGGTTGCCGCGAAGGAAGCGGCTGGCGATGACAAGGCAAGGAAAAACATGGGGAAACGCTGCTGCACCGTACCAACCAACCGCCGAATATGTTGCAGCAAAGCAACTCTTTTTGGATAATATCCGGACGGGTATGGAAAAAAATCATTTTTGGTGCGTGTAACCCTGTTAGTAACGCACTGTCCCGCGAATTATTGACCGGGTAAATCGGTCCTGCACTATGCCTGCTCAAAAGTCTTCGAAAAGCAAACCGGACGAAATAAAATCCCCGGCCGATCCAGTCACCGGGGAGTCGGCAAGTGACCCGGCGGATTCCAGCGACGAACCGATGACTCCGGAGGAACAGGCGCATCTCGAGGATGCGGAGCAGGTGGTCGCAGAAGCTTACGAGCAGCTTCTCCGCACGGCTTCTCGCGTTTCAGAGTACGCCAACGAAACGTGCGGTTCAGTGCGCACGTACGCCAAAAAACATCCCGGAAGTGCGCTACTGGTTTCTTTTCTGGTCGGCGTTGTTCTGGGGGCGCTCACGTCGAGGAGATAATGCACGGGCCGCCGATTCGGCCGCACATCGTTTTTGTCCTGCTGGCCGTTCTGACCGGATGCGCCACTGGAGAGACGCCGCATCGGGGAGCCGCCTCGTCACAGGGGGCGCCCGAAGAACAGTATGCAGGCGACGAAGCATGTGCATCCTGCCACGAGGAACACTACCTGTCGTATCACCGGACCGGGATGGGTCGGTCCATGTCCAGGTTCGATGCGGCTTCCGCTCCGGAGATGTTGCCGGGTCCGCCGGTTTACCACGAAGCCTCGGATTTTTACTACGAGGCCTTTGTACATGCGGATACGCTGTTCCAGCGCGAGTACCGTCTCGATGCGTCGGGACAAACGACGTACGAGCGGGTGCATCCTGTCGACTGGGTGATCGGGTCCGGCAATCACACGCGCTCGTATCTGGCGAACGTAAACGGGCATTTGACGGAGATGCCTCTTACCTGGTATGTCGAGCGCCGCCGGTGGGATCTGAGCCCTTCCTACGATCAGGAAAACCTGCGTTTCAGCCGTCCTGTCGTGGCGGAATGCATGGCTTGTCACAACGGGTTTTCCGGACACAGCCGGTTCACGTTCGATCATTACCGGGACGTATCCGACGGAATTACATGCGAGCGCTGCCACGGGCCGGGTAGCGCGCATATAGATCTGCGATTAGCGGGTCTTGGACCCGAAGCAGGCAACCCGGATTCCTCCATCGTCCATCCGGCCCGGTTATCTCGCGGCGATCAACTGTCCGTTTGCCGCCAGTGCCATCTTTCGGGCACTACCGTGTTTAAATCCGGTGAAACGCCTTCCACCTACCGACCGGGTATCTCCCTCAAGGCCAATCGCAGCATATTCGTTACGGCCGGACAGATCGACGATCCGGAACGTTTCGGTATTGCGAGCCATGCCATCCGCCTCGAAAAAAGCGCCTGTTTCCAGGAAAGCGATATGACCTGCACGACGTGCCACGATCCGCATATCCCCGTCGCCGACCTTGGGAACAGTCATTTCAATGCCGTATGTGCAGGATGTCATGCTTCGGACGGAGTAGAGGGGCAAGTCGGAGTGTGCGGGCGCGAAAGCGCGCATACCGAAGCGGAGGCCATGACCGGGGACTGTGTTGCGTGCCATCTTCGTTCAAGCGGCGCCAGTGACATCCCGCATGTTACGTTTACGGATCACTGGATACGCCGTGAACTGCCGCCTGCCGTCGCTCCGGAGGATATCGAGCGGGTGTTCATACGCCCCGACCCTTTCCGGCTTGTGCGGGCGACGGCGCCTCCCGGCGAAGCGGATCAGGGTCTCGCATTGCTTGAAGAAGCAACTGCCTATTTTGCGTTTTACGACCAGATTCATGCCCTGCCGGTGTATCTCGATTCGGTGATGATCAAGACAGAAGCCGGCTTCCGGGCCGGGGCGGATCATGCCGAAGCACGCCTTGCCCTCGGAAGGGCCCTGCTTGAACAGGGGCGGGTGGACGAAGCGGTGACGACGCTTTCGGAAGCAGCTTCGGTGTATGCAGAGGATGTTCCTATCCGGTATTGGCTGGGGGTGGCTTTGCTACGCGCCGACCGCCCGGGGGAGGCGGTAGCCTCGCTTCAACGTGCCGTGGAAATGCAGCCGGCGTTTACAGAGGCGCACCTGAAACTCGCAGAAGCATTCTATGCAGCCGCGCGCTTTGCGGAGGCCGAATCGTCATGGCTGGCGGGCCTGGCTGAAGACCCGGTACATCATCCGGGTTCCTGGAACGACCTCGGGTTTCTGTATCTGCAAACAGGGCGATTGGAAGAGGCGGGGCGGCTATTCGACCGGGCGCTTGCCCTGGACCCCGATCTTGTCCGCGCCCTGGTCAATGCAGCCAGCGTCGATATGCAGGAGCAGGACTGGGAGGGAGCGATCCGGCTGTTGGACCGGGCTATCGAGAAGCAGCCGGATTTTGCGCCTGCCCTCGGCAATCTTGCTGTCGCATACGGGCAGCTTGGGCGCACGGACGAGGCTATTCGTACGTTGCGTACCTTACTTCGATACTATCCGGGCGATCCCCGTGCCGAGGCGTTGCTCGATCAATTCCTTGCTCCTGAAACAGGGGACGATGCTTCAAGGGGTGTGCTGTCCCCGGAAGGACCATAAATATATGTACAATATATGTACATCATGAAAGGCGGGATGAAAATATTTTCCCATGGGGGGCTTGTTCTCGGGATGGCGTTGTCCATGCTGCTATTCGCGTGCGCCGGTCCGGACGAATCGGGTCTGCCGGATTCATTCATGCGCCTGTCCATTGACAAGTCTGAGCCGCGTCGTTTCCTGCAATACTACTTTGGCGGGTACGTAGCGCCGCAAGCCGCCGATCCTTTCGAGGCCGGTATGCTCCACGAGCTTTCCGGGCGCTTTTATCTCGATTACGATGTGTTCGCACAGCACCGGCCCGCTATTTCCGAACAACTCCGCGACGCCGATGGCAACAGGCGCATAGAGTGGGAGGAACTGGAGGCATTCATTGACCGCTCCTATAACCGGGCGCGTGGGGCCCCGTTTTCCCTCGGCGCTTTTGCCGACAGTGCGGGTTTCACTCCCGATTCGGCCTGGATGCAGGTCGCATTGCACGGCGTCATGACGACGGCGCAGCGGCGCATTTACGTGCGCGAGGAAGCTGTGCGCACAGCGCTCCGCAGCGCGGCGGAAGGAGACGGCCGCATCCTTTACCCGGCGGGTACGATCTTTTTTGGCGAGCATTACCTTGACGATGCGCTGGTCGAAACAACCGTGATGCGCAAACGTGCAGACGGATTCTGGGATTTTTTCGTATATGGAGAGGATGGCGCGCTGGCGCAGGGAACGTCCACGCCGCCGCGGGCCCTGAAATCTCCGGTGCAGTGCGTGGGGTGCCATTTCGGTAACAAGGTGTTCCAGCCCGGAAAAAGTTTTCCGGCAATGGCCCCGCCAGGCCCGCATGGCCCAAGACAAGTGTATGTCCCTGACGAATTCCGGGATGCGGAGGTCGTGCTTCGGTTCGATGAACATCGCCGCCGCGCAGACACTGTATTGGGTTTGTACGGTACCCTTTTCGTGTCGAAACTCAGGGCCCGGCGCCGCGCCGGAACGCTTGAGCCTTCAGACGCGGCGCTGCTTGAGGCGCTCCAACTTTAATCCTGCCTGCAATTATTTCACTATACGTCCGGCTTATGGCGAACGGAACGGTCAAACTGGTCAACGCGGTGTTCTACGCGCACCACGGAGTGATGCAGGAAGAGCATCGCATAGGGGGGCGCTACGAAGTGGATGTGTCGATGACGCTTGATTTCGAGGCGGCGGCGCGCACCGACGACCTGACGCACACCGTGGACTACGAACGCATTTACCAGTTGGTGCAAGAGATCGTGTTGCGCAACCGGTTCTACCTGATCGAAAAACTGGCCTTTCTTATTGCCCACGAGATTCGCGAAGCGTATCCCGATCTGGAGTGCATTGAAGTGGCGGTGCGCAAACGCAATCCGCCGGTGGGCGGCACCGCCGATTACGCAGAGGCTGCGTACCGCTTGCCTGATCGGAGCGAGCGCTCCTGATCCCGCACCTCATTTCCCGATCACTGTCTCCACCAGAAAGTCGTGCAGCAGGTGATCTACTTCTGTGGTCTCGGCAAGGTTTTCCTGCAGGGCCTGGAATGTCTCTTCATCAGCCAGTTCGGGATAATTTCCCCGGTATGCTCGAAACCGTTCGCGCATCCGGCGCGCATTCAGTTCACTGTGAAATTGCGTTCCGTAGATCGGCACGTCGCCCATGCGAAAGGCCTGATTACCCTGTGTTTCGGAGACGACCAGTTCTACGGCGCCGGGGGGTAGTTCGCTTACCCGGTCGTGATGTCCCATATTTGCAAGAAACCGCGCAGGAAATTTGCCGAACACGGGGTCTTTCTTTCCCGCTTCGGTCAGCATCATGGGGCCGCATCCGATTTCCGCGAGATCAGAGTCGTGAATGACACGGCCTCCCAGGGCCCGGGCGATGGCCTGATGTCCCCAGCACGATCCGAAGGCGGGTATGCCGCGGTCGGCAATCCGGCGGATAAGGTCGATGAGGGCCGGCATCCAGAGATAAGACCCGGTTGCCGAGTACTCTCCGGCGCCGCCGATCATGACCACATCCGCATGGTTCAGCATGTCCGGGTCGAGCGGATCGCCCTGAACCTTTACGGCAACGATTTGGTCGGCGCGCACACGGCAGTGCTCGCGGAAGCATTCCTGTTCCTGCGTACGGATATCTTCCGTGTTGCGGGCCTGAATGAGAAGGATGCGGAGATTGGCTAATTCGGGCATGGGTTATGCTGCGTACTCCTCTGTAAGCAAGTCGGGAAAGTGCTCTTTGAGTATCCGGTAGAATCGGTGAAGGGGCAGTCCGACGACATTGTAGTAGTCTCCGTCGATACGCCGCACGAAGAATGGCCCCCGGCTGTCCTGAATGCCGTACGCGCCGGCCTTGTCGAGAGGCGACCCCGAGGCCACATAGTCAGCCACCTCGGCAGCACTTAAGGTATGGAATGTTACGTCGGTGCGCTCCGAAGCGTGCACGGTCCGGTTCGACGGAGGGTGCAGGAGAGCGATTCCCGTGTATACGGAATGCGTGGCTCCACTGAGGCGCTTGAGCATCCGTTCGGCCTCGGCGGGACTGTCCGGTTTGCCCAGCATATCTCCTGCCAGTACAACCACCGTATCCGCCCCCAGCGTAAGCGCATCGGGGCGTTGCATCGCCACATGGCGCGCTTTCCGGAGCGCGAGGACCCGGACGAGGTCTTCCGGGGACATTCCTGGCTCGACTTGTTCGTTGACATGGCTTGGACACACCTCGAAACGTATGCCCATATTCCGGAGCAACTGCTGGCGGCGCGCCGAGGCGGAAGCCAGCACGAAAGGAGCCTGCAAGGTCATCTGCGGGGACGGACGAATGCTATGAACGACAGTATGAGGGCGATAACGCTTGCTGTGGGAGAAATGATGTCGCCCCATCGCATATAAGGCGTTGGGCTTTCCGTCGGCTCTATGCGAACGATGGCGACCCGCCGCTCCATCCAACCGATATGCGCCTCGATTGCTCCATCCGGCCGTATAGACGCCGTGCTGCCCGATACGGAAGTCTGTATAAACGGGCGCCCCGTTTCAATGGCGCGAAGCCGGTTGAACGCCAGATGCTGGCGGTACCCGAACGAATTTTTCCACCAGCCGTCCTGTGTGATCGCAATCAGGAATTGCGCTCCGTTCCTGGCGTACTCCCGGGCCGCGTCGTCGAAAAGGGTTTCGAAACAAATCATCACGCCGAACGGGATTCCGCCGAGGTCCATGTGCGCGGGGGACGTTCCCGGCACGTAGCCGGCCACGCCGCCTGCGGGAATGGCAAGGCGTCGCATCAGGGGCCACCTGTCCTCGAAAGGGACGCCTTCGGCAAAGGGGACAAGCCGGCGCTTCCGGTAGACCGCGTCCGGTTTGTCGGGCCGCACGTATCGGGCCGCATTGAACCAGGGCCTTTGGGCGTGGTCAGGGTTTTCGTCTGATGCTTCGTCGATTGCCCCTGTCAGGAGCGGTACGCCGCGGGTTTCCACATGGCGGCGGACCAGCTCTCGAAGCGATTCCCTACCGGGTGGAAGCGCCGTTTCCGGCCATATGGCAAGGTCGATCGTGTCCGGGTCCAATGCATCGTACATCGCCAGCAGCGTGCGGACGGCTTGCGTATCGTCGAAATCCGCCCATGTTTCGGCGGGAATGCCCGGTTGTATAAGAGCGATGGTGAGGGGTTGGCCAGTCTCGCGGTGCGCACCCGGCGGAAGGAAGGCGGCGATCAAACCCGCACCGACGACGGCGCCCGACACGAGCACCGGACTCTTGCTGCGTAAAAGGTGCAGTACCGGGCTGCTTCGTCCCGGATTTTTCCGATCCGATCCCTTCATGGACAGGAGCATCGTGGCCCCGAGCACATTTGCAGCAAGCACAAACGTTGTCAGAAGCGGTACGCCGCCGAAGCGGGCCAGCCGGTTGAGGGGGAAAAATTCGGCCTGAGAATGGCCAAGGAGCGCCCAGGGGAGGGCAAGGGGCCCCCGCCGCAGGCCCCATTCCATGAGAATGAAAAGGGCGACCAGCAGCGCGAGCGCAGCACGGTTTCCCAGGCGCCGCCGGCATGCAGACGATAGCCCGAACGGCATGGCCATCCACAGGGGGATCGCAACCATCCACGGGAGGGAAAGGAGGGCCGTATTCAGGTTATGGTGGAAGAGCGGCCACTGGAACGCAACAAGGAACGTAATCAGGAAGGCGATGCTTGCATCCATATACATTTTCCGCGCCGATGGTTGCTCCGTCCACAGGATCAGCAATGGAACGAGCGCTCCCCATGCAAGCACGGGAAAGGGAAAGGGCGGAAAACCGAGGCCCAGCAGCACGCCTGTCGACGCGGCGAGCGCATTCCGGCGAAGGCGGGAAGGCGGAGAGCCGGATAAACCGGTCAGAGACGCCCAGGGCATTGGGACCTGTTGATTTTTTGAGAGGGGGGAAGGCCTTGCGTTTGCAGAGGGGCGCTTTTTTCATGAACAGGGATAACCACTAAACTACTTCAGGGGTATCATTCGGTGTATGTGGCTAAAATCACCCGCCTGTATTCTATAGAGGTAGATACCGTTTTGAAGGTTCCCTGCATCGAAATGGGCGCGGTGCGTGCCGGTACGTTGAACGTAAAGTTCTACGGGCGTATGCGAGGTCTGGCCTTGGCAGGGCGTGTCCCGTAAACTGTGTAAGTGGTCAATCGTACACATAGTTTCATCAGGAGGTGAAGCCGATGACCGAACTTACAGACAGACAGACAGCAGGCGCTTCTCGAGGAGTTGCTGAAGGACTTCAAAGGGGACGCGCGGGACCTATTCGGCGAGGGGGGCTTGCTCAAGACGATAGGCAAGCGTGCTCTCGAGGCGGCATTGGAGGGGGAGCTGACGCATCATCTCGGCTACCCGCCGCACGATCCTTCGGGCCGCAAGAGCGGCAATTCCCGCAACGGACGCACTGCGAAGCGGCTCGAGAGCGAGTCGGGTTCGCTCGATCTGGAGGTTCCCCGCGATCGCAACGGCAGTTTCGAGCCCAGGATCGTAGAGAAGCGCCAGCGCCGGGTAGCGGGCCTGGACGAGACGATCGTGTATCTCTATGCGCAGGGCCAGAGCACGCGGGCTATCCAGGACACGTTGAGACGTCTCTACGGCGCGGAGGTCTCCTCTACGCTTGTCTCGGAGGTTACCGCAAGCGTTCTCGAGGAAGTGACCGCATGGCAGGCTCGTCCTCTGGAGAGGGTGTATCCGATCGTGTACTTCGACGCCTTGTTCGTGAAGTCTCGCGAGGAGGGTTCGGTGAAGACGCGCGCGGTCTACGTGGCGCTGGCGATAGATATTGAAGGAGATAAAAAGGTGCTGGGCCTTTGGATCGCTCCGACGGAAGGGGCCGTTTCGTGGCTCGCCATCTTCGGCGAGTTGAAGGCGCGGGGCATGGAGGACTGCTTCATCGCGTGCGTGGACGGTTTGAAGGGTCTTCCCGAGGCGATAGAGACGGTCTATCCCCGTGCGCGGGTGCAGTTGTGCGTGGTGCACCAGGTGCGTAAGAGCCTGCGCTACGTGCCCTGGAAGGAGCGCAAGCCGGTGGCGTCGTCTTTGCGCGCGGTCTACGCAGCGCCGAGCGAAGAGGCCGCTCTTGCGGCGCTCGAGGCTTTCGAGAGACAATGGAGCGAGAAGTACCCGGCTATCGCTTCGCTGTGGAGGAAGGACTGGGAGCGTCTGGCGCCTTTCTTCGACTATGCGCCTGCGATCCGAAAGGTGGTCTACACCACCAATGCGATCGAATCGCTGAACTACAGCCTGCGCAAAATCGTCAAGGGACGGGGCGCTTTCCCCAACGACGACGCGGTGCGCAAGCTGCTCTACCTGGGCCTGCGCGAAGCATCGAAGAAGTGGAAGCGTCCGATCCGGGACTGGAAGGCCGCCCTCAACCAGTTCGTCATACTCTATGGAGACAGAGTCCCCATAGAACAATAATCCCGCTTACACAGTTAAGCGGACACGCCCTCGCCACCGGCTGCTGCGGTTGGAGAAAGAGGCCTAAAACGAGACGATCACGCTCTGCGACGAACAGATACGGCTGCTAAAGCGGCACCCCTGCGACTTCCGGATGCGCCATGTTCAGGTCGACGCCTTCCGTCCGCCGCCCTTCTACGATGCCCTCGGAAGAAAGAAACTGCCTCCGGTCGTTCCAATCGAAGAAAAAGAGACCCGAAAACAAGCCGCCTGATCACACGCCAGAAACCCCATGTATCGGATAAATACTAAACTTGTATAAACCTCTTCAGGTTTTTCGGACCATCTCTCTGCTCGGGCCGCCACGTTGTCGGTATTCTCCGATGGCGCCGGGTAGAGAACGGAATAGAATGATCGCCGAACGAGTAGAAAAACCGCGCACGCTATACGAAGAATATCGCGACATGCTTCTCCAACTCGCTCGAATCCACCTGGAGATCGATGTCCCGAAGCGCCGGAGCGGAACTGCCAGCCCGATTTTGCTTCATCGACTGGACTGTGGCGGAACAGCAGGAAGGTTTGGGTCCTTTGGGCTCAGAACGATATCCGGGCTCCCAAGGCCAAACTACCGCCTGGATGGATGCCGATAACCGGCGTAACAGACGCCGCGCTTTGACCAGGAATATCCAGACGCTCCCATCTCTCTGTTCTGATCGCTGCGCCGACAATCAGGCCCGATAAGGCGCCTACCCCGCTTAAAATCAAAATTCCCACTACCGACAGGATACCGCAGCCTTCAAAACTGCACTCCCCGGCGGTTATTGTTCCGAAAATCCCCACAGACGCCCCAAGGCCTGATCCTATCGCGGCGCCTTGCTTGTAATGCGAGCGGCGCCCCAAGCTTCTTTGCAGCTGTACCATGTCGGCATACGCTATGCTTTGTTCTCTGGGGTAGTGGTGGCCTGTAAGGATCGTCAGGGAAGTGTTATCGAGACTCTTTATTTGTCCGATTATCTCTGTTCCGTGTTGGGTCGTTATCCGCATGCGATCTTCGACGGACTGCGCATGCGCAGGGTGTGCAAGGAAAAGAATCGCTCCAAGGACCAGGGTTAGCAATGCGTTTCTTTGCATCGTAGTGTTCCGGTTAGATTAGAGGGGCAGAAATGGTCTTTAGGGATTCAATGTTAGCACCGCTGTAGGGCCCGCTAAGGGCATAGGCCCCTGTTCAAAAATAGATTTGATATCCTATTTTAAAGTCAGGAATTATATAGCATATAAAATGATCTTTTGTGCGACTGCAAAGGGGATAAGCAATGCCCCCTTCTATGGATACGCCTCCGTCACCGGAGCCAAACTCCATTCCCAAACCGGCGTTGAATCCAAATGTAACTGACTTGCCGAAAGGCCGGTCAGGCCAAGGATAAACCTCGAGTATGTGTCGCCTGTTAAAATACCACAAATCGACTCCGCCGTATGGATAGATTCTGGCCCTGGCATTGTGAGGTAATTGACGCTTCAAACCGAGATTGTAGCGGCCTGTCAAGCGGATGCTGGACTCGTTATTGTCGCGGCCAATAATAAGGAATCCCTGGTAGGCATTGTATCGAAAACTGGCGCCTAAAATAGGCACAGCCAAGTCGTCATTCTGGCTAAATCCCGGAAAAATATTGAACAACCAATGTTGGGCGCCGGCAAAAGAGATATGAAATCCGACTGCTGTTTTTTTTATCTTGTCTTCGGTTATCTCTTTTTGGGGGGAAGAAGTGGGTTGAGCGCGTAATGGGACTACGGAGAGAAGGGCAATGGCAAGAGCCGGCAACAGGATGCCAGCGGTCCTTTTGGGGTTTAGGCGGGAAGACGAGGGGGTAACAACGCGAGCACACGTATCTCTCGAGGCCAGATGCCTCTCTTGCCAGCATATTGCGTATGTCCAGCGGCGCCATCGCATCTTCTGGAAGGTCAAGTAGGCTTTATGTAAATGCATCGCAGGAATCGGCAAGTTTTGCTGTAAGTGCATAAAATACTTAAGGATTCTTCGAACCATCAGAAATGGTCCAAAAAAACCGGACAGTTTTTCCAGCGTTTTTAAGTGTAGCGCCGCGTCGGGTTACGCCGCCTTGGGCAGCGGTTTTCGTTTGTAGAATACGTCATCAGGGGTTCTATTGCCAAGTCCTTGGTGCGGGCGCTCTTCGTTGAAGTAGCGCAGGTAATCGGCGATTCCCTTCCTGGCCTCAGTCACCGTCTCGTAGGCGCGCCGGTAGACTTCTTCCTGCTTGAGGCTGCGCCAGAGACGCTCCACGTACACATTGTCCAGCCAGCGTCCCTTCCCATCCATGGAGATACGCACCCCGTGCACCTTGATCTTCTCGTCGCGTTCGTCCGGAACGTTGCGACTGCGGATGAACGCCTCCTCGGCACTCTCTGTGAGCTGCTTCTTCCACGACTGTATCTGGTTCGGACGCACCTCGAAGCGTTCTGCGAACTCCGCCAGCGTGCGATCGCCGCGCACTGCGGCGAAGGCTACCTTCGCCTTGAACGAAGAACTGTGGGTTCTGCGTGTTCGTCTCGACATGGGTCTCGTCTGGTTGATTGGGTCGGAACAAGGTAGCAACACTACACCTTAAATTCCGCCGAAATCTGTCCAATCAATTCAGACCGGCTCTCTTCTTCGATTACTTGAGGAGCGTCATTCGGTGCGTACTGTGAAAATCGCCCGCCTGTATGCTATAAAAGTAAACCCCGCTCGGCAGGTTCCTTGCATCGAAGCGGGTCCGGTGCGTGCCTGCAGGCAACTCTTCCTGTACGAGACGAGCCACTTCTCTGCCCAGCACGTCGTATACGACGAGTGATACCATGGCATCTTCGGGAAGGTCGAAAAGAATCTCCGTAGACGGATTGAAAGGATTGGGAAAGTTTTGGCGGAGCGCATAGGTCTCGGGGATACTCTGATCGACCTCAAGTAAATTTGACGCAAGCGTTTCCTCGGGCCCCGGGCTTTTCTTGCCAAGTGTGTCATCGGTCGGGCCACCTGGAGGAGAAGGACACGAACCTTCCGTGGACGAGAGAACACGTACTTCCCATTCACTGGAAACTACAGACTGCTGAGGAGAAGAACTGTCCGTTAGCCGGACCCGAATCTTGAAATTGTCCCCATTGTATCCACCATAGTCAATCGTCCGGGTAGCTCCTGCATTGTTCCAGGCATTGCACTGAGGACCTCTGGCTCCGTCACAGATTCGGTAGGATGACCAAGAATACGAATAAGGAGGCTTCCCGCCGGACGGCGATGCCACGAAATGCCCGGTGGAACTTCCAGAGTCAATACAATTAGGTCCCGAAGCCGAAACGCTGAGCGGGGGAGGCGGAGGAAGTCCTGCAACAAGGTTTATGTGATAGTTTGAATCAATGCTCCATGTATCATCGGCTTGTTTGACGAGACGTGCGAACCCATAGTTCTTGTCCCGCGGCAGGTATACAGAGAATGAATCAGCCTCGGCAATAACAGCTGTACGATCAAAAACGGAAGACATAGAGTCGTCAAAAAAGTAAGATGCTCGTACAACAAAAACGTCTACGGCCGTACTAGAATGCTGCCAAGTAAAATACTGCCAGCTAAAATTCGGATGAAGTGAAGAAGAAACCCTGTTAGCTTTTACAAAATTAGGAGTGGCCTCGCCATTGGGAAGAGCGCGGATAAAAGCTACGGTGGAATAATCATTAATTGGTGAACCTTCTGTGCTCAACTCCAATAGATTTATATCTACTCCTATGCCTCTAAGGCTATTAAGATATGTTTCCCGGATTGTAACATTTATTATAGAATCTTGTATGGCTCTATTGATAGGAAATGGCTGAATAAATAGATTATTGTTCGTTTTTTGTGGATCCGAAACTTCTTCAGATATATACATATTCTTCCCAAGAAAAGCCTTTTTTTTATTTTGCTCTACCATTGTAGAGTCTAATACCATTGTAGAGTTCGAATTGATATGATAATTCATGAAATATTCGTAATTAGGGAGGGCAGATGGTAGACCATAATTCTCGGTGTTGATTCCATTGACGTCTATAAGATAAGGGCGATGCTCATCAGTGATAAATAATACTGTGCGAAAATAATCTGCAGCAGGAACATTTTGAATACCTATTTCATCGTAAGCATTTGATGTGATATGTGCAGATATTACATCAATTTTATTGTACGTTTTTCGGTAAATGGAATTCATGCTTTGATGTTCAGATTGCTTACGATCTTTACCATCTAATATTCTGAAAAAGGGAGGCCAAACCCCTCCCTCAGTACCCCTGGGACCAATCCACATCACATTATGATCGTTGTAGTGATTCCAAGTGCTGTTGCGGAGTCTATCGACAGAGTCATAGCCTGAATCGACAAGATACGATGTGTCGTCTACGTAGTAGAGCAGCTGCATCTGATCTCCCTGTTCGTGGCCTTCTCCTCTCACAATGGCATCGCCACTCTCGCCGTTGAGCAAAATGTAATGGTTTCGTTCTCCTATTTTTCTTCTGATTACAACCTCTTGGCGCGCGTAGTCTGACACGGGTGCATTGTTGCTGCCGCCGTCGCCGCTTTTTCTGTTTGCGAACGTGTTACCCAAGACTTCGCCTAGTGGATTAGAAGACGGTACAGAGGCATGAGGGATAGCGATTTCGACGGGGTAGAGATGATCTGATCGATAAGATGACGAGTTCATCTTATCGATCCAAGCAAATTTATCTCCCACAGAAGCCTCCCCATAAGCACTGCTCCAGCGAAGAATACCCATGTTATACATATTACTCTTGTTGCCATCGTCTATTGGAGGCGTTTTGCCGTCCGGCGTGGAGAGATCGGCCAGCCAGTGAAGCGGTCGAAGAAGCCAACCCTCTCTGAAGGGATCGTTGAATCCGTAACTGTGGATAACTGGTTTCTGGCTACCCGGGTGTCGGTCATCAATGTGCGAGAGCAGGCTGTTTATACGTGCAGCGTGCCAGAAAGGAATGATATCACTAAGCGTAATATGAAAGTAATAGGGGCCTTCTGCCCAGAAGTATTTTCCATCGTCGGATTGATAGCGCCAATGCTTGTGCCGATCCGTACCAGCCTCTGCACCAGCGGCCTTAAAAGCGCGCTTCAGAAATGTACTGATCTTTGAACGTCTTTCTTTCCAAGAGAGGGCAAAACCAAGAAGTAGTGGCCCTTGTTGCCAAACAAGCGTTGCATAGCCGATAGCCACTTGCATCTTCAGCGGTGCATTACCAGGCTCTGTATTATATCTGTCGGGGATTATATTCCGTAAGCCCTCTAATGTGTCAATCAAGCGAGTGTACGCATTCATCAGACTAGATTTTTCAGTTCTTGACAAGAGATTTGTCGAGTTCACGTTGTCATGCTCGGCCCGATCATAATGCTTATAGGCATTCTCGAGAGCCAAGTAAAAATCCATGGCCCGGGCGACGCTTGTTACGGGCGTCGCCCACTTGACACCATCGTCTTGATTGTTGTCGGTATTGATCATCCAACTCGTTGTGTTCAGCAGAGCCGTGCGGAACGAATTTACAGCTGCGGATGCCGACGGTAGCGCCGGATTCAAGGCTGTCGGGTCGTAATCGTTGTTGGCGAGTACATACGCAGCCAGCGCCACGAAGCCCCGCGACTGCAAGCGTATAGTGTTTGATGATATATCCCCTAAACTACTTGAAGACACTAACGGTTCGTTGGATCTGCTAATAATCTTTTGAAAAATAGCTTTCATTGTTGAACCAGCATCAGAGCTGTATACCTCTTCCAGCACCTGTTTAAGACCATATCCTACATTGCAGTTGGTTCCACTGCTTTCGCAATCAAACCCATTGAGGGATAGAGAAGGGTGTTTGATCGCATGGGGGAGGTAACCGAGAAAGCGACCATTGCCTACCGAATCGGGCGGCAGGCAGTCCACGACCACCGTCTGGTCCTGCGCAATCGCAGGCTGAACGGCAGGGGCAAATAACAGCAGGAGCGCAGCGGCTCGTGCCGTGATGGCGAGACCGGTCCGTACGGTACCTACCGCTGCTACAGGCGCAAAGAGGGCGTTTCTCATTACAGGGAAGAACTTCATGGTTTGGGTACTACTGTCTTTTACAGATCATAAGAGACCGCGAGCGTAGCCGTGACGGAGGTGTCATCGGCGTCGGTCACCGTTAGTTCGATGGTTGTCGAAGCGGAGGGCGTGAGCGAGAGGGTGTTTGCGGTGCCGCCGGAGACCCATTCCCGGCAGATTGGCTCCGCCCTGTCGCCGGGTCCCTGATTTGAGCAAAGCCTATCATAGCGCCAACTGTACGTATAGGGCGTCGTGCCTCCGCTCACGTCCGCCGTCCACTCACGGCTTATCCCGAGGCCGACCGTCGACGGTCCGTCGATCGACACGGCGAGTCCCGCCGCGGTGCTAACCGTTACTGCAACGGATTGCAAAACGCTTGCTCCGGACGGATCTCGCGCTGTCACCGTCACGGTCGCGCTGCCTGCCGAGACGGGCGCAAGTGTGAGCGTGCTGCCCGAAACAGTTGCGTTTACCGCACCGCTTGAGCTACCAGCCAAGTAGCCCAGGACATCGCTGTCGGGATCCGAGAAGTAGTCATCCAGATCGAAAGTGGCCGACGCGCCGCCTGCGGTCAGCGCCTGGGCCGCAATGTTGTTGCTCACTACAGGTTTTCTATTGACCTTCACATCGAAAGATTGAGTGGCGCTCGCCTCGCTGTCGCTCGCCGTCACCGTTACTGTCGCCGTGCCCGCCGCCGTCGCCGCAAGCGTCAATGTGCTTCCGTTCTGCGGGATGCTTGCGTTCACAATGCCACTCGGCGACGACGAAACGGTATAGGTCAGGGGATCGTCGTCGGGGTCCGAAAACCAGGACGACACGCCAATGCTCGCCGAAGGATATCCCAAGGTGAGTGTCCGGGCCGCTACCGTGCCTTCGGCCACGGGAGGATTGTTCGGCTGTTCGACCTGCACCGAATGCACAACCGTAGCGGAGACTGCGGGAGAGTCCGAATCGGTCGCCGTCACCTCGATACGAACATAGTCGCTCGGCGTCGTTACGGTCCGCGTAAGCGTGCTACCCGATCCTGCGTTTATCCACTCCCACTCGCAAGGCTCATCCCGTATCGGACCCCCATTGACGCACCGCCCTGCGTATCGCCAACTGTACGTATAGGGCGAAACGCCGCCGGTGGCGGATGCCTCCCATCTGCCGCTCGTGCCCGAGACAATCGATGTCGGACCCTCGATATCTACGGTGAGGGGAGGGATCGAATCGTTCACTGTCACTACAACGGTTTGCGATATATCGTATTCTCCGTCGTCCGCCGTCACCGTCACGGTAGTTCTACCTGCCGCGACAGGCGTGATCGTAAGCGTCGAGCCCGATAAGCCTGTGGTCGCCACACTGGTGTTCGACGAGGTAGCGTCCTCATAGGTCAGGGTGTCGCCGTCATCATCCGAGCAATGATCGTTCAGATTGAGCGTGACTGCCGAACCGCCTGCGGTCAGCGTCTGGTTCGGGATGTTGCACACAGGAGGGCGATTAGAAACCGTCACCGTAAAGGTTGGCGATACCTTGTCTTCCCCATCGTTCGCCGTGACCGTCACTGTAGCGCTGCCTTTGGCGACAGGCGTAACCGTAAGCGTAGAGCCCGACAAGCCTGTGGTCGCCACACTGGTGTTCGACGAGGTAGCGTCCTCATAGGTCAGGGTGTCGCCGTCATCATCCGAGCAATGATCGTTCAGATTGAGCGTGACTGCCGAACCGCCTGCGGTCAGCGTCTGGTTCGGGATGTTGCACACAGGAGGGCGATTAGAAACCGTCACCGTAAAGGTTGGCGATACCTTGTCTTCCCCATCGTTCGCCGTGACCGTCACTGTAGCGCTGCCTTTGGCGACAGGCGTAACCGTAAGCGTAGAGCCCGACAAGCCTGTGGTCGCCACACTGGTGTTCGACGAGGTAGCGTCCTCATAGGTCAGGGTGTCGCCGTCATCATCCGAGCAATGATCGTTCAGATTGAGCGTGACTGCCGAACCGCCTGCGGTCAGCGTCTGGTTCGGGATGTTGCACACAGGAGGGCGATTAGAAACCGTCACCGTAAAGGTTGGCGATACCTTGTCTTCCCCATCGTTCGCCGTGACCGTCACTGTAGCGCTGCCTTTGGCGACAGGCGTAACCGTAAGCGTAGAGTTCGACAAGCCTGTGGTCGCCACACTGGTGTTCGACGAGGTAGCGTCCTCATAGGTCAGGGTGTCGCCGTCATCATCCGAGCAATGATCGTTCAGATTGAGCGTGACTGCCGAACCGCCTGCGGTCAGCGTCTGGTTCGGGATGTCGCACTCAGGAGGATGTGCAATCGACAGGTTGATCGATGCAAAAACGGTGTCCTTGGGCGTTGCTCTATCTATCACCCTGACGATTAAAGTCGCCGAATTGTCCGAGGTCTCTATCGCAATCTTAAGGCTTTCCGTTGTACTTACCCCTGGCGAGAACGTATACGAGCAGTCCGTACCCAGACACTGCATACTAGTATAAGACCAATAGTATTCATAGGGAGACGTACCGCCGCTGGCCATCGCCTCCCAGGTGTATTCCGTCCCCGACACGATCGATGTCGGACCGGTGGTGATCTCTACTTCAAGAGGAGGAGGGGGCGTGCCTCCGATGACCTCCGCGGTGAAGACCTGTTCTTTGCTCTCTCCATTAAGCGTTGCCGTCACGGTCACGTCAGCACTACCTACCGCCTCCGGGCTGATCGTGAGCGTTGCGCCAGAGATGCTCGTCGTCACGATACTCGCGTTCGACGAACTGGCCCGGTAGGTAACCACAACGTCCGGGACTAAACTCATGAAATACTGCGACACGTCGAGCGTCACCGAAGAGCCGCCTTCTGTCAGCGTCTGTGTGGGAATATGTCCGACCGTCTTCAGCGACTCGGGCTGCGTGACCGTTACTGTGCGCGTCTTCGTCGCCGAAGCCTCGGGATCGGCCGAATCGGTCGCCGTCACCTCGATACGGACACGAGTACCCGTCGTCGTTACGGTCCGCGTAAGCGTGCTGCCCGATCCTGCGTTTGTCCACCGCCAGGCGCAAGGCTCATCCCCAATCGGATTCCCGTTGAGGCACCGAGTCGCGTATCGCCAACTGTACGCATAGGACGGAACGCCGCCGCTGGCGGATGCCTCCCATGTACCGCTCCCGCCCGATTCGATCGTCTCCGGACCCTCGATCAACACCGTCAGCGGCGGAAGCGGCGGAAGCTGCGTGACCGTTACGATGTGCGTACTGCTCACCGAAACCTCGGGATCGGCCGAATCGGTCGCCGTCACCTCGATACGGACACGAGTACCCGTCGTCGTTACGGTCCGCGTAAGCGTGCTGCCCGATCCTGCGTTTGTCCACCGCCAGGCGCAAGGCTCATCCCCAATCGGATTCCCGTTGAGGCACCGAGTCGCGTATCGCCAACTGTACGCATAGGACGGAACGCCGCCGCTGGCCATCGCCTCCCAGGTGTATTCCGTCCCCGATTCGATCGACGCCGGACCTGTGATCTCTACTGCAAGGGGAGGTACTGTGGTACTGACCTCCACGCCGAATTTTTGCGTAGCGCTCAGGCCGCCCGGGTCCGTCGCCGTCACCGTCACCGTACCCGTGCCCACCGACACGGGCGTTATCGTCAGCGTGCTGTCATCCTCCGGTATGGTTGTCGTTACAATGCTCGGACCCGATACTTCGTAGCTTAAAGTATCTCCATCGGGGTCCTCGAAATAATCCGACACGTCGAAATTCACCGATGAGCCGCCTAATGTCAATGTCGTGTCCGGGATCGTGCCTACGGGAATCGGAGGCCGGTTCTCCTCGAAGACCGTCACATAGAAATATTGCCTTGGTATCTCGGTAACCGGCTCCTCCCATGCAAGCGCGACGATCTCGGCTCTGCCCGCCGACAAACCGGTAATCGTCAATGCGCCATCCGACATGCTTGCGCTCGCCAGGTCTTGATCCAAAGAAGCGCCCGCGTAGTCCAGTGGATCGTTATCGCAATCCTCGAAATACTCCGACACATCGATAACAAGGGTGTCGCCTACCGCTACCGTCATGTCGGGAATTGTGCCCTTAGCCTCAGGCACGGAGTTCGCAATCGTCGCCCGAAAGACCTGCATGGCGTTCGCGCCACTTCGATCCGTCGCCGTAACCGTTACCGTCGCACTCTCCTTCGAAACAGCCGTAAGCGTCAGCGTGCTGTCCGTAACGCTTGCCGCTACCACGCCCGCGGACGACACACTGGGCGCGTAGGTCAAATTATCCTTCGGATCGGGGTCTCTGAAATAAGGCGATACCACGAAACTGACCGGGGAAGTCTTGCACGTAAACGTCGTGTCCGCAATCGTGCCCTCCGCCTCAGGAGGGCGGTTGTTCGATGTCGGAAAGGTGGCGTCATCGGCGACCGTCACCGTCACCGTCTTCGTGGCGCTCATGCCGTTCGCCGAGGCCGTCACCCGTACGGTCGCCGTGTTCGCCGACACCGCGTTGATTTTCAGCATGCTGCCGCACATCTCATCGACCGTCACCACGGCCTCATTCAACGACCTCGCAGAGTAGCTCAGTGCGCTACCGCTTGTCTCGGTGAAGTAGGACCGGACGCTGAAACGCACGAAAGAGGCGCCGCCGGATATGGTCTTGGTGGAATTCGTGCGTACGGTATCCGGAAGAGCGTCCGAAAAGAACCGCCACGATAAGGATGTCTCAATATCAACTGGAGCCGCCGTGCTGCACTTTTCTGCGCGGGCCGAAGCGCCATTGAAATGAATTGCGCCCAGCGCAAACGCCAGGACCAGCGCATACCGCGCCGTCGTCGCATACATGTCCATGCCTCTAAAAACAAACGAACTACAGAGAATACAGCATGGACACTGGCATGCGTCCAACTGCTACTAAGGCATAGAAGGTATTATAATATGAGACCAAAACAATGTTAAATTATTGTTAATTATGCAAAAAAATGACTGGATCAAAAAGTTTAGTTCTATCGCTTTTGCTTCTGAAAAAATTATGATGGAGAGCGCGTTCCAGGCTCGCGGACCCAAAAGACGGTACGGGGGCGATATTCTTTCGCCATGCCTGCCCGGCGTACATTCACCCGGGATAAGCAGTGCGCCGCTTCGCGCCGTATATTCTCCTCTGCGTCTACCTTCCCCGGATTAATTTCTTAGTGCATCATGCCTGGACATTCGGATACTGAGCAACGTTTCACGAGCCGCATCGGACTATTGCTGAGCGTGCTCGGCATTGCCGTGGGTACAGGCAACATCTGGCGATTCCCGCGCATCGCCGCGCAGAATGGGGGCGCAGAAGGGGCAGGCGCTTTTCTTATTGCCTGGGTTGTATTCCTGTTCGTATGGAGCATTCCGCTGATCATTGCGGAATATGCGCTCGGGCGGCATGGGCGGAAGGGCGTTGTGGGGTCGTTCATCAAGGCAGCGGGCAAACGATTTGCATGGATGGGCGCCTTCGTGGCTTTCGTGACTACGGCCATCATGTTCTATTATTCCGTGGTGGCGGGCTGGTGCGTCTATTATTTACTCACTTCGGTAACCCATCCGCTGCCTATGGACCTGCAAGGCGCCACGGCGGTGTGGGAGGGGTTCCAGTCCGGGGGGGCGCCGCTTCTGTTTCATGCCCTGGCTATGGGCGGGGGCGTGTTCGTCGTCGTGAAAGGCATTTCGTCGATCGAGCGCGTGAACAAGGTGCTCATTCCCGTACTGTGCCTGATCGTTCTCGTTTCCGTACTGCGTGCGGTAACGTTGCCCGGCGCAGGGCAGGGGCTGGCCTTTCTGTTTACCCCGCAGCTCGATTTGCTGACCCGTCCGTCCTTATGGCTGGAGGCCCTTACCCAGAATGCGTGGGATACGGGCGCTGGTTGGGGGCTTATTCTGACCTACGGCGCCTATATGCGGCGGAGTCACGGCGTTGTAAAGAATTCGTTCATCACCGGTATAGGGAATAATGTCGTTTCGCTTCTGGCCGCCATCATGATTTTCGGGACGGTCTTCGCCGTACTGGGCGCCGAAATGTCCCGCCCCGAAGTGCTTGAGGTTATGAAGGACAGTGGCCCGGCTTCTACCGGCCTGACCTTTATCTGGATGCCGCAGTTGTTTGCCCAAATGCTTTTCGGCCGGGGCATGGCTATGCTTTTCTTTCTCGGGCTGTCGTTCGCGGCATTCAGCTCGTTGATTTCCATGATTGAGCTGGCGACTCGTGTGCTGGTCGACGCCGGGTTACAACGCAAACAGGCCATTGCCTGCGTAGGCATCTTCGGATTTGTGCTCGGCGTGCCGTCTGCTCTGTATCTCAATTTTCTGGGGAATCAGGATTTCGTCTGGGGTGTGGCTCTCATGATTTCCGGGGCATTCGTAGCGTTTGCCGTGGTTCGGTACGGAGCCGGCGATTTTGCCCGCAACGTCGTTTCAGGCGGGGAGGGGGACTGGTCCGTAGGCAAGCTATGGACCTTCCTGATCCGCGTTGCCGTGCCGGTGCAGGCGGTGGCGTTGCTTGTATGGTGGCTGTATTTGTCCGCCACGGAGTATGCCCCCGATTCCTGGTACAATCCGTTCGATGCGTATAGCGTGATGACCTGCTTCGCGCAATGGGGCGCCGCGGCCGTGCTTTTCGTACTGATGAACCGTTTTCTGGTGCGCCGTACGATGCCGACAGGGGCATAGGGCGTCTTGGCGGATGGTTTGCACATACGCTTGTCGGAATGCGTATTCCATGACGATCGACGACGTAATCCGGGGTTTTACCGGTCTCGAGGCTCCCACAGCTTTTGACGAGATGGCTGAGGCGGTGCTCGCACACCAGTATGCGCATAATCCCGTTTACCACCGTTATTGCAAAGCCATTTATCCCCAATGGAGTAAAACGCTTCCCGAGCCGGAAAATGCTGCCGATCAAAAATCCGGGGATCGATCCGGCCAGATAGAGACCAGCTATCTTCCGACAGCCCGCCACCCCGTTTTTTTGCCGGTAGAAGCCTTCAAACAGGCTCCCGTCACCACGTTTCCACCGGAGGAGGCGGAAAAAGTGTTTGAGAGCAGCGGAACCGGGAGCGGCGTACGCAGCCGGCATTACGTCCGGGACCTGTCGATCTACGAGCGGGCGATTTCTGTGCACTTTGCCCGTGAATTCGGAACGGGGCCGTTTCTGTTCGCTTCGTGCCTTCCCGGATATGTCGAGCAGGGTAGTGCCTCGTCGCTGCTGCACATGGTGGATTTCCTCATGCGCCGATTCGGGGTGGAGGGAAGCGGATCGGTGCTGGGCGCTCCGGAGCGTTTGCACCATCTTTCGGACCGGAGCAGAAACGAGGGTTTTCCGCTCATTGTGTTCGGCGCGGCATTCGGCCTGCTCGACCTGCTGGAATCCGCCTTGTTTTCCTTGCCTGCTGATGCGGTAGTGATCGAAACGGGGGGTATGAAGACCCATCGCCGTGAAATCACGCGCACAGCCTTGCACCAGCGCCTCAAGGAGGGCTTTGGCGCCGCATCCGTTCGCAGCGAATACGGCATGTGCGAACTCCTCAGCTCGTGTTATTCCCGGCAGGGCGGCGTTTTTTATCCACCTCCCTGGATGCGTTTCCGGGTGGTTGACCCGGCATGTCCTTTCGAGCCATTGGAAGAAGGCCGGGAAGGGGCGCTGGCCGTGCTGGATATCGCGAATGTGTATTCTGCTTCTGCGGTGCTGACGCAGGACCGCGCCGTGCAGCGCGGCGACGGTTTCGAAGTGCCTGGACGGCTGGAAAACGCCGAACTCCGGGGATGCAACTTCCTCCTGAAAGATGTTTGACCAGCGCGAACTCATCAGGGCAGTGGCGGCAGCGGCCGATGCCTGGATTCACCCCGATTACGATCACAGAAAGGTCGCTGTGGAGGAGACGCTGCAAGCCCGCAATGCATGTACGGAAGAGGCGGTGACATTTGCCGCGAACCAGCAGATGTCGCTTCTTACGGAAGAGGCGCTGGAGGAGTGGATCGGGGCGCGGAGCGCCTCTTCTCCCTGCACGGTAGGCGTGTTGAATGCGGGCAACATTCCGCTGGTGGGTTTGCAGGATTTCCTCGCGGTGATATTGACCGGGCGCCGTTACCTCGGAAGCGTCTCATCGAAGTCCCCGGCGTTGCTACCGGCTTTTGTCGCCGATCTCTGCCGGTTCGCACCGGATATGGCAGCCGGTTTCGCGCCGCTCCCCGAACTGTTTGCCGGCGCCGATGCACTCATCGCTACAGGTTCGGACGAAACGATAGCCTGGTTGCGCGATGGGGGCCAGGGTCTGGCGGCGGATAACGCGCAGGACGAAACGACAGGCAGGGCGCACGACATTCCACTGGCTCGCTGCCTGTTCCGGGGGCATTCCTTTGCTGTGGGCGTGCTCGACGGCGTGGAGCGGGCCGATACGTACGAACGTTTCGCAGAAGACGTATTGTTGCACGAGGGGTTCGGTTGTCGCAATGTTGCCGTGCTGTGGGCGCCTCGCGGCCTTTCTCCGGATGGCCTGCTGGAGGCGATGGCCCGGTTCCGAGGGGTTTTCCCGGCGCACGGCAGGACAGCGGGACGGCTTGCCATGCAACGGGCCTTGCTGGAAGCGGTCGACGCCTCTCATGCATACGGAGAAGGCCTCGAATTTCTGGTCAGCCGGGGTGAGCCGGAAGCCCAGCCGCCTGGCCATCTGCGCTGGGTCGAATACGACGACATTGCCGACGTGAATGGATGGTTGTGCAAGCAGCCTGTACAGCTCATGGTCGCGACGCCTCAAGTACAAAAGCGCCTGACGTTCGAGGGATTACTCCTTGCTCCCGGCGAAGCGCAGCGCCCCACGCTCGATTGGCGTCCGGACGGCGTCGACACCGTGAATTTTCTGTTGGGCTTATGAAGGGGCGAATTTCTATCTCGTATCGCCCACTGCCCGTTCCACCTTGGGCAGGATGTCGCCCCAGTCGGCGTCAGAGGTTTTTGTGATCGTCAGAAACCGGGGCATAATAAAGACATTGGAAATGCCCTCGATGCGAAACAGGCGTTCTCCCAAAGCGTGTCCGGTAGCTTCTTCCGCGGAATTGAACGATTCCATCCCATCCGGAATGAACGTGCCCTTGCCGAGCGTACACTTGAGGCTGTTCGGATTCGGGGTGGGGGATATGTCGAGTTGCGGCATGGAAAACCGTATCGTCGAAATCGGGTATAAAGAGAATGCCCCACGGATGTGCGGGCGCCCCCAAAATAGTGAATCCGGGCCGGACATGGAGCCGCAACATATTCCAGAGGAACATAAAGGCGCAGCGGGTGAGAACGGTGCAGCAGGCAAAGCGGGCAAGGACAATAATGCGGGGGGCAAAGTACACCGCATCAGCAACGAAACGCGCGGTCTTCTCGAAGATTTCACGGCCTGGGTCGAGTTGCGATTGCGTCTGATCCAACTGGACGTACAGGGCTATATTCGGCAGAAGATAGACGAGGCCACGCTCAAGGCCGCGCTGATCATCGCAAGTCTGGTTTCCGGATTGTTTGTGCTCATTACGCTGGCGTTGTTTGCAGGCTGGGCGTTGGGGCGCCCGGCCTGGGGGTTTCTCGTAGTCACCGGCTTGCTTCTTCTATGGACCGGCATATTGTATGTGCGAAACCGCCGGGTAAGAGCCCGCAAACTGGACGGTACGGACATCTCGCGTCTATCGGGGGAAGCGCCCCGGACAACATCGAAGAACGATAAACATTTTTCCGACGAGGAAGCCGGTGAGTGATCACGCAGGACATACGGTATCTTCTCGTGAGAGAGAGGCATTTTCTCACATGGGGGAGCAGGAAGACAGGACTGCCCTGCAAAGACAGCTTGCGGATACGCAGGCGTCCATACAAGGGCGAATCAAGCGGATCGAGAACGAGGTCGGTTTGGCGCCGAAAGCAGTCTGGGCAGGCGCGAAGAGGCATCCCGTAGTTAGTGTGCTGGCGGCCGTGGCGGCAGGACTTCTGGTCGGAAAAATGATTTCCGGGAAGCGCCGCCGCGCATCGCGAAGAACACAGGCAGCCGGTATATCCGACCTACCCGCTGCGTCGGGCGCCCCAGGCGGCTTGCGTTACCTGTTCTGGATCACAATCCTGCAAACGGGGATCGGGCTGGCCGCGGACTTTGCGGCAAATTTCCTTGCAGGGCGATCTGGCGCTGCATTGCGGACATTCCGGAAAAAACGAGAGGACGAGGAATTGGAAAAAGGCGTGCCGCGCAATGAAGGTGGAAAAACATAGGGTACCCCGCAGCAAGAAGACGTTCCGCCTCTTTCGTAGTCTCTCCCATTGGCCATCTCATTACATCCGGTGACCTGGGATCGGGACGGTCGCTGTACCGGAGTTGCTATTTTATCGAGAATATCATGCGTATTGTGCTTTTTGGAGCTCCCGGCACAGGTAAGGGAACGCAGGCGTCATTACTCGCCGAGCGCCGGGACTGGCGTCACATATCTACGGGCGCCATGTTCCGGGACGCGATCCGGGCCCGTACTCCGCATGGCAGAATGGCCCAGGAGTATGTCCGTCGGGGCATGCTGGTACCCGACGAATTTGCCCGGGATATTGCCGAAGAAGCTTTACTGGAGACCGGCCTGGATCGCTTTGTACTGGATGGGTATCCCCGTACCGTTGTACAAGCGGAATGGCTTTCGGAGTTTCTTGAAGCACACAATGCCCCGCTCAACCTGGTTATCGCCATGGAATTATGCATAAATGACATAATAGAGCGGCTATCTATGCGGAGAATGCATAGGTTAACCGGGGAGCATTATCATCTCGCTTTCAAGCCTCCGCCGCCGGATATCGATCCCGATTTGATCGTGCAGCGGCAGGATGACCGTCCGGATGCCATTCGGAACCGGATCGAGGGATACTGGGAAGCCACCAGGCCCGTGGTGGATTACTACCGGGAGCAGGGAATCATTGTCGATATCGACGCCGGTGGACCACTTGAGGAGGTCTATGCCCGCATCGAAGACGCGCTTGGGCAAGCCGCGTTCGGCACAGAAACCGTATGACAACCATGCCATCGCATGACAACAAACAGGTTGTTTCCGATGCCTCCGGGATTGATGAAGAGGTACAAGTCCTCCGGGAACGTGTCGAATCCGTTCTGTTGGCGTTTGCAGAGGGACACTTGACCCAGGCAGGCGCTGCATCCGTACTGATTCCTGCGGAGCCGGTAGCGATGTACGATCCGGTCCGGTATGTGCTGGCTTCCGGCGGCAAGCGGCTCCGGCCCATCCTGCTTCTGTTGGCCGCCCGCATTTTCGGCGCCGCCGACGACGATGCGCTCCCCGCCGCATTGGCTGTTGAGGTTTTTCACAATTTCACGTTGGTCCATGACGACATCATGGATTCTGCGAACGAGCGGCGCGGCAGGCCGTCGGTGCATGTAAAGTGGGATGAAAACACCGCGATTCTTTGCGGGGATTACCTGATGGGGTTGTCGTACGCCTTACTGGCTCAGGCGAAGCCCCGCGCCGGCGCTCCCTGCTGGGATGCGGTGGCGGCTATCGGGCATTTTCAGGATATGCTGGGCCTTTTATGTGAAGGGCAGGCGCTGGACGAGGTCTTCGAACAGCGAACGGATGTGTCCGTCCGGGAGTACCTTTCGATGATAGACCGGAAGACGGGGGCCTTGCTCCAGGCGTCGCTGGAGATTGGCGGGATGCTGGGCGGGGCGGACGAGACGCATCTGAAGCATTTGCGGACTATTGGAAGACATGCGGGGCGGGCGTTCCAGATACGCGATGATCTGCTGGACCTGACGGCGGAAGACATCCGTTGGGGCAAGGTGAAGGGGGGCGATCTCATTGAAGGAAAGCGTACATACATTCTGTTACGCGCCATCGAGCGGACCCATGGGGCGGATCGCCGGTGGTTTGAGCGCATCATCCGGGGGACAGGACTGCCGGCCGACCAGGTGGACGAGGTGCGCGAACGGATGCAGCGCGCGGGCGTGATCGAGGAAGCCCAGGACGTCGTGCGACGCCACACCGAGGAGGCGCTTCATGCAACACTCCACCTTCCGGACGTTTCGTCCTCAGCAACCCTGCGCGGGCTGCTGCAACGCATGCAGGAGCGGATGCATTGATGTGAAAGTCATGATAACGAGAGAAGTAACCGTTATGAACCGGGCCGGGATGCACACGCGCCCGGCATCCATGATTGTCCGTGCAGCAGCGAAGTTCCAGGCGGAATTTTTCATTCGCAAGGACGAGTACGAGGTCAACGGCAAGAGCATTATCGGAGTGATGACGCTGGCGGCCGAACAGGGCGCTCGTCTGACGCTTGTTTTCGAGGGAGAAGACGAAAACGAGGCGGCCGGGGCTATTGCGCGCCTGTTTGAAAGCGGTTTCGGAGAGGAATTATGAACCTTGTCGATACAACGACCGAGCGTGTCGTAGAGGGAATCGGCGTCGCTCCGGGCATCGCGATCGGCCCGGCGTATCTCTATGCGCGAGCGGCGTTCGAAGTAGAGGAGCGGCGTATCGCCTCCGAGGATATGGAGGGGGAACTCGCCCGTTTCGAAAAAGCTGTGTCGGGGTCCGAGCGGGACCTGCGAAAGATTGCGGCGGTGGCGCGCGAAAAACTTGGAGAGGGCAGCGCCGACATTTTCGTAGCGCAGGCGCTCATGTTGCGCGATATGGCCTTTTACGAAGCCGTTGTCGAACACATCCGCAGGGATCGGATGAGCGCCGATTACGCTGCGCATGTGGTGCTGAGTCACTACCGGCAGTTGCTCGAAGCCGGGGAGAGCGAATACCTTCGCGAGCGCGCCAACGACATGCTCGATCTGCAGGACCGGGTCGTACGGCATCTGCGCCGGGGCAAAATCCTTTCCACAATCGACACCGAGTCGATCGTGGTAGCCGAGAGCCTGACAGCAGCGGACATCGTGCTCTTCAGTCAACGGGCGATTCTTGGCACTGCGCTGGATTATGGAGGGGCCACCTCGCATGTTTCGCTCATGGCGCGCGCACTCGGGCTTCCAGCCATCGTGGGCATGCATGGGGTGACGGAACAGGTCGCTTCCGGAGACATGCTCGTACTCGACGGGCTAACAGGTCGCGTCGTCATCAACCCGACCGAAGACACGCTGGCTTTCTACCGGGATCGCCAGGAGCGCTACCGGCAATTGCAGGAAGAACAGAAGAAGATCGTTTCCCTGCCCGCACAAACCCTGGACGGGCACAATGTGCGGCTGGCGGCTAATCTCGAGTTCATGGAGGAACTGGAACTCGTCGAGGAATATGGTGCAGAGGGCGTGGGACTCTTCCGCACGGAAGTCCTTTTTCTGATGAGGAAGCGTGTGTCCCTGTCCGAAGAAGAGCAGTTCAAGGCGTATCGCCGCATCGTCGAATCCGTATCTCCGCATCGTACGACGTTCCGCATGCTCGATTTCGGGGGAGACAAAATGCTTCCGCTTGGGCACCGCGAGCATAATCCGTTTCTCGGATGGCGAGGCGTGCGGGTGCTGCTCGACAAACCGGATATGCTGTATCCGCAGTTGCGAGCCATCGTACGCGCAAGCCGTTTCGGGCCGCTTCGCATCCTGCTGCCTATGGTAACCGAACTGAACGAGGTGCATGCCTTCAAGGGAATTCTCGGCACAGTGTACGAGGAATTGGCGAAGGAGGGCTTGCAGTACGATCCCGATATTCCCGTCGGCATCATGGTTGAAGTGCCCTCGGTAGCGATCAAAGCTGGCAGGTTCGCCAGGGAAGTCGATTTTTTCTCGATAGGGACGAACGATCTTACACAGTATACTCTTGCCGTGGACCGCGGCAACGACCTGGTAGCCGACAAGTATCAGGAACTTGATCCGGCCATCTTGCAACTCATCCGGCAAACTGTCGAGGAGGCGCACGCCTGCGGCATTGAAGTCAGTGTATGCGGGGAACTGGCTGCCCGTGCGATCGCCACGCCGATCCTGCTCGGGCTGGGGATCGACGAGATGTCGGCTTCCCCCATCTACCTGCCGGAGGTCAAGCGCGTGCTCCGCTCCATCCGTATGGAAGAGGCCCGGGCGCTGGCTGATCAGGCTCTGCAGGCCCGCGACGCCCATGAGGTGACATCCCTTCTCAAGGCCTGGCTTCGCGAACACGACTGCGACGTGGCGAGTATGCTGGAGGCGTAACCGGACGAGAGGGAACGGGTTTCTCCCCCATCTTTTCCTGTAACCCGGGAACGACTGCGTAATTTTTTTGTGTTACGCCTGTACCCGGACCGCATTGCATTCCGGTTTTCCTCTCTTGTCGGTCGCTTCGATTCATGGCTTGCCTTCGACTGCGACATTTTGCGCTTGCTGTGCTCTGGTGCGCAGTTGCTCTTCCTGCCATGGGGCAGTACACATCCCATTTCGGGCGCAATAAGATCCAATACGAGGATTTCGACTGGCACGTCCTCGAAACGGAGCACTTCGACATTTACCACTACTCGGAAATGCAGCAACTGGCCGAGTATGGCGCCGCTTTTGCCGAGGAAGCTTATGAGGAATTGCAGAACCGGTTCAATTTCTCGCTCACGCACCGTCCGCCGCTCATTTTTTATTCGTCGAACCTGCATTTCAAACAAACGAACATTACCCCGGGCTTCATTCCCGATGGCGTAGGCGGGTTTTTCGAGTTTCTGAAAGGCCGTGTCGTCATTCCGGCCAACGGAAACGTGCACCAGTTCCGCCGGGTCATTCGGCACGAGCTCGTGCATGTATTCACCTATGCAAAGGTGCTGCGCGTCATTCGGGATCACCGCGTCCCACCGGAGCGCTTCCTTCCACTCTGGTTTACAGAAGGCCTTGCGGAATACTGGTCCGGCGCCCCCGATGCGTCGCACGAGATGATTATGCGGGACGCTGTGTATTCCAATTACCTCGTTCCGCTGTCAAGTATCTATCGCATCAACGGCACGTTTCTCATGTACAAGCAGGGAGAGGCGCTATGCCGCTTCCTGGCCGAAACATGGGGTGAGGAGAAGTTGCTTCGGCTCATGGAGAACTTCTGGAAGGATCGTGATTTCCGTCGTGTGCTGGAGGTCACGTTTCTCGAGGATTTCCATGACATAGACCGGAAGTGGCAGGAGTGGCTCCGGGAGCGGTATTTCCAGGAAATCGACGACATCGAGCTTGCGTCCCTCGAGGCCGGAGGGGTAGCTACCGAGGGGTTCAGCGCCAAGCCGACTTTTCATCGTTTTGCGGACGGTTCGCGCAAAGTGTATTTCGTGGGCAACCTGACGGGCTACAGCAATGTGTACCAGGTGGAGGTCGATTCGCTGTTTCGTCCGCTTGGAGAGCCTGAAATACTTATCCGGGGCGAACGGACGGACAATTTCGAGGCCCTGCATGTATTTGAAAGCCGGATGGGAATTTCCGGGGACGGGAAACTCGCTTTCGTCACGAAAAGCGGCGAGACCGATGTCGTTCATGTGTACGATCTGGTTGCGGACGCCCTGCTTGCCACGTACGGTTTCGATGATCTGGTAGCCGTGCATTCTCCGGCATGGAGTCCCGACGGGGACCGCCTCGTGTTTTCTTCCATCGCGACGAGCGGTTTCAGTGACTTGTTCGTCTATGACATTGCGGCGAGCCAATTACACCGGCTGACGAATGACAGTTACGACGACCTCGATCCCGCCTGGAGTCCTGACGGGCGCCGGATCGCATTCTCATCGGATCGTACAACTACGGGCAAACACAACGCCTACAATATCTTTGCATACGACCTTGACGAGGGTACGATCGGGTACGTGACGTTCGGTGAACGGCTGGATCATTCCCCGCGCTGGAGCCCGGACGGACGGCAACTCGTGTTTACGAGCGCCGTACGGGACGCGGACGGGCGGTACAGTGCGCAGAACATATGGACAGCGGAAGCGCCGCCGGATGCTTCCCCGGAGATGGCTTCTTCCGGGCCTGGCTCCATGACTCTCCAGTCGAGTGTGGCGCCCGGCCGTGCATCTGCGGGGCGTCGTCTCCGCCGACTCACCAATCTGACCACTTCCGCGTTCGATCCGGTGTGGACCGAGGAAGGGAACCTTCTTTTTACCGGATTCGAGCACATGCGCTTTTCGATTCGCAGCTTGCCTGCCGCGGATTCGCTATGGGCGCATCCGCAGAGCGAGGAGATCGTCGATCCGACAAAGACGGAAGAGCCATGGACATTTGCCCGCATCGGCGTCCAGGACCGCAAGGAGTCTGTCCGGTACAGGAAGCAGTTCACGCTCGATCTGGCGCAGACACTTGTAAGCCAGAATCCCGTTTGGGGCACGCAGGGCGGCGCCGCGCTGGCGTTTTCCGACCTCATGGGCAACGACAAGTGGTTCCTGACAGTCTATAACAATTCGCGCGGCACCAGCAATTTCCTGCGCAGCCTGAATGTGGCGGTTGCCCGCCAGCAGTTGCACCGCCGGACCAACATTGCGTATGGCCTCTACCGTTTTGCAGGATTGCGTTACGATATCACCGACCCGGACGCGGCACGCGCATTTCCAACGCTATGGGAGACGATTTACGGTGGATACGGACTCATCAGTTACCCGATTTCCATGTTCCGGCGGATCGAGGCGGGTACATCCTTGAGTTGGGACGACAAGTCTATTCCCTGGGCGCAGGTGGACAGGCAGGCCCTGCTCGTGTCGAATTCCGTGTCGCTCGTGCACGATAATGTGCTTTGGGGCATGAACGGTCCGATAGAGGGATATCGGGGTAGCGTTCTGACTGCCTGGACAACCGATGTGCTCTATTCCAACGTAAGCTATCTCACGTTTGTGGGGGATGTGCGCCACTACTGGCGGCTGCACCGTCACATTACGTTTGCCTCGCGCGGCATGGGGAGGATGAACAAGGGGCGAGAGGCCCGGTTGTTTTTCATGGGCGGTAGCTGGGACCTGCGCGGATTTCCCCTTTTCAGTGTGCGCGGGCAGAAAATGTGGTTCACGTCCCACGAACTGCGCTTTCCCATCCTGCTTGCCCCCTGGTTGAGTTTGCCGGTACTGGCGCCGCTCGGCGTGGCGAACCTGCGAGGCGCTTTTTTCTTCGACGCCGCCCATGCGTGGAATGCCTCGTATCATGAACCGCGTTTGTCGGACCGTCTCCGAAGGCAGTTGAATGTGGGTGAAACGGTAGGCGCGATCGGCGGGGGCCTGCGACTGAATCTTTTCGGGGGGTTGGTGCTGCGCTACGATGTGGGATACCGGTATCGGGAGGGTTTCCGGCGCCGGGAGCGTTTCTTCAAGCAGTTCTTCTTCGGTTGGGATTTTTAGGAACAGGGATTTGCTGATGGCGAGGGATTTTCGAAGGGGCCGGGTTCCCGGGTGCATTGCGCTTCTTGCCCTGGCGGTAGGGGTTGCGCCTGGATGTTCGACCCTTCGTATGGACCCGCAACAGGTCATGCATCCCGTATGGCCTGTGGAAGGGGGGAACGCCCTCCGGTCCAATGCCGTGTCCCAGCACGTCGCTCCCCCCCTGCAATTGCGCTGGAGGTTCAACGCCCAGGCGGGTTTTGGGCGGGTTTCCCCCCTTGTCCTGGGGGATGCTGTCCTTGTGGCCAATCGCAAGGGAGAAGTGCATGCCGTCGATCTGGAATCGGGCAAGCGGTTTGGACGCGATACGTTCGGAGAGTCGATCGAGGGCACCCCGGTCTATGTGGACGGGATGCTGGTCGTGCCGATAGCCTGGGGGGGCAGGGCAGTGCGTGCGAGTGACCTGCTGACCGGGGCGCGGTTGTGGCGGGCCGGCGACATTCCTGTCAGTTCCGGGCTTACCGTGTGGGGTGATTTCGTGCTTGCCGGGGATGTGGAAGGATATGTCCGGGCCTGGCGATTGCAGGACGGGGAGGAGGTATGGTCGGTGCAACCGGATGAGCGATCAGGCATTCACTCGACGCCCGTGTTGATTGGCGATGTTCTTGTCGTAGCGAACGATCGCGGAAGGGTGACCGCGCTGAATCCGTCGGACGGATCGTTTTTCTGGTCGGCGGATGCAGGCGCCCCGGTGCAGGTTTCTCTGGCCGCCACGGAAGACATGGTGTTTGCTGCAACGACGCGGGGCAGCATACGGGCATTCGATGTGCACACCGGTATTTTGCGATGGGCATACGATCTGACGGATGGAGAAGAAGGCGAATATACCGCCGACCGGGGCGGTTCCTCGATGCCGGGAGGTGGTTTTACCCCTCCATACAGGTATCTTACTGCACCTGCGGTGGGAGAACGTGACGTAGTGTTCGGGGCATCCGACGGGATTGTCCGATCCCTGGATATGGAAAACGGATCGCTCAACTGGGAAGCGGATGTCTTCGACGCGGTTTCGGCCCCACCGGTCATTACCGCCGAAACCGTCTATGTGGGTACGATGGGGGCGCTTCTGATCGGTTTCGATCGGAACGACGGAAGCCGGATATGGGATACGGAACTGGACGGACGCATAAAATCCGCTTTTGCGCTCAAAGAGTCGCGGCTGATTGTGCTGGCCGAGCCTCGTCATGTGTATGTGTACGAACCGGATTCGGGGGGCGATGAAACGGAAGACGAGTAAATCGGGGAGGGGGCGGCGTGCGGGGGCATTGTTGCATACCCCGCGTCGAGGGGTGCTTCTGGCCGTGTTTTTGCTTGCGGCGCTTGCTAATGCGCCGGTGCAGGGGCAGGAGGCAGCCGGCGGGCAAGGCCCGGCCTATGTGCATATCGACACCAACTTCCCCGAGGCGCTGGTTTTTGCGGACAGCCTGCTGGTGGGCGGCGCATCGACTATGCCGCTGGCCGTGCCGGCCGCCAGTCGTTCCATTCGTCTTACCGCACCAAACCCGGGCGCTTGGTCGATTGCCCCGATTACCCGGCCGCTGGATGTGGTTGCGGGCGATACGGCTCGTGTTGTCATGCGCTTTCCGTACCATTACCGGATCGAATCGGAGCCGTTCGGGGCCGATGTGCTCATCGAGCACCTTGAAGCGGGCCGTTATATCGGCGTGACGCCGTTATTGTACCGGTCGGCGGATCCGGTGGAAGGAAGTATTCTGGTGAGACGAGTCGGGTATGTCTCCCAGCACGTACAGCCGGGGAAAGCCGTATGGAACCGCCACGTGGTGCACTTGGAGCTGTTTGATGAACTTGATCCTGCGGCGGCGCAGCTGAATTTGAATCCGCCCCGTACGCATCGCGCGTGGATCGATTATGCGGCGCTGGGAACGGCGCTTGCCGCGGGCGCTCTCGCCGTGCATTACAAGTTCAGAGCCGACGATCTGGCGGACGAGTATCAGCGGACCCGCAACGACGCACTGACATCACGCATAGAAACGCATGATTCCCGTGCCGCGGTGGCCTTCGGCGTCATGCAGGGAGGGCTGGGCGTTTTTGCGCTGAGATTGGTGTTGAGGTAGGGATATCGCCAGTGATTCCCTCACGTTACCGCAAAGCGCCGTGCGACGAGGATAGAGAGCGGTAAGAGCGCAAGCACCATAAGGCCCGCGATCCAGGTTCCGAATCCCGCGGCAAGCGTTGCGTCAAGGGCTACCAGCGCAAGCACGCCTGCCTTGACGGCCCGGCGTATGTGCGCCGGGGAGGGATCCGCGGCGGCGCGCCGGAACGAGGGAAATATGAGGAAGGCGAAGAAGAGAAGGAAAGGCAGTGCGTCCAGCGTTCGGTAATCGGACCGGAAGCCGAGAGCAAGCAGAGCCATCGATACGACGCCCGCGATAACAATGGCAAACATGATGGTGCGCTTGTTGCCTCCATGCACCTCACCCCGGCTGATTATGACTATGGCTCCAACATACGCGACGGGCACGAGCGCAAGAAACCACAGGGTCTCCGGCATGCCCGGCACGGCGCTGGCGCCCAGCAGCAGATTTCCTCCGCGGCACAGTCCCATAATAATCGGCCCTGCTACAGCGTGATGTTTACCGGCTGCATCATAGCCGAGGGCACAGCAGGCTACAGCCACGGCGATGAGGAAGGACGAAAGACCGACGCAGGCAGCCGCCGCAATCCCCGCAACAAGCAGAACGCTTCCGAAGACAGCGGCTTGCCCCCGCGTGGCCCGACCGCTTGGAATAGGTCGTTCCGGACGCTCCTTTGCATCCAGTTCAGCGTCGAATACATCATTGAAGACGACACCGCCTGCATACAGCCCCGCAGTGGCAAGCAGAAGGAATACGAGATCCTCGACCGGCGCGTTGCCCTGGCCGAACAACAGGCCCGTCATGGCGCCGGCAGCGGCAAAACCGGCAAGAATGTCGGCGAACGCCGTGATGACGTTAGCCGGTCGGGCCAGCTCCAGGAATGCTCGTATGCGGCCGGTGGCAGTCATGCGGCAATGATTTCAGAAGCCTGCCGTGGACGTGAAGCGCGCTACGATGGAGAAGTGGAACTCCATATAAAATACGGCGCCTGCGGGGTGAAAGCGCATCGGGTCATTGAACAGGTTGCGGAGACCCAGCGAGACATTCATATGATCTCCCGCCATCTGTTTCGAGGCGGTTACGTCCACCAGAAAGCGTGCAGGCAGGCGCCATGGCCAGGCTTCTCCGGCTTCTATGGAGGCATTCCGGTATGCGGGCCAACTCGCGGCCGAGGCGTATTGCATGAGTGCCGACAAGCTGAAGCGATCCACCGGTGCAAATGTGGTGGTGGTGGCCAAGCGTAGCCGGGGAATACGCTCGCCGTAGGCAAGCCAGAGCGGAGTTTCCCGACGGACTGCTTCGAACGTACCGGAAACGCGCTGGTGCAGCGTTGGCAAGGGGCGGAAAGCAATAGTGCCGGATATGCCCCCCGTATGACCGCCTGCCCCCTGGAAGAGCCGTGTCCTTGTATCGAAGCTGCTATTGTCGCCGCCCCATACAATGGTGTATTCCGGCAGGATGTCGTTCCAGAAGCCCCTGTAGAAGACGAATACGCTGCGGGATATGCCGGTCGGACCCCGATGTATCCATCCCGCGTCGACGGTTGCGCGGCGTGGAAGCGGCTTTTTGTCGTGCCCCGTACCCTTGAACGTACTATAAGGCAACTGATAACCCCGCTCCTGCCATAGCCACAGGCTTCGGGCGTCGGGGGGCGCGGCCCCGTACGATCCGCTGAATCGAAGAGTTTGCCTTTCCCCGGTCTGCATTTCCGCGGAGGCGTACAATACGGCCCCGCTGCGCCCCTCATGCCGGACCCACTCCAGAACGAGGCGTGTGCGTCCACGCTGCCGTATACGCGCATCCAGCCCTCCAAAAAGCCGCAGATCGAAGAGGTTTGCATCGCTCAAGTGTCCGGATGTCTGCCCCTGAATGGTTCGCACCTGTCCGCCGATGTGCAGCATACGCACATGGGCGTCTGCTTCCGCCACGAATTGGCGCTGAGTCCAATCCAGGTCGATATCTTCCCGGTTCGGTCGCAGTTCGAGTGCGTCACGGCTCGACGAGGCCGCATAACGCAATACGCCGTCGCTTCGCAGCGGCAGCGTTCCCGCCGCTCCGAGAAGAGCGATCCGGTGTATAGTGGGGACTTCAAATCCCGTTTCCGGAAAAAACGCCATGTCCCCGGTGTGCGAGAGGCCCGCCAGTATGCGCTGACTCCGGGGATGGGGTCCGAAGGCGCCCGCGAATCCGAGCGCCCGGGTCCGGATGTGTGGCTGTGTGCCCGGTATGTGGTACAAGCGCCGCGCCCGGTCGTGCAGCGCCGCGTCCGTTATGTGGTGTTCGTCGAGGCGCCCGCTCGCATGCCCCTGCCATGTTTTTCCGACAGACACGCTTGCCGTGTGGGTAGGTCCGATGCGGTCGATGTTGGTGGTTTCCGGGAGCGTGTAGCGGAACGGACCGGGGTCATTGATCTCGTTTCCTACAGTGACGCCCGCCTCCATCGACAGCCCGAACTCCGGTTTTTTCGTGTAGATGCGAATGGCGCCTGCTCGCAGAAACGCCGGCCCCTGCATATCCATTCCTGATACGATCTCGATGCAGGCGGCGTCGGCAAGGGAGACAGGTAGCGCGTTGAGCCGATTTCTTCCGAGTACGCGAGGCGCTACGGGTATGTCGTCGATATACAGGGTCCAGCGCGCCGTACCGTCCGGGAAGCCCGGCGGGGCGGTTTGCCAGTGATAGCCCTCCAGGCCGGTAGTATGCCAGAGCGTGGAAAGCGCCAGCACGTCGGAAAGGCGAGAGAAACCGCGCCGGAAGATGTCTGCGCGCGTTATGACCTCTTTGCCGATATCCGGGACGCAAGCAGTCTGCCCGTCATGCTGTCCGTACGCAGGGGGTGTGAGAACAATCGTCTGCCACAGGAAAAGCACGGCGAAAACGGATTGCGCGCGTTGCCCGAATCGCTCTGGACAGGACGGATATTGGGAAGCGCCGTATTCTCTTGCTTTCCCCATAGTCGGTTCTTATTTCAGCATGGCGCGCAGCCAGTCCGGATTACGAAACCGCAGGCCGATCCCGCCTGTCATGCCCGCGGTGTCGAACCTCGGGAGCGTATACGTCCGCATGACGTGTCCTTCGACGAACAGACGTATGGTCTGCGAGAGATGCAGGTCGATCCGGGAAACGAGCGCGAGGGAAAATTCTTTTTCTTCCTCGTCTCCCACTTCTTCGTCGAATATCATATGGTAGATGCCCGTACGCAGGCCGGCGTACCAGGAAAACGCACGAGGGGCGGTATACCCGGCGCCCCACCCTACAAAGGTAAACAGGGCGTCGAAGGAAGGGGTATCACGGCGGACTGCCGAGTAGCGGTGCAGAGCCAGTCCTGCTTCCATTTCGCCGAAATAGAATGGGGTGGCTGCGGCGAATGTGATTCCGGAGCCGCGCTGCCAGTGCCTGTAGGAAGCATTGTGCCGGACATTCGGCGTCATGCCGCCACGCAACGCGATGTGCGAGAAGGGTTCCTGCGTTTCCTGGGCGCATGCCGCCGAGGCGAAGCATCCTGCCGCCAGGCCGGTGACAAGCAGGGCAGCCAGTGCTCGTGTCGAACGTATCGTACGGGCATTCACAGGGACAGGGAGATGCGCTTTGCGCCGCCGAATCGCGCCATGGCGGAAAGCGTGACCGTGAAAACCGTGCGGTCGTTGCCGGTGCGGTGCGCCTCGTTCCGGATGAAAGCGGGGCCTACATCGATCTGCCCCCACCAGGAAGCCCCATGCTGGGCCCGAAGGCGCAGCCCTGGGCGCACAACCCGTTCGGTAACGCCGTCGAGAATAAATTCCACCGCATCGGCTGCGACCGGATAGGGTTCGTGTATGCCCGCAGTACCCTGAAAGAGCACATCGAGGCGGGGGGACACGGCCAGGTCGAGTTCCCCGCGCCCGGTATAGAACGTGGCGTATGCAGCGGCATGCACATAGTCGTTGTACGGCGCTCCGATACCTCGAAGCAGGTGCGTGTACCGGCCTTCCGGCTGGTGGGCGTTGTAGGTGCGCGCAGCCACGACGGTCCATGCCGTTCCCAGATCGGCGCGGGCGAGGCCGGCGTACGTGAGGCTGCTGCTCAGCGCGATGGAAGATGGTTCGCCTGACTGGTTCAACAGGTCCGCATCGTCGAGCAGCAATTGCCCCTGAAACGTCCATCCCCTGTACTGCGCCCACGCCATGCCGGCCAGCAACCCATTGTTTTCGTCGTTTTTGGGCCGCCCGTCTACGGCAAGAGCGTGGAAAATGAGCGGATTGAAGAATTTGAGAGAAAGGCCGGCGGATGGCCCCGACCAGACCGTGGATTCCATCAACGAAATCGCCACGTTTCGGGAGGGGCGCCAGTCGAGGCGATGGGCGGACAGGTAGCGTCTTATGCTGCCGGACCGGACGCTATCTGCTCCGGCGGTCCCCGTGAACCGCCCGTCGCCGGTCATACTGTCGAGTTCGCCCACGACGCTTCGAAGGGCGAGCCGATCTCCACCGATACGCACATAAATCCGATCGAAATCCACCGGATTCCGGCTCACGAGGAGCGCGGTTTCTCCATAGGGCCCCCAGTGCTGCGCCAATCGTCCGGCGTAGACCGACACATAGCGGGCGCCGAAGCCGATGTATGCCTCTTCGTTGCGTGCGATAAGTCGGTTGGCGGCTTCGAGCGCGTCCGGGTCGTATCGATAATAGGCATCGAAGCGTATGCCGCCCTGCGCTACCAGCAGCCCGTGCTCCAGAAACACGCGGATAGCCGTTTGCGGGTATACATGCAGCCCGGCGACCTGTAAGGGAACATCGCTGTCCGGCGCCGGACGCAGCGGATCAAGGCGTTGTGTCGAGGAAGCCCGTACGCCTGGTTGAACGATGGCGCCGACCTGCGGGCCGCTTTCGTCTCGGGGCGTTCCATATTCCTCGTGCAATCGCTCGGCCCAGCGCCTGATCGGCTTCGGAAGTTGTTCGGGTTGGAGCGATTTCAATGCGGAAGCAATCTCGCCGCCGGTATAGGGCAACGCTGTCGGATGCAGCGACGTCAGATGTCCCCGAGCCTGTAAGCGGTAGATATATTCGTAGGCCCAGTGATCAAGAGGCACCGGCCGGTTGGAGCCTGGATCGGCATGCTGTGCCGAGACGGGTTGTACGCACGCGAGCCCCGCCCCGAGGAGCAGGACGAGTGCCGGCGCAAAAAGCGGGCGGCATAGGCTACGTAGCATCGGCATGGCGGCGGATCGGAGGGGTTGCGTAGTGCAAGATACGGCGCGCATGAAACCATTTCGGGGCGCTTTCATGTAAGAATGCCCGTCATGCGAACAGGCCGGGCGGCGGCGAGGGGCGATACAGGCTTTGCGCTCCTTGCACACCGGCACTCGGATTTCCTCCCGATTATCTTTTTTCCGACGGATTTGCTCACGCGTCGTGTCGCGCAGAACCGAACTCATATCCCTGTTTCTGGCCGATTTTCTGGCGTTCGGTGTTGCCAGCATACTCCTGTACATGGGCCGGTTTCAATGGGAATGGTTCGGCACGGAGTACGCGGAACCTCCCTGGATGTTTGTGCCCATTGCCGCACTGGCTATCTACTGGTTTTGCTTTTTCCTGTTTTTCGGCATGTACCGCGAGCGGTATGCGGACAGCCGGTTCGACGAGCTGGTTTCGGTGGGAAAGGTGGTATCGGCGGGGGTACTTGTTCTCGTTTTCGCGATTTTCATAGACACGCTGGAGGCGGGCGCCACCCGGAGCCTCATTTTCTTCTACTGGGCCGTGACCGTATCGTTTGTGGCGTGCGGCCGGGTGACCGTGCGCTCCGTGCAGAAGGCGCTGCTTGTGCGTGGGCGGGGCGTTCACAAGGCATTGGTGGTGGGATGGACCGACCGGGTGGAACAACTCTATGACGAAGTGGCCCGGTATCCGGAAGCCGGGCTCCAGATCGTGGGCGCGATTCGCATGCGCCGCGACGAACCGGATTCTTCGGAAGGCGATGGGGCCATGTCGTACTCGATTACGAATGGCGACGATGCCTTTGCGCAAGCGGCCGACGATACCGATGTGCATTCGATCGATGCCTTGCCCGGACTCATTGACCGGCTCGGTGTGCAGGATGTGCTGATTGCACTGGGATCGGAAGATCACCGCGCCCTTATCGATGTGCTGCGCCTGTGCGACGGGAAGCCGGTTTCCCTCAAACTGGTACCCGACTTTTATACGCTCATCGGAGGCATGGCGCGCACCGAGCATATCTACGGCCTGCCGCTTATTGAAGTATTGCCTGAACCTATGCCGGCTTGGGAAAAGAGCACCAAGCGACTCATCGACCTGGTCGCGTCCTCCGTCGTACTGATTGCCGGGCTTCCTATCTGGATCGCCCTGGGGCTGATCGTGCGCCTGACTTCTCCTGGACCGGCTATTTACCGGCAACGCCGTGTCGGGCAACATGGCAAGGATTTCACGATGTGCAAGTTTCGCACGATGCGCCGTGATGCAGAAGCCGGAACCGGGCCGGTCTGGGCACAGGAAGACGATCCCCGGTACACACCTCCGGGCCGGTGGTTGCGGAAAATGCGTTTGGACGAGATTCCCCAGTTATGGAACGTCTTGAAAGGGGAAATGAGTCTGGTGGGACCCCGTCCCGAACGCCCCTACTTCGTGGAAAAACTGGCGGCGGAAATTCCACTCTACAACCGGCGCCACCGTGTCAAGCCGGGTATTACAGGGTGGGCGCAGGTGAAGTGGAAATACGATACAAGTCTCGAAGATGTGCGGCAGAAGGTCCGATACGACCTTTTCTACATCGAGAACGTAAGTCTCCGCATGGACTTCAAGATCCTGTTTCGTACGATCCGAACGGCTATCCTCGGTAAGGGTCAGTAACCGGCATGGCGCACGCTGCAGTGCAACAGGACGATCTTCTGGGGATGTACGAACACCTGTACGTTCCCAGGGTGATCGAGGAAAAAATGCTCCGGCTGATCCGGCAGGGGCGCCTGTCGAAGTGGTTCAGCGGGTATGGGCAGGAGGCCATTGCAGTAGGGTGCGCCCTCGGCCTCGAGGAACGGGATTATATCCTGCCGATGCACCGCAACACGGGGGTATGGACCGTCCGGGGTGTGCCTCTTCGACCCCTTTTCCGCCAACTCATGGGCCGGGAGGGGGGCTTCACGAAAGGGCGCGACCGTACGTATCATTTCGGACTTCCCGAACGGCGTATCGTGGGAATGATTTCCCACATGGCCGCGATGTTGCCGGTGGCGTGCGGCCTCGGACTTGCTTCCCTGCTGCGCGGAGAGCGCTTTGTGGCGTTGTGTTTCGCGGGAGACGGGGCTACGCGCGAGGGGGATTTTCACGAAGCATTGAGTCTGGCGGGCATATGGAAGCTGCCGGTCCTCTTCGTGGTCGAGAACAATGGATACGGCCTCTCGACGCCGGTGGAAGAGGCTGTGCCGATCGGGGATATTGCCGACGCTGCTGCCGGGTACGGGATGCCCGGCGCCGTGGTGGACGGCAACGATATACTGGAAGTGATCCGGGCGGTGCGGCAGGCTGCGGACCGGGCGCGCGGCGGGGCCGGCCCGTCCCTTCTCGAAATGAAAACCTTCCGGATGCGGGGGCATGAGGAAGCCTCCGGTACGGCCTATGTGCCCGACGCGCTGTTCGCCGAGTGGGCGGAGCAGGACCCTCTGGACCGGCTTGCGCGGCAGGCGCTGGACACTGGATGCGCTACCGAGGATGAACTGGAGGCCGTCCGGGTGCGCATTGCCCGGCAGGTTGAAGAGGATATCGAATATGCGCTGGCCCGGCCTGCGCCCGAAAGCACCCTCGAAACGGAACGCGCCGATGTGTTCGCGTCCGCAGCCCCCCTCCGCGAGAAATCGCCCGGAACCGACAGGGGAGCAGGCGCCCCGAAACGGTACATAGACGCCGTTTCGGAAGGGCTCCGGCAGGCTATGGAGGAAGATTCCTCCGTACTGCTTCTGGGACAGGATATAGCCGAATACGGCGGCGTATTCAAGGTTACGAAGGGATTCCTCGAAGCGTTCGGCCCCGACCGCGTGCGGAATACCCCCATTATCGAGAGCGGGGCCGTCGGGGCTTGTATGGGACTGGCGATCGAAAGCTTCAGGCCCGTCCTGGAAATACAGTATGCGGATTTCATCGCCTGTGGATTCAACCAGATCGTCAATAACCTGGCTACCACCCACTACCGGTGGGGGCAATCCTTGCCGGTCACGATACGCGCGCCCATCGGGGGCGGGATCGGTGCGGGCCCCTTTCATTCGCAGTCGAACGAAGCCTGGTTTTGCCACATACCCGGCCTGAAAGTGGTGTTTCCGGCCACGCCGTACGACGCCAAGGGATTGTTAATGCGGGCAATCCGGGATCCGAACCCCGTCCTTTTCCTCGAGCACAAGCGTCTGTACCGCTCCCTGAAAGAGTTAGTCCCCGATGCGCCGTACGAGATTCCGTTCGGCAAGGCGCGCATTGTCCGGGAGGGGACGGCAGCCACCATAGTAGCCTGGGGAGGAGGCGTGCAGTGGGCGCTCGAAGCAGCGGAACAGTGGGCCGGGCAGGGGCACGAACTTGAAGTGGTGGATCTGCGTACGCTCGTACCCTGGGATATGGAGACGGTACTCGCGTCAGTGCGAAAAACGAACCGGGCGCTCGTGTTTCATGAAGCGCCGCTGCAGGGGGGATTCGGCGGAGAGGTGGCTTCCCGCATTGCCGAGGAGACATTCGGACATCTCGACGCCCCGCCACTGCGGGTCGGTGCGGAAAACATGCCGATTCCGTTTTCCATCCGTCTCGAAGAAACCCTATATTCCGCTCGCGCAAAGCTGGACGAAGCGTTGCACAGCCTGCTGGCGTACTAATAAGACAACCTGCCTGCTGGCGTATTAATAAGACAACCTGCCTACTGGCGTATTAATAAGACAACCTGCCTACTGGCGTATTAAGACAACCTGCCTACTGGCGTATTGACATGCATTGAAAAGACCAGCCCGCCGGCGCATCGGAACGAACAGCCCGCCGGCGCATCGCATCATCCCTTATCAAAAATATCCAATCCCGGACATGGCAGACGGTACGGCGAACATGCCCCAAAAAGGAGAGGCGGCCCCCGATTTCGAAGGGTCGGCGCAGGGCGGCGAACGCGTGCGCCTCAGCGATTTGCGAGGCCGTAAGGTAGCCCTGTACTTCTACCCGAAAGACGATACGCCGGGCTGCACGAAGCAGGCCTGTAACCTGCGCGACGGCCACCAGGACTTGCTGAACCGGGGGATCGCCGTGGTAGGCGTATCGCCCGACGACGAGGCATCCCACGAGACGTTCACCGGGAAGTACGACTTGCCGTTTCCACTGCTGGCTGACCCGGACAAGGACATCATCGGGCGATATGGCGTGTGGGGCGAGAAGAACCTCTACGGCAAGACGACGATGGGGCTCAAGCGCACGACGTTTCTTATCGATGAGGAGGGGCGCATCGCCCACGTGTTCAAGCGCCCGAAAGTAGAAGAGCACACACGTGAAATCATGGAGAAATTCAATCTCGCGTAAGATCCCATCGCAGCACGAACGGCGTATCCGCATGGGGGTTGAGGAGATGAATTTCAGGAGCTTCGAGTACGTTCTCGGGAAGGGGCAACACGAGCCGGTCATGCAGGTATGCTTCGCAGGTGTCGCCGCCGTTGTCGTGGCGGAGAATGATCGCTGCAGCCCGGCCTACCACCCGGGCGCGCGTTTCAAACGTATGATCGGCGCAACCTCCCGTATAGGCAACCAGTACCGAGAGCGAATCCGATATGATGGCCGGCGGTTCGTCCGGGGAATTCGGCGAAAGGTTGGTGAGAATTTCGTACGGCTCGCCGAACCGATCGGGATCGGGAGGCCCGGACGGCGAGTTGCACCCTGCCCATGCACCGATAAGAAGAACGCAGAGACCTGCAAGGACACGGTCGTGCGCCATTTGTCGAATTCTATGCTTCATTGATCATGCCGCGCGCTACGTACGAGCCGGTTATCGGCCTGGAAGTGCATTGCCGGCTTCTTACCGATTCCAAGGCGTTTAGTTCTGATTCCGCCCGGTTCGGCGCCGGTCCGAATGTGCATGTGGACCCCGTCAGCCTCGGCCATCCCGGCACGCTGCCCGTGCTGAACCGGCGGATGGTCGATTATACCATACGCATGGGGCTTGCCACGCATTGCCGGATTGCGCCCCGCTCCGTACTGGCCCGCAAGCATTATTTTTATCCCGACTTGCCGAAGGGCTACCAGATATCGCAGTACGAGACACCCATCTGTGCCGGAGGGCATGTGGATATCGTTTTGCAGGAAAAGGATGCGCCGCCCGTAACGAAGCGCATAGGGCTGACCCGCATTCATATGGAAGAGGATGCTGGGAGGTCCATCCACGACCAGGATCCGTACGACACGCTCCTCGACTACAATCGCTGCGGAACGCCTCTCATCGAAATCGTTTCCGAACCGGACCTGCGGTCGCCCCGCGAAGCGTACCTGTATATGCGGAAGATCCGCCAGATCGTGCGGTATCTCGGCATTTCCGACGGCAACATGGAGGAGGGGTCACTGCGCTGCGACGCAAACGTGTCGATCCGTCCTATGGGAAGCGAGAAGCTCTGCGAGCGCACCGAAATCAAGAATATGAACTCGTTCCGGAACGTGGAGCGCGCCCTCGATTACGAAATCGCCCGGCAAATCCGGCTGGTCAAGGCGGGCGGAGAGGTCGTGCGGCAAACGCTGTTGTGGGATGCGGATCGGCAGGAGACCCGGCCCATGCGCTCCAAGGAAGAGGCGCACGATTACCGGTATTTTCCGGATCCCGATCTGGCGCCGGTTTTCGTAACGGACGAGCAGCTCGGCCGTATCCGCACCGAACTCCCGGAAATGCCGGAGGCACGCAGCGTCCGTTTCCGGGAGGCGTGGGGGTTGCCCGCCTACGATGCGGCGATCCTGACCGAGGAACGCGAGCTGGCGGACTATTTTGAAGATACCGTGAAGGCGTTGCGTGTGGAAGGAAGCGGCGAAGAAATGCATGGCCCGGCGAAAAGCGTCTCCAATATGATCATGGGCGATGTGCTCCGCGTGCTCAAGGAGACCGCAACGTCGATCGGGGAGCTTCCCATTCGCCCATCGCGCCTTGCGGCGCTTGTCCGGCTACGCCTTGAAGACCGGATATCCTCCACGGCGGCCCAGGAAATTTTCGAAGCCATGCTGGAGCGGGAGGACGCCCCGGAGGCCATCGCGGAGGAACGCGACCTCATCCAGGTGTCCGACGCGGGGTCCCTTGCGCCCGTCGTGGAAAGCGTGCTGGACGATCATCCGCAGCAAGTGGCGGCGTACCTTGGCGGCAAGGAGGGCCTCATCGGGTATTTCATCGGACAGGCGATGCGGCGGTTCGAGGGTTCCCCCGATCCCAAACTCGTGCGCAAACTGCTGGTCGAGCGCCTTGAAAGCCGCCGCGAGTAGATCCCCGCTTTCTGCGCTGTACCCGGCAGGGCATCCGCACCGATATTCTTCTTCATTCGTTTCAATCCAACCACACACTGAAACCCATGCTTGTTGCCGGTAACTGGAAAATGCACACGGATATAGACACGGCGCGCACCCTTGCGCGCAATGTCGCGGATTCGGTGGGGGACCCCGGGGATGTGACAGTCGTCGTGTGCCCGCCTTTCGTGAGTCTGTCCGTCGTTGCCGAGGAGATTGCCGGTACGCCGGTGGCCCTTGGAGCCCAGAACATGCATGCACAGGATGCGGGCGCCTTTACCGGCGAGGTGTCGGCTCCGATGCTGACGTCGGCGGGGTGCCGGTACGTGATTCTGGGGCACTCCGAGCGCCGGCAGTATTTCGGGGAGACGGACGAGGGGGTATGTGAGAAGATCGACCAGGCGCATGCCCACGGCCTCGTGCCGATCGTATGCGTGGGCGAGACGCTGGAAGAGCGCAAGGCAGGTAGGGCCGAAGAGGTGGTTGGGCGGCAGCTGGCGCGTGGTTTGCACGGTGTCGAGCCGGACAGCCCCGATCAACTGGTGATCGCCTACGAACCGGTCTGGGCGATCGGTACGGGCGAGACGGCCACGCCCGATCAGGCGCAGGAAATGCATGCCTTCATCCGGGGGCGGCTGAACGAACAATTCGGCGAAGAGACGGGCCGCGCCCTGCATATTCTGTACGGGGGGAGCGTCAAACCGGGTAATGCCGTTGAGCTGTTCGGGCAGGCGGATGTGGACGGCGGACTGATCGGCGGCGCCAGCCTGAAGGGGGAGGACTTTGCGGCGATTGTGGGGGCGGGGTAGGGGCCCCGGCAGGCCCTGCCAGCATCGCCCCGGATTGTGTTTTTTCGAGTATTCACTCGGCATTTCGGATTATTTTCAAAAATATTTCACAATTTCTTGACAAAGGGCAGGCAAGCGTTTATACTGAGTCCGGGTCAGTGCTTTTAAAGTACTTCGATGTGTTTTTTTGGCCAAAAATGATAACCTTAACATCTCCCCTTTCCGCGTGGCCCCCCGGCGGTTTTCGCGGTTCATGCACGCACACGACGCGAGGTTGATCATGCTCAGGAGATACGCTTCTTCGCTTCTTGTCCTTGGAGGTTTGCTTCTCTCTCCAGGCCTCGTCCATGCGCAGACGGGTAAGATAGCAGGTACCGTCACCGACGCGGTCACGGGAGAACCCTTGCCCGGAGCAAATGTGGTGGTCGAGGGCACTCGGTTGGGGGCTTCCGCCGACGCCGAGGGCAACTACTTCATTTTGCAGGCGCCCCCGGGCACGCATGTCGTACGGGCGACCATGATCGGCTTTGCACCGGTGACGCAGACCGACGTGCGGGTCTACATCGATCAGACGGCCCCGCTGAACTTTTCGCTTTCCTCCTCTACGCTGCAAGCAGACGAGGTGGTGGTGGTCGCGGAGCGTCCGCCTGTCGAGGTGGACCTCACGGGCAGCAAACAGCGCATGAGCGGTGAGGAGCTTGAAAACAGTTGGGTGAAGACGCTTTCCGAGGCGCTTCTGATTCAGACGGGAACGAACATCCACGGCGGTATTCGTGGGGGCTTCGGACTCGAGGACAGCTATTATATGGATGGGCTCAGCCTGCGCGACAATGTTTCAGGGGGCAACTTTGCGGGCGTCAACACCACGGCCATCGCGGAACTGGAGGTCCTTACCGGTGGCTGGAACGCAGAGTACGGGCGCGCGATGGGTTCGGTGATCAACATCGTCACGCGTTCTTCTTCAGACCGCATTCGCGGCACGGTGCGTTCCCGATATCGCCCCGCGGGACAATATCATTGGGGTTCGAACATTTACGGCAAAGACAATTATGAATGGAGGGTGATGGCCACGCTCGACTACTGGACCGAGCACAACGGGGGAGGCGCCTGGGCCACGCGAACCCCACAGGAGCGCCTCGATGCGTGGACGAATTTCATCACGGGGGATCTTTTCGGGGACGTTTCGCGGCGCATGCAGGAGTATGCCCAGCGCTCGACCTGGGAGGGCGAGGGAACGTTCTATGGGCCGATCACGGAGAACCTGGGGTTTCTTGCTTCGGGGAAGTACGTGCGACGCGCCCCGAATTTCCCGGCTTTTCTGGAGTATTCTCAGGATTGGAATTACCAGGGTAAGCTGCACTACCGTCTCGGCTCCCGAAACCGGTTTCAGCTTTCGGGCCTTTACCAGGGTTTCGACAACACGGAGAGCCCGCGGTTGAGCTACTGGTCCAGTGAAGATGCATTCGTTTCGGGGTTCTGGGGTCCTCCGCCGTACTACCACTCCGGTTATTCCCGGTTCAAGTACTGGCCCTACGGCACCTCGCACGTCTTTCAGGTTCCGACGCCGCCGGAATACATGCGGATGCGGAGTGGGCAATTGGCCTGGACGCACGTATTCAGTCCTTCGTCCTTTCTTGAAGCCCAGGTGAGTTACACCACCATGCGTCTGGATCGGCACAACTTCGGCCAACTCGAGGACAGCGATGTCTATGATCCCGAGTCAGAGGAGTTTGGCACCCACTGGAACGAGACAATGATCCCGGGCAACCCGCTGTTTTTGCTGCCCCCCATTTTCCACCGCCGCCACCCGGGCATTTTTCAACTCAAGGTGCGCTCAGAGGCCGCTGTAGCCAAGGTGGACTACACGAATCAGGTAAGCCAGGAGATTCAATTGAAGGCCGGCGCGTTCTTCTCCCCACAGTACGTGTCGAAGACCTTCAAGGCTGGAGCCATGCCGGGCGCCGTCTATTCCAATTTGGCGACGAAGCCCGATTTCAATCCGTGGGACGCGGCGGCCTACGTGCAGGGCAAGGTGGAGTTGAACGGCATGGTGGTCAACGCGGGGCTGCGTTTCGACGCCTTCGACGCGAACACGAAAGTGGCGCCCTCGATATTCGATCCGGGTGTGTTCGACGAGGACGCCGTGGTCACCTACGATGCGGAAACGCACGGCGTGAAAACCAGTCCTCGGGCCGTGCTTTCACCACGTTTCGGCATATCCCATCCGATCACGGAGCTGACCGTGCTGCACTTCTCCTACGGTCACTTCAACCAGCGTCCGGCGTGGCAACTGATCGGTGGCGGCCCGACGATTTTTCACATCACGTCCAGTTCGGAAGGCAGTCCGGATGCTTCACCTGCGGATGCGCTCGGGTTCTATCACCCCAACACCAACACGGCCAACCCGGAGCTCACCTTCGAGAAGGTCATTCAGTACGAGATTGGCTTCGACCAGCATATTCCCCGGTTGGCTCATCTCGACCTGACCGCCTACTACAAGGACGGCAAGAGTCTGACTTCTCTCGGAGTGAGCCAGGGGCGGGTCGATTTCGTGGGATTCGGAGCGGGCGGCAACCTTTTCGGTCTCGGAGGTTCGGTGAACACCGAGGTGTATACCGACCCGGTGACCACCCTTGGGTTCGCGCCGGGAGGCGGCCGTAGCCGAGTAACGACCAACGGCGGCTTCGTCGATGTGAGAGGCCTCGAAGCTTCCATCGAGACGCTCTTTTTGCGGAACGCAAGCCTGAAGCTTGTTTTCAACCGCTCTTTCGTGCGCTCCGGCCAGTACGGTTTCTCACAGATATTCGTCGAGGAGAATGGCGAGCCCGTACGGCCAAACCGGTTGCACGGCGTGAGCCTGAGAGACCGGGGGAGCTCCGGGCAGAACAACGACCAATGGAACCCGACTACGAGCTTCAAGGCGATCCTGAACCTGTTCTCGCCGGAACAGTTTGGCCCTGACCTTGGAAGTTTTTACCCGTTGGGCGGCTGGCACGTGAACCTCTACTACAACTTCGCCAGCGGCCACCGCTACACCTATCACTCCCCGGGAGATTTCTCGACCGAGCCCAATAACAAGCGGTGGAAACCCTACCACAACACAAACCTGCGTATCTCGAAAACCGTCGGTCTGGTTAGCTCTTCGGAGATTGAGTTCAGCGTAGACGTTCACAACGTGCTCAATACCAACCGCCTACGGTTCCCCACCACACAGGATGCCTTGGTCTCTTACCACGAGCAAGACCAACTCCCGGTGAATCCAACAACGGGAGAAGAAAGCGAATGGGACTGGTACGACCTCGTCCAGCTTCCCCGGCAGATCTTTTTCGGGGTACAATTGAACTTTTAATCGCCCAGGAAGCAAGTTTTTTCCAGCCTAACCGGAGCCCAGACCGATGAGCAGAACGACACGGCAAGTCTCCACCTTTTTCACAGCCTTCCTGGTAGGCGCCGTCCTGGCTGCGTCCCCTGCCCCGGTCGCTGCACAGAACATCACCGACCACCAACTCACGCGGGGCAAGTTCTGGACCATTGTCAGTGAAGCAGTTCCCAACCCAGCCGCCTGGCGGTCTGCCTACCCCGGCTACTTCGAGGCCCCTACGAGTTGGTTCAACACCTTCGGAAACTGGGTCGCTCTCGTCGATGGAGACCTGCTCGTTGCCGGTCCGCCCACCTTCAACATCGTCGGGCACACTTTGGTGAAGAATTACAACTTCAGCCAAAGTGCGCAGGAAGCCGAAGAGTATTCCTTCGAGGTGGTCACTGGCGTTGACCCGGCAGGAGCCGCTGAGCCGGCTATCCCCTTGCGGGTATCCCGAAAGAGGATGGTCTGGAGCCTGCCGCAGTACGACGACTTCATCATACAGCGCGAGGTGTACACGAACGAGGGCAGCAGCACCATCCAGGACTGGTATAACTCCATTACCTACAGCATCAATATCGCTACGGGCGTGCCGTATGCGACTTCGTTCGATGACGAATACGTCTGGGATGCTTCCTTCAGCACCTTTCGGGAAGAACAGGGGAACTTCGTGTTCTACGACGACACTTCCATGCCGCCGAACCAGAATCCCGTGGCCTATGGCATTTCTCCCGGCGACGTCACGGGCGACCGGGGAGACCCGGGCAATATCACCATCCAGAATTCGATCGACCGCAGGCTCTATTCGCCCCAGATATTCACCGACAACATCGTGGACGTGACGCCCAACAAGTTCGGTGAGAAGAGGGTCTATCAAGGAATCTATCACCGGATTCTGAATGAGAACCCGGGCGCGCCCGACGAAGACTTCTGGCAGCCCACGAACAGGGACCCGGACTATGTTCTCACGCGCATGACTCCCCACCAGGCGCGGATGAGCTGGCGCGAGGCGAACGCCGACGCGTCCACCGTCGATGGCAATACCTATGAGCGCCTTGGCGCCTTCAACCTGGGCATCGGTCCCTATGACATTGCCCCCGGAGATTCCGTCGAACTGATCCGGGTGATCGCGCTCGGGGAGATGGACCGCAACGTTACTGAGCGGGGTGGCCTGGAGGCCACCCAGAACTACCTCGAGGCGGGAATGGCCAATCTGAAGGCGAATTGGGCAGCCGCTTTGGGGATCGTGGAGGCTTGGCAACGCACGGGCGACTGGAACGCCGGCATCACCGCCTATCCGCCGCCTACCGTCGGCGATGCTCCCTTCGCCAGCAACGACGACATGATCCAGGTCGGGTTGTTTGCCGATCCCGAGACGGGCACGCAGGGGTTCGATATTACCTTCACGGCCGTGCCGGACAGCTACGTTGATCCGATCAAGGGGCGCAACGATTGGGCCGGGTACAAAATATACCAGTCCGAGGCGCGCATAGAAGGCCCCTGGGAGGAAGTGGCGAACATTTCCCGGGACCAAGCCGCCGCGCTCACCACCGGTAACAAGAGCACCTACCGCCTTGCAACGAAATCGGGCATCCCGTATCGCTACTGGGTCACTTCCTATGACGAAGATGGACTGGAGAGTGGGTTCACCGCCTACACCTACGACGCGCTGGCCGCCAAGCCAGCGCCAAGCAACGACCTGTCGGATGTACTGGTTATCCCTAATCCTTTCCGGCAGGTCAGTGGCTTTGCCGACCCCTCCGAAGAAAAGAGAATCAGCTTTCTGAACATTCCGGGGATGTGCACCATCCGCATTTTCAACGTCGCTGGAGAGCTGATTCGCACTGTTGAGCACAACGACGGTTTCGGGGAGGAAGCCTGGGGGAGCGCGAGCGAAGGCGACTATCTGCTGACTCGCTTCTTTCAAAACGTGCAGCCCGGTGTGTACATCTACCACATCGAGTCGCATGTGCCCGGCCACGAAGGAGAGACGCGTACCGGCAAGTTCATCATCATCAAGTGAGTAAAATCTTAACGTCTTCCGAACGCCGAGAATTTCTACCGGGGGTAGCCAAGATGAAAAAATATGCCTTGCTCGCCTGCGCATCGTTGCTGCTTCTGGCGGTGTGCCCGGCCTATGGGCAACTCGAGCCTGACGTGGGCACTGGTATCGAATCGCCCTCTTTTGAGCGGATCGGGCAAGCCGGTTTTCAGTTTTTGAAGCTGCCCGCAAGCGCGCGCCAGGCGGGTATCGGCGGTATTCTGTCTTCCGCAGGGTATGGGGACGCCGCCACTGCGTTCACTAATCCGGCTTCGACCGTGAACGTTGAGAACTTCAATGTGGCGCTCTCCCACGTGCAATGGTTCGCCGACATTGGTTATCAGAGCGCTGCCGCCCTCAAGCACTTCGAGGGCATAGGCACCATAGGCGTTCATGCCTTCTACCTCGATTACGGAGACATGCCGAGGACCGAAAACCGCCCCATTCTCGACCAAGGGGTGCCTATCGGGCGGTCGGAGGTGCTCACCGACCTGGGCACGGTTTCCGCCCATAACCTGGCGGTGGGGGTCACCTATGCCCGACGCATCACGGACCGCCTTTATTTTGGCGTCAACGCCAAATACATTTCCGAGACGCTCGACGACGCCAACGTCGGCGCCTGGGCCGTCGATGTGGGCACGGTCTTTTACACGGGCCTCCGCAGTCTCCGTGTAACCATGGTCGGCAAAAATATCGGCCCCGATACCCAAATCGCCGAGTTCGACGAGCGCATAGGCTACGAACCCACCAACATGCGGATGCCTGTGAATTTCAACTTCGGCGTTGCCTACGACGTGATCGAGGCCGGGGAGGCCAGCCCGCATGCCTGGACCTTCGCCGCCGAGTTCGTTCATCCGAACGACGGCCCCGAAAAGCTGAACACAGGGACGGAGTACGTCTTCCGGGACCTGCTTGCGCTACGGGCAGGGTACCGGTTCAATTACGACGAGGAAGGCCTCACCCTTGGGGGCGGCGTGAAGGTTACCACCAGCACCGGGGTCATCTCCGCCAACTATGCATGGTGGGACTTCGGCATTCTCGGATACACCCATATGTTCTCGCTGGCCTTCGGACGGTAGGGATCCTGTCCTCAAGACGCCGCCCACCAACTCCGAGCACGTATGGAACCGACCCCACCGGCGAACGCATCCCGCGCCGCCGCACGACCGGAGCGTCGGCGCACGGCGGGGCCTCGATGGCGAAGCGCCGTTGCCGTCCTTCTTCTTGCCGCCACGGTATTCAGCGGATCTGCTCAACGGGCGGCGTCTCAGACCAACCCGGTCGAAGTGCGTGAGATCGACGGTTACATCGAGATCGACAACGGCCTCGTCAAAGCCCGATTCACGCCGAGCCCCGAAGGCGTCGATCAGGCCTTCTTTGCCGCGCAGGCCGGGCAATGGGTGCTTGTGGCCGAGGCGTTTCGTCCTCCCAACCCGCGCCCTCACACCACCACCCCGTTGTACCTGGATCGCTCCAACGAGCAGGGTCGGGCCCTACGCATTGCGGAGGAGTACCGCGTGATCGTTCCCGAAGTACTCCGTACGGTGCACGTGAGCCGAAAAACTCCCGAGGAAGTACGGGTGGTGCTTACCGGGGAAACCCCTATGGCGCACGTCGAGCAGACCGTGAGCCTGCAACGGGGAAGAAACATCATCCACGTCGACGTGCGGGGGGTGCTCCGGGGCGATCCGCCGCAATTGGAATATCTGTTTTCCCCATTTGCCTTCGCCGAGGCGGGACCCCCGGATTTCAGCCATGCGCCGGGTTACAAGCGATCTCCCGGCGATGTCATCGGCGATCGTGTCTTCTTTGCGCCCGCGGCCATCGTGCAGACCGGGAGCGTGTTTGCAGCCCTGATACCCGATCTTGACCAGATCAACGAGTACGTTGTATATGGGCAGCACGCGCGACCTCAAAAGCATCCCTGGATTTTCGGCGTTCCCATCGACTCGGCCAGGATATCCATGCCGGCCGTGTTGGATCTGGAACTTGTCTCCGGGATGACGGATCATCCGCTGCTGGCGTATGGCGTCATGGACGCGATCGCGGAGCAGCATGTCTACTGGCGTCATGAAAACGCGGGTGGGACCCTCGTTCGTACGCTTTCCGGCAACGAGGTGCGTTACGGGATGGATCTCATCCTGGACGCCGAAGCCTCGCCTTACCGGGGATACCAAAGGGCGGCTACTTATCTCTGGGACCGTTATGGGCGGCACTATTTCCAGCGCCCCCGTCCCCAAGCGATGCCGTTCGCCGAGTATGCCTCGATTTCGTATCCGGCGTCTTTGGCCTATAAAGGTTTTACTGTCGAGCTTCAAGACGGGAAGCCCGTCATGATCCACCGGGACCCTGAAGGACCGGATACCTGGAATTCCTGGCAGCAGTGGGAAATGGAGGCTCAGCCGGTCGGGGCGCTGCGGCTCACCGCGCCGCAATGGTTTCATCTGGCATACAATACAGCCTGGTGGAATAACGTGGCGGACGCCACCGGATTCTATTATTGGGGGAAGCGGCTTGGAGACCCCTCACTCATCGACAAAGCACGCCGCGTGGTCAACCTGGCCCTCATGGCGCCGCAGCATGAGGGTTTGTTTCCCTCCCTCTACGATCTGAACGAGCGGCGTTGGATAGGCAGCCTCTGGCGGTTTCCGACCGAGGGGTACGATCCGGACGAAACACGGACCTATTGGAACTGGGAAGAGGGGGACTATCAGACGGCATCGGCCAGTGTGACAGCGGGCTATCTGATGGAGGTCTATCGTCTCTATCAGAAAGACCCGCGTATTCTGCATTACGTCCAGCGGTATGGCGACTTTCTCATAGCACATATGCAGCCCGAGGGCAGCGTGCCTGCCTGGTTCACCGAGCGTCTCGAACCTCGTCCGAGCATGCGCTGGAACGCCGATGGCGGAGCGCATGCGTGGGTACTCAGCGAACTTTATCGCGCCACCGGTGAAGAGAAATTCCTGCGAGCAGCCAAACGCGCCGCACAGTTTCTGATAGATGATGTAATGCCTCAACAGAAATGGGTGGATTTCGAGGCGCTTTACTCCTGTGCCGTTAAGGCCGAGACCTTCTTCGATCCGCGGACAGGCCAGCCGCCACGCAACGCCATGTCGATGTCGTGGGCCTTGCAGGGTTTTGTTTCGCTCTACGAAGTAACCGGGGAATCACGTTATCTTGAAGAAGCCGAAGCCGTCGCGGACTATGCCAGTTTGCTGCAAACGGTGTGGGCGCCGCACTATATCATTACGGCGTATCCCTTCGGGGGCTTCTCTTCGCAGATCGGCGACGCCGAATGGCTGGATCAGCGTGACCACCGGTTCGCCGGGATACTGGTCCGACTCGGGTTGCTCACCGGGCGGCAGGACCTGGTCGAGCGAGGGGTGGCAGCGGCCCGTTCCTCACTTGCGCTGCTTACCTTTCCCCGGCACGTCGAGAACGGGATCTACAATGCTCCGACGTTTCCACTGGGGCTGGGGCCGGAGAACATCGATCATGAAGGGTTTCCCCAGACCCCACTCCGCTCCGGGCCGAGCTGGGCCGAGGTAGGCGGACTGGCCGCTGCCGCCGACGTACTGCGTCAACTCGGCGGCCTCTACGTCAACGTGGAGCGGGATATAGTCGTGGGGGTCGATGGAATTGCCGCCCAAAGTTATTCCCTCGACGAACGCACGCTCCGGGTGAACGTCGAAAAGCTGCTTACCGCGTTACCGGTACCCTACGACGAGCCGTATGAGGTGCTCCTGAAGGTTGAAGGGTTACCGGATGACGGCTCTTATACGCTCGTTGTGGGCAACGAAGCGCCCCTTGAAAGGTCGGCGGCGGAACTGGCCCGCTATCCGCTGGAAATTCGTCCATGATACGCGGGGTGATCAGATGCATACGCCCCCTGGCGCGTACGCTCGACCTCGATATCGAGGGTTTTCTTGACGAGTTGGACGTACCTTGGGAACAGCCATACGCCACGGAGCTACGTATCGTCGGACTTCCCGACGGGGGAATTACGACCTGGTGCTGGGTAATGCTTCACCGGTGAAGGTCGTTGCATCGCAGTTGGCCCGATTTCCGGTTGTCGTCGATCCGGCTGGCGCCGTCCGAAGTGCATTGTGAAAAGACGGCTGACCCGGGGGCTTTTGTGCGTCAACGTGGAACGGCATGCTGGTTTTTTGACGAAAAGGAGGATTACCTATGAAGAAGGTTATCATGGGAAGCATATTACTTGCAGTGCTGCTTACATCCTGCAACCAGTCGGATGATACGATGAAAAACACCGTGACGGAGATCACGACCTTTGGGGAAGATCTTGCTTTTTTCACCGGGCATGCCGAGGTGGTCGTGTTGTCCGATGAAGCAGGGCAGGCCCAGGTCGTAGTCAGTCCGGCCATGCAAGGACGCGTCCTGACGAGCACTGCTGCCGGTAGCGATGGAATGAGCTACGGCTGGATCAATCGGGAGCTTATTGCCTCGGGCGAGCGGCAGGAACACATCAATGTGTTTGGTGGCGAAGATCGCTTCTGGCTGGGGCCCGAAGGCGGACAGTTCTCCATCTTTTTCGAGGGAGGCGACCCGTTCGAAATGGAACACTGGTACGTGCCGCCCGCCATAGACTGGGATCCGTTCCCCGTGGTGGCGCAGGAGCGTGACCGGATTGTCTTCGAGAAAGCAATGCGCCTGAAAAACTATTCCGGCACGACGTTCGATCTTGAGGTGGACCGTGAGGTTCGGCTGTCAGGTCGGGCTGAGGTCGCCGAGGGGTTGGGCGTGGCGCTGGATTCCATCGTCCAGGTTGTCGCCTTCGAATCCGTCAACACCATCACTAACGTGGGTAATGAGGCCTGGACCAGAGAAGGAGGTCTCTTGTCGATCTGGATTCTCGGCATGTTCACCCCTTCCCCGGCGACAACGATCGTCATTCCTTATCGGTCCGGTGACGAGGAGGCACGGGGACCCATCGTCAACGCGGCCTATTTTGGCGAACCGCCTCCGGATCGGCTGATCATCGAAGACGATGTGGTCTATTTCAGGGGCGACGGCGAATATCGTAGCAAGATCGGCCTGACCAGTAAGCGAAGCAAGCCCGTGTTTGGGAGCTACGATGCGGACAACCGCGTGCTCACGCTGGTGCAATATACGATGTCGGAGAAGGCGACTGACTATGTAAACTCGATGTGGGAAATCCAGGAGGACCCCTACGCAGGCGATATCATAAACAGTTACAACGATGGGCCGCCCGAGCCGGGCGCCGAACCGCTCGGACCCTTCTACGAACTCGAAAGCTCTTCCCCGGCTGTGGCGCTGGCGCCCGGGGAATCCCTGACGCACGTGCACCGGACGATCCATTTGCAAGGGAACGAAGAAGCGCTCGATCGGATCGCCGTGGGGACCCTCGGAAAAACAGTGAACGGGATACGCAGCGCGTTTGCGCCGTAGGGCCGGTACCGCAGAAACGTCTTTTTATGATTTTCTGCAGTGCAGACTCCTCGGAGCTTTATCTGCGTCTGCTCGTTATGCGTCGGGGGCGAGGGAAGAGCACCGTACGATCATCTTCGTAGGCAACGCACAATGGCGCGAGGGGCCGTCGAAGCCCTGCATCCGATCGAGGAGCAGGTCCATGGCAAGGGCCCCCATTTCGTAAGCTGGTTGTGCGACGACGGTCAGAAAAGGATTGATCTGCGCAGCGATTTCGATATCGTCGAAACAGGCCACCGCCACGTCCTCCGGGACACGCAACCCATGGCGCCTCAGGCTAACCAGTACTCCCACCGCCACGTGGTTGTTTGCGGCGATAATGGCCTGAGGAAGCAAGTTCTTCCTGAACAGTTGCTCCGTAATCTCCTCGCCGCTTTGGCGGCTCGTACGTCCCGGATATGCGTGAGGAACGAGGCCGGCTTCCTTCATGGCGCGAAGGTATCCGGCCTGGCGTTCTTCCAGAGAAGAAACCCCGGGCCAGCCACCCACGAGGGCAATGTCCCGGAACCCCTGCTCGACGAGATGGCTGGTCAGATGGAGGGCTCCGGTGAATGTATCGCCCCATACCGCGTCGGCGTCGATTTCCTCCACGGTACGGTCGATCAACACCACCGGGATGCCGTGGTGGTGCAGCATATCGAGGTGGTGATCGTTTCCCGGGGCGGAAGAAATCAGCACGCCATCCACGCGGCGCGAGATGAGAACGTCCAGATAACGGCGTTCTTTCTCCAGCGATTCATCGGAGTTGCCGAGAATGAGGGCGTATCCGTGTTGTTGCGCCCTATCTTCTACTCCTCGGGCTACCGTGGTGTAAAACGAGTTGGTAATGTCGGACAGAATCAGGGCAATGGCGTTCGTGCAGCCGTTGACAAGGCTGCGGGCGGCCGCATTGGGGACATACTGAAGCTCTTCGATAGCGGCGCGCACTTTTCTGTGCGTGGCAGGCGCAAGCATGTCGGGTTGGTTAAAGTAGCGTGAGACGGTCATCGCACTGACGCCCGCCTGACTGGCGACGTCCAGGATCGTGTTCATCAAACTTTGCAGTCGATCAAAGGAATAAGGGGCGTGGATCAGGAGCCCGCACCGGTAAGGCTCCCTTTCATGATTTCCTATGGTACAGATTCCCGAGGTATCCGTTTCGATGCACCTTGCCTTGCGCTGAATATGCCGCGATATGTTGCCGGCGGCCAAATCGTCTTGCATTTCTTCGGTTTTCCCTGGCGCCGGTTCCTCGGCGAGGAACGGTTTCGCCAAGCTCTGCTCATGGTCGTCAGGGCGTTAGGCTGCCCATCGTCGATCAGCTTGACATGGTGGGCCTGAATCGCTACTTTTCCCGAAATAATGTTAAGGTTAACATCTCTCGTCGAATTTCCCGGCGCTCCGCAGGAAGAAAGAGGAAGCTCGTGACCACGAACGCCGTTACGCTTATCGCCAATGGAGATCTGCGCCTCACAGCCAATCAGAGATGCTGGCCTGAGCAGCAGAAGGTCGAACGGGCAATCATGCGAGCCATCGAGGCGGAAGGGCATCAGGTAGTACGCGCCCACGCGGAACTTCCCCACAAGAAGCATGGCTTCATCGACAGTCAGAAGCACGGCCGGGTAGTCTTTCGGCAAATCGATCCTGACAAGCCTCTGGTGATTGCCTTTGCGGCGTGGCAGTATTCGCATCACGTCCTACCCGGTTTGTCGACCCATCGCGGGCCGATTCTGACCGTAGCCAACTGGAGTGGAACCTGGCCCGGTCTCGTCGGCATGCTTAACATGAACGGTTGCCTGACCAAGGCCGGCGTACCTTACAGCACGCTCTGGAGCGACGATTTTACCGACGAGAAGTTCAGGCAGGGGCTTCGCGCCTGGCTCGGAACAGGTAGCGTAGAGCACGATCTGAGCCATGTGCTTCCCGCATCCGAACTGGATTTTCCGGATGCGGAGTGGGAGCTTGGCCGCCGACTGGCCGGGAAGCTTCGACGGGACAAGGCTATCATGGGGGTTTTTGACGAGGGATGCATGGGGATGTATAATGCGATCGTCCCGGACGAACTGTTGCACCCGGTCGGAATTTTCAAAGAACGCCTCAGCCAGAGCGCTCTGTACTACGAAACCACTCGGGTTTCCGAGGAAGAGGCGCGGGCCTGTTTCGAGTGGCTCAAAGATCGTGGCGTGCGTTTTCGGTTGGGGCCGGACGAAGACGAACATCTCACGGAAGCACAGGTGTTGCAGCAGTGCAGGATGTACATTGCCGTGCTCCGCATCGCCGATGATTTCGGTTGCGACCTCGTCGGAATCCAATACCAACAGGGGCTCAAGGATCTGTTGCCCGCCTCCGATCTGGCGGAAGGCCTTCTGAACAACATGGAGCGTCCGCCGGTCTATTCGCGCGACGGCGCCCGCGAGCTCTATCCCGGAACGGCGCTTCCACACTTCAACGAGGTCGATGAGTGTGCCGGGCTGGATGCCCTGGTGACCCATCGCCTTTGGTGCGCACTCGGGTATCCACCGGAGACAACCCTGCATGACCTTCGCTGGGGCGCGCCCTATGACGGAGATTTCGTGTGGGTCTTCGAGATTTCCGGGGCTGCGCCGCCCTCGCATTTCACAGGAGGCTATTCGGGGACGAGTAGTGAACGCCAGCCTTCCATGTATTTCCGGTTGGGCGGGGGAACGCTGAAAGGAATCAGCAAGCCGGGCGAGATAATCTGGAGCCGTGTTTTTGCCGAGGACGGTCGCCTCAAGGCAGACGTGGGGCGGGGAACGGTCGTGGAATTACCCCAGGAAGAGACGAAGCGCCGGTGGCGGCTTACCACGTCGCAGTGGCCGATCATGCATGCCGTTCTGCATGGTGTTTCGCGTGACCAGATGATGGCCCGCCACAAGTCGAATCACATCCAGGTAGCCTATGCGCCCGATGACGACGCGGCACGGAAGGCGCTGATCTCGAAAGTAGCGGCGTTCCAGAACATGGGCATCGAAACCTTCGTATGTGGCTCGCACGAGAGGATCGCGTCTTGAGAGAATGCTTGCAGGTCCTTCGGGAAAAAGAAACATCGAGCCTATGACCTCCAGGGAAGATATCCGTCGCCTGTTACTTGACCTCGCTCACGATCTTGGAGACGGGCGGCATATGGCTATTGCCGGGGAGGGGAATGTCTCGGGCAAGCTGGATGCCCGCCGCTTCCTTATTAAAGCCAGTGGTACCCGGATGTCAACGCTGCAACCCGAAGAACTGGTAGGGGTTGATGCCCGACCGTTGCTGGCGGCCCTGGCGGGAGGGGAAGACCTTACCGATCAGGAAATAGAAAGGTTGCTATTGGAAGCGCGCACGGATCCGGACGCACTCAAGCCCTCGGTCGAGAGCCTGTTCCACGCCTGGTTACTGACTCTGCCGGGCATCCGGATCATCGGGCACGTCCACGCCATCGCCGTCAACCAAGTGCTCTGCTCACCGCGAAAGCGGGACTTCGCCATCCGGCGCGTGATTCCCGACCAGGTCGTCTACTGTGGCGTGGAATCCGTTCTGGTACCCTACGTGGATCCTGGCTTTACGCTGGCTCGGCGTATTGCCGGGGAAGTAGAAACGTTTCGGAAAAGAACGGGGGTACTGCCCAAGACCATTTTGCTTGAGAACCATGGCGTCATCGCCTTGGGAACGCAGCACGCGGAGGTCATCGCGGCGCTGGCCATGGCAGAGAAGGCAGCCCGCATCTTCGTCGGCGCCGCGACTCTCGGAGGGCCGGTTTTCATGGATGAATCCGAGGTTCATCGCATTGCCGGACGCACCGACGAACACTATCGGCAGCGCATGCTTCAGCTTCATCTGCCCCGATCGGATCATGCAGATCCGGCAAGCTGATCGCCACCGTTCCTCAAAGCGCCACAACACACCTTGTATTTCCTGCCGCTGCCGCAGGGACAGGGCTTATTCCGGCCTATCTGCCCACCGCTGGCGTGGAAATCCCGCCAACGCGACCATGCCATCACGTCAGCAGGCGCCCTTCTCCGGTAAAGCTGACCGGCCATGAATTTCATGTAGGGGTCGATGTGCCTGAAGAACATCTTGTAACCGGCGCACAAGTAGTTTAATCCTGCTTCGCCGTCAGGCGTCTTTATAAAACGCTTTTTGGGACATTCGCCGTTGCAGGCGAAACGCACGTCGCACCGACGGCAGTAATCCGGCAGCGTATCTTGTTTGGCGGCCCCGAACGATTGCTGCTGGGGAGAATGCGTCATGGATAGCAGCGGCTTATCCATGATGTTTCCCAGCTTGTTGGCAGGATAGACGAAGTGATCGCAGGAATAGAGATCCCCATTGTGCTCGAGTGCGAGCGCATCGCCACACGTTTCGCGAAACACACAAAGGCCTGGTTGCCTCCCGATCCAGGATTCCAGCGCCACATCGAAGAGTTGGACGAAGTATTGACCGACATCATTGCGCACCCATTCATCAAAAATGGTGCACAGGAACCGGCCATACTGCTCCGGCTCGACCGACCACTCGGAAACAACGGCCTCATCTGCAAAATCGGGAGAAACAAGCGACAAGCGATCCAACCCTGGCTCGGTTGCCACACGCTCTACAATCGGGATGAACTGCATAAACCCGCTACCTATCTCCTTCAAAAACCGGTAGACCTCAAGTGGATGGTCTCCGTTATGACGCTGGACGACCGTCAGCGTGTTGAAAGCAACGTCGTGCTTCTTCAGATAGGAAAGGCCCTGTATCACCCGATCGAAGGTAGGCTGACCACCCTTGTCCACCCGATATCTGTCGTGCAGCGTGCGCGGGCCGTCGATGGAAAGCCCGATCAGAAAGTTGTGCTCCGCAAAGAAGGCGCACCACGTATCGTCAAGGTTTACCCCGTTGGTCTGGAAAGCATTCTCGACTTTCCTGCCGTCTGCGTATTCTTTCTGGAGTGCTACGACCTCTCGGAAGTATTCCACCCCCAGCAGCGTCGGCTCACCCCCCTGCCAGGCAAAGCTGACGACAGGCGTGTCCTGCGATTCAATGTATTGCCGAATATAGGCCTCCAGGACATCGTCCTGCATCGACCAGGCCGCTCTCTTCTGCGCTTGAGGATAGAGGTTTTCCTTCTCCAAATAGAAGCAGTATGTACAGTCCAGATTGCAAAGTGGCCCGATGGGTTTCGTCATCACATGGAAGACCGTCTTCAAATCGTTCGCTACAGGCTCCATAACGGGGTTTAGATCATGTTCCTTTTTCATGAGGGTGTCTCTTCCAACCATTACCCCTGCTTTCGAGGCCTTTCCGGGCAAAATGTAGGTTAGCGATATCAGGTAGACGATATATCCCTTCCCAGATCTCGGTGCCCCTGTTGCGTTCGCAGGTGCCGCAGGCGGCGGCGGTCATCCATCAAGTGCTCAATGGGTTTCTGATCCCTGCCCTCTTGCTCCCACGATCCCAGTTCGGCACGAATTTGTTCAGCGTTCGCCAGCAGTTGCTCAACAACCTCCGGGTGTTGCGCAGCCAGGTCGTTCGTTTCGCCGGGGTCCGTTTCCAGATCGAATAGCATGGGCGCTTCGAGTTCGCGCAATCCTGAATCCCACCACACCAGCATCTCGGACCGGCGCGGCAGATGCAACTTCCACGGGCCCTCCCGCACGGCCTGGAGGTTCAGCCCATTGTAGTAATAGAACATCCGGTCAGGGGCTATGGTCTCTTCGGCGCCGGAAAACACCGGTCGGAGGTCCATCCCGTCGATTACCCGGTCCTCCGGCAGGGGAGCCCCTGCCAGGCCGGCTATCGTCGGTAAAAAGTCCATTACGTTTATCGTTGCGTCGTTCGTCTGTCCGGCAAGGACCCCACCGGGCCAGCGCATGATGCAGGGCACGCGCATGCCCCCCTCGAACGTAGAGCCTTTCCCGCCGCGCAGCGGTGCGTTCGATCCACGTGCAGGCGACGGATTGGCCCCATTATCCGAGGCAAAGATCACAAGAGTGTTTTCCGTCAGGCCGAGCTCGTCCAGTGTCCTCAGCACCTCGCCCGTACTCCAGTCGATTTCCTCCACCATGTCTCCGTAGACACCGCCTCGGGATTGCCCCGCAAGCCTCGGATTCGCCATCCAGGGGGCGTGCGACCGGGTGTGGGGAAGATAGATGAAGAATGGCCGATCCCGGTGCGCACGGATGAAGTCGATCGCGCGTCGGGTGAAATGCTCCGTGATTGTCGTGACATGGGCATCCGGATCCACGATTCCATCGTTCTCAAGCAGCGGGGTGGATCCATCCGGGTTCGTGTTGCCCACCATGCCGTAGAAGAGATCGAAGCCGTGGCGGTTCGGGTGAAACTCCGAAGAAGACGTGAAGCCCTCGTGGGTCTGGTAATTGAAGCCTTGGGGTACGCCGAGGTGCCATTTGCCGATACAGGCCGTCGCATACCCTTCGTCCTTAAGTAACCTGGCCACCGTGGTTTCGCTTGCTTGCAAGCCCAGGTCCGAATAGACCCCGCCCACAGCATAGGGCATCCCGCAGCGAGACGTATAGCGCCCGGTCAACAGGGAAGCTCTGGAGGGACTGCACACAGAACACGTCACGTGAAAATCCGTAAAGCGCATGCCCGCGGCAGCCAGGCCGTCCAGGTTGGGCGTACGGATGGTTTGCGAGCCGTAACAGGCCAGGTCGCCATAGCCGAGGTCGTCGGCGAAGATAACAATGACGTTGGGTGGTCGTCCGTCCGGTGCATCGTCCCCGCAGGCAGAAAGACCCGGCACGGCAGCGGCCACACCGGCGGTTGCCGCCAGTTTCAGGAATTCCCGCCGGCTTTGCCCCCCCGGTTTGTTCTTTCGCAGGACGTGTTCCGATATATAACGTGGTTCGTTCATCGATACCCTCTCGTTTTACGGTCCCGCTTGTTCTTGAAGCAGCGCGCTGATCTGATCGTTGCCGTAGTGCTCCGCCAACCCCCGGGGCGTATTTCCCTGCGGCGTGGGCCCTGTCCCGGCCCTGGAATGAAGCTCTGCCCCGGCATCGAGCAGGTATCGGACCAGTTCCAGGCTACCGCTATAGGCTGCCCAGTGTAGCACGGTCCAGCCGTTGTTGGTGCTTCTCTGGTTAACCTCGGCTCCGGCTTCGATCAGGAGATGCCCCGTTTCGGCCTGTCCGGCCATTGCAGCACGAAGCATTGGCGTCCAACCGTCGATGCCCTTCGCGTGCGCATCCGCCCCGCTTGCCAGAAGCAGCCTCGCCATCTCCACCTGCCCCATCTTCGCTGCCCGGTGCAGCGGCGTCCAGCCGGCCGTGCCATGGGCGTCTACCTCGGCGCCCGCGGCAAGGAGCCGCCGGGCGATCGCTACGCGCCCCGCCACCGCCGCGCGATGCAGGGGAGTCCAATCGCCCATACGAGCATTCACATCGGCGCCCTGTTCAATGAGTGTGGAGACCGTCGTGAGGTCTCCCGCCTCCACGGCGCGATGCAGCGGTTCGTCAGGGCGATTCTGGATAGCCAGGGCCGCCAAAAGCATGCAGGTTACCAGCATCGCGGCGACGAATCGTACTTCCCGAATCCTATGCGTCTTTTCCATAGGTTACTCGAATATCCGATCAACGTGCTCCTCCTGTTGAGAAGGATTCTCGGGACGAGGGATAAGAGGCGCGGGATGCTCCACTCGCCCGAGGGGACGGATGTTCTCGCCCTGGATACCGGCGACGACATCGCCCAGATCCCGGCGGCCGGACTCCACCAGCGCTTCGAATCTCCGGACGATGTCCGGATAAGCCGCAGAGAGGTCCTGTGTTTCTCCGACATCGATGTCGAGGTTGTATAGCTGCGGCTTTGCAAAGGGCGGCTGGTGTGCCTCTTTAATGACAAGTTTCCACGGTCCTGAGCGAACTGCGTGCAGTTCATCCATCCATAGATAGTAAAGGACCTCATAAGGTGTCTGGGCTCCTGCCTGTCCTGACAAGAGGGGTCGGATGTCCTTCCCGTCAATGATGCGATCCTGCGGGGGATTTGCGCCTGCCAGGTATGCCAGGGTGGGGAGTAGATCCATTGTAGTGGATAACTCGTCGCAGATAGTGTTTGCGGGGATCCTTCCCGGCCAGCGCATCAGACACGGGATACGCATTCCGCCTTCCCACGTACGCCCCTTGCCACCGCGCAATGGACCGTTACTGCCCCTCCCCTCCGTAGCTGCATTGCCGTGATCGGAAGTAAAAACGACCAGCGTATTGTCTGCATGCCCAGCCGCTGCCAGGGCATCGAGCAGCTCGCCGGTGCAGTGGTCGATCAACTCCACGCAGGCCCCATAGGCCCCATTTCGAGACCGGACGAGGAATTCCTCCGGAGCAAGATGGGGGCCATGCGGAAGGGTATGCGCGAAATAGAGGAAGAACGGGCGATCGGTATAGTCCCTGATGAAACGGATTGCCTCCTGTGTGAACCGCTGCGTGAGCCGGCTGCGATCCGGATTTTCTTCGATGACTTCTTCGTCGCGCAGCAGTGGCAGCGGGGGGAAGTGGAAACGAGCGCTTGTCGGGTTATCCGGGGCGACATCGTGACTGTAGGGCAGGCCGAAAAAGCCATCGAAGCCCTGGCGCGTCGGCAGGAAAGCCGGCTGGTCACCCAAGTGCCATTTCCCGACCATGTGCGTTGCATACCCTGCTTCTCGCAGCAGTTCGGGAATCGTAATCTCATCCGTATGCAGACCGACGGGCTCGCCGGCAAGCAGGACATGCCCAATCTCGTTCGGGAGTCGGGCAAATCCGACTCGTTCAGGGTAACAACCGGTCATCAGGGCAGCCCGGGACGGTGTACACATCGCCGAGACAGTGTGGAAGTCTGTAAACCGGCTACCTTCCCGAGCCAATTGGTCGAGGTGTGGCGTCCGATTCAGTGTAGAGCCGTAGCAGCCTATATCTCCATAGCCGAGATCATCGGCGTTGATCAGAATGATATTGGGACGCTCAGCTGCTCTGCCAGTGCACGACAGCCCTTGCGACAGCACGAAGGCAGTTGTGCCGGTACCTGTTAGCTGTAAGAACGTCCTCCGCTCCATCGTGGCGATTCGCAAAGGGTGAATGTTATCGATAACATTTACGAAGAAACTGGCGCGATGTCAATAGCATGGTGAAGTTAAAGTGAAGCCGGGAGCCTACGAGCCCAGGACGACCTCTACGCGATGCGTTTCCCCGTCCCTGAAGAAAGGCGCTACATTGCCCTGCATATTCTGTACGGAGGGAGCGTCAAACCGGGCAACGCCGCCGGACTGTTCGGGCAGGCGGATGAAGACGGCGGACTGATCGGCGGCGCCAGCCTGAAGGGGGAGGACTTTGCGGCGATTGTAAGGATGGGCCGGACGCGTGGAGGAACAATATGGATGGTTGTTTTGTCGTCACACAGGAAGTAACGTAAATCGTTGTGCATGTCGGAGGATACCATGGATACCCAAAAAGGCCAAAGCTGCAAGTGTTGCTCTTGCGAGAAGTGCTGCTCTTGTTGCTGCTGTTGCCGCAGGGCGTAGAGCTTCGCTCATATTAGGTCCTGTTTTCCACAGGCATGTGGAGTAAGGGAACCTGTATGAATCTGCAACTCATCAAGGCCATCATCATCCTGCCCGGGACGGCCCTTGTTTTCATTCCGGGGGCAATACTATGGCTTTCGGCCGGCTCGCCGGAGGCTATAGCGCTGGCGGAGCCTGCACAGCCCAGGTTATGGATCGGCGTTCTATTGGCAGCGACAGGCCTCTTTTTTGCCGCCTGGACGGTCAGGTTGTTTCTGAAGGTAGGCGGGGGTACGCCTGCACCCTGGGCTCCGCCGAAGAAGCTGGTTGTTCGCGGCCCCTACCGGCATGTCCGAAACCCCATGCTCACGAGCGTAAATATCATGCTCGGCGCCGAGTCGTTGCTATTCGGCTCGTGGTATCTGGCTGGTTGGCTGCTTTTCTTTTTCCTCCTCAACACGGTCTATTTCATATTTTTTGAAGAGCCAGGCCTCGAACGGCGGTTCGGCGAAGAATATCGGCGCTACAAGGCGAACGTGCCGCGTTGGATACCCCGCCGGCAGCCGTGGGACGGGCCGTGATGGAAAGAGACGGTGTGAAAGGCATAGGGGGTTGGCTGCTGGTCTACGTCATCGGCTCGATTCCGCTCATATTGTTCTATTCGGCGGGCCTGTCAGGATGGTTTTTCGACTATCCCGTCCTGCTTATGGCCGTGATCTTCCTGGCGCTTGCAAGTCCGCTATTGCTCATTCCGCTGAAGTCCCCCAGGGCGCCGCGGTGGAATATCGCTGCATTGTGGGCTGCATCGATCCTGATTACCCTGCGGATAGTATATGGCGTGTTGTTTCAGAGGATTATAGAGGGCAGGCCGCGATTGAGTAGTGAGGAACTGCTCGGCGCACTGCCGATCCTTCTGGGAATAGTGATTTTCTCGCTGGGATGGGCCATCGTTTGGACGAAATACTTCAAGGAGTCGGCGCGCGTCAGAAACACTTTCTCGTGAAACGATGCCGGATATCTATCACACGCTGTCGATTGCCGCCTCAAAAGAACGCATCTTTGAAGCCATCGGCACAGCCGAGGGGCTTAATTCCTGGTGGACCTTGACCGCCCGAGGCGTTCCCCGATCCGGCGCAGTCTACGATTTCGGGTTCGGTCCGGATTATCAGTGGCAAGCCGAAGTCATCCGCTGCGAACCCGGGGGCGTGCTGGAATGGAAAATGACCAGATCCGCCCCCGACTGGCTGGGAACGCACGTTGGGTTTCAACTCAAGGCCGTCGGCGATGCTATACAGGTCGATTTCCATCATACGGGGTGGCTCGAAAGGAGTGACCACTTTCGGGTTTCCTCATTTTGCTGGGGGATGTACCTCCGGTTGCTTCGCAGATATATAGAGCGGGGAGAGGTCGTGCCCTACGACAAGCGGAGTAAGGCATAGGCGTCTCACAAGAATTATTTGTTCCGTACACAACAACCAGCGGCATGCATAGACGACATACGGTTATCGCTCTTCGCTGGCGCCGGCTTGACCGCCGGCGCCGTTTCGTTCCTGGGCTCCGGCCTGGCGATGCGGTACATGTTCTGACCCTATAGCCCCATATACCCTTCGTCATGTCCGTCTATACCCCAGTCGCTCCCGGCGAGCGCATCCGGAGTCTCGATGTGCTCCGGGGTTTTGCCGTGCTCGGCATCCTGATCATGAACGTGCAGTCGTTCTCCATGCCGGGCGCCGCGTACCTGAATCCGACTGCGTGGGGAGATCTCACCGGTATCAACCTGGCGGTTTGGCTGGCCAGCCATGTCCTGGCCGATCAGAAATTCATGACGCTGTTTTCCATTCTGTTCGGGGCAGGCGTCTGCCTGTTTGCGGAACGGGCGGAGGCGCGCAGCGGGCGATCCGCCGCCGTGCACTACCGGAGAATGTTCTGGTTGCTGGTTTTCGGCCTGGCCCATGCCTATTTCCTTTGGGTGGGCGATATCCTTGTGCCGTACGCCCTGTGCGGTTGCGGGATATATCTGTTTCGTAACCGCTCGCCCCGGAGGCTCCTTGTGCTGGGCATTGGCGTTTTCTCGGTGTCCACGTTTCTGTACCTCCTGTCTGCCTTGGGACTGAGTTATGCGCCTCCGGAAGCCGCTGCGGATATTGCATCTACCTGGGCGCCGGACGCTGCCGCGGTAGAGGCCGAACTGGCTGCGTACCAGGGCGGCTGGATGGCCCAGCAGGCGTACCGCGTGCGCTCGGTGCTTGAAATGCACACGGTCGTCATGCCTTTGCTGTTTTTATGGCGCTGCGGCGGGGCCATGCTGGTGGGTATGGCGCTCTACAAGTGGGGCGTATTGAGCGCAGCGCGGAGCGGCCGGTTCTACCGGCGTATGATCCTCATCGGCATGGCGGCGGGTCTGACCGCGATCGCCGCAGGCCTGTGGTGGAATTTTTCCGGCGGATGGACCTGGGAGCGCTCGTTCTTTACGGGGGCGCAGTTCAACTACTGGGGCAGCACGGGTGTAGCGCTCAGCTATCTGGGCCTCGTCATGCTGGCGGTGCAGAAGGGCGCCTTTTCGAACCTGCAACGCCGTCTTGCCGCCGTAGGCCGGCTGGCGTTCACGAATTACATCCTGCAAACCGTTTTATGCACGATACTTTTCTATGGGCACGGGTTTGGTCTGTTCGGGAGTGTCGAGCGCTATCAGCAACTCTTTGTGGTGCTTGCCGTATGGCTTATCCAGTTGTGGTTGTCGCCCGTATGGCTGCAGCGCTTCGCGTACGGCCCGCTGGAATGGGCGTGGCGCGCGTTGACCTACTGGTATATCCCGAAGATGCGCTTGCGGGAAAGCCCGGCGCCGTGACGGAGTGCTTTGCGCCCCGCTGCACCGCATAAGCCGTTGTTGTACGAATGACTCTTTACAGCCGTCCGGCTCCATGTCTACTGCCATACTGGACATATTGATTGCCGTCGGCTTGCTGATAGGGCTGGCGCGCGGTTTGTCCACCGGGGCGGTGCGCCAGATCGTAGGGCTTGCCGGTACGGTTCTGGCTATTGTGCTCGCCCTCGAACTGATGCACCCCGTAGGGAATGCCATAGGCGGGATTTTGGGCGCCGGGGCATCCATCGTCCCGATTCTTGGCTTCATTGTCGTGTTTGCGGCAGTGCAACTGGCGCTTTACGTACTCGCAAAGATCATTGAAACCAGTCTCAAGATGCTCCGGCTGAGCATGCTGAATCGGGCGGCCGGGGCGGTATTCGGCCTTTGCAAGGCGGCGCTTCTACTGAGTGTACTATTTCTGGTACTGAATTTTTTCAACGTGCCGGATTCTCAAAACCGCGACACGTCCGTGTTGTACGGGCCGGTAGCTGCGGTCTTCCCCGCAACATGGGATTTTGCCGCCCAAAGATTTCCCGCCGTGCGCGATTTGTCGGACCGGTTCGGCGAAGAGGTCCGGGGGCGGTTCGGCGATGTGCTGCCCGGACCCGAAGACGTGACGCCGGAGCCTGACGAGGCGTTATCCGAACCCGACGACACGTTACCCGGGCTCGAAGATGGATTACCCGATCCCGAAGACGCGCTGCCGGAAGAGTAAAGGCAGGATTATCGCCGGTGTGGAGAAGCATTTGCCCTGGGGGGGTCGGCAAACGGATATCACGCATCGAAGGCTTGACAACCGGTGGTGCATAGCGTATCTATTTTACCAGGTAACTTCTCCGGTAAAACCGGGGTTGTCTTGCCCTGGGCTTCTTTGACAGGCGCATTCCGGCAGGCGGATGAAGTGAGGAGTTTGCATGTTTGCGCCGTTTCTGCACGGCTGGTGCGACCGCAGGCCAACGTAAAAAGACGAGGAAAAACCTGTTATGGAACCGTTTTGCCTGATCATTGACGGCGGCAGGGCGCCGACCGAAGAACATTTCGAGGTGCTTAATCCTGCCAAAGGGGAACCGGCCGGCTTGGCGCCGCTGGGTCAGAAGAAGGACCTGGACGATGCGGTGGCGGCTGCGGAAAGGGCGTTCAAAAAATGGCGCGAGGCGCCCGAAGCCGACCGGCAGGCGGCCTGCATGGAGGTTGCCTCGAAGGTCGAGGAAAACGCGGAAGAACTGGCCCATCTCCTGACCGCCGAGCAGGGCAAGCCCCTGAACGGCCTCGGCTCCCGCTGGGAGATTGGCGGGGCCGTGGCCTGGGCCCGGTATACGGCCAGCCTTTCCCTGCCGGTGAAGGTCCTTCAGGACAACGAACAGGGCAGGGTTGAACTTCACCGCAAACCGATCGGCGTCGTGGGGTCGATCACCCCCTGGAATTTCCCGGTTATGATTGCGATCTGGCACACCGTCCCCGCAATTCTTGCGGGCAACACCGTGGTGTGCAAGCCTTCTCCTTTCACGCCGCTATCGACGCTGCGGCTCGTGGAGCTCATGAACGAAGTGCTGCCGCAAGGGGTGGTCAATTGCATCGCCGGCAAGGATACGCTCGGCCCCGCGATCACGGCCCATGAAGGAATCAGCAAGATTATCTTTACCGGCTCCTGCGCAACCGGAAAGAAAGTCATGGTGAATGCGGCGGAAACCATGAAGCGGCTTACGCTTGAACTCGGCGGAAACGACGCAGGTATCGTGCTTCCCGATGTAGATCCGAAGGAGATCGCCGAAGGGCTGTTCTGGGGCGCGTTCATCAATAGCGGTCAGACCTGCGCTGCGCTGAAGCGACTCTACGTTCATAACGATGTGCATGACGAGGTGTGCGGCGAACTCGTCGCCATTGCCGAAAAGATGAAGATGGGCGAGGGCACAAGCGAGGATGTCGTCCTGGGTCCGGTCCAGAATGCAAAGCAATACGATATCGTGGCCGACCTGACCGCCAGCGCCAAATCCGGCGGGCGGGTGCTCCTCGGCGAAGATCCGGAAGGATACAGGGAAAGGATGGGCGGAAAAGGATATTTCTATCCGCTGACGATCATCACCGATCTCGACAACGGAGACCGGCTGGTGGACGAAGAGCAGTTTGGTCCTGTTCTGCCCGTCATCCGATACAGCCGGATTGAGGAGGCGATCGGGAAAGCGAACGACAATCCGAGCGGCCTCGGCGGTTCCGTCTGGAGCCGGGACATCACGAAAGCCAGGGCAATCGCGAATCGGATGGAGTGCGGTTCCGTCTGGATCAACAAACACGGCATGATCCAGCCCAATGCCCCGTTCGGCGGGGTGAAGCGTTCCGGAGTAGGAGTTGAATTCGGCGAAGAAGGCTTGCTGGAGTATACGGATATACAGGTCGTCTTCTCCTGAGTCGTCATGTCCTTCTCACCCCGGCGCAGGCATCCGGCGTATGCGGCGCAGGATCAGCAGGCCCCCGATCACGGCGGCGCCGCCGATGATCTGAATGGGCTTCACCGTTTCGCCCAGCAGCACATAACTTGCCGACAGCGCTATAAGCGGGACCAGATTGCCGTATGCGGCCGTGTGCGAGGCGCCTACATGGTTCACGGCATTGTTCCATAGCGCCAGGACCAGGCCAGTGGAAAGTCCTCCCGAATACACGATGATTCCCCAGTGCCTCGGGGTCACGATGCTCCAGTCCGTGCGGGTGATTTCCGGCAGGCCCATTCCGACCAGTATAGGCAGAGCGAACAGCAAGGCGAGAAACGTCAATCCGGTTGCGGAGACATGGCGCAGCATGGGTTTGTTGAGCGCCGTATAGCATCCCCAGGAAAAGGCGGCGCACAGCATCAGCACATTACCTAAGAATATCCCGCTGTCGAACGAAATCGTTCTGGCGCCGCCCACCACGATCGCCATGGCGCCTCCCAGCACGAAGAGCAGGGCAAACCAGGTCACTCCGCGGATTCGTTCCGTGCCCAGCATGGCGCCCATGCACGCCGTCCACAGGGGCACGCTGGTCATGATCAGCGCCGCGTTTCCCGCCGTGGTATGATCTATGCCGTGAATGAACAGAAACTGGTAGACGATAAAACCCACCACGCCCAGCCCGGCGATCCGAAGGGGGTATTTTCGTACGGGCTCCCAGACGGATAACCCCTTTTTCCTGCGGCGATACATGTAGATCCCGCCGAGCACGAGAATCGAGATCGAAAACCGGAAGGTGTTGATCATGTGCGGATGCATGACCTCCATGACCGATTTCAGCAGCGGAAAATTCACTCCCCACACGGACACGACGAAGAGAAGAGCCGCTTCCGCGCGCCACTTTTTTCCGGAGGATTCGCTCATGCGCAGGACAGAATGCGTTGCCGCAAGATGAAGTCTGGTATGCCGTCGGCTTGCCCTGCGACATTCCCTTCGCATTCGCTGCCGGGTTTTCGTACCTTATCCGCGATGTTGTGTTCTTGTTCGCGAAAGGTTCATGCAGGAAAAAGGTATCAAAAAGCTGTACTATTCGATCGGCGAAGTCAGTGAAATGACGGGCCTCGAAACGCATGTGCTGCGTTACTGGGAAACCGAGTTCAAGCAACTGAAGCCTCGAAAGAATCGCGCCGGTCACCGCGCTTACACAAGTGAGGACATCCTCATTGTGGAGCGCATTCAGTCTTTGCTGAAGGAAAGACGATTGACGATCAAAGGAGCGCAGAAGATGCTTGCCGCGGAGGAATCCGGGGCGGGGAGCGAGCAAATGCGCCGCCTCGTCGAATTACGGCGCTTTCTCAAAGATGTGCTTGAGCAGCTTGAAGCAGGCTGAGCGGACCGGTCCTCATAGCAATTCTTGTGGGCGCCGTCGTTTTCGTCATCGTGGCGACGGCTCGTTTTCGCGCGCATCCGTTCCTTGTGTTGCTGGTTGCGGCCTATCTGGTCGGGCTTGCGGCGGGATTGCCGGGGACCGATGTGATTGCAGCCATCACGGAGGGTTTCGGCGGCACGATCGGCTATATCGGGATCGTCATTGCCGCGGGTACGATCATTGGCGCCCTGCTTGAAAAAACCGGCGGGGCGGCGCTCATGGCCCGCTCCGTGCTGCGCTGGATCGGCAAGGCGCGCTCGCTGCTCGCCATGAGCATCACCGGCCTTTTCGTATCGATTCCCGTCTTCTGCGATTCGGGGTTTGTCGTACTGGCGCCGCTGAATCGTTCGCTGGCCAGGCAATCCGGTACGTCTCTTGCCTCCTTTACGGTGGCGTTGAGCATGGGGCTGTACGCCGGCCATGTGTTCATTCCTCCGACACCCGGCCCGCTTGCCGCCGCGGGGGAGCTGGGGGCGGACATAGGCCTGGTGATGCTTCTCGGTTTCGCCGTTTCCGTGCCTGTGATTGCAGCGACATGGTTTTTCGCCCAGGTTGCCGGACGCCGGATCGTCATAGAAGGGGAGCGCGACCCGGAACAGACTGGCGAGGCGCCCGGAAGCGCTCCACCGGCCGCCGGTACCTCAGGAGATATGCAGCTCCGTTCCGCATGGCTGGCCTTTTTGCCCATTCTGCTGCCTGTGGCGCTCATTGCGGCGCAGTCCGTAGCCTCGCTGCCCGGACGTCCGTTCGGGGAAGGCGCCCTGTTTTCACTGCTCCGGTTCATCGGGAATCCCAATTCGGCGCTGCTTCTCGGGGTGGTTGCGGCCTGTGCGGCGGTATGGCGCTCGGGCGGGCGCGTACGCATGGAATGGATCTCGGAATCGCTCCGAACGGGCGGGCTGATCATTCTCATCACCGGAGCGGGAGGCGCCTTCGGCAAAGTACTCCAGGCCACGCCCATAGGGGAATACCTGGGCGGCCTTCTCGGCTCGATAGGGCTGGGGGCTTTCAGTATGCTCGTGCCGTTTCTGCTGGCCGCTGCGCTCAAAACGGCGCTCGGTTCCTCGACCGTGGCCATCATCACGTCCGCCGCCATCGTGTTCCCGCTGTTGCCGGCGCTGGGACTGGCGTCTTCGTTCGGGCCGGTGCTTACCACACTCGCTATCGGCGCCGGATCGATGACGGTCTCGCATGCGAACGACAGCTACTTCTGGGTGGTGAGCCAGTTCTCCGGGATGACGGTTTCGCAGGCCTATAAACTGCATACGGTCGGTTCCGCTGTGGCGGGCGTGACAGGCATCGTTGCCGTCCTGCTGCTGGGGTTCGTATTGTCGTAGATCGTGCGGTGCGGGAAAACATTTTCCGCTCGTACGTATCATGCCATCGAAAAAAAGCCTATTTTCGGTTCTGTTTTCGGGACGTGGCGCAGTCCGGTAGCGCACTTGCATGGGGTGCAAGGGGTCGTGGGTTCGAATCCCGCCGTCCCGACATATTACACGGTTGTTCCGGATGGCACGGGCCGTCCTTCCGGGTGATTTTGCACCCGTCTCCAAGGGAAACCAGTGATCGAATAGCGACAGAACTATGTCTTTGAGCAGAAAACTCCGTTACGGAATGGTAGGCGGCGGCCCCGGCGCCTTCATCGGCGAAGTACATCGCAAAGCGGCGGCCCTCGACGGGCTCACGACCCTTGTAGCGGGGGCTTTTTCATCGAATCCCGCCAAATCGCAGCAGCAGGGCGAGGTTCTGCACCTGGATCCGGCCCGCGTGTACGGATCCTACGAGGAAATGGCCGAGCGGGAGGCTGCGCTTCCCGAAGACGAACGCATTGACTTCGTATCGGTCGTTACCCCGAATTTTATGCATTTCCCGGTAGCCAAGGCGTTCATTGAGCGCGGCATACATGTCGTGTGCGACAAGCCCATGACGAGAACGCTTGAGGAAGCGGAGGAATTATGCCGTCTCGTAGCCGCTCATGACGTCGTGTTCGCCCTCACGCACAATTACACGGGCTACCCGATGGTCAAGCAGGCCCGCGCCATGGTGCAGAACGGCGAAATTGGGGAAATTCGCAAAGTCGTGGTCGAGTATCCGCAAGGCTGGCTTGCCACGAAGCTGGAGGACAGCGGCAGCAAGCAGGCCGCATGGCGCACGGACCCCTCGAAAGCCGGCGTGTCGTCGGCGGTGGGGGACATCGGTTCTCATGCGGAAAACCTTGCGCGCTATATCACCGGCCTCGAAATAGCCTCGCTCTGCGCAGATATCCATACGTTCGTGCCGGGACGGGAGCTCGAGGACGACGCCAACATGCTGATCCACTACAAGGGAGGCGCCCGGGGCGTATTGCATTGCTCTCAGATTTCCGTCGGGGAGGAGAACAACATAAACATCCGTATCTACGGTACGGACGGCTCGCTCGCATGGGTCCAGGAGAACCCGAATTACCTGCACTTCCGGTCCAATGACGGGCCGGAGCGCGTGTACAAGCGAGGGAACGCCTACCTCGTAGAGGCGGCCCAGCGCAGCAGCCGGCTTCCGTCAGGGCATCCCGAAGCGTTTCTGGAGGCGTTTGCGAACATCTACGTGAATGCGGCGCACGCCATCGAGGCGAAGCGCACCGGAGCGGAGATCGACGACACACTGGATTTCCCCTCGGTGCAGGATGGCGCGGTAGGCGTGCATTTCATTCATAAGGCGATAGAAAGCGGCAAAAAGCGGGCCTGGGTGGATGCTTCGTATGAGGCGGTGTAGGGGGGGATATCTGAAGTCTTAAAACACGAGATCAAAAATGGGTGCTTGGGATATTAATTGCTCCAACGAGGGATGTGGAGAAGTTACAGTGCCGGGAAATATCGTTGACTTGATCAATGCTCATCTTGATAAAGATGGCTGGATTTTATGTAGTCATTGTAGCAATAAAGGTTATATAAAGAAAGAGTTCCAACTTCAAGAAGGCGGAACATGGGAACCGAATCTGAAGGGCATTATACCTCTGGGCAATCCGGGCGAGGTATACCAACCATTCGTGTTTCTTGCCACTCATTCACACGAGCCCCCAAGCGCCCCTGTGCGTGCCGCGTGGTTCTCTTATTACAAGGATACCCGCAAGTATGAAGGCAATCGCAGGATCGGGGGAAGCCTGAAAATGGGATATGGGCCAGGCGGCCCGCCTGTGCTTGGCCTGGGACAAGTAAGACACTTTCTTGACAAGGTGCGCGGTTTAGGTATTTCCGTATAATTCGTGGCATTTCCGCCCAAAATCAGCGCCGACAAGCCCCTCCGGGTGGTTTGTCTAACATACTACCAAGGTCCCTAAAAATGATAAGGAAATGGAGAAGGAAACGGGAAGGGAATTATATGCTTAACTTGACAGATTTAACGTAAGTATCTATTTTTATAGCAGGTTACGCACAAAAGGAAAATGTTATGGGCAAAGCGCCTGGAAGATCGGAGCGCAAGGGGATATCCCTGCTCGAACTGATGGAGATGTTTCCCGACGAGAAAGCGGCCCGCCGGTGGTTCGAGACAATCCGCTGGCTCGATGGCGAGCGTTTCTGTCCTCGTTGCGGTTGCATGAACAGCCGCGAGGTTAAAAGCCGCAAGCCCATGCCTTACTGGTGTCCGGACTGCCGGTCCTATTTCAGCGTAAGGACGGGGACTACGATGCAACACAGCAGGCTTCCCCTGCGCAAATGGGTGTTCGCCTTGTATCTTTCGACAACGAACCTGAAGGGGATCTCGTCCATGAAATTGCACCGGGACCTGCACATCACCCAGAGTGCCGCCTGGTACATGCAGCAGCGCATCCGCGCAGGCTGGAGTCTGGGCAGCGAGGAGTTCCTGTCGGGCGCCGTCGAGGTGGATGAGACGTACGTAGGGGGCAAGGAGCGCAACAAGCACGCCAGGAAGAAGACGTTCGCTCGCGGACCGCAGGGCAAGACTATCGTCATAGGCGCGAAGGAGCGAGGCGGCAAGGTTGTCGCTCGTCCGCTCGGCGGCGAACCGGGGGAGACGCTTGCGGGATTCGTGCGCGAGACCGTCGAACCGGGCTCTACCGTTTACACGGACGAGCACAGGGCGTACGCTCGATTGCGGGATGCGTACAACCACCGGGTGGTCAAGCACAGCGCCAGGGAGTACGTTCGTTCGACGGCGCACGCCAACGGGATGGAATCTTTCCGGGCAACGCTTAAACGCGGGATCGACGGGGTCTACCACCACGTATCCGTAAAGCACCCGCATCGTTACGTGAACGAGTTCGCAGGCAAGCACAACGTCCGTTCGCTCGATACGCTCATGCAAATGGCGATTCTCGCGAAGGGCATGGAGCAAAAGAGCATGACATACCGGGACCTGACCGCATGAACCGGAACAAGGAAGAGGAATCGACGCCCGGGGACGTCAAGCCCGCAGAAGGCTCTTCGGCCGCCCTTGCGAGCGATGGTCCGCAGGCCGCTGCCGAGCCAGTTGTCCGCAAGCGATTGGAAGAAGCGACGGCGGAGGAGGTGGCGCGAGCGATTTTTCGGGGCGTGTCCTGAAAACTGTGTAAGTGGTCATTCGTACACATAGTTTCATCAGGAGGTGAAGCCGATGACCGATCTTACAGACAAACAGCAGGCGCTCCTTGAGGAGTTGCTGAAGGATTTCAAGGGAGACGCGCGGGACATATTCGGGGAGGGGGGCTTGCTCAAGACGATAGGCAAGCGTGCTCTCGAGGCGGCCTTGGAGGGGGAACTGACCCATCATCTCGGCTACCCTGCTCACGACCCTTCGGGCCGCAAGAGCGGCAATTCCCGCAACGGACGCACTGCGAAGCGGCTCGAGGGCGAGTCGGGTTCGCTGGATATGGAGGTTCCTCGCGATCGCAACGGCAGTTTCGAGCCTAAGATCGTAGAGAAGCGCCAGCGCCGGGTAGCGGGCCTGGACGAGACGATCGTGTATCTCTACGCGCAGGGCCAGAGCACGCGGGCTATCCGGGACACGTTGAAGCGTCTCTACGGCGCGGAGGTCTCCTCTACGCTTATCTCGGAGGTTACCGCAAGCGTTCTCGAGGAAGTGACCGCATGGCAGGCTCGTCCTCTGGAGCGTGTGTATCGCGCTCGTGTACTTCGACGCCTTGTTCGTGAAGTCTCGCGAGGAGGGATCGGTGAAGACGCGCGCGGTCTACGTGGCGCTGGCGATAGACATTGAAGGAGAGAAAAAGGTGCTTGGCCTTTGGATCGCTCCGACAGAGGGGGCCGTCTCGTGGCTCGCCATCTTCGGCGAGTTGAAGGCGCGGGGCATGGAGGACTGCTTCATCGCGTGCGTGGACGGTTTGAAGGGGCTGCCCGAGGCGATAGAGACGGTCTTTCCACATGCGCGGGTGCAGTTGTGCATAGTGCACCAGGTGCGCAAGAGCCTGCGGTACGTACCCTGGAAGGAGCGCAAGCCGGTGGCGTCGTCTTTGCGCGCGGTCTACGCAGCGCCGAGCGAAGAGGCCGCTCTTGCGGCGCTCGAGGCTTTCGAGAGACAATGGAGCGAGAAGTACCCGGCTATCGCTCCGCTGTGGAGGAAGGACTGGGAGCGTCTGGCGCCTTTCTTCGACTATGCGCCTGCGATCCGCAAGGTGGTCTACACCACCAATGCGATCGAATCGCTGAACTACAGCCTGCGCAAAATCGTCAAGGGACGGGGCGCTTTCCCCAACGACGACGCGGTGCGCAAACTGCTCTACCTGGGCCTGCGCGAAGCATCGAAGAAGTGGAAGCGTCCGATCCGGGACTGGAAGGCCGCCCTCAACCAGTTCGTCATACTCTACGGGGACAGAGTCCCCATAGAACAATAATCCCACTTACACAGTTAAGCGGACACGCCCATTTTGAGCCGCCGACCGCGAGGTGAAACCCAACCTGTCAAGTTAAGGATATAATTCCCGATCCAATCTCAAGCACAGCCACTAGGGCCTATTGCCTGAAGTGGCGCACGTCGACTAAGGCCTCGGAAGAAAAAGACTACTACACAATCATACGGTCTTCATGTATAATTCTCGTATTTTTCTGCGGAATTTTTATTATGTATGACCTGCATACTGCAGCTAACTAAGTTTTGGAGGTGTTATTGATGCCTGACAAGAAAGTCATTTTTGTAGCTTTTGCGATTGAGGATGAGCACATCCGCGATTTGATTAAGGGGCAGTCATTGAACATAGACACCCCGTTCGAATACATCGATATGTCCGTGAAGGAGCCCTATGACGAGAAATGGAAAGAACGCGTCCGGACCCGTATCCGGCGCTCGGACGGCGTCCTCGCGATTGTCAGTAAGAACTCGCTCAAATCGAGTGGTCAGAAGTGGGAGATCAGTTGCGCCAAGGAAGAGAAGAAGCCCCTGCGTGGTATCTGGGCTTACAAAGGAGACCGGACCAATCTTGTTGGCGTCAACACAATGGTTTGGACTTGGAAAAACATCGGTGATTGGATCGCCAGCCTGTGATGCGCAAAGCTCTGATTGTCGGCATCGACTATTATAAAGACATCGACCCGCTCTGCGGGTGTGTGAACGATGCCAACTACGTAAAAAAGGTGATAGAGCGCAATGCGGATGGCACGCCGAACTTCGTAACACCCTGTATGATGCTCGGTACCGATCAAGGTAACATCATCAAGAGGCAGCAACTCAAGGAGGCGGTACGCAAACTCTTCGCCGACCAGTCCGAGATCGCGCTCTTCTACTTCGCAGGACATGGCTACGTTGAAGACACTGGCGGATTTCTTTGCGCTGGTGACTGTGAAACAGGTGACGATGGTCTTCCGCTTAATGATGTTATGACGATCGCGTCGCAATCGCCTGCAACCAACAAGGTCATCATCTTGGACAGTTGCCATAGTGGAATTGCTGGCAATCGACCAACCCACAAGGCCTTTGCTGAGATCGTGAGCGGCATGACGATTCTCACAGCATCAACGGAGGATCAGTACGCCATGGAAAACCAGACCGGAACGCCCGGGGGGGTATTCACCAGCCTCTTAGTGGATGCACTTGAGGGCGCAGCTGCCAACCTTGTCGGCGACGTCACTCCAGGCAGCGTTTACGCTCATATTGACCAATCTCTGGGTCCGTGGGCTGGCCAAAGGCCGGTATTCAAAACGAACGTAAAAACCTTTGTATCGCTCAGGAAGGCCGATGCCCCGATTCCTTTGGCTAACCTGCGGTCGCTCTCGACACTATTTCCTTGTGAAGGTTTCGACTTCAAACTCGATCCATCATATGAGCCGGAACGCAACGAGGAGTCGAAAAAAGATCCGAACATTCCACCGCCGGATCCAGATAATAACGCCGTCTTTGCCACTCTTCAGAGTCTCGTGAAGGTCAATCTGGTTCAACCTGTAGGCGCTCCGCACATGTGGCACGCGGCCATGCAAAGCAAGTCTTGCAAACTCACGGTACTCGGCGAACATTACCGCAGGCTTGTGAACAACAGGATGATATGATAACCTTATAGATAAGGAGCAATCATACCTAGGCGCTTGAGGGCTTTGACTGGCCTGTTGACCGCGATTGAGCACGAGCACCTGCCTCCATTGGCAACGCTATATGCACACACAGCCGAGGGTGACTCATGAGCGTACTGGCGCACGTCGTTCTTCGCGGATCTTTACCGGGCGAGCCTGCCGCAACTCAGGCGCTCTCCCACATCCTGACGTCGTCTCCCGACATCGCCCGGGCCTTCGTTGCCATGCTGCGCCCGGCGGATGTCAAGTTCCACCCCGGCCGCATCGAGGCGGAGCTCGGACATGAAGACAGCCGTCCGGACTTGACGGTCTACGACAGTGAAGGCTGCGTTCGGGCGTTTGTCGAAAACAAGTTCTGGGCCGGGCTTACAGACGCACAGCCCGTGTCCTATCTTTCGGAACTGCCCGACGAGCCTCCGGGCGTCCTCCTGTTCGTCGTTCCCCAGCGAAGAGTGGCCACGGTCTGGAACGAGCTTAAGCTGCGATGCGGTCGGGCGGAACTCGATTGGGTGGATGGCCCAGACACTCACTGTGCCCGCGTCGACTCCAAAGCCATGCTGATAACGAGCTGGACACACCTCCTGCAGGCACTGCTGGACGCCGCGCACACCGGGGGACACGACATCATCCGGAACGACATCCTTCAGCTCCAGGGGCTGACGAGCCGGATGGATGCGGAAGCCTTTCTGCCGATCCGCGCGGACGAGGTCACCGATCAGGAAACAGCGCACCGCCTGCTCAATTACAGCGACCTAGTCGAAGATATCACGCAGAAGCTCAAGGACAGCGGAGTCGCCGACACCTATAAGTTGCGGCCCTCCCATAGCTATTACACCTCTGGCCGCTATCTTCGTGTCCACGGCAGATTCGGTTTGTGGCTCGGCATTGAGTTGAAAGTATGGAGGGATGCAGGAATCACACCGTTGTGGGCGATGTTCGACAATGGCAAGTTTTCCGGTGTCTCCGGCCACCATCGGACGCTTCGCGAGCTCTTTGGCGATGTGCAACTCTATGAGAACGACGGGGTCGCATATATTCCCATTCGCTTAAGCATCGGCGTTGGACGGGACAGAGTCATAGCCGAGGCGGCCGCACGGATCACCCGAATTGCAACCACATTGCGGGAGAGGTTTCCGGACAACTGATTGCCTGCAGCGGGGTTGACAGCGCCCGGATCCCGTTCGCAAGAACCGGAGCATTAACGCTCCGGTCTCATTGAAGCCGCCGGATGCATGGCCATCCGATGTCCGAGGCCACCTTGCGCAACCGCGCTCTCAAAAACCTTCGACTTGACGAGCCCAAAAAAATTCCTCTCGATCCTCTGCGTTGGAACTTATATACAAAAGTCCCGAAACCTCCTAACCTCGAAACTTCCTCAAAATCATTAAAAATAATTTTACAAAAATCCCGAAAACTCCTCTGAAATTAAGTTCTTCTGTATAAATAGTAATGACACAGGGATGGCAAAACGATATGACTTACCGCTGGACGGATCCCTGTGCCTAATATCCGTCTCCCTTATCCCAAATATACACAATACTATTCAAAGGGTCAACACTACTGATTTTTTAGTTGTGTCCCGAAACGCCTTTCAAAAAACCATAAATAATTTTACAAAAGTCCCGAAACCCAAAAAACTATATAAAATCCTCTCCCTCTGCTAAATACTATAAACTAGAATACATTCACAAAATATAGGATAGCAAAATGAAGTCAACAAAAAACACATCTAAAGTGATTATGGAAGATAATATGATTACCTATCGAATTGCCAGAGCACCCGAACGAAGAATATTTAATATCAATACTGAAGAAAAAAAGTAACGCCAACTCCTCTCGATGAGAAAAGTTGACATTACCTATGATGATGCTGGAAATAGGATTATTCGGATCTCTCGGAGGACTGAGAGACATTAATAATCATTTTGCGCCATTCTCCAGTATGAATGATGTTATCATAGTCTGCGATAATCTCATTAGGAGCCATTGACAACAATGCCATTTCAGCCCAAAAAAACTTGCCGTCTTCTGCTATTAGCACATGGGCTACGGGACTTGAAGGAGGTTTTAAGTCCTTTGGGACTTGGGCTATCTCGAACATTTTTTTGTTTCGTTTGTTTGTTAGTGTAACACGATAAACCCTACCTGAAGTGTAGGATCGATGCCTATACTACGAACCTCCACAACAAATACCAAGCAGAAACTTTATGAATTTTCTTTGAGGGGTGGATCGCTTGATCCAAATGAAGGCAACTTTACACCAGCCGGAATACTATATGCTGGTTTATGTATTATATCCCAACTTTCGTTTACCATTTCATATGTCTTTTCGTCAGGTGTTCCCCCTCGCTGGCGTGTCATTTCTTGAAAACTTTGAACTAAGCCTGCGTAATGTGGAGCTTGTATTGAACAATTCCAGAAGTCTTCACGAGAGGCATCATCAAGGTATAAACAATTCTGACGATACCACTCTTGGGCGTGAATAACAATGTTATTAAGTTCTTGATTATTAAATATATTATTACGAATACTAAACCAGATAGTAATTGCTTCTTGATGAACTTCCAATCGCTTTTCAAGCGCAGCCATTGCGAGTTGGTGTTTTCGGTCTTTCCGTGATGAACGAGCCGAAATCCAATAGCCAATCATAGCACCCAGAAAGGCCATGATTGCTGTTGCTATCGCTATTACAATTTCCATTTTCATTGCTTTGGGCCAGATGGGGGTGTGAGTAAAAGCAAGAAACCCTTCCACTGGCAAGCCAGCAGAAGGGTCCCCGCACAGCCCGGCCCCGCAGAGTAGCGCATTAGCGCAATGCTTTCGCCTGTTACGAGTAAGGCGGGGCGGATCGAACGGCAATATCCGAAAGGACGGACAAAAGGGCAAGAGCGGTGCGGACTGGCAGGAGACGGGCACCTGATCCGTCAGCACGGCCCCAGGCCCTTGACATCCGCCTCCCGTGCCTTATATTGGCAGCGACACCACTACGCACGGCAGGACCGGTCGGGTCCCCTGCTGAATATAATAGCCGATTCAAGGTGCGGGCTTGATCACCCGCCCCGGCGAATAGGTAGGACGATCACGTCTTCACTGTGCGTTGATGGTGTCAAGGCCCGGCACCCTTGTGTCTGGGTCTCTGAAGTCATCACAATCCAAGTGGAGAAATACAATGAGACCGCTTTACACCATTACAACTTTGCTTTTCCTATGCTTAACGCTGACAGCATGTGAGGGTCCAGTAGGGCCAGAAGGCCCGCCCGGACCTACCGGATCTTCGGGAGCACCGGGACCGCAAGGACCAGCCGGACAGGATGGACAAGACGGCACGGGCGCAAGCATTTTGAGTAGATCCGGCACGTTTGACTCGGATGGCGCAGGCGGAGTAACAATAACAAACACGACCCTCGAAGAAGTTGTGGTGAACTGTTGGTTCTCCGAGGATGGCGAAGTATGGCTACTCGCAGCATTTGACACCAATCCGAACTTCGACTCCGTAACCTGTGGTGCTCTCCAGCAAGGCAGCGACATTGGGATAGCAATTGTCAACGGTGTTCCCGGTTGGTTTTGGCTGATTGTGGCCATTGTCGAGGAGTAAAATTGGCCTGACACCGCTTTGTCGGGCATCCGAAGTCATCAACAACTCAAGTGGAGAAAAGCAATGCGTTTTACAGGAGTAGCAAGCCCCATAGACGATCTGCGTTTATGGGCATCGGCAGGAAACAAGACAAGGGCCTTGAAACTATCTCTCGGCATTATTCTTGTCTTCACGTCCTTCATGCCAGCACAGGCACAAGGATTAGAAGAACAAGCAACGACGGCCTATGCTAACGCATTTGAGGCGCTGGCACAGGCACGAGAAGCATGGGCATTTGCGAGAGACAAGCACGAAAACTTAGCGTTTTTGGGGGATATTGTTTCAGAGGCTTTGGGGGAAGAGAGGGATTTAGCAGGGCAAATGCTTGTTGAGGTAGAGGCTTTAAGAGTAGAAGCGGACCAGTTCAGAGAGATAGCACGAACTTACCAAGTCCGAGCATCCGATTTGGTTTATTCGCCAGCCGAAGCACAAGAACATGCTGTTTATTCACAGGGGCGGGGCGTGTCCGCTTAACTGTGTAAGTGGGGTTATTGTTCAATGGGGACTCTGTCCCCGTAGAGTATGACGAACTGGTTGAGGGCGGCCTTCCAGTCCCGGATCGGACGCTTCCATTTCTTCGACGCTTCGCGCAGACCCAGGTAGAGCAGCTTGCGCACCGCGTCGTCGCCGGGGAAAGCGCCCCGCCCCTTGACGATCTTGCGCAGGCTGTAGTTCAGCGATTCGATCGCATTGGTGGTGTAGACCACCTTGCGGATCGCAGGCGCATAGTCGAAGAAAGGCGCCAGACGCTCCCAGTCCTTCCTCCACAGCGGAGCGATAGCCGGGTACTTCTCGCTCCATTGTCTCTCGAAAGCCTCGAGCGCCGCAAGAGCGGCCTCTTCGCTCGGCGCTGCGTAGACCGCGCGCAAAGATGCCGCCACCGGCTTGCGCTCCTTCCAGGGCACGTACCGCAGGCTCTTGCGCACCTGGTGCACTATGCACAACTGCACCCGCGCATGTGGAAAGACCGTCTCTATCGCCTCGGGTAGACCCCTCAAACCGTCCACGCACGCAATGAAACAGTCCTCCATCCCCCGCGCCTTCAACTCGCCGAAGATGGCGAGCCACGAAACGGCCCCCTCCGTCGGAGCGATCCAAAGGCCAAGCACCTTTTTCTCTCCTTCAATGTCTATCGCCAGCGCCACGTAGACCGCTCGCGTCTTCACCGATCCCTCCTCGCGAGACTTTACGAACAAGGCGTCGAAGTACACGATCGGATACACCCTCTCCAGAGGACGAGCCTGCCATGCGGTCACTTCTTCAAGAACGCTTGCGGTAACCTCCGAGATAAGCGTAGAGGAGACCTCCGCTCCGTAGAGACGCCTCAACGTGTCCTGGATAGCCCGCGTGCTCTGGCCCTGCGCGTAGAGATACACGATCGTCTCGTCCAGGCCCGCTACCCGGCGCTGGCGCTTCTCTACGATCCTGGGCTCGAAACTGCCGTTGCGATCGCGAGGAACCTCCAGATCCAGCGAACCCGACTCGCTCTCGAGCCGCTTCGCAGTGCGCCCGTTGCGGGAATTGCCGCTGCCGCGACCTGACGGATCATGCGGAGGGTAGCCGAGATGATGCGTCAGCTCCCCCTCCAATGCCGCCTCGAGAGCGCGCTTGCCTATCGTCTTGAGCAAGCCCCCCTCGCCGAATATGTCCCGCGCGTCCCCTTTGAAGTCCTTCAGCAACTCCTCAAGGAGCGCCTGCTGTTTGTCTGTAAGTTCGGCCATCGTCTTCACCTCCTGATGAAACTATGTGTACGATTGACCACTTACACAGTTTACGGGACACGCCCGATGTTGAAGCGAGACGCTCGACAATCCTACATCATGAAATCCAGTTTCAATTCGAGCACCATCGTAGATCTCAAATGCTTTGATTTTTCCTTGGTCGTGAAGTTTCGTTAGACGATCAACCAAAGCTGAACTTGCGATCGTCGAATAAAAGCCGATAAATCCATCGGCTTGGTGTTGCGTAAGTCGGTCAACGATGTTGGTTTCATCATTCACGCCTACCGACTTTTCGCTTTCGGCATAGTGTTTACAGGAAACAAGCCAAGTGAACGGGCGCGTTGCCAGCATGCCTTTGAGTTGCTCCTTGACGAGAAGGTCGCGTCCGCCATCGGGTCCACGATCAGGCGGAATTTTCACGACAAGGCCTTGGGCGACAAGGTAGTCGCGGCAAAACAACTCCCAGGCTTCTCCACCCTTTATCTCCTTGTAGTCAATCATTTGCTCATCTCACGTTGGTTCAACATTGCGCGCGCGCCCCTCAAACAAAACATATGCGGAGAAGGCGCGTCGCTCCGCAGGCGATTCTCCCTCGAAATTCCTGATAGCGTTTTCCGCTTCGTTAATCCTCTGAATCGCTTCCGATTTTCTAAATCCGGCGTCTGGAGCGTAATCCGCATGGTGGCGCTGTTCCTGCATGCGGGCGAACGTTTCGGCAAATTCACGGATGGGTTCAGAAAATTGCCTGAGGTTTTGTTCGTCCCGGCATCTCGCCTTAGCGGAATGGTGATTCAGCGCCCGATAGATCAATATCCAGGCATCCGACCCGCGACCTGCATGAAGACCGCCTATCAGCGTATCCGCGCAGGAACCTGCAAGGCAGTGAAACATGGCGTAATACGCCGTACTGACGGCGCGTCGGAGATTGGTGCTTCTCGGCTTCCCCTTTCTCGCCGGGATCAATTCCCGCGCCGTCTTGATGAGATTTTCCGGATTCATAGGTCTAATATCTTTAGTCGTATAGAATTATTTATAACTATTTACAACATATTCGACGATTCGCCGAAAAAACGGGGGAGAGGTTGCTGCATCCGTTTTCTTACTCCTCTGCTTCGTATTCCCAATCGGGGATATCGTACGCCGGATCCTCCCACTCGGACTTCTCGATAAACGTAGTAATCGGGTAGGCCGTTACGGGAATCGCTTCCAATTCGGGGTAAATGCGTCCGACTATCCCCGCCGTCCAACCAGGATCGAGATTGTCCTGATCGCCGTCGAAAATAATCTGTATCCAGAGGATTTCGTCTCCGTCATGGTCAAGATCAGGCTTGACTATGATGGGATCGAAGGTGAATTCCTCAGGGCTGAAGCGTTTCGCCAGGTCCCGGGCCACGATGTCTCCGACCTTGGACAGGTCCTGCTCCGATATTTTTGTTCCGATCATGATATCCCCCGTTCTGTATTTTCCGACAAGAGGGCAGGGGGGCAGGACGGCGATTTGCTGCGTTGCCCTTGCTTCTCATGATCCGGCGTTACGGATGTCTGCGTTTTCGGTTCCGTGATTTTGCCTTGTATTCGCCATGCGTTGCCCATGAATGCAAAAGCCCCGAGGTATCGAGGCTTACGATCATCGACCATCTCCGCGTGATGCGCCTTGATCTTTGCGTCACGTTCGTCCGGAGCGCTGCCGCGGCCTCGGGTGAAAGCCTCCTCGGCGTTCTCCGCGAGTTGCTTCCTCCAGGATTGTATCTGGTTCGGATGTACTTCGAAGAGTGGCCAGCATACTGTCGCCGCACACGGCGGCGAGGGCCACCTTCGCCTTGAACGATGTGGGTTCTGGGTGTGAGTCTTGACATGGGTTTCGTCGGATTGATTGGGTCGGAACAAGGTCGCAACATTACACTTTAAATTCCGCCGAAATCTGTCCAATCAACCCGAACCACCTAATGTTGTCCCTATGTGTGCGCTGGAGAGTAAGGCTAAGGCGGATGAAGTAATTAGGCAGCCAGACCGGAGAAGAGGAAGCAAACGGAGGCTTGGCAAATTATGTGTGTAATCCCCTTTTGTTGATGATTCTGCAAGGCGAGTTTGGGAAGAATTTCGAGAAATTAACGGGGTTTCCGCCGTTCAAGTGGCAGAATGGTCTTTACCAAGACTATTTCGACAAAGGGAAAACACCTTCCGCACTCGACATCCCGACAGGTCTTGGCAAGACCTCGGTGATGGCGATCTGGTATCTTGCTCTGACAGCCGGAGCCTCACTGCCTAGGCGTTTGGTCTATGTGGTCGATAGGCGGGCGGTGGTCGATCAAGCTACGACGGTCGCTGATGAGATCCGGGAGAAGTCAAATGACCCCGAATTGCGCGTGAGTACGCTACGTGGCCAGCATGTGGACAATCGGGAATGGCTTGCGGACCCGGCTGCGCCAGCCATCGTAGTCGGTACTGTTGATATGATTGGCTCGCGGCTCCTGTTTTCGGGTTATGGTGTCTCGCGCAAGATGCGGCCATATCATGCAGGTTTGCTTGGTGCGGATGCGCTCGTAGTGCTCGACGAGGCGCATTTGGTTCCGCCGTTTGAAAAGCTCCTCGAAGCGATTGCAAACGGAGCCGAGACATTCGGTCCACAGGATCAAAAGGACCGGGAGATAGTGCCGCCATTCAAGCTGCTTGCGCTATCAGCCACCGGACGCGAAGATGGTCTAGGCGGAAAGGAGGTCTTTCGGCTTTCCGACGAACAGCGGCAGGATGAGGCTGTCAGAAAGCGCCTTGAAGCGCGTAAACAACTTGCTATTCAGGTGCTTGACGATGCGCGGAAATTGGTACCGCAGCTTGTCGAGCGGGCATGGAGTCTTGGCAAGGGGCCGGCCCGTGTGCTCATCTATTGTGATCGGCGAGAGGATGCTGTGAAGGTGAAGGGTGAGATTGACAAGAAATTCAAGAAGGAAAAACGCGAATCTGTTTCCGAACTCTTGGTTGGTGGGCGGCGGGTGTTTGAGCGAGAAGAGCTTTCTAATTGGTTGCAAGAGCACGGTTTCTTTGGGGCCGCCGAGGCTCCACCTGAGCAGCCGACTTTTCTGATTGCGACCTCGGCAGGTGAGGTGGGCGTTGATCTCGATGCGGATCACATGGTCTGCGACCTGGTCGAGTGGGAGCGGATGGTACAGCGGCTTGGTCGTGTGAATCGGCGTGGTAACGGAGATGCCTGTATTGAGGTTATTGCTGCGCCACGCGCAAAGGCAAGGGGTGAGGAATGGAAGGATCGCTTAGATCGTCTACGCAAGCCACTGGATGCCTTACGGCTCGTCGGTGTGGAGGATGTTGAGCCGTGCAGCAAATGTGATTCTGCCTGCGAGGGGCTGCGCGATGCAAGCCCGGGCGCGATCATGGAACTCAAAGAATGCGCAAAAGACTGTAAGGAACTGCAATACGTGATTGAATCGGCAACAACGTCATCGCCGCTTCGACCGGCGTTGACCCGCGCCCTCGTAGATGCTTGGTCAATGACCTCGTTGAATAAGCACACGGGGCGTCCGGAGGATATTCAACCCTGGTTGCGCGGGTGGGAGGAGAACCAGCAACCGCAAACCACAGTCGTCTGGCGTAGGTATTTGCCCGTACGCAGAAATGGGGTGGAGGCGATGCCGAAAGAAGATATAGAAGCTTTTTTTGAAGCAGCACCGCCACATGCCAGCGAAAGACTATCAACGGAGACACACAGAGTGGTGGACTGGCTTATCAAACACGCCAAGAAAATTTTCAGTGCCGAATCCCCTAAAAGAGATGGGGACCAGGATTCGATACTGACGAGAGAGGCCATTATGGCTTATATTTTGTCTCCTTCCATGGATTTACGGGGTATGCTGCGGGGAGAAGAACTTATTTCGATGGACAAGAAAGCAAAAGAAAATCTGGGTCAAAACCTAAATGGTGGCACATTGGTCATGGATAGTCACTTCGGCGGTCTTTCCAAGGAGGGTATGTTTGACCATACTATTAGCGACTCGCCACGTGTGATTGACGATAGCGAGGAATGGCTTAGTTCTCAGTTCAACGCCAGCCCTGCTGTTCGCTTTCGCGTAAGCTCTGTTGGGGATATGGCGGATACTAGTGACAATAATTGGCGAGAACGTCTAAGATTTGAATTGGAGCGAAATCAGGAGGGTGAGGGTTTGCACTGGCTTCTCGTCGAAAAGTGGCGCAGCGATTCCGAGACCGACAATGACCATTCTGCGGGGCCTCCGCAGGAACTCACGGAGCACCAATCTTTGGCTGAATGTAAGGCGCGAAACTTGGCGATCACCCTCGGGCTACCTGATGCCTACGCCGATATGCTCACTGTTGCTGCGAGACTACACGACGAAGGTAAACGCCATCAGCGCTGGCAGCGCGCATTCAAAGCACCACGCAACGGAAAAGTTTATGCCAAGACCGAAGGGCCGATAAATTTCAAGCTTCTGGACGGCTATCGTCATGAATTCGGCTCGCTTCCCTATGTCGAGGAGGATGAAAAATTCCAAGCCTTACCGTCTGATCTTCAGGAACTTGTTCTGCATTTGGTCGCGGCACATCACGGTTGGGCACGGCCCGTTATCCGAATAAGTGGGGCCGATAGTCCGCCCTCCGCACTTGAAGAGCGTGCCAAGGATGTCGCATTGCGCTTTGCGAGGTTGCAGAAACAATGGGGTCTATGGGGTCTGGCTTGGTGGGAGTCGCTGTTGCGTGCTGCAGATCAACAGGCCTCACGCGCCAATGACACCGGGGAGGATTTCTGATGGCTGAGTCTTCGATTTCCGTGGACCTCTTCAATCCGGGTCAAGTCTTTGCCTGCCTCGGTTTCCTGGAAGCTGCTGACGTGCTGTGCGGCGATGCCGAGGGAGGATTCGATTGGAGCAACGAAGCAGAGGTTAAGTTCTTCTTGCGAGCGGGGGACAGGGGAAACCCCTTTGAGGCGGTGTTGGAGTTTCTGGCCAAGGCAAAGGTAAAAGCCGTAGCGCCTAAAGATTGGCGGCCCAAGGACGATCCAGCTAAGAAGAAAGAACCAACAAACATTAAGGATCAAAAGGCCCTTGAAAGGAAAAAGAGAAACCTCGAACAAGAGCTGTCCGAGCAGATACAGTCAGAGGTATTTCCTTCAGTCTCGCCCAACACCAGTTCAGGAATGCCGATTCAGATTGCTAATGGCAAAAAACAAATTTTTCTTGGGCATTGGGCCGATGGTTCGAGTCGCAATGATTTCAAGCTTTATGCAGGAAATCGATCCGCTCTTGACATCGCAACCGCCATGCTGGTGGGGACCTTTGGTAAGCCTAGGAAAGAGCAGAACATTGGAGCTTTGAAAACAAGAGGCATTGCCCAACTTTGGGGAGAAAAGAAAGCCGATCTTATTGAGCGGCCTTTCGAGATAACCACGCCTATAGGTGGCAGTTTTAATTTTGATCCGCGAGGAGGATGGACTGCGATTGACGCGGGTTATTCACCGAATGATCAGGGGCACCAAGTTACCGCTTCTCCGGTTGTCGAAATTCTGGCAGCTTGGGGATTGGAGAATGCTCGCCCAGACGAATTCAAGACTCGTAAAGTCCGCTATGCGGCATGGGGAGGTGCCCTTCCCCCCGTATTGGCCCGCATCGCTCTTGTTAGCGGTGTCTCGGTATTACCCATGAAACGATTCCGCTTTGAACTCGATATGTCGGGTAAGAACAAAGTGATCACCTTTGCAGAACAGGAGACTATCCATGACTGATTCCCTTTCGCACGAAACCATCAATGCTTGGGCTGACGACGTTCAAGGTCCCGTGGCGCTGCACTTGAAACAAAAACTTCTACCCGTCGAGGGGGAAGGTGGCGTCATTTTCCCGCCGACCTACGCGGATATCGGCTACAACATTGACACGCTTTCCGATGGAACGAAGGTCGCGCTCATCGACAGCGTCGGTTCTCAAGCGAATCGCATGGAGCCGATTTTCAAGTGTGCACCTCATTCAGAACTCGTCCCGCAGATCGAAATCGAGTTACACACCAAGGAATACGATGGAGAGAAGCATGTCAAGAAGCGCTCTCTTCTCGACCTCGCCCACCGGAGCGCCGATGCTGTTGTTTATTCGTGCCCAGAACTTGCACCCCGTATAGAGAAGGCCTTTCGCACATTGATGCAATATGGCAATGCACAGCAGTTGTGCCAGTTGGCACCTACGTCTCTTGTGTTCGGCTTCTGGGACTCACGCGGAGAATCGAGCGAAAAGCATCCTCGTTTGGTGCGCTCAATCATTCGCGCTTGGAATGTTCAACCGCTTCATATGGCAGCTCAATTCAATTCCGTGTGGAAAACACTCGATGAGGACCAGCAGAACGAATTGGAAAAAGAGGCCAAAGCGAGGAAGATGAAACTATCCGAGAAGGGTTTCAAAGATGCTCCATCTACGTTCCGAAAAACCAAGGTTTCCCAGTATCTTGATGGTTCTCCTAATCCAGAAGCGAGAGTTCTCGGCGGTGTACTGACAAGCGGGTCGATTGAGCGGGATGTTACCATCAACCTCGTTGCTCTACGTGCAATCAATGGTGCCGATGAAGAGAAAACAAAGGAGGTGCGTCGGTATCTTCTGGCTCTTACGCTGATTGCGGCAACGGCAGAAATTGATTTGTTCCTCCGAGAGGGGTGCCACCTTCGCTACGCCGACGATGATTGCTGGCACGCCATTCCTCGGCGAGGCGAGATAGAATCTATTGATTTATCATCGGAGGAAACTCAGAAAACCCTATTTGCTTACGCAGAGAATGCCGTCAAACCTTTCAGTAAGGAGTGGCCCGAAAAGTTGATCTACAAGTTTGACTTGAAGGAGGCTAAAAAGTTGCTGGCCAAGAAGACGGAAGATGAGCAAGGTGAAGCCTGAGAACAATGTCTCTTGCGCTTCTTATCTCAGTTCGTTTTTATGACGGTCGCTATCACGGCGAGCGTGGTCGGGGCATTGGCGAATGGCCACCTGCACCTGCGCGATTATTTCAGGCACTGGTGGCGGGTGCTGCCAGAGGTTCCAAACTGGCGGTCGAGGACAAGGAGGCGCTCGAATGGCTTGAAACACTCGATGCACCAGTGATTGCCGCACCGGCGGTTCGTCCGGTTCAATCCTTTTCGAATTTTGTGCCTAATAATGATCTCGACAAGTACGGAGGTGACCCAAGAAAAATTAACAAAATTCGAGCTCCCAAGACCATCCGTCCACATATTTTTGACGCGAAAATACCGCTACTCTTTATTTGGACATTCGCTGGCGGCAATAACGATAAAGACAACGCTCGAACCATCTGCCAGATCGCTGAGCGGCTCTACCAATTGGGGCGGGGTGTCGATATGGCTTGGGCTTGGGCGGAAATCCTGGACGTAGAGGAAATTGAGACACGCCTTGCTCGTCATCGTGGGGTTGTGTATCGCCCGAATGAAGGAAGGGGCAGTAAAACGTTGCTCTGTCCAACAAAAGGCTCGCTTGCAACCCTCAAAAAGCGATATGATGCAAACAAGACGAGATTCACCTATATAAAGGAAGGTGGAAGGGTTCGCCAAATTTTCTCTCAGCCGCCAAGGCCTCGTTTCCCCAATGTCGCGTATGAGACTCTGCCACGGCACTTCCTATTCGAAATACGTGCAGCTACCCGCGGCGAATCCTTCGTACCATGGACTTCTACTAAGACAGCGAAACTTGTCGCGACTTTACGGGATAAGGCGGTTGGTCGGCTGAAAGAGGCACTGCCTGGAAAGGCAGGAGAAATTGACCGTGTGCTCATCGGCCGCGAATCCACGGAAGCAGACAAAGTCGCCCGGGTGCGAATCTTGCCGCTTCCCTCGATTGGTCACAGTCATGCAGACCAAGCGATTCGCCGTGTACTGGTCGAGGTTCCACCGAACTGTCCGCTGCAAGACGATGATATGGCTCGGGTGTTTTCCGGCCTTGAGGAGATTGACCACTCAACTGGAGAAATCCTGTGGAATCTTGTTCGGACCGAAGATCTGCGAATGCTGGGTCATTATGGCATCGGAGACAGCGAACAGCAGGGCTTCCGCGTCTGGCGCACAATTACACCGGCGGCTCTACCAGTTATTCGAACGGGACGCGGAACCGCCGAAAACAAGCGCGTGATCACCGAGGGCAAGGCGGCCTGTGCTGTAAGGCAGGCATTGCATCACGCGGGGGTTGTAGTGCCATTAGAGTCTATTCGCTTACAACGCGAACCTTTCGACGGCAACGGAACCCGGGCTGAAGCATTTTCCATGTCTGAGCGATTTGTGGCGCGTGGCTTACATCATGTGGAGATTGCTTTCGCGCAAGCCGTGCGCGGTCCCCTCGTTATTGGAAATGGGCGCTATCTCGGTTTGGGCCTGATGGCGCCGCAAAAGGACGCATTACATGACGTGCTGGTCTTCTCGATAGCACCTGAGGCAAATATCGCTACTGCCGACGCTACATTGTTCCTGCACGCGGTCAGACGGGCATTGATGGCCCTTTCACGGGACGATAATGGACATGTACCTCGGCTTTTCTCTGGACACGAACGCGAGGGAGCACCGGCGCGGTCAGGCAGGCACGACCATGTTTTCCTCGCTGCGGATGATGCCGACGGAGATGGGTGCATTAACCGTCTGATCGTGTCCGCGCCGTGGGCCTGTGATCGCACCACAAAAGGGAGACGTGAAGATCGTGCCTGCTTCGATAGAGTGTCTAGGAAATTGATCCGTGTGCGGGCTGGTAAGCTTGGCGTTCTTGATCTCGGTATCGCAAGTATCCTATCAGACGGTGATCCGCTTATCGGCCCTGCTCGCGTATGGGAAAGCCGCACTGCATATCGCCCAACGCGCCACGCGGGACGGGGAAAAGATCCGAAGACCGCTGTCGTGCGCGATGTAATTACCGAATGCGAGCGTCGCAGCCTGCCCAAGCCCGAAGTCGAGTTGTTGGAACTCAACATAGGCGCGAACGGAGGTGGGTTGGCTGCTCGCGTACTCCTCTGCTTTGCTGTAGCGGTTGCGGGACCGATCATGCTCGGTCGTGACAGTCACAAGGGGGGCGGTCTTTTTGCTACCGTTAATCAATAATCATGTGTCTAATTCTGCCGCCCCTTGATACAGTTTGCAACGCACTTCCATTGGAAGTGTCTGTCCAATCAACCCGAACCACCTCTCAGGATTCCGAAGGACGTTTCGGCGTAGCGCATGGCTGAATATGGCGGGCGAGTCGTTCCCGAATCCATTCCTCGTCCACCGGCTCGCCCTCCATCGCCATGGAGTTGGCGACGTGACGGGGGATCGCTTCCAGATGACGGCGACGGCGTTCCTCAAGTGAGAGTTTGCGCCAGCGCTCGACGGCCTCTATCCAGGCTGCGTTCGGCATCGTCGTTTTCCTGATTCAGTAACAATGTGTCGAAAAACAAGCCTTTAATCTCTCCATGTACCAACTTTGTTCTCAAGAAGCCGCGCCCAACCGATTTCGTATGGCGTCGGCATCCGGGGAGCGGGCGAGATACCGGGCCTCCGATCGAGTAAGGCATTCGAAGGAATGACCGAACTGTTCTCTCCACCAATCTTCAAACTCCGGCCCGTGTTTTTCGCGGAGTTCATGTAGTTGCTCCCTGGAGGGATTCAGTTTAGCGGAGTACGGTTTGCCTGTTAGCGCAACGGCGCCGACAACCCGGCATCCTTGATGTTCGATCCAACCGCGCAGGTTAGCCAGCGTTCCGCCTTGTCCGACGAAATCGTCTACCATGATATAGCTGCGCCCTTTACGGACACGGCCCTCGAATCGGGCCTGCCGAGCAAGGCGACCGTATCCGTCCGCACCCGTGTGACAGGCGATATTCGCCTGTACGACCGTAGTCTCGAAAGCAATGTCCAGTTTATCGCCGAGGAACGCCGCCAGCACGATCGGAATTGCATTGACGCCGCCGCGTTCGTAGGCATGAGCGCTGACAAGTACAGGTGCGCTTCCTTCTTTGATTGGCCTGATCAGCGTTTGCACTGCTTCGATACCCGGTCTACCGACCAAAGCACGAACAAGCTTCGCCGCAGCCTCGGCGTCACCCGCTTTCGCGGCGGGATACTCCGGATGCCTCTTCGTATCGGATTCGGTGGCTAACAAGACAACATCCGGAAAGTCTTGCCAAGCGATCCTTGGAGGAGGAGAAAGTGGATTCACAGGGGCTCTGCTTCGGCAAGCCGACGATAAACACGTGTTCTCAGATTTTCCAGGCGCTGCACCGCCTGCTGTGCGTGAAAACCGGCAATTTCATCGGCGAAGACAGTCGTATCCTCCATCCCGCGCAATGCCGACAGATCGCGATCCGCAGCGGCCAGAAGTTCGCGGGCATCGTCAAGGTCGAGCATGGAGCACCGTTCCCCCCCGAAGCGCCCGTCCGAGAACATGGTTGCGCGAACCACGCCAACGGTCTGCCTCATCGCTGCTATAGACCAGAATGTCTGCCGAGACATTGAAGCCCGCTACCGCCTTGTATAAACGAGCGGCCTCAAGTCGTCGACTTCGCATCTTGCCGAAAGGAGCCGATTCGATAACTATCAGGTCCACATCCGAATCTTTCCTTTCGTTTCCGGAAGCGCGCGACCCGAAAAGAATCACCTGCTCCGGGTTGACTTCGGCGACGATGGATTGCACCATTTTCTGAACTACTTCGTCCATGAGCGCCACACGGGATTATTTCTCTTGGACGGTTGGGCTTGCAGCAAAATCGCCGTCATCGGAATACGCAGCAAGCGCTTCACCCGCAACCTCGGACATCTCCCTTTTGCTGCGTCGCAGCAAGCCGATTTCATATGGCGTCAGCATCCGGGGAGCGGGCGAGGCGCCGAGCCTCCGCTTGAGCAAGGCGGTCGAAGGAGTGAGGAGGCTGTTCCCTCCGCCGCTTTTCAAGACCCGCTCCGTGTTTTTGGCGGAGTTCATACCGTTGCGTACAATTCGGATAATCGTAACAACTGCAATATAGCCGCCATGAACGAAGGTTCCCAATTCTCTCTTGCCTTGCCCCCGCCGCCCGCTTCCGGCGAAACCCCCTTGATTCCGGCCCGCATGGTCAACGAATGGGTGTATTGCCCAAGGCTCGCCTATCTGGAGTGGGTTGAAAACGAATGGGCCGACAGCGGGGATACCGCCGCCGGGAAACGCGCTCATGCCCGCGTTGACGCGGGTAGGGGGGATTTCCCTGCGCCGGACGAACTTGGCGAGGAAATGGCGAAAGGCCGTTCCGTAACGATGTCTTCGCAGCGGCTTGGCGTTATCGCCAAAATGGATCTCGTGGAGGCGGACGACGGCACGGTGACGCCGATAGACTACAAGAAAGGCAAACGTCCTCACGTTGCTGCCGGAGCTTATGAACCGGAACGCGTACAAGTCTGCGTACAGGGCATGATTCTCGAAGATAATGGGTACAAGGTTTCTCATGGAGCCTTGTGGTATGCCGGTTCGCGCGAGCGGGTGCCGGTCTTTTTCGACGAGGAATTGAGAGCGCGAACGATGGAAGCTATTGCGGGGCTTCGCTACGCCGCCTCGTCCGTCCGCCGTCCGCCTCCTCTGGAGGATAGCCCCAAGTGTCCGCGCTGCTCGCTGGCGGGGATTTGCCTGCCGGACGAAACCAATCTCTTTCGCAAGGGATTGGCGAACCTGCGTCCGTTGAACCCGTCCGACGATCCGGCCCTGCCGCTGTATGTGCAAACGCCGGGAGCAAGGCTGCGGAAACGAGGGGAGAGGCTCGTCGTCGAAACCGAGGTGGAGAAGGTGGAAGTGGCGATGATCGATGTCTCGCAGGTTGCGTTGTTCGGATCGGTTTCGGTAACTACTCCGGCGCTCCATGCCCTTATGCGCGCCGAAATACCGGTTTCGTGGTTTTCCATGGGAGGGTGGCTGCTTGGACATACCGTTGGAACCGGCAACCGCAACGTTGCGACCCGCGAAGCGCAATACCGTTTCGCTTTCGACGCCAGGCGATGCCTCGTTCTGGCGCAAGGCCTGATCGAAGCAAAGGTGCGGAATACACGCACCATGCTGCGTCGGAACTGGAGAGCGGAACCGGAAGAGCGGGAAGAAGCTCTCGTCCGTCTTCAGCGTATGGCGAAACGGGCCGCCAGAACGAAAGACGCCCAGGAACTGCTGGGAATCGAGGGAGAAGCAGCGGCCGTGTATTTCGGCCGGTTCGAAAGCATGCTTGCAACGGAAATCAGAGAGCGGTTTCCGATCTTCGCCTTCGAAAAACGCAACAGGCGTCCGCCGACAGATCCCGTCAATGCGATGCTTTCGTTTACCTATGCCCTTCTTACGAGGGCTTTCACGACAACCATCTCCGCTACGGGACTGGATCCGTATATGGGCTTTTACCACCGCCCCAGGCATGGACGCCCTGCGCTGGCGCTTGATCTGATGGAGCCTTTTCGCCCCATCATTGCCGATTCCTGCGTCATCCAGGTAATAAACAATGGCGAAATCAAGGCCAGCGACTTTATCCTGAACGGTCCTTCCTGCGCCCTTAAATCCGGTGGACGTAAAGCGGTAATCGCCGCTTTCGAGCGCCGTATGGACCAGGAAACCACTCATCCCTTTTTCGGTTACCGCGTTTCCATGCGCCGTCTGATCGAGGTTCAGGCGCGGCTGCTGATCCGATACTTTCAGGGCGAAATATCCACGTATCCTCACTATCTTCCCAGATGATCTTATGGCCGCCGAGCGACTTTACATCGTAACGTACGATATTGCGGAACCCAGGCGCTGGCGCAAGGTGTTCAAAGCCATGAAAGGCTACGGCCACTGGTTGCAGCTATCGGTTTTCCAGTGCCGGTTGACGGCTCGCCGCCATGCGGAGATGGCTGCTCGTCTGGAGTCCTTGATCAAGCCGTCGGAAGATCATGTCCTTATCATCGACATCGGGCTTGTGGAACGGGTTTCCCCGCGAGTCGAGAGTTTGGGCAAGGTCTACGAAACGCCGACCCGTCAGGCAGTGATTGTTTAAGGAGGAGGGAGAAAGGCGCCTTGCGGATCGCGAGAACTTTAATGGACAGATAATCATGGCCAGCGCTCGCTTTGCTATAACGCCTTGGTACCCAAAGAGATATGCCTTTCATTTTACGATTGGCCATAAAAGTTCGTATCATTATCGACGGCCCGCAGTGCAGTGCTCGCATTATGTCTTAAAGGCCGATCTCCTGCAAGGAGATAGAGATAGGCTATTTCCGGAGCCTTAAGTGCTCCGGCCTCATTGAAGCGACTCCTGACAGTGGGTGGACTATGGCCCACATAGCCATTTCCGGAGCCTTAAGTGCTCCGGCCTCATTGAAGCTTTCATGACGAAAACGATGGCGGCTTGAGAATCAGTCATTTCCGGAGCCTTAAGTGCTCCGGCCTCATTGAAGCTTTCGCCTGCCGGCTGCGACACGTTAGCATTAACGGATTTCCGGAGCCTTAAGTGCTCCGGCCTCATTGAAGCTTCCGCCGCCTCCGGTTGCTCTGCCGGAGCGCTTGTCATTTCCGGAGCCTTAAGTGCTCCGGCCTCATTGAAGCACCGCTCGTCAGCGCGCGCACGTCATTCGCTGGTACAGCATTTCCGGAGCCTTAAGTGCTCCGGCCTCATTGAAGCAAGCAATTTTTGATGCTGCCTGGACTCTTTGTCACGATTTCCGGAGCCTTAAGTGCTCCGGCCTCATTGAAGCTCGGACCACCCGGCCGCCAGTACGGGCGGACCCGGCAATTTCCGGAGCCTTAAGTGCTCCGGCCTCATTGAAGCATCGGCTGGCGCACCGCGCCCGGACCACGTGCGCCACCATTTCCGGAGCCTTAAGTGCTCCGGCCTCATTGAAGCGGCAGCGTCGTTTGGCCCAGCTTGATGACGAGTTGCGAAATTTCCGGAGCCTTAAGTGCTCCGGCCTCATTGAAGCCGCGATGGATGAAATGCTGTATGAGCCATGCCGCCATACCATTTCCGGAGCCTTAAGTGCTCCGGCCTCATTGAAGCCTGCCACTGTTGCGCATCGGCGCTTCCCGTCAGCACCATTTCCGGAGCCTTAAGTGCTCCGGCCTCATTGAAGCTCGTTGACCGTGCCCTATGCCTGCAATTCGTCGGGGCATTTCCGGAGCCTTAAGTGCTCCGGCCTCATTGAAGCGCCAATCCCTCGAATTTGTTGTCGATCAGCGCCGTCACATTTCCGGAGCCTTAAGTGCTCCGGCCTCATTGAAGCCGTCGGGAAGATCGTCTTCCAAATTCCATGAGAAACATTTCCGGAGCCTTAAGTGCTCCGGCCTCATTGAAGCTACGATTCCGCAACTCGAAGAAGCGGCCGCCGAACTCATTTCCGGAGCCTTAAGTGCTCCGGCCTCATTGAAGCCCTCCAACTCTGCGACATGACTGACATGAGAGAGGCCGCCACACCCGTCTTCTTACGCATCTTCTTCCCACCAGGGGATATCGTACGCCGGATCTTCCCACTCGGACTTCTCGATAAACGTAGTAATCGGGTAGGCCGTTACGGGAATCGCTTCCATTTCCGGGTAAATGCGTCCGACTATCCCCGCTGTCCAACCAGGATCGAGATTGTCCTGATCGCCGTCGAAAATAATCTGTATCCGGAGGATTTCGTCTCCGTCATGGTCAAGATCAGGCTTGACTATGATGGGATCGAAGACGAATTCTTCACGACTGAAGCGTTTCGCAAGAGCCCGGGCCACGATGTCCCTGACCTTGTCCAGGTCCTGCTCCGATATTTTTGTTCCGATCATGGTATCCCCCCTTATAACTGCATTTTTTAGTAAGAGGACAGGGCGCCGATTTGTCGCGTCGCCCTTGCCTCTCCCATCGGGGATTACGGATGCCTGCGTTGGCGGTTCCTTGATTTTGCCCTCGTATTCACCATGCGTCGGTGCATAAATGCAAAAGCTCCAAGGGATCGGTCAGGCTTACGATCACCGCCCCTGAGTCCAGGGTCGGAAGCAAAGCCTCTATGCACCGCATCGCTCATCGATTCAGATTAAGCGTGGTCCCGAAATAGATAAACCTGCGATAGTTCGTCGTGCGCTCGCCGCGTTCCGTATAATCGGCTGAATATTCGTAGTCGATCACATTGGCCTGGTTGAGCACATTGCCAACGGAAAAATAGAACGTAATATTGTGCCCCTCTCCAAACGGTAAGAAATAGCTCAGTGAGGCGTCCAGCCGCCGAAAATCCGGCAGGCGCTCCGACCCGACCGACCCTTCTATAGGCAAGAAGTAGCTCCCGTTTCCTTGGGCAAGAGCACCGACTACCGGCGTGACAGGACGCCCTGTAGCATGACGGAATGTGAGACCGCTGCTCAAAAAGCCAACGAGTCGCAATTTCGCCACGATAGTCAGGTTGTGCGTGATATCGAAGGGCGAGGGAGCCCGCTCGTAGACGACCTCGCGGCCAAGATGGCGAGGCTGCACGCGGCGCGACTCAAGAAAGGAGTAAGCCGCCCAACCGTTGAAACGTGTCTGAAGAAAGGCCCCGTACTTGGCGAATACATCCAGTCCCCGGGCCGTTCCTTCACCGCCATTGGTGTAGTTCAAATCGGGAGAGACCAGGATCAGATCGCGGTACGGTTTGTGATAAGCTTCCAGTCGCAGCATGAGCAAGTCGCGCTCGTGGCTCAACCCGGCAATGAAATGCTGAGCGCGCTGGGGACCCAGCGCCGGATTTCCGCTGGTGGCATTGTATTCGAAGGGAGCGGCGAACTGATGGTAGAGGCCCCAGGCAAGCCGCAGATCCGTGTTCCTGGACAACATGTAGCGAAAGGAAACGCGTGGGTCGATAATGGCCTCGCCGGCCAGACTATGATAATCGATCCGCACGCCCGTGTTGCCCACAATCCGCCGCGTAGGCTTCATTTCGACTTCCGCGTAGGCGCCGGTGCGCGTAGCGCTATACGCCTCGTCGAGTTCGAAAATGTCCGCCGCAGGGTCAAGAATGTCCTCCTGAAACGGAAAAGCGCCGCGGAAGCGGCTTGTTGTGCGCTCAAGTTCAGCACCTGAACGGACACGCGCTCGCTCATGCAGATCACGCTCCACATCGGTACGAAGCTTATAGGTATCGTCGCCGGGTTCCAGATCCAGATTACCCAGTTGCTGGAGTGCTTTGTACCGATTCAGCGAGGCGCTTGTTTGCAGAAGCCAACCCTTGTAAATATCGGTCCACTGGACATTGTGAAGCCAACTGGTAGTCTGGCCTCGGTAAACGCCGTCGAATGAGGGCTGATTCACATGCACGCCCACCCGGTCGTCTGTCGTGAAGTTGAAAAACTTGATTCGCCCGGTAGGTGAGTATTGGTAGATAAGGCTCAGGTTTCCGTCATAACCGCGCGGAAGGATCGTGAATTGATCATGCTGGCCATTAAGCCGAAACATGAGCTCCGTGAAGCTTCGGTTCCCTGTAAAGCGCAAGCCGAGCTTTCCGGGAACGACTGGCGCATTGACGCCAAGCGATGCTGCGGCGAGACCGAGATTGAACGAATAATTCTGCTGCAGCGGCATGTTTTGGCTGTCCATGGACAGTACTGCCGAAAGGGCATTGCCGTAGCGGGCCGAGAAGCCCCCGGATGAAAACACCGTGCCGCGCACCATGAAAGGAGGAATGATCCCGAACACTCCTCCAGTGGGAGACTCAAATTTATAGGGGTGGGTAAGCGTGGCCTGATCGAGCAGAATGACGGTCTCGCTCACATCGCCGCCGCGGACGAAAAGACCAGATCCTTCGTCTACCATCGACACACCCGGAAACGTCTTGATGGTCCGAAAAATATCTGCTGCACTTCCAGGCGTCGTAACAACTTCCAACGACTGGAGGGTGACCGTCTCTGCCTCCCCAGTGGAATACGCGCTGGCCGTTACCTCAACTTCGTCAAGGGTGATAAGCGTCTCTCGAAGCACAAGACGCACCGTTACGGTGTCTCCCGGCGCCAGATGAAGGGTGCGCCTCGCAGGCTCAAAGCCGACCATAGTCGCCTGGAGCGCCTGTCTCCCCAGCTGTCGGGTGACGAAGTCGAAACGGCCATCCCGCCCCGTTGCCGCCCCATCGGTGGCGCCTACTACCTGCACGTTGACAAACGGGATCGGTGACCCATCATCACCCACAACTTTACCGAGTACGAAAGCCCGCTCCGACGTTTGCGCCTGAGATACCGTCAGGCAACACAGGCCGCAAAGAAAAGTCGCTATCGAGGCTTTTACGCAGAACCTGAACCAATGCGCTGAAGCAAACATGGGACAGCCAACAATAGGTTAGACGGCGGCCGTATCCGGCGACTCTGGCCTCGGCCCCTCATTCAAGCGGGGTCTCATGTGCATGATGCTTCCTTGCCACCCCTGCTTCCAATGCACCGTTATGCATTCCCTGCTTCGAGAAGGAAAAGCGAGGTGTTAATTTGACTCAGTTGCCTCCTTTGCCTCCAGGCTTGGCAGGAGTGCGTACCTGACCCATCCGAAATCAGGATCAACTTCAAGGGCTTTTTCGAAAGCCTCTCGGGCCTTTTGAAGCTGACTCTGCTCCATATAGGCAATTCCTGTCCAGGCATACGTTTCGTTGTGTCCCCAGGAGGGTAGCAGGGGATCTGCAACCTCTTCCTGAGCAAATAGCAGGGCTGCGCGCTCGAATCCCTCCATAGCCTCATCCGGACTACCGCCCCACATTTTTGGAGTGTTCAATTTGCTGATCGCTTCAATCAAAACCACGCGAGGATTGTCGGGATCCAGTTTTTTGGCTCTATTGATTGCGCTGTTCGATTTAAGGCCCAGCACCGCCCCCATCAAAGGTCTCACGCCGATTATCTGTCCATAGACGCTGGATAATAGTGCGTGCGCCTCGGCTGAGGTTTCGTCACGCTCAATCGAGGTCTCCAGTTGCTCCACCGCACTTTGAAGGCGCACTAATATTTCTCCTTCCTGATCCCCACGCCTCAAAAGATCGACCAGCCGATATTCGGTATACGCGATATAATAATGCGCCAGCGCGGCTCGAGCATCATCGGCTGTGGCGCGCTCAAACGTGGCGCGTGCGGTGAGTAACTGGTCAGTATCGCCCTGAGCGAGACCCGTCTCCAGCATGTGTTTTCCTCTGAGGAGCAGCGTGTCCGCAGGTTGCGCCTGCATGGACGTCGTGAAGAGTAGGCCCATCATGAGCGACCACGAAACAACCACCCGTTTCGTCAAGTCCCGGGCAACGATGTCTCTGACTTGAGACAGGTCTTGCTCCGATATTTTTGTTCCGATCATGATAATCTCCGTATAGCGGCCCTTTTGCAGTGAGCGGCCAGAACGACGGCGTGTCGCGTTGCTCTTGCCTCTCCCATCGTGGATTACGGGTGCCTGCGTTGGCGGTTCCGTGATTTTGCACTACCGATAAGGCCTACCCGCTTCGCTCATAACCTCGTTATACTGACGGAATATACCGACGATCTTTGCCGCCCGGTCGTTGGTGGAGGCGATTTCGTCCCAGAACCTGGCGGCTTCCGCCTCAACCCGGGCCCACTCGTCTTCCGGAATGGAGGTCAACTCCATCTTCCCGCCCTCGGTGCGCAGTTGCGCCTCGCCGCCCCAGTACCAGTATTGCCGGTAGTAGTGCGAAGCATCCGTCGCCAGACGCCACAGGGTCTTGAGGTGATCGGGCAACTCGTTCCAGCGATCCCGGTTGGCGAAGAAGTGGCCGATCCAGGCGCCGGAAATGTTGTTGGTAAGAAAGTAGTTGGTTACATCGCCCCAACCGACCGTATAGTCCTCGGTGATGCCTGACCAGGCAACGCCGTCGAGTTCGTCGGCCTGCAACGCAGCCTCGACATCTTCCCAGGGAAGCGTAACCGGAACGACGCCAAACCTCTGGAGAAAACGCCCGGCGGTCGGGATCGACACGCCCAGCATCGACTACGGCCAGTCGAGCGACTACCGCGCACACGTGATCCTGTACAGCGCGAACATCGTGGGGTTCGAGAACCTGACGAACCTGGACGCGCTGCCGGCGACGGGCGCCGGGATCGTGGCGTTGCCGATGAAGATTGTGGGGGGGAGCGGGGCCCACTGAGGTGAGGATTGTGGGGTGGGTGCCGGAGTGACGAGCCCGCCATTATGACCCGAACCAGGCTAACCCGAACGAACAATGCGCCTATCGGGACGCGATCAATGTTCTCCTTGTCCCAGCTCGACGTGTACGCTCCACCAGTCGAAGCTCTGCCCGGTGGCGTCGAGAGTCACTGGCTTGGACTCCTGGGGCGTCAGGCCGGTACGTGGCGTGGGACCGAGTTCCGTTCCGTTCGACAGGTGGATCTCCACGCGCATGTCGCTGACTGCGGTGTCGTTCGTGTTCGTCACCGTGCCGTTGAACTTCTGAGTGTTCTGGTCATAGATCATAACCAGATCCACGCCGCCCCTTGTCTGCATGGCGGTTTCCGCCACCTTGTACCGGGTGCCGTCTTCTTCTTCACCCTCGGTGGAATCGCAGCCGAACGACAGGATGATCAGGGCAAGGAACAGGGCGAGCGACGGGATGCGAATTTTCATCATGGTAGGATATCCTTTGTGGTTTGACAGGCTTCTTTGGGCATGAACGAACTCAAGGGGGGTATATTGTTTGGAACCGCTGGAAAATGATATGAGACAACCTTCCCTACCCAACCCCGAAAACCTCCTGCGCCGTCCGGCTTGTGACTTCGGCAACCTCCTCGAGCGATACGCCTTTCGCCAAGGCCAGTCGTTCCGCCACAAGGTGTACGTACGCCGGCTCGTTTCGCTTGCCCCGGTGCGGCGCGGGCGCAAGCCAGGGCGCATCGGTTTCGAGCACGATCCGGTCGAGTGGAATGCTGGGTACGCACTCGGTCAGACCGGCGTTTTTGAAGGTTACGATGCCCCCGATGCCGACCACAAACCCGGCCCGGACAATGCGCGCAGCCTCTTCGGGCGTACCCGTGAAGCAGTGAAATACGCCCCGCAGGCCGTCCATCTCTTTTGAATCCCCCCATTCCTCTTCGACAATCCGGATCAGATCGCCGAAGGCTTCCCGGTTGTGAAAGACGATGGGCAGTTTCCGGTCCATCGCCAGCCGGATGTGCAGGCGCAGAAATTCCTGTTGCCGGTCGTCGAATGAGCGATCCCAGTAGTAATCGAGGCCGGTTTCTCCTACCGCCACCACACGCGGATCGTCGCATAGCGTCGCCACCGCATCGAAATCTGTCGTCGTGGCCTCTTTCGTTTCTGTCGGGTGCACTGCGGCCATGGCGTACACACCGTCAAACCGCTCGCACAATCTCAGGGCGCGATGCACGGACGGCACGTCGATAGCAGGCAGCAGTATCCGTGCTACACCGGCCTCGCGGGCCCGGTCGATCACGGCTTCCAGATCGCCTTCGAACTCGTCGAGATACAGGTGTGCATGCGTATCGATAAGCATGGCCGGGATTCTATGCCGCAGGGATGGGGCGCGTCAACGTGCGTCTGCGAACGATGTCTAAAGCCCCGGGATCCCCAGGCAGCCGCCGCTTACCCCATTCCTCTCCTGAGATCGGGTTGTCTTTGCAAAGGCGTCGCCCCTGCAGTGCAGTCTCCAGCCATGCCGGATAAAGGTGGGGGAGTCTGCCTCCCGGAACCTCTCGGCGTCATATTCATTGATCCAAACGGTTCTTTACCTTAAAAAGAGGAGGGCGACAATCCCCCGGTGGCCATGAGGCCATAGTCGGGCGTGTTGGAAACATCTCAGGACACGTTGGCGATCTCATGACAATCCTGTTGCGCTCCATCCTGCCGTACAAGGCAGCCATTCTGGCCCTGGCGCTTTGCGTCCTGCCGTCTCAGGCCCAGGATGTGCGGATACGGCTATTCGACCAGCAGGCGCCCACGAGCATCGCGCTCTCCGCATACGAGGGCGCCGTGCGGCTTCACGCCGGGGACTACACCGATCCCCTCCTGGAGATAGAGACCGGCCAGACCGTGCTGATCTCCCCATATGGAGCCTCTAACGAACTCCGGGTATCGTCGGACGCGCTCACCTTGTACACGCAATCTCTTCGCGCCGAACCGGTGGACGGCGCCTCTTTCGGTATCGAGATGCGGGGCGATGAGGCTGAGCAGCCCCCGCGGCGATACACAGGGAATCTGCTTATTTCACCGGATCGAAACGACGAGGGGCTGAAGCTGATCAACGCGGTCCCGCTCGAAGCCTATGTGGCCTCCGTCGTATCCACGGAATACGGTCTCGACGACCTGGAAGGATCGAAGGCCATGGCCGTGTTGGCCCGCACCTACGTACTGAATACGCCGGGTAAATACGGACCGGACTACGATCACGTCGACGATACCCGCTCCCAGGTGTATCGGGGAGAAGACGTGATTATTCCTCTGGCGCTCGAAGCGGCCCGTAGCACGGAAGGCGAGATACTCACGTATCGTGGGAGGCCCATTCAAGCCGTCTACCATTCCTCCAGCGGCGGTCACACAGCCGACAATGAATCCGTATGGGCGAGCGCGCCTGTTCCCTATCTGCGAGGCAAGCCCGATCCGTACGGGAAACAATCGCCCCATGCCGAATGGGTTTCCCGCGTTGCACGCCCCAAACTGCTTGCCGAACTGGGCAAGAAATTCGGCGGGGAGGTTGTTGGATTCCTTCTGGACAAGCGTAATCCGGATGGTCGGGTCGCCTCGGTTTCCCTGCTCATGCAAAACGGGCAGCGGCGTTCCGTCACCGGAAACGAGTTCCGCCTCGTCGTCATCTGGCATTTCGGGCCGCGGTCGCTGCGCAGCATGCGGTTCGACGCAGAGCGGCAAGGCGACGAATACATCTTTACCGGGCAAGGGTACGGACACGGCGTAGGTCTGAACCAGTGGGGCGCGCACGATATGGCGCAGCGGGGCATGTCCTATACGGATATTCTGGATTTCTACTATACCGGCGCCACGTTATCCCGTCTCGACGACACGGATGTGGCGCCGGCAACCCGTTATCCGTCCGGTGTAAGCGTTGGGAAAGCGCCTGCCGAAACTGCTGCGGAAGAGAGCCTGGAGCCTCCTGTCGAGACCGCTAAAGCCCCGGCGAACACCCGGCCACAGGCCGAACAACGCCGGGTCGGCTGGTAACGCCCCGAAACGAAGCAGCCTGTACCTTCTCTTTCTGTACAGGGGCTTTTTTCGATCCGGTGTTGCGAAGATTCGATGAAGGAGGCGCCGGGTTCAGCCGTTTTTCTTTTCTTGACACGCAATCGCGTTATCGGTAGGTTTTTAACCTTCAACAACGTCCGTATACCGCAACAACTATCGACCGAAACCACAATATCGCATCATGGCACGACCGGTTACTTTATTTACAGGACAATGGGCCGATATGCCCCTGGAAACGCTCGCAGAGAAGGCTTCCGAGTGGGGATACGACGGCCTTGAACTGGCCTGCTGGGGAGATCATTTCGAGGTAGACAAGGCATTAGCGGACGACGGCTATTGCCAGGGCCGGCACGATCTGCTTGCGAAATACGGTCTGAAAGTCTGGGCGATCAGCAATCATCTGGTCGGTCAGGCGGTGTGCGACCTTATTGACGAGCGTCACGAGGCCATCCTTCCTCCGCACGTCTGGGGAGACGGCGAGCCGGAAGGCGTACGCACCCGCGCCGCAGCGGAACTTGCGAATACGGCCCGTGCGGCCGCCAGACTCGGCGTATCGGTCGTAAACGGCTTTACCGGCAGCTCCATCTGGCATCTGCTCTACTCCTTCCCGCCCAACAAGCCGGGCATGATCGACCAGGGGTATCAGGATTTCGCCGACCGGTTCAACCCGATTCTGGATGTTTTCGACGAGGAGGGCATCCGGTTCGCGCTGGAAGTGCATCCCACGGAGATCGCCTTCGATACCGCCAGCGCGCAGCGTGCGCTCGATACATTAGGCGGCAGGGAAGCCTTCGGGTTCAACTACGACCCCAGCCACCTCGGGTATCAGGGCGTGGATTATGTCCGTTTCATCGATGCGTTCCCGGATCGCATCTACCATGCGCATATCAAGGACGTATGGTGGTCGGAGACGCCTACCGCAGGCGGTGTTTTCGGCGGGCATCTCGACTTTGGACATCCGGACCGGTACTGGGATTTCCGTTCGGTGGGACGCGGAGCGATCAATTTCGAGGAAATCATCCGGGCGTTGAACCGGATCGGTTACCAGGGCCCGCTCAGCATCGAATGGGAGGACAGCGGCATGGAAAGGGAGCAGGGCGCCGCCGAGGCATGCGCCTTTACGAAAGACATCGACTTCGAACAGCCCCAGGCAGCGTTCGATTCCGCTTTTTCCAAGGACGAACAGGCCTGATTCATGCGGATCGCCAATGCGGTTGCCCTGCTGTTTTTCGTTGCCTGGGCGGCGTTTCAGCACAATGACCCGGATGCACTGGCCTGGTTAGGGATATACGGCGCAGCCGCCATTCATTGCGTCCTCTTCGCATTGGGGCGATTTCCCCGGCCGCTTGCCCTGGCCTATATGGCCCTGTGCGTCATCTGGGCGGGGATCCTGCTGGGAAGCCTCATAGCCGCCGGCGAAGGGGCATTTTCGGAAGCGGCGCGGGAAGCATACGGCCTCCTCGTCTGTGCAGGCTGGGTTTTTGTGTTGTACAGGAGGAGTGGGTAGAGGAACCGTTCCGCCGTTTCACGAGCGGCTTCCCGTACTTCCTTTTGCCGCCCGACGGAGGCGGTCCATGATGGCTGCCCCTATTCCGGTCGGTTCTACGGTCTGGCAGTAGATGGTTTCCACGCCTGCGGCGTCGCATCGCCGCATGAAATCGAAGAGACGGCGTGCATACTCTTCGGGCGTAGCGACCCGTTCCACAAGGCGCCAACGCCCGCCAGAGTCGTTCTGCGCATCTTCTCCGGGGGTTTCCATCCCGATATATCCAGCTATTCCCGAAGGTGGCCCGAACGGCGCCTTGCCAACCAGTACAACACGGGCCGCCGGTGCGTAATGCCGGTGCCGTATGCCAGGGCTGCGCGGCACGCCTCCCGGAGTATCCTGAGGCCCTTGCATATCCGGAACCACTTCACGGAGCGCCTCCAGCGTTACGCCTCCGGCCCGTAATACGCGAGGAATATCCGTCGTACAGTCGATAACTGTCGATTCCAGGCCGACAACAGACGGCTCGCCCCGCAGTACGCAGGGAGTTCGTCCGTCGAGGTCTTCCAGTACAGCCTGCCAGGTGGTAGGGCTTGGCCGTCCCGAACGATTGGCCGACGGCGCTGCTACGGGACAGGTGCATGCTCGCAGAAAAGCCTGGGCCATCTCATGCTCCGGCACGCGCACAGCGATCGTATCGAGGCCCGCAGTGACCATTGAAGGCACATCTGCACGTTTGGGAAGCACAAGGGTGAGCGCTCCCGGGAAGAAGCGCTCTGCGAGGCGCTGAGCAGTCCTCGACGAGAAGTCGGCAACCTTCTCCACCTCTCCAATGTCCGCGATATGCGCAATAAGCGGATTGTCTGCAGGACGCCCCTTGGCCTCGAATACCTTCCGAACCGCCGCAGCGTTGAAGACGTCCGCCCCCAGTCCGTATACCGTTTCCGTGGGAAAGGCGGCGGTCTCGCCGGAGAGAATGAACGAGGCGGCTTCTTCGGGGGAATCTGTGACGATGGTCTTCATGGGGAAGACATACGAAACAGGATCGGGATCCGGTTCCGGGGAGTGGAGAAACCGGCGGGATAGAAATGGAATTTGGGAATCTGCTGTAGAGCGGCTACGGCAAGTGCTCCACAGTGGGTAACTTGCGAATACCCGGGGAACAATTGTTCGTACGTTGCATTACGCCAAGCGTATCCCAGGCCACAAGACCTCAAACCATAAAGTTCTGCCTTGTTATGCCTGCGCTTGCGCATAAAAAGCTTGAAGAGGATGTTTTAGCCTCTGATGACGCCCGCATGGTATGCCTGAATATCTCGTGGATCGGAAAGTCAGGCATTGCAGGAATGGAGCCCTGGATGCAAGAGCGCCCAAACCCCTCTGAACCTGATTGGGCAAAGATAGACGCCATGCAAGCCAGCGTCGAGATGACCGCTTTTGTAATGGGCGAATTGGAAGTGGTTTCAGACACGGATCGGGAGATGATGGATAAAGTGGCCGCTATGGGCGCAAGAACCGCGAAAAAGGTTGAAAGGGCTATAGAAATAGCGGAGGCTCTGCCAGAAAGTGTATCCTGGCGACAAAGGGCTATCACAAAACTTGAAAACCTGTTTTGCCGAATCGAAGATATTGCAGAGACGGCGGCGCTTGCTGCAAGTAAGGAGTTCGCCGAATTGCTTGAAGTTAGAATTCAGGAGTGTCTTGATAATGAACCGAAAAGTCAGCCGACACCCCAAATTCAGTTCCGAACTTAAAAAATTGTCCCGGCGACATCATGGTCTAAAAGATACCATCGACAATAAAATCGTCGAACTTGCCTCTGGCGAGGAAAAGAATTTGGGGGACAAAATACCCAAGTTGAAAGGAAGGCCTGTATTCAAGAAACGGATAGAATATGGAAATTTGAGCAAACGGAAAGGCTCCAGGATGATCTACTATTACGACGATGAATTTCTTATTGCATTGTTCATATATCTCGAGAGCGACCGGGCCGATATCCCAATAAAAGAAATAAAGAAGGCGCTTGCCAAGTATGGGCTATGATCGGATTCCTCACGCAATACCTACTTATGATTCGTAGACGATGACTCCTCGTCCTCGTCGATCACCTCAAAATCGGCATCCACGGAATCGTCCGCCGCGCTTTCCTCCTCGCCTGCTCCGGCGCCTGCGTTCGCCTCCTCCTGTGCGGCGGCGGCCTGCTGCGCCTTGTACATGTCCTCTGCGGCTTCGCCCCAGGCCTGGTTGAGCTGCTCCAGCGCCGAGTCCAGATCGGGGGACTCGTCGTTTTTGCGCACCTCCTTGAGCCGTTCGAGGGCCGCCTCGACCTTCGCCTTCTTTTCGGCAGGAATCTTGTCCCCGTATTCCTTCAGGTTCTTCTCCGTGGAGTATGCAAGCGAATCGGCCTGATTCCGCTTCTCGACTTGTGCCCGCTTCTTCTCGTCTTCCTCGGCGTGCGTCTTCGCATCCTGGCGCATCTTCTCGATCTCCTGATCGGAGAGCCCGCTGGAAGCCTCGATGCGGATGTTCTGCTTCTTACCCGTCGCGTTGTCCTTGGCGGTTACGTCAAGGATGCCGTTCGCGTCGATATCGAAGGCTACCTCGATCTGCGGGATGCCGCGCGGCGCCGGAGGGATGCCGTCCAGATGGAAGCGCCCGATCGTACGGTTGCCGATGGCCATCTGGCGATCTCCCTGGAGTACATGTATTTCCACGGAGGTCTGGCTGTCCGAAGCCGTGGAAAATATCTCGCTCTTCTTCGTAGGGATGGTCGTGTTGGCGGAGATGAGCGACGTCATCACTCCCCCGAGCGTTTCGATGCCGAGGTTGAGCGGGGTCACATCGAGCAGTAGCACGTCGCTGACATCCCCGGAAAGCACGCCGCCCTGGACGGCTGCTCCTACGGCCACCACCTCGTCCGGATTTACCGAACGGTTGGGCTTTTTGCCGAAGAAATTCTCGACCACTTCCTGAATTTTCGGAAGGCGGGTCGAACCGCCGACGAGGATGACCTCGTCGATATCGTCCCTTGAGACACCGGCGTCCTTGAGCGCTTTTTCCATGGGCGGAATAGTGCGCTCGACCAGATCGTCTACCAGTTTTTCGAAGGCGGCCCGCGTGATGTCGAGCGTCAGGTGCTTTGGCCCGTCTTCCGTGGCGGTGATAAAGGGCAGATTGATATTTGTCTGCGTTTGCCCGGAGAGTTCGATTTTCGCCTTCTCCGCGGCCTCTTTCAGCCGTTGCAGGGCCATGCGGTCCTTGCGCAGGTCAATGCCTTCCTGCTTCCGGAATTCATCGGCGATGTAATCGATCAGCCGCTGGTCGAAGTCATCTCCTCCAAGATGCGTATCGCCGTAGGTCGCCTTTACCTCGAAAATACCGTCGCCGAGTTCAAGAATCGAGATGTCGTACGTGCCACCGCCCAGATCGTATACGGCGACGATTTCGTCCTTTTTTTCTTTTTTGTCAAGACCGTAGGCCAGCGCCGCCGCCGTCGGTTCGTTGATGATGCGCCGCACATTCAGTCCGGCGATCTCACCGGCTTCTTTCGTAGCCTTACGCTGTGCGTCGTTGAAGTATGCGGGCACCGTAACGACGGCCTCGGTCACCTTTTCGCCAAGATGGTCTTCTGCGGTCTGCTTTAGCCTCTGGAGAACCATCGCCGAGATTTCCTGCGGCGTGTACACCCGGTCGTTCACATTGACCCGGGCCGTATTGTTGTCGCCGCGGATCACTTCGTACGGAACAGTCTTGATCTCGCTTTCGACTTCGCCAAACTGGCGTCCCATGAAGCGCTTGATCGAAGCGATCGTATTTTGCGGGTTCGTAATCGCTTGCCGCTTGGCGGGCATGCCCACGAGCCGTTCGCCGTCCTTCTTATAGGCGACGACCGACGGCGTGGTGCGCGCGCCTTCGGGGTTGGTGATCACAGCGGGTTCTCCGCCTTCCATCACGGAGACGACCGAGTTCGTTGTTCCGAGGTCAATTCCAATAATCTTTCCCATAACGAGTATCTCGCTACCTTGCAGGTCTTTATTTTACAGTACGCGGGCTTGGTGTCCGCTGGACGCTATCAAGAATAATGCCGGAGTTCATTCTCCGCCATAATGACAGTCTTTGCGGCAGACATTTCGTCGTCCGGCGGCGCTCCATACGCACTCTGATACGCATATGACTCGATACGAACGGAATCTTACGGATGATGGCGCCCGGCGCCGGCGAGGCTGCGCATGAAGCATCTTCCGAACGTGCTTACGATCATCCGGATACTGGTGACGCCAGTGGTGCTTATCCTGTTGTACGGCAATGCGTTACCGGGTCTGGCTATTGCGTTAGGTTTATTCCTTCTTGCGGCTGCATCCGATTATCTGGACGGGAAAATTGCCCGGAAATTCGAAGCCCGGTCTGAGCTTGGGCAGGTGCTCGATCCGCTTGCCGACAAGGTGCTGGTCCTGGGCGCCTTCGTGATGCTTTGTGTGATCGTTCCGGAGTTTGTACCATGGTGGGGCGTGGCGCTCATCGGATTGCGCGATATATCGGTGACCTGGCTGCGCTCTCATTCCCCGATATCCGGTGGTGGTGATGGTGGTGGGTTTACGTTGCCTGTCGCCAAGAGGAAGACAGCCAGCCAGATCGTGTATCTGGGTGGGATGCTGGCGCTCCTGACCTTTGAGAAACTGGAAGGAGTTACCGGCGCCTGGGCAAGGTGGATACTCGACACACCCATTCCGATTGCGGCCTTTTTCCTGGTCGTTGCGTTTACTCTGTGGACCGGGTGGATATACCTGTTCAGGGAAAAGCATACCGGAGAAAGGCATACATCGCCCAGGCCTGAATTTTTCATGGAAAAAGATGCGGAAAACGAAGCAGGTCGTTTGTTAGCCCGGCGTGTGGCGGAACACCTGCTGGACGTGCAGGCCGTTCGCTTCGCCCCGGACGAGCCGTTTACGCTTGCATCCGGTTTGCTGGCGCCGGTCTATTGCGACAACCGCTTGCTCCTTTCCAGTCCGGCTGCGCGGCGCACCGTACGCGACGGATTTGTTCACGTATGGAAAGAAAACGGGCTGGACGCCGAGGTGATCACGGGGACGGCTACAGCCGGTATTCCCCATGCGGCATGGCTTGCGGATATTCTGGAAATGCCCATGGCGTATGCGCGGGCGAAATCGAAGGAGCACGGGCGCCGCTGCCTCATAGAGGGGGGGAGTATAGCGGGCCGAACCACCATCGTGGTAGAGGATTTGATCTCGACGGGCGGTTCTTCCTGTGCCGTAGTGGAAGCATTGCGCGATGCTGGCGCCAATGTGCAGGCGGTTCTCGCCATTTTTTCCCATGGATTTGCTGCCGCCCGCCAAAACTTCGAAAAGGCAGAGGTCCCCCTGTATGTGTTGACCGGCCTGGATGTGTTGTTAGCGGCGGCGCAGGAACGGGAAACACTGTCCGGAGCGGCGGTCCAGACCATTCTGGACTGGCGGGCCGATCCGGAAGGCTGGTCGATCCGGCATAGATAAATATTTCGGAGAGTATGCAGGCCACCGTGCTGACCATTGGCGACGAACTGCTTATCGGGCAGGTGCGCGATACGAACGCTGCCTGGCTTGGCGAGCAGTTGACGTTGACAGGCGTGGTTGTGCGCCGCATGACAACGGTCGGCGACGACGAGAAAACACTGCAATCCGAGCTCCGGCGCAGTCTGGCCGAAAGCGATCTGGTCGTTACGACGGGCGGTCTTGGGCCTACCGACGACGACAGGACGCGCGAGGCAGTGGCAGGTCTCTTCGGAGTCGAGTTGGCGTTTCAGACCGGAATCCTGGAAAATATCCGGGAGCGGTTCGCGCTGCGGGGGCGGCCCATGCCGGAAAGCAACCGTTCTCAAGCCATGGTCCCCGACGGATTCGAAGTCCTGTCCAACCGGCTGGGGACTGCGCCGGGGTTTTGGCGGGATATCCGGGAGGGGGAGGCGGCAGGAAGCATGCTGGCCGTATTGCCCGGGGTGCCGTACGAAATGCAACATCTTTTTACCGAGGAGGTCCTGCCGAGGGTGCGCCGCCGGGGCGGACTCCGCTCCATCGTACACCGTACCCTTCGTACAGCGGGTATTGGAGAATCCAGTCTTCAGGAGGCAGCAGGGGATTTGTCCGGCGTGCTTTCGGATACGCTCCGGCTCGCCTGGTTGCCGGGGGCCGGGGGAGTGCGGTTGCGCATGACGGCATTCGCCGGTGACCGGGAGGAGGCGGATGGTAGTATAGCGCAACTGGAAGCGTGCCTGCGGGACCGGATCGGCGAATACATATACGGGGTGGACGACGAGACGCTCGAAGAAGTAGTGGGAAATATGCTCCGGGATCGCTCCTTGACCGTGGCGGTGGCGGAAAGCTGCACAGGAGGATACCTGGCGCACGCCCTTACGAATATCCCCGGATCGTCTGAATACATGGCGGGTGGGGTAGTGGCCTATTCGAACCCGGCAAAGGTAGACGTGCTCGGCGTATCGGCGGATGCGCTCCGGCAACATGGCGCCGTGAGCGAGGTCGTCGCGGTGCAGATGGCCGAAGGAATAAGGCGTCTTCTCGGCGCCGACCTGGGTCTTTCGACGACAGGTGTGGCCGGGCCCGCGGGCGGCACGTGGGAAAAGCCGGTGGGAACGGTATGGATCGGATACGCCGACACCGGCGGGGTGGAGGCGCACCGGTTACAACTTGTGCGAGACCGCATGCTCAACAAGCAACTGACCACTACTTTTTTGCTGGACAGGGTGCGAAAAAATCTGCTTGCGGGCCGCTCATAATGGTTATGAATTGCGTATTGTGTGTGTCTGTAGGGGAGTGGAAAAAAAAGTGGAATCGACGATCTTGCGTATGTATATTAGATATGTACATCGCACATATTCACATAACAGGCTGACGTTACCATGACCTCCAACGACTCCGAGAAAAACAGGGCCCTCGACCTGGCGGTGCAGCAAATCGAGAAGCAATACGGGAAGGGCGCGGTGATGCGTATGGGCGATGCGCCCATTGCTCGCATCGAGTCGATTTCGACGGGATCGCTGACGCTGGACGCCGCTCTCGGCGTGGGTGGAATCCCTCGCGGGCGCGTCATAGAGATTTACGGACCGGAGTCATCGGGCAAGACGACGTTGGCGACCCATATTATCGCAGAGGCGCAGGCAACAGGCGGCATGTGCGCTTTCATCGACGCCGAGCATGCCTTCGATATCAATTACGCCGAAAAGCTCGGCGTAAAGGTGGATAATATGCTGGTTTCGCAACCGGATACCGGGGAGCAGGCGCTCAATATCTGCGAAATGCTCATACGCAGCGGGGGGCTGGACGTAGTGGTGATCGACTCGGTAGCGGCGCTTGTTCCCCAGGCTGAGATCGAGGGAGAGATGAGCGACCAGCAGGTGGGGCTTCAGGCACGGCTCATGAGCAAGGCTCTGCGGAAGCTGACCGGTACGATAAGCCGCACCCGGACCTCGCTCATTTTCATCAACCAGATCCGCGAAAAGATCGGGGTCATGTTCGGTAATCCCGAAACGACTTCCGGCGGGCGTGCACTCAAGTTTTACGCGTCCGTGCGGATGGATATTCGTCGCATAGGGGCTATCAAGGAAGGCACGGAGGTGGTCGGCAACCGGACGCGTGTGAAGATCGTGAAGAACAAGACGGCGCCGCCCTTCCGGCAAGCCGAATTCGATATTATTTATGGAGAGGGTATTTCGGCGCTCGGTGAGTTGATCGACCTCGGTTGCTCGTGCAAGATCATGCAGAAATCCGGTTCCTGGTATGCGTACGGCAAAGAATCCATAGGACAGGGACGGGAAGCCACGAAGGAATGGCTGCGAGAGCACGACAAGGAGCGCGAGGAGATCAAGCGGCAGATCCGCAAGGAACTGGGGATGGTTCCGGAAGAGGGTGAGGAGGTTTCCTCGAACGGCGTGGCGGCCTCGTAGAGATATTCGGGAATAAAGAGAATAATGCCGCCTGGAAACGCCTGGCAGAGACAGTGAATCTGTATCAAGGAGTTTTTTGCGCTCCGGGTAATCCATAATAATTGCAGGCATGGCGCGCCAGTCCTCCGGCGCGGAGGGGATACCGGCAGTATTTATTGTCAGGCGGAATGCGATATAGTATTTTCGGACTACTTCCTTACGAGACCGGAATTACGATATGGCCATTGGCAATATATCCCCCCGTACAAGCGTTCGGTATCAGGCGGATGAAGCTCCTCCGACCACGCTTTCCTTCGGCCTTGGTTTTCAGCTTGCGGTGCTTTGCATATCCGGCATCGTGTTCACGCCGATGATCGTGATTCGGGCCGCCGGAGGGACCGAAATCTTTCTGTCGTGGGCCGTCTTTGCCGCGGTCATGGTCAGCGGAGTAACCACGATACTGCAAGCGGTTCGGTTTGGCCGGCTGGGCGCGGGCTATGTGCTGCTGATGGGTACCTCCGGGGCCTTTATCGCGGTGTGTATCACGGCCATTGTCGAGGGCGGCCCGGCCATGCTCGCCACCCTTGTTATCATTTCATCGCTTTTCCAGTTCGCGCTTGCTGCGCGTCTTTCGTTGTTTCGGCGCATCCTGACCCCAACCGTCACCGGAACCGTAATCATGCTGATAGCGGTGACGGTCATGCCGATCATTTTCGATACGTTGAATGATGTGCCGGAGGGGTCTCCAGCCCTGGCGGGCCCGTTGACCGCTCTCGTAACCGTACTGTGCATTAGCGGTATTGCCCTGAAAGCGAAAGGCACATTACGCCTCTGGGCGCCGGTGATCGGGGTTGTCGTGGGTTCTGTAGTCGGTGGATTGTACGGCCTTTACGATATTACCCGTATTGGCGAAGCCGGATGGATCGGAATTCCGGAGAGCGGCTGGCCAGGCATGGACCTTTCGTTCGGGCCGGTTTTCTGGACGCTGCTTCCGGCCTTCGTGTTCGTGACCCTGATCGGCGCCATCGAAACGGTCGGCGACGCCGTCGCCATCCAGCGTGTTTCCTGGCGTAGCCCTCGAGCGGTGGATTTCCGGGCGGTGCAGGGCGCAGTGGCTGCGGATGGAATGGGCAACTTGCTGTCCGGCCTCCTGGGGACCGTGCCGAACACGACCTATTCAACAAGCGTAGCGGTCACTGAACTTACAGGGGTTGGCGCACGCAGGGTCGGCATTGCCGTCGGGCTAATATTCCTTGTGCTGGCTTTTCTTCCGAAGGGACTCGCCGCAGTCCTGGCGATACCGAGCCCGGTCGCGGCGGCCTATCTTGCCGTCCTTCTGGCGATGCTCTTCGTGGTCGGCATGAGAATTGTCGTTCAGGACGGAATCGATTACCGGAAGGGCCTTGTGGTTGGCGTCGCGTTCTGGGCCGGGGTGGGCTTCCAGAACGGTGTGATATTTCCGGAATATTTCGCGGACTTTGCAGGCGGTATTCTGCAAAACGGCATGACGGCAGGGGGCCTTGTGGCCATCCTCATGACACTGTTTATGGAGCTGACGGAACGTCGACCCAGCCGCATGGAGGCAGCATTCGACATATCCGCCTTGCCGACAATACGGGAGTTTCTTGTCAAGTTCACGTCCCGTAGCGGCTGGGACAGGGCGATGGGAGAACGCCTTGAAGCTGCTGCCGAAGAAACGTTGCTTACACTGTTTGACCGGGATGAAGGCAAGGAAGAAGATATACAGCGGCGCCTGCTTCTGGCTGCCCGCAAGGAGGGCAACGAGGCGATTCTCGAGTTCGTTGCATCGGCCGGCGAGGAGAATCTTCAGGATCAGATGGCGCTGCTTGGCGAACAAACCGCCGGGGCGCCGGTCGAAAGAGAAATTTCGCTTCGGTTACTGCGGCACGTCGCATCCTCGGTGCACCATCAGATATATCATGATACCGACATCGTGACGGTCCACGTGAAAGCCCCGTGACCCGCGTGTAGTGACACATATTCTTCCCATCTCATGCTTATTCGTCGTCCAGATCAGGATCCGGTATAACAAGGAATTCCGGATAGGCTTCGATACCCAACTCGGCCACATCCTGACCCAACTCCTCGACAGCTAACGAGATGCGGACCCCGATCGTTTTGTCGATGGCTATCCATGTCAGCCAGGAGGCTCCGAACGCAAAGACAGCAACGGCCAGAATGCCGACAAGCTGCACCCCCAGGTTGCCGCCGGCTACGATGCAGACCGCAAGCGTTCCCCAAACGCCGGCAAACAAGTGGGCAGGCACTGCACCGACCACATCGTCGATCTTGAGACGCTCCATAACCTTCAGTCCGATGACGCACAGGCAGCCGCCTACCGCGCCGATGACTATAGCCCATTGATGTGCGACAATGTCGGGACCGGCCGTGATCGCCACCAGGCCTGCGATGGCCCCATTCAAACTGGCGAGCAGATCGACCCGTCCGAAAAGGGGGCGGGACAGAAAAATGGCGGCTACGAAACCCGCGGCCCCGGCAAGGTTGGTATTAGCAAGGATATTACTGATCGCTACGGCATCGACCACGCCGCTCAAGGCCAGTTGCGAGCCCCCGTTGAAACCGAACCAGCCGAACCAAAGGATGAAGACGCCCAGCGTCACGGCGGGCACATTCGACGGTGCGGTCACCTTTACCTCACCGTTCTTTCGGAATTTACCCTTTCGTGCACCGACGATAAGAATGCCGGCGAGCGCCGCCCAGCCGCCGGTCGAGTGAACGATCGTCGATCCGGCAAAATCCTGGAAGCCCATTTCCGCAAGCCATCCGCCGCCCCATGTCCAGGCCCCGATGACCGGGTAGATGACCGTCGTCAGCACGGCAATGAAGATAAAGAAGGACCACAATTTGACACGCTCGGCCAGCGCACCGGATACGATGGAGGCGGTTGTCCCCACAAACACCATCTGGAAAAACCAGTTCGACATGACCGAACTTCCATTCTCCAGAACTTCGGACGCGGCTTCCCCCTGGCCGCCAAGAAGGGCAATCTCATGTTCGGATGTACCGTAAAAGAACTGTAAGGAGCCGAACCAACCACCCGGTTCGACACCGACATACATGATATTGTAACCAATCAGATAGAACGTCAGTCCGGCGATCGAATAGAGACCAATGTTCTTCAGGCAAATCACAGAGGCGTTTTTGGTTCGTACGGAACCGGCCTCGAGCATGGTGAAGCCTGCACACATCCACATTACCAGCGCGCCCCAGACAAGAAAGGAAAAACTGTTCAGGACAAACTGGGCTTCCTCGCCGAGGGCGGTTTGCGCTTGCGCAGTGGAAACGGCGAAGAAGAAAATGGCCCCGAGACCACCCAGGCCGATTGCAAGCCGCCGCGACAGTTTATGAGAAATACCGAATTTGTCGAGTTGCATTTCAGATTTCCCCTCGTTCGATTGAGACTGGTTCCGCACTGCTATAGCCAATTCTTAAACAGTTAAGGAGATCGATCGGCTATGATTTCGAAGGTACAAATAGGGAACACCCGCCTGCAAGTGCTGGGAAAAATATGGAGCTTATATACAAAAGTTGCCAAGCCTCCGTTTGCTTCTTCGGCTCCGGTCTGGGTACCTGACCGCTTCACCCGCCTTAGCCTTGCTCTCCGGCGCACACATAGGGACAACGACTAAGCTTGACCGCGTTCACTCCGTCATGGGTTGACCCGGCCCTCACCATTAATTATATGCATATAGTTGTACTCATTTCGTGATTATTTAGAGTTAATTAGTGATTTTTTCGTGTCTATTTATTGTCATCCCTAATGGAGAATCACGCCCCAAACAACATACACGCCATGTTGGACAGCGACCGACTACGAAGCCCTTTGGCGACTTTTGTATATAATCCCCAAAAATATCTATGGGCAATAGTATGATGGGGTGCGGGGGCTGAAACAAAAAAACCGACACCCCCTGTTGGGAATGCCGGTTCCTGCTGTGGCGGGGGCGGGATTTGAACCCGCGACCTCCGGGTTATGAGCCCGGTGAGCTACCAGCTGCTCCACCCCGCGATGTTACTATGAGATAGTGTAGCCCGCATTGTACGGATTTGTTCCAGCAAAGACAAGAAAGCAGCGATTCCGGCGTTATGGGCATGTCGGCGGCGGTCCCCGAAGTATGGCATGCACTTGCTTTATGCGGTGGAGCATGCGAGAAACGGGAAGCGGAACCCCTCGATTCGGCGAACCGTAAGGCTCATCGACACGCTATCCATAATCTGTACACGCATGTTCTCTTCCTGTTTTACCCCTGAAACGTTCCGGTTCCTCGACGACTTGTCGGCAAACAATGACCGGGACTGGTTTCAGGCCAACAAGGCCCGCTATGAGGGAGATGTGAAGGAGCCTGCCCTGCGGTTCATTGCGGATTTTGCACCGCACCTGCAGGAAATCAGCCCGCATTTCCGGGCCGATCCGAGAGCTAACGGCGGTTCGCTCTTCCGTATCTACCGGGACACACGCTTTTCAAAGGACAAGAGCCCGTACAAGACTCATACGGGCATCCACTTCCGCCACGAGTCGGCCAAAGACGCGCACACCCCCGGTTTTTACCTCCATATCGAGCCGGGAGGATCCTTTGTCGGGTGTGGCATATGGCGCCCCGGTTCGCCGACGCTGACCATGATTCGCCAGGCAATCATGGACGACCCGGATGCGTGGGCGCAGGCGCGGGACGACGCAGGGTTCCGCGCAGCGTTCGAGCTGTCCGGGAATTCGCTGAAGAGGGCGCCACGGGGCATTGACCCGGATCATCCGATGATCGAAGACCTGAAGCGGAAGGATTTCATCGGGGTGACATCGCTTGGGGACGATACAATCGTTTCGGAGGGCTTCCTGGACGATTTTGCGGCGTTGTGCCGGAGTGCATCACCTTTTCAGCACTGGCTGTGCGAAGCGCTGGAAGCGCCCTACTGAAAGTGCAAACCTTGTAGCCGGGATAAGAAAATGCACGGAAAACGATCCACATGGAAATGGCTTGCGGCCCTGATCGGGGTAGCCATGGTTGGAAGCTGGTAGCCGAAAACATCTTCAGGAGAAACAATGGACGCAACGGAAAACGGCGGCGCGACCACGGGGATGGTCCGCACGGAAACCACGATAGTCATTGCCTTGGCGATCCTGGCGGCGCTTGCCGTAAAAATCCCGGCGCTGTTCGGCCTGTCGATGCACCAGGGAGACGAAGCGTTCTATGCACGCAACATCAGCCTTTTCGTCCTGCCGTTTCTCGCCGGGTATTTTGCATGGAAGCGTACCCTTGGCGTCCGGAACTGCCTATGGATAGCGGCGCCCTTTGCGGCGGCAGCCGTTCTCGTCAATGTGTTCCCGTTCGAGCCGGAAGCTGCCACCGAACTCCTGACTATACTGCATCTGCCCATAGCGCTTTGGCTGGCCATTGGAGTCGCTTATGCAGGAGGAGCGTGGGGCGATAGCGCCAGGCGCATGAATTTTGTCCGATTCTCCGGCGAATTTTTCATTTACTATGTGCTCATTGCGCTGGGCGGCATCGTCCTGACGGCCCTTACGATGTTTATGTTCACCGCTATCGGCCTGGACCCCGAATGGTTCATGCAGAACTGGCTTATCCCTTGCGGTGCGCTTGGAGCCGTCCTCATAGCCGCTTGGCTGGTGGAAACGAAGCAGAATATCATGGCGAACTTTGCGCCGATGCTGACCCGCCTGTTCACGCCGCTTTTCGCTATCGTGCTACTCGTTTTTATGGGCTCCATGTTATGGACCGGGAATAGCATCAATATGGAGCGCGAAGCCCTCATCGGATGCGACCTGCTGCTCGTGGTGGTTCTCGGTCTGCTTCTTTATGCCGTGTCGGCGCGGGATCCCGAGAAAAAGCCGGGCGCGTTCGACATCTTTCAACTGGTGCTTGTTGTCTCGGCCCTGATCGTGGACGTCGTAGCGCTGACAGCCATCGTTGCCCGCATATCGGAGTTCGGGTTCAGTCCGAACAAGGTGGCTGCGCTGGGCATGAACATTATCCTGCTGGTCAATCTTGCCTGGTCGGCCTGGCTGTATGTGCGATTTTTGCGGGGCGCCGGGTCCTTCACTGCCCTGGAGCGCTGGCAGACCGACTACCTTCCGGTGTACGCTGCCTGGGCAGGGCTCGTTGTGGTCGTGTTTCCGCCGCTGTTCGGGTATGTTTGATACGTCTCGCACCTTGCCGAAGGACACCCGCTGAGCTTGCTCCACGGCCATGTCGCCTGTGCGTCTGACGGGCTGCGCAAACTCAAGTTGCGCCACATCATTGGAGGCGCCTTTGGTACATTGTGGCGGTCCTTATCGTATGGCGTATCCTGCTACTCCAGGTTCCTGAAAAAAGGACTCGCAATTTTCTATCCCCGCGACTCCCCATCTTAACCGCTTATTCGCCGCCGCCGCGCTGCATAAGAACCGGGCATTTCCGAAATTGTACCGGATTGTTTTCTGTGCACTATCCTGGCCCCTACCCGGCTCCTTCCCATGGCGATTCTACACCCTTTTCGCGCTCTTCGTCCCGTTCCCGACAAGGTAACGGAGGTGGCTTCCGTGCCCTACGATGTCGTCGATACGGAGGAAGCCCGCGCCCTTGCCGAAGGACGCCCGCTGAGCTTTCTGCATGTCGTTCGCCCGGAGATCGACCTGCCCGCGGGCGCCGACGAATATGCCCCGGAAACGTACGAACGCGGCGCCGCCAACCTGCAGGCATTCGCCCGGAATGGCGCCTCGGTGCAGGACGAGCCGTCCGTATACATCTACCGCCTGGAAATGGACGGTCGTACGCAAACCGGCGTATTCGGGTGCGTATCGGTGGAGGAATACGACAATGAAATCATCCTGAAGCACGAGAAAACGCGCCCGAAAAAGGAGATAGACCGCGTCCGCCATATCGTGACCCAACAGGCGCATGCCGAGGCGGTCATGATGACCTACCGGAACGCGGACCGGATCGATGCTTTGGTCGCTTCCGAGACGGCTTCGGAGCCGCTTTACGACTTCACGGCGGAGGATGGCGTCCGGCACACGATCTGGAAAGCGGAGCAGCAGGAAGAACTGGTGGATGCCTTCGGGAGTGTCGAGTACCTGTATATTGCGGACGGGCACCATCGGTGTGCGGCAGCCTCACGGGCGGCGGCGGAAATGCGCGAAGCGTCCGACGGAGTGCCGGAAGCGGAGTTCTTCCCGGCCGTGCTGTTTCCCATGAGCGAACTGCGCATTCTCGCCTACAACCGCATCGTACGAAAGCTGCCTGCCCCCGCAGACGAGTTTCTGAACACGCTGGCCGCCCGGTTTGCCCTGCCCATGGATTCCGGGGAGAAAACGCCTTCCGGACCGGGCAGCGTATGCCTGTACATGGGTGGGCGGTGGCATACGATGTCGCTTCCGGCAACGGAGCGCAGCGAGGTAGCCGACACACTCGATGTGGCGCGGCTCAGCGAGCATGTGCTGGAACCCGAGTTCGGTATTGTGGATCAGCGCCTGGATCCGAACATCGACTTCGTGGGAGGCATTCGCGGCACGGACGAACTGGAACGACTGGTCGATTCCGGGCGGGCGGAACTTGCCATCTCCATGTACCCGACCAGTGTGGAGGAACTGCTCGCCGTGTCGAATGCGGGCCTCCTCATGCCGCCTAAATCCACATGGTTCGAACCGAAACTCCGAAGCGGGTTGCTCGTGCACCTGTTCGAATAGGGCTGAATGTCCCTCGTGTGCCTTGCCGTAGCACTGTTTTTCCGAAGACTACGGTTCCTTGACAATCACTCCGCCTGCAACCTGCCATGCGTTTGCATAACTTTTCCGCCGGCCCCGCGGCGCTTCCAGAGGCCGTACTGCTGGAAATAAAAGAAGAACTCCCGGTATACGGCGATCTTGGCGCCTCCGTCCTCGAAATCAGTCACCGTTCGGCGGCCTATACGCAGATCGAACAGGACGCCAAAGAGCGTATTCGGCGTCTCCTGAACATCGGCGACGAATGGCATGTGCTCTTCCTGCAAGGGGGAGCCTCCATGCAGTTCCACCAGCTGCCGCTGAATTTCCGAGGAGAGGAAGCCTCAGCGGACTATGTGGTGACGGGTCGTTGGGCAGCGAATGCATTGAAAGAAGCGCAGCGTACGGGTAAGGCGCGGGCAGCGGCGTCGAGCGAGGATCGCAATTTTTCGTACATCCCGGATGCAAACGCATGGGATGTTGACCCCGAGGCGGCATACCTGCATATGACCTCGAACAACACGGTGGTAGGAACGCAGTTCGCAGAAGCCCCGCAGGTCGATCCGCCCATCGTATGCGATGCGTCCAGCGACTTTCTGAGCCGCCCGATCGACATGGCGAACCACGAGTTGATCTATGCGGGCGCGCAAAAGAATATCGGACCGGCGGGCGCCACGGTCGTACTGGTCCACGACAATTTTCTGCAACGCCGTAACAAATCGCTTCCCGTTATTCTGGATTACGGGACCCACGCGGCGAAGCTGTACAACACGCCCCCCGTGTTCGCCGTGTACGTCATAGGCAAGGTAGTGGCATGGCTGGAAGCACAGGGAGGACTTGCGGCCATCGAAAAGATCAACGAGCGAAAGGCCGGCAAGCTGTATGCCCGGATCGACCGGACGGATTTTTATCGCGGGACGGCGCACAAAGACGCCCGTTCGCGGATGAATGTGACATTCCGCCTGCCTTCGGAAGACCTGGAAGCGCGTTTTCTGTCTGAAGCGCACGGGCGGGGATTGCTGGCGTTGAAAGGACATCGTTCGGTGGGAGGGATGCGCGCCTCGCTGTACAATGCCTGCCCGGAAGAATCCGTGGATGCACTCATTGCCTTTATGGACGATTTCGAGCGAGAACGCGGGTGATATACGGCAGCCTTCGTATATTCCGGTTGTCTCATGCGCGAGAGCATGCCGCTTGCACCGCCTGCATGACAGAATCTCTATTCGGGAGCGTATGGCGTTAACCATTGGTGTTCCAAAGGAGGCCGCTGCCGGCGAACGGCGCGTGGCTGTCGTTCCCGAGGTGGTCCGAAAGTTTGCAAGCGCGGGATTCGAGGTCGTCGTGGAAGCGGGGGCCGGCGAGTCGGCATACTTTACCGATGACGCATTCCGGGAAGCCGGTGCACGGATAGGGACAGGAAGCGAAGCGCTCGGCGCCGACATCGTCCTGAAAGCGACCCCACCCTCGAAATCCGAGATCGGGAAGATGAAGCCCGGTAGCGTCTTTCTGGGCCTGCTGGATCCGCTGGGCATGCCTGCATTATCCCTGGAGTTGGCCAATCGCTCCGTGACGGCGCTCAGCATGGAGTTGACGCCCCGGATATCTCGTGCGCAAAAGATGGATGCGCTCTCCGCCATGAGCAGTGTGGCCGGGTATGAAGCCGTGTTGCAGGCCGCCACGGCCTTGCCCCGGTTTTTTCCACTCATGACGACGGCGGCAGGCACCGTGAAGCCGGCTAATGTGCTGGTGCTGGGAGCGGGTGTTGCCGGGCTGCAGGCCATCGCCACGGCAAGGCGGCTCGGAGCCCGTGTGTCTGCCTACGACATCCGCGATGCAGCGCAAGAAGAAGTCCGCAGCCTCGGCGCAAAGTTCGTGGAATTGGCTTTCGAAACGCAAGAGGACGCCGATACGGGCGGATACGCTACGGCGTTGACCGAAGAGAAAGCGGCGCAACAAACGGCCTTGCTGGTTCCGTATATCGGAGCGGCGGACGTGGTGATCTCGACGGCGCTGGTGCCGGGCCGCCCCGCGCCCATCCTCGTCACAGACGAGGCATTACAAGGCATGAAACCGGGATCCGTGGTGATCGACCTGGCGGCGGCAGGCGGGGGCAACTGCTCGGCTACGCAACCCGGAAAAACCGTTACGGCGCATGGCGTACGTATTTTTGGGCCGCTCGACCTGCCGTCGGAAGCACCTGTCGACGCCAGTGCCATGTACGCCCGCACGCTGTTTGCCGTCCTCACGGAATTTTCCGACGGCGAGACGTTCCGCCCGGATTTCGAGGACGAGATTTTCAAGGGTATGTGCGTGACGCACGACGGGCAAGTCGTGCACGAACGCGTACGTACCCTGCTCGATACATAGCACAGAGACGTTTCGCACAGTACCCATGTATTTCCAATCCGGTTCATCCTGATGCTGAGCAATCTGGTCATATTCATCCTGGCGGCATTCATCGGGTTTGAGGTAATCAGCAAGGTGCCGCAGACCTTGCATACACCGCTCATGTCCGGCACGAATGCTATCAGCGGTATTACGATCGTAGGAGCACTCGTGGCGACCGGCATGATCGAGAGCCCCTGGGCCAAGTGGATCGGATTTGCGGCGCTTGTCGTCGCCACGATCAACGTGGTCGGAGGCTTTCTCGTCACGGATCGGATGCTGCAAATGTTCAAGCCGAAGCGGCGCGACAGTAAGGAATCCTCCAGTAACGCCGCCGCAGTCTCCTGACGCTTCGTGAACATGCAGAACTTCATCGAACTGGCTTACCTGGCCGCTGCCGTGCTCTTCATTCTGGGCATGAAACGGCTGCAGTCCCCGGCGACGGCCCGTACAGGCAATCGGCTTGCCGCCATCGGCATGTTGATTGCCGTCGCGGTAACGCTGTTGCTACAAAGGATTCTTTCCCCGCTGGAGATGATTGGCGGGTTCGTGGTCGGCGCTGCCGTAGGCATGTTGCTGGCACGGCGGGTGGCCATGACCAGCATGCCGGAGCTGGTTGCGGTATTCAATGGTTTCGGGGGATTGGCGTCCGCGCTCGTGGCGGGCGGAGAGATTGCGCGCTATCTGTCCATGGAGGCAGGAGGCGGCGCGGTGGCCCTAACGGCCCAATCCATGGCCGCGCTGGCGCCGCTCGACGCACCGGCCGCGATAACGGTCATGCTGTGCATTCTGATCGGCACGATCACGTTTTCGGGAAGTTTTGTCGCGTTCGGCAAGCTGGGGGGGCGCCTGAGCGGTAATCCTGCTTCGTTTCCGGGTATGCGCGTGCTCACCGTGCTGGTGGCGCTGGTGGCGCTCGGGGCAGGCGGATACCTGATCTACGGGGCGGGCGGCTCGTTTGCGGCGATGGATATGCAAGCCATCCTGTGGGGTTCGCTGGCTCTGGGCCTCTTTTCGCTGGTATTGGGCATTCTCCTCGTCATCCCCATCGGGGGAGCAGACATGCCCGTCGTCGTGGCGCTTCTGAACGCCTACTCGGGGCTTGCCGCAGCGGCCACCGGCTTCATGCTCGACAACACGGCGCTCATCGTGAGCGGCGCTCTCGTCGGTGCATCGGGACTCATTCTGACGTCCATTATGTGCGAAGCGATGAACCGGTCGTTGCTGAACGTACTACTGGGCGGTTTTGGCGGAGACAGCGATGGAAGTGGGCCGGCAGTGGAAGGCGCCCGGCCCGACCTGACTGTGCAGACAACGTCGGTCGAAGATGTGGCCATTCAGTTGACCTATGCCGACCAGGTGATCGTCGTGCCCGGCTATGGCATGGCTGTAGCCCAGGCACAGCACCAGGTCCGCGAACTGTCGGATATACTGCAAGCCCAGGGCATTACCGTGAAATACGCTATCCACCCGGTGGCCGGCCGTATGCCCGGACATATGAATGTATTGCTTGCAGAGGCGGATGTGCCGTACGACCAGCTTTATGAAATGGACGATATCAATAACGAGTTCGGCATGACGGATATCTCTCTCGTGATTGGCGCCAACGATGTGGTCAATCCGTCAGCGCGTACGGACAAGGCCAGTCCCATCTACGGGATGCCCATTCTGGATGTGGATCGTTCCGGCACGGTGGTTGTGCTCAAGCGCAGCCTGCGTCCCGGCTATTCCGGTATCGATAACATGTTGTTCTATCACGACAACACACAGATGCTTTTCGGGGATGCGAAAGACTCGCTGGCCAAACTTGTGGCTGCCGTAAAAGCTCTGTAGGCGGCGCACAGGAGCGTCATTCCCGGGAATGCAGTATCTCGATGACCGGATGGAGTACGCTCCAGACGTTCTCCGCGACGATCCGGTGCCCGGATTCGTTCGGATGGATACCGTCCATCTGCATGAGAGAATCCACGCCCCCTACGCCCTCGAGAAGAAACGGGATCAGGTGGGCATTCTCCATACGGGTAAGGGTCGGGTAGATTTTCCGGAATGCCTGGGTATAATCCTGTCCGAGATTGGGCGGGATTTGCATACCCGCAAGAATAATCTCCATGTCCGGGTTCGCGGTACGCGCCTTATCGATAATCGTCTCCAGGTTGTTCTGCGTAACCTCGACCGGGATACCCCGTAAACCGTCATTTCCTCCTAACTCCAGCACGAGGACGCTCACGGGTTGCTGTTGCAGGTACCAGTCTATGCGGCGCAAGCCTCCCGCACTCGTCTCTCCGCTCAGGCCGGCATTGATCGCCCGCACATTCCAGCCCAGTGAATCCATGCGATTTTGTATGAGAGCGGGAAAGGCGCTTGCGGGGTCAATCCCTGCTCCTGCCGAAAGGCTATTGCCCAGAAAGAGAATTATCGTATCCGATTTTTCTGCATTTTCTACGCGCTCCGCGCTCGGGCCATCGTTTTGCTCCATCGCAGGAGGGACGTTTCCCCCGTCCGGAGCGGTGGCCCCGGTTTCCGGTTCCTCGTTCCGGCACCCGCAAGCCAGGCACAGAACAGGAATACACGCGAGCAGGTATAGTTTGCCGATTTGCACGTATTGCGGGGAATACCCTTGCACCGGGGAGAAACATGCGCAGTGGTTGGCCCCTCGGGTTCCGGCAAGACAACATTGCTGGGCCTATGCGCCGGCCTGGACCGGGCCACTTCGGGCAGTGTCGATTTGTGTGGCAGCCGACTCAGCTCCATGTCGGAAGATGCGCTGGCGAAGCTTCGAAACCGGGAAGTCGGATTCATTTTTCAGACCTTCCAGTTGATTCCTACGCTGACGGCGCTTGAAAATGTAATGGTTCCGGCTGAGTTGCGCGGCAGAAAGGGGGCATACGAACGGGCGAGCAAACTGCTCGACCAGGTGGGACTTAGGGAGCGGATGTCCCATTATCCTGCACAATTGTCCGGGGGCGAGCAGCAACGGGTATCCATTGCGCGGGCGTTTGTGAACCGGCCGGCGATGCTGTTTGCCGACGAACCGACAGGTAACCTTGATACAGATACGGGCGCTACGATCGAGGAGCTTGTTTTCGAGATAAACGAGACCGCGGGAACGGCGCTGCTTCTTGTTACGCACAATCATGAATTGGCGGAGCGCACGGGTCGCATTATCCGGCTTCGCGGCGGGAGTGCGATTTCCGATACCTTGACGAAGGCCTGACCAGTACCCTCATAGCCTGAACGGACGATACAATGCCGAATGCCTGGATATTCAGGATGGCGTGGAGAGACAGTCGAGGCAGCCGGCGGCAGCTGGCGCTTTTTTTGTCTTCGATGATCGTCGGCGTCGCTGCCCTGGTGGCTATTTCATCGTTCGGGAGTAATCTCCGGAAGGTAGTAGACGACGAGTCCAGGACATTACTGGGCGCCGATCTCGTGTTTGAATCCGGGCGTCCGTTCGGAGGGGCAGTGGAGACAGCCATCGACTCTATAGGGGGGGCGCAGTCCCGGCTCATTTCGTTTCCTTCGATGGCCTGGTTTCCTGCAGGGGAGCAATCTCGCCTGATGACCGTGCGGGCTGTTGAGGGGGCGTTTCCCTTCTACGGGGAAATAGAAACCGCGCCCGTCGGCGCAGCGGATACCTGGCTTGCTGGCGGAGGCGCCCTCGTGGACGCTACGGTCATGCGGCTCTTCGGCGTACAGCCCGGCGACAGCGTGCGCATCGGGCGGTATTTCTACCCTGTGGCGGGGCGCATCGACAGGATACCGAGCGAGAACCGGATGATGTCGTTCTTCAGCCCGCGCGTGTACGTCCCTGCCGCCAGACTGGACTCGACCCTCCTTTCCCGGGGTAGCCAGGCCGATTACGAATTGGCCTTCCGGTTCGACGATGGGAGGGATGTCGAAGCGCTTGTCGAGAACATTGCCCTGTTCTTGCGTGGAGAAGAAGTACGATACGACACAGTGGCGGAGATCCGTGAAAATTGGGATGAGGGGTTGACCAATCTGTATCGATTTCTGAGTGTAATAGCCTTTGTCGCGGTGCTGCTGGGAGGCATTGGGGTGGCCGGCGCCATCCATGTGTATGTGCGCCGCCGGTTCGCAACGATTGCAGTACTCCGATGCCTTGGGGCAGGAACCCTGCAAACATTCTCTGTATACGCTCTGCAGACGATCACTATGGGATTGGCGAGCAGCGTGATAGGCGCGGCTCTCGGCATAGGCGTACAGATGTTTGTGCCGGTCGCGTTGAGCAACTTTCTTCCCCTCGACGTGCCCTTTATGGTATCCTGGGGTTCCATTGGAGCAGGAATGGCGCTCGGGGTTGGGGTAACCGCTGCGTTTGCTCTCTTTCCACTCGTTTCCATTCGGCGCATATCCCCATTACTGACACTGCGCTCAACGGTAGAGACCAGAGAAGCCAGCCTGAAAGACCCGCCCTGGTGGGTCGTTTTCGGAATCGTTGCAGCAGGTATCACGGCTTTTTCCATAGGCAATGCGCCTTCGCCCGGAATCGGGCTGGGGTATACGGCCGGGCTTGCCGCGGTCTTTGGAGCTCTTCTGATCACAGCCAGAGGGATCATCTGGGCTACGCGCCGCTTCTTTCCGTCAAGGTGGAGCTATATCTGGCGGCAAGGGCTGGCCAATTTGTTTCGGCCAAATAACCAGACGAACACGCTCATACTTTCACTGGGGCTGGGCGCATTTATTATCGGTACGCTTTTTGGCATTCAGCGAACGTTGCTGGCCCAGCTCGAAGTGTCCGAGGCTCGACAATCGCCCAATATCGTATTGTTCGATATCCAACCCGATGAGATCGATCCGGTTACGCAGATTGTGCGGGACAAGGAGCTGCCTGTGCTCGATAGCGTGCCTATTGTCACGATGCGTCTTGCCTCCGTGAACGAGCGCACGGTAGACGAAATGCGAGCGGACTCTACGGCAACCTGGGCGCACCGGCGTGAATACCGGGTAACGTACAGGGATTATCTGACCGAATCGGAAAAAGTTGTTGAGGGCGCATTCATCGGGAAGGCGGATCCGGACGATCCGGTGGCGCCGGTGTCCCTTGACCAGGATGTTGCCCGGAATCTGAATGTCGGCATAGGAGACCGTCTCACATTCAACGTACAGGGACAGTTGATCCCGGTTCGGGTTGCCAGCCTGCGCGAGGTGGAATGGCGTCGCATGGGCGCCAATTTCTTTGTGGTGTTCCCTGTGGGCATACTGGAAGAGGTTCCCGGTTTTTACGTGCTGCTCAGCCGGACGGAAACCGGAGAAGAGGCGTCCGGGTTGCAGCGAGCCGTATTGGGTGATTATCCTTCGGTTTTCCGTGATCGATCTGTCGCTTGTCTTGAGCACATTCGACACCATTTTCTCCAGGATATCCTTTGTGGTCCGCTTTATGGCGTCCTTTAGTATTCTGACGGGGGTGATTGTGTTGATCGGAGTCGTAGTAGTGAGCAGGGTGCAGCGACGGCGTGAGAGCGTATTGCTGAAAACACTGGGAGCGTCACAGTCCGAAGTGCTCCGGATCATGACTGTCGAATATCTTTTTCTTGGCTTCTTTGCAGCGTTGACGGGTCTGGCGCTTTCCTTTGCGTCCGTGTGGGCGTTTTCGGCCTTCGTATTCGACACGAGCTTCAGACCGGATATCGTTGCAACGCTTGTGTTATTGGGCGCCGTACCTTTCCTGACGGTAGCGATCGGACTTGTAAACAGTCGAAGCGTTTACCGGCGCTCTCCCCTGGATGTGCTGCGCACTGACGTTTAATGTGCAGGCATCCATCGGAAAGATTTTTTTGTAACGACCATGGTGTATCCTGTGGACATGGAAGCAATCTCCCGCAATGTGCTCCGGATTCGAGCGCGTATTGCGGATGCATGTCGACGGGCTGATCGTTCACCGGACGAGATTACGCTTATCGCCGTATCCAAGACCTTTCCAATGGCGGCTGTGGAAGCAGCAATCAGGGCCGGAATATGCAACTTCGGTGAGAATCGTGTGCAGGAACTGGTGGCGAAGTGCACAGAAACCCCGGGACGTTGGCGGGGCGGGAACAGGACATGGCACATGATCGGGCATTTGCAGCGCAATAAGGCCAGAGATGTTGTCCGGTTCGCGGATTGTTTTCATGCGCTGGACAGTGCCAGGCTGGCTAAGGCATTGAACGAACAGGCCGAAATAGAAGAACGGGTGTTGCCCTGCCTGGTGCAGGTCAACATTTCCGGGGAGGACAGTAAATTCGGCCTGCATCCCGACGAGGTGGCCCCGCTGTTCGATGAAGTGACGCGCTGCGAACATATCCGGGTAGAAGGTTTGATGGCTATCACATCGCTTCATGCCGAACCGGGGACCATTCGCCGCGAATTCCGGGACATGCGTACACTGTTCGAGACTTTCCCGGCGCAGATCGCCCCGAACATCTCAATGCAACAGCTCTCCATGGGTATGAGCCGGGATTTTGAAGAGGCGATCGAGGAGGGTGCTACCCACGTGAGGATCGGGAGCGCCCTGTTTGGCGAACGGATTCGGTAGAAACCTCGATACCATCCGTTTCGTCCGGCATCGTTTTACCATAGTGCCGGGAAAAATTCAGTATCTTGTATCAATAATATGGCGATCGTCCTTCGATGTCTGCGGACGCGCAATCTTGATCCCCCGGCATAAAGCGTGTTGCGTCATGAAACTAACTCCGCTCGACATACGGAAACAGGAATTTTCTCACAAGTTCCGAGGCTACGATCCAGAGGAAGTGCGCTCGTTTTTGCAAATGGTGGCTACGCAATGGGAAGAAGTCAGGGACGAGCGCCAGGGGCTTGACAGCAAACTGGGTGAGTTGCGGGCAAAACTCGAGCACTACGAGAAAGTAGAGGAGGCGCTTGAGGAGGCGTTACGCATCACGCGGGAGTCGTCCGAAAAAACGCTCCAGAATGCTGAGGGGAAAGCCCGGACAACCGTAGAGAAGGCGGAAATCGAAGCGCGGGAGATAGAAGAGCACGCGCGGCAGGCAGTCAATGAGATTCGTCGGCAAGCATCCAGGTTGAACGATTATCGCCTGGAACTTATGGCGCGGCTGCGCGCCCTGCTCACTTCTGAAACCGATCTGCTGGCCCGCTACGAAGAACATGCCGCAGTCGTTCTGAGCAGACTGTATTCGGCCAGCGAAGGCGAAAAGATGCCGTCGCCCCCCGACAAAACGGCGAAGGGAAAATCAACTGCCCAAAGAAAAAAGCAAGCCGCACAAACGACGGATGCACGCGCCAAAGCGGCGTCGGATAAGGCGCCCGGTGCACAAAAAATCGAAGAAACTCCGGAGGCAGAAGATACGAGAGAAGGAGAATCCAGTGGCGATAAGGATTCGTCATCGGATATCCAGCACATCCGTCGCATTTTGAGCGATCTCGATTAGAAAAACGCGGCGGGGTATAGCATAGCCCCGCCACCTGATTACCTGAAACCCAATCAATGATGTTTGATGCCCTTGCATATCGCCGAAGCGTGGAAACCGCTGCCGAAGCCATTCGCGCGCGGACCGGTCTGTCGCCCCGGATCGGGTTGATTCTGGGAACAGGTCTCGGCGAACTTGCGGAAGAGATCAAGGCCGAGGCGACCATTCCTTACGAAGAAATTCCCGGCTTTCCCTTATCCACGGTCGAGTCTCATCCGGGTCGACTGCTGGTAGGTACACTGGCCGGCGTTCCGGTGTATGCCTTACAAGGGCGCTTTCACTTGTATGAAGGGTATGATGCCCAAACCGTCGTGTTTCCCGTTCGGGTATTTGGCGTCCTGGGCGTCGATACACTGCTTATCTCCAATGCTGCCGGCGGTATGAACCCCGTGTACGGAAAGGGGGAATTGATGTTGTTATCGGATCATATCAATTTTCAGAACGCCAACCCCCTGATCGGCCCGAATCTCGACGATTGGGGGGCACGGTTTCCGGATATGAGCGCACCCTATGACGAGGCGTTGCAGCAACTGGCGGAAGAAAAGGCCGTCGAAGCGGGTATCAAATTGCACCGGGGCGTATATGTGGCGGTTACGGGGCCCAACCTCGAAACGAGAGCGGAGTACCGGATGCTTCGTGCATGGGGTGCTGATGTAGTGGGAATGAGTACCGTTCCCGAGGTGGTCGCGGCCCGTCATATGGATATGCGCGTGCTTGCCATCTCGGTTGTAACCGACGAATGTTTTCCCGATGCGCTCGAGGCCGTTTCGCTCGCAGAAATTATTGCCGCCGCAGGAAAGGCGGAACCCCTCTTGACTCGGCTCGTGTCGGCAATCGTATCGGCAATCGGCGCATGAGGGTGTATTTCGCCCGCCATGCCGTGTCGGCTCCCCATCCATGCCCAGGTTTGAAGAAGTAAAGCGATTCGATCACGCTGCGCTGGAACGCGAGGTGTTGGCCTGGTGGGAGCAGCGCCGCATTTTCGAAAAAAGCGTACGCGAGCGGGCAAACCGCAAGGCCTTCACGTTCTATGAAGGCCCGCCCACCGCAAATGGACGCCCCGGCATTCATCATGTGATGGCGCGAACCATCAAGGATGTGTTCTGCCGGTACAAAACGATGAAGGGCTTCTATGTGGAACGCAAAGCCGGCTGGGATACGCATGGCCTTCCTGTTGAGATTGAGGTGGAAAAGGCGCTTGGCTTGGCGGGGCGCGAAGACATTGAGCGATACGGAGTCGGCAAATACAACGAAAAATGCCGCGAAAGCGTCCTGCGGTACAAGGAGGTATGGGACGACCTGACGAGGAAGATGGGATATTGGGTCGATCTGGACCATCCCTACGTTACTTTCGAAAACAGGTATATCGAAACGGAATGGTGGCTCCTCAAGAAAATCTACGAGAAGGGGCTACTGTACAAGGGACACAAAATTCAGTGGTACAGCCCCGGTTCAGGGACGGTGCTTTCGTCCCACGAAGTCAGTCTCGGTTATGAGGAGGTGCAAGATCCGTCCGTCTATGTACGCTTCCCCGTGCGAGACGAAGAGAACACAGCCTTTCTGGCGTGGACGACTACGCCGTGGACGCTCATTTCCAATACGGCGCTTGCGGTCGGCGCCGGCATTGAATATGTGAAGGTGCGTCTGGAAAATCCCTCCGGAGACGGAGAATGTCTGATTCTTGCAGAAGAGCGCCTGAACGTGCTTGATGCCGGCTATGAAATCATCCGAAGATTTCAGGGCAAGGACCTTGTGGGTATGACCTACACCCCTGTCTTCCCGTATTTTCTCGACGAGGGCAGCAAGAAGGGAGCCTGGCGCGTCGTGGAAGCAGACTTCGTATCCACAGAAGACGGGACGGGCATCGTACACCTTGCCCCGGCTTTCGGCGCAGATGACCATGCTATAGGGCAAAAGGAGGGGTTGCCCTTATTCAATCCGGTGGATGCCGGGGGGCGCTTCACGGACCAGATCCCTCTTTTTAGCGGACAGTGGTTCAAGGAGGCTGATAAGCCGATCGTTAGGGACTTGCGGGATCGCGGTATGCTATACAAGCAGGAAACGCATCTCCACAATTACCCGCATGACTGGCGTAAGGGGACGCCGCTCATGAATTATCCGGTAGAAAGCTGGTTTGTCCGAACTACGGCGATTAAAGACCGGATGATTGCGCTCAACGATACGATCAATTGGCAGCCATCGGCCATGGGTACAGGCCGTTTTGGCGAATGGCTGAAGAATAACGTGGACTGGGCATTGAGTCGCCGCAGATACTGGGGGACTCCGCTTCCGATTTGGCAATCGGACAAGAAGGGATCCGACTATTTAGAGGTGATCGGATCTATGGCGGAGCTACGGGAGAAGTGTGGAGATCAGCTTCCGGAGAACGACAAGGATATCGATTTGCACCGGCCGTTCGTGGATACCCTGACCTGGCCCGCGCCGGACGGCGGAACGATGCGCCGCATGCCGGAAGTAATCGATGCGTGGTTCGATTCGGGATCCATGCCGTTTGCGCAGTGGCATTACCCATTCGAGAACAAGGAAAAATTCGAGCGGCATTTCCCGGCTGATTTTATTGCAGAGGGCATTGATCAGACGAGGGGATGGTTCTACACAATGCATGTGCTTGCAGCAGCCGTTATGGATTCGGTCGCCTATGAAAACGTCGTTGTCAACGGGCTTATTCTCGATGAAAACGGGGAAAAAATGTCGAAATCCCGGGGCAATGCGGTGGATCCGTTCGAGACGATCGCACGCTACGGAGCTGATACCGTGCGCTGGTACATGATGAGTAACTCGCCGCCGTGGGAAAACATCAAGTTTTCCGAACGAGGTCTGGGGGATACGCTCCGGAAGTTTTTCGGTACGCTTGAAAATGTCTATGCCTTTTTCGCCACCTACGCCAATATAGATGGATTTGCGTATGAAGAAGGCCGTATTCCCGTGAATGAGCGCCCCGAGCTGGATCGCTGGATTGTGAGCCTGTTACATAGTACGGTTCGCAAGGTGGATGACGCATACCATACCTACGATCCGACACGGGCCGCACGTGGGATAGAGCGATTCGTCGAGGAACTTTCCAACTGGTACATCCGCAGATCGCGACGGCGGTTCTGGAAAGAGGCGGATACCAGTGGCGACAAGGAGGCAGCGTACCAGACCGTGCACGAGTGTCTGGTGGCCATTGCCGCCATGATGGCCCCGATCGCGCCGTTTTTCAGTGACTGGTTGCATCATGCCATGGAGGCCGGTACAGGAACCGAAGGATGTGAATCCGTACATCTGGCATTTTTCCCCAAGCCGGTCGAGGACGAAATCGATCAGGATCTTGAACGTCGCATGGCGCTGGCCCGGACCATTTCGTCCATTGCTCTTTCGATGCGAAACCGGAGCGAAATCAATGTACGGCAACCGCTTCCCCGCATTCTGGTCGTTACCGGGGAGCATGTCTCCGAAAGCGACATAGAGCAGGTTCGTACCATTATCCTCGACGAGATTAATGTCCGGGCTATCGAGTACATCCCCTGCTCGAGCGGGATCGTGAAGCGTTCGGCCCGCCCTGACTTCAAGCGGCTGGGGCCCCGCCTTGGGAAATGGATGAAGCCGGTCAACAAGGCGGTCCGAGCGCTTGATGACGCGCAGATCAGCAGCTATGTACAAGAAGGCGCCATCACCATCGAGGTGGACGATCAGCGTATTGAGTTGGGGCCGGGAGACATTGAGGTAACGAGCGAAGAGGTTGCCGGATGGCTTGTGGGCCAGGAGAATGACATAACGGTGGCGCTGGACACGACACGTACTGAAGAACTGGTCGCCGAGGGACAGGCTCGGGAAATCGTCAACCGCATGCAAAATCTGCGAAAGGGGAATGATTTTGAGGTAACGGACCGTATTTTGGTCGAGTACCGGACCACGGAGCGTTTGTCCGGGGTTATCCGCCGACACGGCGCCTGGATACGGAACGAGACACTGGCACTGGAGTTTAATGCAGCCCAAACACCGGAGGGAGATGTCGTTGATACCTTCCGGATCGGAGAAGAGATGCTCCATGTGGGTGTCCGCCGTATCGAGAATTCATAACAAAACAAACACGGTTCGGTATATCCAGGAATGGAGAAAGCCGTCGGGGAATGCTCCCCGCAGTGTACTTTGGGCATGGCTGTAAGAAAATCATCTCGTAAAAGACCGGTGTCGGCGACCAGCAATGAAGAAGCGGGTTCCACGCAAGCTGAAGCCCGAACGAACACGTCGTTTTCGGACAAAGATTTCGATCATTTCAAGCAAATCATCCTGTCGCGGCGCCTGGAAGCTGTTGAGGACATCGATCGAATGCGCATTCAATTGGACGATGTGAGAGAGCAGGCCGAAAACGATACCGCGTACAGCTTTCACATGGCCGATGCAGGAACCGACGCCATGGAACGCGAAAAGCTGTATCTGATGATGGCGCGTCAGAAGAAATACGTGGGATACCTTGATCGCGCGCTGGAGCGCATCAGGAACAGAACCTACGGGATATGCAGGGTGACCGGCAAGGCCATCTCCAGGGAACGCCTGGAGGTCGTACCGCACACGGAGATGTCGATAGAGGCCAAGGCAAAGCAAAAGAGGTAGGCCTGATACCGGGTGGCGGTCCAGGTATACGATTATGATACGCGTCCTCTGGATTTCTGGCCTTGTCATCCTGCTTGACCAGTCAACCAAACTGCTTGTGCTGCGCACGATGTATCGCGGCCAGCAGATTCCTGTTGTTGGCGACTGGTTGAAACTCACGTTCACAGAGAATCCTGGTATGGCGTTCGGTATTACGCCGGGGCCAACATCTCTCGTGACCGTGTTTTCTATGCTGGCGACGGTTCTGATCGTATTCTATCTCTACCGAGTCCGTCACGATTACTACCCGTATCGGGCAAGCCTGGCGCTTATTCTGGGTGGCGCTGTCGGCAACATTGTCGATCGCGTTTTCTACGGGGATACGCTGCTGTTCGGCAAAGTGATTGATTTTATTCACGTGAACCTATGGAGTGGATTCCTGCCCGAATCCATACCCTTTATCGGCGGCATGTATATTTCGCTGTTCCCGATATGGAATGTGGCCGACATGGCTATCGTATGTGGGGTGACTGGTATTATTGTCCTGCACAAAAAATGCACCCGGTACGCACGCGAACGAGAGGAAGACGAGGCAGTGAGAGACGATATGGAAGAAACGACCGAGACCCCGGAAGCGGTCCTCGAGCACGGCGTTTCCATCAAGGAATAGTGCAACCGGAACTCGTCGGGATGATTCCCGAAGGTTCATTCTGACAGGGTACGTACATGTCCGACGAAAGGCAGAGCCGGATACGCAATTTCTGTATCATTGCGCATATCGATCACGGCAAGAGCACGCTTGCCGACCGGTTGCTTGAGCGGACAGGCACCCTTAGCGCGCGCGAGTTACATGCCCAGGTGCTCGACAGCATGGACCTTGAGCGGGAACGGGGGATCACGATCAAAAGCCATGCAATTCGCATGACCTATACGGCGGCGGATGGCCGGGAATATGTTCTGAACCTTATCGATACGCCGGGCCATGTGGATTTCACCTACGAAGTTTCCCGTGCCCTGAAAGCCTGTGAAGGGGCCATTCTGGTCGTGGACGCCGTGCAGGGTATTGAGGCGCAGACACTTTCCAATCTACACCTTGCCTTGGGAAACAACCTGGAAGTCATCCCGGTCATCAATAAGGTAGATCTGCCGAATGCGCGCGCCGATGTGGTGGCCCGGTCCATTGAGAACCTGCTGGGCGACGCTGCAGAGGATATCATCCAAATCAGTGCAAAAACAGGCCGGGGGGTGGGTCGTTTGCTGGAAGAGATTGTCCAGCGCATCCCGGCCCCGCAAGGAAACCCTGACGCCCCGCTTCAGGCGCTCATCTTCGATTCGATATTCAATCCGTACCGTGGGTCCATTGTCTATACGCGGATTTTCGACGGCTCGTTGAAAAAGGGCGAACGTATGCGCTTTATGTCGAATGCCCAGGAATACGATGCCGAGGAGATCGGCATACTCCGCCTCTCCATGCAACCGATGGATGAACTGTGTGCCGGGGAGGTGGGATATGTGATTGGTTCGGTGAAAGAAGTAGGGCATACGCGCGTAGGAGATACCATTACGCTGAAATCCCGGCCGGCGGAAACCGCCATATCGGGCTTCCGGGAGGTAAAGCCCATGGTATTCAGCGGCGTATATCCGACGAACCCCGATGATTTTGCCGACCTGCGTTCCTCGCTTGAGAAACTGCAACTCAACGATGCTGCGCTCACCTACGAACCGGAAACGTCTGTCGCGCTGGGATTTGGTTTCCGCATCGGATTTCTGGGCCTGCTCCATATGGAGATTATTCAGGAGCGCCTCGACCGCGAATTCGGGCTGGATATTATCGCGACCGTGCCGAATGTCAAGTACGAAGTGCTTGCTCGCAACGGAGCCATGCACATTGTGGACAACCCCAGTAGTATGCCTGCCCGCGGCGATATCGAGAGTGTTCGAGAGCCTGTAGTCAAAGCTGAGATCATTACACCGGTGGAATACATCGGTAATCTGATGCAATTGTGCCAGGAGCGGCGCGGCGTCTACGTCAACCAGTCGTATCTCGGTGAAGAACGCGTAAATCTCCAGTACGAACTTCCCCTTGCAGAAATCGTCTTCGATTTCTACGACAAGTTGAAAAGTTGTAGCCGTGGCTATGCATCATTCGACTACGAGTTTTTGGAATACCGGGAAAGCGCACTGGTCAAGTTGGATGTTTTGATCAATGGAGATCCTGTGGATGCGCTTTCGACCATTGTACATAAAGACAAGGCCTATGACATGGGACGAAAGCTTACGCAGAAACTGAAGGAACTCATCCCGCGGCAAATGTTCGAGGTAGCTCTCCAGGCAGCCATTGGCAACAAGGTCATCGCCCGCGAAACGGTGAGACCTCTCCGGAAAGATGTTACGGCCAAATGTTACGGTGGCGACATTTCCCGGAAACGGAAGTTGCTCGAGAAGCAGAAAGAAGGAAAAAAACGCATGAAACAGGTGGGAAGAATCGAGGTGCCTCAGGAGGCCTTTCTGGCTGTTCTCTCGATGGAGAGTTAGCAACTGGACGGGGTACATTCGATGAGGAGCATACGAACCCTTGCGTTGCTATGGATATTGTTTCCGTCAGGAAGTGCGGTATGTCAATCGGTCGAGCCAACCAAAACACTGCTCGAGATGTATCAGGACGCCCGCCTGCGCACAGAAGCACAAAACATCCTTTTGCGCCGGGGCCTGCGCGCCGTGCCATTGCCCCTGGAGCAGGTTCCCTGGGCAAGTGAGTCTATACGAGAACAGATGGCTGCATTCCATGCGCTGCGGTATCCGACGTTACCTCCTCTGGTGAGTAGCGTGCATCTGGCCCCCGCATCCGAAGCTGGCGTATTTGAAGAAGCATTCCGGAACACGCAGTGGACGTACCTCGGAAGCAACAAGCGCATACCCGTCGATACGATGCTGACGAAGGGACTAAGGGCCATGCTGGAAGCGTACTTTGGCGCCCCCACCAGCACCGTTGTGGAGCAGGTCGGCGCAGGAGAGGCTGCTCCGGAATATATCCAGTTCGAATACCGGTTCGTCCTGAACGACACCATTCCCCTGATTGTCGTGGATGTCAACGGCCCCTTCGAAAGGGGGGTGGTTACTATGACGGATCGGAAATACAGGGACCTTTTGCCAAAACTCAAACGCGCCCTGCTGCATCCTATGCTGGATGAAGCCGTACACGCACCCTACGCGGATTATTACTATATGAGCGCCCTGGAATCCTGGTTTTTAACCGGTTTCGACGGGGAACGCTTTTTCCTCGAAGGGATACCCCCGCCAGATATGGAACAAGGCCGCCCATCTTACGACATGGCGCCCGATCACTAACGCAGGAATCAATCCAACGGATACTATTTTGGCAGCATCTCCAACAGGCCGAAAAAAACGCCGCGCATCGAAAAACGACCGCTTGGCCCGCATGGCTTCCTCACCGGCCGGTAAAAAGCGTTCTGACGAGGGACCCAAACGTAAAAGCGCCATCAGGGAATGGACGGATGCATTCGTATTCATCCTTGTGGTCATGCTGATCGTGAGAACGCTCCTTTTCGATCTTTTCAGGATTCCTACGCCCTCCATGGAGAAGAGCCTGCTTGTCGGGGATTATCTCTTCGTCTCGAAAATTCACTACGGCACGCGGACGCCCATGACGCTCGGCATTCCCTTCACGCCTGTCTATATAAAGGATTTCCGCTTGCCCAATACCCGGTTTCCCGGCTTCGCCAAGGTAAAACGAGGAGACGCCATCGTATTCAATTTTCCCCCGGATGACCACCCAATAGATCGCAAGACACACTATATCAAGCGTGTGGTAGGAATGCCGGGAGAGGCCCTGGAGGTCATCGATAAGGTGGTCCATGTCGATGGCGACGCACTACCCCTGCACAAGAATATGCAGCAGTATTGGGATGTGCACAAAAATGACCCGCGCATGCATCTTTCCGGTGCTGCGCTCCGGGAGTTGGGAGTATCGGAGTTTCAGGCGATGTCGGACATGAGTGTGGTCCAGATACAGGCTACCAGTGAGGCCGCGGAAACCATAGCAGGATGGTCATGGATCGACCGCGTCGAGCCGTCCATTGTGCCGGACCGCGCCGGATACTACGATATGGTGATGTACCCCCCGGGACGAGGGTATACGCCCGATAATTTTGGGCCGGTAACCATTCCCGCCGAGGGGGTCGCCATTACGCTGACGGATGATAACTGGGCTATGTATGCGCCTGCCATTTCCCGGTACGAGGGGCTTGCAGTCCGACAGACGAACGATGGCGCCTTCGAGGTGGATGGGAAACCGGTTACCTCGTATACATTCCGACAGGATTATTATTTCGTGATGGGGGATAACAGGGACAATTCGGAAGACAGCCGTTTCTGGGGCTTCGTACCCATGGATCACATCGTGGGTAAGGCTGTGCTGATCTATTTTTCCTGGGATGGGGACACGATGCTACCCCGCTTCGGAAGACTCTTCAGTTTCATCGATTAGCGATGGCCCCGGTCCGGTTTTTCGGATCGCAGCCTGTCGAAACGTTTCTGCTGGTCTGTACCCGGCGGCACATCGTACGGATGGTCCGGTAATTCAACCCGCCTTAGCACCGGTGTTTCTCCGGCGAGGAACGGAACGGGAGCGTCTTCAGGATATTGTCCGATGACAAGCACCGTGGTTCCCTGCTTGATGATGCGGCGGCCTTCAGATCCGGGGTCGACCCGGCCGTTGTCCACCTGCCAGGGATTAGCCCACTCGTAGATCCATTTCGCGTCGGTCTCTACCAGCCGAACGCACCCGTGACTGGTGGGACCACCTGTCGGCATGAGATACTGGTGAACGTGTATCCCACGGGGATTGTGAAAATTAAATACCCAGTACATTTCCCAGCGTTCGCCAGGCGGACTCAGTGTGGATATACGGTACTCGGTTTTCCAGTTGAAGTTGAAACGACCTTGCGGGGTCGGACTTGCCGGCGTTCCCGTATTGACGATACCCCACCGCACCAGGTCGCCATCTTCATAAGCGGCCCAGGCCTGTATCGTTTTGTGGATGATGAATAGTTTGTCGAATTCCCTTGCCCCCGAATACTGCAACGGAAACGGAGCATAGGCCCGAAAATCTGTCTCGAATTGTCGGGGAACGACCAGGGTATCACCGATCTGTACGGTACCCATCAGCCGGCGATTCAGAAGTTCAACCAGTTTGGAGCGGGCATGGCCCCGCTTTGCGTCCCCCTGGCCCATGATCTTGTAAAAACTGTTGCGGGCAAGAACAGTGCTCCCCCTACCGTCGCCCAGTACAAAATAATCGTACTCGACCTCCGGAAGTTCAGCCACTTTCTCGACGCGGTACTTCTCCAGCACGTCTTCAATGTCCTGCTGGTTAATGTAGGACTGTGCTGAGACAGCATGGCTCCCCGCCATGAGCAGGAGCACACCAAGGAGTCGTTTATGGACAGATGCCATTAGATCCAGGCACAACGTGCATAATAGTGTTCATCGATGCGATACGACGGGCGTCCCGTGCAGTTCGCGCAGGCGCCGAATGACCTCCGAGTGTCCGAGCACGATAAGAATATCCTGTGCCTGAATGGCATCCTGGGCATTCGGATTGAAGCGCATTTCCCGAGTTGCTCCGTCTATGACCGCAATAACGATCAAGTCGAACTGCTGCCTGAAATGGCTTTGCGCCAGGGATTTGCCGATGATTTCGGCGTCTTCCCGTATCATTACCTCGTCCATCGCCCGGTCGAGTGATTCGGCATGAAATATCTCGTCCATGAACCGATCGACGTGTGGCCGCAGAATAACTTGCGCCATGCGCCTGGCGCCTATCTCGTCAGGCGCAATGGCTTTGTTTGCTCCGGCATGAAGAAGTTTTCGCTCATTTCTCCATGAGTTTGTGCGAGCAAGAATGAACAAGTCTTTCCGGATTTCGCGCGCCGTCAGGCTGACGAAAACATTCGTACTGTCTTCGGGCGTCGCAAGGATCAGGCCCTTTGCCGATTTCAGTGCCGCCGCGTTCAGGGTTTTTTCGTCTTCGGCATCTCCTTCGATGAACGGAATCCCTTCCTCACGCAACAATTCGATCGTTTCTCCGGCCCGGTCGATAACGACAAACGATTCTCCCCCCTTGATCAGATCTTTGACAATACGTTTCCCGACCCGGCCGTATCCACAAATGATGTAATGGTTCTTCATGTGACCGATGTGCCTTTTCATATGGCTTTCCCTGAGATTGCGACCGATCAGCAGTACCTGCACACCGCGGCTCCCGATGAAAACAAAGGCGCCGATGCCAAGAGCAGCAATAACGATCGTAAAAAACCGACCCGTCGTCGAAAGTTCGTGGAGCTCGCCATACCCTATGGTGGTCAAGGTGATGAACGTGAAATACAATCCATCTACCCAGCCCCATTCCTCAATAAGCATATAACCCACTGTGCCCGCAACGACAAGTACGAGCAGGAAGAAAAAAACGACAATGATTTCCCGGACCGTGGCGTCAAGCCAGGAAAACGGGCTATGTGCAGCCATACCAGAGCGGGGTGTCTATCAAATGGTACACGGCAAAGAAAATGCGCGACGATGCCAGGTTGCGCCTGCGGGCTGTTCAAACCTGCCTGCCCTCATTTCTCCGAGCCGCTGCATGCCCGGATCGAACACGGTGGTTTCCATATGTACCTCACCGGCGTCGACGCATGCTCGAAATTGCGCCCGGGATACGGAGCGGATAACCTCGTTGGCATCCCGGTAATGCACCAGCAACGACGACAACCATTCAATGCCCAGTTCGGCATGAGCCTTATCGAGCGCATGAACGGATGCATCGATGCCGCATCCGGAAATGTCTCCGCCCGGAATATAGCCGGCTATTACAGCAAACCGGCTCTCCACCATGCCCGCACCGCTCGCTACGGGACGGCCATGTGACGCCCAGGAGGCACAGAACTTCTGCAGGATTTCGATCACCCTGTTTTCTTCGAGTTCATTCAGGTCGCGATCCGCCGCGTATATCCAAATGCGCGCATCGTCGGGAAGATGGCTGAAGGGGTCGGGGAAAGAGCGTTCGGTCATATATGTATATGCGGATGTTGTATGTCTGTAACGTACATCTACGTTTTTATGCGGAACACGTTCGCCATAGCAGGCTTTATGGCAAGCGGTTATTAAAAAAAAGCCCCCATTACGCACAATACGCAGAAGCATGGACCTCGAATTGGGAAACAAGGTTGCGATCGTTACGGGATCGAGCCGGGGCATAGGGAAATATATTGCAAAACGTCTTGCGGCAGAAGGATGCCGTCTCACAATATGCGCCCGCGGCGGTGAGCACCTGCGGAAAACGGCGACGGAACTGGAGGAAGGGGGGGCGTCGGTGCTGGCATTGGAGGCAGATCTTTCCGGGAAAGATGTGCCGCAGGAAATTGTCGACCGGACCGTCGAGCGGTTCGGACAACTGGATATTTTAGTGAGCAATGTGGGGGGGAACCGCCGGAAGCCATTCGAGGACACTACAGACGACGATTGGGAAAACGTACTCGACCTCAATCTCAGGGCACATGTTCGATCGGGGCGTGCCGTGGTCCCGCACATGAAGGCAGCGGGGGGAGGGGCCATCCTTTTTGTGGCGTCCATTTTTGGACGAGAAGCCGGAGGAGCCGGTCTCTCTATCTACAATGCCACGAAGTCAGCCCTGATAAGCACGGCAAAAATCATGGCGCTTGAACTGGCCCCCGCCGGCATCCGCGTGAACAGTATAGCGCCGGGATCCATCCGGTTTCCAGGGGGCAGCTGGGACCGGCGCGTCCGCGAACAACCGGAACAGATGAAGGCGTTCGTGGCGCAAAACCTTCCCGTCGGACGCTTCGGAAAGGCAGAGGAGGTGGCGGACGTGGCAGCCTTTCTCGTTTCGGAACGGGCGAGTCTGGTGACAGGCGCCTGTCTGAATGTGGACGGGGGACAATCCCGGTCGCTCATCTAAAACATACCGTCCCGGGTGCTATCCTGACGGGACCCACATCACATGCATTCCCTGAGCGTAGCGGTCACACTGCGGCTCCCATGCAGCGCTTTTTTCCACTGGACAAGGATGGGGCTCTGGTATCTGCCCTGCAAAATGGATCCGCATCCATCTGAGTGACCGTTACAGGCTACCAGAAAACGAACCGATCGCTTCATGCCCAGAAAGTGCGATGCAGGCGCCGTGAATAACCGGCGGACGGTCCGGTCGGTGAACAATTTACTAAACCCGGGAACGTTAAGGGTCCTGTTTATCATCCGAATGAAGTCGTACTTGACATACTGCCAGGTTTTACCGGGGATTGCCAACGGATTACGGAACAGATACTGCCCACCTGCGACGGCATACCGCATCGGATTTGTCAATACCGAAGCAAGGTCATGCTGCATCAATAGCGTTTCGTACTCATTGACTGTGAGTCCCGCTCCGGGCTGGTTTGGATCTAACTCGAATTCTATCCATCCTTTCTCGATCCCATGCTGACGAATGAGGTCCTGGGATTTCTCGAACAAACCAACTTGCTCGCTCTTTAGATCGATCGAATCAATGTCTTGATCAGAGGCCGGCACCTCGATGTCGAACCGGTCTACAAGGCGATCCTTGTTGAAGCCAACGATCGTAGACAACCGGCGGCGCGTCTGATTCTTGTGATTCACTCCATCCAGGTCTACAAAATAAACGGGCTGGTCCCGCTCGTTGCGATAGGCTACGCAACTTTGGAGACCGGAACTGATAAAGCTGAGGTGTGAATCGGCGTTGGGCGGCTCATTTTCCCGTTCTTCTTCCGTCAACTCCGTACGCAGGGCCATATTGTCATGCTGATAGCTTTTTCCTGGCGGGAAAAGCTTCTGAAATGTGCGCAGAAAAGTGTGTATAGAATCCAGCCTGTGATTCAATCGCTGCGCCAGCCCCTGATCGATATAGCCACCAGTGGTATGATGGGAACAGTAGAGGACCCGGTCGTATTCGTCAAGGACATCCCCGTAACACTCGCGGATACATTGCTGCACATTGATAACATCCAAGCGAGTCGCCGGCGTTAATTCAATCTTGAGCTCAGTCATGGGATTATACGAGGGGAAAAATACCTCCCATGGATCACATAGCGCGTAACGTATACAAAGCGGAGATGTAACCGATTACTCCTGCGAACGCAAGGAACATCCGCAGGTTTCTTGCGCAAGGTTCTTCATCAATGCCTCTGCCTTGCCCGGCTCTTTCAATCCATCGCAAACGGTGAATCCGGTCGGTCCTCATAGCGGATCTCGTCCACCGGTTCGCCTTTGCCTTCTCCTGCATAGAGCCGATTCGGGCAATTCACGATCCAGGCATCCTCCGCACCCACGTTACGGTAGGCATGCACAATCCCGGGTGGAACGAGAATTGCCGCAGGGCGATCTGCGCCGAATTCTTCCTGAAAACGACACCCGAAAGAGGGGGAATCGGAGCGTGTATCCCACAGATACAGCCGGAAGGCGCCACTAAAAAAAAGAAACAGGTCCGTTTGCGCCACGTGTTCGTGCGGCCCGCGAACCACCCCGGGGCGCGTCAGGGAAACGTACCCCATACGAGGATGCATGGCCTTGGGCAGTTCGTCGCATCGGAAAAACTCAGCCAACCAGCCGCGGTCGTCTTCGTAAAACCGGAGTGGGCGGATCTCACAGCCGCTTATTTCGCCTTGCTTCCAGGCGGGAAATGCTGTACTCACTGCGTATTCAAGGATAGAAGTTCTTCATAAACAAGGTTGCGGGCCAAGTCATTGGCCTCGTACCACCCATCAATCGTGCCTGCATCTCCCCACCAACTGTTCAGCACACCCCAGGAAAGCCGACCCTCCCGGATGTAGGCATTGCCCACGTCGCTTATTTCGTATTCGCCACGTGCGCTTGGAGACAGTCCTGCAATTACGTCAAATACTCCGGCATCGTAAAAATAGAGGCCGGTCACGCAGTAGTTACTCGGGGGGGCGGAGGGTTTTTCGATAATCTCGACAATCCGGTCGCCTTCGAAGCGAGGGACGCCATAGCGTTCCGGGTCGGGCACTTCTTTCAGTAGTACCCGGGCCCCTGCGCCATCGGTCGCCAGTTGCCGCCGAAATGCGGCTACCTGATTACCAATATCTTCTCCTATGATGTTGTCTCCAAGAATGACAAGCAGGGGATTACCCGCCGTGAACGATGCACAGAGTGCAAGGGCCTGCGCAATACCGCCGGGTTCGTCCTGCACACGAAAGGTCAGATCAAGCCCCAGATCACGCCCGCTTCCAAGGAGATTCACCACATCTCCCATATGTTCAGGGCTTGTCACCACAGCCACTTCCCGGATACCCGCCCGGCGCATCCGCACCAACGGATGGAAAATCATCGGATAGCGGCCTACCGGGAGCAAATGCTTGTTGGTAATCCTGGTCAGCGGATACAAACGGCTTCCCAGTCCGCCGGCTAAAAGAACGCCTTTCAGAGGTTGATCTGCGGGCATGTAATCAGGATGTATACCAGGATGGGTTACGTTCGGGCCACATACTGCTCGTTATACCATCTGCGCCAGGATTCGTCGAGAACGGCTTTTAACCAATCTTCATTCTTCAGGTACCACGCAATGGTGGTATCGATCCCCTGCAGAAGATCGTGCCGGGGACGCCAACCGAGTTCGTCTCGCAGTTTCGAGGTATCCATGGCATAGCGGTAATCGTGGCCGGGACGATCTTTTACGAAGGAAACGAGCGCTCTGGACGTGCCTTCCGGACGACCCAGAGCCCGGTCTACTCTATCCAGCACCATGTGTACGAGTTCAAGGTTCGTACGACAAGTTTCACCACCTACTCCATAGGTTTCCCCGTCGGTACCCGAAAGAAGAATGGTTTCGAGGGCTTCGCAATGATCCTCCACGAAGAGCCAGTCACGAATGTTTTCTCCCTTGCCGTAGATTGGAATCTCGTTTTCTTTCATGGCCCGGACAATGACAAGCGGCACGAGTTTCTCCGGAAATTGCCGGGGGCCGTAATTGTTCGAACAATTCGAAACGACAACCGGCAGGCCATACGTTTGCCCCCAGGCACGCACAAAATGATCGGCAGAAGCTTTCGAGGCCGAATAAGGAGATCGCGGATCGTAGGCCGTCGTTTCGGAAAAGACGCCTTCGGGACCGAGGCTCCCGTATACCTCGTCTGTCGAGATGTGATGGAAACGATAGTGTCCGGTTTCGAACTCGTCGGGGTTCCAGGCCGCTCGGGCCACTTCCAGCAGTGTTGCCGTACCCAGCACATTGGTTTGAACAAAGGACAGCGGAGCCAGAACGGACCGGTCTACATGACTCTCTGCGGCAAAGTGTACTACGGTAGAAAACGCATGCTCCCTGAACAGGTTACGGACCATATCCCGGTCGGCGATGTCGCCGTGCGCAAAAAAATAGTTTTCCGCCTTTTCGACAGACGCAAGATTCATAAGATTGCCCGCGTACGTCAGGGAATCGAGGTTCACAAACCGTACTTTGGGATAGCGCGGCGCCATCCTGAGCAGGAAATTGGACCCGATAAACCCGGCTCCCCCGGTAACCAGTACGGATCGAGGGACATGTTTATAGTTCGTTTGGAGGGCGTGCGGATCCACGAAAGGCGCAGGGAATGCATGGACGAAGAACGAAATGCATCGCCGGGCTTTATACAGTACGCGTCCGGCACGGTTTCGCGGCAGGCGCTCTCTATGAAAGATAGCAGGGCTTGATATGGCTCAGGAAAACGGGGCGAACACCCCCCCAAAAAACAGCCCGTTGTATCTGCTCGACGCTATGGCGTTGGCCTATCGCGCCCATTTTGCATTCATCAGCAGGCCGCTGATGAATTCGCGGGGGCAGAACACCTCAGCGGCATACGGTTTTACCACCACGCTCCTGAAACTGATCGAAGATCACGGAATCACCCATATGGCTGTGGTTTTCGATGTCGTAGGCCCCGGAGCAGGCACGTTCCGTGACGAACTATTCGAGGAATACAAGGCAAACCGGAGTCCGATTCCTGAAGATCTTGCCGAAGCGCTTCCCTGCATCAAGGATATTGTGGAAGCTGCCGGCGTGACCGTTATCGAGGCGCCCGGGGTTGAAGCCGATGATGTCATCGGCACCCTGGCGCGCCTTGCCGCCAAAGAGGAAACCGATGTAGTGATTGTGTCTCCCGACAAGGATTTTCAGCAACTTCTCGACGAGCGTATTTCCATCTTCCGCCCCGCACGACGGGGAGAAGTCTTCGAACCGGTCACCGCGGATACGTTCCGGGAAAAATACGGCCTCCCGCCGATCCGGTTCATTGACCTGCTCGCACTGATGGGGGATGCCAGCGACAACGTGCCAGGAGTACAAGGTATTGGCGAAAAAACGGCAGGAACATTGATCCGGGAGTATGGCTCCGTGGAAACGCTCCTTGAACATGCTGAGGAAGTGAAAGGAAAGCGTGCTCGCGAAGGCTTGCTTGCCCACCGTGAAGAAGCCCTGCTCAGCAAGCAGTTGGTCACAATCAAGACGGACGTGGCGCTGGACGTAACGCCGGCGCAACTCGTGCGATCCTCGCCGGACCGCGAAGCATTGCTTTCCCTGTTCAACGACCTCCAGTTCAATGCGCTTTTCCGGAAAGTGAAGGCCGGAACGTTTGCGCAGATCGGGGAGAAGCCCGCGCAGACCGGAGAAGGGCGCCAAACAACGGCGGATGTTCCGGAAATGCAGAGGGAGGAAGCACCCCGCCCCACGTTTTTTTCCGGAGAACCGGCTGGTTCTTCCGATCTGGTATCGTACGACCCGGAAACGGTGACCTACCGGTTCATAAGCGACAAGGAAGCCTTGCAGGCGGTCGTTGACGAATTACAGGCGGTGGACCGGTTTGCCTTCGATACGGAAACCACCTCGGTCGATCCGATGTGGGCGTCCCTGGTGGGCATTTCTTTTTCGCAAGAGCCCGGAAAAGCCTGCTACATCCCGACGCCCTTGCCGGATGGAACATCCACGGAAGATATTATCGCCCTTCTTGAGCCAATCCTCCGCGGCAATGCACTCAAAATCGGTCAGAACGTCAAGTATGACGTCATAACGCTGGAGCGGCACGGAGTTCGTACGGAAGGCCCGTTCTTCGATACGATGGTGGCGCATTATCTGTTGTCCCCCGAAGAACCGCACGGCCTCGATTCGCTGGCGCTGAAATTCCTGCGCTATAAGACCATTCCGATCGAGGACCTCATCGGGACGGGGAAGAATCAGATATCGATGCGGGACGTGCCTCCCGATAAGACGTGTCCATACGCCTGCGAGGATGCAGACATCACCTTGCGTTTGGCCGATATGCTTGCCGGAAGGTTGAAGGAAGACGACTTGCTGGAGATTGCGGAACAGATTGAGTTTCCTCTCTTGCGCGTACTGGCGGACATGGAAACCACCGGCATCCGGGTCGATCCGGATATGCTTGCAGCGCTCTCCGAAGAGATAGGCGCCCACATTCGCGATCTTGAGCAGAAGGTCTACAAAGAGGCGGGGGAGACCTTCAATATTGGCTCCACCCGGCAACTCGGCCACATTCTATTTGAGAAGCTGAACCTGCCGGTCGTATCTAAAACCTCCACAGGCGCCCCTTCCACCAAAGAAGATGTACTGGAGACCCTTGCAGCGAAGCACCCTCTGCCTGCACTGATTCTGGAATGGCGCAAGTTTTCCAAGCTGAAAAGCACCTATGTCGATAGCCTCGGCAAGTTGATCCATCCCGACACCGGCCGCATTCACACCAATTACAACCAGACGGTGGCAGCCACAGGGAGGCTTTCCTCGGCAGGACCGAACCTGCAAAACATTCCAATCCGGACAGACAAGGGCAAGGAAATTCGCAAGGCGTTCGTCGCCAAAAAGGGGTGGAAGTTGCTTTCGTCCGACTACATACAGATTGAACTCCGTATTCTGGCCTCCATGAGCGGGGACAAAGCGCTCAGCGAAGCATTTCGGCAGAAGAAAGATGTGCATAGAGCTGTAGCTGCAATGATATATAACATTTCACCTGAAGAAGTACATGAAGATCAGCGTCGTAAGGCAAAAGAAGTGAATTACGGCATTCCCTACGGCATTTCCGCATGGGGGCTGGCGCAGCGGCTGCGGTGTCAAGTCGGAGAAGCTCAGGAATTGATCGATACCTATCTGAAGACGTATCCTGCAGTGACAGCCCATATCAACAGGGTCGTCGAAGAGGCACGTGAAAGGGGGTGCGTTCGAACGATCCTCGGGCGCCGGCGTTTTGTCCCAAATATCAATTCGCGCAATCGAACCCAGCGATCTTTTTCCGAGCGTGTCGCCGTGAACATGCCGATCCAGGGGTCTCAGGCCGATATGATCAAGATCGCCATGGTGCATATAGCCGGCAGGCTGAAGCAGGAAGGCCTCGCGGCGCGCATGTTGCTGCAGGTGCATGACGAACTGGTCCTCGAAATACCGCCGGAGGAAATCGACACGGTACGGACAATAGTTCGCCAGGAAATGGAATCGGCGCTTCCGCTCGATGTGCCCATTGAGGTACATATGGATATAGGGGACAATTGGCTCGACGCACATTGATGAACACATCAAACGGCTTCGCATTCGAGGAGGCGTCGGGGGGCGTTGAGGCATACCGCCTGGAGAGCAACGGCCTGCATACATTGCTGCTCCGGGATGCCACGGCTCCCGTCGCAACATTCATGATTACATACCGGGTAGGCAGTCGCCACGAGCCGGAGGGTCTCACCGGAGCCTGCCACTTTCTCGAACACCTGATGTTCAAAGGGTCGGCCCGATTTAACAAGCAGGCCGGTACGTCCGTGTTCAGTGTGTTGCAGCGTGTGGGGGCTCGCGTCAACGCCACAACCTGGCTGGATCGGACGAACTACTACGAGATGCTCCCCGGAGAACACCTTCCCCTTGCTGTGGAAATAGAGGCGGATCGTATGCGAGGGGCTTTGCTGCAGGATGAGGACATGGAGCGTGAACGCACCGTGATCCTGAACGAGTTGGATCGGGGAGAAAACGATCCGATCCGCAAGCTTTTTCATGCGGTATGGGGTGCTGCCTTCACAGTGCACCCTTACCATCATCCCGTGATTGGGTGGCGGGGCGATGTCGAGCGCCTGACACCCGGCGGTTTACGGCATTTCTACGACACATACTACCGGCCCGACAATGCCACGGTTAGTATCATCGGGGATTTTGACAAAACGGAGGCTCTGGGCCTTGTGAGCCACCATTTTGGCCAAATCGAGAGCCCGGAAGAGGCCTTACCTGCGATGCACGTGTGTGAGCCGGCTCAAGAGGACGAACGTCGCGTGGTCGTACGACAAGCAGGTTGGCAAGGAGCCGTTATGGTCGCATGGAAATCGCCTCGCGGACTGGACGCGGACACGGATGCGCTCGATATGCTTTCCGCCATTCTTTCTTCCGGCAAGAACGGTCGCCTGTATCGCCGGCTTACGGACAGTGGGCTCACGACCAGTGCCTGGGGAGGTATTTCCCGGTTTTGCGATCCGGGTCTGGCGTATGTTTTTGCAAGACCGGCTCCGGACAGAACGCATGAGGAGGTCGAAGCTGCGATCCTTGCGACGGTTGACGAAATCCGGGAAAACGGAATCACGGAAGAGGAACTCCAACGAGCCCGGAACCAGCGCAAGGCGCAGGCAGCCTTTAGCCGCGACGGGTCGTTTTCGGCCGCTGCAGAACTCAACGAGGCCATTGCCGCCGGAGACTGGAAACTTTACACCACGATGCAGGATCGCATCAATCAGGTAACCGGAGAGCACATACAGCGCGTCGCGCGGCAATATTTCGTGGAGAACGCCCGTACGACCGGGTACTATATACCTGACGGGGAGACCTCCGTATGAATGCTTCTCCACAGGAACAGGCCCGTATGCCGTCTTTCGCCGAGCGTATTTCCGAGCGCCTCATTGGCCCTTGCCGCCTCATCATGCTGCGTACGCCCATCCACAATGTCGTAACGTGGTGCGGCTCGTTTCACAGCGCCCCGGACATGGGCAATAAAGAAGAGTTGCTGTTGCAACACCTGGTCGTATCCATGCTGGACAAGGGCGCCGGAACGCTGGATCGATTCGCCGTGGCCGAAATACTGGAAAACAAGGGGGCGGAATTGGCCTTTTCGTCAGATGTTCTTCGTATCGGTTTTTCAGGACGCGCTCTGAAAAAGGACGTTACGGAAGTACTTGGGCTGGCTGCTTTGCAGTTGCGGGAACCATTGCTGGCGGAGGAAGAACTTGCCAAAGCAAAAGACAGAATATCAGCGGCTATAAAGCGTTCGATGGAAAGCACGGGCGCCCAGGCATCCAGGGCGCTGCGACGACGGATATACGGTATCTCGCATCCGAACTATGTACAGGAGTTCGAGGGGCAGTTGGAGCAGTTGCAATGCCTCTCGATAGACGATGTCCGGACGTATCATGCCGCACATTTCGGCGCAAATGCATGTACGCTCGTGGTCGTAGGGGATGTGGACGAGAAGGCAGTGGGCGAAGCAGTGGAAAACCACTTTGAGAAATGGCCATCCCACAATGCATTACCGAGCTTCGCAGAGACGCCGGAACAGCACGCCCCCGGCTCGTCAACCGTTGTCATCCCCGACAAAGAAAATGTGGATGTACGCCTTGGACACGCCCTTTCAATACGGCGGGACGACCCTGGTTACATTCCCACCTTTCTTGCCAATTTCGCATTGGGTGGAAATTTCTCGGCACGACTGATGCAGACCATTCGCGACGAAATGGGTCTGACCTACGGCATCGGTTCATCCCTGGCAGGCATTTCCACGGAATACGACGGGCACTGGCAGGTAGCGGTGACCCTGTCGAGAGAATATGTACAGCGGGGGATAGAGGAAACCATCAAGCAGATTCACCGCTTCGTCGCCGACGGCGTTACCCCGAAAGAAATCGATGAAAAGAAAACAACCGTAACGGGAGCGTTCAGGGTAGGTCTCGCTACTACATCGGGGCTGGCGCACACACTCCTGACCAGTATTGAACAGGGATTCGAGATGGCGTATCTCGACGAATTTCCAGATAGGGTGGAGAGCGTTTCGGTGGACGAAGTCAATACGGCGATCGCAAAAGCTTTCGTTCCCGATTCACTGCATATCACGCTGGCCGGAAACGTCCGGGAAGCGGATATTCGCCTTTAGGGTATCCGCCCGGTATGTATTGGGAGGATCCGGCACGGGCACGACAGCCATCAGATGTTGTCCACGGTCGGAGCAATATCCTTGGGCCCGGTGGTCTTGCGTTCGGTAGCGACCTTGTCCGGGCTCGGCAAGATAAAAGCGAGTAGCACGTAGGCAATAATCGCAGGAGGGCCCGAGGTGAAAATCAGGATGACCACGAATGCCACACGAACCAGGGTAGGATCCAGTTGGAAATACTCCGCAACCCCAGCGGCGACACCCGCAATTTTTTTGTCGCGTGACTTTGTAAGCTGTTTTCTCACACCCTTTTCCCTGGGTTTTGCTTTGTGGCGTTTTGTCTTACCCCGCTTCGGCGCTTTGTATTTTCTTCGGGGGCGCCATGACAGCACACCAAAACCTAACAGGATAATCAGAATGCCTGCCATCCAGGGGAGCATCTCGGCAAGGCGGCGAACACTAAACCCTTGCCAGATACCTATTTCCTGAACGATGTAGATGGCCCCCACAAGGATGAGAGAAAGCCCGGCTATCATGGGCAAATTCCAGAATTGTTTGCCGGGCGCATCGCTTTCCTCAAAAAGGAAGCGTTCCATTTCTTCTTCCGATAACGTTCCGGGGTCGGTGGGTTGGGATTCTTCTTCAGGCATATCCTTTAGCAATGGGCAAGTGGGTTTCCGGGTTGGCGGTCACTGGCCGGAGCCGGATACTGCGGATAAGTGAACACATGACCGGTCCGCATACGACCTTATTCAGGCTATTACGTGTACGTTGTAAAATCGCCTAAGGTTACACAGGGCCTTCCGTTCGGACAATCTCTTCCTCCGTGACAAGGATGTCCATACGCACATCATGCGGCTCGAAAGGGATGGATTCAAATAAGCAGGCATGATACGTCACGCCGATCCGGATAGCCTGAAGACCTTGCAGGAAGGCGTCATAGTACCCTTTCCCGTACCCGATCCGGCGCCCATCCCGTGCGCCCCCGAGCATTGGGACAATCACCGTGTCAATGCGGTGAGATGGCACTTGCTCGCTACCTGCGGGCCTGGGAATCCCCCAGGGGGGTTCCAGAGAGGGTTCTTCCCCCGTATACCGCACAGCATACATGGATGGGACACCGATATCCGGCGCCACGGGAAGGGCAACCTCCACACCCTGCTTCCGGAGGCGGGCGATCAACGAACGAATGTCCGGTTCGCGCCGCTTGATCATCGGCCAGTATGCATGAACGAGTACGGCGCCGTCGATTTCGGGAAGCGCAAGGATCCGCTCGACCATAGCGGCGCTCCGACGCGCATAGTCGCCCTCTGTCAAGGTCCGCCGGTAGGTACTGAACTGCTTTCGCAGCCTCGATTTCTCATTCGCCTCTGTCTTGCCGGAGTGGGGGATCATGTGTACAGGGTATGCGTAGGGATGGATTTTATGGAGATTACGGACAAGGAATGTCTTCCGCACAGTTGATCTGGGCTTCCTGGTTTCTTATCTTGTCAGGCTATTAAAAATAAACAACCGTCCAGGTTTCATCGTTCGTTCGTCGCAGGGATAGAATGATGAAAATCTTCTTCTATATGCACAAGCCATTGTTGTGTAGCACACATCATGTTTGAGAGCCTCTCACAAAAGGTTGAAGGTGCGTTAAAGCGCGTCAGTGGCCAAGGGCGCATCAGCGAGTTGAATGTCGCGGACATGATGCGTGATATTCGGCGTGCTCTGCTGGAGGCTGATGTAAACTACCAGGTTGCACTCGATTTTACGGAACGTGTCCGCAATGAGGCTCTTGGAGAAGCCGTTCTGTCGTCGGTTGCTCCCGGACAGCAGCTCGTGAAACTGGTTTATGACGAGTTGGTCCGCCTGCTGGGGGATGATCACAAGGCTATTGCACTCGCACAGCATCCCCCCACGGTCGTTCTTGTGGCAGGCTTGCAAGGCTCCGGAAAAACGACCTTCTGTGCAAAGCTTGCCCACTATTTCAGGCAGCAGGGCAACACTCCTTTGTTGGCGGCTGCGGATGTATACCGCCCGGCGGCGGTAGCTCAGCTTGAGACGCTGGCCCGGTCTATTGACGTACCGGTTTATTCCGTTATGCAAGACGGGCAACCCGTCAGGGATGCGGTACGCGTAGCACGCGAAACCATTCGGGAGGCCCGCCGCAACGCACGCGACATCGTCATCGTAGACACGGCAGGGCGGCTCCATGTCGACGAGGAAATGATGACCGAAGTGGCGGACATCAAACACGCCGTGGACCCGGATGAAATTCTCTTTGTTGTGGACAGCATGACGGGGCAGGATGCAGTTCAGGCAGCGCTTGCTTTCAATGAACGTCTTGACTTTGACGGCGTCGTGCTTTCCAAACTGGATGGAGACACACGGGGCGGCGCAGCGCTCTCCATACGCTCGGTCGTCCAGAAGCCGATCAAATTTGCCTCCATAGGAGAAAAGGTAGAGGCTCTCACACCATTTCACCCGGATCGTATTGCACGACGCATCCTCGGCATGGGCGATGTCGTTTCGCTTGTCGAAAAAGCCCAGGAGCAATTCGACGACCGACAGGCCGAGCAACTACGTAAAAAGATACGTTCACAGGATTTCGATCTGGCCGATTTCTATGAGCAACTCCAGCGAATCCGGAAAATGGGGTCGCTCAGCGACATTGCCGGGATGCTTCCGGGCATGAGTCGGCAGATGCGCGATGTGAATATTGACGACAACGCCTTCACACACATTGAAGCCATTATCCTTTCTATGACGCCTGAGGAACGTCGCCATCCGTCCATACTGAACGGAAGCCGCCGCCGCCGGATCGCGCGCGGCAGTGGAACAGAAGTGCGTGATGTGAATCAACTGCTCAAGCAGTTCAAGGACATGAAAAGGATGATGAAAACCGTTTCGCGCATGACGGATGCAAAAAGGTCGGTAGACCTTGCCAGATTAGTAGGTCAGGCATAGCATCTCTTATTGCAGCAAGGGGCAGTAAAAAACTCCGCGTTACGTACCACACTTAATCAATCATCGGAATCAAGAGGCATATACCGTGGCAGTAAAACTTCGTTTGCGTCGCATGGGACGTAAAAAACTTCCGCTCTGGACTATAGTCGCCGCCGATTCGCGTCGTGCACGTGACGGTCGCTATATCGAAAAACTCGGCAATTACAATCCTCTCGTTAAGCCCTCTTCGGTCGATCTTAACGTTGAACGGATCCATTACTGGCTTGCACAGGGAGCCCAGCCATCCGATACCGTGCGTAATCTACTGAGTCGAGAAGGCATTTTACTGGAGCGGCGCCTTCGCCTCAAGGGGAAGACGGAAGAAGAGATCCTGCAGGCGGTAACGGAGCATCGCGAACGACATGCGGCAAACCGGGCGGCTTCCGTAAAAGAAACCCCGCAAACCCGCCGTCAGAAAGTGCTTGATGAGGAAAAGGAACGTGTGGCCAAGCAGGAAGCGGACGTGGCGAAGCGCCGGGCGGAAGCAGAAGAAAAAGCAAGATTGGAGGCGGAAGCAGCTAAAAAGAAGATGGCCAAAGAACGTATCGAGGCAGAGAAAGCCGCTGCGGAAGCTGCTGAAAAAGAGCAGGCTGCGTCCGCGAGCGGCGATGCCGGACAGGAAGATACTGTGGACGAAACCCCTGCTGCGAAGGTAAATACCACCGAACAGGAAGCGCCTGCAGCTACTCCTGTGGAAGACGATGCTCCCGAAGAAAAGGCGGAAGAGAAAAAGCCGAAAAAGTAACGCCTTCTTCCGTGCCCGTTCATTGATCTTATGACTAACCCCAGCCGAACCGATACGCTCCTGCTTTTGGGACGCGTATACCGGGCGCATGGGCTGTCGGGCGAAATCAAGGTAATCCCCGAAACGGACGACCCAACGAGATTCGAAGCATTATCGGCGCTGTATGTCGGGCAGACCCCCGACACGGCTCGTCTTACGAACGTGCAGGGCGTCCGCTATCAACACAGCCGTAAGGGGCCGCTCGTAATTCTCAAGTTGGAAACCATCGAGTCGCGGGAAGCAGCCGAGGCATTGCGAGGCGCCTTGCTTTATGCCCCTGCCGGTGCGCTCCCCAAGCTTGACGCAGATGAATTTTACCTTTGCGATCTGATCGGACTTGTTGCCGTTGAAGAAAGTGGTGACCGGATTGGCGTTGTGGAGGATGTGTTGGCGTTCCCGGGACAGGATATGCTCGTTATTGCACGCGACCGGCAGCCTTCGGCTATGGTGCCGGCTGTGCCTGAGTTCGTGGTGGACATTGATCTTCAGGCGGGACAAATCACCCTTCGCGTTATCGAAGGACTACTTGATGGATAAACAGGAAATGCACTGTGCGCATTGATATTGTCACCGTACTTCCTGAATTGGTCGCCAGTATGCTGAAGCACGGCGTCTTCCGGCGAGCCACGGACAAGGGCCTGGTGGATGTCCGGGTTCACGACATCCGGACGTACACCCTGGACAAACATCGACAGGTGGATGACCACCCGTACGGCGGCGGCGCCGGCATGGTATTGAAACCGGAACCCGTTTTCCGATGTATAGATGCGATTCGGACAGAAAGCGACGTATCCGTTGATGAGATCGTGTATCTCACACCGGACGGGGAAACGTTGACGCAGGAGACAGCTACGGCAATGTCTCTCCAGGAACATGTTGTGCTCCTGGCGGGACATTACATAGGAGTAGACCAGCGGATCCGGGATGCGCTGGTTACTCGGGAGATATCCATGGGGGATTATGTCCTGAGTGGCGGTGAAATCCCGGCGCTCGTTCTCACGGATGCCATGGCTCGCTTGATTCCAGGAGTTCTGGGAGATGCCGAATCGGCATTGTCCGACTCGTTTCAGGACGGATTGTTGGGGGCTCCGGTGTATACGCGTCCCGCCGAATTTCGGGGGATGAGCGTGCCGGAGGTTTTACGATCCGGAAACCATCGGGAAATTGCCCGATGGAGAGAACAACAGCGACAGCACCTGACGCAACGCCGAAGACCGGACTTATCGGAAGATTAATCGGCATTCCCGAACCTGGTTCGCACCAGGCATCATCGTAATTTATGCATCATCCTGTTTAGAGGTACAGCGCCATGGCTACGGATCTATTACATCTCGTCGAAACGACTCAGGTTCGGGACGACATACCGGAGTTCCGGCCCGGCGATACAGTGAACGTACACTTTCGCGTAGTCGAGGGCGACAAGGAACGCATCCAGCAGTATCAAGGCGTCGTCATTGCCGAACAAGGTTCAGGGGCTGGTCGGACATTTACGGTGCGCAAGATATCCAATGGTGTAGGAGTTGAGCGTATTTTCCCGCTCTACTCGCCGAAAATCGCAAAGATCGAGCGTATTCGCCAGGGGCGCGTACGTCGGGCAAAGCTGTATTTTCTGCGGTCCCGGCGCGGAAAGGCGGCACGTATCAAAGAAAAAACCCATGATGCGTCCAGGCGATAAGGAATCGGGAGACATAACTCCGATCACAAAAAATCGCAAGGCGTATTACGAATACCACGTCGAGGAAACGATCGAAGCGGGAATCGCGTTGCGAGGCAGCGAGGTAAAGTCCATCCGGCAGGGAAAAATCAGCCTGCAGGAGGCTTGGTGCCATGTTGAAAATGGAACGATGAAGCTGATGGATTGCCATATTGCGCCGTATGAGTTTTCCGATGCCTCGACAGCGCCCTCGCCGGTGCGCCCCCGGCAGCTTTTGTTACATCGCCGAGAACTCCTCAAATGGGAAAAAGCCTGCGCCCAAAAGGGATATACGGTCATTCCACTGGCCGTTTATTTAAGAAACGGCTATGCGAAACTGAAGATTGGCCTTTGCAAAGGGAAAAAACTGCATGACAGGCGCGCCAGTGTCGCCGAGCGGGAAGCAAAGCGCCGCATGGACCGGGTTTCCCGTGTTCGGCATTGAGACACCCGTAAGAACCTCCGGATAATTCGTGCTCGCGCAGTATCGAGGTAATACCTCATTGAGGCAGCAAGCCAATGAAATTTCCTCCGATCGACAAACAACTTGCGCTGATCGAGCGCGGCGTGGCCGAAATCGTTCCGAAAGACGCTCTTGTGGAAAAACTGCGCAGGGCGGAAAAGACGGGCAAGCCACTCATTGTCAAGCTGGGATGCGATCCAAGCCGCCCCGACCTGCATCTGGGGCATTCGGTCGTGCTCCGCAAGCTGCGGCAGTTTCAGGATCTTGGCCACGAGGCGGTGCTTATCGTAGGAGATTTTACGGGAATGATTGGCGACCCAAGTGGACGTTCGCAGGAGAGGCCTGCGCTAACCGTCGAGGAAACCAGAGAAAACGGGCGCTCCTACTTTGAACAAGCGTCGCGCATTCTTGACCCCGAACATACCCGGATCATCTACAACTCGGCGTGGCTGGAGAAGATGAGTTTCAGTGACGTCATTCAACTGGCAAGCAAATATACCGTGGCCCGGATGCTCGAACGCGACGATTTCGAGAAGCGATACAAGTCCGGTGAGCCGATAGGCATCCATGAATTTCTCTATCCGCTGGCCCAGGCGCAGGATTCGGTAGCGATCCGGGCCGATATCGAATTGGGCGGTACGGACCAGAAATTTAATTTGCTCGTAGGGCGGACTGTGCAGCAATCCGAAGGGATCGAACCACAGGTATGCATCATGACGCCTATCCTCCCGGGTACGGACGGCGTCGAGAAAATGTCCAAGTCGCTCGATAACTATATCGGCATATCGGAATCTCCTGAGGAAATGTACGGGAAGTCCCTTTCCATTCCGGATGATCTTATCTATCACTGGTTCGAGTTGGCTACGAATGTACCGACAGAAGAACTTCCGGCGATAAAAACCGCTGCGCAGAGGGAGCCTCGAAACACGAAACATCGACTTGCGTGGACGATCGCGAGCATGTACCACGGCGACGACGCGGCAGACAAAGCTCGAAGCCACTTCGAGAAAACCGTGATCAGGGGAGACGTACCGGAGAACATGGAAAGCGTCCGGTTTGCCCTGGATGAAGGGCCTCGCATGGGTATTCTTGATCTGATGACCCGGGCAGGACTTACGAGTTCGAACGGGGAAGCGCGCCGCCTCATTGCGCAACATGCCGTCTCCATTGACGGGGAGAAAATTTCCGATGTGCGGATGGAAGTGGATGTGCATGTCGGCCCTTCGTTCGTGATCAAGGCGGGCAAACGACGGTTCGCCCGCATTGTGAGAGAGGAAGAAGGTGCTTCCTGAGTGGAACCATTCCCGCGGGGATACATATTTACCGCGTATGCGGGTACGCTGACCGCTGCGAGTACGTAGATCGCTTCTGCTTGTAATGCGCGCTCCCCAAATCATCCTTCTTCTTGGCTTTTTTTTCCTGTCGCATGCGGGGTACGCCCAATCGGCGGATCACGACATGGAGGAGGGGCTCTCGGCTTTCCAGGAAGGATCGTACACCAAAGCCGAAGAGGTCTTTCTACGTATAACGGAGTCGGATCCGGATCGGGCGGAAGCACATTATTTGCTTGCCCGCCTGTATACAGAAACCCCTTTATCTGATCCGGGCAAGGCGGAGGATGCGCTGGATGAGGCGATCCGGATCGAACCGGAAAACCCCGATTATCTGGTCGCCAGATTACTGCAATTGCGCAGGAAAGCCCGGAATCTCCTAAAAGAGCGCATTCGCGAACAGCGGCGAATCGCTCTCGCAAGACAAATTCTCTCTATCGATCCAACCAATGCGTTCGCGCACGAGGAACTGGGAACGCTCTTTATCCGCGATTTCTGGCGTTATCGCAATGCCATCATGTTCCCGAGCATGACCTTTAGCGGAAATTTGTATCGTGGAAGCCAGGCTATGGCATTGGGCGATCCGCCGCCTTTTCAGGGTACTCCTCTGCAGGAGGAGCTGGAAACAGACGATTCTTTCAACGATACGGGGGCTTTCCCTCAGCAGACAATTCCCGCTTTCGTTGCCGATCCCGGCAACGTGTTCCTCGCGGATCGTTTCGATGTGGAGCAACTTGAGCAACAGGGAGTGCCTGTCCTGGATTTGTCGCGGCGGGCGCAGCAGGCGTACGAGCGTGCTGTCACGCATCTCGAGGGCGCCCTTACGTCCGATCCCCTCAGACACTCTGTGTATCGTCAACTCATGAAAATTTATGCCTTGAAGGGGGAATACGATGCAGCTCAGGAGATGCTTGAAGATATGTATACGTTCTTCCCTGAAGACCCTTCTACATGGCTTTATCTGGGCCTGGCTCAGGCATACGGAGGCGATCCTGAAGGAGCCGCCAGTTCTTTCGAGACGGCCTTGCGGTATATGGACAACGAGGAAAAAACCGTCTTCGAAACGCTCTCTTTGCTACTTTTGCCCGAGGAAGAAGATCTCTACGAAGAGGATCCCGTTTCATATGCCTCACGATTCTGGACAAGCAAGGATCCTCGCTATCTCACGCCCTGGAACGAACGAAAGATCGAGCACTATGCTCGACTTGTGTACGCTGACCTGCTGTACGGTAGCGAAGCCCTCGAACTGCGAGGCTGGGATACGGAGCGAGGGCATATTCTGGTACGGTACGGGCCGCCGGAGCAAGATGTCGTTATTGTTCCAGGCAGTTCGTCCGGTGTGGATGATCTCGGACAGGCGCCCACATCCCGAACGGAGCCCAGGTCTGGATCCAGGATTGAAGTAAGCCCCATCGACATGGGCTTTAACCCGCGAACGTTCCACCTTGGCGGGGATTTCGACATGCTTGCCGAGGCCAATACCTTCAACATATGGGACTATGGCGATTTCCGGTTCGTATTCGAGGATCCGTTCCGTAACGGAGAGTATCGGCTGTATTCTCCCAGCGCTTCGGATATGTCTGCCGGGGTTCCGGCCTGGCTGAACGATTATTCGATCATCGCAAAGGAAACGATTGCCCAGGTTCCGGAACGATACGAATATGAGGCGCCCGGTCGGCGAGTGGATATCCCGTTTGTGGCGAGTGCATTCAAGGGAAGCGGCGAGGAGGCGGATGTTTACGTGTCGTACGGCATTCCGATTTCCGAGGACGGAAGTCAACGGGAAAGCATAGACATAGCTGCCAACATCGGAGCGTTTCTTATTAGCGAACGCCGGGACATCCTGGTCGAAAGGCGACAAACGATATACGGGCTTCGAGGCGATCACATTCGTTCCTTCGAAGAGGCTCATCTCTGGGTGGGGGGGCAGGTCATGACGGCGCCTCCGGGACAACATGAGGTATCCATGGAGTTTGAAACGGCCAGCGGGGGCTCTATCGCCGTACAGCGCAGACCCATTGAGGTGCCTGATTTTACGCAAGACAGGCTTCAGATCAGTGATCTGATGCTGGCCTACAGTATCGAGGAGGCCGATCCCGAGGATGCAGAAAGCGGTACCGTGCACCGGGGAGGCTTTTCTATTATGTCCGCCCCGTGGAACGTGTTCTCACACAGGCAGCCCATTTATCTCTTTTTTGAGATATACCGGCTTGCGCTTACCGGGGATGAGGAAACACAGTACGAGACAGAGGCCCGTCTTACGCCCAGAAACAACGCAAGGGGCATAACCCGATTCATGAAAAATATTTTTGGAACAAGTGGCGGCGTATCGGTGAGTGTGCCGGGCTCAGGGTCATTGCCCAACGAAACGAACTACCTTATCCTTGACGCCACAAATCAGGCGCCTGGACTATATACCCTCACGCTGCGTGTACGTGATCTCGTGAGCGGGAAAAGCGTCGAGCGTTCGATAGACCTTTTTCTGGAATAAAACGGGCGCCGCGTTTTCTCGGACAGGCTGAAGAGGACGTGTCGGTCAGGTCGTGCCGGTTGTCAAAAAGAGCGGGCGTTGTCAGTCGACTCTCTTGAGAATATCTTCGAGCGCACCAGAGACGGAGGCATCCATTTCCTCCACCTGATGCACCATCTTCGCCTTGTAATCAACAATCCTGTCAAGCACCTCCTTGTTGGAAGCGCCTATAATCTGCGCAGCCAGCAATCCGGCATTCCTTGCTCCGCCGATCGCTACGGTAGCGACGGGGACACCTCGAGGCATTTGCACGATCGATAATAATGCATCGAGGCCGTCCATTTTCTTCCCGGGCACAGGAACCCCAATCACGGGAAGAGGGGAATAGGCAGCGATCATCCCTGGCAAGTGGGCAGCCCCCCCGGCTCCCGCAATGATGGTCTTGACGCCGCGTTCATGCGCTGTGCGCGCATATTCCGCCATGTGATGAGGGGTACGATGGGCCGAAAGGACACGGATCTCGAACGATATGTCCAGAGTGCGCAGCACTTCTGCCGCTTCGGCCATGACGGGCAGATCCGACAGGGAACCCATTGCGATGCCTACAAGGACCATGGTAAGAAGAGATGTAGTGTCTACAAGCGAAGGTGTGCAGCAGCCGTCTCGGCAAGGCGACGCGCAGTGACGCGGTCGTTGCCGGTAACGGTGACGTGCCCCATTTTACGATGCATCCTCACATTCGGTTTGCCGTACACATGCACGGCCACGTCGGCAACCGCCAGCGCCTCATTCAGTCCTGCGGGAGACGCTGTTCCGTCACGCTTGCCGAATACATTCACCATAATCGCTACGGGCGTGCGCAGTTCCGGGTTTCCCAGGGGGAGATCCAGCACTGCCCGAACATGGTTCTCGAACTGCGACGTATAGCTGCCCTCAATAGAGTAGTGTCCCGTGTTGTGCGGCCGTGGAGCCAACTCGTTAATCAGGATGCGTCCGTCTTCCGTATGAAAAAGTTCAACGGCAAGCAGTCCCGTTCCCCGCACTGCTTCCACGGCGGCAAGTCCTATCCGGCGCGCCTCGTCGGCTTCGGCGTCTTCAATGCGGGAAGGAACCTCTACCGCGTAACAACGATGATTGCGCTGTTCGGTATCCGCAACGGGATAGATGACATGCTCACCTCCGGGCCTGCGGGCAACGAGTACTGAAAGTTCTCTCTGGAACGAAACGAAGGCTTCCATTAACAGGCCGTCTTCTGCGGCAAGACGCTTCCATGCTGCGCGTAGCTCGTCTGCAGAACGGACCGTCTCGTTACCATACCCGTCGTACGCATGCGTATATCTTTTTGCGAGTACAGGATACCCGAAGCGGTCCGCTGCAGCGATGGCCTCTTCCAGCGTGGCGCAACATGCAAAACGGGGGGTGGGTAGTCCGGCGTCCCGAAGCCAGGTTTTCTGGCGGCCCTTATGTCGAATAATGTCGAGGGTAAATGAAGCAGGACGAACAGGGACATGGCCCTGCAAAGCGGCCTCGGCTTCTTTTACCGGGGCCCATTCACTCTCAGCTGTGACCACGGCACAGGTAGCTCCAAAATCGCGCAGTACGTCGACATCAGTCCAGTCACCCACGAAGGATTGTCCAAGCCCTTGCACGGATCCAGCTGCTTCCGGGAGCAAAAAGCGTACTTCGAAACCCATTCGCATGGCGGCGAAGGCAGTCATCCGGGCCAGTTGGCCGCCACCAAGAATCCCCACTACAGGAAAAGCTCCTTTCGGAAAAGACGGCATGAACCCTATACCCTGCCCGAATTCCTGATGCCTGAGAGCAACTCATCCAACTCTTCCTCGGATTCGACAAGCACCTCACGTGCTTTGGACCCCACGAACCGGCCCACAATACCCGCCGTTTCGAGTTGATCCACAATACGGGCAGCCCGAGTGTATCCGACGGACAGTTTGCGTTGCAGAAGCGAAACCGAACCCTGTCGGGCACGCACGATAATGTGGGCCGCCTCGTCGAAGAACGGGTCTATATCATCTATGCCGGAAAGATTACCCACCCTGCTGTTATCTCCGAACGGGGGTAACATATAGGGGCCGGGGCCCTTCTGGTGTGCAACAAAATCCACCACGCGATCCACTTCTTCGGAGCTTACGAACGGCCCCTGCAAGCGGGCAGACCTGCTTCCGAGCATGTACAGAAGGTCTCCGTTACCTACAAGACCTTCTGCGCCGTTCTGATCGAGGATCGTGCGGGAATCCACCTTGGAAGCAACCTGATAGGCAATGCGGGCGGGAAAATTCGCCTTTATCAATCCGGTGATGACATCGACGGACGGGCGTTGCGTGGCAAGTACAAGGTGTATACCTACGGCGCGCGCCATCTGAGCGAGCCGTGCTATAGGCGCCTCTATATCCTTGCCTGCCAACATCATAAGGTCTGCCAACTCATCTATTATGATAACGATATAAGGCAAATGTGTGAAGGTATCTTCTTCCTCCGGTTTCCCGGAATGAACCTTTTTGTTGTAATCCTTGATAGAGCGGACCTGGGTCGCAGAAAACAGATCGTAACGTATTTCCATCTCACGCTCGCAGGATTTGAGCACCCCCAGCGCCTGGTCCACGTCGGTGATAATCGGCTCCTCGCTGTTTTCCGGCATGGCCACATAGTGGTCAACCATGTACTTGTATTGCTGCAACTCGATCTTTTTGGGATCGATCATTACAAACTTCAAATTGGCGGGGTGACATGCATACATCAATCCGGTAATCAGCGTATTGAGTCCCACCGATTTGCCTGACCCCGTCGCTCCTGCAATAAGCAGGTGGGGAAGTTTCGCCAGATCCGTTATGAAAACTTCGCCCTCAATGCTTTTTCCGATCGGTATAGGCAGTTCCATCTCGGAATCACGAAATCGTGCAGTACCTATGACATCACGGATCCGAACGAGTTCGCGGCTCCGATTGGGGATTTCAACCCCCACGGCGGATTTTCCAGGAATCGGTGCAATAATCCGGATACCTCCGGCAGCCATCGCCATAGCGAGATCGTTTTCGAGGGCTGTGATGCGATTTATCTTCACACCAGGGGCCGGCGTCAGTTCGTACAACGTAACGGTCGGCCCAACGATCGCATTGATCTCGTGTATTTCAATGCCGTACGTATCGAGTTTATCGAGCAGAATTCGCTTGTTTTCTTCCAATTCCTCGTAGTCGATCGGCACCTCGTCGGCATCACGTTCGTCCAGTAGATCAATGGTCGGAAAACGATACCGGGTTGCGAGCTTGTCGTCGGGAATGTCTACCTGCCGCTCCACTATATCGGTGTGCTCCTCCTCGATGCGCTGCTGGACATGTATTTCAATATCCCTTTCCGGAGCCGGAGCATGCGCTGTACTTCGGGCAGAAGGCCCCAGGCCGTGAAAAGTGTCATTCAAGGTGCGGTTCGAACCCGATGGGATGGGGGCAGGCGTCTTGCCGGGAGGCTGCCGGGATGTCGTTTTCAAAGGCCCGCGGGGAGCTTCGGAGAGGTCTTCGGGAGCTCCCGTTTTCCGCTTTGCCTGTTTCGCTTTGCGACGTGCTTCCGCACGTTTTTCGCGTGCGGCCCTCCGGCGTCCAGCGGCAGCTTTTACTGAAGCCGCCCAGGATCCGACCTTATCGAACATACGCTGTAGATCATGGCCCACCAGGAGCAGGACAGCAATCGCAAGAGACATTGCGAGGAGCACCGCCGATCCGATCGTGCCAACAACATGCTGGAGCCACCCGGCCACGCCAAGACCAAGCCTCCCGCTCCAGAATGCAAGTTCTACCTCAAAAACGAGCGCGACCCAACCAAGAAGGCTGGCCAGGGTGAATGTGACGATAAGAACAAGAACGCCTGTAGAAACCAGTTTGCCGGTTATTCGCCGCCGTAACAGTAGATACCCCCCCATACACAGCAATCCCGACAGAAGCACCACCGGATAGCCGAGAAAACGAAGTACGAGAAGGCGAGCGATCCATGCACCTGCCAGCCCGAGAGCATTCGACACCTGATTTTCTCCAGGAATAAATGCGTCGCTCAGCGTACTTCCCCGTACAATAGCGTCATCGGAAGGATCGTAGGTAACCAGCGCCAGCCCAATAAGAAAGGCCAACGTCATAACGACGAGGCCAAGCACTTCATGCATACGGTTAACGGATGCACCTTGAATGCTTTTTCCGGAAACCCTCCTCCGATTATGTTTTTTGCCGGATGGTAAAGCCATTTCTCAAGGTACTGCGTGCCGAAGAAAAAACCACAGATGCCGCGATGGGGTGCGGGCGATACCCACGAACGGGCAAAGCCTCGAACGTTGGTTATACCATGGCAGGGGAAAGCTCTTCTTTATCCAGCACAATCCGGTTTTCCCGGTAATAGGGAAGTACAGGCAAGGCATTGAACTGAAAACAATAATCTACGTCGTCTTCAAAACCTTGCGATACAAGCCATTTCGCATGGCTGCCCTGCCGCAAGGTGGCGTCCAGATGCATGCGATTGCGGTCGTATAAGGAAAAGGCGATGAGCGCCGTATCGGAAACACGGTCAGGTCGTCGTCCATCCCACAGCCGCTCCAGTATATAACCCGCACAAAGCGTGTCTTCCAGTGATACGCGGTGTTTCTTACCTGCACACATGATCGTCAGGTCATTGCCTAACTCGCGGATTGCTTCGACAATGCGATCAATATTCAGGAAACACCCGATCAGAAGATTCTTTGCATTCTGCCCCTTATGCATAGCTACTGTACCGTTGGTCGTATTAAGAATAATAGTCCGACCTTGCACCATCTCACGGGTATACTCCAGGGGCGAATTGCCGCAATGGTACTCGTCGATGCGGAGACCGCCACGTTCGCCGCCAAGCAGATATCCCGCCTGATCGAGGTTCGAGGCAATTTTTCCGGCCTGATCCATATCCGGCACCGGAACTACGTCCCGGGCGCCGTTGCACATTGCAGTCACGATCGTCGAGCAAGCCCGGAGCACATCGATAACGACCACTGTGTGCCCCTTCACTTTTTCTTCCGGTATAGATTGGCCAGTGATAAATACTTCTGTGTTCATGGACTGCAATGGCGTATCGGGTGGGGGATAATAATGCGCGAGGCACCGGAAGATAATCCTTGTGTTGCCAGAATGCGCGACGGGTGGTTCAGATTTTATGCAATGGGGGCTTCTTAACGAGCGCACGGACAGTGCGGGATCGAATGGCTATGCTTATTTGGGAATCCAGCATCGTGCAGGCCGGTTCGTTGGGCACATATCCCAGACCGATACCGCGTCCGAGTATCGGCGACTGTGTTCCGCTCGTTACCACGCCCGTGTCCGGGCCCACCGGGGTCGAGATACTATGCCCACTCCTTGGAATGGCCCCCTGATCCTGGACTACAAACGCTACCAGCTTCCGGGATGGACCTTCCGCATGTACACGTTCCAGCACGGATTTCCCGATGAAATCTTCCTTGTTCATCCGTACAAATCGACCAAGGCCGGCCTCGACAGGATTGGTTTCCTCTGTAATATCGTTTCCATAGAGGCGAAACCCCGCTTCCATGCGAAGGGTGTCCCGGGCGCCCAATCCGGCCGGTTTCAGCCCCTCGTCCGCCCCAACCTCCAGGAGCGTATCCCAAACGGATCCGGCCACGCCGGCATCGCAATATATCTCGACGCCTGCCTCTCCCGTATAGCCCGTCGCCGACACGATAGCAAAACGTGCTCCCGCAAAACATCCGCCAGAGGTACGCCGGAAGCGAAACGGCTTCAAGTCATGCATATCTTCCCCGATCGCAGCTTCTGCAATGGCCAACGCCCGGGGGCCCTGTACAGCGATCAATGCAATCCCGTCGGATATGTCTTCGATGATCGCCTTCGCCGGGTTATTTCGGATCATCCACATGAAATCCTTGTGGCGGTTTGCAGCATTGACCACTAAAAGGTATTCCTCCTCGGTAAGGCGATATACGATCAAGTCATCAATAATACCGCCATCTTCCCGGCACATACAGGTATAGACGGCCTGCCCGGCCTGAAGCGACATCGTTTCGTTTGTGACCAGATATTGTACGCAAGTGGCGGCGTGAGGACCGCGAACAAGGATTTCTCCCATATGGCTGACATCGAAGAGGCCCGCTTCCCGGCGAACCGCACGATGCTCTTCAAGGATACCGCCCGTATAGCGCAGCGGCATTTCGTAGCCGGCAAATGGCGTCATCCGCCCGCCGAGCGCAATATGCCGATCGTAAAGCGGAGTTTTTCGAAGAGATGCGGATCCGGTTGACGCCATAAATGTCCGTGTTACAAGCGCCAGGCAGTGTAGCCTGCACGGGTCAGTGTTTCGGTAGCAGCCGTAGCCGTGGCGTTTTCCGCGAAACCAATACGGAAAGCGCCCCCGGTTCCTTCGCGTATTTTGAGAAGTTCAATATCCTTGATATTCAACGATGCTTCGTAGAGTATCCTGGTGATTGAGAGCAGCTCGCCAGGGTGGTCTTCTGCATAGACATATACGTCTGCAAGCGGGTGTAGAAATCCTTTGGTGTTGCGGGGTATCGTTTCCCGCGTAGAGCGGGCATCTCTGAACCGACTCTGCAATGTTTCCATATCTCCACCGGCAACCTCCCGGCGAAGAGCCTCTATTCGCCTGGTAAACGAATCAAGCACTTCCAGAATGCAAGCATCGTTCGTTTTCAGAATGTCGCTCCACACATCGAAAGGGGAGGAGGCGATGCGGGTCATATCCCGAAACCCACCGGCAGCAAGTTGAAGAAAGGCGTCGTTGTGTCCATTTTCGCTCGCTACATGGTTCATTAGCGCAACGGCAAGCAACTGGGGAAGGTGGCTGACAAACGCTGCAATGCGGTCGTGGCGAGCAGGGGGGAGCACAATAAGCCGAGCACCCGTAGCCTCAATTAAGGCAACGAAAGAGGCATACTCCAGCTCCAGGCCGGGAGCATCCATGTGGTCCGGAGGGCAAAGCACATAGGCCGCATTTTCGAACAACAATGCATCTGCCTGATCGATTCCCCGGCGTTCGGAGCCGGCCATGGGGTGCCCGCCTACAAACAAGACGCCTGGGGGCAACACTTTCGAGGCGCAGTCTGCAACAGGGCCTTTTACGGAACCTACATCCGTAACAATGGCGCCAGGCTTGACATAAGGCGCAATCTGCTCCAGTAATTCCAGAACAGACTGGATGGGAGTAGCCAGTACGATGACATCGGCGCCGGAAATCGCCTCCTCCAGGGAGGATGCCGCCCGGTCAAGGGCGCCGATTTCTATCGCCCGGTCAAGCGTGGCAGGTTGGTCAAAGCCAATGATCTCGACGTCCTGCGCCTGTTTTTTCCATACGAGGCCAAGAGATCCGCCGATCAGGCCGACGCCAATGATGGCAACGCTTTGCATGGGAAACGACAAATCAATGCGCGCTCACAAGATTGAGCAAAAAGAGCCTATTCTCTTGCCACTTCTTTTTCCTGTTTCCCGTCAAGGCTCGAGGAAGCAATGTCTTTGTTTTCTTCTCCGTCATTCAGCGGCGCCTCGGCAACATCCACATCCGACTGCCCGGCCTTCGATGTTTTGTTTTTCCTTATGCTGAACGATAGCGCATCAGTGTCTTTCTTGTCTGTCGCAGTGATACGGATGGCATCGCCTTCTCCCAGGTTCTTGCCAAGAATATGATCGGCCAGCGGGTCCTCGATATATTTCTGGATCGAACGCCGCAATGGGCGGGCGCCGAACTTCACATCAAACCCTTTCCGAACAAGAAATTCCTTGACCGACTTTGTGATATCCACTTTGATGCCGAGTCCTCTAACCCGATCAAGCAACTCGTCCGCCATGATGTCGATGATAAGGAAGATGTGTTTTTTCTCAAGCGAATGGAAAACGATCACATCGTCCACCCGGTTCAGAAACTCGGGGTTGAATACTCGCTTCAGAGCATCTTCCACCGTACTCTTCATAGTCCGGTAATTAAACGTCTCTTCCGATTGGGAGAAGCCAATACCCTTTCCAATGTTCTTTATGTCCCGAGCCCCGATGTTCGATGTCATAATGATAATCGTATTCCGGAAATCGACACGGCGGCCAAGCCCATCTGTGAGTACACCGTCATCAAGCACCTGTAGCAAGATGTTGAGTACGTCCTGGTGCGCCTTTTCAATCTCATCGAGAAGAACAACGGAATACGGCTTGCGGCGGACTTTTTCCGTCAGTTGCCCGCCTTCTTCATAGCCAACATATCCAGGAGGCGCACCGACCAGCCGGCTGACAGAGAATTTTTCCATGTATTCGGACATGTCGATACGTATCAATGCTTCGTCCGAATCGAAGAGATACTGCGTAAGCACCTTGGCCAATTCGGTCTTCCCAACGCCGGTCGGCCCGAGAAAAATAAACGAGCCGATAGGCCGGCCGGGGTCTTTGAGACCCGCCCGGGTGCGACGTATGGCGCTCGACAGTTTCCGAATGGGCTCGTCCTGTCCGATCACACGCTTCATAAGCGCATCGTCCATGCTGACAAGCTTCTTCTGCTCGGGCTGGGAAATTTTATCGACCGGAATACCTGTCATCATGGCCACGACCTGAGAGATATTCTCTTCGGTCACGTCATGCACTTCCGCCTCGGCCTTGCGCTCCCATATCCGCTTGGCTTCTTCGAGCTCGCTATCGATTTTCTTTTCCTTGTCGCGCAACCGAGCCGCCTCCTCAAAACGCTGGCTCTTGACGACACTGTTCTTTTTCTTCCTGACGGCTTCAATTTCTTCTTCGAGGCGAACAATATCCTCCGGTACGCGGATATTCGCGAGGTGGACCCGCGCACCTGCTTCATCCATCACATCGATGGCTTTGTCGGGCAGAAAGCGGTCTGTGATGTAGCGGTCGCTGAGATTCACCGCAAGAAGGAGGGCTGCATCCGAATAAAGGACGTTGTGATGCTCCTCGTAGCGGCTCTTGATGTTGCGAAGGATTTCGATCGTTTCGTCGGTTGTGGAAGGATCCACAATGATTTTCTGGAAACGTCGATCAAGCGCGCCGTCCTTTTCGATATATTGCCGGTATTCGTCGAGCGTCGTAGCACCGATACATTGAATTTCACCCCGGGCAAGCGCCGGTTTGAACATATTCGATGCATCAAGACTGCCGGAAGCCCCGCCTGCACCAACAATCGTGTGCAGCTCATCGATAAAAAGAATGACTTCCGGGCTCTTTTCGAGCTCGTTCATCACCGCCTTCATCCGCTCTTCAAACTGCCCCCTGTATTTGGTGCCGGCAACAAGCGCAGCCAAATCAAGCGTCACAATGCGTTTGTTATGGAGCACACGGCTGACCTTGCGCTGAACAATACGTATGGCAAGCCCTTCGGCAATAGCCGTTTTGCCAACACCCGGTTCACCGATCAGCACGGGATTATTCTTCTTGCGACGGCTGAGCACCTGTGCAACACGCTCAATCTCTTTTTCTCTACCCACGATGGGATCCAACTTGGACTCTTCGCCCAGCCTCGTCAGATCCCTGCCAAAATTGTCCAGCACCGGCGTTTTACTTTTTTCCATCTTGCGTTGCGCTTTTCCGTGTCCTTCAGGCAGCGAAGGCTCCGCACCACCACCAGTTGCAGGTATTTTTCCTCCGATAATGGAGTCCAATTCGGCCCGTACAGCATCGTACGTTACCGAAAATCCCTGTTGCAGAATCCGCGCCGCAACATTTTCCTCGTCACGAAGAAGGCTTAACAGCAGATGCTCGGTGCCTATAATATCACTCTTGTATATCTTTGCCTCCAGATAGGTGATCTTAAGAACTTTTTCGGCTTGTTTGGTGAACGAAATGTTGCCTACGGCAAGCGCTCCACCCGCACCTCGGACCGTATCCTCGACCGCCTTCCTGAGCTTTAACAAATCGCAACCGAGGCTGCGGAGAATCTTGACGGCAATGCCCTCGCCCTCGCAGATAATCCCGAGGAGAAGATGCTCCGTGCCAATGTAATCATGACTCAGCCGGATCGCCTCTTGCCGACTGTCCTTGATAACATCTCTGACGCGATTGGAGAAATTGCCTTCCATGTCATAAAACGAGGCTACGCGGCGAAGCTGGACCCGCACCCGCAGGTTTGAGTCGCATTAGGGTTTTCGAACGTGAACCCCCGTGCATTCAAGCCGTCATGGTAATCCACCGTTGTACCCATAAGATACAATCCATGACGTTTATCCATGTACACGGTGACGCCGTTTATCTCAAAACTCGTGTCGTACTCGCGCATTTTATCGAAACCGAGGATATAGCTCATGCCAGAGCAACCGCCTCCTCGAACACCCACACGCAGGTTAAACCCTTCAGGGATGTCCTTGGTGGACATAATCTTGCGAATCTCTCCTGTAGCACGCTCGCTGAGTGCGATGGGTGCAGACCGCGTTGTGGTATGGGTGCTGGTCCCGTCAGCCGGCATGATCCGGAGGCGTTTTCGTAACCTGAACGAAGCGTGTAAGAAAGAGTAGCCTCTCATGGAGTGAACGACGGGCTGTGGGGGCGGTTCCATGTGCAGACACGACATCAGTACCGGCGCGCAAGCACGATGGGCGCCTTGAATACATCCATTACATTGTTGCGGGCGTCATAGGCCTCGACAAAAGCAATGTATATACCGGTCTGCAGGCGGCGGTCTGCATCATCCCGACCATTCCACAACAACTCGACGGATTCCGCCACGAGCCGGGATGTGACCAATTTCCGCACCTGGTTTCCTGCCAGATCGAACACAAGAGCCCGGATTCTGGATATGCCGGAAGAGAAGGTGCACCTGATGCGAACGATATCGTCCACACCGTCCCGGTCCGGAGAAAAAGGATTCGGTGCAATATGTATCCCCCGCTCCGACAACAAGGTTTGATCGGCAATACGTATTGAATTGGGCAGCCCCGGCGTTCCGCCACCCGGCCCCACCGAGCTGGTCCAGTTTTGAGGATTATCGCCAGATGCATCCACATCGATCCGCTCCAGCGTAATACCCCGGGTTTCCAGAACATCCGGATGATGCCACGAAGGGTCGTACCGTACGTCGTCAAGCACCTCGCCGTCTTCCCGGTGCATACGAATGCGGTCGCCTTCGTTAAGCAGGGTAAGCCCCTTGCCGGTAACCACCGGAGCGTTTGCGTTCTCCATACTTGTGGCGGTAAAAAGCAGGTACTCTCCGGGGTCCAGCCCGATAAACCGCCCTTGAACATGGACCGTATCGGCATCTGCATATTCGTCGGGGTCACGAGTCCGATATACCCCATCAAGATATATGCGATGAGCAGATCGGTTCACGAGTTCAACAAATTCCACCTGGTTTGCAAGCCCGTCATAATCGTCTGTAAGCGGTTCGTACAAAATTTCGTTCACAACAATATCCCGCGGAACAGGCCGATAGGAAATCGGCGCCGATACCTGTTCCGAAACATTCCCGCGCAGATCGGATACCTGCTCGACCGCAACCGATGCACCCGTTACGGAACCCGCGAAAAACACGCGTAGCCAGTCCGGGCCCAACGTTTGCACCTCCTGCGCCACAAGGTTTTCCAGTCGGATAGAGGCAGGAGAAATAGTCCCGGTCCGTACAGGTTCGTTGAAATATAGATCGAGTCGGGTATCGTCGAGGACTTTGGCGAAAGACAATGCCGGACCGGACGCATCTGGTGCGTAGAGGCTGTTTTCCGCACCGGGTGTTGCTCCGGAAGCATCGATAGATAATGCGAAATTATACGGATCTGAGGGCCCCCCCGGATCAATGCGTTCCAGAGACCGGCCTGCTTCAACAGTGCTTCCGGCGTAAAAAAGCGAATCGATAACTACTCCGCCGGATTCGAGAATCACGGCGTCGCCCCCATTATTCAAGCTTGCCCAGCGAGCCGGCGCGGTATATGGAACTCCGACAAAGCGATCGGAAAAAGCGATTTCGTCCGCAACGAGCACCGTGTAGGTCCCGGGAGAAAATGCCGATGTCCCTCCGGAAAGTGGAAACGGGAGGGAAGAGGCATCCCGGATCGTCAAGTCCTGGAGATCGAACGTGTGTACGCTGCGGTTGAACAGCTCGACAAACTCCGAACCCGAAGAAAAGGGGCGGGGATATACCTCATTGACAACAATGTCGCCAGGTTGCGGAGGTACCGGGTCGTCGATATCGATGTAGCCCGTGCCGCCGGACCTGCCTTGAAGGGGCTGGGCCTGGATGGGCAAGACGCACAGGCATCCCGCCAGGCCGGCAGGGACAAGAATAAAGAAAAGGGCTCGCATGGGGCCGCGGGAAGGAATTCGGCCCCTTAAGACACAGCAGGCGCCAAAACATAACCTTCCGGGAATACTTCTTCAGCACGTGAAGTCAACCGGGTTCCTGGTCCGGATGGGTCCGGAGCACATGGGCCATTAGCGCTGCGGCGGGAGCCATAGCGCTCTCGTCGATATCGAAGTGGGCGCTGTGCAAAGGATACGCATTCTCCGGGGCGGAACGGGTACCTACCCGGAGAAGCATCCCGGGTATTTTCTCCAGGTAGTGTCCGAAATCTTCCGAGCCCATACTGGGGCGAGGAATATGAAAAACAGCTTCCTCTCCGCAGAAGGACCGGATGACGGATTCTACATGCTTTGTTAGTCGAGGATCGTTGTTCACTGCAGGCGCCCCCGCCACCACGTCAATGTCAATGTGCATCCTGGCCCCGTACAAACGAGCAAGTTCGTTTGCGACACCCTCCATGCGTTGCTTTATGATAGTGCGCTCCTCCGCATCCGTGGTGCGGATCGTACCCCCCAATTCTACCTGGCCGGGAATCACGTTGTACGCATCCCCTCCATGAAACCGGCAAATCGTCAGAACGGATGCCTTGCGCGCATCCGTAAAACGCCCAATGATTTGATAGAGCGCGTTGGCGATCTGGTTGGCCACCCAGATGGTATCCACAGCTTCATGGGGACGCGCCGAGTGACCGGTGCTTGATGCCTTGACGCAAATGCGAAACCGGTCCGTAGACGACGTAACAGGGCCGGCCAGCACACCGTATCTGCCCAACTCCAGCGAGGGATCGACGTGAATTGCATAAATGCTCTGCACGCCATCAAGAACTCCCTCTTGTATCATATTCACCCCGCCTCCCGGTGCGCCTTCTTCGTCCGGCTGGAATAGTACGCGGACCGTACCGCGGAGATGCTCCCTGTTTCGATGCAAGATGAGCGCTACGCCGATCCCAACCGCCGTATGTGCATCATGACCGCACAGATGTGCAATCCCCGGGTGACAAGATGCATACGCTACGGATTTCGCATCTGCGGTAGGCAATGCGTCCATATCCGCCCGGTACGCAATGACAGGTCCATCATGCGGCCCCTCAATATCCGTGTATAAGCCGGTCTCGGCCAGGGGCCCCGTTACAGCCAACCCGTGCTGCTCGAGAATGCTGCGAACAAATTCGCTGGTGCGGTGCTCCTTAAAACCCAGTTCGGGGTGTTGATGGATAGATCGCCGTATGTCGCGCAGGAAGGTCGCGAATTCGACGGACGCTGTACCGTTTTGGGCAATATCCGAAACATTGTCCATGGAAGGAATATCCGCTATGACTCGCATCTTCTTCAAACCATTCCGTTCCGTTTGCGGAAGAACCATTCCGTGGCGAGAAGCGCAATAATGAGCAGTAAAAAAACGGGGTGTTTACGCAAGTCCTCCTCCGTCGTTTGGGATATCGTGTCGGATGCGCCTTCCAGATAGGCCGAGAGCGCCTCGATAAATGACGCAGGGCGGCTTTGATCCAGTAAAACACCCCCCGAGCGCTGAGCGATTTGCCGCATCAATGTAGCGTCTGCTCCCGGTTCCCGATATTCCAGCGTTAACGATCCAACCACAAACACTCCGCGATCCGACCCCAGCACTTCCTCGCCTCTTTGGGCCTCTGCTGTCCAGGCATATGTGCCTTCGGGCAGCGCTCCCGCGTCGAAAGTGTACCGCCCGCTCCCGATCGCTTGCATAAGATAGGGAAACTCCACGCCATCCGGCGAGATCAACCGAATCTCCACGGACGCGTCCGGGACGGGATTAAAACTTTCGTCGTACACTTGACCGGAAAATTGAACCGCTTCTCCACCTCCGAATACATCCCGGACGGGATATATGCGCACAGGGCGATCATCTTCCAGGGCGGTAAGCCATTGGATAACGTTCGAAAAAAATTCCGCGGGAAGCTGCTCGAATCGAGACAGGTCTTCAGGAAGATTCTGCCATCTCCATGTGCCGGCGCCAAGCAAGGCGGCGATCCGATGCTGTGCACGCCGGCGAACGACGAGCAACGGTTCGGGCAGGTCGATCCCGCGCACCGAAACAGTGGCGAGTACCTGTGCATCAGGGGCAAGCACCCATTGGGTTCTACTGAATTCCAGCGGGGGAAGGGTGCTCCATGCTTCCGAATCGGCGCCGGGAATATGCATGACCGGGTGATGATTTCCTGCCGGCGTAGTTCGAAACGTTGCCTCCATGAAATCCTCTCGAACACGCCTGGCCATAACGGGAAGGGCGTCTTCGGGGATTGTGCCCAGCCGGGCGATAGAGGTACCTGAAGTAAGTAGAAAAAATACAGGAACCCCTTCGCGGACCGCCTCTCCGATGCGCCCCGATACCGTTTCGTCGCTGGCTCGTCCGGGGTAGCCGGCCAATACGATTACATCGAAGTCCGCAAGCGAGACGGGAAACGCACCCTCATAGAAAGCACGTTCGCTTTTTTGTACGAATGAAGACACCTCGAACGCCGTATTTCGCGCAAGCAACCTCCGGATTGCAGCGACATCCGGGCCGGGAGCCGCAGCAACGAGAAGGATCCGCCGTTTGGAGGAAAGCACACGAACCGCCAGGGACTCCCGGTTGTTGCGGTGCGTCACTTCACCGGGAAGCTCCGTCACAGCCACCGTGTAGCGCTGGAGTCCTTCCGCTTCGGGCGTCACAGACAAATCGGTGACGATTTCAGCATTTCCCGGAGGGATTTCAAGGTTTCGAGAAGTTATCGTTTCCCCGTCGGCGACAAGCGATACCGTAACCCGGCGGCCGCCCATACCCTCTGCACGAATGCCGACCTCAATGGGGAGTTCGGCGCCCACGTAGGCTACGTCGTTCGTGAGCACACGTTGTACCCGAATATCCTGCCGGCGCAATGTGTCGCCTACGACTGCCGTAAAAACAGGCACCGGATATCGTTCGGATACATATAGCGGATTGCGACCCGTATTGTACCGTCCATCGGAAACGAGCAGTACGGCACGCAAATTATCATCCCGCAATCGCTCTTCGGTGGAAGCAAGCGCCTGTGCAATGTTGGTCCTGAATGCGTTCAGCCCCAGCGAATCCGATTCGAAACGGGAAAGATCGCCGGCGTCGAGGTCTGAGCCAAAACGGATGTACCGCACATCCGCGGCCCGTGCAGCAGCCGGGACATGCTGGAGGATATCCCGAATATGAGATTGTGCTACTGCAAGAGAAGTGTCCGCACCGGATGCCAGACGAAGACTTGCGCTGTCATCGATGAGCACCGCTACGACCGGTTCTTTTTCGGCATGCCGGACAAGGCGTAGAACAGGTTCGAGCAGAAGCAGCAGGATGAAAAAGAGGGCGCAAAATCGTAGCACGCCAAGCACGATCCTCTTGCGCCGCGGCAATACGGGCATCGTGTGACGATACAACCATGCGGCGCCGGCGCCGGCTGCAAGCAAGGCTGCCGCAAACAGCCATGGACTCATGCCAAAAGAAAAAGACATTCGGCGAAGGAGACAGGGTATTCGTTAAAGATACGGCATGATCAGGTAGACAAGGTAGGCCAGAAAACCTGTTAAGAGAAAAGCCCCCTCTATGCGACCGATTCTGCGCCGGACCCACACAATAGGGAGGAGCACCGCACCGAACGCAAGCATGACCGGGAAATGTACGGCAAGCACATCCGCTTCCACTTGCAGGGGACGAAACAGGGAAATCGGCCCCACAACGAACAACACATTCAGGATGTTGCTGCCGAGTACGTTACCCACTGAAAGTTCTGCCTGACCCTTCAGGGCGCCCACGAGGGAAGTAGCCAGTTCGGGCAGGCTGGTGCCGACAGCGACGACAGTCAGACCGATTATCACAGGAGAAACGCCGAGCATGGTAGCGATATCCACGGCGGATTCCATCATGAGCCAGGCGCCGCCCGCAAGCAACAGGGCGCCTGCGAAAAGGAGCATCCATTTTTTGCAGCCCGACACCGGAACGTTTGCAACTTCCGGGGGAACGCCATCCGATGTCTGCTTTTCACCGTGATACGCGCGTTCCCTCACGATCAGAAATACAAAAACGATCAGCATGCCAACCAGTACCATGCCATCGATCCGCGTAATCGTTCCATCCAGCGCCACCAGATAGAAAACGACCAGCACAATCATCATAAAAGGGTACCCCTTCGTCAGCACATCGCGCGATGCCAGAAGAGGGAGAACCAGCCCGCTTGCTCCAAGCACCAGGGCAATGTTGCAAATGTTTGAACCGACGATATTCCCCAGCGCCAGACCGTCTTCATCCGAGAAGGCCGCAAACAGGTTAAAGACAAATTCGGGCATGGAGGTACCGAGCGCCACCACGGTGGCGCCAACAATCAAGGGACTTACGCTGTACCGATACGCCAGACCCGCGGCGCCCTTGAGCAACCATTCTGCGCCGAAATATACCAGAGCAAGCCCCAGCGTAAAAAGAAATAATTGGAGAGGCATAGTATACTTTACTCCTTGTTAAACAAGGAATTATATAATTTTCTTCGTGTTATTCTTTCAGTCATGGCAATCTATTTGTCCGATATGGCGTTCTCCGAAAAAAGAGGAAAGGAGGCTATGGATCATTGCGCATGAAGTCTACATGGGTGCATGAAACAGGCTGGCGGATTTTCGGGAGAATGCCATGCCGGATTTTTCCTTAATTTTAGCAGGTTGCGCGCGACATGATCCTGTATCACAGAATATTGACGCCGCGGCCTTTGGCCGGGATGGCGGAACGGTAGACGCAACGGACTTAAAATCCGTTGGAGCAATGCTCCGTGCGGGTTCGAATCCCGCTCCCGGTACAGGGAATACTCCTTGCACCCGAACATGAACTTTTATCCACCGATCCGGCTGCGCTTATTCCGGTAGTATATATGACCAAGCGTATCGTCGTCAAAATAGGAACGAGCGTGCTGACCGCCGGAACCCGGCGGCTCAACCATGTCCGGATGCTTGAGATCGTTCGGCAGTGCTCCGCACTCCACGAGGAAGGGCACGAACTCATCGTATGCACCTCCGGGGCCATTGCCGCCGGAAGCGAACGGCTCCGTATTTCCAGGGGCCCCGACTCGTTGGCCGAAAAGCAAATGCTGGCGGCAGTCGGGCAAAGCAGGCTCATGGAAATCTGGGAGCAGCTTTTCACGCAGTTCGATATTCATGTCGGTCAGATGCTCCTTACCCGGGCGGACGTGGAGGATCGACATCGATTTCTGAATGCCCGGGACACGTTACGCACCCTGCTCGAACATCGGATCGTTCCGGTTATCAACGAGAACGACGCCGTAGCTACTGCCGAAATTCGCGTAGGAGACAATGACAACTTGTCCGCCCTGTGCACCCTGCTTGCCGAGGCGGACCTGCTGATTCTCCTCAGCGACCAGCCGGGCCTGTTCACTGCGGATCCCCGGACAAGTCCGGATGCGAAACTCATTGCAGAAGTGGGGGATATCGATGCCGACCTGCATGCAGCAGCGTCAGGAAGTAAATCCGGCCTTGGAATCGGCGGCATGAAAACAAAACTGGACGCTGCCGACATGGCCCGCCGCGCAGGGGCCCATGTGGTCATTGCGGCAGGCGACGCCCCTGACGTGATCCGCCGTATCGTTGCGGGAGAACGGATCGGCACCCGTTTTTCGGCTTTCGATACGCCGGTCGGAAACCGCAAACGATGGATTCTGGGGGGTGCAGGCGCATCGGGAACCGTTGCGATTGACGCAGGGGCCGCGGCAGCACTGTCCAATGGAGGCGGTAGCCTCCTGCCGGCAGGAATCATTCATGTGAACGGCTCGTTCGAGCGTGGTGATGTGGTGCGGATTACGGGCCCCGACCAAACGAATCTTGGCCGGGGCGTTGTTCGGTATGACAGCACGGACGTGGGTCGTATCAAGGGACTACGGTCCGATTGCATCCACGAGACACTTGGATACGCATATGGCCCCGTCGTCATCCACCGCGACGATCTGATTCTTATGTAACCACCCTGCGGCCGGCAGCAAGCCAGTGTGTACCCGGTCGTACGCCGCAACATTCCATCATACATTCATGCTTGTCGAGGAAATGATCTCCGTGCGCAAAATGGGGGAGAGGGCAAAGGCTGCGAGCCGTTCGCTGGCCACGTTGGGCACAGAGGCAAAAAACGTGGCGCTGGCCGCCATCGCGGACGAACTGGAATGCGCCTCCGCTGCGATTCTCCGGGAAAATGCACTGGATATACAAGACGGGCGAGAGGCCGGGTTATCCGAGGCTATTCTGGACCGTCTGCTGCTCAATGAAAAACGCCTCGGCGATCTGGCAAGCGATGTCCGCTCCGTGATCGATCTGCCGGACCCTGTCGGCGTCGAGTTCGGCAGCCGCGTGCTCCCGAACGGTATGCGACTCGTCAAACGCCGGATACCCATCGGCGTGGTGGGCGTGATCTATGAAGCCCGTCCGAACGTAACCATCGACATTGCATCGCTATGCCTGAAAACAAGCAATGCCGTGATTCTTCGCGGGGGCAAGGAAACCCTGCGAAGCAATCTTGCCCTTGTCGAAGCCATCCGGCGGGCCCTGGAACAAACAGGGGTACCCCCTGACGCCGTCCAGTATATTGGCGATCCCGACCGGGCCCTTGTTGAGCAATTGCTGCGACTGGACGACTGTGTCGATATGATCATTCCCCGTGGAGGCGCCGGGTTGCACAGGCTATGCCTGGAAAAAAGCACCATGCCGGTCATTACAGGGGGTATGGGTGTGTGTCACATTTTTGTAGACGACTCGGCCGACCTGGAGAGGGCGGAAGACATCGTGGAAAACGCCAAGGTGCAGCGTCCGAGCGTCTGTAATGCGCTGGATACCCTGCTCATCCATAGAAAGGTGGCCAATACTCTCTTACCGCCTCTGGCGCAGCGCCTCCATGCACAGGGCGTAACGTTTCATGCAGATCCGGAAGCACTGAGTATCCTCGAACAGACAGGGGGCATTGCATGCAAGGCCGCCCAACCCGGGGATTTCGACCAGGAATGGATGACGCTGATACTGAGCGTCCGTATCGTGGACGACGTACACGACGCCATTGAGCACATACAAACCCACGGAACGGCTCACTCGGACAGCATTTTGACCAACGATTGGGAACGCGCAAATACGTTCGTCGACCGCATTGACTCGGCGGCCGTATTCGTTAACGCGAGTACGCGGTTCTCGGACGGCGGCCAGTTCGGCCTGGGAGCCGAAGTAGCCGTCAGTACGCAAAAACTCCATGCCCGCGGGCCCATGGGGCTGGAAGAGCTAACGAGCTACAAGTGGATCGGTATCGGAAAGGGACATATCCGGGTTTAACCCGCCTGGAGGGTCGCGGCAAGTGTGATGTTCGCCCCCTTAAACAACTTTGAGACCGGGCAATTAGCTTTTGTCGACTCAGCCATCTCCAGAAAAGTCGATTCGTCGATACCCGGAACGTCGGCCTCGATGGTCAGGTCGATCTGCGAAATGGCGATACCTCCTTCCACTTTTACCAGATGTACCCCGGAAACCGTATGTACCCGGTTTGGCTTATAGCCTGCATTCGCCAGATCGTTCGACAATGCCATCGAGACACATCCTGCGTGGGCTGCGGCAAGGAGTTCTTCCGGATTCGTTCCAGGGCCATCTTCAACACGGGAAGCAAAGGAATACGGCACGTCCTCGCCCATAACCGTCACCCTGCCTTCTCCATTCATCAAGTCGCCTTGCCAGACGGCTTCGGCTGTACGTATAAGCATGGTCGTAATGAAATGTTTGATTGAATACGTTCGGAATGCGCCAATATACGCACTTCCCGAAACGCATCCCCCGATAAAATTCGGGGGAAATACGCTCGCATAGCCCCTTATTTCCTGATGTCCGAAAAAAAGACCGGAGCAGAAACGGTACGCTGGAATCTCGCCGACTTGTACCCGTCGGAGGATTTGCTGGAAACAGACCTTGCGCAGGCGCTCTCCGACGCAGAGGCCTTTGCAACGGCCTGGCGCGGCAGGGTAGCAGGCCTGCCGCCGGGCGAGATGGCCAACGCGCTTGAACAATTGGAAGCTATTCAGGACCGGATAGGCAAGGCATACACCTATGCTTTTTTACAATGGTCTACGGACACCGGCGACGAGCGACGGGGGGCATTGCTCCAGCATGTCCGCGAGGCGTATACCCGCACCCTGCGGCAACTCATCTTTTTCGGGCTGGAATGGGGACAAACCGATGACGAGCATGCAACCGCTCTGATCACGTCCGAAGAACTTGCCGGGTATCGCCATTACCTCGAAGTGGAACGATTGCAACGGGATTACCTGCTCACTGAGCCGGAGGAAAAGATATTGGCCGAGAAGGCCGTAACCGGGCGTGGGGCCTGGAACCGCTTCTTCGACGAACTGCTTGGCGCCACGCGTTTCCGTATAAACGGAGAGGAAAAAACCGAGCAGGAAATGTTGTCCATGCTGCACGAACCGGATCGCACCCTGCGCCAGAAGGCTGCTTTGGCCCTTACGGAGGGGCTTGTGACACACCGCCGTGCACTCACCTGCGTTTTCAATACGATCCTTGCGGACAAGGCGCTGGACGATCGACTTCGCGGCTATGCGACGTGGCTGTCCGAGCGGAATCTTTCCAACGAAGTACAAGCCGAGACCGTGGAGGCACTGATTGAGGCGGTTACCTCAAAGTATGGTCTGGCAGCCCGTTTTTATCGCCTGAAACGCGATCTGCTCGGGTACGACGAGTTATTCGACTATGATCGGTATGCCCCTGTTGGCGAATCCGATCGACAGTATACCTGGGAAGAAGCCCGCGACATCGTGTGTACGGCCTACCACGCGTTCCATCCCCGGATGGGAACCATCGCAGATCTTTTCTTCGACCGCCGTTGGATCGACGCCCCGCCGGCTCCCGGCAAACGAGGAGGCGCCTTTAGCCACGGGGCCGTACCGAGTACTCACCCGTACATCCTCCTGAACTTTGCGGGAAGATCGCGCGATGTGCAAACGCTGGCGCACGAACTTGGCCACGGCATACACCAGTATCTGGCGAGGCGGCAAGGAGTCTTGCAAGCCGATACGCCATTGACCACCGCCGAGACCGCCTCGGTCTTCGGCGAGATGATCGTGTTCCGGGGAATGCTTGCGCAGGAGCAAAACGCCGCCAACCGGCTCGCCATGCTGGTGGGTAAAATCGACGATACCGTCGCCACCGTATTCAGGCAAGTTGCTATGAACAGGTTCGAGCATGCGATCCATACGGAGCGCCGCGAACGGGGGGAACTCGGCTCGGAGCGATTTGCCGACCTTTGGATACAGACCCAGGAAGAGATGTTCGAGGGCAGCGTAACGTTGGGGGACCATTACCGGTATTGGTGGAGCTACATCCCGCACTTCATCCATACGCCGGGCTATGTGTATGCCTATGCCTTCGGAGAATTGCTCGTGCTTGCGCTGTACGCCCGATACCTTGACGACCCGAAGGATTTCCCGGACCGATACCTTGCCCTGCTGGAAGCCGGCGGATCGGACTGGCCGCACGTACTTGCGAGAAGAACAGGCATCGATCTGCAGGATCCCGCTTTGTGGAACGCCGGACTGGCGGCCATCGAAGACCTGATTACGGAAGCCGAAGAGCTGGCTCGAGACTTGTCTTAGTTTCGGGAAGAAGATCCCTTAGCCTCCTATCGCGCCGCAATGTCCACAAGTTCGTGGGACAAGGCGTTTAGCGAATCGACGCCGTTTTCGGTGACGGCCACGATATCCTCGATCCGGGCCCCGGCCACGCCGTCCAGATAGATTCCCGGTTCGATCGTGAACGTCATGCCGGGACGCAGAAGCATCGGATTACCGCTTCGGATATACGGCGCTTCGTGGATATCCAGACCCACACCGTGTCCGGTTCGGTGCATGAAACGCTCGCCGAAACCGGCTTTTTCAATAACGGCACGGGCTGCGCGGTCCACTTCCGAGGCAGGCACGCCCGGCCCGGCAATCCGCTCTGCTGCTTGCCGGGCGTGGTCCACCACCTCGACGATATGCCGTATGTCGTTTCCTGGATCGCCATACGTAAACATGCGCGTCATATCGGAAAAATAGCCTTCCACGTTCGCCCCCCAGTCGCACAAAACCGGTTCGCCGGGGCACAGTGCGCGGTTGCTCGGTACAGCATGAGGGTTTGCCGAGGAAGGCCCAAAGGCCACAATGGGAGGGAAGGGAAGTTCGGGGGCACAGCCTGTATCCAGAAGGCGGGCTGTCAGACAGGAGGCCGCTTCTCGTTCCGTGATACCCGGCTCTATGGCGGAAAGGGTGTGCCGCATGGCGTCTTCGGCCACCCGGACAGCTCTCCGCATCCGTTCGATCTCGTGCGCATCCTTACACATGCGCAGAGAGGCAATGGCTTCGTGCCCATCCGGATACGCGGACCCCGGCATCGCCTCCTGGAGCATACGCAGTTCGAGCACACGCATGCTCCCGGATTCAATCCCGATCCGTTGACCATCCAGTCCACCTGCACGGGCGGCCTCCCGGAACGCCTCTGGCCAAATGGAAGGATCCTCCCCATATGTGCAAATACATATATCAACAGAAAATCCATCCAGTTTGCCCTCCTCAAGCTCCGGGACAACAAACACCGGAGGGCCGTTCTGCCGGAAAAACGCCACAGTCGGGCGCTCACTCAAGTGAAAATCCAGACCGGTGAGATACGTCAGGGAGGCGCCGGGAACGATGGCGAGAGCATGTAAATCGAGATGCGCCAACGCACGCGAAAGGGTCCCATGACGAGCCGGGAAGGGAGATTCGGACATCACATTTGCCTGAAATGGGGAATTCCGGTGAAACACCTTTGCGGCTTTGCGTAAAAGTAAGGTTGTACCTACTTTGGCAAAATAGGGTTTTTTACGCCGCTATTATTTTCGCGCTTGCTGTAGTAAAAGCCACATAAGGCAATAAACTCCCCATGACATTTTACGCATTAGGCATCAATTATTTGCGTGCGCCGGTAGAGGTCCGCGAATCCTTCGCATCGGCCTGGGAGGAGGGGCATGCATTGTACCGGGACATTTCCCTGAATCCGGGTTCCGAGCTCGTTCTGCTTTCAACCTGCAATCGTACGGAAGCCTACCTCTATGGCGCAGGAGAAGACGTACGAACAGTGCGGGAAGCGTTTGAGAACCATGCCGGTCGTACATGGCCGGAAGACATGGCATTTCTCTACCGGGACGAAGAAGCGATCCGGCATATTTTCGAGGTGGCCGCCGGCATGAAATCACTGATACCGGGCGACCTGCATATCTATTTTCAGCTGAAGGAGGCTTATGGCGCCGCGGTGGGGCATGAATGTGTAAATACGACGATGCACCGCCTGTTGCACACGGCATTCCGAACGGCAAAGCGGGTCATCAATGAGACAAATCTCTCACAAAATAATGCCTCTGTACCTGTCCGGGCTGCGGAAGTCGCCAAGTCGCGTTACGCCCAAAGTCATTGTTCAAACGGTGGCGAAACCCGGGGAGAAGATCCCAACGTACCGACCGCGCTGATTATCGGCGCCGGGCGTATAGGAAAAGAAGCAGGGGAAGCGCTCCGGATGCTGGGCGTACAGCACCTTTCGTTCACGAACCGATCGGAGGGGCGGGCCCGTGAAGCCGCCGAACGTTATCGGGCTCATTACATACCCTGGGAAAATCGCCACGCCGCCGCCGCCCGGTCGGACACGATCATTGTGGCGACATCGGCTCCGGAGCCGGTGTTGCATTGTACGGAGTTTACCTCGGAGATGAGGAATACGCCGACGCTGATTATCGATATTTCCGTACCGCGAGGTGTGGAAGAGCAGATTGGCGTACTGCCCGGTATCGAACTCATTACCATAGATCAGTTAGGAAAAGCCGAAACAAGAACCCGGGAAATGCTTCAATCTTCGCTGGAGAATGCGGGCGGGATCGTCGACGAGATGATCAGCGAGTTCGTTTCCTGGGTGTTCCTGCATCAATCGTTGCAACCGGCCATTCAGGCTATCGCGGAGACGTTCGAAGCAATTCGGATGCAGGAAGTGGACAAATATCGTCAGCAGTTTTCGGAGGCGGACCGGGAGCAACTGGATCGCCTTACCCGCTCTATCGTGCAGAAGCTGCTTGCCGTACCTGTCGTGCGCCTTAAAAGCGTCGATCCCGAACGCATAGATTTCGCCCATGGGGTACGTTTGCTTCAGCATCTTTTCCTACGGCATGATTGCGACGATGAAGAGTTAGCCACGGCGTCGAACATATCCTTGCCCGACGCAGCTCAACAGGAAGCACCCCGCGAAGATTGCCCGATAGACGCGCAGCATTCCGACCGTCTTCTTCAGGATGTGGAGCGTACACTCAGCGATGCGTTACGGATTTCTCCTCGGGATCCGGATACCGTCCGTCATGAGTCGTAGCAATCTGCCTCCATTGGTGCTTGGAACAAGGGCAAGCCCCCTTGCATGGCGGCAGGCAACCATTGTCCGGGACAGGCTCAGGGCGCAAGGACATCTCGTTGAACTACGCGAGATCAAAACGACGGGCGACCGTATCCTCGACATACCGCTTGCGAACATAAACAGTCAGGCGCTATTCACGAAGGAACTGGATCAAGCCCTGCTGGACGGCTCCATTGATCTTGCCGTTCACTCCCTGAAAGACTGGCCCACGCAGACGCCTTCCGGCCTGGTCATCGGTGCGGTAGGCAAGCGGGAAGACCCGGCGGATGTGTTCGTTGGCCGTCCTGGGTATTCCGGGGGGCTCGCAGACCTGCCCGGAGGGGCTGTACTGGCGACATCCTCCCCCCGGAGACAGGCGCAATTGCTGGCCTGGCGTCCCGATTTACGCATGGAGCCGGTCCGTGGCAACGTCGACACGCGCCTTCGCAAATTAGCGGAAGGTACGTGGGCCGGTCTCGTACTGGCAGCGGCCGGTTTGAAACGGCTTGGCATGCAGGAACACATCACGGAGCGTATCTCCCCGGACATCATGCTGCCCGCAGTGGGACAGGGAGCATTGGCTATCGTTTGTACGGACCGGAACGAAGGTATCCGGGCACTGCTCCGGGAAACCGTGCACGACGCGCGCACTTCGTGGGAAGTACTTGCAGAAAGGGCCTTCCTTCACACCCTGCGAGGAGGGTGCTCCATCCCCGTCGGTGCGTGGGGGCGCGTGCATGGCGGCCAGCTTATCCTCGAAGGTTGCGTGGCGTCACTGGACGGTAGGCAGATCTGCCGTACGCAACGGACGGGGCCCGCCTCCGAAGGCGAAACAATCGGCGCCGAACTCGCAAACGAACTGCTGGAACAGGGGGGAAGGCGCATCCTGAAGGAACTACGCAATCCGCATGCGTGATGAGAAACGCCGTTCTCTTGCTGCGCTCCGGAGACGAATCCTCCGAAGATACACCCCGCCAGGCGGAATCCTGTCTCTGGGAAAAGGCGCTCGATGCCGCGGGCTTCGATACGCAAACGCTGCCGGTGCTCACGTTCGAGTACTCGGAGCAGGATGTGCTATACGACCTCTTAAAACATCCGGACCGGTATGCGGGCCTGATTTTCACCAGTCCGCGCGCGGTAGAAGCTTTCGGCAGGGCGTTTCCCGGAACCGGAATCAGCAAGACGGGATGGGAGAATAAGGTCCTGTTTACGGTAGGACCGCGCACCGCCGCCGCCATACGTTCCCTTGGTTACGAACCGGAAGGGGAGAGCGCCGGCTCGGCAGAACAGCTTGCAGCGGATATCCTGAAGCGGCACACAGGGGGCCCATTACTTTTTCTATGCGGGGATCGACGACGAGATGTGTTGCCCTCCCTCTTGCGTGAGGCCGGCTTCCGCACAGAAGAAATCATCGCCTATCGAACCCGCTTACGCACGCTGCACGCATGGCCCGGCAATAAAAAGCCGGATTGGGTTGTTTTTTTCAGCCCCTCCGGCCTGGAAGCGATTCTCCAGTCTCCGGAGGTATCTCTGGAAAGTATATCCATCGCCGCCATTGGATCCGTCACGGCAGAGGCTGTACGCACCCATGGCTTCCGGGTACACGCCACAGCCCACGAACCCTCCCCCGAAGCACTCGCGTTAGCCCTTCAAGGGGCGCATTAGTTGCCCGTCCGTGGGAGGTGTCCCCTATGGAGATGAGATGCCGCAGTCACCTCATCCAGCACCTCGCGGAACGCACAGGCAAGCCGGGCTGGGTTCTTCGCCGTTGTCACTGCTGTCATGACCGCAACGCCGTGTGCTCCCGCTCTCATCACGGGTTCGACGCGCTCCACGGAAATACCTGCGATAGCGATGACGGGAACACGCACCGCCGCACAGACCCGCGCCAGATTCGCCACTCCCTTCACCGAAGCCGGATTGTCCTTGCTGGTGGTAGGAAACACAGGACCGAATCCTACATAATCGGCCCCTGCTTCCTGCATCGCCAGGGCCTCTTCGACGGTAGTTGCCGTACCTCCTATAATCGCTTCCGGGCCCATGATGCGCCGGGCTTCCCGGACAGGAAAATCCTGCTGCCCAAGATGTATTCCATCGGCCCTGCAAGCCAACGCGACGTCGAGGCGGTCGTTGACAAGAAACGGCACACCCCGCTCCCGGCAAACGGCTGCTACGTGGTTTGCCTCCGCGAGCATGTCTCGCACAGATCCCGATTTTTGTCTGAACTGGATCGTGTCGGCGCCCCCCTCCATGGCGAGGCGGGCAAGCTCCGCGTGACTGAACCGCTGCTGGAAGCGAAGGTCCGTCAGAACATGAAATCTTCCGATCCGCTTGTTCATGAGGCAACAGCACCGTTCGCATGACAGGACAAGTCATGCGTTCCCGAATGGTTAGACCGTGTTCGGATTGCAGGCAAAGGCACGCAGGACGGGCAAATCCATCATGGTTTTGAGGCCCGGAGAGGTATGCAGCACAAGCGGTATCGCATTAACCAGTGCAGCAACCGTGGCCGTATCCCCAAAGATACCGCCGCGAACCACGAGATCAACCGGCGGGTCGCCCACCACACGCACGGCATCGTGGGGCTCTTTGGCTCCCACAAACATCTTCAGGTCAAGAGAAAGCAAGGGTTTACCGCCCACATAGCCCGTGATGGAATGATGGATACCGGCCACGTTGCCCGACGCCACGGTCAGAAACGGGGTTGATATTTCCGCGTCCGCCAGCACAGGGTGCAGTTGCTCGTCCGCTCGGTCAAGCAACCAACCGAGGCCCTTCGCCACAAAAAACAGCGATTCCCTCAGACCGATATGTCCGAATACACCCGTCGCCTTTTTATCCTCGAATGCCTCGGTCGAAAGACCGGCCCCCACCTTGAGTTGGAGAGGCATCCGGCGCTTTCCTGCATCCACCACGCGCACGGCATGCACCTCTGAAACGTCGCAGCATACGCCGGTCGCCATGAGCGCCAGTGTATCCATAGCATAGCCGGGGTTTACCCCCGTGCCCACGACGGCCACGCCGTGTTTCACCGCTTGTTCGTGGATGGCAGCACTTAGTTCAGGGTGTCGATCGTACGAAAAAGCAAGCTCCTCGGTGGAAGAAACCACAGGAACGCCACACCGAATGCATTCCTCGATCTGGCCATGCACGCGATCCAGAAAAGAAGAGGTGGTATGCAACACCACATCGGGAGCGGTCTCTGCAAGCACAGCGGCAAGATCCTCGCGCACTACGATCCCGGTAGGAGAGAGCCCGCCCCCCAGCAACTCCGCCACGTCCCGGCCCGCTTTCTCCGGGGCTATATCCACAGCTCCTGCGAGGGCAAGCTGACCCGTTTCCTTTTTGGCGAGAATCGTACGGATGCAGGCCAACCCGATCGGGCCAACACCGTACTGAACAACACGTACAGGAGACGACATGAAATGCACGGATTGGTTTAGCAACTACGAACCAGACACCGCCATAATCATTGTGCGTGTCCGGCAGCGTATTGCGGGACACGCCAACTCGCTGGATAACACTATTTTTTTCTTAGCCCATAAAGGGATATGCAAAGTGCCGTGCAGGGGCAAGGTTCTCTTTGACAACCCGTGGAGAAATCCAGCGCGTCAGGTTCAACTGCGAACCTGCCTTATCGTTCGTGCCCGACTTGCGCGCCCCCCCGAAGGGCTGCTGGCCGACGACGGCCCCCGTGGGCTTGTCGTTGATATAGAAGTTACCGGCGTTATCGATCAGTCGATCGCATGTTTCCCGGATCGCATTCCGGTCGGTGGCGAAAATGGCCCCGGTCAAAGCATACGGTGAGGTTTCGTCCAATACGTCAAGCATATCTTCATAACGGGCATCCTCATACACAAACACCGGGACGACCGGCCCGAAGATCTCTTCCCGCATTGTTTCGTGCATCGGGTTGCGAACCCGAAGCACAGAAGGGGCAATAAAATAACCTACCTCGTCGGAATACGTCCCCCCATGTACGATGTCTACATCCGGGTCGGCATGCGCCCGGTCGATATACCCGGTGATCCGGTCGAAAGAAGGACGATCGATCACCGCATTGACGAAGTTTGCAAAGTCCTCGACCGGTCCCGTCTTCACATCGTCGAGTTGTTGGGTCAACTCCTGCTCTATGGCCGGCCAAAGCGAGGCCGGCAGGTACACGCGCGAAGCCGCCGAACACTTCTGGCCCTGGTATTCGAAGCCGCCCCGCACGATCGCGGTGGCCACCTCGACGGCCTGGGCCGAAGGATGCACCAGAATAAAATCCTTGCCCCCGGTTTCCCCGACGATGCGCGGGTAGGATCGGTATCTGTCGATATTCGTCCCGATCGTTCGCCACATGTACTGAAACGTACCTGTAGAGCCGGTAAAATGCAGACCTGCAAGATGCTCCGACGCCAGTATCGGGGCGCCTATCTCCGGACCGTGACCAGGAAGCATATTGATCACGCCCGGCGGTAAACCCGCCTCTTCGAGAAGTTGATAGGTGTACCAGGCGGAAAGGAGGGCGGTTGTGGCCGGTTTCCATAGCGCCACGTTGCCCATCAGCACAGGAGCCGTAGGCAAGTTGGCCTGGATCGCCGTAAAGTTGAAGGGGGTTATGGCGCTCACAAATCCCTCAAGCGCCCGGTACTCCATGCGATTGAGGATCCCGTCTACAGACAGGGGTTGATCTGCTATGATCCGTTCTGCATAGGCCGCATTGAACCGCCAGAAATCGATCGTTTCGCAGGCCGCATCGATTTCCGCCTGAAAAACATTCTTGCTCTGGCCCAGCATCGTGGCAACGTTCAACGTATCCCGCCAGGGACCGGAAAGCAGATCGGCCGCCTTCCTGAAGACCCCGAGACGATCCGACCACGGCACGCGCATCCATTCCTCCCGGGCTTCCAGCGCACAGCGTATGGCCTCCGTCGTTTCTTCGGGGCCGCAAAGATGCGCCACGCCAAGAATATGCCCATGGTCGTGGGGCGCCCTGATGTCTACGGTTCTTCCCGTGCGCACCTCGCGCCCGCCGATGAGGGCCGGTATTTCGATCGTTTCACTGCGGAGAGCCTCCAGTTTCTTTCGAAGGCGGCTACGCGCCATCGAACCGGGCGCATAATCGAGCACGGGCTCGTTTTTCGGCAATGGAATCTCCGGCAAGGGATCGGAAGAATTCACGTGATTCATGATAGGCCCTCCATGATGGAGCAAGTGCGGCACAGATACTATTTGTACGAGTAGCATACCCGCAGATTGCCCGGAGGTTTTGACTCCGGACGCAAAAACGGCGTGCCCCCGATTCGAGAACCGGCGTGTACCCCCGTGGGTATCAAAAACCCCTTCAGCATGTCGCCGCACCGCACCACACGCCCATGTCTTCCCGCTTCGAACGCTTCATGGCGATGCGCTATCTCCGGTCTGTGCGCGGGCAAGAGGAGGGGAGCCGCTTCGTATGGTTCATTGCCTGGATAGCTACAGGAGGCGTCGCCCTGGGAACCGCGGCCTTGCTCCTGGCGCTTTCGGTTGTAAGAGGGTTCGGCAGTGAAATCGAAGCCAAAATCACCGGATTCGGGGCGCATGTACAAGTGGAAACCTTTCGGGACGTCCCCATTGACGAGGCCGCCTCTATCCGGGATACGCTTGCCTCCACAACGGGTGTCGTCGATGCGGCTGTCGTCGTGCAGGAATTTGCCTTGCTCCGGCGGTCCCGGGAGCATATAGAGGGGGTGGCGATACGGGGTATGGAGCAACCGCCCGCATATTTCCGGGAACAGATCGTGGACGGCTCTTTCGATACGCAACCCGACGCCAGCGGGCATGCCGGCCTTGTCATCGGGAAGGAACTGGCCGATCTGCTCCAGGTGGAGCCAGGGCAAATCGTCACCTCCTTTTCCATGCGCTCGGCATCCGCAGGGGAAACGCCTTCCATAGCGGGTTTGACAGCGCCCCGCGCAAAGACATTCCGCATTGCCGGCGTCTATGAAACGTCCCTTGCCAATTTCGATGCGCTGTATGTCTTCACTTCACTTTCCGCGGCACGTGAACTTCTTGCCTATGGCCCGGACCAGGCCACCCGATTCGACGTGACGCTTTCAGAGGTAGGCACGGCGCGGGAGGCAGCACAGACGATAGAAGACCGGGTGGGATTTCCACTCATGGCGCGGAGCATATATGACGTGTACGGCGGGCTGTTCGCCTGGATCAATCTGCAGAAAAGCATTATCCCCGTCGTGATCAGCATTATCGTCATGGTCGCTGCATTCAACATCATTGGCACGCTCCTGATGACCATTCTCGAAAAAACACGGGAGATCGGTATTCTGAAAAGTATGGGCGCCTCGATGCGGTCGATCCGAAAACAATTCATCTGGTCAGGCTTGCTGATCGGCGGCGTGGGGGTAGCGCTTGGAGAAACCCTTGCCTTAGCACTGGTGCTTTTGCAGGACAAATACGGCCTCATTTCATTGCCGGAAGAGGCGTACTACCTTGCCGCGGCGCCGGTCGAATTACATGCTTTCGACTTCCTGCTCACCGGCGCCCTTGCAATGGCGCTGTGTGTTCTGGCGGCATATGTACCTGCCCGTGTAGCAGCCGGCATCGAAGCGATTCGCGCCATCAGATTCCGTTGAGCGCCCATACATGACAAAACATGTGTGACAAAAAACTACAGAGCGTACAGGTGCTGCTTTTCAGTGTGATCCGTGAACAGGCGGGGATCGATTCGACAACCTTGCACCTCGACCCTGGAGAAACCGTACCCGCCGGCGTGCTTCTCGAAAGACTGGCTGCAACGTATCCTCCCATTCGCCCTATGCTTCCGCTCGTACGCATTGCAGTCAATCGGGAGTACGTACCAAGAGAACATATTGTGCGGGCAGGGGACGAGGTGGCCCTCATTACGCCTGTCAGCGGAGGATGAGATGACCGGGATATCGAACGATTCGGCCTGGATAAACATCCAGGAAACGCCCCTCTCTATTGAAGAGGTTTCGGAATTTCTTCGGGTCGAGGAGGCCGGCGGGATAGACATCTTTCTCGGAACGACACGCCGGTGGACCGGGACCGAAGAAAAAGAAACCGACAGAGAAACAGGGCGGCGAGAAACGGTACTCCTTGAATACGAATGCTATAAACCCATGGCGCTCAAGGAAATGCACAGACTTGTGGATGAAGCGTTTGCCCGCTGGCCTGTTCGCCGCGCCTGCTTGCTGCATCGCATCGGCGAAGTGCCGCTACGGGAAATAAGCGTCATTGCGGGAGTTGCGGCGCCCCATCGTGCGGATGCCTTCGCGGCATGCCGGTATCTGATCGACATGCTGAAAACCCGAGTGCCGATCTGGAAAAAGGAACACTTCGTCGACGGTAACTCCAGGTGGATCGAAGGGGATTCCGCACCCCAAGACCTCAGTTCGCCAGATACGACGTGACCGCCTGGCGGATGCGCTCGACCGGATCGGGGTGGGTGTCCGGTTCGAACACCAGCCCGGTGACCGCCTCATACAACTCGACGTAGCGAGCCGCTACCTGTATACGAAAATCGTCCGGCAAGTCGGGAAGATCCTGTCCTGGTTCTCCCTGAAAACCCTGCTCCATCAGCCACTCCCGGACGAATTCCTTGGAAAGCTGCTTTTGAGGCAGCCCGGATCGAAGCCGTTCCTCATATCCCTCCGCGTAGTAGTACCGTGACGAATCGGGGGTATGCACCTCGTCTATAAGGAGGAAAGCGCCATCCGGGGTGCGGCCGAATTCGTATTTGGTATCTACAAACAATAACCCTCGCGCCGCAGACATATCCGTGCCCCGTGCAAACAAGGCAAGCGCAGTACCTTCCAGTTCCTCGAATTCCTCGTGCGTCAGCAGGCCGCGCGCTACAATTTCCTCCCGGGAGATATCTTCGTCGTGTCCCGTTTCCGCTTTGGTGGCGGGCGTGAGCACGGGCTTGGGAAGGCGACTGCTTTCCTGCAGGCCGTCTGGCAACGCCACGCCCGAAACGCTGCGCCGCCCGGCGCGATATTCCCGCCAGGCATGCCCTGCAAGATACCCCCGGATCACAAATTCGACAGGAACAGGCACGCAAGGCGCCGCCACCGTCACGTTCGGATCCGGAACCGCCACAAGGTGATTGGGCGCAATATCCTTTGTTCGTTCGAAGAAAAAAGCGGCGGTCTGGTTCAGCACCTGCCCCTTGAAGGGAATCTGCCGGGGCAGAATGTGATCGAACGCCGAAATGCGGTCGGTCGTGACCAGGAAGAGCGCGTCCCCGGAAGAAGTGGCAGGCCGGTAGATATCGCGGACCTTACCCCGGTACAACTCGCCCACCTCCGTGAAATTCGTCTCGCTGACCGTACGATCGAGTTGTTGCCGGATCGCCTCCTCCAGAGGCCGACGCAACGTGCTTTCTGACGTCATATGCGAGGAAACGGAATAAAAGGTCAGGGAGAAAAAATGAGGCTCATGCGGGCTGGGAAGACCTGCGCGCCACCAGCATAGGCACAATCACTCGGTGTACCGGGGAAGCCTTTTCGTCTCCGGTCATGCGCTGCAGGACCAACTCGGTGGCTTGCTCGCCCACTTCGTGCATACGCTGGTTCACGCTGGAAAGACCAATGTAGTGGCTGGACTTGATATCGTCGTATCCGACCAACGCAATGTCCCCGGGTATTTCCCGTCCGGCGTCGCGTATCGCTTTCCAGGCCCCGATGGCCTGCACATCGCTCAGCGCAAAGACCGCCGTAACGTCCGGGCGTTCCGCAAGAATCCGTTGCATCGCCTCGTAGCCCGCTTCCTCGCTGAAACCGGCGTGCTTCTCGGTGCTCCCGGAGAAAATATCTTCCCGGGAAAAAGAGCGGCCTGCTTTGCGCATGGCTTCCCGAACCCCTTCGAGACGTTCGTTCTGCATGGAACCGCTCGTGTACGATACGATCATGGCGATCCAGACGTGTCCAAGGCTGATAAGATGTTCGATAGCGGCCGCCGCGCCTGCTCGATCGTCCCAGGAAAACGAATCGAAGGAAGGATGTTGCGTGCCCACCAGAACCACTGGAGAGTGCAGTGTCTCCAGTTCCTCTACAATGTGATCGTCCAGGGCAACGCCGACCAGAAGCAAGCCTTGCACGGAGCCGCGATCCAGGAAGTTCATCAGCGTGGCGTTCGGCGACTTCGTTCCCAGATCGCAAAGAAGCAGGTCAATGTCCAGTCGTTGCAGGCAAAACCGGATGCCTTTGAGCAATTCGTTATGAAAGGGCATCGTGAAGGTGGGAATAGCCACGGCGAATGACTTCGCCGCCTTACGGGCCAGCGATTTAGCCGTACGATCCGGGCGGAATCGCAAGGCTTCGATAGCCTTGAGCACGCGGATCCGAGTCGGCTCGGTAACCAGATCGGAGTTATTCATCACCCGCGACACGGTGGATATCGAAACGCCCGCCCTCTCCGCCACATCGTAAATGGTAATTCTTGATTTTTTCTGCATCGTACAAATTTGAATTGCCTGATCTGTGCCCGTAGAGGGTATATTGCGCAAAAGTACGCTTAATCCCGATCTCTGCAAAAGGTCCCGGCGTCTACCGGTCAAATCCTTCCGTCGTCTTTTCCGTTTGCCCTTATGGCACGCATTCGGCTCGAAAACATCCGCAAGGTGTACGACAGAAATGTCGTAGCAGTCCAGGACGCGACATTCGAGGTTGAAGAGGGGGAGTTCGTCGTGCTGGTTGGGCCATCGGGATGCGGTAAAAGCACCATGCTGCGCATGATTGCCGGCCTCGAGTCGATTACACAGGGTTCTCTGTATATCGATAATCGGATTGTAAACGGCGTGCCCCCGCGGGACCGGGACGTTGCAATGGTCTTTCAGAACTATGTCCTGTACCCGCACATGTCCGTGTTCGACAACATGGCTTTCGGGCTCAAACTGCGCGGATACAGCAAGGAAGAAATGAACCGCCGGGTGCAGGAGGCGGCGGAATTACTCGGAATCGAAGCCATTCTGAACCGGAAACCGGAGCAATTGTCCGGTGGGCAGCGGCAGCGAGTCGCCGTGGGCAGAGCCATCGTCCGCAAACCGCGCATGTTTCTCTTTGACGAACCGCTTTCCAACCTCGATGCAGGGCTGCGAGGAAAAATGCGGGCGGAAATATCGAGGCTCCACACCCGGCTGGGTACGACCATGATCTATGTCACGCACGATCAGGTCGAGGCCATGACGATGGGTGACCGGATCGTCGTACTCGATAGGGGGCAAATCCAGCAGATTGATACTCCGCTTGCGCTCTACCGGCAGCCTGCAAACCGGTTCGTAGCCGGATTTATCGGAAATCCGGCGATGAACTTCATGGAGGGCCGCATCGTCGAGAAGGGAGGAGGGCCGGCATTCGAGGCAGAAGGAGAAACCCTGCTGATTCCCCTGCGAGAGCCGGACCATGCGGCCATCGGATCATGTGTCGGGCAGGCCGTGATCCTCGGCATCCGTCCGGAAGATATCCGGGTATCCTCCGGTACAACCCCTGCATATCCTGCGTACGAGGCCGATTTTCTGCTGGATGTCGTGGAGCCCATGGGGCATGAAGCATTTCTTTGCGCCAGGGTAGGGAAACAGGACATTCGCGCCCGTATTGCGTCGCAGGCGCTCCCCGAAGCGGGCCGCTCCGTGCGGCTGGCGCTGGATCTGAGAAAACTTTATTTCTTCGACCGGACAACGGAGCGGGCCCTGTGACATGAACAGTCGCCGGGTATCCCGAGCATTTTTTCCTGAAATTGACCGGCGTACGCAATATCTTCATACTCGCTTTAAATGTTCCATGCCATAAATCCATACTGTAAAAGTATAGCGCCTCCGCGTAGAATAATTTATCGCACGGAACGTACGCACAGTCCTCATGACCATCTCTCAATAGCATGTTCAAGAAACTTCTTACCGTAACCATTGCGCTGGTTGTCGCCGGATTTGCCTCCATGACTGTCCGGGCACAGTCAAGCCAGGACGAGATCGCCTCAGAGGTAGACGCCGTGCTGAAAAACATGGTAGCCCTTGCCGAAGTCTTTCCCGCCGACAAATACGAATGGGCGCCTACCGAGGCCGTGTTCCCGGTCCGGCGGCACCTCGTGCATGTTTCGCAAGCGTCTTATTTCATTCTGGGACTCGGCGGGATAGAAGCGCCCGAGGGGCTCGATGTGGAAGGCGCTCTTGAGAATGTGATGGAAAAAGAAGATGTGGTAGCATTCCTGAAGCAAACACAGGAATTTGCGGTTTCCAGCATTCGCGGGATGTCCGACGAAACGATGAACTCCATGGTAAATATGTACGGATCACAACGGAGCGTGCGTGCGGGACTACTCACTTATCTGCGACATAATTCCGAGCATCTTGGGCAATTGATTTCCTACGCACGCATGCAGGATATCGTACCGCCCTGGAGTCAATGAGCATATCGCGAAGAGCCTTTCTGCACTTGTCCGGTGCGGCTGCTGCCCTTTCGACGGCGGGCATGCCTCACCCGCCGCAAGCTCGTCCGCACCGGACCGTGCCGATCGTGATCGCTTCAGGAAACGGCATCCGGGGTGTCGAAAAGGCATACCGGATGATGACGGATGAGGGGGCGGACCCGCTTGACGCAGCCATTGCCGGCGTCAATATCCAGGAATTGGACCCGTCGGACCAGAGTGTGGGCCTCGGCGGCTTGCCCGACGAGCGAGGCATCGTTACGCTGGACGCCTCGCTTATGCATGGTCCTACGCGCCGCGCCGGGGCAGTTGCCGCCCTGGAAGACATCGCTACGCCTTCCCTTGTGGCCAAGGCTGTGATGGATTACACGGATCATGTGATCCTTGTGGGGAAGGGCGCTCGGGATTTCGCCATCCGGATGGGATTCAAGCCGCAAAACCTGCTTACGGAACAGAGCCGTAAAGACTGGCTGGCCTGGAAGACAAGTCTGAACGCCGAGGACAACTGGCTGGAATGGCCGGAAGCGGCGGCAAAACACACGGACGGCACCATTCACATGAGCGCCGTTACAGCAAGCGGAGACATCGCCTCGGTGACGACTACAAGCGGGCTGGCCTGGAAGATTCCCGGGCGCATAGGGGACAGCCCCATTGTCGGAGCCGGACAGTATTGTGACAACACGGTGGGTTCCGCCGGCGCAACCGGGCGGGGAGAAGCCGCTATTCAGTCCTGCGGATCGTTTCTCGCCGTCGAGTTCATGCGCCATGGATACGCTCCGGAAGATGCCTGTCTCGAGGTACTGCGCCGTGTCGTGGCCATGACGGAAGACCGCCTGCTGGACGAAAGGGGCCGCCCGCGTTTCGGACTCAGCTTCTATGCCGTCCACAAGGACGGTCGATACGGAGCTGCCACCATGTACGAAGGACCGCAGTTTGCCGTCGCATCGGCGGAAGGCGTTCGCCACGAACCCATGGCCTTTCTGTTCTCCAATGAATAAGCCGCCTGCCTTCGGGACCATCGGCTGGATGGATCTGACCGTTCCCGATGCCGAAACCGTTCGGGATTTCTATGAGGCCGTGGCCGGCTGGAAGGCTTCCCCCGTAAGCATGGGGGAGTACGACGACTTCAGTATGTCCCCCCCGGGCGACGAAACGGAACCGGTGGCCGGTGTGTGTCATGCACGGGGCGCCAATGCAGACCTGCCCGCCCAGTGGATCATTTACATTCTGGTCGAGGATCTCGAAGCGAGCATGACCGCGTGCTGCGAACGGGGCGGCTCCGTGATCGCAGGACCTGTATCCATGGGAGCCATGGGCAGTTATTGCGTGATTCGCGATCCGGCCGGCGCCGTAGCAGCGCTTTTTTGTCCGATTGCGTCTGAGGCACTCTGAACGAGCAGGGGGCATCGCAATGAAAACGATTCTCACGGTGCGTTCCGGTCCCGAACATCTCCCCCGAAAGATCCGGATGAAACGCCGTCACATATTCGCGTGTTTGGCCCTCGCTGTGCTGGTTTCCTCCTGTATTGTCACCAGAGTTCAGGTTGAATTGCTGGATCCAGGCAATGCAGTGGGGACGAACGTCAAATCTCAATTCAAGGCTTTTCTCACGGATGGCAGGATCGCGGTGTTCGAGGACGGGGGTTATGTTACGCCGGACTCCATCTTCGGTGCGGGAGTCCTGTACTCCATGGATCTCGCCAGCGCCATTGGCGTCAACGCGCTCGCGCTCGATGACGTGATCGGGCTCGAGTCGATTCGGGGCAGGGTGGATTTCGGAAGGTCGGTGTTCAAAAATATTACTGCGGTTGCTTCTATACCTGTGGTCCTGATCGGCGCAGTAGCAATTAGCTGCATCTGGGATCCCAAGTGTTTCGGCTCGTGTCCCACGGTGTACTCGTACGACGATACCGGGGAAGTCCTGGAGGCTGAGACCTTCTCGTACAGTATTGCGCCCCTCCTTGAGGCAAGAGACGTGGATCGGATCCGTGTCGCCCCGGATGCGAACGGTGTAGTAAAACTCGAGGTACGCAACGAAGCCCTTGAGACGCATTACATCAATCATCTGGCCCTTCTTGAAGTACGCCACGAGGCAGACCAGGCCGCATATCCGAATGAAGAGGGTCAGATCCTGGTCGTGGGAGACCTGACCGGAGCCGCCAGTGCGATCGACCGGGATGGATCAGACCGTCTTGGCGAATTGAGCGCCCGGGACGGCATGGCCTTCTATTCCTCCGACCAACGGATTAGAGCCGTCACCGCCGAGGACTTCCGGGATTACATCGAATTGACCTTCCCGCGCCCGGACTCCGAGTCCGCTGCACTGGTCCTTCGACATCGCAACAGTCTGCTCAACACGATTCTCTTCTATGACCTGATGCTGGCGTCCCAGGGCGCCGGGGCCCTGGATTGGCTGGCTGCGGACATGGAGAACATTGGAAAGGTGGTGGAATTGGACCAATGGGTTCGGAAGATCATGGGACTCGAGATCAGTGTCCGGGGGCCGGCAGGGTGGGAGCGGGTCACGCGTCTTCGGGACACAGGTCCCCTTGCCTGGGACGAGGTGGCGATTCAGGTACCCGTCCCCGAGGGCGATGAACTCCGCATACGTCTTTCTTTCCTCGCCGACGAGTGGAGAATCGACTACGCAGGACTCGCAGAAGAGGTACGGTCCGCAGAGCCGACCGAGGCTTCCTTCGTGCACGTTGCGCCTATAGACGAAGCCCCGGATCCGGAGCTGGCGGCCCGGATAGCACAACCCGACGAAGACTATCTGGTGACCATTCCGTCGGTTGCGCTGTCGCTCGAATCGGCGCCGCTCGGGGCCTGGTCGGACGACAGGATATCATCCTTCTTCCTCTCCAGCCAGGGCTACTACACGGAGTGGATCCGGCCGGAGTGGATCCGAATGGCGGATCCACCCGAGAAATTCCGGCCCTCGAGTGAAACACTCGTGCGCCTGATAGGACGATGGCTGGAGGAAAAAGACGAGTTTCAGCAGAGCTTCTTCGAGACCCGCATCCCGGTGAGGTGAGTCATGACGAGCGCAAATACGCCTTTTCTCCGCGGGATATTCGTTCTTTCCCTAATGCTTCTGCTGGGCGCTTGCGTCAAGCCAAGGACATATATAACAACCAAAACCGGTTTTTTAATTCCGGCCCGGGTTGTCCTGGCCCCGACCGGGACCAAAGCCTCGATCAGGATTCAGGAGGGCGTTAGGGAACGCCTCGTGGAGGGAGAGTTGATCGAGGTCAGAAAGGATGGTTTGCTCATCCTGACCGCTGATACGTCAGAGCTGACGCTGCTGCCCTACAGTTCGATGGTTAGAATGCGTTTCCGGCCCGACGCGGGCATAAGCAGGAGCGTCCACGGCTCCCGCGTTCACGGCCAGCCTGCCTTCAGAACACCCCCGCTGCAGGAAGATCGAGTGCGCCAGCGCGCCCTGGCCCGGTTCAGCCGCTATCCCTTCGGACTCGACGAAGCCCGGCTCCAGCGCCTTCTCAATCTGCTTGGACAATCCGAACTCGTCGTAATCGGATCTGATTGAAGGACCGGAAAGCCTTGCGCCGGCCCGGAACGGATTCCGCCGGAATGAACCGTATGAAGAATGTCTTCCTGAAATTTGCGGCGCGGACCGATTGCGTCCGGCTCCGGAGACGGCGCATCTTGCGGGCCAATCTGACTGTATATCCGGCGGGCCAATACCTTGTACCCCGGCGTCGAACGGGGAGTGTGCTGCGACGAGCCCTCGCGTTGGCCGTGGTGCTGTCTGTTTTCGGTCGTACCGCCGACGCACAGGAGAAAGATGCTGCGCCCTGCGAACAATCGTCGCCATCGTGGTGCGGGCTGTCGGAGAAACAGGCCGATTTCCTTCGCCATAGCCGGCGTGCAAGCGAAAAGTACCATCGTTTGCCAGCCGCTGTGGGAGACGGATTCCGGTCGGTAGGCGCCGACGCGCCGGCAATGGGCCGGCACTGGGTCAACATCCTCTGGCTGTTCGACAACGAAATCGATGCAGAGAGGCCCGAAATACTGATGTATGCGCAGGTGAACGGACGCGACTCTTTGGTAGGTATCGGATTCGGATACGCAGTGAGCCCCGGAACGCCTGTGCCTGAGAATCCTTTTCATCCGGACGATTGGCATATCCACTCGGACCGGCTCGATATGGAGAGCCACCGTACGGATCACGAGGGAAATGCCCTGCATGGCGCCGGATCGGCGGCGCACGGACCTGGAGCCAGTACCGGAATTTCTGTCCTGCATGGGTGGGTGTGGATCGATAATCCGGCAGGCGTGCTCGAGCCTAACAACTGGACTCTGCCGTATATCCGTCTGGGGCTGTCCCGGCCGGAGGACGCCACGCCGGAAGCCGATCGCGCCTTGTCGCTTGCGACGATGGGGGCCGACTTCTTCATTACCAGGGCGGAACTGTTCACAGAACCGGGTTCGGGCCCGGCAGGGGGTTGGGCGGAGACGTTGCGGCGCGCCGAGGACGAGATGAAGACATGGTGGCGCGCCCGTCCCGAAGGACCTCTCACTTCATCTGAAGTCGAATGGCTTGGGCGTCTGTGGAGTCGTTTCGGGCTGAACGGGCTCTAAAGCAGGAGGCTCCGGTGTGTGCCAGGCGGCGCTTTTTTGTCCGGGTGGGTCTGAGGGGGCCTGATCTCCTATCCCTCGAGTTTTTTCTCAAGCAGTTTCCGGGCCAGTTCAGGCTTGGCCGTACCCCCGGTACGTTGCATCACCTGCCCCATGAAGAACCCCATAAGCCCTTTCTTGCCTGCCCTGTAGGCTGCGACCTTGTCGGGAAATGCATCCAGCGTTGCTTCTACGGCGGGCGCCAGCGCATCCGGATCCGCCACCTGTTTCCATCCCTTTTTCTCAATGATCGTATCGGGACAGTGGCCCGATGCAATCATTTCCACCTGCACTTCCTTTCCGATCCGTGCAGAAATAGTCCCTTCATGCATTAGTTTTACAAGAGGAGATAATTTATTGGGAGGCAATGTATAATCCCCTTTCATACACTCCATTATTTCACGTGGAACCGCGTTGAGGATCCATTTGGCCAGCGTATGCGCGGCGGCAGGGTCATCCAGTTCCCGGAGAGCGAGGTCGAAGTAGTCGTTCACCGCAGGTTGCTCCACCAGCTCAAGGGCCGGTTTCTCCGCTAACTCGGAGGACACGCCACCGGCCATTATGACCTCGACATTGGATGTATACCGTTCGCTTTGCTCTATGGTAAGCACTGCAACCCGTTCGTCATGCGTCATCTGAGGAGCGGAGGCGGAAGCAGTCTGTTTCTTCGGTACATCCGGGGCCGCCGCCCCGGTCTCTGGTTCCCGGCCTGTATCTCTGGCTCTATCCTCTATCTTCGCCCAGGTGTCTCGCAGGGGCACGATCCGGTTGAAAACGAGGCGTTCCGGCGTCGAATCCTCCGGATCCCTCCAGAAATATCCCTCTCGTTCGAACTGGTAGCGCTGCGTATCCATACCTCCAGCAACACTCGGCTCGATCATGGCGTCCCGTAACGTCACCAGCGAATCGGGGTTGAGATGGGCCATGAAATCATCCTCGCCCGCTTCCGGATCAGGCGTGCGGAAGAGACGATCGTACAAGCGCACCTCGACAGGAATAGCCCGCGTTGCCGACACCCAGTGGATGGCGCCCCGGACCTTGCGTCCGTCAGGCGCCCTGCCCCCGCGCGTTTCCGGGTCGTACGTGCATCGCAACTCGACCACCTCGCCGGCCTCGTTGCGCACTACCTCCTCGCACCGGATCAGGCAGGCGTACCGCAGACGCACCTCCCGGCCCGGCGCCAGTCTGTAGTAGTTCTTCGGCGGATCCTCCCGGAAGTCGTTCCGGTCGATGTAGAGTTCCCTGCCGAAAGGCGCCATCCGTGATCCCTCGCGGGGCACGTCGTGCGGCCAGAAAGAGGCCTCCAGTTCCTCATCGGCGGTATCGGCGGGATAGTTTATCAGGGTGACTTTCAGGGGCCGCAGCACGCACATCACACGCGGCGCTTCGAAATTGAGATCGTTCCGAATGGTATAATCCAGCAGGTCCATCCCGATACGGTTATCCGCCTTGGCGACCCCGATCTCGGCGCAGAAAGCCCGGATAGCCGACGGCGTAACACCCCGCCGGCGCAGCCCCGCAAGCGTCGGCATCCGCGGATCGTTCCAACCGGCCACATGCCCTTCCCGAACAAGACGCAGCAGCTTGCGCTTGCTCATAATCGTATAGTCGAGATTCAGACGGGCAAATTCGTACTGGCGGGGGCGCGGCTCTTCCACGCACCGATCGACAATCCAGTCATACAACTCCCGGTTGTTGTCGAATTCGAGCGTACACAAAGAGTGTGTGATCCCCTCGATGGCGTCCGAAAGAGGATGGGCGAAGTCATACATCGGGTAGAGGCGCCATGCATCGCCGGAGCGGTAATGATGCGCATGCCGGATGCGGTAGAGGAGGGGATCCCGCATCTTCATATTGGAAGACGCCATATCCCCCCGGGCGCGCAGCACATGCTCGCCGGCCTTGTATTCGCCGCGTTTCATGCGGCGAAAGAGATCCAGGTTTTCTTTCGCGGACCGGTTCCGGTACGGGCTTTCCTGCCCCGGTTCGGTGACCGTGCCCCGCGTCGCCCGTATTTCAGTCTCATCCTGACTGTCCACATACGCGTGGCCGGTCTTGATCAGGTGCTCCGCAAAAGCATACAACCGGTCGAAATAATCCGAAGCGTAGTACTCGCGGTCTTCCCAGTCGAAACCAAGCCAGCGCACATCTTCCTTGATGGACTCGACATACTCGACCTCCTCCGTTTCGGGGTTGGTGTCGTCGAACCGGAGGTTGCACGCCCCCCCGAAATCCTCCGCCAGCCCGAAATTCAGGCAGATAGACTTGGCATGCCCGATATGCAGATACCCGTTCGGCTCTGGAGGGAACCGCGTTGCGACCCGCCCGCCGTATGTATCGTTCCGTATGTCGTTTTCAACGATCTCCCGTATAAAATGCGAACCCGATTCCGCAGTGTTTCCCGCTGATTTCAACGATGGAATCATGACATCCTTTACGCGCGAAAGTGGAGTGCTGAGCGAAGTGGTCTTGATCAGAGTATCCTATACTGCGTTGGGGAATGCGGTCGGATACAACACCGATTATTGAAGCAGGCTGAAACGCCGCCGAACCCGAAAAGTCCCTCTTGCGTTCATAGTGCCCCGTAGGCGTGAAACGTTACATGAGCACATCGAACACGACATCTCCTGTGATCCGACAGAAAACGCGCCGGGCCCTCGTCTTCGCCTATTACTTTCCGCCGATGGGCCTGAGCGGTGTCCAGCGGACCGCCAAGTTCCTGAAATACCTGCCCCGTTATGGCTGGGAATCGACGGTCGTTACCTGCCGCCCGCATGGCTATTTTGCCTACGACAACAGCCTGCTGCGCGAGGTCGAGGAGGCCGGTATAACGATCCGTCGCACCGCCTCCTGGGATCCTACTCGCCTTTTCGGCAAACGCACCGTAGTGGATCTACCCAGGGAATCCGTACGGCAGGGGTTGTCAACGCTGAGCCAATGGGTCTTCGTACCCGACAACAAGGTGGGGTGGATGCGCCCTGCCCTCGGGCAGGCCCTGAATATACTCAAGGAGAAGCCGTACGACCTGATCTATTCTTCGGCGCCGCCCTACACATCGCACCTGGCCGCCGCCCGGCTGGCCCGGAAAACGGGCTTGCCCCTTGTCCTCGATTTTCGGGACGATTGGGTGGGCAATCCTCGCCATATCTACCCGACCCCGTTTCACCGGGCGCGTTCGACCTGGCTCGAAGGCCGCGCGCTAAAAGCTGCGGACCGGATCGTAGTCATCGGCGACGCCATCCGGGAAAGCCTTGCCGCGCGTCATCCGGGCATCCTTACCCCGGAAAACGTACGGGTCATACCGCAAGGGTACGATCCCGCGGATTTCGTCGCCGAGCCTCGCATTCCCGGCCTGACCATGGATCCGAAGGTATTCACGCTGCTTTACAGCGGCGTGTTCTACGATGCGCAATCCCCGGAACCCTTTCTGCGGGGGCTGGCGGCGCTTGTGGAGAGAAAACCGGCACTCCGTAAGCACATACGCGCAGTCTTCGTGGGCTTGTTGCCTGCATTCGCCAAAACCGTTGCCGCACAATTAGGTATCGAGGACATGATCCGTCATACGGGCTATCTCCCGCACGGGGAAGCCGTATCCGGCCTGCTCGCGACGGATGTTCTCTGGATGACGATCGGACGAGCCGAGGGGTCCGGACGAATATGGACCGGGAAGCTGTACGAGTATTTCGGTGCCCGGAAACCGGTGCTGGGCCTGGTTCCGGAGGGCGTGGCGCGCAATGCCCTCAAGGAGTACGGCGCCTCGAAAATAGTGGAGCCGGACGCCGCACCGGATGTGATTGGCAGGGCGATCGAACAGTTGTACGAGCAGTGGCGCGAGGGGCGCCTGCCGCATCCCGATCCGGCATATATAGCCGGATTCGACCGGGAGCGTCTTGCAGGTGCACTGGCCGGTATTTTTAACGATATTATGGAAGAAAGGGGATGAACGGATCATCAGGATTACCATGCATGACAAGCCGTTGAATCCGGGCGTAATGGAACGGGTGCTCACCAGTGAACGGGCGAGCATCGAACGGATTGTCCCCGAAACGGAAGCCTTTCTCGAAGAACGCGTGACCGATGAAGACCTTGCCTATCGTATCGTTCTTCTGACCGTTGAGGCCGTTACGAATGCGATTGAGCACGGAAACCGGTTCGACCGCACGAAGCAGGTCCATTTCCGGATGGAAGCGGCGGGACGGCGCATCGAAGTGGCTGTAGAGGACGAGGGAGAGGGATTCAATCCAACCACCTCTGCCGATCCGCTTGCGTGCGAGAATCTTCTGCAGGAGGGGGGTCGCGGTCTGCTCTTCATGCAATCCATGGCCGACAAGGTGGTGTTCGAAAACAACGGCAGGAAGGTACGGTTGATCTTCCATGCCGGCTAAGCCCTCAGGCCTCACCTGGCTCCTTCTCGTGCTGCTTGCTTTGGCCATGAGCAGCATGGCGTGGTGGGCTGCCACGCCAGGAACCCGTGCGGGATTCGTAGCTGCAGCGCTTGCCGCCGGCGCACTCTGTGCATTTCTCTGGAAGCGGGGGGATGTGCCGATGGGTCTCGTGATCGGGTTTGCGCTGGTCTTGCGGCTGGCCGTATTCTGGCTGCCGCCCATCCTTTCTGACGATGCCTACCGGTACGTATGGGACGGCCTCGTGCAAGCGGAGGGGTATAACCCCTACCTGCATACCCCCGATAGTCCGGAACTGGAGGCGCTGCACGACGAACCCGTATACACCGAACTCAATTCGACCGACCGCTACACGGTATATCCCCCCGTATCCCAGTTCGTTTTCCGGATCGGGGCCATCTTCTACAATCAGGGCTGGGAGGTCTCCTGGTTCGTCATCAAAGGACTCCTGACGCTCTTCGAGTTCGGAGCGGTACTTGTGCTGAGTCGAATGCTCCGTCCTCGCCAGCTATTGCTGTACGCATGGAATCCGGCGGTCGTGCTTGCCGGGGCCGGTCAGGGGCACGGCGAAGCGGCGATGGTGCTGTTTCTGGCGCTCACGTTGTTCGCGCTAACGAAGAAACAGGGGGGGTGGGCGTCTGTCTGGCTGGCCTGTGCCGGTGGCGTCAAACTCTACCCCTTCCTTTTGTTTCCCTTCCTTTGGCGCCGATTCGGTTGGAAAAGCATAGCTGCGGGCCTCGGCATGGCAATCCTTCCAGCACTGCCTTTCTTTCATCCGGGGGTGATCGAGAAAGTCCTTTCGTCGCTGGATCTCTATGTGCGCCTTTTCGAATTCAATGCCGGTCTGTACTATGGCATAAAGCACTTCCTGGCCCTGCTGACCGGAATGGATCTGAGCAAGCAGCTCGGCCCGGCCCTGTTTGCGCTATATCTTGCCGGTCTGGCGATGCTGTACACACAGCGGCAAAAACCGGCCGGGACCGGCTGGAAAGCATGGCCCAAATCAGCCGGAATCGGCTGGAAAACATGGATAGTAGCCCGGCAACGCTTCCTGCAGAAGGACTGGACCCTGCGGCGCATTTTTGTTTGGGCGGCAGGCGGTTTCCTCGTGTTCGCCACCACCGTACATCCCTGGTACCTTCTTGGCGTGCTCGTACTTGCAGCACCCGCAGAACGCCCTTCCTGGCATTGGTATTGGCTTTCGGTGTGCGCGCTCGGCACCTATCTGCTCTATACCGGCGGACCATACTGGATGTGGGTCTGGATAGGGTGGGGAGGATGGACCGTGCTGGCCGCCTACCGCTATCGCCATCCTCTCGTAGACCTCTTGCTGCGGATGCGCGCCGCCCGAAAAGCAACCCTGCTGGCGCGTTTTCTGGAGAAGGGCCAATCGGTGCTCGATGTGGGGGCCGGGGAGGGATATGTTGGAAGGGAACTGGCCGAACGCCTTGGCGCACATGTACAACTGGTGGATATCCTCGACAGAAACAGGACAATGCTTGCGCTGGACGTGTACGAAGGACGACGCCTGCCCTACGCTTCCGGAGCCTTCGACGCTTCCCTGCTGGCTTTTGTCCTGCATCACGCTGAATCTGCGGACGAACTGCTTCGTGAGACGCTTCGTGTCAGCCGCCGCGTGGCGATCCTCGAGTCGACCTATGGATCGAAACGGGAGTTGGCGTTGCTTCGCAGGCTGGATCGATGGGCAAACCGTCTGCGGTCGGATGGAGCCATGCGAGAGCAGAAGGAACACCTTAGCTTTCGGACACACACCGAATGGCTGGCCTGTTTCCAGGAGGCTGGTGTTCATGTAGTACATGCACAACGTACCTGGCGATGCGTGGACCGTCAATCGCTTTTTGTGGTGGAAAGAGGCGAGGAGGCAGCGCCCGGAAGCGGGGGGGCGCTCGCAAACAAGGAAAGGGTCTCGGTGTCCACTGGATGCCCTTCGTCAGCACCCTCCGGCCGATAAGAACGATTGCGGGAAGGAGGTCTTAGGGCGGAGATCAGTGTTTCCGCATAAAGGCCGCCGCTAACCAGAAGAATAACCGCATCGTTCAGGGCCGCGGCTCTGTGCTCGACAGGGACCTGTTCGAGGGATGCTCTGTGCAGACGAGCATATGCCCAGGCGCCTTCCATAAGCAAATACAGTCGATGTGCGGTCCCGACAATGTCCCGGAAGCCGGCAGCGGCACTCCACTTCTCCAGTTCGGTTCGTATCGCCTCCTTGTGCCTTCGGGCAAGCCTGTTTGCCGCGTGATCCGCGTTGGGATATTCGCCCAGGGCCATCTGGAACGGGCATCCCCGGCAATAGGGCGAACCGGTTCGTTCGGCAAGTGCGGAAAAGAACGCCTTTACTTTTTCCAGTGGGGTTCTCGCACTTTCCGTGCTTTTCCGGAGCCATGTCAGAACATGGGCTGCTTCTACGCCGAGGTATTCGAGCACCAACTCATCTTTGGACGCGAAATACCGGTATAGCGTTCGTTTCGCCACATCGGCTTCTCTGGCGATGGCATCCACGCCGACCGCCTGATACCCGTATTCCCCGAATAAAGTCGCTGCCGCATTCAGGATATCCGCACGCAGGTGCTCCCCTTGTACATCTGCCATATCGTCCGTTCGGAATCGTTTTCTTAACGATTTTCCTCTGTTCTCTCTGGAGGTAGACTGATCGGTCTACCTATGGAGACTGTTGGGTGTACCAATCGGTCTACCTATGGTTCTCTTGGTATACCGATGGGTATACTTTGATCATTTCACAGTATACCGATGGGTTTACCTGTCGAGGGATCCCGGTATACAGACGGGTATACCGGAGCGATAAGGGCTACGAACGGAGCTGGTTTCAGGCGACGCGCCCCGAGAGATGCTGTATAACGAAGGGGGGTACGGTGAGGCCAGGCGCGCCCTCGTTACGAGGAGGAAAGGCGGATCTGTTCGATCGAAGGGGGATAAAGGGGCGATGCGCGCGGAGGTGGGCAAACCAAATCTGGGGCGCAAACGGAGATCCCGATGACATCCGAAGTTGAAGGAACACTTGGCCGCCGTAATCGCCCTTATGCGAGGATCTGCAAACTGGGGTGCATTCAAGCGCAGCATCCAACGAGCGTTTCCCAAGATCGGGGATCAATCTTCCCTGCCGTTCGAGGAATGACGTTACGGGGCTATGTCCTCTAACTCCGTACTCAGGGCAAGATACTCTATCTGTGCCCGTCTGTACAGTGCTGCGGCCCGTTCGAAGTTTGCTGCCATACGCTCGGTATCCTGTAATGATCGTTCATTCTCTCCAAGCCAATCGGGCCGACGGTTTCTCAATATCTTGATACTTTCCTCAATATTCATTCTTTCGTCTGCTGCTGACCGTCGCAACGATTCAGCCTTGCCAGACATCCGTTCCATTTCGGCAAGCATATCCTCTGCAAAGCGGCGGGCCACAAGAACGCGCATTTTACGTACGCATCCTTCCTACTTGTTCTTCTGTAAGAACGTCGGTATAATTGTCGCGCTGCAATGCAGTCCATGCCTCTGCGTACCGTGTCTGCGTCTCCGCAAGTCGTACAAATGCTTCCGAAACCTGTATTTGGGCTTCCCTTTCAGCCTCGTAAACGTCTTGGTCCTGTGCCTGCGCTCCTATACACAAGGCCAGAATTAGGAGCACCAAGATGTATCTCTTTGTCGTCATTCGGTATCCTGCATTTTTTCGTATAATCCCACTGCCGTTTTCCATGCCTCCGCAGCCTCTAACCATTGTCCAACTACTTTTTGAGAGACTTCCAATGCCATATTCCATGCCATTTTAGCGATCTCTTCTTCACTCTCTTCAACTCGCTTGGCAATACCGTCGGCAAGGTTTTGCTGTTCCTTGGCCTTCCTTCGTGCTTTGGTAGCAGAATCCCTACAGTCAGCCAAACTGGGCAATAACACGGTAGTCGGATCAGGTTTGATTGCCAGATCCCACAGCCTTTGATCCCTTTTCAGTTTGCGTTCTGCCTTGAGTTGCTCAAATCTGGCAGCAAAGGTGTTTTCATCTTCCGATGCATGAGCCAATTGTCTCGAACTCTCTGCTCTAAACTTTTCAGATTCGCTCGCCTGTCGTGTTAGTCTCACTGCCTCTTCGACAGCCCTACGCCTCTTCTGGTTATCCATGACATTCCCCTGTTTTTCGCGTTTTTCCTTGTGGATCGGTACGCCACCTTCATGCCGGCGTCGCACGCTCGCTACGCTTCACCCTTGCAGGAATGTTACCGACTATTTGGCTAATAAAGCAAATGGAACCAAGGAGGGGATAAAAGCCCCTAAAGGCCCAATACATCCTGCACTTCTTCCAAAAGCGACGGCGAATCCTGGGCGGCATCCATGAAAATCGCTTCGGGGTCACCCCGAAACCATGTTTCTTGCCGTTTTGCGTAGCGGCGCGTGTTTTGCTTGATCAAACGCACCATTTCGTCTTCAGTGATTTCACCCTTCAGAAAAGCAATGGGCTCCTGATAGCCGATCGTGCGCAGTGGATTGAGTCCCGGGTCGTATCCCGCCTCGAGTAAACCGCGTACTTCGTCCACAAGGCCCGCCGCCAGCATCTCGTCCACGCGGCGTTCAATGCGCGTGTAGAGTTCCTCCCGGTTTCGCTGTAAAACGATCGTACGGAAAGCATAGGGAGGAGGCGCCTGTGTTTCGTGAAAGCGGCTGACAGGAATGCCGGTTGCCTCATATACCTCGAGAGCCCGGGCCAGGCGTTGCGTTTTGGTTGGGTCCATAGTAGCAGCGGCACGGGGATCAACCTGCTGCAATACCTCATATAGCGCCTCGGGCCCTTCCTGGTCGAGTCGTCTCCGGATATGTGCACGTACCGAAGGGGGGATGTCAGGGATATCGGCAAGGCCGTACTGGAGGGCTCGTAAATAAAGGGTGGAGCCGCCCGTAACGAGGGGAATTCGACCCCGGTCGAGAATGTCGGCAATGCGGTCAAGGGCTTCAGACATAAACATGCCCGCCGAAAAAGGCTCTTCAAGAGACCGCTCGTTGATGAAATGGTGCGGAATGCGCCTCAGTACATCTTTGTCAGGCTTTGCAACCCCGATAGTAATCTCCCGATATACTTGCCTGCTGTCAGCAGAAATGATTTCTGATTGAAGTAATACTGAAAGATTTATGCTTAACTCTGTTTTTCCCACCGCAGTAGGGCCAGTAATCAAAGGAATGGCATGCATTGTATTTATGGGTCAATCCAAAAGCGCTCAATCGCTTTCTTTCTCAATATGGATGTAGTCTGCGGCACTGTCGCGCAGACGGTCGCGCTGGTGAACGTAGACCATGGTCGTTTCGATTTTTTTGTGACGGGCATGCGACTGCACCTGCTGGATAGAAGCACCGGCCTCAATGGCAAGCGTACAGCCTGTGTGCCTGAGTGAATGAGCCCCGATCTCCTGCGGGAGCCCGGCTCGCCGTGCAGTACGATCCACAATGCCATAGATGGAACGTTCTGAAAGACGCCGTCCAAAACTATTGTTGCTCAGAGAGCGCCAGAGGGGGCCATCCGTGATGCCATAATAGGTTTTCATGCGTTCGATCTCTTCCACCAGATGCTCAGGGATTTTGACGTACTGGTCGGCTCCGCCCTTCGTATCGGGGAGATCGAGCACCCAGTAGTTTCCAAGCGAGCGGATATGCCGTATATCCATGGCGGCAGCTTCTGAACGGCGTAGCACGCAGTGGAGGAGGGTGAGTAGAAGCGCTCGATCCCGCGGAGCCGTATGGGCTTGCTTACCATCCGGGCCTGGATGAGTTGCAGCCTGAATGAGCCGTTTGGCTTGCTCGGCAGTCAAAACAACGTGGGTGCGGTCGCGGCCACTTGATTTACGGATACGACGCAGTACATGCCGGCTTGCCGGGTTTCTGGACAATATGCCAAGGGCCAAAAGCCATTCGCAAAACCCCCGAATTGCCGCGATTCGCCGCTTGATGGTGGCCGGCTTGTAGCCATTTTCCTCCATTTCCGCGATGTGCCGGTTGATGTCGGTAAAGGACAGGTCACGTACCGTAACGGTATCCACAAAGTCGGACCCGAAGAAAGCACACAAATCGTCTCCGTAGGCCTTACGCGTTTGGGGACGGTCGTAACGATCCAGAAATGCCTCGATGAGGTTAGCATCCGGACGGATGATGCCCGTGGCGACATCCATCAAGGCGGTTGGTGAAAATTCCGAACTCGCGTAGCCCATTTTCCTGTGTAGTATGTGCCCGGCAGGTGAGAGGACGCTATATCGCGTCCGAAAACGCTACGGATACCTGGGTAGGAGGTCCCGACAACCCACCCGAAACACCCATATTCTACTTCCGATAAGAACTGTTATCGGAAGTAGAGACAGTATAAGGACACCGGAACGGGTTGTCAAGGGGATTCTTGTTCTCACGTGTTCATTTTCCAGGCAATCCGTATTATGCACCCGCATATTCTCATTCTCGTAACATTTGGCGCTCGTGTACGGCGTTACCTCGTAGCACCAATCAGCGCCAATGTGCGGCAACCGCAACGTCCACTGTCTCGGACCCCATAAAAAGATGAAAGAACGGTTTATGCTCAAGGCCCTCGGGCTTCTCCTTATCGTACTCAGCGCTGAAACTGTTGTGCAATGGCTGGTCGCATTATTCGAAGGACGTATTGGTTTCGGTCTCGATAAGGACCTGCTCTTATTGCTTATCGGTATCGGGTTGTTTTATGCGCATCCGTTATGGCACAAGGCGGCAAGGGTGTACGTGATCTTGTGCGGCCTCGCGCTCATTGTCGTAGCCGCACTGGCATTTGCAGGATTCCCGGATATGGGAAGCTGGCTGGAGTATGGTACCCTCGAATCCATCCCCCCTCCGTTTATAGCGCTGTATGCAGCCGTGTTATTGGCGCTCCTCGTGTGGAGTTACGTATTTCTGCATAAAGCGGCCGTCGCGGACAAGGACACGTCGGAAGTTTCGGACTGATAGGGAACCCGCTGGCAAAAAATATATGCCACAATCAACCATCGACAGGCTGATCGTCAACTCCCCCTACGAGGAACCGGCGCGGCACTGGAGCTACGACAGGGCAACTCGCTTGTTTGACCGCGCAGGCGGCCGACGGCCAGCCGGGTATGTTGTGGCTTCTCAGGACTCGAAAGCCTTTGACGACCCTGGAACCTTTGTAGAAATCCCCCTGGTCAACCAGATTCGCGCCCGTGTAAAGAAATGGCGCAACGCGGGTTACCCTGGCGTTACCGGAATTACCCGCCGCCTGCTCCAGCACTGGACAGATCCGGAGGAATTCGCCGAACGGCGATTCTTTTTTTGCCAGATCGAGGCTGCCGAAACGTTGATCTGGCTTGCGGAAGCGCCTCCCGCCGAAAAAGTCGGCATCGATATTCCGACCGATGGGAGCAATTTCCAGCGGCTATGCGCCAAAATGGCGACGGGCTCCGGTAAAACCGTAGTTATGGCCATGATTATCGCATGGCACATCCTGAACAAGGTTGCTCGTCCGCAAGATCGCCGCTTTACCCGAAATATTCTTGTGATAGCGCCCGGCCTGACCGTCAAGAACCGTCTGGCGGTTCTACAACCCTCTCATCCGGAAAATTACTACAAGGCATTTCGCATCCTCCCCTCCCCTATGCTGGATAAACTCCGCCAAGGGAAGGTGCTTGTGCACAACTGGCATGTGCTCAACTGGGAGACCGAAGAGAAAATTGCCCGCAAGCGCAGCGTGGACAAACGCGGAGTGAAGAGTAACGAGGCGTATGTCCGTGAAGTGCTTGGAGATATGGCGAACGCCCGCAACATACTGGTTATCAATGACGAAGCGCATCATGCGTGGCGCCTTCCTGCCGGATCCGGCACACGCGGGATTGCAAAAAGCGACATCGAACAAGCCACAAAATGGATTGGCGGACTTGATCGAATCGACCGGGCCCGCGGCATCCTTACCTGTTACGATTTCTCTGCAACGCCTTTTGTACCGTCTGGAAAACAAAGTTCGGAAGAAGCGCTGTTCGACTGGATCGTAAGCGATTTCGGTCTGAACGACGCCATTGAAGCCGGTCTGGTCAAAACGCCCCGGGTAGTAATCCGTGACGATGCCGTTCCCGACGCCAAAACCTACAAATCGCGGCTCTACCACATCTATAACGACTCCGAAGTAAAAGACGACTTGAACCGTAAGGCCAAATCAACGGACCCCCTCCCCGACCTCGTGCTTAACGGTTATTACCTTCTCGGTTACGACTGGCGTGAAACAGCCAGAAAATGGAAGGGGCATGGTATGAAGACCCCACCGGCAATGATTACCGTCACAAATCGTACGGAGACCGCAGCGCGTATCAAACACTCTTTCGACAACGGTAAAATCCGTATCGAAGAGCTTTGCGATGCGGAGCAAACGCTTCACATCGACTCGAAAGTCCTTGAAGAAGCTGAAGCCGCTGCTGAGCCGATTGCCGAGATCGGCGAAAAACAGGATGGCGCAAACAATCAGCCACGCAAGCTCACGAAAAAACAGCGAGCCGAACTTTTGCGCCGGCAGGTAGACACCGTGGGACAGGAAGGAAAGCCCGGCGCACATATCCAGAATGTGATTTCAGTGGGCATGCTATCGGAAGGATGGGACGCCAGAACCGTAACCCACATCATGGGACTGCGGGCGTTTACCAGCCAGTTGCTATGCGAACAGGTGGTGGGACGTGGCTTGCGCCGCACGGTTTATGAAACGAACCCGGAAACCGGCCGCTTCGAGCCGGAATACGTAAATGTCTTCGGGGTGCCTTTTACCTTTTTGCCGCACGAATCGCAGGAGGGTGTAGTGCCTCCCCCGCCAAAGCCGAAAACCGCCATCGAACCCGTTCCGGAAAAGGCGGCTTTCGAAATTCGGTGGCCTAACCTCGTTCGCATCGATCACGTATTCCGTCCGCATTTGACTTTCGATCCGAAACGGGTGGCGCTCCTGGAGTTGGATCCCGGACGAACCGTCCAGATCGCCGAGTTGGCGCCCGTGGTCGAGGGCAAGCCGGATATCACGAAGATATCCCCCATCGATCTCGATAAACTGGCTCGCGAGTTCCGTATGCAACGCATCGTTTTTGAAACCGCTGCGGAGATATACGACCGGATGCAGACAGACTGGCAAGGCAGCAGGGAATTTTTACTGGCCCAGTTGGTGAGGCTCATAGACAAATTCATCCGTTCCGACAGGATTGTCGTTAGATCCTCTCTGTTCGATCAAGACGACAGGAAAAAACGCCTGCTCATTACGCTCAACATGACCAGGGTCGTCGAACATATCTGGCAGGCGATTCACTTCGAAAACGTCGAAAAACTGGAACCGGTATTCGATACGGACCGCCCTATCCGCTCAACCGGAGATATGATTACCTGGTATTCCAGCAAACCTTGCGAACGGACCGAACACAGCCACATAAATTTCTGCGTGTACGACAGCGCCTGGGAAGCAGCGGAAGCCTTTGCACTGGATCGCAGTCCCCTCGTGGAGGCATGGGTGAAGAACGATCATCTCGGTTTCGAGGTGTTCTACGTGTATCGCGGGGTCGTTAGGAAATATCGTCCCGACTTCCTCATCCGGTTGACATCGGGCGATATGCTGGTACTGGAAGTAAAAGGCAAAGACAGCGAGCAGGACCGTACCAAGCGCGAGTTTCTCGACAGATGGATTGCCGCCGTCAATGAGCATGGGGGATTCGGACGATGGGCCTGGGATGTGTCGAGGAACCCTGGCGAGATTCACGATATCCTCACAAAAAATATGCGGGTCGAACGTGTCTAAAGGGATGACCACACCGGGTACATATTCTTTTCGTCCTGACACCCCCTTCGCAATATTGCATGAGGGACAGAAAACACTGTCGATGAAACACGAAGGCAATAACCCGAAACGCCGGATTGCGAAACCGGGCTATTTCACCAAGAGCGAGTTGGATGGCTTTGCCGGGGCTGCTCACTACAAGGGCAGCGCGCACCACAAAAGCGAGCCGGCCGATTACGGTTTCCAGCCTCCTGTCAGCCCGCGTCCGAAAAAATCGGTTTGCGACAAAACCCGAATTATTCTAAAGGATGAGGCGAAACAACTCCTCATGTCAGGATTTGCCCGAGGCATGGTCAGTACCCATCGCCAAGGGAACCTCAACCTGCCCAAGTTTGTGTGGGCTGTGGATAACGATGGTACGGCCTACGAGGCAAAGATTGACAGGAATAACCCGGGCTATTATGGATACGAACTATACGGCAAAGATGAAGACATGCGCAAACGGCTACTAAAAGAATGGAAACGACGGAGCAACTGAAATTCACGCTTACCCCGGAAACGCTGGAGGAAGGCTCCCCGGAAGAAAAGGCGGGGTTCGGCATGGTCGCCATTGCCGCAAACGGACACGTACTGACCGAAGGCATTGCCCTGCTCGAGAACAACGATCTCTTCAGCGGCCCGCATGTTTCCGGCTATCATATGGCCGAATGGCTGCTGTGGAACTGGTGGCGGCTGCTTTGGGAACCTCGTCCTGCAGGCGTGGATAACGACGACGATGCGTGGTTCGAATGGGTCTTTGCACACAATCTGTCATCCATCGGCGAGGGCTATCTGTGGCCGGACATCGAAATGGCGTCCGATGGCGTGTTTATGTGTTTGGCCTCTTCACCGACCGAGGATCCTCATGAAAAAGTGTTCCGTTACGTGGGGGCGCCGCGATTCGAGACCATCACGGTCGAAGCATTCAAGAAGGCCGTGGACGAATTCGCCCATGTCGTGCTGGAACGCCTGGACGAAGAAAGTATCCTTGATACCAACCTGCATATCATCCGGCGCCATCTGGAACAGGAACGAGACTACGAGGCGGCGGCTTTTCGCCGCATGGAGGCGATACTGGGACATGATCCCGGCGAGGGAGACGACAACGAGATACGGGAATGCCTTGAGGACGCCGCGACATTAGGACAAGATGCAGTAGCCGAATTGGCAGCCCATGTAGGACAACGCAAGGAACGTCCGGTGCGCACATCGGAATTGGAAGAAAGCGCTCGTCGAGCCGGGTTCGACATGTGCGCCGGTGACGCCGTGCGACTCGGCCCCGCGGAAAACATCCCCGCGTGGGGTACTGATAAGGCTTGGCGTATTGGCGTCGCCATGGCCCGGGCTGTTCGACAGGCAGAGAGTTTGAATGGCGAACCGATCAGAAACACGAGATTGACGGATCTCGCAGGAGCCTCCAGGAGCGTAATGAAAGACTTCAATCGAACGACAGGCAACATTTCTTTCGTGCTGGATGGCGAAAACGGGCGCTCGCGCATCGCACTGCGGTCTAAATGGGAGACAGGTCGCCGCTTCGATCTGGCGCGTCTATTGGCGGACAGCCTGTGCATCAACCGCATCGACGAACCCCTGCATCCGGTCACTCGGTCGTATACCTACCGGCAAAAGATGCAGCGTGCATTCGCCGCTGAGTTATTGGCTCCCATTGAAGCAGTGGATGATTTTCTGGACGGCGATACATCAGAGGAAAAACAAAACGACGCTGGCAAGCACTTTAACGTCTCCCCCTTAACGATACAAGCCCTGCTTGTCAACAACGGTCTCATAAACCGGGAAGAGGCGTTAGATATTATTGATCGAACGTAAGTAAACGCCTATTGGCGCGCCATGCCGAAAAAGAAAGACATTGAAAGCTACGCACACACCGATAAGGAGCGTACGAACAACCCGCCCGTCGGTCTGGTAACGCCTGAAACCGATAAGGATCAAGGCGGAAAGACCTACGCACACGATCCCCATATCGACCCGCAACTCGTCTGGGCCGGCAAGGCCGAGCATACGTCGTTTGAGATACCGACCATCTCGCTGCACGTTCACGAGCGCATAGATGCACGAACGATCGTAGAGGCCACGCGGAAACGCAATGGCGCGCTACCGCAGCCTTCGTTGTTCGACGCGCTGGAGGAAAATCCGCCGCTTCGCGAAGCCATCGAGTTCTATCGGCACAAGCATAACTGGACCAACCGTCTCGTTGCGGGCGATAGTCTCCTCGTGATGAACAGCCTGCTGGAAAAGGAAGGACTCGGCGGACAGGTGCAAATGATCTACATAGATCCGCCTTATGGAATCAGTTACGGCTCGAATTTCCAGCCTTTTGTGAATCGCCGGGAGGTTACCGATGGCAAGGACGAGGATCTGACCGCCGAACCGGAACAGATCCGCGCCTTTCGCGACACCTGGGAAATGGGCATTCATTCATACCTGGCGTATCTGCGTGACCGCCTCCTTCTATCGCGGGAATTGCTAACCGACAGCGGTTCCTGTTTCGTGCAGATTGGCGATGAAAATATCCACCGCGTGGGTATGGTGATGGACGAAGTTTTCGGCGCGCAGAATCGTATAGCAACCATATCCTTCGCCACGACAAGTGGCAGTTCCGCCTCCACCCTGCCACAGGTAGCCGATTATCTTCTCTGGTATGCGAGAGATAAAAAGAAGGTGAAATACCGGCAGATATATGAGCTACTCACGCGCAATGAAATAATCGACTTCTTCAGTTCCTACGTCATGGTGGAATTGCCGGACGGAACATGCCGGAAACTCACCAGAGAAGAACGCTTCGACCCTGACGTCTGCCTGCCCGAAGGCGCCCGCATTTATCGACGTACCGGGCTGGATTCACAAGGCGCTTCCACGACGGGACGCTCCGAACCCTATACATGGAACGGCAGGGTGTTCCCTTGTGCGAAAAACCGCCATTGGTCCATTTCCAAAGAGGGTATGGATAGTCTGGCCGAACTGAGCCGGCTGGATTCTCTTGAAGGGCAAGATTCGCTCATGTGGAAGAAATACGAAAATGAAGTACCGGGCCGGCGTATCAACAATGTCTGGCCAGCCCAAATGTATCCGAGCGCTAAATCCTATGTGGTGGAGACCTCTACGAAGGCTATCCAGCGTTGTCTGCTGATGACCACCGATCCCGGCGACCTTGTGCTTGACCCCACCTGTGGCAGCGGAACCACTGCCTTTGTAGCCGAGCAGTGGGGACGGCGATGGCTCACCTGCGATACCTCACGGGTCGCAATCACGCTGGCCAAACGGCGATTGATGACCGCACATTTTGACTATTACGAACTGGCATATCCTGACGAGGGGGTTGGTAGCGGCTTCCGTTACAATACGGTCCCGAAGGTTTCCCCCAAGGTGCTCATAGGCGACGAATCACAGTCCGACATAATCCTCTATGATCAGGCAGTGGAAGACAGCAAAAAGTCTCGCGTTACTGGCCCCTTCACCGTGGAAGCCGTACCTGCGCCCGCAGTGAAGCCTCTGGACGACATCGAAGATGTGTCCCCCTCCCCCGCCGACGATTCGGTTGCCCGCTCCGGAGAAACGCTGCGCCAGAGCGATTGGCGCGACGAATTGCAAAAAACGGGCATTCGCGGCAAGGCCGGACAGCGCATCTCCTTTGTCCGGCTGGAACCGCTGCCCGGCTGTCACTGGCTGCACGCCGGCGGGGAAACCCGCCCGGACGATGTCGAAGCGAACTCGGAACGTGTCGTCATCTCCTTCGGCCCGGATCATGCTCCACTGGAGCAACGCCAGGTAGCGCTGGCCATTGAGGAGGCGCAAAACCTCGTTCCCAGGCCAAAAATCATCGTCTTTGCCGCCTTTCAGTTCGACCCGGAGGCTGCCAAAGACATCGACGTAACAAACTGGCCTGGCGTAACCCTGCTCAAGGCGCAGATGAACGCCGACCTGCTGACGGAAGACCTGAAGAGAAAACGCTCCAGCAACGAAAGCTTCTGGCTTATTGGTCAACCGGATGTAGAGCTGGAAACAATCCCGGACGGCAAGCACGCGGGCAAACTACAGGTCTCTGTCCTCGGATTCGACTACTACAACACCAAGACCGGCAAGCCGGAATCCGGCGGATCGGATCGGATCGCCGTGTGGATGCTGGATCCGGATTACGATGGTCGCAGCTTGTTTCCCCACCAGGTTTTCTTTCCTTTGGCTGGCCCCAAAGACGGTTGGACTCGCCTTGCACGCAATCTGAAGGCCGAAATCGACGAAAGCCTGATAGAGGCCTATCGCGGCACAACCTCCCTCCCCTTCGAACCCGGCGAGCACCGGCGCGTGGCGGTCAAAATCGTGGATGATCGGGGGATTGAAAGTCTGAAAATTGTGGAGGTGGGGTGATGAAAAGGCCGAGTAAGGCGAAGGCACGGAATCATCTGCAAAAAGCTTTGAATGAAATATATGAATTCAAAATATTAGCTGAGGATTTCTATGATTTGGACGATTCTGTAGAATTCCGTACATGGCACAGAAATACGAAAGTTGCTATTGAAAAAATTTTTGGTGACCAATCTCAGCATGTCAACGAATTCCTTGGATGCTTTCTTCTTGCAGATGATGATATAGATGCTATCAGACGTGCTGATGCTATTTTAACATCAATGCTTAATGAAATCAATGAGCACTGGGATGATGATCTTCCGATACAAAGACCTTCACCTACGAAAAGAACTATACAGACAGATACGAAAAAAGTATTCGTCATCCACGGCAGGGACGAAGGCGTACGGGAAATGGTAGCCGGATTCCTCAAGAAATTAGAACTTAAACCCGTGATACTGTCCGAACAGTCGAGTCAAGGCCGCACCATCATCGAAAAATTCGAGCAGCATGCAGAGGTTGGATTCGCCGTAGCCCTACTGACGCCCGACGATGCCGGGTCGCTTAAAGGAGCCAAAAACAAACCGAATCCACGCGCCCGGCAAAACGTGATTTTCGAGTTAGGGTTTTTTATTGGAAAACTTGGGCGGAAACACGTATGCGCCCTGACTAAGGGAGAAGTGGAGATCCCTTCGGATTATTCTGGAGTTCTTTATATCTCTCTTAATGATCCTGATGGATGGAAAATCAAACTTTTCAAAGAACTCAAGGCCGCCGGATATGATGTCGATGCGAATCGAATCATGCAGTAATATCGGCTGGATTCTATTTTTTTGAACCTTACATATACCAACCTACGCAGTTTGGGAATTGGATTCAAGGGGGGAAGAGGGCGAGGGGGTGGATCAGTTTTCGTGGAGCCGAAAATTTTCTCGTATATCTGCAAGATTGATTTTACTCCAACATTTTGCTGATAGGCTCGATCCTTTTTTGTTGAATGTCCCATGTATAACCTTAATGCCTTTTGAACCGAGAAATTCAGCCAAAGGTGCGAAGTCCCTATCTGAAGAAATTAACACGGCCACATCATAATTTCCTTCCCAAGCAAGACTTATCATATCCGTTGCAATACGAACATCTACACCCTTTTCTTTGGTCCCGCGCATATCAGCACTGCATTCTGGGCATTCGTAAACTTCTGTATAACAAGTCGGGCACTTAGGTGGATTAAGCTTTCGCGTCCTTTCTACCATTGAAACTTTAATTCCAGGTATAAATTCCAGAAAATTTTTTGTCCAGTTTTTCAGGTTAAGACCCTTTTGGCTTGACCCATAAGATCCGTACACATTCAGGCCTTGATATTCTCCTTCGGCCTTGGGGTTTATACGAGCGACTGCCGCATCCACAAGTGTCGGGGCCAATTTGGTCCAGTCAACCTTCCAAGTGATGACATTACTATCTTGCCACCGTTTCACGTTTAGCGTGAAATTCCAGAAATCCAAAAATATCCTAATTCTGAGACTTGTATTTTCTGGGGCTTGATTTTCCATATTTGTAGAGAAAAGGCAGGGATGCGTGAACATCCCTGCCTTGGGTAGTTATGCTCGGCTTCGCCTTGTTCCCCAACTCTTGGTCTGCTGGTTGGGGGACTACACCGAGGGGTTGTTATGGTTGCAGTATAGGAACAAACTCAAAAAAACGCAAGTGTGCAAATGAAAAATACACAGCGCACGCGCATTTCAGTTCCGACCGCCCTGTACAGCGCCGTTAGTGCCAAAAAGGAGCAGGGACTATGCGGAATAAAATGATGCACCGGTTTTCCGTCGAACCCTCAGATCCGCCCCTCCAGATAATCCTTGCGCGTCTTCTCGTCGAATCGTTCGATAGCGTAGCGCAGCATGGTCCGGGGCATGTTCCGGTAGTGCCGGCGCAGAAAGGCTTCCTCCACCGCAAGGTCCTTCTTCCCCACTTCGCGGAGCATCCACCCGACGGCCTTGTGCATCAAGTCCTGGTCGTCACCAAGGAGTTGCTCGGCCATTTCCAGCAATTCGTCGAAGCGCCCCCGCTTGATGTACCAATAGGTAGCGATGACCGCAATGCGGCGCTTCCACAGGCTCTCGTCGCGAACCCAGTCGAAAAGCAGGCGCTTCTCCCCTGATTCCAGATGCGCGCCCACGATCTTGTGGGCGGAAGAATCGACCAGGTCCCAGTTGTTTACGTACTCGACCCGTTTCAGATAAAGAGCAAACACTGCTTCCTTTTGCGCATCGTCTCCGCGTTCGTACCGCCGGATGAGCATGAAAAGGGCGCATAGTCGGTCTTCATGCCATGGGGACATAAGCAACTGCTCCACCACGGACATATCCGCCGCATCGCAGGAGCGGGCCAGTTTGCGAAGAACCGGTACGCGGATGCCCCGGAACCGGTCTCCCTCCCCGTATTCGCCCGGGCCGGTGCGAAAGAAACGCGCCGAGTGGGCTGCGATGTCGGCATTGCCCGCTGCCTCGAGCCGGGCCTGTATTTCTGCAAGGGTCATGGTGTAAAGCGGCTCATTCCCACTCGGATTCGTCGAATTTAGTGGGTACCGGATCGTCAAGGAGACCATCTTCTCCCCTGTCCCGCATCTTCTGCGCCGCCTCGGCCCATCCGGCGCGCGGCGGTGAAACACGCTCAATAAGCGGATCGGGCCACAGTCTGTGCGCGGTGAGTTCCGGCCACTCAAGTCGGAGAGACTGTTTATCGAATGGCAACACGGCTTCAGAGACGTCGGCCCATGACGTATCCATGAGGTTGGCGTCATTGCACCAGCGGGCCGCCAACTTAAGATACCGGCGAAAAACCAGAATCGCAGGGAATCTCCCCTTCGACACGAGCCACAAGACCATGTCCTTTGCCCCCTTGGAAGAATTGCAGCTTTTGCAGGCGTAAACGATGTTATCAGCCCCGTCAGGGCCGCCCTTGAGTTTCGGAATCAGGTGATCCAGCGAAAGTTTCGTCTCTCGGCCGCAATAACAGCAGGTTGAAAGATGGGCGAGCTTGGTCTTTTCGTCGTCATGCAGGGGACGCATCTTCATTTTGCCGGACAGGTACCCGCTCTGAAACCGTTCCCGGATAATGAAGTGCCTGCGCTGGTATCGGGTCGCCCCGTCCTGGACAGCGGCATGGGCCATTGCGAGCCTGCCGTAAGTCCAGGCAAAGTGCTCGCTTAGCGAAGACTGGTCTACCGGCGGCGGTTTGGGCATCGTGAAGTTAAGTCAGAAACAGAATGTTCAGATCAGTGGTCGCCTCACCTCAAAAATCGCCCGGAAACCCTTCAGGCGCAAGGTATTTGGCAGCACAAAAAATATCGGACAAGCTCATTACAGCAATCTATTCGGCGACACCCATTGGAACATCGTATATCGGCTCGCCATTTCACCCGTTGAAAACCCGCCATTTCACCCGTTGAAAATCCGCCGTTTCACCCGTTAAAAATCCGCCGTTTCACCCGTTGAAAACCCGCCGTTTCACCCGTTGAAAACCCGCCGTTTCACCCGTTGAAAACCCGCCGTTTCACCCGTTGCATAGGCGGATGTTCTCCCTCTTCACTATAATGAATAACCTTCACGGGTTCTTCGTTTTACGAATTATAACCCTATGTATATCAAGAGAATCGTTGATCGAGAGTTGGCCGAAAGGCTTGCCGCTACTGGCGCCGTCGTTATAGAAGGGCCACGGGCATGCGGAAAAACGGAAACCGCCCGACAGATTGCCGCCAGCGAAGTATTGCTGGATGTAAACGAAGATGCACGTGTTCTTGCAGGAATAGCGCCTTCGCAAGTCCTCGCCGGCGCCACGCCGCGCCTGATCGACGAATGGCAACTCGAGCCGTCCATATGGAATCATGTTCGGAGGGCAGTGGATGACCGGGGCGCTCCCGGCCAGTTTATCCTCACCGGCTCTGCAGTGCCCGCTGACGACATCACGAGACACACGGGCGCCGGGCGCCTGACCCGCCTCCGTATGCGCCCCCTTTCCTTCTTCGAAAGCAGACATTCTTCCGGGGAAATCTCCATGTCAGGACTTCTTGAAGGTATGCCCCCAAGGGCTCCGCAGGCTGAAATACAGATCGCTCTATTGACCGAACTGATTTGCAAAGGGGGCTGGCCAGGCAATCTGAATCGATCGACAAAGCACGTTTTGCGAGCGAATCGGGATTACCTGAATGAAGTTCGCCGCATAGACATATCGCGCGTGAGCGGAAAAGACAGAGACCCAATCAAGGTGGGACAATTGCTTCATTCTCTGGCCCGAAACGTAGCAACACCCGTAACGATCTCCACGCTGGCTACCGATGTACAGGGAGGAAGTGCAACCATGAAGGCGGACACGGCCGCCGAGTATCTTGAAGCGCTCGAACAGCTCATGATCGTAGAAAATCAGCCCGCCTGGGCGCCCCACCTGCGATCCCGTTCCGTACTGAGAAATACGCCCGTGCGCCATTTCACGGATCCGTCGCTTGCCGCGGCGGCGCTCCGGGCAAGTCCTGCTCGACTATTGCAAGACACGAAAACGCTCGGCCTCCTCTTTGAATCCATGGTCATTCGGGACTTGCGCGTCTACGCCCAGGCAGCCGACGCCGAAGTGTATCATTATCGGGATAAAGACGGTCTTGAGGTGGACGCCATTGTACAGGCGATGGATGGCCGTTGGGCGGCCTTCGAGGTCAAACTCGGTAGTCAACGTGTAGACGAAGGCACCCGCAACCTGCTCAGACTGGCGCAGCGCGTAGATCAGGAACTGTGCGGCAAGCCTTCCATGCTTGCGGTAATCGTTTCCTCAGGCTACGGATATATGCGCCCGGACGGCGTGGGCGTTATTCCCATCGGCGCGCTGGGACCATGAAGGTACCCCGGCGCCATTGCCTCCCCCCTCCCCTTCACAGGCTCACTTGGCAAGAATCATCGTACGGACAACTACTTCGTTTCCCGCCTGCAAGCGATAGGCGTACAGACCGCTCGACAGATGATCCCCACTAAAACGCACCGCGCGACGGCCCGCAGGCTGTGGCCCGTCAACCAGCACCACCACCTCGCGCCCCAGCAGGTCGTACACCACAAGACGAACCTTGGCGTCATGGGGCAACGCATAGCCTATCGTCGTTTCCGAATTGAACGGGTTCGGATAGTTGCCCAGAAGCGCCGCCTCGGCGGGCAATATTTCCGAAAGAAGAATAAGTTTTTCGCCCACATTCCCATCCGTATCGGCAACCTTGACATACATCGAATGCAGGGAGGTGCGGTAAAGACTTGTGCCATCAGCGGAAGGAATGGCGCCGTCATAATCGAATTCAACCACATCGTTTTGTACTCCCGATAACCCACGGCACGCCTTTACTTCAAGAAATCCTTCAGCAGAGTGTGGTGCTATGGTTCTAACGAACAAAATCGACTGGTGCAATCCCTCCGAGTCACTAACTTCGAGTTGGACAGGAACGCTTTCTGAACCTGCCGAATAGGTGGCCGGAGAAACGAGTTCGATGCTCGGGGGCAGTCCCTGGTAAATGGAACTTTCGATATTGAAGTAGGGGTGTACAGCCAAAAACTCGGCATTGCACGCAGATAAACGATCAGGCGACCTGCCATACGACATGATGTACGCCTTATCGTTGAAGTCATGCAGCAATCCGAAAGCATGCCCCAATTCATGGGCCAATAGACTGGGATAAAATCCGTGGGTGACTAGCGCAAAACCACCATTTCTGCCCTGACGAATCCCGAATCCCCCCCAAGACCGGCCGTTCCGCCTGATTCTATCTGTACTATTGTCAATGACGATGGCATAAACGTTCGCATAGAGGTCAAACGTTCGGTCAATCTCGGCATTTACCCTAAGATGGGTATCTTCAATATAGTAGCTATCGGGGTGTTGCCCATCCACCCGGTGGACCAGAGGCTCGCCCTGTGCATCGGTTTCAAAACGAAACGTTTCATCTCCGTATCCGCGCGCATGCATCTGCTCAGCATAAAAGGTCTGCGCGTTGCGAATCTCATCTTTCATATTCTGTACTACATCCGCACGGAAGGAACGGTCATTCGGCAAAAAGTAGATCATCCGCACCGTACCGGGTTCGCCCACATTTAAATCTCCCCGCCGCTTGGCGGCAGAAATGGGCTGACCACCCTCCCACTCCTCAAAATCGACCGGCAGGCAGAAATGCACGGTGTCGGCAGGACTGGAGGTGTGTATGACCGATTGAGGTAACAGACTGGAGAAAGGCGTAGGCTGCTCGGAGGCCGGCGGGGTAAAGTCCCGAGAGGAAGATGTTTCCTGTTGGGCGTGTGCACGGTTTCCCCCGCACAGCGCGGCAACCGCCATGACGACCGCGACGAGGGCATGGCGCACTGGGAGGCGCGTACCGATTAGGGCATTGCACCACGCGGGCGGCGGGACGGGGATTTCATACCAGGTCGGAAGCCACCTGCGACCATGCCCAGACCGCCGATGCGGCACGCCGAGCGCAGGCCGTAGCATCACTCCTGGGCTACGAACCGGGCTCGCCTCCTCCTTTCCTGATCTCATTGTCTCGATCTCATTGTCAGGGTATCCGAATAGAACTTGTCATCACCTTCACCCCAAAATCGCCCGGAAACGCTTCAGGCGCAAGGCATTCGACAGTACAAATACACTGGACAGGCTCATTGCGGCAGCGGCGAACACCGGAGACAGAAGATGGCCGGTGAGCGGATACAACACCCCGGCGGCTACCGGAATAAGCGCCACGTTATAGGCGAATGCCCAGAAAAGATTCTGCCTGATATTGCGCAGCGTGCTATGCGCAAGTGCGCGTGCGTTAACCAGTCCCCTCGGATCGCCCGACATGAGAATAACGTCCCCGGATTCGATAGCGATGTCCGAACCCGTCCCCATCGCCACGCCCACATCGGCCCGGGCCAGCGCCGGGGCATCGTTGATGCCGTCCCCTGTGAACGCCACACGGCGCCCTTCCTGGCGGTATTGCTGCACCGCGTCGGCTTTCCGGTCCGGGAGGATGCCCGCGGACACCTCATCGATCCCCAGCCGAGCGGCAACTGCCTCTGCGGCACGAGGCGCATCGCCCGTAATCATCACAACCCGGCATCCCAGCCCCCTGAGCGCCTCGATGCTTTCCGCCGCATGCTCCTTCAGAGGATCCGCAACCCCGAAAACCCCCGCAAGCACCCCATCTACAGCCATGAAGACGGTCGTTTTACCCTCTTCCGAGAGCTTACGCGCAGCATCCGACTGGAATATATCTCCCGTAAGCGGTGACATATCGACATTCTCTGCGGCCAGAAAGCGCTCGGAGCCGATGTACACCGCCGTTTTTTTCACCTTGGCCGAGATACCCAGTCCGGAATGCGCCTGGACCCGCGTCGCTCCGGGAAGGGGCGTCTCCCTTTCCTCCGCAGCCTGCACGATGGCGTAGCTAACAGGATGTTCCGAGCGTCTTTCGACCGCAGCGGCAAGGCACAGTACATCTTCGTCCGAGCGGCCGCCGAAAGATATCATATCCGTCAAGCGTGGGCGCCCCTCCGTGAGCGTGCCGGTTTTGTCGAAGGCAACCGTATCGACCTCGGCCAGCGCTTCCATGGCGTCAGCACCCCGAAACAGAATCCCCAATTCGGCGGCCTTGCCGGAACCGACCATGACGGATACGGGGGTAGCCAGACCCATTGCACAGGGACAGGCAATAATCAGTACGGATACAGCGGCCACAAGAGCGAAGGGCAATGCCGGCGCCGGGCCCATAATGATCCACAAGACAAAGGTGAGAAACGCAACGCCGAGTACAGCAGGCACGAACCATGCCACGACACGATCTGCCAGCCGCTGGATTTGCGGTTTGGATTGCTGCGCTTCCTCGACCGTGCGAACAATACGGGCCAGGACCGTATCCCCCCCTACTCGCGTGGCCCGAAAACGAAAACCGCCACGTCCGTTGATCGTGCCGCCGACCACCTCGTCTCCCGCCTTTTTCTCGACGGGTACCGGCTCCCCGGTAAGCATAGACTCGTCTACCCAGGATTCCCCTTCCTCTACAATCCCGTCAACGGGCAACCGCTCTCCGGGACGCACGAGAATGATATCGCCGGCCACAACCTCCTCGATAGGAATATCCGTCTCGAGATCTGCGCGCGCAACGCGAGCAAGCGCCGGTTGCAAGCCAAGAAGCAACCGCATTGCGGCGCCGGCGCGCCCCCTGACACGCACCTCGAGATATTTGCCCAGTAAAATCAGCGCGATGATAGCCGAGGACGCCTCGAAGTAGACATGGGCGGCGCCGGAGGGCATAACTCCAGGAAGAAACATAGCCACCACCGAATACCCGTAGGCAGCGCTGGAGCCAAGCATGACGAGCGTATTCATATCCGGATGCCCCGCCCGCACCGCTTTCCAACCCAGCCGGTAGAACCAGAGACCCGGTCCGAATTGCACCATGCTCGCCAGGGCGAACAGGATGTATAGAAGAAGCGTCTCCCCGATCAGAATGTCCAGCCACGACGCTGCCGGAGGCCACAGCATCGGAAACATTTGCAAAGCGAGGATAACCGCGGCGGGAACCCCCGCGAACATCGCCCGCCGGCGCAGGGCCTGTAGCTCTGCTTCCCGGGCCGTTTCCTCAGCCTCCTCGCGCGCCTTTGCGCCGGAAATCGCGGCTATCGCCTCGTATCCGCTCTTACGGACAGCCGCATACATGGCCTCCACAAGCTCGGAGCTGCCCTGGTAGCGTACGCGGGCACGTTCGGTGGCCAGATTTACGTCCACCGTCTCCACCCCATCCACACCGGTCAACGCTTCTTCGACGCGGAGGACGCATCCGGCGCAAGTCATGCCGCGTATTCCGAACTGTATTTCCTGCTCCGGTATACGCTGCGGAGAAATATCGATGGAGTGATCAGTGGCCATTTTGCGACGGGAGGCGGTGCACAGGAGCCCTATTCTTCCTGCGGATCCAGTATGTTCTCGATGCGAACAAGTACGTCTTCGAGGTGCAATGCCGTAGGCCGGTCCTGCACCCTGCGCGCGGCTCGCTGCGCATCTCCACGCAACGTTTCCAGTTCGCCGCGTACGTATGCCCGGATATCGCTCTGGCTCACGTTGACCGGCGTATAGCCGAGGGACCGGCGCGCGGCAGCGGGCGGAGCTGTGACCTCCTCGGTCATTAACCGCTCCATGTCCTCCACATAGGCGCGTTGCAGGTTGCGCCGCCATGCGTTAATCGCCTCGTTGGCGTCCAGTTCGCGCCAGAGACCCTTTCTCAAGTCTTCCAGCATATCCAAAGGCGCATACGCAGCGTCGCCGAGACGGGCTTCCGCCTCGATAAGACGAGCTAGCCGCTGCGGATCCAGCAGCAGATCCAGCTGACCGGCCTGGATGCTTCGAACGCGGTCTACGGCGCCCGCGTGTTCGATCCGGCGAAGAATATCCTCGTCGAGAAGCCACCGGGGCGTATCGAATCCAAATTCGTGCAGAAAAGCCATCGCCCTCGCTTGTGCGCCCTTCGGAGCCATTTCATAGACGGGCCCTTCCTGATCGTACGTCTTCGGGGTCTCGTACACCCCTCCGATCCCACGCGCCGCATGGCCGAGATAGCGCCTCCACTGGACCGCTACCTGCCCGTATATTTCCTCGAGTTGCGCGTAGTTTTCGCCCTCCTCCCGGGTCCATTCGATCAGGTTCGGAACGATGCGTTGCAGGTTCGCAATACCCAGCCGGCTTGCTTCCACTGCATCGTTTCCGAGATCCTCTCGCTGCGAGCGGGGATCCAGAGGGTTGCCCGTCTGGCGCCCGTAGAAGTACAATGGATCGCCTGCACGTTCCCTGACCCAGCCGTTCAGCACGGCTTTCGCTTCTTCCTCGTTGCCTGCTCCGGGAATGGGCCGGTAGCCCCAGCGAATACTCCACTTGTCGTACGCGCCGATCGCAGGCATGAAATTCGTCACGCCATCTTCCGGCTGTGCGATGTAGTTGAAGCGGGCGTAATCCATGATGGAAGGCGCCGTGCCGTGCGTACTCGTGAACGTCGGCGACCGCAGTGAGTCAACGGGAAATGCGTAACTCGATCCCCAGTTGTGCGGCAAGCCGATCGTATGCCCCACCTCGTGGGCGGAAACGAACCGGATCAACTCCCCCATCACCTCGTCGTCGAACTTCACGGCGCGCGCGTCGGGGTTCGCTGCGGCGGTCTGGACGAAATACCAGTTCCGCAAGAGATTCATCACATTATGGTACCACCCGATATCGCTCTCGAGAATCTCCCCCGAACGCGGATCATGAACATGCGGACCGTAGGCATTTTCGATATCCGACGGGAAATAACGAATCACGGAATAGCGCACATCCTCCGGGCTGAATTCCGGGTCTTCCTCTGCGGAAGGAGGATCTTTGGCGATGATGGCGTTCCGGAAACCGGCTTCCTCGAAAGCCACGTTCCAGTCGTCCACCCCCTGTTTGATGTACGGACGCCATTTTACAGGAGTAGCCGGATCGATGTAGTACACAATGGGGCGCACCGGCTCCACAAGTTCGCCGCGCGCAAACGCTTCGGGATCGCCGGGTTCGAGCCGCCATTTCGTGATGAAGCATTTCTCCTCCGCCCGCTGCTCATCCGCCCCGTAATCGATCGTCTCCACATTGAAATATCCCACGCGCGCGTCGCAGGGCCGCGGCGTCATGAGCTGATCCGGCAGGATAACCATGGACTGGTTCATCTCGACAGAAATCGTTCCGGTCGAGGGGTTTTCGGGAGGCTCGTCCGCCGCGTAGGTAAGCGTATGGCGCACTTCGACATTGCGGGGAAAACTTTGAGCTGTATTGACGTAGGAACGATCCTTGTCAAGGCTCTTGACCTTGTACCGCGTACGGTTGGACGAACTCAGGCCCAGAAAGCGAACGTCCGTCGTAAAGAGTTCGGTCACATCCATGACGGACCGGGTGGAATCGTCACTCCTGGCAAGAATGTCGAAGGCAGCCACAACCGGTTCGAGGTTTGCGTTCCGGACTGCCTGGTAAATCGGCTGCTCCTCGCTCGCTACGCTTTCGTAGGATACGACCCGCAGAAGCACGTCGTCCGCCTGCCGCTGCCATCGAAGCACCTGCGTGTTGGCTTTTTGCCCCCCGTACCCCATGCCCGCGTGGGTACGCGCCATACGAGTTACCAGCAGCATCTCCCGGCCCAGCAGCGAATCCGGGATTTCGAAGAATATCTTCTCTGTATCGCGATGTACGGAAAACAGTCCCTCGTCGGTGGTCATGCTTTCCTTGATGACCTCGGCATATTTCTTCATCTTTGTCTCGTCTTTCGACTCGGCGGCAGCCTCCGCGGCAGCGGACGCAGGGTCCGCCATACGAGCGGTCTGTAGCCCGAAAGCACAGCCTCCAAGCAAAACAGTCGAGGAAAGAAACACCAAAAGCGAAGTTAGCCGGGAACGATGCATGGGATCATGTACAATGAAGCGTTGGCAGACAGTAGAAGGAGCATGACAATGAACCCGGCGGAAGCGGAGGCATCCTGCGGACAAACGTTCACAATACCCTGTAAAGACAAGGCATGATATGTAATTGTTGCGTCTGTTGCACGGCGCCGGATCGTATCGCGCTTCACGGCAGAACCGTCCATTCTTTGGAAACGCCGGTAAGATTACTTACCCCGTCTTCGCGCAGGCACACCACATCTTCGATACGAATGCCGAATCGACCCGGCAGGTAGACGCCTGGCTCAATCGACACGACACACCCATCCGGCAGCACGTCGTCCACCAGGCGGGATATGCGAGGCCATTCATGGATTTCCAACCCAACGCCGTGCCCGAGGCTGTGAGAAAACGCCTCTTCGTACCCCCCTTTTCGAAGTACATCACGAGCCAGCGCATCGACTTCCCTCGCCGGCATACCCGCGCGGGCATGTCGCAGGGTGCATTCCTGCGCCGAGAGCACCAGATCGTAGACCTCCGGGACAAGCGGATCCGGCGGCCCCACGGCCACCGTGCGCGTCATGTCCGAAGCATAGCCATCCAGAAAGCATCCGAAGTCGAGCAGAAGTACGTCGCCGGACTGTACCGGACGATCCGTAGGATGCGCATGGGGAAGCGCACTGTGGAAACCGGATGCCGCAATGGGGTCGAAAGACATCCGATCCGCACCCCGCCGCAGGTGCCCCGCCACGATCTCAGCGGCAATTTCTTTCTCCGTACGTCCCGGCCTGATCCATTCCTTCAGGGCATCGAATACTTCCCCCGTCAATGCCTGGGCGGCACGGATACGCTCCAGTTCCTCCGGGCTTTTGCGGGCCATAAGGCAAGCGAGCAGTCCGGAATTTCCTGTCCATTCCACGCCAGGGAAACGCTTTTGCAGCATTCCGAGGGATGAAACCGTGAGGCGGTCCGAGGCATACGCAACCCGGCGTACGCCCTTCAACAACCCTTCCGCCTCCACACATTCGAGTGCGTCGCGCTGCGTTGCCCGTATCACATGGACGGATGCATCCATGACTTCCTCCCCGGCCTGCGTACGGTATCGCCCGTCCGTCACGAAATGCGCCGCATCCGCACGAACGATCAGCACGCCATACGATCCCGTGAAACCGCACGCCCAGCGCACATGTGCATAATGGGTCAGGTACAATGCATCCGCGGACAACGTACGGAGCAAGGCGCGGAGAGAAGAGATGCGATCCACGGACAGATTCCGGCAAATAGGGCGAGGCAGGGCGCCTCCCGACACGCGGATCCTCAGATCCGGGTGCTGTAATTGGGCGCTTCCTTCGTGATGAATACATCGTGCGGGTGACTTTCCCGTTGTCCGGCGCCCGTTACGCGAATAAACTGCGCCGTTTCCTGCAAATCCCGAATGGAAACAGCCCCGCAGTACCCCATCGCAGCCCGCAAGCCGCCAAGCATCTGGTGCACGACTTCGCCGAGGTCCCCGCCGTACGGAACACGCCCCTCGATCCCCTCCGGAACGAGTTTGGCAAGATCGTCCTCCGCATCCTGGAAATACCGATCCTTCGATCCCGACTCCATGGCCCCTACGGAGCCCATGCCCCGGTAGCTTTTGAACTTGCGCCCTTCGTAAAGAATGGTTTCGCCGGGACTCTCTTCAACACGCGCAAAGAGCCCGCCGATCATCACAGAGTCGGCGCCCGCAGCCAGCGCTTTCGGAATATCTCCGGTCTGCTTGATACCCCCGTCCGCGATCACCGGTACGCCGTGTTTGTGCGCCACCGCAGCACAGTCCATGATCGCCGTAAGTTGCGGCACGCCAATACCGGCCACGATTCGGGTCGTGCAGATAGAGCCGGGTCCGATCCCGACCTTGACTGCATCGGCTCCTGCGGCAATAACCGCTTCGGCCGCCTCCGCCGTTCCGATGTTGCCGGCAATCACGTCCCGATCGCCCGAAAGCGCCTTCACCTGCTCTACCGTCTTCAGTACGCCGGCGGAATGTCCATGCGCCGTATCCACGACAAGAAAATCGACATCGCTCTCCGCAAGAGCTGCCACCCGGTCCGCCACATCAGGCGTAACGCCGAGGGCCGCCCCTACACGCAAGCGTCCATGGATATCCTTGCAGGCATTGGGATACTTGCGTTTTTTATCGAGGTCCTTGAATGTGATAAGCCCCTTGAGATTACCGGCGTCATCCACAACCGGAAGTTTCTCGATCTTGTGCTTTTGCAGGAGCGCCTCCGCTTGTTCCAGCGTCGTTCCAACAGGCGCGGTCACAAGATTTTCCTGTGTCATCATCTCGCGGAGCAGCGTACGCCCGTTATGCGCGAAGCGCAGATCACGGTTCGTAACGATCCCCACCAGGCGGTTTCCGGCATCGACTACAGGGATGCCCCCAATGTGGTGCCGCTCCATCATCGCACAGGCATCCGCTACCGTACCCTCCGGATGCAAGGTGATCGGGTCGAGGATCATACCGCTTTCGGAGCGCTTCACACGACGCACCTCATCTGCTTGCCGCTCGATAGACATGTTTTTGTGCAGCACCCCGGCGCCGCCTTCCCGGGCGATCGCGATCGCCATTTCGGATTCGGTGACCGTGTCCATGGCGGCAGACAACAGCGGAATATTCAATGCAATGCGCGGCGTGAGAATCGTTTCAATAGAAACGTCCCGGGGCATGACGGATGAATGCCGGGGCACAAGCAGCACATCGTCGTAGGTAAGGCCCTCCTTGCGGATCCGCTCAAGAAGCAGCTTGTCGTCGGTCGTCATGATATATGGTCATTTCATGTGTACCTGGCGTTTGAGCCGCCGGATTTCGAAGGGCTGCAGGCGTCTCCATTTTCCAAGTCGAACGCCCTTGGCGGTAAGCCCCGCATAATTCACGCGCTCGAGCGCTGTTATCTCGTGTCCAAGCACTTCGAACATCCGGCGAACCTGCCGGTTGCGGCCTTCGTGCATGCGCAGCCCAACCTCATGGCGATTGGGCAAGGCAACGTAGGCAACCTCATCGGCTTGCGCCAACCCGTCCTCCAGCTCGACGCCTTTTTTGAGCAGGTCGATCTCATGGGGTTTGATAGCGTTTCGGGTACATACCCGGTACAGTTTATCCACCTCGTAGCGGGGGTGCATCAACCGGTGCGCCAATTCTCCATCGTTGGTGACAAGCAACACACCCGACGTATCCCGGTCCAGGCGACCCACGGGAAACAGGCTCCCCTTGTCAGCGGCCGGGAGAGCCAGAAGGTCCATCACGGTACGCCTTTTCCTCGGATCGTGCTTCGTCGTAATCGTATCCCTTGGCTTATTGAGCAGGATATACGCATGGGGTGAACCGGAAATGCGTTTCCCGTTGACCTCCACCGTATCGGTCGGCATAACCGAAGTAAAGAATTCCCGCGTACGCTCCCCGTTCACCTTGACCAGTCCCTGCTCGATCAAGCCATCCGCCTCACGGCGCGAACATACGCCTGCGCGGGCAATATACCGGTTAAGCCGCATGCCCTTGGGCGCCGCATCCTCTCCGTTCCGAGGCGAACCGGACGGATCCGAGCGGACAGTCCGTCCAGTATTACCCCGTCCAGTATTACCCCGTCCAGTATTACCCCGTCCAGTATTACCGGCGGGATTCTTTCGCCCCTTGTGTCCCCTTTTTGCGGGTAATCCGGCGGACATTTTAACGGATATCGATCCTGGAGAGAAAGTGCGTGACGTTTAAGGCTCCATGAACGAACCAACGCACAATCTGTTCTTTTCCGAAAAATTTTCCGACCGCGCCTGGGCTATTCCTCGATTTCCTGCTCCGCTTGCGACCCGGCCTTGGCCTCCGTCCGATCCCGTACCGCGTTGTCCTCCTCTTGTAGCTGCAATAACTCAGCGCGCTCCCGGCTGAAGGAGGGGTCTCCAAGTATTTCCTCAATTTCGCGCAGGTTCGGAAGATCATCGATATCTCCCAGCCCGAATTGCTCCAGAAACGAACCCGTTGTTCCGTAGATCAGGGGACGCCCCAGGGAATCACTCCGACCCATTACGTCGATAAACCCTTTTTCCATGAGTTTGCCCAGTGCGTAGCCGGAATCGACGCCGCGCACAAAATCTATCTCAGGCTTTGTGACAGGTTGCCGGTACGCCACGATAGCCAGGGTTTCCATGAGCGAGTGCGACAGTTTCTTTTCGCGTTCACGATTGAAAAAGGATTTCAGATAGGGAGCAACCGGGGAAATGGTCGCCATCCGAAAGCCCGCGGCCCAGCGTTCAATGCGAAAAACGCGTCCACTCGCCTCATATGTCTCGTTCAGGCTCGCCACCGCCTCCAGCACCTCCTCATCCGATGGAGTATCGCTGCCTGTGACGTCGCTATACGCCCCGGCGATCTCGCGCGCAGTGACAGGGCGATCCGCCGCGAAGACAAGTGCTTCAGCGACATGCAGAAGTGCCCGATCCCCCAGTTCGTGTATGGACGCCATACCGTTCAATGGTCTATTTCCCGTTACCGACTCGTTCGCCTCCGGCCCCTTCTATCCGATCATCCGTACGGTCCAGGTCTTCAGAAACTTCCTTGCCTTGCCGGATACAGAGCTCAAGGTAGAAATCAATCGGATCTCCTTCAGAAAGATGTACACGCACCTGTTGTGCCTGGACAAGTTCAAGCATCCCGAGAAATGTCGCAACGATAAACGGCCTTGGCCGATTCTCGACAAGAGCAGAGAAAGAAAGATTATTGTCCCCGGCGAGGCGATCAAGGAGAAACGCGCGCTGTTCTTCGATCGAATATTCTTCGCGCGCTACATCGTGCAGGGCTTCCTCCGGGGCCTCCGCGAGAATTCGTTTGAGCGCCGATACAAGATCGAAAACGGACGCATCCAGGACCGGTTCCTGTTCCCATGCGGCGCGTTCGGAAACGGCATGATTACGCGTAAAGCGTTCTGCCCGTTCGCTTTTGAGCACCAGTAAATGTCCGGACGCCTCCTTGTACCGGACGTATTCCAGAAGCCGCTCCACCAGCTCCCGACGGGGGTCGACCGGATCCCCATCTTCGTCGACCTCCTGTCCCGGCAGAAGCATGCGGGCCTTTATGCCGATCAGAACAGCAGCCATGTACAAAAACTCGCCTGCACTGTCGAGATCGATCCGTTCGAGCAGGCGAACATGCTCCAGGTACTCGTCAGCAATGCGGGCAACAGGAATATCGAAAATATCCAACTCGTCCCTCCTGATAAAAAAGAGGAGCAAGTCCAGCGGTCCCTCAAAATCTTTAAGGTTTACCTGATACATTTAATTCCTTGTGTTTCAAAGAAAAAAAGTCAATAATTCAAGTGTTTTGTGAACCATTTCACTGTCTCTTCAAGGCCGTGTACAATGTCTGTACGGGGTTCCCATCCCAGTTCGCGCCGGGCGAGGTCAAAAGCCAGTACGCTCCTGCGCTGTTCGCCAGGCCGCCCTGCCTCATGACACCGCTCCATGCCCGGAGCAATCCGGTCCCGCAAGATATCGAAAAGATCGTTCACACTGGTTTCTACCGCCGTTCCGATGTTGAACGTGCCCGATCCGTCGTACGCCAACGCACTCAGATTCGCCCGCACCACATCGCCCACGTACACGTAATCCCGTGTTTGCAAACCATCCCCGTAAATAACGGGCTGTTCGCCTCGTAGCATCCGTTGGGCAAAGATAGCTACGACGCCAGCTTCCCCATGTGGATTCTGTCCTGGTCCGTATACGTTCCCGTAGCGGAGTGCGACAAAGGGTATGCCATACTGATTCCGATAATAATCAAGGTATCGTTCCGCGCACAGTTTGGTGACGCCATATGGAGAAAGCGGCCTTGTAGCATGATGTTCATCCTGCGGCGCATATTCCGGTTCTCCGTAAATGGCCCCTCCTGTCGAGGCGAAAACGACTTTTTTTAGTCCCGCCCGGCGCCCGGCCTCCATGAGATTCAGCAATCCGAGGAGATTCACCGTAGCGTCGAATCGTGGATCCGCAACAGATTTGCGCACATCCATTTGGGCCGCATGGTGCACAAATGCCTCGAAACAATGCTCCAGCATGCATGCCGAGGCTTCTTCGGACCGGATGTCCAGCTCGTGGAAAACAGCTCCTTCCGGGATATTTTCCCGCCGTCCTCCGGACAGATCATCGAGGATATGCACTTCGTGACCCGCTTTGAGCAGGGCCTCGCTTACATGAGAAGCTATGAAGCCGGCGCCACCGGAAACCAGTATCTTCATGGATGACTCTCTGGTACAAGAGCAGCGGTCGAAAGCTGCTCTTCCCTGAACAGCATCGACGCCACCCGCTGTACATCTTCGACAGTAACCTTCCCGATCGCATCGTTGATCTCGTCAAGAGTCAGATACCGCCCGAAATAAAGTTCCTGCCGCCCGATGCCCATCATGCGGTTGCTCATGCCTTCAAGGCCGAGCATCAGGCCGCCCCGCACCTGGTTTTTTACCTCGTTGAGCGTACGGCTTCCGATCGGAACTTCGACAAAATATCGTAACTCCTTTCGAATCAATTCCTTCACTCGCTCCATCTTGCGTACATCCGAAGCGGCATACACCCCGAAATCACCCGAGTCCGAGTGCATATTTGCGAAGGAGCCGATGTTATAGCAAAAACCGTATTTCTCCCGCACATTCTGGTTGAGTCGGCTCGACATCCCGCCGCCCAATAACGTATTCAGCACGCTGAAAGCCACCCGGTCCTCGTTGCGAACGCTCAGCCCACGCGCCCCCATCACGAAATGCGCCTGTTGAATAGGACGGGATTCCATGAAGTCATGGGGGACATATCCGTTAACGGGCATGCGCCGGATCGGGCGCTCAGCCATTGGCATATCCGCCAGCGTATCCTGGGCTATACGCACGATATCGTCGTGATCCGCGTTTCCGGCCACTACAAGCGCCACGCGATTCGGCGCATAGTGGCCGTTCATATAATCGCACAGCATCTTCCGGTCGAACGACTGCACCGTCTCAGGATACCCGATAACGGGAGCGCCGAGCGAATGGCCATCGTATATGACGGATTCGAACCGGTCAAACACGAGATCTTCCGGGGTATCCTCGTACATTTTCATCTCTTCGAGGATCACGCCCTTCTCCTTCTCAATCTCTTTCTCGGGCAATGTCGGAAAGAGAATAAGATCACAAACCGTATCTATTGCCCGGGCAAGATGTTCGTCCAGCGCACGAGCATAGTAGCAAGTATACTCCTTGGCCGTAAACGCATTCAGGTAACCGCCCACGGACTCCATGCGGCGAGCAATATGATGCATGCGCCGCTTCCGCGTACCCTTGAACACCATGTGTTCAATGAAATGACTGATGCCGCGCTCCGCAGCGCGTTCGTCCCGGCTGCCCGTTGCGACCCATACCCCCACCGAAACGGATCGAACCGACGGAATGCGCTCCGAAAGAACCCGAACGCCGTTCTCCAGCGTGGTCTTCCGGAAGTACGGCGATATGCCGTTCTCCGCTTTCTTCATGACGTACTGGAACAGGGAACGATCCCTTTAACGAGGCCTGCGACTCCGGTGTCCGCCACCGCCCCCACTTCGGCCGCCACCGTCACGACCTCCGCGTTCCCGGTAAGACCCTCCTCCTCGACCATCCCGGCGGGAACCCCCTTCATGCTGGCCCTGAGGCCGCCGGGGCCTTTCTTCCTGACCGTCTTCCCTCGGCGGCAGGAACGGCTTCCGGCTCAGGCGGAGCTTACCGTCATCGCGAATCTCAATGAGTTCTACCTTGACTTTGTCGCCAACCTGGAAATAGTCCTCCACGTTTTCGACATATCCATGATCAAGCTCGGAGATATGAAGCAGCCCCTCCTTTCCGGGAAGAACCTCGATAATAGCTCCAAAAGCAAGAATGCTCTTTACAGTGCCCTCATAAACATCTCCCGGCTCCGGAACTGCCACAATACCCTTGATCAGGTCAATGGCCGCCTGTCCATCCTCCTGGTTGGTAGCAGAGATCGTTACGATACCCTTCCCGTCCTTGTCCTCAATCTCGATAGAGGTGTTCGTATCGCGCTGCATACCCTGGATGATCTTTCCGCCCGGTCCGATAATAGCGCCGATAAACTCCGCATCGACGGCGATCTGCGTGAGCCGGGGCGCATGAGGAGACAGATCGGCCCGCGCTTCGGCGATCGTTTCGTCCATGATATCGAGAATGTGACGCCGCGCGTCCCGCGCCTGCTCCAGGGCCTGCCGAAGCACATCCCGGGAAAGTCCCGCAATCTTGATATCCATCTGACAGGCCGTAACACCGTCGCGCGTGCCCGTCAGTTTGAAGTCCATATCCCCAAGATGATCTTCCGTGCCGAGGATATCGGTTAGCACCGCCGTGCGGCCATTTTCGCCAATAAGCCCCATCGCAATGCCCGCCACCGGCTTGCGAACAGGAACGCCCGCATCCATCAAAGCCATGGATCCCGAACATACCGAGGCCATGGAGGAAGAGCCGTTCGACTCGAGCACATCGGCATTGACACGAATCGTGTAGGGAAACTCTTCTACCGGGGGAAGCATGTACTGCAACGCCCGCTCGGCAAGCATTCCGTGGCCTATTTCCCGGCGGCTGGCGCCGCGAATGAATTTCGCTTCACCCGTACAAAACGGGGGGAAATTGTAATGGAGATAAAACCGCTTGTCCTCCGAGGAAAATATTTGATCCACAGCCTGCACGTCCCGGCCCGTCCCCAGCGTGATAGAGGCAAGCACCTGGGTTTCCCCTCGCGTAAAGACCGCCGAGCCGTGTACGCGCGGCAAATAGCCCGTTTCCGTCCATATGTCGCGCACTTCGTTGAGTGCACGCCCGTCGATACGGCGGCCTTCGTTCAGAGTCATTGCCCGCATAGCCTGACGCTCAACCGTACGAACCGCCTCACGTATATGTCCCGCGGTGTACCCTTCGGTAGTCGCTTCCGCCCCATCTTCTCCAAGGAGCTCGGACGCCACCTGATCCCTGATTTCCCGCAAGCCCCCGTAGAAAGTGCTCTTTTCGTACGGTTTATGGAGATGCTCGTCGATCCGGTTACCAACTGTCTCGGCGACCTTCTCCAGAACACCGTCCGGCAGCGTCACCAGATTTGGCCGGAAAGGCTCAACCTCTCCTGCTGCATCCGCCACGAGATCATGCTGGGCAGCACACAGCTTCCGAATAGCTTCGTGCGCCACATCCAGCGCCTCAAGCAGATCTTCTTCGCCAACTTCCTGCATCTCGCCTTCGACCATCACAATAGCATCTTCCTTACCCGCAACGACGAGATCTATGTCACTATCGGCCGTCTCCTGGATCGTCGGGTTGACGACAAAGGACCCGTCGACCCGCGCAACGCGAACCTCGGCGATCGGACCCTCGAACGGGGCCCCTGCAAGCATCAGTGCTGCTGACGCGCCCGCACCTGCAAGGATATCCGCATTATACTGGTCATCGGCAGAAATCACGTACGCGATAATCTGCGTCTCATGCAAAAATCCGTCCGGGAAAAGGGGGCGAAGCGCCCGGTCCACCAGGCGCGACGACAGCACTTCCTTGTCTGTCGGACGCCCTTCCCGTTTTATGAACCCGCCGGGGATTTTTCCGCCTGCGGAAAATTTTTCGCGATACTCAACCGTGAGGGGGAAAAAACTCTGCCCGGCGCGCACCTCTTGCGAGATGACCGCCGTACACAATACCATTGTATCTCCCAACCGGACAACGACCGCGCCGCCTGCCTGCTTTGCAAGGCGGCCTGTCTCTAACGAGACAACCTTGCCCGGAGCAATCTCGATTTCTTTCTGTGTAAATGTTGTCATTTTCTACCTGTCTCCGTCTTCGTTTTTGTGCAATGTCCTGCGTTTCGTTCGCCTGTGCAGGGATTCGGTTTCTTTCTACTCAGCCTCTCTAACCTCCGGTGCAAATAGGGCCGCATACGTACGAACAACGCACGCGGCATATATGGCTCATGCCCTTTGGGGAAATGCAGTTGACCGGGTGCTAAACGTTACTTGCGAATGCCCAATTTCTTGATGATAGAACGATAACGTTCGATATCCCGGTCCATCAGATAATTGAGCAAACGGCGCCGTTTCCCTACGAGTTTAAGCAATCCGCGCCGCGTAGAGTGGTCTCCCGAATGACGCTTAAGGTGTCCGTTCAGTTCGTTGATACGAAGCGTAAAGATCGCAATCTGAACCTCCGGGGCGCCGGTATCGTCAGCCGATTTTCCATAGGTATCGACCAACGTTTGTTTCTGCTCTGTCGTAATCATGGCGTATTCTTTCCTCTTTAGATTATGCCATCGTAAAGAAGAACGCCTACCCAGGATGGGAAGGCGCACAAGCGGCAGGCGCAGCCTTAGCGCCCGTCGAGTATTTCCCTGCTACGCACCTGGTCCTGCGAAAGTTGCCTCATCAGCTCTTTTTTGGATGCAAAACGGCGCTCATCGCGTGTTCTGAAAACGAATTCCACGCGAAGAAGCTCTCCATAAATATCTTCTTCGACGTCAAAGAGATGGACCTCGATCATACGCTGCTCACCTCCAAACGTAGGACGAACTCCGATATTCATCATGCCAGACAGAGAGGGGTTTCCTGGAGATGCATCCTGATCTCTTGACAATCGACACACTCGTACGGCGTACACTCCATCGGCGGGTATCACCTTTCGCGGATGCTCCACAGCAATGTTCGCCGTCGGGAACCCCATTTTCCGCCCACGCCCTTCGCCGCGAACGACGCGGCCCGTAAGACAATATGGGCGCCCCAGCATGTCGGCAGCAGCCTCAACCCCCCCGACCTCTTCCAGACCCCGTCTGATCTTGCGGGAGGATACGGCTTGTTCCTGTATGATCCGGGCAGGCACAATGTCCACCGTAAAGCCATGCTTCTTCCCCAGCGTACGTAACAGGTCCGCATTACCCCGCCGATCGCGCCCAAAGGCATGGTCATAGCCAATGACGATTTCCCGCAGTCCGACGCCTCGAACCAGAACGTCTTCAACGAATGCCTCGGCGGAAAGCCGGGAAAATTCCTTCGTAAAAGGAAGTACGACAAGCTGATCCAGGCCGATCTCTTCCATAATATCCGCACGCTCCCCGATAGTCGTCAGCAGGGACAAGGGCGTCCCTTCCACGATTTCGCGCGGATGCGGGTGGAAGCTCAACACGGTACTGGTCCCGCCAAGCGCCCCGGCGCGCTCCAGCAAATACCGCAGAATAGCCTGGTGACCCAAATGCACTCCGTCGAACGTCCCTACGGTAAGCACCGAGGCCACATCCTTTCGGACCTGATCGAGCCCATGTAGTCGTCTCATGCGCACCGCTCCCGGATAACTTCCCGAAGGGCATCTACGGTCCAGGCTTCATTGACCGAGAATTCGCCGATATTCGTACGCCGGAGTTGAACGATATGCGCCCCTACTCCCAGTGCCTGCCCGAACTCATGGGCAAGACTGCGAATGTACGTTCCCCTGGAACACTCGACCACAAAGGAAACATCAGCGTTCTTTCTTTCCAGTATCTCAAAAGACTGGATGGTAACAATACGCTTCGAGGGAACCACCTCCACACCCCGACGCATCTTGCGATAGAGGCGCTCGCCCCCTCTCTTGACGGCGGACCAGGCGGGCGTTATCTGCTCAATGACGCCAACGAAGCGATCGCGCGCGCGCAGGAGGTCTTCATCCTGGATTCCCGAAGGATCAAGGCGTTCGGTCACCTTTCCATCGGCATCGTAGGTGTCGGTGGCTTCGCCAAGCCGCAATGTTGCCTCGTATGTCTTGGGCAGGTTCATAACCTGCTCCATGAGCCGGGTCGCTCGTCCCATCAGTATAATCAGCAACCCCGTAGCCAGCGGATCAAGCGTGCCGGCATGTCCCATTTTCCGCACGTCAAGGATGGGCCTCAGCCTGCGAATCACATCGAACGATGACCACCCCCCCGGCTTGTCCACAGGCAGTACGGTCGTGTCGAAGGTCTCCGGCAACGTCGGGGCCGGATAATAGACCTCTCGAATATCTACATCCCGAATAAAGGGCTGTGTCATTACATACCGGCTTCCCGGTGTTCCCGTTCGGCCCGGATCTGCTCAAAAATCTCGTCCATGCGTTTCGAGCCATGCATGCGCTCATCGAGAAAAAACCGAATGTCCGGAACCGCCCGCAACTGATGGCGAATGCGCCTGGCCAACACCGATCGGACCTCCGTTGTCAGATCGGTAAAATGCTGGAAAGCGGCACGGCGTTGCTCAACATCCTGTTCGTAGATACTCACGTCCACATACGCAATGCCCAGATCCTTTGTCACGCGAACATTTGTTACAGCGTACATACACGGTATGCGCTCCGAAAATTCCGTTTGCAGAATACTGGCAATTTCCCGCTGCAACAACCTGGCTACGCGTTCTGTGCGAATACTCATGGCGGAGCAAGAAATGTAAGGGACAGAGCGTCTTGGCCTTTCAACGCGCGCCGAGGCGACGTCAGATCGGCGATTCCACCTGAAGTGTACGTTTTTCTTCAATGATCTCGTAGCCTTCGACCTGATCTCCGACCTTGATATCGTTGTAGCCCCTGATAGAAATACCGCATTCGTACCCGCTCTGCACCTCACGTACATCTTCCTTGAAGCGCTTGAGCGAATCGATTTCCCCCTCGTAGATCACGACCCCTTCGCGAATTACCCGCATATGATCATTACGGCGAATTTTGCCCTCGATCACATAGCAACCGGCCACCGTGCCGGCTTTGGGCACCTTAAACAGTTCCCGCACCTCCACGGTACCTTTCGTGACCTCCTTCTCTTCGGGTGACAACAGGCCTTCAAGCGCGTCGCGGATATCCTCTATAGCATCGTAGATGACCGAATACGTGCGAATATCGATTTCCTCCCGTTCGGCCAGCAACCGGGCGGCAGGCGCCGGGCGCACCTGAAATCCGATAATCACCGCATCGGATGCCGAAGCCAGCATCACATCGCTTTCTGTAATCGCACCCACACCGCTATGAATAATGTTGAGCGCTACCTCTTCAGTGCTCAATTTGAGCAGCGAATCCTCCAGTGCTTCGACCGAGCCGCCCACATCGGCCTTGATAATCATGTTCAACTCCCTGAAATCGCCGAGCGCCAGACGACGACCTATCTCATCCAGCGTAATGTGCTTCTTCTGTCGCAAAGACTGCTCCCGGTGAATCTGTTGGCGACGTTGTGAAATATCCCGGGCTTCTTTCTCCTCGTCCAACCCCACAAACTGGTCTCCCGCCTCCGGCGAACCGCTCAGTCCCAGTACAAGCGCGGGTTGTGACGGACCGGCTTGCTCTACCCGGTGATCCCTTTCGTCAAACATGGCCCGTACACGCCCGTTGTACAGCCCGGCAATGAAGTAGTCGCCTATCTGCAGCGTGCCGTTGCGAACGAGCACAGTAGCCACATTGCCCCGCCCTTTCTCAAGGCGCGATTCAATCACCACACCGTCCGCATTCCTATCCGGGTTGGCCTTGAGCTCCATCACTTCCGATTCGAGCAGAATCCTGTCCATAAGATCACCCACGCCATCGCCCGTGTGGGCGGAAACAAGAGCACACTGCACCTTGCCACCGTATTGTTCAACCAGAACGTTATGGTCGGAGAGCTGCTGCATCACCCTCTCCGGATTCGCCTCCTCCCTGTCGATCTTGTTGATCGCAACGACGACCGGCACCTCGGCAGCCCGGGCATGGTTGATGGCTTCAATGGTCTGAGGCATCACGGCGTCGTCGGCAGCCACCACAAGCACCACTACGTCCGTAACCTTGGCGCCCCGGGCGCGCATTGCGGTAAATGCCTCGTGTCCCGGCGTATCGAGAAATGTGATATCCCGACCATCCGAAAGATGCACCTTGTGGGCGCCGATATGCTGCGTAATACCTCCCGCTTCGCCTGCCACCACGTTCGCACTGCGAATGTAGTCCAACAAAGAGGTTTTGCCATGATCTACATGGCCCATGACCGTCACGATGGGCGCCCGTACTTTCAGAAGCGCCGGATCGTCTTCCTCCAGCATGATATCTTCCATACCGAATTCCGTGAGGAACTCGACATCGTAATCGTACTCGTCGGCCACGAAAGAAATGGTGTCGGCATCGAGGCGCTGATTGATCGATACGATCATCCCCGACTCAAAGAGCTTCTGAATAACCTCATTCACGGGAATATTCATCAACGCGGCGAGGTCGCCTGTCGATACAAATTCGGGCACCCGAAGAACCTGCTCCTGTTCGCGCTGCTCTTCGATTTCCTGCTCTCGCTGCTCTGCATGACGTTCTCGCCGACGCCGACGCCGCTCACGGCGGGCGCCACCCGTTCCCTTCTCAATCTCGCGAAGCGTCTTCTGGAGCGTTTCTTCAATGTCCTCTTCGTCAGCACCCGCCCCCTTGCGCCGGCGTTTGCGTTTGGCCGGCTGACGGCCATCTCCTTCCTGAACAATGGCTCCCTCCTCTTCACCGGGAGTGGCTGCCTTCCGCTTGCGCTTCCTTTTGCGTTTGCGCTTGGCAGGGGCATCATCCTCCACCTCGGAGAGGTCCATTTTCCCGAGCACCGTGGTTCCGGCAAGTTTGTAGCGCTTCGCCGAAAGCGTTTCGGAACCCTCGTCTTGCTTTTCCTCCTCCTCGACGTCCGTTACTTCGGCAGCCGTATCTGCCGTACCTTCCGGAGAAACCTCCACCTCTTCACTTTCGCGTTCCACCAACGCCTCTTGCACCGGCGGCTCCTCGACAGAAACCTCCTCTTCGGACGCTTCCCCGACGGATTCTTCAGCCGTTTCCAATTCCTCTCCCGGAACGGACAGTTCCGTCCTGGAAATTTCCTGAGACGGCAGGGCTGGTTCTTCTTCCGTCTCTATAGGCCCTTCCTCAGAAACAGCGTCCTCACTATCCCCGTCCGATTCCGCAATTTCTTCCGCAGCAACAATCCCTTCTGCAACAACGCTTTCTTCCAGAGCCTTCTCTTCTTCGGCCTCTACAGATTCAGAAGGCAAAGGCTCTTCTTCCGCTGTGGGCGCCCCGGCCTCGTCACCCGCTGCTACCGTTTCGTGCGTTTCCTCTACGGAATCCTCGGGCTGAGGAGGAGAAGGTTGCTCTTCCGAGACAGTCTGGCGGGCCCGCTTCTTGTGTACGCGCGCCGCCGTTTCCTTGTCGTCAGCAAAAGCGCTCAGCAGCTCGCCGTAAGCCGCTTCGTCCTGAATGGCCGCATTGATCCCTGTCCCGGTCAGCGCTTCTGCGTGACCGGTCTGCTCAAGGTGCTCCTTCAATGTTTCCAGGGAGACGTTGAGCTCCCTGACCAACTTGAATAGCCGTACTTTTTTGAACTTTGTTGTCGTCATCTGCAACAGGCGCCGATCCACATGCGATCATTCCAGGTTGGGCAAAAGAACTTCTCGACTATCCCGAACCGGAGCGCCGAGACACTGCCCGGTATTATCCCCCTTCAACCTCCTGTTCTATCTCCGGGACTGGAGCCTCCTGTTCTGTCTCCGAGACTGGAGCCTCCTGTTCCGCCGCCGGGGCTGGAGCCTCCTGTTCCGCCGCCGGGGCTGGAGTCTCCTGTTCCGCCTCCGGGACTGGAGCAGATCGAGGAGCGAGTGCCGCTTCTTCCTCTTCCTCAAACTCGAGGCGAATCGTCTCCAGCACATGCTGGGCCCTGTCCTGTTCCAGACCGGACCGACGCATCAATTCGTCCACGGAAAGCTCTACGACCTGCTTCGCGGTATCGCAACCGATATTACGCAGTTTCTCCAGCGTCTCGGGGCTGAAAGCGTCCGCAAACTCGTCGATCTCAACATCCTCCTCATCCTCTGCAATTTCCCGGTATACGTCTATTTCGAACCCGGCCAGGCGCGAAGCCAACCGGATATTGATACCACCCCGTCCGATCGCCTGGCTGACCTCGTCGGCCTTTACCACCACCTTTGCACGCGGCGGATTCAACTCCTCGTTGATCGTTACGCTAACGGGGTTTGCCGGTGAAAGCGCCCGCTCGATCAGGCGATAGGGATCGCTGGAGTATTCCAGCACATCTATATTTTCGTTACCCAGTTCGCGAACGACTGCGTGAATACGAACCCCCTTCACGCCTACACAGGCCCCCACCGGATCAATTCGCTCATCGTTGCTCAGCACAGCCACCTTGGCCCGCTCGCCGGGCTCACGAACGATGCGTTTGATTTCCACGATACCCTCGTATATCTCGGGTACCTCCAGTTCGAACAACCGCTCCATAAAAACAGGATTGGCCCGGCTAATGATGACCTGCGGGTTGTTGCCAAGGTCCCGTTTCACCTCTTGTACAACCGCCCGGAGCATGTCTCCCTTACGATACCGATCCTTGAATATCTGCTCCGTACGGGGAAGCACCAGTTCCACCTTGTTGTGAATCACAAGCACCTCGCGCCGCCGTGTCTGGTAGATCTCGCCCACCACTACTTCGCCGACCAAGTCGGAGTAATCCTGGTATATCTTTTCTTTCTCGATATCCCGGATCCGCTGGCTGAAAGCCTGGCGGGCCGCCATTACCGCGCGGCGACCAAACCCCGTGATATTGATCTCGCTGGCTACTTCCTCCCCAATCTCGAAATCCTCATCCACCTTCTTCGCGTTATCCAGTTCGATTTCCGTGACCGGATCCTTCAGGTTCCAGTTCTCCACAATATCCTGGACGTGGAGGATCTGGATATCCCCGTTATCCGGATTGAAAATGATGTCGAAGTTGTCGTCTGCGCCGTACCGCTTGCGGATCATAGCTCGAAAAACATCCTCGACGATCAGCGTGAGGGAGTCACGATCGATATCCTTTTCGCGCGCAATTTCCGCAAACGACGATATAAGTGTCGTGCTCTGCATGTCTCGGTATCTCTTGCCGGTTGGTTTTGGTCTATGTCTGCGGAGGCATGCCGGACGGTTTTACCATGGAAGCTGCACATTGGCGCGGACCACGTCATCAAGGCGGATGCGGCATACATCCGAACCTGACACAGCCACCTCGATGGTATCGTCGCTGGCCGCCAGCAGTCTGCCGGTCACCTCCATAGCCCCGGTATCGTCTTCAACCACGTAGCGGACGCGTACATCCCGCCCCACATTTTTGCGGTACTGCCGCAACAGCGCCAGGGGGCGATCAAGACCAGGCGTAGACACATTCAACGTATAACGACCCGCAACGATATCCTCCATGTCAAGCAGGAATCCAACCTCGCGGCTGATATGCGTCAGACTGTCGGCGGCAAGCGCCTCGTCGCTGTCCACAAATACTTCGACCACCCGGGAACCCTTTACGCCACGCACCTTGACCTCGACGAGAAACACCGGCGAACCGGCAATAACTTCCTCGACAAGCGCCGCGATGCGCGCACAAAGATCATCGTGTTCCTGCATATGCGCCGGCCGATTCATGGATCGCTTCGCGTCTCCCGTGTTACAAAAAAAAGCCCGAACCCGATACCCGGGGCGGGCGCTAACGTACATACGCCAACGACAAAAAAAGGCGGCTTCCCGAGAAGCCTCCTTCCGTACTATATCGACCAGGCGCAAAACAACGTAATCTGCGTCGACTACCTGGTCGGTCACTGCTCCGCAAAAACGTACAACACGACTCTATAAAGGTTGTTCCGGCATTCCGACATATGCCTGTGCAAAATCGGCATAAAAACAATCCGGATAAGCGGGTGCACGGGAACCGCTCACATGAGCGTCGGGCGCTTCTCTTCTTCCACGGGGTCAGGGTAGTCAAGCATGTAATGGAGTCCCCGGCTCTCGCGACGCATTTGAGCGCTCCGGATGATCAGATAGGCCACTGCAATCATATTGCGTAATTCACACAGCTCGACAGAGACACGCGTCCTCCTGTAGAAATCTTCGGTCTCTTCAAACAAAAGCCTGGTCCGGCGAAACGCGCGATCGAGCCTCAGCGAGGAACGCACCACCCCTACATAATCCCACATCACGCGCCTCAGTTCGTCCCGATTGTGCGAAGCAAGCACCCATTCGTGCGGGCGTTCGGTGCCGCTCGCATCCCATTCCGGGATATCCTCTCTGAGAGACTGTTCGTGCACATACTCGATCGCCGCACTCGTCGCCCGCCGGCTGAACACCAGCGCCTCAAGCATCGAATTGCTCGCCAGGCGATTGGCGCCGTGCAATCCCGTACACGCAACCTCTCCGCAAGCGAAAAGCCCTGCAATCGAGGTGCGCCCCACATGGTCGGTGAGCACGCCGCCGCATTGATAATGCGCCGCCGGAACGACCGGAATCGGCTGCCGGGCAATATCGATCCCGAATCCGAGGCAGGTGGCATGTATGTACGGGAACCGCTCCTTAACCATAGCGGCGGGCCTGTGGGAAATATCAAGCAGGACATGCCTTTCGCCGTGCTGCTTGAGCTGATCGTCGATCGCGCGGGCAACGATATCGCGGGGAGCCAACTCTTCCCGGTCGTCATAGGAAGGCATGAAACGTTCGCCCTTCATATTGTACAACCGACCTCCTTCCCCGCGCACAGCCTCCGAGATCAGGAAGGAATCCGCTTCCGGATGATACAGGGAAGTCGGATGGAATTGCACGAACTCCATGTTGGCAATCCGCCCCTTGGCCCGATATACCATCGCTACCCCGTCTCCCGTGGCAACGTCCGGATTGGTGGTGTGGAGATAGACTTCCCCGGAGCCCCCGCTGGCCAGCAACGTCGATCTGGCGAGGAAAATTTCAACGCGATCTTCTTTGGAATCGTATATATAGGCTCCAAAGCAGCGAATATCCGGTCGCAACTTCGTGACATGCTGCCCCAGATGATGTTCTGTAATGAGTTCGACGGCAAAGTGGTACTCGAAGGTTACGATATTCGGATGTTTCCGCACCGAACCAAGGAGAGCGCCCTCCACCTCCCGCCCTGTCGTATCCGCGGCATGCACAATGCGATCGGCGGAATGTCCCCCCTCGCGCCCAAGATGCAAAGCCCCGTCACGGCGCGTAAAATCGGCGCCCAGTTCGATAAGTTCGCGCACCCGTTCGGGACCCTCTTCCACTACGAAGCGCACTACCTCAGGATCGCAAAGCCCCGCCCCGGCAATCACGGTATCCTCAAGATGGCTCCTGTACGAGTCGGCCGGCGTCATGACCGCGGCAATCCCGCCCTGCGCATAATTCGTATTCGATTCGGCCGTCTCTTTCTTGGTAACGATGGCCACGGAACCATGCTCGGCCACCTTCAGCGCATACGAAAGTCCGGCCACCCCGCTACCAATTACCAGAAAGTCAACCTTGACCATCGCGCTGTCCGTCTATGCGTCTGTCCGCTGCATCAAAAACGCCTTCACAAACGGTTCGATGTCCCCATTCATGACCGCCTGTACATCCGTCACCTTGATATCCGTACGGTGATCGTTGACCATCGTGTAGGGCTGAAATACGTACGATCGAATCTGGCTGCCCCATTCGATTTTCTTCTTCGAACCCTCGATCCGGTTCTTTTCCGCTTCCTTGATGTCCCGCTCCAGTTGATAAATACGACTTTTGAGCATCGTCTCGGCGCGATCCCGGTTCTGCAGTTGACTGCGCTCCTCGGTGCACTCCGCCACGACGCGCGCTGCTTCGCCGTTCGATAACTTTCCGGTCCAGATCAGCCGGACGCCGGTTTCCACCTTGTTCACGTTCTGACCGCCTTTGCCCCCGGAGCGAAAGGTCTGAAGTTCGACATCGTCCGGATTCAGAACAATGTCTATGGCGTCGTCGATCTCCGGATACGTAAACACGCTGGCGAAAGACGTATGCCGCCTGCCGCTGGAGTCGAAAGGCGATATTCGCACAAGCCGATGCACGCCCGTCTCGGACTTCAGGTAGCCATAGGCATACGGCCCGACCACACGCAGGCTGGCGCTCTTGATCCCCGCCACGTCTCCGACCTGATGCTCGACAAGCTCGGCCTTGTATCCGTTGCCCTCGGCCCAGCGGGTATACATCCGCAAAAGCATTTCCGCCCAGTCCTGACTTTCCGTGCCGCCGGCCCCGGGATGGATCGTGAGGATAGCGTGGCGCTCGTCGTCCGGCTCCCCCAGCATATTTTTGAATTCGAGCTTCTCCAGCGCCTTTTCCATGCGGGCGGTTTCCGCCTGAATCTCGTCCACAAGATCGGCATCCTCCTCTTCGGCGAGAAGAAGCAGCGTTTCGATGTCGTCCGCTTGTCTCGCAAGGGCCTCCCACTCGTCGAGCCGCCCCTGCTCGGCCGACAACTGCATTTCGACCTTGCGCGCTTCGTCTGCATGGTTCCAGAAACCCGGATCCATGCGCTTGCCGTTCAACGCCTCGACAATACTCCTGCGGCGATCGACGTCAAAGATAGCCTCCGAGCACACGCACGCGCTCCAGAAGAGAATGGATATGGTCCTGGGAATATGACATGCGCAGTAAAAGACCGTAGAAAGAATGTCTGCGAACGATCGGGAACGATCTCCGCATGACGGGTGCTCGTACGACGCTGCGCGCCCATCGTTTCATGGCAGGGCCGCCGCAGGCGTTCCCAAAGGTTTGTCACCCCGGTAGCACCGGGGCTTTACGCCCGGCGCCGCTCGGCAAACCGCGTAATACGCCGCACCGCCTCCTCGAGTTTATCCATGGCCGTGGCGTACGAACAGCGGACATACCCGGCGCCGCTTGGCCCGAAGGCGTCTCCCGGAACGCATGCCACCTGTTCCTCCGCCAGCAATCGTTCCACAAAGGCCTCGGACGACAAACCGGTGGAGGTAATATCGGGAAAACAGTAGAAGGCTCCCTCCGGCTCGAAGGTCGGCAGACCGGCGGCCCGCAATCCGTCCACGATAAAGCGGCGGCGCTCGTCATAGGAACGGCGCATGCGCTCGACATCGGCATCGCACGCTTCAAGCGCCGCCACGGCTCCTACCTGCCCCATCGTGGGCGAACACATCACCACATACTGGTGCATCTTGTACATGGCGTCGCTGAGCGCCTCCGGAGCGCAGGCATAGCCGACTCGCCAGCCGGTCATCGCATGGTTCTTGGAAAATCCTCCCGTCAGGATCGTGCGCTCGTAGAGCCCATCCAGGGACGGCAGGCTCACATGCCCCTCTTCGGCCGCCCGGCCATACACCAGCCGGTCGTATATCTCGTCGGACAGGACAACCAGATCATTTTCGATCACCACGTTCGCAATGCCCTCGAGCGTTTCGCGCCGGAGCACCGCCCCGGTGGGATTGTTCGGATACCCGATAAAAAGAACTTTCGAACGAGGCGTGATCCGGGCAGCGATATCCTCCGCGGTCACTTGAAACCCGGTTTCCACTCTGGTAGGTATGTAGACGACCCTGGCGCCGGCGAATTCCGCAAGCGGGCCGTACGAAACGAAGCAGGGTTCAGGAATAAGCACCTCGTCCCCGGGATCGATCGTCGCCAGCATAGCGATCAGCATGGCTTCGCTGCCTCCTACTGTGACAACGATCTGATTTTGCGGAGAATAGGAAATTCCGTAGCGCCGCTCCAGGTTTTCCGAGATCAATCGGCGCAGGCGCAGCAGCCCTGCATTGGCCGTATAGCCGGTCTGTCCCTTGTGCAGGGAGGCGATGACCGCATCGATGACAGGCTGCGGCGACACAAAATCCGGTTCGCCGATGCCCAGGGAGATGACGTCATGCATCGTAGCGGCTATCTCAAAGAATCGGCGAATGCCGCTTGGCTTTGTGTTGTTCGCCCGTTTGCTGATAAAGCCGGCTCTATGCGTCGGGATACGTTCGGACATAGCGCAAAGGTCATTGAAACCGGATCCGTAGATTACTGGAAGATAGTACGGAATTCATGCAGATTAAATCCAAAAACAAAAGAACAATACAATGCCCGATCAATTCCGGAATTTCGTAGACGGATCCTGGCTTGACGCCGCCAACGGCGCAACGTTCGAGAAGGCCAATCCGGCCCGTACCCAGGAACTCATTGGTCTTTTCCCCGAATCCGGGCAAGAGGATATCGACGCCGCAGTGATCGCTGCGCGCAAATCCCTCCCTGCCTGGTCGGATACCCCGGCGCCGCAACGAGGCGATATCCTCCGGCGCATCGGGGACCTGCTGACTGAGCGGAAACGGGAACTCGCCTTCGAAGAAACCCGCGAAATGGGCAAGCCCTTTGCCGAAACCTGCGGAGACGTTCAGGAAGCCATAGACACTGCGTACTATGCAGCCTCGGAAACGCGGCGGCTCTTCGGACGCACCGTTCCCAGCGAATTACCGGACAAATTCAACATGAGTATCCGGCGTCCCGTAGGCGCCGTCGGCATCGTTACGGCCTGGAACTTTCCGATCGCCGTACCGACCTGGAAGATATTTCCGGCGCTGGCCTGCGGCAACACGGTCGTTTTCAAGCCGAGCGAAGACGCACCGCACAGCGGTACGCTGCTTACGCGCCTTTTCGCCGACGCCGGTGTCCCTGCCGGCGTGTTCAATCTTGTGCAGGGAGGCGCTGTCGCCGGCGAAGAACTCGTAAAGCACCCGGGCATAGACGCTGTTTCGTTTACCGGCTCGAACGATGCCGGCTCGAAAATCGGCGAGGTGTGCGGAAGAATGAATAAACGTCTCGCTCTGGAAATGGGAGGAAAAAATGCGCAAATCGTGATGCCGGACGCAGACCTGGACCTCGCGCTCGAAGGCGTATTGTGGGCCGCCTTCGGAACAACCGGCCAACGCTGCACAGCGACAAGCCGGCTTATTCTGCACGAAGCCATCCACGATATCCTGGTCGAACGCCTCATTGGGCATGCGCAAAAACTCGTCCTTGGATACGGCAACGACGAGGGCGTGAACGTCGGACCGCTTATCAACAAAAAGGCCCTTGAGAAGGTGACCCGCTACGTCGAGATCGGGCGCAGCGAAGGCGCAACCCTCCGCATTGGAGGAAGGCAGGCCACGCAGGGAGCGCTGGAAGAAGGCTTCTTCTTCGAACCCACCCTGTTTACCGGGGTCACGCCGGAGATGCGCATTGCGCGCGAGGAAATCTTCGGCCCGGTGCTTTCCGTACTCAAGGCCACGTCCTACGAAGAGGCGGTGCGCATGGCGAACGCCACGCGCTACGGCCTATCCTCCAGTATCTACACAAAGGATGTGCACCTTGCGTACCGCGCCATGAAGGACATCGAGGCGGGCATTACGTACATCAATGGACCGACGATCGGCGCCGAGGCGCATATGCCCTTCGGAGGCGTCAAGCATACGGGCAACGGCCACCGCGATGGCGGCTGGGAGGTGTTCGACTTCTACACGGAAACGAAAACCGTGTACGTGGACTACAGCGGACGCTTGCAGAAGGCGCAGATGGACACGCCCGCCTGATCACGTGCGGAGACCCCATGTGTCGGGTAAATACTAAACTTGTACACTCGGAAGTAGTTTAGTAATTATCCGACAGTTCGCACAAAAAGAGGGCGGACACGCCCCAAATCGGCCCTTATTTCAATAAAAACAAAATTTCCAGCCCCACTTTTACGTCAAACCATCTACCACAGAAAAATTCTTCATCCTCAGAGCAGGGTATATAATTATATTCCGGCTCAATGGACAAACCCAAACCAGTTCCCAAATAAAAACCTATTCCGGCACCCATGCTGATTCCCAGTATTGTTGACTTGCTGGCAGGACGCTCATATTGAATCTCCTTCTTGTTAAAATGCCACAGATTGATCCCGCCGTATAGATATTCTCTGATATGGGAATTTGATTGCTTACCTATTGATTGCTTAGCCAATGCAAGATTATAGCGACTCTTTAAGCGAAGAGTAGAACCAGCGTGATCAGCATTTAGATAACCAATGCCGCCTTCGTATGCATTGTATCTAAAATTGGTATCTAAAAAGGGAAAAGACAAGTAATCACTAAGTGCGGAAAAGAAAAAACTGACAGGATAAAAATGAAATGCCAACTCTGTCTCTCTTCTCTTCTTCTCCTTTTCTTCTTCCGAAGAGGGAGAACTGGATTGAGCACTTAATAGAGGGGCGGCAGAGAGAAAGGCTATGCCCAGTGCCGGTAACAGGATGCAAATGGATCTTACGGACATGTTGCCTCTGGTGAGGGGAGAGAAACGAAAAACGGTCCGAAAAACCGGACAGTTTCTCACGGATTCAAGTGTGCTGCTGTGTCGGGTTATGCCGCTATGGCGAGAGGTTTTTATTGGGGAATTACCCGGAAAGGTTGACGATGCCCTGTTCGTTGCCTGCCACCAGCGTTCTGTATGGCAGGAGTTTCCCTGCCATTGCGTCTACTACACGGCCCATTTGCTCCAGCGTATCGAGATTTCTTATGTCTTGGCGACCTGCGAGCTCCGCCAGCGTGCGGTCGCCGCGAACGGCGGCGAGGGCTACCTTCGCCTTGAACGAAGGACTATGGGTTCTGTGTGTGCGTCTTGACATGGGTCTCATCGGGTTGATTGTATCGGAACAAGGTCGCAACGCTACACCTTAAATTCCGCGAAAATCTGTCCAATCAACCCGAACCACCTCTCCGTCCGTTTGTTCTAAATGCCGGTAAGTTATGAACTTAAATTGAAAATGTCAACCTTTGTCTGTAATTCCCTTTTATTGGTAGAACAATGACGCGGTTATTTGAGGAGCGTCATACGGTGCGTGCTGTGAAAACCGCCAGCCTGTATCCTGTAGAAGTAGACGCCGCTCGGAAGGTTCCTTGCATCGAACCGGGCGCGGTGCGTGCCAGCGCGCAACTCCTCCTGCACGAGACGAGTCACCTCTCTACCCAGCACATCGTATACGACGAGTGACACCATCGCATCTTCCGGGAGATCAAACTGAATCTCCGTAGACGGATTGAAAGGATTGGGAAAGTTCTGCCGGAGGGCATAGGTCTCGGGAATACTCTGATCCGCCTCAAGCAAGTCTGCATCCGATGCGAGCGTTTCCTCGGTATCTGAATTTTTCTTGCCGTTCGGATCCGATGGACACGCTCCTTCTGTAGAGGAGAGAATCTGCACATCCAGTTCAGACGAAAACGAACTGCGCGCAGGAGAAGAACTATCCGTGACCTGAAGCCTGATTCTGAAATCTTCTCTGTTGTACCCACCAAAATCGACGGTTCCGGTAGTTCCGATACCGTTCCAGGCATTACATGCAGGGCCTCTTGGACAGGTTCGGTAGAATTTCCACGCATATGAATACGGAGGTTTTCCGCCCGTAACCCGCGAAGAGGTATAATGCCCGGTAGCTCCCTCCCTTATGCAAGAAGGCCCGTAAATCGTGACACTCGGCACGGATTTTTTCAGGTTTAATTGAAAAGACGGATCAATATCCCATATTCCACTTTGTTTGGTGAGTCTCACAAAGCCGTAATTCAGATTAAGTGGCAGTTCCACGTAGAAAGAATCGGCTTCAGGGACAGGGAAGTGGAGGTTAGAATTACCGGTAGAAGCATCGGCGTAGGCTTTAGCCGAGCGCGCCGCGACGACATCCACGGTCGTAGTGTCGTCATTCGGCCACGTAAGATACTGCCATTCCAAGTCGCTAGTACTGGACTCCGGCCTTTTCGCTGTGGCCCGAGAGCGTAGTTCCCCGCCCCCTGGGAGAGCGCTTATAAAGGCAACCGTGGTAAAATTTTCTTTGGACCCGGTGCTTCCCGGGCCATTACTACTTAGCTGTAGTCTCTTTATGGGCGCTCCCTCTCCCTTGTATTTAGCAGCCGAAACATACGGCTCCCGCATCGTATCATCTGATACGCCAGGATATTTACGATGGCGCTCGACGACAAACGGTCGAATATATAATTTCTTGTTGGTTTTCGGCGGTCTCAAGGTTCCATCAGATTCTCTTATTATATTGTCGGATTCGTATATATTACTCCACCTGAGAGTTCCGAAAGTCTGTCCACTATTGAGTAATATATTTATGTCTTCAGAATTTCCATGGTAATACATGTCATACCAATTAGTTCGATCATAATTATGACCACTTACTGCATTGATGTCGACCAGATAGGGCTGATCGGAATCGCGAATAAACAAAACGTTCCGATAATAATGCGCAAAGGCCTGGTAATTCAAAACTGCTCCGAAAAGACCTTTAGGAGAAGCGTTCAAGGTCATTTTCGCAGATATAAGATCAATGTTTCCATGGGTTTGCCGATATATTTCATCCACACTTTGATGCTCGGATTTTATGCGAAGTGAAATGTCATCCAACTCTCTGAGGGGATGAGGTGGCCTTACGCCTCCATCGGCATAATCCCATTTTACGCCATCCGGATCAAGGGTCATCACATTGTGATCGTCGTAGTGATTCCAGGTACTGTTAGGCAGTCTCGCCGCAGTATCATAACCTGAATCGACAAGGTATGACGTGTCGTCTACATAGTAGAGGAGTTGTAATTGATCCCCCTGTTCATGGCCTTCTCCTCGTTCGATAGCGTCACCGCTCTCGCCGTTGAGCAGGATGTAATGTGTTCGCTCCCCTATTTTTCTTTTGATCACAACCTCCTGACGCCCGTAGTCCGACGATATGGCGTAGTTGCTGCCAGCATCCCCGCTTCCTCTATTTGCGAACGAGTTGCCTACAACGGGATCGAGAGGATTCGAAGGGGGCGCCTCGGAATGCGGGATGGCGATTTCGACAGGGTAGAGATCTGATCGAAAAGCCGACGGGGCGATTTCTGTGCCGATCCAGGCAAATTTCTCTCCCACGGAACCGTCCCCGTAAGCGCTACTCCAGCGAAGAGGGCCGATGTTATACATAACATGCTTATTGCCGTCGTCGAGTGGAGGCGTTTTGCCGTCGGGCGTGGCGAGATCGGCCAACCAATGAAGCGGTCGGGTAAATCGGTCCCTAAAGAACGGATCCAGAAAAGCGTAGTCGTGGATGTATGTGAACGAGAGCAACTTGTTTATACGCACTGCGTGCCAGAACGGAATTACCTCGCTAAGGGCGAGCTGGAAGTAATAGGGGCCTTCCGCCCAGAAGTGTTTGCCATCGTCCGACTGATAATACCAATGCTTGTGCCGATCCGTGCCTGCCTCTGCGCCAGCGGCCTTAAAGGCACGTTGCAGCCATACAGTCATTAGGGCACGTCTTGTATGCCACTGATCGGACGTTGGGGGGATCAGTGGTCCCTGCTGCCAGACAAGCGTCGCGTAGCCTATAGCCACCTGCATCACCAAGGGAGCATTGCCAGGCTCTGTATCATATCTGTCGAGGGGATCGTACCGTAAGTCCTCCAGCGTGTCAATAAAGGTAGTGTATGCCGTCATCAGACTAGATTTTTCAGTTCTTGACAAGAGATTTGTCGAGTTCACGTTGTCATGCTCGGCCCGATCATAATGCTTATAGGCCTTCTCAAGGGCCAGATAAAAATCCATGGCCCGGGCGACGTTCGTTAAGGGCGTTGCCCACTTGATGCCGTCGTCTTTATGGTCGGTATTGATCGTCCAACTCGTTGTGTTCAGCAGGGCCGTGCGGAACGAATTCACAGCCGAGGATGCCGAAGACAGCACCGGATTCAGGGTCGTCGGGTCGTAATCGTTATTGTCGAGCACATACGCAGCCAGCGCCACAAAACCCCTCGACTGCAAGCGCACGGTGTTTGACGATATATTTCCATAGTCCGTTGAAGGCGCTAGCGGTTCGTTGGATTTGTTAACAATTTTTTTGAAAATATCCCGTACTCTTGGGTCTTGATTGGCTCCATATACTTTTTCGAGCACCTGCTTGAGCCCATATCCTATATTGCAGTTGGTTTCACTGCTTTCAGCGCAGTCGAATCCGTTAAGTGAAAGAGAAGGGTTCTTGACGATATCAGAGAGGAAGCTGAGAAAACGGGCGCTGCCCACCGAATCGGGGGGCAAACAGTCCACAACCACCGTCTGGCTCTGCGCCAGCGCAGGCTGAGCGATAGAAGCCAGCAGGAACAGCAAGAGCGCAGCGGTTCGTGCCGTGATGACACGGCCGGACCGTACGACGCCTTTCGTCGCCATAAGCGCAAAGTGTGTGTTTCTCATTACAGGGAAGAACTTCATGGTTGGGTACTACCGTCTTTTACAGATCAAAAGAGACCGCAAGCGTGGCCGTGACGGAGTCTCCGTCGTCGTCGGTTACCGTCAGTTCAAGGGTTGTCGAATCGGAGAGCGTGAGCGTAAGGGTGCTTGCGGCCCCGCCGGAGACCCACTGACAGATGGGCTCCGCCCTGTCGCCGGGCCCTTCGCCGTTATTGTTGCACAGTCTATAGCGCCAACTGTACGTATAGGGCGTAGTGCCTCCGCTCACGTCCGCCGTCCATGTAGTGCCATCTCCGAAGTTGAAGTTGACCGACGACGGCCCGCTTATCGACGCGGTGAGTCCCGCCGCGGTGCTAACCGTTACTGCAACGGATTGCAAAACGCTTGCTCCAGACGGATCTCGCGCTGTCACCGTCACGGTCGCGCTGCCTGCCGAGACGGGCGCAAGTGTGAGCGTGCTGCCCGAAACAGTTGCGTTTACCGCACCGCTTGAGCTACCAGCCAAGTAGCCCAGGACATCGCTGTCGGGATCCGAGAAGTAGTCATCCAGATCGAAAGTGGCCGACGCGCCGCCTGCGGTCAGCGCCTGGGCCGCAATGTTGTTGCTCACTACAGGTTTTCTATTGACCTTCACATCGAAAGATTGAGTGGCGCTCGCCTCGCTGTCGCTCGCCGTCACCGTTACTGTCGCCGTGCCCGCCGCCGTCGCCGCAAGCGTCAATGTGCTTCCGTTCTGCGGGATGCTTGCGTTCACAATGCCACTCGGCGACGACGAAACGGTATAGGTCAGGGGATCGTCGTCGGGGTCCGAAAACCAGGACGACACGCCAATGCTCGCCGAAGGATATCCCAAGGTGAGTGTCCGGGCCGCTACCGTGCCTTCGGCCACGGGAGGATTGTTCGGCTGTTCGACCTGCACCGAATGCACAACCGTAGCGGAGACTGCGGGAGAGTCCGAATCGGTCGCCGTCACCTCGATACGAACATAGTCGCTCGGCGTCGTTACGGTCCGCGTAAGCGTGCTACCCGATCCTGCGTTTATCCACTCCCACTCGCAAGGCTCATCCCGTATCGGACCCCCATTGACGCACCGCCCTGCGTATCGCCAACTGTACGCATAGGACGGAACGCCGCCGCTGGCGGATGCCGTCCATGTACCGCCCGTTCCCGAAACAATCGATGTCGGACCCGTGATATTAACGGCGAGGGGACCGTTCACCGTCACCGTGAAGGTTGGCGATACCTTGTCTTCTCCGTCGTCCGCCGTGACCGTCACTGTAGCGCTGCCTTTGGCGACAGGCGTAACCGTAAGCGTAGAGTTCGACAAGCCTGTGGTCGCCACACTGGTGTTCGACGAGGTAGCGTCCTCATAGGTCAGGGTGTCGCCGTCATCATCCGAGCAATGATCGTTCAGATTGAGCGTGACTGCCGAACCGCCTGCGGTCAGCGTCTGGTCCGGGATGTTGCACACAGGAGGGCGATTAGAAACCGTCACCGTAAAGGTTGGCGATACCTTGTCTTCCCCATCGTTCGCCGTGACCGTCACTGTAGCGCTGCCTTTGGCGACAGGCGTAACCGTAAGCGTAGAGCCCGACAAGCCTGTGGTCGCCACACTGGTGTTCGACGAGGTAGCGTCCTCATAGGTCAGGGTGTCGCCGTCATCATCCGAGCAATGATCGTTCAGATTGAGCGTGACTGCCGAACCGCCTGCGGTCAGCGTCTGGTTCGGGATGTTGCACACAGGAGGGCGATTAGAAACCGTCACCGTAAAGGTTGGCGATACCTTGTCTTCCCCATCGTTCGCCGTGACCGTCACTGTAGCGCTGCCTTTGGCGACAGGCGTAACCGTAAGCGTAGAGCCCGACAAGCCTGTGGTCGCCACACTGGTGTTCGACGAGGTAGCGTCCTCATAGGTCAGGGTGTCGCCGTCATCATCCGAGCAATGATCGTTCAGATTGAGCGTGACTGCCGAACCGCCTGCGGTCAGCGTCTGGTTCGGGATGTTGCACACAGGAGGGCGATTAGAAACCGTCACCGTAAAGGTTGGCGATACCTTGTCTTCCCCATCGTTCGCCGTGACCGTCACTGTAGCGCTGCCTTTGGCGACAGGCGTAACCGTAAGCGTAGAGTTCGACAAGCCTGTGGTCGCCACACTGGTGTTCGACGAGGTAGCGTCCTCATAGGTCAGGGTGTCGCCGTCATCATCCGAGCAATGATCGTTCAGATTGAGCGTGACTGCCGAACCGCCTGCGGTCAGCGTCTGGTTCGGGATGTCGCACTCAGGAGGATGTGCAATCGACAGGTTGATCGATGCAAAAACGGTGTCCTTGGGCGTTGCTCTATCTATCACCCTGACGATTAAAGTCGCCGAATTGTCCGAGGTCTCTATCGCAATCTTAAGGCTTTCCGTTGTACTTACCCCTGGCGAGAACGTATACGAGCAGTCCGTACCCAGACACTGCATACTAGTATAAGACCAATAGTATTCATAGGGAGACGTACCGCCGCTGGCCATCGCCTCCCAGGTGTATTCCGTCCCCGACACGATCGATGTCGGACCGGTGGTGATCTCTACTTCAAGAGGAGGAGGGGGCGTGCCTCCGATGACCTCCGCGGTGAAGACCTGTTCTTTGCTCTCTCCATTAAGCGTTGCCGTCACGGTCACGTCAGCACTACCTACCGCCTCCGGGCTGATCGTGAGCGTTGCGCCAGAGATGCTCGTCGTCACGATACTCGCGTTCGACGAACTGGCCCGGTAGATAACCTCAACGTCCGGGACTAAACTCATGAAATACTGCGACACGTCGAGCGTCACCGAAGAGCCGCCTTCTGTCAGCGTCTGTGTGGGAATATGTCCGACCGTCTTCAGCGACTCGGGCTGCGTGACCGTTACTGCGCGCGTCTTCGTCGCCGAAGCCTCGGGATCGGCCGAATCGGTCGCCGTCACCTCGATACGGACATAGTCGCTCGGTGTCGTTACGGTCCGCGTAAGCGTGCTGCCCGATCCTGCGTTTATCCACCGCCAGGCGCAAGGCTCATCCCCAATCGGATTCCCGTTGAGGCACCGAGTCGCGTATCGCCAACTGTACGTATAGGACGGAACGCCGTCGCTGGCGACAGCCTCCCATGTACCGCTCCCGCCCGATTCGATCGACGCCGGACCTGTGATCTCTACTGCAAGGGGAGGTACTGTGGTACTGACCTCCACGCCGAATTTTTGCGTAGCGCTCAGGCCGCCCGGGTCCGTTGCCGTCACCGTCACTCTACCCGCACCTGCCGACACGGGCGTAATCGTCAGCGTGCTGTCATTCTCCAGAAAGATTGTCGTTACACTGCTTGGACCCGATACCGTGTAGCTCAGAGGATATCCATCGGGGTCCTCGAAATAGGGCGACACGTCGAAACTTTCAGGAGAACCTCCCAGCCGAAAATGTCCTGTCGGAGATCGCGCCTACGGGACGCGGCGGGCGATTTCCGCCTTCCTCCCCGGTAACCCTCACATAGAAATATTGCCTTGGTATCTCGGTAACCGGCTCCTCCCATGCAAGCGCGACGATCTCGGCTCTGCCCGCCGACAAACCGGTAATCGTCAATGCGCCATCCGACATGCTTGCGCTCGCCAGGTCTTGATCCAAAGAAGCGCCCGCGTAATCCAGCGGATCGTTATTGCAATCCTCGAAATACTCCGACACATCGATAACAAGAGAAACGCCTGCCGCTACTGTCGTATCGGGAATCGCGCCCTTCGCCTCAGGCACGCAGTTCCCGATCGTCGCATCGAAAGACTGCGTTACCCTCAGGCCGCCCCGGTCCGTCGCCGTCACTGTAACCGTCGTCGCACCCTTCGAAACCGCCGTAAGCGTCAGCGTGCTGTCCGTAATGCTCGTATTCACTATGCCTGCTCGCGACAAACCGGCCGTGTAGGTCAGCACAGAATCTTGCAGATCGGGGTCTGTGAAATAACGCGACGCCACGAAACGGATCGGCGAAGTCTTCTGCGTAAACGTCGTATCGGGTATCGCGCCCTCCGCAACAGGAGGGCTGTTCGTAGTCGATTCGACAAAAGAGGCGTTCGGGTCGACCTCCACCGTCAACGTCCGGGTCTCGTCCGCCATGCCGTTCGCCGAGGCGGTCACCTGTATGGTCGCCGTGCCCGCCGACCTTGCAGTGACCGTCAGCATGCTGCCGCACACGTCATCCACCCTCGCCACGGCCTCATGCAACGACTCCGCAGAGTAGGTCACCGCGCTCCCGCTCATCGTGAACCAGGAACGGACGCTGAACCTGACGAACGAAGAGTTGGGCCCTATCCTTTTGTCGGGAGTGTTTCCTCGGGCTACCGGAGTAGCACCCGGAAGAGATACCGGCGAGAAGAACCTGACGATATCGTCAGGAGCCGCCGCGCCGCACTTCTCTGCGCGGGCCGAAGCGCCATTGAAATGAAATACCCCCAGCGCAAGCGTCAAGACCAGCGCGCATCGCGCCGGCATTGTAAAACCAACCATGTCTGAAAAACAAAGCGATATATTTCAAGTATGCAGAGTGAAGCCAATAATAGCGAGTACTCGTATTCAATGTCAAATTTTTTTAAGAGTGATATGAGGCGACCTTATTTTTGAAGAAATCCGCCGAATCGTCTCGAGAAATACGTTCCAATGTCGCGCGGCCTGCAATCCGGGGCGATAACAATATCCCCCCATCGCGCCTTCCCGGCGCACAGGCATCCGGGATGCAACAGATTGACAGACCGTAATACGGAACGCCCTGCGACAAGGTACCCCTCTTATTCCTGCTCCCTTTCCCCCCCTTCCAGAAACGCTTTCAGCAAAATATCCGCTGCTGCGGTGACGCCTGTTTCGCGCCGGGCGGCTTGCTCCTCGTACTCTTCCAGCAGCCCGGCGACCCTTGCATCGGCTCGCACGGCGTCAAGCAGGCGCGCCTCGAACGTTTCGCGCAGCCAGCAGCCGATCTGTCTGCGCCGCCGCGTCGCGAGGTACCCTGAAGTTTTGACAAGCCGCTCGTAGTCGCCCATGTCCTTTCGGATGATATCCAGCCCGGATTCCTCCTGTGCAGAGCAGGTATGAACAGACGGCGTCCAGTCGGATTCCCTGGGCGGAAAAAGACGGAGGGCCGTTTTCATGCGCCGGGCCTCCAGACGCATGACTTTCGGGGAATGTGCGTCTTCCTTCGTGAGGATTACCATGTCCGCATGCTCCATGACGCCGCGCTTCACGCCCTGCAATTCGTCCCCTGACCCCGGGAGCGTCAGGAGCATCAGGAAATCGACCATGTCGGCGACCTTTGTTTCCGCCTGGCCGGAACCAACCGTTTCAACGAAAATCGTGTCGTACCCGGCAGCCTCGCACAGTATGATGCTCTGGCGGGTTCCCCCCCCGATCCCTCCGGAACGCCGCTTGCCCGGAGCAGGCCGTACAAAGGCATTCGGGTGCGTGCCGAGGCGCGTCATGCGCGTCTTGTCTCCGAGGATACTCCCTCCGGTTCGTTCGCTTGCCGGATCGTAGGCAAGCACCGCCACCCGCCGATTTCCGGAAGAAACCAGCCGGGTTCCGAAGACTTCGATGAATGTGCTTTTTCCCACACCCGGCGCCCCGGTGATCCCAACGCGGATTGCCTTCCCCGACAGAGGCAGGCAGGCGTCGAGCAGGGTTTTGGCAGGCTCCCGGTGATCGGCCTGAGCGCTTTCCACGAGCGTAATGCCCCTCGCCAGCATGGCGCGATCCCCGGCCCTGACGCCTTCGAACAGTTTTTCTACGGGCGGAAAAGTCACGGCGGGTCGGCCTCCTCGATCATCCCGAGAAGAATCCGGGACGCCGCGTCGGTTACCGGCGTGCCGGGGCCGAAAATCTCGGACACGCCCGCCTTGTGCAGAAATGCATAGTCCTTCCGGGGAATGACTCCTCCGACCACCACGCGAATATCCTCCCGGCCCATCTCGCGCAGCGTTGCGATCAACTCGGGCAGAAAGGCCTTGTGCCCTCCGGCAAGCGTGGAAACGCCCAGCACATGTACGTCATTCTCGACCGCTTGCAACGCCACCTCGGCGGACGTCTGGAATAGAGGCCCGATATCCACATCGAATCCCATATCCGCAAAGGCCGTCGCGATCACTTTTGCCCCCCGGTCATGCCCGTCCTGTCCGATTTTCGCCACGAGAATACGCGGCCGCCGCCCCTGCAGGTCGGCGAAGACGCCGGTAAGCCGGAGAATTTCGTCCGGCGTTTCTCCGGATGCCCGGGTGCGGACGTACGTCCCCCCGGCGATGCTGCGGCTGGCGAGGTGTCTTCCGAATTCTTTTTCCATGGCGGAGGATATTTCTCCAAGGGTGGCCCGCCGCCGGGCGGCCTCCACGGCGCATGCCAGCAGATTTCCCTCCCCTGTGCGGGCGCATACGGTGAGCGCATCGAGCGCCTCCCGCACGGCTTCGTCATCGCGAGCCGCCCGGACGGCGCGCAGCCGTGTTATTTGCGCCTCGCGTACGGCGGTATGGTCTATTTCCAGCACATCGATCGGTTCTTCTTCGGGCAGCTCGAAGCGATTGACGCCGACGATAACGTCTTCCCCGGCATCGATGCGCGCCTGTTTACGGGCCGCGGCTTCTTCGATACGGGCCATAGGAATGCCTGCCTCGATAGCCCGGGTCATGCCGCCGGCTTCTTCGATTTCTTCTATCAGCGCCCATGCGCGACGCGCCAGTCGATCGGTCAGCGTTTCCACATAATACGATCCGCCCAGCGGGTCGATTGTCCGGACAATATCCGTTTCCTGCTGCAGATAAACCTGTGTGTTGCGCGCAATGCGGGCGGAAGCCTCGGTGGGCAGCGCCATGGCTTCGTCGAGAGCGTTCGTGTGCAGCGACTGCGTGTGCCCCAGCACCGCGGACAGCGCCTCCAGACAAGTTCGGGCCACGTTGTTGTACGGATCCTGTTCGGTCAGACTCCAGCCGGAGGTCTGGCAATGCGCACGCAGCGCCATGGACTTCGGGTTTTCGGGGGAGAATTTCCTGACGATCTTCGCCCAGAGCAGGCGCCCGGCCCGCATCTTAGCGATTTCCATGAAGCAGTGCATCCCTATACCCCAGAAAAAAGAAATGCGGGGTGCAAAATCGTCGACCTGTAGTCCGGCTTCGACGCCTGTACGAAGATATTCCAGGCCGTCGGCGAGCGTATAGGCAAGTTCGAGGTCCGCTGTCGCGCCCGCCTCCTGCATATGGTAGCCGCTTACCGAAATGGAATTGAATCGGGGCATGCGGGCTGCGGCGTACCGGAATACGTCGGCCACGATACGCATGGATGGCTCAGGGGGGTATATGTACGTATTGCGCACCATGAATTCCTTCAGAATGTCGTTCTGAATGGTGCCGGAAAGCATCGCGGCGGGCACACCTTGCTCCTCTGCGGCCACGATGTAAAAGGCCATCACGGGCAACACGGCGCCGTTCATGGTCATCGACACGGATATCCGGTCGAGGGGAATTCCTTCGAAGAGCCTTTTCATATCCTCGACCGTATCCACGGCGACGCCTGCCTTGCCGACATCCCCTGCGACGCGCTCGTGATCGGAGTCGTACCCCCGGTGCGTGGGCAGATCGAATGCGATGGAGAGGCCCTTTTGTCCGGCGGCCAGCGCGCGGCGGTAAAAGGCATTCGAGGCTTCGGCCGTCGAAAAGCCCGCATATTGCCGAATGGTCCAGGGGCGCACGAGGTACATCGTAGCGTACGGACCACGAAGGAAAGGGGGCGCGCCCGCGGCGTATCCGAGGTGTCCGAGCCCCTTGAGCGCCTCGGGGCCGTACGCCGGATGCTCTTCGACGCCTTCGGTCGTGCTCCATGGCTTGCCGCGCCGGTCAGGTCTGAGCAGAGGAGGACGGTATGCTGTCGGGAAATCCGGGTGCGGCGCCGTCCATCCTTCCGAGCGGGCCATGCGCCCAAACGCCTCCCATACCGATCGCGCAATCCGGTCCGTAAGCACTTCGATGCAGTAGCTGCCGGCCGCCGGGTCATTGACCTTGTCCAGATAGGCCTCGTGGCGAAGGATATGCTGAAGGTTCCGGGCCAGACGCAGCGCAACGTCCGACGGCTCGCCGTTCGCGGCGTCGAAGGGGTGCACTGTCAGTACGTCGCAGGTTCCCACCACGGCGCTGACCGCTTGCGTGGCGGCGCGCAGCAGGTTGGCGTGCGGATCGTTCGGCACAGGGTTACGGCCGGCTACGGTGGCGTGTATCTCCACGGCCGCATTCCATGCAGGATCGAAGGCATGCGCCACTTGCGGGATAAGCAGCCGCAATGCGCGCAGCCGGGCTATTTCCGGGATAAAAGACGAGCCGATCGGAACCGAGACGTACAGATGCCTGAGTATGCGGTCCGGAGCGTGCCCCCGGCCGGTGAGATGCGCAAGATACCCGGCGATTGCGCCGAGGAGCCGGGCGGTTTCTTCAACGAGGCCGGCGCCCCGGTACGGCTCGGCCCCCGCACACAGAAATCTGTGGGAAGCCGCAGGCCGGTTGTTTCGGGGCGGCTGATCGATGGCCAGTTCGTCCATGATGCGGGCGGCGTCATCCAGCCAGCCAGTGGGAAAGTTTCCTGTACGGGCATGCGCGCCGAACGGATCGAAGGCTGCCGAGAAAGAGGCTGGAGTAATATTATTTTGGCGGGCATGGGCAAGCAGGTCTTCGAAGATGGAAAGACTTTGGGCGCCGGCCTCGATGTGGATCGCAGTGGTTTCGATATCGATGTCGCCGATCAGGGCGCCGATGCCTCCGGCCTGCGCCGCAACGGAGACGCCTTCCGGTCCCAATAACCCCAATCCAAGCCGTTCCACGCCGCCGCTGACGGCTTCCCGCATGCGCCGCCGGGCGACCTTGCACGAGGTCGGATTGCGTAAAAGGATATGCTGGGGAATATGCTGGCAGAGCTGCCAGGAAGGAGGAATCGTTGCGGCGCGTTCGTTGTCGGACCGACCGCTCCCGGAAGCAAGATGCGGGATCCCGATGAGGTCTTCAGCGCGCTGCCAGGGCCGCATGGCTATACCCTCGCAAGGTTCCCAGAGAGGGATTGCTTCGGAATCCTTTTTGTTCAGCGCTTTCCGGGCAAGCGTTTCCCAGGCTTCGGTCGAAACGGGAGGAAAGGCGCCGAAGAGCCGGCCCGAGCCGGAGTCTGGTGGGGCGTTCTTATTCATGCCGTACTCCTTCAAAGTCTGCTGCATCGGGCAGCGGGTGACCGCCGAGGCCGGCATACCGGCGGTAGCTGCGCACGATGTCGAATATGGCGATGCCGTAAGCCACGGCAACGTTCAGCGACTGTTTCGCCCCGAATTGCGGTATCTCGAAGGCCACATCCGCTTCGGCGACGAGTTGTTCGCGCACGCCGTGCAATTCGTTGCCGACGATAAGGCAGAGCGGAAAAGAGGATTCCTCGATATCCATCGCAGGCGTTGGACAGTCCGTTATTTCAAGAACCCCGATCGTATATCCGTCGCGTTTGAGCGCCTGCACGACGGGAAAAGGATCTCGCTGGTATTCCCACCGAACCGTGTCCTGGGCTCCGAGAGCCGTTTTGTGCAGACCGCGGTTTTCAGGAGTTCCGGTAATACCCGTCAAATACAGCCTTTCGACGAGTGCAGCGTCCGAGGTGCGGAACATCGCCCCGACATTGTAGATAGATCGTACATTGTCGAGGAGCACGGAAACGGGATGCCCGGAAAGCGCATGCACCGTTTTTGGATCCGGACGCGGTATTTCCTCGTGTCTGAGTTTGCGCATAGGTAATCTCTCCGCGCCGTATCGGACGCGCACGTTGCACGGATAGTAAAATTACGTGATTATTGCCATAGATGGACCGGCCGGGTCGGGAAAATCCACCACGGCCCGCGCCGTTGCCGAACGACTCGGCTATGTATATGTGGACACCGGGGCCATGTACCGTACGGTCGCCCTTGCCTTTATCCGCAACGGGGTATCGGCCGAATCGGCGCCTGCCGGGGAAATTCGCCGGATCCTTGCGAATATCCGCCTCGATATACGTTTCGAGGCGGGCGGCATGCGGGTGCTTCTGGACGAGTGTGACGTGACCGGGGATATCCGCACCCGTCAGGTTACGGAAGTGGCCAGCCGGGTGGCTGTCATTCCGGAAGTTCGCGAGAGGATGGTCGAGGAGCAGCGGCGCCTTGCCCGCATACAGGAAAAAGACAGAAAAGGCGTTGTTCTCGAGGGGCGCGACATCGGCACGATCGTGTTTCCCGACGCCGATGTGAAAGTATTCATGAACGCCAGCGAGGAAATGCGTGCACAGCGCCGATATGAAGAATTACGGGAGAAAGACCCCCATGTGTCTTTCCAGGATGTGCTGTCCGATATCCGTTCGCGTGACGAGCGGGACGTATATCGCCAGGTGTCTCCTCTGCGCAAAGCGGAAGGCACTATTGAAATAGACACCTCGCACATAGATGTCCACGGGCAGGTCGAAATGGTGATTCGGGCAGTTCGGGAACGCCAAAATCGTACTATTGTATAAATCGTTTGCATAAAATGATTGCCATGTAGCCAATGCAGTGTCCGTTTAACGGCGTATCTGCTTGTCAGACAACCCTTTCCTTGGCGATTATTCAATAAAAACTTAAATAAAATAAAGGGTCGGTGCGGCACAGAAGGGGTTGGCCGGCGACGCTTTGCAATGCAGGGATAGCGACCGAAGCTAAAGGGGCGCCTGAAGTTTTCGTCGGTTTCTCTGATGAACCAACCATATGGCTGAAAAGCAGCAAGACACGTCACAAGATCAGGCAACTCAAAGCAAGGATATTGAATCAGGCAATGCTGCCGTGACCACCGAGGCCCCTGCAGAGGAAAAAGCGCAGGATACGGTGGATGCGGTTGCCGGGAGCAGTCCGGAGACTGCCGCTGTCGCAGAGAAAGAGGAGGAAGCACAGCCCGGAGGCGCCGAAGCCGAAGAAAAGGCGGAAGCGGAGGAGCAAGAGCCGGCAGCCACAGCAAAAGAGCAAGCGGAAGACGCCGCGGAGGAAGAAATTCCGCCTGCGCCTGCTCCCGACGCGGAAGATACCGCCATCCCGAATATCATCGGCTATACGGGTGAAATTATTGGCCCGGTCGTGACGCTCGAGGAAATAGAGCAAGGGGACGATGACGAGAGGAAAGCGGCGCAGTTCTACGGGGAACTCGAGAAGATGGTCAACGCGTCGTTTACGACCGTCCATGAGCAGGAAATCGTGCATGGACGAGTGGTAAGCGTCGGGGAAAAAGATGTTGTCATAGATATAGGGTTCAAGAGCGACGGCATTGTATCTCTGAACGAGTTCGACACAACGCTTGTATCCGGCGACGAAGTAGAAGTGCTGGTCGAGCGCCTCGAGGATTACCACGGTCAGCTCGTGCTTTCCAAGGTAAAAGCCGACCAGCTTCGCCGCTGGCAGCTTATCGAGGAAGCGCATGACAAGGGCGCCATCGTTGAGGGAACGATCGTACGCCGTATCAAGGGCGGCATGATCGTTGACCTCGATATTGGCGGTATGGAAGCCTTCCTGCCCGGATCTCAGATAGATGTCCGTCCGGTGCGCGATTTCGATACCTATCTCGAAAAGCGCATGGAGTTCAGAATCGTCAAACTGAATCCGGCCAACGACAACATCGTCATTTCGCACAAGGCGCTTATCGAAAAGGAGCTCGGGGCGCAGCGCGACAAGATTCTTGCGACGATGGAGGCAGGCCAAATTCTCGAAGGCACTGCCAAGAACATTACCGACTTTGGCATTTTCGTCGATCTGGGCGGAGTGGACGGGCTGCTCCACATTACGGATCTCTCCTGGGGCCGCGTTTCGCATCCCTCCGAATTGGTGGAGCTCGATCAGAAACTCACGGTGGTCGTGCTGGACTACGACAAGGAGCGCCAGCGCATTTCGCTGGGCCTGAAGCAACTCCAGCCGCATCCGTGGGAAAGCATCGATGAAAAATACGTCGAAAGCAATTCCGTCGAGGGCAAGGTCGTTTCCATTACGGATTACGGGGCCTTTGTGGAACTGGAGAAGGGCATCGAAGGCCTCGTGCATATCTCCGAGATGAGCTGGACGGAGCACATCCGCCATCCGAGTCAGGTGGTTTCCCTGGGCCAGCTGGTGCAGGTCAGAATTCTCAAGATCGACAAGCAAGGGAAAAAGATTTCCCTCGGCATGAAGCAACTCGATCCGGATCCGTGGGATGGTATTTCAGAACGCTATCCTCCGGGAACGGTCATGTCGGGCAAGGTGCGCAACATCACCAATTTCGGTGTGTTCGTGGGCATTGAGCCGGGCATCGACGGGCTGGTTCATATTTCCGACCTGTCCTGGACGAAGAAAGTGCGTCACCCGAACGAAATGGTTCGGAAGGGACAGGCGCTCGATGTCGTTATCCTGAACATCGACGAGGTTTCGCGGCGGATTTCGCTGGGCCACAAGCAGGTGGAGACCAATCCGTGGAATCAGTTCGCCCAGGCATATGCCGAAGGAACCGATACGGAAGCGACCGTGGTGCGCACCAATGAGGGAGGACTCGTTATCGAGCTGCCTCTTGCCGTAGAGGCCTTTGTGCCCGCCAGTGAACTCCGGAACGGGCCGCACAATTTTCAGGACTTTTATCCGGCCGGGCAGGAACTGCGGCTTCGGGTCATCAAGTTCGACCCGAATCAGAAGGAGATCGTCCTTAGCGAAGTAGCGAAAGAACGCGCCGCCGAGCGCTCGGAGAAAACCCAGGAGGATCGTGCGCGCCGGGAAACCAGGAAGCGGGAATCGAAGGAGGTCGGCAAATATAAGAAGACAGCGGGTTCGGCAGGCCGGACCACGCTTGGAGATATTTCGGGACTGGCGGATCTGAAGGCGCAGTTCGAGGAGGCGGAGCAGGAGGTTCCGAAGAAAGCGGCGACACCAAAGAAGGCGCCGGCCAGGAAGGCTCCGGCGGCGAAGAAGGCGACGACGGCTAAGGCTCCGGCGGCGAAGAAGGAAACGACGGCTAAGAAGGAGACGGCGGCCAAGGCTCCTGCGGCGAAGAAGGAGACGACGGCTAAGGCTCCTGCTGCGAAGAAGGAGACGGCGGCCAAGGCCTCTGCTGCAAAGAAGGAAACGGCGGCCAAGGCCTCTGCTGCAAAGGAGGAGACAACAGCCAAGGCCCCTGCTGCGAAGAAGGAGACGGCGGCTAAGGCGTCAACGGCGAAGAAAGCAACGACCGCCAAGGCCGCAACGGCTCCGGCGGCGAAGAAGGAGACGGACGAGTCGGCCGCCAAACCGGCTGCCGCCAAGAAGAGTGCTACGTCGAAGAAAAAGGAGGAAGAGGCGGAGGTGGGTGTGGAGGAGTGAGGGGGGTGTTGGGGCCAGCCCCAGCCAATATATTGTGAACAGTCATCGTCCCTTTAAGTTTCTTATGAAGCCAGAATCATGTTGGCTTCTCATTGTGAGATCATGAGCACCGGAGAAACGCTTGAAATCTTGAATATAATAATCGGCCTGCTCGTCGTAGTAGTTCCATCCTTTCTTGGTTTGTGGATTTGGAAGTTAAAAGAGGCTAATCAGGAATTGAGAGAAGAGCAGAGAAGAATGAAGGCGATCAGAAAGGACATTTACATGGAGCTTATTTCTCCGTACATATCACTATTCGCCAATGCGTCTGACCCCAAAAATCAGGCACGAGTCATAAGAAAATTGCAATCTGAAGACTATGCGAAAAACATGTACGAATTCTGTCTCAACGGTAGCGACGAGGCCGTCAAGGCACTGAACAAAATGAGGCTTTATGCTGAGGAATTGGACGAACAGGAACAGGAACAGGGAAAGGAGAAAGAAAAGAAGCTCATAGCTTGTTGGGGCGGCTTATTGCTTGTGCTTCGCAGAGATTTGGGCGAAAAAAATACGCAACTAAAAGAGATAGAAATGCTCATGCCCCATCTCACGGGACTCGCAAAATACGCCTAAATACCTCGTCAAGTAACCAATCCGAGCACGTGTTACGCTGGTGCATATACATAGACATCCTCGGATTCAGTGAGCTTTGGGAGTCTAATTCTGGTAGGACAAAGGCACTTATAGCTCTCAATAGGCTAATGGGTGCTATAATTCGAATCGGGAAACAAGTCTATCCCGGTGACTATCCCCGACCAGTGGAGCGCTTGTTTGTTCATCAAATTGGGGATGGGTTTGCTATTGTGAGCGACTCTTATGAAGAGTCCCTTGGGCGCCCGATTTCTATTGCGACTGCATTGATGCGTCACGTTGTTGCATCCACGGGATGTTTCACATCGGTTGCCATAGCCGAAGGAGACTTCGCAGACATCCAAGGATGTTATCCAGAAGAGGTAAGGCGTTCTGATAATGGTACAATCATCCTCGGTAGTGGAATTATGACTATGTTCTCGGTAATGGGAACCGCCTTCATTCGTGCACACAAACTTGCAAGTAAAATGCGACCATCGTGGCCTTTTCTGGTACTGCCGGAGCGCGATCGCGGTCGGGTTCCTCCTGATATATCTGTAAAAGCAGCCCCAAACAACACCCTGTCAATAAACTGGATCGGAACCCAGGCACCGCTTCTTCCAGAAATACAGGGCGGAGCCGGTTTGCGGAATCTCTTGCCGGGCAAATTGATGCAGAAGATCAAGGATTACAACCAGTTGTACCCGGATATTGTCAGGAAGTGGCAAGAGCCATTGGGCGGGTTTCTGGACCTCGGGTACGATTCACGCGATCTTGATAGTTAGAGATTGATGGGGTAGTGCCGGATCCGTACGTTGCCCGGTGCCACTATCCTGATTCAAGGTGCGTACGAACCGTGTTAAGAAAGCTCAAATCATGTCTCAAACCCAAGAAACAAAAGGCGGTTGAAATACCCCTCGACACCTTGCAGGGGGTTTTCACATTTACCCATATACCATTCCCGGAAAAAGCTGTTGACAGAATCTTGGCGGGCAACCCCTATGCTGACAGAATGAAACCCAACCTTATGTTCGGGTTCTATGTAGCCAAAACGATAATCAGTCTGTATGCCATCGAGATATTGCTGAAACACGCTCACCATCAAGTTGACAAGAGGAAAGGAGAGGAAATCAAGAGCCGGCACGGGCACAATATCGTCAAACTATTTAATAGTCTGCCGAAACAAGAGAAGCATGACATAGGGGCTCAATACAAGGTGAGAGCTAAAATGATAATAAACGATAAGCGTGCCGAAGAAATAATGCCCATGGGATTGCTCATCAAAAAATTGAGGGGCCATCCCATTACAGATATGCGCTATTTTTGGGAAAGACCCAAGGGGCGGGAATTGCCCAATTATCACAACGACCTAGAAGCGCTCAGCTACGGAATAGCTGTGGGTGTATGTAAATTTTATCTTGTTGATGATTAGTAAACCTTGAGGCGTACTTCTTTATTTGTTTCCCAATCTTCGCACCAGGAATCCCCCTCGTGAGTCATCAATATGCCTTAGTAGTTCGCGTCTTTCGGATCGTCTGACAGTTTTGGCGAAAGAGGGAAAAGAAAATCCCCTGATGATTGTTTTTTTCCATGTATCCCTCTTTTGATCGAATTAGGATTTATTAAGCCGTCGAGCGGAGATCCCCGGGCTGCCTCTGTTATTTACCAAGTACGAAATGGACCTTCCGCTTCCTGGGCACCTGCTACTTTCTTCGAGTCCTTCGTCGCTTCTTTTTCCGCTTGTGTCTCCCGAAGGATATTAGGGCTCGGACCTTTGCGCGTTGTTCCAATGCCTTGCTGCGTGCTTCGGCAGCTTTTGTAAGATCGCCTTTCGCTTCGTGGTCATCTGCCACTTTGTCCCAGGCCTTCGCTGCTTTTTCTGCCGCTTGCCTCCTAGAGGATGTTGGGGCTCGGCCCTTTAGGAGTTGTTCCAATGCCTTGCTACGTGCTTCGGCGGCTTGTGTAAGATCGTCTTCCACTTCCTGGCCATCTGCCACTTTGTCCCAGGCCTTCGCTGCTCCTTTTGTCGCTTTTTCCACAGAGGGTATCCGTGTTTCAGGGCGACCACGCTTGCGTTTCGGTTCAGGTTTCTCCGGCATGGTTCATTTTGAAGATTTACGGCGGTTGCAGGATTTACACAGCATCTGGCAGTTTTCCTCATTGGTTTTGCCACCTTCGACCCAAGGCATGATGTGGTCGGCTTCCATGTCTTTCTGGGCAAACGATTCGCTGCATATGGCGCATTCGCCATTCTGCTTTTCGTAAACCGCTTGCTTCATTGCCTTCGAGAAAGACCGGATGTTCAGGTGTTTCTCGTCGCCGGTCAGAACGTAGGGGTATATCCCCGCATTTCTTGTTACATCGTCGTCGAGAACAAGTCTGGCTACATCCTCTTCGATCTTGACGGGATCAAGGCCCGCATCAGCATTGTGCTCATCATAAAGCGGTCCCCATTCCACACCCTTCATGAACGGCCTTTTACGAGGGAATGTAGCCTCAATCCAAGCGATGACGGATTGGAAATACTCCCAAAGGGGAACAGCATCCGGGTCGTGCTGGTGCTTGCCCATGTACTCTTCTATATCACCTCCGCTTATCCACTTGATAGCGGTTTCGAGATACTCTTGCCGGATCGGAGCACCTTTCATGTAGTCATGCCCTATGCCATAGGCAGCGCAACCGTTTCGGCTGAAATACCTTTTAGCGTCAGACACCCACGAACCCGCGTAAACCGCGTTGCGCAATTCCTGATCGGTTAACCTCTCCCCGGCAATATTGATCGTTCTGAACCATTCGAGTTTCTCGCTGTTCGTGCCACTGCAAAGGTAGACCGCAAGTTCATAGTCGAGTATTTCGTTCTGTTCGTCGTCCTGAAGATTGGCGAAGTACCGCCCGTTGAACGAGAAATCTCCTTCTACATACTGGGCAACGGAGATCGTGCGTTGCTGCCCGTCGATGATCTCATACGTTCCATCGCCCCGGACAGCCCAGTACATCACATTCAGCGGGAAACCCTTCGTGATGGTGTCAATGACAGCATTACGCTGCTTGTCCTTGTAAACGAACTCCCGTTGATAGGGCGGGCGAATGTCCAGCCTGTCCGAATAACCGGACACGCCTCCTTCGCCGTCGTCACTGTACTCGTCAACGAGTTCGCGGACTGTGATGCTATGCGGCTCTACCCTCATAGTCGCTTGTTTCGGATAAATAATCGCTTGTAAACGCGCGCTCCTTTGACCAAGGCTTGCGCCGTCCCGACCTCTGGTAACCAGAGTCCCGCTGAAAATCCTTTCCCTTCGCTTTCTGTTGCGCCGACAATCTCAAACTGATCGGGGTTATATTTATCTAAAAAAGTTATAGGAACGCCCATCGCTCCCGCCCAATTATAGGGTATTTCCTTTGTTTTGTCTACATTAATAGCGTCGTAGTTGTCGTACTCGGGGTACTCTTCCGGTGTGTACTTCCGGTAGAGGATCAGATCTTCTCGGCGCTTTTGGATGTCCAAATTGGTAAACCATACTACATTTCTGAACTTTACAAGCCCAGTATCCTCGTTGTAAACACCTGGGGCAAAATCTTCTTTGGGACGATTTGTCTCGAAATATGCGTTTCCGCTTTTGAACCCATAGCCAAGCCACATTACATTACTTCTTATGGCAGGGAAAATTTCTTTATACGTGATTCCGTTCCGGGGACCAATGATTACAAACTTCTTGTCGTACTCGATCAGTTGCGCCACGTATTCCCGAAAGAGAGAAAAGGGAGGATTGGTAACAACGATGTCCGCCTGTTTGAGTAATTCGATACATTCCCGACTCCTAAAATCCCCGTCTCCCCGCAAGGAAAAAATGCCTATTTCTTCCGGGTCGGGAACCCTGTTTCCGTCCTTGTCGCCCGTGTATTCCAGCCGGATAGCCTGTTCCGAATCGTGTCGGCTGAAAAGGTCTGCGGACTGGTTCTTGTAGCAGGTCGTAACAAGCCTTTTCAGACCCAACTTCTCGAAGTTGTACGAGAAGTAATGGAAGAAACTGGATACTCGCGGATCGTCGCAGTTGCAGTATACAACCTTCCCTTCGAAGTGGGGCGTATAATGCCGGAGTTCCCTTTCAATGTCCGGCAACTGGGTATAGAACTCGTCTTTTTTCGCCGATTTAGCGACGTGCAAATTTTTATTCGCTGACATGGCTACGCAATGAGGTCTTTGTACATGAGGCGCTTTTGATCCATGCCCCGAATGACGGCAGCCATTTGATGGATCGTGTCGAGTTCCTGGATGTTATGCCGTCCGGCGTTCATCTTTTTCGATTCGTGCTTGTTGCTCTCCTTGCTGCCGACGTACGTCTCATCGACCTCTACGGGGCCGGTAAACGATGCGCTCTCTCCGAAGAACTCTCGGAATCGCCGGATCAGGAACCACGCGCTTTTCTGCGTCATGCCCAATTCCCTGTGGATCTTCATGCTCGATACTCCCTTCAGACTCGTTACGGCCATGTAGATCACGATAGCCCACTGACGGAGCGTGATATGACTGGACTGCATGACCGTACCCTTGCGCACCGAGAAATGCTTGCGGCAAGCCCGGCAACGGTAAGGCATCGTCGGGTGGTAGGACGTTTCCGCGTAGTTCGACGATCCACACTCCGGGCAGGACGGACCAACGGGCCAGCGGATGGATTCGATCCACTGGCGGGCCGCTTCTTCGTCGGGAAACATGTCCATGACCTCGAAAATCGCCAATCCCTTGCGGTTGTGCTTGCCGGGTGCTACGTATGCCATTGTCTCTCTGGTATCAGTGAGCATCTGGGTATTAATATACCGCAGGTTTGATTGTGCAGTAATATACGGTATTAAGCAATCAGGTCAACGTAGCGCAGACGCTTGCCGTCCATGCCCTGAAACACCCGCTCCATCTGTTCCAGTGTAACAAACACGCATCGAAGAAACTCCATGCGGGCCGGGGCACGGCAGGCAAGGCAACCATTATGGGCGCGAAGCAACGCGGCGGTAAGATCGCTGCACGTCCGTTAGGATGGGAACCGGGTGAAACACTGGCTGGATTCGTACACGAAACCGTAGAGGCCGAGGAAACGGTCTACACGGACGATCATAGGGCATATCTTTAACTTGACAAAAATTCTTTTCAGCAAAGTTTGCCCCGGGCATATTTAACTAGTTAGACGTTTAGTATTCATTTTAGATTTAGGCATTGTATCTACATCATCAAAGTTCAAACCCGTCATCTTGGATTGACGATTTAAAAGACGGTTTAAACACCATTTGTGGATGTGCCAATACATATCCATTAAATTTGATTTAGAAAAGAATTTTACAATTACATACAATGTAAATATTATCGTGGAAAGTATAAATACAAAAGAAAACGAGTTAGGTAGATCAAGTATATCAAAGCCAAGACTCTGGAAGAATCCGAATAACAGGAGAAGGAATATAATCGCAGTAACAAACGTAGCAAGCCTGCTTGCCCAAGTATGACACCTCCAATAAATTTTATCTTTTGTTTCAGAAATATTCTTTTGTAAAGAAGCAAGAACCTTTTTCGTTTTCTCATGTTCTTTGATTGAATCAAATAACTCTTGTGATTCTTCTTCTTTGAACTCATTCCTCAATTGACTGTATATACGCTCCAGGATATTGTCTATAATTTTTTGTGAGACAATTTTTTCATCTAAAATATCATCTTCTCCAAGTGTAAGGTGCATAAGTTCTCTATATACAAGAGGGCTACTTCTAAGCAATTGATGATCGCGTTCAGTAATTCCTCCCTTCTCCTGGAGTTTGTCAATTTCTTCAAGGTATTTTTCTAATAGTTCATGTGAGGGCTTAAGCGCAGCATATGAAATCGCAAGCATTTGAGTCATAGGCAAGTTTGAGGCGCCCATGGGTGCTTTCAGCCATGAAACATTAGCCAAGGAAAAATCCGTGATCACACTCGATACTTCCGAAAGTGATCTATAATCTTTACCTTTATCGAAATGGCAAGCGGTATTCGCATATCCACTATTATCGGTTACAAATACAGCATAAGATTTTTCAAGAGAGGAGACGTGTCGATTTTTTCGAATTGCGTATATACTCTGAACGGATTGAATATCATATTCTCTTGCCCGAGGATTTCTGTGTAAAACTTTATTTTTATCTAATGCTTTTTCAAATTCAGCCACATCAATCTGAAAATCATTGATTCGACTGGGAGAAGGTTTAATCTGTATTCCAATATCATTGATCTTTTGATCTAAAATTGTCGCAAAATGTATTAAATCAGCTCTGGTAGTGCCCGCCTTTCTTGCCTCATGTATAATTCCTCCATCATCCGGGCCAGAATCTATATGATCAGCCTTGCCCAATAATACGCTCTTAATTTCTTGAAAGGTATGAGAAAACACCGCTATATTACCCTTCAAATTTCTAATAAGTTTAATCAACTCATCAGTTGCTGATTTGCCAGATTCTCCATCTAATCCCAAAGATTTTATAATAAGGGAAGTGTCAAAATAAAAAGTTACATTACGATAAGTCTTTGCGGCCTTGTCAAGATCGGGACATAATAACGCATTGGCCAACATATGACCTTGAACCACAATAATAAAACTATTGAATCGAACCAAATCATTCTGTTGTATGTATTGTATATAATCACTGACTAAAACAATGCCTGATGGATGATGTTTTTTAAGTTTTGGTATAGCGGTTTCCTTTAAGTATGAACGCAGACACGCAACATCAAACTGTGATAAGAACGCACATATTGATTGAACAGCTTCATCTCGATCAGAAATTGGTCTTGGTGTATCTTGAGAAAAAATTATCAGGCCGTCTGTGATGGAATCTATATGATCACGCGCATTTGCTCTTTTGGAATGAATTTTAGGGTCAGGCAAATTGCCGATTACTTTATATGCTCCTTCTTCTTTCTTTATGAGACGGCTTTTGGCAATTCGCTTTAAGACTATTCCTACAGTTCTTTTGGGAATATCTAATCCATACGTTAATCTTATATCTTGACTTATGGTTTCTGTTGTGATTGAAACTTGTTGATTATCTAACAATATCTGAAAAATGAAAGGTTTAAGATATTCAAGATAATCACTTCGATTTTGTATATTGACCTTTAGAATAGCAAAACTGGTAAGTGTATTTGTAAGCATGGTTGCCCTATATTTAATTTGTTCATATGGATAATGGCAACCGGAGCATACGGATTCTGTCTGTATATGTCAAGCCGCTGGCAGGGTACCGCAGAGTTTCCGAAACAAGGGACGAGCGTGTCCTGAAAACTGTGTAAGTGGTCAATCGTACACATAGTTTCATCAGGAGGTGAAGACGATGACCGAACTTACAGACAAACAGCAGGCTCTTCTGGACGAGTTGCTGAAGGATTTCAAGGGAGACGCGCGGGACCTTTTCGGGGAGGGCGGTTTGCTCAAGACGATAGGCAAGCGTGCTCTCGAGGCGGCGCTGGAGGGGGAACTGACGCATCATCTCGGTTATCCGCCGCATGATCGGTCGGGTCGCAAGAGCGGCAATTCCCGTAACGGACGCACTGCGAAGCGGCTCGAGAGCGAGTCGGGTTCGCTGGATCTGGAGGTTCCTCGCGATCGCAACGGCAGTTTCGAGCCCAGGATCGTAGAGAAGCGCCAGCGCCGGGTAGCGGGCCTGGACGAGACGATCGTGTATCTCTATGCGCAGGGCCAGAGCACGCGGGCTATCCAGGACACGTTGAGACGTCTCTACGGCGCGGAGGTCTCCTCTACGCTTGTCTCGGAGGTTACCGCAAGCGTTCTCGAGGAAGTGACCGCATGGCAGGCTCGTCCTCTGGAGAGGGTGTATCCGATCGTGTACTTCGACGCCTTGTTCGTGAAGTCTCGCGAGGAGGGTTCGGTGAAGACGCGCGCGGTCTACGTGGCGCTGGCGATAGATATTGAAGGAGATAAAAAGGTGCTGGGCCTTTGGATCGCTCCGACGGAAGGGGCCGTTTCGTGGCTCACCATCTTCGGCGAGTTGAAGGCGCGGGGGATGGAGGACTGCTTCATTGCGTGCGTGGACGGCCTGAAGGGTCTTCCCGAGGCGATAGAGACGGTCTTTCCACATGCGCGGGTGCAGTTGTGCATAGTGCACCAGGTGCGCAAGAGCCTGCGTTACGTGCCCTGGAAGGAGCGCAAGCCGGTGGCGGCGTCTTTGCGCGCGGTCTACGCAGCGCCGAGCGAAGAGGCCGCTCTTGCGGCGCTCGAGGCTTTCGAGCAAGAGTGGAGCGAGAAGTACCCGGCTATCGCTCCGCTGTGGAGGAAGGACTGGGAGCGTCTGGCGCCTTTCTTCGACTATGCGCCTGCGATCCGCAAGGTGGTCTACACCACCAATGCGATCGAATCGCTGAACTACAGCCTGCGCAAAATCGTCAAGGGACGGGGCGCTTTCCCCAACGACGACGCGGTGCGCAAACTGCTCTACCTGGGCCTGCGCGAAGCGTCGAAGAAATGGAAGCGTCCGATACGCGACTGGAAGGCCGCACTCAACCAGTTCGTCATACTCTACGGGGACAGAGTCCCCATTGAACAATAATCCCACTTACACAGTTAACGGGACACGCCCCAAGGGACCCTTCCACCGGCTAACCAGCAGAAGGGTCCCCTCGCCAGTTCTGAGCTCGTATGATAAGCCTTGGAACAGTGGTAGTAGCCGTTCACCTGATCGTAGTGTTATATACGGTTTCAGGCTGTCAGGTCAATGTACCGGAGCCGCTTGCTATCCATCCCCCGTGCCATTGCCTGCATCTGTTCCATTTTGGCCTCCTCACCCCCCTACCCCAAAACCCCCACCGCCCTCCTAATCCTCCGCACACAGGCATCCATGCCCAGCACCGCCATCATCTCGAACAGACTCGGCCCGCCGGGAACGCCGCTCACGGCAAGGCGGACCGGATGAATGATGCGCCCCACCCCCGCGCCCCGCTCTTCGGCAAGCGCCCGTAGCATCGCTTCCGCCTGCGCCGCATCAAAAGCGGAGGCTGCCTCCAGCCGGTCCGCATACGTGCGCAGAAGCTCCGCCGAGTCTGCCTTCCAGCGTTTCTTCACAGCCACTTCGTCATAATTGTCTGGATCGCACTCTGGATACGGAAAAAGATATCTCCCCATTTTCGCAAGGTCCTTCGCAAATGTGATCCGAGGCTGCATGAGCGCCGCTATCTTCTGATCGAGTTCTTCATTAGAGAAATGAAATTCAGACGGCACATCACTTCCAGGCATAAACCACTCCGCACGCTTTCGCAATTCATCGACGGAAAATCCCCGAACGTACTGCTGATTGAACCAGTTGAGCTTGTTCACATCGAATTGCACGCCGCCGCCGCTGACCCGATCGAGCGAAAACAACTCCGCCATCTCGTCGAGCGAAAACAGCTCCCTGTCACCGCCGGGATTCCACCCGAGAAACGCCAGGAAGTTGACGACGGCCTCCGGTTCGTACCCGGCCTCCCGGTATTGCTCGACGGTCACGGGCAGGCCCTGCGTTTCGGCATGCCGCTTGGACAATTTCCCCTTGCCGCCCGGATTCATAATGAGCGGCATATGCGCCATTTCGGGCGGTTCCCACCCGAAGGCCTGGTACAGCAGCAGGTGCTTCGGCGTCGAGGGGAGCCATTCCTCCCCGCGAATCACGTGCGTAATGCGCATCTCGCGGTCGTCCACGACATTGGCAAGGTGATAGGTCGGCATGCCGTCGGACTTGATCAGAACCTGATCGTCGATCCCGCCGGTCGAAAAGGAAACTCTTCCCCGGATGTGGTCATGCAACGTGATGCGCCCTCCGGGATTCGCCTTCAGCCGCACGACATGCGCATCCCCCCGCTCGACGCGCCGGCGCGCCTCTTCGCCTGAAAGCACGAGCGAATTCGTCATCTCCCCTCTTGTAACCGCATCGTATTTGGGCGAAGGATTTCCCTCCGTGGCGAACCGCTTCCGCATGGCCTCGATTTCTTCCGGCGTATCGAAGGCGTAATAGGCATGCCCCTCGTCGATCAGTTGCCGCGCATACCGGGCGTACATAGCTCGTCGCTCCGACTGGCGGTAGGGACCGAAGTCCCCGGGTTGATCCGGCCCCTCGTCCGGCTCGATACCGGCCCACTTAAGCCCCGACAGGATGTTCTGTTCGGCTTCGCGCACGAAACGCGCCTGATCCGTATCCTCTATACGCAGAACGAACGCGCCGCCGCGCCTGCGTGCAAAGAAGTAATTGAACAGCGCCGTACGGAGCCCCCCAATGTGCAGGGACCCCGTAGGGCTGGGCGCAAAACGGACCCGGACTTTCGGCGGAGTGGATGCAGTCATGTCAGAACGCGCAGGGTATATATGGAAACAACGTGCAGCAAGCAATAATTGGCGGAGAAGATCGTTTGCACCGGGGCATTGATCAAATACGGAAAGGAACCGTATCCGCCCGCGCGCGTCAACGCGGGTTCGAACTAAAGTAAGATACGCACACTATAGCATGATTAGCCGATCCCGACCAATTAACTGGACCGCTCCGGTAGCATTATTCATTGGACTTTCTCTTGCCGCAGGATGCGGATCGCTGTCCCGCACGATGCCGGTTCCGGGCGCAGACAACCCCGAGGTCGTAGCCTCTTTCCATGGAAAATTGCTTACGCTCGACGATTTCGAGGCAAACTACGCTCCTCATGCAGGCAGTAACAGCGACCTCGCTACCGATTCGCTGGCCTCCTACCGCGATTTTCTCGAACGGTATGTCGATTTCCGTCTGAAAGTGGCCGCCGCCAGAGAAGCGGGTATGGATACGCGGCCCGACATTCTCGAAGAAATCCAATCCTACCGGGTGCGGCTGGCGCGCCCGTTCCTGATGGAAAAGGAGGTAATCGATCCGATTATTCGCACCCTGCACGAACGACGGCAGGAACTGGTGGACGTGAGTCACATCCTGCTTGCCATCCCGGAAAACGCCCCCGCGGAGGATACGCTCGCAGCATACCGCACCATGCAGGCCCTGCGCGATTCGGTGCTCCGGGGGGTGGATTTTGGAGACCTTGCGTTTCGCCATTCGCAGGATCCCTCTGCACAAGGCCCTCCGGACGGTCGGGGTTCGCGAGGCCGGCTCGGATTTTTCTCGGGGGGAGACCTCGTCGAACCCTTCGAATCGTTCACCTACAACGTACCCGTTGGGGGCCTTTCCCCGGTATTCCGGACCCGCTTCGGGTACCATATGCTGACGGTGCACGAGCGCAAGCCCGCCGTCCCGAATATCCAGGCATCGCACATTATGATTCGCCATGCGGGCCCGCCCGGAGATTCCACGAACGCCCTGGCGCGGGCGGAAGCGCTTGGAAAGCAACTCGACGAAGGCGCCGATTTCGCGGAACTGGCGAGTGAGCATTCCGAAGATCTGATGTCCGCCGGCCGGGGAGGAGACCTCGGGACACTCGCCTATTCGTCTCCGGTCCCCGAAACCTTCAAGGAAGCCGCATTCTCACTTCTGGAACCCGGTGACATTGCCGGCCCGGTGGAAACCTCTTTCGGGATTCACCTCATCCGGTTGACGGGCCGCGAGGAATTGCCCTCTTTCGAAGAAGCCTACGAGGATCTGAAAAATCTGGCGGGCCAGTTGCCGCGCATGGGCCTGGCGGAAGAAGCGCTTGCGCGCGACATTATCCAAAGCGGATACGGACATGTCGACACCACGCTCGCCGTACGCGCCTTTGCCGATATTCCCCCCGACTCGATCCTGGTCCTGCCGAACGGCGGCCTCGACGAATCGGCGATCGCCGATACGTTCTTCGTACTGGGCGACTCGACCTGGACGCTTGGGCAGCTTGCCGAGACCGCAAGCAGCCTGGGCAATCGCTCCGGAACCGACGCCGAGAGTACCGTGCGCGCGCTCGTTTCGTCGTTTGTTACCGACGCCACGTTGAGCACGGAAGCGGCCCGACTCGAGGAACGCGATGCCGAATTCGGCAAGATCATGCAGGAGTTTCGCGACGGCCTCGTTTTGTTTGCGCTGATGGAAGACTCCGTGTGGACAGCCGCCGACCGGGATTCGGCCGCCCTGCGCGCCCGCTACGCCATGCAACCGGAAGCATACCAATGGCCGGACCGCATCCGGGCCATCTCCCTGCAAAGCGCTTCGGATTCTCTTCTGCAGGATGCTACGGCGCGTTTCGACGCAGGCGCCTCGATAGCGGACATCCATGCACTCTACGCCGCCGATACGCTGCACATACTGCACGCGGATACGACGCTGCTGGCCGATTCGTCCGGTTCCATCTATGACCGCGTACTGGGCCTGAGCGAAGGCGAGCGCACGGAAGTCCTTGCCATGCGGAACATGCGCATAATCCTGGTGCATGACGGGATAGAGGCGGCGCGCCCGAAAACCTTCGAGGAGGCCCGAACCGGAATCGTAAGCGAGCACCAGACGACACTGGAGGAACGCCTGCTTGCACGCCTCAGGAAGCGCTACAATGCGCATACCTTCCCCGGTCGACTCGTGCGGGCCTTCAAGGAAGAATCCCCTCCCATGGAGCAGGCCGACACGCCCACCGCCCCTTAAAGCATGGAAAACCGTTCTCTATACGGCCTCTCGCTGTCCCTGATGCTGTTGTGCACAGGAGCGGGGACACTGTTTCTTTCCGGCTGTGCGGAAGAAACGGACTCACGGAACCACGTGGCGCGTGTCGAGAATCGGTACCTCTTCGAGGAAGATATCGAGCGCATCATGGCAGGCGTTGCCGTGACCGGGGACCCCTCGGAAATGCGGAGACACATCGTTAACCAGTGGCTCGCCACGGAAGTGCTATACCAGGAAGCGCTCCGGCGGGGATTTGCGCAAAACGCCGAAGTACAGCGCCGCCTTGACGAAAGCGAGCGATCGGTGCTCGTGAATTCGTTCATCGAATCCTTCTACAGAGAAAATTCCCCCTCTCCCTCCGCGGAAGAAACGCGGACATACTTCGAGCAGCACAAGGAACAGCTCCGGTTGCGCGAATCTTTTGTGCGGGTTCGGTACCTTCGTGCAGAGACGTTCGAGGAGGCCGGACGCGCCCAACTCGCTCTCCGAAACGCCAGCGTAGCGGAACGGGACTCGATATGGACCATTTGGGCAAACACGCTCGAAACAGGCCCATCTGCGTCGGATGCATTGTTTACCCCTATTTCCGCATACGATCACTACCCCGAAAGCCGCCTTTTCGGAAACCAGCCGCTACTCCGGCAAACGCTGGCCGGCCTGAGCGACGAACGAACCGCAGCCGTCATCGAAAGCGATTCCTCGTACCATGTCCTCCAACTGGCGCAGCGCATACCGACGGGGAGTATCCCGCGACAAGAGTGGATCCAACCCGAGTTGGAGCGCCAGCTCATCCTGCAGAACCGGAAACAGTTGTATGCCCGTCTGGTTCAACGTTTGAGAAATGAGGCCCTCGCACGCGAAGCGCTCGATAGTCCATAATATTTCGTACGGTGTGGCGTTTCTTCGTTGTTTCTGATTCATGGCTGGCGCATTCATGTCTTTGCACCCGATGAAACCCGCCGCGTGCGCATGCACGGCTTTTTTTCTTGTATGTGCGGCGCTGACCCCCTCCGTGGTTTCGCCGGCCTGTGCGCAGGAGGGCAATGTCATCGACGAGATCGTCGCCGTGGTCAGTGACCAGATTGTGCTAAAATCCGAGGTGGACGCCGTAGTGGCTAACTATCTCCAGCAGCAGCCCATCCCCTACTCCGAAGCACTGTGGATGGACGCCCTGAACGAACTGATCGGCCAGGAAATCCTGAAGGTGGCCGCCCGCCGCGACACCAACATCACCGTACAGGAAGAGCAGGTCGATCAGGCGCTCAATCAACGCATTGAATACATGGCGGCCCAGGTAGGCGGCGAGGAGCTGCTGGAAGAATTGTATGGCCGAAGCATCGTACGTATCCGGGCAGACCTGCGGGACGAATTACGTGACCAATTACTGGCGGATCAACTTCGTCAGAGCAAAATCCAGAATGTTCGCATTACGCCCACGGAGGCAGAGGAATGGTTCGAACAATTTCCGGCTGACTCTTTGCCGATCATTCCCCATGTGGTGCGGCTGAACCACATCGTACGCTTTCCCGAACTCACGGAAGAAGCCCGCGAAGAGGCCCGGGAGATCATGACCGCGATTCGTGATTCCATCGTAACGGGCGGCGGATCGTTCGAAGAAATGGCGCGACAGTTTTCGGAAGACCCCGGCTCGGCAAACCTGGGTGGGCGTATAGAAAACACGAGTCTGGGCGATCTTGTGCCGGAGTTCGGTGCAGTTGCCTCCCGTATTCCGATCGGAGAAGTATCGCAGGTGTTCGAGTCTCCGTTCGGATATCACATCGTGCGCGTGAACGACCGGCGGGGTGAAATCGTCGATTTTAATCACATCCTGATTCGCATCGATGACAGCGAGATCGATCCTTCGGAAACCATTGCGTTTCTGACGGCTGCGCGTGATTCGGCGCTTCACCTCAATATCCCCTTCGAGCGCCTCGCCAAACAGCATTCGCAGGAAGAATCTTCGTCGCAACTGGGTGGCCGGGTGGTCGATCCGCGCACCGGGGAACGCGACCTCGTCAGGGAAAATCTCGGGCCGCTCTGGCTGGCGACACTGGACACCCTGGAGATTGGAGAAATCAGCCAGCCCACGCCCGTACAATTGGAAAATCCCCGGCAGGCCTACCATATCGTACAACTCGTCCTTTCTCAGGAAGAACATACGGTAAACCTGGAGACGGACTACGAACGCATCGAACAGTTTGCGCTTCAGGAGAAACGTGCGGAATGGATGCAGGACTACATCGAAACCCTGCGCGAGGAGATATATGTGGACCTGCGCGGCAAAGCCAGATCGGTCCGGATGGCCGAGGGTTAACGCTACCGTCGGAGAAGCGATTTTCTGTGTTCTCTACCCAATCCTGACACTTTTTCATGCCGCACATTCAGCAGGATACGCAGGTTCCCGCAGTTCTCGAAGCGCTTCACGCCTCCTACGATCGCCTCCGTGGAGAGATCGAAAAGGTCATCGTGGGACAGGACGAGATCATCCGCCACCTGTTCGTGGGTTTTCTGGCCCAGGGGCATGTACTGCTGATTGGCGTTCCAGGCCTGGCGAAGACGCTGCTTATCCGGACGATTTCCCAGGCCACGAGCCTGAAATTCAGCCGCATCCAGTTTACGCCGGACCTGATGCCGGGCGACATCACGGGCACGGAAATCATCGAAGAAGATGTCTCAACGGGGCGGCGGTCCTTCAAGTTCGTACGAGGACCTATCTTCGCCAATGTCGTGCTGGCGGACGAGATCAACAGAACGCCCCCGAAAACACAAGCGGCCTTACTGGAGGCCATGCAGGAACACCACGTTACCGCCGCCGGGGAAACGTACATACTCGACGAACCTTTCTTCGTGCTGGCCACGCAGAATCCGATCGAGCAGGAAGGCACCTACCCCCTGCCGGAAGCCCAACTGGATCGGTTCATGCTTAATCTGTGGCTCGACTACCCGACGTTCGACGAAGAAGTTGAAGTGGTCCGCAATACGACCAGTGCGCGCGTCGCCGACGTAAAACCGGTTATGCATGCCCGGGAAATACAGGAATTTCAGCACTTCATAAGGCAGATTCCCGTAGCCGACAATGTGATTGAATATGCGGTCCGCCTCGTAGGGCGCACGCGACCCGGAAGAGAAGGCGCCCCCGACTTCGTAACGAAGTACCTGAACTACGGCGCGGGGCCGCGGGCGTCGCAGTATCTCATCCTCGGCGCCAAAGCGCTTGCCGCCCTCGACGGACGCCTCTCGCCGCTCATGGACGACGTTCGCCGCATCGCCGTGCCCGTCCTGCGGCACCGGATCGTTCCGAATTTCAATGCGGAAGCGGACGAAATAACGCCCGTCGATATTATAGAGCGGCTCCTCGACAGCGCGGACGACGGGTCGTAAGGCCACGGGAAAGCAGGTCGTCCGGTAAGGAAAGGCGTATAACCCTCCCTTAGCCCCCGTCCGGTAGTATCGGCTCATCCACGGTATGGGCGACATCTCCGGGCGTGATTTCCTCTTCCACGACGCCGGCGCCCACACCGTCTTCCTCCTCCTCCTGGCCCGGATACCGGATGCGTATGTGGTAGATACCGAGCAATATCGACAAAAAGGTTCGCTTTATTTGCGTCAGATCACGGAACGTCAAATCCGTATCGTCGAGTTGCCCGTCTGCAAGGCGCCCCGCAACGATGTCCTCAATGAGCGTTTCAAGACGCCGGTGCGTAGGGTCGGAAAGGCTGCGGCTGGCCGCCTCCACGGAATCGGCAAGCATCAGGATGCCCGTCTCTTTCGTGTTTGGACGCGGGCCGTCGTACCGGAACTCGGATTCGAGAACCTCCGGCTCGCCTTTCTTGTGCCGATCGAGCGCCTGCCGGTAGAAAAATTCGATCCGGGATGTGCCGTGATGCATGGAAATGAAATCCAGCACACGCTGCGGCACATTGTGTTCTTTACCTTTTTCCAGCCCATCCTTCACGTGGGACGCGATAATCAGGGCGCTCATCCGCGGCTTCAAATCGTCGTGTGGATTGACTCCCGAGCGCTGGTTTTCCACGAAATAATTCGGCTTGGCTAACTTGCCTATATCGTGGTACAGTGCGCCGACACGCACCAGCAAGCTATTTGCCCCGACCGCATCCGCCGCCGCCTCAGAAAGATTTGCAACCTGGAGGGTATGATTGAACGTACCGGACGCCTCCAGCGACAATTGCTTGAGGAGCGGATTGTTCATGTCGGAAAGTTCGACCAGCGTCAGATCGGTGGTAATGCCGAATGCGCGCTCGGCGATCCACAGCAACGGATAGGCAAGCAGGAGCAGAAATGCGCTGATGCTTGCGGGCAGCATGTCGCCAAAAAACACTTGCAAGGGTTCTCCGAAAAAGATAGCCGATGCCGCAAGGACCACCAGGTACCCAAGGAAAACCATGCCGGCGCTGATGAAAAATTGCCGTCGGTTGCGGATATCCCGAACGCTGAACACACCAAGGGCGGACGCCAGGAAGGTAGCAAAGGTAAACTCGAAATTATAATACAATAACTGGCCGCCCAGGAGGGCAAGCGTCAATGCTGCAAAAATGCCGACGCGAGAATCGAAGATCACCGTAATCAGCACCGGGGCAATGGCTACCGGCACGATGTACATGCGCAAAAACTCTACGTGAAGCGCGATAGCGAAGAGACCAACCACAATGGAAAACAGAATCGCCAGGACCAACATGCTCCGTTTGTTGGCGAAAATGGGCCGGCGCAGCAGATACAAATACAGAAAGAAGAGAAAGTATGCCGCAAGGATGACGAGAAACTGTCCGAGGAGCACTCTCCAGAGAATATTTTCTCCGCCCCGCTCCTGCCATGCGCGTTCGAATGAGGTAAGTTGCGCATGGATACCTTCCGTAACCTGTCCCCCTTGCTCAATAATCGTTTCGCCCTCCGCAACCCGGCCCCGCACCGGAGAAATACGCTGTTCGAGGCGCTGGCGCTCGCGTATGGTTTCCGCGCGCAGGTAGCTGAGTGAAGGGGTGAAAATTGCTCGGAAGAAGGCGTCTCCAAGTACGACGGAGAGGCTATCTTCGCTCTGCTGGAATTGTCGTTCGGCAAAGGAGTATGCCTCATCCAGACCGTAGGTGTTGTCCTTGGCCCGAATCGTTTCGGTTCGGTTCACGTCGTTCCGAATCACGATCCGCTCAGACAGGACACTATCTTGCGGCACATCCAGCACGCCTACGATCAGGAGCTGGGATGCGACGCCCCAGGCCTGGTTCAGCAAGCGTTCGTCCGGGCGGGATGCATTTGACCGGGACGTATTGGGTTGAGGCAGCGCCTCCGACAGTTCGGGCATGCGCTCCGCATAGGAATCGGCCAGCAACCGCCATTGTTCAGAGGTGATTGTCAGACGAGCCGCCCGGCGCAGATCAAGGTATCGGAGCGAATCGGCTTCCCCTTCCGCCATCTCGCCACGCAGGCGATGTACGCGATACGCTGTCCAGGCGTCAAAAACTTCGTCAAGTTGCTGGATCAGCGTGTCCCGATTCGCCACCATGACCCCTTGCGCATCGGCCGAGACACGAAAATAAGGCGGCGTATTTTCCCGAAGCGCAGTCCGCTCTGCTTCCAGTTCCGCCTCCGACTTGTAGATGGAGAAATCAAAAGGGGCCACAAGCGATTCCCCATGCCATTCGTCCCCGACCTCCACCGTGTACTGGTACACATTGCTTCTCGGAAAAGCGGCCAGCGTCAGTAATACGAGAACGAGCAAAATACTCCCGCTGTACACCCACTGGGTTCGCCCGGATTTATCCGGGGAGGCAAGGCCCTTTTCGAGGTTTGTCCCAACAGGCCGCGATTTCTGCTTCCAGAGTCCGGCGTCTCTCAATACTTTCATAGGGGGACCGTCCGGGAACGAAATGCGGTATAGGATCGCAGCAAGGGCGCCTCCCGATCAAAGCAGGACCTGGCAACGCAATGCGGTGCATCTCCGACTCGGGCATGCAAGGATGTTTATCTATGCCGGAGGGCAAGCAGGGATCCCAAAACAAGATGAAGACCCGCCCCGATAGCCGTATACCAGGGCCAGGCTATGGCGCGGAGCCCCTCCCGGGCCACGACGTCGTCGCCGGGCATAAACGAAACAATCCACCCCTCCTGAGGATGATGCCAGACGGAGAAAATCACCCAGACCATGACGATAACCGTAGTCGCAAACGAAAGCACGGCATCCGTCTGGTTCGTGGCCTTATTGAAAAGCGCCAGCAGGAAAACCCCCAGTAGCCCGCCGTACGTGAACGAGGCAATGGCGAGCCCCAGTTCGACCACCGGGTTGTCGCGATTCTCGAAAAGCGTGGCGAAGAAAATGAATACGATGCCCCAGAATACGGTGAACAGACGGGATACAAGCAGGGATCGTGCTGCCGGCATCGCCTTGCCCCGGGTATGCCCGAACAGCGGGATACGCTCGAACAGATCGAACACCGAGGACGAGGCCAGTGAATTGAGCGACGACGATAACGTACTCATTGCCGCCGCCACAATGCCGGCCAGCAGGAGGCCGGATACGCCCGGCGGCAACCCCTCGATGATGAACTTCGGAAAGATTTCGTCGCCCCGGGCAAGGCCCAGATCGGCTATGGAAGCCCCTCCATAGTAGCTCCAAAGCAGCAGTCCCACCAACAGAAACAGGGCAAACTGGAATATGACCACCACGGCGGAACCGATGAGCGCCTTTTTGCTATCCCGCTCATCCCGACAAGTGAGCAGGCGCTGCACAATGAGTTGATCCGTACCGTGAGAAGCCATGGAAAACACAGCCCCGCCCACCACGGCGGTTACAAAGGCGTACGGAGAAGTTATCCACGTCGAGAGGGACTCATTCGCCGCCAGATACAGCACCTGTGTCTTGCCCGCTTCCGCCGCCTGCGCCCACCAATCGCCGGGCGCCTGACCTAACAGTACAATCACCGCCACAATGGCCCCGCCAAGGTACACGGCCATCTGCACCACATCCATCCATACAACGGCCTTGATGCCCCCTATCAGCGTGTAGACGATGGTGAATAGTGCGATAACGGCAATAATAGATGCGTAGGATATATCCAGTCCCGCCGAGTCCGTAATGACCTTCAGGGGGATGGCCGTAGCGAAGAGGCGTACGCCGTCGGCCAGCAGGCGGGTGATAAGAAATGTCACCGAAGCCGCGCCCCGCATGGTGTCCCCATACCGGTTACCGAGCAAGGCATAGGCAGTGACCAGTTCTCCCTGAAAGTATCTGGGAAGAAAAAATATCGATACGGCTATTCTGCCCAGAAGGTAGCCGAAGGTCAGTTGCAGGAATGTCAGACTGCCGCCGTACGCCACTGCCGGAATGCCGATCACCGTCAGCGTACTCGTTTCGGTCGCCACCACGGAAAAACAGACCGCCCACCAGGGTAAATCCCTGTTGCCGAGAAAATAATCCGCGGTGCTTTTTTGCCGCCCCCCGGCCTTGACGCCGAATGCGGCCACGCCAGCCAGATACAGGACGATAACGACGTAATCGAGGGTGGTCAGCATGGCGATGGCGGATTACTCGTCGAGCAGAGCCAGTAGTTGATTTTCGTCGAGTATGGCAATCCCCAGTTCGGTAGCCCGCTCACGCTTCGAACCGGGATTCTCGCCGGCCACGACATAGTCCGTATTACTGCTCACGCTGCTGGCGACGCGGCCTCCGGCCTGCTTGATACGCGTAGTCGCTTCCTTTCTCCCAAGCGTCGGCAACGTGCCTGTGAGCACAAAGGTCTTGCCGGTTGCCTGGCCGGAGTCCTCCTCTCCCTGCGGAGCTTCTTCTGGCAAGCGCTCCGTATTTACGCCTGATTCGCGCAAGCGCCGTATCAGGTCGCGGTTGGCTTCGACCGCGAACCAGCTCGCCACGCTCTTTGCAATGACCTCCCCAATGCCCTCGATTTGTTCGATTTCTTCTGCGCCGGCCCTCGACAAGGCATCCAGGGAAGCGTACCGGGCGACAAGCAATTCCGCCGTGGCGCGCCCCACATGGCGAATGCCCAGCCCGAACACAAGACGACTGAGGGGGCGTTTCCTGGAGGCTTCGATGCCTTCGAGAAGATTATCGGCCCGTTTTTCGGCAAAGAGATCGAGAGGAAGCAGTTGTTCGGCGGCAAGCGCGTAAATATCCGCAAGATTCCTGACGAGCCCCTCTTCTACGAGCATCACCGCCAGTTTGGCGCCCAGCCCTTCTATATCCATGGCCCCCCGGCTCGCAAAATGCTCCACGAGACGGATGAATTGAGCCGGACAATCAATGGACACGCAGTAGCTGTCCACCTCGTCCGGTAACGTACGAAGTTCGCTGCCGCATACCGGGCAGTGCGTAGGCATTTCCCATTTCCGCTCCCTGCCCGAGCGCACTTCTTCGATGGGCTTGACGACCTGGGGAATAACGTCCCCGGCCCGTTTCACGACCACCCGATCTCCTATGCGAATATCCCGGTCGCGGATGTATTCTTCATTGTGCAGGGTTGCACTCGATACAATGACGCCGGCAACAGGCACCGGCTCGAGCACCGCTTCCGGCTTGATGACGCCGGTCCGCCCTACGCTGACCTTGATATCGTTCAGCACCGTGGTCGCTTCCTTGGCAGGAAACTTGCAGGCAACGGCCCAACGGGGAGCATTCGATACGAATCCGAGCGCTTCCTGCCAGTCGAACCGGTCTATCTTGACCACCAGCCCGTCGATTTCATAGTCCAGTTCCTCCCGCTTCCGGCGCCAATCTTCATAGAGCGATTTCACCTGGTCGATGGAATCCGACTGCGCGACATGTTCGCTTACGGGAAAACCGTATGCACCAAGCCACGCGAGCAAGGCATACTGCCCTTCCGGCGGCGCCTCGACGCCCTCCACCGGACCCGTTCCGTAAGCCACGAACGACAAGGGACGCGAAGCCGTAATCGACGGATCGAGCTGGCGCACGCTGCCGGCAGCCGCATTCCGGGGATTCGCATACAACTTGTCGCCGGCAGCCGCCGCGGTCTCGTTCAGTTTCTCGAAATCCCGGTTGCGGATGTAAATCTCTCCGCGCACTTCCATACGATCCGGCGGAACAGTACCCCCGGAATCCTCCGCAGAAACAGGCAGCGCCGGAATGGACAGGGGTATCGAAGGGATCGTGCGTACATTGCTGGTGATATTCTCCCCCTCCGCACCATCCCCGCGAGTGGCTCCCAGCACCAGCTTACCTCTTTCGTAAGTAAGCGCAACGGCAATACCGTCCATTTTCGGCTCCACGGTCATTTGCGGACGCGCATCCTCTCCGAAGCGGCCCCGCAGCCCGCGCAGGCACCGTTCGTACCACGCCTCCAACTCGGCTGTATCGAATGCCTTCCCCAGGGATAGCATCGCGGCGGGGTGGCGAACCCGCTCGAACCGGTCGAGTGGAGCGGCGCCCGTGCGATGCGTAGGCGAATCCGGCGCAACCAGGTCCGGGTAGCGCGCTTCTATCCGTTCAAGCGCCCGGAAAAGCCGGTCGTACTCGTTGTCCGCCACGACAGGAGCATCAAGCACATGGTAGCGGTGATCGTGGGCATTGAGAAGTGTCCGCAACGTCTGCGCAAGATTCACCGCCTCGCTGCGCGGTATTGCATGCACATCGGTGGATGCAATGTGCATCAAGACCTTGTGAGATGCATCGACAAGGTTCTTCATAAGAGGCGGCGCCCGTCGTGCTGGCCGCTATCGTTGGATGGAAGAGAACCAGGAGCTAAGCGCGTCACGAGTCAGGATCACCGTGTCTTCGCCGGTCGGTCGGGATACCGGATAGGTCATACCTTCCACCTGCACCGTAACGCTATCGAGCTGCTGCTCCAGTATGATGCGATCCGCCATGCGGAACGTCATCGCATCGCCGCGATCTATCCAGTACGGGCGCCGCAGATCGTTATCCACCGTCACCCGAATCGGCGCCACGCTACCCTTGTCCGCCACGATCGCGATATTCAGCGTATCGGGAAGGGATTGTATGGGGATGTCGTTCGCCGGGACCGTTGCATCGGCCATACCGCTCGCCGGGGCCGTTGCATCGGTCATATCGTGCGCCGGAACGGCTGCATCGGCCATATCGTTCGCCGGAACGGCTCGCGTCAGGCCCCAGACGCCCAGCCCGACCACTACGACGATCAAGCCAAAAAATATCCACCGGGGATCCGGCCCGCTACCGCTGCCCGATCCGGCAGGGGCCTGTGCGCCTGCGTCTGTTGAAGGGTTGGCCTTGGAGGAAGTCCTGGAGGAAGTCCTGGAGGAAGTCCTGGAGGAAGTTCTTCGGGGGAAAGACGCCTTGGGCGATGAGATTTCCCGGGCGGAAGATGTCTTCGCCAATGGGGCTTTCCGGGCAGCAGGTTGTTCAGTAGACGAAGCCGCCGAAACAGTCGCTCCGGAATCAGCCACTTCGGAATCGGTCACCGCGGAATCACTCTGCCGGGTTGGTTCAGCGGATTCTTCATGCGGGATTTTGGCGGACTCCTGCTCAGTCTGTGCTGACGGAGTCGCCTCAGTTACCTGATCCGATTCAGGAGCGGCGGGTTCCTTGCGGCCTGTTTTCTTCTCTTGCTTCGGGCTCTCCTCCTGATGCTCTTCCCCGGACTCGCCCAGATACGCTTTGGCCAGCGAGCCGGTATATCGCCCCTTCATCGCCAATTCGAACGCCTCCAACGCCATCTCCACATCCAGATTCAGATGCTCTGCGTATCCACGCACGAAGAGTCGGAGATACACCCTGTTGAACTGAGGATGACCGATAAGCGCATCGTGTTCGAAGCGCTTGATCAAATCGTACGCCATCTTGGTGGCGTCGTGTATGTCGGTCAAAGAAACGCCGCGATTTCTGCGGATACGGCGCAGGTCCCGGGCAAATCGTGTTCCGCGTTCGGCTTCGCTATACATATATGAAATACTCTCTGCTTAAATGCGCTGTACAATATCTGCCGGAGAGCCAACAGGCCAGCCCCTGGCATTGGAGAAGTTGAAACGCCTGCCGGGAGACCTTCCTGGAGCCGCTACCACCCACGAACCGGAAAGATATAAAAGCCGGGGTGCATGGAAAAGCGAAACCGGGAGGAAGATGCGAATTATTGCAGGAGCAAGGGGTGTGAACTATCGTTTCGCAAACGGGTTTGTTACCGGCGCACGCATTCACGGTATCCTCAATATGGCCATGACCCCTCCGCAAATCCGGTCTGTTCGTATCCAGGGCTTCCGCTCGCTGGCGGACTGCGAGCTCCAGAACCTGGGCATGGCAACCGTCCTGATCGGTCCTAATGGAGCCGGCAAGTCCAATTTTATCCGCTTCTTCGAGATGATGAGTTGGATGCTGAAATCCCGGAAGCTTGGGGATTTCGTTGCAATGCATGGAGGCGCAAGCGATCAGTTGTTCGGCGGAAGTGAAAAAACGACCCGGATAAAGGCCACTATATCCCTGCAAACAGAAAAGGGACTGAACGACTACAGGTTCGAATTGGGGCACGGCCATCCCGACCGGCTGATCTTTATGAACGAAGCTTTCCGATTCAGCCGTACGGGCTCGTCCACACCTGCTGATTGGCAGCATCTCGAAAGCGGTCACCCGGAGGCCCAAATCGTCGAAGCCGCCCAATCGTCGGAATATCTTCCGGATATCAATCGAACAACCGCACGGGCTATTGTCCGTCTCCTGCGGGATTGCGCGGTGTACCAATTCCACGACACATCCGACACGTCCAGTTTCAAGAAGCGATGGGATGCGTCCGATAACAACTATCTGCGCTCGCACGGTGGCAATCTGGCTGCTATCCTGCACCGACTGGAGCAGGAAGACATAAAAAGATTCAATCTGATCTGCCGGCATATTACACGCATTTTGCCTGTGTTCGAACGCTTCGAGATCGAAGAAAGCTACGGGAAGGTGTTGCTACGCTGGGCAGCGAAGGGAACGGACCAAACGCTCGGACCCCATCTCACTTCCGATGGTTCGTTGCGGTTCTTTGCGCTCGTGACCCTGCTGAATCTTCCTCAGGAGATGCTACCCAGCGTTCTTTTACTGGACGAGCCGGAACTTGGCCTGCATCCTGCCGCTATCTCTCTGATCGGCGACATGATCAAAGGCCTCGCCACAGAACGGCAAATTATCGTAGCAACGCAATCTCCCCTGCTCGTTGACCTCTTTGGCCTCGAAGAAATCATCGTGCTCGAAATGGAGGATGGTAAAACGCAGTTCAGGGCACTTCAGCAGACTGAATATCAACATTGGCTTGACAGTAATTTCACTACGGGCGAACTCTGGCGGAAAAACGTTTTGGGAGGACGTCCATGATCCGGCTGGGAATATCCGTAGAGGGACAGACCGAGGAGGAATTCGTCAATAAGCTTCTTGCAGGCCCTCTCAGAACAAAGAAAATCGAGCCGACGCCAATTCTTCTCGGTCGCGCCGGAGAAAACATCAAAGGGGAAGGTGGAGGAGACGTTTCAGTTGCACGACTCGTCGAGGATATGGTGTGTCTTTATCAATCTTATGATTTTGTCACTTCATTGGTCGATTTCTACGGATTTCAAGACAAGGAAGACAAATCGGTCGAGGAATTGGAACAGCATTTGCGCCAGAAAATAAACGATAAAACTGGTCCAAACTGGAACGAAACGAGAATATTCCCTTATGTCCAGCGCCACGAGTTAGAAGGTTTATTGTTTTCCAGAGTGGATGTTTTCGAAAGCCTGCCTTATGCTTCAAAGGAATCGATTAAGAAACTGCGAAAAATTCGTTCAAAGTTTGAGACCCCGGAAGATATAAACGACAGTAATAAAACCGTTCCGAGCAAGCGGATCATGCGGCTCATACCGCGTTACAGAAAACGCGGAGATGGCCCTCTGCTTGCCGAGCTAATAGGATTAGACACAATCCGCTCCGAATGCCCCCGATTTAATGGCTGGGTAGAACGTATGGAGGCACTGGGTTCGTGAGGTTGTTTCTGTTACAATGATGAACGCTAACGAACTTTTCAATCCAGGCCCATCTTCTGGCATTATCCCGGAGGGCGATCCTGCACGCCAGGCGATCCATTCCCTGCGAGGTTATGTGTATCAGGCGCTGGCGACGGCGCTTGCATGGATCGATTTGATGGCTCAACGCTTCCCGCTCCACGGGGGATGATCGCCCGATCTGCTGTCGAGTCTGATGTGGCATACCGTCACATCCTCTCGGATCCACCGCTCTTGCCCCGCGTAAAATATGCCTTAAGGCTGCTTCGCGCAAGTCCACCCAGGCCCGTAGCTCAATTTGGCAGAGCAACTGACTCTTAATCAGTGGGTTGGGGGTTCGAGTCCCCCCGGGCCTACACGATTCCTCTCCGGCGCGCCATTACCGTGCGCCCTCGCCTCTTCAGGGCGCCTTCCGACAGGTTATCCGCTTCGCCTGAGCCTTTTCCGTTTCCCCTTTCCGTTTCCCCTTTCCGTTTCCCCTTTCCGTCTCCCCCGTGCGTCTCGCACTCGCCCTTGCAGGAATCCGGAGGTCCTTATCCACCCAGCAGGGTAACTCCGTCAGGTTCCGCGGCTTTTCTGTCAAACGTGCATAGCGTGTCGGCTCCAGCCCGTTCGGCAGCCGCCAGAATCATCAGGTCGGCAAAACCCGCACCGCTCTCGCGATAACGAACGGCACAGCGAACCACATCCAGACTCGCTTCGACCACAAGGTGCTCCGTTGCCGTCAGTTCTTCCAGCACCATGGCGATTTCGTCGCGGGAGCACTTGTAGGCCCGTTCCAGTACCCAAACCAGCTCCAAAACAACCTCTCGACTAATAAAGCCGGGAGATTCCCTTGCGAGGTTCTCCAAAACTTTCCTGGCGATCACACCCTGTTCCGGGTCGTCGCACACCAGGTACCGAACGAGCACATTGGTATCCAGGGCAATCATTCCTCGCACGCCCCCCCGGCTATAGCCTGCTCCATTTCCTCCAGAGAAACGACAGGCCCCTCGCGCTTCAGCACCCCGAAAAGCCGACCGATCGGGCGCACCGGTAGAATACGCACCTCGCCATCGAAAACAAGGTAATTCACCTTGCCCCCCGCTACTATCCCAAGAATTTGACGGATGGGCTTAGGTAAGGTTGTTTGGCCTTTGCTGGAAATAGTGGATGAAAGCATGGTAATCTCTCTTTTTCCCCGGATTTAAAAGATTTCTTTACTTTATGCAAAATATACATCTAAAATCAATTATGCCAGCTTATAATCGCAAAATCCCGTTTTACCCGCTCTGCCCCGTATCATTCGCCTCCAGTGGTTCCCCACAGAAACCGCAATAGGAGACGTTGGGCGCCCCACTGCCCCGTCCGCAGGCCCCGCATATTCTCCATGTGGACCGGCCTCCTCCATAAAACCGCCCGACCTCCACTCCGACGATACCCGTCGGAACTGCAATGATGGCGTACCCGGTGAACATCAGCAGCACCGCTATCATCTGGCCGAGCGGCGTCAACGGCGCAATGTCCCCATATCCGACGGTGGTTACCGTCACGATGGCCCAGTACACCCCGCGCGGAATGCTCGTAAAGCCTGCGTCGGCCCCCTCGATGACATACATGAGCGATCCCACAATCACGACGATCAGGGAGACAGCCAGCATGAAGACCACAATCTTGCGGCGACCCGCCCGCAGCGCCGCGTACAGCACATCTTCCGCTCCAAGAAACCGCATCAGTTTGAGCACGCGAAACACCCGCAAGACGCGCAGCACCCGGATCGTAAGGAGAAATCGACCTGGCGGGAATATGAGACTGATAAACGTCGGCAGAATAGCGAGAAGATCGACCACACCGAAGAAACTTGTCGCATAACGCCTGGCGTTCCGGGCGCTGTAGAGCCGTAGCGCGTATTCCACCGTAAAAAGGATGGTGAATATCCACTCGAGGATCGCCAGTTCGGCGCCCCACTGCTCGGATATGGCAACCACGCTGTCCAGCATGACCGCCACGATACTCAACAGGATTACCACGATGAGCACCACGTCGAATATATGTCCCGCAGGGGTGTCGTTCCCGAAAATGAAGACCCCCATGCGATCCCGGAGCGGCGAACGCCGGGATGCAGCGGGGGCATTACGAGCGTCGGATGCGGCGGACGAATCGGAAGGGTCCGGCATATCGGTTGCGTTGTTTGTATCGGACATGTCAGATGAGAAGAATGGGAAAAATGAACCGGGAAGGCCGGACAGGCTGCGACAGTAACTACATCTCCCTGTTTGACGCAATCCCTTTCCGCTTACGAGCGGACAAAACATAAAACGCGGCTGTACCGGAAGCGACCAGCACCAGCGGTGTTACAAAATACAATGCAGCCCACCCGTTTTTCACGAAGGAAATACCTGTGCCTGCATCCGCACCGGCGGCCAGCAAAAGACAGACCGTATACGCTGCATAATACGCCGCCAGCATCCCTCCTTCCCAGCGGGATATTCTCCCGCCCGTGAAAAAGAGGGGTAAACACGCCAGGGACACGAATGCCATGACCGGCAGATCGAATCGAATGACCTCCGCAGAAAGCGCAATGCCGCCGGCAGACAATGCGCCCGCCGATCCAAGCACGCCCAGCAAGTTGAACAGATTGCTCCCGACCACATTGCCCACAGCGATCTCGCGCTCGCCCCGCAGGGTGGCTACAACGGACGTGGCGACCTCCGGCAAGGAGGTTCCCGCAGCCACAACGGTAAGGCCAATGACCAGATCACTCACGCCGAGGCTTGCTGCAATCGCCGTGGCTCCGCTCACGATCCATTGCGAAGCGGGAATGAGAAGGACGAAACCTGCTGTCAGGAAAACCACGTCCCGGGGACGCAAGGCAGGTCCGGGTCCGGCGCCCGCCGCAATGTTTACGTCTGAAGTCCCCTCCTCCGTCGTTCCGTCCCGGCGCCCTCTCCATATCTTCCATGCGATATACGCTACGAGGACGAGGCAGAGAACTGCTCCCTCGAGCCTGCCGAGACGGTGATCCATTCCCAGCCCCAGGACCGCCGCCGACGCCCCAACCATCAGAAGCATATCCGTGCGCAGCATCCGCCGCGTAGCGACAAGCGGCGCCGCCAACGCCGAAACGCCCAGAATGAAAAGCGTATTGAAAATGTTGCTGCCCACAACATTGCCGACGGCAATAGCGGTCTCTCCGGACAGCGCAGCCTGGAGCACCACGGCGAATTCGGGGGCGCTGGTGCCCAGCGCCACGACGGTCAGGCCCACCACCAGCGGGGCCATACCCAGGGCTCGCGCCAGCCGCGAGGCTCCCCGCACAAACAATTCGGCCCCGCCAATCAGCAAGACCATACCGGCAATACATTGCAGATACGCCATACGCTCGGGTGTATTCTCGGTCCGGAATGGTTGCAAACATACAGATTTTTCACCAGGAAACACGCGTTCGCCCTAAACAATCCAAAACCATTTGCAGAGAGCATACGGGTGAGGTAGCTTGCCCTGCGTGTCTTTCGCCAGGGAAACCTCACATCCTTCCTTACCCATATCCATGAAACGTTTCTTGTTCCACCGGAAACGGCCCGGAGCGTGCCTTGTGCGCACCGTACTGACTGTCGTCGTCGCTGCCGCTCTTTCCGTTCCCGTACTGGCCCAAAACGCTCAGCAGCAGCGCTCCACTGCCGAGCGTATGGCCAGCGCTGCAAATCGATTCGTCGAAACGCTGGATACCGATCAACAAGTCATAGCCGTGCTGCCGTTCGACGACGAGGAACGGTACAATTTTCATTTCGTCCCGCGCGAACGCAACGGACTGCCTCTCAAGAAAATGACGCAGGAACAACGCAGCGCTGCGCACGACTTGCTGCGAAACGCCCTGAGTTCACAGGGGTACCTGAAAGCCACCAGCGTCATACAACTGGAGCGTGTGCTCGAAATCCTTGAGCGCAGCGCCCACCGCGACCGTGAATTATACTTCGTGACCGTGTTCGGCGAACCCGGCGGAGACACCCCCTGGGGCTGGCGGTTCGAGGGACATCACCTGTCGCTCAATTATACGTCCGTCACGGGCGTCACCGTTACCACGCCCGCCTTCTTCGGAGCCAATCCGGGAGAAGTGCGCTCCGGTCCCGGCGGCGGCCTTCGCGTGTTGGCCGCCGAAGAAGACCTGGGCAGGCAGTTGATACGCATGCTCCCCCCCGATCGCCGCGGCCGGGCCATCATTGCCTCTACGGCGCCTGCCGAGATTATCACAGGCGCCGACCGGGAAGCGCGCCTGGAACGCTTCGAAGGGCTTCCCGTCGCCGATATGACGGCGGCGGAACGCAGCGTCCTGAAGCAACTGATCCTTGAATATCTCCGCAACATGCCGGAGGATGTGGCCGGGCAACGGTTTGCAAAGATCCAGGAGGAGTTCGACGCCCTGTGGTTCGCCTGGGCCGGCTCGCTCGAACCCGGCGCGGGCCACTACTATCGCATTCACGGCCCGGCAATTCTTTTCGAATACGATAATACGCAGAACAGGGCAAACCATGTGCACAGCATATGGCGGGATCTTGAAAACGATTTCGGGGGGGACCTCCTGCGGCGGCACTACGACGAACGCGCCCACGACTGATGCGGCGCCCCGTATCTATCTATACCTGCACATTCCTTGTCTACCTCGTCATGCCGTATCTTTAGCAGACGCCTTGCGCTGGAAAACAGCATGGTAACAAGGCATCCGACATCAGCCGTTCAACACACATCTCGTCATGAAGCATATTTTTCCGCTTTCTCCAACCCCATTGTGGCTGTTTCTCCTGATCTTCGGGGTCTTCAGTGCAGAGGGTGTTTCAGGACAGGCGCCGCAGCAATCTTCTACCCATGGCGTTGCACCGGATCAAGCTGATCCCTCGGCGGAGCCCGCGGGCTACTGGATCTTTCTGGATGGGAAACCGGATGCGCCTCCGGTCGAAATAAACGAGCGGGCCCGGGCGCGCCGGGCGCGCCGTGGCCAGCCATATGCCGCCGAACTGGACAAAAGCGTCTCCCCGACATACATCCGTACACTCGAAGGGCACGGGGTGCAAATCCGGGCGGAAAGCCGCTGGCTCAATGCGGTGAGCGCAGAGTTGACGGAGGAATTGCTCGCCCAGATCCGAGAGATGGATTTTGTGCGGGACGTACGCCCGCTGGTGCGGCGTACCGCTACGTTTCCTGAACCGGTTCCGGGGACGGGGCCTGTGTCAAAGACGGCGGATAATCACTACGGCCCTTCCCGGACGCAGCTTGCCTTGATGAACGCTATCGAACCGCTCGAGCGAGGCATCAATGGTAAAGGGGTTCGTATCGGATTTCTCGACACGCCGTTCTCCGAATTCAACCATTCGGCCTTCGATTCCCTGAAAAGCGATAACCGCCTCATTGAAATAAGGAATTTCACAGGGAAAACGGACGATATCGACACGCACGGCATGCAGGTAGCTTCCTTGGCTGTAGGGTATCAGGAAGGGGAATTGATAGGCCCGGCGCATGCAGCCGAGGTGCTTGCAGCCATCACGGAATATGTGCCCACCGAAACGAATCAGGAGGAAGACAACCTCGTAGCCGGTATCGAGTGGCTGGAAAGCGAGGGAGCGGATGTGGTCAATATCTCCCTCGGTTATACGGATTTCGACCCTGGACAAAATAGCTACGCCGTGAGCGATCTCGACGGTGATACGGGGATCACGACGATCGCCGTGGATCAGGCGGCGGCGCTCGGCGTGGTTGTGGTAACGAGCGCGGGAAACTCGGGTTGTTCGAGTCCGGCCTTTTGCTGGTACTATATCTCCACGCCTGCCGATGCGGACTCTGCCATCACGGTAGGGGCCGTTGCCTCCGATTCATCCCGCGCTCCGTTCAGTTCGTTCGGCCCCACGGCCGACGGCCGCATCAAACCGGACGTTTCCGCTATGGGATTCCACGCTTACCGTGCCGTATCTACCACCCATTTTGCAACTGGGCACGGTACGTCGTTCTCCGGCCCGCTCGTAGCGGCTGTCGCCGCGCAAATATTACAGGTCAATCCGGATCTTTCCCCAATAGATGTCCGCGACATTTTACGCATGACGGCCCATCAATCGACAGCTCCGGACAACTCGCTGGGCTGGGGTATCGTAAACGCCGATGCAGCGGTCAGGATGGCGGAAAGCTTGACCGATCCAATGTCCTCGTCTGTCACGGAATTACCGACCGAGACAGCGCTTCTGGGTAACTATCCGAATCCGTTCAATCCGGAGACAACCATACGGTATGCGCTGCCGCAGGCGGGCAAGGTGCATCTTGCGGTATACAACCTGCTCGGTCACGAAGTGGCGGTGCTCGTCGACGAATCGAAACCCGCAGGCAATTATACAACGCGCTTCGATGCAGGCGATCTGCCCAGCGGGGCATACGTCTACCGTTTGCAGGCACAAGACAAGATCATGGCCAAAACCATGATACTCGTCAAGTAAGCACGCAAACAGGCGATCGCCCCGTATCTACACCTGCGAATAGCCCGTCGGACGGAGCATGTAGCTGCTGATAGCCGATACGGTTTCGGCATAATACGGATCGGCGCTGAGCGTCTTCCAATCCGGATGGGCAATGAACTTCGCCCACGCCTGTTCTTTGGCAGCCATGTTCTCGAAAACGAGCATGTACGTCAGGTTCGGCAGCTGCTCTCCGGCGAGCGCCTCTCCGAAAAAGACGGGGTGCAGACCCACTTCGCGGAAGATCGGGATCTCGCCGTTGTTGAACATCTCGATCTTGCGGATGCCCGCCTCATCGCTGGGGCTTTCGTAGACGCGCAATTCGAACATCCGCCCGCCTGAAGCAATCGGCGTCTCCATCACCGGCATATCGTCGAACGCCTTGAAAAGCGAACTCTCGTACCGGGCATAGGACGGATCGGCCATGGAGCGCTTCAGGAAGCCCTCACCGGCCTGCATGTACGTCTCGTCCTCCACCAGGCGCCGGCGTACCGTCGTCGCCGACTCAAGGTCTGCATGGGGCAGAAGCACATACACCGAAGGAGCATTCGGACCGTGCATGACCGTGAATACGCCTACCGGCTCAACCCCGAGACGGTTCAGCGCGGGTATGGCCACATCTCCCCAGAAAGCATGGAAAGCGCCCTGCTGGGACACGTTGCGCAAGCGGTATCGGCGCAGTTCGTAGTACTGCGACGAAGGAGCGGTACTACGTGTTATGGCGCCGAGAGCGGTATGCGGCGCTGCAAGAGGCGCGAGGGCCGCCGGAACGGCAGAGGCGAGCAAAGTACGTCTGTTTATCATCTTGAGGAATTGTTTTCGGGTCTTCTTCTACAGGACGAACGACCGGCCCTGATATCAGAACCGGCCGTCCAGCAGCGCCGCAGCGCCGCAGCAACTGCTCCATGGCTACATGGAGACTTCAAAGGCAATAAGCTGGTTGGACATCATCACGGGCACATACAACATCTTTGTGTCGGCAACGAATTCCACATCGGCAGTGCCCTGCCCCGGAGTACGCAATAGGGTCAACCCCTCTCCTTCACGGAAATGCAGCAAGCGGCCGCCGCCCCAGTCCGACACGAACAGACCGCCCATGCCGTCCGGCTCCACCGCGTCCAGTGCGCCCTCCGGCTCGGTTCCATGCAGTGCGCGCACGCTCTGATCCGCAAACGAGATCGCTTGCAGGTAACGGCCCTGACCCGGCTCTTCCGCCGTGGAGTCGCTGGCGACGATGTACAGTTCGTCGCCTACTACATGCACCCCGTTCGGCGCCAGCACATTGTCGTGCGCAAGCCAGACATCAAAGGAACCGTCCTGCAACGCATAGACCTTGCTGAAACGAGAGTCGGATACGTAGACTGCACCGTCCTCACCTACGGTCACGTCGTTCAGGTAGACCTCATCCCCTTCCACGACATGCTCGGCCATAATCTCGCCGGAATCGAGATCGATCTCGAGAAGCGTGTTCTCGTCCGCCACATACAGGCGATCCCCGCCGAGCGCAATGCCCTTCGGGGCTTTTAGGTCGCTCACCCACATGGAATCTACCGTCATACCATCCGGAGACACCTTGGCTATGGAGCCCGGCCCGTCAAAATTGATATTCGACACGTACAGCACATCCCGAGCCGCATCGTAGACCACCGATTCGGGTCGATTAAGCCCCTCTTCGAGGAGCCATACTTCCGTGAGTACGACCGGTGCAGGCTGCTCCTCGGCAGGCATTGCCTCTTGGGCAGCCGACTGACACCCGATGACGAATACGGTCAACAGTACAAAAACGAGGGCGAAGGAAGCGCCCCGGGAAACGAAGTTTCTGTGCAATAACATTTTATACGTCGCAAAGGCGATTGTTTGGTGGGAATGGGGGTACAGGCAGGAAAACAGAGGCGGATCCAACGTACGGCAGCACGCTCGCGGAATCTCCGCAAACGCGCCACAGACGCAAGACCGCAACAAAAGATACGACAGGGACAGGAATGCGGCTACATTGCGCGCCCGGTCACTTCACCGCACCCTGCTGCGCTTCCATATACCAGTCCGGTGTGCCGAACCAGTCGTGCATTTCCTGCTCGAACGGCGCCACTACGTACTCCGGTTCGGGATAGACGCCCCGGTCGCCCGTGTCGGCAATCCATGCATCCAGTGCAGCCCGCATCGCGGTGAGCGCCGCCCGATGCTCCGGGTTTCCGGAATCCGCCAGATTTTCGAGTTCGTGCGGGTCCGCCTGCGTGTCGTACAACTCTTCGTACGGCGCCGGCTCCATCAACCGGGCTGGCGCGCCGGTGAGAACGCCCTCTTCATACAGCCGGCGCATGAGAGGTTTCACGAGAAAACACTTCTCCTTGTACCGGTTGAACGTCAGAAACCCGTCGCGGGGGTAATAATTTCGAATATAGTGGTAGCGACCATCGCGCACCGATCGAAGGCGGGCCACCGTCTCGTCGATGCGGTCCCGGGCGCTGAAAGCGTACGCACGCGCCGGATCGGGCCGGTCTCCGAGAAAGTTCAGGCTTTGCATACTGAGGGGGCGTTCGACGCCCGCCATCCAGAGCGTCGTGGCCGTCAGATCGAGCAGACTGACCACTCCGTCGTACACGCCGCCGGGGCTGTATTGGGGCGGGGCGGGAAAACGGTCCGGCCAGCGGACAATCATCGGCACATGGATACCCACATCCCATACCCAATGGATGCCCCGCGCTTCGAGACGCCCGTTGTCCCCGAAAAACACGATAACGGTATTGTCCGCCATCCCCTCTTCCCGCAACGCCTCGAGAATCCACCCCACCCGTACGTCCATTCCCGAAACCGAGTTGAGATACCGGGCCCATTCCTCGCGCACGACCGGATGATCCGGGTAATACGGGGGCGGGTTGACGTTCTCCGGGGTTGCGATCTGCGGATGCCAGTCTTCTCCGACCCACGTCACGCGCTCCTTCTCCCCGGATTTGCGGTCGTAGATGTCGTACTCCGCCTCCGGTGTGTTGATCATGGCGAAGAACGGTTGGTTCGATTTCAGTTTCGACCAGTCGGAGGTGTCGTACAGGGGACCTTCGTTCACAAAATTCAGGTCCAGCTTGCCGGTGCCGACCTCGCGATCCCCGATATGCGTAATGTTGGCCGTGTAATACCCCACGTCCGCAAGGCGATGGGTAAGCGGGCGGACCCCGTCCGGCAAACGATAGTCGTCGTCCCGGTGCGACCGCATATGGTGCATATCGGTCGTCGTCTGGTACATGCCGGTCATGAACGCGGAGCGGCTCGGCGCACACACCGGCGAGGTCGAGTATACGTTCGTGAAGCGTAGCCCTTCACGCGCCAGACCGTCCAGATTGGGCGTGGCCACATTCTCCATTCCGTAGACGCCCAGATCGAGCGCCATATTCTCGCCCACGATCCAGAGAATATTCGGGCGATCCGGCTGCGCGGAGGCATGTTCGGCACGGTCAACAGCTCCCGGCCCTCCTGTTCCGGCAGCAAAGGCGCTCCCGGCGCAAAAAATGGCCGAAAACACTGCTGCGCAAGCGGTTGCGGGGATTAATCTCAACAAGAATCTCATGGTCGGAATACACGTTGACGGACGGCGACGTACAGGAACGGTTCATGCCTGCGCTATTACCGGTGGAACACCTCGGACACGAAACGCAACACTTCCGGAAGCGATTCTCTCCAGTACGACCACGAATGAGCCCCGTCCCGAATCCGAAATTCGTGCGGAATCTCCCGGCGGCGCATTTCGATGTGTATCAGCGAATTTCCCTCGTAGAGAAAATCGTCGTCCCCACAGTCGATGTACCAGCGCACGGCCTTGAGATCGTCTTCGGGGAGCGCCTTGACCAGTTCGACGGCATTGTGCCGGGCTATCCAGGCCATGATCTCCTCGTCGGAAAAGGTTCCGTCCTGATCCCGCCACCGGTTGAAATCCTCCACGCTGGACGGCCCCACGTACGCGCTGAGCGGCGCAGACGAGGAGAACAGGTCGGGCCGGTGCAGGGCGTACATGAAGCTGCCCCCGCCTCCCATGGACAGGCCCGCCACGGCGCGGAACTGCTTCTCTCCCTTGATCCGGTAGGTCGATTCCACGTACGGCATCAATTCCTCAAAGAAGAAATCTTCGTACCGCCAATCCCCGCCGGCGGTGTTGAAATAGCCCCGGCGCCCCGTGTTGGCGTCCGGCATAACGATAACCATAGGGGTCGCCATGCCCTTGGCAAACGCCTTGTCGGCGATATGCCGCACCTCGCCGAACTGTATCCAGCCGGTCTGGTCGTCTCCGGCTCCGTGCAACAGATACAGCACGGGGTAGCTTCGCTCGGAAACGTCGTAATCCGGCGGCAGGTACACGGCGTACTTCCGTTCGCCGCCGAGAATATCGCTGTGCATGGACAGGTTGTCGTAGACCGTGCCGCGTTCGGCGCTCTGGGAAGAAGCGTCCTGGAAAAAGATAACCGGCAAAAGCGCCGCCGCGCAGCATAACGCCGCGTACGCGCTGGACCGTTTTAGCAGAAAAAGCATGGCAAAAGCAGGATTATCCTTTGAGTGAGGCCAGGTAGTCGTAACTGGTTTGCAGCATATCCATGGGATCGGGCGCCAGGTCCCGCTCGACGTAGAAATGCTCGACGCCGGAGGCTTTCGCCTCACCGACAATGGCGGCAATGTCCAGCACGCCCGCACCCACCGAAGCGATGAACGGAAAGAGTTCCATCCACTCGTTCGGATTGTCCCCGTTGCCCTCGAAGCGCACGAGTTCGGCCATGTCCTTGACATGCATGAGGCGGTAATGGTCGGGCCAGTTTTGCAGGTACTCGATGGGATCGGCCCCGCCGGCCACGGTCCAGTAGATGTCCATTTCAAGGGACACGACGGACGGGTCGACGCGCTCCAGCATGACATTAATCGGAATAGAGCCTTCCATTTCCGTCAGCCCGTAGCCGTGGTTGTGATACAGGAACCGGAATCCGCGTTCGTCGGCGCGCCGTCCGATTTCGTTGAATTCGTCCGCGAGGCGGCGGTAATCGTCCAGCGTGGTGCGCTCCTCTTCCGGGATCGCCGCAATGCCCGCATATTTGGCGCCAAGAATCCGGGCCGCTTCGCCCGTTTCGTCGATCCGCTCGCGTAGCGTGCCCAGATCGATATGCAGGGACGGTACGGAAAGACCGACCTCATCGAGCAGACTCCGAAGAGCCTCCGGCTCCATACCGAAATAGCCGCTGCCGCTGAACCCCAGTTGCGGGGTGATTCCCGCCCACATTTCATGCGCAGCAGGCACGCTGAACGGGTACGGCCCGTAGATTTCTATTTCCTTGTAGCCGATGTCGGCCAAAAGACGCATCGTTCCCTCAAAATCCTGTTCCAGGAGGTGAGGAATGGAAAACAGGCCAAGACCCACGCGCTCTACGAGCGCCGTCCCTTCTTCAGAACATCCCGTAACGTACAGGCTGGCGGCGCCGGCTCCCAGCAGATTAAAAAAAGAACGACGATTGATCATGAGTTTTGGGAATCATGTTGCAGGGGTAGCGGCGACCGAGGGTGGTCATGCGAAAAGTTTTCAGCCCTCGTCCAGCGCAAGGGGCGCAGCGCCGTACAGGTGCGTAAACCGGATACAATGAATGATAACGGATTGAAAATGGCTGATATCGAGGTCCGCTTCCAGTGTATAGGTCTGGGCGCCGGATCGCGACTGTAATTCGCCCACGACATGGGCGCCCGTCACCATCACATTATCGTTGTCGGCTTCGGCCGTGCCGGTCGGCGTAAGCACCACATGCAGGTCCGGTCCCCAGTCTGTCCGGAATGTTTCCGACAGAACGAGGCGGAGGCCCGCGCCGGTATCCTCGATCCGGTACGCACCGCTTGTCTCCTGACCGCCCTTATCGGTGAACGATCCGGAGGCGACAATATCTGCTGACTCCGCTATCTCGTCTGAGGAAGATGCATCTGCGGAGGCGCTCGCCCCTCCGCCGCATGCGGCGAGCGCAAGACAGGCCCCGCACATAAGGATCGAAAGAAGTATTCCGGACAAACGGTGTTTCATGACGGCTATACGCTGAATAAAGTAGGGCGCTTCACGCAGCCCCCCGGCGGATGGTTCCGTACAGGAGGCTGCCGAATTGCTTCGATAATACGGGTTCGCACGATAACAAGCGAACGGACTGCCGGCCCGGATCACCGGCCCAGAACGCCGCAGTATAGAGTATGTCGAGTGGGCAGCACCCGATCATTTGCAAGAGGGAGCATTTTTCCGCCCCGGTCGTACGCAGACCCACCCTCTTACGCATTATTTCATAGCTCGCACAAAGAATTAATACAATGGCTGAACACGTTGCCCAAGAAGGTATTATCAGGTTGTATCGGTGCACAGATGGCCCGCTCGCCGAAGTGGACGGGCGCTTCTTCGCTATTGAGGATACCGGCTGGGACAAGCTCTTCAACGATCCCTCGCTGCGCGAGCGCCTGGCGCGGTATGCCCGCAATGCCCCGGAAACCGAACCGCCTCGTCCGGACAATCTGCTTGCCCCCATCGGACATCAGGAAGTCTGGGCGGCCGGCGTGACCTACTGGCGAAGCAGGACGGCCCGCATGGCCGAATCCGAAGAGACCGCCGACGCATACGACCGGGTGTATGCCGCGGCGCGCCCCGAGATTTTCTTCAAGGCAACGCCGCACCGGGTAGCGGGCCCCGGTCAGGCCGTGCGGATCCGCCGGGATACGCGCTGGAGCGTACCGGAACCGGAACTGGCCGTGGCCATCAACGCGGCGGGCGAAGCGTTCGGATACGCCATCGGCAACGATATGAGCGCACGGGACATCGAGGGAGAAAATCCGCTCTACCTGCCGCAGGCCAAGGTATACGACCAGTGCTGCGGACTGGGGCCGTGCATCCTCGTTTCCGAAGAACCCCCGGGACCGGATACGTCGATCCGGCTGGTCGTGGAACGCGGCGGCGCCGTCGTCTTCGAGGGCGCGACGACGCTCAGCGAACTGCGGCGTTCGATCGAGGAACTGGTTACCTACCTGTTTCGCGACAACTCATTCCCGGACGGCTGTTTTTTGCTCACCGGCGCCGGCATCGTGCCTCACGACGACTTCACGCTGGCGCCGGGGGACCGCATCCGGATCGCTATCGACCCCATCGGCGTGCTGGACAATTACGTCGTGCAGGACGCCGCATAGGCCGCACTGCTCATACATCCAGCGCGTCTGCATCCGCGGCGTGGTTCATGATGAAGCGGAACCGCGCAGAGGCGTCCTTGCCCATGAGGTCCGCCATCGTGCGCTCGGTGCCGAGCCGCTCGTCCTCGCCGATACACACCTGCAACAGCATGCGTTTTTCGGGGTCGAGGGTCGTTTCCCGGAGCGTAGCAGGCATCATTTCTCCGAGACCCTTGAAGCGCTGCACCATGACCTCGCGCCGCCCTTTTGCGCCCCGCTCGATCTTGTGCAGGATGCGGTCCTTGTCGCCATCGTCGAGCGCCCACCAGGTATCCTTGCCCGCATCCAGTCTGTACAGTGGCGGCTGCGCGATGTACGCGAAACCCTCCGTGATGAGCGGGCGCATATACCGGTAGAAAAACGTCAGGAGCAAGGTGGCGATGTGGTGCCCGTCCGAATCCGCGTCCATGAGCAGGATGACCTTGTGGTACCGGAGGCGGGTCAGATCGATCTCGTCGCCCATGCCGCAGCCCAGCGCCTGGACCACGTTCGACAGTTCTTTATTCTCCCGCACCTTGTTCGCTGCGTGCTGTTCCGCATTCAGCACCTTGCCGCGCAGCGGCAGCACGGCCTGAAATACGCGGTCCCTCCCCTGCTTGGCCGAACCCCCGGCGGAATCCCCTTCCACAATGAACAATTCGCTTTTGGCCGGGTCGGTCGAAGAACAGTCCGCCAGTTTTCCGGGCAGATTGAGCCGGTGGCTGATGCTTGTCTTGCGGCGGACGTCGCGGGCGGCGGTGCGCGAGGCGCGGCGGGCCTTCGCGGATTGTATGACGCGCGCGGCGATGGCCTCGCCCGTCGTGGGGTGCGCATTCAGAAACCGCTCCAGCTCGAGGCGCATGGCGCCGGCAACGACGGAGCGGGCGCCCGGGTTGTTCAGTTTTTCCTTGGTCTGCCCCTGAAACTGCGGTTCGACCATAAACAGATTCAGGATAGCGACAAGACCCTCCCGGATATCGTCCGCCGAAATGTCGAGGTTCTTCGGCAGCATGTCGTGCGTTTCCATGTAGGCACGCACGGCGCTGCGCACCGCATCACGGAATCCCTGTTCATGAGTGCCTCCTTCCTCCGTGGGAATGCCATTGACGAAGGAGCGGACATGCTCGCGGGGCGCCTCCGTCCACTGCAGCGCCACCTCCACACGCGCGCCGTCCACCATGCCTTGCTGGCGCACCAGAAACTGTTCCTCGTGCACGGACCGCTCGCCCAGGCCCTTCACCCGTTCGGTCAGAAACTCCGAAATCCCCCCCTCGTGGCGGTATTCGCGGCGGACACCGGTGATCCCGTTCCTGAATACGATGCACAGCGCGGCGTTCAGGTACGTCTTCACTTCAAGACTCTGGCCGATGGCCTCGGCGTCGAACGCCACGGATTCGAAAACCTCCGGATCGGGCCGGAAATGGATCGAGGTGCCGGTCCCGCGGCCGTTTTCGCGCACCTTGCGCACCGTGGAAAGCGGGACGCCCCGTGCGTAGCGCTGCTCCCAGACGGCGCCGTCGCGGCGGACCGTCACCGTCATCTCCTCCGACAGGGCATTCACTACCGATGCGCCCACGCCGTGAAGCCCCCCTGACGCGATGTAATTCGTCTGGTCGAACTTGCCGCCCGCGTGCAGGGTCGTCATGATGAGTTGCAGGGCGGAGATTTTTTTCAAAGGGTGTTCGTCTACCGGAATGCCCCGCCCGTTGTCCGACACGGTGACGCTGCGCCCGTCCTCGTGGAGCGTCACCTCTATGTGGGACGCATAGCCGTTGGTGGCCTCGTCCACGGCGTTATCGACGATTTCCCAAAGCAGATGATGCAGGCCCGACTTGCCCGTGCCGCCCACATACATCCCCGGACGCTTGCGCACGGGGTCCAGCCCTTCGAGGACCTGAATGTCGGCGCCCGTATATGTCCGCACTCCGCTCATAACCGTATTTCCACCGGTTCGGGAACGATGCGGGCTACATGCCCCCGCTTGATGATGGCCTTGCCCCTGTTACCGCGCCGGGCGACCTCGAACTTGGTGGTACGCACCGTCTCGATGCGCCCCCGGCTCGTTTCGATCTTCAGGCCGTCGCGGGCCGCACTGGAGAGTGTGCAGCCGAGTACCTGATCGTCCGCGCCGAGACGCATGGCGATGACTCCCTTGGCGGCGCCGACACGTTTCGGAATCTCCGCAACGGGGAAAATGAGCACATACCCGGCTCTGGACGCCATGCAGACGTTTTCGTCTCCTGCCGCCGGTTCGGCGCCGATGACTTCGTCCCCGTCTTCCAGTTTGGCGTAGGTCCGCCCTTTCCGGGTCGAAGGATCCGCAAAACTGTCCATCGGCAGGCGCACGGCCTGCCCCTCGGCAGTGATGGTTACGAGAAGCGGGTCCCCTTTGGCGGCGGCGTGCCCGTTTTTCGGAAACAGTTCCGGCACGGCTTCCGGCGCGGCGATCGACTTCGGAAGCGCCCGCGTATCGAACGAAACGACTCCGACCACATGCTCCTTGTCCGAGAAATCGAAGAATTTCTGGACAGGATCCCCATAGCCGGTCGTGTTCGGCAACGTGTCCGCACGGAGCGAATAACACCGCCCGAAGTTGGTGAAGAAGCCCACCGTACCGCGGGTGGAGGCGGGTAACACCCACCCCACCCCGTCGCCGTCACGGACGCGGATGCTGGCGATATCCGTGTACGTGCGCTGCCGCTTGATCCATCCGTCGCGTGTTACGATGGCGTAGCAGTCTTCGGCGACGATATAGTCTTCGGCGGCGTATTCGAGCACCCTGTCCGGGCCTGCTATGTGCGTCTTGCGATTCGTGCTGAACGCACTGGCTGCCTCCTGGATTTCAGCGCGCACCAGCGCCCACTGCTTGTCCTCGAAAGCGAGGATGGCGCGAACGTCCGCAGCGCGCGCCAGCTTGTCTTCCAGTTCCCGGCGGATTTCCTCGATCTCCATCCGGGCCAATCGGTAGAGTTTGATTTCGAGGATGGCGTCAGCCTGTTCCTGGTCCAGAACGAACCGGTGCATGAGCCGCCCGGCCGCATCTTTCCGGTCCGCGGACGCACGGATGAGGCGGATGGCCTCGTCGAGGGCGTCGAACAGCTTCTCGAAGCCGCGCAGGATGTGGATACGCCGTTCGAGCCGTTCGAGCGCGTAGCGGAGGCGGCGCACCACGACCTCCAGGCGGAAAGTCAGAAAGGCCCGCAGCGCCTCGGGGAGATTCACCTTCTTCGGAGCGGGGATCAGCGGATTCTCCGTCGGCACGAGACACGTCATATCGACGTGGTAACGCTTTTGCAGGTCCGTGTGGCGGAGCAGGTACGCGATGGCTGCTTCCGGATCGGCGCCTCGCCGAAGCTCCAGCACCACGCGGATGTCGTCCGTCGATTCGTCGCGCACGTCGGAGAGCTGCGGTACGCGCTCGTTGACGATGTGCTCGGCGATCTTCTCTACGAGCGTGGCCTTGTTGACCATGTAGGGAACGGAAGTAATAACGATCCGGCTCTTCCCCTCCATGCCGTAGTCGCCGCGTAATTCCACGGCCCCCTCCCCGGTCCGGTGTATCTCCAGCAACTCGGCGGGGGTGTTCAGAATGCGTCCGGCCGTGGGGAAATCCGGCCCCGGCACGCGCTGCGCCAGTTCCTCGACGGACGCTTCCGGATGGTCGATCAGGTGGACCAGCGCATCCGCCACCTCGCGCAGGTTATGCGGGGGGATTTTCGTGGCCATGCCCACGGCGATCCCGTCCGCCCCGTTGACGAGGAGATTCGGGATGCGCGACGGGAGCACGATCGGCTCGTTGTAGCTGCCGTCGAAATTGGGCCGGAAATCCACGGTGTCCTGCCGGATTTCTTCCAGCATTTCCACGGCCAGTGCGCGCAACTTGACCTCGGTATAGCGCATCGCGGCGGGATTGTCCCCGTCGATTGAGCCGAAGTTGCCGTGCCCGTCCACCAGCGGGTCGCGCAAGGAGAAATTCTGCGCCATCCGCACCATCGCGTCGTAAATGGCCGTGTCGCCGTGGGGGTGGTACTTGCCCATCACTTCGCCCACGACCGCCGCGCTCTTGCGGTAACGGGCGTCGGGGGTAAGCCGCAGGTTGGCGTACATGGCGTACAGAATGCGCCGCTGCACGGGTTTGAGGCCATCGCGGATATCCGGCAGGGCGCGGCTCATGATGACGGACAGCGCGTAGCTCAGATAGCGCTCCCGGGCCGTTTCCTGCAGGGATATGGTTTCGACGATGGGCATTGGGGGATGCTTTACGGACCGCTGGAGGTGTGCGGGGCGGGGTTCAGGAGGGGTTTATGGGGTGTGTGGAGGAAGCGGGGTATGCGGGGCGGGATTCAGGGGGTACACGGTGTCTGGAGGGAGCGGGGATATGCCGGACGTACCGGCGGACACGCCTGGTGGATACACCTGGTAGATGCACCTTGGGAGATATACCCGGTGAATGCACTTGGGTAGACGCACCTGGGTAGATGGCCTTGTGGATACACCTGGTAGATATACCCGGCACAATAACGGATATAAAATTATAAAATATTGCGGGCATTCGCTGGATTGGTTACCTTGCACCATAGCGGCGTTCCTCTACGATCACATGCCTGTATCAGGCGGTAGTCCCGGCAATAACGGCCCCATAAGGTGGAAGGTACGAATCGGAGATGGGAAATTCCAGTGCGGGAAGGGGATTCGTCGCTGCCATTTTTTGCGCCGTCGCCCCGGGGTTCCAGGCATCGCTTGGCGCCGAAATTGGCGGAAACAGGAACATTGCGACTGCTTGCGCCTCCATTTACATGCTTGTGGAAGGGAATTACATGCAAAAGTTGACTTTACCATCAGAGTGTCCCTATATGGATAGTTTACGTGTCAAACGGATCAAAACGGAGGACGCCATGCTGCGCTACCTGCTCGCTACATCCCTGTTTTGTTTTCTTGCATTCGGTGCGTTCGCGCCCCGATCGGTGCAGGCGCAAGCCACCGTATCGGTTAGCGGCGTCGTTACGGACGCGTCGTCGGCATCTCCTCTGCAAGACGCCAATGTAGTGCTGCTGCTGGATGGCGTCGTGATTGCCGGCAGCGCTTCGGGCGCCGACGGATCGTATGAAATTTCCGGAGTTCCTCCGGGCGATTATATGCTTGCGGTGCGTTTTGTGGGATACGAGGCGGAACAGATGCAGGTATCCTTGCAGCCCGGGGAATCTCTCACGGCAGATGTAGCCTTGCGCCCGACAGGTTTCGATCTCAATACAGTGATCGTGAGCGCATCGCGCTCGTCCGAGAAGGTGCTGGACGCCCCGGCCTCGATCTCCGTCCTGGATGCAAGGGAGATCGAGAGCGTTGCCCTGCCGTCCTCCGCCATGTTGCTTCGGAATATAACCGGGGTGGATATGGCGCAGACGGGCGTCAACCGGTATGAGATCGTGCTGCGAGGGTTCAATAACGTCTTCTCCGGAGCCACGTATGTCATGACGGATTACCGGCGGGCGGCCGTGACGTCTCTGGGCCTGAACTATTATAGCCTGATGCCGATCAGCCAGATCGATCTGGAGCGCGTCGAAGTGGTCAGGGGTCCGGGATCGGCGCTCTTCGGCGCCGGGGTCGATGCGGGAGTGATCCACTTCATCAGTAAGGATCCGTTTACCCATCCGGGTACGACGGTGCGCGTGGGGGGAGGCTTGCGCAATGCATTGACTGCATCCCTGCGCCATGCAGGGGTTGCGGGCGGCAAGTTGGGATACAAGGTCGTCGCCGATTTTCAGCGCGCCAACGACTTTGCCTTCGATCCGGCGGATTCCACGGATGCTGTGCAACTCGCCACGTTCAGGGAGGAGGCGTTGCCCGTCGATTACAATAACCATAGCTATACTGTGTCGGGTCTGCTTTCCTGGCGGCCTCGTCCGAACGTCACGCTGACGGCCAATGGCGGATATTCTACAGCCAAGTCCATTGTGCTTTCGGGTATCGGTACGACTCAGGCCGAAGGGTTCGGATATACGTACGGGCAGCTTCGCCTCGACGCCGGAGGGTTTTTCGCCCAGGCTTATGCGAATTTCAACGACGCGGGCGATTCCTTTGTCTATCGATCGGGATCGGTCGCGAATGTGGTGGACAATTCGACCCTGGTCAATGTACAGGGGCAGTACGATTTCGATATTCTGGAGGATCGCTTCCGTTTTGTTCTCGGCGCGGAATACGAATTGACCAATCCGGTTACGAAGCAAACGATCTTTGGCCGTAACGACGATAATGACCGATTCGCCGAGACAGGCGCCTATGTCCAGAGCGTCGTTCGGTTGAGTCCGGCATTGAATGCGACGGTCGCCGTGCGCGCGGACAGGCACGATTTGTTCGACGGGGTGCAGATTTCTCCCCGGGCCGCCCTCGTTTTCAAACCGGATCCCGCACACAGCCTTCGCGCCACGTTCAACCGGGCATTCGCTTCGCCCGGCACGAATAGTCTTTTTCTGGACATCAATGCGGGAGCGGCCGGGCCGCTTACGATCCGGGCACGGGGAACGCTGGACGGATTTCATTTCCAGCGCGATGCACAAGGCGGCCTGATCGCCTCCAGTCTGGTTCCGGATATTTTCGGGGCGGCCGTTCCTGTAGGCGTCCCGCTCGATTTGCTCTATAGTCAGATATACGGAACGCTTTCGAGTATTCCGGCGTCTGTGCTGCAAGGGATGCTGGCGGAGCAAGGCTTAAACCTTCCGGCGCCTATCATTACCCGGTTTATCGGCTTGCTCAGTCCGGATGGGGGTATCACCGTAACGGGCCTGACGCCGGCCAATATCGGATACCTGGACCTGAACACATTCAGTGTGGATCCAAAGAGTATAACCCAGGATGTGGTGGATGTCCCTCCCCTGGAACACACGGTCAGCGAGATATTCGAAGTAGGGTACAAGGGGCTACTCGGGGAACGACTGCTGGTCGCCGTGGATGGGTATTACACCCGCCGCCGGAATTTCGTCAGCCCGTTGCGGGTAGAGACGCCCTTCGTGCTGGCGCCGGAACACGGTTTGCTTTTCAGTGACCTGGAAGCGGCGCTTGCCGCCGGTATTGCGGACAATACGACCTTGAATACGGCCTTGCAGGCGGTGGGGCTGTCGGCAGACGCCGTATCGGCGCTCATCGTAGGGCTTGCGAGGCCAGGCGTTGCAACGTTTATTCCGGAGAATTCGCCGATCGGTATCGTGCAGCCTGTGGAAAACATGACGCCCGGTCAGCTTCTGCTGACGTATCGGAGCATGGGGGAGATTGAATACTATGGTCTGGATGTGTCCACCGAACTCTTGCTCAGCGATCGTTTCCGCGTTTTCGGAAATCTGTCCTGGGTCAACGACAACTTTTTTGACGCCAGCGAGCTTGGCGAGGAGGAAGAAGCGCTGGAACTGTCTATGAACTCTGCCAAGACGAAGATCAAGGGCGGATTTGCCTACGAATCTTCAGGCAACTGGAGCATCCATGCATCCGTGCGGCATACCGGGGCCTTCGAAGTTCGATCGGGTTTGTACACAGGATCCGTGCCGGAGTATACGCTGCTGGACGTCGGCGCCGGATACGATCTCGGCGACTATGTGTCCGGATTGCGCATGAATCTGTCCCTGTTCAATGTGCTGGATCAACAGCACCGCGAGTTCATCGGCTCGCCGGAGATAGGCCGCATGGGGCTTGTACAGATGACCCTGGATATATAACCCTACCCCTCCTGCTTCAACCCCCGCGCCATGAGTTCCTCGACGGCATCCCGGGGCGTCATCCCCTCGAAAAGGATGTGGTAGACGGCTTCGGTAATGGGCATCTCGACATGGTGCCGGGCCGCAAGGCGGTACACCGAATCGGCGGTGCTCATGCCTTCCGCCACCATGTTCATCTCCTGCTGGATGGCTTCCGGACTGGCGCCCTGGCCGATGCGCTCGCCGACGTACCGGTTGCGGCTATGGCGGCTCATGCAGGTGACCACAAGGTCGCCAAGTCCGGCAAGGCCCGCAAAGGTGCTCTCCCTGGCGCCCATCGCAAGACCCAGGCGCTGGATTTCCGCCAGTCCGCGCGTCACGATGGCGGATTTGGTGTTATCGCCATACCCGAGCCCATCCCCGATACCGGCCGCCAGCGCCATAACGTTCTTTACGGAACCGGCGATCTCGACGCCCAGCAGGTCGGGGTTGCGGTACACCCGGAAGCGCGGCGCGGCGAATACGGACTGTATCTCCTCCACAGTATCCTCGGAATGCGAGGCGGCCACGACCGTGGTGGGTTTTTCCTCCGCGACTTCCTCGGCGTGACTGGGGCCGGACAGTACCCCGATCTGCTCCGGCGGCACAGACTGCAGCACATCGGCAAGCACGCTCGTCGTCGTATACAGCGAACCGATTTCAATGCCCTTGGCCACCGATACATAGACAAGGTCGCTTCTGGTCTCGCCCCTCACCTGCATGGCGCAGGCGCGCACAGCCTGCGCCGGCATGGCGAAAACCCACATGTCGCGGTCCTGCACAGCTTCCCGGATATCCGACGTAATGGAAATGCTATCCGGAAGCAGTGCATTCGACAGATAGGTGGGATTCCGCCGCGTGCGGCGCATTGCCTCGGCAACTTCCGGGCGCCGGGCCCAGAGCATGACGTCGTGGCCCAATTTGGCAAGCAGGATAGCGAGCGCCGTCCCCCAGCTACCCGCTCCCAACATGGCAATGCGTCTGGTCACGGCGATGCCTTCTCGCTACAACTCGCCACGGCTCTTCATGCCTTGCGCCGGGCGGAAGGAACGGATCCGATTCTCCGTTCCCTTGAACAAGCGGCGTATGTTGGTCCGGTGCGCAACGATAATGCCCACCGTGAGCGCAATCCCGAAAACGAGCAGGCTCGGATCGACCCGCTCGATGTCGAACACATAGCGCCGGATGGCCACCACGGACGGGAAAGCCGCTGCCGCCGAAAGCGAGGCTACCGAAACGTACCGCGAAGAAAGAAGCACGATCAGGAAGATGGCCAGCGTAATCCCCATAGTGGCCGGCGTCAGGGCAAACAGCACCCCGGCAGCGGTGTTTACACCCTTGCCTCCGCGAAAACCGGCCCACACCGGATACATATGTCCGATAATCGCCGCCACACCCGCCAGGAGCCGCACGACCACTTCCATTTGCCAAACGGCGAACCCTGCAGGAAGCGCATCCAGCCGGAGCGATGCGATGACGCCGGCAGCCAGCAGTCCCTTACCCAGGTCCACAAGCGAGGCAAGCATGCCTGCTTTCCATCCGAGCACCCGGAAAACGTTTGTTGCCCCGGCATTGCCACTCCCGTGCAGGCGGATATCCACGCCGTGCATCCATTTGCCTATCCAGACACTGCCGGGCACGGAACCCACCAGATAGCTCAGGATCACAATAACAGCGAGAGATAACATGGCGCGAGGAAGGCAGGAAATTACTTCGGGTATGTGTGAACACGCCGAGCGCCCCGACAGGTTTCCGGGACCGCCGTACGGGAGCAATGATTACACGTGCGTAATAGTATCGACTCCGGCCTCCGGAAGGGTATACGGGAGAAACCGGCAGTGGATTCGTTTCTATCGCTCCAGGGAGTTCCCCTTCACACCTGATCCAGCGCCTGCACGAGGTCTGCCGCAATGTCCTCCGGGTCTTCGATGCCCACCGAAATCCGCACCAGATTGTCGCCGATACCCAGCTGCGCCCGCCGCTTTGGACCGATATTCTTGTGCGTCGTGGTAGCCGGATGCGTCACCAGCGAGTGAACATCACCGAGACTCGTTGCCCGGACCACCAGTTGCAGGGCATTGGCGAAGCGGAAGACGGCGGCCTCGTCAGCGTCGCGTATTTCAAAACTCACCATGCCGCCGTACAAGGTGTCGCCGTCGGGACCGCGGTCGAACAACCTGCCTGCGACTTCTTTATCGGGATGACCGTCGAGTCCGGGATAATGCACTGCCTCCACCCGGGGATGCCCTTCGAGTACTTGCGCTGCGTGCAAGGCGTTCCGGCAGTGTTCTTCCATGCGCATTGGAAGCGTCTTGATGCCCCGCATCGTCAAAAACGCGTGAAAAGGACCAAGATTCGGACCCAGATGACGTCCCAACTCCTGCATCCAGTCTGCATGGACTTCACGGCAGACCGTTACCCCGCCCAGCACATCCGCATGGCCTGCAAGGTACTTGGTGGCGCTGTGCATGACGATATCGGCGCCGACATCGAAAGGCCGGTTCAGGATAGGCGTGGTGAAAGTGGCGTCCACCACCACAGGCACGCCATGTCGTTTGCCCATAGCGCAGATGGCGTCCAGGGGTGTTACCCTGATGAGGGGGTTTGAGGCGGTCTCCACGAGGATGCACCCCGTGTCAGCTTCTGCAAGCGCCGCCTCGAACGCCTCCGGGTTGCAGGGATCCGCATAGCGGGTCATCACTTCCTGCTGTTCCATGAGCTGCAGAAGCAGGAAGGTCTCCCCAAACAGCACTTCCGCCGTCAGGATGGAAGAAGGACGGTCCCTGAGCGCCGTGAGCAGGGCGATGTGCAGGGCCGCCATGCCCGAACTGCACGCCAGCGCACTGTCGCCGCCCTCCAGCGCGGCCATCTGGCGTTGCAAAGCAGCGGCGGTCGGGTTGCCGTAGCGCTGATAGACGAAGCCCTCCATTTCCCCGTTGGCGACCGCCGTCATGTCGGCGGCCCGCCGGTAATGGAAGCTGGCCGCCGTTTCGAGGGCAGGCGCCGAGGGGGTATACGGCGCATCTCCGCGCTCCGGCATACACCCGTGAATGGCAAGCGTACTCTGTTTCATACGGCTTCCAGCGCTTGTTCGAGGTCTGCAAGAATATCGTCGATGTCTTCCGCGCCGATGGACAGGCGGACCAGCCCGTCCGTGATGCCCAGTTGCGCCCGGCGTTCGGGCGAGAGCATCCGGTGCGTAGCGCTGGCCGGGTGCAACGCCAGCGTGGTCAGATCCCCGATGCTGGCCGATGTAGCGGCAAGGCGCAGCCTGTCCAGAAAAGCATAGGCCCCATCCTGCCCGCCGCGTATATCGACGCCTACAGCGCCCCCTGCCTGCCCCGCAGGAAACAGCCTCGCCACGACTTCTGCGTCCGGGTGATCCGGATTTCCCGGATACAGGATCCGCTCGATGGCCGGATGCCCGGCCAGCCCTTCGGCCACCAGCCGGGCGTTTTCGCAGTGCCGTCTCATGCGCAGCGATAGCGTCTTGATCCCCCGCATGACCATAAACGCCTCGAACGGCCCCGGATTGGGGCCGAGGCACCGGTACACTTGCTTGAGCGCTTCGTGGTGTTCTTCCTGGGCAACCACCGCGCCGGCCAGCACGTCCCCGTGGCCTGAAAGGTACTTGGTGGCGCTGTGGATGACCATATCTGCGCCATGCTCTATGGGCTTCAGGAGCAGCGGAGTGAACGTGTTGTCCACGAGAAAAAGAGCGCCGGCGTCGTGGGCGATCTCTGCGAGGCGGTCCAGGTCCGCGACGCGCAGACACGGGTTGGACAACGTCTCCATGATGAGCAGAGCGGGACGGGTTTCACGTACGGCTTCGCGCACCGCCTCCAGGTCGCAAAAGTCGCAGAACCGGACATCGATGCCCGACGGCCTCAGCACGCTTGCAAGCAGTTCGAGACTGCCCCCATAGAGCACATCGGCAGCCACAATCGCCTGACGACGATCCAGGAGCGCCGTCATAATAGCGAGGTGCACCGCTCCCATACCGGAGGCTGTGGCGAACGCTCCGTCCATGCCTTCGAGCGTGGCGATCTGCTCTTCGAGCGCTCCTGAGCTGGGGTTGCTTATCCGCGAGTACACCTCTCCGGTGCGTTCCTCTGCGAACACCTCGGCAAGGTCCTCTATGCGTTCGTAGAAGAAACTCGACGAAGAATAGACAGGCGTCGCCACCGGGATGTAGTCGCCGAGCCGCTTGCGGTCACCGGCGTGTACCAGCGAGGTTTGGAGCTTCATCCACCCTATCTGACAATGGTCATGGTTCTTGTCAGTGTCTTCGCGCCACTGCCGATCGTCAGGCGGTAGACGTAGGTTCCCGTCGGCAGCCCTCCGGCGTCGAATCGGGCCCTGTGCTCCCCTTGCGGCAGTACGGAATCCACGAGGGTTGCGACAAATCTGCCGGCCATATCGAATACTTCAAGGCGTACGGGGCCGGACTCGTCCAGATAATAGACGATCTCCGTGGACGGATTGAACGGGTTCGGGTAGTTCTGGGCCAGGGTCGAGGTTTCAGGAAGCTCATCCGCACGATCGACGGACGTTACCCCCTCGACCGCCGTGAAGGTAAAGGAGGCCGTACCGGTATAGGGAGTCAGTTCGTTAAGTATCGGAACGAGGTCTGCAGCCCCAACTAATGCTGCAAAAGGTTTAATCCCGTCTATAAACCCATTTATAACATCGCTGTCCATGACAAACGTCACCTGGGTATCGCTGTCGAAGACATACTGAGAAGGTACAGTGTTACCCAATACTATCATTTTAAGGCTATCCGTTGCCTCGTCTACCTCAAATGCAAGAATACCCATAACCGAGATGTCGTCTGTCGATATACTGTCCTTGGGTGAAAAAAACAAGTCGAGTGTATCGCCTTGCGGCGTTTCACGGAATGTCATGGTGCCCAGGTCCAGGTATTTGTCTATTTCCCCGGACCGGTCCCCCGAACCGTCCTCGATCTCCGATAGTTTCCAGGTTCCTAACAACCTTTCTTTATCGGTCATGGTCTGCGCAAATGCGGACCATGATACCGAAAGCATAACGGACAGGGTTATCAAAAAAGCAAGCGATCTCCTGGTCATGGCTCTCAGTCTCGATATGTGGTTAATCAGGCAAGTAAAAATCCTTGGTGGTAACGCCCTGCCCCGGCAAGTGCTTGTGCCTTCCTCAGCCTTAAACTGGACTCCCGTGGGCAAAATATCACACGGAAAGCAGGTTTGCAAAGCGAGAGGCGACTTTGATCCCACTTTTCAGGCTATCAGGCCGCACGCCCTGTCACAACGCACAAATCCTCCCGATCTTCCGGGGTTGTTCGCGGAGGTTCTCAAGGATGCGCACGGCGCGATCCGCCTCGCTTTCCGGCACGACGGCAAGTAGTCCCATGCCGAGATTGAACGTGCGCCGCAAATCGTCTTCCGGGACGTCTCCGAGGTCCCGGATCAACTGGAAAAGAGGCGGGCGCTCCCAGGCATCGTAGTCGATGTCGAATGTCAGGCCTTCCGGGATGATGCGCGGCGTATTGCCGGGAATGCCGCCTCCTGTAACGTGTACGAAACCCCGCCCCACCCCTTGTTCGAGCAGGGCGCGGATGGGCCTGAGATAGGACCGGTGTACGGCGAGCAGCGCCTCGCCGATACTCGTCCCGCCCAATGCCTCCGGGCGATCCCCGGGATCGAAGTGCGAAAATAACACGGCGCGGGCCAGCGAATAGCCGTTCGTGTGCAGGCCGGTCGAGGGTAAGCCCAGCAGCACATCGCCCGCCTCGATGGCCGACCCATCGACGATCTGCGCCTTTTCGACCACGCCCACGATGGCGCCGGCGAGATCGTACTCGCCCTCGCCGTAGAGACCCGGCATTTCCGCCGTCTCCCCTCCGATTAGCGCACATTCGTTCTCTTTGCACGCACTCGCCATGCCCCGGACCACCGCTTCCGCCACATCCGGATCGAGCGTGCCCGTCGAGAAATAATCCAGAAAGAACAGCGGGCGGGCGCCGCACACGGCAATATCGTTTACGCAGTGGTTGACAAGGTCCTGCCCCACTGTGTCGTGGCGACCCGTACGGAACGCTACCTTAAGTTTCGTGCCGACCCCATCCACCGAGGAGACAAGCAGAGGGCGGTCGTACCCGTCGCCCAGTTCGAAGAAAGCGCCGAAAGCGCCGATGTCCGCAGCCACACCCCTCGTGAAGGTCTCCCGCACGAGCGGCTTGATGCGGCGCAAGGTTTCTTCGCCTGCGTCGATGTCTACACCGGCGTCGCGATACGTAGTCATTGCCTTTTCCTGAAGTTATCCGCGTGAACGGAAGGCGGTACGCCCGAACCTCGCCTGAATGCGGACCTGCATTCGGCTTCGGGCCGAAAGCGTAATCGGCCTGGTCCATACATCGTACTCGCGCCGCCGAATTTCGTGCAGGGCTTCCAGCGCGCCCAGCCACCATCGCTTGAACGCACCGGCCTTGCTGCGCGGCAATTCGAGGGCAAGAGGCTCGGCCAATGCAAAGGCGTTCTTGGCGCGAATGGTTTGTTTCCACAAAAGCCGTTTCATAGACTCGTCTACCCGTCCCTCGAGGAGCTGCTCGCGCGAAACGCCGTGCTGGACAAGATCGGTCTCGGTAATGAAAAAACGCCCTTCGGCCACATCGCGTTTCAGAGCCATAAGACGACCTGTCCAGAAAAAACCGCGGGCAAATTCGTCAATGTAGTTGCGTTGCCACGATCCGGAGATGCCTGCAAGGTGGGCGAGCAGGCGAGCGTGCGGACAAACCCATCCAGCCATGAAATCGTTGACCGCGCGGTCATCCGGAAAACGCGCAGGCCCCGCCCACACCCGGGCCGCCGATACTTGCTCGGTCAGCAATGCACGGGGTAATCCCGCCGCCTCGCAAGCGGCAAGAGCCTGGTTTGCCACCGCCTCCGGAATGACACGGAGCGGCTTACCCGCCATAAGGCGATCACATTCCTCGTCGAAAAAGGCGTCGGCAGGAGACCCGGACGGCGAAGCGGACGGCAAGGCAAGTAACAAGGCAGGCCGGGCAAGCGCCTGATGAAAATCCCATAGCGCCTGTGCATGTGGAAGTTGCCTGCGGTTCCAGCCATCGAGGTAGAATGGCATGGGCAGGGAATCCAGGGTATCGGACTGGATATCGGGTGAAGAAACCGGCAAGGAACAGGATGTATTGTTTTCGATTTTTTCGCCGATCCGTACTACCTACGCAACAAGATACGGACGCAGAGCCTCCACGGAAGGCAATACTTCCTCGACCGCCGTACCCTGCGTCCCGATCGCCGCCAGCCGGTCGGGCACATCCGGTTCGAAGCCGAGCGCAGCATGCACCGTTTCGGGAAACTTGGCGGGATGCGCCGTAGCCAGCACCACGACAGGCCCCTGTAGCGCGCCAGATTCGCGCTGACGGCGTACCGCCTCGAGGCCTACCGCCGTGTGCGGATCGGCCACATAGCCGGTGGTCTCGTAGACCCGCCGCATGGACGCAACGGTATCTTCGTCGAGAACGCGCTCCGCACGTATCAGCCGCTGCATACCCGGACGATCCAGCAAGGCCCGGAGCCTTTCGAAATTGCTGGGTGCGCCGACATCCATCGCATTGGAAAGAGTTCGAATCACAGGAGCGAATCCAGCGTCTTCTTCAGACAGAAAGCGGGGGAAAAAATCGTTGGCGTTGTGCGCCGCAAGAAAGCCCGCCACCGGCAACCCGGACAAGTGCGCAAGCACTCCCCCCGTCAGATTGCCGAGGTTGCCGCTCGGCACGCAAAACCACGGTTTTTCTGCAGGACGCCGGCTCGCCGCGAGCACATAATACATCATCTGCGGCAGTAAACGACCGATATTGATGGAGTTGGCGGAAGAAAGGCCTGCCCCGGCGAACGCCGGATGGACAAACGCTTCTTTCGCCATACGCTGGCAGTCGTCGAAATCCCCGGTCACACGCAGCGTCTGTACGCCCGGCCTTGCCGCAATCAACTGCTGTTCCTGTACCCCGCTTACCTTGTCCTTCGGGTAGAGCAGTACGACCCGGATCCGGTCCTGCCCGGCGAACCCGTCGGCCACGGCGCTGCCCGTATCGCCCGATGTAGCCACAAGAATGGTCGCCTTTTCCCCCCGCTGCTCCAGAAAATAACCCATCCAGCGAGCCATGGTCCGCGCCCCGAAATCCTTGAAGGAGAGCGTGGGGCCATGAAACAGTTCCAGCACGAAGGTATCGCTCCACGGCCCGCCCCCCGTTGGAGAAAGTGGCGCGAGAGGTACCGGGAAATCGAGCGCATCCCGAACAATGCGTTCCTGATCGGGAGCGGGGATTTCGTCGCCGATCCAGCCTGCGAACACCCTGCAGGCCATGTCCGGGAGCGTATCTCCCTCGAATAGGTGTGCAAAAGATATGCGAGGTGGATTTTCGGGCACATACAAGCCCCCGTCGGGCGCCAGACCTCGTAAGAGCGCTTCCCCGAACGATACGCTTTCCGTACCTGGCGTACTGCGCGTGCTGCGGTAAGGAATCGCCATGAACTTGCTACGCGGGCTGCTGCACGCGCACGCTGTGCTCCACCATATCGACGACACCCGTATCGTTCACTTCGGCTATCACCCCATCGGACTTGACACGCTCGGATATGCTTGCGGCCAGCATGGCGTCCCGTATCAAGACGGCTTGTTCCGCGGAAGGCGCAAGGGCAAACATAGCCGGCCCCGAACCGGTCAGCGCACATCCGAACGCACCGGCCTCGAGAGCTGCGCTCCGCACGGCATGATAACAGGGCACCAGGGAAGCACGCACCGGCTCCACGAGGCGATCCCGCATCATGCACTGTCCAACGATTTCCCAATCGCCGCACCGGTACGCATCCACCAGAAACGCCAGCTCGGAAGCATTGCTGGCGGCGTCCTTGAGCGGCACGCGGTCCGGCAACATTTCGCGGGCCTGCCTGGTGAACACCTGCACCGCCGGAAGAATAAGAGCAATGTGAAGCGAACCGGGCAGTTCTATACGCCGGTAGCGAGAGGCATCGCTCGACGAAACCAGAATGAGCCCCCCCAGCAAGGCGGGAAGCGCATTATCCCCATGCCGCCCGCCGGAAGCGATGTCTTCGGCCTCGAGTACGGCTTCGATAAGAGCCTCCTTTCCGAAAGGCCGCCCGAAGAGCATGTTCACAGCCCAGGCGCCGGCCACGGCGCTGGCTGCAGAGCCACCGATCCCGGAGCCGAGCGGGATCCCTTTCGTGAGGGTAAGCTCGACTCCTTCGTCCGTGCCGAGCAAATCCAACACCCCCTTTGCCGCAATGACCGCCGTGTTCTTTGCGGAATCCTTGAGTGCCTCCCAGGGTACGGCGCCCGGCTCATGCTTGAGCCGAATGCCCGGGTATTCCGTACGGCGCGCCCGAACCACATCGCCGATCCCGGAAATGCACAAGCCGAGCGCGTCGAATCCCGGTCCGAGATTGGACAAGGAAGCCGGACCAAAAACCTCTATATGACGAAACGGCATGTAAATCTTTACCTTATATTAAAGAACATAATGCCTTGAAAGGGAACGAGTTGCATAACGAATCATCGTATCCTTGGAAGATCACCCGCTCCCTTTTCGGGCAGCGTAGTCGCTTCCTCGCGCAGGAAAGTATCCACGCCGCGGGCCGCTTCCCGCCCTTCTGCGATGGCCCATACCACCAGCGACTGTCCCCGACGCATATCTCCCGCCGCAAACACGCCGGGACGCGACGACATGTAGTTTTCGTCCGTCCGGACATTGCCCCGTTCGTCCAGCTCGATACCCAGTTGGGCAATAACGCCGTCCGGCTCCGGCCCCGCATAGCCAACCGCAAGAAGCACGAGATCGGCCGGCCACAGGTGCTCGGAATTCGGCTGCTCTACGAATCGCATGCGCCCGGAAGCGTCCTTTTTAGGTAACACGTTAACCGTGCGCAGTTCCTGCACGCACCCGTCGTCGCCGCTGAATTCTTTTGTCAGTACACTCCAGTGGCGATCCACTCCCTCCTCATGGGATGTGGTCGTCTGGAAAATCATGGGCATGAACGGCCAGGGCTGATGGTGCGGACGATCCTCGGGCGGCGTCGGAAGCAATTCGAATTGCGTGATGGAGTTTGCTCCCTGCCTGTTGGCGGTACCCACGCAATCGCTCCCCGTATCGCCGCCGCCTATCACAATAACGTCCTTGCCGGCAGCGGTAATCGGCTCGACATGATCCATGGCATCGCCCGCATTGATCTTGTTCTGCCGCCAGAGATAATCCCATGCGAAATGGATGCCGGCCAACTCCCGGCCCGGAACCGGCATGTCGCGCGCCTTCGTGGCTCCCCCGGTAAGTACCACGGTGCAAAAATCGTCGAGCGCAGTTACGGGGTAATTCTTGCCCACCTCGGCATTCGTAACGAACTCGACCCCTTCCTCGCGCATCACATCGATCCGGCGATCCACGATCCATTTCTCGAGCTTGAAATCGGGAATACCGTAGCGAAGCAGCCCTCCGATGCGATCGTCCCTTTCAAACACGGTAACCGAATGACCCGCCCGATTGAGCTGGTCGGCGGCGGCAAGCCCGGCGGGGCCCGACCCTACCACAGCCACTTTCCTGCCCGTCCTTACCGCCGGCGGACACGGCGCATACCAGTCCTCTTTCCAGGCCCTGTCGGAGATGCTTTTTTCGATCTGCTCGATCGTCACCGGCGGCTCGTTGATGCCGAGCACACAGGCCGACTCACACGGCGCGGGACATATTCTGCCCGTAAACTCCGGAAAATTGTTCGTCGCGCGCAGCCTCCCGAACGCCGCTTCCCATTCGTCCTGGTACACCAGGTCGTTCCAATCCGGAATGATGTTGCCGAGCGGACACCCGGCCTGACAGAAAGGCACCCCGCAATCCATGCAACGCGCAGCCTGCCGCTTCACCTTCCGGACAGGGAGCTCCAGATACACATCGCGATAGTCGCGCTTGCGTTCCTCCACCGGGCGCCGGGGAGCCAGCTCCCGGGGGTATTCCATAAATCCCGTTATTTTACCCATGTACTTCCGATCCCTTGCAAACTCCCGTCTATACGACGGCATGTTCCGGCATAATCGCCTGCCCCGCTTCTTCCTCCAGCCGGAGGAGGGCATTCCGATATTCGACCGGCATGATCTTGATGAATTCCTCCAGCGAGGCTTCCCAGTTTTCAAGAACCCATTCCGCCACGGAGCTGCCCGTAAGGCGATAGTGTTTCTCCACCATCGCATGCAGTTCCTCTATGTCGGCAGGATCTTCCACCCTTTCGATATCCACCATCTTGCCATTGCAACGCAACGTCCTGAACTCCAGGGTGCCGTCGAGAACGTACGCCACACCTCCGCTCATGCCCGCTGCAAAATTGCACCCGGTGGGGCCAAGCACGACCACGCGGCCGCCGGTCATATACTCGCACCCGTGATCCCCGAGGCCCTCGACCACGGCATGCACGCCGCTGTTGCGGACGCCGAAACGTTCGCCGGCCCGTCCGCGCACGAACACTTCCCCGCTCGTGGCGCCGTACAGCGACACATTGCCGATAATGATGTTGCTATGCGCGTCGTACCCGGCATTTTCCGGCGGCTGGACGATCAGGCGAGAGCCGGAAAGCCCCTTGCCGAAATAATCGTTCGCATCGCCCCTCAGGTGGACGGTAATGCCTGCAGCCCCAAAGGCGAAGAAACTCTGCCCGCCGGAGCCGGTCATGTTGATACGGATCGTATCGTCAGGAAGGCGCCCGCCTGGATACCGCTTGCTCACCTCGGCGGAAAGCAACGTTCCGACAGTCCGGTTGACATTCCGAATAGCGATGTCGAACTCAACCGGGGTCTTCGTTTCGAGCGCCGGACGAGCCATTTCGATCAGGCGATGATCCAGTGCCTTCTCAATGCCGTGATCCTGCTCTGTTGCATGGAACTTGCGCAGCGCTTCGGGAACCTCCGGCTTGACGAGCACCGGCGAAAGGTCCAGGCGCCTGGCTTTCCAATGATCGACATCCGAGCGAACTTTCAACCGCTGAACCTGTCCGGTCATTTCAGCTATGGTGCGGAATCCGAGGCGAGCCATGATCTTGCGTAACTCTTCCGCGACGAAGTGGAAATAATTGATCACATCTTCCGGCTGACCCTCGAATTTCTTCCGAAGCTCCGGATCCTGTGTGGCAATACCGACAGGACACGTATTCAGGTGGCATTTACGCATCATGATGCAGCCTATCGCTACCAGCGGCGCCGTCGAGAAGCCGAATTCGTCCGCGCCCAGCAGGCACGCGATCGCCACGTCGAGCCCGGTCTTGAGTTGCCCGTCGCATTCCACCCGAATGCGGCTCCGGAGCCCATTCCGGACAAGCACCTGATGCGTTTCGGACAGGCCAAGCTCCCAGGGTAGCCCTGCGTGCATGATGGAAGTTTGCGGAGAAGCGCCGGTCCCTCCATCGTGGCCGGAAATCAGCACGACGTCGGCCTTGCCCTTGGCCACGCCGGCAGCGACCGTGCCTACGCCCACCTCAGAGACGAGCTTGACGGTAACCCGTGCATCCGGATTCGAATTCTTGAGGTCGTGGATCAATTGCGCCAGGTCCTCGATCGAATAAATGTCGTGGTGCGGAGGCGGGGAAATGAGGCCTACGTAGGGAGTCGAGTGGCGCGTCTTCGCAATCCACGGATACACCTTTTCACCCGGCAATTGTCCGCCTTCGCCCGGCTTGGCCCCCTGGGCCATCTTGATCTGAATCTCGTCGGCGCTCGTCAGGTAGTCGATGGTCACGCCAAAACGCCCTGACGCAACCTGCTTGATCGCGCTCCGCTTTTCGCTGCGGCGATCATACCGCTCCGGGTCTTCACCGCCTTCGCCGGTGTTGCTCTTGGCCCCGAGGCGATTCATGGCAATGGCGAGCGTCTCGTGGGTTTCCTTCGAAATGGACCCGTACGACATAGCGCCCGTCTTGAACCGCTTGACGATCTCCGTCCACGGCTCCACTTCATCAAGCGGTACGGGCGTTGCCCCCTCTTCGTCGAGCAAAAGCAAACCACGCAGTGTGCCGAGCTGCTGCGTCTGATCGTTGATCCGCCTGGAATACTCCTCGTAGGTAGAGGCCTCCCCGGAGCGCACTGCTTGCTGCAGGCGAGTGATCGTCATGGGATTGAACAAATGGTGTTCCCCGTTACGCCGCCAGAGATAACGCCCGCCCGCGTCCAAACCCTTCGAAAAAAGAAGGCGGACATCCGGCCAGGCCTGACGATGACGCATCATCGTCTCCTCGGCAATCGTATCGAGGTCAATGCCGCCTATGCGACTCGCCGTGCCCGTGAAATACCGATCGATGAGATCCTGCGCCAGACCGACCGCCTCGAAGATTTGCGCGCCCCGGTAACTCTGCACCGTGGAAATACCCATCTTCGACATCACCTTCAGAATCCCCTTCCCGACCGATGCGATGTAGCCGACTCTTGCCTCGATATCGGAAATGTCTTCTCCTTCGAGCAAGCGTTCGATCACCTGCAAGGCCAGCCACGGGTTCACGGCATCGGCGCCGTACCCGATAAGTGTGCAGAAATGATGGACTTCCCGGGGCTCCCCACTTTCAACCACGATGGAAGCGCTGGTGCGAAGGCCCTTGCGAATCAGGCGATGATGTACGGCGCCGGTAGCAATCAATGCCGGAATGGGCGCCAGATCCGGACCGGCAGCCCGATCCGACAACACCAGCACAGACCAACCTTCACGCACCAGCCGCTCCGCCTCTTCGCACAAATGGTCGAGCGCCTTGCGAAGCCCCTCCCCACCGCTATCGGTATCGAATACAATATCGATCTTCTGCGTCTTCAATTCCTCGATTCCCGAATTCGGGATGCGCGCGAGATCCCGATCCGACAGAACAGGCTGCTTCAGAATCAGTTTGCGGCAATGCTGCGGCGTCTCCTTGAAAAGGTCGCGCTCGGAGCCCAGTTGCGTGAACAGGGACGTCACCATCTCTTCGCGGATAGCATCCAGCGGAGGGTTCGTCACCTGGGCAAACAACTGGCGAAAATAGTCGTACAGGAGGCGCGACTTATCCGACAGCACGGCGAGGGGCGTATCGTCTCCCATCGAACCAAGGGCTTCCTTGCCATGCAGCCCCATGGGCTTCATGAGGAGGCGCTCGTCTTCGAGCGTGTAGCCGAACATTTTCTCCCGAACATGGAGTTCCTCGGGAGCATACCGGGCCGGCCTCCCGTAATCCGGCAAATCCTGCATGCGCACAGCGTGATCCCGGAGCCACTCGATGTAGGGGCGGCGGGTGGCCAGGGATTGCTTGATCTCCTCGTCTTCAATGATCCGGTGCTCTTCCAGATCGACCAGAAACATCTTGCCGGGCTGCAAGCGCCCCTTCGATACCACGTCGGCCGGATCCGTATTGAGGACGCCCGTCTCGGAGGCAAGAATGACCAGGCCGTCTTTCGTAACCGTAAACCGGGAAGGGCGCAACCCATTGCGGTCGAGAATAGCGCCGATGTACCGGCCGTCCGTAAAGGGCAACACAGCCGGGCCGTCCCACGGCTCTATTAAACAGGAATGGTACTCGTAAAAGGCGCGCTTCTCCTCGCTCATCTCCCGGGTGTACTCCCAGGCTTCCGGCACCAGCATCATCATGGCGTGCGGAAGCGAACGGCCCGTGAAGTAGAGCAGTTCGAGCGCATTGTCGAGAATTGCCGAGTCGCTGGCGCCCTCGGTCAGTATGGGCAAGAGCTTCTTCATGTCCTCGCCGAAGAGCTCCGACTCGAACAGCGACTGCCGCGCGTTCATCCAGTTGATATTACCCCGGAGTGTGTTGATCTCACCGTTGTGGCACAAAAAGCGGAAAGGCTGCGCCAGCGGCCATTTCGGGAGCGTATTCGTCGAAAATCGCGCATGCACCATCGCAAGCGCGCTCTTCATGCGAGGATCAGTTAGGTCGGTATAAAATTGGGGCAAGTCCTCGGACAACAACATGCCCTTATACACAATCGTGCGCGAGGATAGCGAGGAGATATAAAATTCGCTCGCCCCCGGCATATCCGCCCCTGCTATGGTATGTTCGACCACCTTGCGAATGACATACAGTTTGCGTTCAAACGCATCCTGATCCGCTGTTTGCTTCCCGCACCCTATAAACACCTGCCAGAGTTCGGGCTGCATTTTTGCGGCGGCTTCTCCCACGGAATCCGGACAAATCGGCACGCGGCGCCAGCCAAGAAACTCTTGTCCTTCCGCCCGAACGATTTCCTCGACAGCATTTCTGCACAATGCCTGCGTATCGGCCTCCCGGGGTAAAAAAACCATACCGGCCGCATATTTCCCTGGCGTGCGTACGCCAGCGCCGAGTTCTTCCTGCACGGGCGCCAGGAATTCGTGCGGTATCTGAAGAAGAATGCCCGTTCCATCACCTGTCCGGTCATCGCAGCCGCATGCCCCGCGATGCACCAGGTTGTTCAGCATTTCGAGCCCCTTTTGCACAATATCGTGGACCGGTTCGTTCTGCACATTGCAAACGAAACCGACGCCGCATGCGTCGTGCTCGTAAAACGAATCGTAAAGACCTTCGCGGATACGTGGAAACTGCATAATGCCTCGGTACTGCGTCCTTCTTCAATCCTGCTGAACGAGGGTTTCCTTCATGGAGTGGATCGGCTTGGCGCCTTCTCGCATCAACGAATACCGGATGCCGTCTGCGATAGCCTGCCAACTTGCTTCCAGAATGTTGGTGGAAACGCCCACCGTATTCCATGTCTCGTTCCTGTTCTTATGCTCAACGAGCACGCGGACATACGCCGCCGTGCCGTCTTCGGGACTCACCACGCGCACCTTGTAATCGGCGAGATGCACCTGTTCGAGACCCGGATAAAAGGCGATCAACACGCCGCGCAATGCGTTCGACAGGGCATCTACCGGCCCCACGCCTTCGGCCACGAGCAATTCCCTTCGGCCATCAACGCGAAGCGCTACCGTCGCCTGGGTGGCATCCGCACCCGCATCGCCGAGCTCACTCTGGACCCGGAGTCGTTCCAGGGAAAAGAACTCTGCTTCCTCGCCTTGAATCTGCCGGAGCAGCAATTCGAACGAAGCTTCGGCGCCCTCGAATTCGTACCCGAGATGCTCAAGGTCCTTGATGCGCTTTACGGCGCGTGCCGCCTCGTCTGCTTCGCCCAGGTCAAGACCCAGCTCCTTTGCCTTGTAGCGTACGTTGCTGCGCCCGGATAAATCAGACACGAGCACCCGGCGCTTGTTACCGACCTGTTCGGGCATGAGGTGCTCGTACGCCGCCGGCTCCTTCATTACCGCCGACACATGGATGCCGCCTTTGTGGGCGAATGCACTCCGACCCACATACGCCGACCGCCCCACCGGGTCGAGGTTCGCCACCTCGTATACGAAATGTGAGAGATCCGTGAGTCCACGCATTCTATTCGGCGCAACGCACGCGTATCCGAGTTTGAGCTGGAGTCCCGGGACAATCGCGGTCAGATCCGCGTTGCCACAGCGTTCTCCGATGCCATTGATCGTCCCCTGCACATGCCGGGCGCCGGCCTGCACCGCCACGATCGAATTGGCCGCAGCACATCCAGAGTCATTGTGCGCATGAATGCCGAGCCCCGCTTCGAATCGGCCCGCTACATCCCCCACGATCCGGCCCAGCGTGCCGGGCAGCGTGCCTCCGTTCGTATCGCACAGGGCCAACACGTCCGCACCCGCCGAAGCAGCGGCCTCCAGTGTTTCCAGCGCATAGACCCGGTCATTCAGGTACCCGTCGAAAAAATGCTCTGCATCGTACACCACATGCTTGCCGTGCGCCTTCAGGTACTCTACGGACGAGCGGATCAGTTCAAGGTTTTCCTCCCTGGTTACGCCCAGGGCCACTTCCACATGGAGCCTCCAGCTTTTGCCGAAGAGGGAAACCACCGGGGTTTCCGCCGCCAGCATGGCCTGCAGGTTGGGATCGTCCTCCGGAGCGTACTGTACGCGGCGCGTGGAGCCAAAAGCACAGATGCGCGCCTGCGCCCAATCCACGTCCCGCGCCAATTCGAAAAATTCCTGGTCTTTCGGATTCGAACCGGGCCAGCCCCCCTCGATGATGCCAATGCCGAAGTGATCAAGGCGTTTTGCGATCCGCAACTTGTCGCGGGCCGTCAGCGAAACGTGCTCGCCCTGCGTACCATCGCGAAGCGTGGTGTCGAAGAGCTCCACAAGGACCGGTTCGTCGGCATGTTCTGGCATGAAGGTATCCATTTTGACTGCTGATTGCCCGTGGTGATATCACTCATGGCGACAGCTCATAGCGGGCCACACCCTGTTCGATGCATCAGGTCGGCATAAATCCGGCTTGTCTTGCGAATTCGAAGACATTGCCTGCTTTCAGTATCTCGGCCACATCTCCAAGCGGTTTGAGCAGAAATTCCTCTCCTGTCGTGCGGTTGGCAAGCTTGCCGAGCGTCGTATCGATTTCGAGGAGATCGCCCGTACGCACACGCTCGACCAGCCGCTCGATCGACTCGAATGGAACGATAAACCCTCCGTCCACCGCATTGCGGTAAAAGATGCGGGCGTAACTCTCAGCCACAACGGCAGTGCATCCGGCTTCCTGCAACGCAAACGGGGCATGCTCCCGCGAAGACCCGCACCCGAAGTTCGAACCGCCCACCACGATCGTATAGGCGCTCCGAAATACATCATCCTCGGTAAACGGCCGGGTCCCGTAAGGAAGTCCTTGCTGACCCTGCGGCACGCCACTGAGCGCATAGCGCCCGTAATACTTGCGCTCTTCCGGGTCGGACAGACTGTATACCAGGTGCTCCGCCGGGATGATTTGATCCGTATCGATGGCGTCCCCTACTACGTAGGCCGCCCCCTTGATCGTCTTGTTCATACCAGCACCTCGCGAGGATCCGTAATGACTCCGGAAAGCGCCGAGGCCGCCACCGTGTAGGGAGACGCCAGATACACCGAAGCGTTCTTGCTGCCCATGCGTCCGGGAAAGTTCCGGTTCGTAGTGGAGATCACGACTTCCGTGCCGTGTGTCCTCCCAAACGTGTCCGACGGTCCGCCGAGGCACGCTGCACAGGAAGCCTGACCGAGTTTGCAACCGGATCGTTCGAAGATATCGTACAACGTGTCGCCTTCGACGCTCGTCGTGTGTAACTGCTTGCCGATCCAGGTCGTCGCCGGCACGATGTAGGTGTCGATGACCACCTCTTGCCCCCGCAGGATGCCCGCCGCCGCCACGAAATCCTCCAGCTTACCGCCGGTGCAACTACCGACGTACGCACGATCCAGACGCGTCCCGGCAACTTCCGACACCGTCGCCAGGTTGTCCGGGCTGTGCGGCTTCGCCACAAGCGGTTCGATGTCCTCAACGCGGTAGGTCTTGAGCGTATGATACCGGGAATCCCGATCACCGTAGACGGGCTCAAACTCCCTATCGGTGCGCGCCCGTACATACTCGAAGGTTTTTTCGTCGGCAGGAATGATCCCGTTCTTCCCTCCCGCTTCGATCGCCATGTTCGTCAACGTCATGCGCTCGTGGACCGGCAGATCGTAGACAGCTTCTCCGTCGAATTCGAGAGCGCGGTATGTACCCCCATCCGTTCCGATGTCGCCGATGACCTGCAGGATGAGGTCCTTCGCCATCAGGTACGGCGGGAGAGACCCCTCGAACACGAATCGCATCGTTTCGGGGACCTTGAGCCAGAGCTTGCCGGTACCCATGATAAGCGCAGCGTCCGTGTTGCCCACTCCGGTCGAGAACATGCCAAATGCACCGGAAGTGCACGTGTGACTGTCCGTACCGATCAGCAGCGAACCCGGCAGGTTGAACCCTTCCTCGGCCAGCGCCATGTGGCATACGCCCTTGTAGCTCGGCGTACCCGGATCATAGTAATACGGGAGATCGTGCTCGGCGGCAAAGGCCCGGAGCAAGTCCACATTCCGGTTCGCGTGGTGGTTCTTCGTAAAGATGTAGTGATCGGGAATGATCACCAGCTTCTCCTTGTCCCACGGCGCCGCATCGGCCCCGAATTCACGGCGGAAGATATCGATGGTCGGGGGGCCGCACACATCGTGCGTCATGAGAATGTCCACATCCACCCAGATGTTATCCCCGGGCGCCACCCGATCCCGACCTGCGTGCCGCGCCAGTATTTTCTCTGTAATCGTCATGCTACGCCTCCCTCGAACGAACTCATGATGCCATTGCCGACAAAGGTCATGTTCTCCTCGTCGGATCGCCAGGTTTCCAGATTGTTGAGCGCATCGATGTAGGCGTCCGCAGATGCGCGGATCACATCCGTGTTTTGCGCCTGTCCTCTGAAAAAGGCTCCGCTTTCCCGGATGAGCACCGTCACTTCGCCAATGGCGCCAGCCCCCTCGGAAACGGATCGAATAGAGTAGCTCTCCAGCTTGTGCGAACTGCCGAGCGCATGATTGATGGCCCGATACACAGCATCCACAGGGCCATCGCCCGTCCCCTGCGCGGTCAACCGCTCCTCAGCAGCAACATTGAACACCTCCACCTCTGCCTTCGGCCGTTTGCCGGTGGCAACCTTAACGGACAGGTTATCGAGCCGGTAATGCTGTAAAACCGCATGCTCCGCATTCCCCTGAACAAGGTGAATCAGATCCGCATCGTGGATTTCTTTCTTGCGATCCGCAAGGCGAACAAATAACTGGTAGAGAGTGTCCTTGCGGGAATCCTCGACATGCAGACCCATCCGCTTCAGACGGCTGAAAAAGCCGTGGCGTCCGGAATGTCGCCCCAAGCGTATCTGTTCGCTCGTCTGGCCCACATCCTCCGCCTGCATGATTTCGTAGGTGTCCCGGCGCTTCAGCACGCCATGCTGGTGAATGCCGGCTTCGTGGCTAAAGGCGTTGCGCCCCACAATAGCCTTGTTCGGCGGCACAGGAAATCCCGTCGCCACCGATACCATGCGGCTCGTTTCCGTAAGGTGCGTGGCATCGATGTCTGTGTCGACGCCGAATTGCTCGAGCCGGACCCGCAGCGCCATCACTACTTCCTCGAGCGCGGCATTACCGGCCCGCTCGCCAATGCCGTTGATCGTACATTCGATCTGCCGTGCGCCCGCATACACGGCGGCGATGGAATTGGCCGCGGCAAGGCCGAGGTCATCGTGACAGTGGGTCGAGAGCACCACATTCTTCGTCGAGCGTACGCCCTTGCGAACGGTCTCGAACATACGCGCATACTCGGTGGGCGTACAATAGCCGGTCGTATCCGGAATGTTGATGGTGGTGGCGCCCTCCTCGATCGCTGCAGCAATCACCTCGCACAAAAAACCGTGATCCGTGCGCCCCGCGTCCTCTGTGCTGAACTCTATATCGTCGGTGTAGGTCCGCGCCAGTTGCACGGCTTCGCGAGCCATCCGCACGACGCTCTGGCGTTTCTCGGGCAACGTCTTCCCGTACTTGTCGCTGCCAAACTTTGCATCTATGTGAATGTCGCTGGTGGCGATGAACGTGTGAATCCGTGTCCGTTTCCCACCGATCAGCGACTTGCCGGCAGCATGCACATCGTCTTCGAGTGCACGGGCAAGCGCGCAGATCACGGGGCCCTGCACATCGCGCACGATGCTCGCCACGGCCTCGAACTGGGCCGGAGACGAAATCGGAAAGCCGGCTTCGATCACACCCACGTTCAGTTTTACGAGTTGCCGGGCGATGCGGACCTTCTCATGGATCGTCATGGACGCTCCCGGCGCCTGCTCGCCGTCACGCAACGTCGTATCGAATATGGTTACCTTGTCTTTCATTGGAGGGGTTCCTCGACTGTTCCTTACAAGTGGTGCGTAGGGGCTATCACACGCGCCCGATGCGTCAACGACAAGAAGTCGTCCCGCCCATGATGCGTCGGGCGCCTTGTAAGTCGAAGAAAATCAAGATGGTCAATCCGTACAATGTGGCGTGTCATGCAGCTACCTCCACCTTCTGCTCCTTGCTCGCAGTCTGCCGTACATGGTCGGCAATGCACGCACCCATCTCTTCGGTGGACACGAGCCTGCAACCCTCTTCCTGCATATCGGCCGTTCGTACGCCCCCCAAAAAGGTCTCACTCACGGCCCTGCGAATTGCCGTTGCCGCATCCGCCTCGCCCAGTTCCTCAAGCATCATGGCGGCGCTGAGCACAGCGGCCACGGGATTAGCCTTCCCTTCGCCAGCAATGTCGGGGGCACTGCCGTGCACCGGCTCGAACAACCCTACGGCGCCGCCTACCGAAGCCGACGGCAACACGCCGAGCGAACCCGGCAATGTCGCTGCCAGATCGGAGAGAATATCGCCGAACAGGTTCGCTGTCACCACCACATCGAAGTCCGATGGACGCCGCACAATCTGCATGGCGGCGTTGTCGATATACAAATGCTCCAGTTCTATGTCGGGATAGCCGGCGCTATGCACCTGTGTCACGACATCGTTCCACAGTTGGGACACCTCCAGTACGTTGGCCTTATCCACCGACGTGACCCGTCCGCGACGACGACGCGCCCAGGTAAACGCCACATGAGCGATACGCTCGATTTCCGCCTCCGAGTAACGCATCGTGTTGAGGGCTTCCTTGCCCCGCGTGCCCTCGACAAGCCCCTTCGGCTCTGCGAAATAAATCCCGCCGGTCAGTTCGCGCACGATCATCATATCCGTGCCCGCAACAACCTCCCGCCTGAGGGGCGAAGCACCCGCCAGAAAATCCGGCACAGTCACCGGACGCAGGTTCGCATACACGCCAAGCGTCTTGCGCAGACCCAGCAGGCCGGCCTCCGGACGCAGGTCACCATGAAGATCATCCCAGGCAGGCCCTCCAACGGCCCCAAGCAACACGGCATCCGACTCGAGACAGGCTATTGCCGTAGCTTCCGGTAATGGCGTACCGAACGCATCGATGGCGCTGCCTCCTATGAAAAATTCCTCGGACGCGACGGCGAACCCAAACCGCTCACCCGCCTCCGCAAGGATACGGAGCGCTTCACGGGTGACTTCCGGCCCGACGCCGTCGCCCGGCAAGCAGGCGATGCGGTATGTCCTCTCGCCAGTCAAGTCTATACAGCTTTCGCTTCCTCTTGTTGTTCACCGCGCAGCCAACTCATCATGCCGCGCAGCCGCTTACCGATCTGTTCGATCGGATGCTCCCTGGACCTGCCGCGCAAGGCAAGCAGCTGCTTGCCCCCGGCTTTATTCTCGGCAATCCATTCTTTTGCAAACGTTCCATCCTGTATTTCGACAAGAATCTGCCGCATGCGCCCGCGAACCGAGGCATCAATGAGCCGCGGGCCGCGTGTATAATTACCGTACTCGGCCGTATCGCTGATCGAGTAGTTCATGTATTCCAGCCCGCCGTCGTAAATCAGATCGACAATGAGCTTGAGTTCGTGCAGGCACTCGAAATACGCCAGTTCGGGGGGATACCCGGCTTCGGTCAGCGTTTCGAACCCGGCCTTGATGAGTTCTTCGGCGCCGCCGCAGAGTACAGCCTGTTCCCCGAAGAGGTCGGTTTCCGTCTCATCCTTGAAGGTTGTTTCGATGACCCCTGCCCGGATGCCGCCTATGCCTTCCGCATAACTCAGCGCCATATCCAGTGCAGCGCCCGAAGCGTCCTGCGCAACAGCCACCAGACAAGGCACTCCCTTGCCTTCCTCGAATACGCGGCGCGCCAGATGGCCCGGCGATTTGGGAGCCACCATGAACACATCGACGCCTTCCGGCGGCGTGATCTGCCCATAGTGAATGTTGAACCCGTGCCCGAAAACCAGGGACTTGCCCGGCGTCATATGCTCGGCCATGTGGGCCTCGTACACCTGCTTCTGATGCTGATCCGGCGCCAGAAGCACAACCAGATCGCCCCATGCAGTCGCTTCGGAAATGCTCATGACGCGCAGGCCTTTTCCGGCGGCCTCCGCGCGCGAGGAAGAGCCCTCGCGCAGCCCGACCGCCACGTCGACGCCGCTGTCATGCAGGTTCAGGGCATGAGCATGTCCCTGGCTTCCGTATCCTATAACGGCTACACGCCGAGACCGGACGAGATCGGGATTGGCCCGATAGTGAACGTTAACTCCCATCTGTGTGATATTTTCGTTTGCAGGTGGTATGTGCGGGCCGCTTGCGACCCTTGCGAAAAACCGGCTCAATCGCCGAAAAGCAGCGCTCGTTTCATGGCCACGCGGCCACTCCGCGCAACTTCCTCAATGCCGTAGCGGTGCATCATCCCGACAAAGGCATTGATTTTCCTGGTGGGTCCGGCGATTTCGAAGGTCATCGTGTCCGTTGTGATATCCACGACCTTACCATGGAAAATCTTGAGCATGTCGAGCAGTTCAACACGGTTGTCAGAGGTATACCGGATCTTCAGCAAGCACAACTCGCGCTCGACGTACTCCTCTGATGTCAAATCCTCCACCTCCAGCACATCGATCAACCGGTTCAGTTGACGGTTCACCTGGGAAATGGTGCGGTCTTCCCCCGTTGTGACAATGGTCATCCGGGAAACCGAGGACTCGTCCGTTTTCCCGACCGTCACGCTTTCGAGACTGAAGCCGCGGGCAGAGAACAAATTGATGACGCGGTTCAGCGCCCCAATCGAATTCTCGAGCAAAACGGCAATGATATGCCGGTGGCGGTGCGTTTTCTCGCCCGCCCCGATGGGTTCCCCTTGGCCCTTCTTCCGGATAATCTGTTGCGGGGTCAGTGTGTCGTGCTCACTCATGGCGACTTCCTTATGGAATTTTCGTCATACGAAGGCGTCAGGCGTCAGGCGCTTCGTGATCATTTCGCTGGTGGAGGCGCCCGTAGGCACCATCGGGAACACCATTTCCTCCTTGGTGACACGAAATTCCATCACAGCCGGGCGATCAGTGACGGCCCATGCCTTCCGAATAATCTCGTCGACTTCGTCCGGGGTCTCCGCTCGCAGGCCTACGCAGTGATGCGCCTCCGCAAGCTTGACGAAATCCGGATTTGTATCGGACAGATCGGTATGGCTGAAGCGCTCATTGTGGAACAATTCCTGCCATTGCCGCACCATGCCCAGAAAATTATTGTTTATGATGACCACCTTGATCGGCAGCCCGTGCGCGGCGGCGACGCATAGTTCCTGCGCATTCATGAGGAAGCCACCATCGCCGCTGATCGAAACGACCGTCTTGTCAGGCATGCCGAACGCAGCGCCCATCGCTGCAGGGAAACAAAAACCCATCGTGCCAAGACCACCCGACGTAATGTGCGTGCGCGCATGCAAGAACTGAAAATACTGAGCCGCCCACATCTGATGCTGGCCCACATCCGTCACTATGATCGCTTCCCCCTGCGTATGGCGCCGAAGGCGCTCGAGTACATACTGCGCACGGAGGCGCCCGTCCGCCTGATCATACATCAGCGGGCATTCATCTTTCCATGCTTCCACCTGTTCGAGCCATTCCCCGGTATTACACGGCTCAATGAGAGGCTCGAGACGCGTGAGTGCATCGAGTACATCCCCTACAATGGCGCAATCCACATAAACATTCTTGGAGATCGAGGACGGATCAATATCGATATGGATGATCTTCGCATGCGGCGCCCAGGATTCGAGCTTACCCGTTACCCGATCGTCAAACCGCGCCCCGACAGCGATCAATAGATCGGAGTGCTGCACCGCCATATTGGCGTACCATGTGCCGTGCATGCCGAGCATACCCACCGAAAGGTCGTCGTTCTCGGGAAACGCCCCGAGTCCGTGCAGGGTGGTTGTGACCGGAATGCGCGCCTTGCGGGCAATCCGGGTCAATACGTCCGATCCATTCGAATTGACTGCCCCGCCGCCCACATAGAAAAGAGGCTTCTTCGCCTCGGCAATCATAGCCGCGGCGCGACGGATTTTGGTTTCATCGCCCTTGTCTTTGAAGCGATAGCCGCGCAGGTTGATTTCCTTCGGGTATTCGAATTCGGTTTCGGCCAGAAGCACGTCCTTGGGCAAATCCACGACGACAGGGCCAGGCCGCCCCGTGCGGGCAATGTAATAGGCCTTTTTCACAGCCGGGGCCAAATCCCGCACATCGCGCACCAGGAAGCTATGCTTCGTGATACTGCGGGTGATGCCGATCGTATCGCACTCCTGGAAAGCGTCGTTCCCGATGAGTTGGGTCGGCACTTGCCCGGTGAAAACGACAATGGGTACCGAATCCATATACGCGTCCGCAATGCCGGTAACCGTGTTGGTGGCGCCGGGCCCGCTGGTTACAAGCACCGTACCCACCTTACCTGTCGCCTTGGCGTATCCCTCGGCAGCGTGGGCGCCGCCTTGCTCATGCCGCACCAGCACATGCTTGAAGTTCGGCTGGATGCGAGCCATCTCATCATAGATTTTGATGACGGCCCCCCCAGGGTGACCGAACACCACCTCTACGCCCTCTGCATCCAGCGAACGCAGAAAAATCTCCGCACCGCTCATGCGTTGTGCGCCGTTAACCGACGGCGCATGTTGCGGTATGCTGTTTCCTTGCATATCAGGCATTGATCCCGACCGGTTTTTTTCCTTAGTTATTTGGCGCCCCAACGAGCGGCTCGCACAATGCGCAGGCCATGCACAAGTAACAAGCCATTTGGATAGACTTGTTAAAATACGAACCGCTGGCTTCAGCGTTCAGGTACGTTTCTGCGAGGGAGTACATGGGCATCTTGTTAACGTGCGGCGTGAAGGCCAATCCTTCACTGTCCGATTGATGCCATCATGCATACTGGAGAGGTGCGAAGGATCGGCCGGTCCCGGCTAAACCGTAATAATAATGAGACCGAGGAGGAGGACAAGCGACGCAAACTGCCCGTCGGCAACGCATGCCGTTCCCCGCAGGACACGAGAAATGTCCTTACCTGTGCGCCGAAGCGCTATCCGTTTGCGGGAGTGTTGCATCATGGTCGAGCCATAATTGGTCTGCCCTATGCCTTTCCTGTTCGTAAACGTATATACGCTCTCTGTTCATCGAAGGTTCATCAAGCGATCCGTCACGGGAACGATACACCGAACGGAGCATTACCGGATAAAACAGGGCAACTAACGCTATAGTCTATATAATAACGCAATTTCGGACGAACCTATCAAGTGAAAAACAGGATGTTTTGCAAGTTATTCATTACGAAAACACTCGCCCTTGTGGCTTCACAAACACTTCATGCCCTCTAATGGGCTAAAAAAGCGCTTTTTTTCAAAACAGGGCATTTCGGAAAGAGGTTTTATGTAATCATCTATTGAAGTATTGGGTCATTATTGTCTAATTTAATAAGGTGTTTTTCGAAATTCCTTCACTTATCAGCAAAAAATGACGTCGCTTGCCAAGAACTCGTTCCGGGCATGTGGCCTGGCGTTGTTCCCTGCCGGCCTGCTCTTTGCTTCAACGGCGGCCGCGAACGCGGATCCGTTCGACGCCTCGCCGAGCACTCTGTACCCAGACAGCATCATAAACAACCACACTGGTTATCCGTCATGAAGAAACTTCTTACCATCCTCTCTCTGGCGTTCGCCCTTTCCTGGACCCTGCCCGCTTCCGCGCAGGAATTCAGCTTCGGCGCCGATATCGTAAGCCGTTATGTATGGAGGGGAATCGATTTCGGTGAATCCGCCAGCGTCCAGCCCTCGCTCACCTTCAGTTCCGGCGGACTGGAGATAGGAACCTGGGCATCGTATGCCACGAATCCGGGTTCGGCCGACGCCAACGAACACGACCTGTGGATCGGTTATTCCGCCGGCGCCTTCTCTGTAGGCATCACGGACTACTATTTCCCGAACGGTGGCGTCGAGTTCTCCAACTTTGATGGCGACGGTGAGGGAGCACACGTGATCGAACCCTATTTCTCGTTCGGAGGCACGGATTCGTTTCCAGTGACACTCTATGCCGCATACAACGCCCACAACGACCCGGACAACTCGCTGTATATCAACGCATCCATCCCCTTCGCCGTAGGCGGGATGGAGATGTCGTTCGGGATCGGCGCTTCCGCAGGCGAGAGTGGGTTGTACTTGACCGAGGGATTCAGCATCATTGACATGGTGCTTGGCGCCTCGAAGAGCATTCCGATCACAGACAAGTTCGAGTTACCCGTAAGCGTCTCGTACATACTGAATCCCACGGCCGAAAAGAGCTTCCTCGTTTTTGGAATTTCCCTGTAGTCCGTGCGGAAGTCCTCGCTGTCCAGGCAGGTTATCGCGAGGAAAAAACAGAAGCGCCCCGGCGCCTGTACAGGCGTCGGGGCGCTTCATTATTCTTCGGGGCATGAAGAGACATCACCTGCAATTCGCCCCCCTTATCCCCGACCTGCTTTCGTTCCCTTACGCCAGCCCTTCGTACCGTTCGGAAAGGCGCTGGAGCATTGCGCGGGTCCGCATCGCGCCGGCGCTTTCCCGCCGCATATCCGCAACAAGTCGTTTCAGATCGTCGAACGTATCCACATCGTACCATTCCGGAAGCGTCTGCAACGAGGCGCCGCATGAGGCAACGCGGGCGGTGGTCTGTTCGAAAACAGCCCCGTGGCTGTAGGTCATCCCTTCGAAAATCTGCGGAAACGATTCGTTCATGCCGATCAGATAAAACCCTCCGTCTCCGGTGGGACCGAGCACCACGGTGCGCTGCGCTTCAAGGAAGGCTAAACCCTCCTTTATGTACACGGAAGGCAGCGTGGGGTGATCTGTCCCTATCAGGATAACACGGCGGCGCCCTGCGGCGAACGTTTCCTCGAAAGCCTGCTTCATACGCTCCCCAAGGCCCTCCCCCCTTTGGCGAAACACGTTCCCGGTCCATTGGGGGAAAATATCCCCACGCTGGATTGCTATGCCCATCCCCGGCGGCGGCTCGTCAAGCGCCAGGTACAGACGAAGCGTTACCCCGAGGCCCTGGTACTGATCCAGTGCATCCTGCAGAAAAGCTCCGTAGAGACGGGCAGCGTCCTCCGGGGAAAGCGGCGGCGTCAGGCGGGTTTTGACCCGGCCGGGAACCGGAGGTTTTGCAAACACAATAAGGGCAGCGCTCATGGGGCTTCGGGCATGCGGATCATCCGGCGCAAGACACGATCAAGCGCTTCGATAGCCCGGTCCACCTCTTCGTCCGTCGTGCTCTTGCCTACAGAAAAACGCAGGAAGGCCGCCGCGGTATCACGATCCAGCCCCATTGCAAGCAGCACATGGCTGGGTTCGAGGGCCCCGCTCGTACATGCAGAGCCGGCGGATACGCAGATGTTTTCCATATCCATGTTCAGGAGCAGCATTTCCCCGTCTATGGGTCGGCCGTGTACGGGTGGAACCACCACACCGAGAATATGCGGCGCTGCCTCGCCTGTACCGCAAGGGGTGACGATGCGGACCCCTGCTCCGGCTACTGCTTGTATACCATTGCGAAGCCGGTCCCGCATCGCTTCGGCATGCCGCTTGCGGGATTCCCCTTCGTCAAAGGCGAGTTCCAGCGCTCTGGCAAAACCGGCAATGCCCGCCACATTTTCCGTACCCGCCCGACGCCCGCGTTCCTGCTTGCCCCCCCGGAGCACAGGCCCCACATCGACCCCGGCACGTACAAACAGGGCGCCAATGCCCTTCGGGCCATAAAACTTGTGTCCCGAGACCGTCATCATATCCGCTTCGGGGATCATGGCGTAGCCCACCGTCTGCACCGCATCGCAGTGGAACGTCAGGCCACGCGCATGGCATACCTCGGCGATTTCACGAACCGGCGACAGGGCGCCCGTCTCGTTGTTCGCATGCATGATGGATACAAGCGTCACCCCGGCGCATGCCTCGCTGTCGAGCTCGCGGACAATGTTCTCGACGGAAACCACGCCGTACCTGCCTGGCTTCAGCAGGCGAACGGTCTTACCGGAAGATTGCAGGGCTTCCCCGGAACGAAGCACGGATTCGTGCTCGGCAGCACAGGTCAGCACGCCGCCGGATGCGGCCCCAAGCGCCATGTTGTTAGACTCCGTGCCCCCGCTCGTGAAAACAATCTCTCCCGGTTCGGCGCCCAGAAGGGCTGCCACCTTTTCGCGGCATTCCTCAACAGCGAAACGCGCCTGCCTGCCCAGAGCGTGCACCGAAGAGGCATTGCCGAACTGCGCCCCGAAAAAAGGCTGCATGGCCTCAAGCACGCGCGCGTCAAGCGGCGTCGTGGCGGCATGGTCGAGATAGACGGGATTCATGATGCGAACGGTTCATGGACGCCGGGGGGCAAAATGTCAAAATACCCTTTTTCGCACCCTCAACGAAAACTCATTTCGACAGTTACCGAAAACGTTTGATTTTTTTCGGGAAATGCAGACATAATTAAGGGGCCGAGTTCCCATACGGTCAGGGGCGAAAAACGCCATTCGTGGAAATTGCATAATAACGTCGGTTTGTAAACGGCTTTTTCACTCGACGAACGAATCGCATTCATGTGGAAACGTACCGACTGTTCACACGGTACCAAAATCGCCTCGAAGTGCAGTAACGCTGTTTTGTGTCTGCTGCATACCGTAATCACCGGGTTTTTGACGGGACTTCAGACATGAGTACAACCGTTTCTCTGCACAATGCCTTACGGAGTTTTGCCTCTTCCGTAATGGAAAAATCCGGACAATTTGTCGCTGGAGAACCGGAGGAACAGTTGCGCGCCCCTTTCGAAAACTTCATGAGCGAGGTGGCTACCGAATTGGGCTTGAATATCGTTTGCACTGGCGAGACGCCTTTGCCGGATCGCCTGGGGCGTCCCGACTTTGCCATCCATAAAAACCGATTGCTGGAAGGGTATGCGGAACTCAAGGCGCCTGGCACCGGTGCTGACGCCACACGATTTAAAGGACGTAATCGCGAGCAATTTAATCGCTTCTCCTCCGTTCCGAACATACTATACACGGACGGGAACGAATGGGCACTGTATCGAAATGGTGAGCGTGTCAATGCGATTGTACGTCTCTCCGGCGATATCATTAAGGAGGGCCCTAAGGCGGTAAGTTCCGAAGATGCCAGTGCCGTGCAACGCCTCTTGAACGATTTTCTTCAATGGGACCCATACATTCCGGTAGACCGTGCAGGTAATATCGATCTAGAAGGGTTCGCTGAACTGCTGGCTCCTCTGTGCGGTATGTTGCGCGATGACGTGTCCGATGCACTCGGCGATCCGTCGTCCCCCCTTGTACTCCTTGCAGAAGACTGGCGGCAACTTCTGTTTCCGAATGCCTCGGACAAACAATTTGCCGATGCCTACGCTCAGACGATCACTTTTGCCCTGCTACTAGCCCGCAGTGAAGGAGCAGATCCGCTTACGCTCGAAAGCGCAGAGAAAAAACTTAACATACAGCACAACCTGTTGTCGCGGGCCCTGAGAATCCTGACCGCTGACCAGGGCCGCTCCGACATCGCTGCATCGCTCGACTTGTTATTACGTGTCATCGCTTTCATACCACCCGCCACTCTCGTGGGAGGCGAGGATCCGTGGCTCTATTTCTACGAAGATTTCCTCGCCGCGTACGATCCCCAACTACGCAAGGACGCGGGGGTCTATTACACGCCGGTCGAAGTCGTGCGCGCTCAGGTACGCCTGATTGACGATCTGCTCACTTCTCGTCTCGGCAAAAAATCGGGATTGGCCAGCCCGGATGTGATCACCATGGACCCTGCGGTGGGAACGGGTACCTATCTACTATGCGTGATCGAACACACCCTTCACCGAATTAACGAAAAGCAAGGCGAGGGCGCCATCCCCGGAGTGGCAACCACCTTGGCGCAAAACCTGTACGGTTTCGAGTTAATGGTTGGTTCTTACGCCGTTGCGGAATTGCGCGTCAGCCGTGCCCTTGCGGATAAAGGTGCTTCGATCCCTTCCCACGGCGTACATATCTACCTGACGGATACGCTCGAAAGCCCTGAGGCCGAGTTACGTAATGAGGCACACTTCTTCCGGCCCATTTCGGAACAGCGACGCAAGGCATTGGAGATCAAGAAGAAAGTCCCTGTCATGGTCTGCCTGGGCAACCCACCCTATGATCGCCACGAAGCGGCTACAGACGACAACATTGCTCTCACGGGGAATTGGGTGCGCTGGGGAGACAGTAAGTCAGAAGAGAAAGTTATTCTGAACAGTTTTACCGATCCCGTGAAGAAGGCCGGGCATGGAGGCCATCTCAAAAACCTGTACAATCTGTATGTGTATTTCTGGCGTTGGGCGTTGTGGAAGGTTTTCGAGCAGAAAAATGCGCCGGGAGTGGTCAGTTTCATCAGTGCATCAAGTTATCTGGACGGCATCGCTTTCGCCGGAATGCGCCAGCATATGCGTTGGTGGTGCGACGATATATGGATACTTGATCTCGGCGGCGAGGGACGCGGTACGCGTCGGAACGAAAATGTATTCAATATTCAGACGCCTGTGGCTATTGCCGTGGCATTACGCTCGGATAAAGCAAATGTGGAAAAGTTTCCCCAAGCGGACTCTACGCTTTTTAACCAAGGACCGGAAACGAACAAAGCGAAGCAAGTCACGCCCGCTCGGGTCCGTTACGCCCGCATTAAGGGCACGCAGAAGGAGAAGCTCGACGCGCTTGATGACATAGACGGTTTCACCGCTGTTCAGTGGGAGGAATGTCCAGACGGTTGGCAGGCTCCGTTTCGCCCGGCGGGCAAGGGAGATTATTTCAGTTGGCCTCTTCTGACAGACATGATGCCGTGGCAGCACTCGGGTATGCAGTTGAAACGGACTTGGCCTATCGCACCAAATCGGGAAACTCTTGAACACCGTTGGCGTGCATTGCTAGAGGCAGAAGACAGATCTGAAGCGTTTCGCGAAACGGGGGATCGTGCAGTGGGAGGCGTTTATCGCGGTGCCCTGACAGAAGAACACAACGATTCGACTCCAATTTCTCAATTACCGCACGATACACCTCTGCAGGGAGTGCAGCGATATGCCTATCGCTCTTTTGACCGCCAATATGTTATAGCTGACATACGTTTGATATCTCGCCCGCGCCCCGATCTGTGGCGTGCCCATAGTGAACGACAGATATATTTGACGAGTTTGTTTTCTCAGGTTCTCGCATCAGGCCCTGTTCTGACTTCCTCGGCATTGCTCCCGGATATGGATCATTTTCGTGGTTCTTACGGTGCCAAAGCAGTTATTCCTCTCTATTGTTCTACCGACACATCAACCTCCAATATTTTGCCTGGTCTGCTTGATCTGATTGGCAAAACCTATGGACACAACGTTACCCCGGAGGACTTCCTTGCCTACCTCTATGGCGTAGCAGCCCAGCCAGCTTTCACGGCCCGTTTCGCCGTCGAACTGGAGACTCGCCAGTTGCGCATTCCCCTGACAAAGGACGCTACGCTATTCGAAAAGGCGCGAAGTACAGGCGCACGGTTACTCTGGCTGCATACGTATGGTGAGCGGTTTGTAACAGGCGATGCGGCGTATAAGCATACCCCGTACGGTGTGGCCAAATGCATCAAGGCTGTCCCAGGCAACGCCGACGGGTATCCCGAAACGTTCTCGTACAACGAAACCACCCGAACGCTGCATGTGGGTGAGGGGACATTTGCGCCGGTAACGCCGGAAGTGTACGAGTTCGAGGTGTCGGGCCTGCAAGTCGTGAGATCATGGCTTAAGTACCGCATGAAGAAGGGGGCAGGAAAAAAGTCGTCCCCGCTGGACAACATTCGTCCCGAATCCTGGACCAGCCAGTTTACCACCGAACTCCTCGAACTTCTCTGGGTACTGGAGAAAACGGTCAATGGCTACCCGGCACAGGAAACGTTGCTCGACGCGATCGTCGAAGGCGATTGCTTCAAAGCGAGTGAGTTTACTATGCCCCCGGAAAGAATGCGCAATCTGAAAGGGGCGGGAACGCACGGAAGTTTGCTTTAATGGTTGCAAAAAATTGTTGGTTTGCAAACCATTGAGCGGGATTGAATAACATCCGGAATTTCCGTTGGGCGCATCGAGGATCGTTCTCCCCCTTCTTCGATCCCGTTCGACTCCTCGTTCGTCTTTTGTCCCGGCAACAATGTTTCCGCCCGTGTATATTGCGGCATGAGCGTTGTGACGTACGCATAACCATATACCAACCGGCAGGAAGCAATGGGGGACACGAACGCACGAAACACCGGGTTGACCCGGCGCAGGTTCATTCAGTCATCGGCAGCAGCAGCGGGCGTCTCTGCGCTCATGCGCTCCGGAAATTTTGCCTGGGCGGCAGGGTCGGACACCATGCGGGTCGGCCTGGTCGGGTGCGGCGGACGCGGCACGGGCGCCGCAGTGAATGCCGTCGAGGCAGCGGAGGGAGTCGAGTTGTACGCCATGGGCGATCTCTTTGAAGACCGGCTGGAAGATTCCCGGCGACGTTTGCAGGAGCATATCGGCGACCGTCTCAACGTGACGGACGAACGCACGTTCACCGGTTTCGACAACTACCGGCACGTGATCGACAGCAACGTGGATTATGTAATTCTCGCCACGCCGCCGGGATTTCGCCCGGTGCAGTTCCGCTACGCTGTCGAATCCGGCAAGCATGTGTTCATGGAAAAACCCACACAGGTCGATGTGGCCGGATACCGGTCGATCATCGAAGCGGGTACGTTGGCCGACGAGAAGGGACTTTCCGTGGTGGCGGGTACGCTCTATCGCCGCCAGCCCAGCTTCATGGACGCGGTAGCCGAGATTCATGGGGGGCTGATCGGCGAGATCACGGGCGCCTATGCCTATTACATGACGGGTCCCATCTGGCTCCGTCCACGCCTTCCCGGCATGTCGGATATGGAATGGCAATGCCGGAACTGGTATTACTTCACATGGCTTTCAGGGGACCACATTGTTGAGCAGTTCGTGCATAACCTCGATGTCATTCAGTGGGTTATGGGGCAAGTGCCCGAGCGCGCCATCGGTATGGGCGGGCGCCTTTCGCGCGTCGATCCTTCCTACGGACACATTTACGACCACTTCTCGGTGGAATATGCTTTTCCCGGCGATGTTCGCGTGGAGGCGAAATGCCGCCAGTTCGAGGGAGCCAGCGGGCGTGTCACGAACCGCATCGTGGGCACGAAAGGGGTAGCCGATTTGCATCCCGACAACTCGATCATCCGGTCGCACAACGGGGACGTGCTTTTCCGCCGCTCTGAAAAAGGCAACAATGCCTATGTCGTCGAGCATACGGACCTTATTGCAGCCATTCGGGCGGGGGAGCCTGTCAACGAGACGCGTCAGATTGCAGACAGTACGATGATTGCCGTCCTCGGACGCGAGAGTGCCTACACGGGGCAGCAACTGACCTGGGATGATATGTTGACCGCCGATATGGACCTTGTACCACACACGTTGGCTTTTGGAGATATGCCTCCCATGCCGGTGCCGGCGCCAGGGCGCACCCGTCTCAATCGATCGTTCCTCGCCAGTGCAGGCGAGTAACACCATAGCAACTCGCTACATACTATGGACAGACGACATTTTTTGGGCATACTGGGAGCCGCTTCGGGCGGCGTCGCAGGTTTTGCAGGCGTTATGCCCGGCTTCACGGCCGGCGCATCGCCTCGTGTCGCGACGCGTTCCTCTACCCGTACATCCCGTAACCTGGCTATCTCCAAGGCAGTGAAGTACGATATGGTGGATGTGGAGGGCTCCGTTCAAGACAAATTCATGTTGCTTGCGGAGCTGGGATTTGACGGCGTGGAAATGGGTAGTCCGAATGACCTGATACAGGAAGAAGTGGTTGCGGCTTCGCGCACAGTTGGCCTACCGATTCACGGCGTAGTGGACATGGTGCACTGGAACAAGACGCTGTCGGATCCGGACCCCGCTATCCGGGAAGAAGGGCTGGGGGGGCTCCGCATTGCCCTTAACGATGCAGCTGCCTACGGAGCCTCCACGGTATTGCTCGTACCCGCTGTCGTCCAGGAAAACGTTTCCTACGACGATGCATGGCGGCGGTCGCAGGCAGAAATACGCAAGGTCCTTCCGGAGGCCCAGTCATTGGGCGTCCGCATTGCTATCGAGAACGTCTGGAATAATTTCCTGATGAGCCCGCTCGAATTTGCCCGGTACATCGACGAATTCGAAAGCGACTGGATCGGGGCGTATTTCGATATCGGCAACGTGGTCACGTTCGGCTGGCCGGAGCACTGGATTCGCATTCTCGGCGACCGCATTCTCAAGCTGGATGTGAAGGAGTTCAGCCGTCAGAAACGTAATGAGGAAGGTATGTATGCCGGTTTCCGCGTTCCGCTCGGCGAAGGAGATGTCAACTGGCCTGCCGTTCGCAAGACCCTAACAGAGATCGGCTATACCGGCTGGGCCACAGCAGAAATTCCAGGGGGTGGGCGCGAGCGCCTCGAAGAAATTGCCGGTCGCATGGACCGGGTGCTTCTCCCGTCGTGACGCCTCCACATCCTGCAAACAGGTGGAGGCGAACGGAACACGGTTTACAAATCGGCCATTGTCGCCATGTTGTAAACTCGTGAGAGGGTCCGTGTCTGCGCTTACCCGGCAACAGGCTCCTTAATGGACGGATCGGCAAATTCGTCGTACTGCACGCGTTGGATGGCGATGTCTGCATTGGCCAATTTGCCATCCAGATTCTCATACCCCCGGTCGAGGTGATAGACGCGCAGCACATGCGTTTCACCCTCGGCAACCATGCCGGCCAATACCAGGGACACACCGGCCCGCAGGTCGGTGCTCATCACCGTTGCTCCCTGCAGGCCATTTCCTCCCGCAATAAACACCTCGTTCTGTACGACGATGGCGTTTGCTCCCATCCGATGCAACTCGGGGATATGCTTGAACCGGTCGTAATACACGGTGTCGCGAACACGTGCATTGCCGGACGCCTGGGCCAGCAGGACGGTCCATTGGGCCTGTAAATCAGTGGGGAAACCCGGATATACGCCGGTTTCTATGGATACAGGCAGGAGTTTGTCCGGGGCGGTAACATCCACATAGTCATCCCCCGGCTCGTAGCCTGCCCCTGTTTGCGTAAACGCGTCGACGAAGGCGTCTCCAAGGTGTTCGGGTGCTGCGTTCGTCATGCGAACAGGCTCGCCCGGTTTTCCCGCAATGGCCGCGGCGATCATAAATGTGCCCAGTTCGATGCGGTCCGGCGCATTGTGAAAATCCACTGGAGACAGGGTACTCACGCCTTCAATGTCGATCGTATCCGTTCCGAGTCCCCTGATATGGGCGCCCATTTCCTGGAGCATCTCTCCGAACACCACGACATCCGGTTCGCGAGCGGCATTCTCGATCCGGGATGCCCCCTGCGCTGTGACGGAGGCCAACAAGAGGTTGATCGTTGCTCCCACACTGGACGGGTTCATGCGGAATACCCCCCCGTTCAGGCGTCCTCCTTTCGCTTCCGCTACGACATATCCGTGATCGAGGCGAATATCTGCGCCGAAAGCCTCCATACCTTTGAGGTGCAGATCCACGGGACGCGGCCCCCAGGCACATCCTCCCGGAAGCGACACGCGGGCATGACCGCAGCGCCCCAGCAGCGCCCCAAGCATGTAGAAGGAGGCGCGCATCTTCTTCACCAGTTCGTAGGGGGCTTCCGGATAGTTTACCCCGCTTGCGTCCACGGCCATTTCGTTCCGGGCCTCGTCGAAGCGGACGGTGGCTCCGGAGATGCGTAACACGTTCGCAAAGGTCTTAACGTCCCGCAGGTTGGGAATATGGGACAGCACCGAAGCGCCGTCCGCAAGAAGCGCCGCCGCCATCAACGGTAGCGCCGTATTCTTGGAGCCGCTCACCGGCAGGGAGCCGGAGAGCGCATGCCCGCCTTCTATGATAAGTTTGTCCATAGCTCGTAATATAGGATACTATGATTAAAACCACTTCGCTCAGCACAGAGGCGGTTCGGTTTGACTGGACAGCTTTTCGCGGGAATTAAGGTGTAATGTTGCGACCTTGTTTCCAGCCGATCAACCCGACGAAACCCATGTCAAGACGAACACGCAGAACCCGCAGTCCTTCATCCGAGGCGAAGGTAGCCCTCGCCGCCGTGCACGGCGACAGTGCGTTGGCGGAGCTCAGAGGTGGTTCGGTTTGATTGGACAGATTTTCGCGGAATTTAAGGTGTAGCGTTGCGACCTTGTTCCGATACAATCAACCCGACGAGACCCATGTCAAGACGCACACGCAGAACCCATAGTCCTTCGTTCAAGGCGAAGGTAGCCGGGGACTTCACGCTCTCTGGAACCACGCTGGAGATCGCAGCCGGCGCGGCGACGAGCACGGGCGTCGTGCGGATCATGGCGGTTGACAACAGCGAAGTTACCCGGCGGTCCAAGACGGTGAGGGTATCGGGGACGTTGAGCAGCACCACGGAGTTGAAGGCACCGTTCCCCGGGACGCTGACCATCAAGGAGGACGACCGTCCCACGGGCGGAGACGGGGACGTTGCGCCGCCCCCTGCGGGGAATGTGCCGTCGGCCCCGTGCGCGGCGGCGCCGGATGCGCCGATGTACCTGAGAGCCGTCGCAGGCGACGCGCAGGCGACACTGACATGGGAGGCGTCGCTGAAGAACGTCGGACCGGATATTACCGGCTACTCATACCGGTACAAACAGAGCCGCCAGGTCTTTGGCTACGACGCTCCTGTAGGCTGGAACGATATCCCCGGCGGAGCGAGCGCCCGCAGCTACACGGTCGCGAACCTGACGAACGGGCTGAAGTATACGTTCGAGGTGCGGGCGGAAAACGCCAACTGCGGAGGAAATCCTGCGAGAGCAAGCGCAACGCTTCCTTCAACGACAACCAGTGCGGAGAGTGGGGAATTGCCGACCGAAGTAGCGCTTCTGAGCAACTGGCCGAACCCGTTCAATCCGGAGACATCCATTGGCTACGAACTGCCGCAGGCGGGCGAGGTTCGTCTCGCCGTCTACGACCTGCTCGGACGCGAAGTGGCCGTGCTCGTCGACAACCGCAAACCCGCAGGCAGGCACACCGTGCGCTTCCATGCGGACAATCTGCCGAGCGGTTCGTACGTCTACCGCCTAGAGGCCCCGGGCAAAATCGTCATGCGCACGATGATGCTCGTCAAGTAGAACAACGCATTCCGGGAGGCGGAAAACGGCGCGCATATCCGACACCGGATTTGCGCAAGGGTGGAGTTTCGCTTGTCAACTCCATTATATGGCGTACGAATGAAAACGCTTGCTGAAGGCGGCGACACGAAAAAGAGCCGCGGCGCTGTTCCTCGCCGGCGTTTTTCCGGATCCGGAATACGGGGGAGGGCGGTCGGTTATGCCCTTTTTTGCGTAGCCCTGGCGGCTGTCGTCCTCGCGGGAGACTTCCCCGCGTACGCGCAAACCCCGATCGATGCCGGGCAGTTTTGCAAGCGCACCGGGGCCGTGCGTACGGCGATTCTCGCCGAGGTTAACGGCGCCACAGCGACCTGCACCGAAGCGGATCCGGATGCGACTCCATCCGTCGACGCTGTGTACGAGGCCAGCCTGACCACGGAGCAACTCACCGGCGTAGAAACCCTTGATATCAGAGACGCGAACTTGTCACGTTTCGCAGACAGCGATTTCGACGGGCTTACAGGTCTGAAAAAACTCATCCTGACCTCGAACTGGTTCAAATCCGGCCCTGCGGACGCCGGCGTGCCGCTGAGCGTGCTTGACCAACTGGACGCGTTGCATTTCGACAACAACAATCTGAGCAGCGTAGGAATACTAACCCCCGACTTTTTCAGAGGGCTCGCTAACCTGCAGGTGCTGACTCTGACGAAGAACAATCTTAAGTACGACTCGTCGGTAAAGCATGTGTCCGCCGGGATTTTCAGAAATCTCACTAATCTGAGAACCCTGAGAATAGGCGCCAATCGTTTCCTTACCCTGCCAAAAGGAATGTTCGAGGGACTATCGAATCTGGAAGAACTGGACATGTACGAGCAGCGGTACGAATGGCGAAATATCGGGTTCGGCACGGAATCCCTCGGAGCGGGTATCTTCGAGGGCTTGTCGAATCTGAAGAAGCTCGACCTGGGGTATAACACGATCGGATCAGCCTTCGTGGATGAAAGAATATTTGAGGGATTGCCGAGTTTGGAGCTCCTCGATCTGCGCGTCAACTCACTGACAGTGTTGCCTGAGAGTGTCTGTGACCTGCCGTCAACTGTGCATATCCTGACGGACTCGGGCGTTACATGGCCGTCGTGTCCTGTCAAGGTTTTGATCGCGGCAAAGACTGGCGGAGACTCGGTGACGGAAGGCGTGGACGCGGCGTTCACACTGACCCGGACGGGAAGCACAGCGGAGGCGCTGACGGTTGCGGTGAATGTGACGGAGAGCGGCGCAATGCTGGTAGACGCGTCTTCTTCGGAACATTCGGTAACGTTTGGGGCGAACGAATCCACCGGGACCCTGAGCATGGAGACGAACAACGATATTGTCGCCGAGGCTGCGAGCACAGTGACAGCAACAATCACGGCAGGCGCTGGCTACCAAATCGACACAAGCGGGGGTTCGGCCAGTGTAATCGTGGAGGATAACGATGCGGCGACATTCGCCCTGTCTGTCGCTCCCGGGGAGATCGCAGAAGACGGGATATCGACGGTAACGGTGACGATCGTCAACGGGGTCACCTTCATGCACGATCAGGCGATCACGCTCGACCTCACCGGAGGAACGGCGACGAAAGGGACCGACTACACGATTTCGTCCGAAACACTCACCCTCCTCGCGAAGCAGGATTCGGTCACAGCGACCGTCACGGCGATCAACGACACGGTAGACGAAGGCGCCGAGACGATCATAGTTGTAGCCGCTCACGGCTCCAGGGTGATCGGGAACCGGAACATTACGATCATCGACAATGACAATGCGTCGCCACCACCACCGCCGCCGCCACCGAGCACGATTGCGGATGCTCCGGAGAACCTGCAGGCCATTGCAGGCAGTGCACAGGTCACGTTGCACTGGGATGCGCCGGGCTATGACGGCGGAGCGGGCATCACCGGCTACGAGTACCGGCAGAAAGAGAGCGGCGGCGCTTCGGCAAACTATACGGACATCCCGGAAAGCGGCCCTGGCGGAGCGAACGCCCGCAGCTATACGGTCACCGGACTGACGAACGGACTGGAGTACGTCTTCCACGTGCGCGCAGTGAACGAACATGGCGGAGGGCTGCCCGAAGAAGTAACGGTGACGTTGCCTCCCATAACGAACACGGAAAGCGAGGAGCTACCGAGCGAAGTGGCGCTTGGGGGCAACTATCCGAATCCGTTCAATCCGGAGACCACGATACGATATGCAGTGCCGCAGCCGGGCAAGGTGCATCTCGCAGTGTACGACCTGCTCGGTCACGAAGTGTCGGTGCTCGTCGACGAGCTGAAACCCGCAGGCCATCATGCAACGCGCTTCGACGCAGGCGATCTGCCCAGCGGTGCGTACGTCTACCGGTTGCAGGCGCAAGACAAGATCATGGTGCAAATCATGATGCTCGTCAAGTGAAACGGCGAGCCAGGGAACGGATTATCGATGCTTTAATTGCGCATCCGGATGCTCCGGTTGCCCACATCCCGATCAAAACCATCAAAACAATGCGCTCAACTGTAACTGCATCGTATGAATGACCGGCGCAGCAGCAGGCGCCCGCCCATCGTACGAAAAGGTCGCCCGGAGGTATTCGTTCACGGTGTACCGGGCACGGAAAGACCACAAGCTCGACCAGCCGGGTCCCCTGCCATCCGTTAATTCAAACCGGGCCAGACCGAGGGCCTCGCCATCGAGTCGAACGCGGGCAACCTCTGCGCGCAACGTCGCCTGAAGCTTCCGGGGGATCGTGTACCGGAGTTGCGCCGGGGCTTTCAGGATTTGCGAGTTGCGCGCGCCGAAATCGTCTTTTTTTCGCCCGTATGAGGCAGAGGTCATCACCTGTATACGGTCCGAAATAGCATAGGAAACCTCCGGCTCCAGGCGGAATCCGGACACATCGTAGCGGCGCGAAGCAAAGGCGTCGCTTGCAAGACGATCCTGCTCGCCGGCAACCACAGCCCGTAACCCCCAGTTCGGCGCCGGACGCCAGCGTCCCTCCATGCGCCAACCGTCCACAAACCGTTCCTCCTGTCCGGCAGCCAGTTCGCTCAGGCTGCGAAGCCGGTTTAAGGAAATATCCAACCCGTAGTCCGGACTGGATCGAAACAAAAAAATGTCTTGTCCCAGCCGCAATCGCCCGTTCATCGTGTGGTCGGCATTCCGGAATCGGCTCAGGTCCAGCAGGTATATGGATGTGGTGTTCGGGTCTCTTGTTTTCTCCTGCACTTCGATCACGGTCCGTGCCGCAACATGCGACAGCCTTCGTTTCCAGCGGCTGTCCGAACGGCCCCACAAACGCTGCGGATCCAGTTCCAGACGGATACGGCTTCGGACGTTCACTACGGAGACAAGCGTATCCGAGGGAATGTAGGTTCGCACGTAGGAACCCTCATTCGGCAACCGTTCCGGAAGCAGTTCGTCGACCTGCACAAGACCGTCCTCGTTTCCGTCCTCCCAAACGAATTGCCCGATCTCGGGACCGGTACGTATGTATATCTCCTGTAAAACCGGTGAGCGCTCCGTCATGCCATCGTACAACACATTCGCCTGGATAGACCGGGAAAATGGCCGCCACACGCTACTGAGTTTCAGCAGGAGGGACTCGGCATTCCGCCTGTTCTGTTCTATGCGAAAGCGCTCCGTGAACCGCCGCGTGCGAAAACCGACGCTTCCTTCCGCATCCAGCGCGGAGGAAGGCCGCCACTCGAACGTCGTTCGGCCGGTCCATGAAGTAGCGGCCGGCTTCACACTGCCCGCGATCCAGTCGTCCTCCACGCGGCGTTCGACGAAAGTCGCCATGCCAAAAGAACCGTCTTTCCAGGCCAGACCCGGGCGCACTTCCAGAAATCGAAACGACGGACGTAACAGACTGTCCGCTCCGACCGCCTCCTGCATCCGATCCTCGTGCTCGAATTCGATGCGCGGCGACAGCCGCCCGCCGCCAAACGGATACTCCATGGAACCCGATTGCCGGAACCATCGCCCTTGTTCGCCCGCTACCGAGTCACGGGCGGTGATCGTCTCCGCCTCGTAATCCAGCCGGGGCAACCCGCCTTCATGTACAGCCACATAGGCAGCGCGCCGATCCGCCTCAAACCCATCCCCCAACGCGATCCGCCCCAACTCACCCCGTACATTCGAATCCTCAAGAAAATCAAATCGAAGATCGCCTTCATCTATCGTCTCGTCCACAGACAGACTGCCGACACCAAGATTACGCCGGAACGTTACATTCCACCGGCGCTCGAATTCGACCGGGCGGATGCGGTCGAACGCAGCGAAGGAGGAGGCCACATGCCTGCGGCGCATTTCTCCCGACAACCGGATGCCGCCGAGAGAAGACGGCTTCAGGCGTACGCCGGCAAGTACGGCGTCCCCGATGTCATCGGAGGCATCCAGCGTGGACAAACGATTCCCGTCATTCAGGCTGCGGCCCCACTCGCCGAACACTTCGAAAGCGGGTATGGGCGAGAAGGCGCCCCGCATATCGATCATGCGGTGCATTTCCGGCTTGGGAAGAAGACGCACCGGAAGGTAACTCCCCATACCAGGCCCACGATACTCGTACAGGATACCGTTGACGGCCCGGCCCGTGCGCTCGTAGCTGCCGAGTCCTTCGCCCACATGCGTGAATCGCACGCGAAACACGGCTTCTGAAGGCAGAGGCGCCCGGTCAAGCGCCACATATACCGTATCGGCTCCGGGCCGAATCTCCCTGCGGTACTGAATGTACGGTGCTTCCGGATCGAACTCGACACGCTGGGCTGCTCCGGCAATGGCCATCCCGTCGCCTGCGCGCGCAAGCGCCAGGGAATCCTCCGCGCCGAATCCGAATTCCTCGCTGAAATCCCGGCTGTCCGCCTCCCGGATCACAGAAATACCGAATCGACCGGACATGCCCCGATCCGCCGTTTCGGGATGCTGAAGGAAATGCATCTCCATCTCAACCCCGGCAAGCGTCCGCGTGAACCGGCTCGTCGAATACTGAAATTCGACCTTTATGCGCTTGTCCGCCGTTACGATGAGATTCTGCGTAAAGGAAATCTCTGCGGTGGCGTAGTCGATGACGTAATCGTTCGTCTCGCCCCGCACGAGGCGCTGCCCATCCACGAACACGGTTTCGGAACCGGGCACGATGAGCACAAATCGTTCACCCTCCGCCCCTTCGAGCCGGTAGGGCCCCTGTACGCCATCAAGCGGTTCTATCTCCTGCGATCGGAACAACCCCCGGGTCACGGCCCCCGCCGCCTTGACCCGCCCCCCGATCGCGCCCCCGTCGGGCAGCGAAGCCATAACGGAGGCTCCCTGCAACCTTCTGGAAAACGCGCTGAATTCGCCGGAAGCGAACCGGAGGTCGAAATCGCCCAATTCCGCCCGCGCATGGGGCACGTCCAGGCCGATAAACACGCGGTCGAATTCCTCGATGCGCTGCGTTGTACCCTCCGGGAGGATCGGCGTATTCTCGTCGGTAAGCACAGCCTGTACATGGACCTGGTCGGAAAGAGGACCGGAAAGCTGCATGCGAAGCCCGGACTCAAGCGTTACGTCCCGGTTGTTGCCGACAAGCATGCCCCGGGTAATCGATCCATTGTGTTGCAAGCCGGATGTGGCAGGAAGTAGCCGGAGGGGTTCTTCTCCGCTGCCGGGGAGGACGCCTTCCGCCTGCTCGTCGGCCCGCTCTTCCGCCAATTCATGGCGGCGATACAAATCCCGAAAACGAAAGGGCAACGTGCGGTATTCGATCACCAACTCCTCTATCCCGGACACATCATCCACCCGGAGGCGGGCATAGCGATAGTCGAGCCGGTAGCGCGTCGTATCGAGCGCTACGCCATCGGCCAGCACCCGCTCCGATCCCGGAAGTACGATGGGGACCAACCGGAACGGCTGGGCCGCCGACACATCCAGCGTGTCGCGCCGGAATATCTCCGGCGCAGGCGCTGCTTCCTGCGCGCGCGCTTGCGCCGCAAAAAATGTCAGCGCTATACCCGTCGCAACGAGTCGAGCAATCATTCCGAAGGCGCAAGCAGATACATGCGCTGCGCTCCCAGAACGTACAGGTTTCCATCCGTTCCCGCAGCGACGTCCACGATGTGAGTGTCCATATCAATCTCAAGACGGCGCTCGAAGCGCCCGGTCTCATCATATGCCACCAGACTTTGCTCAAGGACAGCGTACACCCTCTCGCCAGCCACGACCACAGCGCGAAGCCCCGTAAGCCCGGCGCCGATCGTACGCACAAACGTTCCGTACTGGTCATAGACCATCAGGGATTCCGCACTGCGATCGGCCACGTACAGCAACCTGTTTGCACCGATGGCGATATCCACCGGCTCGACAAGCACGCCCCGTCCGGCGCCGATCTCCCCAATGACCCCTGCGGGGCGGCGATCCTGATCCCACTTGCGGACCACCCCCCGGTCCATGTCCACAGCAAAAATTTCGTTCGCCGAAGAAGTAGCCACGGCTACGGGAATACCGGAGGAATAATCGGCGACTGCTTCGTCCTGTCTCCGGTACGTTACGCGGGCTGAAACGTCCTCGCCGGTTCGCATCAGCGGGACTGCGCCGAGATATGCCCCGGAGCGCGAGAATATTTGAATACGCCGATTCCCGGCGTCGGCCACATACAGCACCAGTCCATTCGTCGGATCTACGCCCACAGGATCGTCGAACGCTCCTTCTTTCGATCCGGGCCCGCCAAGCACTGCAAGACGTTCCCCGTGCTCGTTCATTGTATATACGACATCGCGGCCTGCGTCAGCCACATAGATGACACCGAAGGGATCCATGCCGATAGCGCGGGCATCAACAAAATCCGGTCCCGCAAGGGGCGTTGCCCGGAGCGTATCCGCCGGCTGAGCAATGGCCTGGCCGGCGCCCCAAACAAGCGCGCCAAACATGCCCAGCACTCCAAACGCCATGGCGAGCGGACGCATCATGACGGACGCAGCCCCTTTTTCCCGATGTCCTGCCGAAACTGCATGTGTTCGAAAGAAATGTGATCCACCGCTTCGTATGCACGATCCAACGCTGCCCGGAGGTCCTGGCCAAGCCCGGTAACGCCGAGCACACGCCCGCCGGATGTAATTGTCTCGCTTCCCCTCCCCGGAACGCCATCCTCCTTTAGGCCCGGTGCGGTGCCTGCATGAAACACCATGACGTCACGGTGCGCTGCCGCCTGTTCCAACCCCTTGATCGCAAAACCCGTTTCGTAGCGTCCCGGATACCCGCCGGACGCCAGGACGACGCACGCCGCCGCACCATTCCTCATGGACAGCGCCGACCCCCTGAGCGCCCCCCGGGCCGTCGCCTCAAAAAGATCCAGGGCATCGTCGGCAAGAAGAAGGAGCACCACCTGGGCCTCGGGATCCCCAAGGCGGCAATTGTACTCGACCACTCTGGGTCCTTCTTCCGTAATCATCAGCCCGCAGTACAGTACGCCCCGGTACGGATACCCTTCCGCTGCCATGCCGTGCAATGTCGGGGCAACGACCCGGTTGCGCACGACGTCCAGCATGTCGTCCGTTACGATGGGAACGGGTGCATAGGCCCCCATCCCGCCGGTATTCGGTCCCACATCTCCCTCGCCAATTCGCTTGTGATCCTGCGCCGGGGCAAACAACAGGTATTCCTTCCCATCCGATAAGGCGAATACGCTTGCTTCCTCCCCGGTCATATATTCCTCGACCACGACTTCTTCCCCTGCCGCGCCGAACGCTCGCTCGCGCAACATGAACGCAAGCGTTTCGAGCGCCTCCTCCACGGTAGCGCATACAACAGCTCCCTTTCCGGCCGCCAGACCACTTGCTTTTACCACAATGGGAGCGCCGCATGCCTTGACATAGGCCGCCGCCTCATCGTAATCCCCTGCTCCGAATGTCCGGTGACGCGCCGTGGGAATGTCATGCCGCTGCATGAACGCCTTGGCAAATGCCTTCGACCCTTCAAGACGAGCCGCTGCCGCACTCGGCCCCATAATCGCCAGCCCCTCTTGCTCAAAACGATCCACAATGCCCAGCACCAGCGGCTGTTCGGGCCCCACAACCGTCAGATCAATCTGCTCAGTGCGTGCAAAACGAACAAGATTTTCGATGTCATCCGCACGAACGGGTACGATCGAGGCAATCTCACGGATACCCGCATTTCCCGGAGCTACAAATATTTTATGAACCCCTCCCGATTGAGACAGGCTGTGAACAATAGCATGTTCGCGGCCCCCGCCGCCGACAACCAGTATGCGCATGAGAGCGTTTTTTCCTGTTGCAAAAACTCTTCTGTGAAGGGGCAAACGTGAGGCGCCATACCTTATTGCCTCTCCCTGTCCGTTCAATCCAGCAATCGCCGCAGAGCGTCAAGTTGCTGCAAGGCCTCGAGCGGCGTCATCCGATCCGTATCCAGCGCTCCCAGACACTCCTTGAGCGCTTCCCCTACGGGATCCGTTTTTCTGTCAAAAAGAGACATCTGAAACTGCTCGGCAGAAGCCATCGGCATGTCCTTTGGAGAAGGTTTGAACGCGCGGATATCGCCTTCCTGCATCGTATCAACGCTCGTATGCCGGCTTTCCAGTCGCTGGAGGATTTGGCGCGCCCGGGCAATGACCGGTTCGGGAAGCCCCGCCATGCGCGCTACTTCGATACCGAACGAATGATCTGCGCCCTCCGGAGCCAGCTTGCGCAAAAAAATCACGCGGCCTGCATGCTCTTCTACCCGTATACATGCGGTGCGCACACGATCGTATCGATTCGCCAGTTCGTTCAGTTCGTGATAGTGCGTGGCGAACAAGGTGCGGGCAGCGACGTCTTCACGCTCATGCAAGTACTCCACCAGTGCCCATGCGATGGACAGGCCGTCAAATGTACTGGTGCCGCGTCCCACTTCGTCAAGTAAAATGAGCGAGCGCGGCGTTGCATTGTTCAAAATGTTTGCGGTCTCGTTCATCTCGACCAGGAAAGTACTTTCCCCCTCGGCAAGGTTGTCGGAAGCCCCGACCCTCGTGAATATCCGATCCACAATGCCGATGCGGGCAGATTCTGCCGGAACGAACGAACCGACCTGGGCAAGGAGCACAATCAACCCCGTTTGCCGCAACACAACGCTTTTTCCGGCCATGTTCGGGCCGGTAATGAGAATAATCTGGGCGCCGTCAGGGTCCAGGTAGATGGAATTCGGAATGAAAGGCTCGCCGGCAGGCAAGGCCTGCTCCACAACCGGGTGCCGCCCCCCTTCAACTTCAAGCGTTCGCCCATCGTGTACTTCGGGCCGGACATAGCCGAAACGCACAGCCGCATCGGCCAGCGCCACATAGCAATCCACCATGCCCAGCAATGCGGCATTGCGTTGCAGGGCTTCGGTATATTCGGCGACAGCCATGCGCAACTCGGCAAAAAGGTTCGCCTCGATCGTATCGATCCGTTCCTCGGCGGTCAGGATTTTTTCCTCGTATTCCTTCAGTTCCGGTACGATGTAGCGTTCCGCATTGACCAGGGTCTGTTTGCGGATATAATCGTCCGGCACCTTGTCCTTGTGCGTGTTGGTAACCTCGAGGTAGTACCCAAAGACCTTGTTGAAACCGACCTTGAGCGAGGAAATGCCCGTTCGTTCGATCTCTTTCTTCTGCATCTCGACCAGCCAGTCCTTGCCCGAGCGGGCAATCCGGCGTAAGGTATCCAGTTCCTCGTTGTAGCCGTCCCGGATCAGCCCGCCTCCCCCTATACCGGCAGGCGGATCGTCCACGATAGCCCGATCGATCAGATCGATCAGATCGGTATGCACGGTAAGTTGCGCACCCGCTTCCCGAAGCTCGTCGCACGTACAATCTTCCCTAAAAGAAAGGAGCTGTTTGATTGCAGGAAGCTGCCGAAGCGTCAGTTTAACGGCTACCATATCCCGCGGCGTAGCCCGGCCCGTAGCAATACGGACGGCAAGACGTTCCAGGTCGCCCATTTGCTCCAGTTCCTCGCCCATTTGCGTGCGAAGCGTGCGCGACCGGAAAAAATCCTCGACAGCGTCAAGTCGACGCTCAATGGCGGCAACCTCGCGCAAGGGGCGCACCAGCCATCGCCGGAGCTGCCGCCCTCCCATGGGCGTTTGCGTCCGGTCAAGAATGCTCACAAGCGTATCCTCCCGGCCCTGGCCATGAAGGGGGGCAACCAACTCCATATTCCGCTTCGTTTGCGGATCCAGCGTCATATGGCTGGCGCTGTCGTACGGAACGATCTTGCGAACATGCAAGAGCCGGCCCTTCTGCGTTTCCCCGAGATAATGCATCACGGCGCCGGCGGCAATCGTCCCAAGTCGCAAGGCATCGACTCCGAAGCCCTTCAGCGAATGCGTACCAAAATGGTTCAACAGGGTTTGGCGGGCAAAATCGTACCCGAAGACCCAATCCTCGACCGGCGTCACCACGAACGAACCACGAGGCAAATCATCCCGGTGATCCCGGGCAACAAGCACCTCAGCAGGCTGGATGGTCTGAACAAGACCAGACAATTCCTCTATACCCCCCTCGCTGGCAAAAAACTCGCCGGTGGACGCATCAAGAAAGGCAACCCCAACGCGCCCACTGTCCGGCCAAACCGCTGCCAGATAATTGGATTGCTTCGGATCGAGCAGGTTGTCGTCGAAATAGACGCCAGGGGTGACAACCTCTACGACATCGCGCTTTACAATCGTTTTGGCCTGCCCCGGGTCTTCCGTTTGCTCGCAAACGGCTACCCGAAAACCGGCCTCGACAAGTTTCGGCAGATAGGTATTCAGCGCGTGATGGGGAAAGCCCGCAAGAGGAACATCGTACGCCTTACCGTTGGAGCGTTTGGTCAGGGCGATACCAAGGGTCTTGCTGAGTTGCTTCGCATCTTCGTCGAACGTCTCAAAAAAATCCCCCATCCTGAAGAGAAGGAGCGCTTGCGGATGCTGTGCTTTGATGGCGTAATACTGCCGCATGAGCGGCGTCCGCCCCTTGTTCTCCTCGCTGCGCATCTCCGTCACGAGTTATTCATGTCCTTTCATACTATCGACTGCCGGCGTACTTCGTGCCGAAATACCGTCCCCTCCCTGCGAATCGGCGCCGGACAAGAGTTCGGATACAATGCGATCCGCGCCATACATATGCTCCAGCACCTCTATGATACCCCGGGCGTCGACAGACACTGCACGACCCTGTTCGTCCAGATACACATACGTGTTTCGAAGAGCGTCAATATTGCTGTCGAACACGACACCCACGATGCGGAGCTCCTTGTCGAGAAGCGGCGAACCGGAATTTCCACCCGTGATGTCGTTGGTCGTGACCAGATTAACGGCTGTGGACCGGTCCAGCGAATCCGGTGGTTGCAGCCACCGATCCGGCAAATCCCAATCGGTATCTTTGCCGCCGTACGAATAATAATGATCGTACATTCCAAACAAGGTGGTATGGGTCGGCGCTGTCGTACCGTTATAGGGATATCCCGCCACGACGCCATCGGCGATGCGGAGCGAAAACGTCGCGTCCGGGGGTATCTGCGCGCCGTACAGTGCAAAACGAGCAAGAGACAACGCCCCATTCAGTTCCTGCTCCCTCCTGTCGAGTCCGGATATCTGTTGCTGGATCGACAAAAACAGCGGGGTCACAGCCTGCGCCATCGCTTCCGCCGGATCACCGCTACCAAGAAAGCCTTCCTCCAGTAACACAGCGTATTGTGCGGAATCGCTCAAGGCCGTGCCGGCAAGAATCCGATCGGCGGCCTCTTCGGGGGTTTGCCCTTGCAACAGACGATTCACAGTCGGATCGTTTTTACCGAGGTAGCGCAAAAATTCGTGCAGGCGTACCGCCAGCATGCGCTTCTCCAGTTCCGGGGGCCAGTCTTCTATGTCAAGGGCATCCTCCAGCACATCTTCGATTTCGTCTGCCGGCATACCCCGCTGCCTCATCAGGCTGATAATGTATCCGTAAGCGGACCGCACGAGCACATGCGAATCGAAGGCTGTCGCACCAAAAAACAGGAATGCCCCGTTCTGATCCGCCATAGCTTCCTTCGAACGTTGCAAACGTGCGATCTCGTCAATCGCGTGGCCGTATTTTTCCTGTAAAGAATCCACGGCTGCGACCTCTGCAACCAACTTCCCTTCCGCCGCCATTCGGCGCGTTATCAGCAGCGAATCGCGCAATCCGGCCAGTTCCCCTTCATTCTTTTTGAACTGATTCGATATCTGATGCCAGGCGTTGCGCAGCTCGTATTTCCGGGTTGGCTCCTCTTCCTCGGCCATGTACTCCTCCAGAATCCGCATTCGTTCTTTCAGCGCATCAAGCGCCGCAGGTAACATATAATCCCGCTCGAATTCCAGTTGTCCGACGGTTTCCAGACGGCTGGTCGTACCCGGATTGCCTACCACAAAGACCGCTTCGCCCTCCTGCGCTCCGTCCTTGTCCCAGGCAAAGTAATGCGGGGTATCTAAGGGTTTCCCTTCCGCATCATAGGCACGGAAAAAACTGAAATCGAAGCTATACCGGGGGTACGTGAAGTTGTCCGGATCCCCCCCGAAAGCGCCGATCGGCAGTTCCGGCGCGAACACCAGCCGGATATCGTCATAGCGGCGGAACGTATAGGCCGAATACCGCCCGCCGTGGTACAGTTCGACCACCTGTACCGTCAAAAGCGAATCCACGCCCTGGGCCTCATCATTCATGCGCCCCTCGATGCGTTCCATCCTCCTTTCGCGCGCCGCCGCCGAACGGTCGCCGCTATCTCCCCGGCCCTGCCTCCTGCGGGACGCAGTGTCCCCATCGTCCGGAGGCCGAACGAGACCGTAAACCTCTTCCGTAACGTCCTCGATGGCCACCAGTTGATCCACGTACAGATCCTCAACCTTACGCTCTGCCTCGATCGAATCCGCATAAAATCCGTTATCGAGCAACGTCTCCCCCTCGCGCGTCACATCCGCAACGCTCTCTCGCGCGCAATGGTGATTCGTAAGAATGAGCCCATGCGGAGATACGAAAGAGGCCGAGCAATTCGGGAGCCGGAGCGCCCCGAAACGGGCTTGGGCAAACCAGGCGGAGTCCGGCTTGAATCCATAGGCCTCCTCGAAATAATCGACCGGCGGATCCTCGAACGTCCACATCTTTCCCGTATCGAATCGCCCGATCTCGACATCGACCGGTAGAGAAATCGGGCTCGCCTCTTCTTCCCCTGGGGGCAAGGAAGCCGTTACCGCAACCGGCTCGGTCGTACCGGGACGCTCCACGACGGAAACAATCTGACTGCTTCCGCTGCAGCCCGCCCACACCAAAAAGAGCAGCATTGCCGCCCCCGACCACTTCCTGCAAGCATTCATAAACATGGCGAAAAAGGCATACTATTCGGACAGGATGGCGTCGGCCTCTTCTTCGGTTTCGGCGAAACGCCCCCCTGTCGTCTCCAGAACAAGGCGATCCGCATCGTACATGTCGTCGAGCGCCTCAAGAATACCGCGTGCATCGACCGAAATGCTTCGCGCCCGGGCCGTCAAATAGATGAAATCCCCGGAGAGGCTCTCGATATTGCCGTCAAACAGGAGACCTGCAAGACGCAAGTCCGGATCGATTACAGGAGATCCCGAGTTCCCGCCGATGGTATCGTTGGTGGAAACAAAATTCAGAGGCGTACGCAGTTCGAAGTTTCCTGGCGGGGTCAACCAGCGCGTTGGCATGTCCCACGGCGTATCCGGACCGTACGAATAATAGTGGTCATACAACCCGTAATATGTCGTATAGGGAGGCGCCACCGTACCGTTATATGGATACCCCTGTACGACCCCGTCGGCTATGCGCAGGGAAAATGTAGCGTCGGGAGGCGTCTCCACACCGTACACCGCATACCGGGCACGCCCGATCTGCTGCGCAAGAGCCTGTTCCTCGGCGGAAAGCGCCGCCATGGCGCTACGATACGCCACCAACTTCTCAACAATGGCATCCACGACTTGCATGGCAGGATCGGCTTCCGTGATGGAGCCGGCTTGCAACCCCTCTATGGCGGCAGCCGCTTCCGTCAGCATCGAATGCTCGACCACATGCTGCGCCGCCTCCTCAGGGGAACGCTCGCCAAGTATATCGACGACAAGAGCACTCTCCGGGCCGAAACGATCCGACAAGGTTTGGAACCGTGCGGCAAGAAACGCAGCCTGCAAGGCCGCCGGTTGATCCTCGATCAGGGCAAGTTCCCCATGCACATTCTCCGGGATGTCTTGCGGTGCATCCGCCAGTCCGGCATATTCATGCACGACAAGAGCACGGCGAAGCGCCGCAGCGCCGAGAGAGGAGGCCGGACTCAACGCAAGAAATGCCCTGAACGCATCCCCGTACGCACGCTTTTCTTCCTGCACTTCGCGCATCCGCCCGATGAGATCGCCATACTGCTCACTGAGCGCCGGCGTCTGCCCGATCGCTTTCATGAACTGCTCCTCGGCGTCCATGCGACGCGCTGTCACCACGGGGTCATTCAGCGCCTTCACGCGACCCGTGTACAATTTGCGGGCATTCTGTAACGAAAAAATCCGGTTGACGAGCGCATCCTGTCCTTCCGCAGGCGCCTCGGCCAGCAACGCCTCCAATGCCGCAAGGCGCGTTTCGATCAGGTCGAGAATAGCAGGTTCCTGCACATCGCGTCGGAACGTCAACTCTGCGACGGTAGACAACCGGAACGTGGACCCCGGATTACCAATCACGAACACAGGGTCTCCTGCCTTTACCCCCTTGCTGCTCATGGGGAAATAATAGCTGACTTCAAGTGGTTTATCGTTGTCGTATACACGAAACAGAGCAATGTCCAGCGTATGACGAGGATAGGTAAAATTATCGGGATCGCCCCCGAAAAAACCGATCTTCAACTCAGGAATGAGCACAAGCCGGAGGTCGGTATAGCGGCGAAAAACGTATGCGGACAGCAGGGCCCCGTTGTAAATGGAAATAATCTCTACATGATGCCCCGGTCCCGCTTCCGCTTCGATGCGCTCTTGCGCCTCGTCGATGGCTTCCCGCCGCATCTGCTCGCGCCCGGCATCGTCCGCAACTCCGGCGATAGCAGCTTCCACCTCAGGCGTAATATCCCGGATATCGACCAACTGGTCGGCCCACATGCCATTCACCAGGCGTTCCTCGTCTAACGACCGGGCATAAAACCCATCGTCAAGAATATGCTCTCCCTCGAGTGCGACGCTGACGGCATGGCTGCGGGCGCAGTGATGATTCGTTAATACAAGGCCGACCGACGACACGAACGAGGCAGTACAGCCCGGAATCCGCAGCGTGCCGAGCCTGGCGTGCCGAAACCACTCCTCGTGCGGCGTAAAGCCATAGGTCTCCGCAAAATAATCGACAGGGGGATGATCGAATGTCCACATCTTGCCCTGGTCGAAACGCCCCGCACGGGCCATCGCAGAATCGACGCGCTGCACGGGCGCAGGCCGGAGCGGCTCATGGACGGGCACCGTTTCCGGGACTTCCGCGGGAGTCACCCTTGCAGCCTCGCCAGAAGCTACAGGGTCTTCAACAGCCTTACTGCCAGCGCATCCGGCAAACAGTAAAAGAAAAAATACCAGAAAACCCGGAGTGAACCGAATGCGTTTGTACATGGTTTAAAAACCTGATCGGCAACGCGCAAGAACGAACGACGGACTGTACGTCGCCGCACGACTAACGGAGATACACAATAGCTTTTTGATACAAAGAAGGCAGCCTCAAAGATTCCTGCCGGGGCGATACTGTACAACAAAACGATGCGGGGCGAAAAATAGTATCGCAGAGAGAAAGCAGCCCCTTATGCGAAAGTGGCGGAACTGGCAGACGCGCCAGACTTAGGATCTGGTGGGGTAACACCCTTGGGGGTTCGAGTCCCCCCTTTCGCACGCAACATGCTCTCTCTGATCCGCCGGCCTTTCCGACAGGCCGGCCCCCTTTACTTTAATCGAGGAGTGCTCCGTATACAGACGTGTGAGCCGGATCGAGCAGCGTAAGGTAGTCGTACGCCTGATTGCTCTCCTGCCAACCCTCGAATACAGCAGCCAGTTCGGTATACTTCGCCAGAAAGAAAAGATCGAGGGCATGCTGCCGGGAAACATCCTCGTACAACACGTCAAGGTCGGCAAGCACCTGGAGAATGGCGTTGCGCGCCATATCAGGATCAATGAGAAAGCGATCGAGCCCGGCAAAGTGATAATCGAAATACGCCTTGCGCAATGGGCGCATGCGTGGATCCAGCACCTGCGTTATCAGATTGCCGCGTCCAGGGTCGGTACTGCCGAGCTCCAACCAACCCTGCCCCGACGCGGATTGCGCACGTTCCGCAATCCGGCGAGCCGTCTCGAAATGCGACGTGCCGCCGAGTTCGCTGAAGGTATCATAGTCATACCCGAGCATCATATACGCATAAAAGTCGATGACCGACGTCAATGGATCGTATTGTTCGAGATTGAACACCAGCGGCTGGCCCTGCGCATACCTGAATTGCCAGGACTCGTCGCTGAACTGAACGACCGTACTGTGCTGCATGGTGTTGTAGATCGGCCGACGTGTCGCCACCACAAGCCGTGCATTGAAACTGGTCAGTGAGACTGCTTCCAGCACAATAACATCCATCGTACAATCAATGCGTTCGTCCTCCCGGAACGTATCCTCCGTCCAGGAACGATCGTTCACATATTCTTCCATGCGCAACTCGAGATCTTCAAGAAATCCGAAATCGGAGCCCGTCAGCGTACTGTAACTGAGCGAAACTACGCAGTTGAATTCCTGCGCAGCGGTCGGCTTCGGCGAAAAAAACAGCGAAAAAAGAAGCAGCCCGGCAACCGAGGCCGTCGAAGAGGGGAGAAAACGCATCGTGGAAAAGGACATGTTCTTCCGTACCGGGATGCGGGTTTTTTATGTCGGGGGAAAATGCTCTTGCTCTTACCGAAACGGGCTCGCTCTGTTTCCGGCGGACGGAATCAGGGAATATGGTCATCGGGTCCGGGAAGGCGCCCGGACGCCGGAAAAATTTTAAATATGGGGTCATGCATGACCCCGCACGGTGTCTGTGAAATAAAAACCCGTGCGCTACGCCACCTCCTCCCGTGTATACCCTGTCGCCCTCCTGAGCAGAATGCTTTTGCTGCTCCTGGCGGCTCTGCCCGTAACGAACGCACGGCAATCCGCTATGGGGCAGCCCGTGTTTTCGGGAGCACGGAGCGCTGCGCTCGGTGGAGCTTCGACGGCATTTACGGATGACGCTGCAGGACAGGTCAACCCCGCTGCATGGGGACAGGCGGATACCCGGATCCTCGCGTTGCACGGCGCTCAACTGTATGGATTACCTGAACTCCGGTTTGCCGCTATCCGGCTCGTTGCGCCCTTCCGGCGGGGCGCGATCGCCGGGGGCGCCTCGGCCTTCGGTTTCGATCTCTACAGACACATCGTGCTGGACGCCGGGTTTGGAGGACGCTTCGGATTCGGAACACACCGGCAAGTCCATGTGGGCATGCGTGCCGAGTGGAACCAGGTTCACATAGCGAATCACGGACAAGCCGGCGCGCTGGCCCTGACAGGAGGTGTACTGCTCCCGGTTACGCCGTTCATTTCGCTGGGAGCCGTCGCATACAACCTGACCGCCGTTGCCGGCCCCCTGCGCTCCGACCTGCATCGACGCCTTGCTGTCGGTGCAGTGTGGCGGCCCTCGGAGACATTCGCCATGACGACGGATGTGGCCAAGGAAGTACGCTCCCCTCTTTCCGTCGCGGCTGGTATCGAAATCCGTCTGGCCGATGTACTGGCGTTGCGGGGGGGTCTTGCATCAGGGCCAAGACGGGCAAGCGGGGGAATCGGGCTGCGCCTCGCGTCTGTTCGCGCGGATTTCGCAGCACAACGACACGAAATACTGGGATGGACGCCTTCCATGTCCCTCCTCTATTCCTGGTGAGGCATGAAAACGGCAATCCTGCTGGCATGTATGATGCAGGCCGCAAGCCCGCCCGCCGACACGACCGAAACGGCCCCGGTCATCGAAGCCGCTCTGGATATGCTGGAGGATGGGTTGGAAGATTCCGCCTTGCTGCATGAAGCGATCGAATATGCCGGACACCGGAAAATCCGGTTGGAAACCGCGTCGGCGGAGGCACTGCGCTCCATCCCCGGCATATCGGAAATGAACGTGCAACGTATCCTCGCCTGGCGTTCATCCGGAAGAAAAATCGAAGAACCGGAATCCCTGTTGCGCGCCGGCCTGGATGAACACGCCGTCAGCATGTTGCTCCCCTTCGTTACGTTCGACCGCCCTGTACTCCGAACGCGCCCTCGCATCCGTACAGACCTCATACAGCGCTGGAACCGTCGTCTGGACACCGGAAAAGGATACCGAAAGGATGAACTCTCCGGCTATCTCGGCTCCCCTGACGCCTTGCAGTGGCGCATCGGGATACGTATAGGAGAACATATCGCCACAGGTATCACGCTCGACAAGGATCCGGGAGAACCGATCCGATGGCATCCCCGGAGAAGGCAATTCGGAGCTGATTTTGCAGCATTGCATCTGGGCGTGGACAACAGGGGACCCTTCGAACGCATCGTAGCAGGTAGTTATACGATCCAGGCGGGTGAAGGCCTCGCGGCGGGCCAAGGCTCGATGGGGTTCTCTTCGTTGCGTACGGCCTCCGTCGATCGGATCCTGCGGCCCCATACTTCCTCGAGGGAACATGCCTATTTCAGAGGTCTGGCCATGCAATCGAAACCGCTGTACGGCGTATCTGTAGCCGGTTTCGTCTCGTATGTACCGCTGGATGCCCGCGTCGATACTACCCTGGGTATATGGAGCCTGACCTCCACCGGATACCACCGCACGCAAACCGAGCACGAAAGGCGGGGACAAGCCAGAGAACGCACTGCCGGTGGGATAGCCGTATTCCGACAGGGTTCCGCTTACGCCGGCGCGTTGTCTCTCCATACGCTACACACGCTTGGCGTTTCCCGGAATATGCATGCCCTGTCGGTATTCGGTGGATGGGCAAGACCCCGCTGGGAAGGCTCGTTCGAATTCGTCCCGAGACAGGGGCACCGGTCCTTGACCGTCTCGTTTGCTCCCATCGAAAATGCCTCTGTACATGTCCGGACGCTAAAAACCACGGCAAACGGCCTGCGACCGCACACCCGTATCGGGGTAAATTCCCGCGGGGAAAGCTACCAGTACGCCGAATGGCTTGCCGAAAGTCATATCCGGCCTTTCAAAGCATGGACAGCGACAGTACGAGCCCGGGAGCGAAAGCGCCCGTTAAACCTTCTCCCTAATGCACGTGACCGGTTCGTTGCGGGGATGGTTGAATACCGGCGGTCGAACTGGTTCACGCTGCATGTGCGTGCCCGGACACAAACATCCGAGGCAGCGACCCGCTGCCTTACCGGCCGCCTGCTGCTGCCCTGCTCAACCCGCGAACGCCGGCAATCCCTGCGGATACAGATTGAATACAGGCATAGCGCTTCCCTGCGCTCCAGAACACGCATCGAAACTGTCCGTGCCGAAGCAGAAGAAATGGCAACGGGGGTACTGGTATACCAGGATTTCCGGTGGAAACCCCGGCCGTTTATACAACTGGATATGCGGTATGCCGTGTTCGATGCGGCAGATGCCTCTGCCCGGCTTTACATGTTCGAAAACGACGTGCTTTATGGATCCGGCGCCCCCTCCTTCAACGGACGCGGCCGCCGGTGGTACGTTCTGTCTCGTTTGCAAGCCTCCCGACGCCTGATGGTGCAATTGAAATTCGGCGCCACGCGCTATGAGGATGTGCGTTCTACCGGATCCGGACGCGACGAAATCCCGGGAGGCCGGGTGCGAGAAATGAAGGTGCTGGTCAGATGGAGATTCGGGGCGTAAGCCCGCGCGCACTATACTGAAGTAGTTTAGTAATTATCCGACAGTTCGCCCAAAAAGAGGGCGGACACCGCAGTCTCAATTCGAGCAGATCGACTTTAGCACCTTGCGTCTCGTTATGAGCTTGTCGTGCCATGCCTGCGGCGAAATTTCCTCGTCGTCAAGATAGTACTCCCAGTGATCGACGGTCCCGCTCCGAGCTGCTACCGGGGGTTCGATATGCGCAATACGTTTCAGTTCCGGAGACATCCCCATCTGATGCACAAACGTGACCGTATGGTCACCCATATAGCTTTCCTTGACGGATAGCCAGTTGTCGCCGCATACATGACAGGTATAAAAGCGCGTTTCCGAATTGCTGTCCTGGTCCGCCACCGAAGCATTCGGTTCGCTGTCTTCGTCGTCCCCAAGGACATCCATCGGCACCATGCTGATGCTTCCGCATGCCTTGCATTGCAGTTTTTCCATGAATGGAATCATTGGCTGTTTCGAATGTACGCCTTGCCCATTCTCTTGCCTGCGCAAACCCTTCTTGCTATGACCATTGCACGTCTACGCAATGCATAAAACAACGGAGGCCCTTGTAATATACGGAAATAAGAAAAACAAAGTTACGGGCAATAACGGACACGTATTAAGAATCTGTAAACATTTCGAGCCGATATTTCCTGACGAAGAGCATGCGCAAACTAAGAACATATACACACAAACGCTCGGTGAAAGCATACCTGCCGCCCCCTCTTGGCGCCGAAACACACAGGTGCGCATTGCCAATAACGGAAATAGAAGGTGTGTATCCGTACACACCTGGAAAAAAGAAGCCCCCTCGGGAGGATTCGAACCTCCGACCTACGGTTTAGGAAACCGGTGCTCTATCCCCTGAGCTACGAGGGGTATATCAACATACCAGCAGGGCGCGACGAGGAAAGCATATTCTTCATTGCTTGCGAAATCGACCTATGACGCATGGCACGGTATACGCCGCTGCATCAGGAACCTTGAAAGGAACGGTGGTATACTTGCCATGCAACGCCGTCATACATCTGCCGTTTCCATGAATTGCGCGACATTATCACCCGGCCCGGACATCAGGTTCATTGATGTAGCCCGCACCCGTCGGGACACACCGGGCTGCGAACAGGTGGTGCACTTCAACAATGCCGGCGCCTCGCTTATGCCGAACCCGGTGCTTGACGCCTGTATCGGGCATCTCCGGTTGGAAGCGCGCATAGGAGGGTATGAAGCCGCAGAACAAGCCCATGCCCGGCACGAAGCAATATACCGGAGCATCGCCACGCTCCTGCACGCTTCCCCGGAAGACATTGCGCTTGCCGACAGCGCTACGCGCGCATGGCACCTCGCCTTTCAAAGCTTGCCGATACCACGAGGCGCTAAAATTCTTACTACCCGCACCTCCTATGCAAGCAACTTCATCGCCTTTCTGCACCGCGCCCGGAAAGATGGCCTGGAAATAGATGTGGCGCCCTGTAACCATGCGGGTGACCTTGACCTCGACGCATTCGAACGGCGTATTGACGGACGCGTGGCGCTCATCGCCCTTACGCACATCCCCACGAACGGTGGTATCGTCAACCCGGCTGAAGCCGTCGGAAAAATTGCTCGCAAGCACGGGGCGCCGTACTTGCTGGACGCTTGCCAATCGGCAGGACAGCTGCCGCTCGACGTAACGCGCATCGGCTGCGACATGCTCTCCGCCACAGGGCGAAAATTCCTGCGCGCTCCGCGCGGAACGGGATTCCTCTATGTCCGCCGCGCCTTCCTGGATCGCCTTGAACCGCCGATGCCGGACTTGCACAGTGCGACATGGACAACCCCTGATGACTACAGGCCCCATGAAGGAATGCGCGCATTCGAAATGTGGGAATCCAGCATGGCCATGCAACTCGGCCTGGGGGCAGCCGTCGACTATGCACTGGATCTGGGACTCGACGCCATCCGGGAACGCATCCGGGCTCTTGCCGACCTACTGAGGCAGCGCCTCAATGCCCTGGACGGTATCCGCGTGCGGGATACGGGAACAGAGCGAGGGGGCATCGTGACCTTCGACATTGCAAACGTGGCGGCATCCGTTGTCAAATCACGTCTTCGGGAGCAATCCATGCATATCACCGTATCCCTGCCCTGGCACACGCTGCTTGACTCCATGGAGCGTAACCTCCCCGAAATGGTGCGTGCTTCCGTGCATTACTACAACACGGAAGCGGAAATCGACCGGTTCTGCGAAGCAGTACATGCCATCTCTTCGAAAGGCGCATGACCTCCGATACGAAACATCCCCGAGGCACTGTCGCCGCATGGGCCACATACGACTTCGCCAACTCAGCGTTCACGACGCTCGTCGTCACCTTCGTATTCGCCACGTATTTCACGGATGCGATCGCAGAAAACGCCATATCCGGCACAGCGCTCTGGTCGCGCGCCGTAGCCCTGTCCCAGGTCGCTGTTGCTTTGCTTTCTCCCTGGTTAGGCCTCCTTGCGGATCGGAACGGGCTTCGCAAGCGATTCCTTTTGCTCTCCACGCTGGTGTGCATTGCCGCCTCGGCAGCCCTGTACTTTGCGGGTCCCGGGGATGTGTTGTTCGCCCTCGTCGTGTTCGCGGCGGGCAATATCGCCTTTGAGCTTTCGAATGTCTTCTACAACGCTTTCTTGCCTGAACTGGCCACGCCCCAGCGGATCGGGCGCATATCGGGATACGGCTGGGCGCTCGGGTACGCAGGCGGCTTGTGTTGTCTTCTGATCGGCTACTTCGTTCTCGTGGCCCCTGAAACGCCTCCTTTCGGACTCGTCCGGGAAACGGGAGAACATGTGCGGGCGACTAATCTGCTCGTGGCAGCCTGGTATGGGGTCTTTTCGCTGCCCCTTTTCCTCATCCTGAAGAAATCCCTGCCCGCAAAACGACTCGCCGCTGGCAAGGCCCTGCAAACGTCCATACAAGACCTCGGCCGTACGTTGCGCGAAGTACGCCACTCCAAAGACCTGTTCCAGCTCCTCCTCGCCCGGCTGATCTATAACGACGGCCTCATCACGCTTTTCGCCTTCGGGGGCATCTACGCCACCGGCACGCTCGGATTCTCCACCGAAGATATTTTTCTCTTCGGCATTGCTCTGAACATTGCGGCAGGCGCCGGCGCCTGGGCCTTCGGCTTCCTGGACGACCGTATCGGTGGACGCGCCACCATCCTTATCAGCCTTGTGGTGCTTACGCTTGGAACAATCTTTGCCGTGCTCACAACGAACGTCGGCCTGTTCTGGGCTGCGGCGCTCCTCGGCGGCATATGCGCCGGCCCCAACCAATCCGCGAGTCGCTCGCTCATGGGGCGATTCATCCCTTCCGGCAAGGAAAACGAATATTACGGCCTGTTCGCCTTCTCGGGCAAAGCGACGGCATTCCTCGGGCCGGTGTTGCTGGGAATCGTAACAGGTCTGTTCAACAGCCAGCGGGCCGGCCTGGCCATCGTGGCGGCTTTCTTTATTGCAGGCGCCCTACTGCTGCTTCGTGTCAATGAAGCGCGGGGAATTGCCAGCGCCCAGGCATACGGGCAGTGAGTTCTGCCCTATTCTCCCGTTTCCTCGACCTGCCGCACACGGGCTATCTGTCGAACATTCCAGTCGTCCTCTCCGAAAGACGTATCGAACCAGCGGTCCAGGATCTCTCTCAGTATAGCCGGTGATGTAGCGCGCAGACTCAACGCCAGTACATTGGCGTGATTCCAGATGCGGGCCCCCTTTGCCGTTTCCCCATCGCTGCACAACGCGGCACGTACGCCGGGCGCCTTGTTGGCCACAATAGAGCAACCTGTGCCCGTCCAGCATAACACGATAGCCTCATCGGCCTCACCGCTTCGAACCGCCCCGACCGCCTCCAGTGTTACCTCCGGCCAATCTGCCGTATCCTGTTCTGCCTCGGGTCCAAAGTACAATGGTTCATGTCCTCGTTGCACGAGTTCCTCAAGCAACGTTTTGACGAGAGGCAACCATTCGTCGGTACTGACCGCAATACGCATGAAATTCAGGAAACAGATTATGAATACCGATACCAGAGCATGGGGCATGAAACAAAACGTCAAACTCAACCGGATACCTCCTGCTCCCTTGTGAACCAGTGGTGCGGTGATTAGTTTTTGCGGGCTTGCATTTTGAATCTTCCGACGCGTTCCCCATGCCCAAGACCCCCACTATCCGACACATTGCGGAATTTCTCGAAGCATGGGCCCCTCTCTCGTCAGCGATGTCATACGACAATGTCGGCCTGCAAGTGGGGAACCCCGATGCGGAAGTCCAGACAGCATTGCTTGGCCTGGATATGACGCCAGACCTGCTCAACGAAGCAAAAGCGCTCGGCGCCACGCTTATCGTCACCCACCATCCCCTCCTTTTTCGCCCCTTGCATGCCGTCACCACAGAAACCTATGTCCCGAATCTGGTCTGGCGCCTCGCTGCCGCAAACATCGCACTGTACAGTATCCATACGAACCTTGACGCCGCCTCAGGCGGCGTATCGTTTGCCCTTGCAAAGCAACTGGGACTTACTCATACCGAATTCCTCCAGCCCTCCGAGAGCGGCGAAACCGGCTTCGGAGTAATCGGCTCATTGCCCACCCCCATTCGCTTGCAGGCCTTCCTCGAGATCGTCGCCGAGCGCCTCGAAACGCCTGCATTGCGTTATGTGGGCGACTCCGAAGCATGTATCAAGCGCGTAGCCGTGTGCGGCGGGGCAGGAAGCAACCTGATTGCGGAAGCGGCCTCTCGTGGTGCAGACGCCTACGTTACTGCGGATATAAAATATCACGACTTTTTCAACGTGCTCGACACACAAGGGCATCCGTACCCTGCCCTGATCGATGCCGGACACTACGAAACAGAAAAATTCACGGAAAGCCTGCTTGTGGAGGCACTGGCGAAGCAATTTCCCCAAACAGTCTGGCGACGTACGCAAACCAGCACAAGCCCCGTGCGAACTTTTATCTCCCCGAAACGTTAGCTTGTCTTGCACCCGTCAGTCCTTAAGAATTTGCTATCGAGATATACAACATGCCCACTGCTCAGGAGACAAGTACCGGCGAACAACTGCGGGCCTTGATCTGTCTCCAGTACATCGACAGCCAAATAGACCAGATCGAAAAACTACGCGGCGATCTGCCGGAGGAAATTCGCGACCTCCGGGACGAAAAGGAAGGTCTTGCTACACGCATCGAGAAATACAAACAGGAAGAGACGCAAAACAAGGAAGACAAGGAGTCATCCGGAACAAGCGTCAAGGATGCCGAGCTACTCATTGTGCGGTATGAGGAACAGCAACTCCAGGTAAGGAATAACCGCGAGTACGACGCACTTACGAAGGAAGTCGAAGCGCAAAAGCAGCGCATTGAGGAAGCGAACAAGCGCATCGAAGAAATCACCCAGAACGAGGAGGGGCATAAGGCTGTTATCGAAGAGGCCGAGACCCGGATGAAAGAGTTGGACGAAGTCCTTTCTACGAAGGAAAAAGATTTGCAGGAAGTGCTTGACGATACCAAGCAGGAACAGGCCCATCTGGAAGAAAAACGAGCCGAGGCTGCCCAAAAGGTGGATGCCCGCTATTTACGCGCCTACGAACGCCTGCGAGGACGTCTACACGACGGCAGGGCAGTAGTACCCATCGAACGAGGCGCCGCGGCTGGCTTTGCTGTTCCTCCACAGCGCCAGGTCGAGGTTCGCCAGGGTAATCGCATTGTGGCCTGCGAGCACACAGGACGGATCATCGTAGACAATGACCTGTTTGTCAAGACAATCGAGGCAACAAACAAATAGCCGGATCGTACGAGGGGGCACGGGTGATTTTGCACCGTTCTCTCGCCCCCGGGCAGAGGCAGGGCAACAAGGTCGAGTCAATGCGTACGGCCGGCACATCCCCAAAAAATATTCCTGCCGGATCGCCGCTCCGGTCCGTGAGACCGGGGAGGAAAGTCCGAACACCAAAGGGCGCCGTGCTTCCTAACGGGAAGGCGCCGCTGACGCGGCGACAGCAAGTGCAACAGAAAGCAAACCTGCCGATGGCGCTCCGGCGCACAGGCGATGGGTGAAACGGTGGGGTAAGAGCCCACCAGCGTCCCGCGAAATCGGGGCGGCTATGTAAACCTCACGGGGTGCAAGACCAAACAGCGCCGCATCGTTCTTCGAGAACGGACAAGGTAGCCCGCCTTGGGAAACGGCGCGGGTAGGTCGCTCGAGGCCGTCGGCGACGACGGTCCCAGATAAATGGCGATCTCGCCGCAAGCGGTGCAGCGGCTGCTGCTGCGGTTAGACAGAATTCGGCTTACAGGCAGGGAATGCCGCGATATGCCAGACGTGCTTATTCGTCGGCGGGAATCGGCTCCGGCATTGCCGGAAGTTCCTGCTGTTCTCCAACAGGAGGCAGTGCAGGCGCCGTTTGTTCTTCCTGCGCGCGTTGCTGGATCACGCTTTCTTGCACCTGCTCCTCTCCAATAGCGAAATTCGACACGACGCAAAGTATGATGAACAGCGTGGCAAGCATCCAGGTCGCCTTCTCGAGCACATCCGGGGCCTGACGCGTCCCCAGGATTTGTTGCGTAGCGCCGCCCGCGGCAATACCGGCAAGCCCCCCTCCCCGTCCGCTCTGCACAAGCACTATGAGCGTAATCAGGACCGCAATCACCCCGATTAGCGTGATGATGAATGTAAACATGGTCGCCGTGTCGTCGAATGTCGAATGATTGCCGATCGCGCCCCGCGCCTGTTATCGATAATACCTGACGCGTCAAGGCTGTCCCGATACGCCGAACACCCGCATCAGGATCCATACGCCTGCGCCGGGGATGTTTGTCTCTACAGCGATACGTCTACAGAAACCACTTTCTGCAAATCAAGGTGGTAACGCGCATAGAGCAGAGCCAACGCAGATTTCATATCGACGATACCTCCCTCCCGTACAAGTTTCAGCGCATTGTCAAAAGATGTAGGCGCCACCTCCACAAATTCGCCTTGCTCGAGACGCTGCGCCCCAACCTTCGTAAGATCTTCAGCAAGATATAAATGAATGATCTCATTGCTGTAACCGAGGCAAGGGAAAAGGGCGCCCAGCTTCGTGAAAGAGGCAGCGCGCCATCCGGTTTCCTCTTCCAGTTCGCGGGCCGCTGCTTCGGCAGGGTCTTCTCCCGGCTTGTCTAATTTTCCGGCGGGTACTTCAAGAAACGTGCTTTTGGCCGGATACCGGAACTGACGAATCAGTAAGGTCGAACCATCCGGAAACAGCGGCACCACAGCAGACGCCCCGGGATGGTCGATCCACTCCCGAATCCCTTCTTGTCCATCCGGCAGGAGAACGCTGTCGCGATAAACCTTGAGTAACTTGCCGTCGAGTAATTGCTCAGACGAACGTTCCTTTTCGATGAGATTCTGCATGACGAAAAACGAAATGGACGAAACCCTGTGGCCTCTTGAGGCACATATGTTTCCTGAAATGACCCCCTCCGAACGCACACGCCGGAATATGGGTCCCCTCTCTTGCCCGGCTTATTGGCCTTCACCTATGCGCTGCTCCGCCCGCATGACGGTCACAGCCCGAAAGAAACACCCGCATGGATGCGCACGTCCCCCGGCCCGCTCTCGGGATTCAAGGCAGCGCTCATATTGATAAGCCCCGCAGCGGTTTTGAACCGGATACCTACGCCGTACCCCGGGTGGACGCCCCGTATAGCCTGCAAGTCCGGCGTCTTCGGACGATCCACATAGCCGAGATCGCAAAAGGCATAGGCATACGAAATCGCATCGATCAATATCCGATATTCGACAAGCGCTCTTCCAACAATGCGCCCCAGAAACCGGTCTTCATCGTATCCCCTGAGCGTCGCAGCGCCGCCGAACCGGAAAAGATCGCTCCGGTCGTATTCCGGACTCAACAAGACGCTGGCGTCTACTCCAACAATAACTACCGATCGGGAAAATGCCGGGGCAAACCAGCGCCCCGTTGCATGCAGCCGCCGCTGCTCCAGCAAGGTCCGGCTCCGAAGCGTATCCATACCGACCACCTGGTACTCCGTGCGCTCCTTGCGCCCGCTTTCGAGGTTCATCTCCATATAAAAACCCTGTGAGGGATTCGATATACGGTCGAGGAGCGACAAGCGCACGCCCAGACCCAGGAAACGCGCCTTTGCCATGGGGGCCACCTGCCGCCCTGACGGGCCGATCCGTACCCCGGCTTGCCCGGGCGCCGTGCTTTCCCGGCTGAATCCGGCGAATACCTTCATGCCTGGCGCAAGATCATAGTTCAGTTCGCCCCGGTATGCCCTTTTTCCATACGTAGAATCCTCTTCCAGTCCGGAGAAACCCGCCTCCAACCCCAGCGGAAATCCAAAGGCGAACGGCCAGGCCGCCGACACGTCGAGGCTGCTCACCTGATCCGGCAGCCGGTTCAGGCGCAAGGACATCGTGCGGCCGCGCCCGAACGGATTGCGGAGCGCAAGATGTCCGCTGCCCGTGATGCTGCCGCGCTCACCATCCCCCGAGGAGGGCAAATATCCCAGCACCAGATCGAAGGCGCCGGGGGGGCCTTCTTCTACGGGAATGCGCACCACGGCCGACGTATCGGCAGCGATACGCAATACCGGCATGCCAACGGTCTCGAAGAGTTCCGTTCCCTCAATGCGGCGACGGAGGCGCTCCGAATCGAACCGGAGCATTTTCATCCCCGGTTTCATTCCCGCCAAACGGGTAACAAACTGCGGCCGCGTCCGTTGGGCGCCCTCCAGATCGAAGCGCCGAAGCACTACCTCCGGACCGGATACGATGTGTACTGTGACGGCAAGCCGATCCGGCATATCGCCGGAGCGTCCGATCATCTCCACGGAAGCTGTCGCAAGAGGAAGTCCCTCCCGCTCCAGCACCGACAACACCCGTTCAATATCCGCTTCCATCCGGAGCGGATCGAACGGCTCTCCGGTCCCGAATGCCACTTCAGTCCGGACAATGCGGAGACGCTCCGGATCCAGGCCCGTAATGTGCACCTCCCCGAGAATGACCCGCGTACTGTCGGACAGGCGGGCCGCCGTATCGACCCCGCCAGCGCTCTCCACCCCGCCTCCAGGGGCATCGGCGGGCAGAGCAGTGCGCTCCCTGTTTCCGGATTGCGCATACGCCTCCGGAAGCAGGCCTCCGGGCGCCGCGATCACCAGAACCGCAAGGGTGAGCGCCCGTACAAACTGCGTTTCGATCCGCATGGCCACGCATGACAAAACGAGTCCCTTCGGCACACGTTCCGTTCGGCGCAGCACACAAGCGCGCCTTTCGGGAGAGCCTGCTGGCATGGTACGACGCGGACCACCGGGATATGCCATGGCGCAACGTCTCCGATCCGTACCGAATCTGGTTGTCCGAAGTCATGCTCCAGCAGACCCGCGTCGATCAGGCAGAGCCATATTACCAACGATTCGTAGAGCGTTTCCCGACCGTCGAGGACCTTGCCGACGCCCCTCTTGACGATGTGCTTGCATGCTGGGAAGGTCTCGGCTACTATTCTCGTGCCCGAAACCTGCATAAGGCTGCCCGGCGCATCGTCGAGTCCTTCGGGGGGCGCATTCCATCCGGCGAGCAAGACATCCGTTCTCTTCCCGGCGTGGGGCCGTACACTGCCGCCGCCGTGCTGTCCATTGCCTACGGGAAAGCGCATCCGGCGCTCGACGGGAACGCAATCAGGGTACTTACGCGAGTATTCCGGATAGGCGAAGACGCAAACCGGTCCGCAACGCGCAGGCGCTTGCAGGAGGCAGCGGCGTTACTCATGGACCCGGCCCGTCCAGGCGCCTTCAATCAGGCCGTCATGGAACTGGGAGCAAGCGTGTGCAAACCCTCCGCGCCCAGTTGCGGAATTTGCCCCCTGGAGTCCGTATGCGCCGCCGCCGAACAGGGCGATCCGGACGCATTCCCGATTACGCCTCCTCGAAAAAAAACACCCCATTTCGATGTGGCCGTGGCAATCATTTTCGACGAAGCCAGGCGTCTGCTGGTATGCAAGCGCCCCGAGGAGGCTATGTTGGGAGGACTGTGGGAGTTTCCCGGCGGGAAGCGAAAACCCGGCGAAACACTGGAGGCAGCGTGTCAGCGTATCTTGCAAGAGAAATGGAACGTAGCCATCGAGATGGATGACCTTGTTCACCGGATCTCCCATGCGTACAGCCACTTCCGCATCACGATGTATGCCTTCCGGGCTACGATCGCAGCGGGTATGCCCCGTTCCCTTACGGGACGCGCCCTGAAGTGGGCCGACAGCGCCGAACTACGCGCCCTGGCGTTTTCAAAGACGGGACGCCGCCTGATCGAACACCTGGAGAAACAAGAAACAGCGCGTGAAACGACCTAACCGGCGGCGCGTAGGAAAAAGGTCCCCCACTACAGGACGCCTTCCCGCAAGCGGGCATCTACCATAAAACGCCAGCGCCTCATCGACATGGATTTTGGAGACCTTTTCTGGATTATTCCGCTTTTGTATGTTCTGAAGCGGGTCTTCTTCGGTTCTCGCAAGCCGGAGGCAGCCAAAAAATCATCGATGCGTGCACCCGCGCAACCAGAACCCCAACGAGTGCAATCGCAGAAGAGCCGGGAGGAATTGCAGGAGGCGCTTGGCGAAATCGGCCTGGCGCTGGGCTTTCCGGCAAGCATGATGCAGGAAACCGGCAGCCAAAAAGAATCCGTAGAGATAGCGGACGCCCCGTTTGCCTCCTCAATGCCTCCTGATACCGGACGCGGCCCTGGACGAAAAGCCGGTATGGATCGTGGGACCTCCCTGTTTCCCATAGACCCGGTATCGGAAGAAACCATTGCGTACGATGCCTGGCAGGAAATATCCATGCCGGAAACGATCTATGCACCAGACGCCTCGTTCGTCGAGGAGGAATCGTTCGAAGAGAGAGGGAGCAATCAGGCCCGGAAGCATAAAGACGAAAATCCAGAGGCCGCAGTCGAAGGGCTATCCCCGTACGAGCGTCCAAAAGCTCCCGGCCATACACTGCGGCGGCTCGTTGCACGCACTCCGCTTCAGGAAGCGGTCGCCATGAAAGAAATTCTCGACCGGCCCGTTTCGTTACGACGGAGATCCGTATCTCCTTTCAGAACCTGAAAAGGCCCCGCTTTCACAGTTAGGGTCAAACCAGATCGCTGCTTTCCTGGGCTTTCTCCGCTTCCTCCCCGCGCTTGAACAACTTGCTGCCGATAACACCTCCGATGACCCCGGCAATCACAGAGAACACGATCCCCATCACGACCGCCACGGCGAGAAAACCGGGAGACGTCATAAACTCGCCGAATCCGCCGAGTTGCGACATATCTGCGCCGCCTTGCTCGATCCCCTGACGCATTTCCTCCTGCCAACTCGGCTTAATAGCCAGCGCCCGAAGCGCGGTATCCAGAACGAACCCGGTGACGTACGCCGCAATGCACGTCAACACACCGAGACCGATGCCCTGCCCGCCCGTGAGGGTCACGCTATGTTTGTCGGCGTAATGCCAGACCGCAAGCATCCCGGCGCCTATGTACGCAATGCAACTGATGAAATCACCGGCCGCCGGTATGAAGGAGGCCAACACCCCAACCAGTCCGGCAATGACGCCCACGAGAAGAATGGATTCTGTTTTTTTCGACATTGCGAGAAAGAGATCAGTGAAAAGGAAAGGACGAATACGCAGAAAGCCGGGACATATGCCACATCATGTATTGCACATCATGTATTGCACATCATGTATTGCACATCATGTATTGCACATATGCCTGCCGCATAGGGGGTGCGCCAACATCCTGCTTATGAAGTATAGCAGAATCTTTCGTCTTTCGCCATACCCTGACGCCCTGCCGTGCAATCCCATGTCCCGCTGCACCGCCTAAAGGGATACGTATCGCCGAAACCGGGATCGATCAGCCCGGACATGCACGGCGGATTCCCGGATCAGTGCTTCACGCCCCCTGCCCACCCGGTGCAGCGGTCGGATCAGGGACGTTGAAATCATCTGCTTGTTGCCCCTCCCCGCATTTCTCTGCCCTGTCCTTACCGACCGGGCGATCCATAAGCGAGATTATGGCGGACACAAGAAAATATCCCGCCACCCATCCAAACACGGCGCCCGTGAGCACTCTGCTCCACGGCGTGTTGGTCCACCATCCGACAACATCACTTCCCCAGTCTATAGCCAGAACGATCAGGCTTGCTGCAACGAGGTATTTTGCATGACGTTCTATCCAGGCATTCCACGGTCTCAAGCTCAAGACCAGAAAAGGCGCCGCCGCCAGCGCCGCATACATACCAAAGCAACGGTCGCACACGGCAAGCTGCACCCCCTGAACGTGGGGCGAACGAACCGGAATCTGATGACACACCTCCGAAAACCCCAGCATAATACCGTATCGCAGGCCTTCGCCCACGAACGGCGGAGCCATGACCATGCCGAAAACCATCCATACGAAACCGGCGGCCAGTATCCAGCCTGCCCATCTCCGATCTTTCCGGTTCATTCGTTGTAAAGCGGGTCCCTCATTGCCCATACGCTGACAAAACGATTTTCACGTATCTAATTAACGTGAGTTTCATTCCTATAAGGCTTGCATGCCTTGACTACCCTTTTCGATCACCCTACTTTATTTAACTGTACTCTCCGACACAATACATTCCAAACGCAACATCGTTATGACCAGCATTACACCGATAGGCGACCGTGTAGTAGTGCAGCCGGAGGCTGCCGAGGAGAAGACATCGAGCGGATTGTTCATTCCCGACACGGCGCAGGAGAAACCCCAGCGGGGCACTGTCCTGTTTGTTGGTCCCGGCCAGGTCGAGAACGGCAAGCACGTCGCGATGACCGTCAAGGCGGGCGACACCGTGCTCTACGGCAAGTATTCGGGCACGGAGATCACGCTCGACGACCAGGACGTGCTCATCATGCGTGAGAGCGACATCCTCGGCGTTATCGGGTAGAGGCGCTTTCTCTCTCTTTGAGGATCGCCGGCGAGTTGCCGGCTGATCCTTTTTCCTTTTACCGCAAAGACAAAACACATATTCGATCATGGCAAAACAAATCGTATTCGACACGGAGGCGCGGGCTGCGCTCAAGCGGGGCGTAGACGCACTGGCCGATGCGGTCAAGGTGACGCTGGGGCCGAAGGGCCGCAACGTCATCATCGAGAAGAGCTATGGAGCGCCTACCGTTACGAAGGACGGGGTGACCGTAGCGAAAGAGATTCAGTTGGAGGACAAGGTGGAGAACGTGGGCGCCCAGATGGTGCGCGAGGTGGCTTCGAAGACGAGCGACGTGGCGGGCGACGGCACGACGACGGCGACGGTGCTGGCGCAGGCGATCGTGACGGCGGGTCTGAAGAACGTGACGGCGGGGGCGAACCCGATGGACCTGAAGCGGGGCGTCGAGCGGGCCGTGGCTGCGGTAGTGGAGTCGCTTCGGGGCTTGAGCCGCGAGATCGAAGGCAAGGGCGAGATTGCGCAGGTGGCTTCGATATCGGCGAACAGCGACACGGAGATCGGCGATCTGATTGCAGAGGCCTTCGAGAAGGTAGGCAAGGACGGCGTGATCACGGTAGAGGAGGCCAAGGGCATGGAGACGTTTCTGGACGTGGTCGAGGGGATGCAGTTCGACCGGGGCTATTTGTCTCCCTACTTCGTGACCGATGCGGACAACATGGAGGCGGTGCTCGAAGATGCGACGGTGCTCATCCATGACAAGAAGATTTCATCGATGAAGGATTTGCTTCCTGTGCTGGAGAAGGTGGCGCAGACGGGCGGTCCTCTTCTGATTATTGCAGAGGACATCGAGGGAGAGGCGCTCGCAACGCTGGTGGTGAACAAGCTCCGCGGCACGCTGCGCGTGGCGGCGGTCAAGGCGCCGGGCTTCGGCGATCGCCGCAAAGCGATGCTTGAGGACATTGCCATTCTGACGGGCGGTACGGTGGTATCCGAGGAGAAGGGCTACCGTCTGGAGAACACGACGCTGGACTATCTCGGTCGCGCCAAGCGCATTGTGATTGACAAGGACACGACGGTGGTCGTCGACGGCGCCGGCGACGCGGAGGCGATCAAGGCGCGCGTAAACCAGATCCGTCAGCAGATCGAGACGACGACGAGCGACTACGATAGGGAGAAGCTGCAGGAGCGTCTGGCGAAGCTCTCCGGTGGCGTGGCGGTGCTGAAGATCGGCGCGGCGACGGAGCTGGAGATGAAGGAGAAGAAGGCGCGCGTCGAGGATGCGCTGCACGCGACGCGGGCGGCGATAGAGGAAGGGATCGTTCCGGGAGGCGGCGTGGCGTACCTGCGCTCGTTGTCTTCGCTCGACGGGGTCGAGACGGAGAACGACGATCAGGCGATCGGCGTGTCGATCGTGCGGCGTGCTCTTGAGGAGCCGCTGCGCCAGATTGCGGAGAACGCGGGTCTCGAAGGCGCGATCGTGGTGCGCACGGTGGCCGACGGAGAGGGCGACTACGGCTTCAACGCGCAGACCGAAGAGTACGGCTCCCTGGTGGAGCAGGGCGTAATCGACCCGACGAAAGTCGCGCGGACAGCGCTCGAGAATGCAGCCTCCGTATCGAGCCTGCTGCTTACCACCGAGACGGTCATCTGCGACAAGCCGGAGAAGAACCCCGGGGCAGGCGCCGGAGGCGATGGACACGGAGGAGGCATGCCAGGAGGCATGGGCGGCGGTATGGGCTTTTAATCCATCCGGAAGCCTTTCTTATCCGGGATCAAACAAGGGAAAAGGCGGAACCTGCTGCATGCGGGTTCCTCCTTTCTCATTCTGGAAGGCGCTGTAAGCACATCCTGGGAATTATTAGCAGGAAGAGGTCTACCGGCACGCGCACGAGACGGTGGCCGAGGCCGAGAAGGGGATTGCCGACTACCTGCGCTACTTCAACGAGGAACGCCCGCACCAGGAACTTGACAACCGAACCCCCGACGACGTATTCTTCGAACGAAAACCGCTCGCCAAAGCGGCATGACCCGACACTACACTACACTAAAGCACTGTCCAACTTTTACGGACCATTTCTATGCAAATAACGAAACCGTCTTCGATCAGCCAAACCATGCAGGACGCCATCAACAATCAGATTCAGGCTGAATTTGAATCTGCCTATCTGTACCTGGCCCTGGCGGCGCGCATGGAGCAACTCCACCTCAAGGGCTTTGCGCACTGGCTGCGTTTGCAGTGGCAAGAAGAAACACAGCACGCCCTCAAGCTCTACGATTACCTCCTCCAACGCAATGGAGTCGTGCAGTTGAAAGAACTGCCGATGCCGGTGTACGCAGCAGAGACGCCCCTCGAAATCTTCAAACTCGTCCTGGAGCACGAACAGTACATCACCCGGCGCATCGACGATCTCTACGCGCTCTCCGGCAAAGAACACGACTATGCCTCGCAGACGCTGCTGCAATGGTTCGTCAGCGAGCAGATAGAAGAGGAAGAAGCCGCCCGCGACATCATCGACGACCTGCGCCTCGTCGGCGATTCCGGCGCCAGCCTTTTCTTGCTCGACCGCGAACTCGGCCAACGCCAGCCCGAAGAGGAAGCAGGACAGTAACACAAGTTTGATTTCACGGATTGGATTTCAGGGTGTGAACGTGCCCGGCACTTCCATAGGGCCGGGCACATCACTGTCTATAACCGCCTCATCATTTCAAATCAGTTAGAGACAGGATGATCGAGGCGACCCTGGCGGCCACGACCCGCCAACTGTACCGCTCAATGGCCGGGATCAGGGCCATCGTTTGCCACAGCTTCAATCTCGGTGATGAACCGGGCAGCCAGCGCCGAGGCGCGTTCCTGCGAGGGCGCCTCGGCATAAATCCGGACAATGTGCTCCGTATTGGATTTGCGCAGGTGTACCCATGCATCCTCGAAGTCGATTTTGAGACCGTCGACGGTATTGGTATCGCACTCCCGGTAGCGCTCCGCCAGGGCAGCAAGGAGTGTTGCGGGGTCGCGTTCGCCGACGGACGCCTTGTTCTTGCTCAATACGTACTGTGGAAGACGCGCCTTCATAGCCGAAAGCGACTCGCTACGATTCGCCATATGCTGCAGAACGAGCGCTGCGCCGGCGAGCGCATCCCTCCCGTAATGCAGATCGGGCAAAATGACGCCTCCATTGCCCTCCCCTCCCAGCACCGCACCTGCCTCCTGCATCTTCTTCACAACATGAATCTCTCCCACCGGCGAGCGAAACACCTGCTGACCGAATGAGGCAGCCACATCGTCGATAGCGCGCGAGGAAGAAAGGTTGGTAACAAACGAACCCTCCCGGATCTGCCACATGAACTCAGCAGCAATCACCTGTGTCAGTTCCTCGCCCATGTACGTGCCGCCATCGGCCACCAGGGCCAGACGGTCCGCATCGGGATCTACTGCAAACCCTGCATCCGCATCCATTGCCGCCACGGTTTCCGTCAATTCGGAAAGGTGCTCAGGAAGCGGCTCGGCAGGATGCGCAAAACGGCCCGTAGGTTCGCAGTGCAGGCGGTGAATACGCTCCTCCCGGACCCCCAATCGCTTTAGGAGGGCCGGCAGGGCAATGCCGCCAACAGAATTGACGGCATCGACCACAACGGAAAAATCCTTGCGGGCAATGGCCTCGACCTCTATGTATTCGAGGGCAAGAATGCGGTCGATATGGTACGCAAGGAAGTCTTCCTGCCTGTATCCGCCCAGGCAATCCCATGGAGCTACGTCCGCTTTCCGGCTTTCGGCAAGGCGTAGCACCTCCCTCCCCTCCTCCGGACTGAGGAATTCGCCCTTTTCATTCAATAGCTTCAGCGCATTCCATTCGGGCGGGTTGTGCGAGGCCGACAGGACAATCCCCCCTGAAGCACCCAGCGCGGTCACAGCCATTTCGACCGTGGGCGTCGCAGCAAGTCCGGTATCGACCACATCAATGCCCGCGCTTCGCAGCGTGGCGATTACGATGGAAGCACATACCTCCCCGGTGACGCGGGCATCGCGTCCAACCACCACCACCGGATCTCGCCCGGTAGCGGTAACTCGCCGCAGACACCATGCGCCATAGGCGCCGGCATAGCGGACAAGTACTTCGGGGTCCAGTCCGTTGCCGAAAATGCCGCGAATTCCTGAAACGGAGGCGATAAGTGTCGTCGACATACGTAAAATGTAAAGTTTGACGAGGAACAGAACGGCGCTAAGCAACACACGCCGCGTCGTGGTCGTTTCGACCGCCTCCGCAAGCCCTTCTTTCCGGCGACTGCTTTTGCATGATGAACCTTCCGCACATGCCTGTGGATCCGCCCCGTGCCGAAATGCGGTGGCGGCATCGATTCACCGTCCTGACTGGCGTCGCCACAGTCCTGCTCATGGCGTGGGGCGCCTTCGTGACCAGTATCAATGCGGGTCTTGCCGTACCGGACTGGCCTTCGTCGTTCAATTCGTACGATCCCTTCAACCCCTGGCCGGAATGGTGGAAGCTCACTCCGGTGTTGGCCGAGCATGGCCATCGTCTCCTCGGCATGTTGACGGGAATGCTGACCCTGATCCTCGCCGTATGGACCTGGATCGCCGAGCCGCGCGGATGGCTGAAAAAACTTGCCGCCGCCGCGATTGTGCTCGTTTCCTTGCAAGGCCTGCTCGGCGGGCTGCGGGTCGTGTGGCTTTCCCTGGATCTTGCCGTGGTTCATGCCTGCATGGCGCAACTGTTCCTCGGCCTTATCGTTGCGATGGCCCTGTTCACGTCGAACGCCTGGCTGGAGGAGAACACAAAAATTCCCGACTCCGGAAACGTGTCCGGCCTGTGGCGGGCATCGCTTGTAACCCTCGGCTTCCTGTACATCCAGATTATCCTCGGGGCCTTGCTCCGTCACCCGGGCACAGGCATCAATCCGATCCTTGCAGGTCTCCACATTTTCTGGGCTGCCTTTGTTACCATAGCGATCGCTTATTTTTTCAGGGGTGTTCTCAAAGGTTTTCGGGCCACGCGCGTGCTCTATCCCGCCGTGCGCTTTCTCGTTATTCTTGTGGCTGTCCAGCTACTTCTGGGCGTTACGGCCTATATCGTTACCCTGGACGATGTCGGCATGTTGGAACCGAGTAATCTTCAGGTGGTGGCGAACACCTCTCATATGGTCATCGGAGCGCTCCTGATGGCCGCCTCGGTGCTGGCCGTCCTCAGCACATTCCGACTGAAACGGCTGCCCGAAACCAGCGCCCCCGACTACGCGAAGTAACGCAGAATCCGTTATATTGAACCCACCGATCAACCGTCCCCGACACGTGACACTCGTGCCGCAAAGCCCTTCCGAAGACATCCCTCGCAATGCGCTTGCGCCTGGCGCAAAAACCGGCGCGGCCCATGCGGTCAATCAGGCCCGTTCGCGGTCGAACGTTCTTCGCTCCTACATCGAGCTGGCGAAACCCGAGATCACGCTGCTCGTCGCGCTATCATCTGCAGGGGGGTTCTTCCTTGCGCCTGCAGAATTTCTTGACATGGGACGTTTTGTCCTTCTGCTCATTGGCGTTACGCTGACGAGCGCGGGCGCAGGCGCCCTGAATCACTGGATAGAACGGGATCATGACGGCGTCATGCGCCGGACGATGAACCGCCCTCTCCCCTCGGGCCGCCTTTCCCCGTCGGCAGCACTGTGCTTCGGAGGTTTCCTGGTTGCAGCGGGCGTTGGGCTGTTGTGCCCGCTCGTCAATCCACTTACCGGCGTGCTGGCGCTGGCGACGGTCTTGCTCTATCTGTTCGCGTACACCCCCCTCAAGCGCCGTTCCAGATGGAATACACTGGTAGGCACGCTTCCAGGCGCCTTGCCTGCGCTGGGCGGATGGACGGCGGCTACCGGATCGATCGGCTGGGGCGGCATTGCCGCTTTCTCCATCCTCGCTGCATGGCAAATGCCGCACTTTCTCGCCCTTGCCTGGATGTATCGTAAGGATTACGAACGGGGCGGTTATGTAATGCTCCCTGTAGCGGACCCGTCGGGCCGTTCGACAACACAGCAAGCCCTTTTCTTCACCGTCCTTCTCTTCGTGTTGAGCCTCTGGCCTGTTGCCCTGTCTCTCGCCGGATGGGGCTATGCCATCGGCGCCGTCGTACTGGGCGCATGGTTCCTGCATGCTGCGCTCGCCTTCCACCGCAGCAGTGAAATTCAGGACGCTCGACGCCTCCTGATCGTATCGATCCGGTACATTCCGGCACTCATTCTCGTCCTCCTTATCGACCGCATCGTACTCGGCGATCTCTTCTAATCGTCGTGCACATCGAACCGGTTCTTCCTTCCGCAAGCATTCCCATGCCGGTTCATCCCGTCCATATCGACCGTCTCACCCATCGCTACGGATCGCGTACGGCGCTGGATAACATCTCGCTGACCGTACCGCAGGGAGCTTTCTATGGTCTCCTCGGCCCAAACGGCAGCGGTAAAACCACCCTGTTTCGCATCCTTGCGACTCTTCTGAACCCATCGGAAGGCGCTGTGCGCATCTTCGGAGCCGACTCCCGAACGCATCCCGCCAGCGTTCGTCAACATACCGGCATCGTTTTCCAGAGCGTGGCCCTCGATGAAGAATTAACCGTGCAGGAAAATCTGCGCACCCATGCCGCCCTGTATGGTCTGCGGCGCAGCACATTACAGGAGCGCCTCGACAAGCTACTCCCACTTTTTGGCCTGGAGGAACGGCTCCACGAACGCACGGGACGTCTTTCCGGCGGGCTGAAACGCCGCGTCGACCTGGTACGGGGTCTCCTGCATGCGCCGCCGCTCCTGCTGCTCGACGAACCGGCTGTCGGGCTTGATCCGGCGGCCCGGCAGGCGTTTCGCGAAGCCATCGACCGTCTCCGACGACAGGAAGGCACAACCATTGTGCTGGCCACTCATGTCATGGAAGAGGCCGACCGGTGCGACCATCTCGCAATCCTGGACCGGGGCCGGATAGTAGCTTGCGGCACGCCCACTGCCCTCAAACAAGCCATCGGGGAGGAAACGCTGTGGATCGAGTGCGACGATCCGCAGGACCTTGCCGGACGCATAGCAAAGCAACTCGACGTTTCGGCGCAGGTGATCGGTCTGCGCGTGCAGCTCTCCGGGCCCAATGCCCACGACCTGCTATCTCCCGTCTACGAAACAGCCGGCGACGCCATCCGGTCAGCCACCATCCGGCGCCCCACGCTTGAAGATGTCTTCATGGTGCATACAGGGCACGGCCTTCACGAAAACGGGCTGCCGCCCGAAGAAAAAACATCATGAAAATGTATGCCGTGCCGGCGCTCTGGCGCCGGGAACTGGTCAAGTTCGGACGGGATGCGAACCGGGTTGCGGGCGCCGTACTGCAACCGCTCGCCGTATGGTTGCTCCTGGGGTTCGGTTTCCGGGACTCGTTCAGTCTGCCGACTCCTGCCGGCATGGATATGCCCTACCTGGAATTCCTGTTTCCGGGCATGATGGCGCTCGTGGCGCTCTTCACATCCATCTTCTCGACGATCTCCATTGTAGAGGAACGGCATAGCGGCTTCCTGCAGGCCGCACTGGCAACCCCGGTGCGCAGATCGTCCCTCGTGCTGGGCCCGGCGCTGGGAAGCACGACACTCGCCGTAGGCCAAGGGCTGTTGTTTTTTGCCCTGATTCCCCTGACCGGCCATGTGCCGAGCCTGCTGGGCCTTGCCCTGATGGCCGGCATTCTGGCGCTTGTCGCGCTCGGTTTCACCGCACTGGGCGTCATCATCGCCTGGCGTAGCCGCACCACACGGGGCTTCCATGCCGTGATGAACCTCTGCCTGATCCCCCTCTGGGTGTTATCGGGCGCTTTCTTTCCCGCCGAAGGCGCGCCGGGGGTCCTGCAATGGGCTATCCGGCTCAACCCGGTTTCGTACGGGGTCGACGCATTGCGAACAGCCATGTACTGGCCGCAAAACCCGCTGATCGATGCCTCTTCGTTCGCCCTTTCCCTTGCCGTAACCGGATGCTTTGTGGCGGTAATGCTTGTCCTTGCCGTTCGTACCGCCGGGAAACCTATCAGGGAATTTCGGTAAAGGAATAGAGTGCGATCTGCGATCATTCATCCTCAACGAGTGCCGCAAAAGACATCTCTACTTCGCGGGCCATAACTTGTGCACCATGCAAGTCGTTTATCATCCGCCGAAGCACACGGGCCATTGCCCGTTTGGATCGGTTGAGCACCGTCGTAATTGGTGGTAGCGCGGTAACTTCTTGCAAAAAGGTGGTGATTGCATCTTCAGCGACTTCCAAAACCGTACGAAACCCACGCATATTCTGCATCATTTCTTTTGCTTGGTCACGGGTATCGTCGTTATCTTTGAATTCGAACAAAAGCGTTGCAGCCTGAACGAGTGCATTCATCGTGGAATCTAAATACTGGCTAAACAACGGCAGCTCGGATTCCATTCTAACCACATAATGATCCATATCGCCCGCCACCTGTTCAAGTAGCCTCTTTCCAGCCTTACGGGGCGTGTCCCGTTAACTGTGTAAGTGGGATTATTGTTCAATGGGGACTCTGTCCCCGTAGAGTATGACGAACTGGTTGAGTGCGGCCTTCCAGTCGCGTATCGGACGCTTCCATTTCTTCGACGCTTCGCGCAGGCCCAGGTAGAGCAGTTTGCGCACCGCGTCGTCGTTGGGGAAAGCGCCCCGTCCCTTGACGATTTTGCGCAGGCTGTAGTTCAGCGATTCGATCGCATTGGTGGTGTAGACCACCTTGCGGATCGCAGGCGCATAGTCGAAGAAAGGCGCCAGACGCTCCCAGTCCTTCCTCCACAGCGGAGCGATAGCCGGGTACTTCTCGCTCCATTGTCTCTCGAAAGCCTCGAGCGCCGCGAGAGCGGCCTCTTCGCTCGGCGCCGTATAGACGCTGCGCAGGCCGCCCGCCACCGGCTTGCGCTCCTTCCAGGGCACGTAGCGCAGGCTCTTGCGCACCTGGTGCACCACGCACAACTGCACCCGCGCATGTGGAAAGACCGTCTCTATCGCCTCGGGAAGACCCTTCAGGCCGTCCACGCACGCAATGAAGCAGTCCTCCATCCCCCGCGCCTTCAACTCGCCGAAGATGGTGAGCCACGAAACGGCCCCTTCCGTCGGAGCGATCCAAAGGCCCAGCACCTTTTTATCTCCTTCAATATCTATCGCCAGCGCCACGTAGACCGCGCGCGTCTTCACCGAACCCTCCTCGCGAGACTTCACGAACAAGGCGTCGAAGTACACGATCGGATACACCCTCTCCAGAGGACGAGCCTGCCATGCGGTCACTTCCTCGAGAACGCTTGCGGTAACCTCCGAGACAAGCGTAGAGGAGACCTCCGCGCCGTAGAGACGTCTCAACGTGTCCTGGATAGCCCGCGTGCTCTGGCCCTGCGCATAGAGATACACGATCGTCTCGTCCAGGCCCGCTACCCGGCGCTGGCGCTTCTCTACGATCCTGGGCTCGAAACTGCCGTTGCGATCGCGAGGAACCTCCAGATCCAGCGAACCCGACTCGCTCTCGAGCCGCTTCGCAGTGCGTCCGTTACGGGAATTGCCGCTCTTGCGACCCGACCGATCATGCGGCGGATAACCGAGATGATGCGTCAGTTCCCCCTCCAGCGCCGCCTCGAGAGCACGCTTGCCTATCGTCTTGAGCAAACCGCCCTCCCCGAAAAGGTCCCGCGCGTCTCCCTTGAAATCCTTCAGCAACTCGTCCAGAAGAGCCTGCTGTTTGTCTGTAAGTTCGGTCATCGTCTTCACCTCCTGATGAAACTATGTGTACGATTGACCACTTACACAGTTTTCAGGACACGCTCGCCTTACGATCTGTTGCATCTTTACCTGCTGTAAAGACAGCAATCTGAGCAGTCCGGGCATGCATCTTCTCTCCGATTTCACCGGTAGCGTCTGTGATCCGCTCGATCACTTCCCCACCATGACAAACTCATCCTCAACCTGCTCCAGCAAGTCAAGAAGACCTATCTCGTCATCTTCGTGCTCAATCTGTCCGGTGTAGTCCGGTGCAAGCGTTTCTTTGCCATTCGACGTAGACGGGGATAGTGCACTGGCTTGGGGGATCGCTTTTTGCACGAACAGAGAGAGGTGCATTCTTACGAGGTTCTTAAACTCGCTAACTGTTTGGAATGTCTTGTATAGCCCCCCTTGTTCACCGAGGGATGAACGAAATTCTGAAACTCTCGCCACCTGTTCGAGATCAAGTTCTGAAGGCGGAATTGGGGCAGGCGCATCCTTAAAGTAGATCATTAATTGTAGAGAGTCAGGGTTTTGGTCGTACCGTTTCTTTGCACGGCTAAATTCCTCAACTGTCCCAGACCCAGCACGGCCAGTTGGCGTTCCAAACCTGTACCACATCAGGCCTATAAATATGTCGAAGTCCTGTGAGATTTGTTCATTGATAACCGCTTGAGGATCCTCGCCGAACCCAGGATAAGTATGGGTTTCCCAGCAAAATCAATTCAAGCCGAATGCTCAATTGCTGTGCCCATATCATGTTCAATTCGCGAATGACTTCTTCGAGACAATCTCGTTCCTCGCTTACATCTTCGGGTGAAGCGACGAATACCTTCAATACTGTTGCTTGGTGTGGCATTTGCTATTCTGCAAGGTATTTGTGAAGCGGAAAAACAGCACCGATCCTAATTCCGCATAGCATCCAGCCGAGATTGACGTTCCACTTCAATGTGTTCCTGTTCGAAATCGGTGATATACCCAAGGTTATACAGGTGTCGGAGCGTGGCGGAGAAACCGGTTTGCAGCTTTCTGGCAATGTTTGCGACAGCGGTCTCTGTTGCGAGTGGCTCGTTCAATTTCGCAACGACACTACGCACTAGATGCCAAGGCATCAGTAGCATTGCAGCAAATGCGTTGGCGCGCTTTTCGATGTCCCTCGGTGCCCACGGGCCGCTAGCAACAGCAAGACGTTGGCCTATATCTCGGTCGAACAGCAGGTGACAAAGTTCGTGAGCGAGTGTAAATCGACGTCCCTGTGGGGTGGCGTTCATGGGATTTTTAGGATTCCAGGCCACACCGGGTCGGTGTTGAGGCCCTGCTATAGAAACACCTCGAATGGAATCATCCGATAACGGCATTTCGATCACCTCGACATTCCATTCACTAAGAATTTGTTCAATGTTCACACAATCCATGCTGGAAAAACCATCCTGGATATGATCCTCGAATATTTCCTCTGCCAGTCCATATCCCTGTACCCAAGGGGTGCCCTCGGAATCGTCAATGGGTTCGGTACGGCACATGGATGTCAACGGTCCGGATTCGTCTTTTTGGATATCCAGTTGGAGAATGGCTTTCGCAAGCGTTAGTACATCTTGCTCATTGATGTCCGGCGAAACGGAACCATACATCAGTGCGGCGTGGCAAGAACCTTCGATCACCAATTGAGAATTTCCTGTCGTTTCCAGTAGCCTCTTCTGCTGCGTCGGAGAAAAATCGACCTGTATCTGTCTTTGGAGGGCTTGCCAGTGCTGACGAACGGTTTGTTCGTTTGCCCCTAAGCCCGCCAGCCACATCATGCTATCTTGTCGATGCACATTCCTCAACTTACGAGTAGCACCGATCAATTTTTTGATCCGGGTCGAAGACGGAACCATGCTACCCAGATGATTGACAGCATCCAATAGTACTTCATACAACGGTTCAGCCACATCTCTCGGCGCGAATCTGGCAAAGTCCGATTGCGTCGCGTCGAATTTTACATGATGGGGTATACCTACGCCACCCAAAGGCCCCCAAGAAAATTCGACAGTGTCGCGGAAACGGCGAATTACCAGGTCAGGGAAAATGCCCCCTTCGGAGGCTGCATGTATAGCGTGGCGCATCCACCAATCCTGCCATTCCTTTTCCCAAGCAGCTTCTTGATCGTCTTCCATGCTACGCGGTGGCAGCCATGTTTTTTGCAACGAGGCCCACCCTGCTTCCTCAATGTTTTTGCACGGAAGTCGTTCTTCGTGCAAAAGAGGCTCCCAGTTATGCACAAACCATTCCAGAAGCGGCAGAAGGTACCAGTTTGCCGATTCAACACGTTCACCTTGTTCCTCGTGGGCACATAGATTTCTTCCCTTGACCCAAAGTTGAAACGAACCCCAGGAAAGCGCATCGTCCGGATCTGCGCCCTGACCATTATCAGGGTCGTCCATGAACGCAACCCTGAAGGCGAACCTGTCTTTGTCGCCCGCAGACTTTTCCCAATGAGTCTCCATGTTCGTCAGTCCTTATATCGTCGGAGGTCACTTCGTTTTATATGGCCCTCATTGAGCCACTTCTTTTGCAGTTTGTGTGGCACTTTTTTCCATCCAACAGGATATCCATGCCAGACATCTCCCTGCGTTTTCAATGCACAATATGCTTTCCTTTTGTGGACGGCATATCGTTTTTTACCGACCAGTTCGCTTCGTTCCAGCAAATCCTGCGCCAGAGGACGCATATCTTTCGGGCACAAGGTGCCGCGTTTTCCACGTTGCCACGGTTCGGAGTGTTTAGGGTTGCTTGCGTACCTCATGCCCGGAAAGAGCGAAAAAGGTGAGTGAAAAAAATTACATTGAAAATGTAATCATGAACGGGATTACGACTTGTTCCCATTCGCCGAAGAACTTCCCTAAGCCCCCTTGCTTGCCTCACTGCTTGCAGCGGCTTTTTCTCCGGATGTGGAAGATTCCCCGGCCGCGGCGCCGTTTTTTTCCGAATCCTTTGCAGCCGATTCCCTGCTTCCGCCGTTTCCATTGGCTTCCCGCTTCTCGCTTCCGCCATTCCCCCGCACATAGTCGGTCAGGTAAAAGCCGCTTCCTTTGAAGATAAGCCCGGCGCTGCCGGTAATGATCCGTTCCACTTTCTGCCCTGTTTCCGGGCAGTTCGTCAGCGCGTCTGCAGTGATGCGCTGATCGATTTCGAATGTCGAACCGTCTTTGCGCCGGTATACGTAGGTCGGCATATTTCGTCAGCAATCAGTCAGCAAGGAATATGATCGCCATCATGTGGCGACAAAGCAGAAAGACGATACAGGCAAGATGTTCCGGAGGACTTGCGAATCAGTGTATTGTACTTGCCGTAACCTATTGTCCGACAACACATTATCGTGATGCGTCTATCTTACCTCGAACAGGCTGTCCGGAAGTATAAAGATAGCCGGTCCGAGTATGGAACCGTGCGCCTGATCGGCCACACGCGGCCGGATCTCCACGATTCTCCGGTTGTCGCGTGTCGGATAAACCCGGTTCGTGAGCAGAATGACGAACAGGTCCGTGTCGGGATCGACCCAGAACGATGTGCCGGTAAAACCGGTATGCCCGAAACTGCTCGGGCCGGAACCTTCGCCGGCGGACGAATAGCCCTCCGGGCTCTTCGTATCCCATCCAAGCGCCCTCGTGCTGAGGTCCGGTTCCTGTACGGTTGTGAACAGGCGAAGGGTTTCGGGTGAAATAAACGGCTTCCCGTCCACGCGCCCTTCTTCAAGCAGCATATGGGCGAATTTCGCAAGATCCTCGGTGGTGGAGAACAACCCGGCATGCCCGGAGACGCCCCCGAGTATCCAGGCAGTTTCGTCATGCACTTCACCCTGGACGAGCCGCCTGCGGAATGTGCGATCGTGTTCGGTGGGTACTACGTCCGGATTGGGAGAGCCGGACGACATGAATCCGGTATCGTGCATGCCAAGCGGCTCGAAAATATGCTCCTCGGCATATTCATCGAAGGGTTGTCCGGTAATCCGCTCGATGACCAGCATGAGGGCGATCATACTGAAATCACTGTAGCGCATTTCCGTGCCCGGTTCGTATTCCAGCGATTCCGCCAGTACCGAATCGATGAGCGCCTCACGCGCGACGGTGCCCGTTTCGTAGAAGCGCCGGTACGGGATGAGCCCGGACGTGTGGGTAAGCAGGTGCCGGATCGTAACGCCTTCCTTGCCGGACTGCCGAAACCTGGGGAGATAATCCGCTACCGGTGTGTCGAGTTGCAGCCGACCGGCGTCGAACAATTGCATGGCGGCGGTAGTCGTCGCGATAACCTTGGTGAGCGAAGCGAGGTCGAACAACGAGGTGGTGGTGACGGGCCGCTCCTCGTCGTAAGTAAAGTGGCCGTACGCTTGCAGTTTGGCGATCACGCCGCCGCGGCCTATTGCAAGAGCAGCTCCCGGAAAAGCCGTGCTGTCGATGGCGTTCCGGATCAGTGTATCGAGACGACTGATTACCATGCGGCTCAGACCGACTTCCGCGGGGTATCCGGTTCGGACGGATTGCTGGAACAAGTCCATGCCGTCACCGAATGCGTACAGGCCGGGTATGCTGACGGGCAAGCGGCCGCTGATGTCCGCATATCCTGCAACCGCATCGGCAGCGGCCGCCTGGGAAACCTCCGAAGCACTGTATGCGATCAGGTAGGAAGCAGGCTGCCCCATATCCCGCACCATGTACGGATCGCCGAACGAAACGAGCGCTACCGGAGGCCCGTAGTCCACAAGACGCGCCAGAAAAGCCGTTTGCGGGTCTTCGGGATCGTTTTCCTCGTCCTCGGTTTCTGCACCCCGGGGGCGGGTGCGTAGAAACGCGGACACCACGACAAACGGGTACGCGTCACTCTGCTCCAGAGCGGCTTCGTAGTCTTCCGGGGCGGACCTGCTGTCAAGGCGGAGTGTATCCACCTCGGCGCCGGGCCGGTTCCGGAGCAAGTCCGCAAGAAAACGGCTTCCTGTGGACGGATTCGAACCGTCCGAAAGGGTGATACACAGCATGCGGGCATCCTGGGAAAAAGGGAGGATCCCGCCCGTATTCCGCAGCAGCGTAAGGGACTGCCGGGCAATACCGAGGCTCAATGCTCTGTGTTCTTTCAAGTCTATTTGCAGGGAGTCCGGATCCTCGGCAACGCTCCTGTCCATATGCAGTCCTGACCAGGCTTTGGCGCGCAAAATCCGCATCACAGAGGCGTCTATACGTTCTTCTGTGATCGCGCCTTCTCCGATAGCTTGCAACACAGCTTCTCGCGCTGCCCGGGGATCTTCGGAAAGCAGCAACATGTCGGCGCCTGCAACCAGGGACCGAACGGCAATCTCCCCGGTCGGAAACTGCTCTGTGACACCCGCCATATCCAGTGCATCCGTGACGACGAGGCCATCGAAATCCAGTTCGTCGCGCAACAGCCCGGCGATGATCTGTGGCGAAAGGCTGGCTGGGAGCGTGGTATCCGGTTCGATCCGGGGAAGCGCAAGATGACCGACCATGACGCTCATCACGCCGTCCTGCACCAGTCTTCGGAAGGGAACGAGTTCCAGTGCCTGGAGCCGGTCAGGCCCGAAAAAGAGCACAGGCAACGCCATGTGCGAATCGACGGAGGTATCCCCATGACCGGGAAAATGCTTTGCGGTGGCGAGCACGCCGGCTTCCTGCAGCCCGAAGGCAAAGGCCGCCGCCATACTCGCGACAACTTCCGCCCGCTCACTGAACGAACGGGTGTTGATGACCGGATTGTCGGGGTTGTTGTTTACGTCGGCTACGGGAGCAAGTACGTGCTGCGTTCCGATAGCCCGTGCCTCCCGGCCTGTGATGTACCCGGCCATGCGCGCCCATTCGACGTCTCCTGTGGCGCCCATCGCCATGGCCCGTGGAAAGACAGTCGTCCCCTCAACGCGCATCCCCGCACCCCACTCCATATCCTGGGCAATAAGCAGCGGGAGCCTCGCACGACCTTGCAGGTCATTCACGAGGGCGATCTGATCCGATAGGTTTCCCTGAAAAAAGGTGACGCCGCCGAGTCCAAATTGCTCGACCAGATCGACGAGGTCCTGGTATGCGGCATCGTCCGGGTCCATCATCCGGCCATAGGCGCGCACGGAAAACAGCTGGGAGACCTTCTCTTCCAGCGTCATGGACCGGAGCTGCTCTTCGGCCCATGCTTCCGTACCGGGCCAGAGGTCGTCCGCATCGGGAGGACCTGGGAAAATGTCTGCCAGAAGCAAGACATACGCGACGATCAATGCACCGAGCGTCAGGGCGGCGGCGAGGAGAAGGCGACGGTGGAGGAAGCGGGGCATTGCTGCGGAGCCCTCAGGCAGATTCTAATCCGTATGCCGAAATATACGGGCAAGACGACTGCGTTTTACCGCATGGTTCGGGCAGAACGTATTTCGAACGGGAGCGCATGACGCCAGTTTTCCGCAGCTTACCGGTGCCGGGGTGGTTCGGGAAAATGTTCCTCGTCGTTTTCCCTGGTGATGTAGTTCACCATTCTTTCGGTAAGCAGTCCGGCCAGCACAACTACCGTGATTTCGAAAAAGATGCCAAGGACCAGTCGGCGCAGTCCACGTCTCATGGTTTTCGGCAACAACGAAAAAGCGCCTGCCACGCCGAGAAAACCCAGGAAGAAAGGCAATGGGCTGTAATCGGTTTGCGGGGATTCGTTCGGTGAAGCAGGCATCCGGATAACGGCGGAGGATGAAGGGAAAATGAGAAAACGGCTCGGCGATAAGTACTCTTTCAGCGGTACGTGTGCAAACTAATGCGCAGGTCCCGGTTCCGCAATATGTCGAACAGGGCAAGTAATATCCGAATTTCTCAGAAGTGATAGTGCAGGCCGAAGGCTGCGAACAGGGAACGCCCTACCTCTCCTCCTCCCCACTCCACACATTCTCCTCCGCATCGAAGCCGAACGCATGGACCGCGTAGCCGGCGAAAACGCCCAGACCCTGCTCGACATTCGAATGCAAGGGAGTAGGCGGAGTTTGGAGCAGCACGGCGTCAATAACGATATCTTCGAGCGCATTGCCCTGCAAAAGCGCCGTGTGGTGATAGGTAAGATAATCGGTGCTGAGGGCGGACAGTTTCACCCTGTATACGGATTCTACCGTCTCGAAATCTTGTGCGTCAAAGGAGATTTCGAATTCCTTTGTCTTGCCGTCAAACAGTTCGTCCGAAAAAAGTGCACCTCTCGAGTAACACTCTCCGAGCAAATCCGGCTCGTCAAAGAAATCGGCGTAGTCGCTACACCGGAACGAGGTATCGTTATTGTCAAAGCTAATCTCCCGAAACTCGGTCGGATTGCCCGGCTCGTCCTCGACAGGACGGAATCCCGGGAAGCGTTCCTCTCCAATGGGAGACCACTGAAACAGTTCGAGCTTGTAATAATTCGGCCCCGGAGGATCCGTTATGCGAAAACGCGCCCGGTAAGCTTCGTGCAAAACAATCTCCTCCGTCTCCTCCGTCTGATCATTAAAAGTGTTCACTTCCACGTACACCATTTCGAATGCGCCGAGATACTCCACCATGATGCTTGCTGTCGCAGCAGGAATGGAAGAAACGGCCTGTGCCGCAGGCAAACCGGGCGCCTCGGCCCGGAGCGTATACGCCACACCGGGAAGCGGACGGCTGCCGGAAGCCGCCTGATAGATTCCGCCGCCGGCGTGCGCAAGCGTTTCCGAAAAGCTTCCGTCCGCGGACGCCACGCTTACCGTCGCATCGGTGACGAACAGCTCCCTGGCGTCCTCGAATCCCGTAATGTCCGCACTCCGGTCCAACCGGACAGTCCATACGCTGTCGGGAGAGAAAAAACCATGCACCACGAGTTGTGGAGTATGTTCGGGAACCGCAACCTCCACCACCGTCTCGCAGGCGCTCAATGCGCCCACCGCAAACAAGGCAACGAATAGCGATCGTGCGGACATATTCAGAACGAGATGCGGTACGCGAAAGCAGGCAGCACCGGAAACAGGCTCAACTGCCGGAAACTGAAGGTGGAATCGTCCGTGTCGTAGTATCCCCGGCTACTTTCCGGGACAGGATACACCACGAAGGGATTTCTCCGATTGTAGGCATTATAGGCGCCGAACGTGAGCGTGCGGGTCCCCCACGAACGTTCCTTGCGGAAATGCACGGCGAGATCGAGCCGGTGGTACGATCCAAGTCGGGACGCATTGCGCGGGCCGTAATCCACCAGTATCCGATCTTCTTTTTTTTCTCGGTGCAGGTCATAGTCGTCATCCAGCGTCACCACATGACGCCCCACGGGCAGCCACGCAGGATACCCGCTGCCGTACACCCAGGCCGCCGATATTTCCTTGTTTTTAGTCAGGCGGTACTGCGCCACGAGCGATACGTCGTGACGCCGGTCGTAGCGGTACGGAAAGGTTTCTCCGTTGTTCAGGTTTCTGAAATCCCGTACGGCATTCGCCCACGAATACCCGATCCATCCGTTCAGGCGGCCCGTTTTCTTCTGCAGAAACACTTCAAGACCATACGCGGCGCCCCGGCCCGTTTCGATCAAATCGGGCCAGTTTCTGAAGACCGAATCGAAGGTTTGCGTGCCCGCCTTGTATTCAATGAGATCGGCCATCCATTTGTAATAGCCTTCGAGGGACGCTTCGTAACGCCCCGCCTTCATGCTTCGCACGGCGCCGGCCGCTACCTGATGACTCTTTTGCGGAGGCATGCGATCCATCGCCGAAACCCAGAAATCCGTAAAGGGATTGCCCGTACTGGCCGTCAGGAAGTGCACCGGCTGCTGCATCCGCACATACGACAACTTGACCGAGTTCTGTCTTGCAATGCGCCGGCTCATGCTCAGCCGCGGCTCGATCGAGGGATACCTCTTGTTATCCACGAAATAATGTGCAAAGCGAAGACCTGCATGCACCCTGAGGCCCGAAAACAACGTCATGTCGTCTTCCGCATATAGCGCCACTTCCCCGGAACGCACCACGCCGATGGGCGAGGTTAAGGTAGTATCCGTGTCCGTCTCTCCCGAATACACCGACCAGAACCAGAGCATGCCTGGGCTGAAGCGGTGTGAAATCCCTTCCGCGCCGAAACGCAGATAATGGTTGGGCGAGGGCCTGTGCTCCAGATCCACTTTCGCCGTGAAATCAAGGATGTCGGATACGTAAGAAACCCTCGATTCGTCGTTCCCGGCCCCTCCCGAAAAGGAGTTTTCTTCCTCTACTCCAATAGCGAAACTGTAATTCGTGACGCCCACCAATAGGTTGGAAAACGTGCGGTTGCCGAACAATCGGTTCCACCGGAGCGCGGCGAGGCGGTTGCGCCAGCCGAGGTCGCCGCGAGACTTGCCGGTGTCCCATTTGTCCTTGACATAGAACAGATCGCGCCCCGAATACCCACTCAAGTAAATGCGGTCCTTCCTCGATACGATATAGTTCGCCTTGAAATTGAGGTCATAGAAAAAGTACCCCGCTTTTGTATCGTCCGGCAGAAAAGGACGCGCCAGGAGATCTGCGAGCGTACGACGGCCGGTAAAGAGAAAAGAGGCCTTATCCTTTACGATCGGCCCTTCCAGCGTCACTCGAGATGCTATAATTCCGGTCCCTACTTCTCCGCTGTACTTTTTCAGATTACCCTCCTTCATGGTGAGGTTCACCACGGACGAAAGGCGGCCTCCGTACCTTGCAGGGAAGCCCCCCTTGATCAGTTCGACGTGTTTCATCGCGTCCGCATTGAAGACGCTCAGAAAGCCGAACAAGTGGGTGGGATTGTACAGCGGAAGTCCGTCCAGCAGGATGAGATTCTGGTCGGGGCCCCCGCCCCGCACGTAAAATCCGCTCCGTCCTTCGGACCCCGACTGCACACCCGGCAACAGTTGCAACGTCTTCTGTATATCCACTTCGCCGAGCAGGGCCGGCAGGGACTGTATCTGCTCCACCGCCACTTCGTGGCGCCCCATCCGAGGCTGGTCGATGGGGGAATCCGCCTGCGCAACAACTTCGATTTCCTCCAGGCCTATGGCATAGGGCGCAAGCGCAACGTCGAGCGTCGTATCCGCTGCCAGCGACAGGGCATACGTAGCGGTCTCGTAGCCGAGGTAGGAAAACGCGAGCGTCAGGGAGTCGCGCCGGACCGTCAGGCTGTAGAAACCATACTGGTTGGCAGCCGAGCCAATGCCCAGTTCCGGAACGCTCACGGTGGCGCCCGGAAGCCGCTCGCCGCTCGAAGCGTCCTCTACGTACCCATTGACGGTGCGGGGCAAGGACTGCTGCCGTCCGGCGTCTTGCGCATGCGCTGAAGAAGCAACGAGGCCCCCTGTCCAGAGGCACATTGCGAGAAGGAAACGCGCGCCGGACCTAATCCCGGTGCATGAACCTATTCTAAAGGAGAAAAACAACACCCCTGCCTGTGCGGTGAATAATTAATCGGGCTCGTTAAAAACAGTAGCAATATCTATGCCGAGCCACAGGGTGTGTTAAGAATGAAAAATACGGAGGCAATACCTCACATACGGCGAACGATGGGGCAGGTTTCTGTAATCCTTCCCGCTATTCCAGGCGGAACCGGAACGTGACAATGCCCGTCTGCGGCTCCTGCGGCGCGTTGGGCGGCAGGGGATTGAAGCGCCAGCGCTGCAAGATGTCCATTGTGGCCTTCTCCAGAGTGGCATCGCCCTTCAGGAGCAGAAAGCGCTGTACGATCCGGCCTTGCGGATCGACGGTAATGCGCACCCGGATCGTCGCATTTACCTGCTCCCGGTACTCGGGAATCGGAGCATACATAGGGTCGCGGTTCAGCCCTTCTATTTCGAAGGGGGCAGTGGTCAGTTCGTCCAGACCTTCTCCCGTTTGATCGGGGCGCGTTTCGCCTGTTTCGCTGGGCACGGCGCTGCCGAGCGGGCGAATGGGGGACGGTTCGGGCTCCGGATCGGGCTCTTCCGTCGCTTCCTCGCTATCCTGCCGTTCGGGAGAAACCTCCTCTATCTCCGGCGTCGTTACCTGATCTTCCTCGGCAACAGGTTGCAGCTGGTCCGGCAGATCCACCTGTCTGGCCTCTTCCGGCGCAGGCGCAGGTTCCTTCGGGGGTTCCTGCGGTTCTTCCGGGGCAACGGTTTCCTCCGAAGCGCGGCTCTCCGCATACGGGCCGAATTCCACCTCTACAAATCCTATTTGCCGGGAATCAGCCTGCGACACCGTAAGAAAAGCGAAACCGAGAAGAACCCCGGCGTGCAGCGCAATGCTGGCTCCCAAACCGATCCAGTCGTTCTTGTTCATGCGATCCGCTGGTTGCAAACGCCCCTGTCAGAGGGCATCGAAGCGTTTGAAGAGAAGAATGCCGGAAAAGAAAGAGAACGACATAATTATGCAACACGGCAGGGGCTTTCGGGATCCCCCCGGATCCGTATTGCCCGCGCCCGTTTTATACGCAAAACGGTCGCGCGAAAACGCAGATTCCTTGTTACTTTATATGTCTGTCGCATGTTATCACAATTTTCCCGAACCCGGCCGGGCGCGAAAAACCATGAACACCCCCCGGCGCCAAGCCGATCTGCCTCGCGTGCGTGAGCAGCTCCTGACATGGATTGCCCGGCAAGCCAATGGGGAAGCCATGCAATGGCTGCGCACCCGTCATGCAGAAATCGAGGGGGGCGCCCCCGCTTCCAAATGTTTTATGGCGTTCAGCGGCGCGCCCCGCCGGATCACCAAAGAAACCCTTGCCCTCGGCAAGGCGGACCTGCAGGAAGCCGACGCCCTGCGTCCGGGTTGGAACCCGTCTGCCTGGAGTGTCGACGAAGCCGCCCGCGCCCTGTTGATCCTGTCTTTCCCCGCAGTCGACGAAAACGCATATGTCGGTATGGTCGAGCAAGTATTCTCGACTGCCGATGTCCGCGAATCAGCGGCGCTTTACCGGATGTTGCCGCTCTACCCCTTTCCCGAACGCTTCCAGGCACGCGCCGCAGAGGGCATCCGAAGCAATATGACCTCTGTATGCCAGGCCGTCGCCCACCATAATCCCTATCCCTCGGAGTATTTCGACGAGGGGGCATGGAATCAGATGGTGCTGAAGGCCCTCTTTACCGACAGTCCCCTGTACAAGGTGAGCGGGTTGGACGCACGCGTCAACCCGGCTCTTGCACGTATGCTTGTGGATTACGCACACGAGAGATGGGCCGCCGGACGCACCGTTTCCCCCGAACTCTGGCGCCCTGTGGGACCCTTTGCGGCCGATGGATATCTGCACGACCTCGAACGGGTCCTGGCCGGCGGCGAACAGATGGAACAGGAAGCCGCCGCGCTGGCGCTCGCGGATGCGAATACTGTCGCCGCCACCGAACTTCTTGCCGGATTTCCCGTCCTGAAACAACGCATCGGAGCCGGTGAACTGAACTGGGAATCGTTCAGCCGGAACCGTATCCGGGGCTCCGCATAGGTTTTCGCACACGTAACAGACGCTCCTCGGTACCGATTCCGTTTTTACAGGCTCCGATTATACATCCATCCCGTTATGCCGACCCGCCCTTCCCTGTTTATCGATCCGCATGTCCACATGATTTCCCGGACAACGGACGACTACGAGGCCATGCGCGCCGCCGGCGTCGTGGCCGTGATAGAACCGGCTTTCTGGCTGGGCCAACCGCGCACCACACTTGGGGCCTTCAAGGATTACTTCTCCATGATCGTGGGCTGGGAACGGTTCCGGGCAGGACAATTCGGCGTTCGGCACTACTGTACCATCGGACTCAATTCAAAAGAGGCCAATAACGAACCTCTTGCAGACGAGGTGATGGAACTCCTGCCGCTCTATGCCGCCAAGGAAGGGGTCGTTGCGATCGGGGAAATCGGGTACGATGACATGACGCCCGCTGAAGACAAGTATTTTCGGCTGCAACTCGAACTGGCGAAAGAACTCGACATGCTCGTGCTGATTCACACCCCGCATCGTAACAAAAAAGAGGGTACGAGTCGGAGTATGGATGCCTGTGACGATATCGGGCTTGCCCCCGACCGGGTCATTGTGGATCACAACAACGAGGAGACGGTCCAGGAAGTCCTTGACCGGGGCTACTGGGCCGCATTCACCATCTACCCCTTCACGAAAATGGGCAATGAGCGGATGGTCGAAATCGTCCGCGAATACGGCGCCGAGCGCATTTTCATCGACAGTGCGGCGGATTGGGGCGTCAGCGACCCGCTGGCCGTACCCAAAACGGCCCGGCTCATGGCTGAGCGGGGCATCGCAGAGGACCTGATCCGCACGGTTACGTACGACAACGCCCTCAAGGCGTACGGGCAAAGCGGGCAGTTTTCGGAAAAAGACTGGCTGGAGCCGGCGCCGATCGACCAGCGCGATCTGTACGGCGGCAACTCGGTGCTGCGAGGCGGACAAGCCCCTGTCGTGAAGGAGAAAGGATTGATCATCGAGTGATGGATCCGTCCCGTGCCGCCGCGCCGTCCGGGGACCGAAAATCCACAAGATCGTAACTCGTGCTGCGCCCTCCTCCCGGGTTGCGAAGAAGGATGCCGCGGTCAATGAGTTCCGTTATATCCCGCAGCGCGGCGTCCTGGGAGCATTTCGCAAGCTCCGCCCATTTCGATGTGGTGATCTTGCCCTCGAACCCATCGAGAAGGCGGGTGAGCACATAGTGCTGGCGCTCGTTGAGAGCAAACCCCGCAATGCGCCCCCGGAACCGGGCCTTGGCGAACACTGCGTCAAGAGTTGTCCCGGCGCCGTCAATGGCCCGTTTCAGACAATCCAGAAACCAGTACATCCATAAGGAAATGTCCGTCGAGCCTTGCCGGGTTGCTTCCAGTATCCTGTAATAGCCTATGCGCTCCTTCCGGATTTGCGACGACATGCTGTAGAAGCGTTGCGAACTCCTTTCGGAACGGGCCAGCGCCATATCCGCAATGGCCCTGGCGATACGCCCGTTGCCGTCGTCAAAAGGGTGGATAGTAACAAACCAGAGATGGGCCAATCCGGCCCTGAGCACACCATCCATGTCGCCGGGTGCGTTGAACCAATCGAGAAAACGTTTCATTTCCCGATCGAGCCGCTCGGCGGGCGGAGCCTCGAAATGTACCCGCTCACGACCCACAGGACCGGAAACCACCTGCATGGGGCCGGTGCGATCATCGCGCCAGGCGCCTGTGACAATCCGTCTCAATCCGCTGTAGCGGTCAGGGAACAACAAGGCATGCCAACCCCATAGCCGCTCGACAGTCAGGGGCAGGTCATGGTGGCCCGTAGCGTCGAGCATCATCCGGACCATACCTTCTACATTGCGGTCCACACGGCCAAGGCCACCGATATCTATCCCAAGATGACGGGCAAGCGAGGAGCGAACCTGCTCCGTGTCCAACTTCTCCCCTTCGATGTCGCTGGTCTGAAGAACATCCTCGGTGAGCATTTGGAGAACCGCTTCCTGTCGAAGGTCGAAAGCCAGCGCCTCCATGCGGCCAAGGAGACGCCCCTGACGGTACCGTACGGTAGCCAGCATGTTGGCCAATGCCTCCTGATTCCAGTGGAAGCAAGGCCAATCAGGATGCTCATGGAGATATATTCTACGCATAATATGCGTTTATTATATGTTGTAATCGCCGCAAATGCAAATAATCGATGCAAAATTTGCGGAAAAAAGAATATTGGCGAATTCGTCCGCTTCTTGCGCAGCGCTCGCGGTCTACCCCGCGAAACATGAGGCCACGCCCCCTTGTTCTTTGATCTTTTCGGCAGAGAAGGGGTATCATACCGCAAAAGCCGGTAAAATCGGGCCGGCCAACCTTGTGTACAGCCATTCATAGCAGGAAAGCCCTTGCCGATGCAAACAATCCGGCAGGATATTCACGTAACGTTTCGATACGACGTACATTTCGTCACGGACGCTTTCAACCCGGAAAACGACCTGCTCGGCCGCATCGTTGAAACGGAAGAGGACCTTGCCTCCCGCAAGATCCTGACCGTTATCGACGAGGGGCTGCTGCCCCACTATCCGGACCTCCCCGGACGCGTGGCCGCCTACTTTTCGCGCCGGGCCGTTGCGTTGAACCGGCCCCCCGCCGTATTTGTACCTGCAGGAGAAGCGGCCAAAAATGACCCGACGCTTGTCAGTGATCTGCACGCCGCCATACGACAAGCCGGGCTATGTCGACACTCGTACATCCTGGCGATCGGGGGCGGCTCCGTCTTGGACCTTGCAGGGTACGCCGCCGCCACCGCACATCGGGGCATCCGCCTGATTCGCATGCCTACTACGGTACTCAGCCAGAACGATTCAGGCGTGGGCGTCAAAAACAGTGTGAATGCATTGCACGCCAAGAACTTCCTTGGTACGTTCGCGCCTCCGTACGCCGTAGTCAACGACCTTGCGTTCCTGGCCTCGTTATCCGACCGCGACTGGCGGAGTGGTATCGCCGAAGCAATCAAAGTAGCTCTTATCAAAGACGCCGCTTTCTTCGACGAACTCGAAGCGAATGCAGAGCGCCTTGCGCCGCCACGGCGGGATGCGAACGTAATGACCCGGCTCATTTACCAGTGCGCCACCCTCCATCTCGACCATATCGCCACGTCCGGGGATCCTTTTGAGATGGGCGTCTCCCGTCCCCTCGACTTCGGCCACTGGGCCGCGCACCAGTTGGAGCAACTCACAGACTACGAACTCAGGCACGGGGAAGCTGTGGCTATCGGTATTGCGCTCGACGCAACCTATTCGCACCTGTACGGTCTCCTCCCCACAAGCGACTGGGGAAGAGTCCTGGACCTCCTTGATGCAGTGGGTTTCAACTTGTACGTACCCGAAATCGACGAACACATGGAGGATCCGGAGCATCCGCAATCTGTTTTCCGAGGTCTCGAAGCCTTCCGGGAACACCTCGGCGGCGAGTTGACCATTATGTTGCTGGCAAGCATCGGTCGGGGCATAGAGGTGCACGATGTCGATCTGGCCGTGTACCGCCGTGCAATGACCCTCTTGCGCACACGGAAAACCGGCGCCAATGTCCGGAACGCCGCCGAGAACATCGTCGCAAATACCCCCTGACGCTCCCATGCGCATTCGGCAAGGCGATAGCCTGGAACTGACCTACTGCGCCAACATCCATCCCGGAGAAACGCTCGACGAGGTGGAGGAAAACATCCGCACGTATGCGACCGCCGTCAAGAAACAGGTGGCGCCCGAGGCTTCCATGGGAATCGGCCTGCGGCTCTCCAACCGCGCGGCAGAGGAACTGACCGGAAACGAAGCCGGACTGGAACGTTTTTGCAGCCTGTTCGAAGACTATGGGCTGTATGCCTTCACGATCAACGGTTTCCCGTACGGCAATTTTCACCGACAGCGTGTCAAGGACGAGGTATACAAGCCGGACTGGCGTACTGCCGAGCGGCGTATCTATACAGAGCGCCTCGCAGAGATCCTGGCGCGGCTTCTCCCTGACGGCGTCGAGGGCAGCATTTCGACTTCCCCCATCTCCTACAAACCCTGGCTGGCGAACCAGAATACCCGGGACGACGCCCTGCGTGCGGGAGCCGGACAGCTCGCAGAAACCGCCTTCCGGCTTTTCGAACAACGCGAACGTACTGGACAGCTCATCCACATCGGCATGGAGCCGGAGCCGGACTGCCTGATCGAAAACACCGCCGAAACCGTGTCCTTCTTCGAGGAATGGCTCTGGATACACGGTGCAAGACGTCTGACACAGGAACACGGTTTGGCTTCGACCCAGGCGGAAGATATCCTGCGTGAGCATATCCGCCTGTGCTACGACACATGCCATTTTGCGGTAGAATTCGAATCACCCGGTGAGGCCCTGTCCGCTTTTAGGCGAGCGGGCGTCCGGCTCAGCAAAATCCAGATCAGCGCCGCATTACGTGTCCCGCTGGAAAAACCGGATGCTGCGGGTCAACGGACGTCCCGGAACGAGTTGATTGAGGCGCTGGAACCCTTCGCCGAATCGACCTACCTGCACCAGGTGGTGGCCCGGTCTGAAGACGGTGCGTTACACCGCTACCGGGACCTGCCCGATGCCTTGCCCTGCCTTATGTCCGAGGATGCGGAAGAATGGCGCATCCATTACCATGTGCCCGTTTTTATCGACCGGTTTCCACATTTCTACTCGACGCAGGAAGACATTACGGCCACTTTGGCGCAGGTACTTCGGGATGCGTCGTGCCCTCACCTCGAGATAGAAACCTACACCTGGGAAGTGCTTCCCGACCGGCTCAAAACCGACATCGTACCCTCCATCGTGCGCGAGTACGCATGGGTGATGGACTGCCTCGAAAAAGCCGCATAAGGCCGCCTGTCGCCGCACCGCCATGCCGAAACTCGCCGTACTGAATGTCGTCGGACTGACCCCACGTCTCTTGCCGCAGGCGCCTTTTCTGGCGTCCTGGACACGACGAGGAAAGGCGGCGGCGACGATACCCGTCCTGCCCGCCGTCACCTGCTCCATGCAGTCCACCCTGTTGACCGGCGCCATACCCTCGGAACATGGCGTCGTCGGCAACGGATGGTATGTTCGGGACGAGGGCGAAATCCGATTCTGGCGGCAGTCGAACCGGCTCGTGCAGCACGAAAAAATATGGGAAAAGGCACGGCGCCTCGGTATCCCGGACTTCACCTGCGCCAACATGTTCTGGTGGTACAATATGTACTCGTCGGTGGACTATGCGGCCACGCCACGCCCCATGTATCCCGCCGATGGGCGCAAACTTCCGGATATCTGGACGGAACCGGTTGAACTGCGATCGGAACTCCGCCAAAAATCAGGATCGTTCCCGTTATTCAAATTCTGGGGACCCGGAACGACCATCCGTTCGAGCGAATGGATTGCACAGGCGGCTCTGCACGTGGATGCCCGTCACAATCCCGGCATGACGCTCATCTACCTTCCCCATCTCGATTACGTACTGCAGCGCGAGGGACCGGCGGGAGCGAGCGTGGCCGAAGAAGTAGCACAGATTGACGGGGTCTGCGAGGAACTCATCACGCACTACGAATCGCAGGGAGCCGCTGTCATCGTCCTGTCGGAATACGGCATTACGTCAGTATCCCGATCCGTGTCGCTCAACCGCATTCTCCGGCGGGAGGGATTTCTGCGGGTACGTGAAGAATTGGGACGCGAACTCCTTGACGCAGGCGCCAGCCAGGCCTTCGCTGTCGCGGATCATCAAGTGGCGCACGTATACGTGAACAACCGGGATGTGCTGGAGGATGTACGCGCACTCGTCGAAGCGACAAACGGAGTTGCTGCCGTCCTGTACGGGGAAGAGCGCGCCGCCCACGGACTGAACCATCCCCGGGCCGGCGATCTCGTAGCCGTTGCTGACCAGGATGCCTGGTTCACCTATTACTACTGGCTGGATGACGACCGGGCGCCCGATTTTGCGCGGACCGTGGACATCCATCGCAAACCGGGCTACGATCCCTGCGAACTCTTCCTGGACCCGGCCCTTCCCTCGGCCCGATTGCGGGCGGGCATGCGGCTATTGCAAAAGAAACTGGGGTTCCGCTATCTGCTGGACGTGATCCCGCTGGACCCATCGCTTGTCAAGGGATCGCATGGGCGACTGCCCGACGATCCGCTGGACGGGCCGCTCATCCTATCCAACCACCCCGAACTACTCCCCGGCTCTCCCCTGCCTGCAACAGACATACAGGACATCATGCTGGCGCATCTTCAGGTTCCCCTTTAGACCTCCACACGTCGCGAAGCAGGTATCGCGGACGCCCCTTCACCTCTTCATACACTCGTGCCAGATACGCTCCCGTAACGCCGAGGAAGAACAACTGCACCCCCCCGAAAAAAAACGCGGCAAAGATAAGCGATGTCCAGCCGGGGACTACGCCGCCGAATACATATTTCTGCAGCAGCGCCCAGGCGATGCCCACCATCGACAGGAGCGAAATAGTCATTCCGATGCCTACGGCATACCATAGCGGCTTCTGAGAAAACGACGTAATGCTATCGACGGCAAGGCGGAGAGATTTACGGAAAGAGTATTTGGCCTTGCCTGCCGCACGGGGAGGTCGCCGATACCGGATCCCCGTCTGCTCGAAACCGAGCCAGGCAACCAACCCCCGCACAAACGGTTGGCTCTCGCCAAGGCGGCGGTAGGCATCCAGTACGGGACGGCTCACCAACCGAAAGTCCCCCGTATCTCTCGGGGCCTGCACATCCGTCATATGGTTGAAGAAGCGGTAGAACAGCCAGGCGGCGGTGCGCTTGAAAACCGTTTCGCCCTCCCGCTCCTCACGGAGTCCATAGACGACATCGTATCCTTCCCGCCATTTGTCGATCATTCTCGCGGCCACCGAAAGCGGGTCTTGTAAATCCGCGTCCATGATAATAGCGGCATCCGCGGTCACGAATTCCATGCCCGCCGTAATGGCGATCTGGTGGCCGAAATTGCGCGAAAATTGCGCCAGAACGTAGCCGGGCCTACCGGCAGCGAGTGTGCGCACCTTGTCTGCAGTACCATCCCGGCTGCCGTCGTCAACGAGAATAACTTCCACGACTTCCGGGTGCTCTTCCCGAAAGGCCTCAATCTCCCCGATGAGGAGTGGCGCCACCGCCTCCTCGTTGTAGAGGGGCACAACAAGTGCTACCGTACGGCGGGGTACGGATTCCGATGTGCATTCCGAGTCGTCCATGCCAGGATATACGGGAGAACAGAGACCCCGCAATATACGGCAATCATTCGGCAGCGCGCCGCCATGCCCCGCGCGCAAGTACGACCCGGGCCGATATGCGATGGGTATAGCCGAGATCGGAGGCAAGGCCCGCAAAATTTCCGAACCCGTAATTGATGGCCAATCGGCCGAGATGCAACCCGGCCCCTACCGTCGGGGCAGCGTCCCATCCGTCTCGTTCGGATTTGAGGATATCGGTAAAACCTGCGCGCAGCGCCATGACCTTCCGAAAGCCGTATTCCACACCCAGGCGAGGGTGATACGACACCCCTCCTGTGTGCAGCGCATAGGCTTGCTGCCCCTCGAAAGCCATATCCACATCGAATCCGAGGGTGATGTGGTGTGCCCCAAAGTCCAGGACATACCCCGATCCGAGCCGCAGAAGCGGTAACACGGTCTCCACGCCGCCCTTGGGAATCGTTTGGCCAAAAACATCCTGGATGTTCGAAAGGAGATCGCGATTTACGTTCCAGGATTGTCTCATCCCGGCAGCGTCCTGCAAGTTGACCCCCGCCATGAAAGCTCCGCGCCGATACAGCCCCCCCACATCGAAACTGTATCCCCAGGCATCGGCAAAATCACCGATGCTTCGGCGGATGATCTTCGCGGTCACGCCGGCGGCAAGGTCCGTGCGTACAAGGCGGGCATAGCTTACGAAGAACGCCGCATCCGCCGCAGAGAAGCTGGTAATGTGCTCTTCGGGATGAGGTCGAGGCTGGTTGCGCTCAGGATTCCACGCGTCAAGCGTATTTTTTATATCGTTCACCCCACTCCGAAAGAACGATGCTCCCAGCGTCGAGCGGGCATTGACAGGCCATGCAACAGCCCCGTAATCGAACGAAACGATCCCGGCAAAGCGCTCCGCATGCATGTATTCCACTTCGGGAAACACCGTCCGGCTGAGGCCGGCGGGATTCCAGTAGCCTGCACTCACGTCGTCCGCCAGCGCAATATGGGCCCCTCCCATACCCAGTGCCCGCCCGCCGGCGCCGGTTGCGAGAAAATCAGCTCCATAGCTAACCACTTGCTGTCCCTTGGCAGGCGCCGCCGTAAGCAGGGCCACAAAAAGGCTTGCGCAAAAAAATAACCGGCCTGCGGTCATGGAATTCTCGTTTGGTGACGTGAAGTGTTATCGTTGATCAGGGCATCCGTAGCTATGTCGCCTGCGGTACACTCCGGTCCGGATTGCGATCCACGCCCTGGTGCCGTATATCCACACCTTCTACCAGAAATACAACGACTTTGCCGATGTTTTTCGCATGATCGGCCATGCGTTCGACCGACTTGCCGATATGAACAAGGTGGATAATCTCGTCGGCCTGATCGGAATAGGTTCGAATAAGCCGCCCGGTCGTAGTAATCATTTCTTCGTACAGCCGATCCACGCGCTGGTCGTACGCTATGATTTGACGCGCCAGGACCTGATCTCTCCGGAAAAAAGCCTCGTGCGCATTTCGCAACATCCAGCGTACCTCGTCTGCCATTTCCCGAATGTTCGTCTCCGCCACCAACTCTTCGGAAAGGCCGGTTACGCATACATGCTTGGCAAGATTTTTGGCATGATCGCCTACCCGCTCCAGGTCCGTATTGATCTTGACCGCCGAAATAATGAGCCGCAGATCGACCGCCACAGGGGTAAACAAGGCAAGGATGCGCTCGCACTGGTAATCCACCTCCAGTTCGAGCCGGTCCACGTCGTCATCCTTCACCCGCACCTGCTGGGCCAACTCTATATCATTGCTGGACAACGCATTAATGGCATCGGCTACCTGTTCCTCAACCAGTTCCCACATGTCGTAAAGTGACAGGCGGAGAAGCACCAACTCTTCGTCGAGGTGCCGACTTGACTGTGCTTGTATCGCCATAAATCAATTTCCGCCTTGATTGAGGGAGAGGCGACAAAACGTCAGGCAAAACAACCGGATCGGCATCCCGACCTAACCGAACCTGCCGGTGATATAATCTTCCGTGCGCTTCTGTGCGGGGCGAGTAAAAAGTTGATCGGTGGCGTCGGCCTCAACTAATTCGCCCATGTAGAAAAATGCGGTACGGTCGCTAATCCTTCCGGCCTGTTGCATGTTATGGGTAACGATAATGATCGTATAGCGTTCCTTCAGTTGCAGAATCGTTTCCTCCAGTTTGGCCGTGGCGATCGGATCCAGAGAGCTCGCCGGTTCGTCCATCAACACAACATCCGGGGCAACAGCGAGGGTACGGGCAATACACAGGCGCTGCTGCTGCCCCCCACTGAGTTCGTAGGCCTGCGCATTGAGCCGGTCCTTCACTTCGTCCCATAGCGCCGCTTTCCGAAGACACTCCTCCACAAGCTCGGCTTCATTGCCTTTGTAACCATTGACGCGCGCGCCCCAGATAACGTTTTCGGAAATGGTTTTGGGAAACGGGTTCGGCTTCTGAAACACCATCCCGATACGTCGGCGCACCATGACCGGGTCTGCATTACGGTAAATATCCCGCCCGTCAATGAGCACCCTGCCTTCGAGACGGGCGCCCGGAATAAGCTCGTTCATCCGGTTCAGACAACGCAAAAGCGTGCTCTTCCCGCAGCCGGAAGGACCAATGAATGCGGTCACTTCGTTGGCCTGGGCGTCCAGTGAAACATTCTTAAGTACATGGTTCGTGTCGTACCAGAAGTCAAGGTTCTCCAAACGCACCTTGGCGTCCTGCGGCACAGATTGCCCGTTGGTCATCGACAGGTTTCGTTCGTTCATTTCCATAGAATATATCGCGTCTCGTTATCTCACCCGGTACTTCTCGAAGTGATTCCGCAACAGAATCGCACTCAGATTCATAAGAAAAAGCACGATCATCAGGATAACGATGCCCGCGGCGGCCAAACCCTGAAAGTCCGCTTGCGGACGCGCCGTCCAGTTGAATATCTGTATGGGCAACACCGTGAACGGGTCCAGCACACTGGTGGGAAGGAACGCGATGAATGTCAGGGCGCCGATCATAATGAGGGGCGCTGTTTCTCCGATAGCCCGGCTCAATGCAAGAATCACCCCGGTCAGGATACTCGGGGCCGACATGGGCAATAGATGACTCCAGATGACCTGCCGACGCGTAGCGCCAAGCGCAAAGGCGCTCTCCCGAATACCCGAAGGAATAGCGCGCAACGCCTCCTGGGCACTGATGACGATAATGGGCAAAATCAACAAAGCCATTGTCAAGGCGCCTGCAAGCAGGCTGCGGCCGAGGGCAAAGAAGCGCACGAAGAGCGCCAGGCCCAGAATGCCGTAGACCACCGAGGGAATACCCGCAAGGTTATTGATGTTGATCTGGATCAGTTTCAGAAACCAGCCCCGGGGCGCATACTCTTCAAGATACAGGGCCGAGGCCACCCCGATGGGTACCGATATAGCCGCTGTCAGCAGAATCATCCAGATGGAACCGACAATAGCCGACTTGATACCGGCCCGCTCCGGGATACGCGAGGGGAAACGGGTCAGGAAGTCCCAATCGAGCCATTGCGCCCCCTGCACGACGACATCCACGATCAGCGTGATGAGCACCACCAGTCCAGACACGGTGGCCACAAACAGCAAGGCGCTGAACATCAGCCCCCTGCGGCGCCGGCTCTCAAGGCGTTCGTCATATTGTTGCGAAGAGGTCACAGATCAGTACCGTTCGCGGTATTTGCGAATGATGAGGTTCGCCAGGAAATTCATGCCCAGGGTCATCAGAAACAGCATCAGGCCAACGGCAAAAAGGCTGTAGAACTCGACGGTCCCCTGCGGCGTGTCCCCCAGGCTCACGTTTACGATGAAGGCCGTCATGGTCTGCACCGATTCCATGGGATTCGCCGTGAGGTTAGGCATGGCCCCGGCAGCCAGTGTTACGATCATCGTCTCGCCGATAGCGCGGCTAAGCGCCAGAATAAAACTCGCCACGATGCCACTGATCGCACTCGGAACCATGACCCGCAACACCACCTCAATCCGGGTAGCGCCGAGTGCATAGGCCCCCTCGGCAAGCGAGCGGGGCACCGCACGAATCGCATCTTCGCTCAACGAAGACACCATGGGGATGATCATGACGCCTACCACAATGCCCGCGCTGAGCGCATTGTAGATATTGAGACCCGGGATGAACGTCTGCAGCAAGGGCGTCACGAAGGTCAGCGCGAAATAGCCGTAGACGACTGTTGGTATGCCTGCAAGCAACTCAAGGCCCGGCTTCAGCACCTTGCGTACTCTTGAGGGGGCGTACTCGGCGATGAAAATCGCGCTCATGAGCCCGATCGGAAGCGCCACAAGAGCTGCAATGACGGTAACGAGAAGGGTGCCCGACAACAGAGGCCATATCCCGAAATGCTTCTCTATGAACTGCGGAGTCCATCGCGTTTCGGTCAGAAACTCGACGATGGAAACCTCTGCAAAAAAATTCAGCGATTCGAAAACGAGGACGCCGGCGATTCCCAGCGTGGTCAGCACGCTGATCAGCGCGCAGAAACCCAATGCATACTCGACTGCCCGTTCTTTCGGACTACGAAACAAGTTGACGGAGAGGTCCGCACCACCGTGCATCCTCGCGAGCGATCTTTTCGACACGTCCTGTGAGCCCGCCATACGCTCGTGAAATACCCTATTCGCTTACAGGTTGGGAGGAAAGCGAATCGGGCGCCTCGGAGTCAAGCTCCCCGGATGATAATTCCGCAGACATGTACCGCGTCAATAGTTCACGCATAGTAACGCCCACATGCGCTTCTTCACCGAACATAGTGCCTGTGACACGGCGCTCGAAACGCTCCAGCGCGAGATCATATTCCTCGCCGGTGAGCGGGACATAACCCACTTCCCCGGCCAACGAGCCGGCATGGGCAAGGTAAAAACGGACAAACTCCCGGACAATCTCTTCTTCTGCAGAACCGGGGCGAACATAGATGAACAGTGCACGGGAAAGCGGCGCATACGTACCGTTTTCGACCGTCGCGACCGAAGGCGCCACACACCCCTCCCCATTCTCCGGATCGCCGTCATCAATGCCCAGCAATTTGAGCCGCTCCGCGTTTTCCTCGTAATAGGCGATGCCGAAGAATCCAAGGGCATGGGGATCGCCGGAAACACCCTGCACAAGCACATTGTCATCCTCACTCGCCGTGAAATCGGATCGGCTGGCGCCCGACGCGCCACCCACGGCTTCGGTAAAATAATCGTACGTACCGCTGTCCGTACCAGGACCATACAAGGCGAGCTCGCGATCGGGAAAACCGGGGCGTACCTCGCTCCAGTTGTCGATACGGCTTCCGGGCTCCCAGATCGCCCGCAGTTCGTCCACCGTCAGGCATTCGGCCCAATCATTGTCAGGATGCACGACCACCACCAAACCGTCGTATGCCACCGGCAACTCGATAAAATCGATATCCTCGCGTGCAGCCAGCTCCATCTCGCTGGATTTTATGGACCGGGAAGCGTCGTTTATATCGGTCTCGCCCCGCATAAACTTGCTGAATCCGCCGCCCGTGCCGCTAACGCCCACCGTGATCCGGGCTTGCCGGTGGGCGATCATGAATTCCTCGGCAACGGCCTCCGTAATCGGATACACCGTGCTGGAACCGTCTATTTGAACAGCGCCGGAGAATTCGCCCTCGGCGGACTCCCCTCCGCAGCCGCTTGCTACCATCAAATAAACGGGCAGCAGCAAAAGCAGCGTAATATGCAGTACGGAACGTTTCATCGATACTGTCAGGATAGCGGTCGGGAAAGATAACATAGCGGCGGGAAAGAAAGGATAGAGCGCAGGAGCAGGCTCGAACGCTCCCTGACGCAGGAATCAGACAGAACTGTGCACGATGATAGCAAGCAACAAGTCAGGGAATGTTACCGCAATGTTAATTTCCCTGATCTTGACAATAAGCCGGGGTGTGCGGCATCGCCCTCTCCCGGTCAAGCCAAAGCAATATAGTGCACGGGGCATCCCGGCATACGGACGGAACGGGATATGCCGCCTCCCGTTCCATGCGCACAAAGCATGCAAACAGACACGCTGCCCCTTCGGACCATGCCACGGCCATCATGCTCCGCCTTGACCATGTCGGTATAGCAACGGCAGATGCCGACCGCACACTCGAAGCGCTCCGCGATCTGCTGGGCGAATCATGCTACTTATCCGAAACGCTCGAAAGGGATGGGGTACATATCTCTTTCGTGTCGAGCGGAGCCGTACAACTCGAGCTGCTTGAAGCGCTCGACGAAACTTCGCCTGTTGCCCGCTTCCTTCGCCAGCGGGGATCCGGCCTGCATCACCTCGCCTTTGAAGTCGAGGATATCGACGATATGCACCGGCGCGCCCGCGAGGCAGGCTACGAACCGCTCGACCCGGCGCCGCGCCTCGGCGCGGGCGGCAAAAGGATCTTTTTTGTACACCCCAGAAAGACGTCAAATATCCTGATCGAGTTTTGCGCCCATGCAAAACCCTGCCTGGCGCCTGTAAATGGTTCTCTGCCGAAAGGGATCCAACGTGTTTTCCTTGCACCCGGATCTCCGACGCAGACACCCTGTCTGTACCTAACGGCTTTGTCCCCGCCTTCCCTGGACCCGCATCAACTTGCCCGACGTTTGACGCCGGGCAGAGTCTGTATGGCAGCGCACATCGAAACCGGCGCCGTTCCGGATATTACAGCGCTTATCAACATGCTCGACTCTCGATCCGTTCATCTGCTTGCACAGGGCCTGTCCGCAAAAACGGTTCTTCATACGGCCAAGACCGATTCCCGCGTCCATGCGGTCATATTGACGGATCCGGACCCGGACGAATTCGAGGACCTGCGGAACCTTCCCACAAGCCTGCTCCTCATAACCGGGAACAATGAAGCAGGCCTCCGCACAGCAATGGCCTTGCGCACTCGACACTCCGCTGTTGCGATCGCCGCTATTTCCGATCCTTGTCTGCGCATGGCCCTTATTGAACAGCATTTGGCGACGCAATCCGGCCCGGCGTAACCATGAACCCGGAGCTGGAAAAGAAAATCGAGCGCCTTCCCCGGCTTCCGGGCATCTACCAGCACAAGGATGCCGAGGGAAACGTGCTCTACGTAGGCAAAGCCAAAAACCTGCGTAGCCGTGTCCGCTCCTATTTTCGGGAAAGCCGGCCGCATGACGGGCGTCTGCGCATCATGATCCAAAAAGTCGAGGATGTGGAAGTGATCGTGACGGACACGGAGGCCGAAGCGCTCATTCTCGAAAACAATCTGATCAAGCATCTCAAGCCGCGTTACAATGTCCTCTTGCGCGACGACAAGACATTTCCCTTCATTTGCATTCGAAACGAGCGATTTCCGCGCGTTTTTCCCACGCGTCGTATTGTGCGGGACGGATCGAAATACTTCGGCCCGTATACCGACGTGAAGAATATGCACCTGATGCTGCGCACCATCCGTTCGATCTTCCAGTTACGCACCTGCAATCTGAATCTTGCGCCAGAACCCATCGCCGCCGGCAAATACGATTCCTGTCTCGAATATCACATCAAAAAATGCGCGGCTCCGTGTACGGGACAACAATCCGAAGCAGATTACAACCGAACGATCGAGCAGGTCGAAAAACTGCTGAACGGGCACACGAAAGAGTTGATCGCCCTGCTCCGCGACGAAATGGAGCGCCTCTCCGGGGAAATGTTGTTCGAGGAGGCCGCCGGATTGCGTGATCGCATTCTTGCCCTCGAAAAATACGCCCGGAAACAGAAGGTCGTGAGCGAAGACGAAGCCGACCGGGACCTCTTCGCCATGGAGATTGACAAAAGAGAAAATGTGGCCTGTGGCGTCGTCTTTCAAGTGCGCGAAGGCAAAGTCATCGGGCGGCGTCATACCTATATCCATCCGGTAGAAGGATTGCCCGGCAACGCCCTGATGCAACGACTCGTCGAGGACTATTATGCAAACGCCGTCTTCTTCCCCGGAGAAGTACTACTGAGCAGCGAGATCGCCGAACCGGAGCCGGTAAAAGAACTGTTGGCGCAACAGCGCGGCAGAAACGTACCCCTCGCCGTACCGCGTCGGGGGCCCAAGGCCAACCTGATGCGCATGGTGAGCACGAATGCAGCCATGCTCCTCGAGGAATGGAAAATACGAAAGATGAAACGCGGCGAGGATCGTATTCCTCATGCCGTACGGTCACTGGAGGAAGATTTACGACTGGAAATATTGCCCCGGCGCATCGAATGCTTCGACATTTCGCACCTTGCCGGTACAGGCACGGTGGCTTCCTGTGTGGTTTTTCGTGATGGACGTCCTCGCAAAAGCGAATACCGCCACTACAAGATACGTTCCGCCACGTCCGGAAAACCCGACGACTATCAGAGCATGCGTGAGGTCGTAACGCGCCGATACGCAAACCGGGAAGACATCGACTGGCCCGACCTTGTTGTCATTGATGGAGGAAAAGGACAGCTTTCGGCGGCCGCCGACGCGCTCCGGGCAATCGGAGCCTACGGCAGGTTTCCGCTCATCGGTCTCGCCAAACGACTCGAAGAGGTGTTCTTTCCAGGCGATTCCGCACCGCTGCACATTCCGAAAGCCAGTACATCGCTTCAGCTCTTGCAACGCATCCGTAACGAGGCGCACCGCTTTGCCGTCACCTTCCAGCGCACCCAGCGGAAGAAGCGCACGCTGCACACCTCCCTGCGAGAGATAGACGGCGTCGGCGAAAAGACAGCGCAGAAACTGATCCGGCGCTTCGGATCCGTCAAGCGAGTCGAAGCCGCCGGAGAAGAGGCCCTTCGTGAAGCCGTCGGCGCCGCAATGGCACGCAAGATCGCCGCCTTTTTCGAGACCAAACGAGGGGATGCAACTTCGCAACGCTCTGCGTAAGTTATGGACCGGCTCCCCGGCGCCCGCCGAACAAACGTTCATCACGTCTCGCTGCGACATGCTCAACTACATATGGGCCGGCCTGATTATCGCCGCCCTCGCATTCGCTATCGTTTCCGACCTGCGAGACGCCGCAAGCGACCGGTTCCGAAATGACGCCTCGCTGCCGGTCGTCCTGGAATATCCGGAGGGGTATCAGGACGAGGCACGCCGTGTCCCGGTGCATATCCGGATCGATGCGGAAACGTACCGCTCATTTTACAGCGTAGCGGCCGCTCCCGATTCCGTCTACGAGGGCCATGTCGTCCGTACGCAAGCCGGCGCCCGCCTTTTTTTCACGGACGACGCCTCGTTGCCGGAGCCGCTTCTCCGCATCCGGAAATTTTCCGGGGGCGATGCCCTGCAAGGGACACTGGACAAAACAAATATATCGAGCACGCCCTCGGGGGCGCCTGTCGCCGCCACTGCGGTCCGGTTCGAGCCCGTGCGCTTCCCACACCTGCAGGACATTGCCGAAGCCGCTTTCGATTTCGCCAACACCGCCGTGCAGATTGCGATCGGCCTCATCGGAGTGCTGGCGCTTTTTCTCGGGTTGCTCAAAATTGCCGAGGCCGGGGGGCTCATTCGCCAGATGTCCCGCATCGTCGAGCCTCTCTTGCGCCCGCTCTTTCCCGGTATCCCGGAAGGGCATCCGGCCTTTGCGATGATCGTGCTGAACCTTTCCGCCAACGTACTGGGCCTCGGCAACGCCGCCACACCACTCGGCATCAAGGCTATGGAGGAATTGCAAACGCTGAACCCCGTCAAGGATACGGCTACAAATCCCATGGTCATGCTGCTTGCAATGAATACGGCCAGCGTGCAGCTGGTCCCGCCGGCGCTGCTTGTGGCCGTCATAGGGCTTCAGGTGAACGAACTGATTTTTCCCATCATCATTGTCACCGGGACCTCGCTTATCGTTGCCATAGTAACCGCCTGGTTCCTCGAACGCACGCCGCTCTGGAAACGAAGCGACCCGAACGCCGATTCTGGCGACGAGACTGCAACCGGGGAGGCGCCGCAATGACCTGGTTCCGCATCTTCATTGATTATTTCTCCATCTTTGTGCTGCCGCTCATGATAGTGGGCTTGCCGCTCTACGGTCTCATCCGGGGAGTGAAGGTATATGAGGAATTTGTGGAGGGCGCCAAGGAAGGATTCCGGGTGGCCGTTATGATCATCCCCTATCTCGTCGCGATACTCTTCGCCATCGGCATGTTCCGGGCCTCCGGCGCCATGGATTTTCTTGTGGAAACGCTCGAGCCGGTGCTCAGAGCGCTGGGTTTTCCTCCCGAAATGCTGCCCATGGCGATCATTCGTCCCCTGACCGGCTCCGGTTCCGCCGCCGTCGTAGCCGAAATGGTCACCATGTTCGGCGAGGATTCGATTCTGGTCAAGATGGCGGGCGTCATGTTCGGCTCCACCGAAACCACGTTCTACATCATCGCCGTGTATTTCGGGGCCGTCAATGTCAAGAAAACCCGCCACGCCGTACCCGCCGGGCTGACCGCTGACATTTTCGCCATGATCTTCGCGGTCTATCTGGTTCAGTGGCTCTTCGGCAGCGCGTGAGCGGCGCCTTCAGCCTTCCCCTGACACGACCTGTTCCAGCGCCGCGGACAACGTACGCAGTTGTATCCGAAGCGCCGCCGCGAGCGGCAGTGTACCAAGGCCCAACTGCTCCATATCCTCATCAATGTCCTCGCCCTGCGCAATCCGAAGACGAAGTTCTGAAATGACCTGTTGAGATCCCCTCCCCGACGGCATGTCCCCAACCAGAAAAAGAGGCAGTTCCGTGACGTAACACAAGGGGTCGCCGCCAAGGCTCCGTACGTATTCCATGGAACTGCTTCGAAAAAGCGCCGCCGTCTCCTTATCGTCTCGCGCTTCGAAAAACGCCCGCATAGCACTTCCTTCCGGCGTCGTCCAGAAACCGGGAGCAAGGTAGAAAAATCCTTTCTCCCCTTGCCGGTTGCGATCGTAGAGCGGCAAGTTCTCGACCTGAGCGGCCTGCCGAAAACGTTCCTGCAGGAGGGCCGCACGATACCCCCAATGTTTTTCGATGAGCAGAAGCGCTCCGGCGCTAATGCCCATCCCGTGCAAACTCCCGTGCAACACGAAGGGGCCGTGCTTGCGAAGCCACGCAGCGACCGCCCTGTTCTCCGGGCGCATATCCGGAAAACCGAACTCTACGTCGCGTCCCGGAGGCTCCCGTACCGCATGGCGCAAATATGCCGTCACAATGCCTCCCGCATGATCTCCCGGAGCCAGTGTCTCCGATCCGCCCCAGGTCTGCCGCCATGTGCGATTTCGGAACGCTCCGTCGGGATTTGTCTGCGGAATAATAAAGAATCGGAAGGCATCCAGTAACGCGCCGTATTCGTCCGGATGATTCAGCACACCCGTTACGAACCGCCTCAGAAAATCCGGACCCACCGGCTCGTCGGCATGATTGCCCGCAAGCAAACTGACATGCCGGTTTCCTCTTCCCAGCACGACTCCGTCGATCGGGCGGCCTTCCTCGCTCTCGCCGATGCGAACCCAATGCGCCGTGTCCGGATAAGCCGCCGCCATGCGCCGTATCTGATCCGCCGCATCGTCGGGTTCAAGAAACTGCTTCGCGTCCGCCGAAACAGGAAGGTCGTTCAGGGCATCCAGCGAAACCCTCAGTGCATCGGACATAATGGTCTCTCCGGAATTACCTGCGGCTCTTTCGCTCCTGGATATCCATGCGGATATCCTGCGCCAGGCGCCTCAGCGCCTGTAGCCCCTTGCGCGCTCGTATCCCCGCGGTCTTGTTGCCTTTCTCATAGAACCTGGCAACGTCGCTCTCGAGACTGTTAAGTAATTCCTGCAATTCCGGGAAGCGGTTCATATCGACACCTCATGGGGACGCAAATCATGAGAAAAGTAATCGTACCGCCTCCGGGTGTCAAGAGAGACCTGCAAAGGTCCAACTACGGCATGCCCGCTTGCCCGCCCGCACGGAAACCCCGGGGATATCCCGCGTATTTATCCACATGGCTTGAAGACGACGTTCCCGATGCGTTCTTTCAAATCGGGGTCAAGGCCCAGCAAACATCCCATGTGCGATTTCAACCACCTGCATTGCCATACCAGGTTCTCGTTACTCGACGGGGCCGCCAATATCGAACTCCTCGCTAAAAAAGCGAAGGAACTGGGGATGGCGGGCGTGGCCATTACCGATCACGGCAATCTCTACGGGGTGCCGGAATTTTACGAAAAAGTCCAGGAAGCCGGCGTAAAGCCCATCATCGGATGCGAGTTCTACCTTACGCCCTCCGGTATGCAGGACCGGACCGACAGAACACGCTACCATCAGGTGCTCCTTGCGAAAAACGAGCAGGGCTACCGGAATCTGACCAAACTCTCCTCCCTCTCCTTTACGCACGGTCATTATTACAAGCCGCGTATCGACAAGGAAACGCTGCGCACGTACAGCGAGGGACTCATTGCTACGACATGCTGCATTCAGGGAGAAGTCCCGCACGCGATCCTCGCACACGGTGAAGAAAAAGCGCGGGCCGTTTTCGAGGAATGGTTCGACATCTTCGGGGAGGATTATTACATCGAGATCCAGGATCACGGTCTCGAAAAGCAAAAACGCTGCAATGCCGTCCTGTTGCGCTGGGCAAAGGAATACGGCGTACCCGCCGTCGCCACAAACGACGTGCACTATATCGGGCAGGAAGACGCCGAAGCGCAGGATGTACTCCTGTGTCTCCAGACGAGAAAAGATTTCCTCGACCCGGACCGGCTGCGCTTCGACAACGACCAGTTCTTCTTCAAGTCCGCCGGGGAAATGCGCGCTGCGCTCAAAGATCTCGACCCGGTCACGCGCGATGCAGCGCTCGATACCACGCGCGAGATCGTGGATAAGTGCACGGTAGAGCTGCCGAAAATCGAGATGCTCATGCCGCACTATCCCATCCCCGCCGAATTCGACGGCGACATGGACGCCTGCCTGCAAAGCATGGTCATGCAGCAGGCCAGGGAGCGGTATCCGGAAATCCGTCAGGATATTGCCGAGCGGCTCAATCATGAACTCGGAATCATCCGGGACATGGGATTTGCGGGCTACTTCCTTATCGTGCAGGATATTACTACTACCGCCCGAAAACTCGGGGTGCACGTAGGCCCGGGCCGGGGATCGGCAGCGGGAAGCGCCGTGGCGTATTGCCTTGGCATTACGAATATCGACCCCTTCAAGTACGACCTCATCTTCGAGCGTTTTCTGAATCCGGAACGCATCTCGATGCCGGATATCGACATCGATTTTGACGACCGGGGCCGATCGCGGGTGATCGATTACATCGTGGAGCAATACGGCCGCGAAAATGTGTGCCAGATCGTCACGTTTGGCCACATGGGAGCGCGCTCGGTAATCCGGGATGTCGCCCGCGTCCTCGATATTCCCCTGAACGAGGCCGACCGGATTGCAAAGATGATCCCGGAAGCGGTAGGCATGACGCTCGAAAAAGCCTGTAAAGAGGCCCCGGACTTCCGTGCGCTCAAACAACACGAGGATGCGAAAATCCGCAACCTGATGCACTATGCAGAGGTGCTGGAAGGTTCGCCCCGCCATACGGGCGTACATGCCGCCGGCGTCATCATTGCACCCGGGGATGTGAGCGAGTACGTGCCTGTAGCGGTATCCCGCAATAGTCAAAAGGAAGAAATCGTCACGACGCAGTACGACGGTAGCAAGGTCGAGCATTTCGGACTCCTGAAAATGGACATCCTTGGCCTCAAAACGCTCACCATCCTGAACGACGCGCTGCAAATCATCGAAGATGAGTACGGCGAAAGCATCCGGCTGGAGGATATTCCACCGGAGGATCAGGAAACCTTCGAACTGTTCCAGCGAGGCGACACCGCCGCTATTTTCCAGTTTGAATCCTCCGGCATGAGAGAATGGCTGCGCAACTTGAAGCCAACCCGGCTGGAAGACATCATTGCCATGAACGCGCTCTACCGGCCGGGCCCGATGGATCTCATCCCGAGCTTCATCGCACGTAAACATGGTAAGGAAACCGTCGAGTATCCGCACCCGATGCTCGAACCCGTCCTGAAGCCCACCTACGGCCTGCCCGTATATCAGGAACAGGTAATGCAGATGGCACAGGTAATGGGTGGGTATTCGCTCGGCGGCGCCGACCTCCTGCGGCGCGCCATGGGCAAAAAGAAGCGGGCGGAGATGGACAAGCAGCGCAGCATCTTCGTTGAGGGCGCGGTAGCACGGGACGTTTCGGAAGGAGCCGCCCACGAGGTGTTCGACATGATGGCGAAATTTGCAGGCTATGGCTTCAACAAAAGCCACAGCGCAGCTTATTCCGTCCTGGCCTACCAGGCCGCCTGGATCAAGGCGCATTACCCCGACGCCTTCATGGCCGCCACCATGACGAACGAGCAGAACGACACGAAAAGGCTGTCGAGCATGCTGCAGGAAGCCAAGCACATGGGCCTGGATATCCTGCCCCCGTCCATCCACCGCAGCCGCAAACATTTTACGGTGTCCGGGGGCAGTATTTGCTTTGGACTCGGGGCCATCAAGGGCGTGGGTTCCGCCGCCATCGACCATATCGTGGAGATGCGCGAGGAACACGGCCCTTTCCGGGGTTTCTTCGGGATGGTGCGGGAACTGGACCCGCATATCGTGAACAAAAAGGCGCTGGAGAGCCTCGTGCGGGCCGGCGCCCTCAACGAGCTCGAAGGACATCGCGCCCAACTGTTCGAAGCTATCGACCTTGCCGTCCGGTATGCGAAACAGGTGCATGGAGACCGCGCAGCCGGACAAAGTAACCTGTTCGGAACGGACACCGGAAACGAAACCCAGACGCCGCTCCTTCCCGCCGCAGAGCGATGGAAACGCTTCAGAATTCTGAAGGAAGAACGAGAATTGCTGGGATTTTATGTATCCGGGCATCCGCTCGAGGAATTCGCACCGGAAGCACGAGCTTTCGCGACCGCAAGCCTGGGCCATATCAGCGAAGAAGACCTGGTGCACAACAGCAAGCGCGATCATGCCGGGCGAAACGGCTTCGCACGCCACGACGCCCGGCGCCATACGTTCTTCGGCATCGTCACCAGCGTGCAACGGCGCACGAACAAGTCCGGCAAACCGTTCGGATTCGCTACCATCGAGGACTTTACCGGGCAGGGCGAAGTCATATGCTTTTCCGATGTCTATGACAAAGCGCAGAATTATCTGAACCCCGATGAAATCGTGATGGTCACCGGCGAACCCGAACTCCGTGGGGGGAAGATCAAAATCATTGCCCGTGACGTGTTGCCCATGTGGAAAGTGCGCGCCACGATGGTAAAGGCCATCGTGCTGCGCATCGACAGCGACCGCATCCGGCAGGAAACCATCGGCGCCTTGCGAGAACTATGCGAACAGAATCGGGGAAAATGCGGGCTGTATTTCGACATACACGCCGACGATCTTCCCGGTAAGACACAGCGTATACACAGCCGCTCATACGTAGTCGATCCTACCCCTGAACTGATGAATGGCATGGCGCGGCTTATCGGCAGCTCTAACGTGGCGGTGGAAGGTCGAAACAGGCACGCAAGAACATGATTCGCATTGGTATTACCACATCATTCGAGCACGGCGAGCAGCACCTGCGACGTGACTACGTGCAGGCCGTGGAATGCGCGGGGGGAATCCCCTTGATCGCACCCATGGCCGGGAAGCAAGCCATGTACTCGTTCGCCACCCTGCTTGACGGCTTGATCGTCACCGGAGGCCCCGCCATCACAGAGGGACTGATCGGGGACCTGCCGGACGACATAGAAGAACCCGACCCTGTTCGCGCCTGCTCCGATACCGCACTCCTCCGCGCTTGCCTGGGCATGCACTGCCCCGTTCTGGGCATCTGTTACGGGATGCAACTGCTCAATGCCTTGTACGGGGGCAGCATATACGCTGATGTTCAACGGGACATGGTCGGCGCACTTGTACACAGCGACAAGCGGGGCGCAAGCGCCCATGCTGTCGAGCTGGAGGAGGCCTCGCACCTGCGCAACATCCTGGGCGTGCGAAGTCTCGTGGTCAACACCCGCCACATTCAGGCTATCGCCAGCGTGGCGCCCCTTTTCCGCGTAGCGGCCCGCGCCCCCGATGGTGTTGTAGAGGCTATCGAAAACGAGGATGCCACGATTCTCGGCGTACAATTTCACGCGGAAAGAATGGGAGAAATCATGCAACCTCTCTTCAAACACTTTGTTGGTCAGGCCGACCTCGCCAAACAAAAACGGGAAAATCCGATTCATGCCGCGTAACCCGCTTCGCTCCAGTATACTCCGGGCCTCCATAGGAGCGACCTGCACCATCCTGCTCCTGCTCCTCGTTTCGGGCGAACTGGCCCCGCTGGCGGGGCGCACCCTGCATTTCATGGAGATGCGGGGGGAAAAGGATGAGAACAGCTTTACCCTCAAACAACTCGACACCCACCCGGATATAGTTTTTCATTCCTGGTTCAGCGACCCGCTGGTTGAGGAGGATGATGCCGAAGAGCACGAAACGTTAATCCGTAACCGACTTGCTCGCGCTTTCCGGGACTTCCTTGCCCTGTACGCCCAGCGTCAGGGGGAAGACGACAACTTCACGTTGCGCGTGGTGGATAACCGGACCGACGAATTACTCGAAATCCACGAGCTGAACCGGGAAGATTGGGAAAATCGTGCGCTGGACACTCCCTGGGACTGGGACCTCGTTGACGAACAACGACGGCGACAAACACGCGTGCTCGTTGACAAGTACGTGGACCAGGGCATACCGCGCAGGGCGGTCACCGTAAAATGGGGGCGCAGGAATCAGGTGGTCGAGGCTCGTATGCGAGAACTGGCTTACATCGAATACGAAGTCCGCCTGGCAAAACTGCTCGGCTTGAGCCTGCTGGTCACCGAAACGGGCACCGTGGAAACCTTCAACCGGGATGATCTCGTGTCTGCGGCAGGCGCACGGGGCCGCTACCAGATCATGCCCTTCCTGCTACGTTTGAACGACATCTACCGGTACCGCCTCGGTACAGCGGCAGGAAATACCATCCGGGTGTACGAAGAACGGCACCCCCTCCTGACCATGGAGACTGCGTTCACGACCATTGCAGGGTACCGCAACGCCGTCGGGCACGAAATACCCGGGTTATCGGCCTATCATTCAGGCCCTGGCAACATCTTCATGCTATACCGTACGTTTCTTGAGGAAGGCGGGGATTTCCACACACGGGAGTCCACCGTAATGGACGCATACATATGGGCCATCACCGATGGATTCGACAAACTCTCCTCCAGCAGCTTCCGGAATAACTCGCGAGGCTACGTTGCATCAGCCTATGGTTCGCTGCGCGCCACAGAATCGCTCCCTGTGGATAAAACCGCCACTGCGCAGGTGGAACGCGTACAGTTTCGCAGTGGAGAACGCATCACGCTGAGCCGCCTGCTGCAACTCCTTCCAGACGCTGATCTCGAGGAAGCAAACGCCTACGACCGCTTCCGCGAGCATAACCCGCACTTTCTACTGCCGGAACGCTCCGAAAACCAATCGGGCGTGCCGCCCGAAGGCGATGTACAACTCGTTTCTCGCTCCGGGAACACCCCTGTGCGCTTCTTCCTTCCGGCCGGCTCGATCAAAGCCCTGTTTGCTGCAGGTTTCGACGGCATCGATCCGGAAAAAACCTTCCACTTCGGACAGGATACGTATGGCGGAGCACCCTGGTCCTACAGTGCACCCGACCCATCCGATGCGTTTCCAGGCGCCGTCTGGGATCGGCAGTACGACGAACTGGTGCAGGAAACAGCCCGATTCGGCTTCACGAACGAAAACAGGGAACGCCTTGCAACCCTTACCGAACGCTTCGAAGCACTGGCCAGGGAACAGCCTTCGGTCTACAGAGACATGCAATTGAAGATCATCAAAACACACCACCGCTTGTGGCATTCGGAAGTGTTCGATCGACTCGCCGCCGTGGTACGTGAAACCGCCATATCCGAAGAGGCATATCCGGAGTAACGGACAGGCGGCGCCGGATATTAACGGGCTTGTATGGCTTGCCTGGCCTGCCGTATCAACAGTTCCTGCACCCCATCCTCCTCGTCCCGTGACGTCGGCTGCCGCTGCACATACTGGCCGTCAGGGCCAAGGTCCCAGGCAAGGCGCCGGTCCTCGAAATACAATTGCAAGATATCCCTGCACCGCTTCCGCAATGCAGGGTCCTCGATTGGAATGATGACCTCCACACGGTCTTCAAGATTCCTTCGCTGCCAATCGGCACTGCCCAGATACACAAGCGGGTTTCCTGCGTTATGGAAACAGAAGATGCGGCTGTGTTCAAGAAACCGGCCCACAACGCTGCACACCCGGATGTTTTCGCTATAGCCCGGCAAGCCGGGGCGCAAACGGTTGTGGCCCCGCACAATGAGATCAACCTTCACGCCCGCCTGGGATGCTCGGTATAGCTTGCGAATGATCCCCGTATCGTCGAGCGCATTCATCTTGGCAATGATGTGGCCATTGCCGTGCGCCTTGTGATGCGCCACCTCCTGTTTCACGAGCGTGGCGAACGTATCGCGCATGTCCCGTGGCGCCACCAACAGTTTTTTGTAATGCTGCTCCGGAGCGTATCCGGTCAGGAAATGGAACAGGTTAATTATATCGTAACCGATATCCGCCCGGCAGGTGAGTAGCCCTACATCCGTGTAAAAACGGGCCGTAGCCGGGTTGTAATTACCCGTGCCGATGTGACAGTAAGCACGCAGGCCACCATCTTCCTCCCGAATCACCAGTGTCACCTTGGCGTGCGTCTTGAGACCCACAAGACCATAGGTCACATGTACTCCCGCATTTTCGAGCCGCCGCCCCCATTCAATATTGTTTTCTTCGTCAAACCTTGCCTTGACCTCAACCAACACGGCCACTTGCTTACCCCGCTCGGCAGCGTGAATCAGGGCGTCGATAATCGGAGATTTTTCGGAGGTGCGGTACAACGTCTGCTTGATGGCCAGCACGCGAGGGTCTTCTGCGGCCTCCTCGATGAATCGTTGCACGCTACTCCGAAACGATTCGTAGGGATGATGCACAAAGACGTCTCCGTTACGGATGACCGAAAAAATGTCGGGGCTGTCCTCGGATTCGCCCTCGAACTGTAACCGCGCTGGTATCACGGAACGAAATGGCTTGTACTTGAAGCCGATCCCATTCAGATGGTAGAAAAATGCACAATCCGAATGATCGATCAGACCAGTACTCACGTACACATCGTCGGCCGAAAGACTCAATTCGCGCATGAGCAATTCCCGGACACGAGGGGGCATGTCCTGCTCGACTTCGAGCCGGACAACGGGAGCGAATCGGCGTTCACGTAATTCATCGGACATCATCTCGATCAGATCGTCCGCTTCTTCCTCGTCCCGACCGATGTCGGCATTGCGCGTGATCTGAAAGGCGTGCGCATGTTCGACTTCCATGCCGCGAAGCAATTCATGCAGGTTGTGCTGGATAACCTGTTCCAGCGGCACGTAGTGATTAGGCTCTTCCAGCGGCACCCATCGCCCCTGACTGGTCGGCGCTTTGACGCGGGCAAAGTGTTCGGTGCCGCGCTTGGGGTGGCGTAACAGAATGGCCAGCGAAAGGCTCAGATTGGAGATGAACGGAAACGGATGTCCGGGATCTACAGCAAGAGGCGTCAGGATAGGAAAAATATTGGCCTCAAAGTACCGGTACAATCGCTCCTTCTGCTGCTGCGAGAGATCGTCGTAGGACAGAATGCGAATGTTCGCACACTCGGCCAACTGCGGACGCAACGACTTCTCCCATAGAGAAGTCATGGTTGCGTACATGGGCAACACCGCCTTCCGGATAAGTTGCAACTGCTCGCGGGCCGTCCGCCCGTCCGGAGACAAGGCATGCACCCCGGCGGCTTCCTGCCGTTTGAGGCCGCCCACGCGCTTGCGAAAAAATTCGTCGAGATTGCTCGAAACAATGGAAAGAAAATGTACACGCTCCATGAGCGGGATACGCTCATCGATGGCCTGATACAACACCCGCCAGTTGAAATCGAGCCAACTCAACTCCCTGTTGAAGAACAGATGCGGGTGTTTTTCCACCCGGCCCTTCGGCGCCGGACGAGGAGATGTGGCGTGCGACACAGGAAACACCGGCGCCGCCCCATCGCCGGAAGATATACTATCCGCAATAACCGGAGTATGGCTACTCATGTTGCTTCAACCTATGATTTCCCCTTTCTCTAAACGACTCCGCAAAGCTTGTAACTGGATAATATCCTGCTGATACGTACGAATGTCATCGCCACTTGCTTCAGCCCGGGATTGTTCCTCGGCCCTGCGCGCTATGGCTTCATCCACGCGGACAATCTTAAGGCGTTTCATCGCCTGAAGAGCTGCCTCTTCAGGGTTTTCGTCCAAACGGGGTACGACAACGCCCTTTTTTTGCTCCCAGTTCTCCGACGGTTCTTCCTTGCGCACGGCTACCTCCGCAACGAGCTGCTGTACCTCCGCACCATAGGCGCCGTCAAGAAATGCCTGCCGGTTCATGGAGCCCGCCCGGTGTTGCTCGGCAAAACCTTCCACCGTACGGCGCGGCGCCCCGGGAGAAAATTCGCCCAGGCTCGTGTTTCCCAGAATGTAGGTAACCATCGGCAGGCCCTGCTCGAACATCAGGCGGATCAGTATCTTTTCGGTGGCAAGCGTTGAAAAAGAAGACGTTCCTGTTGCGTGCGCTTGCCTGCGCGGTTTTCTGGCAAATGCATCGCCGCTCCGACTGACGGATCTACCTGTCGGCTGTCTTCCTGCACCCGGCGCCGAACGCCCCGTACGAGCAGACCGTCGGGATTCCTCACGTTGGCGGGAAGTCACCATGCGTTCCAGCATATTGTAGAGCCTGCTCTCGGGTACGCGAAGCACCTCGCTTGCCTGGCGCAGCCAGACCTCTTGCGTCAGTACATCGGGGATACACGCAATGGCCTGGAGTACGGCGCGCATGCCGGCTGCCTGCCCTTCGGGGGTGTCGAGCCGCCCGGCGCCATGCAACCAGCGCACAAAGTCAACCCGGCGCTTTACCAGGTAATCGTTTAGAGACGCTCCTTCCCGCTGCGCAATGGAATCGGGATCCTCGCCCGCAGGAAGTTCCACCACGTCGACGCTCATTCCCCCTGTAAGCCCTGTATGCACCATTGTAAGCACCATGTCGATAGCGCGTCTCGCCGCTTTTTCACCCGCCCCGTCCGCATCGAACACAAGCACGATACGCTGTGCATAGCGGTGCAGCAACTGTACCTGCTCGCGGGTCAGCGACGTACCGCAAGACGCAACGGTATTTCGAACGCCGACCTGGTGCAACGAGATAACATCCGTATACCCCTCGACGAGCACCACTTCTTCCTGCTCGCGGATGACTTGCCGGGCTTGACGGAGCCCGTATAATACCCGTCGCTTGTCATATACAAGCGTTTCCGGGGAATTGATGTATTTCGGCTGGGTGTTTTCCTGCTCGCCGGTAGAATCGTCAAGCACCCTGCCCCCGAACCCAAGCACTTTGCCCATGTGCGAAAAGATGGGAAACATTATCCGGTCCCGGTAGCGATCGTAATACCCCTCGCCGCTTGTCCGGGGGATGACGAGCCCGGCCTGCTCCAGCGTTTCGACGGATATATGTTTCGCCTCCGCCTCCTTAAGCAATCGATTCCAGCCATCCGGAGCGTACCCGACGCCGAACTCCCTCATCATGGCCTCCGAATACCCGCGGCGCTGCATATACGCCAGCGCTTTATGGCCGGAATCGGCCTGGGTCAATTGGTTATAAAAGAACCGGGCGGCAAAACGCAGGGCGCCGTAGACGGCTTCCATGGCGTCGGCCCGCTCGCGGGACGTCGCCCCCTCCTCCGGCAACTCGATACCCTCTTTTTCCGCGAGGGTACGCACCGCCTCCGGAAACGACATCCCTTCCACTTCTCTCACGAACCGGAACACGTCGCCTCCTGCGCCGCAACCAAAACATTTAAAAATCCCCAGTTCGGGATTCACGCTGAATGACGGCGTTTTTTCCTGGTGAAAAGGACATAGCCCGAAAAAATTGGAGCCTTTCTTCTTCAGGCGCACATAGCCGCTCACGACATCGACGATATCCGACGCCGCACGTACTTCAGCGATTGTGTCGTCCGAAAAATACATGCCGGGGCGCATGTCTTGAAGAATCGGGAAGTTTGTGCCCGGTAGACTTGCCGGGACCGCCGCCAACCCTTAAAATGGGGTAGGAAGGGATAAGGTATGGCGCTCAGCAGCGCTGCATCCGTCCGCCTTCATGCATCCGTAAGGCCAAGATACGATTCCGTCGTGGAAATTTTTGGGATTGATGTCGGCGGTTCCGGGATCAAGGGCGCTCCGGTAGACGTCCGTACCGGTCGCCTCACTGCCGAGCGCCTGCGCATACCGACCCCGGAGGGAGCCTCGCCAAAAGAGGTCGCCGCCGTAGTGGTGTCCATGCTGGATCATTTCCGCTGGAAAGGCCCGGTCGGATGCGGCATTCCCGCTCGCGTCAAGCAGGGCGTGGCGCACACTGCCGCAAACATCAGTGACTCCTGGATCGGTAAAAATGCCGCCCGGCTTTTCTCCAAAGCGTCCGGCTGCCCGTTTGCCATCCTCAACGACGCCGATGCAGCCGCCCTGGCGGAAATGCATTTCGGCGCCGGCCGCGGCCTGAAAGGCGTCGTCCTGATGCTCACCCTCGGCACAGGGATCGGGTCGGCGCTTTTCGTGGACAACATGCTGATTCCGAACACGGAATTCGGGCATTTCTGGCTGCGGGGCCGAGTCGCCGAGCACTACGCCTCCGATCGGGTACGCAAGGAGGAAAATCTGGATTGGGAAACCTGGGCTGCGCGTATGCAGGAATACCTGAGCCACCTCGAACGCCTGCTGGATATCGACACGATCATCCTCGGGGGCGGCATCAGCAAACCGAGTCGGAGTGAAAAATTCCTCCACTTGCTAAATACGAAGGCCGATCTCTTGACCGCAGAACTCAGAAACGAAGCGGGCATTGTGGGTGCTGCATGGACGGCCCGCCGTCTGGCAGCAAGTATATAATCCGCCTTGCACGACATTCTTGCGGACATTCCTCATGTGTATATGACCACTTCCGAACTCGAAATCCGCATCGACGAACTGGCCGGTATGCAGGCGAACGAGGCGCCCCCGGACATCGCGCGGGAAGCCGTGGGCGAAGCGCTGGCAGCACTTGACCGAGGGGCTGTGCGTGCCGCGTCACGAGACGAAGATGGCGCATGGACCACGCATACCTGGGTGAAACGCGCTATCCTGCTGGGCTTTCGCATCGGCATACTCGCCGACTATTCCAGTGGTCCCTTTTCATTTCTCGACAAGGATACGTATCCGCCAAGAGCCTTCGATGCGGGGCATCGGGTACGTATCGTACCGGGTGGTTCCACGGTTCGAACCGGGGCCTACCTCGCCCCCGGCGTCGTTTGCATGCCCCCCATGTACGTGAATACGGGCGCCTACATAGACGAAAACACCATGATCGATTCCCATGCGCTCGTGGGAAGCTGTGCGCAAATCGGCAAACGTGTCCACTTGTCGGCGGCAGCACAGATCGGGGGCGTACTCGAACCGGTCGGGGCGGTACCCGTCATTATCGAGGACGATGTGTTCGTGGGTGGCGGGTGCGGCGTATACGAAGGGTGCCTTATCCGGGCAGGGGCCGTGCTCGCACCAGGCGTGGTGCTTACCGGATCGACGCGCGTTTACGATCTCGTGCGGAAAAACATCATCAGACGCAACGAGCAAGGTGTTCTCGAAGTGCCCGAAGACGCAGTCGTGGCGCCGGGCGCACGCGCCGCCTCGGGAACCTTCGCCAACAAACACCGGCTATCGCTGTACGCCCCCGTCATCGTAAAGTACCGGGACCGGAAAACAGATGCGGCCACCGCACTTGAAGAGACGCTTCGATGAGTTTGTTCGAACCCCTCAATGTCTATTTGTAAAATTTACAATTCGGATTGCTTGTGTAGTATCAGATATAACTCCCAATAGAACACCTCGCTCACTCCAACTGGTCAAGCGGGTGCGCCGGTACGTGCATGAAGTATCACGTTACATCTTAATCCCAACAAAATCTGTCCTATCAGGCCGAACCACCTCTAACTTCCACAGCGCAAAGATAGTATGTGGAAGAACTGCAAAAAACAGAAAGGCGTACCGTATCACTGAAAAGCGATGCGGCCCGCCTGAGATTGAAGTTGATTATACCGCTCACACCTTTTTCGCGTAACTCCGTTTCGCGAACTCCGTTTCACACCTTTTTCGCGTAACTCCGTTTCGCGAACTCCGTTTCACACCTTTTTCGCGTAACTCCGTTTCGCGAACTCCGTTTCACACCTTTTTCGCGTAACTCCGTTTCGCGAACTCCGTTTCACACCTTTTTCGCGTAACTCCGTTTCGCGAACTCCGTTTCACACCTTTTTCGCGTAACTCCGTTTCGCGAACTCCGTTTCACACCTTTTTCGCGTAACTCCGTTTCGCGAACTCCGTTTCACACCTTTTTCGCGTAACTCCGTTTCGCGAACTCCGTTTCACACCTTTTTCGCGTAACTCCGTTTCGGCGGCAAATCCTGGCGAAAGATAAAGGCCGTCACATCCTCCCCGCTTTTCGGCGCGGTTTTGACCGTGAATATGCGCCCGTGATGCTTCATCAGATACGCCTTCAGCGGCTGCACCTGCTTCTTGGGGATAACAACCCGGAGGACGGTATCTTGCGTTAACAGAGCAGCCTTTTCGGATATGCCGGCATACTTGCTCCGGCGGCCAGGACGGGTATCGCCACTGCGCGAGCGTATGGATGCAAGTTGTGACAGTGCATCATCCTTGGAAAGCGTGGAAGTACGAAATGCCATGGTCGGGGTAGGTAGATGAATATGGAATACATGATGCGAGGTGTGTTGTCAGTATGAAATCCAAAGCGATAGCCCGGACCGGGACACCTCTATAAGATTTTCACACACTCACCACACAAAACGCCCTGACAATCAGCTAATATAAGATACGCCAGCGAACGGTGCAAATATCCAGAGTAGAAGGAACCATACTTTTCCTTAAATCATATCATGGCAATGTTTATTCGGGACAACAAGCGTGGTTATCGGGACCTGAAAACAATGATGAATGCGATGCGATACGGCGCGGTAGCGCTGCTGATTGCAACAACATGGGGCTGTGCTTCTACCGAGAGGAGCAGCCACGTTGATGTAAGCGCCCTGCCGACGCCGGTCATCGATATGTCTCGCTACGAAGACTTCGATCCTTCGCCATATCCCGACGCACCCCTCGACACGCTCGCGACCATCATGCACGACGTTCCGGCACATCTGATGGAAGGCCGCGCTGCCGAGGGCATCCGATCGGAAGTGCCGGGATTCCGCGTACAGATATTTTCGTCTATCGAACGAAATGCAGCCATGGAGGCGCAAGAAAGCGTACAGGTCTGGTGGCGGGAACAGCACGACGAGGGCGCTGTCCCCGAGGAAACTTTTCCCGAGGGACTCCCTGTCTACAACGTATACAGCCAGCCGTATTACCGCGTTCGCGTCGGGGACTTTCTGTCGCGCGAGGAAGCCCAAGTGTTGCATAGCGTGCTTGCCCGGCGTTTTACCGATGCATTCATTGTACCGGACACGATCGTGATTACCCGGTAATGCATGGGCGTATCCGGGAAAGTGCGTCTTTCGGGATACGATATGCGGATCTGTGGGAGAATCGGCACATACCTGCCCGCGCAACAACCTGTTTTCCGTTCCATAGGACAGGCAACCATCTGCAATAAACCGGCGTATATGTTACCCTTCGCCCTGGATAAGCGTACAGCAACTCTTCGCACTTCATCTCTGCATGCCGGAAACGGATACTCTTTTGCCCGAACGTTCCGATACGCTGCCGGCCGTCGGGGATATTCCCAGCACCCTACGGGACATTCGCGCCGCAGTCGATGACGAACTCGGCGTCTTCCGCCGGTACTTTCGCGACTCCGTACGTTCCGACGCCAACTTGCTTGACAAGGTGACACGGTACATGCTGCGTCAGAAGGGGAAAGAGATTCGCCCCATGCTTGTTCTTCTGTCGGCGAAAATGTGTGGAGGCATCAACGAAACCACCTACAGGGCGGCGGCGCTTGTCGAATTGATGCATACCGCCACACTGGTGCACGACGATGTGGTGGACACCGCCGAACGACGGCGAAGCGCCTTCTCCGTCAATGCGCTCTGGAAAAACAAGATCGCCGTCCTCTTCGGCGACTTCCTGCTCAGCCGTGGGCTGCTCCTGTCACTCCGGTACGGGGACTACGAACTGCTCCATACACTCTCCGATGCGGTCCGCCGGATGAGTGAGGGGGAGCTGCTTCAGATCGAAAAGACCCGCCGCCTCGACATCGACGAAAAAACCTACTTCCGGATTATCTCGGACAAAACAGCTTCGCTCATTGCAGCCTGTATGGGATGCGGCGCCCTGAGCGCTGCCGCCGACCGCAGCGTATTGCACATCATGCAGGAAGCCGGCGAACACCTTGGGCTGGCTTTCCAGATTCGGGACGATCTTTTCGACTACGGGGCCAAAGACATCGGCAAGCCCATCGGTATCGACCTGCAGGAAAAGAAGATGACGCTCCCGCTTATTCACGCGCTGGCGGAAGCCCCCCCCAAGGAACGACGCGATATCCTGCGTATTGTCCGTAAAAAAAGGAAGGGCCGTCGCGACAGACAGGCCATATATGCCTATGCCGAACGCCGGGGCGGCATAGCCTATGCCCGCCGAAAGATGTACGAACACGCCGATACGGCCCGAAAACTGCTCCAGGATATGCCCCCGACCGGAGCGCGGGACGCCATGCTTGGTCTGGTCGATTATACAATACGCCGCGACAAATAACCGGCCCAATATCCTGTATTTGTATACGATAATTGTAACGATTCGAACCTGCCCCTGCCTGCTCCCCGAGTAACGCTCAGTTGTCATGAAAACACCTGTACGATCCCTTGCTCCCCGTTTTTTCGCCTGGCTCCTGCCTATCCTGCTTTGCGGATGGCCTTCCCTACAGGCATCCGGGCAGGACATCGGTCCGATACTGACCGAACTCCATGACCTGACAGCAGAAGCACTGGAGGCCGCACGGCAGGCAGCCGAAGCGCCCACCGTCGAAGCGGTGAAGCAGCATGCAGACCAGGTGTTCGGGTGGATGAAAATCGACGACGGCGTGACGAAAAGAGAGCGGCAGCCCCGGGTAGACCTCACCTACCAATGGGATGCTCCTGTCGATTTCTGGATGTCCACCGCGGACACGGGCTGGCTCCATGAAGCGTTCGCACAGGCACTGAACATCCTGAAAACGGACTATGGCGACGATGTGGAAATGGCGCGGAGCCATGCTGCGGACATGGTTGACCTCCTTGAAAAAACCATGGAAGGGGTTGACGCCAACGGCAACGGCAGTATTGAACCCGTCCGCATGGAGGGCGGCATTCTGACCGCCCTGCAACATGCCGGTTTCGCCGGAATCACAGGCAATTGACCCTGCTGTCGGACATTTTCCCTGCGCTGCGCCCATTCCACGACTTCCCCACTGTACAGAAACGGTATACGCTATGAAGACACGCCAGCTTGGCATATTTCTGTTCTTCGTTTGCTTTCTCGGCACTTCCCCTGTGTTCCCTGCAAACGCCCAGGATACGGATTCCCCCCCGCCCATCAATGAGCAACTCGACCCGGAAGCGGTCGCAGAACAGCTTGCCGTATCCGAAGAACGTACCCCCATTCGGGTGCTTGCCGTAACGACGACGCACGGATTCCGGCACAGCTCCATCGAAACGGTCAAGGAATTGTTGCCCGCGGTCGCCGCAACCACCGAATTCGAATTTGACATTACGGAAGATCTTACGCTTCTCAACGACGAACATCTCGCCGGGTACGATCTGCTCCTGTTTGCGAATGCTACCCTGCGAATCAAGGCCGAAGCCGAGAAAAGCGAAGAAGATGGTGGAGCCGTAATCTACGGGTTCACATTCCAGACCCTTGAAGGCGTCGTAGAGGCCTCGTTCGCCTTTGAAAACCTGGACAGCGACACTCCTTCCGGCTCAGTTCTGACCGCTCCCGGCGCCCCTCCCATCCCGCTGGAGGATCTCAAGTACGACCCGCCGATGATGGAATTCAGTTTCAATACGCAATCGGCATATGGGTACATTTACGTTTCCGGCGAACTGACGCCCGACACGTTCGATGCCCGATGGCGATCCGGCCTCGGTGACGGCGCCTTGCCCGTACCCGCCACCCGTCTGAATCCGGAAGACACGGCGGTCCCCGACGGCATGACGGAAGATCAGCGTGAGGCGATCCGTACTTTTCTCGCTTCAGGCAAAGGCATCGCAGGCGCGCATGCCGCCCTGGATGCTCTGTACGGATGGGACTGGTACCGGGATATAGTCGGCGGCGGACACGTCTTCTACACCAAACTCGGGCATTTCGCAGATGTCTGGACCACGCCCGCGTTCATGCAGCACCTGTTGCAGGGCATGCGGATCGCCGCTGGGCGGATCCCTGCCGATATGGGAGGTGGAAAGCGGGCCTATGAAGTGCTCGCCGAAGACATATGGCCCGATGATATTGCGGTGGACGACAAGGGCCATGTCTGGATTATCGAATTGCGCGGCAAGATACACCGCTACGACGCCGAAACGGGCGAAACCCGGCAGATCGCACACCTCGACACCACCGACCCGACCAATGTCGAGCATGGTCTGTTAGGCATCGAGGTCGATCCTGCGTTCTACGAGGGCGCTCCGTATATCTATCTGTACTACACGGAGCAGAAGACCTTCACCAATACGCTCTCACGGTTTACGTACCAGGACGGCGCACTGGACATGGCCAGCGAAAAGGTGCTGTTGCGCGTGCCCACGGAACCCCAGTGCTGCCATCAGGCCGGCGACATCGAGTGGGGCCCGGATGGTTCCCTGTACCTGTCTACAGGGGATACGGGGATGTCCGAAGTACGCCCTCAATGGGAAATATCCCAGGAACGCATCGATGACTTCATGGCCCGCCACGATTTGTCCCGGATACACTGGACCCGCCTGGTGGATTCAGAACGCAGTGCGCAAAATCTCCAGGACCTGCGCGGAAAAATCCTGCGGATTCATAAAGACGGTTCCATTCCCAAGGACAATCCCTTCTTCGGCGAACCCGGCGTACGGTGGGAAATCTACGCGTACGGCCTGCGTAATCCGTATCGATTCAAGGTCGATCACGAAACCGGCGCCCTGTACATCGGCGTCGTGGGGCCCGATGCAGGATTCGACTATGACGAGTATAACATCTCGGAAAAGGGCGGCGAAAACTTCGGGTGGCCCCGCACCATCGGCCGGCTGTTCTACAACGAAATCACGCCCGAGCATATTCCGGATTTCGTACCTCCCATATGGGAATACACCTATGAATCGGGCGGGCGATCGGCTACCGTCGGACCCATCTATCGGCATGAGGGCGAGGGCGCCTTCCCCGATCTCGTACAAAACGGGCTCTTTGTCTACGACTGGTCGAGACGCTGGATCAAATGGGGGCATGTCGACGGCAGCATTTACGTGGCGGAATTCGACGGCTTCTGGGATCCGGGACCGAATTCTCGTCTTACGCGATACCGCTGGATACCAAACAACACAACCAGTTCTTCGGAAAAATGAATCAGTTTGTCGATCGTACTACAGGAACGGAGTATAAAGACCGCCCTCATCGGCCTATGCATCGCTCCAACGCCTCTTCTTCCCGGCGTAAGAAACTCGCAACCCTGTTCCTGGCAAGCCTCGTCGGGCTGGTCGGTTCAGGGGCCGTCTTTATAGATCGTCCGGTGCAGGATGACCTTTTGCGTCCGGTAACGGCATCCCCTGAAAAAGAAGACCATGTCGAGCGGATACCCGCTGTGCAGGACGGCGCCGAGATTTACCTGACGCGCTGCATGTCATGCCACCAGATGAACGGGGGCGGCGTGCCGGGCGTATTCCCTCCGCTCACCGGAACCGAATGGGTAACGGGCGACGAGGAGGTGCTCATCCGGATCATCCTGAACGGACTGACAGGAGAAATGGAGGTAAACGGCATGGTGTACACCGGCGCGATGCCCCCTTGGGGAGCCTTTCTGAACGACGAAGAGATGGCAGACCTGCTCACCTATATCCGCACGGAATGGGGCAACGACGCCAGTGATATCACGCCTGAAACGGTGGCGGAGGTACGGGAAGCCGTAGCGGATCGCCAGGAGCCCTGGACGATTGAGGAGTTGGAGGCGATGAGGGAGGCGATCAGGGAGGCGGAAGAGGAAGCGGAGGCCGCAGAGGGGGAAGAGTAGCGGAGCGCCTCATTTCACATTCTTGGCCGCTCAATGGTTTTCGTCCGTTTCGCCGGAGGTTCCGGGGGTCTTTAATCTCTGGAAACGTGAACAGCAAGAGTCAAACGCAATAATCCCATGAACCACGGTACGTGTCCTGTCTGTGGACGCAAAGCTGACACGGGCTGGGAAGGTACACGCGATGCCGTCTATGTACGGTGTCCGCGCTGCGGACCTTTCATTTTGAGCAGAACGGCAGCGGCTATACTGCCAAGCCGATTGGAAAACAATCCCCTTGCTGTCGCACGGGCGAGTCATGCTATTCGCAGCCAGACTTCAGAAGATAATCGGCTGGAGATTTATAGTACGCATGTGGATGATATCTGCACGAAGCCGCTTCCCTCTCCAGATGTCCAGCTTGCCAACTTGCTGCGTTACCTCAAAAAGCAGGTCGGGGATGCTTCTTTGACTTGGATCGACATCACGGACAAAAATGCCCTGCTGGCAGTGGTGGGCACTCTTGATGAGTATTCCCTCATAAACCTTATCGAGTGGGCATGCCAACAGGGCTTTGTAACACTATCGACGGATAAGAATACGATTGCTATGACACCAGCGGCGTATGAAGCCGAAACCCCGACTCCCCGCAGCCCAACCGAGACAAAATCTTTAGGATCAACTCCCGGTATTCGTAAAGGCCACTGCCCTGAATGTGGACCGGATCGCAATGCCGACATCGTTGCGTCACATGAAGAGCGATACGATTCAGTTGAAATGTGTGCCAGCGATTCTTATTACATTCTTCGATGCCGCGGATGCCAAGTGGTGTATGTCCTAAAGGAATACGAGTCCTGGGAAGACATTAGTTATGAGCACGATCTGGAGACAGGTCAAATTTTCCCCAAACCCGAAACCCGTGTCACCTACTGGCCATCGCCGGCGAAGCGAAAAAGACCTGAATGGTTGTACAAACTTGACGACCCTGATCTTCAACATGTACTCAACGAGGTTTACGAAGCATTTGATGCCGACCTTCACGTCCTCGCTGTGATCGGTACTCGCACTGCTCTGGATCGGGCATTTGTGTTGAAGGGGGCACAGGAATCCTCGAGCTTTTTTCAAAAGCTGGAGCAACTTGAAGAATTGGAAATTATAAGTAATGATGAACGTGAACTTCTCTCGACGCTTACCGATGCAGGCAGTGCGGCTGCTCACCGCGGCTGGAAACTTGCACCCAAGCAGCTCATGACGCTGCTCAATGGCATGGAAACCTTTCTATACCGTGTCTTTGTGGTAGGAAGGGAGGTCAATGCAATCAAGGAACATATTCCTCCAAGGCAGGGGCCCTGAGAAAAGTCCGAATCACAATTCGGCAGTTGATATTGCGTCGAAATGACCTCCAGTCTTGTATGGGGTCGCTTCCACTTTCCCGACACCTCCCGCAGAGTCCGAGCGAGAGAAATTTCAAAATCGTCTCGTCAAGACCCGCTACCCACACTGGCGCTTTTCCACAATCTTCGCTCGAAACTTCCATTGCAATCGTGGGGAACCTCCGGATCAAACGAACTCGAGCCGCTTCGCACTGCGTCCACCAAGGAAGTCTTCGCATCCCACCCTGCCGGATCACAAGGAGGATAACCTATATGATGCGTCATCTCCCCTCAAGGGACCGCCTTGGTAGCCGTTTGCCTATCGTCTTCAGCAGCCAACTCCTCCAAAGATGTCACATGCCCCCCTTGAAATCCTTCAGCAACTCGTTCAGTAAGAGCTGCCTCTTCTCTATAAGTTCAGCCATCGTATTTACCTCTTGGTGAGATTATATATACGAACGATCACCTACACAGTCTTAGGACACGCCCGATTAAAAAAATTCGATAATTAGAATTGAAAGGGTTCCCAATCTTCTGGTATATCAAGACCCATATATTCATTATAGATCCGCTCATGATAATGTCTCCCAAGACGGCGGATTACAGATATAAAACTATCATACGTACCTATACCACCTAATTTATTCCACAATTCATCTCCGATTAATACACAGGGATCATTATGCATATCAAACCAGCGCATAGGAAATTTCCAATCATAATTATCCTTTTTTCCATATGGATTATATGGAAGAGCAAAATAAGCATCACGAATTTGTACAGGCTCCATTGCATACAGCTTAAATAATTTTTCCTTACTCACTTTAGTCTGATCGCTATTGGGAAGAGGCGCCTTAATCTCATAAGCATATCCATCATCATCAGAAGAATGAGAAATAAAAACATCACATATAACTTCTACAGGAACTAATGGGCCGTTGCCATTCAGTACATAGCGAAGTTCAGTTTTCCAATCTGGATTTGCATTAGATTCAAGTGCGTTTAAGGTTTCTGATATACGTCTCAAACGTTCTCGTGGAATTTCTCCATGAATCTTATAATTAATTTCTGCAAACCCCATAAAATATTCACCAATTACCTTAGCAAGTTTTTCCCAAACTTTACCAAAAGGAGTCACAAAACGTCGTTCAAAATGAGCAGATTTGAAAATTTCGTCAGGGACAAGAGCAGCATACAAGGGTTTCTTTTTTTGATGATCTTCCCTAACAAAAGGATCTTTTTCTATAACCTTCTCCATCACTTTATCCATCATAGTGGTTATCACTTCCTCAATTGCTTCTTCGAGTACCCTTTCCATAATTCTTCTTTATCGTTTAGTATAAATGAAAATGGATTCAAAAAACTTGCCAGATCGTCGCCCAGTGCGACGATTAACATGTCTTTCCAATGTGGCATCATGTACAATTTCAGAATGATTAAGTATTTCACTATACAAATCAAACTTGTCAGCAGCTACAACGATTATTTTACTGCCAGATTTGATACTTTTAATAACATTCGCAAAAACTGCTTTCATATCTTTAAGATACGTTTTCCTGGCTGTAATACTTTGGCCATTTGACGCAGAACCAATTTCATCTTGACGATTATCTTCTATAGCAAGTAATTCAAATGCATAACGATGTTGTTCATGATAATCAATCAATCCTACATATGGCGGGCTGGTGATAACGCCATCCACATAGGGAAAATCGACTTCCCTGCTATCGCCATGTATTAACCGTATATTCGCATTAGTTCTCAAATGCGAAAACTCTTCCACACGTCTCAAGCCATCTTGGCTGTAGCGAGACAAAAACTTAAAAGCCGTTTGAGTAGGTGAGCATATTTTAATATGCTTATAACAATAATATGGTTCGGTAGTAGGCCTTTTTGGGAAATCAAGGTCAAAGTGTGTTGTAAGCCTAGCAGATCTAGCAGATCTGGACAGGATTAATTTCATGAATTCTGCATATTCATAATTGGGTAATAGTTGCCTATATGTCAATAATTCTTCCATCGATTGAGGAGCGAACCAATTTTGTAAATAATCATTTGTTGATTTATTTATAGTTTTCAAAGAACCTTTCTTGTCAGTGTCAAAAAGAGGAATAGAACAGGAATCTTGACCTGTAAAGTGTGCGGTTTTTTCTAAAATATCACCGAGTTCTTTTTTAAGAATATCTATATTATAGACAGTAGTTTTCACAGAACTAATCAAAATGTTAAATGCAGAAATATCACACCCTACACTGTGTATATTCGCCTCATTTGCCTGTACAAGAGTTGTACCTGATCCCGAAAATGGATCGAGGACTGTCATTTCGGAAGAAAAATACTTTCGAATGAATATTTCCACTAACTGAGGAATATATTTACCTAAATAGGGATGTAGTCTATGGACGTGTTTGGTTCTAATACGTTCTGGGAGTTGCTTTTCTGTCCAATTAAGTGACAAGCTATTCAATGGAGTAGCATAATTAACATCCTGTGGACGAGTGGAAATATCCTCTACATTATAAACGGGAACTTCCCGCTCTTCTGATGTAAATAATGATGCGTTCTTCATAAGCTCCAACCTCATCATTGCTATCCGCTTATGATACATATTGTATACTTGGTGGTTTCAGGAGAATTATGTCGACTTATTAACAACTTGCCCACATCTATATGATCGTACGCAATTTCTGTCGAGAGCGATTACCAGAGATGGCTCAATTTGATCGGAGAGGTTTTATGGAATCCCCCGTCACATCACCGGATAATACCGCGCCAGCATAAGCACGAGCACGAACAGCCAGATAAGGTGCCCGGCCCCGATGCTCATGGCAAGCCGCTTGCGAGCCGCTTGCCGGGACTCTTCGTCCCCATCCGAAGCCAGGGTTCCCCAGGCAGGGCGTATCACAAAGAACTGGATGCCTACCAGAACCAGAATGAACAGCAGGCTCGTGTGATATTCAGGACCGTACGTCCCGAATCCTCCCCCGATTAAAAACGCGGCAAGCCCGAACAGGAACGTAAGCACGGCGAATATGCCTGTGAGACTTACAGCCTTGGCCCCTATCTCGCGCACGGCATCGCCGGAAGACGAAACCGCGGCGGCGCGGGCGATACGGCCCAGAAGGAGTGCGACGCCGAACCATCCGGCGGCGGTCACGACGTGAAACAGCACAAAAAGATTCTTGATCGTCAGCATGGCGGTACGGGAAATCGATGCGTTATGTATGTAAACCCCAGAATATTCACGTGTCCTGTTCGGCTGTGGGGTAAACGATGTCAGCCCGCAGCGCTTTGGCGGCAAAGCTCAAGGCAGCGAAAACACCCTCGCTGGTTAGACGAGGATGGGCCTGAAGCACTTGTTCAACGGTCTCGCCAGCGGACAGTTTTTCCAGGATCAGCTCAACCGTAATGCGCGTTCCGGCGACCACCGGTTTTCCCATGAGGACGGCAGGATCAGATCGAATGAGGTCGGGGTTCATGTTTACCTCTCGACGAATGCTGTTTGGTCAGATTGCTATTATCGAGATCGGCGCATCGGGCGCACTATCCGGCAATACTTTGTCCAAAGATAGAACGCTATGTTCGCCCAGAGTTTCCGGCTCTCGCGGAGCGTTGGGAAATGCAGAGCGCTTATAATACTACTTTCCGACGCGACAAGCACACAAGACAGGCTTGAGCGATGCGTGTGGCGGTAATAGGAGCAGGAATTGCCGGACTGACGGCTGCTTTCCGGTTGCAGTTGGCTGGCGCGGAACCGGTCGTGTTCGAGGCGCAGGCGCGGGCAGGCGGTGTAATCGGTACGGAGCGCATCGGGGGATTCCTTGTCGAATTTGGAGCTACCTCCATTCAGGCGGCGAATCCGGTCCTTGATGCACTCATCCGCGACGCCGGACTGGACATAGACCGCCTTCCTGCCTCGAAAACCGCCCGCAAGAGATATATCGTGCGTGGCGGCAAGCCGGTTGCCGCGCCGAGTTCCCCGGCCGATCTTATCAAAGGCTCCTTGTTTTCTGCCCGTGCCCGGCGACGGGCGCTCCGTGAACCCTTTATACCCAAGTCTCGTCCGACGGAAGAGGAAAGCGTGGCCGATTTTGCGCGCAGGCGTTTCGGGCCCGAGGTGCTGGACTATGGCATGGACCCGTTTGTCGCCGGCGTCTACGGAGGGGATCCGGAACGTCTTGCCATCCGCCACGCCTTCCCGGATATCTGGCGTATGGAGCAGGAATCGGGGTCTATCGTACGGGCGCTACTTCGAGGGCGCAAGGGCAAGAAAAACCGGATGGCAGGCGGCATGTTTTCTTTCAGGAAAGGTCTTGGGCAATTACCGGAGGCTCTTTCCGACGCCTTGGGCGACCACCTGCGCCTGTCCACTCCCGTACGGCGTCTGGAGCGGCAAGGGTCTCATTGGATCGTTTCCGGAGACCGCCTCCTGTCCGGGCATGAACAAACCATATGGAGCGAACCCTTCGACGCGGTTGTATATGCCGCCCCGCTTCACGCGCTTGCCCCCATCGCGTTGCCTGAAGGACCTTCCCTCGAACCATTGACCCGTGTCGTTTACGCCCCGCTTGCCGTCGCGGCAATGGGCTTCCGGCGGGAACATGTAGGGCATCCGCTCGACGGATTCGGCATGCTGGTTCCACGTATAGAGCGAAGTATCCGCATTCTCGGCGCCTTGTTTACGTCGTCCATCTTTTCGGGCAGATCCTCCGCTTCATCGACTTTTCGGCCGGATGCGGCGCGGGCGCCGGCGGGGCATGTACTGCTTACCACCATGATCGGCGGGATGCGGAATCCAGCACTGGCCTCGATACCGGATGAGGAAGCCTACGCCCTTGTACTGCGTGATCTGCAGCGCCTGCTGAACGTTTCCGGAGAGCCTGTTTTCCGGTGGCGTACCACATGGGAACGGGCTGTTCCCCAGTACAATATCGGTTATGGGGAAACACTCGCCGCCATAGACCGGCTCGAAGCCGCCTGGCCCGGCTGGTTCATGGCAGGCAACTACCGCATGGGCGTTTCTATCGCCGATGCCGCGAAATCCGGAGAACAGGCGGCCCGCCGATGCCTTGTATGACAAGGTAGTGTCAAGAGACACGGGGCCGGAGGCTTATGCTTCAACGCGGAGCCTGCCCCGTCGCGGAGAGTGGGGTTCTCGAATAACGATTTCCACGTCACGCCCAAGCACCGTCAATAGGCGTAGTAGGCGCTCCATGGAATACTCTCGAAAACTTCCCCGCAGGAGGCGCGAAACATCGGGCTGGGATAGTCCAAGCAATTTTGCCGCCTCGACCTGTTTGAGTCCACGCTGGCGGATAATCCTGTCAATGCGGGTAACGAGTTCCGCCTTTAGCAAGTGAGCCTCAGCGTCGGGGCGCCCCAGATCCGTGAATACGTTTCCGGCGCCCTGTTCGATCTTTATTCCGTCTGTTTTCATGAATCTACTCTTTGCCGTAGTTATCGGCGTAATGGCGCTGCGCTGCCTTCAGTCTCTGTTTGACAAGATCAAGTTCCTGTTTCGGTGTCGCGATGCCCCGTTTGGACTTCTTTTGGAAGGCATGCAGGACATAGACGGCCGCTTTGAACCGGACCGTGTATACCGTCCGGTAGGTGTTCCCTTCCTGACGTGATACAACCTCCAGGATATTGGCCCCCAACCCCCTGAGTGGTTTGGCATCGCGGTGTTTGAGCCCGGTTTGTGCCTGATACAGAGCAAAACCGACTTGGTCCTGTACGGCGGCTGGAAACTTCTTCAAGTCCGCTCTGCTCGACCCTACCCATTCTACAGGTTTCAGTACGTCTGACCCCATACCCTATTATAGTTATTTCACCATATTTATGCAAACCTGTGAAGAGGCGCGAATCGGTCTGACTCGGGTGGTAGACGGCATCCTCTTCATCCCGCGCACCTGTAACTCGCCCTGCAGAAAAGCCCTATGGGCGTCAAAGCAACCACCGGCGCCCAATATGCCCGCCACTCACACCTCGTCAGCCCGTTTGCCGAACTGTGCCCGTGGGGCGCCGGAAACACTACATAGCATCTCCTGCCTGAGTAAAACACAGAGCGATATGGATTCTTTTGTGAAAAAATCTCGCAAAATTGAATTTTAATACCATGCATTGCGTATAATGGGTGTTGATTCGAGACAAAATCGTCCTAAAAGCCATGATCGTAACCTTTTCCATTGAAAATTTTCTCTCCTTCAATGAGGAAGAAACCTTCTCAATGGTAGCGAGCAACCGGTTCTCCGGCCACCATGAAAACCACCTCGTTCCGATTCCTCAAAACGATGCCAAGGTGCTACGTGGAGGCATTATGTATGGCGCAAACGGCGCAGGCAAATCCAATTTCTTTAAGGCGCTCTATTATCTGAAAAAGATAGCATGTAATGGCAGGAAGAAAGGTGCGGGGACTGGGCGTAGGGCCTTTCGTTTTCGGGAAGATCCGGAAGCGTCGAGCCACTTTGATCTGCAATTCATTGCCCAAAACACTCTTTACCGATTTGGCATTGTACTGGATGACGATCAGATCATTGAGGAATGGCTGATGGTGATCGATGGGAATCGAGAGAGGCTCATCTACCAGCGCGAAACCGATAAAGAAGGAAATGTTATGGTGCAAGGTTTGAAAAACGCCGGGGAAAAGCTGGAGGCTTTGAAAACTGTTGTTGGCCGAAGAGAACAAAGCTTCCTCGCCACAATCCGAGCAACACTGGATCAGGATGAATACGGCCCTGTGCGCGAAGTTATTGACTGGTTCCAAGATAGGATTCATTTTATTGCCCCCGACAGCCAACTCCTCATGCTGGGACATACCTTGAGCAGGAATGAGGAATTCAGATCTTTTGCAGGAGACTACCTTCGCGCGGCCTCAACTGGAGTGGATGATTTGCATGTCTCCAAGGAAAAAATATCGAAAGATCAATTACAAGCTATGCTGCCCCCTAAACTGTTCGAAAAATTAATGCAGGATGCCGATGAAGAAGGGGTTGTCCTCGCACTTCCGGATCAGCGTGAGGTAGTAATTCAGAAAGACAGTGAACATCGCTATTATTTACTGAGACTTCAATCCATCCATCGGCATGAGATGCCGTATGAGATTCCCTTCAGCATTTCCGAAGAATCAGACGGAACCCAGCGCTTGCTGCACCTGCTACCCGCCCTGCATCAATCCCATAACGATGGAGAAATTTTCGTAATCGACGAAGTGGAGCGTAGCATGCACCCGTTGCTTGCGAAGGAGTTCTTGAAGTCTTTCTTCCAGAATAGCAAAGGTTACCGACGACAGCTTATCGTAACGAGCCACGAGTCAAAGCTGCTTGATCAAGATTTGCTTCGACGAGATGAAATATGGTTCGCCGAGAAAAACCAAAAGGGAGCTACGTCTCTCTATTCACTCGCGGATTTTCAGCCGAGAAAAGACTTGAAACTGGACAAGCACTACTTGCAGGGACGCTTTGGAGCCGTGCCGTTTCTCGCAGATATAGAGCGGATAATGAATGAGGGGGGGGGGAATCATGAATGCACCTCGGCGTAAGCTGCGACCGCTGGACAGGCATAACCCGTCAAACAACAAGGCAAACAGGCAAAAAAAGTAGATGTCAACAGGCAGAATGAGCGGATTTCAACAGGCAAAATGAGCAAGTTGAAACGGGCAAACATACGTTTGCAAAACGGGTGATTGCATCTTGCAAACAGGAGGAGGACCTCCGCAGGCGGCCATAGCAATACACGGCCTGGCGCCCCTCTTCACCCCGCACCCTCCCGCATCGCCGCGTACTCCTCAAGCGTAAACGCATCTACTTCTATGTAGGCTGCGCGGGCGGTTTCCGCCTCCTGTACGAGATCGCGTTCCTCTGTTGAAATCACACCCGCTTCGCAGGCAGCGTCAAGGGCCTGTTCCGGGCGGCTGCGCGCCAGCGTACCCTGGCGCATGGCGCTTCTGATCCGGCCCAACACCGATTCTGCTTCCACTGAAAGCCGGAAGGCTCGTTCCAGCCGGGCAAGACTCCCCGAAGCATCTGTCTCGTCTGCACGGTATATCCCCGCCGTGAACCGATCCCGCTGCTCGCCGGGCGTTTGCAGGGCCTGGGCCACCTTGTGTCCGAGACGATCAGAAGGATAGTTGCCGAAACGGTTCATGCGAAACCAGAGCGCACACGGACCACGAAGCAACCAGGAGACCCCGCCCGGCAGGCGCAGATTCTCGAATAACCCCTCGAAACCGGCTTGAATGCGGACCAGTGTATGCTTCATGGCCCAGTGCATAAACGGAGCATCCTCCTTGCGGCGCCCTTCCGCCTCAAAGCGGCGAAGCACCGCCGTTCCGATATACAGCGAGGAAAAAATATCCGCAAACCGACCGGCGAGTTTCTCCTTGCGTTTGAGGTCTCCTCCAAGGACGCCCATTGCAAGATCCGCCATGAACGCAAATGTGGCAGACGCCCAGTTCAGCTTCCGAACATACCGCGCTGACGGCCCTCGCACGGGCGAGCGGCTGAGTCCCCCCCGGGTTACGTAGAGCACCTTCGCCCGGCAACCGTTCCGGAACACGTGACCTATATGTTTCCACAGATTCCGGTCGAAGGCCACAAGATCGCCCCGGGCCAGCGCATCGATTTCTGCATAGGCGTACGGATGGCACCGGATAGCTCCCTGCCCAAAAATGATGAGCGTCCGCGTGAGGATGTTAGCCCCCTCGACCGTAATGCCTATAGGCGCCGCCATGTACGTATGGGCCAGCAGGTTGCGCGGGCCGCACGAGATAGCGTTCCCGCCGAGGATATCCATCGCGTCGTTCACGATCCGCCGCTGCATCTCCGTCGCATTGTACTTGGCGATGGCCGTCACGACAGCAGGTTTTGCTCCGCGATCTATGGCCCCACAAGTGTAGCGGCGCATGGCCTCCATGGCATACGTGTAGCCCCCGATACGCGCCAACGGTTCTTCGATACCCTCAAACCGTCCGATAGGCAACCCGAACTGCTTGCGCACCGCCGCGTGCGCCGACGCAACGCGGCACGCATACTGCGCCCCGCCGGTGCTCTGTGCAGGAAGTGAAACGCCCCGCCCCGCAGCCAGCGATTCCATGAGCATGCGCCAGCCGCCGCCAGCCCCCTCCTTGCCCCCGATGATGGCGTCCACGGGCGCCACCACGTCGCGCCCCTCCGTCTTCGAGTTGACGAACGCCATGCCGAGAGGATCGTGCCGCCAGCCGGTCTCAACACCCGGAGTGTCCGTCGAAATAAGGGCACACGTAATACCGGGCTCGATACCCTTGCCAAGCAGGTTTTCCGGATCTTTCAAGCGAAATGCCAGCCCCAGAACGGTCGCTACCCCCGCCAGCGTGATGTACCGCTTGCTCCAGTTCAGGCGCAATCGAATCGATCCGTCGTCAGCCCGGAACACCACGCCTTCGGAGGCAATCGAGCTCGCATCGGAGCCGGCCCCTGGTTCGGTGAGCGCAAACGCCGGAATCTCCTCGCCGCGAGCAAGACGCGGGAGGTAATGATCACGCTGGGCCTGCGTACCGTAGTGAATAAGCAATTCGGCAGGCCCCAGTGAGTTCGGCACCATGACCGTAATCGACAGCGGCAACGACCGGGTCGCCGCTTTCATCACGACCGCACTGTTGCCGAGCGCCGAAAAATCCAGGCCACCATATTCCTTCGGTATGATCATGCCGAAGAAACGCTCTTCCTTGAGAACGTCCCACACGGCTTCGGGAAGGTCTCCGCGCCGGTGTACCTCCCAATCGTCGGTCATGGCGCACAGCCGCTCCAGGGGCCCTTCTACGAATGCGCGCTCCTCGTCCGTCAGATCGGGATACGGCATATTCAGCAATTTCCCGAAATCGGGCCGTCCGGAAAACAAGTCCCCGTCCACCCATACATCCCCCGCTTCAATGGCAATTCGCTCAGTTTCGGAAATCGCGGGCAGGAAACCCGACGAACGAAACGCCTTCATGACGGAGCTGGAAACCAGCGTACGCCGGAGCACGGGCTCATGAAACACCAGCGCAAACGCGCCCAGCAGAATCCAGAGCCATGCAGGGGCGCCCAACCCGTACAGCAGGCCTGCCCATAGGAGGGTATGCACGAGCAGCGGCGCACCCACATACCCCGCCCCGAAAAACGCCAGGATAAATCCGACCACGACCCAGACGATCGCCACATCCTGCAAAAAATGGTAATAGGGCATTGCGCTTTACTCCGTCAACTCCCAAGATACTCGATCACTCCGGCAGCGCCCATCCCTCCGCCTACGCACATCGTGCACAGACCATACCGCACCTTGCGCCGCGCCATTTCGCGAATCAGCGTGGTCGTCAGCTTGGCGCCCGTGCATCCCAGCGGGTGACCCAGTGCAATCGCACCCCCGTTCACATTCACGATGTCCTCATCAAGGCCTACCTCGCGAATCACTGCAAGCGCCTGCGCGGCAAAGGCTTCATTCAGTTCCACCAGGCCTATATCCTGAACGCTCAGGCCCGTTTGCGCAAGCACTTTGCGTATCGCAGGGATGGGGCCCACACCCATGATTTCGGGCGCTACGCCGGCAACGGCGAACCCTGCAAGCCGGGCTTCGGGCGCCACGCCCAGTTGCTTCACGCGATCCTCGCTCATAAGGACCACCGCAGCGCCCCCGTCGGAGCGCTGTGACGTATTGCCCGCGGTCACCGTGCCGCCGTGACGAAAAACCGGATGCAAGCGCCCCAGGGCTTCGAGACTGGTGTTGGAGCGCGGTCCCTCGTCCGTATCGAACGTCCGGCGGACCGTCTGTGCAGCACCCCCTTCATAACAAGTCTCCTCTACCTCCATGGGAAGGATTTCCTCCGCAAAGCGCCCCGCCTCAATGGCCGCCAGCGCCCGTTCGTGAGAACGCAGCGCAAACCGATCCTGGTCTTCCCGCGCAATGCCGTAGCGCTCGGCCACATTCTCCGCCGTAATGCCCATCGAAACGTAGACATTCATGTCCCCGGCCGCTAAATCGGGATCCGGCTGGAAAAAGAAGCCTGTCATCGGCACCATGCTCATCGACTCGACGCCCCCGGCCACAACCACATGCGCCGCACCCGTGCAAATCGCCTGGCTCGCCATGGCGACGGTTTGCAGGCCGGAAGAGCAAAATCGATTCACCGTGGCCCCAGGCACCTCGTCCGGCAAGCCCGCTTTCTGCGCAATCAGGCGCCCGACATTCTGCCCCTGGGCGCCCTCGGGGAAGGCACACCCCATCAACACATCCTCGACTGCGCTCGCTTCGAGTCCTTCGACACGACGAATGGCTTCGCGCACGACCGCAGCGCCCATGTGTTCAGGGCGGACATGCCGGAGTGCCCCCCGGTCGGCCTTTCCGACGGCAGTACGTACGCTGCGAACTATGAAGGCATCCTGCATGGGTTAATTCCTCAGCGGCTTTTTGGTCTTCAACATATGCGCAATACGGTCCTGCGTTTTCTTCTCGCAAATCAGTTCGAGGAACACGCTGCGCTCGAGGTCGATGAGATATTCCTCGTCAACTTCCTGGGGGGCGGTCAGGTCGCCTCCAGTCATCACGAAGGCAAGGCGTCCAGCGAGCAACGCATCGTATTCGGAAACGAACCGGCCCTCGGCGAATTGCCGCACCATGACATCCAGCGCCGCGCCTCCGGGGCGCCCCAGCACACGGATGCCTTGCGGGACAGGTGGACGGTACCCCGCGGCGGAAAGGCGCAAAACCTCTTCTCTGGCTACATGAAGCCGCCGATCGTCATGCATGACGATACGGACATGCGGCGTCAGGAAACCCAACTGCCGGGCTTCCGAAGCACTCGACGAAACACGGGACATCGCTACGGTCTCGAAAAATTTCCGGATCCAGGACTGAATCTCGGAAGGATGACCGTCCGCCGTTCGCCGGGCAGCCTCCGCCGCCAGGCGCATCGTGCCCGTCCCCGCCGGGATCAGGCCCACGCCCAGTTCTACCAGACCGGCGTAGCACTCCGCCGACACCACCTGATTCGGACAAGCCATGAGCAATTCGCACCCGCCGCCAAGCGCGCGCCCGTGGGCCGCTACGACCACCGGCTTGCGGGCGTACCGCACACGCTGCACCGTTCCCTGAAACGCCTTGATTTGCCGATCTACCGCCTCGACAGCCCCCTGTTGCAAGGCGCCTGCCAATTCCACAAGATTTGCCCCCACCGAAAAATTACGCCCCTCGTTCCCTACAACAAGCCCCTTGAGCGAGCGATCCGCTTCGACGTGTTCTATCGCATGAACGACTGCCCCCATCACGCCTTGCCCCAACGTATTCGCCTTCGAACGAAATTCCAGCAGCGCCACTCCGTCTCCGAGATCAAGCAGACCGGCATCGTCCGATTCCCACAATGTACGCCCCGCCTCCGACCGGATCGCGGCAAGCGCCACATAATCTTCCGGAAGAGGATCGGGCGCGTATCCCTCGCTTGCCGGCACATAGACCGTACGCCCTCTCCCATCGTTCCGGTAGAACCCACCGGCCCGGGCCGCATCCTTCACCCAGGCAGGCGCCTCCAGGCCGGCATCACTCAAATCGTTCAGAATCCGTTCGACGCCGATCGCGTCCCATAATTCGAACGGGCCCAGTTCCCAGCCGAATCCCCAGCGTATGGCGCGGTCCACATCGGCAGGCCGTTCCGAAATTTCAGGGATTCTGCGAGCAGCATACGCCAACAAATCAAGCGTCGTGTCACGAACGAAGGCGCCGGCGCGGCCCTCGGCCTCGTACAGCGCCCGCAGCCGGTCCCCGACGGTACGCAGCCTGCTTATTTCCTGCAGGGCAGGTAGACGCACCGGCTCGGCAGGAGAATATTCCAGGGTCTCCGGGTCCACAGACTTTATTTCGCCGTCTTCTTTTTTGTAAAACCCGGCACGGGTCTTCTGCCCAAGCCGTCCAGCCTGCACAAGCTGCCCCAATAATGCCGGGGAACGGAACGCGGCGCGGCTTTCGTCATCCGCCACGGCGTCATACAGATTTCGAGCCACGGCCCACAGCACATCCAGACCGACCACATCCGCCGTCCGGAACGTGGCGGACCGCGGACGCCCAACCAGCGGCCCGGTCAGTGTGTCGATCTCCTCGATCGTGTAGCCCTGTTCCGTAAAGGCCCGGACAGCCTGTACCATGCCGTACACTCCTATGCGATTTCCGATGAAATAGGGAGTGTCCTTCGCTACGACGATGCTTTTTCCAAGATGAATCCGTCCAAAATGGGCAATGCGGGCAAGAATATCCGGATCGGTATCCGGAGAAGGAATCAGTTCCAGCAACCGCAAATAGCGAGGGGGATTGAAAAAGTGCGTGCCGAGGAAAGCGCGCCGGAATGCCTCGCCGCGTCCGGCTGCGATCTGCGCCACGGAAAGCCCACTCGTATTGGTCGACACGATGGTCCCGGGCCGGATTATCGACTCGACCCGCTCGAACAGAGCGCGCTTGGCGTCCAGTTGCTCAACGACTGCCTCAATCACCCATTCCACGCTGGACAGCCGGTCGAGGTGGTCCTCGAAATTGCCGGGCTCGACACGGCGTAACGCCGCCTCATCAAAAAACGGGGCCGGTTTGAGTTGCGCCGCCGCTTTCAGCCCTCGCTCGACGACAGCATTCCGATTTTTCCCTTCTCCGGACGCTACATCGAACAGGAACACATGCAGGCCCGCGTTGGCGAGGTGTGCCGCAATCTGCGCCCCCATGGTCCCGGCGCCCAGTACAGCAGCCTTGCGAAACGGAAGATGGGCATGCGGTGGAGCGAATGCGCCCGAGGCACGGTCACGGGCTACCGTTGAATGTGCGTGCATGAATTAATCCCTTACTGGCTGAAATCGTAACGGACGGCGATCAGACACCATCGTCCTGTCTCTCTTTCTCCACAACCACGATGGATGCGGGCAGATCCCCGTCGCCGTACATCTCCCTGATATCTTCTGCAAATGCTTCCTCGACCTGCCGGCGGCGCACCTTCAGCGTGGGCGTAAGGAGACTGTTTTCCGTCGTCAGCGAAGCAAGCACGATGCGAAATCTTTTGATGCGAGACCAGGGATCCGTGCCCGCGTTGGCCTCCTCTACCAAATGGCGCAGATGCGATTGCACTTCGGGCAGGGCAATCAGCCCTTCCCCCGATATGCCTTCCTCTACACCGAAGGACCGGGCATAGCCTCCCAGCTTTTCCATGTCAGGAAAAACAAGCGCCGTACAATATCTGTATCCGCTGCCCAACACCATCGCCTCTTCAATCACCGGGTGTGCCCGCAGCCGGTTCTCGATGGGTTGGGGCGCCACATATTTCCCGGTCGAGAGCTTGAAAAGCGATTTCTTCCGGTCCGTGATCCGCAGATACCCCTCCGGCTTAAACATCCCGATATCGCCGGTATGGAACCACCCCTCCCCGTCAATTACCTCGTTCGTCAGCGCATCGTTCTTGTAGTATCCCTCCATGACGTAGGGCCCACGCGTCAGAATCTCTCCGTCTTCCGCGATCCTCACCTCCGCTCCCGGAATCGGCTCTCCCACCGTACCGGGCCGAACGCGCCCTTTCCGGTTAAAGGAGATCACCGGGCTGGTTTCCGTCAGGCCGTATCCCTCCAGCACCGTAATATCCGCCGCAGCGAACAAATTCGTCAGATGGGCGCCAAGCGCCGCGCCGCCCGAAATAAGAAAGTGGACGCGCCCGCCCAATGCCTTCCGCCATTTGCTGAACAGGAGGCGATCCGCCACCTTGAGTGAAAACGCGTAGATCCCGCTCGCCCGCGACGATACGTCGTAGCGCTCGCCCGTAGACAGCGCCCAGGAAGCAATGGCCTTTTGGACGCCGCTCATGCCGGCAATGCGTGTCAGCACGGCTGCATACACCTTCTCCAGCACCCGCGGCACCGTGGCGAATATCGTAGGCCGCACCTCGGCAAGGTGCTGCATAAGAAAGTCCTGCGATGTGAAATACACGGGCGAGCCATGGTACATAAAGCCGTAATGAAGCGCCCGGGCAAAGATGTGGGTCAACGGCAAAAACGAAATGATCTGCTCGCCATCCTCACCTGTGCGGTAATCCGGCATCCCGGAAAAGGATGTGAGGGCGTTGGCGCTGATGTTTTCATGCGTCAGCACTACGCCCTTCGGCTGCCCGGTCGTGCCACTCGTATAGAGAATGGTGGCCATGTCCTTCGGTCCGACCCGTTCGCGCAACTCCCGGATTGCTTCTGTATTCTCCTGCAGCCGACGGCGCCCCGATTCCCGCACCGCTTCCAGCGTGTATACTTCCATACCGTCAGGAAGAGATATCCCGTCAGGAATGTCCCCTTCTGCTACAATCACAGCAGAAACCGCAGGACATGCGGACAGCGCATCCCGGATTTCTTCCAGATGTTTTCCACTCGAAACGGCTACTACCCTGGCCTCCGAATGCACAAGGACATATTGGATCTGATCTGGCGCATGCGCCAGATACATGGGCACATTGATGACGCCGGCAAGCAAACAACCCATGTCCACAATACAGAATGACACGTCGCTCTCCATATAGAGCGCAAGGCGATCCCCATGAGACAGGCCCAGATCAACGAGGCCCAGCGCCACTTCTTCGGAATGGCGTCGATATTCGTCCAGCGAAATAGACTTCCAGCCATCTCCATCCGGCTGATTGAGCGCCCGGTGGTTCACGTATCTATCCGATGCCTCGTACAGCAGGTCCGGTAAGGTCTTCCCCAGCGTGAGCGTGCCGCTACCCGGCGGCGCAACGTATATCTTTTCCGATACTATGTCCGGCATGACAATTCTCCATTCTGAATAAGAAGCGTACAACCCGGGGATAGTACACCCCCCGAAAGAAAAGAAAAAAACATGACAGGAAAAGACCTCTCTTGAATAAAAACTGCTAAAAAAGGGCCGCCCGATATCTTCGGACGGCCCTTGCTTGTTCGCGTTTGAAACTCTGGAGCGCTGCGTTCCGGTCGTTATCTCTTGCGTAACGTCACATTGCCTACGGCGGCATACAGACGCAGGTCCGGACCCCCGCCATTGACGCTGCCGGAGAAAGATTTTCTGGTCCACTTGCCTTCCACCTTCAGTGGATAATCTGTACTCGCCGATCCTACGGCGCATTCCGCATCGACATCCACGCCTACGCTCCCCGCCAGATACACCATCACGTTCCCGGCTCCCGTGCTGAAATCAGACGCTCCCTCCGGTTGTTCGGTGATGAACACTTCGACGTTTCCGGCGCCCGCCTTGACAGTGGCTTCGCCGCGTACGGACCGGACATCCACGTTGCCGGCGCCCGTATACACTTCCACCTTCCCTCCTGCGCCTTCGATGACAATATTGCCGGAACCCGACACCACATCAACCGACCCGCTGACCACACCGATCTCAATATTGCCCGCCCCGGTCACACCGGAAATGTCTCCGGAAAAGGATCCTAATTCGACACTGCCGGCGCCGGCCTTGAATTCAATGTTGTAGTCCTCTGGAATTCTGACTCGCACCCGAACCCTGAGCCGGTCGGTAGAGCGAATACGGTTCCAGAAGGTATCCTCATTGTCGAAGCGCGACCCGACGTAGATACCGCTGTCGCGTTCCTCAATCTGCAGATCGTGCCGTTCGAAGATGCTTTCGGCCTTCGACCGATCATCGGTCGTTACATTCCGTTCCACCTCAATGAGCACCTCCCTGCCGGGCCCGGGCAATACCTCAACCCGGCCCCGATCTATATCCAGCTCTAACGTACCGCCGGGTCGAACCTTGTAGGAACGCTTGACCGTATCCTTGATATCGATCAAGTCAGGATCGCCGGCATACGCGCTCGCCGCAATCAGAAACGCAGCGACAAACACGGGCAACTTTCCGGTACATCGGGAGAGGCGTTTCGACATGGTGCTGGCCTCGTCGTTTGACAGAGCAATTCGGGGGGTATTACTCCGCAATACGGAATATTTCTTCCAGAGTTACAAAACGCTGCGAAGAATTGCTACAAAGCCTCTTCGCCCTACCGCGCCCGTCCGAAGAATGCCTTATACCCCAACTTTCTCTGTCTTTGCATCCGGCGCACCGGGCGTTGCCGGAACCCGGTCTCCATTCCCACCCAGCGCTGCCTGCAACTCGGCAAGTTCGGTCTTCGAACCAACGACCACGTCACGGAAACGGCGCTGACCGGTTCCTGCCGGAATCGGGTGTCCAACGATCACATTCTCCTTGAGTCCGTAAAGCGGATCCACCTGGGCCTTGATAGCCGCGTTGGTGAGCACCTTGGTAGTCTCCTGGAAGGAGGCTGCTGACACGAACGAATCGGTCGAGAGTGCAGCCTGCGTGATGCCAAGAAGAATCGGTTGCGCCACTGCCGGTTGTGCTTCGCACGCCGCGACCTGCTTGAGGTCCTGGCGTTTCAGCGTCGAATTCACTTCTCTCATTTGCCTCCGGCTTACGATATCACCGACCGACAGGTCGGAATCGCCCGCATCGGTGACCACAAACCGGTCGTAGAGGCGATTATTGAGTTCCTCCATGGCAAACCGGTCCACCGTGTCGTCTTCCAGCAATGTCGTATCGCCCGGATCCTCTACACGCACCTTCTGCATCATCTGGCGAACAATCACTTCGATATGCTTGTCGTTGATCGTCACACCCTGCATCCGGTACACTTCCTGTATCTCGTTCACGAGATACTCCTGCACAGCGCGCGGCCCCTTGATGGACAGAATATCCTGCGGGGATACCTGCCCGTCCGAAAGCCGTCCACCCGCACGTACGAAGTCATGCTCGTGTACGAGCATGTGCCTTGAAAGCGGCACAAGGTACGTCCGGCTTTCCGAATCGTCGCGAGAAGTAACGATGATTTCCTGTGCGCCGCGTCGACGCCCCCCAAAACGAACCACGCCGTCGATCTCGGAAACAACCGCCGGGTCGACCGGCATCCGCGCCTCGAACAATTCGGTCACGCGGGGAAGGCCGCCCGTAATATCGCCCGTCTTGGCAGACTGGCGCGGAATCTTTACCATGACCTGCCCTGCCTGAATCTTCTCCCCCTCATCAACCTGAATGCGCGCCCGTACAGGAAGCGTATACTCGCGCTCCTTTTCCTTCCCCCCCTTGACAATGAGGGCTGGTGTCAGCACGCGCTCGCGACTCTCGGTAATGACTTTTTCCTTGTGGCCGGTCTGTTCGTCAGATTCTTCCCGGTATGTTGTGCCTTCAACAATATCCTTGAAGGATATCGTACCGGAGACTTCCGAGAGAATCACACTGTTGTAGGGATCCCAACTGGCCAGCACACTTCCCTTGTCGACGATCTCTCCGTCAGCAATCAGCATCTCGGCCCCGTACGGAATCACATACGAAATCAGGCGCCGACCTGCATCCTTGGGATCAACGATCCAGACCTCTCCCTGACGAGTCAGAACAACATCTTTCGCCCCTTCGCCACCGTTAAGCGTGACGGTCCGCAGGTTTTCGTAAACCGCCTTACCGGCGAATTTCGTTTGAAGCGTACTTTCAGCGGAGATAAGGCTCGCCGTCCCTCCGATATGGAAGGTCCGGAGCGTAAGTTGCGTACCCGGCTCTCCAATGGACTGCGCAGCGACCACACCGACCGCTTCGCCCGTTTCCACAAGGTGTCCGGTGGCAAGATTTCGCCCGTAGCATAAGGCGCACACGCCGCGGCGCGACTCACATGTCAGGGCCGAACGTATTTCGACTTCCTCGATCGACGTTTCGGAAATCTGCCGTGCCCGTTGCTCATCGATCATCTCATTGGCAGCAATGATGAGTTGACCGGAAAGCGGGTCGCGAACATCGTGCATGGAGACACGCCCCACGATACGGTCGGCCAGCGGCTCAACAATCTCCTCATTATCCTTCAGAGCCGATATCCGGATGCCGCGAAGCGTGCCGCAATCCTCCTGGGTAATGGTCACATCCTGGGAGACATCCACCAGACGGCGAGTCAGGTATCCGGCGTCGGCCGTTTTCAGGGCCGTGTCAGCAAGACCCTTACGGGCGCCGTGCGTCGAAATAAAGTATTCAAGTACGGAAAGCCCTTCCTTGAAATTCGAAATGATCGGGTTCTCGATAATTTCTCCTACCGAGCCCACCAGGCTTTTCTGCGGCTTGGCCATGAGGCCACGCATGCCCCCGAGCTGGCGAATCTGCTCCTTGGAACCACGCGCACCCGAGTCCGCCATCATATAAATAGCGTTGAACCCTTCCTTGTCATTCCGAAGGGTTTCAAAAAGCGTTTCGGAAACCCGGTTGTTGGTCTTCGTCCAGATATCGATCACCTGATTGTAGCGCTCGCTCTCGAACATGAAGCCCATCTCGTAGTTGCCGCGCACGCGGTCCACCTCTTCCTGGGCGTTCGAAATAATCTTCTCCTTCATATCCGGCACGATAATATCGGCCAGCGAGAAGGTGAGCCCTGCGGTGGTAGCCTGTTCGAAGCCCAACTGCTTGATGTCGTCGAGGAAACGAGCAGCTTTTTTGAACCCGCTGGACTTGAGTACGCGTGCGATAATCGGGCGCAGATTGCGCTTCGTGAGCACTTCGTTGATGAAACCGACTTCCTCGGGAACCACCTCGTTGAAAAGAACGCGCCCTACCGTCGTTTCCTCCATTTTGCCGGGTGCTATGCGCACCTGGATACGAGCGTGCAGATCAAGCTGGTCCTGGTCATACGCCTGACGCACTTCCGTAACGCTCGCGAACCGCATGCCGGCCCCCTTCTTGCCCGACCGCATTTTCGTGAGGTAGTACAAGCCGAGGACCATGTCCTGCGTGGGCACAGCGACCGGACCGCCGTGGGCAGGACTGAGAATATTGTGGCTCGAAAGCATGAGCACCCAGGCCTCCAGGCAGGCGTCATGGCTGAGGGGCGCATGCACCGCCATCTGGTCCCCATCGAAATCGGCATTGAAGGCCGTGCATACCAACGGATGCAACCGGATGGCTTTGCCCTCGATGAGAATCGGCTGGAATGCCTGTATGCCAAGGCGATGCAACGTGGGGGCCCGGTTCAGCATGACAGGACGCCCTTCGATCACCTTCTCCAGAATATCCCAGACGTCAGCAGTGCGGCGGTCCACTACTTTCTTTGCACTCTTGACCGTCTTGACGATACCCCGCTCAATGAGCTTGCGAATGACAAAGGGCTTGAACAGTTCGACAGCCATCTCTTTCGGCAAGCCGCACTGGTGTATATCCAGTTCGGGGCCAACGACGATAACCGACCGACCCGAATAATCCACGCGCTTGCCGAGCAGGTTCTGCCGGAACCGTCCCTGCTTGCCCTTGAGCATATCGCTGAGCGACTTCAGGGCCCGGTTCGAATCACTGCGCACGGCGTTTGCCTTGCGGCTGTTGTCGAACAGCGAATCGACCGCCTCTTGCAGCATGCGCTTCTCGTTGCGCAAAATGACTTCAGGGGCCTTGATGTCGATGAGCCGTTTCAGCCGGTTGTTGCGAATGATTACGCGACGGTACAGATCGTTCAGATCGGAAGTGGCGAACCGTCCTCCCTCAAGCGGAACCAGCGGGCGCAGCTCCGGCGGAATAACCGGAACGACCCGCATAACCATCCACTCGGGCCGATTTTCGAGCCGCGTGTTGGCGTCGCGGAAACCTTCGACGACTGTAAGGCGCTTCAGGGCATCGGCCTTGCGAGCCTGACTTGTCTCGGTCTTGATCTGGTGACGCAGTTGTTGCGACAGAGACGGCAGATCCAGGCGCCGCAGGATCGTTTCCACAGCCTCGCCCCCGATCCGGGCGATGAATTTGTTCGGATCGTCGTCGGAAAGTCGATTGTTGTCTTCCCGTATCTGGTACAGAATATTGAAATACTCGTCCTCGTTCAGGAGCTGGTTTTCCCCGACACCGAACTCTGCGGCGCTTCCCGCCTGAATGACGACATAGTTTTCATAATAGATGATTTTCTCGAGGTCTTTCGATTTGAGACCAATGAGATGGCCGATCTTGTTCGGCAATGTCTTGAAATACCAGATATGCACAACGGGCACACTAAGCGTGATATGCCCCATGCGCTCGCGGCGCACTTTTTTCTGCGTTACCTCTACGCCGCAGCGGTCGCAGACGATGCCTTTGTACCGGATGCGCTTGTACTTGCCGCAATGGCACTCCCAGTCCTTGACGGGGCCGAATATTTTCTCACAAAAAAGACCGTCCTTTTCCGGCTTGAAAGACCGGTAATTGATCGTCTCCGGCTTGAGCACTTCTCCATGGGACCGCTCCAGCACACTTTCCGGGCTGGACAAGCTTACGGTGATTCGGGTGAAATGCTTTTTGATCTGCTGCGTCTTTCCGTAGGGCATATTGGCTCTTTCGTAATTCTGAATGCTGGAACGGGGGCGCGACGCCTTCCCGTGCGGGCGACCGGCTACAGTGCACGGTCAATCAAGACGGACTTCGAGGCCAAGCCCCTGAAGCTCTCGAACAAGCACCTGGAAGCTCTCCGGCATACCGGCCTCAGGCATGTTCTCCCCCTTTACAATCGACTCGTATGCTTTCGATCGCCCCTGGACGTCATCCGACTTGTAGGTTAGCATCTCCTGCAAGGTGTGTGCAGCGCCGTAGGCATACAGTGCCCATACCTCCATCTCTCCCAGGCGCTGCCCGCCAAGCTGCGCCTTACCCCCCAGCGGCTGCTGTGTAATGAGGCTGTACGGTCCGATGCTGCGAGCATGAATCTTGTCCTCCACAAGGTGACTCAGCTTCAGCATATAGATATAGCCCACCGTAGTTTTTTCATCAAACTCCTTGCCGGTACGTCCGTCGTAGAGCTGGGCGCGCCCGTCGATCGGCAGGCCCGCTTCCTCGAGTCTGGCCCGAATTTCGCCCATCGTCGCACCATCGAAAATGGGCGTCGCGAACGAAGTGCCGAGTTTTTTACCGGCCCATCCGAGAAGCGTCTCGAATATCTGGCCGAGGTTCATGCGCGAAGGCACGCCAAGCGGATTGAGCACGATATCGACCGGCGTTCCGTCCTCAAGGAACGGCATATCTTCCACCGGAACGATGCGGGCAACCACCCCCTTGTTTCCGTGGCGGCCAGCCATCTTGTCCCCCACCTGTACCTTGCGCTTGCGCGCCACATACACCTTCGCAAGCTGCACGATGCCCGGAGGCAGCTCGTCCCCCATCTGCACCTGATGCTTGTCGCGCTTCATTGCCCCATCAATACGGCTGCAGGCTCGCGCATAATTGCGAAGCAATTGACGAATGCGCTCGTTCGTTTCCTGATCGCTCGTCATATCCTTGCCGGCGCTGAGCTGGTCAGGTGTAATGTCCTTCAATGCGGTCTTCGTGAACTTTGCGCCCTTCGAAAGCAGAACGGCGCCTTCGCGGTTTTCCACACCGGCAGACGATTTCCGACCCACCATCCGGAAGAATTTCTCCCAGAAAAGCTTGTCCAGTTCTTCTTCTTCGCGACCGAACCGCGCCTCGATCTCGGCAAGGCGTTTCCCTTCCACTTTCTTCGAGGCTGAATCCAGTTTGCGACGGCCAAACAGTTCCGTAGCAATCACGACGCCCTTCATGCCCGGAGGCGCCGTAAGAGAGGCATCTTTTACATCGCCGGCCTTGTCGCCGAAAATGGCGCGAAGCAGTTTCTCCTCCGGCGTGGGATCCGTTTCACCCTTGGGCGTAATCTTGCCCACAATGATATCGCCGGCATTCACCTCGGCGCCTACGCGAATGATGCCTCGCTCATCGAGATCCTTCGTGGCTTCTTCCGAGACGTTCGGAATCTCACGGGTAAGCTCTTCCTCGCCACGCTTCGTATCGCGCACCTGTAACTCGAATTCCTCGATATGTATAGACGTGTACACATCCTCGGTTACGAGACGCTCGGACAGCACGATGGCGTCCTCGAAATTGTAGCCGCGCCAGGGCATGAAAGCAACCAGTACATTCTTGCCCAACGCAAGATCGCCGTTTTCCGTGGCAAACCCATCCGTCAGCACAGTGCCCGAGGACACACGCTGTCCTTGCCTGACGATCGGTTTCTGGTTGACACTGGTATCCTGGTTCGTCCGGCGAAACTTCACAAGTCGGTACTCGCGCACAGGCTCTTCGAAGCCCAGATCCGAATCCTCCGCGCTTCGATCATAGCGCACAACGATGCGCATAGCGTCGACATACTCAACGACCCCCTCGCCTTCCGCAACGAGCACCGCGCGCGAATCCCTCGCAACGCGACCTTCAAGACCCGTGCCGACCAGAGGAGCCTCAGCGCGCAACAGGGGAACAGCCTGACGTTGCATATTCGACCCCATAAGCGCACGGTTGGCGTCATCGTGCTCGAGAAAAGGAATCAGACTTGCTGCGGGAGACACGATCTGGTTCGGAGCAACATCCATATACTCGACGTCGCCCGGCGACACGATGGGAAAATCACCCCGGGAGCGACACTTCACGTAATCATTGACGAAATTCCCTTCTTCGTCGATCGGGGCATTCGCCTGGGCAATGACCACATTGTCTTCCTCCTCTGCAGAAAGGAAACGGATTTGCTTCGTCACTTTGCTGTTTTCAACGACCCGGTACGGCGTTTCGATGAAGCCGAAATCGTTGATGGTGGCATGTACGCAAAGCGAGGAAATCAGGCCAATATTCGGACCTTCGGGCGTCTCGATAGGACACAACCTCCCGTAGTGCGTGTAATGCACGTCCCGGACTTCGAAACCGGCGCGTTCACGCGTTAGCCCGCCCGGACCCAGCGCTGACATGCGGCGCTTGTGCGTCAACTCGGCCAGCGGATTCGTCTGATCCATGAACTGGCTGAGCTGATTGGTTCCGAAGAAGGTGTTGATCACACTCGAAACCGTACGGGCATTTACCAGATCTTGCGGCGAAAACTTGTCCGCGTCGCGCAGGTTCATGCGTTCCTTGATCGTACGAGCCATACGTGCAAGGCCCAGCGAGAATTGGGTTCCAAGCTGCTCGCCTACAGTGCGCACCCGGCGATTGCCGAGATGGTCAATATCGTCTACACTGCTCTTGCCGTTCTGAAGATTGACAAGCTCACGGATAATCGCCACGATGTCGTCGGGCGTCAACGTCAATGTATCCGACGGCGTATCGAGCTCCAGGCGGGTATTAATGCGGTACCGGCCCACCTCTCCAAGGTCGTAACGCTTTTCACTGAAAAAGAGCCGGTCGAGAATACCCCGCGCACTCTCCAGATCAGGCGCCTCGCTGCCTCGAAGCTGCAGGTACATGTATTCCAGTGCCTCGGCATACGAATGGGCAGGGTCCTTGCGCAGGGTTTCGATCAGCGTCGACTTGTCGAGTTGCTCCTGTTCGTCCTTCTTCAGTAGCCAGACGGTCTTGACGCCCGCTTCCTTTAGTTTTGCGTAATCTTCCTGCTGAAGCACATGGTCGGCAGGAAGGATAATCTTGCGATTTTTTTCCTCCTCAAGAATCTCTCCGGTATCCTCATCAATGATCTCATGCACTTCCTCGACAGTAATCGAAGCAGCCAGATTACGACCGACCCACTTACCGAACAACCGCTTCGTCGAAACGTCCCCTTCGTCAGCCAGATCGAATATTTTCAGAATGTCATCGTTGGACGAGTGTCCCAATGCACGCAAAAGCGTCGTAACCGGAAGTTTTTTCTTCCGATCGATATAAGCCCACATGACGTTGCTTACATCGGTCGAAAATTCGATCCAGGAGCCGCGGAAGGGTATTACCCGAGCCGAAAAGAGCTCCGTGCCATTCGGGTGAATGCTTAACCCGAAAAACACCCCGGGGCTACGGTGCAACTGTGAAACGACGACACGCTCCGCGCCATTGATGACGAAAGTGCCTTGCCGCGTCATGAACGGCAGATTGCCGAGATACACCTCCTGCTCGATCGCCTCTTCCGGTTCGTCCTCGTCCTCGTCTTCCTTGCTCGACAGGCGAAGCCGCGCCTTCAGCGGCACGGCATAGGTCAGACCCTGTGCGATGCACTCCGACACCGAATGCTTCGGAGCATCAAGGTCGTAGTCTATGAATTCGAGCGTATACCGCTCTCGACTGTCCTGGATCGGAAAATGCTCCTTGAAAACCCCCTGGAGTCCGATATCCTTTCGTTCTTCCGGCGACACATCCGGCTGCGCAAAATCCGCGAACGACTGGAGCTGGATATCCAGAAAATCCGGGTATTCGTGTATGGTCTGAATGCGAGCATAGGATATGCGCTTGCCTTTCGTTGCTTGACCGTTCGTATGGGGCATGGATGGAGTGGCTGGAAAGGAGAAAAACGTATCGAACGATAAAAATGCAAAAGATGCGTGACGCACAAGGCGTCATGCCTCTCTCGTTTACTTGAGTTCGACTTCAGCGCCCGCTTCCTCAAGCTTGGTCCTGATCTCCTGGGCCTCGTCCTTACCAACAGCTTCCTTGACGGTGTTAGGCGCATTGTCCACAAGTTCCTTCGCTTCCTTGAGACCAAGGCCGGTGAGGCTGCGCACCTCCTTGATGACGGCAATCTTGTTACCCCCGATGCCCTTCAGCACGACATCGAATTCCGTTTGCTCCTCGGCGCCGGCTGCCCCGTCGCCTCCAGCGGCAGGTCCGGCTATGACGGCCGCGGCCGCTGCGGCCGGCTTGATACCGTACTCCTCCTCAAGAAGGATAGCCAGATCATTGGCGTCCTTGACCGTGAGATTGACAAGTTCTTCTGCGATTTTCTTAATGTCCGCCATGTTAGATTCGTTCTCCTGCGAGCAGTCTCTGCCGCCGTACTCCGGCAACTGTGCCGCGCATTAAGGATGGATGGTGAAAGTGACGATGATTGTTTCGGGGTCGGGCATGACGCACGGTCATGCGGCGCGATCTGCGATCTCGCGAATCGCAGCGGCCAGATTGCGGACAGGCGCCTGCACCTTGCCGACCACATTCGAAATAGGAGCGAGTAACAAACCGACTACGTCGCCTATGAGCTCGTCTTTCGACTTGAGTGAAGCCAGGGTATCCAGCGAGCCCTCCCCGTAAAAAGCGCCATCTATGTAAACGGCCTTGACTTCAGGACGAGTCGCTGATTCGTCTTTCAGGAAATCCCGGATGACGCGGGCCGGCGCCGACGGCTCCCCGCCGAATGCGATGGCCGTAGGACCTTTCAGGTATTCCAGCAATTCGCTATACGCGGGACGCTCCTCCATTGCGAGGCGTACCAAAGTATTCTTATACACCTTAAACGACACGCCGGCATTGCGGAAACGATTGCGCAAATCGTCCGCCTGACTGACAGTCAGCCCGGAATAATTGGTCAGGTACACGATCGTGTTTGCGTCGAGCATCTGCGCGATTTCCGCAACGACCGTTTCCTTCTCTGTTTTTGTCATGGGCATGTCGGCGCCTCGCTATCTCGATCGGTTGCTCTCGGGCTATCCGGCATAAACCGGCTATGCTACTTGCAATTAGGTATAGGGATGAACAGGCGAAAAGCGCTACCGAAGCGCACTCACGACCTGGACGCGATCCAGTGGAATCGGCGGCCCCATCGATGTAGAGATCGAGACCGATCGGACGTACGTACCCTTCGCCGATGCGGGGCGCAGTCGAAGCACTTCCTTGAGAAACACCTCCGCATTTTCCCGGAGATGATCTGCGGAAAACGACACTTTTCCGATCGGCGTATGCAGATTTCCGGATTTATCAACGCGAAAGTCGATTTTACCCGCCTTGACCTGTTGCACAGCCGGACCGACATCCATAGTGACCGTACCGCTTTTGGGGTTAGGCATAAGTCCTCTGGGCCCCAGTACGCGCCCGAGTTTGGCAACATCACGCATCACATCAGGCGTAGCGACCACGACATCGAAATCGGTCCACCCTTTCTTCTGGATACGTTCGATAAAATCATGCAGGCCGACATAATCGGCGCCAGCCTCTCTGGCCTCTTCCTGTTTGCCCTCGTTGGCCAGTACAAGCACGCGCACCTCCTTGCCCGTGCCGTGAGGCAATGCCGCCGTGCCCCTCACCATCTGGTCGGCATGACGCGGATCAACCCCGAGCCGCAGATCGATATCGACCGATTCGTCGAATTTCGCGCCGCCTGCCTTGCCAATCAGGGCACAGGCATCTTCGAGCGTGAAGGGGTCTCCTGCCTCTTTGACAATCTCGGCCGCCTGTTGGTAACGTTTTCCTTTTTTCGCCATCCGAATATGTAGCGGATGTGGTGCTTGTGTCAACGATGATGGAATGTGACGGATGCAGGAACACTGCCCCGCTTAAGAAGGTCTTCCTTCGACGCGTACTCCCATCGAACGCGCCGTGCCGGCTATCATGGAGGCCGCCTTGTCCATGTCGAATGCGTTGAGATCCTCCATTTTCTGCCCGGCTATCTGGCGGCAATCCTCCCAGGTTACCGTTCCTACTTTGTTCCGCAGGGAATCTCCAGATCCCGACGGAATCTTCGCGGCAGTCTTCAGAAGCACCGCTGCAGGAGGGCTCTTGACGATGAAGCTGAAGGTCTTGTCGGTATAAACCGTGATCACGACAGGAACGACAAGCCCCATCCTATCCTGCGTCGCCGCATTGAATTGCTTGCAGAACTCCATGATGTTCACCCCTTTCTGTCCCAACGCAGGGCCTATTGGGGGGGCCGGATTCGCCTGTCCAGCCTTGATCTGAAGCTTGATATACCCGTCGATTGGCTTCGCCATACTGTAGTAACGCGCGGTGCAAACGCCAGAAAAATCGTACCGTTTTGTACGCCCAGCTCCCGCTTTCTGTTAATTTGGCAGCAAAGGTCAGCTTATTAATATCGGAAATCTTTGGGAAATATTCCAAGAAAACACAGGATGCACACGCGGGTTCAAGTATTATTCACAATCAAGTGCTAATCATCCCGCTCCACCTGCAGATAATCCAGTTCCAGGGGCGTCTTCCGCCCAAAAATAGATACCATCACCTTGACTTTCATTTTGTCGGGATACACCTCCTCGACAAAACCGCTGAAATTGTTGAACGGGCCATCCACTACCTTCACGAGATCCCCGTTCTTGAACGGCATCTCCGGCTGTTCGCCCGCCTCCCGGACCTCGTTCATTTTGCCCATGATCCGGTTTATTTCATCGGGGCGCAGCGGCGTGGGCTCGTCGCCTGTGGTCAGAAAACCAATCACCGAGGGAAGATTGGAAATGACATGCTGCAACTCGGTATCAAGCGCGATATGCAGCATCACATACCCCGGGAAGAACGTCTTCTCGCGCGTACGCTTTTTGCCGCTACGCATCTCGAAAACGGTCTCGGTAGGAATCATGACTTCATTGATCCTGTCTTGCAGATTGAGACGCTCGATCTCCTTTTCGAGATAGTGCTTGACCTTTTTTTCGTGGCCCGAAAACGTGCGCAGCACGTACCATTTGCGGATGATTTCCTTTTCCTTCACCATCTTTCCTTGTACCTGAGAAAAATGTCTCGACGAGATATACTTTGGAATGACCGGATCAGCGGTATATGAACTCCAGTATCCGGCTAATGATCTGATCGGCTCCCCAAATGTACAGGGAAAGGATCATCGACGCCAGCAGGGTGATTAGTGTGTTACTAACCAGTTCGTTACGCGCAGGCCAACTGACCTTGCGCATCTCCCTGCTTACGTCGCCCAGATATTTGGCCACCTTCATGTTTGATCCTGGTTACGGCGTGTCACGCCATGAATGTTGCGGGCACGGGCGGCAGGACTCGAACCTGCAGCCTGCGGTTTTGGAGACCGCTGCTCTGCCAATTGAGCTACGCCCGTGTGTACGGCAATGTATCCTGCTGCATGATTCGTATGCGAAAAGCGGCGTCGCATCGCATGAGCCGCCTATCGGATTTGAACCGATGACCCCTTCCTTACCATGGAAGTGCTCTACCACTGAGCTAAGGCGGCCGAAACCGGCATGCGCTTGCTGGAGCGGAAGACGGGATTCGAACCCGCGACCCTCAGCTTGGAAGGCTGATGCTCTACCATCTGAGCTACTTCCGCTACGATACGTCATACGGTACTGTGGTCGAGAAGGCGCGCCACACGGGCGCCCTCCGTCACATAAAGCCGTTGAACGAAAAAGGGTGGGCAGGGGAGGATTCGAACCTCCGAACCCTGAGGGAGCAGATTTACAGTCTGCCGCCTTTGACCACTCGGCAACCTGCCCGGTACTGCCGGAGAACACGCTCCGAAAAGGTCCTCTCAAAAACACCTGTTCAAATGAAGAGCTGGCGAAGGGACTCGAACCCCCAACCTGCTCATTACAAGTGAGCTGCTCTACCGGTTGAGCTACGCCAGCCTCGCCGCCTTCCGAGCGACCCCAATCTTTCAAATTACGTATTTGCGGCGCATGGTGTCAACCTGCATGCCACAAACAGAGGCAGCATATCCCGTAGAGACATCAAAGTTTCCTTACCGGGGTTTGCTTTTTGCATTTCCCCCTGATTTCTTTGAGGAACGCTTCTTCTTTTGAACATATCGGCGTACCCCGCCTGCGAGCAAGGCCAGCCCGATCAGGCACAGAACGGCTCGCCCGTAATCCCGAAGCCAATAGCCGACTTCCTGCCAGTTGTCGCCCACGGCGTATCCGGCCCAGACAATCAGCAATATCCACGCGAGGGCGCTCAGCGTGGCTATCGCTGCTGTGCGCAAACCGTCAAGACGGGCCATGCCGGCGAGGAGCCCGACAACTCCGCGGAGCCCCGCCAAAAACCGGTTGGCCGCCACAAGACCATACCCCCAGCGGTCCATGTGACGACGACCCCTGTCAATCCGCTCCGGGGAAATCCATCGGAACCAACGCGATCGCAGTACGGCGTCGCCGACCAGATACCCGACGAGATACATGGTCATAAACCCCATAACGCTGCCCAGTGTCGCCATGCAGGCCACAAGCACAAAATGCAGCTCGCCGACGCCAACAAGATATCCCCCGAACACAACCGCCATGTCACCGGGAACGGGAGGAATCACATTCTCCGCATAGGCAACAAGCAAAATGCCGGTATAGGCCCATGCCGGAGACAACCCGTCTAACCACATCACCAGATCCTGCAGCAGATCACCCATTCCGGTCCATCGCTACGATCGTGCACATTGCAAACGCAGACGCTCCTTCCCCCCGCCCGATAGCGTCCATTGTCTCGTGTGTCGTGGCCTTCACGGAAACAGCACCCTCATCAACGGAAAGGCAGCGGGCAATGACCGCGCGCATCCGGGGAACGTAAGGCTGAAGACGCGGGCGTTCAAGCACGACCGTCGCATCGACGTTATGCGCCCGGTATCCGGCTTCCGAGAGTTTACCGGCCACACTGCCAAGCAGATCGGCGCCCGCTATACCTGCCCAGCGCTCATCCGTATCGGGAAAGTGGGCGCCTATATCCCCGAGGGCCGCAGCACCCAGTAGCGCATCGGCTACGGCGTGCAGGAGCACATCGGCATCGGAGTGCCCATCAAGACCCTTGTCGAAAGGAATCTCAATTCCCCCGATAACCAGAGGGCGGCCTTCGACGAGGCGGTGTACATCGTATCCGAAGCCGATTCTCATGGGTCTACGGACGAGGTTCGTTCGAATGAAGACTGAATAATCCCAACCAGTTCATAGTCTGCCGGCGTGGTCACCTTGATATTCAATGCACTACCCTCCACCAGAGTCACCGGCCGCCCGATATGCTGGACAAGCGCCACATCGTCCGAGGCTTCGCGTCCCTCGCTGCGAGCCACGCGGTGCGCCTCTTCAAGCCAGACCCGGCGAAATGCCTGCGGCGTCTGCATACGGCAGAGTCGCTCCCTGTCGACGGTTTCTGCAAATACGCCCCGGGATACTGCGCGCAGGGTATCTGCAACAGGCAGCGCAAGGGCCGCTGCACCCTCCTGAAGGGCCGTAGAGATCACAGCGTCGATACACTCTGCGGGGACAAAGGGACGCACCGCATCGTGCACAAGCACAATGTCCATATCGGAAGATACGGATCCGGCGGGGGGCGCTGCATCGAGAGCTGCCGCAACAGAGGCCTGCCGGCTGTCTCCGCCCGGAGTCACCGTATGGATTTTCTGAAATCCGAGAGCATACAAATCCGAGGCCAGCCACTCCGTGTCGCCCTCCGGAGCAGCCACCACAATATGATCAATCCGGGGATGCCTTTCAAATACACGGAGTGTTTGTACCAGGAGAGGCGCCCCGCCGAGATCCCGATATTGCTTGCGTAGGCCGCCCATGCGCACGCCACGGCCCGCAGCCGGAACGAGTACCGTAACAATAGGCAATTCTTTCTTCACAGGGACCTCAGTATCCGCAGGCATATCTGTGCCGGTGCAATGCTAAAATATACGCGACGCACCGGATCACAATATGAGCATAGCATCCCCAAAGGAGAACAGGCGATACTTTTCTTCTATCGCAAGCCGGTAGGACTCCATGACGAAATCGTAGCCGGCAAACGCCGCTGTGAGCATCAGAAGCGTACTTCCAGGTTGGTGAAAGTTCGTGAGCAGCCGCTCGGTGATTCTGAATTTATAGGGTGGACAGATGAACTTGTCGGTCCATCCGCTGCCGGCCTTGCACAAATACGAGGCGGAAAGACTCGATTCGATGGCCCGAACCACGGTCGTACCAATCGCCATTACCGTATTGTCCGGGGACAACAGCGCCTCGTTCACGGCGCTGGCGGTTTCCTCCGAGATCATAAAGCGCTCCGAATCCATCCGGTGCTTTGTCAGATCTTCCACTTCAACAGGACGAAAGGTGCCCAGTCCGACATGCAGCGTAGTGGGCACGATCCGAACACCTTTGGCACGCAGCGTTTCGATCAACTCCGGGGTAAAATGCAACCCTGCCGAAGGAACAGCGACTGCTCCCCTCTTCTCCGCAAAAATAGTCTGATAGCGCTCCCGATCCTCCTCCTCGACAGCACGCTTCACGTATGGCGGCAAAGGGGTCTGTCCGATCTCGTCTATCTTCGCATAGAGATCCAGGTTGGTCCCTTCAAACACAAAGCGGATGGTTCGTCCCCGCGAGGTCGTATTGTCAATCACCTCGGCAATCAGCCCCCCGTTGAAATACAACTTGTTGCCGATGCGAATCTTCCGCGCAGGATCGACAATGACGTCCCACAGCCTGCTTTCGGGATTCAACTCCCGAAGCAGAAATACCTCGATCTTCGCTCCTGTCTTTTCCTTATTCCCGTACAGGCGAGCCGGGAAAACTTTCGTGTCGTTTACGACGATGACGTCGCCTTCCCTGAAGTACTGTGGAAGATCACGGATATGCCGGTGCTGGATCGTCCTGTTTGTGCGATCAAGCACCATGAGTCGAGCCGCATCGCGCGGTTCGGCAGGGTACTTCGCTATGTGCTCCCTGGGGAAATTGTACTTGAAATCCGATAGTTTCATACAGGATGTACATGCAGGAAGAAACGGGAACGCGCCCAAACGCCCGAACGGGCGTGGTGTTTCCAACGCAGCACGGAAGCGGTTTAAACAAAACGCTCTTTCTCGACAATAATGTTTTTGATATCTTTGACAACATCCGCCTCGACACCCCTTTGTCGCACTGTACTTATTTGTCTGTGCGTTCCCCTGCTTCTTTTTCGACCGTGTTGCGACGCGCATTCTTTCTTGCCTGCTCCGTCATCCTGCTGCCGGCAGTACTAACGCTCGCCGTCTTCCTTGCTGCCTGTGACCAGGGTTTTGCCCCACCCGACGACCCCCCGACCGGTACACTCGTTGTAGATATTACCTACGAAAATTACCCGGAGACCTGGCCCGCCACCGAGGATATTTATGAACTGCTGTTCGTCGCCCTGCGGTTCGTTCCAAAAGACACTGCCGACTTTCTGCAACTCAACCGGCTTATTTTCAGCGAACGTCTACAGTTTCATGTGGAGCGACAGACTGTGACGCTTGACAGCGTCGGAACAGGTCTGTACCCCTACGCCGGGGTTGCCCACAAATACAGTCCTGACCTGTTCGCCTGGCGACCCATCGGCCTTGTGGAAGAAGGCGGGGGCGTAATTGTCATCGAAGACGGGAAAACCACCCGGATATCCATGTCGGCCGATTTTCTCAATCCACCCCCATTCCCCCCTCCTGAAACCCCATGAACGTCCGGAAAACATGCTGGAGATTTACGGCCTGCCTGTGCGTGTTGTGGGTATTCGCCGGAACGAATGTCGCCGGAGCACAGGACAGCGCCGTTGCGGGCCGCGTGACCAGCACTACGGGCGATCCCCTGCCGGAAGCCAACGTCGTGCTTCTCGATACGGCGTATGGAGACGCCGCGTCGGCAGATGGAACGTACCGTATCGGGCCAGTACCGATCGGGGCCTATCGCATACAAGCCTCCAGCGTGGGATTCGCGACGGAAATCCGGCAAATCGACGTGGTGGCGGACGAAACGGTTTATGTCGATTTCGTCCTTGAACCCATCGCCGTCGAGTCCCGGGAAATCGTCGTCACCACCACGCGCCGCATCGCGGACGCCAGTGATACCGCCGCCAGCGTAAGCGTGCTCACTGCCGACGATCTGGTGACACGCAACGTACTGGCGCTGGATGACGCCTTGCAGTACGTCCCCGGCGTACAACTGACCGGGAACGAGGTGAATATCCGGGGTTCGTCGGGGTTCTCATACAACACGGGAAGCCGGGTTCTGCTGCTTGTGGACGGCATGCCCATGTTGAGCCCCGACGCGGAACGCATCCCGTTCGACCTGATCCCGGTACATCAAATCGAGCGGGTCGAGGTACTCAAGGGGCCCGGCTCGGCATTGTACGGTGGTGGAGCACTTGGCGGGATCATTCACGTCATCACGAAAACATACCCTGCCAAACCTGAAACGTTTGTTGAAGTCTACGCAGGAGCATACCAGCCGGCGCACCACGCTATATGGCGCCGGCAGTGGAAAGATGGGGAAAACCCGAGGCCCCTGGGCGGTGTCGCCATCAACCACGCACGCCCCTTAAGCCAAAATACGGGCTTGTGGACGAACCTGACCTACCGGTACGACGCAAGCCACCTGAACATGAACAGTTCCCGAAGCCTCCAGGGGTTCTCCAAATTTACCTGGCGCACCTCACCCGATTCCCATGTAAATATCCTCGCGGGCGTCAATCGGAAAACGAGCGACACCTTCATCTACTGGAATGGCGCTCGCGATGCACTGAATCCAGGCAGTACCAACCTCGGCGGCTCAATTACCTCGTCAGGAACGAGCGATAACCGGACGCAGCACATCAGCCTGCTGCCGGCATATACGAACGCACTATCCGCCAGCACGCTTCTTCAGGCGAAAGCACGCCTGTTCGGCATCTTTATCCAGCCGCTCGACGACGATAAAAAACCGAAGCCGCTATCGAAGGGAACGATCGGGTTTAGGTACGGCGGCGAGGTGCAACTTGATTACGAACCGGCTCCCGGACGATATATCATTGCCGGCATCTCTGGCGACGCCAACCTCACGAATTCAAGCTATACCGGCGACGACGTGCCCCGCAGCCAACCCGAAGTGGCGGTGTTCACACAATGGGAAGAAGAAATCGGGCGTGTCAAAATCACTGGCGGCCTGCGTTTCGATACGTACCGCATCCGGCAAGGCGAAACCCTGAGTAAACTCAGTCCACGCACCGGTGCAACGATCGGTATGGGACCGTCGTGGACCGTCCGGCTTGCCTACGGCGAGGGGTTTCGGGCGCCCAGTGTGCTGGAACGATTCGTCGAAAGCAGCGACCACCTGCCCATCGTATCGAATCCTGACTTGAAGCCCGAAACCAGCCGGAGCTACGAGATCGGGGTACGGGGGCAACCTTTGTTTGGCGGCGCTCCATTATTCACTATCGACGCCGCCCTGTTTCTGAGCCAGTACCGGGAACTCATCGAACCGAAGTTCACAGCGGAAGAGCGCGCCTTCCGGTTCACGAATTTTACGAGAGCCCGCATCCGCGGCGGCGAACTGGAATTGCGCGCCCACATACTGCCTGGGCGCGCCTCACTGCATACGGGCTACACGTACCTCGATGCGGAAGACCTCGAAACAGAAGAGCCGCTTGCATTTCGCTCAACCCATCTTCTCAAGGCCGGCGCCACCTTAACGGTCGGGCCGCTTGAATCCGGCGTGGATCTGCGACTGGCGTCTGCCCCGGAGCGGGTCGATTCCGACTTTGCCCGATTCGTCCGCGATGCGGAATTGAGCAGTCCCATCCAGGTCGTGGATGTACGAATCGGTGCGTCCTGGCGCGGGGTCCGGGCCACGCTGCATATCCGAAATGCGCTCAATTACCACTACCTCTCGCGGCCTGCGCTCCTCGGTTCCCCAAGACACGCCTTTTTGCAAATTTCGACCCGGATATGACGCTGACCGGCGGCGTATCGCGACGGCGATGCTATTCCCTCATTCCGCAAGCAATGCCTGCGCTCGGGCCAGCACGTTTTCGGCCGTGAAGCCGAATTTCCGCATCGTTACGCCACCCGGCGCAGACGCCCCGAACCCGGTCATCCCAATCACGGCTCCGTCAAGGCCTACATAGCGTTCCCATCCCGTCGTCACACCGGCTTCCACCGCAAGGCGTTTGCGAACCGCACGGGGAAGCACCTCTTCCCGGTATGCTGCCGGCTGCTGCTCGAAGAGTTCCCACGAAGGCATGCTGACAACCTGCGCCGCTACGCCCGTCTCCCGGAGTATCGTGGCCGCCGCCACTGCATGTTGCACCTCACTTCCCGTTCCGATCAACACGATGTCAGGAGTTCCTTCGCAAGCAAACACGACATAGGCGCCTCGCCGGAGCCCCTCGCCAGTCCCTTCAAGCACCGGCAACCCCTGCCGGGTAAGGATCAGTGCAAGGGGGCCGTCCTTCCACTCGACAGCCAGTTTCCAGACCTCGGCCGTCTCGGCAGCGTCGGCGGGGCGAATCACCGTAAGGTTGGGCATGGCCCGCAGAGACATGATATGCTCTATGGGCTGATGCGTCGGACCATCTTCTCCGAGACCGATGGAATCATGCGTAAATATGTAGAGGACAGGCGCCTTCATAAGTGCACTCAGGCGCACGGCGGGCCGCATGTAGTCGCTGAATATCAGAAACGTTGCGCAATAGGGTCGCACGGCGCCATGTAATGCAATCCCGTTACAGGCCGACGCCATAGCGTGCTCTCTGACCCCGAAACGCAGGTAACCGCCCATCGGCGATGTCTTCTGAAAATCCTCACGATCCTTCACTGCCGTATTGTTCGAGGGCGTCAGGTCGGCGGAACCGCCGATGAGAAACGGTACGGAAGGAGCCAGTTCATTCAGGGCCTTGCCACTTGCCGCACGCGTGGCCTGTACGGTCCCTACCACAGGGGTCTCAACACGCTGTGCCCAGCCCTCCTCCGGAGATCCGCTACGCCATGCATCGAATATCTCCGCCTGCTCGGGATAGCGATCCCTGTAGGCAGCAAGCCGCTCTTCCCACGCAGCATAGGCAGCATGCCCGGCTTTCAAAGACGCATCGCGCATGTGCGCATAGACCTCATCCGGCACAAAAAATGTTTTATCCTCGGGCCATCCGAGACAACGCTTGGCAAGCACGACCTCCTCTTCTCCCAGCGGCGACCCATGCGAAGAAGCGGATCCTGCCTTGTTGGGGCTACCGTACCCGATCACAGTGCGCACAGCGATCAGTGACGGACGGTCAGCCTCGGCACGTGCTCTGTGCAACGCCTGGTCGATGGCCTCCAGATCGTTCCCATCGGTGATCCGGTCCACATGCCACCCGTAGGCTTCGAAGCGCTGCGGCACATTTTCGGTAAAGGAAAGCTCCGTACCGCCGTCAATGGAAATACCGTTGTCGTCGTACAGAAAAATGAGTTTGCCCAGTCCGAGGTGTCCGGCCAGCGACGCCGCCTCATGCGAGACGCCCTCCATAAGATCTCCATCCGAGCATATGCCATACGTGAAATGGTCAACGATCTCGAAGCCGGGCTCGTTGAAACGCGCGGCAAGATGCTTTTCGGCCATGGCCATGCCCACGGCATTGGCGAATCCCTGACCCAGCGGCCCGGTCGTCGTCTCAACACCCTCTGCAAGAAAGTTTTCCGGGTGACCGGGCGTAATGCTTCCCCACTGCCGAAATTGTTTAATCTCCTCCATCGGCATGGCATAACCGGCGAGGTGCAGCATACCGTAAAGCAGCATGGAGCCATGTCCGGCGGAGAGCACGAAGCGGTCCCGATCGAACCAGTCCGGGTGAGCAGGACTATGCTTCATGTGGTGCTTCCAAAGCACATAGGCCATGGATGCAGCCCCCATGGGCATACCGGGGTGTCCGCTGCGAGCCGCCTGCACGGCATCGACGGCAAGAAAACGCAGGGTGTTGATCGAAAGGCGGGCAAGGTCTTCGCCCGCAGGAACAGATGGCGGAAATGGGGTACTCACTGAGCAGCGGCCTCCTCGATCATGCTTTGCAGACATTCGACGGTATGGGACTCAGTAGCCACGAAACGTCCGTTGATCAAGACGGTGGGTGTCTGATCCACGCCGATCTCAATCGCCTCGCTTCTTTGTTGCTCCAGCGTGCGACGGTAAAGACGGCTTTCCAAACGCTGCATGAGCACATCCGGGTTCATTTCGATCCGTTCGGCAATCTCGCGCAATTGCTCCAGGGACAGTCCCGTCTGCGGATTCTGCATTTCGAACTGCGCCTCAAGCATCGGGAAAAACTTCTTTTCCCGGGTAGCCGCATACAGCGCTTCCGACTGCAGAATGGAATGACTCCACAACACAAACGGCTTGAACACAAAGAACGCACGGTCGGCATGAGACCGCACAACGGGCGTTATCACGTCGTGAAAGGTCTTGCAGTGATTGCAATTGGGGTCGAAATACTCAATCACGGTAACCGGGGCGTCTGCTTCCCCTACGGTCGGATCGAAAAGGTTCACAAGGCGCCGGAAATCCTCCACAGGTTCCTTGTCGGGGTCGTACGGGCATTCGGAAGGCGCCGGGTCCGGCACAGCCGCTACGGGAGGCTCTTCCTCTGCAGGCGCCGGCGGGAGGGCTTCCGAAGAAGCCGCCGCACCCATCTCCGTTTCGGCGGCAAATACATCGGGAAATTCCGGTTCGGAATTGCTGAAATACACGGCGTCTGCTGCTATGAGCGTTCCCAGAAGCAGCAGAAGCCCACCCATCCAGGCTATTTCACGTAAGGGTTTGGTAGTCATGTTACTGGAAGGTTCGGGGGTAGAAACGGGAGATAATTTTACATCAATGCCATGCAAGATGGCAAGCAGGACGACAATCCCTGCGGAAACGAGGCAGAGAATGCAGAGTTGCTCCAGCACAGCCATCTGGTAATAGACAAGATAGGCTGTGTATGCCAACCCGCCTGCCACGAGCACCGTGCGGGCTGCCTTGTACAAGGCTCGCTTCTCCTTGAAATTCCAGGCGGCCGCCACCGTCAGGGCCGCTACCGCTGCGTAGAACAGCAAGCCCCATATTGCATTGGGTACGCCGAGAAAAACGCCGGCCTCGCTGCCGGTTACTGCAGCGCAATCGAAAACGGAACCGGTAAGCGCCGAGGAAGAGAACCCCGTACAGCCTTGTTCAAATCCGCCTCGCTTCTGGATCGCTATATGCGCCGCATCAAGTATGCCGACCAGGGCAAGGCCATACACAGTGCGATCAAGCGGAGCGCGCCAGGAATCGAAACGATAAAGATAACGGTGCATGGAACGCGCTGCGGAGAAGGCATTCGCGGAAATGGACTCGCCGGATGCAAAATCCAACAACAACGGCGCGCCCGGTTATGATCCCGCCGAAATACAGAGATAACGCCGTATCGTGCCGGTATTTCGCAGAAAATTGTACGGACGATGCAACGTAATTCAGCGCCCTGACATCTGGCGATCAGGGGCTTGTAATTCGGTGGCAAGGCCTTCATCGCCCTGCTCCTCCATCCACGCACGCAACCTCCGGTGCATGGCCTCCTGGCGATCGAGATATTCGGCCCGGCCGGCAAGATTTACCTGCTCGTGGGGGTCCGGTTCCAGATCGGGGCGGTGCTGGTAACGAGTCACCAGTTCCCGGGCGCGCTCGTCGGTGGAACTCAGCGCACGCCAGGAATAGAAAAAGCCGTCGCCGCCGGTCTCAGTGATATTGTTCGTAAAGCGGTTCTCTGGCGCCAGATTCCATATCAACTTGTAGCGCTGGTCGCGGATCGATCGGATCGGGTATGGCTCCTGTGCATTCAGGATGCCGGTCGTGGTGTGAATACCATAGACGAATTCGCGGTGCTGCAGCTCATCGTTCGGAATATCGGGCGCAAGCAGTAGAGGAAACAGGCTATGGCCCTCCAGGTCAGGCGCCGGCCAGACACCCGCGGCTTCGATCCAGGTGGGAAGCAAATCGTTGATCTGGAGAAGAGCGTTCGATGTACGGTTAGGGGCGATACGACGCCTCCAGCGCACGACGAGGGATCCGCGCGCACCAGCGTCATACAGTGTCCACTTGGCGAACGGTGCACTCATTCCCTGTTCGGTATAGAACATGATCAGGGTGTTATCCTGTTGGGCGTGTTGCTCCAGCCGATCCAGCACTTGGCCAAGTTGGCCGTCCATGAAGGTAATCTCGGCGTAATAGCGAGTAAGTGCCTCACGAGTCTCCAGAGTGTCCACGAAATAGGATGGAAGGATAAGCGAGGGCGCGTCATACCGTGAAGGATCGCCTTTGCTCCAGGGCTGATGCGGCTCGGTAGAAGCAACGACCAGTGCGAAGGGCTGGCGTGGGTCGCGAGCGATGAACTCACCGATACGATCATAATCGAGTTCTCTTCCACCTACCTCTTCGAAGGGATAGGATGCCTGCGGCGCCACATGAGACTTGCCCGCCAGACCCACCCTGTAGCCCAGGTCGGTGAGGTAGTGCGCCATGCTGCGGGTACCCTCGTAGGCTCTTGCATGATTCGGCCAGGCGCCGCTCCGCACCGGATAGCGGCCATTGTATAACATGTGCCGTGTGGGTGAGCACATTGCGCTGCCGGTGAACATATGCGTAAAGGTAACACCAGAGGCTGCAAGGCGGTCGATGTTTGGCGTATGGACCACCGGGTTTCCAAGAGCTCCCGCATCGCTGTAGGTCATGTCGTCGGCGATGAAGGATCGGCCGCCGCGTGTTCGTCAATCACGTCGAGCACAAACTCGTTGATCAGGTCAGGACCGAAAACCTCCTCTCCCCAGGTTTCCTTCACGCCGTTTGTGACAAACGTCGGCCCCCAATACCGGGAGCCGCGTTGCTCGCGGCGTACTTGCCACAGGCGGTGTTCGTCGAAACCCGCCTTCCCCGGGTAGGTCCCCTCGTGAATAACGAAGAGACTACTTGCCAACTGCCACTTCCCGGCAATCACCGTACGATACCCGGCCTGGGACAGCACGTGAGCGAAGGTGGTTTGATTGGCATCGAGGTGAGAAAACTCGCGGTAGTTACGATAATTGTGCAGCCCGGTCATCAACTTGACTCTGGTGGGCGTACACAGCGGCTGCGAGTGGCCGTGATCGAAGCGCATGCCCTCGGCGGCAAGACGGTCCAGTTCAGGCGTTCGGTACGATGAGCCGCCGTAAACTCCCAACGTTTCGACGCCGAGATCATCGGCAAGGATGACGATGATATTCGGCCGATCGGCTTCCTGGGCAGCGGCGCTGCGTGCAACCGGGAGGAAAACCAACCCGGCCAGCATCAAAACGAGACCCCGAAAAAAGTGTAACGAAAAAGGGCAATGACCGTTCATGGCGAAACAATAATCCGGGGCGGGAAAACCGGATTACCGAGGACAATGACCTTCCGCACCTGAACCGCTGTCATTGGGCCCCGGGGGCAGGTGACGCGGTGAAGGCACAACCTTGCGGCGTGGCGACTTCAAGATCAGGGTTGGACCGCTGGTTACTTCAGCTTCCGGACCGTATCCCAAGCGCGCATCGCGGCCTCATAAGCCTCTGCTGCGGCGTTAACGGCCGGAGTATACCGTTTTTTCTCTTCTATCGCAAGACGAAGGCTTGCCGCCACTTCTTCCCAGTCGCCTGAAGAAGCCGACTGTATCCTTTTGACCGCTATGCGCAGTTGCTTCTCCTGATCTTCGATCTCTGCGGTGGCTGCGACAGACATTTTCCGGAGATTTGCTGCCCTGGACCGAAAGGTCCGGGCCCTTTTTTGCGCCAGCTTCCGCAATGTTCCTTGAGATCGCGCCAGCTTGAAGGTTCTCTTGTTTTCTCTGTACTGCTCAGCCTCCTTCTCGCACACTTCTGCGCTCTTTGAGGCGTCTATCTGCATTTTATCCCTCTCCGCATATCCTCTCTTGCCCAGCTCGAATTCCGCCAATTCAGGTCTCTCAGGAAGGGGATCGCCCGCTACTCGTCTCCAATTGAAAGTCGCAGTTGCATCCGCTAACTGGATTTTTTCGTCTGCTTCATAAAAACTGACGAATGTTCTGTGCGCCTCTGCCTCTATCTCGAATGCTTTTACATAGGTTTCCCGTTCTGCCGGTGTTTGCACCAGGCCAACATGCTTAAGTCCGAGGAGGTGCAGGAAAGAGGTTCCGAATCCGCCGGGGCGTTTGGCTCTACTCATAAAATGAAGAACGATGTGGCCGTGTCTACGCGACCGTTCTTGTGGTGGGATTGAGCAAAATAACATCTCTTTCTACAATATCCCATAGCATTTCGTCCCACAGTATCCAGAACTTGGCGCCTTCCGTTTTTTTCAGAGGATTACCGAGGCTACCGGGAATAAAATACACCTTGTCGGCTTTCCTCCTGCCCCCCTTTCTTATCCGGATTTCGTACTTTGGCGATGAGCGAAAAGAATTAAGGCATGCCTTTCAGAGATTTTCTCCAGAGCGAACGGTTTCAATCCTTCCTCACCGGGGGCGCAGGACAGGACGTATGGATTTCCATCTTGCTGGTGCTGGCCGCGGTGATCCTGGCATACGCCCTGCGACGCGTGCTGTCGCGCTATATCGAAGAAGCGGACCGGCGTTACCGGGTGTCGAAAATTGCCGGTCGGATGCTCGGCCTCTTCACGGCCCTTGCGATCCTCTACGTATGGTCAGCAGGACAGGGACCGGGGCCGGCCACGATTCTCACGGTCGTCGGCGCAGGGCTCGCCATCGCCATGCGGGAAGTGCTCCTTTCCTTTGTCGCATGGATCCACATGCTGGTTCGGGCGCCGTACAAAAGCGGAGACCGCATTGAGGTAAATGACCTGCACGGCGACGTGATCGACATTCGCCCCCTGCACAGCACACTGATGGAAACGGGGGGATGGGTCGACGCCGATCAGAGTACAGGCCGCATTGTGCATTTTCCGAATAGCTGGTTCTACCAGTACGGAGTGTATAATTACACGCAGGGCTTCCGGTTTGTGTGGAATGAAATCCCTTTTACCGTCACCTTTCGTTCGGACTGGAAGGCGGCCCGGGATATCCTTATGAAACTGGCCTCCGAAACGACCGGACCCATAGAGCAGCAGGCCCGGGAAGAAATCCGGCAGATGTCCCGTGAATACCTCATTTACTACAAGGTACTGACCCCGTTTGTATATGTGCGCGCAACGCAGAACGGGATCCGCCTATCCCTCCGACACCTTACCGAGGTGCGGAAACGCCGGAATACCGAACATATGCTCACGATGCGCATCCTGGAAGCATTCCGGGAACATGGAGACATCGAACTCTCGTACATGATGATCGGTTACGAACCCGGTGACAGCGAGCAAAACAGAAGGGTGACAGAGGTGCTTTCGTAAAAACACAGCTCCTTGCATGTCCTTGCTTTTCACTGGTTCAGGGTATATCTTGGGTGATATGATCGGACAATGTGTACATAGCAGCATCCACGTTCATGCCGGCGGCTGGTGGCGCAGATCGCCGGACAGTGGGATCCGCCTTGCGTGTACGCCATAATGCCGCCATGCAGTATGCGCGGTCAGGCCGTATCCCCACTGTTCACATAGAACAGTGGGGTTTTTTGTGTGGTTTTTTATTTGCAGACCATGCCGCTTGAAGATTTCATACGCCTTGTTGACGCCCACCGGGACAAGGGCAATCTGGTCGTACCGATCTGCCGGCGCCTCAGCGCCGACCTCCTGACGCCCGTCTCGGCTTTCCTCGCATTCCGCGAAGGAAGCCGGTATTGTTTTCTGCTCGAAAGTGTCGAAGGCGGCGAGAAACTGGCGCGCTACTCCTTCCTCGGGAAAAACCCGTTCCGCATTGTGCGCGCTTTTGGTCCGCGTACGATCGCCGAAGACGCCGATGGAACCGTTCGCGAACTGAAGGGAAATATTTTTGAGGTGATACAGCGGGAAATGGACCGGTATACGGAAGTCCGAACAAGTGGCCTCCCCCAGATCGCAACCGGCGCTGTGGGGTATCTGGGCTACGACGCTGTACGCCTCGTCGAACGCTTGCCCAATGTGCCGCCTGACGACCTCCACATTCCGGACGCCATCTGGTGTTTTTACGATACGCTGGTCGCCTTCGACCACGTAAAGCGCCAACTGGTTCTGATTTCCTGCGCGTTCGTGGACGAGGGAGACGACCCCGCTGACGCCTATTTCAGAGCCTCCGGGCGCATCGACGCACTGGAGGCGGAACTCTCGGAAACAACCCCGTCCAAACCGGAATCCATACGGATTCTGCAGGAGGAAATGGACTCTAATTTCGAGCGGGCAGAGTTCGAAGAGGCCGTTGAAAAGGTCAAGCGGTATATCTACGAGGGAGATATTTTCCAGGCCGTGCTGTCGCAACGTTTCTCCATGCCGTACGAGGGGGATCGCATCAACCTGTATCGCGCGCTGCGGCAGGTAAATCCGTCCCCGTATCTGTTCTATCTCGATTTCGACAATTTTTCGCTGATAGGCTCCTCACCCGAAGTACTTGTGCGTATCGACGGCGACACGGCAGAGGTGTTACCCATCGCAGGCACACGGCCCCGGGGCGCCACGGAGGAAGACGACCGGCGACTCGAGGCAGAGCTGCTGGCCGACCCCAAGGAGCGTGCAGAACACCTGATGCTTGTGGACCTTGGCCGGAACGACCTGGGACGGGTCTGCCGGCATGGTTCCGTAAAAGTAGACAGGTACGCCTACGTGGAACGGTATTCGCATGTCATGCATATCGTGTCATCGGTATCCGGCGAGCTGGATCGCAGAAGAGGGGCAATGGATGTACTCGCGGCCTGTTTCCCGGCAGGCACCGTAAGCGGAGCGCCCAAGGTGCGCGCTATGGAAATCATTGACGAACTCGAACCGTCCGCAAGAGGCGCCTATGCCGGCGCGGTCGGCCATGTGGATTATTCGGGCAACATGGACACCTGCATCGCTATCAGAACCATGCTCGTTCAAAAAGATCGGGTCTACGTACAAGCAGGATGCGGTCTGGTCGCAGACAGCAAACCGTCCAGCGAATTTGAGGAAACTGTCAACAAGGCACGCGCTCTGAAAGAAGCGATCCTCCTTGCCTCGGAGGGGTTGCTATGACCGCCGTGCATCGTATATCTGTATCACTGGCTATTTGCCTTGTGCCATGGGAATAAAAAACCTTTTTCTGAACAAGGGGTGGGCGGGGAAAACCCTCCCGCGCGAAGAAACCGCCGCACGGCTAAACCCCGTTATTCGTTCTCATTGCGCACTGAATCATTCGCATGAATATGCAGTGCGTTCCCTCGAAGACCGGGACGCTGCCGGAAAACTGTCCACGCTTCAAAGGACGGCCCGCATGGATGTAGGGAAACTGAGTGAAGCGGTACTCAGTGCGGGAGGCGTGCCGTTCAACGGCACCGAGATGGAACCAGAGGATTTTGACCTCGGAAAATGCGACAGCGACATCGTGACAGCGCTCAGAAATCTGGAGAGCGACTTCGAGAAGTTGCTCCATGCCGAACTTGGCATGGAACACCAGATGCTCACGCGGGCCATCCTCGACGTTGTCCTGAAAAACACCCATGTGCGGCTGGAGTACGTGCGAAAACTGGTCTTGCAGAACCGCTGATCTCTCCAGCCAACCTTTCGTACCTGTTGCACCCATGTCTTCCGAACGCATCGACACATCCATGCCCTCCCCCGTTCTCCGCAAAGACAGCGAAGTAATCGTTTCCGGTATTCAACCGTCGGGCGCATTGCATCTCGGGAATTATTTCGGGGCGCTCCGACAACACATCCAGCTTCATAAAACGCATGAGGCGTACTACTTTATCGTCAACTACCACACCCTGACGACGCTCCAGGACCGGGACAAACTGAGGCGCTATACACTGGATGTAGCGCTCGACTACCTTGCCCTCGGATTCGACCCCCAGGCCGCATGCCTCTTCATGCAGAGTGACGTGCCGGAAGTCACCGAGCTGGCATGGATTTTTAACAACCTTGCCACGGTATCTCAACTGGAGAAAGGGGTGGCCTACAAGGACAAGGTTGCACAGGGCATAACCGCAAATGCGGGTCTGTTTACCTATCCCGTACTGCAGGCAGCGGATATTCTGATCTACGGAGGTACGCTGGTGCCGGTGGGCGCGGATCAGAAACAGCATATCGAAATGACGCGGGTCCTGGCGGAGCGGTTTAACCGTACGTATTGCCCGGAGGACGATCCGGTCTTTCCCATACCCGAACCCTACATCCTCTTCGACGTGGCGGTCGTACCCGGACTGGATGGCCGGAAAATGTCCAAGAGTTACGAAAATGCGATCGGCATCTTCGAAGAAGGAAAAGCCCTGAAGAAAAAAGTGATGAGCATCGTGACCGATTCGACGCCGCTCGAAGCGCCGAAAGATCCGGAGCACGACAATGTGTTTACGCTCATCCGGCTGTTCGCCGACAACGAAACGCGGGAACGTATTGCAGAGGCTTACCGTGCAGGAGGATTTGGATACGGGCACGCGAAAAAGGAATTGCTCTCTCTCATCGACGAGCATTTTGCGGAAGCGCGCATCCGACGCAAGGAACTGGCCCGGCGTCCGGACGATGTGTTCGACATATTGCGCGAAGGGGGCCGCAAGGCCCGGGAACGGGCCGGTGAATACATGGAACGCGTACGAGAGCGCGTTGGGCTGATCACTACCTATGAGGCAGCGCCATGATTCTCGTCATCGACAACTATGATTCGTTCACGTACAACCTCGTACACCTTGTGGGACGCCGCACGAGCGACCTCGAGGTAGTGCGAAACGATGTGCTCGATGTGGACGCCGTGCGTGATCGGGCGCCGAGGGGTATCCTCATTTCGCCGGGGCCGGGCCGCCCTGCCGATGCCGGCGTGACGGAGGCAATCGTGAGCGCCCTGGGGTCCTCCGTGCCAATCCTCGGCGTATGCCTCGGACACCAGGCGATCGGCGAGGTATACGGTGGACGGATCGGCTATGCCCCCACGCTGATGCATGGAAAAACGAGCGGTATAGAACACGATGGACGAGGCGTGTTCCTGAACGTCAGCAATCCGTTCACGGCCACGCGGTATCATTCTCTCGTGGTGGACCGGGCCAGCGTGCCTGCCTGTCTGGACATATCGGCGGAAACGAAAGACGGCGTCGTCATGGGCCTGCGGCACCGGGAGTATCCGGTTGAAGGTATCCAGTTTCACCCGGAAAGCGTACTGACGGACGAAGGGCCTCGGATCCTCGACAATTGGCTGGAAGAGGTGCTGGGCAGCACAGTGGATAGCGCCACGGAGAACCCGGCAGCGATTTCCTGACCCGACCCACGCTTTTCCACGCGTATCATGCAAAAATACCTGAACATCCTCGCCGGCGGAGGTACGCTGCAAAGCGAAGAGGCCGAGAACGCAATGCGCCTGTTAATGGAAGGCGCATCGGAACCCGAATGCACGGCGGCCTTTCTGCTGGGTCTGAGGACGCGTGGTGAATCGCTGGACGAACTGGTCGCCTTCACGAAGATCATGCGCGAATACGCCGTCCCGGTAGAAACCGGTGATCCGGACGCCATTGACCTGTGTGGAACGGGTGGAGACGGCACGGACACGTTCAATATCTCTACCGTCGCTGCTATCGTGTGTGCAGGCGCCGGGGTTACCGTAGCCAAGCATGGAAACCGGTCCGTTTCGTCGAAATGCGGCTCGGCGGATGTGCTGGAAGCGCTCGGTGTAAAAACGGCGCTGGGCAAGGAAGGCGTCGAATACTGTTTTGAGAAGGCGGGCATGGCGTTCCTGTTCGCTCCGTTCTTCCACCCCGCGATGAAGCATGTAATGCCGGTGCGCAGGAAACTGGGGGTACGCACCTTCTTCAATATTCTGGGCCCTTTGTGCAACCCTGCCGGGGTACGCCACCAGTTGACCGGTGCTTTCGATGAGCAAACAGCGAAGGTCATGGCAGCCATTCTCGAGCGTCTCGGCGCCCGGCACATCCTCGCCGTGCACGCGCGGGACGGACTGGACGAGGTATCGCTGGCGGATGAAACGGTGGCGTTCGAAGTGCATGGGGATACCCCTCCAACCGGTTCTGTGGAGTGCCTCTTGCGTCCCGAAGACCTTGGCTTCACTCGCTGCACCCGGAATGCGCTTGCAGGCGGTGGCAGCAACGAGAATGCACGCATCGTGCGGGCGATTCTTGCAGGCGAGTCGGGGCCGCGCCGCGACGTAGTCGTGCTCAATGCAGCCCATGCCCTGTCGGTTTCAGGAAAATTCGAGGACCTTGCCGCCTGTCGCAGCGCCGCTGAAGAAAGCATTGATTCGGGAATGGCGCAAGACACGCTCGAACGGCTGGCCCATGCTTCGCACAATGCACCTGCCCCATGACTATTCTCGACCGCATCGTAGCGGACACGCAAGAAGTCGCGGCCACGCGGAAAGCCGCCGTACCGCCGGGGCAGCTTGAAGATATGGTGGGGTTCGACCGGGACCGGCATTCCCTGGAAGACGCCCTGCGGAAAAACGGACCTTCGATTATTGCCGAGATCAAAAAAGCTTCGCCATCAGGCGGTGTCATCCGGGACAACTTCCAACCGGTCGAGATTGCCCGGCAATACGAAGCCGGCGGAGCCATCGCCGTTTCCGTCCTGACCGAGCCCCATCATTTTCAGGGTTCACTCGACGATCTTGCTGTTGTCCGCCAAGCCATTTCTATTCCTCTATTAAGAAAAGACTTTATTATCGACACCTATCAACTCCTCGAAGCGAGGGCCTACGGTGCGGATGCAGTACTGCTGATCGCTGCCGTACTTCACAAGACGCATCTGCGGGACCTGTTGCAGGCAGCACACGAATTGGATCTCGATGCGCTGGTGGAGGTGTACGAACCGAGAGAACTGGACCGCCTCGATTTTGACGAGACACGCATCGTAGGCGTGAATAACCGTGACCTGCGCACCTTCGAAGTGGACATCGAACATTCCATCCGGGTATTTGCGGATGTCCCGGAAAATGTTGTGCGCGTGTCGGAAAGCGGCCTTACGTCGGGGACGGAACTGCGATTTTTGCACGAACGCGGAATCGATGCCTTTCTGATCGGCGAGACCTTCATGCGGTCCGAACGACCCGGGGATGCATTGGCAAGACTCAGGAGCGAAGCGGAAGGAATTAAAGCATGACGACCAAACTCAAAATATGCGGGATAACCCGGCTGGAGGACGCCCGGTATGCTGCCGCCGCAGGGGCCGATTACCTTGGATTCGTACAGTATGCCGGCAGCCCCCGCTATATCGCACCGGAGCGCGTGCGAGACATTGTTGAATGGATACATGGACCGCAGCCAGTCGGCGTGTTCGTGAATGCCTCTGCCGATGTGGTCAACCGGACCGCCGAAAAGGCGGGATTCGCCTTTGTGCAGCTCCATGGCGAGGAACCTGTTCCCGATATCCTGGACATCGAATACCCGGTCATCAAGGCGTTTCGCATCGCTCCGGACACGACCCCCGACAGGTTATATCGCCTGATGCGGACCTATGAGAACGTGGCCGCGCATTTCCTGCTGGATGCGTACAACGACAAGGTGTACGGCGGCAGCGGCCAGACTTTCGACTGGCATGTAGCGAGCCCCCCCGCGGAAGACTTTCGTGAGCAGGGCGAACAGTCTGCTCATTCCGGAAGCCCCGGTATCTTTCTTGCGGGAGGCATCCATGCCGGTAATGTGACCGAGGCTATCCGTACACTGCGTCCGTTTGCCGTGGATGTGTCGAGTGGTCTCGAATCGGCCCCTGGGGAAAAGGATTTCTCCAGAATTGACGCCTTTATGCAGGTATTCCGATCGGTACATTCCGAACTCGAGACCTGATTATCCATGGTGTTGCGCGGCGGCGTGCAGCGTCATACGGCACAAACAGAACCGTACTCATTATGGAAAAAACGCATCCCCTTCCCGACGAACGCGGGCATTTCGGGTTGTACGGCGGCGTGTTTGTGCCCGAAACGCTTATTCCTGCCGTCGAGGAGCTCCGGAAAGCCTATGAAGCCGCTCGCAAGAACCCGGCTTTCCGGCAAGAGCTCGATGCGATGCTCACTGACTATGCCGGGCGCCCCACGCCGTTGACCTTTTGCGAACGGCTCACCGCAGCGCTCGGCGGACCAAAAATTTATCTCAAACGGGAAGATCTGTGCCACACGGGAGCACACAAGATCAACAATACGATAGGGCAGATATTGCTGGCGCGCCTTATGGGCAAGACGCGCATCATCGCAGAGACGGGGGCGGGACAGCATGGCGTGGCAACCGCTACCGTTTGTGCACGATTCGGCCTGCAATGCATCGTTTACATGGGCGAAGAAGATATCGAACGACAGCACCTGAATGTGCTGCGCATGCAGTTGCTCGGCGCCGATGTACGACCCGTCTCCAGTGGTAGTCGCACCCTGAAGGACGCCACCAACGAGGCCATTCGAGATTGGGTAACCAACGTACGTGACACGTTCTATATCATCGGTTCGGTCGTAGGTCCGCATCCCTATCCGATGATGGTGCGTGATTTTCACCGCGTCATCGGGGACGAAACCCGCTGGCAATTACAGGAGGTGGAAGGGCGCCCTGCACCGGATGCGGTGGTAGCCTGCGTGGGCGGCGGCTCGAATGCGATCGGGCTTTTTTATGCCTTCCTGCGGGATCCGCACGTGCATCTATATGGCGTGGAGGCTGCCGGCGAAGGACTGAACGGACGACATGCGGCCACCCTTACGAAAGGCTCGCCTGGCATCCTGCATGGAGCCATGAGCTATTTGCTGCAGGACGAAGAGGGGCAGGTGCAACTCGCGCATTCCATCTCGGCGGGACTGGACTACCCGGGGGTAGGACCGGAACATGCCTGGCTGCGGGATACGGGACGCGTGCATTACGCATCCGCAACGGATGCCCAGGCCATCGAGGGGGTAAAACTGCTGTCGAAAACGGAAGGCATCATTCCAGCCCTGGAGACCGCACATGCGATAGGCTGGCTGCCGGATGGGATACGCGGAATGGCGCGCAATGAGGTAGTCGTTGTCAATTGCTCCGGGCGCGGCGACAAGGATATGGGTACGATCGCAAAGCACCTCTGAAAACAATGCAACGACTTCAGGAAAGGCTGGCGGCCTGTATACAGCGTCGCGAGAAAGCCATGGGATTGTTTATGACCAGTGGCTTTCCCGACCCCGAAAGTACGCTCCCGATCCTGCGCGAGATGGATCGAGGGGGCGCCGATTTCATCGAACTCGGCATGCCCTTCAGCGATCCGCTTGCAGAGGGGTTGCCTATCCAGCGCTCGAGCGAACGAGCCCTGCAAGCCGGCGTCCGCATGAAGGATACTTTCAGGACAGCCGCCGCCTTCTGTGCTGAAAGCAACACCCCCCTCCTCCTGATGGGATACGCCAACCCGGTCCGCCAATACGGTATTTCCGCATTTTGCAGAGACGCGCGTAACGCCGGGATCGAGGGGTTGATTCTCGCTGACGTACCCCTTGAAGAGCATCTTCCCTTCGCAGGTGAGGCTGCAGCCGCCGGGCTGGGGTCGGTTCACCTGATTGCCCCGAATACCCCTGACGACCGCATTCGGGAGATCGATAAGGCTACGACGGCGTTTGTGTATGCAGTATCCGTAACAGGATTGACCGGCTCGGGCCTTGGCGCCATCGAACACGTGGAAGCGTACCTGAAGCGGGCGCGTGACATGGTGCGTACACACCCCCTGCTGGCCGGATTCGGCATCAGAACCCATGAGGACGCGGTACGCCTGAGCCGCCATACCGACGGATTCATTGTCGGGTCGGCACTGATCGAAAAGGTGGAAACGCTGTGGAATGACGGGTCGAAGCCCACAAAAACACACTATGAAGAAATTCGGCGCTTCGCACGTGCTCTGAAGGACGGCGACAAGGCTGTAGAGCAAGAGAAAGCATAGCGTTTCGCACGGCAACCGGAACCAATCACAGACGTTATTACCTGGGTCTTTTTCTTTTTTGGACCATCTTCCTGAACAGGTCATGATACAATCCCCGAGGAAAACCGCGCGATTCCGCACAAAAATCGCCCTGCTCACAGCATGTCTTTTTGTCTTCGCCGGCTGTAGCGGCGAAAGTGATTATCGTCCGAGAGCTGTCGGGCTGGACACCGAAATCCTTGTGGTCGCCGATTCACTGGATTGGAGCGGCGCCATCGGGGAAGCACTGCGTGAAACCGTCGGGCAATTCATCAGCACGCTACCTGCCCCCGAGCGACAGTTCGAATTGCGGCACGCACCTCTTGAAACGGAAGACGACCTCGAGACGGCGCGCCGGCAAAAGAATGTGATCTTCGTCGCGGCATTCAGTGATTCGACCAACGAGGCGGAATACATCCGGAACGTATTTGATCCAACCGCCCAGGAAGCTATCCGCGAGGAAGGCGGGGTCGCCGTCTCACGCGAAAACATTTTCCGGCGGGATCAGCAGGTCTACTACATCACCGGCGAGGACAAGGAAGATGTCATTGAGGCGATCTACAGTACGTCGGAGGGGGTATCCCGCGACTTCAACAGGGCCGCCCGGCGACGGCTCGCCGAAGAAATGTTCGATCGGGGACGCCAGGTCGATGTCGAGGAAGAACTGGCGGCAATGTATGATTTTGCCGTGAACGTACAGCACGATTATCTGGTCGCTGTGGATACAAGTGACTTCGTCTGGCTCCGGCGTATCCTTCCCGAAACATGGCGAAGTGTTTTCGTGCACTTTATCGACCATGCCGATCCCGAGTTGCTTTCTCCTGAATGGATTTACGACACGCGTGACTCGCTTTCCCGCCAGTACATTCAGGGTAACCTCGGAGGATGGATCGAGATTGACCGCCGGGAAAGCAGACCGCTTGAAACGAAAAACATCAACTTTCTGGGACGGTATGGTTTTGAAACACGCGGACTCTGGCATATGGTCGGCGTCGAGGAAGGTCGAAAAATGGAATTCGGGATGGGCGGACCGTTTATAACCTATACGTTTTATGATCAGCCGACAGGGCGGCTGTACATGATCGACGGGATGGTTTTTGCCCCTGGATACAACAAAAGAGAGTTTCTGCGCCAGATGGAAGCAATCGCCTATACTTTTCGCTCTCGCGACGTTCCTGCGGAAAGCTAAGGGATAACAAGCCGTCCATCCGACACGCCCCCATACTCTGTGCGTCCGGCGCCGTCATACCCGACTGGCGGCACATCATCGAATTACTATACCCCACGCGAGCAGCGAACGCATCCATGGCTACCGATCCCGGGCCCGGCGCCGGAAAACCGACACAGGATTCCCCCGTATTGCGACTCGGGCTGCCCAAAGGCAGCCTGCAAACCGCTACACTGGAACTCTTGCACCGGGCCGGATACAACTTTTCGACGCGCGAGCGATCATACTTTCCGTCTACGGACGACGAGGAACTGCGGGCCATGCTGGTCCGTGCCCAGGAGATGGCGCGGTATGTCATGGACGGAGTATTCGACGCAGGCATTACAGGCAAGGACTGGGTGCTCGAAACGCAATCGGATGTGCACCCGGTAAGTGACCTGATCTACTCGAAAACGAGCATGCGCCCCGTACGATGGGTCCTTGCCGTTCCCGAGGATTCCGATATCCAATCCGTAAAAGATCTCGAAGGGAAGCGCATTGCAACCGAGGTGGTTCACATCACGCGCACATGGCTTCGGGAAAATGACGTGAATGCCGATGTCGAGTTTTCATGGGGGGCGACCGAGGCAAAATGTCCCGATCTCGTGGACGCCATCGTCGAGGTTACCGAAACGGGCTCGTCGCTGCGCGCCAACAAACTTCGCATCGCGGATGTGCTGATGCACTCGAATACGCAGCTTATCGCCAACCGGGAGGCATGGAAAGACCCCTGGAAGCGGCAAAAGATCGAAAGCATTGCACTGCTGATGCAAGGTGCGATCCGGGCCGAAGGCCGCGTTGGACTCAAACTCAATGTGCAGCGTGATCGTGTGGAGCAAATCATCGGGATGCTCCCCGCCATGCGCATGCCGACCGTTTCGCCACTGGCGAACGGGAACGACTGGGTAGCCATCGAGACGGTCATTGAAGAACGGCACGTACGGCGCCTCATTCCCGAACTCAAGCGACTTGGCGCCGAAGACATCATCGAGTACGCGCTGAACAAAATCATTCCGTAACGACGGCGACCTGCCGCAACAGGCATGACGCATCCGGTCTTCACCCCACTGTACAGCCTGCCCGGGGTGGTCGTTCTTCCCCGGCGCCTTGCGGCAAGCATCTTGTGTCTTGCGGTATTCGCGCTCGCCGCATGTGGCGGCAACGCACCGCCACCCGTCTCTGATATCACCATGGTGGTCGTGCTGGCCGAGATGCACCTCTTGCAAGCCCAGGAAGAACTAACGGAAGCCAGCACCGGGGAGGCAAAAGATTCCCTCCTCGCTGCCCACGGCCTTGACAGTACAGCCTGGGCGGACGCCATCGCCTGGTACACATCGCATCCGGAAACCTTTGCCGGAATATACGGGCGGGTCGTCGATACGCTTCAGGTGCAGCAAATGCCTGATATCGGAGCGGATTCGGTCATGAAGACGCCTCAAGCATCGATGTTGCCTTGGCCGTGAGTTCAAAGGCATCTCCCGGTGGCCGGGGCTGCCGAAGGTACCCCTCGTTGATCAGCCAGCCGAGCAACTGATCGATCCGGTACGCAGGCGTGCGCATACCTTCCAGCCATTCTCCACGCGGTTTCCCGTCAGCGATCTGACGCAACAATCGTTGGACGACGGGTGCATCCAGGGGGGGCGGCTCGAATGCTTCGTGGCGCCCGAGGCACACGTCACATGTGCCGCATCGCTCCGGAACCGTCTCTCCGAAGTACGTCAGCAAAAAATGGCGGCGGCATGTCGTCGAACACGCAAAACGGATTATCTGGTCGAGTTGCGCTTCCGCCCGCTTTCGGGCGGTACGCACCTGGTCGCCGTCAATCGGAAGGCGAGCGCTGCGGGCATGTAAGAAGGTGACACGCACTACCCGATCCGGAGGAATCCAATCAAGCAATTGGTGTCCTTGCAGGTACTCCATACCCTTCAAAAGATGCTCCAGGGGAAGCCCCGTCCGGCGAACAAGCATCCGGATATCGATCTCCCGCCAATCCGAAAAGACCCCCGCATCCACCGTTCGTAATAGCGCATGGACAAACTCCGCCAGAGAGGCATTGGCATGGCCCTCAGCATACTCCCGAAACACAGGGGCGGGTTGTCGGCAATGAATCAGCCCGGCATTCCCCCGCTGCGGGAGGATACGCCATGCATCCTGACGTGCAAGGAGTGTCACGGCCGTGTTTATTTTTCCCGCAGAAAACCCCGTGAGGCGAGCAATCGGACCGATCCGAACAGGCACAGGCGAGTCAATCTCCCCCCCCACTGCCAGCTGCGCCAAATTGCACACCGCATCATAGACCTTCCTCACTTCCTTCGGCGTTGGATGACTCTCCTCAATAAGCCTGCGCGGCGTTTCCTCGTCGCCCTGATGGTACAAGAGAGTGCCCCAGGACGTTTTTCCATCCCTTCCCCCACGCCCTGCCTCCTGATAATATCCTTCGGGCGTGCCGGGCAGATCGACATGAATGACGAAGCGAACATCCGGTTTGTCAATGCCCATGCCGAAGGCATTGGTGGCAACCATGATCCGCTGATCGCCGCGGATCCATCCATTCTGCACCCGCTCGCGCACGGAACCTTCCATGCCGCCGTGATAAAATGCACAAGACTGATTGCGTCGTGTAAGCCAGTCAGCCCACCGTTCGACACCCTTTCGGGTACTCGAATACAGAATACCGGAACCCGGAACACCGTCGAGAATGTCAAGCACCTTTGATCGCTTGTTTTCTGTCCGAAAAACGGACCAGACGATGTTGGGACGGTCAAAGCCCTGAACGATGCGTTCCGGGCGACGCAGCGCCAGGTGCTCGACAATGTCCTTGCGCACGTTGGGCGTAGCCGTCGCTGTGACGGCAATGGTCGGAGGATCTCCCATGTGCTTGCGCGCAGCGGCAATCTGCAGATAGGAAGGCCGGAAATTGTGCCCCCACTCGGAGATGCAGTGTGCTTCGTCCACGGCGAGCAGAGAGATGTTCATGCGCGAAGCCCGCACAGCGAACGCCTCCGAAGAAAGCCGTTCGGGAGCCAGATATAGAAGGCGATACTTCCCGTGCTCAGCAGCGAGCCATCGCTGTTCTATCTCGCGCCGGGGCAATGCACTGTTGATGTACGTGGCCTTGACGCCATGAGCCTCCAGCCCCGCCACTTGATCCTGCATGAGCGCGATCAACGGAGAGATCACGAGGGTGAGGCCCTCGTACAGGAGAGCGGGGACCTGATAGCAAATGGATTTCCCCCCGCCGGTGGGAAGAATGGCAAGCACATCCCGCCCTTCGACAACGTGTCGAATGATGTCCCACTGACCGGGACGAAAGTCATCGTATCCCCAGTGCTCGCGGAGAACGCGACGGGCGTCTTCGTATGATGGATACCTCCCTGCCATATCGTTCGAACGATACTGCGCGCAACTCGTTGGATAATTGCGAATGCCTGTCCGCTCCGCCGGATTCGCAGCGAAGATACGACCCTACGAAAGAAAGCCCAATCGGTATGGCGGCCGTACGCCCCCGCGTATCCATTATCGTCATTACCTGGAATGCATTGCCGCTCTTGAAGCAATGTTTCCCTTCCGTAGTAGCGACCGAATACGAAAATCTGGAGATTATTCTGGCCGACAATGCTTCGGACGATGGCTCGGCCGAATGGATTCACAGGCATTTTCCGAACATTCGGGTGCTACGCTATACGGAAAACACCATGTTTTGCCGTGGCAATAACGAAGCTATTCCGCACGCTACGGGAAAATATGTATTACTGCTGAATAACGACGTGGAAGTGCCGCCCGGTTGGCTCAATCCACTCGTGGACGAATTGGAAACATGTGAAGACATCGCTGCCGTACAGCCCAAGGTATTGCAATACGAGGATCGATCCATGTTCGAATACGCCGGCGCTTCGGGAGGATTTATGGATCGGCTGGGGTATCCCTTTGCTCGCGGGCGCATTTTCTTCCGGTTGGAAAAGGATTGCGGACAATACGACGAGCCTCGCGATATCTTTTGGGGTACAGGTGCGGCGCTGCTACTCCGCCGATCTGCCCTTGACAAGGTGGGATTGCTGGACGAGCGCTTCGAAATGCACATGGAAGAAATCGACTTATGCTGGCGGCTCCAGCGAGCCGGGTACCGGATCCGCGTACAACCCGCCAGCGAAGTGTACCACATTGGTGGTGGATCACTGCACCGGGGAAACCCCCGAAAGGTCTATCTGACATTCCGGAATAACCTGCTGATGCTGTACAAAAACCTGCCGGAACCCGAATGGAAACGAGTCTTTGCGGCGCGATGCGCACTGGACGCGGCGGCGGCGATGCGCGCACTTGCGTCGGGACACCCCACCGAATATACAGCTATCATGCGAGCCTATACCGATGCGCACCGAATGAAGGGCTCCTGGACCTGTGGCGCCACCCGACCGGAAACGCTTTCGGAAATCGTGCTGCCCACCTACAGGAACAGTATTGTCGCCGATTATTTCGTGCGGGGACGCCGGCGATTCGACTTGCTGCCGAAGAAGGCCTTCGTGTAACCCTGGCACGTAGTCAGGCATAAATAGATTGGCCTATCGCCCCGTCGTGCATCCCTCTCCTCCTTCTCTGTCAGTCTGTCATCGGAATGGCGGACTGAGTACGCTTGTAGTATAGTACTACGAAAGAAATGGCAACCAGCACCACCAGCATCCCGGCCATGGCGACGGCACTCGGCAACTCGTCGAATATCACGTAAGCAAGCAGGGAAGCACCGACCGGCTCAATGAGCCCCATCAATCCAATCAGGGCTGCCGAAAAATAGCGTATGCCGTAATTAAAGGCCCCATGCCCCATCACTTGCGGTCCCAACGCCAAGCCCGCACACAGTACATAAAATAGCGGGGGGAAACCCCACAAGGGGGTATTAAGCAGGAGAGCAATGACCAGTGTTGTAGCGGCGGCCACGGTATACAATGGAAACACGTAGGCCAACCAGGAACGCTTCTGACGTACAACCCGACCCACAAGAAGGTACACACTGAAAAATAACGAGCCGATCAAGGCCAACCCATTGCCGAAAAGCGTTCCGGCGCCGTCTCCCTCAAGCATGTCTCCTGCACCGATTGTTGCCGCTCCCGCCACGGCCAGCAGGATTGCCCCATTGATCGGTTTCGAAAGCCGCTCCTTCAGAAATATGTAACCGAGCACCGCCAGAAAAACAGGGCTGGTAGTGACAAGAACCGACGCCGCTGCCACCGTCGTGTGATAGAGCGACTCGATCCATAGTACAAAGTGCATCCCAAGCAGAATGCCGGCCGACGAAATCATATACCACTCGCGGCGATCAAACGCTTTTATCTCAGCCCTTGCACGCACCCACGCAAACGGCGCCAGTACTACGGCCGCCATCATGGTGCGCCAGACAGCAACCGTCAGACCGGGAGCTTCCCCTCCGACTTCACCACCTGCAAATCGAATAAGGATAGGACTAAACGAGAAACTGATCATGCCGGCAGCAAGCACCCAATACACCAAAGCCGGTCTGTTTCCCTTACACATCGCGTAGTTTTCGATTCCTGCCCACAATCAGCGAATACGACTCGCCGAACGCACCAACTCGATATCCGACCGGATCGCCCGCCGGGCCAGCCAGAAGAAAGCATAGGCTAAAACGAGAATTGCCATCGTGACCATTCTGCCGGTAGTGTCCGTATCTGAGGATGAAGCAAATACGTCAGGAGTACCACCGATATACATGGCCACTGCAAAAAGGGCCATCAATATCAGCGTGAAAATCTGTGCCAGGAGCACCAATGTATGCTGACGCCCCCGATCTCTGTGCATAAAAATGGAGATCACGCCGAGCAAACCGGCCAACACGCCCACCCCAAAGACAACATGAACGTATCCGGGAAACACCCTGAAGACAGCGCCGGCCCCGAAGAAAAGAACAGCACCGAGCGCCAGGGAACCCAAGAGCAAATACACCGACTGTTTGCGCTGAATCATAACTTCATTAACAGGAAAAGCCCCGCCGGGTCCGGCGAGGCTTTTCAGCATATTCAAGAACTTCCATGCATACGGCAGGCACGTACAGCCTATAATATTTCGGGCTTGCTGGAGTAGTTGATGCGCAATGTACCAGCCTCGCGCAACTCCTGCTGCACATCCGTTACAATCCCCATTTCCGACGATTGATCCACGCGAAGAGATACAATGAGCTTCGGTTGATCAAGTAACTTGCGGTACATGATGCTACGAATCGAGGGCAAGTCCTCGATGAGCGCATCGTCAATCTGAACGGAGGTATCGCCCAACTCGTTGTTGGCCAACTTGAGGGGACCGAGATACATATACGAAACCAGACGCTTCTGGTCGATCTTGGTAAGCGCCTCGGCACGCGGCAAAGTGGTACGCACCTGTATCTCCGTCTCTCGCAGCACGGTCGTTACCATGAAAAAAATGATGAGCATGAAGATGATGTCCGGCATGGACGCCATCGGGATGCTCGGGCTCGACTTCGCGCTTTTTTTCTTAAAGTGTGTGGACATAAGCCCTTCGATCGCGTGATTGCTTATCGTACTATACGGAACAGGCCGATCCCGGCTTATCCTGCATCCGGCTCTGCGATGGAGATCAGCGCCTTGATCTTCTTGCGAATCAGGTTTTCCTCATCGTTTTCATCGATATAGTCCCGGTAGGTGGCGTAATCGGGAAAACCCATTGCACGAGCTTCGGCATCCCACATTTCGAAATAGGCCATCCATATCTCGTCAAGCACGCCGATATAGGTGTCGTACGGTGTCTGACGATCCGTTTTCAGGGAAACAACGGCCTTGTCCCTCGATTCGGCGTAGTTGGGATCCACCCCCTCGTTCAGGGTATGCTTCTTGACCTCCTCCCTGACCCTCGGAATGGCCGAAGGTCTGTCCTCAATCAGCACGCGTCCCTCGGTATTCACGAGAATCTTGAGCATGTTGCGCTCCCTGACCGGAGGCGGCTCCTGGTTCTCGTCCAACTTCGGGGGCAAGGTCATGCCGATGCCCGTGTCTACATTGATGGTCGTCGTAACAAGGAAAAAGATGAGCAGCAGGAAGGCGATATCCGCCATGGATGCGGTGGGTATTTCCCCCCCTTCTCTCTCCTTTTTCTTTTTAAGCAATCCAGCCATGACGCCTTGCGTACTTGTGGTTGTGGATACTTGGATTCATAAAGCGGCCTCGGATAACGGGCAGCAGCGTACGCGCCCTGTCAGTTGAACAATCCTCTGATTCCGGATACCAGCAGGCTTACGGCCGCCAGCACGAACATGATAACCAGCGTCCAGATGCCCGCTACAGCCCAGTCTCCGATGATAAGGCCAAGAATAAGCAAGAGAATCACCGGAATGATTATGATGGCAGCCGTAACGAGGTTGATCTTCCCGTTAATGATGCTCTGGATACCGAACAGCGCCATCCCGAGCAAACCGAGCCCAAGAATAACCGCAGCGGCCCAAATGGCGATGGGAACTATGTTGTCCATGGTCTAAAGAACGTTTGCGGTTAGACGGATTCGTCGGAATCACCGACGTCGGCAACCTGCGGTGCAACTGGACGGCCCGCCTGCAACAGCACCAGCGAATCGATAAGTTCGATGGAAGCATCTTCCATTTCCACTACGATCCGGTCGATCTTCGACACGGCGTAGTTATAGAAGAATTGCAGGATGATCGCTACGATAAGGCCAAACGCCGTGGTCAGGAGCGCCACCTTGATACCACCCGCCACAAGACTCGGCGAAATGTCGCCCGCCGACTCAATGGCGTCAAAGGCCTCAATCATGCCGACAACCGTTCCAAGGAACCCGAGCATCGGGGCAAGACTGATGAAAAGCGAAAGCCAGACCAGTCCACGCTCCAGAAAACTCATCTCGATCGAGCCATAGGACACAACTGCTTTTTCAACCGCATCAATGCCCTCATCGTGGCGCAAAAGACCTGCCTGGAACACGGCGGCAACAGGACCACGTGTCTTTGCGCAAATCTCCTCGGCTGCAGAAACACCGCCGTCATCGAGCGAATGCTTGATGCCAACGATGAATTTGCGGGTGTTGATGTCGGCCCGGTTGAGCGTGATAATGCGTTCAAACGCAATAGCAAGCCCGATGATCAAACAGATCAAAACGGGCCACATCCACTCGCCGCCCTCGTTAAAGCGCTCTACAAGAACGTTGATGACGCCCCCGTCTGAGGAGGCCGCGTCCTGCAAAAGCAATACCATCAAGTTGGGAAGAGTCATGGATTGGTTCCTCCGGAAAAAACGGTGTTTCGGTTATAAAGTAAATGAATGTATGGAAGGTAGTACACTATGTGCAATATACCCCCGATATCCGGCGCCTGTGCAATGTTTAAGGAACACTTGCCGGACATCGCTATGCCGAAACATGCCAACGCCCGAATCGCCGTACCAAGCAAGTATACTTATTGAAAAGCGAAGTGTCAACGAGGGAACGCTAAACACAGTCATTCCTGCGATTTTTTTGTACGGGAGCCCATACAGCAGGGGACCAATGCTACCGCAAGGGTACCTCCTCGACACGATCCCACAATTGCATTGCTTCCTGCAATACATGATCGATGTCGCGTATCGTTTCGTACCACATGCCCCGGTCGTAGGTGCGTTGTCCAATGCGCGCCTTGATACGAGTCATCAGTAATTCCCGATCACTCTCCACCTCTGATCGGCTGAACCACCGCCCTTCCCCGTCGGTGCGGGAAAGCTCCGGGCTGCCGTCCGGCGCAACGTGTATATCACGCTGATCAAGAAAAGCCAGAAAAACGTCGAATTCGTCCGGATCGAAAGCAAAATCGGTTGCAAAATCATCTCGACGCTCCCCCCATTCTTCCTGAAAGGTAACGCCGTTCCGGTCGAGCCATGCCCGGGCAAAGGCATTATCCTGTAACTGCCCGACGACCGTCCGGGCAAAAGCCGACAGGGAATCCGGATATACGATCACGTCCGGCAGAACCCCTCCGCCCCCGAAAACGATTCGCCCTCCAGCAGTCGTATACTTGAGAGAATCGGGCAGCGTATCCTGAATCTCCGACATGGTCAGCGTTCTTTCGAGCCGGTAGCGATCCAGTTTCGATGCGTAATAGTCGTCGGTTTGTCCAGTGGTGTACGGTGTCTGGATAAGACGCCCCGAGGGAGTATAGAAGCGCGAGATCGTAATGCGCAGTGCACTGCCGTCGCGCAGTGGAAATTGCTTCTGAACAAGGCCCTTGCCGAACGTGCGTCGCCCAACAACGAGCGCCCGGTCGTGATCCTGGACCGCGCCAGCCACAATTTCGCTTGCCGAGGCGGAGTTTTCGTTGACAAGGACCATGAGAGGCCCCTGCTCGAAACCATCTCCGGTGCGGGCGTAGTTCTGCTGGTTGTACTCTTCATGGCGGCTACGAGCCTCGACGATCATTTGTCCGTCCATCAGGAATTCGTCGGCAATTTGCACTGCCATTTCCATGAACCCGCCGGCATTGTCGCGCAAATCGAGAACAAGGCGCCGCATACCTTGTTGGCGCAGCACGTCCATACCCTCCAGGAACTCGGAATAGGTTGTCCGTGCAAACCGGTTAAGGCGGATGTACCCTGTCTCGTCGTCCAGCATGTAGCGCGCGTCCATGGTCCAGAAAGGAATCTTGTCGCGCGTAATAACGAAATCGAGCAGGTCTTCGTAGCCGGGACGCCGTACCGTAACCTTGACTCTGGTGCCGCGCGGCCCCTTCAGGGTACGCGTGACATCTTCCGAGGAAAAGCCAATGGCCGACGAATCATTCACGGCAACGATCCGATCCCCGGAGAGCATACCCACCGACTCGCTGGGACCGCCTGGCAATGGGTTAAGTACCGCTACCGTATCCATACCGTTCGGCCCGGCAATGATCTCGAACGCGATGCCGATCCCCTCGAACGAAGCATCAAAATCCTCCCGCACCTTCTTCATCGCTTCCGCGTCGATATATATCGAATGGGGATCGAGTTCGTTGAGCATCCCGTTGATGGCGCCCTCCGTCAACTTCGAAGAAGAAACGTCCTGCACGTACCGCTCATTAATCATGAGGTACGCGTTTTCGAGTTTCCTGAGCGACTCAGCCGTATTATCCCAGGAGATAATGGAACCCAATTCGAAACCAAGCACTATGCCCACGGCCAAAACGACTGAGCCGAAGGTAAACACCTTCCGATACTTCTTCATTATCGATCCCTTCATTCCGGCGAGAGAAAACCTCCGATACGGAAAAGCGTGAACAGGTTTTTTAACCTGCGCAGGGCACTCCTGCGTACAAGCAGGAACGCCAGCGCACCACTTCCCGCCAATTGCATAATACGCTAAAAAAGACAGCAATTGTGGTACAGGAAGCGGTTATACAGGATCCCATGCACAGTTCGTTCGTGAATGTTTTATGACCACCAACAAAGAGATTGCCCGCCTTCTGAAGGAAACCGCCGCACTCATCGAGATTACCGGCGGCAACGTATTCCGGGCCCGCGCTTTTGCAAGCGCGAGCCGGGCAATCGGGCGACTGGAAAAAGAGGTGACAACGCTCACCGCCAATGACTCCCTTGAGGAATTGCCCGGCATCGGGCCCGGTCTGGCCGCACAAATAGGGGAGATTCTCAAACGTGGCTCCTTCGATCTGTATGAGGATCTGCTCAGCACCATCCCGCCCGGGCTTCCCGGCATCTTGCGTATCAAGGGACTTGGGGCCAAAAAGGTAAGGCGGCTCTGGCAGGAACTGGGCGTTACCTCCGTAGAAGAACTGGAAGAAGTCGCCGCCAGCGGGCGCCTCGCTGACCTGAGTGGGTTCGGGCCAAAAATGCAGGAAGCCATTCTCGAAAATATTCGTCTCCTTAAACAATACGAGGGGCGGCGGCGATACGATCAGGCGCTGGCGGAAGCCCTGCATTGCCTCGAAGCGATCCAGGGGATAGACGAGGTCCTCGAAGCCCATCTGGCGGGAGGGCTCCGGCGAAGTCTCGACACCGTGGACGATATAGTCATTGTAGCAGTGGCTGCCGTCCCCGAACAAGCTTGCCGCGCACTGGCCGGTTGGTGGACAACCTTAGAGGAGGATACAGGCGAAGAACGTATTCTCCTCGCCACACTTCCCGATGGGTTCCCTCTGCGTATTCATGTAACGACTCCAGGGCAATACGGAACGACATTATGGAAAGCAACCGGATCGCCGGCGCACGTAGCCGCTGTCCAGACCCGATGTGACCTTCCCGGTGATGCGCCCTCCGAACACGCATTGTTCGAAGCCGCCGGTATGCCGTTCATAGATCCGGCTATCCGGGAAGATATGGGAGAGATTGAGGCTGCTGCACAGAACGGACTGCCGGACCTGATCAGGTACGAAGACATTCGCGGCACGCTGCACAACCACTCTACCTGGAGCGACGGAATGCACGCCCTGCGGCAAATGACCGACGCAGCATACGCCAGAGGATATGCGTACTACGGCGTATGTGATCACAGCCGATCCCTTGTCATTGCAAACGGGCTCAGCATCGAGCGGGTGTACGAACAACAGAAAGAAATTCGCGAACTGAACAACGCATACGGAAACGACCTCCGGGTATTCAGTGGTACTGAATGCGACATACTCGCGGACGGATCGCTCGATTATCCTGATGACGTGCTGGCCACGTTTGATCTGGTCGTAGCAGCTATTCATACCCGCTTCGAAATGTCCGAAAAAGAAGCAACCGAACGATTAATCCGGGCGATCGAAAACCCGTACACTATGATCCTTGCGCATCCGACCGGGCGCTTGTTGCTGAGGCGAAAAGGATATCCCATCCATCACGCAAAAGTCATCGATGCTTGCGCAGCGAACGGGGTAGCCCTTGAACTGAACGCCAATCCGTTCCGGCTCGATCTTGACTGGCGTTGGATACGGCATGCAACGGATCGCGGCGTTCCTATCTCCATTAACCCCGATGCGCATGCCATTAACCAGTTGGATTACATGAAACCGGGCGTCTCAATCGCTCGCAAAGGATGGCTTACCCCCGAACAGTGCCTGAATGCGAAAAACCTGGACGAATTTTCATCCTGGCTTGACAGGAAACGATCCCGGCACAGCTACGAAACCATTTGACATGAGAAAATTGATCGCCATCTCGGCGACAGTTGCCTTGTGCCTCGTCATCGGCGGTGGTATCGTACTGTATTTGTCATACAGGCTGCCTGCCCCCCCGGCGCGAGCATATGTACCGGAATTAGGAGAAACAACCCGGATCGTCGTCTACGAAAACGGATCGGCGGCCGTACATGCGGAGTCGGCCCGCGACGCTTACACAGGCCTTGGGTATCTACATGCGCAGGAACACGCATGGACCATGAACCTGTGGCAACGAACCGCCCGGGGTAACCTGTCAGCATGGCTTGGCGAAGAACTGCTTGTGCTCGACAGATTGACTAAACGCCTCCGGTTTGCCTCGATGAGCAAAGCGGCGTACGCAGCGCTATCCCCTGAAGACCGGGACATTCTTGATGCCTATGTAGAAGGGGTTAATGCTGCACTCAGCCAGCATCGCCCGGCACAATTGCACGAATTTGTCCTGCTTCGCACCGTACCGGATCTGTGGGAACCCTGGTTTCCACTTGCAATCGAACGTCTCTTCGCATGGCTTGCCGCAGAGTTGCCGCATCCCGACTCGCTGCGGAATGCTCCGACAACGCTACGTACGCTTCACGAAGAAAATCGTCTGCTGAAGGAGTGGCTGCACCTGCACGGATTCGACCGCAGCATGGCCTGGGCGATAACCGATAGCCTTGGAACGCATCTGGCCCAGCGGCATGTGTACGGAGCATCTGCGTTGCCCCTGTTTCAGGAAGTAAAGATGACGTATCCGGAAGAAACCGCTATGGGGGCTACATGGATCGGCACACCGTTCATGCCTGCCGGTCATACAAGCGCCCGATCATGGGCGGTATTGCCTGCAAGCACTGTATCCTTGCATCCTTCCACAGATGATGCCCCGGCGCCAACATACGAATATGAGAAATGGACGATCGCTGACGGCCAGGAAGTGGTTGTGCGCTTCCGACGAGACCGGGGCGCCTTTTTTCTTGCGCCGGATTCCCTGCTTTCGGCGGAGGATTTTTCCCGGGATATGCGCGAAACCCAGGATAGTACGACAACCGTGCTGTTTCTAACGTGGCCGGGCTGGGAACCCGTAAGCGACGCTGCAGCCTGGTTCGGGTTATTGTCCGGTTCGGATGCGCCGTTTGCACTACAGGACGGTGATGGGCTGGTCATATCCAGAAACGACTCGGTGTACATCACAGGAACCCCCTTGTTCGTTACCCGGCATGCCGGAGTAACGGCCACAAGCAATAACCCATGGTCCGCCATGGCGGCAAAACGCCTTGCGGAACTTGCAACGAGCGAACCGGGCTCCATGGAAAACCCGGCAGGGATACGCGATCTCCGGAGCACATGGGGGGCAAACATAACGCCTCGACTAATCGATACAATCTCGGCTGACGGGGCAGATACATACCCTGCGCTTGTCGCAGACGCACTGACCTACCTGCGAAATTGGGAATACACGTTCGATAAAGCCAGCATCCCTGCGACGATCATGGATACATGGGCCAGCCTGTATTTCGACAGTACGGGCATGTGGCCAGCCATATGGCCGGATAGCACTGCTTCCGGGCGATCCGGTCCGGCGGAGCATGACATTGAACACCGGATCATGGAGCGGACAGTGACGCATCTCGCCGCACAATTCGGGATAGAGCCGGAGAAGTGGCGATGGGAAAAGGCACAGCCCCATAGATATTATTTCCCTGTATGGTCTGCGGGCGATTTATCTGTTGAAAAGACGGGCAACGCCGCTGCAACCCGATACGCGCCGATTCTCATTCCCGGATCCGGCCATGTAACCACGTTACAGTATGGCACGTCGCTATCCGACAGGGAGCCACCCGCCCCGGCCCGGTGGGAAGCATGGACTTCCACTTCCGCATGGAATGCCTTCCGCTATAGAGCCCGCAGGTTTTCGGTAAACCGCCCTTTTGCAAAATATCTCGTTCCGGAGAGTGCACCCGAGCCTGCTGTCTTGCGTGCAGATATGCTGAACGAGGAAAGGGAGGAACCGATACGATACGTTACTACACTTCTTCCTGAATAATGGCATGCCACCCAACGCACCCATATACATAGGCATAGACGCCGGTGGCTCCAAAACAGAGTTACTGGCCGCAAAAATGCAGGGAGAAGAACTACTCAACCTGTTTGGGCCCTGCGGAAATCCCGCTCGTGTAGGATTCAAGGACTCGGCAGGTGTCATTACAGACCTGATAGCACAGGCTGTCGAATATCTTCACGGGGAGTCCATTGCCTCCATATGCGCTGGCGTAGCCGGGGCGGGACGCCCGCAAGATCAGCACCTGCTCTATGAAGACATTCGGGTCCAGCTAAGGAACCGTATCCCGACATCGGCACACGATATTCCGGTGCGGGTTACGCACGACAGCCTCATCGCACTGGAAGCTGCTTTCGAAGGTGAGAGCGGAATTATGGTGATTGCCGGTACAGGCACCGTATCCCTGGCACGCACAAGCTCGGGCGAATTCCTGCGGGCCGGCGGGTGGGGCTACCTCATAGGCGACGAGGGAAGTGGATATGCTCTCGGGGCCAACGGCCTGCGTGCCGTTGCACATGCATTCGACGGCGGACCGGACACGACGCTACGCAGCCTTCTCGCCGCATCCGGAGATGTAACGAGCGAGGAAGACCTCTTCGAGGTGGTGTATAAGAAAAAAACGCCCCTGCAAACATTCGCCCAGGTCGTTCTGCAGGGAGCGTGCGACGGGGACGCTGTAGCTGAAGCGATCGTCCGGAAACACATTGCCCGGCTCACCGAGGAAGTGTGCTGGCTCGTCGATCGTTGTTCAGACATACGACCCCGGATAACCCTGCTGGGTGGACTGGCAAACAACCCATTCTACCACAAACACCTCTCTCGTGCACTGCTCAACCGTCTGCCCGGATGGGAATTCATGCAACCACTGAACCGGCCCGTCATCGGCGCGTGGCGCATCGCAAGAAACATGACGCAAGGCGCAGGGCTTGCAGGTTCGGAAGAGGGAACAGGCGCCTGACGCACCGCGGCGCTACTCGTTCGGGTACCGAACGCGTTCGACCAGCTCTCTGACGGAAACCGGGGAATCGGGGGTGCAAAGAGAAACCCCTATCGTAACGGCGAAATTGAGCAGCATGCCAATCACGCCGACGCCCTGCGCACCAACGCCAAGGAAATGGTCAAGCACAGGCTCGTCCATCCCCGGAATCACATTTTGCGCCCGCATGAGCGCGATCATCACGAAGGTAAAGACCAAGCCGATGCTCATACCGGCAATCGCACCCTCCTTGTTCGCGCGCTTCCAGAAAATACCCAGTACGATTATCGGGAAAAACGAGGCGGCGGCCAGCCCAAAGGCGAAGGCCACCACTTCGGCCACGAACCCCAGCGGATACACCCCGAGCACGCCTGCCACAATAACCGCGAGAAAGATCATGACCCGACCTATGAAAAGGCGACGTTTTTCCGAGGCCCGGGGATTGATGACCGACCCATAAATATCGTGTGCCAGCGCCGAGGATATAACAAGCAACAGACCGGACGCCGTGGATAGTGCTGCCGCAAGTCCACCTGCCGCCACCAGGGCAACGACAACCGCCGGCAACCTTGCTATTTCGGGCGTTGCAAGGACAATGATGTCGCGATTGATAGCCTCGAGGAGTTGTTCTGCAGTTTGTATACCCCCTTCGGGGATAGTCACCAACCCGGTAGCCGCCCAATTCTGCATCCAACTCTGCTCAGCGATGGCCGGACCCAGTTCCGCAAACTGCTGCAAGATGTGGTATTTGGCGAACATGGCCACCGCAGGAGCCGTCGTGTAGAGGATCCCGATGAAAAGCAGGGCCCAGAATGCCGACCAGCGCGCCGCCTTTACGTTCTTTACCGTATAGAACCGGACAATGACGTGCGGAAGCCCCGCCGTCCCGGCCATCAGGCAGAGCGTAATGGCAAATACATTCAGCTTGGAAAGACCAGTGAACGGATTCGAGTAACTCGTCAGTCCCAGATCATGCTGAATGGCGTTCAGCTTGGGAAGAATCTCTTCCATGGCAAGCTGGGGCACCGGATTTCCCGTGAGCAGCAGCGCAATGGCAATGGCGGGAACCGTATAGGCGAAAATGAGCACGCAGTACTGGGCTACTTGCGTATACGTGATCCCTTTCATACCGCCAAGGACCGCAAAAAACGCCACGACAATCATGCCGATGGCAACGCCCAGTTCGAACGGAATCTCCAGAAAACGCCCAAACGCCACCCCGACGCCCGCCATCTGCCCGGCTACATACGTGAAGGAAACGAAAATGGCGGCGATGGCGGCAACAACACGCGCCGCTTGGGAATAGTACCGCACGCCGACGAAATCGGGCACGGTGTATTGTCCGAACTTGCGCAGGAAAGGCGCCAGAAGGAGAGCCAGCAACACATACCCCCCCGTCCATCCCATCAAATAGACTGCCCCGTCAAAGCCCATGAACGAGATCAGGCCGGCCATGGAAATAAACGAGGCAGCGCTCATCCAGTCCGCCGCGGTCGCAGCCCCGTTGGCGATGGCGGGAACGCCTTGTCCGGCCACATAGAAGCCTTTGGTTGATCTGACCCGGCTCCGATAGCCGATATACAAATAGGCAGCGAAGGTAATGCCGACCGTAACCCAGGTCCAGGCTTGAATACTCATGGTCTATCCCTCGTTTGCCGATTGTTGCACCGTATCCTTTTCGGCGTCGGCTTCAAGGGTCGCTTGGCGGTCGGCGCGCCCGCTGAGTAGCGCGTACAGAAAAATTAACAGGATAAATACGTAAATGGACCCTTGCTGCGCCATCCAGAAACCGAACGGCATATCTCCGAAGGATATCCGGTTGAGCTGCTCGACAAAGAGAATGCTGCATCCAAAGCCGACGACAGCCCATACAACAAGTAACAGACCGGTTCGCCGAAGCTGTCGGCGCCAGTAGGCCTTGGCGACATGCATGGCGATCCTCTATACGTCCAGCGATTTCAGATACTCAAGACTCTGCTGGATGGAAATCAGCGCATCGGTATGCTCGTACTCGATGATATACTCCTCCACCCCCTGTGCTTCGGCTGCCTGAACGATTGCTGGAAAATCGATCGTTCCCATGCCCACGGGTACATTCGTTTCGAGCGGCGCGTGGCCACTCAAATCACCCGGTTCGGTGCCTTCCCGCATGTCTTTCATATGATACAGCGGGAAACGTCCCGGATATTTTTCGATCAGCGCCACCGGGTCGGAACCGGGCCACTTGACCCAGAACACGTCCATTTCCACGTCCACCACGCCCGGCTCGGTGTTTTCCATGAAGCGGTCGAAAAGCGTGCCGCCTCCTTCCGCCTCGCGAAATTCGTAGCCATGGCAGTGGTACGCAAAACGCACCCCCTCTGACCTGAGCGCTTCACCAGCTGCCGTAAAGTCAGCAATAGCACGGTCGATATCGTCCACATCGAAATCGCCCTCGTGCGGGATCCATGCGACAGCGACCCAGGGAGACCCCAATGCATGCGCTTCTTCCGCAACCGTCCCTATATCGCCGGCAACGCGCTCGTACGGAGCATGCATGCTTCCCACCGAAAGCCCCGAATCGTCCAGTAAGGCGCGAAAATCGACCGCCGACATGCCGTGCAGGCTGTAGGTCTCTACCCGGTCGAATCCCGCCTCCCGAACGGCCCGTAGCGTACCGGCAAGATCCATGTCGAGCTCGTTTCGGACACTGTACAACTGCACACTGATGGGTGTATCGATCCCCGCGGAAGTGCTCACATCGGGCTCGGAAACAGGGGCGGTATCTTCTCCCTGCCCGCCACAGCCGACGAGAGGCAGTACGGCGGGCGCGGCTATCACCGAGCCTATCCGGGTCAGGAATTTTCTTCGGGAAGTCATAACAAGTGGATGGATTAAAGGAAACGTTACACGTCGCAAAGCGCAACCGCTTCACGCAAACTGACGAGCGGCGTGCGCGAGGGGATGAATTCCTGGCCGACATAGCCAGTGTACCCCGTCTCCCGGATCGCCCGCATGATTGCAGGGTAGTTCAACTCCTGGGTTTCGTCTATTTCGTTTCGTCCCGGATTGCCCCCTGTATGGTAATGCCCGATGTACTCGTGGTTTTCGCGGATCGTGCGGATGACATCCCCCTCCATGATCTGCATGTGATAGATGTCATATAGTAACTTAAAGCTTTCGGAGCCAACCCGTTTTACCAATTCGACACCCCAGTCCGTATGGTCGCACATGTAATCGGCGTGGTCTACCTTGCTGTTGAGCAACTCCATGCATATCGTGACGCCGTGCTGCTCCGCATCGCCCACGACTTGCTGGATGCCCTGGACACAGTTCTCCAGACCCGTTTCGTCATCCATACCCCCGCGATTGCCAGAAAAGCAGATAATGTTTGGAAAACCGGCAGCGGCCACCTGAGGAATAAGTTCCTTGAACCCGGATATAAACCGTTCGTGAAACTCCGTGCGGTTAAACCCATCCGGAATAGAGGTCGGCCCGTTCGCCATCGCACACACGAGACCATACTCCTTGACAACGGGGAATTCCTGAGCGTTCAGCAATTCCACGGAGTGCATGCCGATAGACTGGGCGCCGGCGCTCAATTGTTCCAGCGTGAACCCGGGATAACACCATCGGCATACCGAATGTTTAAGGCCCGCATTGCGCGCGCGGGATGAAACGCGGGAAGAGCCGTCCGAGGCTTCGAGAATAGTTGGCGCCGCCAGAGCGGAACCGGCGGCAACTGCGGCGCCTGTTCTAAGAAATGTTCTTCGCTTCATGTGTTTACCGGGTTTGGCTGCTTGCAACCAACTCTTCGACCACCCCTGGATCAGCAAGAGTGGACGTGTCACCGAGATTCTGATATTCGTTGGCTGCTATTTTACGAAGAATTCGGCGCATAATCTTGCCGGACCGCGTTTTCGGCAACGCGGGCGCAAATTGAATGCAATCGGGCTTGGCGATAGGACCGATTTCCTCGCGCACATGCTGCACGAGTTCGGCGCGCAAAGCTTCAGTCGGATCAACCCCTGCCACGAGTGTCACGAATCCGTAGATGCCCTGGCCCTTGATATCGTGGGGAAACCCGACCACAGCAGCTTCCGCCACCTGGCTGTGCGATACGAGCGCGCTCTCAATCTCCGCAGTGCCCATCCGGTGCCCCGACACATTGAGCACATCGTCCACGCGGCCCGTGATCCAGTAATACCCGTCCTCGTCGCGGCGGCATCCATCCCCCGTGAAATACTTGCCCTCGAACCGGCTGAAATACGTCTGGACAAACCGGTCGTGATTCTTGTAGACGGTACGCATCTGCCCCGGCCACGAATCTCCGATCGCCAGCAAGCCTTCGCCCGGCCCTTCCTGCACAACACCCTCCGGATTCAACAATTCGGGCCGGATGCCAAAAAAAGGAAGCGTTGCCGAGCCGGGTTTCTGGTCGATGGCTCCAGGCAACGGTGCAATCATGATGCCGCCGGTCTCGGTTTGCCACCAGGTGTCGACAACCGGGCAACGCCCCTGCCCCACCGTATCACGGTACCATTTCCATGCTTCCGGATTAATAGGTTCGCCTACCGTGCCAAGCACCCGGAGCGAGCTCCGGTCCGTACGCGTAACGTACTCGTCGCCTTCTCGCATCAGCGCGCGAATGGCGGTCGGGGCCGTGTAGAAAATGGTGACGCCATGCCGGTCCACCACCTCCCAGAGCCGCGATGGGTCGGGCCAGGTCGGCGTACCCTCGAAAAAAACCTGAGGGATGCCGTTCAGAAGGGGGCCGTATACCATATAGGAATGCCCCGTAATCCATCCCACGTCGGCGGTGCACCAGAAAATGTCGTCCTCGTGACAATCGAACACGTACTGGTGCGTAAGCGAGGCATACACCAGATAGCCCCCGGTCGTGTGCAGTACGCCTTTGGGCTTGCCGGTAGAACCCGACGTATACAGAATGAAAAGAGGGTCCTCCGCATCCATCTCCTCCGGATCGCAATCGGCGCCCACATGCTGGCGCACCTCGTGATACCAGTGGTCTCGTCCTTCAACAGGCGAAGCCCCCGATCCGGTACGCCGCACGACCACAACCGCCTCTACATCCGGGCAGCGTTCAAGCGCCTTGTCGGCATTCCGCTTGAGCGGTACTTTCTTGCCGCCGCGCACCCCTTCGTCGGCAGTAACAAGTACCGTTGAATCACAATCAAGGATGCGGTCTGCGAGAGAATCCGGAGAAAAACCTGCAAACACCACGGAGTGTACAGCACCGATCCGGGCACATGCCAACATCGCGTAGGCAGCTTCCGGAATCATGGGCAAATAGATCGTCACGCGATCCCCCTTCTGCACACCGACACGCTTGAGTACATTGGCGAATACACACACTTCACGGTACAGTTCGCGCCAGGAAATGTGGCGCGGAGCTTCGTCCGGGTCGTCCGGCTCGAAAATAAACGCCGTGCGATCCCCATGTTCGGCAAGATGCCGGTCTACGCAATTGTAGCACGCATTCAGGGTTCCTCCCTCGTACCAGCGAATGTACAGGTCGTTGCTTGCCCAGGAGACATTCCTGACGGCGTCGAAGGGGCGGAACCAGTCGATGCGCGCGGCCTGTTCTCTCCAGAATCCTTCCGGGTCGGCTATGGATCGACGGTACAATGCATCGTACGCCTCTCGGGAAGAAATCCATGCCCTTTTCCTGAAGGCGGCGGACGGCGGATACAAGTCAGCCTGTCCGGAATACGCAGCAGTTACCTGATCACTCATTGATCGTTCATCCGGTTCGTTGCACAACCCTGTAACGTACTAAACGTACGGCAATTCGGCCAATCCATTCGATATACAGGCCCGCTTCGAATGGTAATCCATACCCGGCAATAACGATTTGGGGGCGTTTTCAGGTTGGGGATTTCCCGTCGATCGGGTCGTCCGCATAGTGTAAGCGGGCCGGGATGCATCCCGCCACGGCGTTGCATACATAGAGGCCGTCGGCGCAGCGCAAATCCTCAATGGACAGCACGCCTTCTTCCAAATCGCTGCACGTCTCCAGAAGGAAACGCCGGAATACCCCCGGAAGCGCCCCCGAATCCACCGGGGGGGTAATGCGCCGGGAGCCGAATCTCGCCACGACATTCGTACGTGAGCCCTCGACCACTTCTCCTCGCTCGTTCAGGAAAATCACCTCGTCGAAGCCCTCCCGTACTGCCTCGCGGTGCAGGCGGTCGTAGTGCTCCCGGTATGTCGTTTTGTGGCGGCGGTATGGATCGGAGGAATCGATACGTACATCAGCAAGGCAAAGACGCCATGCCCCGGGTGCATGCGCCCCATCAAGCGGATGCACGGAGACCTCGATGTGCCCGGCAGCATCCAGCGTGGCACGGATCCTGCATGTTCCCCGTAAGCAAGAGGCATCCGCCACGCGCTGGCGGAAGGCGTGCTCGTCGAAATCGTACCCCAGTGTTCGGGCAGAGGCGCTTACGCGATCCACATGTCTCTCAAGAAGCGCAATAACGCCCTCTTCACAGCGCATGGTCTCGATGAGCAGGGCGCGAGGCGTATCCCCTGTCGATCCCCGCTCCCGCAACAGCACCGAAGGAGACAAAGCGACGGGTGAACCACACACCGGCGGCGACGCACTCAAACCGGTCAGAAATCCGGCCTTGAGCAAGCACTCCTCGTATTCCTCTTCCGGAATGGAATCCCACACGACCCCGCTGCCGACGCCGAGCCGCGCTTCCCCGGGTAAAATCTCCGCCGTTCTGATCGCGACATTAAAAACAGCGCGGTCCCCGTGCATGTACCCTACGGCGCCGCAATACGCGCCACGTGGCTCCGACTCACAGCGATGGATAATATCCATGGCCCTTACCTTGGGCGCGCCGGTGACGGAGCCGCATGGAAACAATGCCGCAAAAAGGTCTTGCGTAGCCGCACCCGGAGACAGGCGTCCCTGAACGGATGTGGTCATCTGAATAAGTGTTTCGTAGCGTTCCGTGCTGAACAAGTCAGTGGTATGCACCGAGCCCGGCTCGCAACATTTGGACAAATCGTTGCGGAGCAAATCAACGATCATGACATTCTCGGCGCGATTTTTTTCGTCCTGTTCCAGCCACTGCTCGAATGCCGTGTCTTCCGAAGCATTGCGCCCCCTGGGTACCGTGCCTTTCATGGGCCGGGTCGTTACGCAGTCGCCCCGGCGGTCAAAGAATAATTCGGGCGAGCAGCTGAGTATCTGGACGGATCCGGCGTCAAGCCAGGCTGCGTACGGTACCGGCTGACGATGCAGCAAGGCTTGAAACAGGGGCCATGTCTCGCAGGGAGAGGTAAAGGACATCGGACCGGTGATGTTGACTTGATAGACATCGCCTTCCCGAATATGCTTTCGGACGGTCTTGACGAGCGAAAGGTAGTGCGCGGGATCGTATGCAAAGCGCGCAGGAAGTGGAACCGGAAGAGAGGCAAAATCAGACGGGCCGCCGCCGCCGGGCGCCCATGCCCGGCGATCGGTAAAGGCAGCCATCCATACAAGGGGCGTTCGGGGCGGCTTGCAGCGCATCGCCCAGTCGAATGCAGGCGCCGCCTCGTATGCCACAAAACCGGCCACATGCAGCCCGTCTTCCGCCGCCCGACAGGCCTTGTCCAGCATGGGGCGCACCTCGTCGAGGGCATAGGCCACGAATGTTTTCTGCAGCCCCTGCAATACAGCACCGCCGCATCCGTTCCATCCGGGTCCCAGAACGACCTTACCCGGCGCTGCTTCGGCGCGTTTATCACCAGATGGAAGCGATTCTTTTGCGCCGCTCATACCGCACTCACAAGACAGGTTTACAAAACGTCCCTTTTGTATCCATTCATTAAACCTACTTTATAGCATGGCAGCCCGCGGGGCAACCGATACCGCCGTATAATAGCCATCCCGCTCCTCGAACCAGGCTTCCCAAAGATAACCGCCGGCATCCCGTACAGTCGCCCGACCCCTCTTGAAATCCACATCAAGGCGAAGTTTCTTCGGAGAATAAGCCAGGCCCCTGTGCATGGCCTTGAGTGTTGCCTCCTTCAGCGTCCAGCATAAAATATCCGCCCGTTCCTTGTCGAGAGGCAGCACATCCGTCAAGGGCGGTTCGTCGGGGTGCAACATATATTGCTCAAGTTCGGGAAGCCGCGGAGCTATCCGCTCGATATCCACCCCGATCCGGCGTGGAGATGCGGCAGCAACGGCCCAATCCCCGGAATGGGAAATAGAAAGATACAATCCACCCGCAGCGACCTCAACGACGCCGCTCTCCGCCACCCTGAGCACCACCTCAGAGGGCGCTACAGCAAGGCGCTCGGACAAGAGCAAGCGGGCAGCCGCCCTGCCTAACACGAATTCCCTGCGGCGCTTCGGATCGGCAAATGCCTCAACACGTTGGATTTCCTCACCAGAAAGCAAGGCCCGCATCCTGTCCCCATCTCCGGCTTCGGAGTGGAGATAACGCATCGTGACATCCACGGGCAAGTTGTTCATTGGAAGTATTCCCGGCAATCTTTCCAACCAAACCGACCCCACGCTATCCATACGTGAATTTAGACCACTTCTAAATTTGCTTCCGCAAGGCATGAACCGGAACCTTAATCAGTCGATAAATAGTATGCTCGTTAGCATCGAATGATGTGTATCGCTTGCGTTGTCGGTATGTCGATGTACCTGACGCGAGGGCGGTTTTCTCGCAACGACAGTATACAAAAGCCACAGGAACATGCGCGACAACCACGAAAATACCTCCCGACGGGATTTCCTCAAGAAACTCTCTGTTTTCGGCACAGCCGGCGTAGCCACACCCATTATTCTCTCGGCCTGCGGCGGTGGCAGCGAAGCAGGCGGTGAGGAATCCATGGATATGCAGGAAGAAAGCATGGCCATGGAGGAGGCCCCTATGGAGGAGGGATTTTCCTGCATGGATACGTCAGGGCTGACGGAAGCCGAGATTACTCAGCGGGAAGCAGTCAACTATGTGGACATGACGGCAGACATGGAGAAAATGTGCTCCAATTGCCAGTTATATACGACGCCGGAGGGAGGCATGCAGTGCGGAGGATGTACGCTCGTCAAAGGCCCCATTCACCCGGAGGGATATTGTGATCTTTGGGTTGCGGCGCCAGCCTGACGCATCGGGCGCGTCGGGTTATATTTGAAAAATTCGCAAAGGAAAATTATCAAGGGATGGCCCGCCAGACGGGCCATCCCTTTTTTATATTCTTTACTGCTTGTGCAGCGTCCCGCTCGTACATTCCTGCAAGTATCCCCTTTCCACCAGTCAATCCATGTCGTATTTCGTTGGTATAGACGTTTCGACCACAGCGACGAAGGCGCTCGTGATCGACGAACAAGGCACGGTCGTACAGACAGCATCCACGGAGTATGCCTTCGACACGCCGCACCCGCAATGGAACGAACAGGCCCCTTCCTTGTGGTGGCATGGTGCAACGGAAAGCATACGCAAGGCACTGGCCGGAGCGGATATCCCGGGCAAAGAAGTGACCGCTATCGGACTGACGGGCCAGATGCACGGTCTTGTTTTGCTGGATGACGCGGGCCGTGTACTACGCCCTGCGATCCTTTGGAACGATCAGCGTACTTCCGCCGAATGCGATGAGATCGTTGAACGGGTAGGACGCGCGGAACTGATTGCGTGTACAGGCAACGACGCGCTGACCGGATTCACCGCCCCGAAGATCCTGTGGGTCCGCCGGCACGAACCGGCGATCTTCGACAAAATCCGGCAGGTGCTTCTCCCGAAAGATTATGTGCGCTTTCGACTCACCGGAGAGTACGCAACGGATCGGGCGGGTGCGGCAGGCACGTTGTTGCTCGATGTGCGCAAGCGCGACTGGTCAGGCGAAGTACTTGCAAAACTCGACATTCCCTCCCAATGGCTCCCCCCTACGCACGAAGGCCCGGACATCACGGGAATGCTTTCAGCCGAAGCTGCAGAAGCCACCGGCCTGACTGAAGGGACGCCCGTCGTCGCAGGGGGCGGCGACCAGAGTGCGCAAGCTGTTGGGGTCGGAGCGGTACAGGAAGGTATCGTGGCGCTCACGCTCGGAACATCCGGGGTAGTATTCGCTTCCGTGAACAAACCTTTTATCGACCCGGATGGGCGCCTGCATGCCTTCTGCCACGCGGTGCCGGATACCTGGCACCTGATGGGCGTCATGCTTTCGGCAGCGGGAAGCCTGCGATGGTACCGGGACACGCTCTTCCCGAACAAGTCATGGGACGATCTTCTCGATCCTGCGCGAGATGTACAGCCCGGCGCACAAGGTCTCCTTTTTCTTCCCTATTTGACGGGAGAACGTACCCCCCATGCCGATCCTATGGCGCGCGGCGCCTTTGTCGGACTAACGGTTCGCCACGAGAGCAAACATATGACTCGCTCCGTCCTTGAAGGCGTTGCCTTCGGCCTGCGCGACAGCTTCGAACTCATGCGGAGCGCCGGCCTGACATCCATCGACCAGGTGCGGATATCCGGCGGCGGCGCCCGCAGCACGCTCTGGAGAAACATTCTGGCGAACGTGCTGGAAACGGAACTGGTCACAGTTAACACCACGGAAGGCGCTGCATTCGGCGCCGCGTTACTGGCCGGAACAGGCGTCGGAGCCTGGCGCGATGTCCGTGAAGCCTGCGACGCTACCATCCGCGTGACGGGGAATACCCCCCCGAACCCGGAAACGGCGGCGCGCTACCGTCCCTGCTATCGCGCATACCGCGACCTCTACCCTGCCCTGCACGCTTCTTTCCGCACCATAGCCGACCCGTAAAGATGTGGGGCATGGGATTGCACATGCTCCAGGCGCCCCGGCCACAGTACCCAACGGATACTTGCCTTGTTCACCAGCAAAAACCAGCATGCGCCACCAGATTTCGCTCGAATATGCCGGGATACATGTGGATCCGGTATACCGCAATCTCACCCCTGCACAGCTTTACGAGCATATCATCCGACAGGAACCTGCCGCCATCATAGACAGTGGGGCGATCGCCATCCGATCCGGTGATAAGACGGGGCGCAGCCCTGCCGACAAGCGGCTTGTAAAACATCCCGACAGCATCCGCGACATCTGGTGGGGGGCCATCAACATTGAACTGGATCACCATACCTACCTCGTCAATCGGGAACGGGCCATTGATTTCTTTAACACAAGAAATCATTTGTATGTCCTGGACGGGTATGCCGGATGGGACCCGGATCATCGAATCAAGGTGCGCATCGTTTGTTCACGGGCGTACCACGCCCTTTTCATGCACAACATGCTCATGCGGGTTCCTGAGGAAGACTTGTCGGATTTCGGCGAACCGGATTATACGATTTTCAACGCCGGCGAATTTCCCTGTAACCGGCTCACCTCGCATATGACCTCGAAAACCAGCGTCGATCTCAGTTTCGAGGATCGGGAAATGGTTATTCTCGGAACGGCGTATGCAGGAGAAATGAAAAAGGGCGTCTTCACCATCATGAACTACCTGATGCCGAAGGAGCATGTGCTATCGATGCACTGCTCGGCCAACGAGGGTCCGGATGGAGACGTCACGCTGTTCTTCGGTCTTTCCGGCACCGGAAAAACCGCACTTTCCGCCGATCCGTGTCGTCGCTTGATCGGAGACGACGAACACGGATGGGGAGAAAACGGCATTTTTAACATAGAAGGCGGCTGTTACGCCAAGGTGATCAACCTATCCCGCGAAGAAGAACCGGAGATTTACGAGGCGATCCGCTACGGGACAATCCTCGAAAATGTGGTATACGACCAAGTAACCCGGGCGGTAGATTTTGCCGACACGAGCATTACCGTCAATACGCGAGCGTCGTACCCTGTCGAATATATTGCTAATGCGAAGATCCCTTGTATCGGAGGGCATCCACACAATATCATCTTTCTGACCTACGATGCGTTCGGCGTCCTGCCTCCGGTTGCAAAACTGACTCCCGGGCAAGCCATGTACCATTTTATCAGCGGATACACGGCAAAAGTAGCGGGCACCGAGGAAGGCGTGAGGGAACCCGAAGCCACCTTTTCGGCCTGTCTCGGCGCAGCATTCATGGTATGGCACCCCAGCAAGTATGCAGAGTTGCTGGCCGAGAAAATGCGAGGACACGGCGCCGATTCATGGCTCGTGAATACCGGATTCACCGGGGGGCCGTACGGTATCGGGAAGCGCATTTCCCTTGCCCACACGCGCCAGATAATCGATGCGATCCACGACAGGTCGCTGCGTGAACAGCGCATGCGAACCGACCCGGTCTTCGGCTTTGCCATGCCGACCGCATGCCCCGGCCTGCCCGCCAATCTCCTGTCCCCGCGCACAACCTGGGCCAGCGAAGAAGCATACGACCGGCAGGCCCGCGATCTGGCGAACCGTTTCGCAGAAAACTTTGAACGATACAAGGACAAGGCATCCCCGGATATGCTCGCCGGTGGACCGGTGCTGCAAAGGACATAACCCACGCTAATGCAGCCAGGCATACCCCCGCCGGAAAGATAGCAAGTACCCGACGGCACATGCACGCCTTGCGCCCAAAACTACGTAACGACGTGCGTATCCACGTTTTCTTCCCCCTCCGAGCGGGCAATAATCGCTGCACCGCACGAATCACTGTACACATTCACGGCTGTCCTGAACATGTCGAGCGGACGGTCTATGGCAAGCATGGCGCCCACGATGAATGCCGGACCCGCACCGGTCAACCCCACTGCTTCCAACACGATAAAAATCACCACCAGGCCTGCGGAAGGAATGGCGGCAGCCCCTATCGAGGCCAGTAACGCCGTAAACACGACAACCACCTGGTCCGTGAAACCCAGCGACACGCCCAGCGCCTGAGCAATGAAAATGGCCCCAAGGCACTCGTAGAGCGCCGTGCCGTCCATATTTATCGTAGCGCCCATCGGCAGTGTAAATGACGATACGCGGTTTGACACGCCTACCCTCGTTTCTACCGTCTGCATCGTCACAGGTAGTGTAGCGCCTGACGAAGCGGTAGAGAATGCCGTAACGAGCGGTTCAATCATATTCCGGAAATGCACGATCGGGTTTATTCGCCCGAGGAATAAGAGCACCAAAGGCAGCGTAACGAACAAGTGAATCGTCAGGCCGAGGGACAACACGAACATGTAGAGACCCAGGGCCCCGAACGTGTCAAAACCCGTGCGGCCCACCAGCGTGGCGATAAGGCCGAAAACGCCAATGGGCGCCACCATGATCACGCCGGTGGTGATCTTCATCATGACCTGAAACAACGCATCGAAAAAATTCCGAAGCGTAGCCCGGGGCTTCTCCGGCAACCCTACGATGGCCAGGCCCAGAATGATACTGAAGAAGATAATGGCAAGCATCTGGGTACTTGCCGCTGCCTCGATCACATTAGCCGGTACGATATCCATGAGAATATCCACCGCGGAACTTGGCGTTCTGATGTCGGGCATATCGGCCTGGATGGCACTCGCAACATCGGTCTTCTCGCCCGGACGAAAGATATTCACCAGAAACAGGCCGGTGGTGATAGCCAGCAGGCTCGTCAGCACATAATACCCGAGGGTCTTGGAAAACAACCGCCCTACGGTGCGCCCGCTACCTACCGACGCAACCCCTGCGACAATAGATGTAAACACAAGGGGAACGATGACCATGCGAAGCAGCTTCATGAACAATTGTCCGATCCACTCCACGCTATCGGCGAGGGGCTCCCCCCCTATCATACCAGCCCCGATACCGATCACCATCGCGATCAGTATCTGCCAGTGCAATTTTTTCCACCAAACGGTTCCGGTTGCTATGATCGACATGATAGTTCGTTATGGAATCGGATACATATACCCATCGGGTACGCGGCTCGCACAGACTGTACTCATCAGGAAATCAATGTAGCGATTCGCATCCTGCAAGGCAATGGATCGGGACGATGCCAACAAGCGGTCAGCCGCCGGGTCCTGCCGCACCATGCGCCGCTATCCGAGATCCACCAGAGGAAGCAGGGCGTACGCTATAAGGCTCACCAGAAAAATAAAAAGGATATTCAGAAGAATGCCGGCACGCGCCATACGGGGAATCGTCACGTACTCGCTGCTATATACGATGGCGTTGGGGGGCGTCGCTACGGGAAGCATGAATGCACAGCTTGCGGCAAGTACAGCGGGTACGGCGAACACCAGAGGAGACTCGCCGAGACCAACCCCAATAGAAGCCACGATCGGCAGAAATGCAGCAACCGTTGCAATATTGCTGGTCAATTCCGTCAGAAAAATGATCGTAGTTGCTATGGCCAGCACAATCAGGAAAACCGGCCAGTTCTCGAGAAGACCAGCCTGCGCGCCAAGCCAGGCCGCAAGCCCGGTGTCATTGATCGCCGCTGCAAGACTCAACCCGCCGCCGAACAGAATGAGCAATCCCCATGGTAATCGTTCGGCATCGTTCCACTCGAGCAAAAACACCCTTTTCGGGACATCGACCGGCAATAGAAAAAACAGCAAGCCCACTCCCATAGCAATGCCCGCGTCCGACAGACCGGGAATCATCGGCGCGAGAAGAGGGCGTGTCATCCACAAGACGGCAGCGGCGACAAACAGAACCATCACCATCTTTTCCGGTCGGCTCATGCGCCCCATTGCAGCCAGTTCGGAATTAATGAATGCAGCTCCGCCAGGAATTTCCCGGATTTTGATCGGATAGACCACCCTTGTAACCACAAAATACATAAGCGGAAGAGCGATCAGGGCCATGGGCACGCCGATCTGCATCCATTCCACGAACCCGACGGACACGTCGTACGTCTCCAGCATGAATCCTGCAAAAAACGCATTCGGAGGAGTTCCAACCAGGGTTGCGATACCGCCTATGCTGCACGAATACGCAATGATCAGCATGAGCCCTATCGTAAAATGCTCCACCTCCTTCGAATCGGTCCGGCGCACGAGTTCCGCCACGGACAGCCCGATCGGCAGCATCATCAGCGCTGTCGCCGTATTACTGACCCACATACTCAAAAACGCAGCCGCGATCATAAACCCGGCCAGAATTGCATAGGGACGCGGCCCCATCATGGCAATGATGCGCAAGGCGAGGCGACGGTGAAGATTCCACCGTTCCATACCCGCCGCAATCAAAAAGCCACCAAGAAACAGAAAAATCAGCGGATTCGCGTAGGGAGCTGCCGCGGCACGTATATCCGCAATGCCCAGCAAGGGGAAAAGCGCAAGCGGCAAAAGCGCCGTAGCGGATATGGGGATGGCCTCGGTCATCCACCAGATTGCCATCAGTATGCCCACAGCCGCTGCTCTCCAGGCAGGAAGAGACATATCCGCAGGGGGAGGCATAAGCAGCAAGACCACGCATAAAAGCGCACCTACGCCGAGGCCGGCCCACTGTCTGAAGTGAAGAGCGGATTCTGTCGATAAAGAGCCGGTAGCTGCGAACACGTGCTGCTATATCCCCGACAAGGGAATGGTGTAACCAACGAAAAACGTTTTGCATGATAGGCATTGCGGCATTCCCCGGCAAACGGCGATAACCCGATACCCGCACCATATCGTCTTCATGCTATCCTGAAATTGCTCTTCGTATTTTAGCCGGATATCGTTCCGTATGTGATGTGCTAACAGATATCCACCCCTGTGGTGGGATGCATGATACGGCACAGGGTATACTACCTGATACGTACGTCGGTACAGTACCTGCTAATAGCGCCTCAACCTCTATGAAAACACCGGGCACCGCAGATCAGCCGCTCCGCATCGCTGTCGTTGGCGCCGGTCCCGCCGCCTTTTATGCAGCCGATCATTTGCTGAAGCAACCGGATCTGCATGTCGAGATTGACATGTTCGACCGGCTTCCTACTCCATTCGGCCTGGTCCGGGGCGGCGTTGCGCCTGACCATCAGAGTATCAAGAACGTCACCCGGGTCTATCACAAGATCGCCTCCAGGCCCGGGTTCCGTTTTTTTGGAAACGTGTGCTTCGGCTCGGACGTGACCCGCGCTGACCTGCAGCGCCATTACCATCAGATTTTTTATGCCACGGGTGCGCAAACGGATCGCTCCCTTGGTATTCCCGGCGAAGATCTGCATGGCAGCCATTCAGCGACCGAATTCGTGGCATGGTACAACGGACATCCCGACTACCGGCATCTCGAGTTCGACCTGTCCGCAAAATCCGTTGTCGTCATCGGCGTCGGCAATGTCGCCATCGACGTAGCACGCATACTGTGCCGCACCCCGGCGGAACTTTCGGCCACAGATATCGCAGATCATGCGCTCGAACGGTTGCGCGAAAGTCGGGTCCGCGAGGTTCATGTACTGGGCCGACGCGGTCCGCTCCAGGCTGCATTCACTCCTCCCGAGGTGAAGGAACTGGGTACGCTGGAGGGCGCCGACGCCATCGTGCGCCCGGAAGAAGCGACACTTGACCCGCTTAGCGAGGAGGCACTCGCATCCGCAGGCCGCAGCACTCGCCGCAACGTGGAGATCGTTCAGGGATTCGCCGAACGCAGTCCCTCCGGGAAACCCAAAGGCCTCCACATACGCTTTCTCGTTTCACCAACCGAAATCATCGGGGACGAAGCGGGCCGGGTATCGGCAATACGGGTAGTACATAACGAATTGCATCGAAGCGAAAACGGACGTCTGCACCCGCGCGCCACCGATCGTTTCGAAACGATTCCCGCCGGACTGATCTTTCGATCCGTAGGATATCAGGGCGTCCCGCTGACCGACGTTCCCTTTGATGAACAGTGGAACATTATTCCTAACGAACAAGGCCGCGTAGTAGACCCCGCTACCCGCAAGCATGTGACAGGCGAATACGCAGGGGGATGGATCAAGCGGGGACCTTCGGGGGTCATCGGCACGAACAAGGCCGACTCCGTGGAAACGGCGACCTGTATGCTGGAAGATGTAAGCAACGGGATCCTGCTTTGCCCGGAAGCCCCATCGGCCGAAGAGGCAGAGCGCATGATCCGCAACCAGTGTCGGAATTATTTCAGTTATGAAGACTGGGTGCGCCTCGACGAACTGGAAACCGCTCGGGGCAAGGAATCCGGGCGCCCCCGAGTGAAATTTACGAGTGTAGACGCCATGCGTGAGGCGCTGGAAGGCGCAGCGTAGCCGCCCTTATCTTCGCAAAAACGCCAGGAGATCGGCCATCTCCTGTATATCGATTTCCTCCTCGAGACCAATCGGCATCGGGGATGCATCGACCCGCCGCAACGTTTCGATCTCCGCGCGCAGCGCTACCTCCTCGCGGCCTTCTTCCGTGACCAGCGTTACGGAAGAAGGGGTTTCCGCACGCAAAACGCCCGTAACCGGCGCATCGCTCTGGCGCTCCAACCTCCAAAGTTCGTAGCCATCCGCAATCGTCCTCTCCGGGACAAGGATCGCTTCCAGAAGCGCCCGGGGCGACCAATGCCGGACAGTACCCAGGTCGGGGCCGAAAAAAACGGCCGAGCCGGTGTCCTCCGAACCGGCGAACCCATGACACCGGGCGCATACGGAAAAATACACGGCTTGTCCCCGCCCGGCATCGCCAGACACATCCAGGGCCGCTTCGTAGGCGTGCATCACACTGACGCGGGAGGCGTCCGGAGCACGCAGCAAACCCCGGGCACGCGCCTTCACGGCCCCCTCCGTATCCCGCATCAAGCGCACGCGCCGATTCCAGCCGAGGGCCGACCGGCTCACGTCCCCCGCCTCCACGGCATCGAGCAACAACTGCATACGGGATTCAGATCGAAAAAGGGCATCCAGCGCTTCTCCACGTGCACCGGCCGAAAGGCGGACATATGCGTCCAGCAGAAACCGGCCCACATCGTCCCCGGGCACACTCCCCAGTACGCGCACAGCCGCTTCCTGCACCTTGGCCTCCGATGCCGACCTGGTCACCAGATTACGCAACGCCAGGACTACCTCGCCGGCGTCACCCATTTCCACCAACGCCAGCATGTCCGTGCGCCGTGCCGTCGGCTCCGCATGGGAAGCGGCGAAAACCATGGCCCTGACAGGATCGATATCAATATCCGCGGCATGGCGCAGCAGAGCCAGCAATCCCCGGCGAATATCCGGGTCCGCCTCCGCATAAAAGGCGTGAAGGAGCCCATCGCTATCGATATCAGGGGCGCCACCGCCCGGCCTGCGCAACGTGCGCCGGCCCAATCCATCAGCAAGCCCTTCAAGCACTTCGGAGCAGCCGTTGCCTCTTGATGCAAGTGCAAACCGGATTCCCTCCCGAATATCTGCTTCTGATCCCGAAACGCCCGTAAGCACCGCCACGCGTCGCACGTACGGCCGCCCTTCGACCTGATCGCCGAACCTCCGCACAACACGGACAATCGCCTCGAAGTTCGGGGTTGCGCCCGCTGTAAGCGACGCTATCTGCACCCACGAATCACTCAGATCTCGTTCCAGCAAGCGATCCCGCGCTGCCGCTGCTCGATCCGTGGAAAGATCGCCCAGCGTCAGCAACAATTGAAAACGCACCTTCGGGTCCGCATCGTCTACCATCGCAATCAGGTCGTTCTCGAATAACGCTGCCCCATACGTCTCATCGAGCGTTTCTGCGAGGCGGACAGCCTGGGCGCGCACGCCGGGATGGGCATCCGACAACGCTGCCTGGAGCACATCCGCTTCCAGCAATCCAAGTCCCTGCAGCGTCCAAAGCGCGTGCAAACGGGCAAGAGCACGTTCGTCCCCCCGCACCATGCGCGCCAGCACAGGTCCAACCCCGATTGCCTGCCTGTCTACAATCAACCGCTGGGCATGCATACGCCACCACCCGTTCCCGTGCCCCAGCAAGTCCGCCAGCGCTTCATCGGACATGCCGGTCATGTCCACAGCGTCCAGCCAGTCGGCCTCCGGCGCCCCCTGCACACTGATACGATAGATGCGCCCCCGGTCGTTGCCGTCATACAACTGTCCGGACGAAATCGTCTCCTCATCCATCCACTCGGGGTGCTCAACGATCTTTCGATAATAATCCACGACATAGAGTGCGCCGTCCGGCCCCACATACGTGTTCACCGGGCGAAACCAACTGTCCGTGGACGCCAGGAATTCTTTTCCCTCGTACAGGCGTTTGGCCGTGAATGTCGCCCCGGTATCTTCCACGATATCGGCATGCACCAGATTATGCACCGATTCGGTGACGAACGTCACCCGGTCGAACGGCTCAGGAAAGGCACCGCCCGTGTAGTACGTCGGTCCGGCTGCCGACGTAAACACGCCGCGATCGGTGAGCAGTTGGTGTTCCGGGCCGATCGTAACGGGAAAAACTTCCGCAGCATTTCCGTGATCGGACGAATAGGCCACCGCCTCGCGCACCGGAAGCCCAGGGTTCCTGCGCAAATACTTCGCTGCGATTACCTCATGGAACTGGTGCCGTGCATTACCGACCAGAAAATGCCGCCCCCATGGATCGAAAGCGTGTCCGAACTGTGAAGCACCGGATAGTTCCTCCAACAGCCCCGTGTCCGGGCGAAACCGCACATTGCGTCCGTTTGCGTTGCGCGCAAGCACAGGCCCTTCCGGACGGGCGGGAAAATGCACGCTACTTCCGAAATCACCGAACCGATCGGCATGGGCTTCGGTGTAAATTGGTCCGTTATTGGCCAGATAAATACCGTTGTCGATGCCGTACAGCGGGTTGTTGAAGTTGTGCTGGGGGTTTGACAGGGCAAAGCCCGTCAGCACAACTTCCCTGCTATCCGCCTGTCCATCGCCGTCCCTGTCTTCCAGATAGATGACATCGGGAGCATCGGTGACCAGCACGCCGTCCTTCCATCGCATAATACCGGTCGGCAACGTGAAGCCATCGGCAAACACGACGCTCGTGTCAGGGTGGGCGTCACCGTCCGTATCCATGAGCCGCATCACGCGACCCGTACCACCGGTATCGAGAGGATACCCCGGCATTTCCACGACATAAAGGCGGCCGGCCTCGTCCACCGTCATGTCTACCGGATCAGCAATGAGCGGCTCCGCAGCGAATGTTTCGACGTGGAAGCTCTCGACCACTTCGAGCGTGGCGAGCGCTTCGAAGGGTTCGTATGGGGGGGCTTGCATGGGATCGCCATGCAAGCCGCTCCCAACATTCGCAAACATTGCGAGCGCAGCGAGAGCCGGTACCGGCAAAACAAGCTGGAGGAGCCCTCTCTTCCAGCCGCGAACGGCGGCAAACATCCGCTATATCTCCCAGCCCTCGCGGTACGGGCGATGCAGATACTGCTCCGCTTCCGGAGCATTGGGGATGGTCATCGTTTCCGCATTGTACCTGATCAACCCCCTGGCCTGCAAGGCAACAACGCCCAGTAGCATGACCTCGGTAAGCGGCACGGCATAGGAAAACGGGCAGGTGGCCTCGGTGAGGCCCTTGCATGCATTCACCCAGTTCATCTCGTGGCTTTCCGTGATCCGGGGGAGGGTTTGCGGCAGGTCCGCATACTCCTCCATGAGGGTTTCGGGAAAAAGACGCGGATTGTGGCCGTACGTATCATACAGCAGCACGCCCTTATCGCCAACCAGGAGTGCACCGCCTCCCGGTATGAGCCTCACCTCGTCGGGCAACACAGCCGGCCTCGGAGCAATAAGTCCACCGTCATACCACATCATCCGAACAGCCGCTCCGTCCTTGCCGGTGAATTCGTACTGCGTCATCTGGGACTGCGGCCACGCAGCATGGTCTACACGCTCAAACGGCGTTGAACTGGTCCAGACCGAATCGGGATAATCGATATCCAGGGCCCAGTAGGCATGGTCGATGAGATGAGCGCCCATGTCGCCCAGTGCGCTGGTGCCCCAATCCACCCAGCCGCGCCACGTGAACGGCGCATACGAATCGTGGTACGGCACCTCGGGGGCAGGTCCAAGCCAGACATCCCAGTCCATATGCTCCGGGGGCGTCATGCTGGCGGTGGGGATCGGTATGCCTTGCGGCCAGATAGGACGATTCGTCCAGATGTGCGCTTCCCGGACCGTCCCGATCGCGCCGGCATGCACCCATTCGATCAGGCGCCGTCCATCGTCGTGGGAATGCCCCTGATTGCCCATCTGCGTGACGACACCGTATTGCTCGGACAATTCAAGCAAACGCCGGGCCTCCCGGATCGTCCTCGTGAGCGGCTTCTGCACGTAGACATGCTTGCCGAGTTGCATGGCCATGCTGGCCGCCACCGCATGGGTATGATCCGGTGTCGCCACAATCACTGCGTCGATGTCATCGCCACTCTCCTCGAGCATCCGCCGGAAGTCCTTGTACTTAACCGCTTTCGAAAACTTCTCGAAGGCGCCGGAAGCTCGATTCCAGTCGGGATCGGCCAGCGCCACGATATTCTCGGATTCCACATTCCCCAGGTTTTCGTTTGCAATGCCGCCGGCGCCTATGCTCGCAATGTTCAGGAGATCGCTGGGAGCGCGATACCCCACGCCGCCAAGAACGTGCCTCGGTACGATGGTTACGCCTGCCGCCGTCAACGAGGCGTTCCGAAGAAAGGTGCGGCGAGAAAAATTCCCGTTTTTCATGATGTCTCCACAATGTGCGTTAGTAAAGCCCACGATTCAGGCAATGCGCCCAGTGTGCCGGACCCCCGGGGCAACAAACGATCGCTTGTCCCGTCCCTGCTCCCCCCAGCATGGTAAACGTAAGAAATGGAACGCAGCGACGCATCTTTTTTTGTAATTCCCCCGTCCTTTACCTGCGAATAGCATGATTTCATAAACGTCGTTCGTATCTTTAGGGAATAGATCGTATGATCTGCTTCATTACGCATCACTCTATACCTGCTTGCGCATTATGCGTTTGACGCCAGGCGAAATTCGCTCGGCGAGCATGCGTTTGGAACATGCTCCGCCGGAAGAAGTGCTCGCGTGGGCCTTTGAAACCTTCGGTGACAATATTGTCACAAGTACAGGGTTTGGCCTATCCGGCGTGGCGCTGATGCACATGCTCGCGAGCGTCCGGGTCGGGGCCATCGTGTTCTATCTGGATACGGACCTGCTTTTCCCTGAAACCTACGAGTTGAAAAACAAGCTGGAAGAGCGCCTGGACATTGAAATTGTCCGCGTCCATCCCGGACTCTCCCTACAAGAACAAGCCCGCTGGGAAGGAGAATCCCTCTGGCGTTCCGATCCGGATCGCTGCTGCTTTCTGCGTAAAGTGCAGCCGCTCCGCCGGTTCCTTGCGTCAAAAGATGCATGGATTACCGCCATCCGGCGCGACCAGGCGCTGACGCGCAGGAATACCGCCATCGTGGAATGGGACGACACCCATAACCTTCTAAAAATCAATCCGATAGCTTCCTGGACGGACACAAAAGTCCGGGAATACATAACCCTGCACAACCTTCCCTACAATCCCCTGCATGACCGGGGTTACCCAAGCATAGGCTGCATGCCCTGCACAAAACCTGTCGAGAACGGTCAGGATAGTCGTTCGGGACGGTGGCAGGGACATGAAAAAATGGAGTGTGGCATCCATTTGTATGTCCCCGGCAGGAAAGCGACTGGCAGTTGATGGACCTGAACGAACCCGTCGGCTTCATCGGCCTCGGCGTAATGGGTCGGGGAATGGCGCATAACCTCATCAGGCACGGCGTCGACCTGACCGTCTGGAACCGGACAGCCTCCCGAACGAAACCCCTTGAGAAAGCCGGGGCCCGGGTAGCAGCATCGATCCGGGAGTTGGCCGAGCATTGCACTATCGTCATTTTGTGCGTTAGCGACACCCCCGATGTAATCGCTGTCGTCGAAGAAGCGATACCGTCTGCACGCCCCGGCGCCCTCTTCATCGACACGAGCACGATCAGCCCCTCCGTAACGAAAGAACTGGCGGAGCAACTGGCGGGCCGGGATATGCACATGCTGGATGCGCCTATCAGCGGGGGCAGCGAGGGAGCCGCAAACGGCACGCTCAGTATTATGGTCGGAGGCGAGGCGGATCAAGTGGCGCGGGCCATGCCCTGCTTCGAAGCCATGGGCACGACGATTACGCATGTCGGCGGGCACGGGGCCGGCCAGACCGTCAAGCTTGTCAACCAGATCCTGGTCGTCGTGAACATGCTCGCCGTATCGGAGGCACTCACGTTTGCCGAGGCCGGTGGACTGGACCTCGAAAAAACGCTGGAGGCTGTGACCGGCGGTGCGGCAGGCAGCTGGATGCTCGCCAACAGGGGCCCGCAATGCACGCAAAGGGACTGGCGCCCGGGATTCACGATCGACCTGCAACTAAAAGACCTGCGCCTGGTCCTCGACGCCGCCGACGAACTGGGGGCGCCCCTTGTTGGCGCAGGCGCATGTTTTCACCTGTACCGTTCGCTCCAGCGCAACGGCCTTGGGAGCGAGGGCAACCATGCCCTTGTGAAAGCGCTCGAGCGACTATCGGGAATCGAAGTGGGCAAACAAGCCGGTGCGGAAGCCGGCGCAACTGCCTGAAGGTCCGGGGAATATCCTCGCCTACTCGCCCGACGCGAACGTTACGTCGAAATGCACGGTCACGCCATTACCCGTGCGAAGCGCTCCGTACAAAGCCGTGGGCGGCGTCATCCCGTACTCCGTGAACCGGATCGGGGTCATGCCGGTATAGCGCACCGACCCGTCTTCGAGTTGCTCTGCGGTTACCTCCATCTCGATGTCCTTCGTTACGCCCGCAATGATGAGGCGGCCCTGGGTCAAAAGCATGCCCGCATCGCCCTCCGAAACGGTGGCGCCCGTAAACTGGTATGTGATGTTCGCATGTTCGCGGGCCTTCAGCGCATCGGATATTTTGCGATCCATGCGAACGTCCTTGTCGCTCTTGATCTGCCTGGAAACCACGATGAGCGCCAGACTGTCCGGCGCCGCCGCTTCTCCCATCCGGACCGCTCCGGTCATCTCTTTCGCATATACGGTCCAGTCGCTCACATTCGACGTGCCGTCAATCCAGATCGAACTCTCCGGCGACAAGGCCAGTGTTTGCGCCTGGGCGGTCTCCGCCGGTACAAAAGCCGCCATCGCAAAGAAGGCGGCTATCCAGATCATCGTGTGTTTCATGGATCGCTTCCGGTTTTTTCAATGAGACGCCTTCCGGCACAGGTTGTTGCGAGACGCCGCACGGCCACGCAAAACGCCCTTGGCCGCCTGTGTAAAACATCTTGATTACGGAATCCGCGGCAAGGTTTTCCCTGATTAATAATTCCGGCGACCGAACTTCATATTACTGTACGCAACATATGTTACTATTTAGTAACTTTGCAAGGATCGTACGTTCCCGAAATTTTTCGTTCCCGAAACAAACCGGATTACGCACACGGGACAGGACTTGGCCCGGAATAGAACAAGGCTCCGCAGGCAGCCTTGTCGCTGAAAGGGCTTCCGGCTCTACTTCATACCATCGTTTCGTCACGATAACCGCATCGGAATAACATCCCTATCAAACCATCCCCAGTCATGACCAGTAAAAAAACTCCCACCGATAGCGCATCCCGGCGCGAATTTGTCAAGAAAAGCGCGCTCGGGGCCGCTGCAATGCTGGCAGGATATGCTCCGGCAATGGCCAGTCCGCGGCGCAAAACCATCGCCCATAAAACGGCGCCCGCGACCGTCCTCGGTGCGAACGACCGCCTGAATATCGGATTCATAGGCGTTGGCGGCCAGGGCTTCAATGCCCATGTAGGCGCTATCTCCAATCATGGCGCGGAATTCAATGCGGTCGGTGTGGCCGTCTCCGACGTCTTCAACAAGCGCAGGGATCGCGTGGTCGAAAAACTCGGCCTCACCGATGCGGATGCGTACAGCGACTACCGCAGCCTGCTCGAGCGGGACGATGTGGACGCCATCTTCATCGGCGCCGTGGATCACTGGCACTCAACCATCGCCACCGAAGCCATGGACGCCGGCAAGCACGTCTACTGCGAAAAGCCGATGACGCGCTACCTGCATGAAGCCTTCGATATCTACGATAAAACCATGGAAACCGGGATGATTTTCCAGATCGGTTCCCAGTACTGTACGGAAGGCAAGTGGCACCGCGCCGCAGAGATGATCCAGGCAGGCATGATCGGCCCCCTCGTGCTGGGGCAGGATTCCTACTGCCGCAACAATCCCAACGGCGAGTGGAATTACACAATCGACGAAGATTCCTCACCGGAAAACATCGACTGGACCACTTGGCTCGGACCCGTCTCCGACCGCCCATTCAGCGCCGACGAATACCACCGCTGGCGCAAGTACTACCCGTACTGTGCAGGCATCCTCGGTGACCTGCTGGCCCACCGCATCCACCCGCTGATGCTGGCGACAGGAGCTCCCGAATTCCCGGTGCGGGTTGCCTCGCTCGGCACGCGCAAGATCACGACCGACCGCGACGTGCCCGACAACACGCAGGTTCTGGCCGAATTCCCCAGCGGCCTGACGATCATGGTCATTGGCAGTACTGTCAACGAGCAAGGGCTCGAACAAGTGATCCGGGGCCACGAAGGTACGCTGTACTTCGGCGGCAACACGGTCGAACTGCGCCCGGAACGGCCCTTCGCCGACCTTGTCGACCAGCAGGTGGAAGAGAACATCGAGCCTGGCGTAAGCGTGTCGGCACACGTGGAAAACTGGCTGACCTCGATCCGTGAGAACAAGCAACCCAACGGCAACATCGACCTGGCGATCAAGGCGCAAACGATTATTTGCATGGCCGAGATGTCGAACCGCCTGGGCGAAATGCTCTACTTCGACGAGGAAACGCGCAAGATGACCACAGGCGGCGGACGCGAGATCGAATCGATCACGTACGGTACGCTCGAACTGTCGTAGCAGCCAAACGGCGGAGGCGGGGATGGGTACGGTTCGATTGGCGCGCATGGCGATGGCCTGTCGCTTCGAGCTCGTCCTCCAAGGCGAGGACGAGCCGTGGCTACGGGCCGCCGGCGAGGAAGCGCTCCGGGAAATCGAACGACTGGAAACACGGCTTTCCGGATTCCTTCCCAACTCTGACGTGTCCCGGATCAATGCGCACGCTTCGCAGGAAGCCGTGCCGGTCGAGCCGTGGCTGTTCGATTTGTTGAAGCACTCTCTGTATCTGCACCGTTGCACGGACGGGGCTTTTGACCTGACGGTCGGCCCGCTCATGCAGGCATGGGGATTCTACGGCGACGGGGGACGCGTACCGGATGCAGACGAGTTGGCCGAAGCCCGCCTGCGCACAGGTATGCATCTCGTTGAACTGGATGAAGCGCATCGTACGGTGCGCTTTGCGCACGAAGGGGTTGCCCTGGATTTTGGGGCTATCGGCAAGGGATACGCCATAGACGAAGCTATGCACTTGTTGAGGGAGGCCGGCGTGGAACGGGCCTTTCTGCACGGTGGCGCCAGCACGATGTACGGAATCGGACAACCGCTCGACGCCGACTCATGGAACGTGGCCGTTGTTGATCCCCGGTCGCCGGACGAACCGATCGCCGTCGTGGCGATCCGGGACGAGGCCCTGTCGGTTTCGGCTGTTTCGGGTAAATTTTTCGAGGTCGAGGGGACCTGTTACGGACATGTGCTGGACCCCCGCCTTGGAAAACCTGTTCGCGGAGCGCTACTGGCAGCGACCGTTACCTCATCCGCTGCCACCGCCGACGCCGTTTCGACCGCCCTCCTCGTGCATGCTCGCCCGCTTCCCGGATACCGGTCGCTGGTCATTCGACCAGACGGTGAAGGCCCCCTTCCCCGTCGCATCCTGCACCACGGGATACTCCCGCGCCGTGCGCCGGAAAGCATCCCCACCCCGCCCCCTGCGCCGGCCTTGAACGGCCTTGCTACAACCTTGCAATAACACCCCCCTGAACACCGCACCATGAAAGACCGTACGTACGGCGGCCTCCTGAGTCGTCGGAATTTTCTGAAACGGAGTTCCCTGATCCCGCTTTCCGGCCTGCTTGCACATGCCCCTGCGATCGGCGCGGATGTGCGCCAGGCAGCCTTCCGGCAGCAAGTACAGGCCGCCGTGATCGGTTTCGGCCCGCAGGGGCGGGACATAGCCGCCACGCTGACGCGCATCCCCGAGGTGGATATTGCTGCCGTAGTGGACACCTACAACGTCATGCTGCGGAGAGCACAGCGCTCGGCGCCGGGAGTGGCCACGTTCGAAGACTACCGCGAGGTACTGGATAATCCGGATATTTCCACGGTCTTTATCGCCACGCCCACGCACCTGCACAAGCAGATTGCACTCGACGCCCTGTCTGCCGGCAAGCATGTATACGTAGAAGCGCCAATGGCCTCGACCATCGACGATGCGCGAGCCATGGCACAGGCCGCCCGTGACAATCCCAACCTGATCTTTCAGGTGGGACTGCATGCCCGGTCGCACCCGAATTATCGTTCCGTCTTCCAGTTCATCCGCAGCGGCGCTCTTGGAAAGGCTACGATGACCCGATCCCAATCGCATGTAAAGGAAAGCTGGCGAAGGGCCTCTCCCAACCGGGAACGCGAAGTCGCACAAAACTGGCGGCTTGACGCAGAGGTCTCTACCGGACTCATCGGCGAAGTTGCTACGCATCAGCTCGACCCCGCCCTGTGGTTTCTGGGCAAGCGTCCGGTGGCGGTCACCGGCTTGGGCCAGATCATGTTATGGAAGGATGGGCGCCAGGTGCCTGACACGATCCAGGCCATCTTCGAACTGGAGGATGGCGTACCTATGCTGTACGACGCTACACTGACGAGTTCTTTCGACGCCGCCTATGACACCTATTCCGGGCGTGACAGCACCATCATGTTCCGCGACCACCGGGCCTGGATGTTCAAGGAAGTCGATGCCCCGCTACTCGGGTGGGAGGTGTACGCCAGAAAAGACAAGTTCTACAAGGAAACCGGGATTGCGCTGGTGGCGAACGCTACCCAACTGGATGCCCAGGATATCTCGCCGACCGAAGACGACCCCAACCTCGAGACGCCGCTGTGGTACGCAGTACGCGACTTCATCGACAACCACGCCTTTGGACCCTATCCACCGGCTGCGTCTTATGAGGTGGGCTTCCAGACCGCCGTCATTACCATAAAGGCCAACGAAGCCATCCTGCAAGAAACGCGCATGGTCTATGACGACGCCCTGTTTGAAATCTAAACCGCCTCATTCCATCTCTCCGACCCTGTTATGGCTCCTATAGATTCTCGCCGTACGCGGCGCACCTTTTTGCAGAAAACCGGTGCCTTGCTGGGCGGAATTGCGCTGTCGGGAGCGCCGGCCGTTACGCTTGCAGGCGCACAAAACATGCGAAGGCGCCCCCTGCCTCCGGGTATGAACCCCCTCGGCGTGGCGCTTGTGGGCCTTGGCAACTACGCTACGAACCAGTTGGCCCCTGCTCTCCAGGAAACGGAGCAGTGCCGCCTCACGGGTATCGTCACGGGCACGCCCGCCAAGGCCGACAAGTGGATGGCCGAGTACAATATCCCGGAGAAAAACGTCTACAATTACGATACCTTCGACCAGATTGCCGACAACCCGGATATCGACATCGTGTATGTGGTGCTACCGAACAGCATGCATGCAGAATATGTGATCCGGGCTGCCGAAGCGGGCAAGCAGGTAATTACGGAGAAGCCTATGGCAACCTCTGTACGCGACTGCGAGCGCATGATCGAGGCGTGCGACAAGGCCGGCGTGAAACTTTCAGTGGGGTATCGCCTCCACTTCGAACCGCATCACCAGGAGATCATGCGGCTGGGTCAGGAACAGGTCTTCGGACCGGTCACCGTCGTCGAGGCCAGTTTCAGTTTCACCTCGCGCAACACCGAGGCCTGGCGATTCAGCAAGGAAATGGCGGGAGGAGGCGCCTTGCTGGACGTGGGCATCTACGCCATCCAGGGGGCGAGGTACACGATCGGCGAAGAGCCGGTCCGCCTTCGGGCGTCAGGCTACAACACGCGCCCGGACATCTTTACGGAAATTTACGAGACCATCCTATGGGAAATGGAATTCCCCGGCGGCGCGGTGTCCAAGCACAGCACATCCTATTCGGCCAACGTGAACCGCCTGTACATGATGGCCCCTCGGGGCTGGGCAAGAATCGAGCCGGCCTTCATGTATAACGATGTATCCGGGCGGACGAACGAGGGACCGATGGGTTTCCCGCACGTGACGCAGCAAGCGCTGCAGATGGACGACTTCGCCCGGTGCATCATGGAAAACGAAACGAGCAGCGTCTCCGGCGAAGAGGGCCTGAAAGACATGAAAATAGTCGAGGCGATCTACCGCTCCATCGACCGTGACGGGAGGTGGATCGAGGTGTAAGGAACGAAGTGGGGATCAGGAGTGCATAGGAACTTCCTCGCCGATAACACCCCTTTCGTACTGGACGATGGTCACGGTGAAGAGGCGAAGATAGAACGGAAATTTCAACACCTCTGAGGTAGGAGTTGTCGTATGCGAAAATACCTTTTTTCGATCCTGGCCATCGGCCTGATCTGCACCACGGCCACAGCACAACGATTCCCCGCAGGTGAGTTGCCGGAGGGACCGGGTAAAGAACTGGTTCAGGCCGCCTGCACGTCTTGCCATAGTGCATCCGCGATCATGCGTTCTGCAGGCTATGACACGCCGGAACGATGGCAAGAGGTGTCTGCATCCATGATGACACTGCCAGAGGACGAGGCCCAGGCTATCGCTCGATACCTGGCTGAGCATTTCCCGGAGAAACCCGAGCGCCGACCGGTACTGGTTCCCGGTGATGTGGAAATAGACATCAAGGAGTGGACCGTTCCCACGCTTGGACAGCGTTCAAGGGACCCCGTCGAGGCTCCTGATGGGTCCATTTGGTGGACCGGAATGTGGGCCAGCCTGGTAGGCCGTCTGGATCCTGTCACGGGAGAGACGAAAGAATTTCCATTGCCCCCTGCAGCCAGGCCTCACAGCATCGTACCGGATCAGGATGGCAACATATGGTATACCGGCAACAGCAACGGTACGATCGGCATGCTCGATCCTGCAACGGGTGAGATTACCGAGTACGACACACAGGCTGGCGATCCTCACACTGCAACGTTTCATCCTAACGGCCTGTTTTATTTCACGGCACAGCGAGCCGGCATGCTGGGCCGCCTCGACACTAAAACGGGTGAATTGACTGAAATAGAGACCGAGTCGAGACCGTACGGTATCCAGGTGGCCAACGATGGCACGGTCTGGGTGGCATACAATGGCGTCAACAAGATCGGGGCACTCGACCCGGAATCCATGGAGGTCCGCTATTACACACTTCCTGACCCCGGCTCACGGGTTCGCAGACTCGGACTCTCCAGTGATGGCATGGTGTGGTTCGTCAATTCCACGATGGGCCGTATTGGCCGGCTGAACCCGGAGACCGGGGAGATCAAAGAGTGGGATTCCCCCAGTGGCCCCACTTCGCATCCCTATGCCCTGGCCGTAATTGACGACAAAATCTGGTACAATGAGTCGGGGATGCGTCCGGATGCCCTGGTGCGGTTTGATCCTGAGACGGAAAAATTCCAGAGTTGGACGATTCCTTCCGGGGTGGGTATCATACGCAACGTGTGGGTAACCCGGGACAGTAACTTGCTGATCCACCAGAGCAGTACGAATCGTGTGGGCCTCGTAACCATCAAAAAAACGTTGTGAATGCGATGCTTCGCCATTTCATACTCGGAGAAGATGCACCAGGGCACACGTTCAGGAATGTTTCGGTGACGCCGGACCCGGCGTTGCCGAATTCCGGAAGATGCCGCCGGCTATTGAAGAAATATTCCTCTTTCAAGCCCGTCATGGTATTCCTTGTTCTGCTGTGGAGCCTTACGCTTACAGCAAATGCACAGCATGGGACGGTGCACGACAACCTTTCGATAACAAGCGAAATTCTCGATTCCGAGAAGCAATATGCTGTCTATCTACCGCCGGATTACGCTTCATCCGAGCGTAGTTATCCCGTTCTTTACCTTTTACACGGAGGAGGGGACGACCAAACGGGATGGGTACAATTCGGCGAGGTGCTTCATATTGCCGATAAAGCGATCCGGGAGGGCAAGGCGACGCCAATGGTCATTATCATGCCGGATGCCAGTACAGGCCAGCGGGGATATTTCAACGACATTACCAATACGTGGCGGTATGAGGACTTCTTCTTTGAAGAATTGATGCCGCACGTGGAAGAAAAATTCAGAATTAAAAGCGAAAAGCGCTACAGGGCCGTAGCCGGTCTCTCGATGGGCGGTGGCGGCTCCTTCATGTATGCCCTTCACCGACCGGATCTTTTTTCGTCGGCTGCGCCCTTGAGTGCTTCTACAGGCTCCCGGTCGGTGCAGCAATACAAGGGGACGATGGAACGCAGGGGCATCGATATTGCGGGAATCTCCGATGCGCAAATTGAAGAATACGTCAACCGGCACAATGCCATTTCGCTAATCGAAAGCTTGCCTGTGGATGACATCAAATCCGTGCGCTGGTTCATCGATTGCGGTGACGACGACTTTCTCTACGAAGGGAATTCGCTGGTCCACATCGCCCTGCGAGAACGTGAAATTCCTCATGAATTTCGTGTCCGCGATGGCGGCCATACCTGGACCTATTGGCGCGAAAGCCTGCCTGTAGTTCTGGAGTTTATCTCGCAAAGGTTTCATCAGTTCTGAGCGAAAAAGACGGCTGCCCTCTCTCCCCTTACGGATCCACCGAAACGTACGCATCGATCAGCGCCTGTTCCCCTTCCTTGTCGGGCTGGGCATTCCCATGCTCCATCCCGAGGATATCCGTATACCCCCGCTCGTGGATGTATTTGAACACGTTGCCGTAGTTGATCTCGCCCGTGGTCGGTTCCTTCCGGCCCGGATTGTCGCCGATCTGGAAATAGCCGATCTCATCCCATGATTTCTCGATGTTCGGGATCAGGTTCCCCTCGCTAATCTGCTGGTGGTAGATATCGAAGAGAATCTTGCAGGCAGGGCTGTCTACATGCTTGCATATCATGTATGCCTGGGGCGCCCGGCTTAGAAACATGCCGGGGTGATTCGACCACCAGTTCAGGGGTTCGAGGACCATGACCATGCCATGCGGCTCCAGAATCTCCGCCGCGCGCTTCAGCGATTCCACCACATGCACTGTCTGGTATTCCATCTCCTGGCGCTGGTCCACTCGCCCGGGCACCACCGTCATCCACGTAGCGTTGACGCGCTTCGCCACGTCCACTGCCGCGCGGATGTCATCCAGAAACTCCTCTCGCCTGGCCGGATCGCCGCTTGCCAGATTGGCCTGCTGCCAGTCGATCCTGTGAGCAACGAATACGCCCATTCGCATATTGAGACGAGTCATTTCCTGCGCAATAGCCTCCTGCATCTCGGGAGTACGACCCGCCATGCCATTGTCTTCCATCGACCGGAACCCCATCTCCGCCATAAAACGAAGTTGGTCGAGCAGATCGTCGCCTGCATGATGCCTGAACATGCCGAAATGAGGAGCATAGTCGAGCGTGAATTCGGGGCGGGCTCCGGAAAAACCGGAACGTACGGTACCCCCGTACAAACCGGCCGCGAGGCCCGTATGGGCCAATGGAAGAGCTGCTGAGGCAGCCGCAAGGGAACGCAGAAAACGACGTCGTTGCATGGTTATACAGATTTTGGTTCAAAAAGCGTAATCAAAGGGTCCGGCGGCCCCCCGGCCTTGCCGCCCATCTCCCGCCGGTCTCCTCACAACGTCTTCCAGGGCGCTTCCGACAACCCCAGCCGTTCGATCTCGGATTTCGGGGCGCCCGTCCACTCATGCACAAACACGTTCCCCATATAGCCCAGATCGGCCATGCCCGCCTCCGTAGTCCAGAACCCCGAAGCAGTCAAATCGCGGAAGAAGTTGAAAAAGAGCACGCCAGCCGTAAGCGCCGGGTCGGCATCCTCGGGCCAGGCGATCGCATCGACCAGATCAACGCGCTGTGCATCGGAACACGCCGCAAACGGCGCCCCGAACCGTTCCCGGGACCAGGCATCCAGCCAGGCCAACCCCTGGCGCATGGGGTCCTGCATACCCGGCATATCCATCACGATAAAGTCGATGAATTCCGGCACGCCCACATCTGTCGCACTGCCTGAACGGTCGTCTGCCGGAATAATCATGTCCGCAAGAATACGCACCGTCTCGTATTCCTCGTCCGTAAAAAACTGCGGAGAAAAATCCCCCCGGGAACGGGCCTCTTCCGCCTCTCGAGCAGCGCGTTCGGCATCTGAAGCGGTCCACCGGCATCCGGCTGCCGTCAGTACGCCGGGCGCCGTGGCCGACAAGGCCAAGGCCAGCAGTTTAAGCGATTCTCGGCGATCCATAGGGCAACGTGCTATCGATTCAATGTCAATGCATCCGGCGTGGTTCGGAACTACAAGTCACCTGCGTTGCGGAGTTCGACAATATGATCCGCCGTGCGCCACGCCAGCGCCAGAATGGTCCATGTCGTGTTTTTGTGCGCCTGCGACACGAAAGGCGCCCCATCCGTCACAAAGACGTTCCTTGCGTCGTGCGCCTGACACCACGCATTGAGCGGGGCCTTTGCCGGATCGTCTCCCATGCGCACCGCGCCTACTTCATGGATGATACTCCCCGGAGCCAAAATGCCGTACCCCTCTTCCTTCGACGGCATGGGCGTCAGCACTTCACCCCCCATCGCTTCGACAAGGTCGCGGCTCACCTCCTGGGCATGCTTGATCTGGAGATGCTCTTCGTCGCTCCAGCGCACATGGAAACGCAGTACGGGGATGCCGTACTTGTCCACGACATCCGGGTCGATTTCGCAATAGTTATCGTACCGGGCAACCATCTCGCCACGGGCAGAAAAACCAACTACGGACCCGTACAAATCCCGGTAATCCTGCTTGAGCTGCATCCCGTAGCCGCCCCCGCCCCGGGGACGATTCTCGAACAGGTTATTGATCGTGTGAATGCCGCCCATGAAGCCATAGTCGGGTTGCTGGCGTCCCCCCCATACTTCGAGATGATATCCACGGGCGAAATCGCGCTTTGTGTCATACCCGAACCAGGGAATGTAAATGTGCGCCCCGCCAACGCCATCTTCATTGTACGGCGTACGCCCGACAAGCTGCGGAAAGATTCCGGCCACGCTGGCGCCTGTGGAATCCATGAGATACCGCCCTACCGCACCGCTCGAATTGCCGAGGCCGGCCGGGTGCCGGGGCGATGTCGAATTCATAAGCAACCGCGCCGTTTCGCACGCGCTGGCCGCCAGTACCACGGTACGTGCACGCACCGTGTACTCCTGCATGTCGTTCCGGTTAACATACGACACACCGGTAGCCAGTCCCTCCTGATCTGTGATGACCTCCCGCGCCATAGCATTGTCCACGATGGTCAACCGCCCTGTACTCAGGGCCGGAGGCAACAAGACCGACGGCGAGGAAAAATTTGAACCCGTAGCGCAGCCGCGCCCGCATTGTGAACAGAAGTGACAAGCAGGCCGGCCATTGTGCGGCTTCGTCAGGACAGAAAGACGGTTCGCCAGGACAGGGATACCCATTTTGGCAGCGCCCTGCATCACGAGCAGTTCGTGCAGACGCGGCGCCGGAGGCGGCAAAAAGTCGCCGTCCGGTTCGTTGTAAAAGCCATCCCGGTTGCCGAAAATCCCGACGAGCCGATCCACCTTGTCGTACCACGGCGCCATGTCGTCGTACCTTATGGGCCAGTCGTCCCCAAGACCGTCGAGGCTGTATCCGCGGAAGTCGTCCGGACCGAACCGCAACGAAATGCGCCCCCAGTGGTTCGTACGCCCGCCCAACATGCGCGCCCTGAACCAATCCCACTCCGTGCCGGGCGCATGGGTGTACGGCTCGCCCTCAATCTCCCAGCCGCCGATGCACCCGTCGAACTCCCCGAACGGCTTCTCTTTCGAATTGGCCCCTCGCCTCGGCGAAGCGTAGTTCCAGGTAAACATGTCGCCGTCCGTGGCGGCGTCCCACATCGGGCCGGCTTCCAGCATCGCCACATTCGCGCCCGCCTCAGCAAGCACGTACGCCGCCATGCCCCCTCCGGCGCCGGAGCCGACCACGGCGACATCGTATACATTGGGGCTGATGATGTGTCGCATGGCGGTCAGAAATGGCGAGAGCTATGTGGAAAATATACAAACCGGTTCCGACTACAACGCTCGCACCCCGGTCATTCGACCTGTAGTTAACGACGTTTGCCTCTCGGATGCAATACGTTTCCGGTCTTTCCCCGGGCAAAGCCTTCGATTCCCTGAAATATCTCGCTCACGCAGGGCACGGGAGGATTGTGGCACTCCGGTACGTTAGTGGGGAACAGCCCCGTGCATTTGGGCAGGAAGTTATATCCGGCCTGAAGACTCGTTTCCGTTGCAGGGGTCCATACCCTGCCTATGCCCTCCCCGGCTCCGAAGAAACCGTAGCCGTTCTTCACGTTGGAAAACGTACCCGGCACCGCAAGTACGTTCGCATCGAAAACCCCTCCGGGCGGCGCCCATGCCGAATCCGCAATCAGGCCCGAAAACTCCATCTTCCGGAGCCATACGTCCGGGGCGCTTTCTTCCGGATCGGTGATCAGGCAGTTGATCTGGTAGGCGCGCCGTACGATCTCGAAATCCCGATCCATGTCGATCGTGAAGCGCCAGCCTCCGGGAATGCGCTCGACCCGGTCGTCGTACGAAACGATAACCGGCAACTGCACGGCCGGGGCAACCGGAGTACCCTGCGGCCAGGCCTGAGGAGGTGGAACATTGATCGCGTGGTACGTCACGCGCAGCCCGATGAGATTCGGTACGTTGCCTTCGATAAAGACAGGAATGGTAACGCTTGACTCGCCGGTTTCAAGGGTGAAATTTGCGGCAGGCGGTACGGTCACCTCAGCACTGGCCGTTTCGCCGTCCGAGCGTACCACTTCGAGCAGATAACGCTCCTCATGCTCCGGACGGAACGGAGCCCTGAAAAAATGTCCGGTGATCAGGCTGTCGAAATGCACCCTCTCGTACGTCCATTCCCGGCGATTGCCCGTCGTACGATTAGTGGAAAATACGCGCGCGTCGATCTTCGCATCCCGGTCGGGAATCAGTTGATCGGCGACTTCGAAGACCCGTACGTACTGTGTGTCGGCGGCGGAGTCCAGAAAGCCCCAGATCGTGAAGGGGATTTCGGTCCCTGTAATAGCATCCACGCTCTCCTCGCAACCGGCGGTCGCCAGCAGCAAACCCGGGAACATCGCCATTGCAAGAATCCGCGCAAACGCCCTGTTTCGCATGTCATTCATGGAAATATCTTAAAATTCGACCTTCAGGCCGACAATGGGCACGATGGGCAATTGATCGGTACGCTGGGCAGTGAGCAGGTCCAGGGAAAAAAGATTCGCCCGGTCATAGGCATTCATCACACCCGCCTGCACCGTCATTTCCGCCCCCAGGGCTACGTCGAACGCCCGTTCCACGGTAATGTCCAGCCTGTGATAGGTCGGGAGCACGCCCCGGTAGGGAATGCTTTCGTAGATGACACGGGGAAATCCACGCACGTTTCTGACGGCAACGGGGCCGTCCATGAGCACGAAACCATCGAATCCCTCGACCGGCGTGTACGGCAATCCTGAGCCGAATTGCCACCGGGCGCTGATATCGAATCCGTATACCGTGGTCTTCCCCAGCACGTTGACCTGGTGGCGCCGGTCGTGGGGCGGGCGGAACCGCCCGGGATTCGCCACCGCCGGACTCTCCGGATCGATCTCGTACCGGGTAGAAGACAGCCCGTAGTTTACGAATCCGTAAAAACGGGAGCGCCGCACTTCCATGCGCAAATCAAATCCGTATGCATCGCCATGGGCCTCCTGCAAGCGCGTGGTGAAGCCGGGAAACGCGGTCCACTCCCCAATGAAGATGTTGTCCATGTTCTTGTAAAACCCCTCGATGGAGCATTCCAGCCAGGGAGTCGGTTCTACCCGGTATCCGAGCAGCGCATGCATGGAGCGCATGGCGTCGCTGGAGGGTGTTTGCGCCCATGCCGTAAAAATGTTGGTGGCGTCACGTCGGTCGCTCAGGCCCACGGTCACCTGCCGGTAGATGCCCGCCGCCGCGCTCCACTGCTGAACGCCGCGTTGGAGGCGTAGCCGCAACCGGGGTTCGAAGTAATCGCCCGTACTTCCCATCGTTTGCACGGTGAGCCCCGGGCGCACGTACATCCCGGCGCCGACATATATCTCGGGTTCGACATACGCCCCCACGTTCGTTGGGGCGCCCCGCCCTATCGTAAGGTCCTGAAACAAGCCCCCTAACACGGTTTCCGTCAGGGGCGTACGCAGAAAAAATCCCCACTTTATCTCCGTACGCTGGCCGAAATTCGTCATATTGACGGCGAGGTTGAACAACTCGAGGTCAGAGGTCCGGGTCGGCTCGTCACGGGGGCCAAAGGTGCTTTCGAGGCGTGATACGGACGCAAGCACTTCGCTCAGAATGGGAAGAATACGCGGCGCCACGAGATATCGCACCCCGAGCGCCGTGTTGCGCCAGCTGACCTCGTCGTTCCGCCGGAACACATCATCGGTGGGCGTAAGCGTGCCCCGGTCGAACGTCTTCAGGCCCGTCACGGAAAGCTGACGATTCGGTCCTATGCGCATATGTATTTTTCCGAATACGTCATCGAATACATAGGGGAGCGGCGCAGAAACGTACCGGGAAGCCAACTGGTCCAGCATCGAATACCGGGCGGCGCCCAGAAAAGATATGCGGCCAGGAAGGATGGGCCCTTCGAGATGCCCCGCACTGGTAAAGGGCGACAACGCCGCAGAAGCATTAAATCCGCGCTTGTTTCCGTTCCGCGAATGCACATCGATGACCGAGGATATTCTTCCCGAAAATTCACTGCCGAACCCCCCGGCGTAGACATCGGCCCGGCTGACGATTTCGGAAGAAAAGGCCGAATAAAAACCCAGAACATGGAAGGGCTGAAAAATCTCGATCCCGTCGAGCAACGTCAGGTTTTGCGTAGGCTCGCCGCCCCGGATAAATACCTGTCCGCCCCGGTCGCCCATCAACACCACGCTGGGGATCGTGGAAAGGTAGGAAACCAGATCGCCCGAAATGTCTGGCGAAGGAATGAGATCGATATCCTGGGGGCGGATGGTTTGCTGTCCGGCAGTCACGCGTGCTGCGCCATCGTCACGCTTCGCCTCCACGGAAATGCCTTCCATCGCCATCTCGTCTTCCCGCAGCACGATATTGACCAGCAGGCGATCGTCGGCCTCGATGTCCAGCGTATCGACATAGGTGACGAACCCGATAAAGGAAGCCCGGAGCGTGTACCGTCCGGGCGAGATACGGCCTATGAGAAAAAAGCCGTCCCCGTTCGAAACCGCACCCTCCAACCCGCCGGTCATGTTGTCGATCGTCAGGTTGACGCCCTGCAGGGATTCTCCGCCCGGATCCACCGTAACGAAACCGCGAATCGAAGCGGATTGCGCCCTCGCTTCAAGCAACAGCCCCGGAGTCGTCACCATGGTCAGGCCCGCGACAGCCATAAACCCCCACCGGAGAATACGCCCGCTTTCGATGCACGACAACATCACACGTCCGGTTTTACGGTTGGAAAAGCCGTTCGGAGGACGCGAGTTTCGCCAGCGATCGGAGCGCTACCTGATTGTCCGGTTCAATGCGCAAGGCGGCTTCCCAGGTCCTGCGCGCATTCTCGGGATCCCCGGACAATGCATACAGACTTCCCAGATTGATCAGCGCATGGGTATTTGACGTATCTGCCTGCACGAGGATCCGGAACGATCGAATGGCGGAAAGGGTGTCGCCTCGCAGCAAATGCAGCACGGCCACATTGTTACGGAAATCGGGGTTGCCGGGGTCCAGATAAAGCGCCACACTGTAGGCCTGCATGGCTTCGTCGTAACGACGGGCTTTCCGCAATAACGCACCCAGTCCGGCATGCGCATAGGGATCTTCGGCATACGTTCGGGAGGCCGTCGTCTGGTTCGTAATTTGCGCCTGGAGCGCACGGAGTTCCTCGGCATACTCCTGAACCGCCTGTGCCTCTTCCGTATAGCCAAGGCGCATCAGAACCTGGGCCATGTTGTAATGAGCGCCCTGATGCCAGGGCCATTCCTGTGCAACTGCTTGCAACGGAGCCAGCGCCTCGTCCCACCGCCCGAGTTTGACGAGATAGGAAGCCTCATGATAACGATATTCGTGGTTACCGGGCGCATGAGCAAGCGCACGCCGGGCGCTGTGAAGCGCCCCCTCGAAGTCCCCAAGATCGTCCAGTAACAGGGCCACCCCGAAATGAGCCTGGGCAAAGGTGCTGTCGAGGGTAAGCGCCTGTCCGAAAGCATAGTGGGCGCTGTCCGTCTTGCCCAGTTCGATGTATGCGCGGGCAATACCCAGCCAGGGACGGGGATCGGGTGCAATCTCCAGCTCGCGGCGGTAGTATCCCACAGATTTTCCATACTCTTGCCGGAGCCAGGCCGTATTGCCCAGATTATTCCAGGCGCCAGGATAGGATGGGCGAATCGCAAGCGTCGCCCGATACGCCGAATCCGCTTTATCGAGGCGGTGCAATCCGGCATAAATACGGCCGCGCAGAAACGGGATATCCGCAAGTTCCGGCGCCAGAGCGGCTACGCTGTCGGTAAAAGCAAAAGCCTGCGCAAAATCGTTCCGTTCCAGCGCTTCGCTGCTCAACCGGATAAAATGCCGGGCAGCAAGGGACATGGGCTGGTTGGCATTCGCTCCCTGCCCATTCAGGGCTTCCTCCGGGCGCGGTTCGTTCGCGCATCCTCCCGCCCAAAGCAGACAGCATACAACGGGCAGGCACGGCGCAATCCACCGGCCGAACAGAGCACTACAGGACAAGATGCCTCGCATGGCGTTATCTGTTGATGGCGTCAGGTACGGGTGGCTCCGGGGGCGGAATTTCTTCCGCCACTGCTTCTTCCGCACGCTTCCGGGCAGCAGCGGCCCGGGAGGCGACCCGGGCTACGGCAAGCGCCTGTTGTTGCTCGTCGTGACGCTCGGCAAGAGCAAGCCAGTTGGCGAGCGCACGCCACCGGGCCGGATCGTCGGGATATCGCGCGGCAGTGGCGCGAGCCAGCGCGATCTCATCGTCAAGGTCCTGCAAAGCTTCCGTGACGTCCACATGACGCTGGCCTTCTTCCACACGACCAAGCGCAATCAAAGCACGCCCATAGTTGTACCGGAAGGTGGACTCCCAGGGTTTTGCGTACGCCGCACGTTCCAACAAGGGAAGCGCACTCTCCGCATCCCCGGTTTTGAGCAGCAATGCGCCGAACCGGTATACAAAGTCCGTATTCTCCCGATCATACCCCCATGCCTTGTACGCATGAGGAAGGGCCTCTTCCGTCCGACCCGCCTCATCGTACAACTCAGCCAACCAGGCATGGACCTGCGCATTGGTTGAATCATGCATAAGCGCCTCCCGGTATGCCCATGCCGCACTGTCCGGCAGGTGCAAAAATTCGTACGTACGCCCCGTCTGCGCCCATGCTTGCGACAGCACGGCAACATCCGTCTGCCGGTAAAACACCCGGACATGCTCCGGCGAGGACAGAATGGCTTCCCGCTGAAGCCGGTACCGGCGGATCGCCTCACTGTACCGTCCCTCCTCAAACGCTACATGCCCTCGCCGGAACCAGCCGTCGCGCAGGTACGGATCCAGCGCCACGGCACGCGCAAAGGCTTCGTCCGCCGAAGCGAGCTGGTACGTATGCATCAGAATGCTCCCCAGAAGCATGTGCGCCTCCGGCAGATCGGGCGCATGATTCAGCAGGCTGTCTGCAAGCGCAAGAGCCTCCACATACCGTCCTGCCGCCTCTTCCTCACGCGCCTCCACAAGCAGGCTTCTGACTTCTTCGTCAGCCGCCTGCAGGCGTTCTGCCGGCGTCTGCACCTGCTTCCCGCACCCGACGAGTGCAAGAAATGCAAAAAAGCACCCTGCTACAGATATGATCGGCAAAGGTTTGGACATTACAAATGGATTCGCGGGAACGATTCCCTGTAGTGCATCCCCGCATGCAGGAGCCCGGTGAAAATAAGAGAATCACATCGAATACCTGACGGTTGTGCATGTATGGACGCAATCCCTCATGCTCCGCATTAGCCGGATACGTCCGGAATACGCATGCTGGACCGTTAAGGACGAGGTTGATTCCCCAAAATAACGGTTTCTACGTCATCCGATCCCTCGACAATATGTACCTCGCGCCCGGCAGGCAGGTTCGCATACCTCACTGTCTCGCCGCCAGGCCAATGCACTACGAGCGTATCCACCTGCGCAGCCGCACCCAACCCGAACGTCAGCGTCTTGTCCGAAGAAACAAGGTAGCTCGACCCGGTCCGCACACGCCGCTGCATCCGTCGATCGCCTGCAACAGCCGTCACATGTACACCGAGGGCATCGCGGTTGGCCCGGCTTCCTTCCAGACGTACGCGCAAAAAACCGCCAGCGCGCGTATCGTTACGGAGAAGATGCACTGGCCCCCCGTTCTCCGTAATCAGGATATCCTCATCGCCGTCGCGGTCATAATCGGCCAGGGCCAGAGCGCGTCCAGCCATGGGACCGGCAGGAGCAGGCGTATGTTCGCTGAAAAAACCGTCGCCTTCATTGACAAACAACTGGGGGCGCTGACGATAAAACACGCCCTCCGACAACCCCTCGATATCCGGCGAGATATGCCCGTTGGCCAGCATAATATCCATATCCCCGTCGAGATCGGCGTCGAACAGGCCCAGCCCGAAGGTAAGCGTCGGAAGCGAGGATTGCCCTGTCCGGGACTGCGCGGCCCGGTCAAGAAAAAGACCGGGGGCAATCTGGCGATATACCCCGATCATTTCATTCGTGAAATGACCGATGACGACGGATGGCGCGCCCGTATCGTCGATCACCCCGACATCTATTCCCATGCCGCCGCGCGCCTTGCCGTTCTCGTCGAACGCAATACCGCTTGCGACTCCTTGTTCGGTAAATACGCCGTTCCCGTCATTCATGTACAGAAAATCCCGTTGCATATCGTTCGCCACCACGATATCCGGCCATCCATCCTCGTTGAAATCCCACTCGGCGACGCCCAGTGTATTGCCCGGCATCGGCAGAAAGCCGGCCTCGACCGTCCGGTCGCTGAACGCCCCGTGCCCGTCATTGCGATAGAAACGGCCAGGGAGTCCGTCATAGAATTGCGCCGTGCAATAGGTTTTCGTTTCCCCGTCGATCGTACACCAGATATCCGTTTCCGGCGACCAGGCGACATAGTTGCCTACGTACAGATCTGCATCCCCGTCCAGATCGGCGTCGAAAAAAATCGACGAAGCGCTCCATTCCTCCCGATCACCCAATCCTGCCTGCCCCCCTACCTCAACGAACGTAACGAAGCGTTCCGGGCTCGCTTTCCGATCATTGCGCAATAGCAGGTTTCGCCCGATTGTGCTGAGAAATATATCCGGATCGCCATCGTTGTCGTAATCGGCAATGGCGACGCCCATACCGTAAGCGCGCAGCCCCGCAAGACCCGTTTCGACCGTCCTGTCCGAGAACGAACCTCCTTCGTTACGATACAGTCGGAGCGCCGGCGGCGAAATCTCGTCGCGATCCGGCCATACGGCCCCCGAGACCAGTACGATATCCTGCCAACCGTCCCCGTCGTAATCCAGAAAACCGGCGCCGCTTCCCATCGTCTCCGGAAACCACATCTCCCCGAACGCACCCGTAACATGTCGAAAAGCGCCCAAGCCCACCTCCTCCGTAACATGCGCAAACCAGAGTCCATCCGGCGATACATCGGAAGAAGAAACCGCCGAAGCCCCGGCAGAGCCCTCCTCGTCCGGAGCACACCCGACTCCGGCGATCAGAAAAAACGCCAGGAACGGAAGCGCCGGAAATCGCGACCGGGACGGAACGCTGTACAACGCGAATCGGAACATGGTTCGAAACGGGGCGGTTCGGAAAACAATCCGCGCAAGGGCCGCGACATACGAAAAATGTGAAGACAATACACGATAACGGATATTTCCGTCAGGGCGTGGACGACCGGGGCAATTGTGTCAGGTAGTATTTCGCTTCCGCATGATCGGGAGCGTGCCGGAGCACCGTTTCCCATGCGGTCCGGGCTTCCGCGTAGTCGCCGGCCAGCGCATGCAGCGTACCCAGATTCAGCCATACGTCCGGCTGATCCGGGGCAACCTCAAGCAACGCTTCGTACCGCCCAAGCGCCGAGGCCGTATCCCCCGCGGCGAGGGACAAATTAGCAATGTTGTTCTGTAGTTCCAGCCACTGCGGGCGAAGCGAAAAGGCCACCGTAAGCGCCTCGATAGCTTCTTCCATACGACCCGACCTGCGTAGCGCCTCGCCGTACTCAACCCAGAGCAGGGGTTCCGTGCTCTGGGTCTTGATTCGTTCCACCCACTGCTCGACCTCCTGCTGCATGGAAAGCAGCGTATCGGCACGGGCAAGATACTGCGCGCCCCGCTCCGCCTGCCCGAGGCCGTTCAACGCCTGCCCGAGGTTATAGTGCGCCGGATAGTGCCAGGGAATCCCGTCGGCCACCCGCGTCAGGATTTCCGCAGCAGCTTCCAGATCGCCGTTGCGCAAACGCTGCACCCCGTACACGTACGCATAGTTCAGATTATCCGGGTCCAGCGCAATACCTTGTTCGGAGTACGAAAGAGCCTCCGCGAAATCTCCTGCGTCTTCATAGAGTTGTCCAAGCCACATGTACGCCGTCGGGCTGGAGGAGTCCGCTGCAACGGCCCGTTCGTACGCCCAGCGAGCGCTGTCGGGTTTGCCCGTGTCGGCATAGGCCCGGCCGAGTTGCGTTAGATAGTCCGTCGTTTCCGCTACGCCGCGTTCCTTCCGGTAGAGCGCAAGCGCCTCTGCCGGCTCGCCGTACATATAGGCATTATTGCCCATATTGAACCACACGCCCGGATACTCCGGGTCGAATTCCAGCGTCTTTTCGTAGGCTTCCGTAGCCAGATCGAGCTGCCGAAGCGCCGTCAGGGTACGCCCGCGCATGAATGGAATATCGGCAAGATCAGGCGCATAGGCGGCTGCACTGTCCGCCAGTACAAGCGCTGCGCTGTAATACCCTGTCTCGAATGCCTGCTGGGCATTGAGTAAAAATTCCACGGCTTTCGGGTCGGTGTTGCGACGCACCAGTTCCGTCCGGGACGGGGCATCCGCCTCAGGGCCGCATCCCCCTGCCATCAAAACAATAAAGACCCCCAGGGGGCCTGTCCATGTACTTGCGTTACGCATGAGACTCCTTCAGAAAATCATCTTGCCGCATCCCGGCCGCCGCGTATGCAAACGCAGGCGCTACGGAGACGGTTCGCTACGGGCGACAGGCAATGCAGTCCGGGACACGATATCCTCCCCTTCAAGCAGATGCACCTCATGGCCGGCTGCCAATCCGGTATGACGAACTATCCGACCATCCGGCCATCGCACGGTGAGCGTATCGACCCGATCCGCCGGCCCCAAGCCGAACGTCAGGGTCTTTTCCGACTGCGAGAGATATCCGGAACCTGTCCGCACCCGGCGCACCTGCCGCACACCGCCTGCTGTGACCGTCACCTGAGCACCCAGCGCATCGCGGCTGCCCGTCCCATTCTCCGGGCGCCCTTCGAGGTGTACACGCAGCACATTGCCCCCGCCGGACGAATCGTTGCGCAACAGGCGGACCGGACCATTGTTTTCAGTCACCAGCAAGTCCACATCTCCATCGCGGTCATAGTCGGCCTTTGCCACAGCCCGGGCTACCATAGCCTCCCTGAATACGCCGCCAATGGAATCAGCCATATCCACCCACGTTCCGCCCCCCTCGTTTACAAACAGGTGCGGCGGCTGCCTGTATGCCGACCCATCGATCGGATCGAGGTACACATGCCCGTTAGCCACGTACAGGTCAAGGTCGCCATCCAACTCGGCGTCAAAGAGCAACACCCCAAAAGCCAGCGTGGTCAGACTGGGCCTCCCGATGCGGGACGCCGCCGCACGATCCGTAAACCACCCGCTCGCCGTACGCCGGTATACCCCGATCATCTCACTGGAAAAATTGCCCACGAAAACAGACGGCATGTCCGTCGTATCCACGATCCCGATATCCACGCCCATCCCGGCACGGGCTTCCCCGTGTTCCCCATAGGCAATGCCACTGTAAACTCCTTGCTCGGTGAAAGCGCCGCGTCCGTCGTTGATGTACAACAGGTCCGGCTCCCCATCGTTCACCACCACCAGGTCAGACCAGCCGTCCTCGTTAAAATCCCATTCGGCAACAGCCAGCGACTTGCCGGGCGTATCCGAAAAACCGCTTGCGTGCGTACGCTCGGTGAACGTACCGTCTCCGTTGTTATGGTAGAAATAACTCCGGGCGCCCGGGTACATGGCGGGGCGGCAATAATCCGGTCGTCCGTCCGCCCGAAAACATTCCATGTCACTGGAAAGCGACCACACGGCATAACCGGGCACGTAGAGATCGAGATGTCCGTCCCGGTCGGCGTCAAAAAAGAGCGGCGAACTGCTCCATCCAGGGGGACCTGCCACGCCTGCGGCACGTCCAGTCTCGGTAAAAAAACGTGCCCCTGACGGCCCGGGATCATTGCGGAAAAGCAGATTCTCTCCGAAGGCCGCAAGAAAAATATCCTGATCGCCGTCGTTGTCGTAATCGGCTGCGGTTACCCCGGTTCCCCAAGCGCGGGCATCGTCCAGCCCCGCTTCACGGGTAACGTCCGTAAACGTCCCGTCCCTGTTGTTGTGAAAAAGGCGCAAGGCGCGTACGCCCGCCGGCCCCGTCGGTGACAAACTTCCCCCACCCACCAATGCAATGTCTTCCCAGCCGTCTCCGTCGTAATCCACAAACCCGCCCCCGGCGCCCATCTGTTCGGGAAACCAGAAACGATCTTCGCTTCCGTTTTCGTGCCGGAAATCGCCCAGACCGGCGACCGGAGCTACATCATGAAATGCAATGGGCAGAAGCCCCTCGGGCGGATTTCCCTGCTCATCCCCTCCGCATCCGCCGATAATCCCCCACCCTGTCGCGATGAAAATCGCTACCCAGATGTCCTCACGCAGACGCACCGCCGGGAAGGTCATCAAGAAAAAAGAAATGCCGGAAAAGACCCGGGGCGGTTACGAAGACCGGTGCGTCGTCACTCAGAAGGTCAAACTGACGCCCATGCGGTGAACGGCGCCGAAGATGCCGAATTCTGTGTAGGCGTAATCCGCCGAGAAACCGACGACCGAGGTGCCGTACTGCAACCCTCCTCCGAAACTGTAGCTCTGCTCGTCGGTCGGATACGTGTATCCAGCCCGTAACGACAGAATGTTCCTCAGCGTGTACTCACCGCCTGCCTTAAGCTGTTCGGCAAAGTCGCGCGGGCGCTCCGCCTCCACCGAAAGCCGGAAAGCGTGCATATTCGGATCCATGTCAGTCAGATCAAGCATATTCATTGACACGCCCACATTGAAGGTCAGCGGCAACTCGAAATTCTCGTCCACATACCGGAGCTCTCTGGAGAAATTCCGTACGCTCATGGCAAGATTCAGACTGCGAAAACCCGTCTTGTAGAGCATCCCGAAGTCGAATGCGGTCGTGGAAACCTTGTTTTCTTCGGTCATCCCGTCCGCCGACACCACCGCCGCGCTGAGATCCTGGGAAACGTACTTCGCATTGCCGCCCACAGAGAATCGGTCGGTCACAGCCAAGGCGTACCCCAGGCCGATCGCCATAGATGACGGACTCGGGTTGGGTACGCCCAACTCACTATACTCCTGATATCCTCTCTCAGTGGCGGCGACCACCGTACCGATGATATCGCTTCCGTAGTCGGAAAACATCAGCGACGCCCCAAATACCCCGTAATTCGTGTTCACCGCAGCGCTTGCAGCATTGTACGTAATGTCTGCGATCCAGTTCGTGATCCCGAAACCCGCACTGAACTGACGATCCAGCCGTGCCATACCCGCCGGGTTGTAGAACATGGCGGCCGACGAATTAAAATCGGCGGCTGTCATCGCATCGCTCAAGGCCGCAGCGCGGGGGCTGAGGGATACCTCCAGGAACTTGAAACTCGTTTGCGCGAGTTTGTCCGTGCCGACATCCTCCGCGGTAATCTGAGCAGACGCCCCCGGCGCAAGGAAAAGAAGAAGCGCCAGAATGCCGATCCGTTTCATGTGGTTGCAATGTGTCATTGAATCTCCTCGATTTGAGGCTTCGGTTTGGCAAGCAACGGGTAGAAGCCGCTGTGACCGCATATCTATCGAATGACGATGAATTTCTGGATGGCTTGCTCGTCCGTAGCGAGGTTAGTGATGACAGCAATGTAAATGCCGCTCGCAACCACCTGCCGCGAAGAGGTCGTCATATCCCAGAATTCATCACCACTTCCGTCAAGGTGATCGATGGTCCTGATCAGCTCGCCCAGTTCGGAGTATATCTCAATACGAGACTCTCCGGGAATCTCGTAAAAAGCCATACGATCCTGCACATCAAGACGTACGGCCGGATCGGCGCCGAGATGATAGGGATTCGGAACGATGCGCACCTCGCTCAGCGATTGCCCGGGCGGACGCCGCAGGAACGCGGGGTTGTAGGTCTGCGCATAGTAGCGATTGGTCCTCGAACCGTCGCTGCCGACACCCTGCAGGTAGTAGAAGTAGGAGCCACCCCGCACCACATCCGTATCCTCATAACTCGTCGCAGCGCCCGCCAGGGTCTGGACCAGTGCATACGCGCGCGCGCGATCCGGCACGGCCAGCCCGTCAGACCCCACTTCGAGAGCCGTCACAACCCCGGAGTAGTGCTTCTGGGCCCGGTAGAGTTCCCACGTGGCCGGTGACTGCGGGGCGGTCCACGCGATGTTGATTTTATCCGTTCCGGACGTCACGATGAACGAGGAGGGCGGCGCGGGCGGGTGCGGTGCATTTAACCCTCCCCGGTAGTTATCGATGGCTCGCTGGAACATCTGAAACATCGAATCGCGCGCCGTCATAAACCACTCATTCTTCGTCATCGCCTCGTCGGTATCGATCACCCCGTTACCGTTGGCGTCGAACTCGAAAATCATGTCGTCATCCCAGCCGGATAATTTGTAGGCCCGGCCGATGTCCCACGCTGCTTCGTCGCTCAGTCCCGCAATGCCTTCCGCAATGACGACCTTCACCTCCTCGCCAAACGCAATGTCGTAGGGTCCGAAGGCCTGTACAAACCCAAAGCCGCCAGCGCCGCCGCCAAAGGTGGGGTCAGCCGTCTGGTTGGCGAAGTCGGGGTCTTCGTCATAGGGGGTGCTCGCCGTTTGCCCTTGAACGAGTCGTGCCTGTGTCGGCCAGCTACGTGGAACGCATCCCGGCGTGCCCGGCTCGGCAACCGCCCCGGTGGGTACCGGCGCGGAGCCACACTCGAACCACTGGTACTCCAACGCCATGTTCGTCTCGTTGTTGTGATCCGAGGTGCTGGTGAGAGAACCGAAGTCCGAGTTCAAATACGATACCATGCTCGGTTGCCCCCGGTCATCGGACGAGGATCCTCCTTCGGCATGCGCCTCCGTATCCGCATGAACGGTCACGACGCCCGTGAAGTTGGGACTGCCAAGGCGGCCCAACGTATCGTCGGGTATCACATTCCACCTGTGGTTGGTCCAGAAGGGGTTGCCAAGCGTGTTCGCCGGGTATGCGGTAGCTTCCTTGACATTGCCCAGCCATGCGAACGACGCGCGAAAATCGACGCCGTAATCGCTGAGGCCATCGCCGACGGCGTCGTTCATGGTGTACTGCCCCCAGGCGACTCCGCCGGCGCTGTTGCCCCAGGCGCCCGCAAATCCGGTGCCCGTCGGGCGTTCGAGGAACATGACGTAAACGCCCTCCAGATCATTCTCCGTCTCGATATCGGGGTCGCCGTCCTGGTTGCCCGTGTTGACAAACGTATACTCGATAAGGTGATAGTTTTGGTGGTCCGGATGGCTCCACTGCATTGCTGACCGGTTTATCGTCAAGCCGATGGAGCTATTGATCTCCGAGACTACCATGCGGTCGGGCGCCAGGCCGGAATCGATCTGGTCAGGGATCACGGGCTGCAGAAACGTGTCGAACCCGTCCACCTGCACCGTCGTCGGTTCGTATCGCGAATACAGGACATGTGAAACACTGAACACCTCCCCGATGCCGGGCACACGGGGCCCCGTGTGCGAAATGCGAATGGGGAACGTCTTCCCGCCTTCCACATCCTGCACGTTTTTTGCCCCGACCCAGAATCCCTTCCAGCGGCTATAGCCCGCATTGGGCCGGATGGCCGGATAATTCCAGACCACATTGCTTCTTTCCGGATTGGCTCCTCCGGACAAGTACCAACTCTGGAAGTCACCAACATTGAGCCATTTCGGGATCCACTGGGCTTTCGCCTCCTCAATGGGCCCGGCCAGCGACAACACCAGCGCCAAACCGGCTGCCATGCATCCCCATGTGCGGATGGATTGAACGATTCGCATAATGTCTCTCGGTCTTCAGGATGTCAGGAATGGTTGCCGGCTATGCTCAGAAGGATATCCGCAAGCCGAAGAACACGTTGCGCGGGTTCAGGAACTGGCTGGACATCCGGTTCGGCATGTTGATGTATGCCTTGTCCTCCAACACCTGGTCCACTTTGCCCTGGTCCGCCGCCGCAAAGGAACCGCCGCTCCACTCGTAATACTTGTTCTCTTCCGCCACATAATAGAGCGGCCCACCTTCGCCGGCCTCCGGCAACTGCCCTTCAACGATGGGCACATAGGCCACGCCCGGCTTCCGGAAATCACCCGGCCGGTCGTCTCCGTAGAGCCCGGTGGCAGGGGTATCATCGGGACGTGGAAGAGTATCTTCCGGAAGGTGCAGCGACCCCATATACCGCGACAGGTCCTGGTCGCCGGCGCCGAAGAGTGCGCCGCCCGCAAAGTACAGGTGGCGGATGTTGAGCACGTTCGTCATGTCCACAAAGAACTGGGCGGAGCCGAGGCTGGTGTTGAAGCTCTTGCTGAAACGCATGTCGAGCGTGTAGTAGTCTTTCCAGCGAACATTCCCTTGCAGTTCGCGGGGGCCGCTGCCCGTAGCACCGCTCAGATTCAGACCGTCCCAGGTCATGGACACTCCCTGGCGCCATTCGCCGAGGAAGTTGATACGCCAGTCGCCGAGCGGATAACTGCCTCCGACTTGAGGGCCGATCTCTTGCGGAAAGAGAAACTCAAGGTTGAACCGCGCAAAGGGCTCGGGGATCGGCTTGCTCGTGTAGTGCTCCTGCGTGGTCGTGACGAAGTTCTGTTGCGCCGTGCGGTTCTCGTCAAACTGGCTGAACCCGAAATTGCCCGTCTTTCGCACCATGTACGTGTAATTGAGGAACCCGCGGATCCACTGGCCCCGGTTCCTCGAGAGCGTAACCTCGAAGCCGCGCACATCGCCGTAGTTCCAGGGCAGGGCGGTGCGATAGCTGACCAGGTCGTCGAGGCTGATGTACCGGACACTGCGCGGCTGGTTACCCAGATCCCGGTAGTACCCGGCCAAGCGCAGCAGGTACTGGTTGAACAGGCTCTGGTCGAAACCCAGTTCGTAGGCCACCGTTCTCGGCATCGGGTGGTCGGGGTTGCCGATGTTCACGAGCGCGCCGGCGGATCCTTCCTCGATGTTGAAGAGCCTCATGGGGTTGAGTGCGTTCCGGAAATGGCCGTAGTTGAAATACAACTTGCTGTCGTCCGTGACCGGGAAGGAGACGCCGATGCGGGGACTCAGGGCAAGCTGACGCTGCGTGGGTTCCTGCTCAAGCAGTTCGTCGATCCGGGCCCGCCCGATGGCCGCTGAAAACGTGCGCTCGTACGTGTCGTACGTGTACCAGTCCCCGCCCGCATGGAAATAATCCAGCCGCACGCCCACATTGGCGACCATGCCCCGGAATTCGAGTTTCGACTGGGCATACGCCGCGGCTTGCTGCGGCTTGCGGTTCCAGAGCCGCTTGGGATTCGTATGGTGCGGGTGCTCCGGATCGTTCTCACCGAAATCGGTATCGTAGTTCGAATAGATGTACTCGACGCCCGCCTTGGCCAACAGGAAACGGTTGCGCTGGCTGGTGACGTCGAACCGGCCCGTGAAGCGGTTTACGCTCGAACTATCGTACCCGCTGCCCCAGTGGCCCGACGTGCGGATGCCCAGCACTTTATCGAACTGGTCCTTGATGCTGAAGCCGTAAGGCTCTTCGTTGAGCATGATCCCCCCGTTCAAATAGGAGTAGGTCGCTTCAAGGTTCCGAGGTTCGATCGTGCGCGTAAAATAGTCGGTGGTGATGTTCTGGAGCTGTACGTCGTAGAAGGTGTTCGCGTTCAGCGCGTGCGTGAACTGTGCGCCGAGCATCAGGCGGTCGACATCCATCAGGTTGTACAGCATGGGGGAGAAGTACCCCCCGAATTGATCGATTTCTTCGTTGTCCTGCCAACCGTACATCGATTGGTGGAGACCCCCGCTTTGCCAGGGGTAGTACAGCCTGTCGCCCGTCGTGAGGTCGGGCCACCCTGATTCATTACGGTTGAGCCCCATTTGCTGTCCGTAGAGCCCGGAGAGCGTGAGTTTCATGCCGGGGGAGAAGTTCGAGATCAGTTTGGCCTGGCCGGTGCGTTCCTGGAACGCGTCCCGCGCATGCCCACCGAACGAATAGGCCGTCTGTGTCTGCCGGAACGAGGCCGTGAACCGCAGATCTCCGAGCAGGTTACTCAGCCCCGGCACCGGCCCCCCGATGGTGGCGTCGATTTCGTAGTCGGGCGCTGATACCGATATGTCGTTCCGCAGGTAGTGATCGAAAAAAACCGACTGCATCTGCTGACCCGTAAAACTGGTTCCCTCTCGACCATTATAGCCCTCCGCTATCGCGTCCCATCCCGCAAACGTGTAGTATTCCGACTGCATCCAGGACGGCCACGCTCCTGTTCCCGCAAACGCCACAGCCGGATCCACGAGCGGGCGGATGTAGAAACTCCTGTCGGAGCTCAACATGTCAACGTCATTGCCTTCGACATCGACGCCCGGGAAGTTTTTCTGCGACGTTGGGCTGTAGCGCGCAATGGCGTCTACGAAGTACTGGTTCCGCTCCGGCTCTTTCGTAACGACATTAACAAGCCCCGAACGCACATTGCCGTATTCCGCATTGAAACCGCCCGTCTGCACCTGAACTTCCTGTACAGAGGTATAACTCACGCCCGTATACGGCGTGTTGTCGCGCCCGCTGGCCATCGACAGGCCGTCCACCATGAACTGGATCTGGTCGCCGCCGAAGCCGCGCACGGTAAGACCCCGCTCGAAACCAGCCTGCAACCCGATAACCCTTTCAATGTCGGTCACCGGAAGGTTCTCGATTTCTTCCGCCGTAATGTTCGCCACGCTGGCCGAAACGTCGCGTTGCACGACAGGCCGCACATCCGTAACGACCACCTCCTCGAGGCCGACCGCTTCTTCCTGCAGGACAAAGTCAATATCGGTCGTCAGACCGATATTGACTCGGACGCCCTCGTGCACCTCGGGGGCGAATCCGATGAACGAAGCCCTGAGATCGTACGATCCGGGACGCACGTTCACGACGAAGTAATAGCCGTCCGCATCGGTAATGGCGCCCTGCGTCGTGCCCGTAATGGACACGTTTACGCCGGGCAACGACTCACCGGTTGAAGCTTCCGTGATCTGACCGGCGATTTTACCCGTTTGAGCCCAGGCAGAAGCCGGAAGAAAGAGAGCAAGCGCAAACAGTAGCTTTGCGAATCTCATGTGCGGGATCCTCCAGATATGGTTTAGGTGGAAATCCGTTATTAATTTAAGGAGTTCAGTGCGCAATGCGGACACTAACATTCCTGCTCGGCATACATCGCATAACCCGAGCAAGTGCATCTTACGCCTTTGTGAAACAAAAAACAAGAAGAAGTTTTTTTTTTGCTTTGATCTTTTGGGTCAGCCGGAACGATCCATACTACCGAAACATGTTTTGATTGGCCCGTCTCAAGGAGGCCCGACTTCAATTTTCTTCCGGCGAACGGAAGCCTGCTTCCTCAATCGCCTCGACCGGCGGAAGCCACTGTCTGTAAAGACGGTATCCCGCCCCGACGAATCCGAACCCGTTTTGGACATTGCGCATCACGTTCGGCTGCACCAGAATTTCCTCATCGAATATTCCTCCAGGCGGATCCCAGGCCTCGTTGGCCACAATCAGTCGCAACGTCACGCTCAACAGAATGACGCCCACGCGCAAATCGATGCCTACATCGACCTGCTGCGCAATGCTGGCAGTGATTTCCAGAAAATCCTGCCGCAAGTCAACCGGTACAATCCAGCCTCCATCCGTCTTCTCGTGCTTGAGGAGATAAGGAATGACGATGTTGTTGGATTCGATTTCCGCCTCGTTGCTGCGCTTGTACGCCACGGCATAATCGACCTCCACTTGCACGAGACCGGCCACATCCCCTCGAACGAATACCGGCTGCACCACGGAAGCAACACGAATAACCGGCTCCTGGGGAATGATTTCCGCCTCGGGCGGCACCGTCACCTCGACCGTGGATTCCGCACCGTCCGAACGGGTCGCCGCAATCCGGTAGGTATGCCCGAAACGGGCCTGGAACGGGGCATAGTACACATGCGCGTACTGGTCCGCAAAATCGACGATGACGGAATCGCGCCAGACGTACTGCTCGCCGGTCGTACGATCCACAGAAACAACCTGCGCATCCAATGGCTCCGGCGTGGCGGGCACAAGACGATCTTCTATCGGAAAAACCCGCACCCATTGCGAATCGAGCTGCGGCGACAACACGCCATACATGGAATACGGCAAATCCGTCCCCACAACAGCCACAACATCTTCCTCGCAGGCGCTCAGGCCAAGGAGCGACGACATAGCAAGGGTAACAGGCACGGCGTATCGTGCGAAACGCCGGCCCATCCGCAACCGGGGAGGTATGCTACGCAGAGTGTTCATTCAAAAGACACCTTGATCCCCAGGGAAGGCACGAAAGGAAGCTGGTCGACGCGGTTGAGGGTGAAAATGTCGAGATAGAAAATATTGCGGCGGCCGTAGGTGTTGATGGCGCTTGCAAGCAGCGCAACATCCACCGCTCCGACAGAGAACGATCTTTCCACCGATAGGTCCAACCGGTGATACTTCGGCAGTAACGCGTTGAACGGCCGTTCGTAAATGACCCGGCGCGTGGCCGGAGCATCCACAGCCTTTTCTATATCGTCCACCAGAAGGAATCCATCGAACCCGATGGCGCGGCTGAACGGAAGACCCGACCCGAAATCCCATCGCGCACTCACATCGAATCCCAGCACTTCAGCGACTGCCACAAGGTTAAGTTGATGGCGACGATCATGGGCCGGGCGGAATTTCAGCGTCTCCTCGCCGTACCAGAGCGGAATGGAAGCATCTTCCGCCTCGTACCGGGTCGAGGAAAGACCGTAGTTGGCATAGCCGTAGAACCGGCGCCCGCGTACTTCGAGGCGGACATCGACACCCACGGAACGGCCCGTAGCCGGTTGCAATTTCGAAATGAGCCGGGGATAACTTGTCCATTCGGGAATGAAAAGATTCGACAGGTTTCGGTAATACCCCTCCACGGACAACTCCAGCCGGCGCAAGGGCTGGGCACGGTATCCCAACAAGGCGTGCGAAGCCCGCTGTGGCCGTCCCTGCAGGACATTCAGCAATTTGGGGTTGTCCTTGGGGACATTAGCCCAGACCGTAAACACGCTGGCGGCGTCCCGACGATCGTTGATGCCCAGAATCTCCTGATGATAGACGCCCCAGGCAGCGCTGATCTCATGAATCCCCTGCTGCCATACCGCACGCAACCGGGGTTCGATGAGCGGCTCGAAACGAACCTTGTAGAACTGGAGACGAATCCCCGGGCGAATGCTGAACCCGCCTCCCGGCGCCACATCGAGCTCGAAGTAACTCCCCCACTGGGGTACACTCGAATACCGGAGTTCGACATTCTGATACAATCCTCCGATGGCGCTGTTCAGCCTCGTGGCGCGCAGTTCGCTGCCCCCCCGGGCATCGATGCCGTCGCCGAAATACGTCATGTCGGCCGACACATGGGTATTTTCGATTCTTGACCAGCGCAGGGGGTCGTCGCGGGACCCGAGTTCCGTTTCGAGCCGCGAATACGAGACATGGAAATCGGCCATGATCGAAAAAACGCGAGGGAGCATCAACAGGCGCATGCCGATCGCATCGTTGCGCCAGCCTATTTCTTCCTGTACCCCGCCCGTGTCCCCGGTCAAAAACCCGCGATCCCACGTCTTGAGGCCCGTCACCGAAGCCCGCATATTACTCTTCACCACGCCATGCAGTTTGACGAAGGCATCGCCGAAATTGAACGGCAGTTCGTCGTCGAGGTAGCGCGCCACACCCTGTTCTATGTTTGATCGACGAAGCGAAGCGGCAATGGAAATGCGGTTCGGCCACAGGGGGCCTTCGATGCGCGCCGAACTGAGAAACGGCGATGCAGCGGCAGAAGCGGCGTAGCGACGCATGTTGCCGGTACGCGACGAGATGTCGATCACCGAAGAAATCCATCCCCCGAACTCGCTTCCGTACCCGCCGGCGTAAATATCGACCCGATTGATATTGTCGGATGGAAAGGCGGAATAGAACCCCATGATGTGAAACGGCTGGTATAGCAGGATACCGTCCAACTGGATGAGATTCTGGGAAGGCTCCCCGCCCCGGATGAAAAGCTGCCCTCCCCGATCACCCGTCGTGACAATGCCGGGTTGCGTAGACAGATAGGTGGCAAGATCGCCGGTCACGTCCGGTCCCGGCACGTATTCGATATCGGCGGCCCGGATCGTCTGCTGACCGGCTGTCACACGGGCGCCGCCGCCCTCGCGCTCCGACTCCACAAGCACCTCGTCCATCTCCTCGTCATCCGGTTCGAGCGTAATATTGTACGTGCGGACCACTCCCGCCTGGAGCCGTAACGAATCGGTGTGCGTGCGATATCCGACAAAGCGCGCCTCGATCCGGTACGCACCGGGCGTCAGTTGGGAAATCACATACAACCCGTCCTCGTTCGTCGCCGCGCCACGGACGAGCAGCCCGTCCTGTTCCAGCGCCACATTGACCAGTTCCAGTGGTTGTCCATCCGTAACGTCGGTGACGAACCCGCTGACAGAAGCCTGCTGCGCCTGCACATTGCCCAGTGCAAGTAAAGAACCCAGCCCACACAATACGCCCGCCCACAGCATGACCGCACGCCGTACAAAAGGCCGGGGGGGTACATCCATATGCAGAAAATCTTCGGGAGCGTTGCGCAACCGTTCGTTCCCCATGTCAACTCCAAACTTCACGGCCCCCCTGTTTTTTGCACGGCCGGAAAGCCGTCCATTCCATTTTCAGCGTGTCCCGTTCGATGCGCCCGTCGAAGCAGCATCCATGACATCCCGAATAGCCTCGACCACGAAATCCGGCGCTTCCCGGTGAAACCACGTTCCGCTGCGCCGGGTCTGCACATGCCGGCTCCACGTGAGCCCATCCAGCAATTCTTCCCGCAATTCGGCCTTCGCCCGAATCCCGGCATCTGTTTCGCCCACCCAGCGCGGCGTTTCCGGGGCTTGCAGGGACGTAAGCACAACCACGGGTATATCCGGCAGCGCCCCGGCGCCTGAAAAAGCGCCTGTTTCCATCATGTCCCTGTATATCTCGAATTCGCCGCGTTCAGCATCCGAAGCGAGACCGTACAACATGCTCTTTCCGGCAATATATCGATCCATGGAATCCTCATCCATGGCGCCAAGCCGCTGTCCCTCCCCTTCATGCACCGGCTCTACCAGCACCAACCCCGCCACCGCACCGGGATATTGCCCGGTAAACGCCCGGGCAAACACGGTTCCGAGCCCGTGCGCCACCAGTATGTACGGCGGCTCAGCCTCCAGATTCTGCAGGAGGGTACGGAGTTCTTCCGCAATGTAGGAGGGCCTCCTTTCGGGCTGGCGGGACGGCGACGCCGCATCCGAATATCCCAGCCCCGAACGCGAATACGATATAGCCCGGGCGAACGCCTGTACATCGTGGTGCACATAATCCCATACGCGCAGGTCCTCGCCCAGATCGGACACGAAGACGACAGGCATACCTTCGCCTTCGTCCAGCGTATACAGGTTGTAGCCCCCGGCATCCACTTTCCGTCCGCGAGGACCGTCGAGCATGTCCAACTCGCGGTACTTGACCAACCGGTCAACCCGATCCAGGCGCTGCTGCACCCGCTCCCGGGAAAGGCGCTCCGCAGACGTGACACTGCCGGGCGGCGCGATCGTCACGGGGCCCATACTCGCCTCCTCGTCGGAGCAAACTCCCACGAACACCCCATCGGGTTCGCGCTCAAGCCAGCAGTCCAGCCGAAAAGAAGGCCACCAGGCAAACGACAGAAAACCTTCCAGCAAGCGCACCTCTTCCACAAGGAATTCCTCCCGGGTAAGGTGCTCGACATACAAGCGCGCCGGTGTCGATGCCCCGTCGCCAGGCAGGACGATCGTCACGCCGAAGGGCGTACCGCCGGGGTTTTGCATGAACCCGGTCCATCTGCCCGCTTCGGGCGCATCACCAGCCGGAATGGTGGTTTGGCCTTGAGCGTGTTGAAAGCCACACGAAAGAATGAGTACAGCGACACAAGTCGCCATCGCAGCAAAGCGCATGGGTACGTAAAATGGTTGGATCATCGTAGAGAAAGCAAAAAATGCATTATCCTTCGCTCGCCATGCGGGCAAGCATATTCAGGTTGTTTCGGGCGGTGCGGTTGCCCGGATCGAGCCGGATCGTCATTTCCCAGGCCTGGCGCGCCTCGTCATACCGTTCGGCATTGCCATAGGCCACGCCCAGGTTCAGCCAGGCATCCGCCAAGGACGGATCGCGATCGACGACCATCCGGTATTGCGCAATAGCGCCGTCGGCATCGCCGCTTTCCAGCATCAGCGACGCCAGGTTAACGTGCATTCGAAGATCGTTCGGAATGATGGCAATGGCCCGTTTGTAGGCATCCAGCGCCCGATCGTACATCCCCGCCTTGCGGTGTACCTCGCTCAAGTGCAGCCAATTCTGCACATCGCTGGGGTCCCGGTTCACTGCTTCGTGCGCCTCGTTGACCTCCTGCTGGATTCCCTGAGCCTCTTCGGCCAGCGCAAGATGCGTCTCTGCCTCGGCCTCCTCGCCAAGACGCATCAATGCCTGTCCGAGATTGTACTGCGCACCATGATGCCACGGGCGTTCCTCGACCACGGTGCGGAGCTGCGCGACAGCCTCCTCGACCTCGCCCATGCGGAGCAACTGTGACCCGATCACATAGCGGTAGTCCGCGCTCTCCGGTCTGAGTGCAGCGGCGCGTTTCGACAGAGCGATGGCCGTCTCGAAATCCCCCATCTCCTCGTGGAGTTGCCCCAGCCACATGTAGGCCGTCGTGTTCGTGCTGTCGATCGTAATGGCCTGCTCGTACGACCACTGCGCACTGTCGGCCATGCCAAGTTTTGCATACGTGCGGCCCATTTCGAGGTACAGATGCGTATTCGGCATGATCGCCTCTTCCCGCCGGAAGGCGCCGACCGCATCCCGGAGCCGCCCCCTGCGAAAATGATTGATGCCGATATTCATGTGCGCCCCGCGGTACTCCTCGTCTGCGGCGAGGGCAGTGGCGTACGCTGCATTCGCAATGTCGAGCTGGTTCAGGTCCGTGTAGATTCTTCCGCGCAGGAAGTAGGTATCCGCCAGTTCCGGGGCATACTTCGCAACGCTGTCGGTGAGCGCCAGCGCATGCAGGTAATTCCCCTGACGCCACGCCGTCTCGGCCTGAAGCATAAACCGTTGCACGTTCAGGGGCAGCGATGCACGGAGTTCGTCCGTCCGGGTAAGCGGCTCTTCCACACCTTCCTGCGCACACCCTGCAAGCAGGAAGGCGACCGCCACCATGCAAAACCGTCGTATCATAACCTTTCTCCTGTTCACGAAGAACCGTTGCAATTACCGGATCCCCCTGGAACGCCCTGCGACGGGTTCTGCCGGGCGCAACACGCCGGACCCCTCGACAAGCACCACCTCTTGCCCAGCTGCCACTCCAGCAAAACGCTCGACGAGACCGCTCGGCCAATATGCTATTAGACTATCTACTTGCCGACGTGCTCCCAACCCGAATACCGCAGGCAATGCGGACTGTGACAAAAAACTCGAACCCGACCGGATGCGGCGCTCCATGCGCAAATCGCCGACTATCGCTTCGATCCGTGCGCCAAGCGCACTGCCGTTGCTGGCGCGCCCTTCCAGCCGGATATGCAACCACCCTTTCCCGTTCAGATCGTTGCGCCAGAGATGCACCGGCCCGGCGTTTTCCAGCAGCAATACGTCGAGGTCCCCGTCCCGGTCGTAATCGGCATAGGCAGCGCCACGGGCCACCATCGGCTGCGCAAGCACGCCGGTCGTTGGAAGCGCTTCGTTGAATATCCCGTCGCCCCGATTGAGAAAAAGCTGCGCCGGCTCCGCAAAAGCCGCCCCCTCGAGAATCTCGGCGATATGCTCCAGTACATGGCCGTTGGCGAGAAAAAGGTCGAGGTCTCCATCCAGGTCCGCGTCGAAAAGAAACAGGCCGAATGTCAGGGTGCCCATCGTCGGAAATCCGACGCGGGATATCGTAGCCCGATCCGTGAAATAACCACCCGAGGCATGCCGGAAAACGCTCACTGTTTCCTGGGTAAAATTACCCACGAAGATGGTCGTTTGTCCGGTGCTGTCCACCACGCCCGCATCCACCCCCATGCCTGCCCGCGATTGCCCATGCTGGTCGTAGGCCACGCCACTGCGCACAGCGGCCTCGGCAAACGTGCCGTCCCCGCGATTCACGAACAGCAAGTTCCGCTCCGTATCGTTGGCTACATACAGATCGGAATGTCCGTCTCCGGTTATGTCCAGTTCGGCCACGCCGAGCGTCTTGTCCAGCACGGGGTCGATAGCGCCCGAAAAACCGGCCTCCTGCGTCGCGTCGACAAAGGCGCCATCGCCCTTGTTGCGATAGAAGGCGCTGGCGACGCCCGCATAATTCTGCGGCGTGCAATAGGCCTTCTCCCCCTCGTGAAAACAGGAAATATCCGTCTCGGGCGTCCAGAACACATAGTTGCCCACGAATAAATCGACCCAGCCGTCCCGGTCGGCGTCGAAGAATACGGCGGATGTGCTCCAGTAGGCCTCGTCCGCGAGCCCCGCCTCTTCCCCGACTTCCTCAAACCGCCCGGCGTCGTTGCGAAAAAGCAGGTTCTCGTGGAGGGTCGTCAGAAAAAAATCCGTGTCCCCGTCGTTGTCGTAATCGGCAGCGGCCACGCCGAATCCGTATGCCTCTATGCCACTGAGGCCTGCTGCGACGGAGACATCATCAAACGTCCCATCCCCGAGATTACGATAAAGCCGCAGCGCTTCGACCGGCTCGTCGGAAACACGCGCCCACCGTCCACCGCCCACCAGCAGAATATCCTGCCAGCCGTCGCCATCGTAGTCAAGAAATGCCCCGCCGGGCCCCACTACCTCGGGCATCCATTTCTGGCCGAGACCCCCATTCCGGTGCCGGTATTCCCCAAGGCCCGCCTCCTCGGTGACCTCCGTGAAAACAAGCGCAGCAGACGGAGAGCCGGGAGATGCATCTTCCCCTCCCGCACACCCGGCAACAAGTCCCGTGCAAGATGCGGTTACAGCGATACCGATGCAGCGTATGGCGAAATGCACCGCACGGCGCACCCCGCAAACCGGGCGCCTGGATATACTTATGGATACTCTGATCAAAACCACTTCGCTCAGCACTTTACTTTCGCGCGTAAAGGAACTTATGGATGCGGCCGGATAGGTGTCAGATCGCCCGTCCCTTCGACAAGGAGCACATCCCGATCACCCGCCACGCTGGCAAACCGCTCGACAAGACCGCCGGGCCAGTACACGATCAGCGAATCGACTTCCTCCCGGCTACCGAGCCCGAACGCAGCCACCGGCTCCGATTGCGCAAGATAACTGGATCCTGTCCGAATGCGCCGTTCCATGGTCAAGTCGCCCAGTCTGGCCGTAATGCGGGTTCCGAGACCGTCGCGATTGCTTGTACGACCCTCGACATGCACGCGCAGATAATGTCCGGGGGTCGTATCGTTGCGCCATAGATGCGCCGGGGCCCCGTTCTCTGTGAGAAGAATATCCTGATCCCCGTCCTGGTCGTAATCCGCATAGGCGGCCCCGCGCCCCACAAGCAGATGCGTCCATACCCCCTCCCCCGGAGTAAATTCATCGAACACCCCATCGCCCCGATTCAGGAAAAGCTGTGCGGGCTGCCGGTAGCGAATACGGTCGTTCTCGCCGGTTCTGTCCGGGTGTACGTGCCCATTCGCAGCAAACAGATCCAGGTCCGTATCCATGTCCACATCCATGAGAAACAGCCCGAACGTAAGCGACAGCAAACTTGGAAATCCGATGCGCGACAGCGCCGCCCGGTCGATGAACGATTCGCCCTCGACATGGCGGTACGCCCCGATCATTTCACCTGAAAAATTGCCCACGTACAGGGAATAACGCCCCGTACTGTCCGTGATCCCCGCGTCAATGCCCATGCCGGCGCGGGCTTCCCCGTGCTCGCTGAACGCAAACCCGCTCGGCGCCCCGATATCGGTGAACGTGCCGTCCGCATTGTTCCGAAACAGCAAATCACCCTCTCCGTCGTTCGCCACGGCAAGATCGGGCCAGCCGTCGAAGTTAAAATCCAGTTCGGCAACGCCCAGCGATTTGCCAAGCGTCGGCATGAAACCGGCGGCTTCGGTTCGATCCACAAACGCGCCATTCCCTTCGTTCACATAATACCGGCTTTGCACCCCGGTATACACGGCAGGGTGGCAATACAACTTGACCGTTCCCCGAAGCGGGCAGAAAATGTCCGTTTCAGGCGTCCATGCCACATAGTTCGCAACATACAGATCGGCGTCCCCGTCCCGGTCCGCATCGAAGAAAATAGCGGAACTGCTCCAGATGTCGTTCCCTTCCAGACCCGCCTCGCGCGTTGCCTCGACGAATCGCCCCTCGTCGTTTCGGAAGAAAAAATTCTCCTCGAGACAGGTAATATAGAGGTCCGCGTCCCCGTCGTTGTCGTAGTCGGCAGCGACCATTCCTATCGTATACCCATCCACACCGGCCAGACCTGCCGCTTCCGTTACCTCAGTGAAGGAGCCGTCGCCATTGTTCCGGTACAGAAAGATTGCCTGGACCGGCGTTTCGGGATCCCAATCGCCGCCGCCAAGGAGCAGAATGTCGCTCCAGCCATCGCCGTCGTAATCGAAAAATCCCCCTCCGGACCCCATCTGCTCGGGATACCACTTGTCTCCGGCAGCGCCATTGACATGCCTGAAGGCGCCAAGGCCGGATTCCGCGGCAACATTCGTAAAAACAGGAAGCCGGACACCCTCCTCGTCCGCCAACCGCGAGGTAGAGAGCGAACAAGCGCTCAACCAACCCGCAGCGAAACAGACAAGAACAGCGCCCGGCCAACCTGTCAAGCAGAAACGGGAGACCTTATCAGAAGGAAATGTTAACGGCGAAGCGCTGGATAGTGCCGAAATCACCGAAGTCCGTGTAGGCATAATCCACGCCGAATCCAATCCCGGAAGCGCTATATTTCAAGCCCGCACCGGCGCTGAACGATTCTTCCGAGTCTTCGCCCACAAAGGGGCGTCCCAGACCGCCGCGCAAGGACAATATGTTCATGAGCGTGTACTCGCCACCGATCTTGATATGCTCTGAAAAGTCACGCGGCCGCTGAGCATCCACGGAAACCATGAAGGAGTGCATGTTCGGATCCATACTGGTCAGGTCCATCACATCCATCGACATGCCGATCTGGAATGTCAGGGGAAGTTCGAAACGCTCGCGCTCGTACACCAGCTCCCGTGAGAAATTCCGGGTGCTCATAGCGATCGTGAGGCTCTCGAAGCCCGTATCGTACAGCACGCCGAAATCCACCGCGATGGTATTCAGCCCATAATCCTCGAACGTGGCGGACGTGCCATCGCCAAGGGCAGTGCCATCGTCCGTGCGCGCTTTGGCGAACGAACCCAGGTCCTGCTTGGCGTACTTGACATGCGCACCTATGGAAAAGCGATCCGTGAACGACCGCGCATACCCTACGCCTATCGCAAGCGCAGTCGGATTATACGTGCCCAACTCAAGGAACCCCTGCTCGTTTTCCGCACGAACCGTTTCGAAGAAATCCCCGTAATTCACGTTCACCAGGGAGAGACCGACCACCCCGTAGTTTCCTCCGGCCGGGCGGTACGCCACACTCGCGACATTGTATTTGATGTCCACGAGGTAGTTCATGATGCCCACGCCTGCGCTGAAATCGCCGTCTATACGAGCCATAGACGCAGGGTTGTAGAACATCGCCGTCGAAGAACCTGTCGTGGACGAGGTTACGGCGCCGCCCATGGCGGTTGCCCTCGCATCAACGGACGCCGAGAGAAACTTGAAGCCGGTCTGGCCCCGCTTGACCGTTTCCACTTCGGTCTCCGGACCGGGAATCTGCGCAAACGTCGACGGGGCCGTCAGTAACCCGATGGCTACGAGAAAGCACGTGGTAGCAATACTCCTTTTCATAATCAAGCCTGATTGAATGTCGATAAGGGGTCTCATGTGTCGAGGCCTCGGGGGCGAACCGACGAGCGATCCGCCCCGTGCCCGGATTACCGAATGACCGTGAATTTCCGGAATACCTGCTCGTTCGTTTCATTGTCGGTAACCACGGCAATGTAAATGCCGCTCACGAGCAACTGCCGGGCGCTCGTGGTAAGGTTCCATTTCTCGTCCCCGCTGCCGTCGGCGTGTTCGATGGTCTGAATGAGCTCGCCGATCTCCGAATAAATCTTGATCGTGCAGTCCCCCGGAATGTTGAAGAAAGCTACTTCGTCCTCTTTCGTGAAACGAATGGACTGATCGGAACCGAGGTTCACCGGATTCGGCACCACGCGCACATCCTCGATCGTCCCGGTAGCCCCGAACGGTGGACGCTTCAGGTTGGCAGGCTGGTAGGTCTGCGTGAAATACCGGCCGCTGCGCAGCGGCACGCCACCGCCGGGAACGCCCCTGAGTCCATTGGGATCGTTGGGAAGGTTTTCGCCCACGGCGACGAGGTAGTAGTAGTAATCCTCACCGCGCACCACGTCCGTATCGCTGAATGACGTAGCCCCCGCATCCAGCATGGGGGCCTTGCAATCGGGACGAGCGCCGCGCACACAGGTGTACGGCAATTCGTCCTCCGTCCGGCGAAGCCGCTTATTCATCACGTTCTGGTCCGTGCTGCTCAGCGCCCCCAATAAACCGTCCGATCCCGGATCACGCACGTAGTCGTACGCCGGGCTCCAGAAGGTACCGCGGCTCGTGCGATATACTTCCCAGCCAACGCGCGCGGGGCCGCCGCTCAGCGGCTCCCAGGAGAGTTCGACCTCGCCAGGCTTGCCAGCCACCGAGAACGTCCTCGGCGGAAGCGGCGGCTGCACTATCGGATACGCCGTGAAGTCGTTCGACGCCTCATAGACTGCCTTGCCCTTGAGGAAATTCTTGAACAACGAATCCCGCGCCGTCAGCACCCACTGGTTCTTCGTCATGGCTTCGAGGCCAAGGTCGTACACATCGTGGAAACTGTACGGCACATCGTCCTTGATGACCCCATCGCCGTTGGCGTCATAGCGAATGACCCTGTCCCGATCCCAACCCGTAAGCGAGTATTCCCTGCCCACGACCAGCGCCGCATCGAAGTCGAGGGCGCCTACTGAACGGACAAACACGATACGCACTTCGTCGCCGAATGCCATGTCGTAGGGACCATAGGCCGCCGTCGCGGCGTGGCCGCCCTGGCGCCCCTGGCTCGGGTTGTTGGTCGGCTCCCAGAATTTACCCTCAGGTTCGATACGATCCGCCCACATCGGGCACATGCGCGTGCGGGTCACATCCGAAGAGCATCCCGCCGGCGCCGCCGTATGGTCCTCACGCGTCAGGATGCCGTCCTCGTAGTACTCGCTATGCGCAGCCCCCGCCGCCGTCAACTTCTCGTCCTGATCCATGAAACCGATCGTATGCGGCTGTATCGAACGATCGAAGGATGCGTCGCTCATGGAATTCGGAGCATACACCGGCATCTCCCCATCGAAGTAGGCGCCCGAAAGCCGGCCTACCGTATCGCCTTGCGCAAATCGCCTGCCGGCTTCAATGAGCGGCGCACCCAGATTATCCCACTTGCTGGCATCGAAATCCGGTTCGTAGCCCTTCCAGAGGTAATATGCCGTGATATCGAGGGGATAATCGGCATGTCCATCGCCCACGGCGTCCACCATGCTGTACTTGCCCCACACTTGACCGCCGTCGCCGACCCAGGCGCCATCAAGACCACCGCGCCAACGATGAATCCAGTAGAAGTAGGTCTCATCCAGCGTTTGACCATCGAGCTCTATCTCTGGATCGTCATCGGTATTTCCCGTATTCGTAAAGAGATATTCGACGATGTGGTATTCGTCGTGGAAACCGTTGCTGTACGCATAGGCCCGCTTGCGCACGGTTACGCCTATATCCATGTTCCATGTGGACTCCTGCATCCGGTCGGCAGCCAGACTCGGATCGACCTCGCTCACGACCGCCACGCGGTCGAAGGAAGCCACGCCGTCCACGGTCACCTCGCTGTCCTCCCATTTGGCAACCAGTTTGTCCTCGAGCGGATAGGCAAAATCGACGCCGGGGTCGCGGGGACCGATGCGCGACGTGTAATACGGATAGGCTTGCCCGTTGGGATCCGTCCAGTTCTTGGCGCCGATCCAGAAGGCGCCGGAACGCTCGTGGGCCGAATTCCGGTGAATGGCCGGATAGGCCATCAGGTTCGACGTTTCGTCCTTGACGCCGATCTGGGTATATCCGTCCTGGTAGTCCCCAATGTCGAGCCATGTTATGGTGAACTGCGCAGCAGCCGTGCCTGCGCCCAGCACCCCCATCGTGAACGCAAGGACAGCGCCCGTAAAAAACTTGTAACTGGCTTTCATCATGATCTTGTTCGAATGTGCAGGATAACTGCCGGCGATTTTGATCTCCGGATGGACACGCCCAAGGGGCTGGCGGGTGCAACCGCCGCCGACCCCCTGCGCATCGATTTTCCTTAAAAGCTTACTCGTAGACCGAGCGTGACTCTGCGCGGGTTCAGGAAGGTATTGAACCGGTGGTTCGGCATATCGATGTATGCCTTATCCTTCAGTACCTGATCCAGCTCGCCGGAGGGAACGTTTTCCCAGCCGCTACCGGTCCACCGGTGGTACGTACCGTTATCCTCGGCCCAAACCCAACCGCGCTCGAAGTCCGCGTCGGGAGCGTCCGGCAACGAGGCCTTAGCTTCGATCGGCTGGAATTCGACATCCCAGTCGCGGAATACGCCCGGACGATCGTCGCCGGGCACCCACAGGTACGGCTTGGTGGCGCCGTCAGGCAACTGGTCGAAGATATCCGACGGCAAATGGAGAGAACGCAGGTAATCTTCCGAATCCCGTCCCTGTCGTTTGAGCCATGCACCGACCCAGTTCAGGTGCCGCAGGTTAAAGACATTATCGATGTCCGCAAACAACTGCAACTGCGTGGGCCCAGCGGTGAGGTGCTTCGTGAACCGCAGATCAAAATTCCAGTAGTCGCGATACCGGACGTTGTTGCGCACTTCAGGAATGCTCGCGCCACCCGCCCAGGTGAACGCAATGCCCTTGCGCCAATCACCCAGAATACTGATGCGGAAATTCCCCAGCGGATTCTTGCCGGCCACTTCGGGCCCGAAGCCTTGCGGCGTGAGCACAAGCAGATTCGCGCGAGCGAACGGCTCGGCCACCGGGGCGGTTTGCCGGTAATCGTCGGCGTCGCGCAACCAATTCACCATCTGGAACGAATTTTCAAAGAAGTTCGAGTACCCGAAATTACCGCTCTTCGACTGCTGGTAGGTGAAGTTCGCAAAACCCTGAATCCACGTGCCGCGGTTCTTGGAGATGCTGAACTCCGCGCCCCGCACGTCCGAGTAGGCCCACGGCATCTTCGTACTGTAATTCACGACGCCGCCAAGACTCTGGAGATTGACCGTCCGCGTCTGCTCCTTATTGTCCCGGTAGTACCCGGAAATACGCAGCAGAAATTGATCCAGCACATTCTGGTCGAAGCCCAGTTCGTACGCCACCGTCTTGGGAAGCGGATGCTCCGGATTCGCGATATTGTCGATACCGCCCGCCTTGGACTGCCGGATACCCAGTACATCGTAGGCATCCATCATCTGGCGGAAGTGGCCGTAGTTGAAGTACAGCTTGCTGTTGCTCGTAATCGGGAAGGAAATGCCAACGCGGGGGCTGACGCCGATCTGCGAACCGACGGATTCGGTCTCCAGCTCTTCGTCCAGCTTGTCCCTGTTGAAACGGAAGACACCCTCATACGGTTCGTACTGCCACCACTCCGTGTTCGGGTCGAAGTAGTCGAGACGCACACCGAGGTTTGCAATCATGCCCTGAAATTCGAGCTTGCCCTGCGCATAGGCGGCGCCCTGCACGGGCGAGCCGTCCCACGGATACCTGGCGCCCGACTGCGGACCGGCCAGCGCAATGTTGATGCTGGCGTAGTCCATGTTGTAGTCGCTGTAGATCAGCTCGGCGCCCGTCTGGACCAGGAGGAAGCGATTGAACTGACTCGTGAGGTCAAACCGGCCGGTATACACCGTCACGGACGAGGTGTCGCGCGTCTTGACCCAGTGGCCACCCGTCGATTCGTCCGTCAGGATATTGCCGCCGATCCCGGCGAAGCCCATGGGCTCCTGACCAGAGCAGTACGGCGTAGCCGCCCCATCGCCCGTAATGTCGGATTTGCCGCCGAAGCACACGATACCGTTTTCCTGGCCAATCAGGCTTTCGTATCCAAAGCCTTCGTTGATGCGGCCGAAATTGTCCGTCCAGGGAAGTCGGACGAGCTCATGCGGCTGGCAGCGTGCGCCGTCGGGACCCGTGCCGCTTTCAGGACATACGTACGAACCGTCCCGCAACACCGGGAGATGCGTCTGGTAGTTCGACTCCATCCGCTGAAGACCTATCTCGTAGAAGGTGTTCTGGTTCAGCGTATGCGTGAACTGCATGCCCAGCATAAGGTGATCAATGTCGCCGATCGGCCACTGCCCATCCGTGAACAACTCGTCCCCGCGAATATCGATATCCCTTACCTGCTTTCCTCCGCCTCCCCACCAGGGGTAGGCCGGAATGTCACCCGTCCAGAGCTCCGTGCCCGGCGTATTTTCGCTCTGAAGCTGGCCGCGCTGCCGCGTACCGAGCACACTGAACGTCAGCTTCATGCCCGGAGCCACATTGGAGATCAGCTTCCCCTGAAAGGTATTGTCCGTGTATGCCTTACGATCCTGTGGATACAAATAGGCAGTCTGGGAACCGCGATAAGAAGCAAGGAAGCGAAGACCGCCCAAACGCTGGCTGTAGACCGGAATCGGACCACCGATCGTAATGTCGGCGTCGTAGTCCGGCATGGTGATCTCGTTGCTCTTGCGCCACATGTAGTGCCAGTATTCGATCATATCCGCTTCGGTCACGTCGAAATTCTCGCTCTGGAGACGGTCAATGATACCTCCCCAACCGGGAAACGGCTTGTACTGCCGGATGTCATAGGCGTCCCAATCGGAATTCTCCACCCCGTTCAGGCGAACCGCCGGATCAAGCACCGGGCGCGCAAACCATGTGTTGCACTCGATAGAAATAGAAGAGGAGGAATAGTCGCAACTCGATGGCAACTGGCTATAGGCGTCAAAGGTCTTGTCCTGGGCCGGCGCAAAGCGAATGAGCGCATCCACCGTGTACTCCGTGCGGGAGGGTTCCTTGGTAGCGATGTTCACGATGCCGGAACGAACGTTCCCGTACTCCGCACTGAACCCGCCTGTCTGCACCTGCACCTCCTCAAGCGACGTGTAGCTGATGCTCGTCAGCGGGTCGTTGTGGCGACCCGTACGCATCTGCTGGCCGTCGACGATAAAAGCGACTTGGTTCATTCCGCCGCCACGTATCATCAGTCCAGGCTCAATGCCTGCCTGCAGGTCCAGCACTTCCGAAATGCCCGCTACGGGCAAGTCCTGAAAATCCTGGGCGCTCAGGTTCGCCACATTTGCTGACACGTCAGCTTGCACAATAGGCTGCTCGGCCGTGACGACCACCTCATCGAGACCTACCGTTTCCTCCTGTAGCTCAAAGTTGAGCGTGGAGGTGAGGTCCGTACTCACGTGGATTCCCTCCTGTACCGACGCCGTGTACCCGATGAACGATGCGCGTACGCCGTACGTGCCGGGGCGCACATTCAGAATGTGGTAGAACCCCTCCGCGTCGGTAACGGCGCCTTGCGTCGTTCCCACGATCGCGACGTTCACGCCGGGAAGCGACTCCCCGGTGCCCGCATCGGTTACCTGACCAGCGATCTTGCCTTGCTGCGCCCAGGCGGTGACCGGAAGAAGCAGAGCAAGCGTAAATAGTAGCCTTGCCAGTCTCATTTGCATGACCCTCTGGATTGATGTTGGTGGCTGTAACGTTTCAAAGGAGCGCTAACGATAGAAAATACCGAGGCGCTCGTACATTCATTCGCGTTAGCGTTTGAAGTAAGGAGCGCGGAATTCGCCGTTTATCACGTTAATGTATGTAAAAAGCGTTTTCGCGTCCGTTTATGTAATGGTACCGATACAGAGTAAATCATGCATCGCATATGTCCTGCGCGTCAGGTACACCCCGACATATTGCGGGGAAACGCACGTACGGCTGAATAGATTACGGCATCGTAAACAATAAATCAAGAATGGAATTTTTTTGTCTCGCTATTTTCCGCCTGCCTTGGGGGAACGACACCGTCAATCCACAGGAATTAACAGCGTCTTGACACCGCGCCGGTTCTCGAACCCCTCGAAGGCCTGCTCCCACTTCGTTACCTCACGGATATCGGTGATGAGCGGCTTCGTACGCACCCGCCCGGTTTGCAGCAGTTGCAACGCGCGCAGCCATGCGGCAGGCACGCTCGCGTTGCTGCCGGTTACGACAAGTTCCTTGTAGCATACCTGATCGAGGTTCCATGCGATCGGTTTGCCGAAAAGCCCGATCTGAACATACCGCCCCCCCCGGCGAACAAGGTCCAGCAACCCTGCGGCGGCAGGTCCTGCGCCCGAACACTCGTACACCACATCGGCCCCCATTCTTTCAGGAGTGATACCGGCAACGAGTTCCGAAGGATTGTCGCGCTGTACGTTTACGATGTGATCGGCTCCAAACGAACGAGCCATGTCCAGGCGGTGCCCGTCGCTGTCCGTGCCGAGCATGACTACGGTCGCGCCGGCCGCCTTTACCACCTGCAGCGTAAGCAAACCAATGGCTCCGGGACCCGCCACGACCGCCACATCGCCGGGAGACACCGTCGGGGTGCTCGAAACGCCGTGGACAACGCATGCGAGCGGCTCGGTCAAGGCGCCGGCGCGGAAATCCACATTGTCCGGCAACACATGGATGTTGGAAGCCGGGACAATCACATACCGGGTGAATCCCCCGTTGACGGCAGAGCCGATCGAAAGACGATTCAGACACAGGTTGGCCCGCCCGGTGCGGCAATACCGGCATGCGCCGCACGTGGAAAAATAGGTCTCGGTCGTTACGCGAAGACCCGGCGAAAGATGATCCACATCGTCCCCGGCGTCCACAATTTCCCCTGCAACCTCGTGTCCGAGGACAACGGGAGGCCGTGAGGCGAATTCGTCCTTATATATATGGAGGTCCGTGCCGCAGACGCCGGCAGCCTGCACGCGAATCTTGACCTGTCCGGGAGCCGGGTCGGGTTCGGGAATGTCACGGAGTTCGATATGCCCCACGCCCGGCGCTACTTTCATTACGGCTTTCATGGCAAGCGTTTCGTTCGATATCTGTTCACGGGGCAGTTTCCCCCGGCGAATTGGCCTTCCCTGTACATAGCGCCCGAAAACCGGGTTCCTGTCCTGCGCAACAATAGCGCATTTATGCAGGAACACACAAGCCATTCGCCGGATTTACCCTTTGCGGCGCCGGTTGCATGCTGTGAGCCCACGCCGGTGCGCGAATGCATGTTGCGGACCCGCCGGCCGCCGGTTGCATGCCACTGACCTCCGCCGCGCGTAGAGACACGGCGCGCCAAATATCTTTACAAAATATTCTCACCCTGACGCCATGCCCCCCGCTCCCCTCCACCATTATATCGAAGGCGACTGGCGCCTTCGCCGGGAAAGCCCCCTGCTGGATGTGATCAACCCGGCCACCGCGGCGCCGCTGGCGCGGGTACCCCTCTCCTCGAAGGAAGAGGTGGACCATGCCGTGCAGGCGGCGCACAAGGCGTTCCGGGAATGGCGGGCTACACCGGTCACGGAACGGATCGGATACCTCTTCCGGCTCAAGCAGTTGCTGGAAGAACACGTGGAAGACCTTGCCAGAACCATCACGAACGAATGCGGCAAGACCTTCCGGGAAAGTCTGGGCGAACTCCGGCGGGGCATCGAAAACGTGGAGGTGGCTATCGGAACGCCCATACTCATGCAGGGCGTGAACAACGAGGACATTGCGCGCGGCATCGACGAGCACATGATCCGGCAACCGCTGGGCGTGACCGCGGCCATCACCCCATTCAATTTCCCGGGTATGATCCCCCTGTGGTTTTTGCCCTACGCCGTCGCCACCGGCAACTGCTTCATCCTGAAGCCGAGCGAGCGCGTCCCCATGACCAGCGCCCGGCTATTCGACCTGATCGACGCCTGCGGCTTTCCGCCGGGCGTGCTGCAACTCGTCCACGGGGGCAAGGACACGGTGGATGCGCTCCTCGATCATCCGCTGGTGCGCGCCGTGAGTTTCGTAGGATCGACGCCGGTGGCGCGGTATGTCTACGGCAGGGCATGCGCTGCAGGAAAACGCGCGCAGTGCCAGGGAGGCGCTAAAAATCCGGTGGTGATCATGCCGGATGCGGACATGGATATGACCACGCAGATCATGGCCGACTCCGCTTTCGGCTGCGCCGGACAGCGATGCCTTGCCGCCTCCGTAGCCGTAACGGTAGGAAGCGCGGGCAAGGCATTTACCGAACGGATCGCAGACGCCGCCGGATCCCGCCGGGTGGGCTACGGCCTGGACGAGGATGTGCAAATGGGGCCCGTCATTTCCGGGCAAAGCAGGCAGCGCATCGAAGGACTCATTGAAACGGGTACGAAAGAGGGCGCCCGGCTGGTCGTGGACGGCCGGGGCAAACAAGTCGGGGGCTACGAAGACGGCTATTTCCTTTTTCCCTCCGTGCTTGCCGACATTCCCCCGGCAAGTACGCTGTCCCGGATCGAAGTATTCGGTCCCGTGCTGAGCCTGTCCCATGTCGAGACTATCGACGAGGCCATCCGGTTCGTGAACGATCGGCCCTATGGAAACATGGCCTGCATCTTCACAAGCAGCGGGGCGCACGCACGGCAATTCCGCCACGAAGCGGACGCCGGCAACATCGGCGTCAATATCGGCGTGGCCGCCCCGATGGCCTTTTTCCCGTTCAGCGGCTGGAACGAAAGTTTCTTCGGGGACTTGCATGCGCAGTCCCGGCACGGCGTGGAGTTCTACACGCAAACGAAAGTGGTGGTGGAACGCTGGCCGAGCGCATGGACCCGCACCTTCTGATTTATCCGGCCAAGTATGTCCGAACGAACTTTTGACGTCATCAGCCTGGGACGGCTGGCGATCGACCTGTACGCCGACGAGGTCGGCGTGGAACTGTCCCGCGTACGGCATTTCAGCGTCTATGCGGGGGGATGCCCGACCAACTTCGCCACAGGCGCAGCGCGGCTGGGTCTGCGCGTGGCGATGGCGTCCCGGATCGGCACAGACGGCTTGAGTGACGGTCTGGTCGACTTTCTGACGAAAGAAGGGGTCGACACCCGGTATGTCGTACGCGATCCGGAGCACTTGACGGGGCTGGCTTTTCTGAGCATTCTCCCCCCCGACACGTTCCCGCTCGTCTACTACCGCCCCGATCCGGCCGACATGCACATGACGGCAGAGGACATTGCCCCCATCGCTTTCGACGATACGAAGGTGCTGTTCGTGGCCGGGTCCCGGTTCAGCGGCGAGCCCGCCCGCAGCACATCGCTGGGCGCTATGGAGTTCGCCCGTGCGGCAGGGGCGGAAATTATCCTCGATATAGACAGGCGGCCCACGCTCTGGGCAGACCTTGACGCCTTCGGCGGACACCTTCGCACAGCGCTCCCCCTTGTGGACATCGCCATTGGGACGGAGGATGAAATCACTGCCGCCGCCGACCGGCCAAGCGTCGAGGAAGCCGTACCCGTGCTGCTCGACCTGGTGCAGCGGGCCGTCGCCGTCAAGCGCGGGGAAAACGGCTCGGAGGTGTATACGAAAGACGGAGGCGTACATCGCGCGCTCCCCTTTTCCGTGGATATACTCAATGTGCTTGGCGCCGGCGACGCCTGGGCCGCCGGATTCGCCTATGCGTACTTGCAGGGATGGGCATGGGAAAGATGCGCCCGGTTCGGCAACGCCACCGGGGCGATCATCGTGACGCGCCACGCCTGCGCGAACGACATGCCCACGCGCAAAGAGGTGGCTTCCTTTATCGAGGAGCAAGGGGGATTCTGATGGGGACCGCACCCATTCGGGCAGACCAGGAAAACCGCGAAGACGGAAGCCATACGGACCATCCCGCGGCGCACGTTGCGGTCGAGCGCCATTTGAGCCGGTGCGCGGGGGCGGAAGGCGCGTTTACCGTGCTCGCCATCGATCACCGGGCCAACCTTGCAGAGGATATGGCGAACGCACGGGGCCGCTCCGTGAGCAGGCAGGACCTTCTTGCATTCAAGCGGGCGGCCATCCGGGGACTTGCCGGTTCGTACAGCGCCGTACTGACCGACCCGGAGTACGGCTTCCCTGCACTGGCGGATATGCCGGGCGCCCCCGAAAACGGATTCGGCCTCCTTGCCCCCCTGGAGGTCACCGACTACAGCGCACATCCAAGCCGGCGGGAAACGAAGTTCATTGAAAACTGGGGCGTGGAGGAAATCGCGCGCTGCGGCGGCAACGGCGCAAAATTGCTGCTGTTTTTTCACCCGGAGGCCCACCGCGCCGACGCGCAAACGGAAGGGGTCGACCGGATCGGAGCGCAGTGCCGCGCCTGCGGCCTGCCGTTCTTTCTGGAACCGGTGGCCTGCTCGCTCGACCCCGACCAGCCGCTTTCAAACGAGGAGCGCGCACAGGTTATCGTGGAAACCGCACGGCATTTTTCGCAGCGCAGTGTGGATGTGCTGAAAGTACCCTTCCCGCTGAATCCCGATGCGCACCCGGATACCTGGGAACCGGCGCTCCAGGACCTCGACGAGGCGTGCGCGGTCCCGTGGACGCTATTAAGTGGAGGCGTGTCGTTTGCATTGTTTGCAAAACAGGCGGAGGCGGCGTGCCGGGCCGGCGCCAGCGGAGTCATCGCGGGGCGGGCCGTTTGGGGCGAAGGGGTGGCGTTGGAAGGCGATGCCCTGGACACTTTTATGAAGACGACCGCCCGCAAACGCATGGAAACCCTCGTTACGCTGTGCAACCGGTACGGTACCCCGTGGCATGCACGGTCGTAACGCCCCGGCGCGCCCAGGCGCGTTGCATCGGGGCAAGCAATTTGCAAAACACCGGCCTTGCGCCCATTTTGCACACTTCATCCTGCAAATCAATCAATAATCGGATGGCGACGCAAAACTCCTTCACCATCATCCGGCGCGGCGCCGAGCGTCTGCTGCACATTGCCGGGGAGCCACCGGACGGATTCCAGGGCGAGGCCGCCGCGGACGGGCTACACTGCCCGCTCAATGCCCACAATGCCGACATCCTTCGAAAAGTGCTCCCATGGACGGCGCCGGTACTCGTGGGTCTGCGTAAATCCTTCGGGTTCGGAGACCGGCTGGGCATCGCCACGCCCGGGCACCTCGACGCACTCCGCAACCTGCGCGAAAGCGGCTTTTTTCCCGTCCTTGCGCAGCAATCCATGCGTGAAATGGCGCGCGCCCGGCGCAGCCCCCAGCAGGTGATGGACGATGTGACCTGGGCCGTCGTCGAAACCGGATACCGGGACGGATTCGGCTGCGACGCCGACCATGTCAAGACCGAGGGGGAAATCGACCGGTGCATCGACGCGGGCTTTATCGGCTTCACGCTCGATCCGGGGCAGTATGTGTGCGCCACGGCCGATACGGAGGACGCCGCCGCACTCCGGAAACACCTGGCCGAACTGCCCTGGGATACCCTCCAAAGCAACCCGAAGGATCATCGCAGGCTTTATGTAACCGGACAAACGTCGGGAGATGCGTTCTCTGAAGAGGCCTACCTGCGAGCCGCCGTCAAGTACGGCCTGGCCCTTGCGCAAACGGCCCGGCTCCATGCACACCTGCGCAGCCGATTCGGCGCAGCCCCCTTCGATCTCGAGGTCTCGGTCGATGAAACGGATACGCCCACAACCCCCGAACAACACCGCTTCATTGCGCTGGAACTGCACCGCCTCGGAATCGACTTCATCGGTCTGGCTCCCCGATTCGTCGGAGACTTTTACAAGGGCGTGGATTATGTGGGCGATGTGGATGCTTTCGACAGGGACTACGCCATGCATGCCGCCATCGCCGAAGAACTCGGCCCCTACAAGCTGAGTGTGCATTCCGGCAGCGACAAACTGGCCATCTACCCAGCCGTCCAGCGGCGCACGCCGGACTACGTCCACGTCAAAACATCCGGCACGAGTTGGCTGGAGGCATTGCGCGTCATCGCGACGTATGCGCCCGGCCTCTTCCGCCGCATTCTGGATATGGCCGTGGACGGCTATGCAACGAACCGCCAGAGTTACCACCTCGACGGGCGCATCGAATGCATCCCGGATGTGGACGAAGGCGCTCTGCCGACACTGCTCGACGACCGTCACGCCCGGCAGATCGTTCATGTGGCGTTCGGCGCGGTACTCGAAAAATACTACGACGAGGTGTACGCCGTGCTCACCGAACAAACCGAGGCGCACCGGGAAGGCATCCGGCGGCATTTCGAAAAGCATCTGGCGCCGTTCCGGGCGTAACGGGAGGCGCTACCTATGTGAGCAGTACGGTGAGGCTGCGCGGACCGTGCGCCCCGATAACCAGCATTTGTTCGATGTCGGCGGTCTTGGACGGACCGGCCACAAACACGCCATAACCTTCCCGGGCCACATCGAGGGCATCATATGCTGCGTGCATGTCCGCCACGATGGCGCTCCTGTCCAGCACAAGCACCAGATGCTGCGTCAGAAACGGGGCGGCCCGCGGTCCCATCCCTGATTCGCCCAGCCATACGGCCCCGTTCTCCGCCACGCCGAGTTCGCCCGGGCACACCAGTACGTCGAGCCCGGCCAGGGTGTGCGCGTCGGTGCGGGCGGGTGTGTCGGGGAGGGCGGGCGCGTCGGGGAGGGCGGGTGTGTCGGGGAGGGTGTGCACATCGGTGAGGGCGTCCACCCGGTCGAAGGCCCACGCCGGAACCGTCGTAGCGATGAGGGCAGCCTCCGGGAACCGCTCCCGCACAGCCGCTTCTACCCCTCCCCTTTCCACGATCTGTACTGCCGCGGCGGCGGCCTCCACCGACGCCATGAACCGGGAGACCAGATCGCCGGTATCGGCATCCCGGACGCCGGTGATGGACGGAAGGGGCACGGCAGGCAGCCTGGCGCGGCGCACCGCGTCGAGGATGGCTTCGCGGGCGTGGAATCCTTCTTGCGTTCCGTTCCCTGCCCTGTTCCGGGTGGTATGATCGTCCTTTCGCTTCATGCCTTCCTCCGCTCAGCAGCATACCATTCACCAAACGACCGGGTGGTATGATCGTTCTGCCGCTTCATTCCTTCCCCCGCTCAGCGGCATACCATTCGCCAAACGACCGGGCGGGATGTTCCGGAAGCTCCCGCGCCCGTCCCCAGGCATTCCAGCGCCCGTAGAGCAGGCGGCGCGGCGCATACCGCAGCAGGCTCCGGGCCAACCGACCCGCCAGTCGGTACCGGGCCGGCCTACTGGTAATCCATCCGGTCAGTTTCATCCCCAGACGCTTGCCCCGGGAAATATGCCCTTCGCGCACCGCAACCTCCCGCCACCGGTATAGCTGAGCATGGATATCGATCTTGACCGGGCATACGTCGCTGCACGACCCGCAAAGGGACGAGGCAAACGGCAGCGCAGCGTATTTCTTCATATCTGTGCCGGGCGCCAGAATCGCCCCGATCGGACCGGACGGCGTGGCTCCGTAGCTGTGGCCGCCGCTGCGCCGGTATACCGGGCACGTATTCAGGCAGGCCCCGCACCGTATGCACTTGAGCGAAGCGCGAAAATCCTCCCGCGCCAGGTGGCGCGTGCGCCCGTTGTCCACGAGCACAATATGGAGTTCGCGGCCCGGCGCCGGACGGTGAAAATGCGACGTGTAGATGGAAAGGGGCTGGCCTGTGGCGCTGCGGGCCAGCAGACGCAGGAAAACGCCGAGATGCTCCGGTTTCGGGATGAGTTTCTCGATGCCCATGCAGGCAATGTGCACCGGCGCCAGATGTACCCCCAGGTCCGCATTTCCCTCGTTGGTTACCACTACCAGTCCGCCGGTGGCGGCCACAGCGAAATTGACGCCCGTGATCGCGGCATCGGCGGCCAGGAAGCGGGCGCGCATATCCTGGCGCATGGCCCCGGCCAGAAACTGAGGATCGGACGATCCGGCGGGCGTGCCCAGCTTCTCGTGGAACAGGACGGAAATCTCCTCCCGCCGGACATGGATCGCCGGCGCCACGAGATGGCTGGGAGGCTCCTCCCTGAGCTGCACGATGCGTTCGCCAAGATCCGTATCCACGACCTCGAGGCCGCGCGCTTCGAGATACGGGTTCAGACCGCATTCCTCCGTCAGCATGGACTTGCTCTTGACCACGCGGCGGACGCCCCGCGCTTCGAGCAAGTCGTACACGATACGATTGTGCGCCTCGGCGTCCGCAGCCCAGTGGACCTGCACGCCGTTCGCCGTTGCGCATTCCTCGAACTCGATCAGATACTCGTCCAGCTTCGACAGCGTGTGCTCCTTGATCTGCGAGGCCAGGTCGCGCAGCCGCTCCCACCCTTCCACGCTCCCGGAAACCGCATCACGCTTTTCGCGGATGTGCCAGAGTACGGAATCGTGCCAGGTTGCCTGCTCTTCATTGGCAATGAAGCGTGCCGCCCGGTCGGAGTGATCGACGGGACCGGCGTTCTGTGCAGCCTCATGCATGATTCGCCTCCGCACTTCCGTTCAGAATCTCGGCCACATGAAGCACCCGCAGCGGCATGTCCTGGCGACGAATGAGCCCATCGAGGTGCATCAGACAGGACATATCGGCGCCCGTGATGACCTCGGCGCCATGCCGCAAGTGGTCGTCGAGACGATCGGCGCCCATCCGGACAGAAACCGCCTCTTCCTGTACCGCGAACACTCCCCCGAAGCCGCAACATTCGTCCGGGCGACTCAACCCGACCAGTTCCAGCCCGTCCACCATATCCAGAAGGCGCGCCACGTGATCGAACGGCGGCTCGCGGCGCTCCGACGAACTCGCCAGACGCAACCCCCGGAGCCCATGGCAGGAGGCATGCAGACCCACTCGACAAGAAAAGGACGCATCCAGGCGGTCCACCTGCAACACTTCCACAAGAAACTGGCACAATTCGTAATAACGGACGGCTGCCGCCTGCTCGACATGCTCCCGGAGATGCAGCACACAACTCCCCGACGGCCCCACCACATAGTCGAATTCCCGGAAGCAGGCCGCCGCATGCCGGTGCGTCGCCTCGGCGTCCTCCGCGCACCCGGCATTCGCCATCGGCTGGCCGCAGCACGTCTGGTCACGGGGATACGCCACATCGCATCCGAGACGCTCCAGCAGTTCGAGCGTCGCCACGGCCACCTGCGAGTAGAACTGGTCGATATAACAGGGAACGAACAGGCCGACCTTCATCGCAGGAATGCCTCCGGCAGCCCGCCGTCCACTTGAAGGATCTGCCCGGTGGTCTTGCCCAGACGGCGGCTCGCCAGCAGAAAAACGGCCTCGGCCTGATCCCCGACGCCAATGGCCTGCCGGGTGAGCGTGCGTTTTGCGTAAAAACCTGCCAGCCGGCGGCGCAGCGTTTCCGTATCCTCATGCTCCTCGCAGGGCAACCCGTAACGAGCCAGCGAGGCTATGACGCGGTCCCTCGGAAACATGGCGCTCCCATCGAGGACCGTCGCCGGCGCCACGGCGTTGACGCGAATCTTCGGCGCCAGCCGCATGGCCAGTTCGCGCACAAGATGATTTACGGCGGCCTTGCTCGCGTCGTACGCAAGGCTTCCCGACTTGACGACGACGGCATTGGCGCTGGTCGTCAGTACGAGGCTCCCCGGCAGGTCCTGCGCCGACCATATCCGGGCCGCCTCGTCCGCCACGATCCAGGAGCCGGTCACGTTTACGCCGAACGCATTGGCCCAGGCCGCATCAGAGATATTTCCCCCGGCGTCCGGCGTCGGATACAGCCCGGCCGTGACCACCACATGGTCTATCCCCCCACAGGCAAGCACCACATGCTGCAACGCCCCGCGCACCGACGCCCGGTCCGTTACATCGGCGCCAAAAGCAAGCACATCATCCGTACCCGTGCGACGCATCATCTCAAGCGCCGTGGCGCGGGCGGCGCTTTCGTCCAGATCGACCACCGCCACCACCGCCCCCTCGTCCGCAAGACGCTGCGCCACTGCGGCCCCGATCCCGCTGCCTGCCCCCACGACCACCGCCACCTCGCGCGCCAGTTCTTTCTCGGGAGGCATACGCTGCAATTTCGCCTCCTCCAGCGCCCAGTATTCGATATCGAAGGCTTCCTGCCGGGGCAGCGCCGTATACGTCCCGATCGCTTCCGCGCCGCGCATGACCTCTATGGCGGAAGCATAGAACTCCGCAGCGAGACGGCTCTCGCGTCCGGTCTTGCCCCACCCGATCATGCCAATGCCCGGCAGAAGCAACACCGACGGCAGGGCGCTGCGCATCGCCGGAGAATCCGGGTGGCGGCACGCCTCGTAATAGGCCGCGTAGTCGTCCGCGTAGCCGGCCAGCGCTTCGTCGAGATGCTCCCGAAGCGCGTCGGAACTACCGTCCGCGGGATGCCGGTCCACGTACAACGGCTTGATTTTCGTGCGCAGAAAGTGATCGGGGCACGACGTGCCCAGCTCGGCGAGCCGGGCAGCCTCGCCGGAGTTCACGAATTGGAGCACCTCCTTCGACGTATCGACCGTAGCGACTGCCTTCCGGTCCCGGCTCAGCCGCCCGCGCAGCCAGGGCAGCAGATCAGCCAGCACGGCGTTGCGCTCCGCCTCGGAAAGCGCCTCGTACCTTGCCCCTCCGAACGGGGTGTTTCCGGCCCGCTCGGCCACAAACTGCTCTGCCCGATCCATCAGGCGCAGCGTGAGCAAGTAGCATTCCCGGTCGTCGTCGGCCCAGTTGATGAGGCCGTGGCCGCCCAGCATCACCCCCTTCGCCTCCGGGTATTCCTCGCAAACGCGCTGCATGTCGAGGCCCAACTCGAAACCGGGCCGTTTCCAGTCCACCCATACCACCTCGTCGCGGTACGCCTCGCGCGTCAACTCGGGGCCGTTTTCCGCCGTGGCGATCGCGATCGCGGCCACCGGGTGCATGTGATCCACATGCCGATACGGCACGAACCCGTGCAAGGGGGTGTCGATGCTGGGCGCCCGCCGGTTCAGATTGAAAACGGCATGCGCGTACATCGCAGGCATGGCGTCCTCTGCCTGCGTCTTCAGGCCCCGGTCGGGGAATCGCGCATAGGTCTCCTGCAGGGCAAGCAGTTTCTGCTGGTACAGGGAAGAGAAATTTTCCCTCCCTGCGGAGCCCAGGTCGCCGCCGGACCCCTTGACCCACAACACCTCCACCTCCTCGCCCGTAACGGGATCCCGCTCCATGATCTTCGACGACGTGTTGCCGCCCCCGGTATTCGTGAAGCGCAGATCACTACCCAGCAGATTCGAGCGATACACGAGGCGGCCCAGCCCGTCCAGCCCGGCGGCAACGGCCTCGTCCCACTTGTCCTCCACATGCAGGAAATTCGGGGATTCGGAAGCGTTGTTCATAACATTGTGAAGATACTGTGGAGGCACTTATGGAGATACCTGGCCGGTTGGGGTATACGTACGCACGTTGCAGGACCGGGCGGACACATCGCGCAGGGAAACGCCCTGCGGCAGGGCGCCCAGCGTCCTGAGCTGGATCAGCACGTTCCCAAGCGCCGTCGCCTCGACGGGGCCGGCCACCACGGGCCGGTTGCACGCCTGTGCCGTCAATGCGCACAGCAGGCTGTTCTGCGCCCCGCCGCCCATGAGGTGCAGAACGTCGATGCCTTGCCCCGTCACCCGTTCCAGATCGGCGAGCGCCCGGCGGTAACTGTCCGCAATGCTCTCCACGATCAGGCGGCACAACGCGCCGCGCGACGCCGGAAGCGGCGATCCGTTTTCGCGCAGGGCATCCAGCAGACGTTCCTCCATGCCGTCCCGGTGCAAAAAGCGCGGATCCTCCAGATCCACCACGACTCCCATAGAGGGCGCCGCGCGGGCCTCCTCCTGTAATGCATCCCATGCCACGCCACGCCATTCGCGGGCGCATTCCTGTAACACCCACAGCCCGGTCAGGTTCTTCAGCAACCGGATGGAGCCGTCCAGCCCCGCCTCGTTCGTGAACCCGGCGGCGAGCGCCTCGGACGTCACGACGGGCGTAGCGCGTTCCACCCCGAAAAGCGACCAGGTCCCGCAACTGATGTAGGCCCATGCCGCGTCCGGATCGACCGCCGGAGCGGCCGCTACAGCCAGCGCCGTATCGTGGCTGCATGTGGCCACGACAGCGATGTCCGGATGGCCATGCACCGACCCGAGGATCGTGCCCGACGGAACGATTTCGGGCCACCGGACGGGATCGAGGCCAAGCTTTCGCATGAGCGGGGTCGCCCACTGCCTCGTATGTACATCCACCATCTGCGTGGTGCTGGCCAGCGACGCTTCGATAGCCCGCCTGCCCCCAAGCCGGTGGTTGAAATAATCGGCCATCGTGAGGCAATGCGCCGCCTGCGCATCTTCTTCGCGGTCGGCTACCCACTGGTACAGCGTATTGAACGGCAAAAAATAAATGCCGGTGCGTTCGTATATCTCCTCCGGCGGGGCCGTTTCAAACACCTTTTCCATCACCCCGTCGAGGTGATGATCCCGGTAGCAATACGGCAAACGCATCGGGCAGCCACCCGCATCGAGCGATACGTAATCGACGCCCCACGAGTCCACGGAAACCGACCGAACCCCGGGCGCCTCGGCAAGCGCCGCCCTCAGCCCGATCCCTATCTCCTCCTCGATGGCGTGGATGTCCCACCGGATATGCCCATCTTCCTCCACGATGGGCGTCCCGAAACGGTGCACCTCCCGCATCTCCATGCACTCTCCGTCGAACCGTCCCAGCACGACGCGCCCACTCGCAGCGCCGAGGTCCACGGCAAGCATATGTTGTGCCCGTTTCCGCATAGGCGCTCCTGTGTGCGTCCGTATCCGATCAAAGGCTTTGGGGCGGAACGTACGCAGCGCCGGTACGCGCCTCGGAAACCTGCTCCCGGTACTGCGAGGCCCGGAACGCCGCGATGGGGTCGATGGCGCCCCCAAGGCGTTTGCGGGCCGCCGCCGCCAGCGCGCTCACATCCGTTTCGTAGGCCTCCCGGAGCGTCTCCTCGGCCATCAGCACATCGTTCGTTTCCTGGTAATGCGCCAGCGCATCGCGCCGCACGATCAACGCGCGGGCCCAGGATTTCTGCAGCCGGTCCACCGTTTGCAGAAGCGCCTCGATCGGATCCTTCACGTTATGACTCTGGTCGATCATGCAGGAAGGATACGCGGGCAGGGCGCCGTCCGCAAGCGCATCCGCCAACTCGTTGAATACGAGAAACAACTGGTAGGGCTTAATCGACCCGACCGTGAGATCGTCGTCCCCGTACTTCGCATCGTTGAAATGGAACCCGCCCAGCCTGCCCGCCGTGATGAGACGCGCCACTACCTGCTCGACATTCACATTCGGCAGATGGTGCCCCAGATCGACCAGACACGACGCCCGCGCCCCGGTCTCTCGCGCCAGCATGAGCGACGACCCCCAGTCGGCCACCACCGTGGCGTAGAACGCCGGTTCGAACGGCTTGTGTTCGATGAACAGGTTCCAGTCCGAAGGCATCGCCTCGTACACGTCCGCCAGGCAATCCCGCACCCGCTCCCAGGCTCTGCGCAGATGCATCTGTCCGGGATAATTGGCCCCATCCCCGAGCCAGATCGTCAGCGCTTTCGAACCCAGCGCGGCGCCCACTTCAATCACATGCACATTGTGCGCCACCGCCTGCTTGCGCACTGCGGCGTCCGTGTGCCGGAACGATCCGAACTTGTAGCTGGACGCCTGGCCGGCCTGATCCTGAAACGTGTTCGAATTGACCGCATCGAACCCCACCCCAAGAGCGGCAGCCTGTTCGCGCAGGGCCTCGGGGTCGTCGGGTTCGTCCCAGGGAATATGGAGCGATATCCACGAAGCCGCACCGGTGAGCCGGCGCACGACGGACACGTCCTGCATTTTTTCAAATATGTCGCGCGGCTCGCCCCGGCCCGGAAAACGCCCGAACCGCGTGCCGCCGGTCCCCAGCGCCCACGAGGGCACGGCCACCTCAAAAGCGGCTACCTGCTCCACTACCGCATCGGTATCCAGGCCGCGGCGGCGCAATTGCTCGTCGAGATGCGCGTAGTCGCTGCGCCAGGCTTCGTCAGCTTCCTCATATTCCCGATTCGAAGCGTCGATCATATCCGGGTTCATCATGGCGTTAGAGCAATACGGGGTATGGAATACGGATTCGACGGCACGGCGCACAGCGTATCCCGGCCGGGCCGCTATCAGGAGGAACCGGCGCGATCCATCCAGAACGAAGATGTCGCAAACCACAGCACGGCGCCCACCAGCATGAGCACCGTATGCGTGCGCCAGGACCATACGCCCGCAAGCACCAGTACAGCCGGAACGACCGTCAGGGCAAGGCCACCATACGACAGTATTTTCAACACGGCGGTCATCGGTGTATGATTTCGTACATGGCTGCGAATACCTGTTCGGCGAGGCGGCGGGCGCAAAGCGGCGGAATCGTTACGGATGCGTGGCAAGGGGCGCCCGGTCCGGTCGTTGCCGGATCACGCTAAGCCCTATAAAGAGACCCGTCGCAATGAACCAGCCGGGCAGGCCCAGGAAAAATATATCCCATCCCCAGATCACATGCATCAACCGGCATGCGCCCAGCGTCCCTATCCACGTTAGGGCAGCGGGCCAATCGAAAGCGATCTGTTTCCAGCCGGCGTACCCGGAGCGCAGCCCCATCCTGGGCAAAATCCAGAAATCGGCGAAAATCACCGCCCCCATCGGCATCAGAATAAGCCCGTAGAGCGCCACGAAGTCAAGCAGGCGCATCATCAGCGCGGGAAACAGCGCCGCCACGGTCGTAACCCCTCCCACCACGAGGGTCACCTTCCAGCGCTTCCAGTTCGGGGTGATCGTCTGCATGGCAAGGCCGGCGCGGTAAATCGTCGGATTCGCCGTAGTCCACCCGGCCAGCACCACGGCAATCAACCCGGCGACCCCGGCTCCGAGCCACGCAATCGGGCCGGGCGCCACTTCGCCCCCCTGCTGAATAGCCAGGGCCACCAGCACCGTCACCACCCACGCCGCACTGTTGGGATAGAGGTCGCTCAAGCCCGGCATGGGCATATCGAACGGAATGCCCACCGCCGTGGCGGCCACGGAAATCATCGCCCCCGCCAGAAAACAAAACATCAGGGCGTTGACGATATTGTACACGAAAAGCAGGTTGGGACCGGTAATCTTGCGCAGGCGCCAGTACAGATTCAGCCGGGTCCTCGTGGCGATGGGCGCACACAGAAAAGCCCACGACAGTACGGCCAGCAAATTGCCCACAAGCAGGCCAAGCAGCAGATCGCCCGTCGCTACGCCATGGGCCACGAAAAGCGGCCCGATCACGAATTCGGTACCCGCGACATGCTCGCCCGCATACAACCCGATGAACCCGCCCGGGCCCCTCAGGCGGTCCTTGGAGACCGGCTCCCGGTCGAACTCGTTGATCGCATCGAGGCGAGCGGCCAGGGCGCTTTTTCGGGGGGAATCCGTCATGGAACAGGCAGGATCAGAGTATCCTCAAGTAACAATGCAGCGATTATTGCGGCGATACATGTTTTATCGTCCCGTACGGTCGATGCTGAAGTGCGGACACAAGGACGCGTTCCTCGAGATCGGCCGGACGCGCCTGCATGCGAACGAGTTTGCCGGATGGCGCAATATCCGGGAACTTGACACACTCGACCAGATGGCCCACATCCCGAGAGGGATGGATCAGAAGCGGATTATGTATAAAGACCTGATTGCGTGAATCTGAGAGTTCACGCAATGAATCCTCATGCCTTGACCGTAGAATTCTCAACCAGCCAAAACCAGAGGGCGTCCGCTAAAAGATGAAGCGTCAACCGCTTCCGATTGCATCGCTTTTTGAATAAGAAATTTCGCGAGTTTTGGGCCAAAAGCGACATATGTGCCCTTTTTTGAATTTATGTCCAAATGAAAATTGACCGTCTCGTCCATTAACTCTGCAAGCAGGATGTAATCATCCGCATCCTTGAGAAGTTGGGCATATTCAAAATACTCCTCACTCGCCATGAGTTGCACATGCACCTCCTTGAAAGCAGCGGAGGCGTTGCCTCGTAATCGTACAAAGTCGTTGATGTTATTCAGATGGCCTGCACTTTGAGGTGCGAGCCGATCCAGGTCATTTGCATAATTACTCTCTGCTCTCAGCCAGAAATCCGACGGCATGCCCGTTCCCTTTTCCAGCAACGACGCAAGGCGTTGATCTATCTCGCCGCCCTCAAGTATATCATCCACTTCTTCAGTGGTCATTCCAGTTCGGGTCGATAAAGCCCGTTTGGTAATCCCATCCTCTTCCATAACATCCAAGAGCAATTCTCCAGGATGGACGGTCCAGTTCGGAGTGAATGTCTGATTAGTCATGGTAATCACCGAGGAATACGATTTGAACCTGCGTAACCGCTTTTAGGTCGATACCACCAGATTTAAGCATCGGAACTGGATCGTGGTCTGGTTTAAACACCACGCACCTGCCATTTGCGGCGTGCATAGAAAAATGTCCTTCCCATTCACGATCCAATTTGTGCGTTCTCCTGCGACGTCCAATATCATTAAGGCTTGCGACTGCCTTAATTAGGGTTATACACTTACGTGTTCCCTTAGCAACATCTGAACCAAATTGCCTTTGTAGGAGGTCGTCATTTTCGGCCAATTCTTGCAGTTTCGTTGTCGAGAATGATATTTCCACTGCATTGTACTGCCATAGTGGATGCGAGTGTTGGAGGTGGGCAATTTCGTGTTCCAATGAAGCAATGTCAAGAGTTTTCCACGCTTTTTCTCACGCCTCCCTCCAGTACGCACATCCATATCCGCATCGCAATAACGGAAATGAAGGCTTGTTCCCGCCCCGGCCTGGCAACTTTCGTATATAATGCCTTTTTTTCTCAGAGCATTACTGACCCAACTGGCCCACGCAAGGAATCCCAATCCTATAACGCCAAACAGCCCGGTCACGGCGGCTTGGGCGTAGTTCACGCTTGCGAATTGCAATATATCGTTAAGCGAATAGGACATGAGACTCACCTGATCGGGTTTCCGGGACGCCTGTGGTTTCCGACACAAAGGCGGCATATCAAGGGGGCGTATCCTTTTTATTCCACCAGATATGGGCAGTTCCCCTCTGGCGAAGCATCCATTCGAAATGCTCATTCGGGCGTTGCGCCATCCCAACATTCCTCACATACTTTTTACTTGACATTCCCACTCCGCACGAAGCATTTTAGCAGGATATGCCCACGTGATTCCCTGGCGAGCGGCAGGGATACAAACATCATCAAAACAACATCATAAAACCGCTCCTTTCTTACGATTTTCAGACCTGTACACATCATGACCAAACCGAATGCCGACCCGACCTACACCATGGGACGCAGCGAGGAAGAAACCGAACGCCTTATTTCCCAGTCGCTGCTCTACGAGGGCGTCACGCTGCGCTTCTTCAGGGAAGCCGGCATCGGCCCCGGCATGAAGGTGCTGGACATCGGAAGCGGCGCCGGGGACGTGTCGCTGGCCCTTGCAGGCCTCGTCGGCCCGGAAGGCCACGTAACCGGCGTGGACATGAACCCGCAGATCCTGGAAACCGCCCGGGCGCGCGCCGAAGCCGCCGGGCATGAACACGTCGAATTCGTGGCGGGCGACGCCCGTACACTGGATCTTGGGAACGACTTCGACGCCGTGGCAGGCCGGCTCGTGCTCATGTACATGGCCGATCCCGCAGAAGCCGTGAAAGGATTCGCACGGCGCCTCCGCCCCGGCGGCATTGTGGCGTTTCAGGAGGCGGACTTCACGCAGTACCGCACCTTCGAACATCCCGATACGCCCCTGATGAACAAACTGAAAGATTGGGTCATCGAGGTGTTCGAGCGGTCTGGAGCGGCTACGGATATGGGCTTCGGCCTGTACCGCACCTTCGTGGACGCCGGCCTGCCCGCCCCGATGATGCACTACGAAGCGCTCGTGGGCGGTGCGGATGCATGGGCCGGCTACCCGTACGCCGTGCAGGGATTCACGAGTTTCATGCCGCTCTTCGAGCAACTCGGCATTGCGACCGCGGAAGAAGTGGACCTGGACACGCTGGAAGAGCGGCTGAAGCAGGAAGTGAAGGCGGCGAAACGCCCCCTCCTCCTGCCGCCGCATGTGACGGCGTATGCGCGGGTGGGGTAAGGCAACCCCTGCCTCTCAGGGGCAAAAACCCCGGCGCCCGGACGAATTGCCCCATCCCTCCCTCGGCGCCTCCATCTACTATGCGGTAACGACCCTGGACGAACTCGGAATAGAGAACCGGGATATATCGAACAGTTCCGCCGCACTCGCCGCTTCTTTTTCGCCGGCGGTGGCGCAATTGACCGACAGCCAGGCCAACAGACTGGCGCCCAGGAATACGCCCGATTGCGCATTGGCGTGAACGTATCAAGCGCAACCAAGCCCTACGTTGCCAACCCGCTCAATGACGTAGTCATACGCGAGGATGACGCAAACGACACGAAAGTGTACCTGTTTGGAACCTTCGGGGACGGCAATGGCGACGCCTTGGCGTACGAAGTTACTATAGTGACGACTCGGCGGTGAAAGTAGGTGACAACCCGCCCTACGTATTCATTACGTCGTACATGAGAACGGAGATCGACCTGACGAACATCGGGCCCAATTCCGACGCGAGATCACGATCCGCCCGCGTACGACGGGAAGCGTCACCCTTACGGTGAAAGCCACGGATCCGCAGGCGCAGACCGTGGAGGATACCTTTGTACTGACGATCGTATCCAAGGATGCGCCGATAGTAAAGACGAAGATTCCTGATCAGGAACTGGATGCCGACGGCGACGCCATGCAGATAGATATGGCGGATGTAGACACCAAAGAGGACGGCGCTCAGCCTGCGTTCGAAACCCCCGACGATAGTGCGTTGACGTATACGGTATCCTCAAAGGACGCCAGCGGCGAAACCTGGCCGCAGACATTCAAAGTGACCGTCAACGGCGCCTACGTGTACCGCCTTGTGGCGGCAGACAAGACCATTACGCGCACGATGGTTCTACTCAAATAAGCAACGAGAGAGGGCAGGCGCCTCTCGGCTGATGCTCAAGCAAGGCCCCCGTTGCCGCAAGGCGGCGGGGGCCTTGTGTGTTTGTGGGGTGGGAGGAAGGCTCGCTGTCGCGGGCAGTAAGGGAGCGCCGTGGCCTTTTGCCGCCAAGCTTCCCGGGACAGTATATCCAAAGCATGATCCGGTTTGTCCGAATCTCTTCTTACAGCATTGAAGGGATGTCGGAATTACGCAAAATAAACCGGTTAACGCCATGATCACTCAAAACGAGCAAGCGACTCATATCAACGTCGATACCGACTTGATCAAGAGATTCCTCGCAAAATACGAACGCCCCAACACGATTCGCATTTATCACTATCACCTGACCAGATTCTTCGGGAGGGGGTCGGTGACCATGAAAGAAGCCGCAGCGATTACCACCGATTACGTCAACAAGCAAATCGAAGAGGCGGAAAACGTTCTCGCACCCGCTACCGTCGAAGGATTCGTAACCGCCACGGCAGTCTTCTTCGATTGGCTTTGTGCAATGGACATTGTTCACAAAAATCCCGCGGACAAGCACCTTATCCGTAAGCGGAGGAAAGAGAGCAGGACTCAGCGGAAGATATTCGCCTTGTCCAAAGAAGAGTCCCAACGTCTGCTCGACGCGACGCTCGTTGACCCACGACAGGATCGCTGCAATACGGCAAAGCGCAATCATGCAATTGTGCTGACGCTCCTCAACTGCCTGCTCCGGCGCTCCGAAATTGGCGCCATGGACGTAGAGCACATCCGAAGGCTGCATGGGCATTGGGTGATCGACCTGCCGGAAACGAAGGGCGGCGTCAACCAATTCGTGAAGGTCCCCGTTCACGTGGTGGAGGAAATACAGGAGATGCAGGCATACTACAGGATCGAATCCGGGCCGCTATGGAGATCAATGATAGGCCGGACGTTGGGCACCCGTTTGGGTACGCGGCAGATAACCCACGTCATTAAGCGGGCAGCAAAGCGGGCCGGATTGCCGCCCGAAATTTCCATCCATACACTCAGGCATACAGGGTGCACGCTTGCGCTGGAAGCAGGCGCAACCCTCCATCAGGTACAGACCCATGCGCGGCACAAGAGCATCAATACAACCTTGCGCTACATTCACCAGCAGGACAAACTCAACAATTCCGCTGCCGATTTCATAGGGATATAACGTCATACATACCGCGGATTGGCGGCAGGTCGTTGTCGCCTCAACGATTCCGCCGGCTTTACAGGGAATATGCCCCCTGCTTTCCGGCATTTCGCGAGAAAAGCCCCGCCCGGTCGTCCGGCGCGGGGTTTTCTTTTGAGACAGGGCTTCCTGATCACGTCATGTCCATCAAGTGCCCTTACGGGTACACACTAAGCGCGTACACCTGCCTGGACACACCCACCCATACCAAAATGATCACTCTCTGTGAGGGTGGCACGTCATTTTAACCAACATTGAGCATAAGCCATGACGTTCTTGCTTCAGAAATTCAATGCGATCAACCGCACTTGCACCGAGGTGCGGGCCCGGAACGGCTTGCGGCCCACCGCAGGCGGTATCGCTTTCACCGGCCGCCTTGCGGCTTGCCTGTTGCTGGCGGGCTTCCTGGGTGTGGGGTCCGCAATGGCGCAGCCCAAGGTCCTCCGCGTAGGAGGCGGGGAGATAGTCATTGACCTGACAACCGAGTTTCCAGGTGCAGTTCCCGGTACTTGGGGGGTGCATCACTACCAGATCGGGACAGCGAAAGCGGTCGATCTTACCGTAGACGATGGCGACGATCAGACCCCTGCTGCTGAACACGACTCGAACAATACCGCCTCGTTTCTCGTCGGGCCGCATGCATTGGTCAGCATTAGCGCGGGTATGCTGACAATCAACCCGATTGCGCCCGGCGCCTTCAAAATCGCTGTGGATCCCGTGTATGATAGGGTTACTGACGAGGACGAGATGACTGACGACGCTCTTAAGCCCGTCCACGTTGAGATCATGTCGGCCAATTCGCCCCAGATAGTGGACAAAGATAATGCGGCTTCCCAGATGGCTGCGAATACCGTAGCCTTGCAGTTGCGAGATAGAACGTCGGTTGTCCCTGATGCACTCAAGGACTTGAACGCATTCTTCACTGATCGGAACGACGTTTTTCTTACCTACAGGGCACAAGCCGATAAGGTACACAAGACGTCGAGAGCGGTCGTCGCAGACGACGCAAAAGACGCTCAAGATATTGTATCGGTGTCCACCGATGATGCCAAACTGACGATTTCGCTTACGAAGGACGCGGCGGACGGCGACATGACCGACGTTTGGTTATTCGCAACGGACGGCGCCGGTGAATACGCCAGATGGCAGGTTCCGGTATCGGTAGGTGTAGGAAGCTCGCCTTATGTCGTTAGCGCTAATGCCCCCGGGGCTATGGTTCTGCGGGAAGATGCTTTGGACAATACAGACATAGACTTCTCGACTACATTCATGGCGGGGGCGGCACCTGCCCCGAATCCTACCGGGGTAGGCGGGGGAATGCTTGAATACAAGATCGAGACCAGCGACGCGTCGGCTGCGTCAGTAGGCACGGCCCCGGATGTGACTTACATTGTTCCGTCTATGGTTGCCACGGTTAGCGGAATGGGAACCAAGTTAAATATCCGTCCGCGTGCGCCGGGTGTGATAACATTCAAAGTTACCGCTACGGACAAGGGCGAGATGTGCAGGTTAGAAGACACCAGCACTGATCCGAATACTCCGGCGGAAACGGCAGTTGAGGCAGTTCAACAAACGTCTACTATTCGGGGCGTGGCGGCTTACTGCTTTACGGATGAATCCGATGGCAGTACATTTGGGGTTATGGGATACACCGGCACTGCGGCAGATGACGAGCGCGACGAGGATGAAAAAGCTGCCGACAAAAAGGAAGTGGCTTCCCGTAAAGCTCAATTCCGCTTTGCCCAATCCACATCGCATTCCGTCATGGTGACGGTCGTGACCAAGACCTCGCCGATGGCGGATGTAGCCATTGGTGGCCGGGAAGTAGTAGCGGACGGGAACGCCATTACGGTGGATCTGGAAGATCTGAACGGCGATAAGACTGGCGAACCTGCTGCATTCGCGGATCCCGCGAAGGAGGGATTGACGTATACGGCGACGCCAAAGGACTCCATTGCCGTGATCACTGTGGAAGGCAGTATGATGACGATTACGCCGATATGGCGGGCTGGCACTAAGCCGACCACCGTTACGGTCATGGCCACGAACAACCTTGACGAGACCAGTCTCCCTGTGACATTCACATTGACCGTCAAGACGGCCACGAAGCCGGTTGTGAACATGAACCTGGCTGTATACGCCGTTCTTGCCACGGGCATCATGCTGAATACGGGCGATGCGCCGGTGGTAGTGCATCTGACGAATCTCACGGGTCAGAAGGAGGTAAAGGATCGTATCCCGCTCTTCATCGACCCGAATGCGGCTACAGGCGATGCGCTTCCGGGCGGGCTGTTGTACAAGATGCGTTTCCCTGATGATGTGGTAGCCCCTCATGTCTACGCGAACCAAAGCAAGGAGAATGACGTGACCACATCGGCCATGCGCCTCGTGCTGGACCCGGCCGCAGCGACGCTGACGATCACGCCTACCGGTGCTAGCTCTGCGATGGTGACGGTTTGGGGAATAGACCGTGAGCATCACATGATTTCGGCTACGACGACAATCACGGTCGTGTCGGGCGTAGGTACGGAAAGCGAGGAGCTTCCGACGGAAGTCGAGCTTTCGCAGAACTATCCGAACCCGTTCAATCCGCAGACCACTATCGACTACGCCTTGCCGAAGGCAGGCGATGTGAGCCTAGTCGTGTACGACATGCTCGGTCGTGAAGTGGATGTGTTGCTTGACGGCCCGCAGGCCGCTGGCCGGCACACGGTGCGCTTCGGTGCGAATCACTTGCCGAACGGCACCTATGTATACCGCCTTGTGGCGGCAGACAAGACAATTACGCGCACAATGGTTCTTGTCAAATAAGCGAGAAAGAGAGTCACCTCTCGGCTTATGCTCAGCGAGGCCCCCGTTACCGAAAGGTAGCGGGGGCCTTGTGTGTTTAATTACTCCGCCTCCTGAACAGGCCCGCTTCATTCCCGTATATTACCGTACCCCTCAGCCAAACCCATGCGGAAATCATGAACCTGGACTTGCAGAACGTCCTTGAACGTATCGATAACCGCCTCGCCGGTCTGGAAACGGACATGAAGGGCTTGAAGGCGGACATGGAGACGGTCAAGGCGGACGTGAAGACGCTCAAGGCGGACGTGAAGACGCTCAAGGCGGATGTGGAGACGCTCAAGGCGGATGTGGAGACGATCAAGGCGGACGTGGAGACGATCAAGGCGGATGTGGAGACGATCAAACACAAACTTGACCTGATCGACGTTTTCTACATCGGCGGCATCCATCATCTTGAGAAAGGGGTCGGTCCGTTTAATCCATCGCGTTCGCAGGGCTGACATGATTAACGGGTAAAACTTCGCTGAAGTCGGGTGGGCCGTAAGCGCCTCTCGCCACCAGACATTTCTGGAAGGATAAACCACTCACAGAAGTGTTGAGGCGCGTCCGCATAACTACAAATCCGGAACATCACCAATATTTATTCCAGACAATGTCTGGACGCCCGCCAAACCGTCTCTGAGGCCATGGACACCCTCCAAATCGTATTCGCCACGTTAAGCCTGTCGGTACCCGTTCTGCTTGGTTGGCTATTGCATAGCGTAAGCACCCTGCATCGGGATGTAAGTAACCTTGTCGGAAGTTTTGAACAGATGGACAAGCGGGTAGGCAACATCGAATCGAAGCTTAATGCGGCATAACCTGATACGCTCGGATGGAATCGTCTCACCTCCACCCGGTCAATCGGTCTCGCTGAAGTCAGGCGGGCCGTAGGCGCCTATGCCGAAGAAGGCGAAATCGTAGCGTGCAGGATCCTGCGCGCACAGGCGCCGGCAATTTTCCGTCAACTCGATACAGGCTTTCCAGTCGTTGCTCTTGCGGGTGAGCATACCGAGGCGACGCGCCTCCCGCCCTGAATGCACATCCAGCGGGAGCATGAGTTGCTTCGGCGCGATGCGGCGCCACAGCTTCATATCCACAGGTCCGGGCCGCACCATCCATCGCAGGTACATGTTCAGCCGTTTGCAGGCGCTTCCCGTCGCCGGGCGTGCAAGGTGTTTACGCAGGCGCGGCGGGGTATCGGGATGAGCCGACAGGACCGCTTCGCTGAACCCCTGTATGGCGGGGCCGACATGGGGGGCAACCACCGGCAGATGCCGTGCAAAGAGCTCCTCCATCGTTTCGTACCGGCGCAGCAGGATGCCCAGGTTGTGCGTGAACCAGAAAAGGTCCTCCGGCTGGAATGTCCGGTGCCTGAATCCGTGCAGGCGGTCCGCGTCTCGTTCCCCATCGAAACTGCGGATGAACGCGTAGGGGCGAAAACGCATGCGCTCGCAGAGTTCGTTCATCTTCGCCAGGACGGTTTCCCGGCGGCCCCAGGCAAGCAGAGCGGCGTACAGACCGATAACCTCCCGGTCGCGCGGATCGTCGAATCCGTGAGGAATGGAAATGGGATCCCTGTCGATAAAGGACGGCCGCTCAAAATGGTGAACAAGCCGTTCGAGGTAATGATGTGTAGCGTTGGGGGTCATTCGGAACGGGGCGGTTCCGGAAATCGGGAGGATGATACATCACGCATAGCGAAAAACGCGATCCCGATCAGTTGCCTTGTAATGCAGGCTCATCGGTGAGCACCAGACTGCGCCCGACAATATGCAATGCTCGTTCGACTTGTCCGATATGGGAGCGATGATCGAGATTAAGTAGCTTGCGGATGGCGCCTTCACTCAACCCCATGCGGCGGGCAAGTTCGGTTTTTGTGATACGCTGTGCCCGCATTGCCGAGTAAAGAGCCAGCTTGGCGGCGACAATGGAGCGAACGGCGATACGTCTCTGGCCGTCGATAACAGGACTCGGGGGTGGAATGTTTTCACGGCACTGAATGTACGCGCCCAATGCAGCCACCAGGGCGTCTTCCGCCATAGCCAGAGCCTCGGCATGATCGTCGCCACTGGTGAGTGCCTGGGGCACATCCGGGAAGGAAACCGAGAACCCACCATTTGTTTCCGGGGTCAACACACACGGGTATGCATACTGCATCAGAAATCCTCCTTGGGGATATCGAGTTGCTTCAGCATGTTGCGAAACGTTCCCGGCGCGAGTTTACCCTGCTTGACCGTCGTGCGATGGTCGCCAACGTACAGGATACCATGGCTCCCCTTTCCTTGTCGCGGGTCAAAGTGATAACTTTTGCCATGTTGTTTAGCGTAGCGCCTGGCTCGCTTGAGAAATTCAGTGCCAGTCAATTTCGCACCTTTATGTACGATTGTCAATAGAAGCGCCTTAAAAAGGATGGGCCAATACTCAGAATCACTCCGAAGCCTGATCGCCATACATATAGATTCATGGCCCGGCCAGATATAACTCCAAATTTTTCAAAGGGCGTGTCCTGCGAATTGCACGTTCGCTGGCTGTATTTATCTTGACACCCCCACAAACACACAAGGCCCCCGCTACCTTTCGGTAACGGGGGCCTCGCTGAGCATAAGCCGAGAGGTGACTCTCTTTCTCGCTTATTTGACAAGAACCATTGTGCGCGTAATTGTCTTGTCTGCCGCCACAAGGCGGTATACGTAGGTGCCGTTCGGCAAGTGATTCGCACCGAAGCGCACCGTGTGCCGGCCAGCGGCCTGAGGACCGTCAAGCAACACATCCACTTCACGACCGAGCATGTCGTACACGACGAGGCTCACATCGCCCGCCTTCGGCAAGGCGTAGTCGATGGTCGTCTGCGGATTGAACGGGTTCGGATAGTTCTGGGAAAGGCTGACTTCCGTCGGCAGTTCCTCGCCTTCCGTGCCTACACCCGATATAACCGTGATGGTCGTCATCGCCGAAACCATGTTGCGCTCACGGTCGGTCGCCCTGACCGTCACGGTCGCCGAGTTGGCGCCGGTAGGCGTGATCGTCAGTGTGGGATTGGGGCCAGACGGATCCAGCACGAGGCGCATGGCCGATGTGGTCACGTCATTCGTCTTGCTCTGGTTCTCGTAGACATGATCGGCTACCACATCCTCTACCTTCATCTCTAACAACAGCCCGCCCGGAAGCGCATCGCGTGCAGCCGCATTCGGATCGATGAAGAGCGCCACAAAAGGCGGCTCCGTCGCACCCGTGAGATTTGCCAGAGGCACTACCATCGGCGCATCGCCCGTATTCAGCGAGAAGCCCATAGCCAGAACACCTTGCACAGCCAGGCTCTGGTTCACAACCGGCTTCGTGGCCGTCTTGACCGTCAAGCCGAACGTTGAAGAAAGACTCTCCTCGTCAAGGTTGTTCGTGGCCTTCACCGTAACGGTGGTGTTCTCGTCGCCAGAACGCCATAGCGGGGCAATCGTGACCATACTGCCGTCCACGCTTACCGTTGCGATATCGTTGTCTTTAACCTGTGCCGCCTCCACCGTATAGGTCAATCCTTCCTTCGTGGGATCCGTGAATGCCTTTGGCTCGCCATCCTTATCGCCGTTCAGATCTTCCAGATCGAACATAATGGCATCCCCGTCCGCTACTACTTCCATGGCATCAATCTCTACATCCGAGATCGGCGAGGTCTTGGTTACGATGGTCACCGTGAAGGCATCCTTAACGGACTTGGTGTCAGGGAACAGTGCCGTATACGTGGTGTCGTTCTCGGCACCTGAGGTGTCTATGTGCTGGCACCTGACCGCTGCCACATCCCCCGTAGCATCATGCTCGGTGTTACTACCCTCCTTGTCGACGACATTGACACTCTCATCCGCACCCGCATCCCGGCAAAACTCACCCTTATCCGTGGCTGTCACCGTGAACGTGGCCGACCCCGGCGCGCGGGGGCGGATGGTTAATAAAGCTCCTCCTTCGTGCCCAACGGCGTCCGCATCAGTATCCCTTAGCACAACCCTCGCCGTCATGTACGAGGTAACCCACGTGAAGTAGACCTCCGAACCCACTTTGGCCGCATTCTTATCGCTGATGCTGACTGCGTAGGTCAATGTCATTGCATCACCATCATCAACATCCCTGTCAGTAGAAGCCACATCAGGATCCATGAAACCCGAAGCCAGTTCGTAGTGGGTATCTGCAGCCGCATCCTCCCGCAGAACATCGTCCGCAATCACCGTCATGACATACGGATTGGTTGACGAACCTACCGTCACCTGAATCCGCTTCCTGGCGTATTCGCTGCCGTCGCGTCCGAATACCCAAATGTCGGTCTGGTCGGCCATCTTCGCATCCTTCGTAAGGGCAACGGTCAGCTTGTTTCCGACTCTCGTCGCGCTCACGATGTTTACACCGTCTTTGTCGACCTTCGCTCTTCGCGGGGCTACCAAGGGGTCAGGCAATGGATCCGGATCATCTTTAGCCACCATATCCACCTTGGCTTCGTAGGTAAGGAAGACATCGTTCGGGTCGCTGAACCAGTCAAGCAAGTCATACTCTTTCGATGTGTCGTCCCTCGGAATCAACTCAAGAGATACCATATCGATCTGCACTGCCGCATTGTCCGCAGCCCCTATAAGCATGGGTGCATTACCCGACAGGATCTCGAAGTTGATGGGCGTGCCACCAATAGTCGACAGATCGTCGGTTAAGGCTCCAATCGCACTGGTCAAGGCAATCTTGAATGCGCCCACTGCAACCGGGGTGACCATGAGCGTGTTAGCGATGTCGTCAAAAGTGACCAGGGCAATGCTTCCAACGAGAAACGTATTCACGCTACCGTTACTCGTAGGATCATTAGTGGCCGTCTTCCCGATCACATAGTGATGTACTTTCCCGTCGTCACCATTACTAAGGTCAGTACTAACGGTTACCGCCCCGTCCCCCATGCGGAGGACATGGGGCTGCGCCATTGCGGACCCCACACCCAGGAAGCCCGCCAGCAACAGGCAAGCCGCAAGGCGGCCGGTGAAAGCGATACCGCCTGCGGTGAGCCGCAAGCCGTTCCGGGCCCGCGCCTCGGTGCAAGTGCGGTTGATCGCATTGAATTTCTGAAGCAAGAACGTCATGGCTTATGCTCAATGTTGGTTAAAATGACGTGCCACCCTCACAGAGAGTGATCATTTGGGTATGGGTGGGTGTGTCCAGGCAGGTGTACGCGCTTAGTGTGTACCCGTAAGGGCACATACCAACAATGTACGACACCGCGCTCATACTTGTCAAGTATAGGCAATGCTTTTTCCAGTGTCAAGTGGAAAGTTCGCTGAATGAACAAACAGAATCAACCCCTGTTCCATATTTTTTTTAATAACCGGGACATATGCAGGGTTCCAGTGCTCCCCACTCCTTCATTTCGCCAGAACCATCGTCTGCGTATGCCGTTTCCCGGCGGTTTCGAGGCGGTATACATACGTTCCACTGGGGAGTTCCCCCGCTCTGAAACGTACCCGGTGACGGCCTGCCGGACGCATACCGTCCACAAGGCGGGCTACTTCCCTGCCCAGCAGGTCGTACACGACCAGGCGCACCGTCTCCGCTCGCGGCAACATATACTCAATGGTCGTCTCGGGGTTGAAGGGATTCGGGTAATTCCTTGAAAGTTTCACAGAAACGGGCAACTCCTCGCGCTCTGCGGAGGTGTAGACCGCCCCATACGGCAAGGACGGGAGCGAAGGCGGCTCAAAGCCGGGATCCTCACTCGTTATATATATAACGGTCTCATAGGGAGGCACCGTGACGTCGAACCCCCCCGGATATGCAGCCGAGGTATCCGCAAAAATGTCGTAATACGGGACAGGACCGGGATTCGACATCGTGACGTGGGGGCTTGGATCTATTGTCACAGTGCGGGAAACGGACGAAAAATTGACAAGAACGAGGGCGTTTTCGTCCACATAGGGGCGCACGTAGCCGTACACGCCGCGCGTGCTCAGCGTATTGAGTTGCTGGGCGCCAAAGGCCGGGAACCGGGCGCGGGCATGCGCCAGGCGCTGGTAATGACGGGCGAACTCGCCGTTGCGGGGAGTATTCCAGTCCACCGGCGCGCGCCTCGGGTCCGCCCCCGCACGGAAAGCCACCTCCTGCCCCTGGTATACCATCGGCACGCCCGTGGTCGTGAGCAGAAACCCCGCAAGCGGGAACAGGCGGTCGGGGCTGGAGGCATGCAGCGAGGCAATACGCTGTTCGTCGTGGTTCTCCAGAAAACGAAAGTAGCGGGCATTCGGGCCGGGGTGAAAATCTTCGTTGTGCGCATACCGGTCGTACGTGGCGAGCAGGCCGTACCCTCCTCTCACTACATTATGGTAGAACGGCCAGTCGTAGCCGGCGTCGATGCCGCCCTCGAAGCGGGCGCCGCGCAGGGCGTCGGCGTAGTAGACCTCCGTGCCGCTTCCCGTCCCCACGATCTCGCCGAGCAGCCAGGCATCGGGCTTCAGCCGTTTCATGAGCGTACGGATGGGCCGCCCGAAGCGATCCGGCCCGTAGCGCCGCCACGGCCCCCAGTACACGTCCAGCCGCCAGCCGTCGATGTCGAATTCGTTCACCCAGAACGCCAGCATGTCGAGCATCTCGGCTTGCAAATCGTCGTTGTTCCAGTCGAGGTTCGCCAGGTCCCCGAATCCCTGGTACTTGTAATAATCGGCCCCGGCCTGCCGGACTTCGGGGAGGTTGGCGCCCCGGTTGTCGAGCCCGAGGTTGTGGGCGCTGGGTTCCGTCTGCAGGTAGGCCCCGTACGGACCGCCGTTGCGCAGGCTGGCGACCCACGGGTGCGCCGGGGATACATGGCTGGGCGTAATGTCGAGGATGACCCGTATGCCGAGTTCGTGCGCCCGCTCTACGAGGGCCTTGAAATCTCTGTTCGTGCCCAGGCGGGGATCGACCTTGTAGAAGTCGATGATGTTGTAGCCCCCGGAAATCTGGTTCATCACCTGATTGTGCATGATCGGCATGAACCAGATGGTGTTGAAGCCCATCTGCGCGATGTAGTCCAACTCGCGGGTGATGTCGCGGAGGCGGCGGCCCGGATTCGCGGGGGCGCCGAAGGCTTCCGGCCCGAAACTGAAGGGGAAAATCTCGTAGACCACCGCGTTGTGGACCCAGGAGGCGGTTTCCTCGTAGCGCATTTCCCGCGCCGTACCATCCTCCTCGATGACGACAGCCACGCGGCGGCGCCCTGTTTCGCCGTTGGAGTGTCTGAAGTCAAAATTCACGTACACTTCCCCAGGGCCGTCGGCAAAGCCACTTATGCCGGCCGGGCCTTTAGTAAACCCCCTTACCTCCGTGGTGTTGAACGGGTCCTCGAAATCGGCGGGGTATTCGAATTGCACGGTCACATGGCCGGTATCCGCAGGGGTAATGGAGGCAATGGAAATGTCGAACCGATTTCCGGAGCCTGTTACGGAAAAGTTGACCAGCGCGCGATCCAGCGGGTGCAGGCGGCGGTTGATCACGATCGGATCGGAGACAAGCGGGTGCGGGACGGCGCCCCCGTCGGGCTCGAGGCGGAGCTGGAATCCGTTGTCACCCAGTTCGAGCGGCGCCGTGACGTGCGCTTCTCCGTCGGTTACGGCTACCGTGCCCATTTCCTCGCCGTTGCGCAGGAGCGTGGCCTGCGTGATGTTCGGGTCTACGGCGCCGTCGAGGCCCGTGACGTAGGCGCGGAGAGAAACTTCCTCCCTGACCGTGGAAAATGCGGGGCCCACCCACTCGACGGGAGCGAGGATGCGGCCTATTTCAGCTTCCACGCGGCGGCCCGCCTGGTCGGTGGCCACCATGCGGAACTGTGCGCCGGGAGGAATGCGGCGGGGAGTCTCGACCCGGAAAACGCCTGTGTCGGGGTCGTACCGGTCAAGGCCGTCGGCATATTCGACCCCATTGATATGGTAGACGATGGAAACGAACGGCTGCGTGGAGAACAGTCCGGCGGAGAAGGCCCCGTTTTCGATCTCCTGGGCGGGCTGGAAGATCATGGGGTCCGTGACGGTGAGCACGGAATTGTTGTTGTCCGCAGGGTTGGACCGGGGGTTCAGCGGATCGGTGAGCCAGGAACAGTCGGCGCCTGCGATGTCGAGATGGACCTGCACCTTGTACTCGTAGGTGCTGCCTATTTCGAGGGGGATCGTGTAGAGCCAGTAGCGCTCGAACCGGACGAACGACATGGCCGAGGCGTGGTCTGCCCGGATGCAGGACGTGTTTCCCTGGTACGGAGTACCCCATCCGTTGAATGTGCCGGGGACAAAGGCGCGCTCGGCAAAAACCTGTTCGGGGATGTAGCGGAAGGTGACGGGAAGGGTCTGGTTCCGGGCCCGGTTCCGGATCAAGGTTTGGGGGCTACCTTGACCCGGTGTTTGGGTTTGGTTCCAGGCCAAGGTTTGGGGGCTGCCTTGACCCGGAGTTTGGGTGTGGGCCCAGGCCAAGGTTTTGGGGCTACCTTGGCTCGGAGTTTCGGTATGAATTTGGGTTTGGGCGGAATGCGGCCAGGAGCATGCCCACAAGAGGGCAAGCGCCACGGAGCACAGGCCGGGCATGCGGAGCCGGTGGTGTGCCGGAGAAAGGGGACGGCGGAAACCGGAATTACCGCGTGCTGTCCGGGAGCGGGCCTCTGCGCGCTTCGGGAAGATCGTAGACATGATTCAAGAAGTCAATACCGGGCAACACTTCGTTGCCCTCGTTGAAATCGAAAAACGCAGCGTTCTCCCAATGCGACCCCTTGCCCCAGGGCGTGGAGCAGGAGGTGCTAATCCAGGCGGGCTCCCAATAGACTACTCCGCCACCCCCGCCGTCGAGGACGGCCTGCGTCATATCTATAAGGTACGCCTTCTGGCCTTCAGGCGTGGCGGGGTAGCCGGGCGCCACTACCTCCCGATCAAGGATGTTGTTCGCAGAGTCGGCGCCGGCCAGCGTCCAGGGATAGGCCGCCTCGACCACCAGCAGGTCGCGGGGCGCAAAGGAAGAAACGAGCGCCTCGATCTTGCCTGACAGCTCGGCCAGCGGGACGGACGACCATCTGCTATAGTAGGAAAGGCCCATCACGTCGTAATCTTCCACGCCGGCCCGGGCGGCTTCTTCGAACCAGCTCATGGCGTGTTCGGGCTGCGCCACATGGAGCATGACGTCGATGTGGGTCCGGCGATGCTCGACCACATCGCGCACTGCCCGGATACCGCCCTTCAGGAGCTTGCTCAATTGCGTCCAGTGGTCACGGCTGCCGTAGGGCAAGAGAAAACCGGGGTTGATTTCGTTGCCGATCTGCACCATTTCGGGGAGCAGGTCTTCTTCCGCGAGGCGGTCCAGCACGCTGTAAGTATAGGCATAGACGGAATCCCGCATTATGTCCGTGGTCAACCCCTGCCAGGCGGCGGGCGGCGCCTGCTTGCCGGGGTCGGCCCAGTGATCGGAGTAATGGAAATCCAGCAGAATCTTCATGCCGGCGTCTCTGGCGCGGCGAATGGTGCGCTGCACGTCGGGGAAGGCGCTGTACTGGCTGGGCGGCGTGTGCCACAAACGAACGCGTACGAGGTTGGCACCGCGGTCGGCGAAAAGGACGAAAGGATCCACCGCCTGCCCGTCTTCGCGGTAGACCCCGCCGCACTCTTCCATTTCGTTAATGTAGGAGAGATCGGCGCCCAGCACCACCGGATCGCCGGCGGGGTATCCATGGCGGCGGCTATCATCGGCGTTGCCGCGCAAGGGGTCCGGACGATACGGAGCGCGTCCGTCTCTGACCTGCCGGAAATGGTCGTACCGGGAGCTATCGTACCGGTCCGGCCGGGAGCCATCGTACCGGTCCAGCCGGAGACGATCTTTCGCATCCGGAAACATCAGGGCGCATGCCGCAAGCAAGACGCAGAGTACAGGAAGAATCCAACCTTTTCTGGCGAGCGAGGACATAGCGACCGGTGGATCGGCGAATCAGGGTTTGAAGGTGCGCTCAAAAAACCGAAACGCAGACGACACAGACAGGCGCCTTTCGGCAGCCTGTCCGCACCACCCGCACCCGTGTCACATCCGAAAGATATGCACGTAGTCAATCACTTGAGCAGGATCATACGCCGCGTTAACACATGGCCGGGCGTCTCGAGGCGGTACAGGTACACGCCGCTCGGCAGCCCGGAGCCGTCGAACCGCACCTGATAGTTCGCAGCCTGCTGGATACCGTCCACGAGACGCGCTACTTCCCTGCCCCGCAGGTCATACACGGCAAGCCGCACCGCCTCCGCTCGCGGCAACGCATACTCGATGGTCGTCTGCGGGTTGAAAGGGTTCGGGTAATTCCCTGAAAGTTCCGCGAAAACGGGCAGCTCCTCGCGCTCCACGGATGTGGGGGGATCGGGAAGCGGGCCTGTACGCCCTTCGGGGAAATCGTAGGCATGATTTATGAAGTCGATACCCGGCAGCACTTCGTTGTCCTCGTTGAAATCGAAGAACGCAGCGTTCTCCCAGTGCGATCCCCTGCCCCAGGGCGTGTAGCAGGAGGTGCTGATCCAGGCGGGCTCCCAATAGACTACGCCGCCGCCGCCGCCATCGAATACGGCCTGCGTCATATCTATAAGGTATGCCTTCTGGCCTGCGGGCGTGGCGGGATAGCCGGGCTCCAGGGCATCCCGGCCCAGAATGTTGTTCGCGCCGTCCGCCCCGGTCAGCGTCCAGGGGTAGCCTGCCTCGACCACCAGCAGATCGCGGGGCGCAAAGGAGGAAACGAGCGCTTCGATCTTGCCTGACAACTCCGCCAGCGGGACGGACGACCATTGGCTGTAGTAGGAAATGCCCATGACATCGTAATCCTCAATACCCGCCCGGGCGGCCTCGGTGAACCAGCTCATGGCGTGTTCAGGCTGCGCCACGTGCAGCATGACATCGATATGGGTCCCGTGACGCCCGGCCGCGTCGCGCACGGCCCGGATGCCGCCCTTCAGGAGTTTGCTCAACTGCGCCCAGCGGGCACGGCTGCCGTAGGGAAGGAGCAACCCGGGGTTGATTTCGTTGCCGATCTGCACCATGTCGGGGAGCAGGTCTTCTTCCGCGAGGCGGTCCAGTACCTGGTAGGTATAGGCATAGACGGAATCCCGCATTATGTCCGTGGTCAACCCTGTCCAGGCGGCGGGCGGCGCCTGCTTGCCGGGATCGGCCCAGTGGTCGGAATAATGAAAATCCAGCAGAACCTTCATGCCGGCGTCTTTGGCGCGGCGAATGGTGCGTTGCGCGTCGAGAAACGCGCTGTATTGGTTGGAAGGCGCGTGCCACAAGCGAACGCGTACGAGGTTGGCGCCCCGGTCGGCAAAAAGGGCGAAGGGGTCCACCACCTGCCCGCCTTCGCGGTAGACCCCGCCGCACTCCTCCATCTCGTTGACGTAGGAGAGATCGGCGCCCAGCACCACCGGATCGCCGGTGGGGTACCCGTGGCGGCGGCGGCCATCGGCGTTGCCGCGCAAGGGGTCCGGAAGACGATCCGGAGCAACCCCGTATCCGGCCTGCCGGAAATCGTCGTATCCGCCCTGGTGGTGGTGGTGGTGGTGGCGGTGGTGGTGGTGGCGGTCCTCCCCATCCGGAGACATCAGGGCGCACACCGCAAGCAAGACGCACAGTGCCGGAAGAATCCAACCTTTTCTGGCGAGCGAAGACATAGTGAACGGGGGCATAGCGACCTGTGGATCAGCAAATCGGAAGTCGAAGATGCACCTCCTGAAACCCGAAACGCGGATGACACGGAAGGCTGCCTTTCGGCAACCTGTCCGCACCACCCGCGCCCGGTTCACATCTGTGAGATGTGTGCGTAATTAAGTTACTTCAGCAGGATCATGCGCCGCGTCAACACATGATCGGGCGTTTCGAGGCGGTACAGGTACATGCCGCTCGCCAGCCCGGAGCCGTCGAACCGCACCTGGTAGTTCGCAGCCTGCTGGATGCCGTCCACGAGGGTGGCTACTTCGCGTCCCAACGTGTCATAGACCTTGAGCGTCACATGGACCGACTGGTCGATGGCGTACTCGAAAGTGGTGACGGGGTTGAACGGGTTCGGGTAGTTGTCGCCGAGCGTCACCTGCGCGGGCAGTTCGGCGCCCACCGGCTCCACGGAAACAACGATGGCGGGATTTTCCTCGTACGGCAGCAAACCCTCTTCCTGGTACATATCCGTTGCGAATGCGAATTCGGCAGGCCAGGACCCGTCGTCATTCGGCACGATGTACCGGACCCGGTTCCGGCCCAGATCGCTGAAGCCGCCGCCCTGTTCGCCGCTCTCCGTCATGGCGTCCGGGTTGATGTACTGGTACTTGTACTGAAGGCCGCTGTACGTACCGAGCGGAATGTCATTGCGGGTGACGCCTCCAATCGCTACGGTGGCGCTGTAGACCATGTCCCCGTCGTCGTCGAGCAGATACAGCCGGCTACCCCGCCAGCCGTCTTCGCCCTCGCGGGGCAGGTTCATGGTGAATCGCCAGATAGCATCATTGAAACTCACCACGACAGAGTCCCGAGAGGGATCGAACGGATCGGCGGTTACAGGATTCAGCGTCGAGGTCATATCCACGCTAAGCGTGAGGTCCACAGAGGCGCCTGGAGGAATGATATTCCCGTCCGCAATATCGTTGAAGTACTGGATCCCGAGGTCCTGATCTGCGGTGCCCCCGAAAACGAATTTCCGGTTCGCGCCCGTCCGGGTAATGGGTTCTTCCCAGCCGAAGCCGTCGCCCTGCGACACCGTAGTCACGCCGAACGCATTTTCGAAGTTATCATCGTTGAAATTGATGAAGAACTTGTAGCTCAACTCGGTATTGGGAATCAGCGTAAGCACGACCGGGTTCTCGAAGGTCGTCGTGCCGGGCACGCGCAGGAGCTGGCAGATCGTCGGGTCTCCACATCCCCAGACATTGAAATCACCCCGAACTTCGAGGGAATCGCCGCGGGCCAGATCGAATACTCCTATGTCCTTCAGCGGCTTGGTGTCCACGACAAAGATGACGGACCCTTCGACGGGCGCACCCTTGACGGGATTGGAATTGGAAAAATACACCCAGTGCAGCGTCGTATCCGCGGCCGGGATGGCGAATATCCTGTTGTCGGAGGATTCCCAGCCATCCGCCCCTATGACGAATTTGTATTGTTGCTCCATACCTGCCGCGGAAGCCGGGAAGTAGCCCACGCCCGAGAAAAGATCGTAGCCCGGCTGGGCGTCCATGTCGCTCTCTCTGGCGAGTTTCACGCCCGTCATGGCGTCCCAGGTAAGCGGACCGCCTGTGGCGGGGTCGCCGCGAACCTCAGCGCCCTGCATCATATCGGCACGGTCGTATCCCACAACGCCCGCTGCTTCCGTGTTCGCAAAGACGCGGAACCAGACCGCAATGCTATCCGCGCCCGCGGGCTCCCAGGGGCGCCAGTCATAGTCCTGCCCGCCGCCCTTTACGAAAAAGTGAAGGCCCATCTCGACATCTCCCGTGCCCGGAGCAATGACGTGGTTGTCTCCATCCTCCCACGCTACACCCATGTTATCGTCCGGGTTGACCAGGTCGGCATAGAACTTGAAATCAAGGCCGTTGTCGTCCGGGATCTGGAAGGAAACGTACCAGTAGTCGCCTCCCATGTTCATGGGCCGGAGCGTGGTGTTTTCGTTCCAGTCGATGGCGTTGCCGTCGGGCAGCGCGTCCTCGCCGTCGATATGCCCATTCGCGTCCGTGAGCGAACCCCGCACCTGTACGTCATGGAAGGTGGTAAGGGTGTCCGGGGCCGAGGCCGTATTCAGGTGCAGCGTGACTGTACGCTGCGCGAGCGCATCTTGCGCGCCGAAGCTCACGGCGAAGGCGAGCGTAAGAAGAAGCGCAAAGCGGCGCACGATCCGTGCTTTCGTCGTGGTAAGGAGTTGCATAACCTTGCAGGCTGAGGGAATGAACAGGTGGAATGATAACGGAAAAGCGCCGCGCACGACGCGCTTCGTAAAATGTATAGTGGAGAGATTTTACGGTTTTATAACGGCATATGCAAGGAAAAACGGAGGAGGGCCGGTGAACCGGCCATGGCGTTTTCATGCGGCGCCACATGCGGCATGACATCGATGCGGGTCCGGCGATGCCGGCCCCGCCGCACTCTTCCATGTTGATGTATGCAAACAAAAAATGCACAAGGGGGGGTACCTGCCGTCCGGAAGCTTCCCGGCGCCGGGAAGCGCTTTGGGGAGGATGGAACATCGCGTTTTTTTATCGCACTATAATCGATAACCATCTAAGGATGTGGACCCATGCATAGAGGTGGTTCGGGTTGATTGGACAGATTTTGGCGGAATTTAAGGTGTAGTGTTGCGACCTTGTTCCGATACAATCAACCCGATGAGACCCATGTCAAGACGCACACGCAGAACCCATAGTCCTTCGTTCAAGGCGAAGGTAGCCCTCGCCGCCGTTCGCGGCGAGAGCACGCTGGCGGAGCTCGCCGAGCGCTTCGAGGTGCATCCGAACCAGATACAATCCTGGAAGAAGCAGCTGGTGGAGACCGCCGAGGAGGCGTTCACCCGAGGCCGCGGCGGCGCCCCGGACGAGCGTGACGACCGGATCAAGGCGCTTCACGCGAAGATCGGTGAGTTGTCGATGGAGAAGGATTTTTTATCGAAGGCGCTCGGTCGAGACCGATAGTCGAGCGCCGGGCGAGGATAGATCGCTCCCATGCCTTGCCGGTGGTTCGCCAGTCGAGGCTCCTGTCGTTGAGTCGTTCGACGGCCTACTACACCCCTCGGGGCGAGGGCGAGGAGGACCTTACCGTGACGGAAGAGATCGACAGGCTCTATATGGAGCGTCCCACGAGCGGATCGCGCACGATCAAGAGCATGCTCGAGGCGCGCGGCATCCGTGTTGCCAGAAGCCGCGTCGTTCGCCTCATGCGCCTGATGGGGCTGCGGGCCATCTACCCGAAGCGCCGCACGTCGTCTCCCGGGGACGGACACAAGATATATCCCTATCTGCTCAGAGGCATGAAGGTGACGAAACCCCGGCAGGTCTATGCGGCGGACATTACGTACATCCCTATGGCGAAAGGCTTTCTCTATCTCGTAGCCGTAATCGACTGGCATAGCCGCAAGGCGCTCGCACACCGGCTATCGAACACGATGGACGCCGCCTTTTGCGTCGAAGCGATGGAAGAAGCCATTGTCCGTTACGGCGCCCCACAGGTCTTCAACACCGATCAGGGAGCGCAGTTTACCTCCGAGGCGTTCACCGGTGCGCTCAAGGCGCACGGCGTGCGCATCTCTATGGACGGCAAGGGCCGCTGGCTCGACAATGTGTACGTGGAGCGCCTCTGGCGCAGCCTCAAGCAGGAAGAGGTCTACCGGCACGCGTACGAGACGGTGGCCGAGGCCGGGAAGGGGATTGCCGACTACCTGCGCTACTTCAACGAAGAGCGTCCTCACCAGGGACTTGACAACCGAACGCCCGACGACGTATTCTACAAACGAAAACCGCTGCCCAAAGCAGCATGACCCGACGCGACAGTACACTTAAAAACACGTGAAAAACTGTCCAGTTTTTTCGGACCATTTCTCATGCACGGATCAACATACCGCGTGACGAAATTGCCTCCTTTTGCCGACGCAACCATATCCTGCGTCTGGCGCTCTTCGGATCGGTCTTGCGCGAGGACTTCACACCCGAAAGCGACGTGGATGTGCTTGTGGAGTTTGCACCGGGCAAATCTATCGGTTTGTTTGGCATCGCTCGCATAGAACGAGAATTGAGCGAACTGCTTCGCAAGCAAGCAGACATGCATACCTTTAAGGGAATCGAAGCGAGCCGCAATTACATTCGCAGGAATGATATTCTGGCTTCGTATGAGGTACAGTATGAGCAGGCATCTCCCTAAAGCGAGTTTCCTGGATATGTCTCTCTACGCCACTGAGGCTGTGGAATACGATTATCAACGATTTGCCGCCGCTTATTGCGCAATTGGAAGAGATTATCAATGAATTGTAGAACTATGTCCGGGCATGTCCTGTAAACTGTGTAAGCGGTCTTCCATGACATGGCCGTTCACGGGCTTGCGAAGGGGCGGAACATCCGTATAATTACTGGCTCAGAGAATTGGGGGGCCTCTCTGTCAAAACACATTGCGCACACAGGTATCCTGCCCGCACCGCAGCCGATGAACGAAGGTCCTGAAATGTCGCAAGCCCCCGATCCGTCCCCGAAATCGCCAGAAAACCGAAAACCGCGCGCTTCATGCCCCCGGTTACGCCGCACCCGGTTGGCCCGGCGCACCCCTTCCCTTCCCTTCCTCCCTTTGGTCCTGCGCGCGGGGACCGGACTCCTGCTGCTCATGACGCTGGCCGCCGCGCCTTCCCATGCGCAGACCGGCATCTGCGGACGCACGGCTGTGGTACGCGACGCGATCCTTGCCAGGATCTCCGGCGTCAGCGACTGCGCCCAGGTCACCGACGCCCATCTCGCCGCCCTCAGCGGCGAGCTGTATCTGAGCGGAAAGAGCATCACTGCCCTTGCGGCGGGGGATTTCGACGGGCTGACCGCGGTGACGCGGCTGGATCTACAGAACAACGATTTGACTATGCTTCCCGCCGGGGTGTTCGACGGGCTGACCGCGGTTGAGTGGCTGCGGCTGGACGGCAACGATCTGACCACGCTTCCCAACGGGGTGTTCGACCATCTGACCAGGCTGACCACGCTGTATCTGCAGCACAATGATTTTACCACGCTGCCCGCCGGAGTGCTCGACCATCTGACTGCGCTGGGGGGGCTGCGTCTGGAAGGCAACCCGCTGATCACGCTTCCCGACGGGGCGTTCGACCATCTGACCGCGCTGAGGGTGCTGCATCTGTACGACAACGCGCTGACCACGCTTCCCGCCGGGGCGTTCGACCATCTGACCGCGCTGAGGGGGCTGCGTCTGGAAGGCAACCCGCTGATCACGCTTCCCGACGGCGTGTTCGACAATCTGACCGCGCTGCGAAATCTGAGTCTGGGCCGCAACGGTCTGACCACGCTGCCCGCTGGAGTGTTCGACCATCTGATCACGCTGCAGAATCTGGGTCTGAACGGCAACGATCTGACCACGCTTCCCGCTGGAGTGTTCGACCATCTGATCAGGCTGCAGAATCTGGGTCTGAACGGCAACGATCTGACCACGCTGCCCGCTGGAGTGTTCGACCATCTGATCACGCTGCAGAATCTGGGTCTGAACGACAACGCGCTGACCACGTTTCCCGCCGGCGTGTTCGACAATCTGACCGCGCTGGGGGTGCTGCGTCTGGAGAGCAACCCGCTGACCACGCTGCCCGCCGGCGTGTTCGACAACCTGGCCGAGCTGACGGAACTGTGGCTGCACAACAGCGATCTGACCACGCTGCCTGCCGATGTGTTCGACAATCTGACCGAGCTGGGGGTGCTGCATCTACAGATCAACGATCTGACCACGCTTCCCGCCGACGTGTTCGACAATCTGACCGCGCTGCGAAATCTGAGTCTGGGCCGCAACGGTCTGACCACGCTGCCCGACAACGTGTTCGACCACCTGACCGCGCTGGGTTGGCTGGATCTGAGCAACAATCCGCTGACCACGCTGCCCGCCGACGTGTTCGACCATCTGACCAGGCTGAGGGTGCTGCATCTGAACGGCAACGCGCTGACCACGCTTCCCGACGGCGTGTTTGACGATCTGACCGCGCTGACGTGGCTGGATCTGAACGGCAACGATCTGACCACGCTGCCCGCCGACGTGTTTGAGCCGCTGGCCTTTCTGACAGGGCTGAATCTGAGCAACACCGGTCTGACCACGCTGCCCGCCGGCGTGTTCGACAATCAGATCAGGCTGCTGAATCTGAATCTGAGCGACAACGCGCTGACCACACTGCCCGCTGGGGTATTCGACAATAAGATCCAGCTGACGGAGCTGAGGCTGAACGGCAACGCGCTGACCACGCTGCCCGCCCGCGTGTTCGACTATCAGGTCAGGCTGGTGAAGCTGTATCTGAACGACAACGCACTGACCACACTGCCCGCCCACGTGTTCGAGCCGCTGGACAGGCTGTGGTGGATGCATCTGGAGGACAATCCGGGAGCGCCCTTCGCGCCGGAGGCGGTGGCCCTGCCCGATGATGGAACGGTTCCCGTCACCGGGGGCACAGTGACCCTCGACGGCAGCGGCAGTGGCGGGGCGTGGGGCGCAAATGTGACCTATTCCTGGGCGCTGACCGATCCGGCGAGCGGGGTGACGGTGACGTTTGACGACGCCACGAGCGCCACGACGGAGGTGACAATCCCGGCGCTGGCGTCGGGCGCCGAGCTTACCTTCACCCTCACCGTGACCGGGCTCGGCGGCACAGCCGGTATCATCCCCGGCGCCGACACCGCCCGGGTGATGGCGACGGAATCGTTATCGCTTGAAGAAAGCGAATTGCCCGAATTCGTTCTGCTTGGTCAAAACCACCCGAACCCGTTCGACCAATCTACGACCATCGAATACGCACTTCCCCGTCCGTCAAGGGTGCACTTGGCCGTTTATGACCTTTTGGGACGCCGCGTGACCGTGTTAACCGACGAGGTGCATCAGGCAGGCGCTCATACCGTACGCTTCGATCCTTCCGGCTTGTCCAGCGGCATGTACGTGTACCGGCTGGCCGCTGACAAGCAAGTGCTCACCGGTCACATGTTGTTTGTCAGATAGGTCCGAACTTCCTGTTGACAGTAAAAACCCGGACGAAGAGAATAAACAGGGGCCTGTATACAAAAGCGCCGGGAGGCGTTGTATCCTTCTTCCCCCTCAGAACCGCATCGTCATCGTGAAGCGGTTGACGGCGTTGAAGTATTCGTGCTGCTCGAAGGCGTAATCGACGCCGAAATGGATGGGGGCGAACCGGTAACGCAGTCCGCCGCCGAGCGAGAAGGAGCGCAGGCTGTTTTCCAGCAGCAGCTCGCTGTACCCGGCCCGGAACATGATCAGGTCTCCGAGCAAGCCGATCTCCGCGCCTGCATTCAGGTATTGCTCGCTGTTGTTGGGGTTGAGCGCGTCGATGGAAAGCGTGAGGCGGTTGCCGCCGCGCTGGAACACCTCGCCGGCCAACCCGATGCGCATGATGAGCGGCAGATCGAACCGATCGGTCTTGAGCAGGGCGCGGTTGCTTTCGTTGTTGCCCCGGTTGTTGGGGTCCACATCCACGCGGGCAAGCAGATCGTCCCCTCCTATTTGCAGTTTCGTGCCGAAGTTGCTGATGGAGGCGCCAAGGCGAATCCCCCGGAAGGGCGTCTCGAACTGCGTGCCGATGTCGAAGGCAAGACCACCGGAGGACGAGTTCCAGATGCGCTCCTGGATCAACTTGACGGAGCCGCCGATGGCGAAGCGATCCGTGAGTGCGCGGGCGTACGTGAGGGCCGCGGCGTACGAGGCAGCGTCGAACGTCTCGCCGGTGCCGTCCTGCATAGCCACGGTGGTCACTTCCATGTCCGGCGTACGCATGGAGGTGATGCTCACGCCAACCACCCCGAACCGGGTGGGAATCGTCACCGCAAGAAAATTGAAGTCGATGGAGGCGAGCCAGTTGGCGTATTCGCCCGTGAAGCTCACGTCCTCGATGCCGGCGATCCCGGCGGGATTCCAGTAGATCGCTATGGGGTCGGAGACGGCGGCCGTGATGGCCCCGCCCAGGGCCGTGGCGCGGGCGCCCACAGGGATGCCGAGGAAATCGGCTGCCGTGGTGCCCCGTTTATTCACGGTGCGGGTCTGGCTGTCGAAGCCCTGCTGTGCAAATGCGGAAGATACCGGCAGGAGGCATGCCGCAAGAAACAGGAACGCGGCAGAACGCACAGAAGTCGAGGCGATACGTGCAGGAGTCGCTATGTTTTTGTTCCCCTTCATATCCTGATCACTTGACGATCGCGAAAGTGCCGGTCCGCTCGCCGACGCCGGGCGCTTCCACATGATACAAATACACCCCGTACGAAACGGATAGCCCCTCTTCGCTTTCCAGATTCCAGTCCAGCGTGCCGTCGAGCAGGGCGGCGGGATCGAGGCCCTCGTTGCTTCCCTGCGAAAGCTGCAAGGTGCGCACGAGGCGCCCGCTCACCGTATAGATGCGGACGGTCGCCTCCGGGGGCAGGTGGATAAACTTGAGGACGCGGGGGCCGCGGCCCGTACTGAACGGATTGAGGCCCTCGAACCGGTTGGTCGCCACATAGGGATTCGGTACGACACGGATGTCCTCCAGCATCTCCCGGGCAGCTTCGAGATCCACCTGGGGCCCGGTGGCGGTGAATTCGAACGCATCGGTGGCGAGAAACGGCTTCCGCGTAATGATCGTCACCACATCGCCCTCCTGCGGGTCGCGGCGGTCCCTGAATACGAAATTCAGCCCGATACGCCAGGTAATGACGGTCTCGCCGCTGTCATCGCCCACCTTGGTCTCCCGAAGCACCATAAAGTCGCTCTCGCCAATGCTGGGATCGGCGGTCCAGGAAACCGGCTCGGTCGAAACGGACGAGACGAAGTCGTCGCCCGTGATGTCCCAGAAGGCATACTCGACAGGTGTCTCGGAGCCGTCCGGCAGCAAGCGGTATACCTCCACGTTGGTCGGGCGGGCAGGCAACGTAAGCCGCCGGGTGACCTTCATTTCGACGGACTGCCCCTGACTGGGCCCCACGACCTTCACCCGGTAATCGAACGGATTGCGCAACCCGCGCACGAACCCGGCCGACGTATGCGGATCGAGGGATATGGGATAGATGTCTTCGCTGTTCCAGGCCGTTTCCGCCTTGTTGAGCAGGATGAACGGCTCGGGGAAGAACGCCAGGGAAAACCCGAGGGGGTCGCCGTCATCGGCCAGCAGGGGGAATTCCCGGCCCGCGCGGAAGGTCGTGGAGCGCCGGAGCAACGTGTCGCTGTCCGTAACGTCCACGAGCGAGAAGTTTTTGGTCGTCAGGGTGTCGGGGCTGAAGCGTCCGCCGGAAACGAGCGTGTCCTCGAACACGATGCGGAAGCGGCGCCCGTCGGCAATGGAGACCGGATCGACGATTTCGTAGAGAATGCGGCTGCTGGTCGTTCCCGCCACGCGCTCCAGTTCGCCGAGCGTGGCGTCCACGTAGCCGGCCACCGGCGCCGAGGGCGCGACTTCCACCACATTGGGGCCCGTTCGGATGGAGCCGTCCGCGAGGCGCTGGATGCGGATGGGGGTCTCGGTGGGCGGGATATTATCCTGCGCGGAACCGTAATCATAGGCCACCGCGGCGTAGAAGTAGGTGATGCCGTTCGTAACCTCGTCGTCCACGAAAAGGTGCGCCAGCCCGTTGCTCCCTTCGCCGGGGCTCACGCGGTTGTCCCCCAGATAGAACTGGATGCCGTTGATATCCACGGGGTGGAATCCCTCGTATTCGTCGATGAGATCGAATTGCGCGATCGGCTTGCGCAGGAGCCGGTTGCCGAACCCGTCGGTAATGATCTGCGGATCGAGAAAGGCGGGGTCGGTGGAACGATAAATGCGATACCCCTCGAAGTCGTACGGATCGCGACCAAGACCCGCAAGAAACTGGTCGTAGGACTGCTCCGAAATCGAATCCCAGTAGAGGGTTACCTTGCCGTCGCCGGGCACGGCGCGAAGTATGGGCGTAATAGGGGCCTGGGCAAACTGGTAATCTTCGTGGTACGCCTGCAAGGCATAATCCCTCGACTGGAGCGCCTCCTCCTGCGTGCCTCCCATGACCACCGCCAGCGAGATGCGTTCGGTCTGACCGGCCTTGAGCGGAAAGATACCGCTGGATACGGTGATGTCGGTATCGCCAGGCTCGGGAAGTTCCGTATCGAAATTCCCCGGCAGCATGAAGCGGCGGAACAGGAAACGGTCCGAAGAACTGCCGATCCCGAGCGTGCCTGCTCCAAAAATGCGCACGTTCGTGATGCCGATCTGGTCCGATTCGGAAATGTCCGTCACGTCGATGTTGCGCTCGCCCGGGAAGCCCGTACCGGCGCCCGACGTGGGCACGGCGTCGTTGTCCCCGGGATCGCCGTTGAACGGCACGCCGTCCAGTCCGGTGTCGTTGAGAAACCGGTTCCAGTCCTTGTCGTTGTCTATCCCGTCGGCGCGGCTCTCGTCGATCATTTCGTCGATTTCCTCGTCGATGCCCTCGTCCGTGGCGCCGTCGCCGTCATTGTCGAGGCCGTCCGCATGGGCCTTGCCGATATCTTCGGGGCCCACGTCGTACAACACGATATCCGTGCCGGGAACGCGGTACCGGCGGTAGCTGTCGGATGCCGCGGCATCCACCATCTCCTGGGTGACCGTGGGCGATCCGGGTTCGGCGAGATAGTTGCCCTCCTCAAGATGCGTATCGTTGTTGTCGATCCAGTCCCGGAAAGCGCGGCCCACATCGTCTTCCTCCACGCCCACAAGGTGCACCGTCACGTCCTGGTCCGTGGCAAGCACGGGCGGCCATCTTCGCCAGTGATCGGTCGTGGCAAGCGCCGCCATCGCTTCAGTGACTACCGGGCTACCCGGTTCTCCGTCCCCGTCGTTGTCGATATAATCCGCATAGCCTACCCCTGTCTGCGGAATGCCGCTGGGCGTGATGAACGGCACGTGCGTCTGGTTCTCGTCGATCAGCCCGTTGCCGTTGTCGTCCAGCGCATTGGTGGGGTTCTCGCCCTGCAAAAAGGAGCCGGGGATCACTGGGCTGTTGCATTCGCCGATCACGGGGCTACAGGTGTCGGACGTCGAACCGTCGCCGTCGTTGTCGATGCGGTCTTCGGCATTGCCGGGAGACTCGAGAAAGGCAAAGGTCGCTACCCCCACCGGATCCGCCCCGAAAAATTCGTTACCCACCCCGTCAAGGTCCGTCATGAAGGCGACGTCCTCGAGAAGGTCGAAATAGGGAATGTCGTCGCCGCAGTCGCCGCCTACGCAGTCCGCCAGCCACATGGACATGCCCGCCTTGCGGAGATCGCGCGTACCGTCATTCTTCGCACCGTGGATGAAAAAGACCACGTCCTGGATGAGAATCTGGCTCCACGCCAGCACCCGCACCTCGGCGACCAGGCCCATGCCCCGGCGGCTGAGGTCGGTCGAGTCGGGAAAATACGTGGGATACCGGTTGTATTGGTCATCGCCGATCTTGTAGAAAAATTCCTGATCGGCGTTGAACACGTCCTTGCCGAAAAAGCCGTTCCACGAATAGCTCCATCCCGGGTCCTGTACGTCGGTAAGTTTGTCCGGCCAGGCGGCCGGCCAGGAGGTCGGCTCGTCCGACTGGGCGATGCCGTACTCCGCCCCCGCCGGATTCACGTATCCCTTGATCGGCTCGAAGGTCCACGAGATGTTGTCGTTGACGGGATTGCTCCGAAAATCGGCCACATTCACCACCCACAACGTGTCGTTGTTTTCGTCCTCGACCTCGGCTCCTACCCACAACTGGGTAAGCGCCACGTAGCGCCGGCCCGTGTTTTTGGGCCATTCGTACCAGAAATCGCCGGGGGTTCCGGACTGGCCCGATTGCGCCCAGTTGGTGATGGTGGCCCGGACGTTGTTGGCGTCGATGTTGTCGCGGCGGCGCTCGAAAGGATCAACGCGCTCCGTGCCCGGCACATGGTTCCGGTCGATGACCCCCTGGGCACGGGCCGTGCCGACGAGCGGTTCGGACAGCGGCGCAAGGCCCAGGACGACAAGGCCGCCGAGAGCGCACAGAAGCGCCCGTCCGGAAATGGGACGCGCCGGAAAGCCCTGTCGTATGAAGCGGGGGTATTTCATAGGTATTGCAGGCATCGCCGCATCAGAACCGCACCTCGACGCCAAGCTGCACTCTCCTCGGCTCCCGATAGTGTTCGGGACGCACAAACCATCCCGGATCGAACTGCCCGGTGCGCAACTGGTCCAGCGTCACGTCCGGCTCGCCCGTGTCGGCGAATACGGTGGCCACATTGCGGGCATCCAGCAGATTGAACACTTCGAGAAAAACACGGGGGCGCACCCTTCCCATCACGAATTCCTTGTACAGGTTCAGGTCCACCTCGAAGGTGGTGTAGGCGCGCCGCGAATTGGAAGGAAATTCGGGCTGCACATCGTTGCCGGTCAGTGCTGCCGAAGCAAAAGTGGGCGTATACGGGAACCCCGATTCGTACCGGAATCGAATCGACCCGCCGTACGTATCCGCGCCTGCGTAAAAGGCGCCCGCCAGTTTGTGCCGCTGATCCCAGTTCAGAGGCAGGAGCGCCAGGGTAGGCTGGCTGTTGTTGAGAATGGCGAAAAACTCGTCCGCAGGGTTCGAATTGGAGCCTTCCACCACCTGATAGGTGTAGCTGGCGTCGAATCCGTAGTGGTTCTCGAAGCGGCGGGACAGGTGCACGGTCAGCCCGCGCGTGTTCGCATAATCGCGGTTCGTGTAGATAACGTAGTTGATGCCGGGCAGCGCAGCGATAATGGGCTGCGAGGTGGAGACCCAGTTGCGCACATCCCGGTAATACCCGGTAATGTCGGCCACAATGCCGCCGAATCCCTGCCGCAGGCCAATCTCGTACATGATCGTTTTCTGCGCGTCGAGGTCCGGGTTGCCGAAGGGGCCGTACGAACCGGAGAGCGCCGGCATCTTGAAGCCAAAGTTCGCGAACAGTCTGTTCTGTGTGGGAATCTGGAAGAAGATGCCGTAGGAAAAGTGGATCACGCCCTGCTCCGTGATGGGCCAGGCGGCGCCCAGCCGGGGCGATATTTGCAGTTTGGGGCTGCTGTCCTCCCACCAGTACGATTCCCGCTCCGCCCTCGTCAAGGCGTTTTCGGGAAGCTCCTCCTCAGGCTGGATCACGCCGTCCCCATTCGTGTCACGGAACCGGTTCGTGAGTTTGAGGGGGTTGAAAATGTTGGGGTCCGAGGGGTCCGCCGGGACGCGGGCGCGCGCATCGAAATAATCGAACCGCACGCCGGCATTCACGACGAAGTCGTCGAACTCCATTTTGTCCTGGGCATAGGCGCTCAGCGTGCGCGGAGAAAGGTCGCTGAACGTGGTGTAGGCCACGCTGGATTCCACGGGAACGGCGGGCTGGAACGGTTCGAACCGCTGCCCCGTCTCGTCGAGCGCCGGAATGAGGCTGAAGCCGGTCAGCGCAAGTTCGTCGATGCGCACCTGGAAACCGGTCTTGATCAGGTGATGATCGGTTATCTGGCTGGACAGATCGCCCTTGACGAAGTACGAACGGGAGGTGCGGTTGAAATGGGACAGGTTGGTTCCCCCGCGCGCATACCGCTGGCCGCCGGTAAGCACCTGGATGTACTGACCCGGCAGGTATTCGACGGAATCCCGCGCAACGAGGTCGAAGTCGTTGTACCGGGGATCGAGCGGATCTTCATAGAGATAGCCCTTCGCCTCACGGTTGAAAATGCCCGTATTGAACGTGTAGAATGTGCGGGGACCTATGAGGTGCGTGAGCTTCACCTTGGCGTCGTAGCCCTCGTCGAAACTCCGGTAGCGCCCGTCGGGGGACCACCGGCGAACCAGATTGTACGAACGGCTGCGTGAAAACGAACCAAGGCCGATGACGTTGAGGATGAGCTTGCGGCTCAGGCGGATTTTGAGGTTCCCCTGCCAACTCGTCTTTTCGAAATTGTTCATGGGGACCAGCGAGGAATCCCCCGCTGAACCGTCGATCCCGAAAAGGCGGGCGCCGTAGAGCCAGCCGTCGTTTTCGAAGTGACGCCCCAGGGCGAAAAACGTGATGCGATCCTTCCAGATGGGGCCTTCGAGAGATACCGTGGCGTTCCGGAAATGATCGGCCTGGAACGGCAGATAGGAATAGGGATCGATGTCGCGGTACTGAATACCTGCCCTGGAGTATTCCTCGGCGCGGATGCCCCGCAGAAAATCGGCGCCGCCTTCGCCGGTAACGGCGTATCCCCCGGCATACACCTGCGCCGATCCGGAAAAGCGGTCACTGCGCCCCTCCTTCGTAACGACATTCACGATACCCGACATAGCGTTGCCGTACTCGGCATTGAACGTACCGGAGATGACCTGTAATTCCTCGATGCCATCGTTCTCGAGCTGGATGACGGACGAGCCGTCGTAGCTATCGCTGACCGGCACGCCATCCACCATGAAAACCACCTCGCTGCTGCGGCCTCCCCGGATGTGAATGCCGTTGCGCGTGGTGACGCCGGCCTGCACATCAAGCACTTGGGAAAGCTCGGTAACGGGCAGTTTGTCGATGGTTTCGGCGGTGACGCGGGCTTCGGAACTGGTAAGGTCCTTGCGAACGGCGACGGCCTCGGCGGTGACGACGATCTCTTCGCCCTCGATAACTTCTTCCGCCATCTGGAAATCGACCGTGGTGGTCAGGTCCACGTTCACCTGCACGCCCTCGCGGCGCTGCCGGGAAAAACCGATGAACGAAGCCAGCACATCGTATACGCCGGGACGCACGCCGATAATGATGAACTTGCCGTCGATGCCAGTGGAGGCGCCTTGCGTCGTGCCTTCTATGACGACGTTGACGCCGGGCAGGGACTCGCCGCTGACAAGGTCCGTCACCGTACCCGTCACCTTGCCGGTCTGCGCGCTGGCGGAGCCGACGGCGAACAAGAACAACAGGAACGGTATCAGGCGTCGGGACATGATCTGCGGGGGAGCAGGCGGAAAACGAACTGGCGTGCGGAGTTGCCGGAATGCAAAATCGTTCGGGAGCAGGGCTGCATTAAAATCGGATCAGAGCGCGTCGCTCAAGATATGTAATTCGGATACAAGTTGGGGATACATCTTGACCCTGTACCGCTCCCGAAGAACGCGGGCATGCTCCCGCAGCGCCTCGTCCATCATGCTTTCGTGGAGACGGGCCCGGATGACGCTCGGCGGCGTGGCGGGTTCATCGTACGCTTCGTACCAGACACGAATGGAATCTTCCGGCACGGACACGTCGCGGGCGAGGCGGTCCCAGGCCTGCTCGAAGGCCCAGTCTTCCATGGCGCGGTCCAGTGCCCGGGCGAACTCGGGGGTGCGATCGACGCGGGCGAGCCGGGCGGCTTCAAGCAATGCTTCCTGTACGATCAGCCCGTCGATGAAGCGCTGGAGTTCCTCGGCGGTACGGACGCGGGCGCGCTGCCGCGGGTCGGTAAACCGGGCCTGATCCCTGAAATCGGAGACGGTCCAGGTCCGGCGGGCCTGCGGCGGCCCGAATGTCACAAGCGGGGCGTCCAGCCAGGCGAGCTCCTCCCCTTCCGGTGCGGCCGATGACGCATCTTCCGGGGTGGTCGATGACGCATCGCCGGGGGTGGTCGATGGCGCATCTTCCGGTCTCTCCGCTTCTCCGGTGATCTGCGCCAGCAAGCGTTCGAATGCCGGAGCGTGGTACGACAGGGCAACCTCTTCGCGCAGTTGCATGGAGAGCGCCGTGCGGGCCCGGCGCCGTTTTCGGTCGAGGACATACCATTCCATCTTGTTCTTCTGCGCCGCAAATTCGGTCTCGGTCAGGATGGGCTTCGTGAAGCGGTCTTCCACCTGCACGATCGAATATCCCTGGGCGGTGCGGACAGGCCGGCTGACAGCGCCGGGCGCAATGGTGAAAGCAACCTCCTCGAAGGCAGGATCCATCTCGTCGAAACCGAAGGAGCCGAGCCGTCCGCCGTGGCGGGCCAGCGCCGTATCGACGAACACTTCTTCCGCCAGTTCTCCGAACGAGGCGCCGCGCCGGAGCCGTTCGTACAGCGTATCGGCGGCCTCCCGGGTGGGTGCATACAGGTGGCGGGCCGTTACCGTCGTGTTGACCCGGACGAACATGTCCTGGAGGTCCTGCTCCGAAACCGCAAGCGTGTCGTAGACGGCGCGATGCACCCAGGCGTCTATGAGGAGCTTGCGGCGCGTGCGTTCCTCCGCGAAAAGGTAGGAAGATTCCCCTGCGAGTCCGCTTTCGAGCGCATCGTGGGCCATGAGTTTCATGGTGACCAGTCGTTCCAGATACGCGGCGCGGCGGCCCGCTTCGTCCGGCAAGCCGGTGGCGAGCAGGAAATCCACATAGCGCGTCCGGTATTCCTCGGCGCCGATCGTTTTGCCCGCCACGACGGCGACCGGCTCGCTTTCCGGGGTCCTGCCGCAGGCGGACAGCAGGATCGCGGCGCAAATCGATATAAAGAGGAGGCGGGGCATGAACGGTCAAGGGAACGATGGGGTGCAAAATATGGGAACGATGGGGTGCAAAATATACAGAATGTACCGGCAAAAACGGGACACGGTATGCAAAACGGCGTATCATGGGCCTGTCACAGCCCGAATACCGTCCGCATGGCCGGCCTGCCTCCCTTAGTCTTTTCGCTTCTGCTCTTCCTGTGTCTGGCGGCGCCAGGAAAGACACTGTACGGACAGGCGACCGGGGCGGGAAAGACGCTGTACGGAGCGCTGTACGGACAGGCGACCGCACCGGATCGTTCCCCGGACCGCCCCCCGAATATCGTGCTCGTCATCGGGGACGATCACGGATTTCCCTACTTCGGATTTACCGGATCGGAACACGTACGGACCCCGAACCTGGACCTGCTGGCGCACGAAGGAACCACATTCTCGTTCGCCCACGTGACGGCGAACCATTGCCGCCCTTCGCTGCAAACGCTTGTGACGGGCCTGTACCCTTTGCAGTACCGGCGGCTTGCCGATCACTATCATGCCGAGGCTGTCCGGGGGGATCCCGCCTGGGAGGCGGCTTCCGGGGAAGCGCGCCGGAGGCGGGACGTGACCTTCCTGGCGCAGACCATGCGCCGGTTCGCCACGCTGCCCGCACTGCTCGCCGCAAACGGGTACGCAAGCTTTCAGGCAGGAAAGTGGTGGGAAGGATCGTATGAAAACGGAGGCTTCACGGAGGGAATGTCCCGCGGATGGGATATGGAAGCCTGGGGGAAACCCGGGTGGTTCCGGCAACTGATGGGAGGCGACGGGCTGGCGATAGGGAGAGAGACCATGCAGCCGGTGTTCGATTTCATCGACCGGCATGCGGACCGGCCTTTCTTCATCTGGTACGGCCCCTCGCTGCCGCATACGCCGCTGGACCCTCCCTTTTCGCACTACAAGTATTATGCAAACACGGCCCTGTCCGAATCGGCGAAGCAATACTACGCCAACTGCACCTGGTTCGACGCCGGCGTAGGGGATCTGCTGGATCATATCGAAGCCCGGGGCCTGCGGGAAAATACATTGATCGTGTATGTCAACGACAACGGCTGGGAGCAACCTCCGTTCGAGGAGTATGCGGACGATCGTATCCTGTACGCCAATGGCGGCCCGAAGGGCAAACTGTCGTTGCATGATCTGGCGTTTCGGACGCCCGTCATTTTTCACTGGCCCGGCGCCATCGAGCCCGCTATTTTCGGAGAGGATATGGTCAGTATGGTGGACATTGCGCCGACGCTCCTCGATTACGCCGGGGTGGCAATCCCGGACGATCTGGAGACTTTGTGGCCGGGTCAGTCGCTGCGCCCCGTCATAGAAGGCGCCGGCAGCGTCGGGCGGGATGTGCTGGTGGGGCATGCCACGCAGCAACGCAGCGAGGATGACGTGATGGGGCAGCCCGCCGATCACTATTATGTACGTACGCCGAGATGGCATTTTATATGGGACGCGCGCGAAGGAGCTGCCGACGCAGCCTCCATGCAACTGTATGACATGGAGCGCGACCCGGAAGCCTCCGAGAACGTCGTAGGCGGCCACCCCGATCTGGCGTCCCGGTTCATGGAAGCCATCACGGCCTGGAAAACGGACATCGTTTCGAGTACCGAATAAACAGCATCGTTATGAAACACCACGCAACGCCCTGCGGCATTACGGAAAACCGCTCTCTCGCCGTCTGCCTCACCGTATTGTTTGCAATCACCGGACTGTACTGCCAGACACAAACTGTAGAGGCCGGAGGAAACAGCGCAGACGAATCCGCGATGATATCCGACGACCTGACCAGCGTGCCCGAATGGAGCCGCGAGGCTATCTGGTATCAGATTTTTATGGAGCGATTCCGCAACGGCGACTCGTCCAACGACCCCGTCTTCGAGAACACCCTGGGGTCGTATCCCAACAGGCCGTTCGAAGGATGGAGCGCCACCCCGTGGACGCATGACTGGTACCAGCAGGAGGACTGGGCCGTAGCCTCCGGGGAGGAGTTCTACCGGACCGTGCAGGCAAGGCGATACGGGGGCGATATACAGGGGGTGCTGGACCGGCTCGATTACCTGAAGGAGCTGGGCGTGACGGCGTTGTATATCAATCCGATCAACGATGCGCCGTCGCTGCACAAGTACGACGCCCGGAACTACCGGCATATCGACCGCAACTTCGGGCCGGACCCTGACGGGGACGCCGCCATCATGGCGGAGGAAAATCCGGTCGATCCCGACACCTGGCAATGGACCTCGTCGGACCGGCTTTTCCTGGAACTCGTCGACGCCGTGCACGAGCGCGGCATGCGCATCATCCTCGATTACTCGTGGAACCACACGGGCATCACGTTCTGGGCCTGGAAAGATATTCTGGAGAAGCAGGCCGCCTCGCCCTACGCGGACTGGTATGAAATCGTGCAGTTCGACGACCCCGACACCGAGGAAAACGAATTCGAATACCAGGGCTGGGCCGGCGTTTCCACGCTTCCCAACCTGAAAAAAGTCGATGTGGAAACGAAGGGACACGAGGGGGGCAACCTGCACCCCGCCGTGAAACAGCATGTATACCATGTAACGAGGCGCTGGATGGACCCCAACGGGGACGGCGACCCGAGCGACGGCATAGACGGCTTCCGCCTGGACGTGGCGGAGCAAGTGCCCATGGGCTTCTGGCGCGACTACCGGGCCTTTGTGCGCGACATCAACCCGGACGCCTATCTCGTGGGCGAGGTATGGTGGGAAAGCTGGCCGGATCACATGGCCAACCCCCGCCCCTACATCAAGGGCGATGTGTTCGATGCGGTGATGAATTACCGCTGGTACATGCCCACCCGGAGTTTCTTCGCCGAAGCGCCGCCCCACCTTACGGCAACCGGGTATATTGCGCACCTCGATTCCGTGGAGAGCGGTATCGACCGTACGCATCTCGAGGCCATGATGAATCTTGGCGCCAGCCACGATTCCCCGCGCCTCGGGACCTCGCTCTACAACAACCAGACGAAGTACAAATACGGGGCCCACCCCCGCGGCAATCCAGAATACAAGATCGACCGCCCGGACGAACGGACCGAGGCCGTGCGGCGTCTGGTGCTGACCCAGCAGTTTACGTATTACGGCGCGCCGCATATCTGGAACGGCGACGAAGTGGGCATGTGGGGCGCGGACGATCCCGACTGCCGCAAACCGCTGGTGTGGGCCGATATTACGTACGAGGACGAGCGTACGACGCCCCACGAAGCGCCCCGCCGAACGGACCGGATCGCGCCGGATACGGACTTGTATGCGTTCTACCAGGACCTCGCGCGCATTCGCAAGGCGCACATGGACCTCTTCGTGCGCGGGGAGCTCGATTATGTGCTGGCCGACGACGACCGGCGGCTGCTTGCCTATGTTCGCACCTGGGAAGGCGAAGCCGCCTTGGTGGTTTTCAATGCATCGGAGGAGGCGCACACGGCGGATATCGCGATCGAAGGAAGCTTCGAGGATGCGCTTGCGCCGGAAACAATGATGCAGTCGGAGAACGGCCAACTCACGCTGGACCTGCCTCCCCGGACGACCATGATTCTGATTCGGGGGTGAGGGGGTGGTGTTTCACGTAAGACTTACTCCCTGTTTCAGGCGTCAATCCTTGCGCCGGCGCCGGCAACCGCCCGGTCAGCTTCCGGCCAGCCGGAACCGGTCAAGCGGCGCGAAATCCGGGCGGAATACCCCCTTCTCGATACGGTATACGCGGTCTGCCCGCGGCAGGAACGCCGCCGAGTGCGAGGCCACGATCGCAATGCAATCCTTGCGATAGCGGTCCAGCACATCCATGGCCTGCTGCGCCGTAGTACTGTCCATGGCGGAAGTGGGCTCGTCGAGAAGAAGCACCCGCGGATTGCGCACCAATGCCCGCGCCAGACCTACCAGTTGCTGCTGCCCGCCGGAAAGGGCGGCGCCCCCCTCTCCCACAAGGGTCAGGTACCCGCCGGGCAGTATGTCGAAAAAATCGGAAAGTCCGAGCTCCTCGCATTTCCGTATGGTTTCCTGCGGGTCGAGCGCAAGGCCCAACCGGATGTTGTCGACCAGCGTACCGCTGAATATCCGGACGTTCTGAGGCACGACGCCAAGAATATCCCGCCATCCGGTAACGGAAAATTCATTCCAGTCGCACCCGTTAACCAGCACCTCTCCCGATTCGGGCACGGCGAGACGCTGCAACATGCGCAATAGCGAAGACTTGCCGGATCCCGTGCTCCCGACAATCAACATCAGCTCGCCGGAATAGCAGGTAAATGAAACATCACCGAGTAAGGTCAACTGACCGGGGTAGCTGAAGGTGACGCGGCGCGCCTCGAGACGGCGTACGAAACCGATAGGACTCTTTGCGGCCTCTTTTGCAGTGTCGTATTCGGGGCTGAGCGAGGTAAACTGGTAGATCCGGTCGAAAGCCACCTTCGCCTCCTGAAAATCCACGTTCGCCGTGGCCAGCGCCTGGGCGCTCGGTACAATCATCCCGATCATTTGCAGGATGGCGACCATCGCTCCCATGCCCATGGCGTCGCCCAGTACAAGTATCGACGCCCACGCAAGTACGCCAGTGACAATCATAGCGCCGGCAATCGCCAGCACGCTGCCGAACCGTACGGCAACCCGACCCAAGCGGAAAACCTCCTCCTGCAGGTGGGTGTACGTATCACGCATCAGCCGGGTAAACACCGATTCGGCATTGGCCGACTTGATGGCCTCGATGCCCCGAATGGCTTCGACGTACCCGCTCTTGTTCAACGAATGCGCCGTCATAATGCGCTGCTGTCCCTTCACGATAGGCTGGTGGAAATGTCGCGACACCAGAATAAAAAACAGGAGTGCAAGAGCTACCGCCCCGGAAATCTCCGGGCTGTGGGCGAAAATGAACGCCATCCCCGCAACAAGGACAAGCGCCTCGATAACTACACCGCCCAGGACATGCGTTACGGTTTGCTGAAGCCGCTCGGTGTCGTTCAGGCGGGCAATCAGGTCGCCCGTCTTGCGCGAACTGAAAAAGGCGTAGGGAAGGCGAAGCAGGTCGTCGAGAAATCGCCTCGTGATGCGGTTGTTGAACGCGCGGGCCTGTCCCAAAAGAAGCAATTGCCGGACGATGCCCATGCCCGCCTGCGCCGACAGCACCAGGAAAAGAAGCGCCAGCCCGGCAGCAAGCTGCTCCACGTTCCGTTGCGGGAGTATGTCGTCAATGAGCGCCTTGGAAAAGAAGGCCATCGCGAGACCGAACGCAGACACAAGGCCGCCAAGCGCGACAGACAGGGCAAGGGGACGCATGTCTTCCCGGATGGCGTCCCACAACCATTTCCGCTTGGCCGACGCCCGGCGCTTTTGGGTCACGAATCCATTCGCTGGACGTAACAGCAGCAGCGCCCTGCTTTCCCATATTTTTTCGAGTTCCCCCGCATCATACCAGACAAGGCCGGCCTCCGGGTCGCCAATCAGAAACCTGTCCCCGAAACACCCGAAAAGAATGACGTAATGCTGGCGAACGCCGTTCAGCACCACATGCAGCACCGCCGGCGCCTCCAGCCCGGCAAGGTCGTCCATCCCTGCTTCGTAGGGATCCGATCTAAGGCCGATTTTACCCGCTGCCTGATGCAGACCCAGCAACGTGGCGCCCTGCGACATGGTGCCGCTGAGGCTACGCAGCCTCTCCATGGTTTCTTCGCCCCCGAAAAAACGGACGACCCACGCAAGGCAGGCTACCCCGCAATCGGACTGGTCGAGTTGCCGGACGATCGACTTTGTCACCCGCTTTGTCGTTTCCCTGCGGAGGTTGTCGCTTCGAATCATGGCCTGCCTTCCCCCGCAGCGGCTTCCGCGATTTTCCCGACCGCCGCAAGACCCTCGAACGCCTTGCGCAGACGCCTATCCGGACCGTATATGAGTGTCGTCGGCACCACATCAATGCCCAGTTCTTCACCAAGCACCGAGGCCGTATCCCGGAGCACGTTGAACCAGGGCACCCCGTCGATTCCCGTTTCCCGGGCAAACTCAACAACTGCGTTGCGCTCCTCCCAGGCCACGAAAAACACGTCATGCTCTTTCAGAAGCGCCGCGTTCTGCCGGAACGCGTGCAATTCCGCACGGCAGTACTCGCAGGTGGTCGTAAAGAATACGAGCACGACGCTCTGTCCCCCGGCGGAACGCAAGGGTACAAGCACCCCCTGCAGATTCACGAGATACACCTCCGGAAGCTGGAGGCGGCGTTCTGCTGCTTCGAGGCGCTCGTTCCTTATATCGCGGGCCTGCACCCCAAGCCACGCTACGACGCCGAGCATCGCTGCTATAGCCAAAACGGCTCCGATCTTCTTCATGGCGTGCTACCCTCAAAAAACAGAGAGAAGAAAAAACGTGACGCCGGCGACAAGGAGCGCCGTGCCGCCGCCATACGAGACCACAACCAGCAGCGTGACGTTGTGCGGGGGTCTGTCGGCAACGAGGCGAATAGCGTACACCAGCGCTGCCGCGTACGCACCCTCAAACAGGTTCAGGGTCCGCAGGAGATAGGCGGCCCACATGTTTCCCTGGTCGATTTCCACGAGATTCACGACGGAAAGCGGGTAAAAAAACGTGCTCGTATCCGGAAAAACGAGTGTCCAGGCGAGATGTGCGAGCGCGGCTGTAATCCATACGACCTCCGCCAGGGAGGCAGCATGGAAAAGACTGGAAAAACGTACGTTCCATGTTATGATTGCAGCGCCCAGAGCAAGGCACACCGTCGTAAAACCGATCTTCATGAACACGTACAGCGGCGTAAGCGCGTACCCTATCCAGCGGAGCGGCCCGCTTGCCCGGGGAAGTTGCGGAATATCCGCTGCGGCAGGCGGCGTCTGCACGTATTCGTCGCTTATCCAGTTGATAATAGCGTACAGCACCGCGTAGCAGAACGGAAGTAACCAGAACAACCATTTGTCGGGACTTTTTTTCGCCGTATCGCCGGCGGGTGCGGCCCACCCGCTGGAAGGCAGTGCAGCACGCGCCGTATCGTTTCCGAATGTCATCGCAGATTCCTTTACTGTATCTCGTGGAACATATTTGTAAAGCGGGAAAAGACGATAAGGGATGCGGGGGCGGATACGGAACGTACCCGCCCCCGCCGCTCGTCAGCTTCCGCAAAGCGCAATGCACAGGCCGTTCCCTACCAATCCCATCGGATTGAATGGACCGGTACTGCTGCAAATCCACCAGGCCAGAAGGTACCGCGGGGATTTCCCGTCGCACGGGGTCCCGACGCCGCCGGATACGGCGGCCATTCGGATAGCGTCAAGAGTTTTCATGATCAATCACCGTTGAATTTGGGGTTGGGGTTGGATAACGAAAGAAGTCAGCTGCCGGAAAGCCTGCAGAGCACAAGCCCTCCTATGGCGCCGGCCGCATAGCCGGCGGCTGCAATCACCGCGGCCGTCCCGCCCGTGGCGAGTCCGATCGCAAACGCTCCGGCAATCGAACCGACGGCCATCGACGACGGAATCGTGATGCCCAGAGTCTGCCAGATGTTTTTGCAGTCGCCCCCGGCAAGCTGCATTTGTTCAAGCGTCAATGTTTTCATGGCTTTCACCTTGTTAAACGAGTTTTGAAATAGCAACGGCCCGCACAGCGTCGAAAAGCCCCGACCTACGCGACGCCGACTTCGTCCATGCGCACCTGTCTGGCGCATAGCACCATGCCGGGCCAGTGTTGCACGAGTGTTCCATATGCGCCGACCAGATCACGCAAGTGCGATCTGCGTTCGGCTACATCGCCGGTCAAATCGACCGGCGCATTGCATTCCTGCTGCGTAACAAACCGCTCCAGCGTACCCGCAAAGCGCTCCATATCCGCCCGCATGGGCGGAATTGATCCGGCAGGACCCGATAACGCATGCTCGATGTGCAGCATCAGCATTCCTGTGGATCGCTCTACGGCGGCCCGGCACGCAAGATCGAAGTCGGACTGGCCAAGCGATCCATACACCGCCAGACAATCCCCAAGATCGCGCAGCCTGCGGGGGAACCGGTCGGGCTGAGAAGCGCCCCATTCCCCGATCAAGGCCGTCAGGATATCGTTGATCCTGAACCCCTCGAAACCGATCTCCGCCGGAAACGGCGCACGCTCCCGGAGAGGCCGATGCCCAATGGCGTACCCCTCGCAAAATCCCCGCAGCAGCAGGGGGAAGACGGCTTCCAGCGCTGCGCTGAATACACCGTCCTCGTTGCGCCCCACGGGCATGAACGGGGGAAGCGTTCGCCGGTTGTCGATGCCCACGTTCATACCGAGGCAGAACAACCCATTGCCGATGGTGCGGCGCGCAACGGCGCGGCCCACTTCACGCGTACGCATGCCTTCCGCATATCCGCACTGGACCAGCCTACCAAGAGAAGCCCCTTCCAGAAATAGCCTCGATACGTTCGACGATGTACCGGCATCTCCCGTGTGGCCGACGAAGGTAAGCCCAATCCGGGCATCCGGCAGACGCCGCAACAGTTGCGGCTGCAAGTCGTCTACGGCAATATCGTCCCGGGCGGATTCCTCCAGCAGATGCGCAACCGGACGCCCAAGGAGCGTTTCGTGCATTTCGACAAAGTCCGCCCTCTCTGCCGGCTTCCAATCGCAAGTGCCGAACCAGTACTCGTTGGGATCGGCTTGCGAGGAAAAGGCTATGCCGGATAGGGTATCCGGCGCCTCGAACAGAGGAAGAGTCGTATCGTCATCGACATGCACGGAAAGCTCGCCCGCCGTAGCCAGTAGGAGTGCATTCCGATTCGCCCCGTAATTCGTACCGCACGTCTCGCACCCGTAGAGTGCGAAACGCAATACGTCAGGGCTGCAATCGGTCTCATCCGCCAGCGTGCGTATCAGGTTCGCCCGCCAGGCCTCGTCGAGATGCTCCACCTCGATATCGATATCTTTTCGCAAGACATCGAGAGCCGATGCGAGTCGCTCCTGATCCGGTGCGGACGAGCTGTCCGCAACAACGAATCGTACACGGCGCCCGTGCATGGACGCATTCGTATGATAGGATCGAAGCGCTGCAAGCACGCTTCCCACACGATTGCGGGTCGGGATACCGATCGCCGATATCCCGTCGCGCTCATCGGGAAACGCTGCACTGTCCGCCCCATAACGCGCCATCTCTTCCCGGACGGCGGTTTCCGAGGTCAGCATGCCGTCGTCGATCCACCCGCGCCACGTTCCGGAACCTGCTGCGCCCGCGACCCCGCCGGCATAGTCCCGACGTATCCGACTCTCATGCGCGGCAATGCTCCGAAACCTGTCCGCCCTGAATAGTTGCTGCGCTTCCACTGCGCGCAATACCCTGGCCGTGCCCGTACGCCGCGAACGAACCAGGACCCGATCGTTGCCCAGGCCGACCGCCTCCACATCGAAACAACGATACCGCTCCACATCGACGCGCACGGAAGCGCGCTGCGCCCTGCCGTTGGCATACAGCAACATGCGAGACATCCAGTGGCGAGCAAGGTCCGGCGGCCCAACTCGCCGGACGCCTCGCTTCGGATCTCCGATGACGTATTTCCCGGACCGGAAACCGTAACACACCACAAACCTGCCTTTCCCATCCTCCTCATCCTCCCAATGCAGGATTCCCGGCGCTTCAAGGGTTCTCAAGCCAGACAGAGTTCCTTCGTACCCATGCACATCAAGCCCGGCGTCCGAAAGCGCCTCGTACAGGTCCAGCATGGATTCGCCGCATACATGGATTCCATCGCCATCGACGCCGTGATGATCCAGCAGCGCCGCAACACACACCCTTCCTCCCGACGGTTCTTCCATAGCGCGAGCGAATGCCCGCTTGACACGTTGCGGATCCATACTATCCTCACTGATGCGACCGGACAGTCCGGCTTCCTTGTCTCACGAAATATTGTTCAGGCATTGCCCCACTTCGAGCAACAGCCCCGATGCAATTCCCCTCTCTCCGTTTGCTTCTGCAGCAGGAGGGCATGCGTTCCGGTCACGAACCGCAGAAATTCCGGCAGGCGCTGGCGTACTGTATGGCGGTAGGTATCACGCCTCGCCATCCATTCTCGATGAACCCGACGCCCGCGCCGACCAGTGTGCAGCCGGTTACGATGTACGACGTCAGCCTGCCGCAACGCGACGCTCCGCCCATATGCTGCATTTTCTCTAATGAAAGAGTCCTCATAATTCCACCTCACAAATAGGGTTTGAAATAAGCCAAACCGGCTCCCGATCCGGCGCAAACGACCTGACCCGGTTTTGCGCCCTGGCGCCAGCCGGCCCGTTACGGGGTCGTTCCCCGTTTCCGTGCCTTAAGACACCGCGCACCCCCCGAATATGACCTCGCTACGCAATTTTTTCGCGGGTCCCAATCTTCCCGCCGGCGTATCTTGTCGGCGGTCGAGGCGGAACGGACCTGCGCCTTATCCGACCACGCCGCACATCTCACCCCTTAACCCTACCCCGCACACACTACATACGTCATGCAATCGCTCACGCCAAACGTCATCGTCGAAGCCATCGAACCGGTACTGCCCTTCTGGGTGGATCGCCTTGGATTTGCCGTCACCGCCAAGGTCAACGAAGGGGATCGCCTCGGTTTCGTCATCCTGACGAACGGCCCGGTCGAGGTGATGTATCAGACCCTGGAGAGCGTCCGGAACGACGTGCCGGAACTGGCCGATATGCCCTTGCAGGGAAGCGCGCTGTTCGTCAAGGCGAGCACCCTGGAGGAGCTCGATGCAATAGACGAGGCGCTGTCCGATGCGGACCTGGTCATTCCCCGCAGAAAGACCTTCTACGGAGCCGACGAGATTACCGTACGCGAGCCCGCCGGAAACGTGGTGACGTTCGCCCACTTCGCCGGATCGTAAGGCGGGCGCCGCCTGTCACCTGGCGAGGTACGGGCGGACGGCTTCCGTCCAGATGGCGTAGCCCGCCGCGTTCATGTGCAGGCCGTCTTCCAGGAAAACATCCGGCAACGGTTCGCCGTCCTCGCCCAGCATGGGCGTGAAGATATCGATATAGTCGAGGTGGTCGCGGGTACTGGCATACTCCTCGATAAGCCCGTTCGCTTTGTGCATTTCGTCCATGAGAGCACGGCGGGCCAGGCTCGGCTTGATGGCGATGAAAGCAATGCGGGTATCCGGCAGCGCGTTATGCACCAGGGAGACAAACTGCTGGTAATCCGTAAAGACTTGTTCGGCGGTCTTGCCGGCGGCTATGTCGTTGTCTCCCTCGTAAACCAGTATAAGACGCGGGGCGTAAGGCGTAACGATCCGGTCCGCGTAGTGGATCAGGTCCGACATTTGCGAGCCCCCGAATCCCCGATTGATGACCCGTGCGTCGGGAAAATCTTCCGCAAGCGTGGCCCACATGCGAATAGACGAACTGCCCGCAAAGAGGACGGCGCCCTCAGGCGGCGGATCGGTCTCGTCCATTTGCTCAAAGGCCTGTATGGCTTTCTCCCACCGGTCCTGTGAAAGAGCCGGCTGCGACGCCGCGAAACATACCAGGCTACCTGCAAGGACGGCCAGATACAGGGGGGCTTTGATGGTACGCTTCATACGTTACACCACATTTTCATACCGGTAAACCGGGAGTATTTCCGGAAAAAAAACTTCTACTCCAGAACCCTCGCCGGTTTACGGAATCAGCAAAATTTATTGTTTCGTACACCTTGCAGGGCGGGGGGCGCCTTATCCATCCCCTCCTGCCCGCCCGGGCCGCCGTACCGAAGCCATAAACTCCACGAGATCCCGGATTTCTCTTTCCGAAAGCAAGGTGGACATGTCGGGCATAGCGGAGGGACCGCCTTCCGTGCCGAAACCCGGCGCAATGCGGGCCGCCGGGTCCACGAGGGATTCGAGCAACTGCATCCGGTCCAGCCGCGACCCGATTCCGGCAAGGGACGGGCCTACGCCACCCTCTCCGGTGAATGGATGACAACGAGTACATTCCCCTGCGGAATTCCCCAGAAAGACCTGCAGGCCGCGACGCCGGTCGCCGCCGTAGAGCGCGGCGGCAAACGGCGGGTTCGCCGCCCGCCAGGCTTCCACCCGGGCCTTCAAGTCATCGGTGCCGGCTGCCTCCACGGCTTCCAGAATGTCGAGGCGGATTTCCGGCGCGGCTTCTCCGTTTTCAAGACGCCCCAACAATTCGCCCAGCACTTCGGTAGTCTGCGGAGAAGGCAACCCGCTCAGGGTGGCAAGCGCACTCTGCTGCTCCGGCACGCTGCCCTGGCGCAGCGCTTCGCCGAGCACGGACGCGACCTCATCGTTACTCAAATCGGCTTCCGTCACCAGTTCGAGCGCAAGCATGCGCACGTCGGTGCTTTCGTCCGTGAGCGCCTGGCGCACGGCCCCTGCATGATCCGCTTCCGGTATGTCCAGGAGCGCCTGCAAAGCCGCAGCGCGCACTACTTCCGAGTCGTCCATGCGCAGCCGATCCGCGAGCACAGCGTTGATCCCGTCGATATGCAGGCGGGCGGCCGCAGCGACGGTCGCTTCGCGCACCGCTGCATCCTCATCGGCCAACAGCATTCCGGCGAGGGGCGCAACCGCTTCCTGCGCAGCCGTCGCGGCGCGATGTACGGGCCCCAGATACGCGCCGTCTACCCGATTGAGCGCAGAGGGCTCTACCCACACGCCCAGCGCAGCAATGGCTTCCGCTCGCATTGCCGTGGGCGCACCGGCCTGTGCGGCATAGGCCGCCAGACGACGGGCGTCGGCATCGCCGCCCACCCGCAGGTTCGCGCTGATCACACGGCGCAAAAGAGGCTCGTTCTCGAAAAAAGTGACGTCCAGCAGGGCAGCCAGGGAAGGCAGCGCCGCCGGGATACCCCCATCGTCGTTGATGGCGCGGGCAGCCTCCGTGACAACGAATTCGTCGGCGTCGGCAAGAAAGGCCGAAACTCCTTCGTGCTCCATCCGGCGCAACGCAAGCACGGCCCCCATACGCACCGCCGCAGAGGCATGCCCGGAAAGCGCCATAAGCGCCTCCGCATCGCCAAGCCGGCCCAGGGCCAGGGAACCCGCGTGGCGCAGGTATACGTCTTCGCCCCCGGCCTCTTCAAGCATGGTCACCAGCCCGTCCAGCGCGGGGCGGTGCGCAATGCGTCCGAGAGCCTCCGCCGCAAAGAAACGGACCCGGTCGGAATCGTCGGCAAGGAGCGGCGCGAGCGCTTCGCCCGCCGCCGCATAGCGCACGTCTCCAAGCACCTTTGCAGCCTGTGCACGCATTTCGGCGTCCGCATCTTCAAGCAAGGCGACCAACGGCGCGGCTTGCTCGACATCCCGCAAGGCCAGTTGCCACATGCCCCAGACGCCATGAATGCGGGCAAGGGCCATCTCATCCTGCCGGACGGCTCGCAGAAGCGTTTCCGCATCCCCCCTACGCGCCAGTTCGAACTGCGCTTTTTGCCGCACCCGCATGTCCAGGCTATGCAGCAAATCGTACAGCGCGTCCGCTCCGGCGTCTCCTGCGTCCGCGGCCAGTTGCGCACGCACCTCGCTGCGCACCGCTTCATCCGTCTCGGCGGCGTCGAGTTTCCAGACACGCCCGGCGCCTTTGGTACGCCACCCGTCGATCCAGTCGGCAAAGTAAAGCGCGCCGTCCGGGCCAAACGCCAGCCCCACGGCGAGCACGCTCTTCACGACAACCTCTTCTTCCGCCAATTCGAAGCCCGCTCCTTTGGGCGCAAGGCGAAACGCATGAATATCCGAAGTAGAAGAAGAACCGGTATACTCGGACATGAAAAACCGGTCGTTCCAATCCCCGTTCAGGGCCGTTCCGGGATTGTACTCTATGCCTGTCGGCCCATCGTGATAGTTCATAATCGGGGGGACAATAAAGGCCGCCTGTCCTTCGAAGTGCGGCAAATACATCCCCTCGTCCATCCAGACCTTATAGGGGTTGTTCGTTGTTTCGTGATATTTGCCGAATTGCCAGTGCGTTCGCCAGCCGCTGTCGGACCCCTCGACAAGGTATACGAGCCGCTCGCTTTCGTTCGGATGATCTCCGTCGTTGTCTACGCTGATCAGGTTGCCGTGCGCATCGAACACGAACTCATGCGTATTGCGCAGCCCGCGGGCAAACAACTCCAGCCCGGAACCATCGGGAAAGGCCCGGAGAATAGCGCCCTGCTGGGGGTAATGGATGGCTTCCCCTTCCCTGGTGATAAGGCTCAGGCCCATGTCGCCGACGCCCCAGTAAATGCGTCCGGCCGGCCCTACCGTGATGCCGGACAAACCATGACCGGAAAATCCGGGGTGGACGTTGAATCCCCAACTCAAGGTGGATGCGGTCGAGACGTCCGGGGTAGCGGTTGTCAATGCATCTTCCAACCGGTAAACGCCCGGCGCGGCGGCCAGGTATATATCCCCTTCATGAACCAGCAGTCCGCCCAGAATATCCGAAATCGGCGTATTGAAACCGGTAACGAGCGTGTGCGCCCGGTCGGCCACGCCGTCGGCGTCGGTATCCTCAATGCGATAGAGTCGCTCCTTGACCGCCGTCAGATCGCGCCAGTCCCGCGACCCGTCTTCGTTGAGATCGGGCATCCATTCGTTCTCGTCGCTCAACTCCGGAGCCATGATCTCCATCAGAAACGCTTCAAAGTCATGGGTCGTTTTCATCGCGAGCGCGTCAAGCCGCCAATCCGGGTGCTGTCGTATGTCCAGCAGGCCCATCGTCCGGCTCGACCTTGTAACAAGTATCTCGCCGGTGTCCGCCACGTCGATGGCAACGGGGTCCTGGATCAACTCCTCGGTGGCGTACATGGAAAGAACCAGACCGGGTGCGGCGGACGCCTCGAGAGAGGCTTCCGTGTCCCGAGCCGCTTTCGCGGCTTCGGCGGGATCCAGCTCAATGGCAGGCTCGGACGCAAAAACGAAGGGCAGCGTATCCGGTGGGGCAACGGCCCGCTCGCCGGGGTCTTGCGCAGGACCACATGCGGAAAACACGCCAAAAAACGATAGGACAAGCGCCGGGGCGAACAGGCGGAAACGGCGGACAAGGCGAAACATCGGCAAAACACAGAGATGAGTGAACATTGAGACCGCGCAGGCAGTATGCCAGACGATGCGGCAGGACGCACTACAGAAATGTAACGATAGAGAATTATTGCATGGGAATCCACCAGGAAACGGACCGGGAAATCCACATAGCTGCTGCGCTGAACAAGAGACTGCGCGAGGCGCTGGAACGGAATGCCGGATATGCTTTTTCCGGCAACGGATACGGGTCGGGCACGCAGCGGGATACGCCGGAATCCGTGCGCCTGTGGTTTCTGGACACGCCGCTTGGGCCTGTGCTGGCCGGGAGCACCGGCGGTCCCGGCACGAAAGGCGGTCTGTGCCTGCTGACGTTTCCATCCGAGGAAGCGCTCCGGGAAACAGATTCCTTGTGCGAATATCTGACGAAGCTCGAGCGGCGATTCGACAGGCCCGTTTCCTCTGGCGGCGAGCCGGAGAACGGCGCCCCTGCATCTGACCCGCTGGAAGAGCAACTGGAACGGGAACTCAGCGAGTGGTTCGCCGGAGAGCGCCGGGAATTCGACATACCGATTGCCCTGCACGGAACGCCATTCCAGCGAAGCGTATGGGAGGCGCTCTGCGAAATACCGTACGGAGCCGTGCAATCCTACGGGGGACTGGCCAAATCGCTCGGCAAACCCGAAGCGGTGAGAGCCGTAGGCGCTGCAAACGGGCGCAATCCGGTCTCCATTATCGTACCGTGTCACCGCGTGATCGGCGCAAACGGCTCCCTGACCGGCTATGCGGGAGGGCTGGAACGCAAACGCTTCCTGCTCGCCCTTGAAAAGAGCGAGGCGCCGGAAGAACAGGGGGAACTGTTCGGGTAAATTCCCAATCCCTATTCCGTGATCGCCCGGTCCAGTTCCTCCATCACTTCGCCGTACTGCGTCCAGTCGCCGGACTCGAAGGCCTCGCGCAGCCGGTTCCACAGCGCGCGCACGCGCTCCAGATCGTCCGCCGATACAACCGGAGTAGCGGCAGCGGCCTCTCCGGAATCCGGCGCCTGCTCCCTGGACACAACAGCCGCCGGAGCAGCCCCCGCCCCAAACAACTCGAACAGCGACTCGTCCAGCGTCGGCTCCATGGCGATATCGTCTCCGAACGCCACAATGACCCGCTGCAACTGCGGGATGTCCACCCCTTCGGCCAGCAGAAACACCGGCTCGACGTACAGGAACGAGTTCTCGACGGGAATGACCATGAGATTGCCCCGGATGACCCGCGAACCGCGCTGATCCCACAACGCCAGTTGCTGGGAAATTTCCGGGTCCTGGTCGATGCGGGCCTCGATCTGGGCCGGTCCGTAGATAAGGCGCTGCTTGGGCAGCTTGTACACCACGAGACGCCCATATTCCTCCGGATCGGACTTCGCCGCCATCCATGAGATCATGTTGTCCCGGTTTTCGGGCGTGAGCGGGCTGATCAGCATGAATTCGAGCACGCCGCGAGTACCTTCCGCACCCGTGTCGTCCGGCGCTGCGGGAAGCCGGGCCAGCACATAATACGGCTCCATGATGAGCTGCTGGCCTCCGTACTTCTCGAAGGGGCGCGTCCACAGGTCCTCATTGTTGTAGAACACCTGCGGGTTGGTCATGTGATAGCGATTGAACCGTTCGAGTTGTATTTCGAAAAGGTCCTGCGGATAGCGAAAATGGCGCTCCAGTTCCGGGGGCATCTCTTCGCGCGCCTTGAACAGATTCGGGAAGATGGACCGGTACACGTGCAATACGGGGTCCTGATCGTCCACGACATAGTAATCGACCGCGCCATCGTAGGCGTCCACCATAATCTTTACTGAATTCCGGATATAGTTGAACTCCCGGAATGGCTGGGAATACGGGAAATTCCGTGAGGTCGTGTAGGCGTCCTGCACCCAGTACAACCGCCCGCTGCCGAGCACGAGATACGGATCGCGATCGAGTTCCAGAAACGGCGTAATCTGCCGGATGCGCTCCTGTACGCCGCGCCAGACCTGCAGCCTGCTTTCGGAGTGAATGTAGTCCGAGAGAAGGATGTTGACGTCGCTGAGCTCCCAGGCGTACAACAGGCGGTGGAACAGGCTGCTGAAAGGCAAGCCCCCCTGCCCCTCGTACGAATTGTACACATTCTCGTCGCCGCTGGGATAATGCAATTCCTGTATCCCCGTATTGACGATATAGTGGCCGCCGCCCTCTTCCCCGTAATAAATGGCCGGATTGTCCACCGTTAGTTCCTCGTACCCGAAGTCAGGGGGCAAGTCCTTGACAACAAGTATCGGCTCGCCCTGCCGGTTCATTTCCGTAACGGGACTCATGGCCAGGCCGTAGCCGTGCGTGAACTGCAAGCGGCGATTTACCCAATTAGCCTCTCCGGGCAAGTCCGTCGAAATCTCGCGCGCCGACACCATCACCTGCTTCACGTCGCCGCCGTACTCGTACCGGTCGTTGTCTACGGAGAAAAACTCGTAGTAACTGCGGATTTCCTGGAGCTGCTTGTAGGTCTGGATCAGCAACCGGGGATCCCAAAGCCGGATGTTGTCCACGGCGTCCCGGTTTCTTTGAATATCGTCGATCCTGAGCGTGTCGCTGGCCTCGTATTCGACTTCCGTAACCTCGTGCAGGTTATAGGCCAACCGGGTCATGGCGATGTTGTGCTCCAGATACGGCGTCTCCAGTTCGAGTTCGTTCGGCTCTACGATGAACTGCTGCACGACGCCGGGAAGCACCATGCGCCCCAGCACCCATGCAAGAACGGCTACGCCGATGGCGCCCCCCATCATCCTGCGGCTAACACGCCGCCTCGTGCTCACCACAAGGAAAACGGCAAGCAACGCAACCATGACGAGCGCAATCCACAGCGCCGGCAGGACGATATTCACATCGGTGTACCCCGCCCCGAAGACGATCCCTTGCGAGGAGAAGAGAATCTGGAAGCGATCCAGGAAAAGACCGAAAGCGAGCAGCAGGAGCCAGAGCGCGGCATTCAGCTTGAGGTGCGTGCGGACATTCTTCCGGGCGCTCAGTCCCTGGCGCATACCGCCAAACGTCATGAGACGCAGTATCCAGTAGACTCCCAGCAGAAAAAGAAGCGTAAGAAAAACGAGCAGCGCAAAGGACGTTTGTATCATCTCCCAGAAAGGGAGCTGGAACATGTAAAAACCGAGGTCCTTCCCGAAAATGGGATCGATCTGCCCAAAGGGCTCATTCCACAGAAAGCGGAGCGACTCGTCCCAGCCGAGGTAAAAGGTGAGCGCGAAAAGAAGGGCGAAAAACAGGGCCACGCCGGTCAGTATCCTCTTCACGCGAAGATATTGTTTCGGCTCGCCGAGGTTCAGTTCGATCTCCTGGAACGGCGTCCCCTCGAAGGTCGCCCAACGCAGCTCCCCGGCCAGCATCCGGGCATTGGCGACCAGGAAGACGCCGGAGATCGCAAACGCCAGGACGCCAAGGCTCACCTTGGCCAGTTTGAGCGTCCAGAAAACGCCCTCGTACCCTACCTGCCGCATCCACAACCATTCGAAAATGGTCGAGGAAAAAATGCTCAGTACGACGAGCGGAATAATGATATAGAGAACAAGGCGAATGCGTCGCGGCATAGGATCACGGAGTGGGTGAGGGCCCGTATCTTTCGAGAGGAGCGGAAAGCTTTTACAGCGTTGCCGGGCCGAACTTCCTGATTATATTGTATAGTCCCCCTGAAGTATACGATGAACGCGGTCAATTTGTTGGGATCTGTCAAAAACTTGTCGTTACGGTCCCTGAACGGATGGCTCCTGCGGGCGATATTCCCGCCACAGGTCGCACTGCTCCCACTCGTTTTCGGGACCGCTTCCGCGCAGGACGCCACGCCGGTCGTGAACGAATTCATGGCGTCGAACTCGATCACGTTGTACGACGAGGACGGCGACGCTTCGGACTGGATCGAACTGTATAACCCGACCGGGCAGGCGATCGATCTCCGCGGCTGGGCGCTCACCGACAACGAGGACCGGCCCGATAAGTGGATATTTCCGGAAAAAACGCTGGACGCCGGCGAATACTTCATCGTGTTCGCTTCCGGGAAGGACCGGAGCCCGGGAGCAGGCGTCTGGAACAGCATCGTGCGGCGCGGCGACCTGTTTCGCTACTTCCCAGGCGCCGAACAGCCCCCGGCCAACTGGAACGAGCCGGGATTCGACGCAAGTGAATGGGACCAGGGGGCCAGTGCGCTCGGATACGAAAGGGACGCTGCGGGCGCGGATATCCAGACGGAGGTGGACATTGCAAACTTGCTTTCCCTGTACGCGCGCATCGAGTTTACGGTGGACGATCCGGACGACGTACTCCAGGCCGTGTTACACATGGACTACGACGACGGGTTCGTAGCGTACCTGAACGGTCAGGAAATCGCCCGTAGCTTCATGAGTCCGGGCACTCCTTCGTTCAACACCCCGGCGTCTGGCCTGCACGAGGCGATGATCTACCAGGGCGGTGAGCCGGAGCCGTTCGCCATATCGAATCCGCAAGACCTGCTGCAGGCAGGCGCGAATGTGCTGGCCGTCGAGGTGCATAATGCGAACGCTACCTCCTCGGATCTTACGCTCATCCCGTTCCTTTCCCTGCAAATGGAGATGCAACCGGCAGCGTACCGGGGGCCGGCCCCGGAAATCACGTTCGCTTCCCGGACCGAGTTTCATACCAACTTCCGCCTCTCCCGCACCGGCGAATACCTTGCGCTCATCGACTCGTCCGGACAACCCGTATCCGAATTCACGCCGGCCTACCCGGAGCAACGCCCCGACGTTTCCTACGGCCTGATCGACGAGGGATATACCTGGTTCGACCTGCCCACGCCGGGCGGGCCCAACGTACCGGGCATGAGCGATGTCCTCGAGCCACCCACGTTCAGCGCGTCGGGCGCTATTCTCGAGGAACCGTTCTCGCTGTACCTGTTTCCCGAAACGCCCGGCAGCATCGTCCGCTATACGCTGGACCATTCGGAACCCTCGGAAACGAACGGAACGCCCTATACCGAACCGATCTACATAAACGAAACGATTGTGGTGCGCGCTGCCGCCTTCATGGAAGGTGTCGCGCCGTCGTCCAGCGTGACACGTACGTATCTCTTCCCGGCGGACGTGATCCACCAATCGCCGGGAAACATGGCGGCGAAGGGATGGCCTGCGTACTGGGGCGGCAACGATGTGGATATGGGCATGGACCCGGATATCGTCGAAGGACAGGAAAACGACGTGATTGCGGCGCTGACAGCCATCCCCTCCTTCTCCATCGTCCTCCCGTTCGATTCGCTCTTCAACGCCACACGAGGGATCTATTCCAACGCGCTCAGCTATGGGCGGGACTGGGAGCGCCCTGCCTCCATCGAACTCATCTACCCCTCGAACTTTCCGCCCGAGACCGGCCCCCGCGCGCTGCACGGCGGGCGGGATGGATTCGCAGTCAACGCGGGCGTGCGCATCCGCGGGGGATGGAGCCGCAACGACGGGAATCCCAAACATGCGTTCCGCCTGTATTTCCGGGGCGAATACGGCCCGAGTACTCTTTCCTATGCGCTCTTCGGCGACGAAGGCGTGAACGAATTCGACAAGTTCGACCTGCGTACCGCTCAGAATTATTCGTGGTCGTTCAATGGTTCTCCGGCCAACACGATGCTCCGCGATGTGTTCTCGCGGGATGTCCAGCGCGACATGGGCGTCCCCTACACCCGTAGCCGGTATTACCATTTGTACCTGAACGGTCAGTACTGGGGGCTCTTTCAATCCCAGGAACGATCCGATCACTGGTACGGCGCTTCCTATCTTGGCGGCAATCCGGAAGACTATGACGTCATCAAGTCCTCCGGGCTGGACGGCGGGTACGTGGTGGAAGTTACGGCGGGGGTCTTCGACGACTGGCGCCTGCTTTACGATGAAGCCAATCGGCTGGCCGCCCTGCCCGCAGAGGAGGAACGCGACGCGCTCTACATGGAGATGCAAGGGCTGAACCCGGACGGGTCGCGCAACCCCGACTACCCGGTGCTGCTGGATGCGGACAATCTTATCCAGTATATGCTCATCATTTTCTGGACCGGAAACTCGGACTCGCCAATTACGCCGTTCAACGGGACCAACAATTTCTTCGGAATCCGGGAGCGTGGCGGCGAGCGAGGCTTCACCTGGTTTGCGCACGACAGCGAGCATTCGCTCTTTACAATCTCCTTGTTCGGAGACGGCCGCAACCGGACGGGCCCCTTTCCTGCAGGAGACCAGTTCCAGTTCAGCAACCCGCAGTGGCTTCACCAGCAGTTGATGGGGTCGAGTGAATACCGGCTCCGATTCGCAGACCTCGCGCACCGTCACCTGTCCGGCAACGGGACATTGACCCGGACAGAGGCCATAGCCCGGTGGGAAGCCCGGGCCGACGAAGCGAGCCCGGTTATTCTTGCGGAATCGGCCCGCTGGGGAGACGCCCAAAGAGAACCGCCCTTCACGACCGCCGACTGGCTCCGGGAAGTAACTTCCGTGCGAAACGGCTTCCTCCCGACACGGACTCCCGTTATCCTCGAACAACTCAAGCAGACCCGCCGGTATCGATCTGGAAGGCCAAACGACTTCCTGGTGGACGCGCCCCTGTATCCGGCCGTGGATGCGCCCGTGTTCAGCCACTCGGAAGGCGAGTCGTCCGACCCCTTTACCCTGACGATGCAGACGCCGGAAAACGGAACCATTTTCTATACGCTGGACGGCGCCGATCCCCGTATGCCCGGTGGGGACGTTTCCGGGTCGGCCATGGCGTACGACGGCACGGGAATAGCCCTCTCCGGACGCAACCGGGTGCTGGCGCGCGTCCGCTCGGACGACGGCATATGGTCGGCGCTGGAAGATGCCGAATACTTTGCGGGCGTGGCCTCGCCCGTTTCTTCGCAACTCGTCATTTCGGAAATTCACTATAACCCGACGCAGCCCACCGATGCGGAAATCGCGGCGGGATTCGACAACAACGACGATTTTGAATTCGTCGAGCTGCACAACCCATCGAACGCACCGGTCGCGCTGGGCGGACTGGCGTTTACCGAAGGCATTACGTTCGCCTTCGGGGATCGGACGCTCGCCCCGGGCGCCCGGACGGCCGTGGCAACCAGCGAGAACGCCTTCCGCATGCGGTACGGACCGGGAGCGGATGTTGCCGGCAGCTACGCCTCGGGACGGCTCAACAACGGCGGCGAGACCCTGACGCTCAGCGACGCTGCCGGAGAACCCCTGATTCGCATCGAATACAATGACGGCGGCGCCTGGCCTGCGAGAGCCGATGGCGGCGGCAGTTCGCTGACGCTCGACCCCGCCAGCGCAGACGACATCAACCGCGCCGGTGCATGGCGGGCAAGCATCGAATACGGTGGATCGCCCGGAACATCGGGGCGCGCCTCCTTCCGCGACGTGATCATCAACGAGTTGCTTGCGCATAGCGATCCCCCTGAGGTGGACGCCGTCGAACTGCACAACCCCACAAGCCGATCGATCGACATCGGCGGGTGGCTGTTGAGTGACGGCACCCCCCTGGACAAGTACCGCATCCCCGACGGAACGACCATCGAGGCCGGCGGATACGTCGTCTTCGACGAGAACGACTTCAATGCGCCCGGCGCCGAAAACGGCTTCGCCTTCAGCAGCGCATACGGCGACGAAGTGCGGCTGGTGGCCACGGATGCGAACGGGAACCCTGCCCTGTTCGCCGACGAAATCGCCTTCGGCGCCACACGCACCGGGGAAACGATCGGCCTCCCCCCAGGTAGCGATGATTTCGTACCCTTGCAGGAAAACACGCTCGGCGGTCCGAACAGCGCCCCGAGACCGACACAGGTCGTGTTCCGGGAAATTATGTACCACCCGCCGGGCAACAACCCGAATCTTGAATACGTGGCGCTCTACAATGCGGGCAACAGTACGGAAAACCTTGCCGGGTGGACGTTGCGGAAGGGCGTGGACTTCACGTTCCCGGACGGACTCGAACTCGCAGCGGGGGACAGCCTGTTCGTAACAGCTTTCGACCCGGCCCTCGGAACCGGGAATGAAACCACGTTGCGGCTGGCGTACGGCTGGGACGACGGGCGGCGCCTGATCGGAGGTTGGGAAGGCCGGCTTGCGAACGAAGGAGAAACCCTCGAACTGAACCGCACGGACGATCCGCCGGCGGAAGACCCGGAGTTCGTTCCGGAAATACTCGAAGAGCGGGTAACCTGGAGCGATACGGCGCCGTGGCCCGAAAGTGCGGACGGTGGAGGAACTGCGCTGTACCGGACAAACGTTGCCGGTCTCGGCAGCGACCCGGCGCACTGGGGGACGGTCATGCGGACCTTCGTCGTGCACCAGATCGAACGTCTGCCCGAGCCCCCGATAGTCCACGGCGACTACGTGCTGTCGGCGGCGTACCCCAACCCGACGCAGGACATGTCCCGCGCCCACCTGACGGTCGGCAGGACGCAGCATGTCCGCGCCACGCTATACGACATGCTCGGACGCGAGGTGCGCAGCATCCTGAACGGCACGGTGGCATCCGAAACGATTGAAACGCTCGTCGTGGATGGGGGAGCGCTGGCCAGCGGCGTCTATATCCTGCGCATCCGGGGCGAAGATTTCTCCGCCATGCGGTCGTTCACGGTCGTACGGTAGGGACCTGCCCGAGCGAGGGCCCCGGTTACGCGGAATACCGGCTCAGTGCTCCTTTACATGGATTTAAGGGAGCATAAAAGGGCTTGTTCCTCGAAGGGGGGTAAGGATACCCTTTTAGGATCGGATCAAGGCAGAGGGCTATTTGGGTTAGTTGCTAGGCAAATCTCTAAGATCAACCATTGGCAATGACTGGCCGCCGTTGATCACAGGAAGCTTACCATCCCATTTCTCAATAGATCTTAGATCAATAAGTAGTGGATTCTGTGCAAGGGCACTTGCCTCCCTTCTAATAGCATCTGCTCTTGCTGTGGAAGTTACTTCCACTTGATATGCCTCAGCCTCAGCCGCTAACTTGATTTCAGCAGCCCCCGCCTCAGCCTCAGTAATCCTCTGTATTTTCTCATTCTCAGCACGTAAGGCATCTTGCTCAGCCTTAACCTTTGCTTCGATTGACGCATTGAACTCTTGTGAAAACTGAAAGTCCGTAATTGCTACATTAGCAATCTGCATAGCCCCCGGCACTCCCTTATCTTCTAAAGTTTTAGAGATGAAGGTTTGTATCTCCTGTTCCATTTCCAACTTCACTGTGGCACGTTGAGTTACTAATTCCTCAGCAGTAAATCTGGCAGTTACAGACTTTACTGACTCCGAAATAGCCGGAAATATCACTGTAGCGTCTATATGTTCACGCCGACCAATTCTCTGAAATACGGAAGGTACTACCGATCCGATTAATGAGTATTGTAACGAAACCTCCGTTTGAACTGTTTGAAGGTCTTTAGATGCGGCTGATACTGTAACTTCTTTGGACTGAAGCATAATATTAACTGCGGTAACTTTGTCCAGAAAAGGTCTTTTTAGATTAAAGCCTTCGGACATCGGGTTCTCATGGACTGCTCCGAATGTTCTAACTACTCCTACATGACCGGAAGGCACTGCCTTAAATGACATAATCATTAAGACAAGTGCTATAAGAGCCACTGAAATCAGGATGAATTTTTTAGGTAAAATCGTAAGTAAATCTTTCATAATTGTTTGTTTGTTTGTTAGTTTGTGTTGTAAAAAAGGGCACGTATTAGGCACCCCTTTGGGGCAAGGTGGAAATGGGAACTTCTACGGAGCACTCACACCCCGTTCATCCGGTTTATACAAGGTTTTGCCCTCAGTGTTCCCATACATGGATATTGCGGAACTGTACGAGCGCGGGCGGGCTGACCCATTCCCCGGCGTCGTTCTTGCTGCCATGGTGCTGCAACCCGATGGGGCCGCAGTCGGGAATTTCGTTCAGGTGAATGCGGTCGATGACAAGTTGGCCATTGATCCGGATGGTCATGAACTGACCCCGAACGACGATCTTCGAAGAGTTCCATTCCCCGACGGCATGGTCCGCATTCACGAGCGGCACGGCAGCCCGGCGGACTTCCGGCGGCTGGTTCGCATCCATACGGTAGCCATAGACTTCGCCGGACCCGTACGGCCAGTTCCAGATGTTGTGCTGGGCCTTGCCGTGGCCGCGCGGAAGGATACCCGAATCGGAATCGGGCACGGACATCACCATGGCCCTGCCGTCCTGGTCCCTCTTGTGGGTACCGTCGGCAAGGATGATCGGCACACGGGGATTCGTGTACGGCTCGACGGTGGTAAGGCGCCAGTCGATCTTGAGCGTGTAGTCGCAGTAATCCTTCTCGCTCCAGAGGCTCTTGTCTCCTTCCGCCTCACTTTCCGCGTCATAGTCGATCACACCGTCGATCACCTGCCAGTGGCCGCCGTCACCTTCGGGGATGACCCAGCCGTCGAGGTTTTCCCCGTTGAATATGGAAGTGTAGCCTTCAGGGGCCTGCATCTGAGCATCGGCCGTCCGGGGCGCAGTGCATAGCGCGAGCAGTAGAATCATGCAGAGCGAAAGCGCATAACGTGTCGATTTCATAGCGTCAGGGGTATGATGAGAAATGATGTATTGCACGGGTTGCGTGCAGAAACACGGTGGAGCGCCCCCGGGCTTCCCCGGCGGCGCTCCGTCCGTACGTTGCAACGGATGGATATGTATACGCATTCGCGCAGAAGACCGGCGCTAAAATTCAGCCGGGCCCTCGACCCCGCCGGTCTCTTCCTCCATCTTCAGTTCGACGGTTTTGTAACCGCCCTTCGATCGGAAGTACAGAATCAGGAGTACGTAGCACACGAACATGAAGGCCGGAAGCCATGCCACGGTCTTCAGCGCCAACTGGCTCGCTACCGATTGCACCGCAACGACACGTTCCTGATCTTCCTCGGGAAGCATCGCTACGGCATCGTCGTCAAGCGGACGATAGGGCACGACGAGAAAGGCGGTACGCTCCTCGCCAAGTATCTCGTCACTGAGATCTGCGACCTGTTCCTGTACCTGGTTCGTAATAGAGTTATCCTGTATGGCGCCAATGATCGGACCGCCAAGCGCGCCCGCCGCAAGCATGCCGACGCCGGCAATCGTGTTGATCGTCATAGCGCCGCCCTGGGGGAACTGCTCGGAAACCACACCCAGCGTAGTCGGCCAGAAGAAGGTCTTGCCGAGGCCATAGCAGGTAGCGGCAAGGAACACGGCGAAAATCGCCGACCCAGCCTGCGAAAGCAAAACAAGCCCTACACAGGCGATCCCGGCGCTGCACGCGAGCAGACCCAGCGGATTGATCCGGTGAACGATCGGCCCGGCGAAAAACCGAAGCACGAACATGATGGCCGACGTATACACCAGTACCCAGAGGGGGTGTATGGGCGAGTTACTCAGTACACTGGTCATCAGCGCCGTAATCCAACTGTCCGTACCCAGCTCCGTAATGGCCAGGGGAACCATTATAATGAGCAGGATGATAAACAGGGGGCGATACAATTCCTTGAGCATGCCTGTGTAATTGACGCCCGCAGCCACGCGCTCCTGCACCGGCCATGTCTCCCGAAGCAGCATCCAGCCGTAGACCAGCGTGGGCAGAATCACAAACGCCACCTGCCAGCGCCAGCCGATGTCGCCGACCGCGATAAGCAGGATACCGCCCGCCACAAGGCCGCCCGGCCACCCCGCATGCAGGATGTTCAGGTGATGCGTCTTGGAATTGGGGTACAAGGTGGCTATCGCCGGATTGATGACAGCCTCCACGATACCGTTTGAAAGCGCCAGTATAAATGTGCCGATGTAGAGCACCCAGAACGGGTCGCCTATATGCCCGGCGCATATCGTCACGAGCGCGGAGAGCACGTGCCCCGCACACGCGATGCGGATCGACGTATGGTACCCGATCTTGTCGATGATCAGACTGAACAGAATGATCGTAAGGGGGAAGCCCAGGACCCCGGCCCCGGTAATCCATCCCAACTGCACACCGCTCAGATTGAACTCTGTGCCCCATTCGAAAAGAAGGCCTGCCCGGATAACGAACCCGAAAGCCGTGGCGACCAACGCCACGATGCTTCCCACGAAAAGACGTTTTTTATTGACCATGATGGTGTTGCGGGATGAATGAACGAGAGTTTCAGGAGATTTCGGGGATGTCGATGCGCCGCCCGCCCTGCATGGCCGATTCATGGGCGCAAATGCCCGTCATCGTCCAGTTGGCGGCAGCGGCCGCATCGGAGACCGCCTCGCGGTCTTCCAGAATCGCCCGAAGAAATTCGTGGACCATGTGCGGGTGCGACCCGCCGTGCCCGCCGCCCTGAATGAACGATGTGTGCTCGTGCTCGTCATCGTATACGCCGCCGGTGGTGAAAGGCGCAATTTCATCGGGGAGCAGGTGGGCGTAGTCGGGCGCCTCGATGCGTTCGGCGTCTTCGTAGCCGGAGTATACGACCGGCCCGCCGCCGATCGTCTGCTCCCACTCGAACGACCTTTCCGTACCGTATACGTCGAAGCTTTCCCGGTACTGCCGAATGGTGTTGAAAAGGGATCGGGTCACTTCGCAGGACAGGTCCGAATCCGCCATCGAGACCAGCGCGGACTCGACGGCAAACGGCGAACCGTAGGGCTCGATGTAATCTTCCTGAATGCGCCCGGAGCCGAAACACACGACGGATTCGGCGCGAGCCCCGGCAAGCAGCAGCAGCGGACTGACTGCGTGCGTAGCGTAGTGCATGGGCGGAAATCCGTACCAGTAAGCAGGCCATCCGGGCAGACCCATGTTCTGCTGATGCGAACCGCGCAGAAACTGTATTTTCCCGAGGCGCCCCGACTCGACGAGGTCGCGGGCATACAGGTATTCGCGGGTGTAGATGGCCGTTTCCATCATCATATACACCTTTCCGCTCCGGCGACGGGCCTCCGCTATCCGGAGGCATTCGTCCACGGTCGTCGCCATAGGCACCGTGCAGGCCGTGTGTTTGCCTGCCTCCAGTGCGGCCAGCGACATGGGAGCGTGGGCCGCAATAGGGGTGTTGATGTGAATGGCGTCTACTTCAGTATCCGCAAGAAGCGCTTCCAGGTCCGTATAGCGCCGCTCTACGCCGAATTGATTCCCAATCTCGTGCAGGCCCTTTTCGTCTCGCTTGCAAATCGCCCACAGTTCGGCGTTGGGATGGCGTTGATAGATGGGTATGAACTCCGCGCCGAAACCCAGTCCTACGACCGCAACCTTGATCTTGATCTTGTCCCGCATAGGTTTAAGCGATACGAGAGACGTAAATTCAGCAAGCAATATAACATCTTTGCAAAGATTTTACATTTCTTCCTGAAATTATGCCGTGATGCGACTTGCCCTTTCAGCCATATTGCTTGTGGGACGCGCTCTTGCGGAGGGCGGATGCCGGACGGACGGAGCATGTCCGCCCCTGCCCGTGACTCTGCTTGTCCCGTGGTCGCGGCGCCGGGGGCGCTCCGCCCCGGAATGTGGGCCTGGGCGCCATACGGTGTGCAACGGAACAGACGCCGTGCGCCCCGTGCATAATAATCGCCGAAATTCATTCGCTGTCCGGATCATGCTTTGCCGCTGCGCCTGCATCCTGTTGCCGGGTCTTCTCGCAATGATTCTGCCTGCCTTGCGCCCCGCTCTCGCGCAGGAGGCTGCGGATGCGGACCGCGAATATGTCCTTGAAACCAACATCCTCGGGTACTGGGGCGTGGGCGGAAACATCGACGGGGTGCGCAACCCGGTGTTGCGGGCGGAGAAAGGCGAGACGGTACGCATCGTCATCGTGAACGTCGAGGCGCTGCTCCACGATATCGCCCTCGAAACCTTGCAGGTGAAATCGGAGGGGGTGCTGGATATCGGCGAGCAGACCGACATCACGTTTATTGCTGTGGAAGACGATATTTATTACTGTACAATTCCAGGGCATCGGGCTGCCGGCATGGAAGGACGGTTTGAGATTATACGGGAAGCAGGGATGGTCGACGCCGGGCCTGCGCCGGAAGCAAACGGAAATGGCGGGGGCACCGCGCGCCTCCTGCTCCTCAAGGAATTGCCCCCTCCGGAAAACATCCCCCTTCCCCTGCTGGAGCCGCCGCCCCATGCGGATTTGCAGACGGATGGCAGCCTGACCAAAGCTGATCCGGCGGGTCTTCTGGATCACCAAAACGAGCACATCCGGGCACGGGCCGTCCAGTTGCTTGCGGAGAACGAAAATCCCCCGGAAAACGTCCTGGACGCCTTTGCGCGCATGGCCCGCGAGGATACCTCCGCGCTGGTGAGGACGTACCTCGCGGAAACGTTGCGGCACATCGCGCCGGAGCGCCGCTGGGGCGTGCTGGAAGGACTGTATAGCCATGCAGAAGACGCTGCGAACCATGTCCTGTCGACGCTGGTCTGGTACGCCACCGAGGCCGCCGTGCCGGTGGATATGGATCGGGCGCTGACACTGGCATTGGCCTCGGAATGGCCAAATGTATTATCCTTTACGGTACAGCGCATCGCTGCGGAGGGATCGCAGGAAGCGCTTCGCATCCTTTCCGGGCGCCTGCCCGAAGCGAACGCCGAAGAACGAAAAATCATCCTGTACGGCATCAACCGGATCGTCAAACCCGACTGAACCATGACAAAAACAATGTATACAGCGACCTTCTGTGCAGGCCTCTTGCTATGTACAGCGGGTATCGCAGCGGGACAACCCGCCTTCGACAGAACACACCTCACCGACGTGTTTTTTGCGGAAGGAGGCGCCATCGGGGATGTGAACGGGGACAGCGCGGCGGACCTGGTGGCGGGACCGTACTGGTACGCCGGCCCCTCGTTCGAGGCGCGTCATGCGTTCTATGAGCCCAAGCCATTCAGTATAAAGGGCTTTTCGTATTCGGACAATTTTGTCGTCCATGTGCACGATTTCAACGACGACGGGTGGAACGACATTCTCGTGATCGGATTTCCGGGACAAGAGGCGTTCTGGTACGAAAATCCCGGGGAACCGGACGGAGAGGACACCGGGTACTGGACGCGGCATCTCGCCTTCCCTACCGTGGACAACGAGTCGCCTCACATTCTGGATATCACCGGAAACGGACGCCCGGACATCGTCTGCCATGCGGACGGGTATCCGGGCTATGCATCGTACGATCCGGAGCGTCCGACCGAGCCGTGGACGTTTCGGCAAGTAGCCGGTCCGTACGAGGAGTTGTTGCGCTTCACGCACGGGTTCGGGGTCGGGGATGTGAACGGCGACGCATTGCTTGACTTGCTCATGTCGGACGGATGGTGGGAAAACCCGGGATTCGATGTGGCCACTCCCTGGGAACACCATGAGGAAGCGTTTGCCGGCGGCGGCGCGCAAATGTATGCCTACGATGTGGACGGGGACGGGCTGAATGACGTGATCACGAGCCGCGACGCGCACGGCTGGGGACTCTCATGGTTCAGGCAGCTCGCGGACGGCGGATTCGAGAAACACCTCATCCTCCGGGACGATGCGGCGAGCGAGCCGGGCAGAGTCCGTTTCTCCCAACTGCATGCCGTGGCGCTGGTGGACATGGATGGGGACGGGTTACGGGATATCGTGACCGGGAAACGGTTCCGGGCGCACGGCGAGGAAGTGGACCCCGAACCGAATGCCCCGCCAGTGCTTTACTGGTTCCGGCTCACGCGGACGGAGAACGGCGACGTCGTCTGGACCCCCCATCTCGTCGATGACGATTCGGGGGTCGGAGTCGCTCTCGCGGTGGACGACGTGAACGGCGACGATTCTCCGGACATTCTGGTCGTCAATAAGAAAGGCACGTACATCTTTCGCCAGAAAGCCCGGTAAACGACCCGTCGGATACGAGAACGCAAACGCCGAAGCGTACATCTCCCTTACAACGCACAACACCCTCAACAGGAATTGCCATGCCATTCGCCTTGTCCTTCCCCTTGTCCTTCCCCCGTTCCTTTTTTCTTCGCAGCCTCCTTGCCGTCGCTGCCGGATCGCTCGCCGTTTTGATGGGTTCCGCACCGGCGGCCGCACAGGATACCGGGCATGCGCCGGCGGTTGACGGGCGCACCCTGAACCTCGATTTCGAGGCAGGCGACCTGACCGACTGGACGGTCGAGGGCGAAGCCTTCGGAAACGAACCCGTCGAAGGCGACCTGTTCGCCTCGGGCGAGGCGGCTGTCGCAAAAGTGATCCAGGCGCTGCGGGAACAACGCAATCAGGAGCCGGCGGCCTTGCGCAGCGGGCACAAAGGCGTCCGGTGGATCAGTTCCGGGGTGGCGTACGGGCCGGCGAGCAAGGGGACGCTGACCTCTTCCCCGTTCGAGGCGACCCATCCGTATGCAAGTTTTCTGATTTCCGGGGGCGCGCTGGAGAGCACTCGCGCGGAACTGGTGCGGGCCAGGGACGGAGCCGTCATTTTTTCGACGAGCGGCGACAATGACCTTGCCATGCGGCCCGTGGTGGCCGATCTGGAAAAGCAGGTCGGCGAAACGATCTTCATCCGTCTCGTGGATGAGGACACCGGGGGCTCCACGGCAGCCTACCTCCCCGAGAACGCATATGCGCACATCAACTTCGACCACTTTCGCTTGCATGCGGAGCGGCCTTCCTTCCCGGATGAACTCGATCCGTCCGGGATTGCGAGGCTACCGGCCTGGGACGAAGTGTTGCTGGAAGGGGGAAGCGCACAGGAAGCTGCGCAAACGATGACCGTGCCGGACGGCTTCCGCGTGCAACTGGCGGCGGCGGAACCGGATGTCGTCAATCCCATTGCGATGGCGCTCGATCACCGGGGGCGCGTATGGGTCGTCGAGGGGCGGACCTACCCGGTCCGGGCGCCGGAAGGCGAAGGCAAAGACCGGATTCTCATCTTCGAAGACACCGATGGGGACGGGGCTTTCGATGTGCGGAAAGTCTTCATGGAGGGGTTGAATCTGGTGAGCGGCCTGGAACTGGGTTTCGGGGGAGTATGGGTTGGAGCGGCGCCCTATCTGCTCTACATCCCTATCGACGCATCGGGGGATCGGCCCGCAGGGCCCCCGGAGGTACTGCTGGACGGGTTCGGCTACCACGACACCCACGAGACGCTGAACTCCTTCATGTGGGGACCGGATGGCTGGCTCTACGGTACGCACGGCGTGTTCACCCACTCGAACGTTGGCAAGCCGGGCGCGACGGACGCCGAGCGCACGAAGCTCAATGCGGGCGTATGGCGGTATCACCCGACGCAGCGCGTTTTCGAGATATTTGCGTACGGCACCAGCAATTCCTGGGGACTGGATTGGGATGCGTATGGACAACTGTTCCTGACGGCCTGCGTCATTCCGCACTTGCACCACGTCATTCCCGGCTCCCGCATGATCCGGCAGGCCGGGGGGCATTTCAATCCGTACGTATACGACGACCTGGACCCGATCGGCGACCATGTGCACTGGGTGGGCAATCAGGGGCCCCACGCGGGCAACCGACGGTCCGGTTCGGCAGGCGGCGGGCATGCCCATGCAGGCGCCATGATCTACCAGGGCGCTTCGTGGCCGGAAGCATACCACGGGCGCATCTTCATGCACAACATCCACGGATTCCGGGCGAATACGGACATCCTCGAACGAAGCGGCTCCGGGTACGTGGGCCGGCACGGAGAGGATTTTCTGCTGACCCACGACAGCTGGTCCCAGATGCTGGACCTCGTATACGGCCCGGACGGGTCCGTACATGTCATCGACTGGTACGACAAGAACCAGTGTCATCACGGGGATCCCGAAAGCCACGACCACGAAACCGGGCGCATCTACCGGATTTCGCACGAAAACGACGAATGGATGCCGGTCGATCTGGAGCGGCTCTCTTCCATGGAGCTGGTCGAACTCCAGATGCACCCGAACGACTGGTACGTGCGCACGGCGCGGCGCATCCTGCAGGAGCGGGGACCGGACGAAGCCGTGCACGAAGCGCTCTGGACCCGGTTCGAGGAGAATCCGGACGATACGCGGAAGCTGCGGGCGCTCTGGGCACTGCACGTGACCGGCGGCCTGTCGGACGAATCGCTGACCGGCCTGCTCGACCACGAAAACGAACACGTCCGCGCATGGGCGATCCATCTTCTGGCTGAGGACCGGGGCGTTCCCGAAGAGGCTGCGCAGGCATTCACGCGGATGGCCCGGGAGGACTCTTCCGCCCTGGTCCGCCTCTACATTGCAAGCGCCCTCCAGCGTATGGCTCCCGACCGGCGATGGGATGCGCTGGACGCCCTCACGAAGCGGGCCGAAGACGCCGGAGATCAAAATATCCCGCTGATGGCATGGTATGCACTGGAGCCTCTGGCGCCGACGGACATGGACCGGGCCATGGACATGGCGCTCTCGGCCAGCCTGCCCCGTATCCTGTCCTTCACCGTCAGCCGCATCGCGGCCACGGGTACGGAAGAGGCGCTCGCCGTGCTGTCCGGGTACCTGGGAACGCTGGAAGACACAAACAAACAGGCCGTGATTATCGAGGGTCTCAACCAGTTCGTAGAGCAGGCGGAAAGCGACGAACAAGACGATTAAGGCGGGGTATATCCCCTGATAATTTCTTCACTCAACCTGCAACAGAATCTATGCGAGAAACCATGAAAAGCCCGGAGCATGAGGGCAATCAGGCGCTTCTCGGCGTCCAACTCAAGGATATTGAAAAAACGCTTCCTCTCCGGGTACTCTCCGAAGAAGACTGGGAGCACTGGACAACCTGGGGCTATGTTATCGTGCACGACGCCATCTCACCCGACCATATCGAGCGTCTGAAGGCTTTTCTGTGGGAATTTCAGGAAATGGATCCCAACGACCCGTCCACATGGAATGCAACGGACCGGCGGGCGCACGGTATGACGGAACTCAACAATTCGGGCATGGTGGAGGTGTACAATCACCAGCTCCTGTGGGACACCCGGCAATCGCCCCGGGTATACGACGCCTACGTGGATATCTGGGACCGCGAGGACTTGTGGGTCACCATCGACCGCGCGAACCTGAACACGCCCAACCGGGACGGGCGCAAGTTTGGAGGCTTCATCCACTGGGATGTGGACACGTCGCAAGATCCGCTGCCCGTCAACGTGCAGGGGGTGCTGTCCCTCGTGGATACGGACGCGGAAGTCGGCGGATTGCAATGCGTGCCCGACCTGTTCCATACCTTCGACGAATGGGTAAAAACACAGCCTGCAGAACGGGACCCGTTCCGGCCGGACACGAGCGGGTTAGAGGTACGGTTCATCCCGCTGCGGGCCGGGGACCTGATTATCTGGAATTCCCTGCAGGCGCACGGCATCCGTCCGAACACGTCGAAGGATCGCGCGCGGATGGCGCAGTACGTCTCCATGTACCCGACCAGCGAGGACAACGAGGATCTCCGGCAGCAGCGCATCCATTCATGGCGTACCTGCGAACCGCCCAAGGGCATTGCCTTCCCGGGGGACCCGCGCGAACTGGAAAAGAAGGTGTACGGACACGCGGAACTGACCGATCTCGGTAAGCGGCTGCTGGGGCTGGAGCGGTGGAATGGGGGGTAGGGGGGCCCATGATCGAAAACCTGAAAAAAATGTTGTCCCTGGAAGGCGGACGCGAGCACCTTCGGCCCTCGAAAGAGGAAAAAGCCGAGTTCCTGTTGCAGTACCATAATCTGGATGTAGGGCGCCTGTCTCTCCGCGAGGGAACGTGGCATTTCGAGTACACCGATGCTTTCCGGCGCCAAAAGCGTATTCGTCCAATCGTGAACTTCCCGCACCTGGACAAACATTACAAATCCGACACCTTGTGGCCGTTTTTCGTAATTCGCATTCCCGGACTAAAGCAGCCGGCAATCCAGAGCGAAATCAAGGAGAACGAACTCGATGAACGCAATGAGGCCCAACTCCTCAAGCACTTTGGCAAAACCTCGATCGCCAATCCGTTCATCCTGATCCCGCAAGACTAAACATCGTTCCGCGCAGGCGAGCCCCGGCGCCTTCAGGCGCCCGAAATGAGTCCGAGATGTATCAGGCGCGTGGTCATGGTCTGAGGATTCACCTTGAAGCGTCGGGCAAGGTTCAGCAGTTCGTCGTCCCGGACCGAATCGAAGCGTTGTTCCGTGCCTACTTCAACATGGAAGCGCCAGCGGCGCTGTCGAGCCTGAAGGTGCTCACGCCCGGCGATTTTCCAGTGGTTCGCCGCAAGGCCGAGGTAACGGGGCAACTGGACGACATCGACGCGCTTGTCGCCATACTCAAGGCGGAATGCGATGCCAAGCCGAACCAGACAAAAGGGATAGGCATTACGGCGGCTGCCTGAGGAATCCGACAGGGAGCCTGTCGAAAATGCCTCGCTACCCCCGCATCGCCAAGGCCTCCCGCATTGAAAGCACGTTCCGGCTCAGGCGCGCATCGGCAATCTGTACAAGTTTACGACGGAAACGCTCGTCCGCCGTAACGAAAGGCCAATCTCTCTCAATAGCCAGCGCCAGATAGATACAATCGTACGCGGCATGATCCAGCTTTATTGCAAGACGCGTGGCCCCCTCCATCAGGCGCCGCGTGGGCAATAGTTCGACATCGGCTCTTTGTATGAGATGCACGGCCATGATCGCCTCATCGGTAGTAAGCTCCGCACGTTTTACCTTCTTCCAAAGAATATTCGAACATTCGGCAATCAAAAGATCGGGAGATGAGAGAGGGAAATTTTGTAAAATGGCCAGTGCATCCAGGGAATCTTCCTCATGCACAACCCATTTGATAACGATGCTTGCGTCAATAACAAAGCGATTCACCGTTCCTCCCGTCCTTCGCGCTGGAGCACCTCTGAAGGGGTCTGCGGGCGCCCCTGTGTCATGGATCGCAGCCGAGCCGCTAATTCGTCAAACGCAGGTTCCACTTCCGCCGAAAGCGCCTGACGCAGAATTTCACGATGCTCCGCTTCAGCCGAACGCCCGTGGCGCGCCGCACGGCGTTTCAGCCGAATGACCAGCTCTTCGTCAAGATTACGAACTTGCAGATTTTTAGGCATCACAATCTCCAGAATATGATATATATGATAGCATATAATGCATATAGTATCAAGCGGGTTCTGTGGAATACAGCATTTTTATTCTGCTTTTTCACGCTCGGATTCACTCCTTCTATCGGCACCGCACAGCAGCCGGGTCGAGCCGGAATGTCACCCTGACATGCGAGGTCTCGGCAACGATCCCGGGTTCGGTTCCATTGAACTCGCGCATGGTCCTTCGCATCACCGGCCAGCCTCTGCCCCGTTGCTCCATGAGCCCTTTTACGACCATGTAATTCGCCATCAGTTCGTTCCGCGATCTTGGATGCGCCCCGGCGCGCACGCTCTCCACGGTCATATGGTTAGGCAGCCCACCCGGACTGGTCACATCGACATGCCTTGAGAAAATTTCGAGGAGAATTTTCGAGCCGGTGATCGCATAGTCGCGGTGCGCCACGGCATTGACCAGCGCTTCCCGAAGCGCCTTGTCCGGCAAAAGCGGACGATCTTCCCGGATATTGCCTCGATACGATTCAAATCGCCCCAAACCGGAAAACCACCCCGCCGCTCGTCTTACCTGCTCGTCGAGGGTTCCACGAGCGTCGGCAACCTGCAGCACCCGAGAGGCTCGGTCGTCGCCCTCGTGAGCGACGCATTCTATCCGAAAATTGCCCGTTTGCGGGTAACGCTGCGGTTCCTTGCCGAATGCCAGCACGCCGTAGAGCGTGGGATGTAACGTATCCCCCAGTTCCGCCACAACCCCCCGATTTCTGAGATCGTCCACATCGCTGGGCTGGGGTTCTCCATGCGTGTCGAGTCCCATTGCCTGCAGATACTCGCGGAAACTCTCGAGGTCAATATGCCCCGGCGTCGCAGGCTGGATCGTTCGCTCCTCCGTCAGGATGTAACCGAACATGTTGTAGAGTTCCTGCAGTTCGCCCGGCGAAGGTTCGACGCTGCTCCGTTCGCGCCGCACCCATACTCGCCCATTGTACCGCAACGGTTCGAATCCCCGCTGCCGGGGGACTTCGACAGTTCAAAGGATAGCGTCCCGGACAGCCCTGAATGGTTGCAATGTACCGGGATCAACCACGCTGTTGCCCGAGGCAATCGCCGTACGAAGAATACACTACCGGGCATTGTCCGTCAAGGGTCTGCAAATCCTGCCGCATACATCTCGTCATCGGAACAGTGAGAATGAATGGATCGGGACATGATCGTAGCATTACCTCCCGGTTCCCGGGAATTGATCCCCAATCAGCCATAGGTAGAAGACAGGAACCCATCCGAAACGCCGGATTGCACAGGACGCCATGATGGCGGCTTGCAGAATAAACGCAGAATAAAATGGCGTCTCTGCAGAATAAATCCGGCCAAAATGTAAACAGAGATAGTTTCAATTAACCGGAAACAAGACCGGACTAGGTGTGACCTCTCAATAGGTTGTTCATTTGATCCTGACGCCCGAATTTATTAGGGATATCCGAACTGAAAGTCAAGGAGAGCGCCGAATGAAGATTCACAAGAATGCCCGATTGACGCCGAAAGGTCGAGAGATTCTGGTTTGCCGCATCGTTAACGAGGGGCTTCGCGTCGAAGAAGCCGCGCAGGCCTCGGGGGTCAGCGTACGCACGGCCTACAAGTGGCTGGCCCGGTATCGCGCGCAGGGACGAGAAGGTCTCCGGGACGGTTCTTCGCGTCCTGTCAGTTGCCCGCATCGCACCTCAGAGGCGCAACGGGAGACAATCCTGGCCCTTCGCCGCGCCCGATGCACCTATCGCGAGATTAGCCGAAGAACCGGGGTGGCGCACAGCACAGTGGCCCGGATAGCCCAGCAAGCCGGATTGAACCGATTGTCCCATCTGGACCCTCCGGTTGCGTCTTGCCGTTATGTCTACCCGAATCCGGGCGACCTGCTGCACCTGGACGTAAAGCGGCTGGGGCGTTTCGTGCGTCCGGGCCATCGGGTCACCGGTAACCGACGAAAGAACTCCGCAGGAGCCGGATGGGAATACGTGCATGTGGCCATCGACGATCATTCGCGAGTGAGCTTCGCTTGCATCCAGCCCGGCGAGACCGCTCTAAGCGCCTGTAGCGCGCTCGTCGACACCCTGCGCTACTTCCGAACACTCGGAGTCGCCTTCACCCGCGTCATGACCGACAACGGCTCCTGCTACCGCTCGAAACGCTTCGCAAAACTGTGCCGACAACTCAAAATGAAACACATCCGAACGCGGCCCTATACCCCGCGAACCAACGGCAAAGCCGAACGCTTCATCCAAACCGCGCTGCGCGAATGGGCCTATGCACGCGCCTACGACAACTCCGGACAGCGCGGCGAGTACCTCCCCCGCTGGCTGCACCGATACAATTGGCATCGACCACACGCCAGCTTGGAATACCAAACGCCTATCCAATCCCTCAATATTCCACTGAACAACGTGGTGGGTTTACACAACTAGGCGCTTTATTCTCCTGCCGGACATTTGTATTAGACCATTCTTGCAGGGAGGTATGCCCGTGACGACAATAACAACCAAAACCCGCGCGCGAATCGGTAAGGATCCCGTCCCTCCCCGGCCCATGACGGTGGAGGAGTACGCCCGTTTCGAGGAGCCGGAGGACGGGTACAGATACGAACTGGTTCGGGGCATACTCACGGTGCAGGAGCCCGGTCCGGGGTATCCGCACGGATTCGTTCATGCCAATTTTGCATGGCACCTTGGAGACTGGGCACGCCAAACCGGACGCGGCAGCGTGGCGGTGGAAATGGATTGCATCATCCACATGCATCCGGGGACAGTCCGCCGCCCGGACATTTCCGTTTTTATAAAACCGGGGGATTGGGAAAACACGCCGGGGAACTGGCCGCGCGGAGCGCCCGAAATAGCGATCGAAGTACTCTCCCCATCGAACACGCCGGCAGCTATGCGCGAAAAGATGCGCGATTACTTCGACGCCGGGGCGTTGCGCGTATGGACCGCGGACCCGAAGACCTGCACCGTGACCATATACCGGGCGGACGGCTCGGAAACGATCTTCCGGGATGGAGACCGCCTCGAAGATCCGGACGTGCTGCCGGGATTCGTGTTGGAGGTGAGGGAGTTGTTTGAGGGGTAGGGGTGTTGGCATCCCGGACCGGCATGGTTTTTCTGTGGGGAACCTACTCCCCCGCTATCAATATGCGGCTCGAAACGCATTAATCAGGGGACAAGGCGATGAAGAAGCAATGCAAGACTGCTGCGCTGGCGGCCATACACGAAACGGCTCAGGGCATGTACGAGGCGAACGTGATCGACAAGGAGACGATGAAGGAGTTCGACGAAATGTGCCTGATCCCGGCCAGGAAGTTGGCGCGGGATATCAATTAATCCTTAAAATCGTGGAGAGGTAGACCCGTGACGACCGTAAGAACCCAAACCCGTGCGCGAACCGGCAAGAACCCCGCTCCGCCCCAACCCATGACCGTGGAGGAGTACGCACGGTTCGAAGAGCCGGATGACGGATATTCCTCCGAACTATTCCAGGGCATCGTCATCCGGGAACCGCTTCCTGGCGGGTCGCACGGGCGCAGCCAAAGCATATTGGCGCGGCGCCTGGGCAACTGGATGGAAGCGTTCGGGCAAGGCGAGGTTTTCGCGGAAACCGGTTTTATTATCAGCGACCGTCCGGCGACGGTCCGGGGACCGGATGTGGCCGTGCTCCTCGAACAGCGATCCTGGGAAGGCGAACCGGGCAGTTGGATACGCGGAGCCCCGGATGTGGCGGTCGAAGTGCTCTCTCCGTCGAACAGGCCGGGAGCAATGCGCGAAAAGATGCGCGATTACTTCGAGGCCGGAGCGCTGTGCGTATGGATGGTGGACCCGAAGACACGCACCGTGACTATTCACCGGGCGGACGGCTCGGAGACGATCTTCCGGGACGCAGACCGACTTGAAGATCCGGACGTACTGCCGGGATTCGGGTTGGAGGTGAGGGAGTTGTTTGGGGGGTAAGGGGATTTTTCTGGAAACGGGGAATTTATTTAAAAACAGGGAAATATTTAATAAGCAAAGAATTTTCTGATAAGCAGGGAATTATTTAAGAGGTAAGGAATTTTGAGATAGGTAGAGATTGGATCGGAGCGCACGACGGATGCATCCCTACGACAACGATTCATGCTTTACGACAGCAAGCCCTGCCCTGAATAGTATGAACCAGATGCAACAGTATCCTTCAAGAGACTGTACCATGTTCACGGACCATGTCTAACATTGAGCATGAGCCATGACGCCCCTGATCCGGAAATCCCATCCGATCGATCATACCCGCGCCAGGGCGCGGGCCCGAAGCCGCTTGCGCTCTCCGGCAAGTGGCCTTGCTGTCACCGGCCGCCTTGCCGCGGCTTGCCTGTTGTTTGCGGGCATCCTGGATGCGGGCTCCGTAATGGCGCAGCAAAAGCAGCCTGTAATCCTGCGTGTGGATGGTGGAACAGTTACGTTTAGCCTTGTAGATGAAGGCCTGGGATCGGGAATAGTCCACCACTACCAACTTGACGGCTCAGATGAGCGCGTTGAGCCAGCGGACAAAGCCGCGTTCGTTGTGGAGGAATTTGCCTTTGTTCTTATTGTGGAGCGTTGGATGACCATTCTTCCGATTACGCGGAGCAAATTCAGGATGGCCTTCGATACGGATACCGGTGACGACAAGGATTTCGACACGCTGTTCGAGGTAGAAGTCATGTCCAGTCTTTCTCCCTATATCCGGGGTACCGATGACGGTAACGACAACACAGAATACAATGAGGAAGTAGCCGCTCCCTACACCACAACTGTAGATCTTCAGCTGGAAGACATAGAATCCGTTGAATGGAAGGACGGTACGGGATTGGATTCGCGTTTCGGTGACGACGACGACCCATTCCTTACGTACACGGCCATCGCCGATTCAGTGGATCACGATGGCAACGCGGATACGGACAAGGAAGCTATTGTAACAGCAACCGTGGATGGCGACACGCTGACATTCGCGCTTACGGACAAGGCCGAGACAGCGGTGAAAAATAACATGGGTAACACCAGGGTTTGGGTATTCGCGCACGACGCTGCGGGCGAATACGCCAGATTACAGGTGGACGTGACAGTGATCGACCAAACAACGCCCAAACCTACGGAGCACGCGATTGATGACGTTTCCCTGGCTGGCGACGGCGAAGCGAAGATGGTGGATATGGCGGATCTCGACAGTGAACAAGACGGCGAACAACCGGCTTTCAGCGATGCCACCCAAGAAGGGTTGACCTACACAGTAGCACTGGATACGCTGGTTGCAACGGCCAGCGTGGAAGGTTCTGTCATAACGCTCACCCCGGTTTGGCACGCAGACCCGGACCCCAGGTCCGGTACCGTAACGGTTACAGCAAAAAATAATCGGGAAGAAACTTCCCAGCGGACGTTCATGGTGACGGTTACCCACGCTATTGCTCCTATTGTCAATGAGGCGCTGGAAGCCGCTCTTGCAGCGGGTTATGAGCTCTGGATGACTGTTTGCGACGATTCTTTGACATTGGATTTAACAGATTTGACGTTGCCTCATCCATTTTATCAAAACCAACCGATCGGACCTGCTTTCATCAATCCGTTGTTCATACCAGGCGACCCGCTTCCTAGCGGGCTGTTGTTCAGAATGCCGGTAGAGGACGTGGAAGCCTCTCGGCGCTACGATAATTTGAGCATGGAGAACGATGTGTTCACGTCAGCCATGCGCATCACGCTGGATCCTGCCAAGGCTACGCTGACAATCACTCCATACGGGTACAACTCAGCCCTGATCACGATCCGGGCGGTAAACAGGGCAAACATGTTGGCTTCAATGACCTTACCAGCATTTGTTTCGAGTTGCCCCGTTAGTACCGAAGATTCAGAGTTGCCGAAGGAAGTCGAACTTTCACAAAACTATCCGAACCCGTTTAATCCGCAGACGACCATCGACTACGCCTTGCCGCAGACGGGGGACGTGAGCCTCATCGTGTACGACATGCTTGGCCGCGAAATGAACGTATTGATTGCCGATTTGCAAGCCGCAGGCCGGTACACGGTGCATTTCGATGCAGAGCACTTGCCGAACGGCGCCTACGTATACCGCCTTGTGGCTGGCAAGAAGATAATCACGCGGACAATGGTTCTTGTCAAGTAAAGGACAAGAGAATCTTATCTCGGCTCATCCGCCGCTACTACACAAGCCGAGTAGTTTTTGCTGCATACCCCCTACTCCACCTCTACAATCACCTCAATCTCCACGGCAATATTGTCCGGTAGCGAGCCCATGCCAATGGCGGAGCGGGCATGGCGGCCCCTGTCGCCGAAGACCTCGACCATCAGGTCCGAAAAGCCGTTGATGACCGCAGGATGGGCCCCGAAATCCGGGGCGGCGTTCACCATGCCCAATGCCTTGACGATGCGCCGGACGCGGCTCAGATCGCCGAGTTCATCCTTCATCGTGGAGATCAACTGGATTCCCGTCAGCCGGGCCGCCTCGTACCCTTCCTCGACGGACAAATCCGCGCCAACCTTGCCAATAACCATCGTCCCGTCAGGACGCAACGGCCCTTTCCCGGACAGGTACAACAGGTCCCCCGTTCGCACGGCGTTGACGTAATTGGCCACGGGCGAGGACGCCTTGCGCAGCGCAATGTCCAGTTCGGCGAGACGCGCCTCGGGGTCGTAGCCCTGATCCTGCGCGGAAGAGGTTGCGGCGGAAAACGCCAGCACGAAGGGAACGATCATGGCAAATACCCTGTGTTTGTTCGGCATGGATTTCTAGTGTGTGCGCTATTCGGGACGGGAGAACGCCAGGACTTGTCGTCTGCATCGGTACCGGGCTTTCCCCCGCCTTCAACCGCAATCACGACGCACCGGATTCCACCCGCCTCGTAAATGGCCGGCGGGGTGCAGCCATCACCCACAGCGATGCGCGCCATGAACCGGCGAATAAGCCTACCCCTGCATCGCCTCCGCTTTATCGTCCAACTCGTCGAGCGTAAAGCGGACGCTGACGATATAGGGTTCCTGGCCTTCGTCCCAGTGACCGTAGGTCGTTAAGACGAAAACGCCGTCCGGAAGAACCTCCACACCGGGATAGGCGGTATCCCAGCGGTGTTTGTTGTCCATAAGGCGCACGCGGTACTGGCCTTCGCGCCCCTCGACAAGATCCTCGTAGGTACCTACCCAGCCGACCCAGTCGCCCTGTGTCGGAGTCTCGTGCGCTGTGTCGCGGAAGGAGATAAAGAGGCGGCCATCGGGAGCATATCTGGCCGTGTGCCGGTCTCCGGTGAGCGCGCCGGGCATTTCACGCGGCGCACTCCAGGTCTCGCCTTCATCGTCGGAAAAAATGATGAACGAATTGAAGGTGCGGCTGTTCTCGCGCAGCAACACAGCCATCTGGTTCCCGTCGGGTGAACGAACGAGGCCGGGCTCGCACAAATGCGCCGTCGGATGCGTAGCGATGACCTCCGGCGCGGACCACGTCAGGCCGCCGTCGCGAGAGAGCGTTTTGTAGACGTGGAAAACGGGCGAATCCTGCTGCTGATCCTCCGGCCCGATGAAACGCCCATCATCGTGAAAAAGCGCCATGTAATCCCCATTTTTCAGCCGCTCGACCGATCCCATTGCGACGATGCCGCCAAAGTCGCCTATGGGTTCAAGCTCACTCCAGGCGAGGCCGTCGTCTTCGGAAACAGCCATACGGATTGGATGGAGACCCGAGAACAAGATCAGCCGCTTGACGCCGGTCGAATCGACGACACGATGGATCGTAGGGACCTCGCGGGAAGTGGCCCAGCTATCGGGCGCCGGCAGGCGATCGCTCCAGGTAAGGCCGCCGTCGGTGCTCCGTTTCATTACGATAGCGCCGCCGCCATGTCCTTGCGGGTAGACCGCGATGATGGTCTGGCCATCTTCAAGCAGGACCGTTGTCGGGTGGCCGAGGTATTGCCCTTCTTGCTTGTCGACCACCACTTGCCGATGCGTCTCGTCGGCCAGATCGATCAGCGGGATTGTAAACCCGCGACGGACGGCTGCCCCTTCGGCGGGGGCGGTTATATCTTCGCCTTGCTGCGTACAGGAAAACAGGCCCAATAACAGAATAAAGGCTACAAGAAATGGCTGGCGATGGCTATGCATAGGCAGAACCTTCTTCATCGGAAACAGAATGCGCTTGCCCGGCGGCGTATTGCATCACGCCGTAGGTCCCGTTGGCCCGCCATTGCGGATGCTCGACCTCCAGTTCGGCGGCCCGCTCCGGCGAGACTTCCACCAGCGTATCGCTCTTGAGCGTGCGAAGGAGCGCCAGCGGCGCAGGGAAAGGCCCCAGCGCTTCGCTCATGCTTGTTTCGAGCGGCCAGATGGCGTCGTTCGTCGCCCGGCGGTAATTGGCGTCACCCTTGCTGATCGCCAGCGTCGCCCCTCCGAGGGCATGTTCTATATGGAGGGGTAATTCCCAAAACCGCCCGTCCGTGTTCCAGAAATAATCCGCCTCCATGCGAAGACGACCCTCCTGCATGTACCCGGAAAGGCGGGCGGAAAGACCGGCGGCAGCCCCTCCCCGGGCAGTCATGGCCCGCAGCATGTCGCGGAGGTCTGCGGGGATCACGTCGCTCACCAGTACGGGCAGCATTTTCACGTGCAGCACGATCTCCGTGGCCAACTCCTCCGCAAGGAGCAAATCGGTCCACGCCAGATCCATGGCCTCCTCGGTCCCCGCATTGTCCATGATGATATGTACGGAACCCGGAGGGCGTCCCAGCAATCCCGCCACGATCTCTTCCGAGCAGTCCGTCAGAAGGTGTTCGTCGGTCGCATACACGCCCTGCGCGGCCACGGTCATGATGCTCAGGTCGATGCGATTGCCCCACAACATGGCCTTCAGCATACGCGCAAGGCGCTCCGGAAGCGGGCCCTCGAAAGCCAGCACCTCCTCCAGCGTAGTCCACAACGCCTCGGAAGCCATTTCTTCCTGTTTGAAGGGTGCAAACGGATCTCTGCCCGATTCAAGAAACCCGGACGCCTCGACCATCATGCGGTACACGAGCATTTCCGCAAACAGCCATTCCGTGCCCAGCCAGGTCTCCCCTTCATGCGGCGCATACCGCGGCAGCCACAATACATGATCGGGCGCCGGCGCTTCGAAAAGGCGCAGCGGCGCGTCCCCGGCCACCTCGTCCCGGAGCCGTTTCAGTGCGTCCGCCGTGGTATCCGCGTACGCATTCCGGATGATCGTGTCGTCGATGATCGAGGGCACCCGCACCCCCATGGAGCGATGCGCAAACGCATTGCTCGTATCGGTCCGCACCGGAGGCGGCAAATGGTCTCGTTGCATGGCGCGCCCGTATTTACAGCCAGAAGCTGAAATACAGGTAGATGCAGAGCACCAATCCCAGTACCAGCACCGTACCCGCCACATCGAGCCAGCCCCAGGAAGAACGGGTTTCGAGCTGTTCCTCAGCAGTGAGCGTTCCCCAGGTAAGGCCCTTCAGCTTGCCCAGCGCATCGGCGTTCTTCGCATAGGACAGCGTAATGACGAGGACGACACTGATGAGAAAGAGCACGCCGGAGAAATAATACCCGTTGAAGGCGCCAATCCCGCCCAGAATGCCCGTCGGCTCCATCACACCGCTCTGGACCAGCGTCTGGAGCGTAAGCTTCAGCATCCCCAGCACGAATCCGACGACCATGCCCCAGAACGCCCCGTGTCCGTTGATGCGCTTGCAGAAAATGCCCAGCAGGAACACGGCGGTAATGGGCGGCGCCAGAAAACTCTGCACGTTCTGCAGGTAATCGTAGAGTCCCTCGTTGTTTTCCGAAATCACCTTCATGATCGGAATCCACAAGATACCGAAAATCACCACTACGCCGGTGGCGATCCGCCCGACCCGAATGAGCCGCGCATCGGACGCGCCCGGGCGCAGCTTCTCGTAGATATCGACGGTGAAGAGCGTAGCGCACGAGTTGAAAAGAGAAGCCAGCGAACTCATGAGCGCGGACAGCAAGCCGCCCACTACGAGCCCCCGCAGCCCCATCGGAAGCAGTTCCGCCACCATCGTGGGAAACACCATATCCCCCATGACATTGCCCTCGGCGGACATCGGGATGGCAAGCAAGCCCTTTTGGTGGAGCGCATACCCGATCATGCCCGGCACGAGAAAGATGAACACGGGCCACACCTTCAGAAATCCCCCGAAAATGGCCCCGCGGCGCGCATCCGTCAGCGACCGGGCCGCAAGGGTGCGCTGGATGATATACTGATCGGTACACCAGTACCATATCCCGACAACGGGCGAGGCGATCATCACCGCCAGCCAGGGGAAATTCGGATCGGAATTGGGGCGCCAAAGCGCAAATTGTTGGGCGTTTTCGCCCACGACGGCCCGCAGTTCATCCCATCCCCCGAGTTCGGACAACCCGAACATCGTGATAAACGCCGACCCCATGAGCAGAAGCACCGTTTGCAGCACTTCCGTGTATACGACGGCGCGCAGACCGCCGAAGATGGTGTAGACCCCCGTCAGCACCACCGTGACGAAGGCGCCGACCCAGAACGCATTGTCCGGCGTGCCGAATGTGTCGGGCAGGAGCGTGCGGAATACGAGGGCGCCTGCGTAGACCGTGACGGACACCTTCGTAAACACATAGGCGACAAGGGAAACGATCGAAAGTACCCAGCGGGACCGGGCGTCGAACCGGCGTTCGAGGAATTCCGGCATGGTGAAAACGCCGGAGCGATAGTAGAACGACACGAACACCCAGGCCAGCAGGATCATGATCCACGCATGCAACTCCCAGTGCGCCTGCGCCATCCCGTTCAGGGCGCCGCTTCCCGCAAGGCCCACAATGTGTTCGGAGCCGATGTTCGAGGCGAATAGCGATGCCCCCACCACGACCCAGCCGACATTGCGCCCGGCAAGGAAGTAATCTTTGGTGGTCTTTGTCTGGCGTGCGGACCACCACACGATCCAGACAAGCACCATGAAGTAGGCAAATACGATAATCCAGTCAATGGGAGTCATGGTTCCGCGTCGATCTCTTATGCGTGATGATGCACTTCCCAATCCATGTACTTACCGAGCGCTTCGCGGACGGCTCCGGCTACGCGCGCGCGTGTGGCCGCCACATGGTGTTCAAATCCGGATTCGCACATATACCGGAGCAATCCCTGCATGTTCGCCACCTCGAACACCCCGTATCCCCCGAAGGTTCGGAGTGTGTCCGGCGTGAAAACGCCCTCTCCCACATAGGCGCGCATGCGGCCTTCCAGATCGTCCGTGGTAATGCGGGCGAACGTGAACGCCCCGGGAGCGATCCGCCCCACAATGGTGCCGTACGTATTCTCCTTGCCGACCACTCCGGCGATGATTTCCTGAAAATCCATGCGGTGCGCGTCCGACCCCTCGTCCACAAAGAAGGATTTGGGCAGGTTCGAGCAGTGGAATACGACCCCCTTGTTCGGATCGTCTCCGTAGTCGTTGTTCCAGTCGAGAAGCGCTGCGGGCACGCGGGCCGCCTCCTGCAGCACATACATGCTCAGCGCCCCGACGATATCCGCCTCGCAGGCGCTCGCCATGAGCCGGTCGCTCATCATGCTCATTGCCGTACAGGGCACCACCCCGTAGAACTCTTCCAGCGAGGTCCAGCACTGGATGGCCGTCGCCGCAAGGCCCTGGTCTTCCATGAACCGGTCGATGCACACGCCCAGCTTCGCCATCTTCAGCAGGCTCTCCCGGGGAATGCCGTCTATCCGCGTATAGGCGCGCATCGCCTCGATCTTATCGGTGACGGGGCCCTCGTCGTCATCGAGACGGCGGATCCATCCGAGCAGTTCAGACAGGTCGAGCGTTTCAACGGAAATGCCGGCCTGTTCCAGCAGTTTTTCGCTGTAGCGCACCGTGTTGAATGCAGCAGGGCGGGCGCCGATCTGACCCAGGCGCAGGTTCTTCAGCGAGCGCACGACGCGGCAGGTGGCCGCAAAGCGGCGCAGGTCCTCCGCAAACGCCTCGCTTGCGGGGTCCATCGTATGCCGGCTGGTGAGCGAGAACGGAATACCGTACTGACGCAGGTTGTTGCAAGCCGATATCTTGCCGCAGAAACTGTCCCGGCGACTCGTCAGCGACATGTCCGACTTCGAATCCGCAAAAGCATGCATAAGGACAGGCACGCCGAGATCGGCCCAGCGCAGTACGTTCGCTACGGCCCGTTCATCCCCGAAATTGGGCAGCGTGACAAGCACCCCGTCGATGTCGTCTCGGCGCGCGCGAAACAGATCGGCGCACAGGCGCGCCTCCGCAAGCGTTTCCACCGCGCCGTTGTTCGTGGCCTCTTCGGGCGTAATCACGATGCGGATCCCCTCCTTCTCCAGCAAGGCTACGATCTGCCGGCGCCCGGTGGCGCACAGATGATCCGGAAAAAATCCCCGGTTGCCGACGATAACGCCAAGCGTCACCGGATTATCGTTCGTCATATGCTCCCGTTCTTCGTATTTTCGATGCGATGTCTGACGCGCACATATCCTGCGCCTGTCCCCCGAAGCAGGATCGTTTCCTCGATTCCGCTACGTTTGCCCGCATAGAATAAACGACACGCAAGGCAATCTTTCGTAACGATTATGCAACATTCCTTATATGACCTTACGGGGCGCGTGGCCGTCGTCACGGGCGGATCGGGGGCGCTGGGATCGGCTTGCTGCCGGGGACTGGCCGAAGCGGGCGCCTCGGTGGTGATCCTGGCGCGCAACAAAAAGCGGGTCGAGGATGCGGCCCGGGCCCTGGAAGAAGCCGGAGCGACGGCGGCGGCGGGCATCCCCGCGGACGTGCTAAAGAAAGATCAGCTTACGGCTGCCCGCGATCTCATCGTCGAACGCTTCGGACGGGTGGATATTCTCGTGAACGCCGCCGGGGGCAACATCAAGTCCGCTACGCTCAAGCCCGGAGACAGCATTTTCGACATGCCGGAGACCGCTTTCCGGCAAGTGTTTGACCTTAACCTGATTGGAACCGTGCTGCCCACGCAGGTTTTCGGAGAGGCGATGGGAGCGGCCAAAAACAAAAACGACACAACGGAAGAAGAAACGGATATCCCGTGCGCCGGCTCCATCGTCAACGTCTCCTCCATGGCGGCAGCCCGTGCGCTCACCCGGGTCGTGGGCTATTCCGCAGCCAAGGCCTCCGTCGAGAATTTCACCCGGTGGATGGCGGTGGAACTCGCCCGGATATTCGGCGATGGACTCCGCGTGAACGCCATCGCGCCGGGTTTCTTCATTGGAGAACAGAACCGGAGCCTGCTCCTGAACGAAGACGGCTCGCTGACCGAGCGGGGCCAGCAAATCATCGACCATACGCCCATGGGGCGCTTCGGCGAGGTGGACGAACTCGCGGGAACGCTCGTGTGGCTGTGCAGCGACGCCTCACGGTTCGTGACCGGCGTGGTCGTGCCCGTGGATGGAGGCTTCGGCGCGTTCAGCGGCGTGTAGCGGGAAATGCGGCGGCCGGTTTACGAATTCTGTTCGCCCGTGTTGATGATCGGTGACGCACCCTTGCAGGTGGCGCAGAGCCCAGGGCCTACATCTGCATCTGCTCCATCTCCTCGTCACCGCCACCCTGTTCGTATTCACCGTTCTCGCGCTGGCGCTGCTGCCGCCGCTGCTGTCCGAAGTTGTAGGTCAAAGAAAGGTTGACCTGACGGGCGTTGAAACTGCGGAATGTCTCCTGATAAAACCGGGGAGTGTCGCGCGTCATGTTGTAGTTCATCATGTCGAACGGATCGCGAACCCGCAGGCTGAGGCTGGCGCGCTCATTCAGCAACTGCTGGCGCGCCCCGATGCTCACCCTTGAAAACGAACCGACGCGGCCGTTCTCGATGTCCATCGGCGCCCGGTAGAACCAGGAGAGTTGGACAGACAATCCCTCCCGAACGCTGAGCGTGGCGTTCGCGCGGGTCGACCAGCCCCAGGCGTCGTTGCCGAGACCGGATTCCACGTTGGAGCCGTCCGTCTGTACCCGAAAGGCATTGAAACTGCCGAACGCATTCAGCCGGTCCGTAAGCCGCAACGTGCCGACGGATTCGAAGCCCGACGAACTGCTTGAATCGAAATTGCGGAACGTCGTGATGGATACGCCCTGGTCGTTAATGAATTCGTGCCACTGTATCCGGTTGATCGTCTTGCGATAATACGGGGTGAGCGTGATGGAAACGGGACCGGCGAAGTGAATGTAACTGCCCTCCATCGAATGCGTGTATTCCGGTTCGAGGTACGGATTCCCCTCGCGCCGGGAATACGGATCCAGGCTGTCGTTGAAAGGATTGAGCCGCCAGGTTCTTGGGCGGCTGATGCGCTTGCTGTAGCTGAACTTGATCTGCTTCCAGCTCGTCTCGGACCGGGACAATTCCCAGGTCAGGAAGGCGCTCGGGAAGAAACTGGAGTAATCGTTTTCGTACCGCTCGTTTGTTGTGGTCAGATCGAACGTCGTCCGCGCCTGCTCGTAACGTAAACCGACCTGCGTGGCGAAAGGCCCGAATGCCTGCTGCACAATACCGTAAGCGGCCTGGATATTCTGCCGGTAATCGAATGTGTTCGTCTTGTGCGCATCCGTCAGGTACTCATTGAGGCCGTGATCGAACGTCTCGGCCACGAACCGGCTGTCCAGCAAGTCGATCGACCCCTTGTATCCCGCCTCCAGTTTGCCGTTCCCCAGCGGGCGGGCGTAATCCAGTTGGAATGACCCCTCGCCGTTGTTTTCCTCCTGCGTCGAACGCTGCAAGAACGGATCCGTGCTGGCGCCGGGCACAACGTTTCCCGGATAATTTCCGTCCAGCGCGTAGCTGTTCTCGTCGCTCTCGTTCTCTTTTTCGTACCGCGCCTCGATCTGCAGTTCGTGAGTTCCTGGCGCAGTAATCCGGGAAAACGACAGGCGGTAATCCTGGTTGAAATCCCTCCGGTCTCCGATGCGCGTCCGGTCGTAACTGTTCATTTCCACCCGGTTCGCATCAAGAATGCGGTAGGCATTCAGCCCGTCCTGATCCCCGCCGCGCACACTCAGCCTCGTAGCCAGCGAAAGCACGTTCTTGCCGCTCATGTTGTAATCGGCACTGGCCCTGAGGTTATTCGAGTCGCCGCCTCGCTCACCCCGATCGTCCTGGTCGATAACGGTCAGCGGATCGGCCACGCGATTTTCCTGCCAACGATCCCCTGCCGAGTTGCGCACGCCGTGACGAAATCCGTAGTTCACGAATGTGGAGAACTTGCCTTGCATAAAATTGAGCGAACCTCCGCCATTGTAACTCTCCTGCGTGCCGCCGCCAGCCGTAAGGCTTCCACCGAGACCTATATCCTGATCCCTGCGCAACACGATGTTCAGGATGCCGGACATGCCGTCGGGTTCGTACTTGGCGGACGGATTGGGTATGACCTCGACCCGGTCAATCGTACTCGCCGGCAACCCCTGCAGGAAGCTGATGAGCGCCTCCCCGGTCATGGACGTAGGGCGGCCATTGAGAAGGATGGCCACGTTCTGGTTGCCCCGGAGACTGATGTTCCCGTCGATATCGACTTCCACCGAGGGAATTTCTTCAAGCACCTCGCTGGCGTTCCCTCCGGCAGACACGAGTTGACCCCTGGTGTTGTACACGGTCCGGTCAATGCCGACTTCCATAAACTCCCGGCGCTCCTCGACAATCACTTCATCCAGCATCTGCGCATCGGGCATCAATTCGACGGTTCCAAGATTTGCGGTGAACGATCCCGGCACAAGGGCCACATCCGAAATCTCCTCCGTGAGATACCCCACAAAGCTGACCCGGACGTAATATCTTCCCGGACGCAGCCCTTCGATCAGAAAAGCCCCATCGGCGTCGCTGATCGCCCCGGTGGCAAGTGAAGAGTCCCGTACGCTCCACACAGCCACGGAAGCAGACGGAATGGATTCGCCCGTTTCTCCGTCGAGAATGCTTCCGGAAATTTCCGTCGAGGGCATCTGCCCTCCAGGCCTTTCGCCTCCCCCCCTGTTACCGTACTGCTGGGCATAAGCCGACCGGATAGGAGAGACGGCAAACAACAGGCCAGCAGCAATGAGCATCGTGGATCGTAGCATAACAGCGATATCCTTTCGGGGGTGTATGAACTTGTTCAAAGGAACGTCGGACAATGCCTGCGGCCCGGGTTCCCGGCAAGAAGATGTAAGAATCACACGTATAAGACCTGCAGAGCGGAAGATTCATTCCATGAACATTCCCGGCAATTTTTTGAAACGCCGCCGCAGGCAATCTTGTTGCCTGCATGTATATAGGGATGACGCACAAAAAGATGCGAGGCGCGCAAAAGCACGCCTCGCATCTCTGAAGAACCCTATGTGAATCCGGAAAAGGGACAGGTATTTCAATCGACTACCGGCAACGTTGCCCGACTCGGGGAAAACGACAGTGGCGTATCCGCAATGCGGCAAGCGCGAACGAGGCGCTGCGCTCATAGCGATGTGGCATCGGGGGGTAAAAGGACTTCCGGGTTGTCCGGCAATTCGGCGGGGTGCTCCACTTCGATATCGCATAGGGTGCCTGTGGTGCCGCCCTCCACATCAATGTTGCCACCAAGAAGTATGCCCGCATCCGGGTCGGACTCCAATGTTAAGCTGACCGCCACATCGGTAGACAGATCCATATCGCACATGCCGGACCGATCATCCAGCCCCCAATCCACTATGCCCGTCGAAGTGCTGGTTGTCGCAACAGCGATCGTCACTCCATCGTCGCCCTCGGACACCCCAAGGGATAGCAGGCCTTGCTCGCGCATGCCGGACTGGCTATCGAGCGTGAAGGTAGCGTCCTCAACGGTCACTACGCAGCCCGATGGAACGAACAAAAAATCGTAATTTGCAGCGAGCTCCCCGTCATCCGAAGCGGCGGGCCTGACCGTACCTTGCAGGTTGATCGAACCTCCCTCGGAACACGCATAGGTCGTATCCACCGGTATCCCCGAAAGCAGATCTGCCGGATTAACTGTGGTATTTTCGTCCGGAACAGCGCCGAACGCCGCGTCATCCACCACGGAATCCGTGCCCAGCGTCCGAAAACCGGTGCCGATAGCCGTAAAGAGCGCATCGACCTCCTGCTCTGTCAGCATGTCTTCGGTTTCCACACTGTCGCAGGCGGTCAACGCCGAAAACAGAAAAAGTATACAAACAAATACGCCGTAACGGGATAACATGATGAACCTCCAAGGATTAGGGTGTGCGATTCGGTGTATAACGAATTAATGCAAATACTGTGCCAAAATCCTACTCATTGCATCAATACTCACTTTAGAAAGTACGCGCAGGCTTCGGTATATTAGCCGCTCCGCACGATTTTTCCTTCGATCACCGGTCAATATGCCCTCGACGCCCTTCCGGCCGGCAAACGCCCCGACCCTGTATTTCATCGGCGTAACCACGAAGCAATCTTCCATCGTGCCCATCTTCCCGAAATGGGCCAGGCGCCTCGGACTGGACGATGCGCGCCTGGTGGGCGTGGACGTTCCGATCGGCGCAAGCCCGGATACCTACCGGGACATCGTGCGCTTCATCAAGAACGATCCGCTCTCGATGGGCGCCCTGATCACCACCCATAAAATCGACCTTCTTGCAGCGAGCCGCAACCTGTTCGACGAACTGGACCCGTATGCGCACCTGCTCGGAGAAATTTCCTGCATTTCCAAGCAAGGCGAACATCTCGTCGGCCATGCGAAAGACGCTGTGACGGGCCGCCGGGCGCTCGATGCGTTTCTTCCGGGCGGATACTGGAAAGAAACCGGCGCCGAAATCCTCTTCCTGGGAGCCGGCGGCGCTACCGTAGCAACCACGAGCTTACTTCTGACCGCTCCGAACGACGAACAACCTGCTCGGATCACCGTGACGGATGTCGATGCCGGTCGGATACGCAGCATCCAGGCTGTGCACGACCAGGTGGAACACGACGCAAACGTACAGTACCTGCTCGTTGAAGACGCTGGCGGTAACGACGCGGCGATGCAGGCCCTCCCTGCGCGCTCGGTGGTAATAAACGGTACGGGCATGGGCAAGGACCGTCCGGGCTCCCCGGTATCCGACAAGGCCGTCTTTCCTCAGGACGGCTATGCCTGGGATTACAATTACCGAGGCGATTTTATCTTCCTGAACCAGGCGGAGCAATGCCGCCGGAGGGTAAAGACGGTGGATGGCTGGACCTATTTCCTGTACGGATGGACCAGCATCATTGCCGAGGTGTTCGGGATCCCCATCCCGGAAGAAGGCCCGGAATTCGAGGCGCTCTCGGGCATCGCCGCCGCATACCGGCGCAGGTGACCTGTGGAACAGACGCGGGCCAGTAGGCAAAACCGCCTTTGTTGGGGCAAAAGCCCGAAAGACCGCGAAGGTTCGGCCGCGCGTCTTCGATCAAGTGGTGCGACCGGTGAAAGGCATGGGCGGCAAGCGGCTTCGGGGCACAGACGCGATCGCATGACAAGCAAAATGTAACAAAGTTGTTACCTCCTTAACGGACCCGTTTTTATCTCGTATATTATGCATAGCAAGCCGGGTTAACGAATCCTATAGAGAACGCAATGGATGCAGACCTGAAAAAAGCCATCGACGGAATCGGCCAGCGATTCGATGGCATCGGCCAGCGATTCGATGGCATCGACCAGCGACTCGGCGGCATGGACCAGCGATTCGACGGAATCGACCAGCAGTTCGACGGAATCGACCAGCGATTCGACGGAATCGACCAGCAGTTCGACGGAATCGACCAGCAGTTCGACGGAATCGACCAGCAGTTCGACGGCCTGAAAGACGAAGTATTAGCCGTGGAGGTACGGTTAAACAAACGCATCGACGACGTAGAAGACCGCTTGTCATCCAAAATCGATGTCGTTGAATCACTGGCGCGAAAAATCGACCGATCTCTCGGAAACGTTTCGCAAATACCCGACAAGTTTATGCCCGTCCTGCCCGACCCGTCGCAGTAAACAAATCAAGCGGAATGAGCCACAAGCAAACGTTGTTTTGCGCCGTCCCCTGTATTTGCCGTTTCGTGCCTTTTCATGCCGTTTCGTGTTCCAATGACCCGGCAACGGTCGTATTTGCCGCAAACCACCCATAACACCCCCGGTTGCAACCAATACGAAATCGTCCCGCATCGACGACGCACCGAACACGCCCGCTTTCCCCTACCGCTCCACGCGCCCGGAACCGGAACCCTTCGCCAGATTTTCGACCTCCTGCACCGAGACCAGGTTGAAATCGCCCGGAATGGTCTGCTTGAGGCAGGAGGCCGCCACCGCAAACTCAAGCGCTTCCCGCGAATCGCTTTTTGTCAACAGACCGGCAATCAGGCCCGCCGCAAACGCATCGCCGCCGCCTACGCGATCTACAAGCCGGATCTCGTAGCGGGTTGAACGCTGCGGCTCAATGCATGCCCCGTCGTCGTGCAACAGGGCGCTCCAGCCGTTCACGGACGCCGAAAAACTCTCCCGCAGCGTAATAGCCACGGCACGAAATCCGTACTCTTTTTTGAGTTGCCGGGCAAGACCGAAATACGCTTCCTCGTCCAGTTCGGCAGCTTCCACATCGGACGCGCCTGCCCGAAAGCCGAGGCTGCGCTCAGCGTCCTCCTCGTTAGCAATGCATACGTCCACATACTCCATGAGGGGGCGCATAACGGCCTGCGCTTCTTTTTCCGTCCACAACTTGGCCCGGAAGTTCAGATCGCAGCTTATGGACGCACCAGCGCGGCGGGCCGCCCGGCAGGCTTCCTCAAGCATACGACGAGGAGCCTCGCCAAGCGCCGGGGTGATGCCGGTCCAGTGGAACCACGCTGCACCGTCGAACACGGCCTCCAGATCGACCTCGTCGGGCACAAGCGTCGTTACGGCGCTTCCCGCGCGGTCGTAGAGGACCTTGGACCCTCGCTGGCTCGCTCCCGTTTCGAGGAAATAGATGCCGAGGCGATCGCCCCCGCGTACGATAAACCGGTCGGATACGCCGTAGCGCCGCAACTCGTTGACGCAGGCTTGCCCGATCTCGTGCCCGGGAATTTTGGACAGGAAAAAACTGTCGAATCCGAAGCCGGCCAGCGCGACGGCCACATTGGCCTCCCCGCCCCCGAAGGACACATCCAGGGAAGGCGTTTGCACAAAACGCCCGTGTCCCGGAGGCGACAGCCGGAGCATGACTTCGCCGAACGTAACCGTTTTCATAACAAACCCGGACGTATTCCCTTACCTACTCCAGTTCCCTGACCCAGATATTCCGAAAACGCACCGGGTGGTCGTGATCCTGCAAGGAAATCGGAAGCCGGTCGGCGTGGGCCTCGTACGGCGGCCGCGACCGGTGCCCCGAAGGGCCGGTCATTTCCTCGTGATTCTGCACCAGTACGCCGTTGTGGAAAACGGTCACAAAAGCTGGAGAAACGAGTGCGCCGTCTTCATCGAAACGGGGGCGGCGGAATACGATGTCATAGACATTCCACTCGCCCGGCGCACTCATCGCGTTGACGAGCGGCGGATACTGGCCGTACAATGCAGCAGCCTGTCCATCGGGATACGTGTCGTTCTCGTAGGAATCCAGTACCTGCACCTCATAGGTCTCCATCAGGAAAACGCCGCTGTTGCCGCGATTCTGATCCTCGCCGTCGGGCGGCATGGGTGCAGACCACTCGACATGCAACTGCACGTCACCGAAGCCCTGCTTCGTTCGAATACCCCCGGTGCGGGGCTGCACCTCAAAATAACCGTCGACCACCATCCAGGGCGCCGGATCTCCGTTGAGGCTCTCCCAGGCGGATAACCCTTCCGGAGACGATGCGCCCCCGAAAAGAACGATGGCGTCGGAAGGGGCCTGTCCGGCCGCCTGATCCGTGCTCGGTATCGCCGGGGAGACCACCATGGGCCGGGGCCGTTCCCGATCATGAACATCCCAGTCCGCCGGGGTGCGGCTACCCTGTCCCTCGGAGTCCTGGCCAAGCGCCGGCGACGCAGCGAAAAGAACGGCGGCGATAAAAGGCATAATGCGTGTCATGGTCAAGGAAGTATATGGAGTTGTAATCCGGCCAGGAATGCCCGACCGGGTGCGGGTTCATAGTAACGGCCTCCGAATGCATTGATCGACACGGAACCGCTGTACCGGACATTCAGCATATTGCGCACCTCGACAAACGGCGCAATGCGCACCGAACCGGCGGCAAATCCCTCGTGCCCGAGCGACGCGTCGAAAACAACGTATCCGTCGTTGACGGCCGTGTTGGCGTCATCCGTAAAATACTCGCTTACGGCTTCTGCTTCCACTGTGACCCGAAAGCTTCTCTGATCTGTCCGCACACGCCCGAAAAAACGCTGTTCGGGTACGCCCGGCAAGAGGTTGCCGTTCAAATCCGCCTCCCGGAAAACAAAACGACTCACGGCAGCGACAAAAGCCGCTTCCCAGCGAGGGTGCGGGATCCATTGCACGGCTCCCTCGATGCCCCGGTGCGTATTCTTGCCCGCATTGCGGAAAAAATCCCGCCCGAGCTCGTTTTCGAAGGAAATCAATCGTCCGTCCACATTCATGGAGAAAACAGCCGCATCCACGAACAGATGCGCGCCCAGCGCACCGCGCAGGCCAACCTCCACGCCTCTCGCAATCTGCGGATCGAGCGAAGGATTGAATCCACCCGTCAGGTCCGGGCGATTGACCAGTTCCGTGGTCGTAGGCGTCTCGAAGGCAGTGCCATAGTTCGCAAACAGCAGCCATCCGCTTCCCCGCCAGGACACGCCCAGCATGGGGCTCCAGGCGCTAAAGAGCCGGTTGCCGGATTGATCCCCATTGGTAAACAGGCGATCGTCCATTGCAAACCGCACCGTTCCATAGCGCAATCCGGCCAGCACCTGCACGTTTTGCACGGGCTGGAAGCCCCCATAAGCAAAGGCGCCTGCCGAAGCCACGTCTTCGACCTGATCCAATCGGATTTCATCGCCGGGAAGGCCGCGTGCATTATTGAAGTTTTTGCGAATATCGTGCTGTAACGCCCCATCGGCTCCCACACCACACCGGATCCGCTCCCGATCCCGCCGCAACGCCGCCCGCATTCCCCCTGCTGTCCGGTCAAGATCGATATACGCAAAGGTCAAGGGATTATCGAGTTGCCGGCGTACGCCGTAACCGGTCAGGCGAAGCGTACCGAGGAGGGCCTCCCGCTCGAACGCGGCGCCAGCCTGGGCATGAAGACTCTCCTTACCCGCGTGGGCTTCCACAAAGGCCGGGCGGGCTATAGAGGGGTCCGTCTCGAACTGTTCGCGCGTCAATGAGCCGGGATGTTCGGTATCCTGCAAGGCAAGAGCAGCCATGACCCGAACGTGCGAGGAGGAGCCGGTGCGAAATCGGGCGGAGGCTCCGGCACGACGGCGAACACCGGAGGAATATGCCCGATAACCGTCCTGTGTGTGATTCGACGCGTAAAACTGCACGGAATGCGGACCGAACGGCAGCAACCCATCGACAAGGATCCGGCGCTGCCCGAAGGAACCGGCAAGCGCCTGCACGCGCAAACGAGAAGCGGGACGAGCGCCTTCCGGCGCGGTAGCGCTCGACAGAAAAAGCACGGCTCCGGAACCGTTTCCCCAAAACAGGGAGGCGGGACTGCGCAAGAGTTCCGTGCGACGCAGGACGGAAGATTCCACTACGTCGAGCACCGTCTGCCCATCCGGCATCGTGAGCGGAATACCATCGAGCACAACCTGCATACCCCGCACGCCGAACGGAGCACGGGCGCCCATACCACGCACGGAGATACGCTCTCCAAGCGCAAAATGGCCACGGTCGTTAATCCACGCACCGGGGAGCGAACGCAGAACGCGTTCCATAGAAAGTACGGAGCGCGGCAACGCGTCCGGAGAATTCGTCTCGACGGCAAGGGCGTATGGAGCCGATGCTGCGTTCGCCGTGCCCCGGACCGCCTCAACCGTCAATTCCGGCAGCGCCTGCCCCGGAAGAACCGGTACCGATAACGTATCCTGGGCAACAACAATTCCCGGAAACAAGCAAGCCGCCGCCAGCCAGCACCGAACGGAAGACATGGTGCACATCATGCGATGCGGGCGGTGTGTACGCACCCGCCTCGTCCACAAAAATGGACCAGATCCGACTCGTACAGGAACCCTGGATATTTCCCGAAAATATGCAGCACGCCCCGTATGGGGTGCATGCCCAAAAGAAACAGGAAAAATCCGACCGACAGGCGAAGCGCCGTCAACCGTTCTGAAATGCCCTAAAGCAGATTACCCGCCCACACGCTCTACGTTCATGGCGCTGAGGCCTTTTGGCGTCTGCTCCACATCATATTCCACTTCTTCGCCGTCCCGCAATCCTTCGTCGTATCCGAGATTGGGTATATTGTTACGATGGACAAATACGTCCTTGCTACCGTCGTCCGGCGCGATAAAGCCAAAACCTTTATCTACGCTAAACCACTTTACTCTTCCCCGAGGCATGTTCTTTTTCCGTGTTCTAATGGCGCCGCGACCTGTATATTTCAACGCGTTACGCGCAATACAGTATATGCGGCAAGGTAAAATTACCCCCTGTGTACCCCTTTACAGGATATGGGTTTCCTGAATGGCCAGATAACCGTCATGTCGAGGTGTTCAGGGCGGCCTCAGGTACGCTGTTCTGCAAAAACCAGTCCTGCATTACATCCATCCACACCGCCAGTCCCTGCCATGAGCCATAGGGCGCGTAGTGGCGGCGAATATCCGTATCCGTGCCTCCGCCGAATTTCCGGGCAAACATCGACCGGGCCGCGGAATCGAGCGCAAGGTAATCGAACCGCCCCAGCAGTTTCATGACAGCGCCGGCGGCGTACGGGCCGAATCCGCTCAGGGAACGTATCTCTGCAAACAGGTCGGCAGAAGACATCTCCGTAGATACCCATCCCTCTACGTCGACCCTTTTCTCCGCAATGCGGCAGGCCAGTTCGTGAAGGTATGCATTCCGATATCCGGCCCGCACATGATCGGCAAGCGCGTCGATGGACAGATTCGCGATCGTTTCCGGCGAAGGGAATGCACCGGCATGCCCCAACTCGTTCAACCGCTGCGTCATCTGCCGCGTCATGGCCCAGGTTGTGTTGGTGGTGAGCAGCGTTTTCGCCAAATCTTCCCAAACCGTGGGCGCACGCAGTAGCCGCCCGGCCCTGTGCGCAAACACCCAGGCATAGTGCGGAACGCTTGCAAGCCGGGCATAAAAGGGGTCCAGGTCCATTTCAAGGTTGAAAATACGCCGGGCCACCTCTTGAAGATGCGCATGGACCGGAGGAGAAAGCGAAGCGTTCGCGGCATGCTTCGCCGCACCGGACCCATGCCCCAGCGTCTCCTCGATGTGCACATGCAACCTTTCGCCGCACGGCCCGGCCCCGTCCTCGTCCCTATCCACCGTGAATGCAAGGCGGACAATGCGCCCATCCGGGAGAGATTCGATGCGCCGTAGCCGCGCATACTCCTCATCGTGGCTGAATGGCGCCAGCTCGATCCAGCCGTGGCTCAGAAGCGTCGACCGGAAACGAAACGAAGGAGGGCATTCGATGGTCAGTACAGGATCGCCGGATGGCATATTCATTTCTCTGCAAGTCGTTCGGCGCGCACCAGTTTCTGCGCAATGTCCACCGGGAGCGCGGCCCCTTCCGTAGCCAGCGCTTCCTCGTACAATGCCCTGGCCCCGGCAGCACGGGCGCGGGCTTCCGACAGCGATCCGAGTTGCGTCAGCAGATCGGCTTCCTCGCACAGCAAATCGGCGATGGCAAGCGCAAGGCCGTACTCGAATCCGCGCGGGTACCGGCAAAGCGCGACCAGTTCGCGGGGCGACAGTTCGCCCACGGGGCGGGGAGAAAGATCGACCTCTCCGAACGCCTTGCGCAGGTACGCAAGGGCTTCTTCGTACCGTTCTTCGGACTTCAGTCGAAACGTCTGCGCCAGCACATGGAGCAGCACCCGAATGGCCTGCTCGATCTCCCGCATGATGAGATCGCGCTGGAACATGACCTGATACCTTATGAAGAACCGGGCAAAGAGAGAGCAGGCGCATCGGCATCAAAGGCGGCAGCGCCTCGCTCGAGAAATTCGGCGAATTCCGAAACCGATGCGGTGCCTGTGTGCCTGTGCAGAAGAGTACCGGAATACGGATCCGCAATGACATAGGTCGGAAGCGCCACAGTGCCCGCCAATGCAATCTGGTACTGCTGTAATGCCGGGCCGGTATCGCGCGCGTCGGTATAAAGGCGCAGCAGCACGAAATCGTTCCGAAGCAGGGACGCCACGGGTTCCTGGCGAAACACGCCGGTTTCCATCTGACGGCAGTTTGCACAGGTATACCCGGTGAAGTCGATGAACACGGGTTTGCGTACGCTTTGCGCCTGCTCGAAAGCCGCATCTATGTCCTCACTCCAGACCGGCTCATCATCCCCGCGCCCTGAAAACACGCCGGCTCCGGCCTCCGTTGCTTGCGCCGGAGGAAGCCAGGCGTCGATCGTGGGCAACGGCGCTCCAAAAAGGCCCGGCAGCATATACAGGGAAATCCCCAGAAAGGCCGCGGCAAAAAGTAGCCGCCCGGCTCCAACGGGCTGGGACGCCGGCTCATGGGGCATCCGGATCTTGCCGAGCAGATAGAACCCGGCAAGCCCGAAAATCACCATGGCGAGGGCGATAGCCACAGGCCGCGAAATCAGCCCCCACCCCATAACAAGGTCCGCATTCGACAGGAACTTGAGGGCGGCGACAAGCTCCACGAAACCCAGCGTGACCTGAATGCGATGCATCCAGGATCCCGCTCCGGGCAACGATTGCAGCGCCTTCGGGAACAGGGCGAACGCCACGAACGGCACGGCAAACGTAGCCGAGAAAACCACCATACCGACGACGGGATACGTCCACTCGCCGGTCGCAGTGGCAACAGCGAGCAGCCCCCCTACGAACGGAACGGTGCAGGAAAAATGCACCAGCGTCAGGGTCAGCCCCATGAAAAATGTGCCCGTATACCCCGACCGTTCGTTGCCCTGACGATTGAAATAATTGACGAAACGGCCCGGCAGCGTCAATTCGAACATGCCGAGCAGCGAAAGCGCAAACACGGCAAAGATCCCCCCGATGAAAAGATTGATCCAGGGATTGGCCGCAATGGTATGCGCCCCGGCAGCGCCCAGCAAGGAGGCAGCCAGCACGCCGAGCGCCGTGAAGGTAAGGATGATCGCCGCCCCGAAGGCCAGCGCCATACGAACCGATTCGGAACGCTTCGAAGCATGCCCCGAAAACCAGGAGACGGTCAGCGGGATCATGGGAAATACGCAGGGCGTCAGGAGAGAGGCGAGCCCGGCCCCGATCGCCAGCAGAATAAAGCGCCATAGCCCGCCGGCGTGTACATCGGCGCCATCGGCGGCGCCCGGATCAGGAGACACGACCGGGGGAGCGCCCCCGGTCAAGTCGGGCGCGGAGCGGAGCGAGTCGTTCCCCTCGTCCTCGACAGCCATCCCGGCGCCGGATACGGAGCCCTGGGCAACACCACCGCCCCCGGTAACATGCACTACGGCCCGGAGCGGCGCCGGCGTGGGAGGTAGACACACCTCTTCGGTGCAAATCATGAACCGCACAACGCCGCTGAGTGTGCGATTTCCTTCGGGGGTATCCTCACCAACCCGGAATGGGGCGGCAAACCGGGCCTGCCCGGTGAAATAGCGAACCGTCGCGTCAAACCAGGGATCGTGCGCCTCGACGGGCGTACTCTGGCGCATCGGGCCTGTGAGCAACAGCCCCTCTTCTTCCCATGCGAAATCGACGGCAAAACTCGGGCGCGGCGAATCAAGCGCGTACATCTTCCAGCCTTCCGAGATATCCGCCTCGATCACCGCCTCGAACGACTCTCCGGAAGCAACTTCTTCGGGAGCAACCGCCACCGTCCACGTCACATAGTCCGTAGCAGACAGGAAATCCTGTGCGAACGCTTGCGCACACACGAACCCTGTACACGGAACAAGCGCAGCCAGCCAGCCTACGCGGGCGAGACACTGCACAAATCCAAAACCGTAGTGGCGCAAAACCGTACTGGGCTAAAACGATGCCGGGAGCGGGACAGGCGCCCGGCGTAATTCCGCCGCGCCTACGCTTCCGCTTCCGGAACCACCTCGACCTTGAGTTTGGCCGAGACTTCCTTGTGTACCTTCACGGTAGCCGTATAGACGCCGAGCATGCGAATGTCCTCGTCGGGCTCGATATGTTTGCGGTCGATCCGGAACCCCTGCTGACCGAGCGCTTCCGCTATCTGCGTCGGCGTGACCGTCCCGAAAATCCGGTTTTCCTGTCCGACTTTCGCAGCAATGACCACTTGCGCAGCCTCCAGTTGCTCCTTTATGCGCTCCGCATCCCCAATCTCCTGGGCAATTTTCCTTGCGCGCTGGCGTGCGAGTTCTTTTTGATGACGAACCACGGAATCCGAAGCGATCACCGCCATACGGCCCGGAATCAGGTAATTGCGGCCATAGCCGTCCCGGACCGTCACGATGTCTCCCTCGTGACCGAGGTTTTCCACGTCCTGCAGCAGTAAAAGCTTCATCGCGGTAGTTTCCTCCTATCGAACATTATCTGCCACAAACGGCAGCATTGCAAGGTGACGGGCACGCTTTACCGCCCGAGTAAGCCTGCGCTGAAATTTCTGGGGCACTCCCGTGATGCGCCGGGGCATAATCTTGCCCTGCTCGTTGAGATAGCGCTTCAGGAGCTCAATATCCTTGTAATCGACAAAATCGATGCGATCGGGTTCAAAACGGGGTTCGGTCATGGAATATCCTATCAATGTGCTGAAATCTGCCGTCTGGAGGGGTTATGCCTTGTCGGCGGCCTGCCCGTCGGTGGCTTTTTCGTCGGTGGCTTTCTTGCTCGGGGCGGATGCCTCTATTTTCTTCTCCTCGGCAGGGGCCTCTGCTTTCTTCTCCTCGGCAGGGGCCTCTGCTTTCTTCTCCTTCTCGGGGCAGGCGAGGATTCCGCCTGCTCGTCGGCGGCTTTCTTGCCCGGAGCGGACACCTCGGCTTTTGTCTCCTCGGCGGACGCCTCAACTTTCTTCTTCTCCTCCTCCTTCGAGGCAGCCAAGGATTCCGCCCGCTCGCGCGCCCTTTCCTTCTTGCGCTCCTCGTAGTGACGGAGCATGACGGCGTCCATTTTCAGCGTGAGGAAGCGAAGAATATCGTCCTCGAGGGTCAACGCGCGTTCGAGGCGAGCGATCAGGTCGCCCTCCGCCTCGAAATAGGCATTCACATAGTACCCGGTGCGCTTTTTGTCGATGGGATAGGCAAGGCGCTGCGACCCCCACTCATCCACTTCAATGATGTTGCCGCCCTCTTTCTCGATAAACTTCGTAACCCGGTTTACCAGACCCTTGATCTGGTCGTCGCCGAGTACGCTGTTGACGATATACGTAAATTCGTAGGTGTTTTTCGACATAGCTCCCTGTGGAATAAAATCACGCCCGCCGTCCTTGCGGCGAGCAGGGATTGTACCGATTCCCTTTCCCGTTCTGTTCTGCCTTCTAAGGATTGCGCCGCGTATTGCAGCGCGCAAACGGACAAAACAGGGATACGGCTAACGGAAAACCGGCATTTAAAGCGTGGCGTCATACGACCGGAACGAAACGACGTTCCCTGGCTTGCGAAACGGCTGCCGGCGTCTCTCTACTCTTTGGCCTTGTCTTCTTTCGGATCGTACAGCATGCCGGTGCAAAGACACATCTTGCGCTCGGTACGCGTGAGCACATCGTAATTGGGACAGCTCTGGCACCCCTCCCAGAACACATCGTCATCCGTCAACTCCGAAAACGTGACCGGCTTGTACCCGAGGTCGGAGTTTATCTTCATCACGGGCAAACTCGTCGTGATGCCGAATACCCGGGCCTCCGGGTATTTTTCGCGCGACAACTCGAAAATCCGTCCCTTTATCTTCTTCGCCAACCCCATCTTGCGAAAATCGGGGGCCACGATCAGCCCGGAATGGGCCACGTACTTCCCGTGGCTCCAGCTCTCGATATAGCAAAATCCGGCCAGACGGTCGCCGGCCAGGGCAATGACTGCTTTGCCTTCTTCTATTCTCGCACGCACATACTCCGGGGCGCGCTGGGCGATGCCGGTGCCCCTGGCTGCTGCCGCCTTTTTGATAAGGCGGCTGATCGCAGGCGCATAGCGGACATGTTCGTCCCGCGCCACCATGACGATCGCCTCCTCCATCACGTCGATCTCCTGTATCGGCGCAGGTTCCGGTAACTGCATGGGTTGTATCGTTCGAATAACGTTTTCGTAACGGACAGAACCAAAACAAACGAGAGAAGCACCTGATTGATCCTGCACCGGGCTATGTCACTGGGCTGGGCCGCTACGACCCGGAAGCAAAATCGGCCAACTGCTCCATATTGTCCGCGGTTTGCAGCGCAGTAATAATCCCCTCGAGCGCCCCGTCCATCACTTTGTGGAGCGGATGATTCTTGTCGTCGCCTTCCAGGCGGTGATCGGTGACGCGGTCCTGGGGGAAATTATAGGTTCGTATCTTGGCCGAACGGTCACCGGACCCCACCATGGACCGGCGCACTTCGCTGCGCTCCGCCCTGCGTTTTTCCATTTCCTGTTCGTAGAGGCGCGAACGCAGCACCCGAAGCGCCCTGTCCTTGTTCTTGTGCTGGCTTTTTTCGTCCTGGCACGTCACGACAAGACCGGTGGGTACATGCGTGAGACGGACCGCCGAATCCGTCGTATTGACCGACTGCCCGCCGGGACCGCTCGAACGATAGACATCCACCTTGACATCGTTCGGGCCGAGGCGCACATCAATATCTTCCGCTTCCGGCAGCACGGCGACCGTGGCGGCGGACGTATGCAGGCGCCCGGAGGATTCCGTAACCGGCACGCGCTGCACGCGATGCACACCGCTCTCGAACTTCATGAACCCAAACGCATCTTCGCCCCGGACCGACAGCACGATTTCCTTGAAACCACCCTTTGCGCCCGGAGACACATTCATCACTTCAACCTTCCAACCCCGCCCCTCGGCGAATTTCTGATACATGCGGTACAGATCGCCGGCAAAAAGCCCTGCCTCGTCTCCGCCGGTTCCCGCACGAATTTCGAGGATCGCATCCCGGGCGTCCTCAGGGGCTTTCGGAATCATTTTCAGGCGCAGATCGGCCTCGATGGCGGGTAAGTCGCCCTCGATGGTTTCCAATTCGGCGCGGGCCATATCCGCCAGTTCACCGACCGCTTCCTCTGCCAGCATGGCGCGTAAATCGTCCCGTTCCGAGGTCGTTCGCTCATACGCATCGATGGCCTGGACAAGCCCTTCGAGCGTCGTGCGTTCCTGTCCCAACTCCCGGAGGCGCTGTGGATCGGTGGCCACATCCCCCTGGGCCATCAGCCGGTTGATCTCCTCGAACCGATCTTTAATTTCCTGAAGTGCATCAAGACGAATCATGGTCCCTGCGGCGCCTCAGGCCAAAGCCGGCGCATCGCGAACCACCCGTCCGACCGCCTGCGCAATGAGCCGGATCTGCGCCATCAGATCAACGAATTGCTCGAAATAGAGCGATTGCGGCCCATCGCTCTTCGCCATGTCGGGATTCGGATGTATCTCCACCATGATGCCGTCGGCCCCGGCAGCCACCGCTGCGCGCGCCATCGGAATGACCTTGCCGCGTATGCCCGTGCCATGGCTTGGGTCGACAATAATCGGGAGATGGCTGCGCTTTTTGATCACCGGCACCGCAGACAGGTCCAGCGTATTGCGGGTATATGTTTCGAACGTGCGGATGCCGCGCTCGCACAGCATTACGTGCGGGTTGCCTTCCGAAAGCACATACTCGGCGCTCATCAGCCATTCGCTGATCGTCGCCGAAGGACCGCGCTTCAGAAAGACGGGCTTCCGGAGTTTGCCGACCTCCTTCAGAAGCGGGAAATTCTGCATGTTGCGCGCGCCGATCTGCAAAATGTCCGCATACCGGGCTACCAGTTCGATCTGACTAACCTCCATCACTTCGGTAATGGTCTTGAGGCCATGCCCGTCGGCGGCAGCGCGCAGCAATTTCAATCCCTCTTCCCCCAGGCCCTGGAAAGAATAGGGAGAGGTGCGCGGCTTGAACGCGCCGGCGCGTAAAAACGCCGCCCCACAGGCGGATACATGCGCCGCCGTATCTTCGATCTGCTGTTCGTCCTCGACCGAACAGGGACCGGCCATTACCACCAGCTCCTCACCGCCTATACGCACGCCGCCCACGTCGATCACCGTATTTTCTTTCTTCCAGGACCGGCTGGCGAACTTGTACGGCTCGGTTACCCGATACACCTCTGCCACGCCCTCCATGACCCGGATATGCCGGGGGTCGAATTCGGGCTTCACGCCAATGGCGCCCAGTACTGTCTGGTTCACCCCGCTGGAACGGTGTACGTCGAATCCGTATTCGTTCAGACGCTCGATAACGTCATGAATCCGGCTTTCTTCCGCATCTGGCCGAAAAACTACGATCATGGGAAGGAGTGGAATGATTGGTAAGCGTGCGATAGGAAAATCGGGTGAGCAAACAGGGCGCACCGCACGGTCCGGGGGCATCCGTTCTTATCCAACAGATGGCCGCCGTGCGCTATAAACGCCGCATAGCGTATGCCCGGTTTCATGGTGGCCTGTTCACGGACAAATTATGCGTCACTCGCGGAATTCCGAGGGCAAGGTGCTGTCACCGGTACCGTTCGAGCGTGAATTTCTCTCCCAGATACCGTTCGCGCACTTCCGGGTCGTGGGCAAGGGCCTCGGCAGTGCCCTGTTTCAGAATACGTCCCTCGTAAAGCAAGCAGGCGCGATCCGTAATAGCGAGCGTCTCGTGCACGTTGTGGTCGGTAATGAGTACGCCGATGCCGCGCGCCTTCAGGCCGGCCACCACACCCTGGATATCTTCGACGGCGATGGGGTCCACGCCGGCAAAGGGTTCGTCCAGCAAAAAGAATTTCGGCTCAATGGCCATGGCCCGGACAATCTCGGTACGCCGCCGCTCTCCGCCCGACAAGGCATATCCTTTCGAGCGGCGCACGCGCTCGAGGCCGAATTCGGCGATGAGCGTATCGACGCGGGCATGGCGCTCATCCCGCCCGATGCCCTGAAATTCGAGCACCGCATGCAGGTTATCCTCTACGGAGAGCCGCGAAAAGATGGACGCTTCCTGGGCAAGGTAGCCGAGGCCCAGACGGGCCCGTTTGTACATCGGCATGGACGTAATGTCCTGTTCCCCCACATAAATCCGCCCTGCGTTGGGCCGAACCATCCCGACGATCATATGAAACGTGGTCGTTTTCCCGGCGCCGTTGGGGCCGAGCAGGCCCACTATCTCGCCCTGCGACACATGGATGCTCACGTCGTCCACCACGTTACGCTTCTTGTACCGCTTCGTGAGACACTCGGCGCGGAGCGTCACGAGGGCAGCAGGGTCGCCGGAAAACGCCATACGGGTCAATCCATTGGTTCCGGAAGCGAATCGGGGGCGTCGGAAGGTCGGAAACCATTGCCCCCTTGCCATTCGACGCGCTGGAGAAATTCCCGTTTCCATGGGCGCCGCTCGGGACGCCATACGAACCCCTCGAGCGAGAGCGAATCCGGCATAATATCCTCCGAATAATATACGCCTTCCGTGTCGCGGATCGCTTCGAGCCGGTCGATGTCTCCCTCGCGGAAATGGAGCAGAATGCGGTCTGCGGACATATGGACGGCCCCCTCGGGCAGACCGTCCTCGCTGGTTCTGAAATGAATGGCTTCGGCTTGCGGACCCGCCGAAAGCGTGCGCAGGGAATCCCGCTCAAACGCAGCCGCGATCCGTTTGCCGCGCAACTGGTGGATCCGTTTCGTCGCCGAATCCGGACGGGCCGCAAAGGCGCTTCCCAGCACAAGCAGGGTTTCCACTTCTTCGCCGCCCCCCTCGACCTGCAACGTATCTCCGCTTACCTGATTGTCCTGGAACCAGGCCAGAGGATTGCCGAAAAACCGGGATACGGTGCGCTGGATGTCTTCCCCGTCTTCGCCCACGGTGGTTATCCTGTCGTAGACCACCGAGTCAGCAACGGCCGTAAGGTCGCCATGCAGAACACGCACCGAGTCGACAGCCACGAGCCGCTCCAGCGAATCCCGCCGGGACGATTCGAGGATACGGGCGCGCACCATCAACGTATCCGCGCCCGCGCCGGTCGAATCTTCCCGGATCCGGAGCAACAGAGGATTGCCTTCCATGCGGCTGTAGCCGGTGCTGTCCTCGTTGTACGCCCGGTCCCCGAAAAGAAGCGACCGGACGAGCTGTCGGTTTGCATTGGCCTGACCGGTCGTATCGACGCGTTCGACGAACACATTGCCTCGGGCAATCGAAATATCCGTTTCCCGATGGTAGGTCACCGTGTCCGCCCGCAGCGACGCGTTGTCTTCCACCAGGACTACATCCCCGTAAAAATCGGCCCGCTTTTCGTCCGAAAAGTATTCCCCGGCCAGGCTGGTCAGCACAGCGGCGCGATCGGTCAACGTGACGCCTTCCGAAAAACGGGCGCGTTTCGAGCGGGTGAAATACAACCCCGAAGGCGCTTCGAGCAGCACGTCCCCATCGGAAAGACGTATGCCGCCGCGCGCATGGCCCGTCTTGTCACGACTGTTGTAGAGCACCGTGTCGGCGCGCAGGGTATCGCCGCGCTCGATCACCAGCACATCTCCCGTGAAAAGGATTTCCCGGCGTTCCGGGAACTGCACGGCCCGGCTCGCCCGCAAGCGTGTATCCTCCTGCTGCAAGCGCACATTGCCGATGAGACGCCGGATGCGTTCGCCCTGCTCTTCACCGCCTTCCAGCAAGTCGGCGCGGACATCCACCTCCTGCAAGCGGGTGGCGTCGGCTTCCTGCGCATATAACGGCAAGGCCGCGCCTGCACCCATGCACAGGCCCACCACAAGACGACATACCACGCTTCCGGCGCCGTATTTCATTCTTCGCGCACGGTCACCCGGCCTGTCATGCTCCGCAACGTATACTCGTCGAGACGCTCGTCCGCTTCCAGCGCATATCCCTGCACCTGTTCGTCAGGCGTCGAGATACGGACGAACCCGGGCGTTCGAAGGACCTCCTCGCGCTCGAACCAGACAAGATGCTCGCTCCACAGCGCCTTGTCTCCCTGTGCACGGACTTCAACGTTTCCTACCGCCTCGAATCGCTTTTTGTTGTCGAGAAGCGTAATCCGATCCGCGAAGACCGTAGCGGACGAATCCCCGGCTTCATCGTAGAGCAGAACCGTCACGCGATCTCCGGTCGAGTCGTTCTGCAAGACGGTCCATGTGCTGTCCCCTGCTTCGAACGTCGCCATATGATCTGCGCGCATCTTCAAACGCGGACGCGAGGACGCGTCTCCGGGAATCGTTTCCGTCACATAATACTCGGCGCCCCAGCTTTCCTGCACGGGATCCGCTTCGGAGCGAATGTCTTTCATGGCCGCGGGAGGGGCTGTCGTGCGGCCGCATGCCGCAAGCATGCCCGCGCACAGCAACAGAACAAGATTCAGACTGCAACGCATGGCATGGCGCGCCGACAGGAACGGGGAAGCGGTCCGGAAGATTGGGATATTTCTTTACGCGCGCCGGTGCGATGGGTTCGTATGCTCATTGTCTCGCCGAAACCATCTTGCGGCTGTCTCTGAGTCAATCCGGACCTGTACCCCCCTACCCTACCCCCGCATCGCCTCGGCCCGCCGCCGGAGCATGCTACGGTCCGGCTTAAGACCCGCTCCGGCAAGATCGGTCGGCCACGGATAGAAGGCATCGGGCGTCATGAACCGGGGAAGTACGGCTTCAACGGCGGCGCGCAGCCGGGACGCATCGATTTTCCCGTCCACCGTCTCGACAAAAGCCACCGGGCGCTGGCCGTATTCCTCGTCCTGCACGCCTACGACGACGACGCGTTCGACCCCTTCCACGCCCGCCAGAACGACCTCGATCTCCTCTGGGAGAATGTTCTCGCCGCCCGACACGAGCAGGTGATCCATACGCCCCCGGACAATAAGCCGGCCGGAAGCATCCAGCCGCCCCATATCTCCGGTTGCAAACCATCCTTCTTCGTCAAAAGGACGCGCCAGCTGATTCCCCTCGACATATCCGGCAAAGCGCGTGCGCCCCCGTACCATGATCTGTCCTCCTTTGTCGCAGCGGAGTTCCCGCCAAGGCAACACCCGGCCCGATGTGCGCAAGACCTCCGGCGCCGCGCCGGGAGGCGTGGCCGTCACTTGCGAAGCCATTTCCGTAAGACCGTAGCTGGTATGTACGGGTATGCCGCGCCGCACGGCCTCGTCAATCAGGACCGGCGGTACAGCACCGCCTCCGAGCAGCAGGGCCTTCTCTGGATGCGCCTCCCCGGATTTCGCTTCGCGCAACAATCGCCGGAACTGGGTGGAGACCATGGACACATGGGTAACCTTCCGAACGGATTCGACCATGGATTCGGCCATGGAGTCCGCCGGATCGGGCAATACCACCGTGGCGGCGGCAAGCAGACAACGAAAAAGGATCGCAAGCCCCCCCACGTGCCAGAGCGGCAACGACAGGAGCCAGCGATCTCCGCAAACCAGCGGCATGTTGTCCTGCGCGCCCAGCGCACTGAAATAATGATTCCCGTACGTATGGAGCGCGGGACGGGCAGCACCGGAAGACCCGGAGGTAAATACGATGGTGGCGGGAGCATCTTCGGAAAACGGCGGCGCGTTACCAGGGTTTTCGTGTGGGCCCCGTTCGATCAGGTCTCTCACCGCCACAGCCGTTCCGAACGGCCGGTCGCTGACTGTAAGCGATACGCCCAGACCGCGGCATCGCTCGGCGGCCGTAGCCTCCGGGAGGCGCATCGAAACAGGACAGGCTACCGCCCCAGCCCGTATCGCCGCAAGAAGCAAAATTACCGCTTCCACGCTCCGGTCCATGACGAGCGCCACGCGCGCTCCCCTCCCCACCCCTTTTTCCGCCATGCGGCGGGCCGTCCCCGACACAAGGCTATCGAGTTCGCCATACGACACCTCGACGCCGGGGGACGATAGCGCCGTTTCAAGGGGCGCCCGGAGCGCCGCCGTCGAAAGCAGGCAAGGAATATCCATGCGGCAGGACAACCGGTTAGAAGATCCGTCCGAGACCGAAAAGCAGGCAGTATATGAGCAGAAGCCGCGATGTGGAACCCAGGAGAGGATTCAACACCGCGGGGTCACTCGTGGCGCGCAATGTCCGCATGTTGACCAGCCCCCAGGGCGTTGCGAATAAAGCAATGAGCATCCACCCGTTGCCGGCAAGCATCGCCGACGCTACGACCACTATGGCCGCGCCCGCCACGCATACGCCGTAGAGGGCCACGCCTGCGCTGCGCCCCCATCGCACCACCAGCGTTTTCTTCCCGGCGGCCTCATCCTCCGCTATGTCGCGCGTATTGTTCACGAGCAGAATGGCCGTAGCGAGAAAACCCGCTCCCAACCCGGCCAGCGCAACCGGCCACGAAAACGCCAGCGCCTGCACATAGTGCGTCCCGGCCACGGCCACCGGACCGAAAAACACCAACACAAAAAGATCGGCAATGCCCAGGTACGCCAGTGAATAGCGCCCCGCCGAGTAGATCGCCCCGCACAAAATGGACGCCAGCCCGATGAACAGGAGGAGCCACCCTCCGCGCACAACCAGGTACAACCCGGCCAGAAAAGCGATCAGAAAGGCAAGGCCCGCCGCGGTGCGGACAGCCCGGGGACTGGCCAGACCCGCCTGGGTGATGCGCATGGGCCCCTTTCGATCCGCCGTATCGGCGCCCTGCGCGAAATCCTGGTAATCGTTCGCATAGTTCGTACCCACCTGAATGAACACGGCGACCAGGAGTGCGCAGCACGCGGAAAGCGCATGAAATGCATCTTCCCCGAAGGCGAAGGCCGTCCCGAGCAGCACCGGGGCCACCGCGGCCCACAGCGTCTTCGGACGCGCCGCCCATATCCAGATCGTCCATTTCGGACGCCCCTGTTTCGATTGCATGGGAGACTGCCCGGCGGCGGAAGCGGATGTCGAGCGCGCGTTCAAGGACGATACGGAAACTGCGAGAAGTCCGGCTTGCGCTTTTCATTGAAGGCGTTGCGCCCTTCCTGCCCTTCCTCTGTCATATAGAAAAGCAACGTGGCGTTCCCGGCCAGTTCCTGCAAGCCCGCCTGCCCGTCGCAATCGGCGTTCAAGCCGGCTTTCAGGCAACGAATGGCCATTTGCGAGTTCTGCAGAATATCGCGGCACCAGCGCACAGTTTCCTCCTCCAGCCGATCCAGGGGCACGACGGTGTTGACCAGTCCCATCTCCAGCGCCTGACGAGCATCGTAGGGACGGCACAGATACCATATCTCGCGGGCCTTTTTCTGACCCACGATGCGAGCAAGATACGAGGCCCCGTACCCCCCGTCAAACGATCCCACCTTGGGCCCCGTCTGCATGAACCGGGCGTTTTCGGCGGCAATGGTAAGATCGCATAGCACATGCAGCACATGGCCGCCGCCCACAGCCCAGCCAGCCACCATGGCGATAACAGGCTTCGGACAACTCCGTATCTCCCGCTGAAAATCAAGCACATTCAGCCGCATGACGCCCGTGCCTTCTTCCGTATACCCGGCGTCCCCGCGAATCTTCTGGTCTCCGCCGGAGCAGAAAGCTTCCGGCCCCTCGCCGGTAAGAATAATCACGCCGATCTCATGGTCGTCGCGCGCATCCTGAAGCGCATCGCGCATCTCTGTGACCGTAAGGGGGCGGAAGGCATTGCGTACTTCGGGGCGATTGATGGTGATCTTTGCGATCCCCTCCGCCTTGTGATACGTGATGTCCTGGTAGGATTTCGCTACTTGCCAATCTATTGCAGGAGTCATGGGTCAGGGTTGTTGGTAAAAACGGGAACGGCGTCTGCAAACCGCTCGCAGATCAGGGCTTCCAGCCGCCGGTGCAGGTGCAGGTTTTCGGCGCGATCGGTCGTTACTTCAATGATCTGGCTTTCGCCGGACGAAAGCGCCCCGGCGTACGCTTCCGACAAGTCATCCATGTCACGGACATGGTCGTAGCCGAGACCGAACATGCGGGCTGCCTGCTCGAAACGATACGGGTGCGGCGTCCCGAACATGGGCTCGAACGCCTCGCCGCAACGAGCTACGGGAAGAAACGAAAAAATTCCTCCGCCGTGGTTGTTGATTACTACGATAACGACCGGCGCCGGCGCAGACGCCGTTAGGGCCAGGCTGTTCAGGTCGTGCAGCAATCCGAGGTCGCCCACCAGCAGGATGACCGGCGCCCGGCGCCCGTACGCCAGTCCGACCGCCGTAGCCACGGCGCCGTCGATGCCGGAAGCGCCGCGATTGGCGGCTACGAACGGCGACCGACCGGCAGTATCCCCGAACATATCCATGTCCCGGATCGGCATACTGCTTGCGAGCACGAGCGTGGCCTCGTCGGGTATATGCTGCGAGAGAAACCGGGCCGCAGCAGGCTCGGAAAGATCGCCCGGCATATGTTCGTCCATCGTGCGGGCCACGGCGTCGGAGGCAGCCGCCCAACTTGCCGTCCAGTCCTTGTTGCCAGCCTCCTCGCCCTCTCTTCGCCCCTTTTCCAGATGATCCATAACGGACTGGCAGAAAGGCGCAATACCGGTTTCGATATACTCCGTGACACAGTGGCCGGGATCCATCCGGTCGGGGGATTCGCGCACCACCGCAAACAAGGCGGGACGCACATCGGCCAACCAGAAATTCAGCCGCGTCGATACGGTGGCGCCGCCGAAATACAATACGGCGTCCGGCGCGTGGGATGCCCGGAACGCTTCGCTCACCAGCGCCAGATCGTACCGCGAAGCCATCACGCCGCCCTCTTCCGCCACCCCGTCCGTATACCAATCCGCAGACGATGCGCCCGAGAATCGGAGTTGCGAACATACATCGGGCAGTAGCGGCCAGCCCAGTTTTTGCGCCAGTCGCCGGACCGCATCGGCCTGGGTCCGGGTGTGGAGACGCCCGGCCACGACCAACCCGCGTCCGGCCCGGCGCAGGGCATCCATCAGGGACTCGAATCGAGGCGCATCGAAGAAATGCGTTATAGGAGTTTTTGAAATGTCTGTGGCCGATCCAGGCCCGGAAATAGGAGTTTTCGGAATGTCCGCGGCCGATCCATGCCCGGAAATAGGAGTTTTTGAAATGTCTGCGGCCGATCCATGCCCGGATATAGGAGTTTTTGAAATGTCTGCGACCGATCCATGCCCGGATATAGGAGTTTTTGAAATGTCCGCAGCCGAACCGTACCGGGTATACGGCGCCTCCGCATCCCGCCATGCCTGCAATCTATCGAGATAGTCTGCGTAGCGGCTTCTATCGGGATTGGAAAACAGCGGCTCGCGGTACATCACGTTGAGATGAACCGGGCCGGCGGGCATACGCGTTGCCCGGTACACGGCCTGATCCGCCGTGGTGAGCACGACCGCCGGGTCGATAGCCGGATCCGGGGTGGGCAGGTCGAATTGCCACCGCACATAGTTTCCGAAAATCTTTACCTGGTCAATGGTCTGATTGGCGCCGGCGGCCCGCAGTTCCGGGGGGCGATCCGACGTAACGAGCAGCATCGGCACCGCATCCATCGACGCTTCCACCACGGCGGGCATACCGTTTGCAACCGCCGTTCCGGAGGTCGTAATCCACGCGGCGGGGCGCCGCGCAGCGCGTCCGTACCCGAGAGCGCAGAACGCCGTGCCCCGTTCGTCATAGTGCATGACGCACTGCGCCCGGGGATGGGCAGCCACGGCAAGCGCCAGCGGCGCGCTCCGGGAGCCCGGTGCGATGCAGAACAGGCCGACGCCGGCGCGAATCAACTCTTCAACGAGAAGATCGGCCCATATCTGGTTGATGCCGGATGGTTCGGAATCGGTCATGTGCATCGCTGCATTTCATCTGCCTGAAAATATAGCGCACGGGCCGGGGCGATGCACCCGGTAAAATCCCCCCTCACCCCAACACCCCCGGAATATCGCTGATCTTCTGTTCGATTTCCTGCCACTCGGCAGCAGGATCGGATCCCTCCACAATCCCGGCGCCGGCAAACAGAAACAGGGTGCGATCCCGGACGAGACCGCACCGGAGCGCCACGGCAAACTCCGCTCCCTGAGGACCTATCCACCCTACCGGCCCCGCATACCAGCCCCGGTCGAACCCTTCCAGATCGCGGATGGCCGCCAGTGCGGGCTCGACAGGATACCCCCCCACGGCAGGGGTGGGATGAAGCGCCTCCATGACATCGCTTCCGTGCACGCCGCGCTGCAACAGGCCGCTGCTGCGCGAAACGAGATGCCACCTCCGGGCTTGTTGCAACCCGGATGCGTCCTCGTCAATGCGAAATTCCTGACACAACGGATCGAGCGCCTTGCGAATACTCTCCCGCACGTACGCATGCTCGCGCTGGTCCTTTGCGCTGGCAAGCAAGGAGGCCAAGGCCCGGGCGTCTTCGGCCTCCGTATCGCCCCGTACACAGGTACCGGCCACGGCTTCCGTTCGTATGTACCGCCCGCTGCGATGGAAAAGGCGCTCCGGGGTAGCCCCCACAAAGACAGCCCCGGGCTTGAACTGAAACCCGTAATGAAAACAATTCGGGGTGGCCTCCCGGAGCTTCTTCAGCAAGGCGAAGGCATCGAGCGATTCGGAAAAAGTCAGGACCGTACGTCGGGCGAGCACCACCTTTTCGAGATGGCGGCGCTGCTTTGCGAAAGCGTCCAGCGCCCATCCGACGCTCCGGTCCCAACCTGCCCGGTCCGGCTCATCCGTCCGTGAAAGCAGAAGCGGCGTACGCGCGCCGAACGCCGGGCCGGCAAAACGATCCGGGTAGCGGAGTCGCTCGATCTCGGACAGAATAGCGTCCTTGCGGGACAGGTCGCGGGGTAGAATAAGATTACACGCCAATACCCCCCGGTCTTCGTTTCGCAGATACGCAAACCGGGGCAGCGTGAACAGGAACGTCGGGAAACCTTGCCAGACCTCGTCCACGGGAGCGCTCGGATCGAATCGGAATCCTCCGAAGTAACGCGCCCGCGCATCGCTTTTTGGCAACACGGCATCAAGCTGCGCACGTAGCGTGCCATATCCCGCACCCGGGCCGCCCACGCACCGGTCCGCCTCGCCGATCGCCGCCGTCACCATACTGTCCCGGCGTGCATGCCAGTATATTTTCGGAAACAGGGTCTGCTCCGCAAGCCACGCGGGTGCATCGAGCGGCGCCATCGGGACGATCAGGCGCACGATGCGCCGTTCCCCGTCGCTGTCCCCTTTGTGCAAGACATCCTCCACCCGGCGCGCAAGCATGCGTTGCACATGGCCGGGATCGTCGAGGATGTCGTCGGAAACAAGAATGTCTTGTTCGTCAAGCATGCGTGCGCCGTATCCGGCCGCCTCAGTCGATGCGCTGGTAATACGCAAGGCGCCGGGGAATCATTTCCACATCTCGAAGCACGATACCGTCCGGCACCTCCAGATGCGGTTCCACATAGCCGGTGGTGTCCCTGCGGATGTCGTCCCAGGAAACCGTTGCGAAAAAATCCATGGCCCGCTGGGCGTCCTGGTACTGCGACAACATGACCCGGTATCGCACTTCCACCGCCGACGGTTCAAGCGAAACGAGCTGGCGCGTGGACGGTTGCCCTTGCACCGTCACGACTATTTCGCGGGTGTCCTCCGTAAACTCCTGGGAAATCGCCCGCAGCATCACGTCTTCTACATTTTTCTCCACAAGCCCCCCCAGCGTATCCACAAGCGCCAGGCGCACCTCGAACGTGTCGCGTACCGCCTGGAACGTTTGCGCAACGGTGGGCCACTCGGTCAGACCATTCACGATAGAAGCGGCCCCCGCTACGGCAACAGAATCGGGAAATGCCTCGGGCGGCGCCAGTAAATCGTACGTAGCGGGCGTTTCGAGCGTGATGTTTGCCCGGATGGGAAGAATACGCACGACCCGCCGTTCCTTGAACAAATTGGCGACTGCCGGGGTGACGGACTGCACCTGCACCTCCGGCAAAAATTCCGAAACGACGTCAGCGATCTGCACTTGCGACTGCGCGGCGCTAACAGGAACGACCGGAGAACGTAGTCCGAGTCTGAGCAGGGTCCATCCCTCGCCGACAGCCTGCACACGCACTGTCTCCGGGGGATACTGCGAGAGCGCCTGATCTTCGGGGATATTGACCACCTCAAGAGGCAGTTCGATAGTCCTCGTATGCGTCTCGCGCATGGTGAAGGTGAACCAGAGGAGCATCGATATAAGAATCGATAGAGCAATTTCCACGGTGCGGCGGCGGGAACCCGCTTCCGCATGTCCATCGAAGGGACGCGTCAAAAACGGACGGACCGCAAGCGCCTTATGCAGACGCCGCCGGAGCATGATTTGCAGGGATTCCCTGCCTGATTCCGGATCGATTCGAGACACGGCAGACAACGACATGGAAGGTTCGGCGTTAGACGCGCGCGAAGGCAGGTTTGTTCGATGCCGTCGGAACTCCCGCTAACGCCGCCGAAACCCCGCTGCGCGCCCCAAGAAACCCTGCTAACGCCGCCGGAAAACCCCGCTACGTTCCCTACGTCATTTCGCGAGGATCATGCGCCCTGACTCGACAAGCATGTCCGAACCCGTCTGCGCCCTTACCTGATAGACGTATACGCCCGAGGGCAACGAGGATGCGTTCACTTCAAGCGAATGATCCCAGCCGCTCGATAAGGACACGGGACCTGTAGCAATCACGTTCCTTCCCAATACGTCAAAGACATGCACCGTCACTTCGGCTGCCGACGGCAGGTCGAATACCACGCGCGTGGACGGATTGAACGGATTGGGATAATTGCCGTGCAGCTGGAAAGCCGTTGGAATCTCCCCTTCGGCGTCGAACGCATGCGTTATTAAGTCCGATACGTCCCACAGATTAATGAAGCCATCCCACGCCCCTGACGCCAGCATGTTACCATCGGGCGAAAAGGCTACCGAAGTAATCCAAAACGTATGTCCCAATAGCGTTCTGACATTGAATCCTGTAGCCACATCCCACAGCCTGACGGTATTGTCATTGCTTCCCGAAGCCAGTATGTTTCCATCGGGCGAAAAGGCTACCGAATTGACATTCCCGGCATGCACCTCCAACGTTTTATTGAATCCCGTAGCCACATCCCACAGCTTGGCGGTTCCGTCAGCGCTTCCCGAAGCCAGCATGTTTCCATCGGGCGAAAAGGCTACCAAATTGACATTCCTGGCATGCCTCCCGAGCGTTTTACTGAATCCCGTAGCCACATCCCACAGCCTGACGGTTCCGCCAGCGCTTCCCGAAGCCAGTATGTTTCCATCGGGTGAAAAAGCTAACGAATAGATAATCCCCAAATCCTCTCTGAACGTTCCGATATCGGACCCCGTAGCCACATCCCACAGCCTGATGATCCCCTCATTGCCTCCCGAAGCCACCATGTTTCCATCGGGCGAAAAGGCTACCGAATAGGCGCGCCCGGCATTTCTCAATAGCGTTGCGGTGTTGGATCCCGTAGCCACATCCCACAATCTGACGGTTCCGTCAAGGCCCGCGGACGCCACGGTACTGCCATCGGGTGAAAAGGCTATCGAATAGATAACCCTGATATACCCCATATGCCCCCTGAGCATTCTGATATTGGATCCCGTAGCTACATCCCAAAGCCCGATGGTCCCGTGCCACCCCCCCGAGGCCAGCATACTTCCATCCGGCGAATAAACAACCGTCAGGGGTCTGCTTCCGGGTCCAAACGTAGAGGTGAGACTTCCTGAAATCACATCCCACAGCCTGACGGTTCCGTCATTGCTTACCGAAGCCAGTATGTTTCCATCGGGCGAAAAGGCTACCCACCGGACCGGATGCGTATGCCCCGAGAGTGTTGCGGTGTTGGATTCCGTCGCCACATCCCACAGCCTGACGGTATTGTCTTCGGACGCGGACGCCACGGTACTGCCATCGGGCGAAAAGACTACCGAATAGACAGCCCCAGCACGGCTCGATAACGTTGCGGCGTTGGATCCCGTAGCCATATCCCACAGCCTGACGGTTCCGTCAAAGGATCCCGAAGCCAGCATGTTTCCACCGGGCGAAAAGGCTACCGAAGTGACCGAATGCGTATGTCCCCCGAGCGTTGTGGTATTGGATCCCGTAGCCACATCCCACAGCTTGGCGGTTCCGTCAAAGGATCCCGAAGCCAGCATGTTTCCATCGGGCGAAAAGGCCACCGAAACGACCCGACCCGCATGTCCCCTGAGCGTTGCGGTGTTGTATCCCGTAGCCACATCCCACAGCCTGGCGGTTCCGTCAGCGCTTCCCGAAGCCAGCATGTTTCCATCGGGCGAAAAGGCTACCGAATGAACTCCGGACACATGCACGAGCGTTGCGGTGCTTTCTCCCGTAGCCACATCCCACAGCCTGACGGTTCCGTCAAAGGCTCCCGAAACCAGCATGTTTCCATCGGGCGAAAAGGCTACCGAAATGACCGGATGCGTATGCACGAGCGTTTGGGTGCTTTCTCCCGTAGCCACGTCCCACAACCTGATGGTTCTGTCATCGGACGCGGATGCCACTATACTGCCATCGGGCGAAAAGGCTACCGAAAAAACCCAAGCCGTATGCCCGATAGTAGAACTATGCGGCCAGCTCCTTACCAGCTGACCAAAGCTCTTTTCGTGTACAAATGGCGCCACCGCCAACAAAAGACCAACAAGTACATGCCTGCCAATCCAGGAGACAGGAAGAACCGGATGGCGCTTATGCTGTCTGGCGCAAAGGCAACCTGCGCGAATCGATCGGAACCCGGAAACACGAAATGGAGGGCGCATCGTCCTTGTCCTGCCGTTTTGTGAAATGAAAATGGGGGACCTTCCGTATGACGACCCGCCTGCATGTCCTGCGATCACAATGCATTCCCTGAAGTCCATGGGAATGAGCGCAGGGGCGATGGTCACCGCAACGTCATAGGTTCAATGATTATAGGTGGGTCTCATGCCCAAAGTCAAACTTCCTTGACGGAAGAGAAATGGTCCGAGAAAGTTGGACAGTCCTCTTTGAGTAAAAACTACTCAAAAGGAATAAAAACGGATCATTGGGACCCGGAGAGCTCCGCCAAAATCTGTCCAGTCGAACCGAACGAACCACCTCTCCCCCGCTACCCGGCATCCGCCAGCAACCCGGCCATCCGGCGCCGGAATGCGCCGTGTTCCATCGAGCGCGGAATCAGGGCGAGCTGGCATGATGCCCGGTCCAGCACGCGGGCCAGCATATCCCGCCACCTGTCGAACACCTCGGACACGGAGACGGACGGCGGGCGATCCTCGGCCGCCCGGTTCACGGCATGCCAGTGGAGGTGATTGTGAAACCCGGCATACTCCGCCTGCATTACCTGTACGCTTATTGCCGCCGCGCGGACCGGAGAAATGTCGGAAATATGGAGGTCCGAGCGGTCCTCACGCATCAGGATAACGTACCGGTGCAAAGGACCGCCCTCCCTGTCGCAGCCATCGTACAGGGCGGCAGGCGCCATGCGCCGGCGAACGAAGGCTGCCCCCCGGCGACGGTGCAACGCCCAGTGCAAGCGGTCCGCCGCAGTGCGGCCCCCAAGCAAGCGGCTGGCCAACTCCGGATCGCCTTCGACGTTGTATGCATATATTTTGGGCCATGCCAGATTAGGCCATACATGCCCATCCTCCCCTACGAAGGAAATGTCGTCGGCTACGAACCGGAAGCCGTGCCGTCGGCACAACTCCAGCGCCAGCGACGTCTTTCCTGTGCCGCCCGTGCCCCCGATCAGGGTCACGCCGCGCGCATCCGAGAAGGAGGAGGCATGTACGAGCGCAAGGTCCGGCGCCCAGTAGGCTGCCGGTCCGGCCACCCACTCGTGAAAAATAACCCCGGCACGCTCCTCGCGGGAGGTATACTGCATGTCCACCATGCGCCGCACCCCCCGCATCAGGGGAGACACCGCGGAAACCGGGTAAAAATCGACGCCGAGGAGACGATCCCCGTCCAAACGAAAACGCACCGTCGCCATGCGCCCCTTGATAACGAAGCCGTCCTCCATTTCGCAATGGACAGAAGGGTTGGCGAATCGCAGCCCGGTGTATTCGACCGGGGCATACCGGATGGCAAGGTCCGGGACGCCCGACGCTCCAGCAAGAGGATATGCCGCCAGTTCTTGCTCAAGGATGGCTGCGCCCTTCGAAGCGTCGTAGCGAACCTGCACGTTCCGCCCCATCATGCGATATGTGCACATTCGCTCAGCGGACATGACGGTCTTCTCCTGTCAGTTCGGCTACAATGGCCAGCAGGTTCTCCCGGCGGCGATCCCGGTGAAAAAGGCGCTCGATGCGCGCACGGGCCGCCGCGCGTAACGTCGGATCCGCTGCGCGCAAGGCCGCTCGAACCGTCTCGCAGACGGCTGCAGCACGCGGCTCGTCCACCAGAAAACCGGCCTCGCCAATACAATCCGGAATGCCGAAGACCCGGCTACCTACCGGCACGCATCCGCACAACATAGCCTCGCACAACACGTTCGGCAAGCCCTCCGCTCTCGACAACTGCACATACACCGACATCTCGTGATACTGCGCCGGCAACTGCTCGCGCGGTACGGGCGGAATCATCTCGACGTTCGGGGGCGGGTCATACCGTGCTGTGATCGCTTCCCGATTACGTACGCCTACGACCCGGAAACGAACGTCCGGCATGAGGCGGGCCGCATCGAACAACAAATCGATCCCTTTGAGCCGGAACGTGCGCCCCTCGTCGATGAACCCGACCGTGCCCACAACCGGAGCGCGCTCGCCGGGACCGGCCGGCCATACCTCCGGATCGTAGCCCGTGGGAACGACGCGGATAGCTGCGGGCGTATCCGGCGCAAGCATGCGGAAACCGTATTCCCGTTCTTCGGGCCCTTCCGAAAAACGGTTCTTCGACCGGACCAGCGACGACGATACGGGAAGCAGGGCATCCACCCGGCGAAACACCATGCGGGCAATCCGCCGGCGCCAGCCGGTCAGCGCCACGCCATGCCCCAACGAAGGCAACGAGACGGCGTCGAAGCCCCCCACAACCGCCAGCACGGGCTTACGAAAACAGCGGGCCGCCACGACCGGCAGCGCCAGGTGATAATCGACAAACCAGCCATAGACAGCCGCCGCCCGGGGAAGCTCCCGGAACAGCCAGACCAGTTGTTTGCACAACAGCCCCGCAAACGCAAGCGGGCCCGGCTTTTTCGCACCCCCGAACTCGAACGGCGCCACCTCATACGCTTCTTCGAGCAAGCGTATATCCTCTCGGACGAACGAGGCAGGACGGATATAAATGAAGAGCAATTTCGGCAGCATAACATGCAATACGGGATGCGGCGTTACCGGTTCGCAAGCAACGCGGCGATACGGGCGGCTGCGCCCGGTTTCCCGGCCCCGGGAGCGGGCGGCTCCGGACGCATCCCGGCGGCTTCCGCGATGCGGGCCGGATCTGCGCCAGCCAACCGGTTCCAGCCTCCTTCCAGCGTTTCCACCCACTCGGTTTCTTCGCGCAGGGTGATGCACGGTACGCCCAGCCATACAGCTTCTTTTTGCAGCCCTCCCGAATCGGTCAGCACAGCGCGGGCGGAGCGCACCAGCGTGAGCATGCGCAGGTAACTCAGGGGGTCTATCATCTCCACATTCCCCGGTACGGCAATTCCCGTAAGCCGGGCTCGCGTCCTCGGATGCAGCGGAACCACCACTGGGGCATCCAGCCGCCCCAGCCCTTCGAAAATACCCGCCAGTCGTTCGGGATCGTCGGTATTCCCCGCCCGATGCACCGTGGCCGCATAATATGCGCCAGGGCTATGCGTCGTCACGGACGACAGAGGCGCCCGCCGTCCGGCCGCCTCCGCAAAAAAGCGCGTGGCGTCCAGCATCACGTCGCCCGTCAGGTGTACGCCCTCCACGATTCCTTCGGCAGCAAGGTTACGGACCGACGTTTCCGTCGGACAACAGAGTACAGAGGCCAACCGGTCGGTCACGACCCGGTTGATTTCCTCCGGCATGCGCCGGTTGAAGGAACGCAACCCGGCTTCGACATGAACGAGCGGAATACCCAGCTTGGCGGCCACCAGCGCGCCGGCCAGCGTGCCGTTCGTATCGCCGTACACCATCAGCCAATCGGGCAGCGGTCCCTGCATCAGCAGGGCTTCAAGGCGCATCATCGTCTCGCCGGTCTGCACGGCGTGGGCGCCGGACCCCGTTCCAAGGTTCGCATCGGGATCGGGCAGGCCCAGTTCCTCGAAAAAAACGGCGCTCATTTCCGGATCGTAATGCTGCCCGGTATGCACCAGCATTTCCCGAATGCCGGCGTCCATGAGGGCGCGGCGCAGGGGAGCTGCCTTGACGAACTGGGGGCGAGCGCCGACGACGGTTACAATATGCATGGCAGGCGCGCTATGCGCAGAGAGTACGTTTATCTATCGCCGGTCGGAAAGGCTGGAAAGCAATGCTGCGAGTTGCCGGGTCTGTTCCCGGCGGCTGTACCGGGCGATCCGGTCCGCAGGCGCTCCTTGTATGGGGGAACCCGCGCGCCATGCTTCGTAGTGCGTATGCAAAAAGGCGCGCACGCCATCCGCATCGTCGAAATCGAACATGCGCCCCGCGCCGGTTTCCTGCAAAATACGGGCAGCGTCTCCGTCCGCAGGACCCAACGCCAGCACAGGGCGGCCCGATGCAAGGTATTCGTACAGCTTGCCGGTCGGAATGCCCTCCGCTCCCTGTACCCGGTTGATACAAAGAAGCAGCAACGCCGCTTCACGCATCCGGTCGATGGCTGCCCGGTGAGGAACATACGGCAACGTGTCGAGATGCACACCGGAGCAGGAGGCAGACGCAGAAGCAAGCACGGCGGGATCGACATGCCCCGTGAACCGGAGTTGCAAGGCGGGGTAATCCGACGCCGCCTCCGGATCGGATAGCGCCTTCCAGAGCGCCTCCGGATTCCGGGACCGGTTCATATTTCCCACATGGGCCACCACAAACGCGTCGCGGGAAACCGTGTGAGAGGGCGTGCCTTCCTCGAAATCGGCCGGATCGAAACCGTTTTCGATCACCTCCGACATATACCCCCGCTGTGCAAACCGGCGCTGCATGGACGCGCTCACGACGGCAAATCCGTCGGCGTTCCGCAACACCCGTCGTTCAAGAAAGGCGTCAAGCGCCCGGGCAAGACCGGTTATCGGCAGTTCGGACTGAAAATCGATCTCTGTCCAAGGGTCCCGAAAATCGACGAGCCAGGGCGTGCCGTGCGTGCGGCGTAGCGCCAGCCCTGCGAAATGGGTGGAATGCGGCGGCCCCGTAGTAAGCACCGCATCGTATTTCTGTCGCATCAGCGCCCGGGCGCGCGCCGTGGCGAACGGGACCCATCCGACCCGTGCATCCGGCAGGAACAGGTTGGCCCGGAGCCACCGCGCGAATCGGCGGCCGGGAGTCGTACCGTCCTCCCCGGTAAACCCGACCGATATGACCTCCTGTTTTTTCCGACCAAGTAGTCGGGCATACAACGCATAGGGGTCCCATGCTCCGGTGCGTTCCACCAGCGTATCCTCCGGAATGTCCGCCACCGAATCCGGGTCGGGATCGGGCCAGGAGGCGCTCTCCGGGCGCACGGTAAGCACGGTAGGGCGCCATCCGAACTCGGGCAGGTATTTCACGAATTTCAGGCTGCGCTGCACACCCGGCCCGCCCGACGGAGGAAAATAGTATGTGACGAAGAGGAGCCGCTTCATGCCCCCGCTGCAGAGGAGCGAACCTTGCGGCGTCTGCGGCGCCAGCCCATCGCCAGCAACATAATAACGCCCCCATATACCAGCACCGTCGAACCGGCGCCTACCGCCACGCCAATACGATGCCGGGGCGGGTCGAAGCGCAAGGCCACCTCATAAACGCCCGCGGGAACCGGCACGCCGCGCAATAAATGATCGACCTGCAGAATGGAGGTCTCCTCGCCGCCAACCGTAGCCTCCCAGCCGGCGGGGTAGAACACTTCACTGAGCACCAGCAACCGGGGAGCATCCGTCGCCACATCCAGCACGATTTCGTGCGGCGACCAGGCCCGCATGCGGACGTTCGCCGTACTTCCCGAATCGACGGGGACCGGATCCATGTCGAGCGGGTCGTACAGGAGGGCCGTTCGGCGAAGATCGAACGCCGGATCGCGCAGACGCGCCCATGCAGCGGGCGGGCCGTTCGCCACCTCCACCTCGCCGACAAGCCAGGCCCGGGTCGGAACATCCCTGTTTTCGAGCACCAAAAGACCGGTCTGTTCCCCCCGATAGACCGCATCCAGGCCAGGTAGCGGAGCGGGGGCAATCACGTAGCGGACACCGAGCAGGTCCAGTGCGTTCTCGTTCGGCAAACGCGTGGCCGGATCTGCGTATATCTCGTCGATATAGTCCTGCGCCAGACGAAGTTTCGCGCCGTGGTACCCCCCGACGGATTCGTAATGGTAGGATGGGCGGGCATGCTGAAACGGGCTCCCCGTTTCCAGCGAAAGCACGCGGAAATGCCCCGGACCGCCGGCGGCTTCCTGCTGCCCGAGGATGTAGTTGTCCACGTCGTAGGTGGCAATCTGCTCCTCGACGGCGTTCGCGCGGACCAGATCGTCCTTGTTGAAATACCGCCTGCCGACGCCCCACAAGTCCACCACCACGAACAAAACGAGGGCGGCCTGCAACACCCATCGGGGCGCCTTACCCATCTGGAAAAGCAGAATCATGCCGCCTGCAAGCAGCAGAAAGAACAACGACCGCCGCATCTCGGACCGGAATGTATCTTCCCGGAGGGCCCGCTGCTCGTCAATGTAGCCGCGTACGGCGGGCGCCAGACGCGGATCGTTCGGGGAAATGTCCGGCTGCTGCGCCAGCAGCGCCTGCGTTACCTGCGCTTCCTCGCCAGTGCGCTCGAAATCGTAGAAGGCGCCGGGCAAGAGCATCAGCACGAGCAACAACCCGGAAACGCCCCCGAATATCCACCGGAACGTACGGCGGGCAGCGGGATCGCCGCCGGGCGCGGTATCCCTGCCCAGTCCGCGCAGCCCGAACGCAGCCAGGAGCGCCAGCGCAAATGCGGTAAGCGCCAACCAGCTCTCAGGCACGCGAAAGGCATTGAACAGGGGGAAATGCTCGTACATGAAGCGATTCAGCAACGCAAAATGCGACCCCAGCGAAAACAGCGTGGCGAACAACGCCATCAGGGAAAGCACAAGCACGCCCCGATGTCTCCATTGCCTCACCGCAAACACCGCCAGCAACAACACGATCGGGCCCACATAGTGCGGCCCTGACGTAAACGGCTTCGGCCCCCAGTAGGTCGGACTGGCGCCCCCGTATGCATCTGCCGCAAGCAGCGTAACCAGTTCCCCCCTGCCCTGGCTCCAGCCCATGGCATAGGCCCAGTCCAGGCCGGAAAGCGCCGCATCCACGGCCCCCCGGATGGTATAGGTCTTGTACTCGAAATGGAGCAGATAGGGCTGCGCCACAAGCAGCAAGCCCAGTACGCCGCCCAGCGCCAGCCAAGCCGTGGCCACGCCAAACGGCTTCCAGTCTTTTCGCATGCCGGCGTACACGGCCTCGACCACCCACCAGACGCCCAGCATAAACGCTACGTAGTACGTCATCTGCACATGCCCGCCCCGCAAATTGACGCCCAGCGCTATCGCAAAAAGCAGGGTGGACAACAAGCCCGGGCGCCGGAGCGCCGAGACGAACGCCAGCACCAGCCAGGGCGCAAAGCACAGGGTGATGAACCGCGAATTGTGCCCTGCTATCAGAATGAAGGTCATGTAGGTGGTCAGACCATAGGCAACAGCAGCCAGCGCCCCGGCAAAGCGGTCCTTCGTCAAAAAGAAGGCAAGGAAATAGGCGCCGAGCAGCAACACGAGAAAATGAGAAACCGGCCAGATCACTTTCCGGAGCAGCGCCGGAATATCGTCGAGTTGGGGCACCTTCTCGGCATAGGCGATCATGTATCCGGGCATGCCGCCGAAGGCGTTCGGGGCCCATAGCGCCTGCCGGCCTGTCTCCTCCTTGTAATCGAGCATGTACTCCGCCATGGCGCGCCACCGCACCGTATCGTCCCCGATCAGGGATCGGTCCGAAAACACGGCGGGGGCGAAAAACCCGAATGCGACGACAAACAGCACGCCGATACACACGATGTGCCGGGTGCGTCCGTCGAGACGATCCCAGAGCCCCGTTTCGTTCCGGTTCCGGATGTTCGCGGAAGAGGAGCCTCGCGCCGGAGTGGTTTTTTTTCTGCTTCGTGCTCGGGCCATAGCCGGATACGCTATTCGATTACTTTGGGAACACGAAAATACGCGGCGTCCGCATCAGGGGCTCCCTTGAGCGCCTCCTCGTGCGTGATCCGCGCTATCTCCTTGTCTTCCCGGAACACGTTGCGCATATCCAGTACATGCGACATCGTCGGAACGCCGTCGGTGTCGAGTTCCTCCAGTTTTACTACGTAATCGAGCACATCGCTCATTTCTTTTGCAAGCCGCACTTCTTCCTCTTCGGTGAAGCGAAGCCGGGCAAGCGAAGCAATGTATCGTACCTGTTCTACCGTGACAGCCATATAATCGGACAGAGTGGGAAGAAATATCATGCGGAAGCAGCAGCGAGGGGCCCTGCGAGGCGCTCGCGCACATACGCCATAAGACCAGGTATGTCCCGGCGCGTCTTTCCTTCAAGGGAAATCGGCTCCCCGACGACCATGTGCAGCACGCCGCCGCGCAGGAGCCGCTTGCGTTCGTGCAGAAGCTTGTAGCCATCGACGATGGTTACGGGCGCCATCGGGACGCCCGCCTCCACCGCCAGGGCAAACCCGCCTTTGAGGAGCGGCTGAAGATGCGGCCCGTGCGAGCGGGTTCCCTCAGCGAACACGAGCACCGAATCGCCGCCGCGAATACGTTCACCGGCTTTACGCAGGCTCTGCAGGGCGCTCCTGGGAGCACTCCGGTCAATGAAGACCGACGCCGAGTTCCGTATGGCAAAACCCAGAAAAGGCACGCGGGCCAATTCCGTCTTGGCAAGAAACCCGAAGGAATATGGGAGTGCTGCACTCAATGCAAGAATATCCAGCAAATTCTGGTGATTGCTTATAAATACGGTTGGGGCATCCCTGTCGATCCCGGCCCGGTCCGTGACATGCACCCGGATGCCGCTCAAGCCGAGGATGAGGCCACCCCACACACGCCCATTCCGCTTGAAATTACGCGCCGTTGGATAGACCTGATGGGTGACCAGTTGCACAAAGGCCACGACAATGGTCCAGAGCGCCGCCACGATAATAAACCATATGAAATGCAGGCGAGCGGCCAGCGTAGCAAGCTTGCTCTCCGAGGCGGATCCTACGGGCGTTTGCCGGCTCATGGCGTTTTGAGGGCTGAGCTGTTTTGCGAATCCGGTCAGGTCGGGCAACAGGGAGTTTCCGGGTTGCACACCGGCATAACCGTACAGTCGCTGCAAAAAATCATCCCGTAAAATATGGCCCGCGGCAACGCCGAACACAGCACGGCATAGCGCATCCTGGAAATAACGCCATGCGAATCGCGGCATGGCGTGTAACATACGGAACCGTCCATACGTATAGGATACGTATCAAGGGCAGCTTTTTTTCATCCTATCGCAAACGACATGCAGAACGATCTGAACGACCTGTCTCGGGAAACAATCCGGAAAATCAGGATCAAGGGCAATCAACTGATTGACAGGGTCCGCGAGGTAATCGAGGAAGGAAACGCACAGCGCATCCTGGTACAAAAGGGCGACCGAACCGTTATGGAATTCCCGCTGGTGCTCGGCGTCGGAGGCACGGTGGCGGCCATCATGCTGGCGCCTACCCTTGCAGCCATCGGTGCTTTCGCATCGCTCGTCAGCGATATCCATGTCGTCATAGAACGGCGGGAAAGCGAATCCGTCGAGGAGAATCAAGAGGAATCTGTAGCGGAGACAAACGACGCCTGACCAACGAAACGTCCCGCGACGTCAATCGTAACGGCAGGCATCGATTCCGCCCTTTCCCTATTTCCGTGCGCCTTTCCCGTGTCGGAACGCCTCGTTACGTATCCGGATATCGAAGCGGCAGCCGAGCGCATTGCAGACATCGCGCGCCGCACGCCGGTCCATACGTCCTCCACGTTCGACAAACAGTTCGGGGCGCGCTTCTTCTTCAAGTGCGAACAATTCCAGCGCACCGGTTCCTTCAAGTTCCGCGGCGCCTGCAATGCCCTGTCCCTCCTGCCGGCGGATGAAAAAGAGCGGGGTGCGCTAACCTACTCGTCGGGTAACCATGCCCAGGCGCTGGCCCTTGCGGGCCGCCTGCTCGGCGTGCCCATCACGGTCGTCATGCCATCCGATGCTCCCCGGATCAAACTGGAGGCAACGCGCGGGTACGGCGCCGAGATCGTCCTGTACGACCGGGAACGCACCACGAGAGAGGCGCTTGCTGCAGAGATTGCCGGGGAACGGGGCCTGTCCATCATTCCACCGTACGATCATCCCCATATTGTGGCCGGGCAGGGTACGAGTGCCCGGGAGCTGATGGAGGAAGTCGACGACCTCGACCTGCTCCTCACAGGCTGCGGAGGGGGAGGATTGCTGTCGGGGTCGGCCATTTCCGCAAAGACCCTGCAGCCTGCATGCCGCGTAGCCGGTGTAGAGCCGGCGAATGCAGACGATGCGACCCGTTCTTTCCGGACCGGTACGCTGCATACGGTACACAACCCCGATACGATCGCCGACGGCGCCCGGACCCCCTCGCTCGGCGCAACGACGTTCCCGCTTGTACGCACGTATGTGGACGCCATGTATACGGTCCGGGAAATCTCCATTGTGCGCGCCATGCACTTTTTGTGGCAACGCATGAACCTTGTCGTCGAGCCCACCGGCGCATTGGCCGTCGCCTGGCTTTTCGAGGAAGATCGCCCGGCGATCCCCGAACGGGTCGGCGTAATCATTAGCGGGGGCAATGTCGAACTCGCTGCCGCGGTGCGGCTGTTCGAGGCATTCGGCCTGGAGTGATGGGGGGCAATGTATCTGGAGCGCAGCGGGGCATTTCCAGAGCGAAGCGGGTGTAAGGGAGCGAAGCGGGTGTAAGGGAGCGAAGCGGGATATGACTGGAGCGAAGCGGGATGTGACCGGAGCGAAGCGGGATGTGACCGGAGCGCAACACCCGAAACCGTCCGGGTGTCAATACCGGACCGGACGGATAGGATCGAACGATGCAGGTTGCGCCGCCTTGCCGACCCGGCGGTACGAGCGGTCGAAATAAACAAGGGGCCGCCTGCCTGCATCGGCTTCCCGGATATCCGTAACGAGCCCTAATACGATGGAGTGGTCGCCGGCGTCGTACACCGCATGGCGAAGACACAGAAACACCACCATGGCCTCCGCAAGCACGGGTGCGCCATGGGCATCCATGGTGTACTCAAGCGCGTCAAATTGCTCGGCGCCCGTCATGTCCGGAATAGCAAAGCGATCCGAGAGATGCGCCTGCCCTTCGTGCAGGACATGCAATGCAAAACGATCGGCACGGGTCAGAAGATCATAGATACCCGCATCCCGGCTGATATTGAACGAAAGGAGCGGGGGCTGCAGCGAGGCGCTCGTAAACGAACCGATCGTAATGCCGCGCATCTCCCCGTTGCCATCGGACGCCGTCACGACGGACACCGGTGACGGCACCTGGCGCATGACGCGACGCAGCGCTTCCCCTTCCTCATCGGGCATATCCCGCTCTGCTCCAGGCATGTCCCGCGGCGCTCCGGTCATGTCCCGCTCTGCTCCAGTGACATCCCGCTTTGCTCCCTGATGATCTGCCCGATCGCCCTGATCAACCTGACCTGTCATCACGTAAACACGTCCTTGACCTTGCTGAAAAAGGATTTGTGAAGATCCTCCTTGTCAGGCCGGGGGCGAAACGATTCTGCGCCGAGCAGCCCGCCCAACATGGCCCGCTCCTCGTCCGTGAGTCGTTGCGGCGTCCATACATGTATCCGCACCATCTCGTCGCCGCGCCGCGTACTCTGCAATTCGGGCAGCCCTTTCCCCCGCATGCGCAGGATCCTGCCCGACTGGATGCCGGGATCAACCTGAAGGCGCGCCCGCCCCGTCAACGTGGGGACATCTACCGTGGTACCGAGAGCCGCCTCTGGAAACGAGATATAGAGGTCGTGGAAAAGATCCAGACCGTCTCTCATAAAATGCTCGTGGGGCGTTTCCTTGATCTCGACACGCAATGCGCCTGCCGGGCCTCCTCGCATCCCCGCATTGCCCACCCCGCGCAACGTCAGGTAATTTCCTTCAAGCACTCCCAGGGGCACATTGATGGAAATGGTTTCCTCGCCTTTCAGGCGGCCTTCGCCGCCGCATGCCGTACAGGGAGTACGTACAACCCGCCCTTCCCCTCGACAGGCCGGACAGGGTTGGACATTTATGAACTGTCCAAAAACAGAACGAGAGACCTGCCGGATTTCTCCTACGCCTTTGCATGTGGAGCAGGTGGCATAGCCCGCCTCGCCCCCCTCGGCGCCCGTTCCACTACACGGTTCGCAAGCAAGAAACTTGCGCACCTTGATCTTTTTCTCGGTCCCTTCGCTGATTTCCTCAAGCGTAAGGGGAAGCGTGATGCGTAGATCGCTGCCTGCGCGCCCGCTGTGCCGCCTCCGCTCGCGGCGCTGCCCGGTGAACATTTCATCGAAGATCGTCCCCGATCCGCCGAAAATGTCGCTGAACGCGCTGAATATATCGTTGACGTCATGAAAACCGGTAGCGCCGGCGCCGCCGTTTCCACGTACGCCTGCATGGCCGAACCGGTCGTATTGCCCGCGTTTCTTCGGATCGGACAATACCTCGTAAGCCTGGGCTACCTCTTTGAACTTCTGCTCGGCCTCGGGATTGTCGGGATTCCGGTCGGGGTGGTACTTGAGCGCCCGGTCCCGGAAGGCGCGCTTCAGCGTTTCCGCATCCGCGTTGCGATCGACGCCGAGTATGTCGTAGTAATCGGTCATAGGAAGGGGGCAGGGATCGGACGCGGGCGGGCCGTACAGTGAAATAAGCAAGCGGCGTGTGAAGAAACGGACAGGACGTTATGCCGGCTTGCTCGTATTCGTACAAAAGAAACCCGCAAAAATCCTGCCGCATCCGCCAGAAACGGGTGAATCTGACAAGGTGGCAGGCCAGGAAAGAGTAAGCATACGAAGATGAAAACGATTGAAAAATGACGAGCCCGGTATCCCAAACCCACCCGGGCCGCCGCCCGTCACGCGTTCAGGCGGACACGATGACCTTGCTATGACGAAGAATGTGGTCGCCCATACGGTACCCCTTCTGCACTTCGCCCACAACGATCCCGGACGCCGTTCCCTCGACCTCCTGCTGCATCACCGCCTCGTGCAACTGCTCGTCGAACGGTTCCCCAACCGCCTCGATGGGCTCAACCTGTTCTTTCGCCAACTCGCCCATGATCTTCCGGTACACCAGTTCGAATCCCTCCTTGAGCGCATAATACACCGGGCCGGGGGTTTCCTCCTGCTGCGCCTCCACCTGTTCGGCGGCTTCCAGAGAACGTCCGAAATCATCCAGTACGTCCAGAAACCGCTGGATAACAAGACGCTTGCCAAGACCCGTCAGGATGACTTTTTCTTCCTCGGTCCGGCGGCGGTAGTTCCTGAATTCGGCTTCCTTGCGCAAAAACCGATCTTCCGCTGCTGCGAGGCGCTGCTGCAACTCTTCGATGGTGGCAGAAGGTGCTTCGGGCGTGGGTTCTTCCTTCGCAGGAATTTCTTCAACAGGTGCTTCTCCGGCCCCGCCGGGTATTTCCGCTTCAGGCGGCAAGCTGCCGTCTTCCACCGGCTCTTCCACGGTATGTTTATTGTTCTGGTTCAAGGCGTATCGCGATCGCTTGTTTTCAAGGATTCTCTTGCTTATGCACGAAAGACATGAAAACGCAAAAGACGAAAGGATGTTTGCGAAACCCTGGTTTGCATCACCCGGAAACGCCCCACACCATGGTTGCGCCAATGTGACCGGCCCATGCAACCAGCGCTGCGGCAGCAAGCACCAGAAAACCCGCTCCGAGACGGTACGGAAGACGGTCCGGATTCATGCCTGCAAAACGGCTTCCTTTGGATTGGCCTGCGCGCCCCAACCAGGTCAGCAACCCCAACGCCACGAAAGACAGTATGGCCGCGATAAGCGCATACAACGCCATCTGCTCGTGCAGGTCTACCAGTTCGTCCACGATAGGGGCGCCTTCCGCGTGCTCCTCCATGGAGTCGCCCGTAAACCAGGCAAAAAGTGCGCCCGCCATGCCCAGCATGGAGAGTAAACACGCGGCACGGCGCCAAAAGGGCGCGCCCCATCCCATCCAGACAATCGCAGCCAGCGCTGCCGCTGCCAGGAGCGCTATGGGAAAATGGACGGCAAGCGGATGGAGTTCCGGGATATGGTATCGGAAAACGGCATCCATAATTCATGCAGAATACAAAGTGCTCCTTCAATCCGCAATCAGACAAGACAGGAACGCTGTCCGGCAGCAAGTCCTGCAGGATAAGGGTAACGGAGGCGGGCCGGTTCGGAGTGGAGGGAAACACTGCCCGGAAGCAAGCCCGGCAGGATAAATCGGCCTCTTTCGACGCTGCCGGGCGAATAACAACCTGCGCCGTCGTATTTTCGGGAAACCGATTCTCCGGGAATCTTCCTGCCCCCTCCTTTCCTCACCCTGTCATTCTTTCGATTCGTCATGCGCTTCCTTTCCAACATGGCCGCCGCCGCGCTGGGCATGCTCGCCGCACTCGGCCTGCTCTTTTTCATCGGCATGTTCTTTCTGTTCGCTGTTTCGACGATATCCAGCACCACGCCGAGTGTCCGAAGCGGCACGGTGCTCGTGTTCGATCTTGCCAGTTCCATCCCCGAAACCGCCTCCACGAATCCGATAGACCAGATCGCCGGAAAGCGATCCAATTACAACTTGATGGACATCACGGATGCTATCGACAAGGCGGCCGGCGACGAACGTATCGATGCCTTGTGGATCCGGATCAAGGGATTTTCGGGACTGAATGCCGGCGCGCACGAGGTACGCAAAGCCCTGCTGCGATTCCGGGAAAGCGGCAAACCCGTGTTCGCCTCAGGCAACGATTACACGATGTCTGAATCGACCTACTATCTGGCGTCCGCCGCCGACAGCATCTTCGCTTCCCGGGAAGCCATGTTCGAATTCAATGGCTTTTCCATGAAGACGTATTTCTATACCGGGCTGTACGAAAAACTGGATGTCGAGCCGCAGATCGTCCGGGCCGGCGCGTTCAAAGCCGCCGTCGAGCCGTACATGCGCCGGGACCTCTCGCCTGAAAACGAAGAACAGCTTACCGCGCTGTTGAATTCCTACAATGAGACTTTCCTGAACGCGGTAGCCGAAAGCCGGGGGACGACCTTCGAAGCACTCGACGAACTCGTGAACAGGCAAGCCATCTTCTCGGCGAAGGGGGCTTACGAGGCCGGACTACTCGACGGACTGCTCTACCACGATGAGGTTGTGGAACGCATCAAGCAACGCCTTGGCCATGACATGGAGGAGGATCTGCAAACGATGTCGCTCGGATCGTATGGCGGGACCCCGAATTCCGAAGCGGGCCTTTCGACAAACAGCGGGGGCGAAATAGCCGTCGTGTACGCCGAGGGGGTGATTCTTAACGGAAAAAGTATTCCGAGCAACCCTTTTAGCGGAAACGTCCTCGGGTCGGAAAGCTTTGCACGCGACATGCGCGAAGCGAGGGAAAGCGACTTCGTGAAGGCTGTGGTCGTGCGTATCAATTCTCCCGGCGGCTCCGCATCGGCGTCCGAGACCATGTGGCAGGCCATTCATCGTACGGCAGCAGAGAAGCCGGTCGTCATCTCCATGGGCAATGTGGCGGCTTCGGGGGGCTACTGGATCGCGACAGCGGGCGAAACCATCCTGGCCGACCCAATCACCATTACCGGCTCCATCGGCGTCTTTGCGATGTTCCTCAATCTCGGAAACACGTTCGAAAACAAACTGGGCATCACGACGGACGGCGTGCAAACGAGTCCGTATGCGGATATGCTGTCCGGAGTCCGTCCGTTCAGTCCCCAGGAACGGGAGATGATGCAGCACTGGATTGACGATGTGTACGATACGTTCGTCGACCTCGTGGCAACGAATCGCGGGCTTGATGAGACCGCAGTGCGGGAGATTGCAGAGGGCCGCGTGTGGTCCGGCGAGGATGCGCTGGACATTGGTCTGGTGGATTCGCTGGGCACTTTGAAAGACGCGATCGCGGTCGCCGCCGGGAAAACAGAACTGGGCGAAGGTCCCTGGCGGTTGCGCATCCTGCCGCGCCCGAAATCGCCTTTCGAGGCATTCAACGATCTGCTGCTCGTCAAGAGCAGGGCGGCGTGGATGCAATGGACCCAATCCCCTGCCGAGCGGGAACTGATGGAGCACGCCCGCGCCCTGGCGACGCATGCCCGCGACGCCGGTACGGTACAGGCGAGGATGCCCGTGGAGATAGAGGTGCGGTAGGGATACGCGCCTCAGTGGTCAAAACTACTTCGGAGAATTTCACTCACAACAAATCTGTTGCCAACAGATCCGTTGCAACATTACATTTTCCTGCTGTTCCGTAAGCGACCAGTTAAGCCGCCAACAAAGCCCGGCAGCGCAATCCCTCCCCCCCGCACCGCCGCAAGCAACGCCACCGGAAGGAATACGGAAGAAAACGGCTGCGCCACAAACGGGGACACAAGAACCGAAATGCCTATCGCTGCCACAGCCGCCGCGAGGTATATCGCAAGAGGGCGCGACGGCGCGGGACGCACCAGGAGGATCCCCGCCGCCAGCACATGGGTAGGCCATGCCCAGAACAGGTGGCGGTTCGCGTTGGTGACGTCGTGGTGCGAAACGAACCAGAGATAGGCGATCAGGAGGCCCGTCAGGCCTATCGCCAGAAAAAGCGGTACATCGAGAGCGCGCAGCACACCGGGGTATCGAAGCGTCAGCACCAGGCCCCCGGCAAAAAGCAACCATGCCGCAACGGCCTCCCAGGGGAAACGCGTTCTTTCCGCGCCATATTCTTCCATCCACAGAAGCGTATCGGTGCGAACGACGAGCGGGCGCGTATCCTCTCCCGCCCCGATACGCGCCTGATCGAAAGCCTGCATGAGATAATCGGGCAAGAACATGATCTCACGACCGTCCGAGGGCCGGTCCACAGGGGCGCCGAGCAGCACATCGATGCCTGCATCCAGAAAAGGAACCGCACGCTGGTACGGATCGATAAGCGCGCGGAAGGTTGGTGCATCGTCCGGAAGCTCCGCCGCATGCAGGGTTTCTTCCCCGAGCGCCGCTTCCAGCACATCCCGGATGCGCGTACTGCAATTGTCGAACAGGAAATGATAGCGGTACCGCCGGTTTTCCGGGCGCAGGTTGACCGTGAGCAGGTCCACGAGGCGTCGCTGCTGGGCAGGCGTCAGGTCGAGCGTCTGCTCGATGATGGGCCGCCCCTCGGCATGGTACGCCCTGCGGCTTGCCTCGAAACCATGCATGGAAAGGGTATAGTCGAGGTTGCCGTGCAGGAATTTGAGCACGAAATTACCGGCCTCGAAATCGAACGTACCGTAGTTGTAGGTAATATCGAGGCCATACTGCGGGTCCGTAATACGCAGGGCGCTATGCCCCCAAAGCGAGTATATTTCGGAGCCGGGCGGAATGGTCAGCAGCGACACGCGCATACGCTGTTCGCCGGTTTCTTCCTGCGAGGCGGCCGGGGAGACGGCAGCGATCCGCGACGCATTGCGCGCATCGGCGCCGGGCGCGTGCTCCTGGGAAGAGCGAACCGGGGACGCCGCCCCAAAGGCGACCGCAAGCGATAAAATTCCGGCGAAGAGTGGCATCCGGCTGACAGGACAGGTATGTTTCCGCGCATGGAAATGGAATACGACCGGCAAACGCCGATACGATCTTGCAGACATGTTGTTTTCCAGCCGGATGTTTTTGTGACGTCTCTGTAGCAGATTCATGAATCGCACCGAACGTGCCGACCGTGTCATATCCGGGCTGCGCAAGGTTATTGCGCGGCCCGAAACGGAGCTGTCGCACGAGAATCCTTACGAACTCATTGTTGCCGTCATCCTTTCGGCTCAGTGTACGGATGCGCGCGTTAACATGGTAACGCCCGCCTTGTTCGAAACCTTCCCGGACATTCGCCGCATGGCCGAAGCCGAGCCCGAGGAGGTGTTTCCCTGGATCCAGTCCATTTCGTTCCCGAACAACAAGGCGAAGCATCTCGTGGCGATGGCCCGCCGTGTCGTGGAAGCGTACGATGGGCGCATACCGGATACGGTGGGCGATCTGATGACCCTGCAAGGGGTGGGCCGCAAGACGGCGCAGGTGGTGGCTTCCGTGGCTTTTAACCGGGCGGCGCTTCCTGTCGATACCCATGTCTTTCGCGTGGCCAACAGGATCGGGCTCGTACATAATGCGGATACGCCGCTGAAGGTCGAACAGGGCCTGAAGCGGATCATCCCCGAAGCCGTGTGGGGCGAGGTCCATCACCTGCTCATTCTCCACGGCCGCTATACCTGCACGGCCCGCGCCCCGTCCTGCAATGGGTGCGCGGTGTCGGACGTATGTCGTTACTTTGAGGAAACGAGCCGGCTGCCCGGGCCGCTGGACGGCCTGGATCCCGCACGCGGGAAATACTATTGCAAGACGCGGCGCCATTACTTCGACAAACCCGATCGGCAAACGGACCGCTACGGGACCGAACAGCTATGCTGCCCGCTTTGCGGCTCTATGAACGTATTTTCCAGCAAGACGGGCGCCACGACCCGGAAAGTCAGGGATTACAGGGTATAGGTATAAACAAAACGACAGGGTATACGACACGGTGGATAACAGGAAACGCCACATACTGGTTATTCTGGATGGCTACGGCATTGCCGAAGACGCCTCGGTGAGCGCAATCGACCGGGCCCGGAAGCCATTCCTCGACGAGCTTTTCGCCACGTGGCCCCATGCTCGTCTCGAAGCATCAGGTAGACCGGTCGGTCTACCTGGCGGCCAGATGGGAAACTCCGAGGTGGGGCACATGAATCTCGGGGCAGGACGGGTTGTATACCAGGAGATTACGCGCATCGACAAGGCGATCGAGGACGGCGATTTTTTCCAAAACGAGGCATTGCTTGCGGCCGCGCGCCATGCCGCCGAAAGGGGTTCGCAACTGCATCTTATGGGGCTGTTTTCGGACGGCGGCGTCCATTCCTCGCTGGACCATCTGTATGCCTTGCTGCGCCTTGCCGCGCAACAGGGGTTGTCAGGAGACCGGGTGTGCGTCCATGCTTTTACGGACGGCCGCGATACCGATCCGAACGGCGGCCTCGGATACGCTCGCGATTTCGAGGAGAAGGCGCGAGCAATCGGTGCGGGCCGGATCGCGTCGATCGTGGGGCGCTATTATGCGATGGACCGCGACCGGCGCTGGGAGCGGATCAAACGGGCATACGACCTGCTTGTGCATGGAAAAGGCGAAGTGTTTCCCGATCCCGCAACGGCCCTGCAAGCCAACTACAAAGGCGGGATCACGGATGAGTTTGTGGAGCCTTCGCTGATCCGGGACGACGGGCCGCCGTCCCGCGTACAGAACGGCGACGCTGTCATTTTCTACAATTTCCGGGGCGACCGGGCCCGGCAAATTACCCGCGCCTTCACCGATGCGGATTTCGGCGGCTTCGACCGGGAGCCGCTCTCAGACCTCTGCTTCACCCTGTTTTCGCCCTACGACGAAACTTTCGACCTGCCTGTCGCCTTCCCGAAGGTACATCTCCGCCACACGCTTGGCGAAGTCATTGCGGCACAGGGAGGAACCCAGTTACGTATCGCGGAAACGGAGAAATACGCGCACGTCACCTATTTCTTCAGCGGAGGGCGCGAAGAAGCATTCGAAGGAGAAGACCGGATTCTCGTGGCTTCCCCGAAGGTGGCCACGTACGATCTGCAACCGGAAATGAGTGCAGCGGGAATAGCCCGCCGCGCTGCCGAGGCGCTCGCCGAAGAGAAGTATAACTTCGTGTGTCTGAATTTCGCCAATCCGGATATGGTCGGCCACACGGGGGATTTCGAGGCGGCGGTCAAGGCGGTCGAGACAGTGGATGCCGCTGCGCGGGTGGTCATTGAAGCGGCGATCGCGCACGGCTATTCGGTGAGCGTCATCGCCGATCACGGAAACGCCGACCGGATGCGGAACCCGGACGGCAGCCCGCATACGGCGCACACGACGGCGCTCGTTCCACATCTTATCGTCCGCGAGGGGTTCGATGGCCCCATCCGCGATGGGAAACTCGGCGATGTCGCCCCCACCATCCTTGCTATCCTCGGCGAACCGATACCGGAGGAAATGACGGGGGAGGTGCTGGTGCAGTTTTCCTCCAGGAAAAACGTACGCGCAGTTACTTGAGAAGGATCATGCGCCTCGCAAGCATGCCGTTGGGCGTTTCGAGACGATACAGGTACATGCCGCTCGCCAGAGCCGATCCGTCGAACCGCACCCGATAGTTCCCGGCCTGCCGGACACCGTCCGCAAGGGTAGCCACTTCGTGTCCGAAGGCATCATAGACCCGGAGCGTTACATGCATCGTCCGGTCTAGGGCGTACTCGAACGAGGTAACGGGATTGAACGGGTTCGGATAGTTCTGGCCAAGGGCGACCTGCGCGGGCAGTTCGGCGTCCTGCGGCTCCGACGCCGTCACGGTATTGGGCGCCTCCGGCGTTGTGACGGTCACGACGGCGTCGTATTCAACGCTGCTCGCCCATGGCATGCTGGCAATTGCGGCCATCTCCGCCTTCAAATCGGCGAGTGTCAGCACATCGGGAAAGTACTGGGCCACGATCACCGGCACGATGGACATCCGCTTCAGGACAGTCCAGCCCGGGCGATTTTCCAATTCTTCGGCAGCCTTATCCATGTCGCCATTCACCGTCACGATGATGGTGTCGAGGATCGCACAGGCGCGGCCGTCGCGGGCAACGCGCCCTAAACCGAGACTTTCGTCACAGGGAAAGCCCAGGTCGTCGTCCGCCACATGCACGACGACTGTTCCGGTCGTCACTCCGGCGCCGCTCAGCTTCAATTCCACCGTTTCATTGATCGCGTCGTCGTCCTGGACCCCGGTCACCGTCACTGTTTGCGCCACATTCCAGTTTTCGGTCGTGAAAGTCAGAGACTGCGGCGACACCGCCACCGCCCCTGTATCGCCGCTCTCCACCGACACCGTGACGGTCCCCGAAGGGGCAGATTCGAACTCGACTTCGAATATCCCCGTCGAGCCCTCGTCCACCATTATCGGCGCCGTCGGTAGAATCAAGGTCAGAACCGGAACCTCCGTGAAGGGCCCGACCGCGGCAACGGTATTCTGAATGTGCGTATCGTAATCGCCGGTGGCGGCTGACTCCGCATCGCGTGTCATCGAGGTAACAAGCAACAGGAATGTGACAAGCAACAGGCGGAATTTACCGCCCGCGTCGACGGCGAAAGGCTTCAGTATCCAGTCGGCGGGAACCGTGGGTCGAATAGGTGCGCTTCCCCCGAAAACAATCAGATCCGCAGCGCACGCAGCCAAGAATCTATGGCAAGGGAGGCGCCCTACCAGGATTGTTGAAATTCGCATGGCGTATCGGGGTCTTGCGGGACTTCTATCGAATAGTAACCATTTGCGAACTATCCATTTTTTAAACCGGCGCGGTCAGCGCTTTGGCCAGTTACTCCGGGGCTTTTGTCACTGGTTGATTATGGGGGATCGGCAACCCAGATCCGCATCATAACCTTAAATAAATAATATATACATGTAAAGATCAAGAGGAAGTGTGAATTAAACGATCCGCTCGTCCGGTTGGCAGGTCCCGAACATAGAGGTGGTTCGGTTTGATTGGACAGATTTTCGCGGAATATAAGGTGTAGTGTTGCGACCTTGTTCCGATACAATCAACCCGACGAGAGTCCATGTCAAGATGCACACTCGCCAGAGACCTACCCGGCAGCCCGCAACCGGTGCTTCTGCTGGTCGATCAGCACGGCCCCGACAATGATGGTGCCGATAATGATCTCCTGGACGTAATTCGGCAAGCCCAGCATGTTGCTTCCATTGCGCAGGACGGCCATGATAAGCGCCCCGACAATGGATCCCACCACGCTTCCTTCCCCACCGCTCAGGGAACCGCCCCCGATAACCACAGCGGCAATGATGTCCAGTTCCAGGCCCACGGCAGTCGTCGGGTCACCGACCGTGAGGTAGCTGTACTGCATTACGCCGGCAATGCCGGTCAACAGGCCGCCCAGCGCATAGATCACGATTTTCATGCGATCCACCTTGACGCCGCAGAGGCGGGCCGTCTGCTCGTTGGACCCGATGGCGAAGGTGTACCGCCCCAGCACGGTATACTTCAACAGCACCACCGAAACAATGAGCAACGCAAGAGTAAGCCAGACCCCCGGCCCAAAAATGAGCCATGACGGCGTGGGGTCGATCAGCATGAGATTCGTCAGCCAGTTGTCCGGCGTGGGGACGGTCTGTTCCTTGCCGATCCACTTGGCCACGCCGCGCACGATCTGCATCGATCCCAGCGTTACGATGAAGGGCACGATGCGGAATTTCGTGATGATGAACCCGTTGAAGGCGCCTACTCCCGTGCAGGCCAGCACACCGGCGGCAAGCGCAAGCAACGGGTAAAAAATTCCCGGATCGCTCCCCGGCAGGTTGAGCACCGCAGCCACAATGACCGTCGTCAGCGCAATCTGCGAACCGACGCTCAGATCAATGCCTTCCGAAACGATAATGAATGTAGTGCCGTACGCCGCAATGCCGATGATGACGCTCTGGGTCAGGATCGTCTTGATGTTATAGAACGACGTGAAGGCGGACGGCGTCAGGGCAGCAAACAGCACAAACACGAAGATCAGCCCGAGGAAGGGGCCGATTTCCGACAACATAGCCTTGTAATCCCGTTGCTTCGTCATGCGTCGTATCCGGATGTGGCAAACTGCATAATACGGTGCTCCGTCCATTCGCGAACGGGGCGCACGGTTGAGAGGCGCCCCTTGTGCATGACGCCCAGCGTGTCGCACACACCCAGTATTTCAGGCAGGTACGAACTGATCATCACGATGGCTTTCCCCTGCTCTGCAAGGCGGTGGACGAGCTTGTATATTTCGGCCTTGCTGCCGATGTCGATACCCCGGGTGGGTTCGTCCAGGAAAAGAATATCGTTGTCCTGCTGCAGGAGGCGCGCCAGACACACTTTCTGCTGGTTTCCCCCCGAAAGTTCGTCGGCCCGCTGTTCGATGGAGCCGGTGCGGATACGCAAGACATCGATCCAGCGCGCTCCGTCGCGGCGTTCCTTGCCCAGTTGCAGAAATCCGGCCCGGCTGTAGCGGCGCAGATCGGATAGGGTCAAATTGAAGACCAGCGACAAATTGAGCGCAAGCCCTTCTTCCTTCCGGTTCTCGCTCAAAAGGTCCAATCCCCGATCGAGCGCAGCCCGCGGAGTCACCCAGGCGGCGCGCAGTGCATCGCGCCCCCTGATCGACAATGTGCCGGCAGTGGCCGGCTGCAGACCAAAAAGCGCCCGCACCGTCTCGGAGCGCCCTGAGCCTACCAACCCGGAAATGCCCAGGATTTCTCCGCGATGCAGCGTAAAACGGATGCCGCCGGGAAGGCCCTTCCGCCCCTGTAAACCGGAAACCTCCAGCAGCGGATCACCGAGATCATGGTTACCGGTGGGGAAAAGTTCGTCCACCGACCGCCCCACCATATCTTCTATGATGCGGCTTATGGATGTATCGGCGACCCGCCCGGTCGAAATCATCTTGCCGTCGCGCAGCACGGTGTAGCAGTCGCACACCTTCTGCACTTCTTCAAGGAAATGGCTGATGTAAATGACAGCGAGTCCCTGCTCTTTCATCCGGCCAATGGCCTCGAACAGCGCTTGCGTATCCTCGGCAGTCAATGAACTGGTGGGCTCGTCCATGACCACGATACGGGCATCGAAGAGCAGCGCCCGGGCAATTTCGACCAGTTGCTTCTTGCCTATGCTCAGGTCGCTTACCCTGGCGTTGGGCGCAATTCCCTGCTGGCCAAGATCTGCCAAAACCCGCTCTACTTCGCGGGTACGGGGATGAATCCATCCGTAGCGGGCATGCTCGGCGCCCAGAGTCACATTTTCCTCGACGGTCAGGTGCGGCGCCAGCACGAGTTCCTGATAAATCATGCTGATGCCGGCGGCGCGCCCGTCCAGCGGGTTTGCCGGCGCATAGGGCTCGCCGTACAAAGCCATACTCCCCGCATCGGGGCGGTATACGCCGCTCAGTATCTTCATGAGCGTGCTTTTTCCGGCGCCGTTCTCGCCCACGAGCCCATGCACCTCGCCCGCCCGCACGTTCAGGTCTACGCCCTGAAGCGCGTGCACAGGACCGAAGGATTTGCGGATGCCCTCAAGGCGAAGCACGGGAGACGACATGGATCGCACCGCAAAACGGTTAGTTGTCGAGCCAGCGGTCAAAGTCGGGATGCAGTAATTCCTGAATCTCGGCGTCGTCTATGTTGAAAGGGGTAACAAGAATTGTGCGCGTATCCATCCGTTCCGGAATGGTTTCCCCCTGCACAATGGACACCGCGGCCTTTACGCCCTCGTACCCCATCCCAACGGGGTCCTGCACGACCAGTCCGTGTAACGTCCCGTCCCGCATGGCGTCCAGCAGAATCTGGTTGACATCGAACCCTACGAACATCACGTCCCCTGTGCGCCCCGACGTTTCCAGTGCGCGCAACATACCTTGCGTGGCGGATTCGTTGGGGGTGAAGATGGCGTCGATTTCCGTGAACCGGTTGAGAATATTCTGGGAGACCTGGAGCGCCTTGGCCATCGTGGCGCCCGCATACATATTATCGATAAGCAACTCGGCGTCCGGGGCATACTCGTTCAGCGCATCGAGGAAGCCGCGTTCCCGGTTCGTGGTGCTTGCGGACCCTTCCTGATAACGCAACAGCACGACTTTGCCTTTCCCGCCGATCGCTTCGGCAAGATACTTCCCGCCTATCCTTCCCCCTTCGTAGTTGTTCGAAGCAATGAAACTGGATTGCGCGTCCGATTCGAGCCCGGAATCGATGATGACAACCGGGATACCGCGGGCAACGGCGGCCTCTACCGGACGCGCCATGCTGCGGGAATCGAGGGGCGCCAGCACAATAGCATCCACCCCCCTGCTGATCAGGTTCTGTACGACCTGAATTTGCAGCTGGCGATCGTCCTCCTTCTGCGGCCCCTGCCAAATCACCTCCACCCCGAATTCGGCAGCCGCTTTCTCTGCGCCCGCATGGATGGCCTTCCAGAACTCATGGGTGGTGCCCTTGGGCACGACAGCAATCTCAAGAGACGGCGTCCCGTCTTCCCCCGACCCTTCGGAGGAGGATGATCCGCAACCCCAAACAATGGGGATCAGCGCGAGAAGAGCAATTCGACGAAGCGTGTGCGATACAGAGAAAGAACGATAGGAAATCACGGCATTGGCCCTCAAGGATACATGCCCTGCAATAATACGCACGCCCGGCTCGTCGGGCAACATGCGGGCGGGTATAGCTTATTGATCGGAAGATTGCTCCGTGAACCGGTATATCCTGCCGTTGAAGGCCAATGCGTACAGCTCCTGCTGCCCATCGACCCCAAAGGACGAGATAGCAAGGTTGGTGTTCATGATCTCCTCCACCTCTGCATCGGCGCCGTCCCATGCAAGCGCCCAGATGCGCCCCGTTCCGTAGTCGGCGAACACATACCGGCCCGCCAGCGAGGGAGCCAAATCCCCCCGGTATACGAAGCCGCCCGTGATCGAAATGCCGAGATCGTGCGAGTATTCCCATACGGGAAGTATCAGCCCTTCCCGGTCACAGCCCGTATCCGGTTCATAACAGTGCAGCCCCTCCATTACATCCCATCCGTAATTCTCCCCCGCCTCAATGATGTGCACTTCCTCGTACAGGTTCTGCCCGACATCGGCAGCCCACAATTGGCCGGTCGGCGGGTCGAAACTGATCCGCCAGGGATTGCGCAGTCCATACGCATAAATTTCCTCGCGATACCCCGCATCGTTGCCCACAAAGGGATTGTCCGGAGGAATAGCGTACGGCGAACCTCCGTCTACGTCTATACGCAAGATGGACCCCAGCAAGGTAGAGGGGTCCTCGCCGTTGTCTTGCGGGTCCCCGCCGCTGCCGCCATCACCCAGGGTTACATACAGATATCCATCGGGGCCGAACACGATTTGCCCCCCATTATGATTGCCGTACGGCTGGGCTACCTCGAGAATAACCGTCTCGCTTTCCGATAGCGCGCGGTCGGAATTGCCCGGGTCAACATCGTAACGGGCCACCACGGTCCGCCGGGGATCCGAGGCCGTATAATCCACGAAGAAATATCCGTTCGTGGCAAATTCCGGGTGAAATGCAAGACCGAGAAGCCCCTCTTCGTTGCCCTGATCGCGGACCCGGTCCGTTATGTCGAGAAAGGTGTCGGCCGAGCCGGTATCGGAGCGATTATCGAAAACCTTAATGATCCCCGCCTGCTCGAGTACGAAGATCCGGCCCGAACCGTCCCCCGGTATCTGAAAATCCACGGGGCGGGTGAAGCGCAGATCCGGAAACGGTTCCTCAAGCCGTAGCCCCCCTTCCGGTACAGGTACAGGTTCCGGCTCCGCAATCTCATCTTGTCCACATGCAGAAGCGGTAAGGAACAGCAGGAGAAGAAAACAGATCGGAAGCTTGGAGCACAACGCGAAAGGACGGATGGGGTTATGTAGAGGCATTTGCGGGGTCAAGACCATGTATGGACTGGACAGCGGCATAGATTATTGAAGGTACGCAGAATTTCGGCTGCGAGGGGATTTTTCACTCTGTGGCCACGGCAGCCAGATGCTCGGCAAAGTACCCGGAGAGGACAACGCACTGTCTCGAGAGCGTTTCATTTTTCGTAAAGACGCCGGTTTCACTTGACGAGCATCATGATTTGCACCATGATCTTGTCTTGCGCCTGCAACCGGTAGACGTACGCGCCGCTGGGCAGATCGCCTGCATCGAAGCGCGTTGCATGATGACCTGCGGGTTTCGGTTCGTCGACGAGCACCGCCACTTCGTGACCGAGCAGGTCGTACACCGCAAGGCGTACGTTGCCTGCCTGCGGCAACGCATATCGTATGGTGGTCTCCGGATTGAACGGATTCGGATAGTTGCCCAGAAGCGCCACCTCGGCAGGTAACTCCTCGTTTTCTGCACTCGTACTCGGCGGAGTATCCTCCGCGAACCGGTATATCCTGCCGTTGAAGGCTAATGCGTACAGCTCCTGCTGCTCATCGACCCCAAAGGAAGAAATAGCAAGGCTGGTGTCCATGATTTCCTCCACCGCTGCATCCGAGCCGTCCCATGCAAGCGCCCAGATGCGCCCTGTTCCGTAATCGGCGAACACATACCGGCCTTCCAGCGAGGGAGCCAACGTTCCCCGGTATACGAAACCGCCCGTGATCGAAATGCCGAGATCGTGCGAGTATTCCCATACGGGTAATGTCAACCCCGTTCGGTCGCAACCTGCACTCGGTTCATAACAATGCAGCCCCTCCATGATATCCCAGCCGTAATTCCCCCCTTTCTCGATAATATTCACTTCCTCGTACAGGTTCTGCCCGACATCGGCAGCCCATAACCGACCCGTTGACGAATCGAAGCTGATTCGCCAGGGATTGCGCAGTCCATACGCATAAATCTCTTCGCGATAGCCGTCCGTATTGCCCACAAAGGGATTGTCCGGGGGAATGGCGTACGGCGAACCTCCGTCTACGTCTATGCGCAGGATGGAGCCCAGCAAGGTGGTGGGGTCCTCACCGTTGTCTTGCGGATCTCCGCCGCTGCCGCCATCACCCAGCGTTACATACAAATACCCATCGGGGCCGAACACAATTTGCCCCGCATTATGATTGCCGTACGGCTGGGCTACCTCAAGAATGACCGTTTCGCTTGACAGGGCGCGATCGGAATCGTTCGGATCGACACTGTAACGAGCCACCACGGTCCGCCGGGGGGAGGAGGCCGTATAATTCACAAAGAAATATCCATTACTGGTAAAATTCGGGTGGAATGCAAGACCAAGAAGGCCCTCTTCGTTGCCCTGGTCGCGGACCCGGCTCTTTATATCGAGAAAGGCGCCGGCCGAACCGGTATCGGAGCGGTTATCGAAAACCTTAATGACGCCTGCCTGCTCAACCACGAAAATCCGGTCCGAACCGTCTCCGGGTATCTGAAAATCCACGGGGCGGGTGAAGCGGAGATTCGGAAACGGTTCCTCAAGCCGTAGTGCGCCGTCCGACGACTCGACAATCCAGTTCTGCCCACTTGCGGGCACTGCAAAGAGCAGCAGGATGAGAAAACAGATCGGCAGCCTGGAGCACAACGCGGAAGAACTGATCGGACTATGCGGAGGCATGGGCGGAATCAGGACCATGTATGGACTGGGCAACAGCATATACCCCGAAGGTACGCGGAATTTCGGCTGCGGGGGGATTTTTACTCTGTTCTGAGCATGGCAAGAGCGCCCCTGAGCCTTTCCTCCAGTATATCAATGTGCTTTGCTGCAATAACCGGATCAATCGTCCATGTCATCGAATTGGAGGGTACCTACTCCAATACCACCGTTCGGCCCGTGCGTGCGGACTCGCGGGCGGCGTCCAGAATGCGCACCACGGTCACATTATTCTCCAGGGAGGAAAGATCGGTGTCGGCCACCTGCACTTCACCGCGCACTACGGCAGCCAGATAACTGAACGGACCGTCGAACGGAGCGGGTCTCGGTTCGAAGAGGCGCACCTGTTCCTCGGCGTTGCCCCCCTGCCGGATGCGAAGTTCCGTACCGTGGGGGGCGAAAAGATACCCCGTTCGGCCGTAGACATGCATATCCTTGCGGTTGAACGGCCAGTTCCAGGATGCCTGAATGATCGCCTGTGCATGGGGCCAGGTCAACAGGATCGTCGCTTCGTCGTCCACTCGTGGATAGATGTCCGGTTTGATCTGTTGCGTTACGGCGGTCACCGTTTGGGGCGCCGCGCCACCCATCAGCCAGGTCGCGATGTTTGCCCCGTAACAACCGAAATCTATGAGCGCCCCACCTCCGTTATACGCCGGATCGGTGAGCCAATCCAGAAATTCGTCGCTGACACCAATCTCCGCCGGCCCCCGATGTCCGTCGCGGATTACCATCTTCCGAATGGGGCCGAGTGCGCTGTCGGCAATCGCCTCTTGCGCAGCGTACATGGCGGGATACCAGGTCGTCTCGTAGTTGGTGATGAGATGAATGGCATGCTGCTCGGCCAATGTGCGCATTCGCCGGGCATCCTCGATAGCGAAAGCCAGCGGCTTCTCAACCATTACATGGACGCCGCGGGGGGCGGCCGCCTCCACAACCTCCAGATGCTCGGCAATGGAACCGAAGGCCGCAACAGCCTCCGGGGTCGCCTCGTCGAGCATGTCTTCCAGATCCGCGAAGAAAAGAGCCGGGGAAAGATCGTATCGTTCGATGAAACGTTCCCGCAACACTGCGTTCGGCTCATAAATGCCGACCAGGTCGATATCGGACTTGCCGGGACGGTTGAATATCCAGTTTACATGACCGTGCGTAAGGCGGGCAATAGCAAGCCGGAGCGGGGCATGCTCCTGACCGTACGCAGAAACAGGGAAAACGAGGGTCGCAAGTGCGACGCAGAATACGCAGACGATGTGCTTCATGAGTGAGCCGGATCGTACAGGAGCGGGAAGAATTGGCCGTCCAGTGCTTCCCCTTTACCAATGGTTGGCGCCCCGTCGAGAAGCGGCTCGTCGGTGGCCGAACGCACGCCGTCCCGCACTACATTGATGACCATGGCGCGACGCGGGCGGTCCGTCCGGTTTGCATAGGAACCATGCACCATGAGGGGGTGATGAAAGGCGGCCTCCCCGGCCTTGAGTTCTATTGAGACGGGATTGAACGCTTCCTTCTGTTCCTCGGTCAGGACCTGAAAAATAGCCTCCATGTCGTTCGCCAGCCCCGTAACCGGAAGCAGATTCCATTCGTGGCTCCCCGGAATGTAGCGGAGGCATCCGTTATCGACCGTGGCGTCGTCCAGCCCGATCCAGCATGTGAGATGCGACAGGGGTTGTGTGCGGGTCCAGTACGAATAATCCTGATGCCAAGCCACTACCCCGCCGTGCCGGGCGGGCTTGCAAAAAAGCTGGTCGTGCCAGAATCGGACCGGACCGGCAAGAAGTTGCGCCGCCGGCGCCGTGAACGCCGGATTCCACAGGACATCATGAAACCCCGGGCGAATCCGCCAGGCGCCCAGGGCATGAAACAATACGTTGTCCGGGTCGCCGGACTCATTGGTATGGTACTCGTGCCAGAGTTCATGACCCTCGTGATCCGGATCGAAAAACTCCTGCAATTCCGTTCGAAGCGCTTCAACCTGTTCGTCATTAAGAAGACGAATTCCAGACACGTATCCTTTCTCGCGGAAAAAGGCGACCTGCTCGGCGGTCAGGCGATGCCCTTCCGGATCCATGCCGGAAAACAGATCGCTTACGGTTGTATGCAGGCGGGACAGATCGTTGGATGACATGACAAGAAACCTGAATGGGCAATACCGCTTCTTGATTTCCCCTCATCAATACCACAGCGTGACGTGGTACCGCGTACGGGATTTGAACCCGTGTTACCGGCGTGAAAGGCCGGCGTCCTGGACCCCTAGACGAACGCGGCATATACTCATGCGGGGTGACCGATGGGAATCGAACCCACGACCTCCAGGGCCACAACCTGGCGCTCTAACCGACTGAGCTACGGTCACCATGTGTATCAGCGAATCACAGCCACTTTCCCGTAGGCCGCTCCTTCGCCGCCATCGCCGACAGCAATGACGAGATACATACCCGACGGAACCATGCGGCCGTGCACATCCCGGCCGTCCCATGTGGCCCGCCCCCCTCGCGTTTGCAAACGCGCCACCACTTCACCGGTGAGCGTGACGACCCGCAATGAAGTAGCCTCTACAAGCCCCTCCATGAAAATCGACACGTCGGCATCCGACTCCATATAAATCGGGTTCGGATAAACCTTGATTTCCCCAACCTGTTCCACAGGGGCAATGGCGCCCCCTTCATAACTCATCAAGCCTTGATCGGTGGCCAGATATACCCGGCCCGATATCGGGTCGATGGCAATGGCAAGTACAGCGTCCGAAAAAAGCGGCGAATTATCGATGGAAAACTGTTCAACCACCTCATAACCGCCTTCGGCCTGCCGTATGATCGTGATTCCCTCGTTCGTTGCCACCCATAATCGACCCGCCGGATCTACCGCCAGGTCGTTCACGAAAATGCCGTTCAGCAGATACGTCCCTTCCGTGCGATCGGCGAGCTGTGGCCAAATGGGCACGGAATTGTCGTCCTCTGCCACGATTCCGTTATTGATCACAAAGGCAAGCCCCTTGTCCGTGCCTATCCAGACAATACCGTCCCGGTCCTCCACGACCGCAGTCACTGTCGTACCCGGCAAACCCTGCCCGCGGGCCCCCTCTTCATCGAAAAAGCGGCATGCATCGTCATTGATCGTAGCAAGCGTTTCATTCACGTCCAGGACAAGTAGCCCAAGCACTCGTCTCAGATTCGCGAGATCAATCACGATGATCCATTGCTGATCGAACGAATCGATATAGATGCGATCAAATGCCGCACCGACCGTGGAGAAACTCCCGCACTGGATAGAGGGAATGGCCGTCCATACATCTCCCTCCGGCTCGTAAACATGCATCGGTGCGGGAGACGCCGGATTCGTGACCCATATCCTGCCGTCGTTGTCGTCGGCAACCCCGCCCACAATGATATAATTATCCGTGCCGGCAGCCGGAAGTAACGACGAATCGCCAGGGTCCCAGGCGCGTACCGCCCCGTCAGCCGACACCTCCGCCAAACCATTCCCTGAGGAGCCTATCCAGGCATTCCCCTGAACATCCACATGCAGGCGATCATACGAGGTGAACAATTCGGGAAATAACCGGCGAACGTAATTCGTCCAGTTTCCATCAACATCGAAGCGATAAAAACCGCTCTCGTCCTCGCGAACACCAATTGCCCAGAGATTTCCGTTACCATCCACCTGCAAGCCCGAAAACGAATTGTCGCGTGGTCCGTCCGGATATATTTCGGAAAGAATGACCTCTACACTCCGGTCGGAAATTTCCGGGGGCGCTACGGCGATCAGACTACCCTGGGTATCGCCGATCCATACGTTCCCGTCCGGGCCTGCGATCAGAGCCACCGGATCCTGGTACGTTTCCATGGATATCTTGCGGGCCTGCCCTCCGGACACGACAAACGGAGTAAATCGCTCTACGCCCATCAGCCGATCCGAAAGGACCTCCAGATCCAGAATGCCCTGGGTGGTTACTCCAAGCGGAACATAGACGCCGTCGTTCGACCGGCGCACCAGATCTCGTGTCGTCCCGGCATATATCGCTCCCTCGAACCAGGCGATCGCGCGCAACTCCCGAACCGGAAGCCCCGTCACCTCGACCGTCCATTCGGCGGGGTCGCTCAGGTTGATGGATTGCATGGAAGCATACGCCACCCCTGCGTTCGTAGCCAGCCAGATGGATGGTTCACCACCCTGCCCCGGCGCGAAGGTCAGGTCAAACACTTCCGTACCCGCTGCAAGCGAACCCAGCTTGCTGTACGTATCGCGCACCTCGTTCCGGACCGGATCGAAAACAACGACTCCAAACGCTGTCGCTGCAAACACGGAATCCCCACGCACCACAATCTTGTTGATCTGCCGCGACGTGAATTGTTCGGCGCGCGCAATGTCGAAATACGTTTTTACGATGCCTGTCGCCGGATCGAGCCGATCCAGTACGCCGTCCTGATATCCAATCCAAATGACATCGTTAAGAGGGTCCACAGTGATGGCCTGTACCTCCACGCCATGGAGGCCTTCACTGGGGGTATACGTCGAAAACGCTCCAGACCCGATTTCATAACGGAATACGCCCCCTTTCGTGGCAGCCCACAACGCATCGCCATGCGCCGCCACGTCGGTAACCTGCCGAAAAGATGTGTGCGCCTGCCAGCGATGATCCTGTGCAGCCGCAGAACCTGCACCGGCCAGAAATACCGCAAGGCAAAAAGAGAAAAAGAAGCGCATGTCGAAGTGTCGGATCGGGAACGGGAAACCAAACAGGACGCACCGCCGCACGAAAAGCCGGCCTACTCTAACGCAATAGTCGGTGACGTGGCGAAGCAATGTCATTGCCGCTCGATTTCGCGTAACAGGTTGACCATTTCAATCGCCGCAATGGCGGCGTCGGCGCCTTTGTTTCCCTTTTTCCCCCCGGATCGTGCGAGCGCCTGTTCGGCCGTATCCGTCGTAAGCACACCACAAACAATCGGCAAACCCATATCGAGGGCGGTTCGTGTCGTACCATCCGAAGCCGCATGGCATACGAAATCAAAATGGGGCGTTTCGCCGCGAATCACGGCCCCAAGACAAATAATCGCATCGTACGATCCGGTTCCTGCCAATTTGCGAGCAACGAGTGGAATCTCCACCGCCCCGGGGCACCACGCTACGGTGGTCCGGTCGAGATCCACTCCGTGGGCTTCAAGCGCTTCGAGCGCTCCCGCGAGCAGGCGCTCCGTAACCGGTTCGTTGAAACGGCTGACGACCACGCCGAAGCGGGCTTCCCCCGCATCATGCGAACCTGTAAGAACTTCGGGCACGGCTTTTCTCGAAAAAAGGAAATGTCAGAAACGGTTGCAGCCGGGTGCGCTGCAATCGTCATCCTGTATGGCGCGTGGAATGTTACGCCGCCATCCGGCGCATTGACTCCAGCCTATCGTACGGAACGCTATACCGCAGCAAATTCTGTGCTTCCTCCTTGCGCAACCCATGATAATCCGATCCTCCTGTCTGGATCAGGCCAAGTTTTTCGGCAAGATATTCATACTCGAAGGTCATGACGCGCGTATGAGAAGGATGCACCGTCTCGATCCCGTCCAGCCCGAGCTCCACAAGCCGGGTGATCGCGCCGGCATGTATCCCCACTCCCGGATGGGCAAGGACGGCCACCCCGCCTGCGGCGTGCAGCAAGGCAATACCCTCCCGGGCCGTAAACGGCGGCTTCGGCACGTACGCCGGACCCTCGTCGTGCAAATAACGTCTGAACGCCTCTCTGTACGATGTCACATAGCCAGCGTCCGCAAGCGCCTGCGCCACATGAGGACGTCCCACCGATCCATTGCGCGCCCGATTCAATACGTCTGAGGCATCGAGCGGCGCCCCTAACGCCTCCAGGCGATCGAGGATCGCAAACATGCGCTCCCTGCGCTGCCCCTGCAACGCTGCGAGCCGCTCGTTCAGGCGCTCGTTCGCCGGATCGAAACAATACCCCAGCACATGTATCTTGATACGATCCATGTTGACGCTGAGTTCAACCCCGGGAATCAATTCGATCCCCAGTCGATCCGCCACGGGACAGGCTTCGTGCAACGCAGCGATCGTATCGTGATCCGTAATGGCCAGACCGCGCAAGCCGCATCCATGCAGCTTGTGCACCAGTTCAGCGGGGGTGCATGTCCCGTCGGAACAGGTGGTGTGCGTATGTAAATCGACCTTCATGATCCGGCAGGAAGGAGGAAACGATAGGGGTCCACAGCCGAATCCTGCTCAAAACATGGGGCGGCCATGGGATCGCTCGGTTCTACCCGAACACCCGGCAATGTTCCGCAGAAAGCCCCCTGCATCTTGCATCCCCGGCTGTACAACCAATGACGAGCCTTGGCTGTTTGGCCTATTGCACCGGACACCCTATTTTGACGCTGCCTTACGATAGTTCCGGCATTCCACCCCCACGATTCCACTACCCATGATCACTCGTCGCATTACCACAGAACATATCCTCGCCGGCCTGCAGGCCAAGGTGGCGCAGCGTATTCCCATAATGATCGCCAGTGCAGGAAGTGGCCTGGTCGCCAAACTGCTGGAATCCGCCGGCGTCGATTGTATCAATACGTTTTCCGGCGCGCGATTGCGCGCCAACGGCATGGGCACCATGTCGATGATGTGGCCCATCCTCGACTCGAACAAACAAACGCTGGACTACACCCGTGAAGACATCATGCCTGCGCTGCAAGGCAATGCTTTCGTCTGCGCCTGCCTGAATGCGAACGATCCCCTCAAGGATATGCGGATGGTGTTAAACGACTGCAAGGCCATGGGCGTGCAGTCGGTTTCGAATATCGGCCCCTCTATCAGCTATGTAGATCACGACAGCGAGATCTACCGGGTGATGACCAGCGCCGGCATCACCTATCAGAATGAAATCAAGATGCTGAAACTGGCCAGGGAAGAAATGAACATGGTGACCATCGGTCTGGCGTTCACCATGGAAGACGCGCTTGCCATGTGCGAACAGGCCAGACCCCATATTTTCTGCTATCATGCGGGCACGACGAAAGGAGGACTCAAGGGGTACGACAGCGGGCTGACCATCGAGGAAACCGCCGAACAGACCGAAGAAGCCTATGAGGCTGTACGTAAGGTCCATCCCGAGGTCATCCTCGTTGCGCACGGCGCCGCCATGGAGAACCCGGTCGATGCACAATACATGCTGGACCACACTTCCGGACATGGTTTCTGGACCGGCTCTTCCACGGAACGCCTCCCTATAGAACGCGCCGTATCGGCGGCGGCCCGGGAATTCGCCGCCCTGCGCTTCAATAAGCCGGCCGGGTAACGCCTACACTTATCGCCAGCAAGCCTCACGATCATGCCAAGAACCATTGCCGTACTGGCCACGATGGATACGAAGGGCGCGGAAGCGGACTTTATACGCCAGGAAATCGAAGCCCTTGGAGAAGAAGCCCTGCTGGTCAATATCGGCGTAGTCGGACCCGCAGCCGTCCCTGTCCACATCGACACCGGAACCGTGATCCGTACGGGAGGAGGCGACCCGGATGCATTGCTACAAAGCCCCACACGCGAGAGCGTCGGACCCTATCTCGTCCAGGGGGCGCAAAAAATACTGCTGGATCTGGTCCTGGAGAACAAAATCCACGCCCTGCTGGCTATGGGGGGCACCCAGGGCACCTCGACCTGCTCGCAAGTCATGCAGGCGCTACCCTATGGATTTGCCAAAGTCATGCTCTCGACGGCAGCATCCGGAGACACCGAACCCTTTGTAGATATCAAGGACATCACCATGATGTTCTCGGTCAGCGATATCCTGGGCCTCAATCCATTCTCGAGAAAAATCCTGGCGAATGCTGCGGGAGCCGCCGTGGGGATGGCGCAAAAAAGCGAACGCGCCATCACCGCCGAAGCGGGCAGCAAGGGGACCATCGGCATGACAAACCTTGGGGTCCTGACCTATGGAGCCATGCACGCCATCGACCTGTTTCATGAAGCAGGGTACGAGGTCATCACCTTTCATGCGATCGGCGCGGGCGGACGAGCCATGGAACAGATGATGCGGGAAGGTATCATCAAAGCGGTCTTCGACTACGGCCTCGGAGAAATCGCCGACGACGTATACGACGGATTACGCGCTTCGCACGACCCCGAGCGCCTGACCGTAGCCGGCAAACTGGGATTGCCGCAGGTGATTTGCCCGGGCGGCGCTGAACACATCGGGCTGCTGCTGCACACCCCGAACGAAGCACCGGAAGCGTACAAGAATCACGCCTACGTCTTCCACAGCCCGGTCGTGTTCGCCCCCCGCCTCGGACCGGACGAGATCCGCAAGGTGGCCAGGGATATTACCCGCCGCCTCGCTCACAGCAAGCAAAAAACCGTTTTCATGCTGCCGTTACAGGGGGTCAGCCGGTATTCCATTCCCGGCGGGCCGCTTGCCAACAAGGAAAGCGACGCCGTTTTCTTCGATACGCTGCGCAGCACCATGCCTGCCTCCATCGAATTACGCGAGCTGGATTATGGCGCAGAAGATCCGGCCTTCATCGAGGAAGCCGTACAAACGCTGATCCATCTGATCGAGCAATAGAGAAACCATGCACAGTTTGTGGAATGATCGGGAGGCAGAAGCCTGCGCCGGTGACGATCTGGCGCTGCGCGTCTACACTTCGCGCCTGCTGGGATCGGACGAATACCTGGTAATGCACGGAGGGGGCAATACGTCGGTCAAGGCCGTTGTGCAGGATTTTCTGGGACGCGACGTGGAGGTACTGTATGTCAAGGGCAGCGGGTGGAATTTGAAAACCATCGAGAAGCCGGGTTTTCCTGCGCTAAGACTCGACGAAACGAAACGCCTGGCCGACCTGGAAGCATTGTCCGACGAGGAAATGACGCGGCAATTGCGCTCTTTCATGCTGGACCCGTCCGCCCCGTCGCCGTCGGTGGAGGCTATCCTGCACGCCATCGTTCCGGCCGAATTCGTCGATCATACCCATGCCGATGCGATGGTTACCCTTACGAATAATCCGCAGGGGGAAGCCATCATGCAGGATATCTGCTCCGACTGCCTGATCCTGCCGTACGTGATGCCCGGCTTTATCCTGGCCAAACAGGTGCACGAAGCGATCCGGGACATAGATATTGACCGGTACAAAGGTATCATCCTCATGCACCACGGCGTATTCACATGGAGCGACGACGCCCGGGTGGCCTACGAAAACATGATCGAACTGGTGAGCCGGGCCGAAGCGTATATCGCTGACCATGGCCAGGCCAAACACGCCGAAACGCAGCGCGACGTGAACCTGCCGGATCTGGCGCGTATCCGCCGGGCAGTATCCGATGCGCGCGGCTCGGCGCAATTGGCCATGCTCGACCGGTCAGCAAGCGCTCAGGGCTACGCAAGCCGTAAGGACATAGCCGACATCGCCACGCGGGGACCCATCACGCCGGATCATGTAATCCGCACCAAACGCATCCCCGCCATAGTGGCCAAACGGCCGGGCGAGGATGTACCCGAAGTGGCCGAATTCTCAAGGGCCTATGCGGCCTATTACGAAGCCCGTAAAACCGAGGGGCTGCAGATGCTCGACGCGGCTCCACGTATGGCCGTCTGGAAAGAAAACGGGTGCATTGCCTTCGGCAGCAGTGTCAGGGAATGCGAAATCGTTACCGACATTGCACGCCACACCCGCCAGGCCATTCAAACCGGCGAATCCCTCGGCGGATGGCAATCTTTGTCGGAGCAGGAAATTTTCGACCTGGAATACTGGTCGCTCGAACAGGCAAAACTGGGCAAACGGGGCGCTGCAAAAGAACATCAAGGGAAAATCGCCGTCGTCACCGGCGCATGCAGCGGTATCGGCAAAGCCGCATGCGAAGCCCTTGCCCGGGACGGCGCCACTGTGGTAGGAATAGACATCAATCCCGGCGTCGTCGATGCCCTCGAAGGAATGACCGGGATCGTATGCGATGTAACCGATGACAACGCAGTGCAGGCCGCTGTGAATCACGTGGCGGCTACATTCGGCGGCCTCGATATCATCGTTTGCAACGCAGGTATCTTCCGGTCGGGAGAACGCATCGAGGAGCAAGACGATGCTGCATGGAACCGGATGCTGGCCGTCAACCTGACCGCCACGCAGCGGTTTATGAAAATCGCGATCCCCTACCTGAAGCTGGGGTTGCGCCCCTCCATCATCGTGGTCGGATCGCGGAATTATGCCGCCCCCGGCCCGGGAGCAGCGGCTTACTCGGTCAGCAAGGCCGGCATCACCCAGTTGGCTCGCGTAGCGGCGCTTGAGCTTGCCGCCGACGGCGTACGCGTGAATGTCGTACACCCGGACGCGGTCTTCGACACCGGGCTATGGACCGACGAAGCCCTAAAACGCTCGGCGCGGCGCTACAACATGACGGTAGAGGAATACAAAACCAAAAACCTCCTCAAGACGGAAATACGGTCCGCGGATGTGGGCCGCCTCATTTCCGTCATGGCCGGCGATGTGTTTCGGGCCACCACGGGAGCGCAAGTACCTATCGATGGCGGCGTGGACCGCGTGATCTGATCAGGCCCGCCCGAAATCATCCTCCAGTCGAATGATGTCGTCTTCGAGACACAGTCCAAGCTGAGTCTCGATGATGATCAGCGGTTCTCGCCCGTCATTCTCGATGCGGTGAACATCTCCCGTATCGATAAAAAGCGCATCTCCCGTCGCCACGCGGCGCTGCGTCTCATTTAAGGTAAAACGTCCTTCGCCGGAAACAATTACCCAGTGCTCCCGGCGGTGCGCATGTTTCTGAAGAGACACCCGCTTCCCGGGATGAACGACAAGGCGCTTGACCCGGTACTCCGGTTCGTTCAGGTATTCTTCCCATCGGCCCCAGGGCCTGTCGTCGGAATCCGTCATCTCCCGTTATGCCTCAGGAATACTCTTACCGAAAACCCGCAACCCGAAAAACAGCGCCCCACCCCCTATCGCCATGCCGACCCACCAGGGGAACCCGAATCCGGCCGGCAGGGTGCAGAGCAGCATGGCGACAACTCCGACAAACAATGCGTACGGAAGTTGGGTGCGTACGTGATCTATGTGATCGCACCCGGACGCCATGGATGAGAGAATCGTCGTATCCGATATCGGAGAACAATGGTCTCCGCAGACCGCTCCGGTAAGTACGCAGGCCACAGAAGAATAAACAATGTGGTGATGCGCACCGCCGGTCAGGCCGTTGATTTCAAGAATGGCCCACACAAGCGGAATCACGAGCGGCATGAGAATACCCATCGCCCCCCAGCTCGACCCGGTGGCAAAGGCGGTCACTGCCGCAAGAACGAAGATCAGCACAGGCACAATGGCCGGCGGAAGCGATTCGCCCAGTATGGAAATAAGGTAATCGGCCGTATGGATTACGGTGGTAATCTCCGAGAGCGCCCAGGCCAATACCAGAATAATACATGCCAGCAACATCGTCTTGACGCCGGCGAACCATGCATTGACGGTCTCGCTCAGTGACAGCGTGCGACGGCCGAGCGACAATACCACTGCCGTAATGACGCCGAGCAACGACCCCCACATCAGGGCACTGTACGAATCTGCTGACCCGATGATATCCTGTAAGGTATCGCCTTCCCCGGTTGCATAGAGCCCTCCCAGTACCGATACGACCAGCACGACTACCGGCAGCACAGCGTCCATGGCATGGTATTTCACACCGGTCTTGGCTACCATGCCTGCAGGACCCTCCTCTTCCTGACCAATTACGGCGTCCGGAGAAAATACCTGCCCGGTAAGACGAGCTCTTTGTTCCGCGCGGTACATCGGACCAAAATCCCGGGCGGATACGGCTACGCAGAACACGAAGAAAATGGCAAGGATCGGATAAAAGCTATACGGGATCGATTGCAAAAATATCGAATAGGCCGACTCGCTGAAACCTTCCAGATTCTCCACAGCAACGCCGATCAGACCGACCTCGTAGCCGATCCATGTCGTAACAAGCGCAAGACAGGCAACGGGCGCTGCCGTGGAATCCACGATATACGCCAGCTTCTCGCGCGAGACGTTAAACCGGTCCGTCACCGAACGCATCGTGTTGCCGACCACGAGCGTATTGGCGTAATCGTCGAAAAAGACAAGCAGGCCCAATACCCCCGTAGCTACCTGCGCCTTGCGCGGCGAGCGGGTCCGGCGGACAATGCGTTCGACGATATCCTGCATCCCTCCGTTGCGCGAAATGATGCCCACCATGCCCCCGATCATGAGCGAAAAAAGGATAATGGCGCCGTGACCGGGGTCGACCAGCGCGGCGAGCACATACACTTGAAACGTATCGAGAAGCCCCAGCCACAATGCGGTCAACCCCATTCCCTGCGCAACCCATGCCCCCACCAGAATCCCCAGAAACAGGGCGGGAATGACCTGCCGCAAAATCAGTGCGGCGGCAATGGCTATGAGGGGGGGGATAATAGAAAGCCATCCGGGAATGACATGCATCCCGGCCTGCGCGACCACCTGCCCGTTGCGCAGCAATTCGACCGACACGGAGCCTGTCGATGCAACTTCCGCATCGCGCAGATATACCTCCCCGTCCGGCGAAGCTTCCAGCGCTCGGGGCGCTTCTTCCCCAATCCGTACTTTGAACACGGCCGCTGAATCGGCATCTGCCCGAACACCTTCCACACGCACGTCGAAAGCCTTGCCGCGAAGCATCAGAGATGGCGCATCCAGAGAATATGTTTGCGCCTGTACAACGCCGGCCCAGCAAAACGCCGCCACGCACACCCATCCCCTTACGCAGAAGATGTGCCGCAGCAACCCGGAAAAACAGCTTCCCCTGTGTCGCTTATTACCCACGGGACTGCCGTTTCTTGCTCCGTTTCTCTTCGATGCTGCGCTTGTGCACCTCATAATTCTCGATCCAGGGTTGGCGCTTGAAATACCCGATCGTCATTTCGCGAACCTTGCCCGAAAGGAAAATCATTGCCAGCAGGTTCGGCAGAATCACGATACCAAGGAAGACATCGCCGAGTGTCCAGACCGTCGTCAGAGCCAGCGTAGCGCCCACAAAGTGCATCGCCACAAAGACCGCCTTGTACGGAAGTACTCCCTTTTGGCCAAACAGATAATAGGCGCAACGGTCGCCGTAATAGCTCCAGGCAATGGCGGTCGAAATAGCGAAAAGCAGCACGCTTAGAATAACGATGTACCCCCCCCAATTCCCCAGCGGAGCCAACCCCCGCTGAAAGCCGAGTTGCGTCATTGGCGCACCGTTCTCGACGGCATTTCCGTAGAGCACCGCATAAACATCCCCCCCATTCCCGATGGCGTGTTGACCGGCAGGCACAAGGGTCCCGGTAAAAGGCTCGGTATGCTCCGCATCGACAAACAAGCGCTCGACGGCCACATCGTGCCAGGCAGGTTGCGCCATGCCCGGACCAAGTAGCGGCATCCCGTCAATAATCCGGATTTCCTCCGGAAGATCGGCAGTGGCGAAGGCGCCTGCCTCATCCTGCTGTATATAGCCCATATCGCCCGACGCCAGGTCCAATTCCGTAGGCGCCTGGTCATTCCATACACCGGTTATCAGGATGACAAGCGCCGTCATCGTACAAATGACGATGGTGTCGATGAACGGTTCGAGCAAGGCCACAACACCCTCCGAGACGGGTTCGTCGGTCCTGGCCGCAGAGTGTGCAATAGGTGCAGATCCCTGTCCGGCTTCGTTCGAAAACAGCCCGCGACGAACGCCCCACATGAGCGTAAGGAGGAATGCCCCCGTGCCCACTCCGGCTATCCCGGCGCTCGGATTGAACGCCTCCCTGAAAATGAGCCCCACTGCACCGGGAAGCTGGTCTATGTTGATCAGAATGATCAGGAGAGCGCCCAGCACATACACGGCGGCCATCGAAGGCGCAAGGATCCCGGTCACCCGGCCGATACGGCTAATGCCCCCGAGAATGACCATGCCTATGATGGCCGCGGTCACGATCCCCGTAATCCAGGCGGCAACGCCAAACTCGGAAGACACCACATCGGCCACGGTATTGGCCTGCACTGCGTTGCCGGTTAAAAAAGCGGTGACGCCAAGAAGCACGGCAAAAAATCCGGCAAGCGGCTTCCACTTCTTACCCATTCCTCGTTCGATATAATACATCGGCCCTCCCGCCACCGTGCCCTGCCGGCGGGAAGCATCGTCCGGGGGCACCATGTCCCGGTGATGCTGCGCGAGCGTAACCTCCGTGTACTTGGTCGCCATGCCGAGAAACGCAGTGACCCACATCCAGAAAATCGCCCCGGGACCGCCCCAGTGAATGGCGATGGCGACGCCGGCAATATTTCCAATGCCCACCGTAGCCGAAAGGGCCGTGGTAAGCGCCTGAAAGTGGGACACGTCCCCGGGCTCGTTGGGATCGTCGTACTTACCCGATGTTACGGCAAACCCGTGCCGGAGACGGCGAACCTGAATGAACTGCAACCGAAGCGTCAGATATACGCCGGTGCCCAGAAGCAGGATGATGACAAGGGGAATCGTCTCACCACCGACAGAGGGACCGAATGACCATACGACACGCTCCAGTGCGGAAACAATCCCTTCAAAAATATCCATAATCGAGCCTGCATAAAGGATAGGTAAACGAAGGACCCCTTCTTCACATCTTCATATGCAACTCCGAACATAACGGCCTACGCATCATGCATGATCCGGAGCAGGTATTTCGGAACAGAGCGCACATATCTACAGGGTTTCGGAGGCTACATCCACGATGTGTCTCCCCATAAAACCCAGCGTGCGGGCAGGAAATTGCTTGACCAGACGATAATTGTGCGTAGCCATGAGCACCGTCATGCCCTGCCGGTGAAGCCCGGCAATTAATTTCAGGATCTCGTCGGCGACGTTCGGGTCCAGATTCCCGGTGGGTTCGTCGGCCAGCAACATCAGCGGCTCGTTCACGATGGCCCGGGCGATCGAAACGCGCTGCTGTTCTCCTCCGGACAACTCGTGGGGAAAGTGCTTCTTCTTGTGACTCAACCCCACCTGCGAAAGCACCTCCATAACGCGATCCTTGACGACTTTGCCCCGCTTGCCAATGACATACATGGCAAACGCAACATTCTCATACACCGTACGATCGGAAAGCAACTGGAAATCCTGAAACACAACGCCCAGCGAGCGCCGCAAATACGGAATTTCCGCATGGCGTATCCGATCCGTCCGGTACTTGCCTATCTGCGCCACGCCAGCATCCGGAAACACATCCAGGTACAACATCCGCAGCAGGGTCGTTTTTCCGCTTCCGGTAGGGCCGACCAGATACGCCATTTCTCCCTGCCGGATCGTCAGGTCAAGGTGTTCGACCACGGTACGGCGATGGCCGTCGGGCAAAACGTGAGAGAGCGATATGTCGGAAAGATGAATCATGTGCGGTTCCTGCACCGCACTATATCGACGGCCAGACTAATGGCGCTCAGCATACTCTCCGAACGCGCCCTTCCTTGACCCGCAATATCGAATGCGGTTCCGTGATCCGGGGATGTGCGTACGATCGGCAGGCCTGCGGTATAATTGACGCCGTGCTCGAAAGCAAGCGTTTTGAAAGGCGCAAGCCCCTGATCGTGGTACATGGCAAGTACAGCATCGTATCGGCGCCAGGCGCCCGCCCCAAAGAAGCCGTCCGCAGGATACGGCCCGGATGCAAGCAGCCCGCCAGCCTGCGCCTCATGGATAGCGGGGCCGATCACCTCGGTTTCTTCCCGGCCGAGCACGCCTCCCTCCCCGGCATGGGGATTGAGCCCCAGTACGGCGATTTCCGGGCGCCGTATGCCGAAATCGGTACGAAGTGCGGCATGCACCACCCGGATGCCTGCAAGCACGGCTTCGCGCGTGACGGCATGCGGCACATCCCGCATAGGCATATGCGCCGTCACAAGACCAACCCGCAATCCCTCCGCAATCATCATCATCGCGTACCGGCTGCAACCGGCAAGCCCGGCAATAAATTCCGTATGGCCCGGATGCATGTACCCGGCCATCGAAATGGCCTCCTTGTGAACAGGCGCTGTCACCACAGCATCCACTTCTCCCGCAATACACATTGCTACGGCGCGCTCAACCGATCGCATAGCCAGGGCGCCCGCTTCTGCAGCTACCTTGCCGAACACCGGCTCGAATGGTTCGTCCGCCGCTACATCGAGAACGAACAGCCCCTCCGGCGGAATCCGGTCAGGCATGGAAGTAACAATCTCCATATCCGGCGAGCCGTTTCCCATGTGAACGGCATGCGCACGGAGTACCTGCGCGGATCCCACGATAACCGGCTGCGCCATCCGCAACCTGTGCACCTCACGCACGCTTTGGAGTACGACTTCCGGGCCTATGCCATTGGGATCGCCCAGCGTGACGGCTACGCGAGGCCGTTTTAAACGGTCACCCGTTCGAGCGGTATCGTCCGGCGGCCCCTGGTCCGGTTCAGCATCAGCGCCCATGTCATGCGGAATCGTATGCGTGCAGAAATTCGACCAGCAAGCGAACACCGAAGCCGGTGCCTCCCTTGGGGCGCCACGGCAGTACATGCTTCAGAAACGATGGACCAGCCAGATCGATATGGATCCACGGGTAATTCGTGAAATGCTCCAGAAACTTTGCCGCCGTAATGGAGCCGGCTTCTCGCCTGTTGCCGATGTTTTGTATGTCCGCCACCTCACTCTTGATCATCTCGCCATAATGTGCATACATGGGCATGCGATGCACCAGATCGCCGGTGCGCCGGCCCGCCTCTTCCATAGCATGAAGCCTGGCTTCCGAACCCGGCCGATCGTTCGTCATGACAGCGGCCACCTCGGATCCGAGCGCAACCACCTGGGCGCCGGTCAGCGTGGATAATTCGATGACGAGCGACGGATTGTACACGGATGCATGGGAAAGCGCATCGGCAAGAATCATGCGCCCCTCGGCGTCGGTATTGAGCACCTCGACCGTCTTGCCGGAATGCATCCGAACGACATCCCCCGGCACGTACGCATCTTCGCCGGGGCGGTTGTCGGTGGCTGGCGCCAGGCCGACGACATGCCGGGGAAAATTCAGACGGGCCAGCGCACCCATCGCACCCACCACCGCCGCCGCACCTGCCATGTCGGCCTTCATGTGATCCATCGAATTCTCGGTGGGCTTGAGCGAAAGCCCTCCCGTATCGAACATGACCCCTTTACCCACCAGCACAACAGGAGGCTCGCCCGTCGCATGGTCCGGCTTCCAGGTCATGATGGTGAACGTCGGCGGCTCCTGGCTGCCCCGGTTAACAGCCAGCAAGCCCCCCATACCTTCTTTCTCGATGCGAGCCTTGTCCCAAACCTCTGTGGAAAAACCGTGCTCTTTACCCAGGTCCGCTATCATACCGGAAAATGCCGTCGCCGACTTCTCGTCCGGTGAAATGTTCACCAGATCGCGGGCCGTCGCCACCGATTCCGCAAGGATGCGCCCGCGTCCGGCGCCCTGGGCCGCGGCCTCCGTATCCCTGCCGTTGGCCTGCACAACGATTCGCTCCAGCGCCGCAACCTCCTTCTTCCCGGGAGCGGACTTGTACCGGGCAAAGCGATAGGCGGACAGCATATACCCTTCCACCATTGCCTGTGCAGCACAGGCAGCATCCTCCACCCCGGCTGCGGGTAGTGCAAGGCCCACTGTGACCGCACCGCACTTCGCTGAGAGGCTCTCCCCGGCCGCCGCTGCACAGCGCAGTTGCTCCGGCCCCACCTTGCCGGATGGCCCCAGGCCGATCAGGCCCAGCCGCTTTGCTCGTGCAGATTGTGCGTACAGCAGCACGGCGGCGTCTGCCGACCCATCGAAATCCTGCGCTGCGGAGCGTACCGAATCGCCCCATTCCGAAGCCAGTTCCTCGAGACGAGAGGCGGCGCGGTCCTCGCACACCAGCACAATCAGTACATCGACATCCATGTCCGCAAGCGGCGTTGCCGTGACCGAAACATCTACAGAAAACATAATCCCGATTACCGTTTTTTGAACCTGGTTTCAAGAAGCGAAGGATGGCCGGCGTCGTCCCCGGTGCTCAGCACAGGGTCGTCCTCATCGCCCACGGGAACGCCGATATAACGCGGAGCGGCGTGCATAACCTTGTCGCGGGCTTTCTCCAGCGGCTCGAAAAGAAACGCACCGGAGGCATTCTTGTGTCCTCCACCCCCGAAAGCCCTCGCCCATTTATCTACCGAAATATCGCCCTGAGAGCGAAAACTCATCTTCGTACCCTTGGCAGTCTCCAGAAACATCACGGCGGCCTCCACGCGATCGATCGACAGCGCGTAATTGACGAAACCCTCCGTTTCCTCGCTGCTTGCTCCGGTATCCTCCAGCATGCGGGGCGTCACCGTAATGGCGGCGACTCGCCCCCCGCAATACAACCGTACTGTTTCAAGCGTCCGCCCAAGCAGATGCAACCCCGCCATGGAACGGTGGTCGAAAATTGCTGAATGCACAAGCCCCGGAACTACCGCTCCTCGCTCCATAATATCCGCCACAATGCGGTGCAGCTTCGGGGTTACGCCCTGGTATCGGAAAGAACCCGTATCCGTCATAATCGCGGTATAGAGCGCCGTAGCGATACGGGCGTCGATCAGATCGGGATCACAGGCGGCAATGATCTCATAAACGAGTTCGCCGGTTGACGAAACGGCCGTAGATACGTACCGCACATCGAACCAGTCCTCCGGATGTGTGTGGTGGTCGATCAGCGCCTTCGCGCCCCGTGCTCCGCGCACCGCCCCGGCCAGCTTGCCGAGCCGATTCTCCGCGTTGGTATCCAGCACGAACACCGCTCCCGCCTCGTCAATGCACTGGCGGTGCGCCAGCGATCCATCAAAGACACGAATGTCCCGAACACCGGGAAGCCATTCCATGTTCATGGGGGGCGGGTCGCTGTTCAACACGGTAACCTGCTTTCCCAATTTCGCAAGAAAGCCTGCAAAGGCCACTTCCGACCCGAGTGCATCGCCGTCCGGGCGAACGTGACTCGTCAGAAACAGGCGGTCGTGTTTCTCTACGAGGGAAAGTATGTCGGCGAGCGCGCCCTGTGTCATGATCCTGATTTTGATCCCTTGATCCCGCGCAAGCCGGTTTCGGAGAGCAGGTTTACATCGTACGTGCGGATACGCCGGTTTCGGGCACGGTGACTTTCGAAAGCCAATTCGATCATTCGATGCACAAGCTCGCCAAAGGAAATGCCTGCCGGCTCCCAAAGATAAAAGGAGAACGAGCCGGGAATGGTGTTTATTTCGTTGAAATACAAGGCGCCGTCGGCTTCGTCAATCATGAAATCAATACGCGCCACCCCTCCGCATCCCAACAGACGAAACACCTGCAATGCCAACGCACGAATGCGTTCGGCCGTTTTTTCGTCGATCGGCGCCGGGATGATGCGGTCCAGGGACGCCATACCGCGCCCCGCCTCCGGCTGTTTGGCGTTCCGTACACCACGCTTTGCCGCCGCTTCCCCGTCCTCCCCACGCATATACTTGTCCCGGAAAGTGAGCAAATCCTCGCTGTCGACTTGCAAGGGTTGCTCAAGGGCGCTCACGATGGCGTTATCCTCCCCGCCGAGCACCGCGCAATTGATCTCCTTCAGCTGCTGCACAGCGTGCTCCACGACCAGTTTCCGGTCGTACCGGAATGCATCCTCGATGGCCCGGTCCAGCGCCTTCCGGTCTCCGGCTTTCGCAATACCTATTGAAGAGCCGAGACAGGCCGGCTTGACCACGACAGGATAGTCCAGTTTCCGCTCGCAGCGATCCAGCCAGGCCTCCTCTTGATCTACCCACTCCGACTCGTGCAAGACCAGAAAATCCACCATGGGAATGTCCTGATCCCGACACAGATACTTGGATAGCGCCTTGTCCATGCCGATGGCCGACCCGGCAATCCCGCTGCCGGTGAAGGGTACGTTACACATTTCCAGGAATCCCTGTACGCCCCCGTCCTCTCCGGAACCACCGTGCAAGGCAAGAAACGCTACGTCCACCCGATATGTCCTCGGACGCCGCGCAAACAGCCCGGCGCGTTTTTGCTCGACCAGCAGAAGCGTATGGGCATCGCCCGGAACGGCATGGACCGGGACGGCTTTGCGACGGATGCGCTCGACATCCTGAAACGCCTGGACATCCGCCAGCATGTCCCCGACGAACCAGGCGCCATCCTTGGCTATGTAAACCGGCACAGGTTCGTACCGCTCCGGGTCCAGCGCATGGATCGCCTGTTGCGCCGTGATGACGGATACCTCGTGTTCGGGGGCAACGCCTCCGAAAAGAACCCCGACGCGGATCTTGTGAGAACTCGGATCCATGCCGGTTACTCTGCAGCGTCCGTCGGCACGAACTGCTTTCTGTTGTAGATGGCCCAGGGGCGTCCCACCATCTCACTACCCGTAAAAGGTGTGTTGCGGCTTTTGGACCGGATATGCCGCGACTCGAACGTCCAGCGCGTCGTAGCGTCGAACACGGTAAGATTTGCCTCCTCTCCTTCGGCAACGACAGGCAGGGGAAGACCAAGAATGCGGCGGGGAGCCACCGTGATTTTTTGTACGGCTTCGGCAACCGTCAGCACGCCCGGCGCAATGAGTTCCCGGCCCATCAGACCCCAGGCCGTTTCGAGGCCGATAATACCAAACGGGGCCGCAAGAAATTCCACCTCCTTCTCAAAGGACGCATGCGGGGCATGGTCCGTACAGATCACGTCGATCGCGCCGTCCCGAAGCCCTTCCTTGAGCGCATCCACATCCGCTGCCGTACGTAAGGGCGGATGCATCTTTACGTCCGTACTGAAACCGGTCGATTCGACGGCTTCGTCGGTCAGAGTAACGTGGTGTGTGCAAACCTCCGCGGTAACCCGAATGCCGCGCTCTTTTGCCTGACGCACCAGGTCAACAGCCTGTGCCGTGGAAATATGCGCCACATGTACATGGCCGCCCGTGAACCCGGCCAGCAAGATGTCGCGGGCAATCATCACCTCTTCTGCGAGGGATGGAATGCCGGGAACCCCAAGGCGGGTCGCAACCTCCCCCTCATGCATATGCCCGTCTGCATTGAGCGTAAGGTCTTCCATATGGTTGATGATCGGCTTCCCGAACGAGACGCTGTATTCGAGCGCGCGCCGCATTAACCCGGCATGCTGCACCGGCGAACCGTCGTCGCTGAAGGCAACCGCCCCGCCATCGATCAAATCGCCCATTTCGCTCAGCGTCTCCCCTTTACGATCTTTCGACACACACGCAATGGGATGTACATCCACCGGAGTTCCTGCGGCACGCTCAATGATGAACTCCACCACATCGCGCGTGTGGATGGGGGGAGATGTATTGGGCATACAGGCCACGGCGGTAAACCCGCCCGCCGCCGCCGCACGGCATCCGGTAACGATCGTCTCCTTGTGCTCGTAGCCCGGTTCCCGAAAATGGACATGCATGTCCATCCAGCCCGGAGAGACGATCTTGCCGGAACAATCGTAGACGGGGACATCTTGCGCAACAAGGTCCGCCCCTATGGATGCGATCCGGCCATCCCTGACCAACACGTCGGCAACTTCCTGTGACCCGGTCGCCGGATCAAGAACAGTGCCTCCCTTGAGAAGAAGATCGGGTGTCGTCATGCGGCGAGCGTTACAGGTTGTCTGCGATATAGCCAGTGATAAGGGTGTACAGATGCAGGCGTGTCATTCCTCCGGAAATCCCGTGATTCCGGCCAGGATAAATCATAAGGCCGAACTGTTTGCCGGCTTGCTGCAGCGCATCCGCCATCTGAACCGTGTTCTGAAAATGCACGTTGTCATCGAGATCGCCGTGTACAATAAGCAGGTCCTGGTTGTCTCTCAACCGGTCTGCCCATGTTACGGGCGCACTGTTCCGATAGCCTTGCTCGTTGCGCTGCGGAGTGGACATATACCGCTCCGTGTAGATCGTGTCGTACTGCCGCCAGCTGGTCACCGGGGCCACGGAAACGCCGAATTCGAACGTATCCGGTCCGTCGCCATACAGCAGAGACATGAGGGTCATAAAACCACCGTAGCTCCATCCCCATATGCCCGTGCGTTCGGCATCGATATACGGTAACGTACTAAAATGCTTCGCCGAAGCGATCTGATCCTCGGCCTCAAGGATTCCCAGTTTTTCATGCGTCACGCTCTTGAAGTCCTTGCTGCGCCCTCCCGTACCGCGGTTGTCCACGCTGGCAATGACCATGTCGTATTCCTCAACAAGATACGCATGCCAGAGGTACCGGCTGCCGCCCCATGCATTTTGCACAGTCTGCGACCCGGGACCCCCGTATACATACAACAAAAGCGGGTACTGCTGCGAGGCATCGAAATCCGTTGGCTTGAGCATCCAGGCGTTCAGCATGGACCCGTCGCCTCCAGGCGCCTCGATAAACTCAGGCTCCGGCAGATCGTACGCGGCGAGCCGCTCCCGCAAGGCCGCATTGTCCTCAAGCACTTTTATGGAGGCGCCGTCGGCCTTGTGAAGCGTTGCGGCAAGCGGCGTGCGCACATTTGTGAACCGGTCGATGTAGTACCGCAAATCGGGCGACATATCGATACCGTGGCTGCCCGAACGCTCCGTAATCCGGACCGGCGCCGCATCCGGGTCCCGGAACGAAGTCCGGTACAGATGGCGCTCAAGCGGCGAAGCCGCCGTGGCCGTAAAAAAGAGGGCGTCCCGGTCGAGAGCAATACCGTGAAAACTCGTAACGTTCCAGGCGCCATGCGTCAACTGCCGCACGAAGGCGCCATCGTTTTCATAGAGATACAGGTGGCGGTACCCATCCCGTTCGCTCATCCACACGAAATGCTGATCGTCGTCAAGGTACGTAATCGTTCCCCCGGCCAGATCTCCGAAACTTGTTTCCACGTCAATCCACGTATCGTTTTCCTCGCGAAGCACGAGGCGGGTAGACATATCCTCCGGAGAACCATAGAGCACATCCACCTGATTCTGCTCCCGGTTGAGGCGGAAAAACCATACATAAGACATGCCATCCACCTCGGGAGTCCAGCCGAGGCTCGGGATATACTCCGGGTCGTCTTCCCCGGTCTGCCATGTCCCCGTATCAAAAAATTGACGTGACCCCGACACTACATCCACCACACCGACTCGTATTTCGCTGTTGGCCTCCCCGGCTTTCGGATACCGAAACCGCGCAATGTCCGGATACTGCGCACGCAGGTCCGCCATAGCGAACTCCCGCGTGTTCGACTCGTCGAGTTGCACATAGGCAATCCAGGCTCCGTCAGGCGACCATGCCCATCCGTCCCGCAACCCGAATTCCTCCTCGTACACCCAATCGGATGTGCCGTTGATTATCTTGCCCGGACCCCCATCGTCGGTAAGCCTGCGCTCCGACATATCGGCCAGATCGACGACAAACAAATCCCGGTTGCGCACAAACGCCACGCGGCGTCCGTCAGGACTGAACTTGGCGAACATCTGAAACCCGTCTTCGCGGCGTGCAATGGGGGTCAGGCGTTGCGTCGCCAGATCGTACAAGTAGTAATAGCCCTTCGTATTGTATCGCCATACCTGTTCGGAATCGGTATATATCAGCATGGCGGACCCGTCAGGGCTGTACGCATACTCGTCGATCCCGACGGTGCGTTCCACATCCGGGGCATACAATTTCACGCCATCCACGAGGAGTTCGCGTTGCTCCGTTTCAAGGTCGTACCGGATAAGATGCGCAACCTCTCCATCCTGTTCGACAAATGTCACGACCGGTCCTTCCCCGGCCCACTTTCCTCCTTGAAACGATGCGGAAACAAACATTCCGGAAGAGTGAATATCTTCCAGCGTGAGCATAGGCGTTTCGGCCTCCTGCGCCATCGCAGCCGCCGGTAACAGCGCCGCAAACAAGCATATCGAAATGGATCTGTACATGACGTATGGATATCCGGATGGATCGTGCGAGATGTCGAACGCCCCGTTGCATAAAGCGAAAATGACCCCGTGACGCCGCAATCCGTAAATTATTCATGCGAACGCCAAAATGCGACACTGATATGCACCCGGTGCGAGATTAGAATATATTTCGCATCGCCACGAATCCGAAAACCACTACCCCGCACCGACCTTGCTCCGGCCTCTAACCCAAGAGAACCCCTCCGTTACCGGGCTCCGCGAAACAGACGTTTTGTATTCGCCGACGAGGGCCCACATTCGTCTGGATCGGCTGCAGCACAACACAGCCATTCTTCGCAAATACGCCGGAGAAGCCCCGCTGATGGCCATCGTGAAATCAGATGCATATGGCCATGGCGTCCTGCGCACCGCCCGGACGCTGGCAAAGAATGGCGTACGCTGGTTTGGCGTGGCCACAACGGCCGAGGGCCTGCAATTGCGTGAAGGCGGTATCGTGGAACGTATTCTGGTCCTTACCGCGCCACCTGCCGAGCACCTGAATGTTTTATCCGAACATGAACTCGAGGTCACTGTTTCCTCCCCTGAAATCGCCGACGCTATTCTCGAATGCACCACCCATGTGTTTCGCGTACATGTCAAGGTGGATACGGGTATGGGGCGCATCGGCATAGCCCCCGGGCAAGCCCAGCGGATCGTAACCCGTCTCGACCGGGCCCCGAACGTGGAAATCGCCGGCCTGTGGACTCACCTCGCCACAGCCTACAGTGACGCCGGGTTTGCGTACGAGCAATTGGAACGCTTCGATCACGTAGTCGCGGAGGTGGGGGATGCTGCAGAAACCATACATGCCACGGCTACGGGCAGCATCCTCAGGTTCCCCGAAGCAACTGCCTGGGATCGATCCATAGCGCGCGTAGGAATCGGGATCTACGGATACACCGGATTCGCAGAGGATTACGGACTGCGACCGGCGATGACGCTCTATTCAAAGGTTACCCACCTGAAAAAGGTCGCACCTGGTACAAGCATATCCTATGGGCGCACGTGGACGGCGGATCGCACTACAACCATCGCAACCGTCGGAGCAGGGTATGCAGATGGCTATCCGAGAATTCTTGGCAACCGGGCCTTTGTGACCATTCGGGGAGAAAGATACCCGGTGGTGGGAACCGTATGCATGAACATGTTCATGGTCGATACGGGACCGGAGCACAACATCGCCATAGGTGATGACGTGATGCTTTTCGGGATGGAGGGGAAACATGGAAGCGGTGGACCCGACGCCGCGGACCTGGCAACATGGGCCGAAACCATTTCGCATGAAATACTGGCTGGCGTCCCGGCCCATGTGCCGCGCATATACGTCCAATGAATCATCTTCCAACCCCGGAGGTACGTTTCATTGCCGAATTTGGCGTATATTTCCCGGAATGTGGTATTTCAGTGCTACTCAGGCTATTTAGGGCAAATCAATCGGTATGAACACACCTGCAGATCCTTCGGATATCACTGTTCTCGTCGTGGATGACGAAGAAGACGTTGTGGAAATGGTATCTCATTTCCTGGAAGAGGCAAAATACAAGGTAAATAAAGCCTACAACGGCGAAGAGGCCCTTGCCAAGGCAACACCCGACACGAATGTCATCCTGCTTGACATCATGCTGCCGAAACTCGACGGCATCGAGGTGTGCAAACAACTGCGTTCGCGCATTGCCACAGAAACGATTCCGATCATTTTCCTGACGGCCAAAACGGAAGAAGAGGATCAGATCAAGGGACTCATGGCTGGTGGAGACAATTATCTCATGAAACCGGTCTCCTCGGCAGTGATTCTGGCGCACGTGAAAACGGCGCTCCGGCTGTCGGGTATCCAGGAACGAGAATTTATCGAGATCAACGGTCTCAAAATCTACAAGGACGAGTACCGCGCCACGATTGCAAACCAGGATATCGGCCTCACCTATACCGAGTTCAGCCTGTTGGTCTACCTTGTTCGCCATCCTCTCAATGCATTCAGCCGCGAACAATTACTCGAAAAAATCTGGGGAAAGGATGATGCCATTATGGTTACGGAGCGCACGGTGGATGCACACATCAAGAACCTGCGCGAAAAACTCGGCGACTTCGCCCGGCATATTCAGACGGTGCGAGGCGTCGGTTATCGTTTCTCACAGGAGGCGGAAGAAGTCGGGTAATCCGGCGGGGTAGCGTTTCGGTATCGCGCCGGAACAGCGGGGTGCGACAGCAATGAGGTTTACCGGATTCAGGTCCGGTTTCATCAAAAAGGTTTCCGGGTCCATGGGCTTGCTGAAGCGACTCACCGATCTCATCATTCCCAGGCGGGCCTCTACACAAACGTGGATGATTCTCACGTTTACCTTGTTCGTAGGTCCGCCCGTCGTGGCCATAGGATTCTATGCTGCTTTCGCGATGCATGGTCAGACACGGGAATTGGCCCGCAGCACGCTGCTCCGTCATGCTGAACGGATCGCCAACCATATCGAGGACACCGACTCCACGGACGAGCAACGCGCAATCATTTCAGAGGTCGGCGCACTGACGGATCTTCGCATCGACATCGCTCCGGCCGATACAGCCCTGCGCCATGCGGATGTCTCCGAACAAGTCCGAAATCTTCTGGAAGAAGCGCCCTCCCGAGCCGATCCGGTCCGCTTCGTGGAGCGCTCCGACCCCGACGGTCAGATCGTGCTGTATGCCTTGCTTTTCCACGAACCCACCGGCCTGATCGTATCCGTGGGGCAACCGGAATCACCGCTGGTATCCATGGTCCGCAATATGCGCATAACGCTTGTCGTGAGCCTGAGCCTCGTGCTGCTCCTTGCGCTGGCCGGAAGTTGGATCGCCACCAACAAAATCACAACCCCTCTTGAAGCTCTCAACAACTCTGCCCGGCGCATTGCAGAAGGCGACCGGGGCGAAAATATCGAGGTGGATTCCCGCGCTGCTGAGTTTCGCGTCCTTTCCGTGAGCCTGAATCGCATGTCAGCCGGTTTCCAGAGGAAAATCCATGAGCTGCAGATTCTGACGCAACTACAAAACAAATTTATCGGCAATGTGGGCCATGAAGTGCGCAACCCGACGTTTGTCATAAGCGGATACCTCGAAGCGCTTGGCAGCGATTCGCTGACCCCCGAAAAACGCCAGCGTTACGCCGAAAAAGGACTGGCGAATCTGCACCGGCTCCAAACGCTTTTCAGCGACCTTATCGAAATTGCCCGGCTCGAATACCGGGAAGACCTCATCAAGCCGGCCCCCTTCGAATTATCTGAATTGCTCCGCGAAATCGGGGACACGCTGGAGTCGAAAGTAAAAGAAAAGGGTCTGCAGTTCGAATTGGAGAATCATCCCCAATATGTACATGCCGACCAGAACCGTATCCGGCAGGTCCTGACGAATCTGATCGAGAATGCCATTTCCTACACCGACGAAGGTACTGTTCGGTGCCGTTTCCGGCGGCGGCTCGACAAGGTGCGCATCGAGGTAATCGACACCGGACGCGGTATCGAGGAACATCATCTCGACAGGGTGTTCGAGCGGTTTTACCGCATCGATCCGGACCGTGCCCGCCAAAGCGGTGGTTCGGGCCTGGGACTCAGTATCGCCCATCAGATCCTGCGCGCGCACAACGAACATATCCACGTTGAGAGCACGTTCGGACGAGGCTCCCGCTTCTGGTTCGAACTGCCACTCGCCGACTCTGCATAACCCTGATCTCTGGAAATCCCGATCCCTTCTTCGTATCTTCGAAATGATGTGCCCTGGTGCGTTCTTATGGCGAAAATGAAGGATCAACATCGGAAAAAGACACCCCCGGATCGGGAAGCGCTTCTTCGTCCCGACCCTGGCCATGGCAATGGACACACTTCCGAAGCGATTATACCGGGTACAGCCTATGCCGAAGACCTGTATGTAGACAAATTGACCGCCAGCGATTTCGACGGAAAACAACTCCGTGCGGCCTACCGTACGATGCTGCTGGCAAGGCGGCTCGACGAAAAAATGCTGACCCTGCTCAAACAGGGCAAGGGATTCTTTCACACAGGATGTGCCGGCCATGAAGCCGCTCAAGCGGCCATCGGCATGTATATACAGCCCGGACACGACTGGTTCTGCATGTACTACCGGGACCTGTGCCTCTCTCTTGCCGTCGGCATGACCGCACGGGACACCTTGCTCGCTCATCTTGCCAAGGCCAACGATCCGAGTTCCGGCGGACGGCAAATGTCCCAGCATTACGGTGTACGGGAACTCAACATTTTGGCAGCGTCATCTTCCGTGGGCTCGCAGTTCCTTCCTGCGCTTGGCTTCGCTATGGCCGTACAGCGCCGGGACGAAGACGCTTTCGTGTATGTATCCGCCGGAGAAGGGGCTACTTCCCAAGGTGCTTTCCACGAGGCGCTGAACTGGGCCACGCGCATCAAGGCGCCCGTGTTCTTTTTTATTCAGGACAACAAATTCGCCATTTCGGTGCCGGTCGAGGACCAGATCGCCGGAGGCACCCCGTACAAACTGGCTGCGGGATACGAGGGGCTGAAACGCATCCGGGTTGACGGAACGGATTTTTTTAAAATGGCGGCGGCGGCCAGGCAGGCCATCGAACACATCCGGACCGGCCAGGGGCCGGTATGCCTCGTGGCCGATGTGGTTCGTCTTTTTCCCCACTCCTCATCCGATAACCATGCCAAATACCGCTCTTCCGAAGAATTGTCGGAAGCTCAGGAAATCGATCCGCTCCTCTTAATGAAAATGACCTTGATCGAGGAAGGCGTTCTGGATGCGCATTCGGTCGAGGAAATGGAGAAAGAGATTCACAAGGAAATCGACGAAGCGGCCGCATGGGCGCTGGAGCAAAGCGATCCAACGCCGGAAAGCGCGACCCGCCATGTCTTGTTCGAAGGGGATCTCGGCATCGACTACGAGACCTCGGAGCCGGCCGGCGAGCCGATGGTCATGGTGGATGCCATCAACGCTGCCCTGAAGGAAGAAATGACGCGTGACGAGCACGTTATCGTCTACGGCGAAGATGTGGCCGGGGAGAAAGGCGGCGTGTTCAAAGCAACCCGGGATCTGACGGATAGGTTCGGAGCCGATCGCTGTTTCAACTCGCCGCTGGCCGAAGCATCTGTGGTGGGCACTGCAATGGGATTGGCCGCTTCCGGCTACAAGCCGGTGGTGGAAATACAATTCGCCGATTACATCTGGCCGGCCATGCAACACATCCGCAACCAGGTGGCCCCGCTTCGTTACCGGTCGAATAACAAGTGGAGTTGCCCCATGGTCATCCGCGTGCCGTGCGGTGGATATATCCACGGAGGCTTATACCACTCCCAGAACATTGAGGCCATGTTCGCGCACTTCCCCGGCATCAAGGTGGCAATGCCCTCCATTGCTTCTGACGCGAAGGGCCTGTTGAAGACAGCCATCCGAAGCCAGGACCCCATTCTGTTCCTCGAACACAAGGCCCTATATCGTCTGGCTGCCGCGCGCACCCCCGTAGCGGACGAAAACGGCTACCTTCCTTTCGGCAAGGCACGCGTAGCACGCGAAGGCAGCGATCTGACCATCGTTACCTGGGGGATGATCGTCCACAAAGCCGCGCACGCCGCCAACCGGCTGGAGCGAGAAGACAGTGTCTCCGCAGAGATCATCGATATCCGGACGATGCTTCCGCTGGACATGGAAACAATCCTTGCCTCGGTCCGCAAAACGAACCGTGTACTGATCGCCTACGAAGACCATGAATCCATGGGCTTCGGTGCGGAAATCGCCGCAAGGATCGCAGACGAAGCATTTCCCTTGCTGGACGCGCCGGTGCGGCGTCTTGCCGGTGCATTTACCTACATTCCTTTTTCAGGCCCTCTCGAAAAAGCGGTCTTGCCCCAGGACGAGGACATCTACACCGCCGCAAAAGGCCTGCTGGATTATTAGGAAAATCCGCCGCCGGGCAAGCGCACTGGCGTTTCTATGCGGCGGCAAGCGCAGCGTCAAGATCGACAATCAGATCCGTCTCCTCCTCGACACCCACCGAGAGCCGTATCAGGGAATCGGTGATCCCGAACGCCTCCCGCTCTTCCCGGGAAAAGAAGGCATGCGTCATCGTGGCCGGGTGTTCAATGAGGCTTTCCACCCCCCCGAGGCTTTCCGCCAGCGAAACGATGCGCAGTTCCGCCATCATGCGAACAGCCGCTTCCTTACGATCGTTCGCCAGCGCAAACGACAGCATCCCCCCGAAATCCCGCATCTGTTTGCGGGCCGTTTCGTGGCCGGGATCGTCAGGCAAACCCGGATAATGCACGCGCCCCACTTTCGGGTGCTCCCGAAGAAAGGTTGCTATCGCACGGGCATTCCGGCAATGCCGTTCCATGCGCAGGTGCAGCGTCTTGGTGCTGCGCAGCACCAGAAAGCAATCCAGGGGGGCAGGGGCTGCACCCGAGGCCTTCACCTGAAACCGGAGGCTTTCGACCCATGCGTCGTCGTTCGTCAGAACAGCGCCGCCAATCACATCGGAGTGGCCCCCAAGGTACTTGGTCGTGGAATGCAGGGACAGATCTGCCCCGAGAGCCAGCGGCTGCTGAAGAAACGGCGATGCAAACGTATTGTCCACCGCTACATCGATTCCCGAAGCATGAGCTATTTCGGATACGGCCGCAATATCCACCACCCGCAACAACGGGTTCGTTGGGGTCTCGATCCATAGCAGTTTCGTTTCCGGCCGCACGGCGGCCTCCACGGCCTGTAGATCGGTCATATCCACAAAACTGAAGACAAGGCCGTAGGGCTCGAACACTTCCCGAAAGAGGCGAATCGTGCCGGCATAGATGTCAGCCATACCCAGCACATGATCACCGGGCCGCAGTCGCTTCAGCATGGCGTCGAGGGCAGCCATGCCCGAAGCGAAGCAAATGCCGTGCGCCGCGCCTTCCAGCGCCGCAAGGTTTCCTTCCAGCGCCGTACGCGTCGGATTGGAGGCACGCGCATATTCGTATCCCCGGTGCTCTGCCGGAGCCTCTTGCACGAATGTCGAGGTCTGGTACACGGGAGTCATGATCGCGCCCGTGACAGGGTCCGGCTTCTGCCCCGCATGAACGGCCAATGTGCCGAATCCCTGGGATTGTCGGGTGGTTTTCGCCATGGCAATTTTGCAAAAAGAAAGAACCCGAACCTGATATCCAGGTCCGGGCTCCGTGAGTCTCGGAAAAAGATGCGGAGAGGTCAGTTGCCGTATCCCGCACAATCGGCAACCGTTTCTACCATATCCATTTGGTTCGTTTGCACATAGGAGGTGTAGAGGGCCTGACAAACACCGGTTGGATCGGCGGCATCAGCATCCACAAGACCTTTCGCTATCTCGAGATACGGAATCGCCGCGCCGAACAGACCGCGCCGTTCCTCCGCCAGCGCATCCATTTCGCTCTCGCGCGCGGCAATCTCATCGTCCTCGAGATTGTCCCGTTCCTCCCTCAGGGCATCGTCCATCCCGCTGATCTGCTCAGCCAGCATGACAGCCTTGTTGATATAAGCTGCTCCGAGGTTGTAATGCGCGTTGGCATAGTCGGGACTGACCTCTGCAGCACGACCGAGATAGTGAATCGCCTCGTCGAACTGTTCCGCTTCAAGCAACAGGGAGCCGTAATTATACAAGAGCATCTCATTATTGGGGTCCTGGTCTACCGCCGCCTGGTATTCCGCCATCGCCTCTTCCGCCCGACCTGTCTGTACGTACAGATTCAGGAGTTGGGACTGAATGTCGGCATCCTCGGGGTATAACTCCGCCGCTTGGCTAAAAACTTCCATTGCCTTGTCCATATTGCCCTGGCGATTGTAAATATCCCCGAGGAAAAGGAACGTGTTTCTCTGGCTATCGCCCTTTTCAATCGCCATTTCGAGCGGGGCAATCGCATCGTCTTCCATGCCGACGTTCAGGAGGGCAAACGCCTGGTTGACATAGGGACCGGACGAATCAGGCATGATCTCGGAGGCAAGTCCGAAATATTCCGCCGCCACTCCGAATTCGTCGGGGTTCTCCGTAGCGCGGTTGAATGCCTGGATACCTTTACGGAATACATCGGCATACGCCATGATCCGGGAACGCGAGACCGCATTGTCGAGGCCGGGATCGGCTGCCATCGCCGCATCATACGCGTCAAGCATTTCATGAATCATCCCCATGTATTCTGCGGGATCGGAGGTCTCAGCTGACTGTGCCTGGAGGACCTGACCCTTCAATTCAAGGGCTTCGGCATTATCGGGGTCACGCGCAAGGGCTTCGGCAATGTTCTCAAGCGCCCGGTCGAAGTCCCTGTTGCGCAGATCGAGCTTGGCGCCCTCAACGTTCGGGTCGCTGGAGCAACCGGGGGCCATCCACAGGAAAGCACCCATGATGCAGGCAAGAAGGACAGCAGTCTTTGTTCTTTTCATGGCGCCGTACAGTGGGTTCGCAACGCTGGTTTGGACGGAATACAACGTGGATTTTGGAATGTACGATCTTTATTTGCCTCATACAACACTTTGTATCCGGGATTTGGGCAACAGGCAGCGTGCATGATGGATCGAACCGGAAGGGCTGCTGTTTGACCTGTCGCACCGTATGATTTCGGCCGCGGATCAACCTTGCAATCGGCCGTATTATGGAACCTGAATACCGCCCTGGGCCGTAACGAATCCTGTTTTCGCGTAATGCCTGCCTCCAAACCCGTCCTCATAGACACCGATCCCGGCCTGGACGATCTGCTTGCGCTCGTGTTGGCGCTGCGCTCACCGGTGCTGGACGTACGAGCGATCACGGTCGTAGCCGGAAATGTTTCGGTCGATGCCTGCACGGCGAATGCCCTGCGCATCCTCGAAGCTGTAGAGGTAGAGCCGCCGCCCGTTTTCAGGGGATGCGCCGAGCCGATCAGCCCTCCCGTAACGCGGGCCGAGCATGTGCATGGGGCGGATGGCGTCGGCGGCGTGTCGGAAGCCTGGCCCGTGCAACATTTGCAGACCGAGAACGCCCATGCCGTTGAGGCCATCCTGGATTTGGCCCGGCGTCACCCGGGGGAACTCACACTGATCACGCTCGGACCGCTTACGAATGTAGCCATGGCCCTCGAACGGGACCCCGCGGCCCTGGCGAACATTCGCGAAATCGTCGTCATGGGCGGCTCCGGCGATGGGCGGGGCAACGTAACGTCACGCGCCGAATTCAACTTCTACGCCGATCCGTATGCGGCCCATGCCGTGATCCGATCCGGCCTGCCCGTTACGGTGGTCGGGCTGAACGTGACGGAACAGACACTCCTTTCCCGCCCTCGCTTTCATGAGCGCCTTGCGTCCATGGAGGAAGGCAAACTGCGCCGGTTTCTCTTCGATGCAACCGGGCCGTACTTTGATTTCGCTATGCAGCGGCGCGGGCGCGATGCATGCCCCTTGCACGATCCGCTTGCCGTGGGCGCCGCCATCGATCCGAGCCTGATCCGTACGCAACGAATGGTTTGCGAGGTGGTGGGCGAACAAGGATCTACCAGAGGCATGATGACCGCAGAGCCGGTAGACAGCACATCGGACGCACCCACCGTGCAGGTAGCCATGGAGGTGGCAGCCGAACGGTTTCTGGAGCTTTTTCTGGAGGTGGTGTGCGGGTGAGGTAGGAACTCGTTTATAAATCCCCGTGCAATGGCGTTTTGTAAAGCGCGATGATGTTTTGTAAAGCTCGTGCCGGAAAGCCCGGCTCTTCGAATGCCTGTGGCCTAACGATTGCAGCCGCGCCCTAACTGAAGTCCCCGCCCCAGATCACCGCGACGATAATCGCCAGTACCGCCACCGGGGCCACATAGCGGATGAAAAACCGCCACGCCCCGTAACGGAACCAGTCGGGATGATTGCCATCCACCAGTTCGTCTTCCGTAGCCTTGCGCGTCATGAACCAGCCTGCTGCAATCGCTACCGCCAACCCGCCGGTAGGCAGCATCCAGTTCGAAACGAAGTGGTCGGCGATGCTGAACCAGCCTGTCTTCCCGAAGGCCACCATCGTCGAAAAAACCGGCGTGGAACCGAACGACAGCACCGCAAAAACCGTGAACACGAAGATGGCGCCGCCCGACACGATCACGGCCTTCTGGCGTTTCATGCCGCGCTCGTCAATCAGGTAACTGGTCTCCACTTCCAGCAGGGAAATAGTTGAGGTGAGCGCCGCCAGCGCCACCAGCACGTAGAACAGCGGCCCCAGCACGATCCCAAAGGGTATCTCGGTATAGAACAGCTCGGGGAGCGAAATAAAGAGCATCCCCACCGTGGATTGGCCCACCTCCTCGCTCAACCCGGCCACCGAAAAGATCACCGAGAACATGATGACCGTGGCGACCAGCGCAATCAACGTGTCGAAGGCGACAATGGCCCCCGCAGACTTTACGATGGATTGTTTGCGCGAAATGTAGGAACCGTACGCAATCATGGTGCCCATGCCCAGCGAAAGCGTGAAGAACGAGTGGCCGAGCGCCTCCAGAACGCCACTCCATTCGAGTTCGCCAAAGCGGGGCTCGAAGATAAACTTTAAAGCTTCGCCCGAACCGCTCATGCCGAGGGCGCTGACAAGGAGCAGAACGAGAATGGCGAAAAGCATAGGCAAAAGGATTTTCGCCACCCGCTCGATGCCCTTCTGCACGCCGAAATAAACGACCCCGATCGTGGCGACGCTGAACAGAAGCGAAAGCATGAGCTGGAGCCATGTGTCGCTAGCCTGTGCGCCAAAGAGATCCCCGGCAGAAAGGTCCGCCGGAAAACCGCCGAATGTCCACCCGATGGATTGCCAAAAATAGAAAAGCGACCAGCCGGCGATGACCGTGTAATAGCTGAGCAGTATGAATCCGCATAACACGCCCCATCCACCCACAAGCTTCCAGGCCGGACCGCCCGCGTCCCTGAGCGCCCCTACGATGCTCTTCTGGCTCCGACGCCCTATGAGCAACTCGGCCATCATAATGGGCAGCCCTACGGCCACGATGCACGCAAGGTACACGATGACAAAAGCGCCGCCGTTGTTCTCCCAGGTGATAAAAGGAAATTTCCACAGGTTGCCAAGTCCAATGGCGCTGCCGGTGGCGGCCAGAACGAGACCGAAATTAGAACTCCAGGCGTCGCGTTTTTGCGTTTCCATGCAGGTTGCTCAGGATTTGCGCGTAAAGACCGGACGGACGGATAAAGAATACGCTATCGCAATACGCCTATCAAGCGACAGACATAGAACAAAAGCCTGCCTGCTCGCGGACCGGAACGGATCCAGTACAAAGTGAACCCGAGCATTGAAAAACCGCGGCGCCCGGGTGCAGAAGGCGCCTACTCCCCTATCTCCTGGATTCGGAGGTTCCGAAACCATACGTCGTCGCCATGATCCTGCAGAACGATATGTCCGGCGCGGCGATCGGCAAATCCCTCGATATCCGCATACTTGCTGGCGGCAAGGAGCGAATCGAAGCGCGGGCTGTCCATGTCGTACTCGACCACCATGACGCCGTTCAGCCAGTGCTCGCCATGCATGCCCGAAAACACGATGCGGCTCTCGTTCCACTCTCCGACCGGTTTCAGCGCCTTGGCGTCCCCTGCCGGAATCATGTCGTACAGCGCCCCGGCCTGGTGAGAAGGCAAGGCGCCGTCGGGATGCCGCTCATCGTCGAGTACCTGGTATTCGAATCCGAGGGCCGCATACCTCGGCAGGTGGGAGGTGGACAATTCCTCGGAGACATTATACTTGACCCCGCCGTTTGCCCCTTCGGCCACCTTCCATTCGAAGGCGAACTCGAAATCCCCGAATGTATCCGTAGTCATAAGGTCGCCGCCCACAAGCGGCTGGCCGTCCTCGGCTACCGGAACGTTCCCTGAAGCTACCTTCCGGATGGTCCCGTCCATCACTTGCCAATGGCCTTCAGGGACCGCATCGCGGCCAAGCCCGATCCATCCATTCAGGGTTTCCCCATCGAAAAGCGGGCGCCAATCGTCCGGGGATATGTCAGAGGAGAAGGCTTCGTCAGCATACTTCCCGGCGCCGGGAGCTTCTGCGTCCGCACCGGAGCAAGCGGAAAAACCGAGGGCGAGAACCAGCAGCGCCGCAAAAACCGGAAGGGTACGCGGCAGGGCGGCGTTTCGGGGTGCTGTTGCAGGGATCGGAACAGTACGTGCCATGATGGAGAACGGATTGGTTATGGGTTGCCGGTGAATCCAGGCGCCGGAGCGTGCAATCTACCTTCCCTGATAGCCATATACAAGGTGCAAAATGCCATTATAGTCCATTATAGTCCATTATAGTCCATATGCATCCCGCGCCAGATCGCCGGCCATGGCCCGGACCATTTCACGGCCATCGGTACGGTCGATCCGATGCTCCGCCACCAAGTGCGCTACATAATCGCAATCCACGCGGCGCGCCATAACGGAAAAAAACCCCGGCTTATAATCCGAATACCCGGGGAAGCCACAAGCTGAGCCCCGGCACGTACGTAACGATCATAAGCGACACGATCATGGCAATGTAGAGCGGCATGAGCGGCCGGATTGCCCGCGTAATGGGCACCCCTGCCACACTGCACCCCACGAACAGCACCGTGCCCACGGGCGGGGTGCATATGCCCACGCAGAGATTCAGGACAATGACGATGCCAAAATGAACGGGGTCCATCCCGAGGGCCGTCACGATAGGCAGAAAAATGGGCGTGAAGATGAGCACCGCCGGCGTGATATCCATGAATGTGCCCACGCAAAGCAACACGAGGTTTATGATCAGGAGGATCACGATCGGGCTGTCGCTGAGCGCGACGAGGGACGAGGCCACGTTTTGGGGAATGTTCTCGTAGGACATCGCCCAGGATAACCCCATCGACGTGCCTACCAGGAGCATCACGATAGCCGTCGTGGAGGCGGACTGAAGCAGAATGGACGGCAAATCCTTCAGGGACACCTCACGATACAGCAGGGCCAGTACAAGCGCGTAGACCACGGCCACAGCGGACGCTTCGGTCGCTGTGAAGACGCCCGCCACGATGCCGCCGATCACGACGAACAGGAGAAAGAGACTCGGAAGCGCATCGAAAAATTTGCGGACAGCGATACCTGCGCGCACCCGGTCCGAACGAGCGTACTTCCTGCGCCAGGCGATGACGCCGGCCACCGCCATGAGCGCGAGGCCCACCAGAATACCGGGAAAATAGCCTGCGAGAAAGAGCGCGGCGATGGACGCCCCGCCACTTGCCAGCGAATACACGATGAGAATGTTGCTGGGCGGAATGACCAGTCCCGTGGTCGCTGCCGTAATGTTCACGGCGGCGCCGTAGCCCCGGTCGTATCCTTCTTCTTCCATGCGCGGCGCCATGACGCCGCCCACGGCGGACGCCGCCGCCACCGCCGAGCCGGAGATGGCCCCGAAGAACATGGCCGCCACGATATTTACATGGGCAAGCGCCCCGGGCAGCATACCCACCAGGCTCTTGGCGAAATCGATCAACCGGCGGGCAATTCCCCCCCGGTTCATGATCTGTCCTGCAAGGATAAAGAAAGGAATAGCAAGCAGCGCAAAACTGTCGAGTCCTGTGGCCATACGCTGGGCAGTCGTCGTCAGGGCCGGACCGGGATGGATGCTCAGAAGCAGCGTACACACGGTCGCCACGCCGATGCTGAACGCGACGGGCACGCCGACGAGAAGCAGCGCCAGAAACACAACCACGAGTATGAGCACGCCTGCCAGTTCCATGCTTCAGTCGATGGTGTATTCGGTCGGGGAATGCCCCGCGTCGGAGGCGCTTGCCTCGCCCGCTTCGGGAGACATCCCGTCGCGTACGCGGTCCATGATCGAAACCACTGCATAAAACGCAATCACCGCACCGCTCAGCGGGATAGCCAGATACACATAGCCCAGCCGGATGCCCAGCGCGGCAGACGTTTGATCCATGAGCAACGTCAGACTCATGAGCCGAATTCCGCCGATCATCATCACAAACACGGCGAACAGCAGCACGATGGCGTCAATGAGAAACTCGAGGGCACGGCGCCTGCGCCCGTGCAACGCGCTCGGCAGCAGGTCGATAGCAAGGTGCAGTTTCTTACCCGCGGCGTATCCTGCGCCGATCAGCCCGATCCAGATCAGGAGATAGCGCGCCAATTCTTCCGTCCATGCGCTGGGGTCGTTGAGCACCCAGCGCGTAAACACCTGCCACAGCACGTTGACGATGGCAAGCGCCATCAGCGCAACCAGAAACCACGCAAGGCTTTTGTCCACGATGCGGCGCAGCGGATCCACTACCTGACCTCCCGGATGCGCTCGATCAGTGCATGGATGACCGGGTCGTCCCGGTACGCCTCGTACATCGATGCAACGCCATCCGCAAAAGGACCGATATCCGGCTCGATGATCTCAACGCCCGCCTCACGCACCGCCGCCAGCGACTCGTTCACGGATTCGGCCCAAAGCTCACGCTGGCGCTCCGCCGATTCGAGCGCGGCTTCCTGGAGCCACTCCCGTTGCTGCTCCGTCAGATCGTTCCAGAGTGTCATGCTGACAAGCACCACATCGGGCACGGCGGTGTGCGCATCCAGCGTGTAGTACTTGCACACTTCATAATGCCCGGACAGGTAGAACGATGGGGCATTGTTCTCCGCACCGTCCACCACGCCCTGCTGAAGCGCCGTATAGAGTTCGCCCCATGCAATCGGCGTAGGCGAACCGCCCAGCGCCTGCACCATACGCATGGCGACCGGACTTTCCTGAACCCGGATCTTGAGTCCTTGCAAATCGGCAGGCGCCTGCACCGGCCGCGTCTTCGTGTAGAAACTGCGCGTGCCGGCATCGTAGTAGGTCAGGCCGCGCAACCCGAACTCCTGCCCGCTGGCAAGAATATCCTGCCCCACTTCGCTGCCCCAGAACACCTCGAAACGATGTCGTTCGTCCCGGAAGAGATACGGCAGCCCCAGCACCTGGTACTCCGGAACGAATCCTTCCAGCGCCGCCGACGACACCTTGGTCATGCCCACGCTGCCGATTTGCAGGAGCTCCAGTAATTCGCGCTCAGTGCCAAGTTGCTGGCTGGGGTATATGTCCACCCGCATCGTCGAATCGGACTTTGCGGCAAGGCGTTCGCCGAGATACATCATGGCCTGATGCACGGAATGCGAAGCATCGAGGCCGTGCCCCATTTTGATGACGACCACGTCGGACCCGGAAGTACACGCCGACAGGCACAACGCCACGATCAGGCACAACGTTTTTCCAAATCGCACGGGTTCGAATCGTAAACGAGTGATGCAGTATCTTTTGGGGGTCATACCGCCCGACATACCCTGTAAGCGGCTTTCGGAAAGTACGGCATACGCAAAATACAAACAGACCCGCGCCCCTTATTTTTTTACACCCCGGTCCATGCCCCGAAATTTCCTTTTCGCCATCCTGTTTCTTGCAGTAGGCATGGGCGTTTCCGCCTACGGCGAAGCGCCCGCACCCGCCGACCCACCCAACTTCGTCATTCTCGTGGCCGACGATATGGGATGGGAGGACGCCACGCCATACGGCCATCCTTCTATCCGGACGCCGAATCTTCAGCGGCTGGCCGACCACGGCATGCGTTTCGACCATGCGTTCGTCACCACCAGCTCATGCAGTCCCAGCCGGGCTTCCATCCTGACGGGGAAATACCCGCACCAGACCGGCGCCGAACAATTGCACTGGCCTTTGCCTGAGGATCAGACCACGTTCGTAGACCTGCTTCGAGAGGCCGGCTACTGGACCGCATCGGCAGGAAAATGGCATCTGGGCGACGCCGCCGTAGCACGGTTCGATCTGGTTATCCAGGGCGGCGGCGAACGCACCACCGACGAGGCGAGCGAAAACGAACTCATGCCGGGCGGAGGATACGCCAGCGGCGCCGGGGCATGGGTGGATGTCCTGAAGCAGCGGCCCGAAGGCCGGCCCTTCCTCGCATGGCTTTCCTCGTTCGATCCCCATCGCCCCTACCGGGAGGGCATCCTCGACACCCCGCATGCCCCTGAGGACGTTATCGTCCCCGCCTATCTACCCGACACGCCCGAAGTGCGGAAGGACCTCGCATTGTACTATGACGAGATTGCCCGGCTGGATCACTATGTCGGCAGTGTGCTGGAGGAACTGGACCGGCAGCAGATCGCGGAAAACACGTTCGTGCTGTTCATGAGCGACAACGGGGCTCCGTTTCCCCGCGCCAAAACCACTGTGTACGACAGCGGCGTTCGCACTCCGTGGATCGTACGTTTCCCTGCTCGGGTGGAGGCCGGTTCCACGACGGCGAGTCTGGTGAGCGCCATTGACCTTGCGCCCACGCTTCTGGACCTTGCCGGCGTAGAAAGCCCGCCGGAGTTCGAGGGGAAAAGTATCGTACCCATCCTCAACGACCCGTCCGCCGTCGTACGCGATCATATCTTTGCCGAGAAGAACTGGCACGACTTCGACGACCGTGTGCGCGCCGTGCGCGACAACCGCTACAAGTACATCCGAAATTTCTACACGGACATTCCCAACGGCCCGCCCGCGGACGCTATTCGGGGAGACGCGTTCCGGAAAATGCGGGCGCTCCGGGATGAAGGATCCCTGACCCCGCAACAACACATCGTATTCGACACGCCTCGCCCGGAAGAAGAGTTGTATCTCGTCGCAGACGATCCGCAGGAGTTGTACGACGTGTCGCAGGACCCTGCACACGCCGAAGCCCTCGAACGCCTGCGCGGCGCGCTGGAAACATGGCGGGAAGCAACGGGCGACGCGGCCCCGGCAGAACGCACTCCGGACGAATACGATCGGGAAACCGGCGACGCCCTCCCGAATCGCACCTTCGAGCGCATACCGCCCGCACAGGAATAACGACCTGGAGAATCCGGAGAACGCAGTCGAGTGACTTTCCAGGTAAAAGACCGATTCTCCTCCTACTCCCCGCAACGATCAGGTAGAACCGGCTTTCGACCGGACACGCCGCGCCAGGGGCAAGCGTACCTCTTCAGGCACATCGAACGGGGCGCGATCTACTCGTCGAAGGTGGGGAACAGCGCCCGGAGTTCTTCCTCGCCGGGACGACGTCCGTACTGGCAAATCTCGAAAGCTTCGGCGTGGACGATCGCGCGACCCTTCTCCTCGCCGTACAATTCGATGAGCCGGTCGCGGTACTTGTCGGCAAGGGCCGCGCTGCGACTCTTCCTGGACTCAAGGATGTATTCGACGCGCTCCTCCGCATCCTCCGGCACGTTCGGCTGATACCGGCCTTGCCAGGAATCGGCGTCGGCAAACTGGGAAGGCATGGCGCGAATGCAATCCCATTTCGCCTCGGCGGCCTCGTCAATACCCACTACCAGATCCGGCTGGAACGGATAGGGCTTCTCGAAGCCGTCGTATAGATGCAGAAAAACGGGATTGCTGTCCACGCTGGGCGTCAGGGCCTCGAAAAACGGCGCGACCACAGTCACGGCCGCATCCTCCATGAGTTCGCCTGTGTAGCGATGATCCGGGTGATAATCGTACCGCCGGTGCCCCATCACAATATCCGCATCCCATTCGCGGATGGACCGCACGACCTTCCTGCGGTTCTCCAGCGTCGGCATGAGTTCTCCGTCGTGGATATCGTAGACTTCCGTCGTAATCCCGAAAATATCCGCGCAGGCGGACACCTCGGCTGCGCGCCGTTGCGCAAGCGGGCCGCCCGCCTGTTCGAAATGGCCGATATCGCCGTTGGTCATGGCCACGAACTTCACGGCCACGCCCTCCTGCGCCCAGAGGTACGCCACGCCGCCTGCTTTCAGTTCGGCATCGTCGGGATGCGCCCCGAAAGCAATGACGCGCAAGGGATCGGCCGATTGCGCATGAGCCGATACGACGGCAAGAAACAGGATCGAGAGAAAAGAGACGGTGTAACGCATAGGTACGGGTGGAGATTATTCGTGAAACAGAAGCACATTCTCTGGGCGCTTATCCCAGGATGTCGTCGAGGTACGCGTAGCTTGCAGCAATGCTTGCCACCGGATCGTCGCCGGGGCGGTCGTGCTCGACAATGCCATACTGCAATCCGGCCTGCTCTGCCTTGGCGAAGATGGCCGGGAAGTTGACGCGCCCGGCACCCACGTTGGCGAGCTCTCCCTCCTCGTCGATGTCCTTCACATGCCACAGGGGAAAGCGTCCGGGATTGCGTTCGAAATACGCAAGCGGGTCCTGCCCGGCATTTTCGATCCAGGCCAGATCGAGTTCCATGACAAGAAGGTTCTTTGATTCGGGAGAGATTCAGCGGAGCGTGTGCATAACGTACGGAAACGTACGGAAAAAATATATTCTCACAACTTTGTTTGTGGAGATTGGGCTAATTTCGACGCAGTTTCCGTACCCGAAACCTGCGGACGGTCGGAACGGCCTTGCACGCCCCGACATCCCCAATCCATCGCGCAGCACCATGTCTTCCCTGCTGAACCGCCTCGAACGATACTTCGATCTGCCTGCCCTCGGCACATCGGTGCGCACAGAGGTCCTTGCCGGAGCAACCACCTTCCTGGCGATGAGCTACATCATCGCCGTCAACCCCGCCATTCTCGCCGATGCGGGTATTCCTCCGGCGGCGGCGTTTGCGACCTGCCTGCTGAGCGGGATCGGTACGATTGCCATGGGATTGTGGGCCCGCTTGCCGCTGGCGGTGGCGCCGGGCTGATCCAGGCGCATCCGGCTACGCTCGTGACACGCGGCGATCTGACCTCGCCGCAGGCCCTGCTGGCGATCGGAACGCTGTTCCTCATTGCAACGCTGCTGTCGCGGGGCATACGGGCCGGCATCCTCATCGGCATCGTGGCGGCGACGCTGGCGGCCATCCCGCTGGGCATGCTTGGAGGCGGCGGCTCTCAGGAGGGCGGCGCACTGGATGCGTTCTTTGCGCTCGACCTGCAGGGCGCCTTGTCTTTCGGGCTGCTGGACATTGTTTTCGCCATGCTTTTCGTGGATTTCTTCGACTCCCTTGGCACCGTGATCGGACTTGTCAAAAAGGCAGGTCTCGAAAATACGAGAGGAGAGGTACCCCGCCTCGGACGCATGCTGGGCGTAGACGGAGCGGCGACGATAGGAGGTGCGCTACGTGTTCCTGGCGTAGCGGCAAGGGGACATACCCCACACATGGTTTACATTTCAGCAAAAACGACTGCTTTGCAAACCGTGTCTGCGCGGCGCCCCCTGAATAGCCGTTTGCGCTACAGCTCCCAGCCTTCCCGGTATGTACGGTGCGCCGGGAAGTCGGCGTTCGTAAACGTCATGTTTTCCGAATTCCAGAGCAGACGCGTTGCCGGATTTTGCACGGCGGCGATGCCCAGCGCGGTCGCCTCGGCCAGACTGGCCGCTTCGCTGAACGCCCCGCGCGAGTGCCCGTTCGTCCGAACGGCCTCCGTCCACTCGTCGTCCTGATTCATCTCGCGGACTTCCTCTTCCTCGAGATTCATGGACGCCATCCGATGCTCCGGAAGCAATCGCGGATTCTCTCCCCGGAAACCGCAAAGAATTTTGCCATCCGAGCCAACGAACAGCATGCCCTCACCCGGCAGTTGCCCATCGGCCATGAACAATTCCTCCGGCGTCTGCGGTTTCATGGAGCCGCTATACCAGTAGACATCCACCTCGGGGCGATCTTCCGTGCGAGGATGCCGGAAATGAATCTGGCTGGCGCTCGGAAAAGCGACCGGCGAATAATGGCGCGTCTGGCATACCAGATCGTCGCCCAGAATGACGCTCTTGCTCGTGTACGCTTCCACCATGTCCGGCGCCCCGAGCTTCAGGAAACGATGCGGCTGCCACAGGCTGTAATTGCCCATGTCTCCGAGGCACCCTGCCCCGTAGTTGTACCACCCCCGGTACAGCGTGTGCGTCAGCAGCGGATGATAAGCCTGATTCGGTATGGGGCCCTGCCACAGATCCCAGTTGAACCCGTCGGGAATCGCTGCCTGCTCCCGGGGATAATCAGGCCATGCCTGGGGCCACACGGGACGGTTCGTCCAGTTGTGCACTTCAAGGACCCGCCCTATGGCGCCAATTTCCAGCCAGGCTTTCAGGCGCCCGTGGTTTTCCGGCGCACTGTAGGCCAGCAGGTGCGTCACGGCGCCGGTTTCCTTCTCCGTCTCGAGGACACGGCGCACCTCATGCGGAGAAAGCCCGACCGGCTTGTGCATGATGACCGCCTTGCCCGCCTTCATGGCGGCAATGGAAATGTGCGCATGGAGGTGATCCGGCACAATAATGACCACGGCATCCGCGTCGTCTTCGGCAGCAAGCATCTCCCGGTAATCCTCGTACGTGCGTACCCCATCGGACTCGCCGGACTCGGCATAGTACGTGTCAATAATGCGCTTGGCATAGTCGCGTCCCCCGCGCGTACCCGTATCTCCCTCGCCCCAGGAATCGTCCTGCAGCAACCGGCGGGTGCTGCGCCGCGTGCCTAACCGGCTCCAATCGACATAATCCTGGGTCTCCCGGTTGGGATCGGTGACACTCGTGATCCGGATGCCGTCGCGCCGCATCATACCACCATTCAACTGGCGAAGCGCTTGCGTGCCGGCGCCGATCTGCGCAATGTTGATCTTGTCGCTGGGGGCTACAAAACCCACACCACCCAGTACATGACGAGGAACCACAGCGAAGGCCGACGCAGCCGCCATGCCCCCGATAAATTTTCTGCGTGAAACACCGTTTTTCGATCCTTCCATCAGCGTGTTGCGTCTTTGTGAGCAGTTGAATGCGATGAGTACACCTTCCTGCGGCTATGGAGGCTATCGCACCTGCAATGCCCCCGGCAACCTACCGCGCCTGTGAATTCTTATTGAATGTACGAATTTTTTACGCGCCGTCAAGCCTTCCCGGCATTCGCCCAGGAATCCGTACAGCCTCAGGGATCATGCCGTTCTGCCGGGTAGCATCCTTTACGCCCGGTTCAGTCCACCAGCGCCTGGTAAACGAGTGCCCGGAGCCGCTGGTGGTCGTCAAGACCCTGGGCAGGGATAACCTGCGTCATGTACGAAACGACCAGTTCTTCTGCAGGATCGACCCAGTACGTGGAATGATAGGCCCCTCCCCAGGTGTATGCCCCCGGAGAACCCGGCAATCCGTTCCAGCCGATCTCCTCCGTAATGCCGAACCCCAAGCCAAACCCGCCGCCGTCTCCCTGCCATGCATCGTGGGCATGATCGACGGTCATCAGTTGTACGGTCTTGGGCGACAGGATGCGGGCGCCATCGAGGGTACCCCGCCGCCGCAATGCCTCAAGAAAGCGGGCGTAATCACCCGGCGTGGAAACGAGCCCCGCGCCGCCTGAGAAGCTCTTGCGCGGTCCCTCCAGATACATACCCTGTCCGACCATGTGGCCCGGATCGGGCGCGCGAACCATCCCGTTCTGTTCCGTCACCGAGTACACGACGGTGAGCCGGTCCGCTTTTTCCTCGGGCACATAGAAGTGTGTGTCCATCATGCCCAGCGGCTCGAAAATCTCGACCCGCAGAAATTCGTCCAGCGGCATGCCGGAAGCCCGCTCGATAACCACGCCCAGGATATCCGTGTTGTACCCGTATACGAACTCCTCGCCCGGCTGGGCATCCATAGGCAAGGCGCCCATGCGCTCGACCGTCTCGGCGATCGGCTCGTCGCGATCCGCAAAATACCATCCCTGTATACCGGCCTCCACCCAGCTCCGGGCGCCGGGACCCCAGCCATACCCGATACCGGCGGTGTGGGTGAGCAAATCGCGCACCGTGATGTTACGGTTGGCGGGAACCGTCTCGTAGCCCCCTTCCTCTTTCGCCACGGCAACGGTGGTGCTGTCGAATTCGGGAATAAAGTCGCTCAGGTCCTGATCGATCAGCAAGCGCCCTTGCTCCTGCAGGATCATCACACCCACGGAAATGACCGCCTTGGTTTGCGAAGCGATGCGAAAAAGATCCGTGACATCAAGCGGTTCCTCCGCCTCGCGGTCCCGGTAGCCGAACGCCCTGGCGTAGACGACATGCCCGCGCCGACCTATCACGAGTGCGGCGCCCGGTAACCGTTCCTGCTCGATATACTTTTCAAGCACCGCATCGATGCGTGCAAGCCGTTCGGAGGAAACGCCTGCCTCCTCCGGGCTGGCCGGTACAAAAGACTGGGGCAAAACCTGCGGCGCGGCCAGCGCACAGAAGAGTAACGCCGCAAGCAGAGGAAGCGCGATGCGGAAGTGTCGTATCGACAAGATGGCGTCGATCAGTGTTGTTTTTCTACTGCCCCGATGCTGAGCCGGCGTGGTGTTCAGGGTCTGTTTGACATTGTATGCGTTCATTGCTATCCCTGTAAGATATGCGGAGGATTACGAGCAACGCAGTAGGGCGTGTCCGCTTAACTGTGTAAGTGGGGTTATTGTTCAATGGGGACTCTGTCCCCGTAGAGTATGACGAACTGGTTGAGGGCGGCCTTCCAGTCGCGTATGGGCCGCTTCCATTTCTTCGACGCTTCGCGCAGACCCAGGTAGAGCAGCTTGCGCACCGCGTCGTCGCTGGGGAAAGCGCCCCGCCCCTTGACGATCTTGCGCAGGCTGTAGTTCAGCGATTCGATCGCATTGGTGGTGTAGACCACCTTGCGGATCGCAGGCGCATAGTCGAAGAAAGGCGCCAGACGCTCCCAGTCCTTCCTCCAGAGCGGAGCGATAGCCGGGTACTTCTCGCTCCATTGTCTCTCGAAAGCCTCGAGCGCCGCGAGAGCGGCCTCTTCGCTCGGCGCCGTATAGACGCTGCGCAGGTCGCCCACCACCGGCTTGCGCTCCTTCCAGGGCACGTACCGCAGGCTCTTGCGCACCTGGTGCACCACGCACAACTGCACCCGCGCATGTGGAAAGACCGTCTCTATCGCCTCGGGAAGACCCCTCAGGCCGTCCACGCACGCAATGAAACAGTCCTCCATGCCCCGCGCCTTCAACTCGCCGAAGATGGTAAGCCACGAAACGGCTCCCTCCGTCGGAGCGATCCAAAGGCCAAGCACCTTTTTCTCTCCTTCAATATCTATCGCCAGCGCCACGTAGACCGCGCGCGTCTTCACCGAACCCTCCTCGCGAGACTTTACGAACAAGGCGTCGAAGTACACGATCGGATACACACGCTCCAGAGGACGAGCCTGCCATGCGGTCACTTCTTCAAGAACGCTTGCGGTAACCTCCGAGACAAGCGTAGAGGAGACCTCCGCTCCGTAGAGACGCCTCAACGTGTCCTGGATAGCCCGCGTGCTCTGGCCCTGCGCGTAGAGATACACGATCGTCTCGTCCAGGCCCGCTACACGGCGCTGGCGCTTCTCTACGATCCTGGGCTCGAAACTGCCGTTGCGATCGCGGGGAACCTCCAGATCCAGCGAGCCCGACTCGCTCTCGAGCCGCTTCGCAGTGCGTCCGTTGCGGGAATTGCCGCTGCCGCGGCCCGAAGGATCATGCGGCGGATAACCGAGATGATGTGTCATCTCGCCCTCCAGCGCCGCCTCGAGAGCCCGCTTGCCTATCGTCTTGAGCAAACCGCCCTCCCCGAAAAGGTCCCGCGCGTCTCCCTTGAAATCCTTCAGCAATTCGTCCAGTAGCTCCTGCTGTCTGTCTGTAAGTTCGGCCATCGTCTTCACCTCCTGATGAAACTATGTGTACGATTGACCACTTACACAGTTTACGGGACACGCCCACGCAGTATGGACACGCAGGGCCAGAAGCATGCCTCGCATGTCAGCACGCACTACGCCGCGGATGCGTTCAAAATACGTATGGAATATAAACGAATCGGAGGGACTGTTTTTTTTTGAAACAAGAAACTTGCCGCCCATGATTTGCAATTCAATAGATAATTTTGGTTAATACGTAACGTATGGATTCTGACGCGCACCGGAGCATGCCTTTGCTCCCGCGTTGTTTGTGAGCACCCATCATACCATGTACAACATGTCCAGGGAGGCAGCCATGAACACAAACGCACACCACACCGAACACCTCCGACACGCGGCCCCGGTCGGACTTGAGGACTGCCGTACAACGAAGTCGGCCGAAACCCTGCCCGGCGCACAACGCTTCCGCACAATGATTTCGCTTCTTTGTGCGATGCTTCTATGTGCGTCGATCGCACCGCAAACTCTGTCCCAATCTTTGGCGCCATCCTCTCCTGAAACAATCACTGTATCCTCGGAGCAGTTTGCCCCCACCGGCGCCGTGCAGGAAAAGAACGCATTGGCCCCTGAAATGCAGAGCCCGTCAACCGCGTATCCCTCCACCCGGACGCTGGTTCAAAACGGATGGTATATCGGCATGGAACTGGGAGTAGCCTTTGCTCCAAAAATGAAAGTGTTTGGCATGGATACCGATGTCGCCACCACATGCGACGGCTTCTTCGTCACGGACACGGCAAATGCGCAAGGTTGTAACCCGCCTCCTGCAGAGTGGTCAAACGAAGTGGGTACGGGAAGCGGCGTTGTTGCCGGTCTTGCTTTCGGATACCGCATTCAGAGTTTGAGAGCCGAGGGAGAATACTTCTATCGGACCGTGAGCAGGGACGAAACCACCGAGCTCGACGACATATTCGACGCGGTTACCCAGGACAAAGCCGAACAGGAACTTGAAGTAGCAGACTCCGGAATCGAGAACGCACTGTCGCATAACCTGTTCGTCAACCTGTATTACGATTTCCATTCGGAACGGAAGCTTACGCCATACCTCGGGATCGGGGCAGGAGCAGCGCGCATGTCCCTGGACTACTTCGGCAGATTCAAACGCAATAGCCGGCCCCAGGCAATCACGACATTTCCCAACAATCCCGACGGGACTATTTCCGATCTGAACAGGCTGCTTGCCGGCACTACCACTATCGGCAATGCCAAACTGAAGGATACGCTATTCGGCTACCAGGCACTGGCCGGGCTGGACTACCGTGTCAGCGACGCATTCACGATGGGGGTCAAAGTCCGGTGGACCGGATACTTCGGAAAATTCGAGGACGGGAGAGAGTGGGATCAACTCCGCAGTCATGATTCCGCTCGAAGTCCCGGAGGCGCACGGGTCGCCTATACTATTACGACCGAGGATCTCGGATCCTGGGGAATCAGCCTCGCGACGAAATATCAGTTTTGAACGGATGTCCCGGTCATCGGGCGGCTGTACCCCTGTTCCCGGTACCGCTTCAGCAGGGCGGTTAGCCTTGCGACGACTTCCGGACGCTCCGCATACAGGTTATTCGTCTCGCCCGGATCGTCCCTGAGGTGGTATAACTGCCCCAGTGGATCCCCCGGACCCGGCTCTACGGAGCGCGGAGGCGTAAAGCCGCCCGAACCAAGCCCTTCGATCAACTTCCAGGAGCCCTGCCGGATGGCGAATGTGCCGTTGATCGAGTGATGCACAGTAGCCTCTCGAATGGGGCCTTCCAGTGATTCACCCAGTAGCACAGGCGTCAGGTCGTAGCTGTCCTCGCCCGCAGTGTCGGGGAGCATCTGCCCGCTAACGGACGCGAACGTCGCCATCAGATCAACGAGAGAGATCAGTTCGTCGCTTACCGAGCCTGCTTCAATCCTGCTCGGCCAGCGGACGACAAAGGGCACCCGGTGCCCGCCTTCGTGAATATCCGCCTTCATCCCGCGCCAGTTCAGGTTCGCCCGGTGATCGAACATTTCGATTTCTTCCGGGAGCCAGTGGGCTCCATTGTCGCTGGTGAACACGACCAACGTATTCTCCGCGACGCCCGCTTCGTCCAGCGCGCTAAGAATATCCCCCACGCCGGCATCCACTTGCACAGCGAAATCGCCGTAGGTCCCGGCGCCGCTACTCCCCTGGAACGGCTCGGTCGGCGCCCAGGGCGTATGTGGTGCGGAGAAGGGAACATACAGGAAGAATGGCTTGTCGCCCGCCTGCATCACGTATTCGACGGATTTCTCGACGGTTCGGGGCAGCACATCCACATGCCGGAAGCCCGGCGCAATGGCTCCTCCACGGTAATAATCTCCCCTGCAACAGGAAGCCTCTATGGAATCCGTAGGAAGCTGTTCGACCCGGTCGTTCTCGAACCAGACATACGGTTCGATGTCAAGCGAGGACGGAATGCCGAAGTAATAATCGAATCCCAATGAAACCGGTCCCGGGCGGAGCGGCTGGGCATAGTCGGTCCGCTCGGCGTCTCCCAATCCCAGATGCCATTTGCCGATGCCCGCCGTCGCATAACCGGCTTGCCGCAACATCCCCGGAAGCGTCAGGCGCGTCGTGTCGATCAGGTTCGGAGAATAGCCCATCAGTACGCCTTGTATCAGGCGGGTCCGCCAGGCATACCGCCCGGTAAGCAGTCCGTAGCGCGTGGGCGTGCACACGGCAGACGGCGAGTGGGCGTCCGTGAAACGCATACCCTCCGCCGCCAGCCGGTCGATGTGCGGTGTCGGAACCCTCGAATCGGGATTCCAGGCGCCCGGATCGCCGTACCCCATGTCGTCCGCAAGGATGACGACGATGTTGGGCGGCGGAGCCGCTTGTTCGTAGCCGCCGCAGGCCGCCCACACGAGCGCCAGCGCACACAGGGCAAAGGAAGGAATAAGAAAACGAACGCCTCGCATCATGGAAAAACACAACCTGATGAATACCCCGAGGAAGAACAGCCAACCGCCTTTACTTGACCAGCGTCATCGTACGGGCCACGACCTCCTCTCCGACTTGTAAACGGTACACGTACGAACCGCTCGGCAAATCGCCCCCGTCGAAACGCACCGCGTGCTGACCCGCAGGCTGGGAAGCGTCGACGAGCACCGCCACCTCGTGCCCGAGCAAATCGTACACTGCAAGGCGCACCTCACTACCCTGCGGCAACGCATAGCTTATCGTCGTCTCCGGATTGAACGGATTCGGATAATTACCAAGGAGCGCCACTTCAGCAGGCAACTCCTCGCTCTCTGCACTCGTCACATCCCCTAACAAGGACGGCGCAAGGATATACAGCCCATAATCCATGCTGGAAACGGCAATGATTCCGCTCTCGAACCAGGGATAACTGCCCCAGGACCCCTTAAATTCTGGTTCATCCGAATGAGGATAGACATCGAAGTACGCCACTTCGCGGATGGCGTCGGGCGACAACTCGCCATCGTAGGAAATATCCATGACACGCAATCCGGCCGTATAATTTGCTTCGTACAACTTGCCTTCATGGAAGTACAGGTTATGATCTATGGCGCCGGTCGGACCATGCCAGGCGCCCACAAAAACGGGGTCGTCCAGCTCCTGCACATCGAAGATCAGGGTTCGGGTCGAATCAATGAAAGTCTCCTCTTTATAATACTCGTCCAGTTCGTCGTTCGCGAAAAAATAGCGGTGATCCTCCGTCAGCCACCCCTGGTGCGTGTAGGCAACACTCGGGTATCCGAACAGACCGAGTTCTTCCGGCGAGGCCGGATCCGTCACGTCCGTAATAGCTCCGCCTTTCTCGTCGGAAGTAAAGCAAATATCCTTCCCGGCGTATCTCGTATCCGGCCCGCTGTACCGAACGCATTGCGCATCGTGCGTGTAACCGCGTCCCCGGGAAGGATTGTAGCACCCTGCGAACGTGGGCTGCGCCGGATCGCTCATGTCCACGATATGCGGCCCCTGACCGCACGACAATCCCTCCGGCATCCCCGGTGTCTGCGGCGTCTCCTGGTGGCCCTGTATGCCAACGATATATACATGATCCGACATATCGTTGACAACTACATTATGCGCCGAACCGAAGGCATCGTACAGGGCGGTGGGCTCGAAGGTCGCCGGAGAACCCGTCACATCCCGAAGTTGCGAAAGATCGAACACCTGCATGCCGTGCGGGCCGACATAATCGCCCACAATGACGGCATGATCGTTCACGACCTTTATGTCGCGCCAGGAGCTGGGACTGGTGCCGGGGGTCGCCGGTAACATACCGACGAACGAGGGGTTTTCGGGATCGCTCAGGTCGAAGAACGCGACGCCGTCGAACCGACAGAGCAACGCGTACTCAACGCCCGTAACGGGATCGGTCCAGCCCCAGATGTCATTGAAGCACTGCCCGCTGTCAGGGCATGGAAATCCCTCCATCTCCTCTCGGGGTACGAAAGCCAGCAAATCAATGTCCTTGCAGGGATACCCGGCGGCTTCTCCATCCACACAGGGCACCCGCCCTGCAATGCGCGCCGTTTGGGTAACTCCGTCGTGTGCCTCTTCCGCACGAACCGACGCGACCTTGCCGTCCCCGACCTGCTGCTGGAAGAATCGGCCCGAAGAAGCCTCTGCGGTGGAAACAGCGAACAGAAACGCAAGGCCGGCAAGAGCATACCCTGCGACACGGACAGAACGCCCGGAAAAAACATTCCCCCCTACCGCTTTCCGGCGAGTTTCAGCAGAGTGGATAACCGGGGTCCCGCACGAGAGGGGTCTGGACATGCTTTCGTTATGCGGCATGCTTGCGATATGCATTCTGCACCTCCTTTTTTTCGTTAGCGAACGGGGGAGAAAAGCCTGGGGGGAGTCGATTAAATTTTTAATACACGTAAGGTACATATTTTATACTTTTTATATTGGAATTTCGCCAAAGAACACCCTGAGGAAGAACAGCCAACCGCCTTTACTTGACCAGCGTCATTGTGCGGGCCACGACCTCCTCCCCGACCTGTAAACGGTACACGTACGAACCGCTCGGCAAATCGCCCCCGTCAAAACGCACCGTGTGCTGACCCGCAGCCCGGGAACCATCGACAAGCACCGCCACCTCGTGCCCGAGCAAATCGTACACTGCAAGACGCACTTCAGCACCCTGGGGCAACGCATAGCGTATCGTCGTCTCCGGATTGAACGGATTCGGATAATTACCAAGGAGCGCCACTTCAGCAGGCAACTCCTCGCTCTCTGCGCTTACGCCGACCGACAAGGACGGCGCAAGAATAAACAACCCGTCATTCATGCTGGATACCGCAATGATTCCGCTCTCGAACCAGGGATAACTGCTCCACGCCCCTACAAAGCCTGGTCTGTCTGATTGAGGATAGACATCGAAGTACGCCACTTCGCGGATGGCGTCGGGCGACAACTCGCCGTCGTAGGAAATATCCATGACACGCAATCCGGCCGTATAGTTTGCTTCGTACAACTTGCCTGCATGGATGTACAGGTTATGATCTGTGGCGGTGGTCGGTCCATGCCAGGCGCCCATAAAAACGGGATCGTCCAGTTCCTGCACATCGAAGATCAGGGTTCGGGTCTTAGCGCCAGCACCCTCGTCCCTTTCGTCGTTCACGAAAAAGTAACGGTGATCTTCCGTCAGCCACCCCTGGTGCGTGTACTGAAAATTCGGGTAGGTGAGCAGACCGAGTTCTTCAGGCGAAGCCGGATCCGTCACGTCCGTAATAGCTCCGCCTTTCTCGTCGGAGCTGAAGCAAATATCTTTCCCGGCGTATCCCGTATCCGGCCCGCTGTACCGAACGCATTGCGCATCGTGCGTGTAACCGCGTCCCCGGGAAGGATTGTAGCACCCTGCGAACGTGGGCTGCGCCGGATTGCTCATGTCCACGATATGCGGCCCTGCGCCGCAGGAAAATCCGGACGGCACATCCTGCAGGCCCCGTATGCCGACGAGATATGCATGATCCGTTTCGTCGTTGACGACCACATTATGCGCCGAACCGAAGGCATCGTACAGAGCGGTAGGCTCGAAGGTCGCCGGAGAACCCGTCACATCCCGAAGTTGCGAAAGATCGAACACCTGCATGCCGTGGCTACCGGGAGCATCAGCTACAATGACGGCATGATCGTTCACGACCTTTATGTCGCGCCAGGACCTGGCACTGGCGCCGGGGGTCGCCTGTAACATACCGACGAACGAGGGATTCTCCGGAGCGCTCAGGTCGAAAAACGCGACACCGTCGGTCCGACCAAGCAAAGCGTACTCGACGCCCGTCACGGGATCGGTCCAGCCCCAGATGTCATTGAAGCAGTCCCCCGAAGAAGGGCATGGAAATCCCTCCATCTCCTCTCGGGGCACGAAAGCCAGCAAATCAATGTCCTTGCAGGGATACCCGGCGGCTTCTCCATCCACACAGGGAACCCGCCCCGCGATGCGCGTCGTTCGGGAAACCCCGTCGTGTGCCTCTTCCACACGAACCGACGTAGCTTTGCCGTCTCCGACCTGCTGCTGGAAAAATCGACCTGAAGAAGCCTCTGCGGCAGAAACGACGAACAAAAACGCAAGGCCAGCAAGGGCATACCCTGCAAAGCGGGCAGAACGCCTGGAAAAAACATTCCCCCCTACCGCTTTCCAGCGAATTTCAGCAGAGTGAATAACCGGGGTCCCGCACGGGAGAGGTCCGGACGTGCTTTCGTTATGCGGCATGCCTGCGGCATGCATTTTACACCTCCGTTTTTTCGTTAGCGAACGGGGGAGAAAAGCTTGGGGGAGTCGATTAAATTTTTAATACACGTAAGGTACATATTTTATACTGGAATTTTCCTGAAGACACACAGTTCCACAGCACCCCGAATTCGCACCCACGATGGACTGAAATGTAACGATTTTTCTTGGCAAGGCACTTTCGAACCACCATGCCGTATTACTCGGAATTCGGCATTCCGCAAACACACCTTTTACATGGCGAAACAGGAAGCAATCAAACAGGAGGGCGTCGTGACGGAGGCGCTGCCGAACGCACAGTTCCGCGTCCGGCTCGACAACGGGCACGAGATTCTCGGGCTGCTCTCCGGCAAGATGCGCAAACACTATATCCGCATCATTCCCGGAGACCGGGTAGACATCGAAATTTCTCCGTACGACCTTTCCAAGGGACGCATCGTGTTCCGCTACAAGGGCTGAAACCATGCGATCGACCAGCCGGCTCATGCTTCTTCTCCTTCCGGCGCTCGTCTGGCAAACAGCTTGCCGACCCGTCTCCGACCAAAGTGCTCCGCACACGGGACAGGGAGATCGCTTGACCGGAGCTTCCTTTGCCACACGCAGCCCTGCGGTCGGGCAAAACGGCATGGCTTCGACCAGCCATCCGTTGGCCACGCAAACCGCTATCGACATTTTGAAACAGGGCGGCTCGGCGGTGGATGCAGCCATTGGCGCCAACGCCGTACTGGGTTTCGTCGAGGCGAACAACTGCGGGATCGGCGGAGACCTGTTCGCCATTGTGTGGGATGAAGCGTCGGGACGGCTCCACGGGTTGAATGCGAGTGGACGAGCACCCCTCGGGCAATCGCTGGACGACCTCATGGAACGCCTGAACGGGGCCGACGGGATTCCGCTGCACGGACCGCTTGCCGTTTCCGTGCCGGGCGCCGTAGACGGATGGTTCAGGCTGCACGAGCGGTTCGGCGTGCTTCCGATGCAGGACGTTCTGGCTCCCGCTATCCGGTACGCCCGCGAAGGATCGCCCATCACGCAAGTCGTGGGCTTCTCATGGGCGCAGGCCCACCAGCGACTCAAGGATAACATTGAGGAAATCGGCAATCTCAGCAGCTTCGAAAACACCTATTTCGTGGATGGGCGTATGCCGCCCGAAGGCACGATTTTCCGCAATCCCGATCTTGCCGCCACCTATGAACGGATTGCCGTAGAGGGGCGCGACATCTTCTACGAGGGCGCCATTGCGGACACCATTGACGCCTGGGCCCGCCGCACGAACACGCCGCTCCGGAAGGCCGATTTCGAGGCGCACACAAGCACATGGGTAGACCCGGTATCCGTCCCCTACCGGGATGTCGAGGTGTATGAACTGCCGCCCAACGGACAGGGGATCGCGGTTCTGCAGATGCTCCGTATCCTCGAAGGCTTCGACCTCGCGGCGCTGGGCCACAACACCGCCGATTACCTGCATGTCCTTGTAGAAGCGAAAAAACTCGCCTTTGCGGACCGCGCCCGGCATTATGCCGATCCGGCCTTTTCGGACATCCCGCTCGAACGCCTGCTTTCGGAAGAACACGCCGCCGTACAACGCAACCGCATCGACATGACGCGGGCGATGGAGCGCGTCGCCACCGGCGATCTTGAACACGGGGATACCGTCTACCTGACCGTTGCGGATGCGGACGGAAACATGGTATCGCTCATCCAGAGCAACTTTTTCGAGTTCGGCAGCGGCATGACTCCGGACGGCCTCGGTTTCGCGCTACAAAGCCGGGGATCCCAGTTCTCGCTCGACCCGAATCATCCGAATGTGTACGCCCCCGGTAAGCGCCCTTTCCATACCATCATTCCCGGTTTCGCGATGCGCGACGGGCAGCCGCTCATGGCCTTCGGAGTCATGGGAGGACCGTTTCAGCCGCAGGGGCAGGTACAGGCGCTGCTGAACATGATTGAGTTCGGCATGAATGTGCAGGAAGCCGGGGATGCAGCCCGGTTCAGCCATTCCAGTGCGCTCCAGCCTACGGGCGGAACCATGACGGACGGTGGGCGCCTGGCCCTCGAAAGCGGTATAGGACCGGAAGTACGGGAGGAACTGGCCCGGCGGGGACACATTCTATCCCCTACCGATTACTTCGGGGGGTACCAGGCTATCCTCCGGGACGCCGAGCAAGGAGTGTATCACGGAGGCGCCGATATGCGTAAAGACGGGAACGCGCTCGGATTCTGAGACCGAACGCCCCGCATCCATAATCCATTTCCAACCCCGAAGACAGGCATTGCCGCCAATATGCCATGAAGCACGCCAGATCATACAGGGAGCATCGCGGGATATCCAGGGAGCATCGCGGGATATCACGGGAGCATCGCGGGATCTTATTCGCTCTTTTCGCATTCCTCGTTGCGCTTGCCGCGCCGCAGCCGGCGCCGGCGCAAGGAGTCGACCATTCGATCTTCACTACCCTCCTGCAAACACATGTAACCGAAGAAGGTCTGGTCGATTACGACGCCTTTGCCACTTCGGAAGCATTCGACGAGTATCTCGCCCTGCTGGACCGAATCGACCCGGCGTCGCTATCCCGGAATGGCCAACTCGCTATGTGGCTCAACGCCTATAATGCCTGGACCATCGAGCTCATCAACCTGCACGACGAACGCGAAAGCATCCGCAACATCAACAAGACGCTGGGCATTGCGATCAAGGGCCCCTGGACCCAGTCCCTGGCGAAGGTGGGCGGGGTCACGTACACGCTCGACGACATCGAGCACGGGATCATCCGGAAGGATTTCAACGACCCGCGCATTCACTTCGCGCTGGTCTGCGCAGCCGTCTCGTGCCCGCCTCTGCGCCAGGAAGCGTATATCGGCACGCATCTCAATGACCAACTGAACGACCAGTCGCGACGGTTTTTGCTGCATTCCCCGGAAAAAAACCGTGTGGACATTGCCGACAACACGGTATACCTGACCAGGGTGTTTGACTGGTATGCAAGGGATTTCGGAAGAAACGACGCCGAAATCGTCCGGTATCTGGCGCGCTTTTTTCCGCCCGGCCCCGAACGCACGTTCCTCGCCGCCGGCAAGGCCCGCATCCGGTTTACCGACTACGACTGGACCCTAAATATCTACTACTCCAGCCTGTAACTGACGAACGCAAATCGCTTGCTGTCGGGCGCCCAGGACGGCACATTAATCGTGCCTTGTCCGCCGAAGAGGCTCGCCAGCACACGGGGTTCGCCGCCCTCCGCCGGTATGATCCGCAGCATCACGTCCTTGTTGGCCGGGTGCCCTTCCACATCCGGCTCGTACGAGAGAAACGCAATCCACTTCCCATCGGGCGACGGGTGAGGAAACCAGTCGTTATAGGGATCCGAAGTAAGTGGCTCCACATTACCGCCCGTCGCATCCATGCGGTAGATCTGCATGGCGCCGGTGCGCACCGAATTAAAGTAGATGTATCGCCCGTCCGGCGAATAATCCGGCCCGTCGTCCAGCCCCGGGGCCGTCGTTAGCCGGGTCTCCTCGCCGCCTTCCGCGGAAATCGCATAAATGTCGTAGTCGTAGTCGCGCCGGCCCACGTAGGCCAGCGTCTGGCCGTCCGGCGATACACCGTGCCAGTAGGACGGACCGTGTTCGGTCACGCGACGCGGCTCGCCTCCTTCGATGGGTAGCGTGTAGACGATCGATACCCCCTCTTCCGCGCTGTCGCTGATGATGAGTGTCTGGCCGTCCGGCGAGATGCCGTGATCGTTATTGGATCGCACGGCGAATCCGGCGTCGACCAGCTCGGGCTCGCCTCCTTCCACCGGCAGCCGAAATATCCTGCCCCCCGAATTGAACAGGAAATAGGTGCCGTCGGGCGACCAATTGGGGGCCTCGAAATGCGCAGGGAGCGTGAGCACGACGTCGCGTTCCCCCGTTTCGATGTCGATCGTTTCCAGCGAACTGTGCAGCACGGGAGGCGCTTCGTCTGTCGGACTATCCATTGTATCCGGATCGGCCTGTCGGGCGCATCCGGCGAAGAGGAGTAGCGAGGTGGTCAGGACTACCAACGCAACGCCGCATCCGGCAGGAGCAGCGGGGAATACAGAGGAAATATGCATGGGTGGAGTGGATTCGAGGGCATATGGGTTGTAGCACAGGGTGCATATAGACACCTGCTCCCCTCAAACATAACCCCTTCAGGCAAAACAAATGCAAACAGGGGAAGGGATATCAAGCCCCTGGCCGGTCGCGGACAGTCTCCCGGTGGCCTCGTCGATCTCGAAAACGGCAATGCGGTCCGTATGCCGGTTGGCTACCAGCAGGAAGCGATCGTATATGCAGAAATTGCGCGGCCAGTGCCCCCCGGTATGGATGTGCTGCACGGGCCGGAGTCCATCCGATGTGATTTCGAATGCAGCGATGCTGTCATGGCCCCGGTTCGACCCGTACAGGAATCGCCCGTTCGGATGCACATGCAGATCCGCCGAATCGTTGCGCTCGACAAAACCCTCCGGCAAGGTAGTGATCGTCTGCGTTTCCGTGAGCCTGCCCTGTGCGGCGTCCCAGTCGAAAGCGGTCACCGTAGAACCCAGTTCGTTGATCACGAAGGCCCGTGCTCCGTCGGGATGGAACACGAAATGCCGGGGTCCCGCGCCCGGCGCCAGATCGACCGGGGGTTGGTCGGCAGAATGCAAACCGCCCTCTTCATCAAGCCGGTAAATCAGCACCCGATCCTGCCCCAGGTCGGCCACGAGCGCATAGCGGCCCGCTGCATCGGGCACGATGCAATGCGCGTGAGGCCCTTCCTGCCGCGCAGGGTTCACGCCGGAAGCGCCCTTGTGCTGCACGAAGGTAACCGCCTCGCTCACCCCGCCATCCTCGCGCACCGCAAACACGGCGAGACTGCCGCTGCTGTAATTGGAAACGAGGATGAACCGCCCGTCCGGCGTAAGCGCAACGTAGCACGGATCGGAACCGTGCGTGGGCGCCGCATTGATCGGATACAAGCCTTCGTCGATGCCGAAAGCATGCAAGCCGCCACCGAACACTCCCTCGAACTCGAGCGTCTCGCTGACCGCATATAAAAACTTCCCGGAGGCGTCAAGCGTCAGGAAAGAAGGGTTTTGCATGCCTCCTGCATGACCGGTGATCTGCATCGAACCGGTTTGCGGATCGAATCGCCCGGTGTAGATGCCCTTGCTCCCCCGCTCCGAGTACGTCCCTACGTAAAAAGTTACTCCTGTACCCATGCCTCTTTGGAAATACCATTAAGATCCCACACGACGCGGCCCGCCCGCACCGTGAGTTCAGCCTCGATTTTATGGACGCCGTCCATCCGGTACCCATCCACATCCCAAAATCCAAAATCTCCCGCACGGACCCGAAACACAGCCACATCCGCCTCTGCCCCCACATCCAGATGTCCCAACTCGTCCCGCTGTATCACGTGCGCCGGGGACCAGGTCGAGGCGCGAATCACCTCTTCGAGCGGCATGCCGAGATTGAGAAATTTGGACATGACGTTCGCCATGTCCTTCATGCCATGATTCATGCTGCCGGTGTGCAGGTCCGTGCTGATCGTATGCGGCCACAGACCCGCTTCCGTTGCAGGAACGGCCACGGAATAGAAGAAACTGCCACCGCCGTGCCCCACATCGAACACAATGCCGCGCTCCGCCGCTTCAAGAACAAAGGGCCGCAGCACCCCGTCCTCCACGATGGCTTCGCGGCGCGATACCGCCGCATACGCATGGGTAAAGATGTCGCCGGGGCGAAGGCGATCCAGGAAAAGCTCGCGCAGCGGCAACGGGGGTTCGGCTCTCCCGAAATCGATCATCACGGGGATGCCGGCTTGCCGCCCCGCCTCCACAGCCCGCTCCACGGGAGTCCAGTCCCGTCCAAGGTAATGGGCCAGTTTCACGCCCACGACCACATCCGCGTGTAGCCCGGCAGCCATGGCCGTCAGTTTGGGGTCCATGTCGGACAGGTCCTGCTCGATGGGCTCTCCCTTCATCCCCTGGCCGACGATATTCAGGAACGCCAGCACACGGGTTTCCGCATGACCTACCGTTTGTTCGATGAATGTGCGGATGGTGCGCCAGCCGGCCCCGCCCGTATCCACGATTGTCGTCACGCCGGACCGGAAGGCGAAGGCGTCGGGAGGCAGGCTGCCGTAGCTGTTCGCCAGGTAGTTGTCGGCCACGGCGCCGTGAAACACATGCGCGTGCATGTCGATGAGTCCGGGCGTCACGTAGAGACCGGAGGCATCCACCACCTGCTCCGCGCGCGCGGGATCGATATGCTCAGCAACCTCGGCGATCCGTCCACCGGCGATTCCCACGTCGCGTACCCCGTCCACGCCGTTTTTCGGGTCGATGACGTGCCCACCCTTAATCAGAAGGTCCAAGGGAGCATCGCGGGACGTCAAGGGCGTATCGGGGGATATCAAGGGAGCGTCGCGGGGCGTCAAGGGAGCGTCGCGGGACATCAAGGGCGTATCGCGGGATGTCAAGGGAGCATCGCGGGACATAATAGTACTCTGCTGCGCGGTCCTGTCCTGTCCGGCAACGCTTCCCGCCATGAACATGAACAAACAGGCCATCAGATACGACGATGTTACGAAATTCGGCTTCATTTTTTTTCTTTACCATGCTATCGTCTTTTGCTTTTCCGGACCGGGCCCGGGCTGCCATTCACCCGGCTTTCACTCGCCCGGACCTGCGCGTTCCGCCCGTTCCCAGGCTGCCATTCGCCCGGCGCTCTCTCAATCGCCCGGACCTTTCACTCACTCGGACCTGCGCGTTCCGCCCGTTCCCAGGCAAGCGCCGCCGCGCCGAGAACCCCCGCATGATTCCCCAACTCCGAAAGTACGACAGGCACCGAACTTCCCCGCGGATATCGAAAAACATGCTCGTCGATGTGCGTCTGCACCCGGTCCAGAAAATGTTCGGCGGCATTCGCGCCCCCGCCTCCAAGGATAATGATTTCGGGGGCATACATATGCACCACACTGACCAGAAACCACCCGAGGGCCGTCGTCCATCGATCCAGTACGTCGAGGCACAAGGCGTCTTCCTGTTCCACCCCGCGAATGACCGCCGCGAAATCGACGGCATGAGGATTCTCGAAATACAGATCGTTGAGCACCGACGGCAAGCCGCGCTGAAGGCCATCCCGCGCCATCATGGCGAGGCTCGCCGCCGCGCATAAAATGTTGGCGGTACCCATCCCCCGCGTAATGCAGCGCCGGTCGCTATGCGCATCCTGAATGATGTGGCTTGCCTGGGTGCCGAACATAAGATGGGGATCGCGGAGCACCTTGCCGTCAAGCATCACGCCCGATCCTACGCCGGTTCCCAGCGTAATCGTGACGACCCACTTGCGGCCTTGCGCCAGCCCATAGCGGGCTTCCGCGAGAATACACAAGCGCCCGTCGTTGTCCGCAATGACCGGAACGCCCGTGGCTTCCATCAGGCGCGGCACAATGGGGAATCCCTCCACTTTCAGTTTACCGGGCAGCAGTACGCTCCCGAATTCCGGATCGACGGCGCCGGGAAATCCCAGTCCGATCGCCGCAGGCCGGCGCCCAAGGGCTTCCGCAACCCGCTCCGTCCCTTCCACCATCGCCCCAAGAATCCCCTCGGGCGGCAATGAAAACCCCGACGGCCGGATGCCCGGCTCCGTCAGTTCGCCGGAGGCCGACACGGCCCCGCTCTTGATGCGGGTCCCGCCGACATCGAATCCTATGACGTATCCCTCAGGCATGCTCCGAATTATTCCCGGCATACATGTGTGCAAGACTCTTGCGGTAGGCCTCGTAAAAACGATCCAGTTGTTCCTCGGCGCTCGTGTTGCCAACGAACTGATGACTCGGTAGCACCTCCGGGCAAATGCCCTTTGCAAGGAGCCGCTCCGCCACCTCCACGCGCAGCATGTTGATCAGCATACCGCCCGTGACGGTGGATACGGGACCCGTGCGCCACTCCATCCCTTCCAACTCCAGCACGCAATCTCCCGGAGGGGACTGGTTGTCCAGCACCACATCGGCGACATCAACGAGTTTCTTGCCGGAGGAATGGGCCGGGGGGGATTGCTCGCAATGATGCCGAGACAGGATACCGATCACCGGCATACCGCGCCGCTGCGCACCCAGCGCCATTTCCACGATGAGCGGGCGAATTCCGGACGTAGAAATGATAATGAACGCGTCATGCGGGCCAAAATGGAACCCCTTCAGAATTTCCTCTGCGTAGCCCTCATATTTCTCGAGAAAAAGCGGGCCGCGGAGCCCATTCGTCCCCACAATGGAGGAATGATTGGAAATAGCTTGCTCCACGAGCGCCACGAAGCCCACAAAGCAGCCTTGCCGCGGGGTCATTTCCTCGCACATCATCCGGGAGTGCCCTGCGCCGAATAGAAACACGAGCCCTCCCCTGGCGATGCGCTCGGCGCACAACTCGGCGGCCTGCTTGATGTGGGGAAGCTGCGTATCTCGCAGGCGTTCCAGCAGTTCGATAGTTTTGTCGTAGTAGGTTTGTGCGGATCCCATGGGTTCTATCTTGTGAAAAAGGTCTTGTATACGGCGGTTTACCCCCTCCCCATCCAGTAGGCTTCAATTTCTTCCAGGCTCTTGCCCTTGGTTTCCGGCAGCACCTTCCAGCCGAGCCAGATAGCCGGGGCGCACAGCACGGCGAACAGCCAGAACGTGCCGCTCGGCTGCAAGGTCTCCAGCAGCCACGGCACGGTCTGCCCCACGAGCGCCGTACCGCCCCACAGGGCAAAGGTGGCGACAGACATGGCCCGCCCCCGCACGCGCGTCGGGTACATCTCCGCAAGCAATACCCAGATGACCGGGCCGAACGACGCGGCAAAGCAGGCGATGTAAATCAGAATAAAGACCAGCAGCCACGGGCCTTCCGTTGCGCCCACCTGGAAGAGCGCTCCGATGACAAGCAGCGAAACGACCAGCCCTGACACCCCCCCGATGAGGAGCGGCCTTCTGCCGAGGTCGTCTATTTTCCAGATGGCGACCAGGGTAAACAAAACATTCACGACACCGATCACAACCTGCCCGCCCAAGGCGTCACCCAGCGTAAAACCGGCTTCCTCGAGAATCCTCGGCCCGTAGTAAATGATGGCGTTGATGCCGCTCACCTGGGTCAGAAAGCCAAGGCTCACACCGAGCAGGATAGAAAACCGGATGCCGCGATGCCCCAGAATACGCTTCCAGGATTCCGGCTCCTGGGCCAGCGTCGTTTCGATTTCCTCGACCTGAACGGCGGCGGTTTCCGCATCCTCCACCTGCGCCAGAATCTTCCGGGCTTCGTCGGGACGGCGCCGGGCCACCAGCCAGCGTGGGCTTTCCGGCACGATGAACAGCAACACAAGGAAGAGCAACGCGGGAATGGATTCACTGCCGAGCATGCCGCGCCACACCTCGTTTCCGGCGAAAATGCCTTCGGACACGCCGGGCGCCCGCTGCAGCAGCCAGGCATTTACGAAGTACGAACACAGGATGCCGACCGTGATGGCCAACTGGTACATCGACACCATGCGCCCGCGAACGCGAGACGGCGAAACTTCAGAAATATACAGTGGAGACAGCATGGAGGCCATACCAACGCCCACCCCGCCCACGAGCCGGTACACAATGAGCATGAAATGCCCGCCGGAATACGCGCAACCGATCGCGGAAAGCAGAAACAGCGCGGCGGACAGCATCAGAATGCGCTTGCGCCCGAACCGGTCGCTCAGGAAGCCCGCCACCGAAACGCCCAGGATGCACCCTATCAACGCCGAGCTGACATACCATCCCTCCATGACCGGACCCAGTCCGAACTTGTCTTTCACAAACCCGATCGTACCGGAAATAACCGCCGTGTCGTACCCGAACAGGAACCCGCCGAGCGACGCGATGAGCGCGAGGCGCAGCAAATAGCGAGAAGAAGAACGAGACATGACGGCGTTTACAGGGACTGGGACGGCGCAGATGGCTGCGCGGAACGAACCGCTTCCACAAAATGGCGAAGCACAGGATCCGGATCGTCTTCCGGCCACACCATTCTGAGGAGAAGATGGGGTGCGGGACCGGCAAGCGGCACGAACCGCACATCCTGCGTACCCGGTCGATTCCGCAGCGAAGCAGGCACAAAGGCCACGCCCAGGCCTGCTCCCACCATACCCAGCGCCACGCCCATGCGGTTTGCCCGCTGCGCAATGCGCGGCCCGAATCCCGCCTGTCTGCACAAATCAATGAGGCCGTCGAACAATTCCGGCTCGGAAGACCGATCCACCATCACGAAGGATTCTTCGGCCAGATCGGCCAAAGCTATTTCGGATGCACCGGCAAGAGGATGGCGGACCGGCAAAGCCAGCAGCACCTCCTCGCGGGCCACCATCTCGGACGCAAAATCCTCGGGGCAGGGGCCGGAAAACCCTACGGAGATCGTTCGGCGGCGGAGCGCATCCGGTTGTTCGTGCGTCTGCATTTCACGCAGGGTGAGGGCAATACGGGGGTGACGTTCCCGGAACCGGCGCAGGAGGCGGGGCAGCACCCCGTACATGGCATATCCTGTGAACCCGATGACCAGACGGCCCTCCTCCCCGTGCGCGGCCCGTAGCGCTTCGCGGCGGGCGGCCTCCACCTGATCGAGCGTACGCCTGGCTTCCTGCAGAAACGCCGTTCCCGCCCCCGTCAACTCCACGGCATGACCGCTCCGGTCGAACAGCTGCACGCCCAGTTCTTCCTCAAGACGCTGGATGTGACGACTCAGCGTAGGCTGGGTCAGGGAAACGCGTTCGGCAGCGCGGCTGAAGTTCTTTTCCTCGGCGGCGGCTACGAAAGAAAGGATGTGCTGGGTGTCCATGATCGGACCGCAGTAATTGAATTATGCATAATTTGCATAAAGATAGGGTCTATTATGCAATTATTCTATAGGTGAGGTTTTTTTGCCTGCTTGGGAACCTGGGATTCAATCGCTTATAATTTATGTATCCAGTTGGGCCAAGGCCTGAATCAGGGCTGGAAGTTCCCCCATGCGCTAATCCAAACCAGGAAGATACACCTTGAAAAGGGAGGAAAATGCCATGAACAAATTTCCGTTTAGCGGTCTCGCCTGGACCGTGTACATACCGATCCTTGCCCTGACGCTTCTTGTGGGTTGCAACAATAGAGCTACGGTGTCCTCAGACCCATCCTCGTCCGATACCGGCGAGCCGACGGAACAAGGAGACGAAAAAGCGAGACACGAGGAAGAGATAGCACGAGTTGATCGTCTTTATGAGACAGTGATGCGGCCGTTGTTCAAGCTTGAAGGGCAGTACACCGATGGCATGATCTCTGCTGAGGAGTTGTACAAGGCCACCCAGGCCATAATCGAAAAAGCTGCCGGGGATGAAGCGATTGTATCGGAAGCAAAACAATTTATTTCGCACAAGTTGCTGAATTATTTGCTTGAGGACGACAACGCCTCCCCGGAGGCTATCGGGTATTACACGGACATGCTGATTTCCGTGAAATCTCCCAACGCGGACATGATTTTCGAGGCACTGCAAGTGCTGGATGGCTATTGGACGGAAGAACATATCCGAACGACGGCCGATGAAGCGATACGGAACGCGGAGGAGTGGCTCAGTCATACGGACGAAGGGGTGCGCTACAGAGAGAAAGATCGCCCGGCAATCATCACGAGCGTACAGCATCTCCGGTCCATCGCTTCGCTGTGAACGTCGGCGTCATGCAGTAACAACGGAGATAACAACATGAGATTGAAACGAACTTTCACAGCGATTGCTTTTTGCGTTTTTATCTGTGTCGTAGGCGTATCGCAACAAGAAGCGATAGCGCAAGAGGTGCAAGAGGCGCCGACACCAGAACAACAAGCCCTGACAGCACTGGAAAAGGCTACTGAGGCAATGGGGAAGCCGATAAAATTTGACGGCTTCATAAGCGGCTGGAACATGGCAAAGATGTATTGGGATGAAGACGAAGCATTACAGGAAAAACTCACGGAATGGCAGGACAACACGCAGGATTTGAGCGAGAGAGTTGTGGAAGCGGAGAAATTGATAGAGGACTGGCGAAACAAAGTGGAAGAATTACGAGAATTACTCAGCGAGGGTGCCGACCCCGACATGGGAGAGGTGTTGTATTCACTTATTACGGATTCGTGGCTTGATGGGGCGGAAGGATTGGAAGAAGCCGCAAACGAAATGGAAATGGCGATTAAAGAAAGCGATACGGATGCCTCCGCGACTACCGAAGAATAGAGATGTCAAGTTAAGGATACTCTGATTAAGCAATTTGATCTGCGAGATCCTCGAAATCCCTGGCGATGACGTCGACCGAGGGATCTGGGGTGAGGTCCGTCGTTTGGGTTGGGCCGTATTCCCGGGTTCGATAGACGAAGGCGGTGCTGAACCCCACCGCCTGCGCCGCCAGCAGATCGGTATTGTGGGCGGCGACCATCATCACCTGCTGCGGGCGGAGGCCAAGCAACCGGGCTGCCGTCAGGTAGACCTCCGGGTCGGGCTTGTAATGATGCGCCAGCTCTGAGGAGAGGATGCAATCCCAACGCAGGTCGGCTCGCTTCGCCATGTTGGTCAAGAGCGCGATGTTTCCATTGGAGAGGGGGGCTACGAGGAAGCGTCGGCGCAGCCGCGCCAGCCCTGCGCGGGCATCCGGCCAGAGATCGAGCCGGCGCCATACGCGGTTAAGATGATCTTTCTCTGCCTCGCTAAGCCCCGCAAGCTGAAACCGGACCAACAATTCGTCCAGGATCATCCGATGGAGCGCGTCGATGTTCAACCAGGGCAGCTCACCCGTGCGGACGCGGTGCATGAACGGCTCGTATCCGGCCCGCCATGCATGGGCAAATTCCACCCAGTCCACCGCCAGTGCTTTCTGCTTGCCGAGCGCCCGCCCCTCGCGAATGATGGTGCTTCGCCAATCGACGACAGTGCCGAAGACATCGAAGGTCAGCGCTTTTATGGAGGAAAGATTGGGACTTATATCCATTACTTGACAGGTTGTGTGTTCGTAATGCTACGGTTGCGCGCCATGACCGTGCTATCGGGTACCGAAGCACCGTCCAGTCTTACCGGTTTAACTACCTCCGCCTGACGCTCCGGGGATAGTCCCACCCGGTGGAAGGAGTCAAGCCCCTTCCGACGGACATTCCGTGCCGCATTTACGTCCCGATCCGCCACATAACCGCAGTGCTTGCACTCGTAGGTGCGCACCGACAGGTCTATGGACTCAGGGGGCAGACTCATACAATTACTACATGTCTGCGTCGTATGATGCGGTGGAACCCGTACGCACTGACCTCCGGCGCTCTCAGCCTTGTAAACCAACTGGGTTCCAATTTCTCCCCATGCCTGTTGTAGCATGGAACGATTCAGACCACGCTTGCGGCTTCCGCCGGATGCGGTCATATTCTGTACCTTCAGGTCCTCCAGAACCAGATTCGCAGAGTGCGTCTTGACGATCTCGGTCGTCATTCGGTGAATGGCATTGTGGCGGCGAATCGAAATGCGCCTGCTCTCCTTTGCCAGCAGCACCTTCGCTTTCTTGCGCCCATTGCCGCCGCGTTTGGCGCGGGATACCTTGCGCTGCATCCTCTTGCGGCGCGTGTCGTCGTGGGCGAGCGGGTGGTACTGCACCTCGTTCGACAGCGTTACAGACGACTTCACTCCCAGGTCTATGCCGATCACATCGCGTTTGTCAACGACCCGCAAAGGTTCCGGTACGTCGCATACAAGCTGTATCTCGTGCGCAACGGGCTGCGGACGATGCGGATAACCTTGACCGCGGCATCGTCAAGAATGCCGCGAGTGTCCGTGAATGACAACCGGCCCAATCCCTTGATCTGCACATAATACCCTTTGTCGTTCTTGCGCTTGCGGGGCTTCGCCGCTTCCGTCTCGAACGACCGGACACCCCGGTCAAAAGACTTGTAACGAGGCAAACCCTTATGATCACGGAAGAACTTGTCGTACCCGCGGCGGACACGGTTCAGAATCGAACGCTGGCACGACGCATTCCACCGGCCCGTTCGAGTATCTTCGCTCCGCTTACCGGTCAACCACTTGCACAGATCGTAATACGTCGGAGTCTTTGCGCCTTCGGCATACTACGCGCGGCAATACTCCACACCCTGATTGTACAGCCACGTCAGGTGGGAGAAAAACGCCTCCAACCGGCAATGCTTCGCCGGAGTCAAATTTTCAACGCGATATGTGTAAACCCCTGTCATGCAAAGAGTTAGATTAAAATAACCCGAACGTGCTCCATGTCAACTATTCGCTATAAGCCCCGAAAGATTCATGGGATGCATGGGCTAATCAAACCTGCTTTTCCGCTTGCCGTAGCCAGTGCGCGAGGCCGTGGCCGATGGCAACCATGCGGACGACCAGCCCCGGATGGCGCACGTAATGCGTGACCATCGCCCGCGCCGCCTCCGGCATGTCGATGCTCTCCGAGCGAAGACGCGCAAGGGAGGCTCCCTCTGCTTGTGCTCGCGCCAGCAACTGCTGGATCGAGCGCTGGATCGTCCCGCCTTTTTGGAGCGGCGCTAGGCCCGCATGGATGACGGCGAGCAAGCCGGGCCAGTGGGCAAGGTGTCGCCAGAGCGTGGCGAGGCCGGATTCGTCGGGCGTTGCGCCGAAGCGATTCAGATGGTGGAGGAGGGTCCATGTATCCGCTGCCATGTCGGCCTGCGCAAGCAGCGGAGGCAAGGTCGGCCACGGCGATGGCGGAGGAGGGACCGGATGGTTCGCGGGCAGTCCGGCGGGCGTCACGACGAGGCTGGTGAGCGCCATCAGGTTCAGCCCATTCGAGCGGTTATAGGCGTCGAGGAGCACCCGGATCACCGGCAGGTCACCCGCCGAGACGCCTGCGCAGTCCAGTTGACCGGGAACGAGTGGTTCAGGTACCGGCAGCACGGCACGCTCAAACACCCTGAATAGCGCCGCATCAGGCTGGCCTGACTCATAGAGCGGCTTCGCCACCGCCCAGACGGCGCGCAAGCCCCCCTCCACGCCGGCGAGCGTGCGCCAGATCGACGTGATCAGCGGAAGCTGCATGGTCTGGCGGATGTCTGCGAAAATGACGGCGGTTTCACCCGTCGCCTCTGCCTCTGCAATCGCCGAAACCGGGTCGTGGCGGTATCCTTCGCTCATATCTTCCTGATCATTCAGGCCAGCTAACGTGCAGGTGTTCGTCTCGGTAGGTGGTCTCCAGATCCACGAGCCGTGCAAGGACCGCATCTGCCAGTGTCTTTCGTAAATCGGATCGGAGTCAATCAGTACCCCATCCAGATCAAAGAGGAGGGCTTCGCAGCAAATAGACGGCATGGATAGACGATTTGATTGTCCTTCCTGGAGAGAGTATAATAAGGGAATTATATAGAATAGTGAACAATCTCCCCTTCAGACCTTTTTCTCACTCTGTTTTTTTGACTTCTTAACCTTCAGTATCATCCGAAGCACCTCCTTGGGGCTACGGCCCTGGTAGAACGGATTCGGACTGGGTGTATCCATGGTGTAATCAATTTCGACTTCGGCCTGGACCTGTTCTTCGGCCCGGGCCTGTTCTTTGGTTTTCATGGTCCATCGTGATGCATTTGAGTAATGTCAGTATAGAGCGTACGGACGAGAAAGACAACGGCTCAAGGCTAATCTTCGATCTGATCTAACGCTGCCGCAAAGTTAGTCATAGAGGCCGCCTGGTATACATCTATACCCGTCTCAATTATTTTTATCGCTGCTAATCGTTCGCTTACCGCTGCAAGCGATGCGGCTAATTCCGCGTACTCTGTTTCTCCTCTCCGACGGTGCATTTTTGCCTGATCTCGATACTTCTCTGCTCTTTCACTGTCATGTCCTGCTACTGCAAAACTGTTTTCCGTCATACGAAAAACTTCCGCAAATTGTCGATGCGTTGCCGCATCAACATGTATCACCACTTGTATTCCCCTCCGCAAGGAATCCGCTTTATATCTGTCTCTTTCTGCCGATTCTCTCGACCGGACCGCTTCGTTTAGACAGTTCTCCGAATCATTTCTTTCAAACTCTGCCAATTGCCCATACACTCCCTCCATTGTTTGGCGTTCTCCCGACCTGTTGCGATCTCTAAACCAATGCGTCCGAAAACGGAGCGAAGCCGCTTGTTCAAACAATTCTGCATGTTCCCAGTGCGCCTCTGCGCAAAGTTCGGCCTTCTGTGCGTCTAATTCGCTCACATGGGCCATCCGATCATAGGCCTGCGCAAGTCGTTCAAGGTTAGCTTCGGAAGGGAGAGATTTCGCCTGTGCGAGGTTACTGCACAGGATCAGGGAAAACAGAATTGGAATCAGGGTCGATACCCATAGGCGCTGTACTGTCATCGTGTCGTTGCTCTGGTTCGGAGGATTGACGGAACCCCGACAAAAAGGCGTCGGGCCTTTCCTCCGTCAGAGCAGAGCACGTGACAGTCCTACCTATTCACCGACTCGGAGAGCGACTCCTCGCCATGGATTGGCTATTGTATTCGGCAGGTAACCCGACACGGGTCTCCCTGCTCGACGGAGGTACTGCAACATACGGTGCTACCAGACTGGATGCAATACTAAAGCAATAAACTGCCGAGGAGCCATTGCCTTTAGAATCCGTATACCCTATGTTACCGATACTCAAATGCATCACACTGGACTATGACCCCTGAAGAACTGAAGGATATACTGGACCCTATCACCAGGGTCCTTTCCAAAATGGATGAAGCCATCGGACTGATCGGAACTCGATTGGAGAACATCGGAACTCGATTGGAGAACATCGAGACCCGATTGGAGAACATCGAGACCGATGTGGCTGATGTCAAGCGGAAGATCGACCTGATCGACGTTTTCTACATCGGAGGTATCCATCACCTTCGGGACACGAAAGGTCCATTCCGTTCATACGCACAAAAATGAATCAATGAAAGGTATTACCATATTAGCGGGAGATGAGATGATGGAACAGGTAATTGCATTACCTGATCGTTTCGAATTTTTGATTGATTCCAAGAAGAATGCACGGGTTTCTTGGTATGTATATCTCGACAAAGAAGATAGCCAATTACCTCTTGTAGGAACACCGGTTCTAATTACACAAATCGACACAGAAGAAAACCTTTTTGATGGTAAGGTTACCTATTTAGAATCTGTCAAAGATGACGGAAGATACATAAAAGTTGTTGCCAAAGGTGTCCAACCATAGTAATTAATAGGACTTATATACGATAGTAACCGCTACGATTCGGGGTCATGTCCGCGCCTTTGAGCGACGAATCGCTTTCAGGTCTTACCGGAGTATCTTCCTTCGCCTGACCCGCCGAGGATAGTCCCACCCGCTGAAAGGATTCAAGACCCTTTCGACGAACATTCCGTGCCGCATTCACGTCCCGGTCGGACGCATAGCCGCAGTGCTCGCACTCGTAGATGCGTTGCGACAGCGTGACCTTCTCACGGGGTAGCGACAGACAGTGCGAGCATGTCTGCGTCGTGTAATGCGGTGCAACCGTTACGCACTGGCCTCCGGCGCTCTCAGCCTTGTAGACCAGTTGAGTTGCAATAGTACCGAGCGATTGCGAAAGAATCGCCCTGTTCAGACCACGCTTGCGGCTTCCGCCCGCTGCGGTCATGTTCTGTAGTTTCAGGTCTTCGATCGCAAGGTTGGCGCTATGTCGTTTGACAATCGCCGTCGTCATTCGGTGAATGGCGTTGCGGCGGCGATGAACGGTGCGTACTGCACGCCGTTTGATAGTGTTACGGCAGCCTTCACGCCCAAGTCTACACCTACCACGTCGCGCTTGTCAACTGCCTTCAGCCCTTTATCAACGTCGCAGACAAGTTGAATCTCGTACCGCAATGGGGTACGGACGACACGGACGATCTTCACCGTAGCAGTGTCCAAAACATTGCGGCGGTCCGTGAACGATAGGCGACCAATGCCCTTGATCTGCACGTAATAACCACCCTGTTTCCGCCTGCGTGGTTTAGCCTTTTCTGTCTCAAACGAATGCACACCCCCGTCAATCGGGCGAAATCGAGGAAGACCTTTGTAGTCCCGGAAAAACTTGTCGTAACCACGGCGTACTCGTTGCAAGACCGAACGCTGGCAAGCTACATTCCACTGATCGGTGCGTTGATCTGAGGATCGCTGACATGTCAGCCACTTGCACAGATCGTAGAATGACGGTGTTTTCTGGTCTTCCGCGTACTGATCCCGGCAATACGCCACCGTTTGATTCCGCAGCCAACCAAGGTGCAGAAACAGGGATTCGAGGCGGTCGTGTCTGGCCGCCGTAAATCCCTCAATGCGATATGCGTAAACCCTTGTCATGCAACAGGTTACACGATCTCAACCCGTGTTTTGATTCCCTATTTGGTTACTATCGTATATAAGTCCCATAATAAGCACCGTCCCGCCACAAAATCATCCTCCACCTGACGGAAACTGCAGTTTCGACATCCCCAATCCATCTGCCTATGCCTTCCGCAACACGCACGGTTTATGTGGGCGCCTACATCTCGGTCGAGGCGAGGTCTGCAACCTGCGTGAAAAGCTGGGCCGGGAGGTGAACGACAACGGGGTATTTAGCCCCGTGGGTCATACATAGGTCATAAATTCTCGCAATTACTTGCAAAATGTTGCAAATATGGCCGAACCGACGCAAACAGAAAAACGCCCCGGGATCGCCGTTTTCGGCTATTTCCCAAGGCGTTTCAGGTGGCGTGCCCGGGAGGATTCGAACCCCCGGCCTTCTGATCCGTAGTCAGACGCTCTATCCAGCTGAGCTACGGGCACGTATCCCGTATAAACGTCCAATCTGCTCTCTTTGTTCGCCCCGGGCAGGCGCCTCTCTGCATAAAACAGCCCTCCGGAATGTGAAAACGAGGTTGGGAAAAACCGTGGGCGAACGACAACCCGCAGGCAGACGACGAACTACGGGCAGACAATGAACCGCGGGCGGACGACAACCCGTAGGCAGGCGATGAACCGTAGGCGGGCGACGAACCGTAGGCGGGCGACGAACCGCGAGCGAACGATAGTATACCGAGGCAATCGCCTCCCTTCACTCCGCCGAAGGGAAGACATCCACCTGCTTCAGAAAGTAAAAATGGTTTATGGGGCCGTGGTCCTGTCCGATCGCCGGAGCGTGCCGGATAGCTTCCGTCACATACCGCTTGGCCCGCGCAACGGATTCCTTAAGAGAAAACCCGCGCGCCAGATTCGCAGCAATGGCGGACGCATAGGTGCAGCCCGTTCCGTGCGTGTTCTGCGTTGCGATGCGAGGCGCGCGAAACACATGCATCCGCTTGCCGTCGTACAGCACATCCAGCGCATCGCCGGTCTCATCCACATGCCCGCCCTTGACCAGGACCGCCCCCGGCCCCATGGCATGAATGGCAACGGCGGCTTCCTCCTGGCCTTCCCTTGAATCCACCTCGATCCCTGTAAGGCGCCGGGCTTCGAGCGCATTGGGCGTGACGAGCGTGGCAAGCGGCAGAAGCCGTTCCCGGAGCGTTTCGACCGCATCGTCGCGCAACAACGGAAACCCGCTCTTGGAAATCATGACCGGATCGACCACGAGCGGAGATACCTCGCGCTCCTGCAGTTTTTCCGCCACTACCTCAATGATCGCTGCGGAAAAAAACATGCCAGTCTTCGTAGCGCCCACGGTAAAATCGTCGTACACCGCGTCGATCTGCTTTGCGATCAGATCGGGCGGAAGCTCGAAGGCGTCCAGTACGGCCTGCGTGTTCTGCGCAGTGACCGCCGTAACGACGCTCGCCGCAAACACGCCCTGGGCCTCCATGGCCTTCATATCGGCCTGTATGCCGGCGCCGCCGCCGGAATCGCTGCCTGCGATGGAAAGGGCCACCTTCATAAAGTAGTCTCGAAATATGCGCGCAAGGTACTAAGATAGGCACCAGTCGCTTGGCCGGGGCGGTCGGCCATCATAATACCGGAAAGAATCGCAACGCCGTAGCTCCCTGCATCAAGACACGGCCCTATTCGTTCGGGAGTCACACCACCCAGAGCATATACAGGGACGCGCCCCTGGACATATTGAACAAAATTGCGCAGCGCATCTATGCCCACACCGACATAACCGGGCTTGCCCTGCGGATTGAAAACGGGGCTGAAAAAAAGGTATTGAGGACGATGGTCCTCCCTCTCTCGGGGTTTACTCCCGATTGCGCGGGGATTGCTCCCGATTGCGCGAGGGTTACCCCCGGTTACGCTCCCCTGATAACGATTCTGATGATCTCCCCCCATCGCGGCCCGGGCTTCGTCGGGGTTGTGCACCGACCTGCCGCAGGGCTGCCGGGGCCCGCACGCAAACGCCGGCGCCGCATCCCGCACCCCGGCATGGTAGCCGCACCGCAAGGCTTCGGCCACCTCCGGCCGGCCGTTCACGGAAAGCAGGATCGACGGCGAAGCATTCCGCAAGCGTTCAACCAGACGGGCAGCGCATTCCCGGAAAAGACCAGCGGGCGCCGTACGATCCCGCAAATGCACCCACAGAGCCTGTTCACAGGCTTTCCCGGACACATGCCCGCATGATGTTTCAACGGCTTCGACGATCCGGTCGGCGCATTCGGAATCCGTGAATCCATCCCCGATCAGGATGAGCCGGGGAGAATTCCACGAGGACGCACTCCCGGTGCGGCGATGTTCCGACGCCTCCTGTACGTTATCCACCGATGCGCCCCTCCATGGGCGACGAAGCCTGCGCATACGTGCGGCGCGGCATTCGCCCGGACCGGAATGCCAGCCGCCCTGCCTCCACGGCGCGGCGCATGGCGGCAGCCATCATGACCGGATGCTGGGCATCGGAGACGGCAGTGTTCAGAAGCACCCCGTCATAGCCCAACTCCATCACCCGCGCCGCATCGCTCGCCGTGCCGATACCGGCGTCCACGATAAGCGGGGTATCCCGGATGATGTCCCGTATGATTGCAAGATTGTAGGGATTCACCAGGCCCTGCCCGCTGCCTATCGGGGAGGCCAGCGGCATGATCGCGACGCATCCGAGGTCGGCCAGCTTGCGGCACGTGATCGGATCGTCGTTTGCATAGACCATCACGGAAAACCCGTCGTCCACGAGTTCCTTCGCCGCCCGGAGTAGCTGCTCGACATCCGGAAGCAGCGTTTCGTCGTCCCCGATCACCTCCAGTTTGATCAGAGGGGTTTCCAGCGCTTCGCGAGCCAGTTGCGCCACGAGCACCGCCTCTTTCGCCGTATAGCATCCGGCGGTGTTCGGCAAGCAGCGATACGGCTTGAGCAACTCCAGAAAGCGTTCCCCCGACGTGTCCTGCAGGTTCACGCGCCGGATCGCTACGGTGACGAGTTCCGTGCCGGACGCTTCAAGCGCGTCCAGCATGACCCGGGGATTGGGATACCGGCTCGTGCCCATGATCAGCCGGGAGGACAACGCAAAGTCGCCGATTTTCAGCACATCCGGGTGTCCGTTCGTCGTCATGCCTACCCTCCCTGTTGCGCGGCAATCACTTCAATCCGGTCGCCGGACCGGATTGCATGGTCGTCCCATGTCCCCTTCGGCGCCACCGTATCGTTGACCGCTACGGCCATGCCTTTCGCTTCGGCCGGATCGAACCCCATGTCCCGCACCAGAACGGACACCGTCGCCTGCGCCGGCACGAAATGCATTTTCCCGTTGATCAACACGTCGATGAGAGATTCGGAAGACATGATCCATCCGCCTGTTTGTGCGGCGCATTTTTGCGGCGGCGCATGCCGGGGCGCCGTAATTGTGCGGCGGTGCATGTCGGTGCGCCGTAATTGTGCGGCGGCGCATGCCGGTGCGCCGTATTTGTGTGGCGGCGCATGCCGGGGCACTGCATCCGGCAGGAAAGTCCACATGACAAGCCCGCATAGCGGACCCGGTCGTTACGCAGATACCGCCTCGAAACGTCCCGGTAAAAACGGGGCGATCCATGCAGAGGTTTCTCCGGTAAGAATGTACCGCGCCACTTCTTCGGAAGCGACCGGGGCAAGCAGCATGCCGTGCCGGTAGAAGCCCGTAGTCATCACCACGCCGGGTGCAGAGGAAGGACCCAGAATGGGCAAATGATCGCGGCTCGCCGGACGAAGCCCTGCCCATATATCGCGCACGGCCAGATCGTCGATTCCCGGCACGATCTTCCGGGCCTCTTCCAGGATAGTATACAACCCGCCCGCCGTAACGCGCGCATCGAATCCCATTTCCTCCATCGTAGTACCGACGAGCACTCGCCCGCCGGGCTTGGGCGCCACGCACATATGCGCACTCCGCACAACATGCTGCAGATCGAACGGAGGTTCGGCTTCCAATTCCATCATCTGCCCCCGCACCGGACGCACAGGCGGCTGCTGATCCGCAGCAAGCCCTTCCATGCCATGCGACCAGGCGCCCGTGGCAAGCACCACGCACGACCCCTCGACCCGTTCACCGTTTTCCGTCATGACGGCAGGCGCCCCCGCATCGGGTTCGACGGCGCGGACGGCAGTCCCTTCGCGCAGCGTGCCCCCGGCCTTCAGAAAAGAAACCTGCAACGCTTCGACAAGCGCACGGGCGTCCACGTGACTATCCGAAGGACAATACATGACTGCCGCCGGTCGGGACGTGATAAAAGGTTCTATATCCAGCGCCTCCGCCGGCGAAAGCCACCGGCTGTCCAGCCCCTGCGCTTTCATGAAATCGTAGCGACGGCGGAGCGCTTCCGCCTCGTCCCGGTCGGCAGCCACATGCACGGCCCCTCCGGTCCGGAATCCTGTCCCGATTCCGCTTTCCGCTTCAAGCGCTGCCGCAAACGCCGGCCATCTCCGCAGGCTTTCCCGGTTGAGCCGGTAGAGTTCCGGGTCCTCGAACCCGATCTCTGCATCCGGCGCCAGCATGCCCGCTGCCGCCCAGGAGGCCCCCCGCCCGGCGCGATCCCGCTCGAAAAGGTGTACGGCCCGACCGGCGCGCAGCAACCGCCAGCCCAGCGCAAGCCCCGCCACGCCGCCGCCGACGATGAGCACGGGCCTGTCAGAACGGGATGTTTTCACGAGATCGGGCATGAGAAAACAACACGCGAAAAGAAAAGACAACTGCCGCAAAAAACATCGGCAGGCGGGATTTTTGGAAAATTAGCGGCCTGGACGCCGGTATGCAAACGGGAACGGTTCTCAGCATCAAGCGAATCGGGGTCGGATTGCGAGCCAATCCGTCGTGCTTTGACCACATAGAAGGCACTCGCAAGACATGCTGCAAAACGGATGCGCCTGATCGGCCGGTCCCCCCAAAAAAATGGACGTGCAACACTGTTTCCACGGTTGATTTCGGCATGGGTCTACGGTATTTTCTGATTGGTGAAGGAAGTGTCCTGCATACAGGGCGCCGCCCGGTTCGGCGCCACATGACATCCGGTTGAATCAGCGTCGATCCACAACGCGCCGGGTGGCTTTTTGCACGAGGTCAATGGAAATGTGCGATGACTGTGATGACCGAAGGACTCTTCGACGAAGCGCTTCAAGATCCCCCTCGCGAGACAGGGCGAATATCCCGCCGCCTGGTCGGGAATGCGGCGCGGGCGCGACGCAAAATGATTGCTTTCGGATGGTACGGCGGCAAGTACGTACATCTGGACTTCATTCTCCTCCACCTGCCGGTCGATGCGGAGCATTTCTGCGATGTCTACGGCGGCTCGGCTGCTGTGCTCATCAACCGCGCTCCGGCGCCCGTGGAAACCTATAACGACCTGGACTCGGAGCTCGTCAATTTCTTCTCCGTGCTGCGTGACCAGCACGAGGAACTCATCCGCGCCATTGGCCTGACCCCGTTTTCCCGAGAGGAACTCGTCAATGCGTGTCGTCGCGAACCCGGTTTGCCGCCGCTGGAACGAGCGCGGCGGTTCTACGTCCGCGCGCGACAGACGCGCACCGGCCTGGCGCAAACCAGCAGCGAAGGCCGGTGGGCGCACTGCGTGCTGACATCCCGGGCGGGAATGGCCGGCGCCGTGTCGCGCTGGCTTGGCGCCGTGGAAGGGCTGCCCGAAATTACGCAGCGGTTGCAACGCGTGCAGATCGAAAATGCTCAGGCGCTGGATATCATTGCACGGTACGATACGCCCCGTACCCTATTCTATCTTGACCCGCCGTACGTCCACGATAGCCGTGGCGACACTGCCGCCTACGGTCACGAAATGACCGACGACGATCATCGCGAACTCGCCGGACTGCTGCATAGCATTCAGGGACGTGCGGTATTGTCCGGATACCGTTCAGCACTCTACGACGAGTTGTTCGCCGACTGGCATCGCGTCGATGCGCCGGAGAAACTATGCAATTCATCCAAAGGAAAACGGCGGGAGTCGTTGTGGATGAATTTCAAACCGCTGACAGGGGGCGGTAATGGCAACACCCGATAGAGAGCAAGCGAAACGGTTGTTGGTCGTCGTTTCGGACTGTGGAACGAGGTCGTACGGCAAGCATCGACAACGTCAGACCGTGCAACAGGCATGGTCGGCGATCTCGAGTGTCGCAATAACGGGCAAATCGTCTACGCCGTCGAAGTGAAGGAGCAGAAAGTCACGCTTGCCGATGTACGATCGTTCGAAAACAAACTCATCAAGAACAACGTCACCGAAGCGCTCATCAATGCGCCGGCAACCAAGGCGTCGGAGGGCGAATCGATTGAAAACCGAATCCGTCTGATGTGGAGTCGCGGCATCAACCTGTATTTTCTTTCGATCGAAGAACTTGTCTCTGTTACGATGAGTCTGGCGGGAGAAGAAGGCAGGCTTGAATTTGTCGAGGAAGTGGGCAAACAACTCGATGAGTACGCCCGGCCAGCCGGTAGATTCGCGTGGCGGGACCTGCTCAGCGATGTCCTGGACGGCGCCATGTAGGCCACGCGATTTTTCCACGGCCCGGCGAATTAGCGAGGCCGAACATCATTGGACAAACCATCGCCGGTCTCGTAAGTTGTGGGAACGGTATTTCCGGTCCGGACCGGGGGCGCTTTGTCGTGGAGGCGATTCCGGGCGTAGAGAAAAAGAAAGGGAAAATCACCCGAAAGCGCATGAAATATCCCCGCTCGTACTTGCGTCGATCAGGTCATGCACTGGCCCTGCTTGTACTTTGGTGCGGCACGGGGCCGACCAATGCGTTCGGGAGCTATGAGCCGGAAAGCCGCCATGTTTCGGTAATCGTCCATGCCGACGACCCGGCCGGTCCGGACGATGTGTACAGAGCCGGGCCTCCACCCGCAACCTGCCGGGAGAACATGAAACCCGGACCCGCGCGTACGAACGAGACGTTGCAGCGTGGCGGCGGCGTAGAACAAATTAATCCCGGCGAAAAAATAAACCCCGGCCCCCGACGTACGAACGAGACGGGCGAGGAACTCTACAGAAAGGCCTGCGCAACCTGTCATGGCGCAGACGGCAAGGGAGCTCCCGCAACCCTACTGGGTTTCGATATTCCGCTCCCCGATTTCACCGACTGCAACTTCGCAACCCGCGAACCCGACGCCGACTGGCTTGCAGTGGCCCATCAGGGAGGACCCATTCGCGGGTTCGCCCGGGAAATGCCGGCCTTTGGCGATGCGCTTACGCAGGATGAACTGCAAAAAATACTGGGCTACATTCGCACCCTGTGCCCGGAGGACGAATGGCCGAGAGGCGAATTGAATACGCCGCGCGCACTGGTGACGGAAAAAGCTTTTCCGGAGGACGAGGCGGTGCTGACCACCACGATAGATATCGAAACCGAGAGCACCGTTACCCATGAGCTGGTCTACGAAAAACGATTCGGCGCGCGTAATCAATTCGAGGTGGTCGTACCGTTCGGCTTCCGGGAGCATATGCAAGGCGGGCAGCTCGGGGATGTAGCGCTCGGTTTGAAACGCGTGGTTTTCCAAAGGCTGTCTCATGGCAGCATCCTCAGCCTTGGCGGCGAGGTGATTCTACCCACGGGGCATAAAAACACGGGCATCGGAAAAGGCATAACGCGCATCGAACCCTTTGCTTCGTTCGGGCAGGTCCTGACTGCGGATGCTTTTCTGCAATTTCAGGGTGGTTTCGACCTTCCCCTGGACCGGAATGCAGCGGAGGATGAGGCTTTTTTTCGCGGCGTTGCAGGCAAAAGCTTCACACAGGGAGACTGGGGGCGCACCTGGTCGCCCATGCTGGAAATACTCGGAACACGTTCTCTGGGATCGGAGGGCGCTTTGCATTGGGATATCGTGCCCCAGGCGCAAATCACCCTGAACCAGCGACAGCATGTGGTGCTCAATATCGGACTCCGTATGCCTGTAAATCACGCCCGCAATGCGCAATTTATGATCTATCTGTTGTGGGAGTGGTTCGACGGAGGTTTTTTCGAGGGCTGGTAACCTGTACCTGACCGGAAAATGTACCCATGAGCGGAAAGCTGTTTTTGGTAATCATTGTTGCTTCGGCGGGATTGGCATTTGTCCGTCCGCTCTTCTTCTCCGTGCCCCCGCAGGCGCCGGGCATGGCTTCTTCCGAAGCGGATCCGCACTTGTTCACGACCGGCGCCGCGTGCATAAGTTGTCATAGCAATCTGGTTACCCCTTCCGGCGAAGACATCTCCATCGGCACGGACTGGCGCGCTTCCATGATGGCCAATTCGGCACGCGACCCGTATTGGCAGGCCGCGGTCAGACGGGAAACAATGGATCATCCGGATGCAGAGGCCCGCATCGAAGACGAATGCGCCTCCTGCCATATGCCCATGTCCCGCTTTGAAGCAAAGGCTGCGGACAAACAAGGGCAGGTCTTTGCCCACCTGCCGGTCGGCCAAAAGACACACCGCACCGACGACCTGGCCGCCGACGGCGTTTCCTGCACCGTATGTCACCAGATTACCGCCGAAAACCTGGGCGCCAGAGAAAGCTTCACGGCCGGATTCGTGATCGATACGGAGACGCCGCTGGAACAACGAGCCATTTTCGGGCCCTACGATGTGGACGCCGGCCGTAGTACCGTTATGCATTCCGCATCGGGATTTCGGCAAGTGGAATCGCGCCATATTCAACAGTCCGAACTATGCGCGACATGTCATACCCTGTTTACCGAGGCTATCGGGCCAACGGGAGAGGTGACAGGCGAACTTCCCGAACAGGTCCCCTATCTGGAATGGCGTCATAGCGCCTACCGCGAAGAACGCAGTTGTCAGTCCTGCCACATGCCCGTCGTACAGGATACCACGGCCATCTCCTCTGTATTGGGGGAGAACCGCACCGGCGTTTCCCGGCATGTATTTCAGGGGGGCAACTTTTTTATGCTCCGCATGCTCAACCGGTACCGGGCCGAATTGGGTGTAGAAGCCCTTCCGAACGAGCTGGAGGCCACGGCACGGCAAACCGAGCATCATTTACAGTTAAACACAGCGCGTATCTCGATAGAAAACGCCGAACGGGCACAGGACGCATTGCACGTCGAGGTTCGTCTTGAAAATCTGGCCGGTCATAAACTTCCGACAGGGTATCCCTCGCGCAGGAGCTGGATTCATTTTACGGTGCACGACCGGAACGGGGCGCCCATTTTTGAATCCGGCGGTATCCGGTCAACGGGCCAAATCCCGGGAAATGACAATGACACGGATCAGGCTCGTTACGAACCCCATTACCGGGAAATCACGAAAAGCGATCAGGTGCAGACCTATGAGTCCGTGATGGTCGATATACAGGATCAGGTGACGACGGGGCTTTTGCACGGGGTGCGGTACGTCAAGGACAACCGACTGCTGCCAAGGGGATTCGACAAAGCGTCCGCATCCGAGGATATAGCAGTGCATGGCCGGGCAAAGGAGGACGCCGATTTCGTCGGAGGAAGCGACGCCGTGCGCTATATCGTCGATGTGAGCGGGCAGCAGGGGCCCTTTGCCGTCCAGGCCTCCCTTTGGTACCAGCCGATCGGCTACCGGTGGGCCCATAACCTGAAGGACTATGACGCTCCTGAAACCAATCGATTCGTCGAATTCTATGATTCCATGTCGGAGATATCCGGTATACCGCTCGCAACGACAGAAATCGTCGTATCCGACCCCTGAACCTTCTACGGCCTCCTCAGCCGAGCCCCAGCATCAGTCCACCCTGGTAGACGATGAGTGAGCACAGATAGGCGAGCCCGGTCATGTATACCCACATGACCACCGGCCAACGCCATGTGTTCGTCTCACGTCGGGCAATGGCAAGCGTGCTCATGCATTGCAGCGCAAACACGAAGAACACCAAAAGACTCAGCGCTACCAGCGGCGTGAAAACGGGGCGACCGTCAGGGTAGCGATCTGCTTTGAGGTGATCGCGCAGAACAGGACTTGTTTCGTCGGCGTCGCTGACGCTGTAGAGCGTGGCAAGCGTGCTGACAATGACTTCGCGCGCAGCAAACGCCGCGATGACGCCCGCGGTAATCTTCCAGTCGAAGCCCAGAGGTTGCATGACGGGCTCGAGGGCGCGGCCAAACCGACCGATGAAGCTATGGCGGATCAGATAACCGGCATCGGCATCGGCCAGGCGGGCTAAACCGTCTTCGTATTCCTGTTGCGCCCGATACAACGCCTGAGCACTGGCAACCTGACCGGGGTATTGATTGCGCAATGCATCCAAGGCCACTCCGGCCTCGGGGTCACTGTCGGAATCAACCGACAGAAAACCCGTCGCCTCGGCAACGGGAGGCTGGGCAAGCAAGTCGGAGATTGGAGTACCTTCCTGTGCCGCTATCCGATCGTATGCGTCCTGGCGCCGGGTCTCGATAGCAACCCGTTGCGCCAACAGGTCCGGACCGAGCTGCGCTTTGGGATAACTGGCCAAAAACCAGAGGACGATGCTCAGTAGAAAGATGATCTTTCCAGCACGATAGACGAACACCTTCGACCGCGCGGTCATTCGCCAGAAGAGATATCTCATCTTCGGTCGCCGGTATGGCGGCAACTCCATGGCAAAGAAGGACGCCGAGCCCTTGAAAACGTATCGTTTCAGTATCCAGGCCGCTACGAAAGCCGTCACGGCGCCCATAAGGTACATCGTGAACATCGTCAGGCCCTGGTAGCCGAAAACCCCGAAGAGTTTGCCCGCCGGAATAAAAGCGGCAATGAACAGGGTATAGACCGGCAGACGCGCCGAGCAACTCATCAGCGGAGCAACCATGATCGTGATAATCCTGTCGCGTTCGTTATCGAGCGTCCGGGCCGCCATGATGCCGGGAATAGCGCATGCGAAACTGCTCAAAAGCGGCACCACCGAACCACCGCTAAGCCCCACCCTGCTCATCAGCCGGTCCATGATGAACGCGGTGCGGGCCATGTAGCCAGAATCCTCCATCAGCCCGATGAAGAAAAAAAGCAACAGGATTTGCGGCAGAAAAATCAGGACATTGCCCACTCCCGCGATGGCCCCTTCAACCACCAGGTCCGTGAAGACGCCGCTGGGCAACGTACTTCGTACAAGGGCGCCCAGGCCCGCCACCGCTGCCTCGATCAGGTCCATTGCCGGAATGGCCCAGGAAAAGACCGCCTGAAAGACGATCACAAGGACGGCAAGGAATATCGGGAGACCGAATATCCGATGCGTCAGCACCGCATCGAGACGGTCTGACCATGTCTGGTTCGAGGAGACCTTGTGCCGGGCCGTCACTTGCGCAACGATGGGGCCCGAGCCACGTGTAGCGTCCCGTCATCTCCGCCTGGCGATAGGGTACCTTGCGCGCCTCCAAAGTCTCCCGGACAGCCAGCACCGCTGCGTGAAATGCCGGAGCGCGCATGGCCCAGTACACCATGGCCTTCTCGTTGGCAAGGGCGTGCAATACCTCGCTGAAACGATGATCTTCGGGAAGATCGGGGGCGTGCTCGGCAAGTAGTGCACATAGCGGGCCCACCTGCGCCGCAACGGCAGGCATCAGCGTCCAGCGCTGCACCGGCGCAGACACGGGAACATCGAAAATGGCGCGGCGCAGCGCATCAAGGCCTTCTTTGCGAAGCGCCGCCATCGGAACGATCGGGAGGCCCAATGCTTTGCCGAGGGCTTCCGTGTCGATCGCCAAATCGCTCTCCCGCACCGCATCCATCATATTCAGCGCCACAATGATCGGGAGGCCCAGGTCCATCACCTGCGAAACCAGATACAGGTTGCGCTCCAGGTTCGTGGCGTCCACCACGCAAACGACCAGATCGGGCGGCGTCTCGCCATCAATGCGTCCCACGAGCATGTCGTAGGCGATCTGCTCGTCGAGCGACTTGGGGTTGAGACTATAGGTCCCCGGCAGATCGACTACTTCGACAGTCTCCGTCCCGATAAGCCGTCCACTCTTGCGTTCGACGGTGACACCGGGATAATTGGCCACTTTTTGACGCCGACCCGTCAACAGATTGAATACGGTCGTCTTGCCGACATTGGGGTTGCCGACCAGGGCAACCCGGCGCAAGTCGGGCAACGTATCCGTCAGTGGCAAAACTGGCTCAGGTTCGGCCATACCTGCCGCCATCCTTTACAGACAGGCTCATGCTCGCTCAACACGGATCATCGCGGCTTCATGCTTGCGGATCGAGAGGTGATATCCGCGCACTTTCAGGTCTATGGGATCGCCCAGTGGGGCATACCGCACCACTTCGACACGCGTACCGGACAACAGGCCCATCTCCAGCAAACGACTGGGCAGGATGTGGCCTGCAAAGCCGGTCACGATACCGCATTCTCCGGGTTCAAGTTCTTTCAGCGTCATAAAGCGACGGCCGGACTTCCGAAGATTCGCATGGCCAGTTCGCGGCGAAGTCCGATGCGGCTACCGGACACGCGAACGATCAGCTTGTCGGAGTTTTGCAAGATGGCGACGTGTGCGCCTTCGCGCAGCCCGAGTTCACGCACGCGCTGTGCGATGGCGGGCTCAAGACCTAAAAAGGCCAGTTGGATGTCGCTGCCGTTGCGAAAGCTGGTCAGGGGCGCCATGAATTCCTTTTCGTAAATACAGAACCTCAGGGGGTACTGTCAATTTAGACTTAATACAAATAAGTCGCGTCGCTGCGCACGGCTCTTTGCAAAATCTTCAATATTCTGTGTAAAACGACAGTGCCAACTCGCCGGCAATGCCAGATGTTGGCAGTAGAAAAAAGTGGGAAGATTGTAAAACGACAGCAAATTGGCACTAAAACGACACGAGTTTGGCGCTACTTTTTTAAGGACGGCATGACCCGACGCGACAGTACACTTAAAGCACTATCCAACTTTTACGGACCATTTCTATGCAAATAACGAAACCGTCTTCGATCAGCCAAACCATGCAGGACGCCATCAACAATCAGATTCAGGCTGAATTTGAATCTGCCTATCTGTACCTGGCCCTGGCGGCGCGCATGGAGCAACTCCACCTCAAGGGCTTTGCGCACTGGCTGCGTTTGCAGTGGCAAGAAGAAACACAGCACGCCCTCAAGCTCTACGATTACCTCCTCCAACGCAATGGAGTCGTGCAGTTGAAAGAACTGCCGATGCCGGTGTACGCAGCAGAGACGCCCCTCGAAATCTTCAAACTCGTCCTGGAGCACGAACAGTACATCACCCGACGCATCGACGATCTCTACGCGCTCTCCGGCAAAGAACACGACTATGCCTCGCAGACGCTGCTGCAATGGTTTGTCAGCGAGCAGATAGAAGAGGAAGAAGCCGCCCGCGATATCATCGACGACCTGCGCCTCGTCGGCGATTCCGGCGCCAGCCTTTTCTTGCTCGACCGCGAACTCGGCCAACGCCAGCCCGAAGAAGAGGCAGGACAGTAACACAAGTTTGATTTCACGGATTGGATTTCAGGGTGTGAACGTGCCCGTCACGTTCCGGACAGCGCTATATCAACGCAACCGCTCATTGAAAAAATCAATGGTCCTTTTCCAGGCCAGCTTGGCGGCTTCCTCGTCATAGCGCGGCATCGTGTCATTGTGAAAACCATGGTTCACATCCGGGTAGAAGTGGGCCGTATATTCTTTCTGGTGCTCCATCAATGCGGCTTCGTACGCCGGCCATCCTGCATTTACCCTCGTGTCAAGCCCTGCAAAATGAAGGGCTAACGGGACCTTGATCGAAGGCACATCTTCCGCAGCGGGCTGTCCACCGTAGAAAGGAACCGCCGCAAGCAGCCCCGGCGCCCGCACCGCCATCATATTGGAAATCCAGCCGCCGAAACAGAATCCGACAACGCCCACGTTGCCGCTACATCCGGGATGGGATTTCAGGTACTCGTAGGCCGCAATAAAATCTTCCAGCATCTCGTTGCGGTCCCGCTGCCGTTGTAAAGCCCTGCCGTCATCGTCGTTGCCGGGATATCCGCCAAGCGGCGTCAAGGCATCTGGAGCCAGGGCGATAAAATCAGCCAGCCCCGCCCTTCTGCACACATCTTCTATGTGAGGATTGAGCCCCCGATTTTCATGCACCACCACCAGACCCGGCAGCCTGGATTCGTTGCCGGCCGGCATAGACAACAGGCCTCGCATCCTGCCCCCGCCCTTCGGCGATTCATACTCGATGTATTCCTCATCCAGACGCGGATCCCCCGCCCTTACCTGTTGCGCCGTGGCGTAATTCGGGGACAGGTAATCAATAATAGCCGCGACGGTAAGCCCGCCCACGGCATACCGGGAGACCCGTTCCATGAACTCGCGACGGCTGATCTTTCCATGGACATAGTTATCGAAAAGATCAAAAACCTCCTGACCCAGCTCCCCGTTTTTAATTTTTTTCATCGGAATACCCCTCCGTTTGGCAAGCGATAGATGATGCTCTCGCTGGACGCATCAAAAGCGGGTGTTCATATAGTCCCCATATCTGGTCCGACGAGATAAAAATTGCCGGATTGAAGACAGGCGAAACCGGAAGCTACTGTAATTCTTCGTAAAGATCAAAATATTTCACGACGTATAAACAAGCCGGCGTTAATTTTCACCTTCGGATTCGGTCCGGATTCATCGACATTGACAGCCACCCCAAACTGTATACCGTGACGATCCAGCCCTGCACGAATCCATTGAGAACTGGTAATATGGCTACTTGCATTAAAAACATTCAATGCCTGTAGAGAGGTATAGAAATTGTATTTCTCGCTTATTTTGACTGCATATCTTGCTATGGCGAACATGGTATAGGAAGGGTCATTTTCAATGTTAACACGAGGAGAAAAAAGAACAAACCAATGCGGTCCGACATGTATATATTGCAGTCCGGCAGCAGGACTGAACCCGGGGTTAGATCCGTAAAAGGCGCCCCCTGTAATCCGAAAATTTGTCAGTGGTTCATAAAACAAGAGATTTTGCACGACTAAATCGTCCTTGCTTTTATCATTATAGTCCATTATGAGACTATTCATGTGAAAAAATCCGAATTGGGAATCCGTACTGAATTTTTTACTCATCACTACATTGACCGATGCATAGCGCTGGCCGGCCATAAATTCAATGGGTATGGGTTGCGCATACGAAGATTGATCACCAGCAATACCGATGGTTAAGAGACCAAAGAGTATCATGACTGGCTTTTTCATACGGTATAGCCGAAAATATGGTACATGACAAGAACCTTCGGCTCAAAGGTAGCAATTAATTTAGAAAATTGTAATTCAACTTGATCAAAAACACGTTCTCCGGGAAGACATTAAATGTGTTACTGAATTGATCGTTCAGGGAATGATCGTAGGGGGAGATATCCCGGGGGGCCAGAGGATTCAATATATCGTCTGCCCGCCGGCCATGCGTCCAGACAACGAACAGGGAAGAGCCGGGGCGGTATTCCCAGCGCAGCACGAGATTGGATTGCAGACTGCTGAATGAGAATTCGTCCCGCTTTGGATACGCGTCAAAGTCGGTCAGATGGTCCCGGTCCTGCTGAACCTGAAAACGGTCGTAGCGTCCCCTCGCTGCAAAAAGCTGGCTGTAAAGCTGCAGAGACAGCCTGGGAGTCAGCGTAAACGTACTGCGCAGCGTAATGTCTGCCGAACGCGTATCCCTCGCGCCAAATACAGATACGTAATACCGGTCTGCCTCGGCCGGATCGACGCTGGCAAGAATGGCGTCAAGGGTTCCGTCATCATCGAAGGCTACGAAATCCGTATCGGCCAAGCCAGCCGGAGAAGATGCCTCCTGCCCGATGAGCCAACCGGACCCGGAGTGCAAAAATGTTTCGTTCGCGGACCAGGCCACCACATCGCTTTCCCAGACGGCGCCTATTTCACTCGACAACGACAAACGATTGCCAACATTCCATTTCCCTTCGAGGGTAACCTCAGATTCCCTGCCCCCGTTCTCATGGAACTTCAAATCCAGGCCCGGCTCGATTTGCCAGTTGCGCCTTTCGTCGGTTTCGAACTGTCCTTGAATGCCGAAGCTTCCCGGTTGGGACCAGGGCAGCAGACCGCGCGTCTCGTACAAATCATACCCCCCGAATGGGTTATCGTATTCAAGGCCAAACATTATTGACTGAAAACCGCGTAACGTCCAACGAGAACCGAAATCCAGACGCTGTCCGAGATCAAGTCCTTCCCGGTAGGAGAACTGCTGATTGAAAAAAAGGCGTCCTCCGGCTCGCGAGAAAGGGCCAAAGGGGCTTCCTCCATTGATTTCGTGTTCCATTATGGAGATCAGCGCAATAAAATTGTTCTGGCGAAGCTGACCTGCATCGTTTGGATTAAAGGCATCGCTGAATACGTCCACTCCTGCAAATCCACTCCAGGTCCCCTGTCGTTTGCGCATCAATAGATTGCCGGCAAACCCGGTCTCTCCGTCGATATCCGCATCGATCCAGTTTCTGTTCGTGAACGCAAAGAGTCCCTCGACGCCATATCGGTTTTCGAGAAACCGGAAATCCCAGTCCGCACCTGCCGCCAGGCTGCGCAAGTGATTCCCGCCCACATTAGACCCTTCGAACAGGGTTACGATGCCTCCAGCAGTCGAATAGGACCCGATTTGCTGGCTCATACGCGCGACGCCATAGCCTCGAGCAGGATTAAAATTGTTTCCCGTAGCGGCGCCTAATACGCCAAAGGAAAGACCTGAACCCGTGCGCCCGGAAAGTTTCGTAGCGCCAATAATGGGAGCATCCGCTCCAATCCGCCGCGTGTACAGAAGTCCTCCACGGCCCACTGGAAATTCGTAGATGTTGATACCCTCCACAAAGAAGGGGCGCCGCTCCCGAAAAAAGGTTTCGAAGGCCGTGAGATTCAATACCGCCGGATCGGCCTCGACCTGACCGAAATCCGGATTGATCGTCGCATTCAGCGTAACATTCGGGCCAAGGCCAATCTTCAGGTCTCCGCCTACATCAAAGGTTCGGGTGCTTGTCAGTTTTCCTGCAACATCCTCACTTTCCAGGGTATGCAATCCGGTGACGGTATAGGGCGTTATCTGAATATTGCGCCGGGGCTTCACCTCCTGAATGCCGGTCAGACGACCAAATCCGGCCACCAGATTATCTCGCTGCGTACGCGGCACATGGGGCCACTCGACTTGTTCGCCGAGCCGGGGAATCCTTCGCGTGAAGTGAATACCCCATGTTTGTACGGGGGCCTCCGAGAAACGCAACATGCTATACGGAATACGCATCTCCACAGCCCATCCATTTTCCGTCGTGCGTATATCCGAGTACCATATGGCATCCCAGGAAGGATCCATGCCGCGGGGCGCATTGGAACTACCACCTCCGCCTCCCGGCCCGCCGCCTCCGCCTCCGCCGCCTCCGCCTCCGCCGCTTCCTGCCCGGAGCGCATCGAATTGCACGCCGGCCGCATTCACACCAAAGACATAGGCGGTACGCCTGTCGAAATAGGCGTCCACGGCCACCAGAAACCAGTCTGCCCGGTTGAAATCGTCACGCCGCCCCAACGCCTTTTCAATAGCACCCGGCTCATCGTCATGGAGCAAAGCCCCAACGTAGAGGTTGTTCGAGCCATACAAGACACGAACTTCCGTTTTTTGAGACGCCGGGGCGCCGTCAATAGGTTCATATTGCCTGAAACCGGATATGGCGATAGCCTGTTGCCAGACATCTTCGTCGAGTACGCCGTCGAGAACGACCGCATCCCCAACAAACAGGGCCTGCATGACGCCATTATCGTCCCGATCGCCAGACGACGCCTCGTGCGTCTGGGCAGAAGCCTCGAAAACAGGCGGCATGACGCATGCGGCAAGCGTGCCTGCAGCGATGAGCATCTTGGATCGTAGCACAACAGCGATATGCTTTAGGCGTGTGAATGAGCTTGTTCAAAGGGACGTCGGACAATACTTGCGGTCCGGATTCCCGACAAGAAGATATTAAGGAACATACGTATAAGACCTGCAGAACGAAAAATTCATTCCAGCTATGTTTGAGTTATATTCTATAGTGTTATTTCCTGATGTTTGCCCGCATCTCCATCTCTGATCCTTTCCGACGACCCTCCATGCACAACAGGATGCGCTGCGCAAGCCGTGCAATGCTTGCGCCCCTCTTCTTTTTTCTGACCTTGTCCCTTGCGCTTCCCGCAACGGCGCAACAAACGGAACAGACAGGGCGACCAGGCGCCTACACCGCCGATAACAGCGCCATTGATAGCGGTCCGGCCACTGCCCCCGCAATGCGCGCGGTGAAAAGCGATGACGACAGCCTGCCCACCCTCGACGGCAACGTACTCGGCGACCCCTCCTGGTCCGCTATCGAGCCTGTTACCGGATTCACTCAGATCACTCCGAACGAGGGACAACCGGCTTCCGAACAGACAGCGGTCCGCATCCGGTACACCGGACAAACCCTGTACGTGGGGGTCGTATGCTACGACGGCGACCCGTCGCAGATCATCGTGTCGGATAGCCGCAGGGATGCGGATCCTAAGGAGGCCGATAGCTTCAGTTTGATTCTGGACACATACCGCGATCTCCAGAACGGGTTTATCTTCGGGACGAATTCCGCCGGGGTCGAGTACGATGCGCAGGTAACGAACGAAGGCCAGAACAGCGGCCGGTTCGCAGGCGGCCCGCGCAATCAAAGCGGTTCGGGCGGCGGGCTGAACATCAACTGGGATGGCGCGTGGACGGTCCATACGGAAACGGGAGAGTACGGATGGAGCGCCGAATTCGCCATTCCACTGCGCACATTGCGCTTTGCAACCGGCGAAAATCAGGTGTGGGGCGTCAACTTCGAACGCCGCATCCGACGTCGGAACGAAACCGCCTACTGGGCCCCGCTTCCCCGGCAATATACCCTCACACGGGTTTCGCTGGCCGGAACGCTGGAAGGCCTGGACATCCAGGCGCCGCGCAATCTGCAAATTATCCCGTACGCGCTTGGACAAGGCGTCCGCAAAACCGAATCCTCGCTGTCGCAAACGACCTCGGAAAGGGAAGACCCCGAAGGGGACATCGGCATAGACCTGAAATACAGCGTGACCCCAAGCATGACGCTCGACGTCACGTACAACACCGATTTTGCGCAAGTCGAGGTGGACGAACAGCAAATCAATCTGGACCGCTTCAACCTCTTCTTCCCGGAAAAACGACCCTTCTTCCTGGAGAATGCCGGGGTGTTTTCGGTAGGTGCGCCGGGGCAGATCGACCTGTTTTTCAGCCGGCGCATCGGCATCGGCATGGGCGGTGTAGCGGTGCCCATTATCGGCGGCGCACGCCTCTCCGGCTCGATGGGCGACTACCGGATCGGGCTACTCAACATGCAAACCAGACAACTGGGCGGAGAGAAAATTCCCGGCAATAATTCCAGCGTGGCGCGTCTCAAGCGCGAGTTTCCAAACCGCACCTTCGCCGGCGTGCTTTTCACAAACCGGCAGGGCGTGGGCGATCTGGCGGACGCCGACAATTACAACCGCGTATTCGCCGTTGACGGACAGCTCGGCATCGGACAGTACGGCCTTGTATCAGGCTTCGGGGCTCTGTCGGCGACACCGGACAGGTCAGGAAAAAACCATGCCTACCGGGTGCTTACCAGCTACAACTCCCAGGCCTGGATGCTGAACGCAGGCTATACCGAGGTGGCCGAAAACTTCAATCCGGAACTCGGTTTTCTGCAACGGACATCGGCCTACCGGTATTTCAACGGTCTCGTTTTTCACCGCTACCGCCCGGATTTCCTTCGCTTCCACGAACTCCGCCCGCATATCAGCTACAATGGGTACTGGGGATTCGACGAGATATACGAAACGGGTTTTCTGCACATCGACAACCACTGGGAGTGGGAAAACGGCTGGGAAATTCATACAGGCCTCAACCTGACAACCGAAGGCGTTCGGGAATCTTTTGAAATCAGTGAGGGAGTGACCGTGCCGAAGGGATCGTACAATCACCGGGAAGCCATGATCGTCGGCATCACGGACGAGAGTCTCCCGGTCAGCCTGAACACCCGATTCATTGCAGGGGGATTCTTCGGAGGCGATCGCGTTACGATCCTTTCCACCATCCGCGCACGAGTTGGGGATACATTCAACACAGAAATCGGCCTGAGTCAGAACTGGGTCGACTTGCCGGGCGGCAATTTTACCGCGAATCTGGTGCGTGCGCGGCTTTCGTATTCCTTTACCCCGCGCATCTACCTGCAAACGCTGCTTCAGTACAACAATGCAGCAGAGCTCTGGTCGGCGAATCTGCGGTTCGGATGGCTCCAGTCGGCAGGCACCGGCCTGTTCGTCGTCTTCAACCATAGATCCGAATACGATCGGGCGATGGGATTCGGGGCTTTCGATCCGGAGATCACGAATCAGGCGGTCATTATCAAGTACTCGCGACTGCTGAACGTGCTGCGGTAATAAAAAAGCCGGGGGCGCGTAAAGCACCCCCGGCCAGTAGTAAAAGCGGCTACCGCACTACGTGCGCCTGCGTACCGCTACTTATCCCACCACATTCGGGTAGTTAACTCGTCCGGACCTTGCCGGGATATGGCGGCCTGATAACTTTCCGGATTGGCCACGGCTTCCGCTTCCCGGTAGCGTAAACGCCGGGGGATGGTTCCCCCTGTAACATTGCCCGGATACACTACGGGGGTCAATTCCGGGTACCCGGTCCGCCGCCAGTTGGCATACGCTTCATACTCGTTCAACAGCGTCGCCGCCCATATCTGTTCGTTGATCTGCTGCATGGCGGTGCCCCCATTGTAGGGATTGTCCGCAAGGTATGCGTCTATATCGGCCTCTGATATGGACCCACCCGCACCGTACATGGACAGATACTGCATGGCGGCGCGCACGCCGTTGGCGTAATGAGTCGCCGGATCCCCGCCATGCCACCCCCGAACCGCCGCCTCGGCCTTGAGCAATTCCACCTCGGCGTAGGTCATAAAGAACATGGGATCGTCCCGCCCTGTAATAATCGGATTCGGCTGCATATACACATCCATTTCGCACGGTTCGGCGCCCGAATCACACGGTACCCAGCTTGGATCGTCCTCAATCCTAATCGTGCCCGTATCACTCTTACCATTGGGCATGCCTACCGGCGGCGCGCCTGCGACAGGGATGATCCCGTATATTTCAAGGCGTGGATCGCCATGCGCTACCATCCAGTCTACGAAGAATTTGCTCAAGCGCGGGTTGCTGTCAACGATGAAAACCTGTCCGTTTCCATTCTGCCATCCGCTCGCATCGTTATGCGGCACATAGGCAATATCGGCATTGCTTTCCATGGTCCCGCCCGCAATAGCTTTCTGTGCCCAGCTTTGGGCGGATCCGGGGTCGACCTTGACCATTCGCATACCGAGGCGCAACATCAGCGAATAGGCGAATTTGCGCCATTGCTCCGTATCGCCCTGATACATGACGTCGCCGGGACCGAAAGAAGCGCCGCCGCCGAGTGCCCCGGCCGCCGCTTCCAGTTCGCTCAACATATGGTTGTATATCTCCTGCTGGGCATCGTACTTCGGCTGGGTAATCCCGTCTATGAATCCCCTGCCCGCCTCGGAATACGGGATGTCCCCGTGCAGGTCCGTTAGCCGGTGATACATGAGCACGCGCACGATCCGGGTGATGGCGTGCATATTGGCCTGATCGGGATCTTCCGACGTATGGACCAGCAAATCCTCCATGTTCCTCGCAATCTGATTATAGTAGTTATCCCACATTGCGGCGGAGTACGAACCGATATACGTATACTTGTCCCCTGCCCAATAGCCCGGCAGCGTAGCGAAATGCTGAATCATGGTGGAACTGTATATCAGGTTCGTCCGCCAGTTTTCGTAACGGCTGCCGGAAATGCGAACCTGAATGTTCGTCAGCTTGAAGTTGGGGTCAACCTGATTGGCCTGTGTAGGGTTGACGTTCATTTCTGCAAACTGCTCATCCAGCGAGTCGCAGGAAGCGAACAGCATGAGACACAACACAGCGAGGGTGATGCGGGTTGCGATGGCTTTCATAACGGATAAACGCTTTGTGCGCACTCGTGAAGGAATGGGAAAGTGCATGTGCCGGATGCCGACGCATTTACATGCGGACATTGATATTGAACCCGATGCTTCTCGTCTGCGGGACCCCGGAATGTTCAAGCCCAATGCCGTTATGGTCGTTCCGGAACGTGGATTCGGGATCGACATTATCGACGTTGCTGTAAATCAGCCACAGATTACGGGCAACCAGCGAAATGGTCGCCAGTTTGATGGGTGACCGGGCAAGCAGCCGGTTGGGCAACCGGTAGCTAAACTGCAATTCGCGCAGTTTCACAAAGGTGGCGTCGTAGACGAACTCCTCTCCGATTTGGGAGCCGATGCGACCGAAGTAATCCTGCGGAGCGACTTGAACCGTGTTCGGATTGCCGTCCTGGGTAACGCCTTCTCCGACGATGTACCCCTCCGGTCTCTGCTCTTCCCTTTGATCCCGACCTTGGAGCGTAGCCTGGTGCAGCCCTGCGCTATACCCCTGACTGTTGGTGTACGAGAAGATGTCCCCCCCGAAGCGCATATCCACCAGGGCGCCGATCCTGAAATTCTTGTAGCGGATCGAATTGGAGACGCCGCCAAGCAGGTCGGGGGTACCGTTGCCGAGCACGCACAGCGTTCCGGCTCGAAGCGGCAACCCGTCGGCGTCGTGCACGATCGGGCCCGTTGCATTGCACGGATCGTCCACGGTCTCGCCCGTAAGGGGATCGACCTTGGTCGGCACATTCTGGCGCATATACTTTTGCCCCTTGATAGAACCGTAGGCCTCTCCCACGTCGGCCGTGACAAAGTTGCCTCTACGGCGACTTTCAGCCAGCACCAGCGACGTTTGCCCCTCGATCAGGTCCACGACTTCGTTGACATTCCTCGACAGGTTGACGTCGAAATCCCAGCGGAAATCGGGGGTGCGCATCGGGGTCGTACTCAGAAGGACTTCGACGCCGGAATTCTTGATCTCCCCGGCGTTGATAACCTGGCTCCCAAAACCGGAGGCGTTCGATATCGTCGTCGAGAGAATCTGGTTTGTCGCGCTTTCGGTATACAGCGTAAAGTCCAGCCCCACCCGGTTATCCATAAAACGAACATCCAGCCCGATCTCCTTGCCCGCGCTCGACGAGGGCTTTAGCGCTGCCAGCGGGATTTGCCCCTGGGCCACGCCGCCGCGCGGCTGCCCGAGGTGGCTTCCCTGCAAGTTGTAGGTCAACGCCAACTGATACGGATTGGTATCGCCGCCGACTTCGGCCCAGGACGCCCTCAGTTTGCCGAAAGTCAGCCAGGACGGCAAATCAAACGCATCCGAGAACACGAAACTCATGCTCACCGACGGATAGAAGTACGAATTGTTGTCGATCGGCAAGGTCGAGGACCAGTCGTTGCGGCCCGTCAGGGTCAAAAACAGATATTCCTCCCACGAAAATTGGGTCGATCCATAGATCGAGTTGATCTGTTTCTCATTGAAGCCGTAGCTGGTGCGCGGGGAAGCCTGATTGGTCACAACCTCCAGACCAGGCACGTTGTATCCTCCACTTCCGCTGAGCGTCAGATTCTCCCGTTCCCGGTAGAGAATGTTTCCGCCGAAAGTCGCCGTCAGCCCCAACGAGGACGTGATCTTCCGCTGAGCGTTCAGGAGCAGGTCGGTATTGATTTCGGAAATCCGAATTTCCCCTTCGTCCTGGCCCCCGAGCGGATTGTAGCCGGTGCCGAACGGGGTAATGTTCGTCCGGCGCGTCGTGTACGTATCGCCCCCGAAACGGCCCATGAGCGACAGCCAGTCGGTAAATTCGTACGTCAGGGACGTAAAGCCGATCAGGCGCCGGTCTTCATCGCCGTGGGTGTATTGATACGAGGCGAAATAGGGATTCTGTGAATAGATGCCCCCGGTAACGTCCAGCTCCTGATCGTTTTCGTCGGTCCCGATACGCCCTCCATTTTCCTGCTGGACGCCCTTCATAGGCAGCGGGTCCACGTTGGGCGCCAACTGGTAAATCGTGTAATTGGCGTTGCCGGGCGAATCCGACAGGCGGGGGCGATTGTTTACGTCCTCCCGGATGAAATTCAGTTTTGCATCGGCGCTGAGACGTCTTCCCAACTGCGAAGTCCCCCGAAGCGTAAACGACGTACGCGTAAGGCCGGAGTTGGGATTGATGCCGTCGTTGGACAAATGCGAAAAAGCCATCCGGAGGGTGGAAGACTGTGTCGCACTCGTCAGGGCAAGGCTATTGGTGGTCGTCACGCCCGTTTCGTAGAAGCGGTTGAGGCGATCGTCAACAAGAGAATAAGGACGTTCTGCGCCATCCCAATTCACTACCATCGAACCGTCCAGACGAGATCCCCACGCAGCCAGATTGGTGCTGCGGGCTTCGTCCGCCGTTCCCGGTTTCTCGCCCCGCGTACCCTGACCGTATTCGGTCTGCCAGTCGGTGTTGACAAGGACATCTTCGAACGTCGTGTTGCTGCTGAACTCGATGCCGAGTCCCACGCCGACATGGGCTTTCTTCGTAGTGACGAGCACTACGCCATTCTTGGCGCGCGTGCCGTAAAGCGCCGCAGCGGCAGGCCCCTTGAGCACCGATATATTATCGATGTCGTCGGGATTGATGCCCGAAATACCATCGCCCCCATCGTATCCCCCCCACATGCCGGCGGAGCCCAGCGTGGAATTGTCGATAGGTACGCCGTCCACGACATACAGGGGCTGACTGTCCTCGCCCAGGGAAGATACGCCCCGGATGATCACCCGGCTCGACCCCGCAGGCCCGGTCGCAGGCTTGGAAACGAGCACGCCGGCCACCTTTCCGGCCAGCGCGTTCGCGACATTGTTCTCCCGCACTTCCCGAAGAGCCTCGCCGGAAATTTCACTCACGGAATACCCGAGCGCGCGCTCCTGCCGCTCGATACCGAAAGCGGTAACCACCACCTCTTCAAGCAATTCGACATCCTCACTGAGCGTGACCGCCAGATCGGTTTGCCCGTTTACCGCCACCGTCTGCGTAACGTACCCCACAAAAGAAAAGACCAGCGAGGCATTCGCATTCGACACCGTCAGCGAGAAGGTGCCGTCTACATCGCTGACGGCGCCGTTCAGGGTGCCTTCTTCAAGAATGTTGACGCCAGGCAGCGGCGTGTTGTCCACATCCAGCACGGCGCCATTTACGGTGAAGACCTGTGCATTCGCCGTATGGATGCCCGGCAACAAAAACGCGACGGACAGCAAGACACACAGTGCGGTGCAGATTCGGAAAGCGTCTGTAACCGTTTTCATAGCGATAAGAGGATAAGCAGGTAAGGGAATAAGGCAGCACGAGCAGGAAAAGGACGAGAGCACAAAGGGGAATACCTGTCCCCGCCGCGTAAGGGTAATCATTGCATATATAAAAATCAAGTTTAGAATTTTTTTTATATTTATTTAACTATGGCCGTTTTATTTATGTCTATTTGTTTATTACCCAAGGGAAGGTTCTTATGGCTTAAAGAGGTGGGTTTTTTTTGATTTTTATAATAAACTAAGCTCTGCCGGACCCCGTTTGATGTACGGGATCTACTGTTTCTTCTCTGTTTCTTCTTCCTGACACAATGAAGGTGCGGGCTTCCGGTACGGGATCGATCGGGCGCCAGCGTGCATTCAGGGAGCGGTGCGCCCGGCCCCAGGCACAAATGCCTTCAAGGCAGCGTCATTCTGCGCAACGACCATGAGCGGATCCCCGACCGTAACCACGCGAACCATGCCGCGCACTACGCCGGGCGTCAAAAAACCGCTCCGGGAAGCAGAAACGCTTTCCCAAGTCATCCCGCCGCGATTCAACAAAAGAAGCCCGCGCCCCCCATTGTAACGGCCCCACTGCACCCGCGCCTCGAAAGCGTTTCCGGCAAGAAGGATATCCGTCTGTCCATCGCCGTCTGCATCCTCGAAAAGGATGGCGTGCACCGGAGCAAACTGTACCTCGACAGGTAATTCCCACATCCGAAACCGGCCTTCTCCGGTGTTCTCGAAGACACTGCTGACAAATCGGGAAGCTTCCAATCTGATCACGGGCTCCACCTCGGAAAAAACATCACCCAGCGTGGCGCGGGCGTACGAGGCATAATCCGGGAATTGCCGGGCAAGCAACGGAATTTCCTCCAGTAATTCGTCTCGCCAGGGCACGGGATGCCTTTGCTCGCCGAAGTAATACCCCATGACGAATTCGGAGCGCCCGTCGGCGCCGAAATCCGCGGAATATACCGCGGCGGGCTTGTCCGGACTGGCCTGCATCTGGGCATTCAACCCTCTGTTGCCGGCGACCAGATCGACATCGCCGTCGCCGTCCAGATCCTGCGCGCGCAGGGCGTTCCACCAGCCTGCCGTACCGGTGAAACCCGATTCGGAAGCGGGTATCTCAGCCCATTCCCCAGTATAGCGGAATGCCCGAATCGGCATCCACTCTCCCGCCAGAACCAGTTCGGCTCGCTGATCCCCATCCATATCCATCCATAGGGCATCGGTCACCATCCCCGGCGCACGCAATGCTTCCGGCGTGACATCCACAAACGTTCCCCCCGTATTCTCCAGCAGATAACTTTGCGGAGCAAGCGGGTAGCGGCCCGGAAGCGCCCGCCCGCCTGCAAAAAGGTCGAGGTCGCCATCCATGTCGAAATCGTGCGCCGCCACCGTACCTCCACTGCTATGCAAGGCGGGCAAGGCTTGTGCATCATGGGCGTAAACGCCTTCGCCGGCATTCACGTACAGGCGATCCTGATAGGCCGACATATCCTCCGCTTCGAACGACCCGCCGCTAACCACATAGAGGTCCTGATCGCCATCGCCGTCCGCATCCATAAACAGGGCGTCCGTGTCCTCATAGCCGCTATGCGCTTCGAAAGCCGCTCCGGCGCCCCGTCGAAACGACCCGTCGGGGCGCTGCAAAAAAAGCGCACCGGACTGACCCCGCGCACCGCCGACGAACACATCCTCCAGCCCGTCTCCATCTGCGTCGCCGGCCGCCAGCGCAGGCCCCTGCCGCGACAACATGTGCGGGAGAAAAGGCTCCCGCTCGAAATCGACGAAGGGATTCTCTTCATGAACGAACCGCAGGCCCCTGACGTTCGGGGCCTCCACGAAAAACGGAGGGGCTTGCGGGGTTTCCGGTTCATCCGGCGCCTCGGAACCGGCGTCCCGGCGATGCAGCGTCACCGTTTGATTCGCCGGCACGCCCTGCATTCGCTGGCGCGCGCCATCCGGCCAGATTACCTCAAGATCGACCTGCTCCAATTCGCCCAGGCCGAAAAAAAGTACCGGCTCCACGGACGACAAATACCCCCGCACCGGGTTCATTTCCCGGTAAAACCGCCGCCCTTCCCCCGTTGCCTCGACAGCGGCGCCGACCCCGAACCGGTTGCCTTCCGAGCCTTCAAGGCGGACCTTCAGGTAATGCCCCGCGGCAAGGCGGTCCGCATCGTTCCGGTAGACAAAGGCTTCCGTGTTGATGTTGTTGACAACAAGGTCGATATCCCCATCGTCGTCCAGATCGGCGTATGCCGCACCGTTCGAAAAGGCAGCCTCGCCCACACCCCAGTCCCGCGTCTTGTCTGCAAAGGCAATTCCCGATTCGTTTCGATAGATATAGTTGCTCAACGGGTTGGAAGGCATTTGCCGGACCATTTCCAGCGAGGACAACGCTTCCCCCCGGGCACTCGCCTCCTTGTGCGCATTCACCAGCGTACGCCGGAGAAAATCGAGGTCCGTGTAGTCGCGCATGTAGCCATTCGTGACGAAAAGATCGTTATAGCCATCGAGGTCGAAGTCGGCCAGCAACGCCGCCCAACTCCAGTCGGTATTCGAAACGCCCGCGAGTTGTCCGATTTCCGTGAAAGCCCCATCTCCTCGATTCAGTTGCAGCATATTGCGCATATACTGCTCGTGAAACCCCTTACTTCGGAAGTCTTCGTAAAACACATGGTCTTGCGGCCCTTGCAACACTTTCTGCCGGAAATGATCTTCGGCCAGCATATCCAGCGTCACGATGTCAGGCAACGCATCGTTGTTTACATCGGCAATGTCGGCCCCCATGGACGAGTAGGACGTATGCGTCAGAAAAGAGCGTACGGATTCGGTAAACGTTCCGTCTCCGTTGTTTACGTACAGGTAATCGTCCTCGATATAGTCGTTGGAAACGTAGAGATCGGGCCAGGCGTCCCGGTTCAAATCGCCAACGATCACACTGAGCCCGAAGCCCAGCGGATTGCCGATGATGCCCGCCGCCTCACTCACGTCCGTAAACGATCCGCCGTCGTTCCGGTACAGCTTGTCGCCGACAAGAGAGTCGCGACTACTCCGCATATAGTCCACATAAAAGCGGGACAAGCGCCGGATCGAATGATTCAGCAGATACAAGTCCAGGTCTCCATCCCGGTCGTAATCGAACAGGGCCACATGGTTTGAATATGCAGGATCGTCGAGGCCATATTCCGCCGCTCGTTCGGTAAACGTCCCGTCCCCGTTGTTCACATACAAAGCGTTCCGGCGGCGATCGGCGCTCACCCGGCCCGATTTGCACACGTAGATGTCCAGATGTCCATCTCCATTGATATCCCCCATCGTCACGCCGGTTGTCCAGCCGAATTCGCTCACAAGACCTGCCTGCTCCGTGACATCTTCAAACACCAGCCCGCCCCGGTTTAGATATAGGCGATCCTGATCCATGTTGGCCGAAAAATACAGATCGGGCAGGCCGTCGCCATTCACGTCGCCGGCAGCCACGCCGCCCCCATTATAGAAGTATTCGTACTCCAGCACATTGAACCCGTCTCGTTCTATGATCCCGTTCCTGAAAGCGATGCCCGTCTCGCTGGCGGACAAGCGTGTAAAGAGCGGTGGCGCCGCGGCATCTTCGCCCGCCGGGCCGCCGCATGCACTAACCAGGCACAAAAGAAATGAAACCGAAGCAATGCGCTTCATGCGGGGCCTAACCGTGGTTCAGGATAGATCGGATCGAACGTCGAGACACAAACGAATCGCAGCGTATCCGGTTGCAATGCGACGCCGGGCGCCCGGTTGTTTCCCGCACCGCCGCGAACGCAAGACCGGGCCCGCTCTTGTAAACGCGCGGAGCATAATCATTGCTCTCGCAACAGCATCGTCTTGCAACGCATGCACTCGCTATAATCGTAGCAAGAAGCGGTACCGCGCCCGCCAATACCCCCACAATTCACAGATGACGGACGCCGTATGAAGTATCTTGTACAGGGCTGTTTTTTTGCCCGGATACTTCCAAACCTTCATTTTTCCTGTTCCCGTCATGAGCGACGTACTTACCGCCCGAACCGCCGACATTCTCGGTGATGAAGCCGCCCATCTGCTCAATCACGAGTGCACCACCATCCCCAAAGAGAGTCTGTATCTGCCGGGGCCTGACTTCGTGGACCGCGTATGGCTCGGCTCGGACCGCAAGCCGCGCGTACTGGGCTCCATGCAGCAACTTTTCAACACAGGGCGGCTCGGCGGCACAGGATACCTGTCGATTCTTCCGGTGGATCAGGGCATCGAGCACGGCGCCGGCGCATCGTTCGCCAAAAACCCGGCCTACTTCGATCCCGAGAAAATCGTCGAACTCGCGATCGAGGGCGGGTGCAATGCGGTCGCTTCGACGTTCGGCGTCCTGGGAGCCGTGGCGCGCAAATACACGCACAGGATTCCGTTTATCCTGAAGTTCAACCACAACGAACTGCTGACCTACCCGAATACGTACGACCAGATTCCCTTTGCGCAGATCGAGGACGCGTACGAAATGGGCTGTGTGGGCGTGGGCGCCACCGTGTACTTCGGCTCGGCGGATTCCAACCGGCAGCTTCAGGAAGTCTCGGAAGCCTTCTCTGCAGCCCATGAGCTCGGGATGACGACCATTCTGTGGTGTTACGTCCGGAATTCCGCCTTCAATCAGAACGGCGTGAATCACGAATCCAGCGCCGACCTGACGGGACAGGCCAACCACCTCGGCGTAACCATCGAGGCCGATATCATCAAGCAGAAGCAACCGGAGCAGAACGGGGGGCTGAAGGCGATGAATATGGGCGCATCGAGTTACGGTAAGCTGGATGAGCGCATGTTCACCGAGCTCTCGAGCGATCACCCCATCGACCTGACGCGCTACCAGGTGGCCAACTGCTACATGGGGCGGTGCGGCCTGATCAACTCCGGCGGCGGTTCGGGCCAGAACGACTTGCAGCAAGCCGTACGGACCGCGGTCATCAACAAGCGCGCCGGCGGTATGGGATTGATCTCGGGGCGTAAGGCCTTCCGGAAACCATTGCGCGAAGGCGTCGAGATTCTGAACGCCATCCAGGACGTATACCTTGACGACGACGTGACCATCGCATAGGTCGCCGGAAACGACAGCGGCTCATCCGGCAGCACGTTCCCGATCCTTCCGATCTCATGACAAGGCACCTAAACGCCTCGTTCGCTCCCCGGTTTACGGCAGTATCTGCCGTTTTCCCGGCTATTTTGCTGGCCGTTCTTATCGGGGCATGCGGCGGCCCGGACCTCCCGGAACCTGATTCCGAAACGTATCGCGAGACCGTCTCCGCGTTCTACACGGGGCTGGCGGCCATCGAGTCGGGGATCGACCGGCAAGGCGAGGAACATCTGCTGAGGGTGACGGAACTGGCGCCGGGAGAACCCGCCGCGTGGGTCAATCTCGGGCTGCTCGCCATGCGCCGGAACGAATATGCGCTGGCCTTGGAGTATCTTGGGGAGGCGCAAACCCTCGCGCCGGAGAACAGCGTCATACGCCTTCTGCTCGGCCTGTTCGAAAAAAGCCAGGGCAACGTCGCTGAATTCACCGCCCACGTGCAAGAGGCCGTGGCGCTGGATTCGACGAATGTAAAAGCGTTGTATGCGCTGGCCGAACACCTGACGGGCGCCGGGAGCGACGAAGCGACGGCGTTACTCGACGCGCTCCTGAAGGTGCTTCCGGACAATCCGGCGGTCCTGCTCCGCCGCGCCGGCGCGGCAGCAGATTCCGGCGACATCGATGCAATCCGGCAGACGCTGGCGCATATCGAAACCTTGTCCGCATCCTGGCCGGACGAAGCCCTCGAACAACTGGCCAGCGCCACAGGGGCCGTATCCGGTCCGGGCGCACCCGACTTCGCCGCAGCAACCACCCACATCGCCTTTTTGCGGAATGTGCTCCTGCGGGTTTCCTCGTACCGTCAGGACCTGCGGGCCATCCAGACGCCCGCCGAACAAGTGGGCGACCTGATGACCGGCTTGCTTCGCTTGCCGGCTCCCCCTCCCGCCATTGCGCCCCGCGACGACCGATTGACATTCACGCAGCAAGCGCTGGAGGCTGAGGGCGGCCCCTGGCGCAGTATGACCATATTCTCGGCGGCGGCAGGCGCCGATGGAAACGGCGGCGACAACGGGACGAACGTCCCCGGCGTCGCGCTGGTCATCGCAAACGACCGGGCCGTGCAACTTCCAAACGGCCACCTCCTCGATTTTCCCGGGGGAGGCGCAGCACCCGGGCCGCATGGAATCGCCGGCATCGATTACGACTACGACTTTACGATGGATCTCGCGCTGGCCGGAACAGGCGGCTTGCGCATCTTCCGGCAGGACAGCACGGGGACATTTACGGAAACGACCCGGCAGCTCGGGTTGCCCGCAGCTATCCTGGACGCCTCGCTGGCAGGCGTCTGGGCTGCCGACCTGGATCTTGAGGGCGATGTCGATCTGGTGCTGGCCCGCAACGAAGGCGCCAGCCTCGCCCTGCGAAACAACGGCGACGGCACGTTTGCGCCCCTGGAGCTTTTCGGGGACGTCGAAGCGTTGCGGAGCTTTGCCTGGGGAGATTTCGATGGGGACGGAGATCCGGACGCTGCGCTCGTGGACGCAAACGGAACGTTGCATCTTTTCGCCAACCGGCGGAGCGGGCTTTTCGAGCGGCAATCCGCGGAAACGGAGCATATCCTCGCCCTTGAAGCGGCGGACCTGAACGGCGACGCCACCGTCGATCTCGCGGCGCTGCAAGCGGATGGAACGATCCTGCAGCTTTCGACCACCGGCGAAGATGCGGCAGCCACATGGTCTTCGGAAGAGATCGCCCGATGGGAAGACATGCCTGCCGGCATCGCCCCCGGTACAGGGCAGGTTTTCGCTGTAGATCTGGACAACAACGGCGGACTGGATCTCGTCGCAGCCACCCCCGCGGGCGCCCGTGTCTGGCTGCGTGACGCGGACGAACCGACCGGCGGACACCGGGGCGGAACCCTTTACCCGACGCATCACGCCATCGCTTCGCACCTCTTTGCCGTCGCAGACCTGTCCGCAAACGGGCGGCTCGACCTGCTCGGATTTTCCGAAGCGGGGCAGCCCGTGCGTCTCGAAAACGAGGGCAGTAAACCCTACCACTGGAAACAGATGCACCTGCGCGCTGCCGAGGCGGTGGGCGACCAGCGCATCAATTCGTTCGGGATCGGAGGCGAGGTGGAGATCCGGGCCGGGCTGTCCTTCCAGAAACAGGTCATCAAGGGCCCTGTCGTACATTTCGGGCTGGGTACGCACGCCGTTGCAGACGTGGCCCGTATCGTGTGGCCCAACGGCAGCGTACAGGCCGAATTCGATCTACTCTCAGGCGAAGTAGTACTGGCTCAGCAACGGCTCAAGGGGTCGTGCCCGTGGCTCTTTGCATGGAACGGGGAGCGTGTGGACTTCGTCACCGATTTCATCTGGCGCTCGCCGCTGGGGCTCAAGATCAATGCCCAGGAAACGGCGGGGGTCATGACCACCGAGGACTGGGTCAGGATACGCGGCGATCAGTTGGCGCCCCGCCCCGGCAAGGACGGCGCGCCCCCCTGGTACGACGTGCGGATTACGGCGGAACTGTGGGAGACGCACTTCTTCGATCACGTTTCGCTCCTGATTGTCGATCACCCCGACGACACCGAGGTCTACGTGGACGAGCGGTTTGCCTTCCCGCCTCCTGAAATGAAGGTGCATGTGACTGCAAAACCCCATCCGGTAACGCAGGCATGGGACGATCTGGGCAACGACGTGACCGACCTCCTCTACGCGCAGGACGGGCGGTACCTTGCCACGTTCGGACACGGGCAGTACCAGGGCGTCACGCGGGATCACTACGTGGAACTGGCGCTGGAAAACATACCGGAAGACACACCCCGGGACGGCCCGGTCTGGCTCGTGGCCTCCGGCTGGATTTATCCCACCGACAGTTCGATTAATGTAGCGCTCGGGCAAGGATCGCATGCCCCCCCGCAGGGTCTGCGCCTTGAAGCCTCCGATGGAAAGGGCGGCTGGAGAACCGTCCACCCCAACCTCGGCTTCCCCGCCGGCAAAGCTAAAACGGTGCTCATGGACATCACGGAGGTTCTTGCGGGCAGGCATGAAGCCGGCGCTCCAGAGGGGTTAGGTAGTATCCGCCTGCGCCTGCATACGAACCTCGAAATCTACTGGGACGCCTTTGCATGGGCCGTCGGGCGGCCTGATGCGGAGACGACGATCCGGCGTCTGGCCCCTGATGCGGCAGACCTGCGCTACCGGGGCTTTTCGGAAACGTACGAAGCGGATGCGTTCTCGCCGGAACTGCCTGTTTACGACGAATTGGCCGGAACCGGTCAGGCCTGGCGCGACCTCGTCGGGTATCACACACGGTTCGGCGATGTGCGCGAACTGCTCGCAGACGTGGATGACCGGTATGTGATCATGAACGCGGCCGACGAGATGGCTTTCCGGTTCGAGGCCCCGCCGCCCCCGCCATATGGATGGACGCGCGACTTCGTACTGATCGGCGACGGGTGGGTGAAAGACGGCGACTACAACACGGGTTTCTCCAAAACCGTGCTGCCGCTCCCCTCTCATGACGACCCAGCCTACGCCACGCCTCCGGGACGGCTCGAAGACGACCCTGTGTACCGCCGCTTCCCGGACGACTGGGCGCGCTATCACACGCGCTACGTCACGCCGGAGCGTTTCCAGGAGGCCATGCGGGTGGAATAGTGTCTGTCGGCGCACTTTTGCCGACCTGCGGAGGAACCTGTATTTTAGTCCGCATGAACCCACTGCGTACGTTTGCAGCGACGCTCCTTATCGGAGCACTGCTTTCCCCGGTAATGCATGGGCCTGTCAAGGCGCAGGATCCGCCTCGCTTTGCCCTGCAGGACGGCGACCGCGTCGTGCTCGCGGGCGATGGCCTCATCGAACACGCCCAGCATTTCGGCTATATAGAGGCGGTGCTCACGGTGCGGCGACCCGGCCTGACATTTCGTAACGTCGGCTGGAGCGGCGACACTGTTTTCGGCGAGGCGCGAGACCACTACACTCATCCCCCCACGGCGTTCGAGCACCTTGTGGAGCAACTGACCGCTCCGCAGCCCACGGTGGCTGTGCTGGCGTACGGCGGCACGCTGGCCTTCGAAAACGACGATGCCCTGTCCGATGCGGTGGAAGGATACCATACACTCCTCGATACGCTGGCTACTCGAGGCATACGCTGCGTACTCGTTTCCCCCGTTCCGCATGACGAGCACGCATCGCCCCACCCGAGCGTGGCAATACTGAACACACGGCTTGCAGCCGCGCGGGACGCTTTCAGAAAAGTAGCCGCCCTGCGCGAATGCGGCTGGGTCGATGTCTTCGACGCCATGGCGGAAGAATACGAGCAGGCGGCGCAGCAAGGCGACGCCGGTCTTACCGAAAACGGCGTGCGGCTCAATGAAGCCGGATACCGGGCGCTGACCCGCCGCCTCGTCGAGGCGATGGCGCCGCTGCCTCCCGACCTTGCCGCCGATCTTGCAGCGGACATCGACTCCGGGGAGATTGCCGGAGGTACGCCGTATGAAAGCAGCGAACAGGAAACCGGCGTCTATGCGATCATCCCGAACCGCCTTCCCTACCCCGGCGAGGCGCGAAACGTCGTCATCGCCGGGCTGCCCAGAGGAACGTACCGCCTTGCCGCAGAGGGACAGACCCTGGCCGTCGGCCCGGCCCGTGCATGGGGAGAAGGTATCGCCGTATACCATCCCGCAGAAACGGAACAACTGACTGCCCTGCGCCGCGCCATCGTCGACAAGAACCGGCTGTATTTCCGCCAGTACCGCCCGCAGAACGAAACCTACCTCGTGGGATTCCGCAAATACGAACAGGGACAGAACGCTCCGGAACTCACCGGACTGGACCCGATCATTCACGAAAAGGAAAACGAGATCGGCAGGCTGCGCATGGGGCGCCCGCTCGTTTTCACGCTGACCCGCGAGTAACATGCGACGATTTCTTCTGGCCGCGGCCGGCCTTGCGGTCGCTCCCTCGCTGGCTGCGCAGGACAACCTGACCAATATCCCGGATCCCGATCCGGCGGCCCAATTGGCGGCGCTGCATGTGGCGGAGGGATTCGAAATCAATCTCTTCGCCGCCGACCCCATGATCGACCCGCCCATCCAGATGGCGTGGGACGAACGGGGAAGATTGTTCGTGGCGACCAGCGCATCCTACCCGCAACCCGTGTCGGGGCAAGCGCCCAACGACAAGATATTCGTCCTGGAAGACACGGACGGCGACGGGCAGGCGGACCGCTCTATCCTGTTCGCCGACAGCCTGCTCACGCCCACCGGCGTTCTTCCCGGCGACGGCGGCGTATATGTGGCCAATTCCACGGAAATCCTGCACCTGCGCGACACGGACGGAGACGGGCGGGCCGACCGCCGGCGTGTGGTGCTTTCGGGATTCGGCGCGGACGACACCCACCATATTATCCACCGCTTTTTGTGGGGCCCCGACGGTCTCTTTTATCTGAACCAGTCCGTCTATATATATAGTCACATCGAAACGCCCTGGGGCGTGCGCCGCCTCAGACAGGGCGGCATCTGGCAATTCGAGCCCTCCACGCAGAAGCTGAATGTGCTGGCTCGCGGCATGTGGAACTCGTGGGGATACGATTTCGACCGGTGGGGCCAGTCGTTCGCAACCGACGGAGCGGGTGGAGAGGGCGTGTATTTCATCTTTCCCCACGCGGCCTACCGACCCGCCTACGGGGCCGAGCGCACGCTCACGGGCCTGAATCCCCAGCATCCCAAATATGCGGGGTTGGCGCTCCTCTCCGGAGGACATTTCCCCGACTCCCTCAGTGGCCAGCTCATTACCAACGACTTCCGCGCCAACCGGGTCAAACGCTTTGCGCTGACAGAGGACGGCAGCGGCTTTCTATCCGAAGAACAGGGGGACCTGATCTGGACGGATCATGTGGCGTTCCGGCCTGTGGACGTAAATGTGGGGCCGGACGGGGCCCTGTATTTCGCCGACTGGTACAACCCGATCATCCAGCATGGCGAGGTGGACTTCAGGGATCCGCGCCGCGATCACCGGCATGGACGGATCTGGCGCATCACCGCCAAGGGGCAACCGCTGGTGGAACCGCCGGCCTTGCACAATGCATCGGTAGAAGACCTGCTGGCGGCGCTCCGCGCGCCGGAAGACTGGACGCGGCGGCAGGCCAAGCGGCTCCTTCGCGAACGGGGCGCCGAAGCCGTCGAACCGACCCTGGATGCGCATGTGCGCCGGATGGATCGCAGTGCGCCGGGCGCCGCCCACGGACTGGTGGAAATGCTCTGGACATACCAGGCCATTGGGCGCATGGACCCGGATTTGCTCCGCGAGGCGCTCATGCTGAAGGATCACCGGGCGCGAGCCGCCGCCGTGCGCGTGCTGGGGCATTTTCAGGATCAACTCCCCGACGCGGATGCGCTACTGGCTACGCTGATCGAGGACGAACACCCTCGCGTGCGTAGGGAGGCCGTGCATGTACTGGGCGAACGGGGCATGATCGGGGGCTCCGAGGCCGGGGCAGGAGCCGCTCCCACGGTCCTGCGGGCCCTTGACCGCCCCATGGACGATTTTCTGGAGTACGCCTTGTGGCACGCTATCCGAAGACTGGAACCGCACTGGATGCCGCATTTCGAGGAAGACAGTACGTTTCTCGGCACGGATATACGGCACATCGTCTTCGCCTTGCAGGCGGCGGAAGCGCCGGAAACGGCGGCGCGCCTTGCGGAGCACTACGCCAACGGGGAAATTCCCGAAGATATGACCGTAAGCGCTCTTGAAGCCCTTGCAGAGCGTGGGGCCGCCGGGGCAATGGAAACGATCCTCGATCTTGCGATCCGCGAAGAAATACGCGGCGAAAACGGCGCGGTCGAACACCTGGATGCCCTGTTGACCGCCTCAGAGGACGAGGATCGTCGTCCTGGCGGCGCAACCGATCGGCTACGGACGCTGCTCGAACACGAAGACCAGGAAATCCGTACGCGGGCAGCTCGCCTCGCCGGAGCATGGGGCGAAACGACGCTTCGCTCTGCCTTGACGGACCTGGTGGAGGAACAGGAAGAATCCGTGCAGGAAGCAGGACTGGAAGGTCTCGCCGCATTGCAGGACAGCACCAGTATCGCCTGGCTGACGGCCCTTGTCGAAGATCCGGATCGGTCACAAGCATTGCGGCTGGAGGCGGCCCGGCTCCTGCCCGCCGCCGATGTCGAAAAGGCCGCTTCTGTCGCCGTCTCTTTGTTGAATGCGGCAACAGATGACGCCGACCCCTGGCCGCTCTTCAATGCTTTCCTCATGCAGGAAGGGGGACGCGACGCCCTGACGGACGCCTTGAACGAAGATATGGGAGGGGCGACCATTCCGGCGGCCTTTGCGCAGGAAGGACTGGACCGCATCCGGGGGCGCAACAACAGCTACGAACCGCTCCGGGAAGCTTTCCTGGCCTCGGGAGCCGTTTCCACGGAGCCCCGCGTCGATCCCGACCTGAGCGGCTGGGAGTTGCAACGCCTCCATTACGACGTGAAAGGGCAGGGTAGTCCGGCCCGCGGCGAAGCACTGTATGGGCGGCTCCAGTGCGCCAGTTGCCATGTTATTGGTGGGGCCGGCGGGCTTACGGGCCCGGATTTGTCGGCTATTGGCGTGACGGCCCCCATCGACTACCTCACCGAATCCCTGCTGAAACCGGAGCAGGCCGTGAAGGACGGGTATACCCTGGTGCGCATCGTGCATACGGACGGCGGCATCATGACGGGAAATCTCGTCGGCGAAACGAATACGGAGGTGCTGGTGCGGGACGCGGCAGGCGGAGTGGAAAGCATTCCGAAGAGCCGTATCCGGACACAGGAAATCATTCCAGGATCGCTCATGCCGGCGGGTCTTACCGCATCGCTCGACCGGGACGAGTTCGTGGACCTGGTGGCCTTTTTGTCTGCACTGGGCGAAGAAGGGCCGTATCGCGTGCCTTCATCGCCGGAAGGCGAACAGACGGTCCGGCGCTGGCGCGTGCTGCAACCCTCCGACGAGATCGCCGAAGGAATTCAGCAAACGGGCGCCTCGTTCGCTGTGACCTCGCAGGATGCAACGTGGATGCCCATGCACAGTACGGTGGCCGGAGGCTTGCCCCTCGCGGAGCTACCCGAGACAGGCGGATACAGCGTGGCGTACTTCGAGGTAGATGTCGAAACGTCCGGTCCGATGGCATTGGCCGTGCACCCTCCGAACGGCATGCCGGAGGACATATCGGTTTGGGTAGACGAGGAAGCTGCAGTCCTCAGCGAAGGGCGGATCGAATTCGTCGGCGAGCCGGGACGCCGCCGCATTACGCTCGCCATAGACCGCGCACAACACGCGGAAGGCGCTTTGCAGGTGAAACTTCTTGCCGGAGCGGGAGACGCGGAAGTCGAGATCGTAAAGGAATGGTAGGGAATAGCGCCCGTTCCAGCGCAGCATGCCGCCATGCCCTCGCAGAGGTTATGTTCGGGCCACCAGGGTGTCTACAGGAACAATGATCGTGGCAAAAATGGCGCTGCCGGTCGAGGAGCAAATGGAGCGGCTCGCGAAAGGCATGGATGGCAAGCGGCTACGGCACGCGGACCAGAACGTATGCCGGGAGGTGCAAAAAAACTGCATCTTTCATTCCTTACCCCTGAACAAGCCCGCTTTATTCTCGTAGTAATTACGTATGAGCAAAACGGGATAACGCCATGCCCGATACAACGGAGTACAAAGAATTGCTGGAGCGCTTCGATAAATTCGAAGCCCGGTATGCTACCCGGGATTTTGTCCGGGCAGAGATTGCTGAAATCCGAACGGAAATCAAATCAGTCGAGAACCGCTTGCTAAACCGGGTCTCCGTCGGCGCCATTTTGATTATAGCCGCCATCATAGGCGGATATTTCGTATAAGGGTATCAAGGGAAAACAGTATGGATGCAGAACGTACCAAGACCCTCGACAGAATAAGTGCGCGCCTCGACAGTTGAAGAAAACAGACGAGACCTTAAATATCCTGCGTGTACAAGTTTGGTATGTACCCGGCGTCCGGGAGCTCTGGCGCATATGGATTCGGACCGGACCGGGAAGGGGCATATAGCGAACACGACCCGACGTATCGGGTCAGACCGGGAAGAACCGTATAGTAACAACCCGACGTAACCGAAAAGGCGCCTCTCCTCGCGAAAGGAGAGACGCCTTTTCCTTTTCCCTAATCCCTGCGAACAGGAATTACGGACCGTCTCCGATGGAGGACCCCTTACTTGATGAGCACCATCTGCTTCACCTGCCGGAAATCGGGCGTCTCCAGCGAGTAGAAATACACGCCGCTTGCCGGTTGCGCGCCGGACGCCGTCCGTCCATCCCACTGCACCTCATACGTCCCGGGTTGTTGCACCGCCCCGTTCACCAGCGTCGTGACGACACGCCCCAGGCTGTCGTACACGCGGATCGTGACAGGTGCAGTTTCCCGGATTTCGTAGCCGATGGTCGTGGAGGGGTTGAACGGATTCGGGTAGTTCTGGTGCAGTACGAACTGATCGGGTAATTCGAATGGCTCGTCTTCCGTACCTGTTACCTTGGTGCTGGTCGATTCCAGCACGACGAGTATCGGCTGGCCCTCGGCGCTGGCGTAGATATTCGTTAAAACGATCTCGTTCATTCCGTCGCCATCAAGATCGTCGGCGATGCGCGGCGGATAATACCGTTCGACAACACCCCCTTCATCCGCCGAGTTGACCATCTCGGTCCACGTGTAGCTCGTCGAGTCGGCAGGGCTTCCGGAACCACTGTACTCAATGCGTATGATGGTCTGGGCTGTGCCGGTCGTGGCCACCACATCGAAATTGCCGTCCCCGTCGATATCGCCGATATCTCCGCCACGTGGTTGGCCCCCGTTATGGTAGGCGCCCACTTCCTGGAAGCTGTCTCCTGTAATGGTCGATACATCGTCCACATCGTCGAGGTAGTACAGCCGACCGTTCGTCATGGGTGCAAGCAGTTCCATCCGTCCGTCGCCGTCCGCATCGTGGAACAGCAACTTGTGGGAATTGAACGAACCCGGATCGCCCCGGGTATCCGCTCCATCCAGGTTCAGTTCGAGCCGATAGGTGTCCGCGCCCGTCGCCTCTACGACGGTCCACGTGAAATTATCCCAAGTATTGACCCAGATTTCCATAGCGCCGTCGTTGTCGAAGTCGATCGCATCTACATCATAGATGCTCCCTCCTACCCCTCCTGTCAGTACTTGCTCGCCCAACTCGAACTCGATCGTGAACGTGGCGAAAGCATCGATGCCTGCCGTCGGTGCAATGATGACCAGTTCACGATTACCGCCCGTTCGGGACGTCGTGGCCAGTTCCTGTACACCATCTCCGTCAAAGTCGCCGATCACGAAGCCGGAAGGACGGAAATCCAGCGACCCGTCCCGCTCGTACCCATATTTCACGGTCGGTTCGGCAGGGAACGTCTTGTCGGCGTTCTGTTCGAAGATGAGGAGATCGTCCGCCGCGCCGCCGATAGTGGGCACTCCGAAGTAAATCTCATAGAGGCCGTCCTCATCGATGTCGCCGTACGCAAGGGCGGGCAGAGAATTGGACGGTTCGTGCGTAAAGTGCCACACATACTCGTAGGCGTCGTTGCCTGCGTTTTCATACAGGACCACATCGAGCATACCCGGATCCGGCCCTTGGGGCGCCAGCGTTTCGTCGGTCGTGAACAGGATTTCCTTGTTGCCGTCCCCGTCGAAATCCATACCTGTCAGCACACTGCGGGCGCCGAAGCCCTGCGTGGCGTCATCCTGATCCGGATAATGATCGAATATATCCGGGTGATCGCGAGGATCCAGCGTCCATGCTACCCGTACGTCGGGCGTGGTGGTAATCGGAATGGACGACTTGCGCGTAAATTTCTGCACGGAGGGCACTGTTTCGTTGAACTGGCATACATACGCCGTCTTCCCGTCCGGAGAGAAGGCAATGCCTCTGGGTCGCCCATCCGTCCACCCCTTGTCTTCTATATTCACCCATTTGATGCTATCGAGGGCAGTGGGAATCATGTCCACGGCAAGGTCATCGATATTGAAAGCATAATGGGTTTGTATCGACCAGGACGTTGCGACGGTCTCGCCGTCTGCGTTTACGTATGTATTCGCAGCATCGTTTACCGAACCGGCTCCTACCCACAGACGTCCGCTCGGATCGAAGCCGAATGACTCTGCAGAAACGCCCGGAATCACCACGCCCACAGAGTCGTAGGGTGAAAATTCGTCAGGGCGTGCATATTCCACGACTGCTCCGGTCGTATAGCCCGCCCAGAATATGCGGTGTCCGTCCGGAGAAACCGCAAAGTCCCGCGAGAAGCCCTGGGCTGCATCTACCGCATTACCCACGATGGACAAGTCATCGGGATCCAGCATGATAATGGGTTGCACAGGGCATACGGCGCCTACGAAGATGTTATTGTTGCTTGCAGCAGCCTCGGCGAGCGAACAAAAATCTTCAAAACGATTTTTGGCCATAGCTACGCCCGTTTGGTAATCCAGCTTGTAGAGCGTTTTCCACTGGGATACAAGGATGTTGCCCTCCATGTCCGTGGAAATGCCGCGCCCGCTTTTTCCTTTCCAGGCGGTGCCGTTCCAGAAACCGCCGAGCGTATCGTCAATGGCCCCATCGCCTGAGGATACGAACTTGATGGGCGACAAGTCGGACAGGGTGCCATCCGCATTGAACACGTAAATGACATGGGTCGGCTGGAAGGCATTGTCGGCGTTAGAAACCTGGACACTGTCGGTCGCGTAGAACGGTTGCACCCAGATCTTTCCGTCCGGGTCGACGGCGACGCCATGCACGCTACGCCACTGAAGCGGATTGCCGTCGGCGTCTTCCGGCATAGGAGAAACGCCGCCATCAAAGGTCCACTGACCAAAGGCAAGATGCGGCGCAGCGCCCAGCATTAGTATCATGAGAAGAGGCAGTATGAATCGTTTCATGTTTTCAGGGGGTTGTGGTTCAACAGTGGTGACGCAGTACAATTCGGGCGTACGGCGACATGCAAGCACCGTACCCTATTTGCCGGAAATACGCCAAGGCAAATAAAGTAAGGTCGGCAAGATGCTGTTAACAACAAGGTAATAAATGCGCTATGCTCCAAAGACGCAAGCCCACGCACCATTTTATGCAAGCAAAGAGGATTATCGGACTCCTTCCCGGCGCGTATTGATGCGAATCAGACCGGGGGGGGTCGTATCTGTTTTTCCCTGCACCATATACAGCGAGGGGGCGGCGCCCCATGCGAACGAGGCCGCTGCCGGCAAAAGAATGCCCGGATAGAATGGGCGCCCCTGACGATCCGGGGAAATCAACAGCACAGGATCCATTCCGTTTGTGCCGACAAACAGATCGCCGTTCGTTGCAAAGGCAAGCGCAAACGCTTCCGCACCGAATGATCCCGTTACGTCGAACCAGGTTTCGGCTTCGCCAAGGCGTCCTCCGGAGATAGGCCAGCGCCATATTCTGCTTGTGCCCTCGCGGGTGGCGGCGGCGTACAGATGTCCGTCGAAAACGGCAAGGTCGCGGACGTTTGCTTCGAAGGGAAACGTTTCTATGGATTTGTCCGGCGCAATGCGGTAGATGTTATCGTTATTGCCCCCGGCCCAGAGATTGCCCTCTCCGTCGAAAGCAATGGTTGAGAGTTTGGCCGAATTATCGGGGATCACACCCCAGACTTCCTGGCGTCCTCCCTCCTCAAAGCGGAATACGGCGCGCACTGTGCGCACGGTGTAGAGCAGGTTGTCGTCTCCATAGGCCATGTCGGTCCATATGAACGTCGTTTCGACAAATTGACTGCGTGCGCCGTCGGGAGCCATGCGGAGAACCCCTATGGATCGACTGTCGGAATTCATAGAAACATACAGGTTGCCCGTCCGATCGGAAGCAATGGAAAATGGCTCCTCGAATCCGGCGATATCGCCGAACGGTTCGACAGCGGCTTCAAGCCGATAGGCAATGCCATTACTGTAATTTTCCGCGCCCAGCACAGCCACCCGGAGCTCGATGTCTGCGCCGGGCGTGTTGGGCGCCTGCACCAGGAGACGCGTAGTGGAGGCTTCCAGTACATCGCCGCGCGCATCGTTGAAATACACCAGGTTGTCCGAAATCTCCGCTGAGAAGTTGCTACCGTTGATCGTTATGGCATCCACCCCGGCGAGCGCAAAATCAGCGGGCGTAATGGAATCGATTTTCGGATCGGGGCCTGAGGTCCTGTCCGGATCGTACAGGCTGGGAGCAGCGGTATCGCACCCCGCAATTGCAGCGCCGAAGAGAAGAGCCGTGATCAATGCATACAGCCGCCCAACCGATATGCAAACCGGTTTTCTGTCAAAACAGTTACTATGGTGCGGCGCCGCGGATCCCGGGTTCATGGCACGCAGGGCGTTAGATAGACAACGAAAGGGAAATTCGATGAACTGTGGAGAAGATATCGAAGGTGGTGGCGGAGTAATCCGCCCCGAAACCGCCGTTTCGGAACAACCGCTGTACGCCGACTCCGAGCGTGAGTCCCTGTACATCCGTAGGAAATATGTATCCGGCCCGTAAGGAGAAAGTTTGCAGAAACGAATATTCGCCGCCGACCTTGATTTGTTCGGAAAAATCGCGCGGGTTGGAAGCGTCGAGGGATATGCGCAGGGCATGCGTTTTTCTGTTCCGCTCGCCGTACGGATTCCCTGTCCCCGGCTCAGTCAGCAGATCCATGACATCCATCGATACGCCGATGGAAAGCGTGAGGGGTAGCTGAAAACTCTCCTCCTCGTACGCTATTTCCTCCGAGAAATTACGGGCGTTGACTGCGAAATTCAGACTGTGAAATCCGGTTCTGTACAGTACGCCGAAATCGAAAGCGTACACTTTGGCGTTATTTTCGGAGCGAACGTATTCGTTTTCCCCGGCCGCATCGTAGCCGGTAATGCTCTCGGCCAGATTCTCCACAGCGTATTTGACATGCCCGCCCGCGGAGAAGCGGTCGCTCAAGGGCCGCGCGTATCCGAGGCCGACGACCCAGGAAGTGGGATTGAACGTACCGATGTCCAAAAATCCCTGGTCGTTATCGAACCGGATCGTTTCTTCGAGGTCTCCGAAGTCGACGCTCATGAAGGAAAGGCCGAACACACCCAGGCGTCCTCCGCCAGGCCGGAAGGACAGGCTCCCGGCGTAATACTCGATACCGGCAATCCACTGCGTAGTCGCCATCGATGCACTCACAAACGAACGTTGCCACGCCATGCCTGCCGGATTGTAGAACAGATTCTGCGCGTCTCCTTCCATCGCCGTCATGGCGTCACCAAGGGCGGCCGCTCTCGGACTGGGCGAAAAGCTGAGGAATTTCATGCCCGTCTGGGCAATCTTGTCCTGCTGGGCATACGCCCACGGCGCGGGCGCCAAGGGCGCCAGCAAGCACAATCCGATAGTAAGCAGGGCGAATCGTTTCATCACATCTTTTCTAACGGATGAGGACGAACTTTTTGATAGCGCGCTCGCCCGTTTCCGTGTCCGTTATGACAGCGATATAGAGTCCGCTGGCAACTATCTGGCGAGACGCCGTCGTGTGGTCCCAGAATTCGTCCCCGCTGCCGTCGGTGTGTTCAATCTGGTCGACCCATTCTCCAAGGGCAGTGAATATCTCAATACGGCACTGTCCGGGGATATTGAAAAACGCCAGTTTGTCCGTCTGATCCGGAAATCGCACGCTGGGAGAAGAGGCGATGTTGAACGGATTCGGGACAATGCGTATGTCGGCCATATTTTCGCCTGCCGGACGCTTGAGGCGTGTGGGCGTATAGGTTTGGGAAAAATACCGGCTGCTGCGCAACGGACCGGACGGGGTGAGGCCCGCCGTGTTATTGGCGCTTGTTACCGCCACGATGTAATAATAGTAGTCGATACCTCGTATCGGGGCCGTGTCGTCGAAGGATGTGTCGCTGCTTCCTGCCGCGTGGATGAGCGTATAGGTGCTGTCAAAGCGCCCCCGGGCCCGGTAAATTTTCCAACTGTCCGGCAGGGGTTCCGAAGCGTAGGGCTGCCACGAGATCGCAATGCGGTCGCCGCCTCCATTTACTTCGAACTGGGCCGGTGGCGCCGGCGCAGGTGGAATCGCATATCCCGATGCAAAATTGGCTTGCGCTCGTCGAAACATCTGGAAGAGCGAATCCCGGCTTGTAAAAACCCATTCGTTCTTGTTCATGGAATGAATTGCTCCGTCCACCTCAAAGGGGATTGCCAGCGCATCGTTCGCCCCCGATTCCCTGTAGGCTCGTCCGATCCCGAGGTTGGCCTCCCTGCTGAGACCCGCTGCGCCTTCCGCCATGACGATACGCACGCTTTCACCGGGTCCCAGCGTATAGGGGCCGTATCCATTTGCATTAGAGAATCCTCCAGGAGTGCCCAGTGAGGGATCGCCGGTCGGGTTCAGGAAACCGTCCATCCCGGAAGGTTCCACCACATCGGCATGACGCGGAGACCGGTGCCCACTCGTGATAACTCCGTATTCCACCTCCATTTTTGCCGGATTGAATGCGTCGTTTTGCGACGTGTAAGGATCGTCCGAACCGACCCAGGTGGTCGTGGTCGGCTGGCCGGGGTCGTCCGATTGATCGGTGGGCGACGTATCCGCATGGAGTGTAACCACGCCGACGAACTGGGAAGCTCCCAGACGCCCGAGCGTGTCGGTCGGTGCGATGTTCACTGCCGGCAAGGCCTGGGGCAGAATCGGCCCGCCCACGTTGTTATAGGCCGTAAAGGGAGGAAATTTGCCGTGCCAGACGAACTGCGCCCGGAAATCTTCCTCGGGAGGATCGGGCTTGACACCGTCGCCGCGCGTATCCAGCATGGCGTTCAGTCCCCAGCCGGTGCCGTTGCCGATTACGTAGCGCGTTTCCTTCGCTACGGACAAACGCCACTGGTAAAAGAAATACACCCCCTCAAGCGTCTGGTTCGGCAATTCGATATCGGCGTCGCCATCCGTATTCCCTGTGTTCGTGAAGGTATATTCCAGCACATGATAATTGTCGTGATGCTCCTGACTGAACTGCATGATTTTGCGCTCCATCGTAATGCCAAGGAGCGTGTTCGCCTCGTTTACGATCATCACGTCGGGGATCTGATCCGGATCCACATTGTCGTTGGCCATTTCCGCTTCGGGCGCCGAGAGGGCCCCATCCACAAATACCGCCGGAGGATCCCGGCGACTTATCATTTCGAAACGCAACGGAAAAAATTCTCCAGAGCCTGAAACGCGAGGGCCAGCATGCACCACGCGCGACGGATACGTCGTGCCGAGCTCGTCCGTCACGTTGGCGGCAGCAATCCACAATGACTTGGCCGCTTGCATGTCCGTGAAGCGGTATATCCCCGGCCAGCGCATGCCGTCCTGCTGGGTTCTGACGAAGCCGCACCCTTCACATTCGCTCCCGATTTCAGAATACCAGTTGTGCAGGGAGCCTGCGGAGAGCCATTTGTTCGCAAACTGAGCCTGGACTTTGTTCAGTCCGCCTGCCAAGCTCAGTACAAGGAAAGCCAGACCGACCGCAACGGTGTACATTCGATGCAGTCGGCTGCATATGCCTGGTTTACAATGTAGCGTCCGGAGTTTCATTGCGACGTACTACAGCGTGATCCGGAGACCCCAGTAAATGTCCCTGGGGCTCAGGAATGTCAAATAATTCTGGTTGGGCATATCGATGTACGCCTTGCTTTCGAGGGCATCATCGACTGTTCCCTGGTCGGCAGGCGTCCATGCCCCGTTCCGATATTCGAACCAGCTCCTTGTATCGTATTCCCAATAGATAACGCCTGGTTCGGGGGCGGTTACGCTGGCGCGCAAAGGGATGCGTTCCATAGGCTGGAAGAGCGTGTCGTAACTGTGGTAGGCGCCGATCTTGTCCTTGCCCGGAATGTTGGTGGCGTAGTCATCCGATTCGGGCAAGTGGAGGGACCTGAGATAGGCATTCTGGTCGTTGCCGTCTACGAAACCGGAGAACGACAATGTTTTGCGATTGAGCAGATTAAAGACGTCTACAAAAAGTTGCGCCCGCCGCCCTCTGATATCAAACTGCTTCGAGATGCGCAGATTTATGTTCCAGGAATCCCGGAACGAGACATTGTTCAACACGCCGGGCACGGCGCCTCCCCCCGTCCATGTATATTTACTGCCTTGTTGCCAACTGCCAATGAAACTGGCTCGCCAGCCGCCCAGGGGATGAAACGCGCCCAAATTCGGTCCGAAGTCACGGGGTGAAATCACATCAAGGTTTAATCGTCCATAGGGTCTCGGCACGGGCTTGGAGGAAGCTCGCCGCCGCTCTGCGTCGCTTTCCTCGAATTCGCGCTGTGCCGTCGGGTTTTCGAAATTGCGCCGGAGACCGAAATAACCCGACGTGAAAACCATGTACGTGTAGTTGACGAATCCCTGCACCCATCGTCCGCGCATTCGCGAAAGCGTCACCTCGAATCCCCGGATATCTTCGTAGGAGTTGGGTTCGGTTACGTCATAATTGACTTGCCCGTCCCGGCTGATATATTCGACCAGGTAGGGTTGTAGCGATACGTCCTTGTAATATCCGGCGAGGCGGGCCAGAAACTGATCGAAGAGAGCTTGTTCGTATCCGAGTTCGTACGCGATCGTCTTCGGCAGTGGATTGTTCGGATTCGCGATTCGGCTGATTTGTCCTGTTTCCGTAAAGGGACGGATCAGGTAGAGATTGTTGGGGTCCGGGAGTGACCGGAAGTGTCCATAATTGAAAAACAGTTTACTGACGGCTGTCACAGGGAACGAGACCCCTACGCGGGGACTCAACTTGAAAAGTTGGGCGGTGGGTTCTTTCGTAAGCAGGGAATCGATCTGGTGGGCGAATCGGGCCGAGAAGGCATTGGAGAATGGATCGTCGTAGGAAATCCAGTCTCCTCCTGCATTGAAATAATCGAGCCGCAGTCCAAGGTTGGCGATCATCCCCTTGAATTCGAGCTTGCTCTGTGCATAGGCTGCGCCACGCATGGGTTTCTTCTCCCAGGTCGAATGCGAGTTGCCGCTGGGAAGAAATACGTCGTATCGCCCGTAATTGACGCGGGTATCGGCGAGATTGAATTCCAGTCCCGTTTTCAATTGCAGGAAGCGGTTTATCTGGCTGGTGTAGTCGCCCTGCAGATTATAGGTGATTACGCGGCTGCTGTCGCGGGCGTTGCTCATGCCAACGCCGGTTCTCATGCCGTCCACGCCGAAGGTGGGTTTGGGCTGGAAGCCGAAAGGCGCTTCATCGAAGCCTACGCCCCCGAAGGTTACGACAGACGTTTCGTCGCGCAGCGGGCCGGGATTGGTGTCGTACCGGGATCCAAAGGAGTTGAATCGTACTTCGTAGAACGAAGTATTGCTCAGCAAATGCGTGAATTTGGCGCCGGCCATCCACGTATTCACGGTCGTGGGGCCCCAATAGTCCGTCGAGAATGTGCGGGAATCGATAAAACTGACCCGATTCAGTTGTGCAGCGATACTGAAAGGAGAGCGGAAGATGCCCGGCTGTCCGGCCCGGCTGCTTGCCGTACCTGTGCTGCGGCCCTGCAAACCTTCCACCGTCAATTTCATGCCGGGGGCGATGTTGCTCGTCAACTTTATGTGGCCCGTATGCGCCCGAAATCGATCGGTATGGAGCGGGATCAGATACATGTCCTGATCGGATCTGAAAGAGGCGTAGAAACGCAGGTTTCCCAGTGATTTTCCAACAATTGGAAGAGGACCGCCTAAACCCACATCTATGTTGTAGTCCGGCGTAGCGATCTGCATTTTCTTCCGGTGTTGCCAAAGGAAAGCTTTCTGAAGCGCTTCCGGCGTCAGGTCGTTGTTGGGGTTGTCATCCCGTAGCAATTGATCGGATACGGCGACCCATCCCTCGAAATTGGGGTATTGCTGTTGGGTGGCTTCATCCCATGCTCCGCTTTCCGTACCAAGCCACGCCACATCCGGGTCGATAAACGGACGAATCCAATAGGCATTCAGATCATCGGCGCGGGCGCCAAAGTGTTTTTGGGCGGACGGGCTGTAGCGCACGATTGCGTCCACCTGATACCGGTCCGGGCTCCCTTCTCTGGTGACTACGTTGACGACTCCGGAGCGTACGTTGCCGTATTCAGCGTTGAAGCCGCCGGTTTGCACCTGTACTTCTTCAACAGAGGTGAGGCTGATGTTGGTGAAGGGAGCGTTGTTGCGTTCGTCCCGGAGACCAAGGCCGTTGACCATGAAGGCCAACTCGTCAGAGCCGCTTCCCCGCACGGACAACCCCTGTACGCCGGCCTGCAGGCCCACTACGCTGGATATACTGGAGACGGGCAGCGCCTCGATCTGGTCCGAAGATACGTTCAGCTGGCTGTTGGATACATCGGCCTGCACTACAGGGAGATCGGCGGTTACCAGGACTTCGTCGAGCCCTACTGCGGTTTCATTCAGCTGAAAGTCGATTGAGGTCGTCTGGTCGATGTTGACGCGGACATCCTGCACCGTTTGCGACGTAAAGCCGATGAAGGAGGCGCGCAGGACATAGTTTCCAGGGGAAACATTCAGGATTACATAGTATCCCTCTGTGTCCGATACGGACCCCCTGACGGTACCGTCAAGCACTACATTCGCTCCCGGGATCGCTTCTCCGACCGCGTCGGTGATGCGTCCGGCTATCTTACCGGATTGTGCAAGAGATGCTGAAGCGGTCAGGAGCGACAGGATTACGCTCAGCAGCAAGGAAGGAAGATGGTCCTTCATGCCTTAGTACCTTTCCGGGTCTATGCGGGTGTTTTTCCGGTGCGCATGGCGTCAAGAGAAAACACCCCGATCATTATACGGGATGGACCAGCCCTTGTTACAATATAGCATCGTCAGGAGATATGCAACTCCGCCCGCATCATTCCATTTCGCTCATTCTTTTCCGATATAACAATAATAAGCACAGACAGATATCTTTTGATATTTTCCGTTGAATGCTTGTCCAAAGCGATCCAGGCACGGCATACCATGCCTTCCAAAAAACATATTCCCTGCAGCGCGGCGGTATTACTCCTTGCGATGACCGGGATGCTCCAGCCCGCATCCGCTCAACCGGCTCTCAAGCACGAATTCCGGGGAGCATGGATCGCTACGGTCATCAACCTCGACTGGCCAGGTTCGCGCGGCACGTTTGTAAGTAACCAGCAGAAGGCGCAGCTCACGATCATGCTGGACAAGCTGAAGGAAGCAGGCATCAACGCCGTCTTCTTTCAGGTGCGGTCGGAGGCCGACGCCATGTACGAGTCGCCGTATGAGCCATGGTCCTACTGGCTTACGGGCACGCAGGGCGCCCCTCCCAATCCTTTCTACGATCCCCTGACCTTCGCCGTAGAGGAAGCCCACAAACGCGGCATGGAGCTGCATGCATGGTTCAATCCCTATCGGGCCGTGCGTGGTTCGAGGTATACAAACCATTCCTCGCACGTCTCCATACAACATCCCGAATGGACGCTTTCCATCGGGAATCTGACCGTGTTAAACCCGGGATTACAGGAGGTGCGTGACCGCATCGCGATCGTCATTGCGGATGTGGTTCGGCGCTACGACATCGACGGGGTCCACTTCGACGATTATTTCTACCCGTATCCGCCCAACCAGATTAGATCCCAGGACAGGGAAACCTTCAACGGCGACCCGAGAGGATTTCGCAGTATCGGAGCCTGGAGACGCGACAACATAAATCTTTTTGTGGCCCAGGTGGCAGATAGTGTGAACGCTATCCGTCCATCCGTAAAATTCGGAATCAGCCCCTTCGGCATCTGGAAAAACGGGGTTCCGGCAGGCATCGTTGGACTGGATGCCTATAACGTCATTTACGGCGACGCGACGGCCTGGCTGGAGGCCGGAACCGTTGATTACCTCGTACCGCAACTCTACTGGGCATTCGGAGGCGGACAGGATTACGCCAAACTGGCGCCCTGGTGGGCCGATCGCACGCGAGAAACGGATCGCCATTTGTACACCGGCCACGGCCTGTATCGGGCCGACAGGGCAACCTTCAGCGGAAATCTGTTTTCGACAAGCGAGGTGCCCCGGCAAGTCCGCTTTAATCGCGCCCGCGACGACATTCAGGGAAGCGTGTTCTTCAGGGCGAAAAACATCAGCGTCTTTCTATCAAGGGGCTTCGCGGACACGCTGCGTACGAATCTGTACCATACCCCGGCGCTCACGCCGCCTATGGATTGGAAAAATCTGTCCGCGCCCGATGCACCCGGTACGCTGACATTCGCACGGACCGGCGCAGACGAAGTGGGGCTTTCCTGGACAGCGCCCGCATCTTCTGTGCCCGATGTGCGGCGCTATGCAGTGTACCGGGTGCGTTCTCCTGCGCCGCCGCCTACTGCCTTTGCGGTCGACGATCCGGGCAACCTGATCGCTGTGACAGGGGAAACATCCTTCACAGATCGCCCCGGAATGCTCGCCGGGGCGGATCCCCTTCACTATTTCGTGACATCGGTCAGCGTAAATTCCATCGAAAGTGCAGCGAGCAATGTGGTATCCCTTGACCCGGACCCGACGGCCGTTGAAACCGAACAGCCGGAAGTGTTCGATCTGTTCCAGAGTTATCCGAATCCGTTCCGGGAAACGGTGGCAATCCGGTTTGCGCTGCAACAGCCTGCCATGATAACCCTGCGCATATACGATGCGCTTGGCAGGGAAGTCATCGGACTGTCCGAGGGGCAATGGACGCCCGAAGGTCTCCATACCCTGTACTGGGATGGTCGGGATGCTGCAGGCCGCTCTGTCGCTTCCGGCGCTTACTACTATGTGCTCGACGCCGGAAGTCGCCGCGCCTCAAAGGGAATGATCAGGGGAAGGTAGGGAGTTTGGCGGGCGCTCCCACGACAGTACACCTGAACCACTGTCCGGTTTTCCCGAAACCATTTCACCCTGCCGACTTCCATTGTTCTCGAAACATCGCATCACGAGTACGACCCTGAACGAGGGATGCATCTGTCTCCAGCGTCTCCATAATAATATGCCCGAATACAGGGAACCTGCTCCGACGTAACAGCTTAAAAATCCGGGGTTTTTCGCCATCTTCTCGCCCCCCCATTAATCCTCTAACCAGTAAAACGCCATGAAACTTGTTACTGCTTCTCGCTACCTCTCTCTGTTTTCTCTTTTCCTCCTGCTCGTTGCCGGCGCCTGGACGGCTTCGGCGCAGAAGGCCGAGCACATGTTCCGGGTAGATGTGTCCGAGGATGTGATGGACCCGTATGCCGCCGGTCTCCACTCGGGCGCCCGGGACATAGTCGGCCCCGTGGATCTCGACAACGACGGCAAAATGGAAATCGTCGTGAGCGACTACACAGGCGGCGGACGCGCCCATGTGATCGAAAACGCAGGCGCAAATACCTGGGAATGGGTATACTCGACGCCGTGGGTCGATTCGACAGGAACAACCAATAATATCCGGTCCATCGCCGCCGGCGACATGGACGGTGACGGCATGGGTGAAATTCTTTTCTTCGCCGGACAAGGCTACGGGGTAACCAGTACGCTAAAGCCCGGCCTCTATGCCTACGAATTCAACGGGACCGACTTCGGTACCGGCCCTGCAAGTGTTTACGAGTTTGACGATCACCTGCCAAACCGCTGGCGTCAGGAACGCATTACGATTATGGACATCGACGGCGATGGCGCAAGCGAGGCCATGTGGGGCAATAATGGCAATAATGCCCATGATGAATGGTACATCGTTTCCGTCGACGGCGATATCGGAAGCGGCTTCGAGAGCTGGATCGAGGAGGTGCGCCTGAATTCCCGTGTCGTAGACCACGACCAAGTCAATCGCGGTGGCGGCAGCCCCTATTACATCGGCGCAGGCGATTTCGACGGCGATGGCAATATGGACATTTCGCTGCACTCGTGGAATAATTTCAACCTGACGACCGGACGGGTCACGGGGCCGGACACCTACGAATTTCCCGATTCCACCTCCGCGAACGCATATTACCGTGCAACCGCTACGGATAACGTAGCCTTTTTCGGCGGAACCGTCGTGGATATCGATCAGGATGGAAACGACGAGGTGTTCTATAGTCACCTGCAAACGGGTGAAGCGGTTCTCGTAAACTATGACAGTGGAGAAAACACGCTGGAGATTACGGCAGACAATGTAGTAGTGGATATCTTCGGCGGACGTTTCACTACGCTTGGGATCGGATCCGGCGATCTCGATGGCGACGGACGCATGGATGTGTTCGGAACCGGCGTCACCTACAGCGGCGCTTCCCGCACAGCTGACGCGGATCCGGCGTTTATCCGTTTCGCGGAATATCAGGGAGGCGATGTGGAGGACCCTGCCAGTTATACGCTGCACGAACTTCCGTATTTCGAGCCGTTCGACAAGGATGAATTCAACACGATCGAACGCGATTCGAGTGGGGTAACAAGCACCTACTATGAAACGGGACCCCAAGGCGGCGTTTTCGTCTCGAAATTCGCCTACCTCGGGGACCCGGACGGCGATGGCTTCAACGAATTGGCCGTGGCCTTTCAGGGCGTCGACGACAGCACGTTCGTGATCAAGGAAACGTTCAACGCCAACACGAACCTGTCCGACCGGGAAACCACGGAAGCGAAGGCAAACGAAAATCGCGTCTTCATGCGCGTGCTGGAAGGTTCCGGTGTGACCGTACACATCGTTGACGAGCGCGTCATACTGCCGTCGGACTACAAACTCTCGGCGAATTACCCCAATCCGTTCAATCCCTCGACCACGTTCAACTATACGCTGCCACTGGACAAGGCGGTCAGCGTAAAGGTGTACGACATCACCGGGCGCCTTGTCCGGACACTCGTAAACAACGCGTTCCATGCGGCCGGCGCCTATGAAGTGTCCTGGAACGGAACGAATGACTCCGGACATCCTGTCGCAAGCGGAACGTACATCTACACGCTCGAATGGGGTCAATTCGTGCAAAGTAAGACGATGGTCCTCCTCAAATAATCCATCCTGCGTCGGGGCCTGCCGGACAATATCCGACAGGCCCCGGCGCTTTCTGCTTCTCTACGCCGGAGACATGCGCAAGACGATCGGCTTCCCCCTTCTCTGTGCAGCGTTACTTCTCGCGGGACTCGGCGCAACATTCCCCGCATTCGGACAGGGAAAAATCGCCGGGCGGGTGACCGATGCCGGGACCGGCGAGCCGCTCATCGGCGTGAACGCCGTCATAGAGGGCACGACACAGGGCGCTACCACGAACGCCGACGGCCACTACGTTATCCTGAACGTGCGCCCCGGCGAGCACGCGCTGGCCTTCACCTACATCGGGTTTGCGCGGCAGGTTGTCCAGGAAGTGCAGGTTTCCTCGGACTACACCACCCGCATCGATGTCGAGATGACGGAAGAGACGATCGAGGGGGAGGAGATCGTTGTCGTCGCCGACCGGCCCCTCATTCGCAGGGACCTGACATCCTCCCAAAAAACGACTATCGCCGAGGAAATCGAACAATTGCCCATAGAGGGCTTTTTCGGCGTGCTCGCCACCCAGGCAGGCGTCACGCAGGGACCCGGCGGCGCCTTCCATATCCGGGGAGGACGCTCCAACGAGATCGCCTATCTCGTCGACGGCATGTCCGTGGGAAATCCCTTCAACACGAATGGACTCGCCACCGAAGTGGCCGCCGACGCCATCCAGGAAATGACGGTGATCTCGGGAGCCTTCAACGCCGAGTACGGAAAAGCTATGTCGGGGATCGTGAATCTCGTTACCAAGGAAGGCGGCGACTCCTTCGAAGGATCGGTCAGTGTCTACGGCGGAGATACATTCACAGGCAACAAGGCCGCCTATGGCGCGCCCGATGCGCATGACCTGAACGTATACGTGCTGGAAGGCTCGCTGAGCGGGCCGCTTTTTTCGGACAAACTGCGCTTCTTCGTTTCCGGGCGCCGGGACGTGGACCGGGGCCATATCTACGGATGGCGGCGCTTCCTCCCGTCCGACTCGGCGAATTTCAATGCGGACCTCGACCGACTGGGGCTGATCAGGGAATACCTCCCCGACTACGACGGCCCCAACTGGTACTACGAAATGCACGGGCGCCCGTGGTGGGAATACGCAGCGGATTCGACACAGGCCCTGCCGAACGAGATCGTCGCCCTGAACCCGCGGGAAAGTTTCAACATCCTCGGAAAGATCACCTTCCGGCCCTTCCGGGGCGCCAAAATCGAATACAGCCAGCTGCGCGACGGCGTGCGGCGAACGCCTTTCGATTTCAACTACCGGTATAACCCGGACGGGAACGCGCCCTACAGGGATCACAGCTGGAACCATGCCCTGCACTGGACGCACACGCTCAGCGACCGGTCCTTCTACACGGCCCGATTCTCGTACGCAAAGAACCGGTACCGGCAGTATCGCTACGAGGACCCGCAGGATACCCGCTACGTCGTGGACCGCGACGACATCGGCGAAGGCAACATGATCGGCTTTCCGGGAACCAACTTCCTGTTCGCCGGAAACGAAAAATCCCATATCTACGAAGACGCCGCATCGCTGCGCGCGAAGATTGACTTCACCCGCCAGTTCGGGTTGACGCACGAGGCCATGGCGGGCCTGGACGCGGAATTGCACACCCTCGACCGGGAGAACTTCGTGGTCCTGTACGACGGCAACCGCTACCGCAGCCCCACGGTGGTGGACGTCGACAATCCCTCGCGGGACAAGTACGGCTGTACGGAGTTCCTCAGCATTGTGGGCGCCTACGACGGCTACGACTGTGCGGAGCAGAACGCTACGCATCTCTCCGCCTACGTGCAGGACAAGCTGGAATTCACCGACTTCATTGTCAATGCAGGGATACGCGCCGAGTACTTCATTCCGCACGGGCGGTATATCCCGGACCTGCTCGAACCAAAGAGCGATCCGGCGGACGCCAGTCCCAAAACAATGGTGCTGCCTCGCATCGGCGTATCGTTCCCCATTACGGCGCGCGGCATCATCCACTTTTCCTACGGACACTTTGCGCAGATGCCGAGGCTGCGCAATATGTACATCAACCCGGAATTCGAATTTCCGGTGGGCAGCGTACCCACGTTCGGAAATGCCAACCTGCGCCCGGAGCGAACGGTACAGTATGAGATCGGCCTGCAACAGCAGCTCACCGAAACCCTGGCCTTCGACCTGACGGGCTACTTTAAGGACATCCGCGATTATCTGACGCGGCGTACGATCCGCTACAGCACGATCCCGGGCGAGGACGTCTACAGCATCTACACGAATCAGAACTACGTAAACGTGAAAGGCGTGACGTTTGCGCTCACGAAACGGCGCTCGCGCAACGGCTTGTTTTCGGCGAACCTCGACTATACCTACCAGATCGCCGAGGGAGACAACGACAACCCGAATGCGGCCTTCTTCAATTTTCTGTCCGGACGGGAAACGGAACTGGAAATCATTCCCACGGACTTTGACCAGCGCCACATCATTTCATCGGTTGTGACCGTCTCGCGGCCCGCCAGTTGGGGCATCTCGCTCATCGGACGGTTCGCCACGGGGTACCCGTACACACCGCTGCTCATCGACCAGAATATCGACGATCTGCCGCGCAGCGGGCGCAAGCCGACGCAGTTGAAACTGGACGCACGGATCTTCAAGACGTTCACCGTAGGAAGTCTCGATTTGCGCGCCTTCGCCAAGATTTTCAATGTGCTGGACATACGAAACGAGGTGTACGTGTTCAACGATACGGGGCGCGCCTCCTATTCGCTGAGCGAAGAACTGAACCGGCACGCCACATGGCGGTCCGGCTATGGTCTGCCCGGCATACCCACCCTCGACGACTGGGAAAATCGGCCCCAGTATTTCTCGGCCCCGCGCGAGATTCGCGTCGGCGTAACGATCGCCTTCTGAAAACACGAACCACACCCCCTTGCGCAAGCAAGCCCCACGCGACATGCCCTTTCGCACCATCTTCCTTGGCTGCCTGACAGCCGGCTTTCTTCTGCTCCCCGCGGCGCATAGCGCCCGGGCGCAGCAGGTCGAGAGCCGTTCGCGGGACTGGTCGTACCGGGAAGTCGGTCGCTGGCTGGAACGCCTGTCGGTATCGGGAGCGCCGGCGGCAAACGCCACGTGCCCGGATTTCACGAACCGGCGCGACGCCATCATGAACGGCAACAAGATCACTACCCAGATCACCAACTTCGGGTCGATCTCCTCGCCGGGCAATACGATTACCGACATCGTGTGGAACGGGCTGGGCTACGGGTATGAGTTCGGGCCGTTCGTGGGCGCCGAGATCGTCGATCCCAACCGCGAAGACCCGCAAAGTGTGCCGAAACGCGACGAGAATGGCCAGATCGTGCGGGACGCGGCAGGCGACACGGTCTATGTAATGCACATCGTGTCCGACGGCCTCGCGTCCAACGGGGGCGAAGTCTCCCCGGACGGCAGGGAACGCTGGGGCTGGCAGCCCATCCCCTGTGCGGAACCGGTGGGCAGCTTCGAGGGCATCCAGGTGGTCAACGCCGAATCGAAACTGATCCCCACGAGCGATGACCGGGACAAGGACCTCGACGGCAGGCCGGATCCGTGGCCGGAAGACTGGTACAATGTCAACATCGGGGAATATGTGTGGCCGGGGGCCCTCCAACAGGGCGCTTCCAATGCGGACAAGGAAGCGTTGTACTTCATGAACGACTACGGAAACAGGGAATTCGCGTACCTGCCGTTTCCCAGCGATCCGACCCGCAAGGGCCTTGGGCTGGAGGTCGAAACGCGGCTCTACCAGTGGTCGAACCCGCTGGCGGAAGACGCCATCTTTCTCGTCTACAAGATCACGAACAAGAGCGAGAGGAATCTTGAGCGGGTGCGTTTCGGCATGTGGGGCGACCCGCATGTCGGCGGGCCGAGCGACTGGCACGACGACCTTGCCAACTTTGATACGGCCCTGAACATGGTGTTCGCCTGGGACGACGACGGGCGATCCGACGTGGCCGGCAGGCCGCCGGGATACTTTGGGTACAAGTTCCTTGAAAGCCCCGGACGAGGCCGCGAATGCATCGACGGCAGCGGAGCCGACGCCGCTGCGTGCGAAGCTTCCGGGGGCACATTCTTCCCGGGCGACGGCGTGGACAACGACGGGGACGGAATGCTGGATGAATCGTGGACCGACGGGCTCGACAACGACGAGGACTGGGACCCGGAAACGGACGATGTGGGTCTCGACGGCGTACCCGGAACAGGAGATCAGGGGGAAGGGGACGGAATGCCTACGGGAGGTTCCCAGTTCGACATCACCAAACCGGGCGAGCCGAACTTCGAGTTTACGGACATTGACGAAAGCGACATGATCGGGCTGACGTCGTTCGCTTCGCCCCCGTTCGGCGGCAACAACATCTCCAACGACGCGCGCGTGTGGAATTTCGTGGAACCGGGCCGCTTCGACGACATCCCCACCGAGCCGGGCGACTACGTATTCATCTACGGGGCAGGAGACTTCCCGCTGCGCGCCGGCGAAACAAAGCGTTTCTCCATTGCGCTCCTCGTAGGCGAGAATCTTGAAGACCTGCGGTTGAATGCCCGCACGGTACAGCAGATCTACGATGTAGGCTACCGTTTCGCGAAGCCGCCCCGTAAACCGCTCGTGCAGGTCGTGCCCGGGGACAAAAAGGTGACGCTCTACTGGGGAAACCGGTCCGAGGGCACCATCGACCCGCTCACGCGAGAAGCGGATTTCGAGGGCTACGCGATTTATCGCTCGACCGATCAGGAATTCGCCGACCAGCAGACAATCACAGACGTGAACGGCACCAGGTTTCTTTTCCGCCCGCTCACGGACGAACGGGGCGTGGAGGCGAAGTTTGACCTCGATAACGGCATTGCCGGCCCGTCGCCCATTCCATTCGCGGACCGGGGCATTTCCTACGACCTCGGGGACGATACGGGCCTGTTTCATACCTACGTGGACTCGAACAACGTGCGCAACGGGCAAACGTATTACTATGCAGTCACGGCCTACGACCGGGGCTACGCAGGCAGCGACGTACAAGGTTTCTCCGGCGGCATTCCCCCTACCGAAACGAGCAAGACCATCACGTACAACCCCACGACGGACGAGTATGTCTTCGATGTGAACGCCATGTCGGTCATACCCCGTCCGCCCGCTGCGGGGTATGTGGCGCCCTCCGTCCAACTTGATCATGCGCAGGGCGTAGCGACCGGAGACCTGAAGATCGCGATCATAGATGCGCCGACCGTGGCGGCCGGCAATCCGTACCGGATAGACTTCGACACGATCAACAGGAAAACCGTCTACACGGTGACCAACGAGGCGCTGCGCACAATCACCGTGACCGGACGACCCGGGCAGTTCTCCGGGCTTGGCCACAAAAATATCGTCCCTGATTCCTTCACGCTGCGTACGGAAGACGGGCGCACGCTGGAGGCCGGATCGGAATACATACTCCATCCTGATGCGGGATCCATAGAAATACTGCCCGACGCGAGCATCGAGGCCTTCCAGAAACTTGTTGCCTCGTTCCTGTACGCGCCCATCTACCGGAGCAACCTCCTGAAAAACGAGGAGGGCAACCCGGTCTTCGAAGGGCTGCATGTGTTCGTGCAGAATCACATCCTGGAGATCGACGCCGAACAAACGGGATGGACGGAAGGCAATGCCACGTTGCCGTTCGAGGTGCGGGTGGCCTCGGCCGGACCGGGACGGCGCGGACAACCCAACGATTATGAGATACGGTTTGCCGACGCCCCTGTCATGCAGGCATTCGTGACGGGCCTGGACCTTCCCTTCGAAATCGTCAACCTGACCAAAGCGAATGAACCGGTCCGGGCATTCGTGCCGGACGCCAACCGAAACGGGGCCTGGGACCTGAACGAGGCCGCCATCTTCGTGGAAAACATCGATGGAAGGGACGTGGCCACCTGGCAATTCCGGATCACTGCGGAAGCCGGCGCCGAACCGCCCGGCGCCGGAGACGTGTTCTTCATCCGAACGAATAAGCCGTTTGCCGACGAGGATGCGTACACATTCCGCACGGAGGCCGCCGGATCGGACCCCGTCATGGCGAAGGAAGCGCTAAGCAACATCTACGTGGTGCCCAACCCCTACGTCGCCACCAACGAGATCGAACCGAGAAACCCGATTTCGAACACCGAACGGGGGGACCGCCGGCTGTATTTCGCCAATGTGCCGAAGGAGTGCACGATCCGTATCTACACACTGGCCGGGGAACTGGTCGATACGATCGAACACAGCAGCGCGGTGGACGACGGCAAGGTCTTCTGGGACCTGCGCACCCTCGACAACATGAACATCGCCTACGGTCTCTACATCTTCCATGTGGATGCGCCGGAAGGATCGGCTATCGGAAAATTCGCCGTCATAAAGTGACATGAGATATCTCGCTGCGATAGCCGTCCTGCTGATGCTGCCCCTCGAAGTCCGGGGGCAGGAGAATGCGGCGGCGCCCCGAAACAAGACCATTACGAAAACGGGCGCGACGGCAGGACAATTCCTGAAACTCGGCGTGGGCGCCCGGCCCATTGCGCTGGGGGGCGCGTTCGTCGCCCAGGCGAACGACCTGTCTGCAATGTACTGGAATCCGGCAGGCCTCGCGCGTCTGCCCGGCGCCTCCGTGCAGTTGGCGCATACCCGGTACCTTGCCGATATCACCTACAATTTCGCCGCCTTCGGCGCCTCGCTCGGTAATGCAGGCACGCTGGCCGCTTCGTTGATCTACCTCGACTCCGGGGATATGCTCGTGCGTACGATCGCGCAGCCGGAAGGCACCGGAGAGCGTTTCAAAGTACAGAATTACGCAATTCAGGTATCGTACGGGCGAGCGCTGACGGACCGCTTTGCCATCGGCGGAAGTTTCAAGTTCATTCAGGAACGCATCTGGCACAGCACGGCGTCGTCCATCGCCCTCGATGTGGGCACGCTTTTCACGACCCCATACGAGCGGCTGCGCCTCGGCGCCAGCTTCTCGAACTTCGGGCCGAAGATGCAAATGAGCGGGCGCGACATCATATTCAGTACGGACCCGACGCCGAACCAGGGCGGCGTGGTGGAGATCGTCAATTCCGAATACCTGCTGGACCGGCATCCGCTGCCGCTCCTGTTTCGGATCGGTCTGTCCTGGGATGCCTTGCAGACGGCGGATCATACCTTCGTGCTCTCCACCGATGCGGCGCACCCGAACGACAACTACGAATATGTAAGCTTCGGCGCAGAATACGACTTCCGGAACCTGATCGCGTTGCGGGCAGGCTACCGCAATCTGTTCGAGGCGAACAGCGAGCAGGGGCTTACGATGGGCGGAGGACTGAATCTTCGTCTCGACAGGGCGCTCCGCATCCGCATCGACTATGCCTGGGCGGATTTCGGGCGCCTCGAACAAACGCACTGGTTCACGGTCGATCTCGGATTTTGAGGCCACGCGCACACTGCGCGCCTCGTCCCGCCTGCACTTTTGCGGAACCGCGCGCGGCGCATAAACGCCCCGCACCCCGCGCATGACCCGATTCCCTATGCGGTACGCCGCTACAATGCTTCAGAGGAGATGGCTGCACCCGGACGGCCTCCGCGTACTGTTGCCGCGCCGTTCGTTGTGGCTATGTGTGGTCGCCGTCCTGGGATGGACCGCGGCGTCCGTACCCGCCGCCGCACAGCCGGCGTCTTCCCTGTTCGCCGATCTCGGCGCCGATGCCGTGACGTTGGCGCCGTCCCCTCTATCCAAAACGGGGGAACCGGCATGGATCACCGCACCGATCCCCGCGGAGGCCACCGGCTTCGTGGTACAGGGAACAACTCCGGACCGCAATCTGACCGGATGGGTGCGCTTCGAGAACGGTCCCTGGCGTACGCTGCACATCGTGTTTTCGGCCACCGGAGATACGTTCTTCGCCGGTTTTCACGGGGAGGACGTGTTTACGGCAGGCCGGTTCGAGATACGCTTCGAAACGCGGGCGTCCGTTGCCCTCACTGCCGCGGGCGTCTTCGATAACCGCAAGGATGCGAACCGGGAAGGAGAGACCATTGAGAAACGCGGCGTGGAACAGGACATCCGGGAGAAGGCGCCTCCCGAAGAAACCGGGAAAACTCGTCCACAGGGAGCAGGCATTATCGTTCCGCCTCGCATGTACGACAGGGAAGCATGGGAAGCCGACCCTTTCCGGGGAAATCCCGTGGCGCTGGCCCGACCCGACTACCTGAACATGGCCTTCCACCATGCCGCCGGGTTCTGGGCGTCCACGCATGAAGAAGGGCTGGCGCAACTGAAAGCTATCCAGGACTTGCACCAGAACATCCGGGGATGGAGCGACATCGGATACCATTTCGTACTGGACCAAAGCGGCCGGCTCTACCAGGGTCGGCCCTTTTTGCCGGGCGATGCATCGCTCGCTTCCGCACCCGCGCTGGCGCTGGGCGCACATGTAGGCGGCCACAATACCGGCAACATCGGGGTGTGCATGCTGGGGTGCTATCATCCCCCCTACATCGCCCGGTGTACGGACACGCTGTCGCCGCCGACCCTCGATTCGCTGGCCGTCACCTTCGCATTCCTTTCCGAAAATTACGGGGTCTTGCCGGATAACCTGCGTGGACACGGCCAGTTCGCAGGCGCCTCTACGAGTTGCCCGGGGGACAACAACCTTGCTATCTTCGACAATCTCGTTGAGCGCATCCGCACCCTGCTTGTAACCGGCAATGTCCCGCTCGGCCGTGCCGCGCTTGCCGCCCGGACCGATGAGGACGGTGTGGTACATCTTGCGTGGGAATTTCTCGACAACCGCGATATCGCCGGTTATCGCATAGAGCGCGTGGAAGGCAGCGCTTCCGTGGTCATTTTCGAGAGTGACCAGCCGCAAACAGGCGACTTCACGGATGGGGGTGCGACCTATCCGGGACAGATATCGTACCGGCTCTATGCCCGTTCGGCGAGCGGGCGGGAACAGTTGCTGGCTATTGCCGCCGCCACCCTCGAACACCCGGAACGCCATGTGCTCACCGAGAACTACCCGGACCCGTTTCTCCACACGACGACGATCCGGTATTATCTACCGCAGGACGGCATCGTCCGTCTGACCGTGTTCGATATGCTCGGACGCAGCGTGGCGAATCTTGCCGAAGGGGCCGCCGAGGGCAAACGATGGCACCATATTCCCTTCGATGCAACCGGACTCCCGTCGGGTACGTATTTTTATCGTTTGCGGGTAGAAGGTTTTTCCGGCACGACCTACGACCAAGCGCATTCGCTCGTGCGGGTGCGGTGAGTTTCGGCACGACCGCTTCCGTTTTTCAAGCATCCGTCCGAACGCGCATACGCCCGGACGCGAGACCCATGACCGATCAAAGCCACACGCCTTCTTCCGGGGAACAGCAGGTCCCCGAATCCGGGGATGCGACGGAGCATTCACCCCGGGAAGGGACATCGCACAACGACGCTCCCTCGCTCGAAACACCCGCCGGGACAACCCGGACCCCCATCCTCGATACCTGGTCCCGCTACCCGTCCTGGGCCCGCGATCTGGCGCGCAAGTACCTCACGAAGACGCTCACGCAGTTCATTCTCTACGGCAACGTCCGCGATCTCGTGCCCGGCGAAACCGAAGACGGAGATGCCGGCTATGCGCCGCTTCGCGAATTTCTGGTAAACGACCTGTTTGCGGCGCGGGACATCGTGATTTTTTACGACCGTTCCGCCGGCATCCATTTTGCCGACGCGGCGTCCCGGAAAGACTTCCACCGGGCCGTTTCAGGGTATGACGCCATTTTCGGCACCGAGTATGCGCGCGCCTTGCCGAGAGATCCGGTCCGCGTGTTTTCCGTACTGGAAAATTATTTTCGTACGCGCCTTGCCGACGGCTTGCGCATTGCCTGCGTGGTGGATTATGCGGAAACCATTGTTCCGATGGCCGAGGCGTCCATGTATTCCGCCGAAGACCGGAACGCGCTCGTGTTTCTCCAGAAATGGGCGCACGACCCCCTTTTCCTTGAAGGCGACTTCACCCTCTGCCTCATTGCGGAAAACCTCACGGATCTGAACCGGCAACTCGTGCAGAGTCCGTACACTGCGGAAATACGGATTCCCATGCCGGACGAGGAAGCCCGGCTCGCCTTCGTGCGCTGGTCCCTCCTCGAGCGGGCGAATATCTTTGCGCAACATTCAGAGGTCTCCCCGGAAGCCGTAGCCCACCATACCGCCGGACTGGGCTATACCCAACTCCGCACGATTCTTGCCGATGTGCTCGAAAACCGCACGCTGCTGACGTTCGAGGCGCTTTCCAGCATGAAAAAGGAGTTCATCGAGGCGGAAGCGTACGGTATGCTGGAGTTCGTGGAAACCGAATTCAACCTCGACATGGTAGCGGGGCACCGGGAAGCCAAGGCGCATCTCCGGCAGGCCGCCGGCGCCTTGCGGGCCGCCCGCCCGGACGTGTTGCCCATGGGGTATCTGGTCAGCGGCCCCGTGGGAACGGGCAAAACGTTCCTGATCACCTGCTTTGCGGGGGAGATAGGCGTCCCGATGGTGACGCTGAAAAACTTCCGCTCGCAGTGGCAGGGCGTGACGGAAGGCAATCTCGAAAAAATTCTCCATTTGCTCGAGGCCATGACGCCGGTGGCGGTGATGATCGACGAGGCGGACACGGCCCTCGGTAACCGTGATGCACAGGGCGATTCGGGCGTTTCCAGCCGGGTATTCGGACAGATCGCCACCTTCATGAGCAACTCGTCGCACCGGGGGCGCATTCTCTTCTTCCTCGTCACGGCGCGCCCCGACCTGATGCCCATCGACCTGAAGCGGCAGGGACGGGCCGAAGAACACATTGCCCTGTTCTACCCGGAAGCAAAAGAAGAACGGGAAGAACTGCTTCGCGTCACCATGCAGCGGACAGGCGCCCGGCTGGACATGGGCGACATGCCGGATGCCTTGCTCGACAGTGACCGCCCGCTCAGCGGGGCGGACATGGAGGCGCTGTTTACGCGCGCGAAGTTCCGGGCGGGCGTACAACGGACAAAAGACGGTACCGTGCTTCCCGGCATGGCGAACGGCGTGCAGCCCATTACAAAAAAGATTCTCGAAGAAGCGGTGCGCGACTTCATTCCGCCCGCCTACCCCGAAGAAGTGGAGCTACAAACGCTGGTGGCCGTCCTGGAATGCACAAGCAGGGCCCTGTTGCCCGAAAAATATCGAAAGATGGAGCGGGCGGCCATCATCCGGCGCGTGCAGGAATTGAAGGACCTCGTGGGATAACGGAGCGCCGCATCGAGTTCAGCCACCCTGATCAGCGGTTCTCGCTGGGAAAACAGGACGGCTCGTATCAAACCGAGCTACTGCCGCCTTTTGTATCCAGCCCCTTCGCCTCCTCCCAGAAGGCATCCATTTCCGCCAGGTCCGATTCGGCGGGAGTCCGACCCGACGCCGCCAGCCGCTCCTCGATATGCCTGAAGCGCCGTACGAACGTATCGTTCGTGCGGGAGAGAGCGTTTTCCGCATTGAGGCCGCTCATCCGCGCATAATTCACCAGCGCAAAAAGCACATCGCCGAACTCGCGCTCCCTTTCTTCCGGCGAAGCGCCCGGAGCATCCACCTCCGCAAATTCCCGGATCTCCTCGCAGACCTTCTCCCAGGCGCCTGCCCGCTCCGGGAAATCGAATCCGACCCCGGAGGCTTTTTGCTGGATGCGATGCGCCCTGAGGAGGGCGGGGAGCTGGCGGGGCACACCCTCCAGCGCCGATTTCTTTGCCCCCTCCGCCAACTTGATCCGCTCCCAATTACGAATCACCGCTCCCGCATCTTCCACCTGCGTATCCTCGAACACATGCGGGTGGCGACGCACCAGTTTCGCGGTTTCCTTGCGGATAATGTCCGTGATCGAGAACCGCTCGTCTCCCTCGGCGATCACGCCATGAAACGCCACATGCAGCAGCAGATCGCCCAGTTCCTCGCACAGCCCGTCCCGATCCCCTTCGTCGATCGCCGAAAGGGTCTCGTAGGCCTCCTCGATCAGCAGGTGCTTGACGGATTCGTGGGTCTGCTCCCGATCCCACGGGCAATCCCGCCGCAACTGCCGGACAATGGCGGAAAATGCGGCATACGCCGCCTGCTCTTCTTCTCCCGGCGCAAACGCGGGGTCAACCATGTGGTCGTACGTATTGTGCTTCGTGGAACCTGACGACATATGTTCAATATACATATAGTGTGATTCAGGAATGGGAGGGCCGCATCCGGATCAGGGTATGCAGTGGATGCACATATTATTAAGGTACGCGGCGCCGCGTTCCGCCACGATGAAAAACATGCAACGGACGGGCCGTGCACAAGCGTGCACGGTCTGCAAAATCACTTGGTTTTCCACAAAATGTACACCGGCTGCGGGGAATCCGGGGCTTTTATCCACAGCCCGAAGCGATTCATGTCCAAAAGATGTGGGTAACTAATCGCCATGATTTCCGACCTTGTGCGTAACGTAGAAACTCGGTATTTCCTCCTTGAGGCCAGCAAAAAATTCGTCTTGGGAGTTATGTTTGAGGGCGGCGCGGGTCTATAAGCGCGAGCCTGCAACCACTGTGTCGTCGGCCGGCATTGCACTCACCACACATGCAGAGGTATTCTCATGGCATATGCCATCAATAAAGTCATTCTCATTGGAAATCTGGGACAGGATCCGGAAACGCGCTACACCGGAAGCGGAACGCCGGTGTGCAACATGCGGCTTGCAACCACCGAACGGTACAAGGATGCAAACGGAGAAATGGTCGAGCGGACCGAATGGCACAGCATTGTAGCCTGGTCCCGCCTTGCGGAAATCTGCGGCGAATACCTGCGAAAAGGGTCAAAGGTATATTTCGAGGGGCAATTGCAGACGCGCTCCTGGGAAGATCGCGACGGCAACACGCGCTACACCACGGAAGTCCGCGCCCGCGAAATGATGATGCTGGACTCGCGAGGCGAAGGCGGATCGGGAGGCGGCTCTTCCGGGGGGGGAGCTAATCGGCCCCGGAACGCGGCAACCGCAAACAAAGCCCCCGTCGAGGATACTGCAGGGTTCGAACCGGACGACGATCTCCCGTTCTGACCCATGCCGGAACACGCCCGCAAGACGCTGTATCTCGCCAATCCCTACGGCTTCTCGGCGCAGCAAAAGGCTGGACCGCTGGCCGATCTCGTAGCGGCGCTGGACGAAGCCGGCGCGGAAGTGTGGGAGCCGTTCGAGCGCAACAACCAGATCGACTTCAGCAAGATAGGCTGGGCGTACGAGGTGGGTCAGGCCGATGTACGCGATGTACGTGAGGCAGACGGGATATTCGCCGTAGTAAACGGTTGTCCCCCGGACGAAGGCGTTATGGTGGAACTGGGCCTGGTCATTGCCTGGGGCAAACCCACCTTCCTGTTCCGGGACGACTTCCGGCGCTCTACGGACAGCGAGGCCTACCCGCTTAACCTGATGCTCTTCGCAGGGCTTCCGCCGCAGGGATGGGAACGCTGGTGGTATGCCTCGATCGAGGAAATCGCCGATCCGAACAAGGCGCTGGTTCCGTGGTTGCGCGGAGAAACGTCCCAAACGTCCACCTGATACGAAACGCGCCGGATGCAGGCGAACGGACAGGACACGCCGGTCATGGAATGCAAGGATAACCTTGTATTCATGCGGGAACTCGAGGACGGGCAGATGAAACTGATCGTCACGTCGCCTCCCTATAACCTCGGCAAATCCTACGAGAAACGGGCGCCGCTGGAAGAGTACCTGCACCGGCAGGATCGCGTCATCTCCGAATGCGTGCGGCTCCTGCACCCCTCAGGCTCCCTGTGCTGGCAGGTCGGCAACTATGTGGAACAGGGGGAAATCATCCCGCTCGACACCGTGCTGTACCCGCTTTTTCGCAAGCACGATCTGAAGATGCGAAACCGGATCGTGTGGCGCTTCGGACACGGCCTGCATTGCTCGAAGCGGTTCTCCGGGCGCTATGAAACGATCAACTGGTGGACCCGGAGCAACGATTACACGTTTCATCTGGACCCGGTCCGGATTCCGGCCAAATACCCGAACAAGCGGCATTTCAAGGGACCTAACATCGGGCGGCTTTCGGGCAACCCGAATGGCAAGAACCCCAGCGATGTGTGGCCGTTTCCCAACGTCAAAAGCAATCATGTGGAAAAAACGATCCACCCCTGCCAGTTTCCCGTCGAACTGGCGGAGCGACTCGTGCTGTCCATGACCGATCCGGGCGATGCGGTCTTTGATCCGTACATGGGCGTCGGGTCGTCGATCGTCGCAGCCCTGATGCACGGCAGGAAGGCATACGGTTGCGACATCGTGTCCGAATACGTGGCGATTGCCCGCGAGCGGGTCCGGGCCCTGCGCGACGGTACGCTCCGCACACGTCCCATGGGGAAGCCGGTGTACGATCCCGACCGGCGGCATAGCGGGCAGTGAAAAACATTGTCCAAAGACGCCTGATACTCTTCTCCGACGAACCGCCTTGCCCCTCATCATGTCCATTCGCCCGTACATTCTTGCCGACACGAACTGGAAAACCGTCCGGCAAACCACATACGATGTCGCTGTCCTGCCCTGGGGCGCGACGGAAGCGCACAACTACCACCTGCCCTACTCCACCGATGTGGCCGAATGCGACCATATCGCCGCCGAAGCGGCGCGCAAGGCATGGGAAGCCGACGCCAACATCATTGTCCTGCCCACGATTCCTTTCGGCGTCAACACCGGGCAACTGGACATAAAGCTCGACATGAACCTCTATCCGAGCACGCAAGCCGCCATCCTCGGGGATATCGTCGATGCCGTCTCGTGCACCGAAATCCGGAAACTACTTATACTCAACGGCCACGGAGGCAACGATTTTCGACAAATGATCCGGGAAATCGGCGCCGCTCATCCACAGATGTTTCTGTGCGAAATGCACTGGTTCCGGATTATGAACCTCGCGGAGTATTTCGAAATGCCGGCGGATCATGCCGATGAAATGGAAACGAGCCTTATGATGCACCTTTGTCCCGAACTGGTGCTTCCGCTCGAAGAAGCCGGTGACGGCGCAGAGCGGCGATTCAACATCGAGGGGTTGCGGGAAAAATGGGTCTGGGCCGAACGGAAGTGGTCGCAGGTAACCGAAAGTACCGGGGTTGGAGACCCCTCGCTGGCTACTCCGGACAAGGGAGCCCGATTCTTCGTCGACGTGACGACGAAAATCGCAGCCTTCCTGAAGGAACTGGCGGACGCCGATCTCGACGACCTGTACGAATAGCCGACTGCGCACCGCTCGCCCCCGCATACGCCTGCCGTACGCCCCGGCGCCCGTTATTACTGCGCGAATGTGTGCACAAATCCCTACTTTTCCATCTGTCATCAGGAACTTGCCGCCCCTCCGTTGGACCCTGACACTGCTTCGTTATTCATTCTCCTGCAGAATGCGCCCGTATCGCTGAGTGGGGCATTCGTGGCCGCCTGTGTAATCGCGCTGCTCGCACTCCTCCTGATGTCAGCGATCTTCTCCGGTTCGGAGGTGGCGCTTTTTTCGCTCACCGGTTCGGCGAAGGCATCTCTTGCGGAAGCAGGCGACCGCGCGTCGAGGCGGGTGCTGAAACTTCTCGAACGCCCCCGGCGGCTGCTCATCACTATTCTGATCCTGAACACGGGAGCGAACGTGGCCGCCGCCATCGTAGCCGCCCTGCTGACCGCCAGGATCGCAGTGGCCATGGACTGGAGTTACACCGTCACGGTCGTTCTGGAAGTCGTGGTGCTGACTTTCATCATCCTTGTCATGAGCGAAATCACGCCGAAGTTGCTCGCGGTACGTTATGCCGAGGCCTTCAGCCGAGCCGTTTCCGGACCGCTGGCGGCGCTGCATCGCATCCTGTATCCCCTGTCCGACTTCCTGGCCCGTTCGACACGATTCATGCGCGAGCGCCTCGAAACCGAAGGAACGCGCATTTCCCCGGAAGACCTGAAAACGCTCGCCGATGTGGGAGAAGCGCACGGCACCCTCGAAGAAGAAGAAAAAGAACTCATTTACTCGATCGTGGAGTTCGGAGAAACGTCCGTCCGGGAAATCATGGTGAGCCGCCTCGATATCGTGGCGCTTCCGGTGACCGCCGACATCGGCGAAGCCCTCGAATTGATCCGAAACACAGGGCATTCGCGCATTCCGCTGTACGCCGATCACCTCGACAACATGCTGGGCATCGTGTACGCCAAGGACTTGCTTCCCTACCTGCTGGGCGCTAACGGAGATGCATCCCTCGACTGGATGGAAGTGGCTCGACCAGCTATTTTCGTGCCTCCGGGCAAGAAGCTGGACGATCTGCTCAAGGATCTGCAAGCGAAAAAAACCCATATGGCCGTAGTCGTCGACGAATACGGAGGCACGGCGGGACTGGTCACGCTCGAAGACATACTGGAAGAAATCGTAGGGGAAATCCGCGACGAGCACGACGAAAGCGAAGAGCAACTCTACGAGCGTCTCGACGACGCTACGTACCTGTTCGATGCACGCATCGATCTTGATGACGTGAACGAACTGCTCGGCGCCTCGCTCGACACCGAAGCATACGATTTCGAAACGCTCGGAGGGCTGATCTTCCACGAGATGGGAGCGATTCCGAAGAAAGACAACACGATGGAAATCGAGGGCCTCGTCATGCGGGTCGTAACGATCGAGAACAACCGGATAGGCCGCGTACATGTGCGGCGCGCTCCGCTTTCCAACAAGCGGAAAAGCGATGCAAATGCACCCGACAGTTCGGCTTGAGTCCATTGTATAAGGCACAGGAATTTCCTACCTTTATACCAGGCACAGGCCTCCCATCAATTAACTGGAGCCGAATGCGTCAAATACGAGAGTATTGCGGCATCTTCGGGATATTCAACGCCGAGGATGCGGCGCGGCATACGTACTACGGATTGCACGCCCTCCAGCACCGCGGCCAGGAGTCGTCGGGAATCGTCACCTCTACCTACGACGAAACGAAACAGCGCCCCGTCATGCAGGCCCACCGGGGCCGGGGACTGGTGCTGGATGTTTTTTCCGATCAGTCTCTCTTCGAGACCAAACTGCTGGGCAACGCCGCCATCGGGCACAACCGGTATTCTACAACGGGCGCCTCGGACAACAAGGCGAACATCCAACCGTTTGTTGTGCATTACAAAGACGGCAACCTCGCCATTGCGCATAACGGCAACCTCTCGAATGCCCGCGAGTTGCGCCAGTCCTTCAGCGACCAGGGGACCTTGTTCCAGACGACCAGCGATACGGAACTGGTCCTCCATCTCATCGCACAAAGCCGGCGAAGCAAGCAGATCAACCAGATCAGGGACGCACTCAGCCAACTGGAAGGGGCGTTTTCGCTCGTTATCCTTACGGACGAAAGCCTCATCGCCATTCGCGACCCGAGCGGATTTCGTCCGTTGTCGCTGGGGCGTCTGAACGAAGCCTCCTGGTGCGTAGCCAGCGAAACCTGCGCCTTCGATCTTATAGGAGCCGAATACGTGCGCGACGTGGAACCCGGAGAAATCCTGGTGATCGACCGGGAAGGGGTCGAAACGGGTTCGTTCCGGAGTTTCCAGTTGGCCCGGTCGCACGAAATCAGCCAGTGCGTCTTCGAATACGTATATTTCTCGCGCCCGGATTCGCGGATCTACGGGGAGATGGTGGACAAGGTGCGCCGGCAGATCGGCAAGCAACTGGCGCGCGAGGCGCCGGTCCCGTCCGTAAGAAAAGGAAACAAGCTCCCCATTGTCATCTCCGTGCCCGACTCGTCCAACACGAGCGCACTGGGGTATGTGAGCGAATGCCACAAACTGGGTTTTTCGAGCAAATTCGAGATCGGCCTCATTCGCAACCACTATGTGGGGCGCACGTTCATTGCCCCCGGACAGGACCGGCGGGAAATGCGGGTACGCTGCAAGTTCAACACGGTGGAAGGCGTACTCAAGGATCGCATTGTCGTCATCGTGGACGACTCCATTGTGCGCGGCACGACGGCCCGGTACATCGTCGACATGATCCGCAAGGCGGGCGCGCGGGAAGTGCATTTCCGGGTGGCGTCCCCTCCCGTAATCAATCCATGCTACTACGGCATGGATTTCCCCAGCCACGGCGAATTGTTTGCGCACGAGTTCAGTTCCGACGAAGAGCGCGCGAAATGGCTCGGCGTCGATTCGCTGGCCTACCTCTCCGTGGAAGGATTGATGAAGGCCGTGCACAGCGCCAACCGGGGCGAGGCGGGCTACTGCAATGCCTGTTTTACAGGAAACTATCCGGTGCCGGTAAACGCCCCGGTGGCCAAGGAAGAAAACGAGTGGTAACGCATTACGTATTTTTGACGAATTGCGCACCTTTTATCGGGTGATTGCGCGCCTCGCCGCCCGGAATAATATCCCGCATCGAATCTCTCGTCGATGTTCTCCTTTCTGCTTCGCCGCCGAACCCTGACGGTCGCCGCCGTGCTGGCGGTGGGCGCCATCGCCCTGTGGGCGTCCAGGGCGGGTGGAAGCGAGGCGGATTTCAACGAGGACATCCGTCCGATCCTGAACGAAAATTGCGTAACGTGCCACGGCGGCGTACGGCAGCAGGCCGAGTTGAGTCTTCTTTTTCGCGACGATGCGCTCCAACCCACTGAATCGGGAAAATACGCGATCGTACCGGGCCGGTCGGGGAAAAGCGAGCTCATTCGACGGGTCACGCATACCGATCCCGACGAGCGTATGCCTGCCGAGGGACCGGCGCTCAGCGACAAGGAAATAGACCTGCTGAAACGCTGGATCGACGAAGGAGCCGCCTGGGAACCTCACTGGGCCTACGTAGCGCCGGCATCGCCGAACGTCCCGGAGGTATCCGATCCCGCATGGCCGAACAACGACATCGACCGCTTCGTGCTGGCCCGGCTGGACCGGAAAAACCTGCGCCCGTCGCCGGAGGCGGATTGCACCGTGCTGCTGCGGCGCGTGAGCCTCGACCTGACGGGGTTGCCGCCGTCTCCGGAAGATACGGACGCCTTCTGTGCAGACCCGTCCGACATGCAATATGAAGAGGCGGTAAACAAACTGCTCGCCTCCCCGCGATTCGGGGAACGATGGGCGGGCTACTGGCTCGATCTGGCCCGCTACGCCGACTCGAACGGATACGAAAAAGACACCCCCCGCACGATCTGGAAATACCGTAACTGGGTGATCGAAGCATTCAACGAGGACATGCCGTTCGACCGGTTCTCGACGGAGCAACTGGCCGGCGATCTGCTGCCGGACGCCGATACGAAGCAACTCATCGCCACAGCGTTCCACCGGAACACGATGACCAATACGGAAGGCGGCACGGACGACGAGGAGTTTCGGGTCGCCGCCGTCATGGACCGCCTGAACACTACCTTCGAGGTGTGGCAGGGGACCACGATCGGGTGTGTGCAGTGCCACGGGCACCCGTACGACCCGTTCCGGGGTGAAGAATTTTACGAACTCCTGGCCTTCTTCAACAACACGGCCGATGTGGACCGGGACGACAACGAGCCGAAACTCTACGAATTCGACGAACGGCCGGAAGAAGGCCGCCTGCTTATTGCCGAACTGGGGCCGCTCACGACGCCCATCATCAGGGAACTCCCGGCGGCCTCGGCGCGCACCACGCATATATTCGACCGGGGCAACTGGCTCGTACACAGCGAACAGGTCGATCCCGATGTACCGGATGCGCTGCCGGCCTTTTCGGAGGATGCTCCGAGAAACCGCCTCGGCCTCGCACAGTGGCTCTTCGACCCCGCTAACCCGCTCACGGCCAGGGTCGTAACGAACCGCTTCTGGGAGCAGCTTTTCGGAGCCGGCATCGTCGAAACGGTCGAGGATTTCGGGACGCAGGGCGAGCCGCCCACGCACCCGGAACTGCTGGACGCTCTTGCCCTGCAATTTTCGCAGGACTTCGGGTGGAGCGTAAAGCAGCTACTCAAGGAAATCGTAACCAGCGCCACCTATCGCCAGTCGTCGCATGTCTCGCCCGGACTGCTCGACATCGATCCGGACAACAAATTGCTTGCCCGGGGGCCGCGTTTCCGGCTGTCCGCCGAGCAGATCAGGGACCAGTCTCTCGCTGTCAGCGGGCTGCTCAGCGACAAGATGCTGGGACCCAGCGTATTTCCCCCGCAACCTCCGGGTCTCTGGACAAATCCGTACAGTGAGCTCACGTGGGTAACGAGCGAAGGCGAAGACCGCTACCGGCGCGCTCTGTATACATACTGGCGTCGAACCGTCCCGTACCCGTCGCTGCTCGCTTTCGACGCCATGAGCCGGGAGTTATGCACCTCCCGGCGCATCCGCACCAATTCGCCGCTGCAATCGCTGGTGACGCTGAACGACCCCGTGTATGTCGAAGCGGCCGTGGCGCTCGCCCGCCGTATGCAGGACGAAGGATACGACACGCCCGAAGACCGGCTGCGGCAGGGATATCGCCTTGCGCTGCAAAGGGATCCTCCTGAAGAAGCACTGCAGCATCTGGTAACCCTCTACGAAACGGCGCTGGCCGACTACCGGCAGCGTCCGGAAGCCGCCGCCGCAGGCTTTGGGGGGCTGGCCTTACCAACCCTCGCCGGGTGCGGCGCCGCCGATTCCGCGATCCGGGGCGCTACAAGCAGTGTCCGGGGGCTCCACTTCGCCCCGCGCGCAAAGCGGGTCATTTTCCTGCATATGGCCGGCGCGCCGTCCCAGCTCGAATTGTTCGACTACAAACCCGAACTGCACCGCCTGGATGGGCAGTTGTGCCCGGAATCCCTGCTGGAAGGCAGGTTCTTCCCCTTCATCAAGGGAACGCCGAAGATGCTGGGACCGCAGGCCACGTTTGCGCAGCGCGGGGAAAGCGGCGCGTGGGTATCGGACATGCTGCCGCACTTCGCAGAGGCGGCCGACGAGGTCACCTTCCTCAAGGCGATGCACACGGACGAATTCAACCATGCGCCGGCGCAACTCCTGTTGCACACGGGACACGCCCGTCCGGGGCGGCCCAGCATGGGGTCCTGGGCAATCTACGGACTCGGCTCGGAGAACCAGAACCTGCCGGGCTTCATCGTGCTGCTTTCCGGAGGCAAGCAGCCCGACGGCGGACGCAGCGTATTCGGCAGCGGCTTTTTGCCCGCCCTGTACGAGGGCGTACAGTGCCGCTCGCACGGCGATCCGGTGCTCTATGTGGGCAATCCGCAGGGTATGAGCCGCGAACTGCGCAAAAAGTCCATTGAAACGATCAACGCCATCAACCAACGGGATTACGAGGAAGCCGGCGACCCCGAAACGCTGTCGCGCATGGCCCAGTACGAAATGGCCTTCCGTATGCAGATGTCCGTACCGGAAGCAATGGACATCGAGGAGGAGCCGCAGTGGGTCCACGACATGTACGGCACGAAACCCGGCGCGGTCTCCTATGCGAACAATTGCCTGCTGGCGCGCCGGCTGGTGGAACGGGGCGTGCGTTTCGTGCAGCTGTTTCACTGGGGATGGGATGCGCACGGCGCCAGTGCAGAGGAAGCGCTCAACATCGGCTTCAAGGAGCGCTGCGAAGAAACGGACCGGGCCACGACCGCCCTCCTGCTGGACCTCAAGCAGCGAGGCCTCCTGGACGATACCCTCCTGGTATGGGGCGGCGAGTTCGGCCGCACGCCGATGCTGGAGAACCGCACCGGGGACGACAATCCCTTCGTGGGCCGCGATCACCACACGGACGTGTACACCATGTGGGTAGCGGGCGGCGGCGTCAAACGCGGGTTCACCTTCGGCGAAACGGATGAGATCGGGTACTCGGCTGTGAGAGACCGCGTACACATCCATGACCTGCAGGCAACCATCCTGCACCTGCTGGGCATGGATCACGAGCGGCTGATCTACGAACACCAGGGACGGGACTACCGCCTCACGGACGTACACGGGAAAGTAGTACGGCAGATTCTGGCGTAAGCAGCGCCGCCAACAGAACGGCTCTCGGCCCTCATCGACGCATTGGGGATGCGAAGATCACCGGATCGCATGCACGTGCAGACCCGGCCATTTTTCTGCCATCGGCTCAGCATGAATATCGAAAAAATCTCCCGCTGGAAACCGCCCCCGGAGTGGCCCCGGATTACCGTGATCGATGCGCATACGGCGGGCGAACCGTTGCGCGTGATCATCGACGGCTACCCTCCCCTCGAGGGCAATTCCATTCTGGCCCGGCGGCGCCATGCACAACAACGCCTGGACCATCTCCGCCGGGCGCTCATGTGGGAGCCGCGCGGCCATGCGGACATGTACGGATGCCTGCTTACGGAACCGGTCACGGAGGAAGCGGATTTGGGGGTCCTGTTTCTGCACAACGAAGGCTACAGCACCATGTGCGGCCACGGGATCATTGCAATAACCAGAGTGGCGCTCGAAACGGGCCTGCTTCCCCGAACCGATCCCGTAACCCGCGTACGTATCGATACCCCGGCAGGCCTGGTTACGGCTTTCGGGCATTGGGAAAACGGACAAGTAAAGCGTGTCTCCTTCGAGAATGTGCCTTCTTATGTAGATCGTCTCGACCGGACGGTGGATGTCCCGGGACTGGGCTCCGTACGCTACGATCTGGCTTTTGGCGGGGCGTACTATGCTTTTGTCCAGGCGAAAGAGGTCGGTCTCGCCTGCGAGGCGCGCTATACGCCGGAACTCATTGTAAAGGGTATGGCCATCAAGCACGCTATCATGGATAGCCGCACCATTCGGCACCCCGTCGAAGAAGACATGGGCTTCCTGTATGGAACGATTTTCATCGGCCCGGCCCGGCAGGAAGGCTCGCACAGCCGGAACGTGTGTATCTTTGCCGAAGGCGAGGTGGATCGCTCCCCCACAGGTACAGGGGTCAGCGCACGAGCCGCCATTCACTATGCCCGGGGAGAAATTGCGCCGGACGAACCGCTGGTTATCGAAAGCATTATCGGAAGCACGTTTACCGTGCGCGTCAAATCGTCCACGACATTCGGTCCTCACGAGGCGATTATCCCGGAAGTGTCCGGAGAGGCCTATATCACCGGTCAAAGCACCTTTTGCCTGGACCCCGACGACCCCTTGCGCCATGGCTTTTTGCTACGCTGACTAACCTGCGCCCCGCATGTCCCGGATTCGTCTATTGTCTTGCGAGGATGTCCGGCAAGCGCTGGATATGCACACCGCCATTGCGCGCATGAGGGAGGCCTATGCCGCCTTGTCCGGCGGTCGCGCCACAGTGCCTGTCCGCGAGAGTCTGCCCATCCCTGAAAACAAGGGGCAGGTCCTGATCATGCCGGCCTGGTTGCCGCATACCGGAGCCGTCAGTGTTAAAATCGTATCGGCTTATCCGGAGAATCCGGCCCGGAAGTTGCCTTTCATCCAGGCCCTCGTCGTAGTGCTGGACGCAGCAGACGGCCGCCCTCTCGCCATAATAGATGGAGAATGTCTTACGGCGCTGCGGACCGGAGCCGGAGCCGGGCTGGCCACGGATTTGCTCGCGAGAAAGGACGCCGAGGTCGCGGCCATTTTTGGCCCCGGCGTACAGGGACGGACGCAACTGGAAGCCGTATGCGCCGTGCGCGACATTCAACGTACGTACGTTTTCGGCAGGACCCCCGAAAAAACCGAGACATTCGCCCACGAAATGACGGCGCTGCTGAACCATGAGGTGCTCCCGGCCACCGGACCGGCGCAGCTACGCGAGGCGGATATCGTATGTACCGCCACCACGTCGCGCATTCCGGTTTTTGCACATGCGGATGTGGCCCCCGGCACACACATCAACGGCGTGGGCTCTTTCCGCCCCGATATGGCCGAAATTCCTGCAGCAACGGTGCAGGCGGCAAAGGTCGTCGTAGATCAGCGTGCAGCCTGTCTGGCCGAAGCGGGAGATATCATACAGCCCCTGAACCAGAAACTCATCGAAGAAAACCATATCTACAGCGAGATAGGCGAAATCGTCTCAGGGGGCGTGGCGGGGCGAACCTCACCGGACGAAATCACCTTGTTCAAGTCGGTGGGCAATGCCGCGCAGGATCTGGCCGCAGCCGCGCATATAGTCAAGGAAGCGGGAAGGCGCGGTCTGGGTGTGGAGGTGGAGTTGTGAGGGGGATGGTTATGTTGCTGTGGCTGATATAGGGACACGCCCTATCCCCTTGCTACTTTTCGAATTCCGAAATGACCTCATTTATCCATTCAGCTTCTTTTTTGCCGTTTTGCCAGCCTCATGCCGTTCAGGTTCAGGTTTTTTTGTCATTTCCTCCCTGATTTGACAGATATGTCCGAATTGGGGTAACGAGGTCTGCTGCCGACTGATCGTTGTCAGCCAGCCCCCGGGCCCACGGGCGACCAGGGTGGACTGTATCCCATTGTGATCTTTTCTGCGCATATCTCCCGCTTCCGGGATCGTGATTGCCAAACCCTTTTATCGCAACATTCCATAGAGGGGAGTATCGCTTAATAAGTATTTGTTCTGTCAGGTTGATCCAGACCTGCTCCAGTATAAGCCATCGACATCCGAAGTCCTCTAATCGGAGATTTTCCGAAGCATTTATCGAATTTGCGTGCTTCGTAAGCCTTCCATGTAGTCCGTGATCCGCCTTGCCAACATAGATCGGGGAAGTGCCCAGTCCAGAATACGGTGCGAAGTCTCCCGAATAGTGAAGCGTGTAAACGCCAGCACCGCCAAACGCAGGGGCCGGGGGCAACGCGGCAATGTCGTATTCCATTAAGGCCCGCGCAGCATTCAGGCCAAGCTCTGCGACGCTTAGAGGATTGTATTCCCGACGCTCAGTCACGGCTCGGGAGGCGTTCGCACCGATCGCCGTTTCGGCAAATGATCCAGAAACAGTGTCGCTTCCGTGCATGGTGCGCGGTTTTCCATTTGTCAGAAATCATGGGGCCGTGTCGGACTTTTATAATAAGGTCGCATACGGTGAATCCCGCTTCCTCGGCCATGTGCATGAAATCACAGTGCGCCCATCGCGACCGGTGGCTGTTCACCATGTCGGTTATCTTGGCAAGTAACAACCCTTCCGGCTTCAGCACCCGCTTGGCCTCCTTCAAAAACGGGGGATACAGATAACTTAGTGTCCAATTCTCTTTTGCCCCACAAGCCATCGTTGCGCCGAAATCGACATCGAAACGCTTCCGGCTTTTGTCTCTGCCTTGTGGACCCACATGAGGCGGATCGTATACAACGACGCCAAACGAAGATGATTCCACGCCAACCATGTTCCGATTGTCCCCCACTATCATCGGCTTGTAGCGGGGGTCTATGTCCATAGAAACAACCTGACGCGTCGATCCGCGCCAGAACCTTCCGACGTTATGCGTGGCGTCAAGAATCGGCTCTACTGGAATGGAGGGATAGAACCTGAACATTTCTTCCAGCAATTCGCCATCGCTCCCCTCCCACACACTGCTCAGTGGAGCGTATTGGGTTTGATCCGGCAGTTTCGCCGGGTTTGGCAATTCCTGAATAACCAGTTGGGGGTATGCCATTAGGTTCGTGATGATTGGGGTGCATTTCCTCTCCGTTCGCCTGCCTGAAAGGTATCCGCCACGGAGCACAATATCAAGAACAAAAAGCCCCGTCCAGCGAACCGACTTTCTCCAGCAAGGCATCCGCATCGCGCTCGGGATCTGCCAAGCGAACGAGTTCCCGGAGTTTGCTCCGGGTAATTGCCTCGCGCCGCAGCGCCTCGATTCCCAGCGAGAGAAACCGCGAGTGAAATTGATTCCTTGCGGTTTCATGATCCGGTTCGGGAAGACCGAGAATCTCACTTATAACCCGGCCACGACCAGCCTTATCCTCGGCGACCAATCTCGTTCGTTCGCTCTCGTCAATCATGCGAAGGCCCTTCAGGCGATACAGCATCGCGGTGCGGCTCACGCCAAAGTGATGGGCCAGTCGGACAAGATCATGCATTTGAATATCCTGGCTCCCCGGCTCCATGCGCCCCTCCACATGCAGGACAGCCTCCCCGTCATATACATCCATCTGGCCCCGGCTGGGCCGACCCTTGGCGAGACCGTATACAAAGGATCTGACAGCGTTCTCGGGCATCAGAAAAGAGGCAGCGAACGCATTGGCTCGTACTTCGTTGAGATTGGATCGGTCGCTTGAACGACTCAACACGCCGCGGATTTCTCGATCGAAAAGCACATGGGCATATTCGTGCGCGTACGAAAAGCGCCGGCGCAAGACATAGTGCTGCCGATTGACTGCGACCAACATGCCGTGTCTGGCGTCAATCAGCGTTAATCCGGATATGTCGTCGGGCAAGTTTACCTGTGCAGTGCGGATACCCTGGCCCTCCAGAAGGTCGGCCACATCCGGCAACGGCGCATCCCCAAGATTGAGCCGGTGACGTTCCTTTGCCGCTACGAGCGACCCCTGCAGGACCGCATCCCATTTGGAATCTGCCGGAGGAACCGGATAGATCGGGATCGTAGCCAGCCCGCGATCCAGACCAAGGCGGCGTTCCAGGTTGGTGATCTCACGTCCAAGAGTGACGCATTGGCGCAACGAATCCAGGACCCCTGCATCTATCGGAGCGTCCGGTTGTCGACGAAAAAGCGCCATGACTGCTTCGCCCTCCGGCAAATCCTCTTCGAGAAAATCCTGAAGGTTTCGCCCGTAGAGATGCGCGAGCCGATGGAGTTCCAGGCTCGACACCCCGCGTCGGCCTTGCTCCATTTGGGAAATGGCCGTGCGAGAAATTTCGAGGTGGTCGGCCACCTCTTCCTGGGTCATCTGGCAAGCTTCGCGCGCCGTGCGGAGTCGACGCGCAAGCTCGCCTTGCGTGATAGCCACGGTATTCCGTGCTCAATTACATGGCCGAGACACCGTGTCTCAACCTTATATGAGTTATGATACAAAATAAAACAGAAAATGTCAAATAATGGATTTTATGAATTTATTTCTATCAATCGCGCCAATCCAAACGTACCCCATCCTCCCACCAATCCACCGCCACGCATGCGCCATTCAACCCCCCGGCCTATATTAGCGGTATGACGCCGTACAGATCGAAAGCCATGAACGGTAACCGGACAATCCCTTCGTTTCGATTTCTGCGCTTCTGCATGGAGAGGTGTCTCCTTGCGGCGGTGCTGGCTGCGACACTTCTGTGGACCGCCGGATGCACACGCCCGTCCGTACGAACCACTCCTCTCGAAGAGCAACCCGCCACGCCTGTCGAATCGCGGCGCGGCATGGTCGTTTCCGCAAAGATCGAGGCTTCCCAGGCCGGCGTCGAAGTGCTCCAGCAAGGCGGCAATGCGGTGGATGCGGCGGTGGCTACCGGGTTTGCGCTGGCGGTTACCTACCCTACGGCGGGTAACCTCGGCGGCGGCGGCTTCATGGTGATCCGTTTCGCGGACGGCTACAAGGACGGGGAATCAGAGAGCGGGGCGGGACAGACACGCAGCGAAACGGGGCAATCTCCCGCCTTGGCAGTAACCACCATCGACTATCGCGAGAAGGCGCCTGCCGCGGCCCACCGGGACATGTATCTCGACGACGAGGGACAAGCCATTCCCCAACTCAGCCGGCTGGGATACCTTGCCTCGGGCGTGCCGGGTTCTCCGGCGGGACTGGTCATGGCGCACGAGAAGTATGGCCGGCTCCCCTTGTCCGAAGTGATGGCTCCGGCGATTCGCCTTGCGGAGGAAGGATTTCTATTGAGCCGCCGGGATGCGACGGGACTGAATGCACAGCACGACGCCTTTGCGCAGTTCGAAAGCACCGCGAAATATTTCACGAAATCCGCCCCCGATCAGCGCTATGAAGCGGGTGAACGCTTTGTGCAGGAGGATCTTGCGGAGGTCCTCCTGCGAATTCGGGACCAGGGCCGGGCCGGGTTCTACGAAGGCGAAACCGCCGAACTGATCGCAGCCGAGATGGCGCGAGGCGGCGGATGGATCACGATGGAAGACCTTGCCGCCTACGAGGCCCTGGAGCGCGCCCCGCTTTCAAGCACGTACCGGGGCTACCGGTTCTTCTCCATGGCGCCCCCGTCTTCCGGGGGCGTGGCCCTGGCTCAATTGCTCAATGCCGTGGAGCCGTACGACGTGGCGGGCATGGGCCATCACACGGCATCCACGACCCACCTGATGGGCGAGGCGATGCGCCACGTCTACGCCGACCGGGCGCAGTGGCTGGGCGACCCGGACTATTTCAATGTTCCGGCAGCCGCACTCATCCAGAAGGAGTACATGCGGCAGCGTATGGCAGGATTCGACCCCGACCGGGCGGATTCCAGTGCGGCCGTGGCGTACGGGAACCCGCTTGCCTTCGAATCTTCCGAAACCACGCATTACTCTGTGGTGGATGCGGACGGGCAGGCCGTCAGCGTGACCACCACCATCAACGGCAGCTACGGATCGAAAGTGGTGGTGGACGGAGCCGGCTTCTTTATGAACAACGAAATGGACGATTTCTCCGCCAAGTCGGGCGCGCCCAACATGTTCGGGCTGGTCGGCTCGGAGGCCAACGCCATCGAACCGGGCAAGCGCATGCTATCGTCCATGACGCCCACTATTGTGGAGGACCCCTCCGGAGAGCTGTTCATGATCATAGGGTCACCGGGGGGAGGACGCATCATCACGACGGTATTCGAGGTAATGGCGAACGTCATCGACCACGGAATGAACATTCAGGAGGCCGTGGCGGCTCCCCGGATTCACCACCAGTGGTTACCGGATCTGTTGTTCTACGAGGCGCAGGCGCTTTCCGAAGACGCCCGGCAAGGGCTGGAGCGCCGGGGCTGGACCCTGGATAACAACGGCGCATGGGGACGAGCGGACGGCATTGTGGTGCGCCGGGATACAGAAGGCGTGTTGTACCGGGGCGGCGCCGATCCGAGAGGAGACGATGCGGCGGTGGGGTATTGAGGTGCGGCGCGGAAGCACCTACGCGTTACTGCACGGGCGGTAAACCAGACCGCCACGGGGTTAGCGGTTAGGGAAAAACGGTATAGTGGACTTTCGGATTCTGGTCGGGTGTCGAAGCAATTTTGTGCCGGGCCACAAGACGGTCAGGCACGTAAACAATAACCCCATTCATGCAGGAACCACGAACTCCAGGTATTGTTATACAGTTTTAATACGGATTATTCGTATTTTATGATCGAATTATCCGAAATAATCATATGCTACAACCACAACGACTTGAAGAAATCCTGCAAGCTGCGGGCGATTTGCTGGAATCTGAAGGGGTGAACGTCAGCGTGGTCGTGGTTGGGGGAGCCACGCTAAACATGCTGGGTTTCGTTACCCGGACTACCGATGACATTGATGTCATCGCACAGGCAAAGGAAAAAGGTCGCGGAAAAGAACCGAGGCATTTGCCTTGATGCTTGATCAGGTGATTAATCATGTCAAGCGAGATACTCGAACAGACCGGTAGTCTGGCGCGCCAGACAGCGACACATGCCGTATGGATGCAGTGGAGCAGCCTTGGGGCCGGTACGCTCACGGGAGGCGGGAGTACCGCCCAATCTATCATTGACCCGGAGGCCCTTGTGCTGGCCTCCTTAGCTATGCTCGACGAGGAGCGTCGTCTTGCCGATATACTGGCCTGGTGGGCGCGTGTCGGATCTCGACTTCTCAGCGTGCAGCGCATGAAGGTAGTAGCCAGAATATATCCGGCAGAGATACAGGGACGCCTGGGACAGTTTGCACAATCTGCCGTCGCGGCGAAAGACACCCGCTGGAAACGGTATGCGACGGGAAAACCGTTGGAGACGCGCAAACGGGCTGACAAAGAATCCGTGGCGCCAGACCTTTCTTTGCCCCCGGCGCTATTGCTACGTTTGCGGGCTGGTTTCGGTGTTAGCGCCAAGCCGGATATGCTCGCCTTTCTCATGGGTATCGACGAACGCGCTGCAACGGTTCAGGAGATTACACGTGCGACGGGCTACTCGGGGGTGACCATTCGAGATGCCGCACGGGACCTGATGCTGGCGCGATTTATCCGGGAGACAGACGAACATCCACTGCGCTATTATGCCCGGCACGCGCAATGGACGACACTGCTTGAGCCCGGCACTTCAGGAAAACCGCCAGACATGCTCCACTGGGACTTCTGGAAAAATACATTCGCATTCCTGACCCATGTGAATGAGCTGGTGCGCTCTTGCACTGCTGAGTCAGCCAGTGAGTATGTGCAGAGTTCCCGGGCAAGAGATGTTTTCCTGAGTCACCGAGGCGTTTTCACCGACAAAAGAATCAATGTGCCCGATCCAGGAGACTTTCGGGGCGCCGCCTATCTTACGGGATTTCAATGCGCCGTACAGGCTCTCACGGACTTTGTTAAAAAGAGCCTGTAGAATGCCCGTCAATCCCCATCACCTCAAAAACCAGGGAAGCACCTGATAATTCCCCAAGGTGAAGCTCTCCCCGCCACCGTGCACAAGCAAACCGCCCCGGTTCGGGTTTGCGGGGATGGATGTCCACCAGTCCAGCGTGTGCACCGCATCGGGAGCAACCGTTTGCCCGGATTTAATCTCCATCGGGTTATATCTCGTTAGGCGATGCACCGAACGTCCTTGAAAAGGGACCATACACTGCTCACTGAATGCCACCCCACCCGCACCGACGACGTCGGCACTGCTGCCTGATGACCCGCCCGTGGCTTGACAACCCACCCTGTAAAACGACACTGCCAAACGACAAAATTAAGCAGTAACCAGGCGGCGGGGCGTGGAACTAGTTGTGTAAACCCACCACGTTGTTCAGGGGATTATATCCAAAGGTTGCCAAAGGGATTTGTAGTCAGAAATGGTCCGAAAAAACTGGACAGTTTTTTTTCGTGTATTTAAGTGTAGTGTCGCGTCGGGTTATGTCGCTTTGGCGAGCGGCTTTCGTTTGTAGAATACGTGGTCGGGGGTTCGGTTGTCAAGTCCCTGGTGAGGCCGCTCTTCGTTGAAGTAGCGCAGGTAATCGGCAATTCCCTTCCCGGCCTCGGCCACCGTCTCGTAGGCGCGCCGGTAGACCTCTTCCGGCTTGAGGCTGCGCCAGAGGCGTTCCACGTACACGTTGTCCAGCCAGCGGCCCTTGCCGTCCATAGAGATGCGCACCCCGTGCGCCTTGAGCGCACCCGTGAACGCCTCGGAGGTAAACTGCGCTCCCCGGTCGGTATTGAACACCTCGGGCGTGCCGTAGCGGACAATGGCCTCTTCCGTCGCTTCGACGCAGAAGCAGGCGTCCAGCGTGTTCGAGAGCCGGTGCGCCAGTACCTTGCGGCTGTGCCAGTCGATCACGGCTGCGAGATAGAGAAAGCCTTTCGCCATAGGGATGTACGTAATGTCCGCCGCATAGACCTCGCGGGGTCTCGTCACCTCCGTGCTTCTGAGCAGATAAGGATAAATCTTGTGCCCTTCTCCCGGAGACGATGTCCTGCGCTTCGGGTAAATGGCCCTAAGGCCCATCAGACGCATGAGACGAACGACGCGGCTTCTGGCGATACGAAAGCCTCTCGCCTCGAGCATGCTCTTTATCGTACGCGATCCGCTCGTAGGACGCTCCATATAGAGCCTGTCGATCTCTTCCGTCACGGAAAGATTCTCTTCGCTCTCTTCCTGGGGACGGTAGTAGGCCGTCGAACGGCTCAGTTCGACAAGTCTGCACTGGCGAACGACGGGCAAGCGATGGGTGCGCGCTATCATAGCCCGGCGCTCGGCTAACGGTCTCGACCGAGCGCCTTCGATAAAAAATCCTTCTCCATGGACAACTCGCCGATCTTCGCGTGCAGCACCTTGATCTTCTCGTCGCGCTCGTCCGGAGCGCCACGACCGCGCGTGAACGCTTCCTCGGCGCTCTCTGTGAGCTGCTTCTTCCAGGATTGTATCTGGTTCGGATGCACCTCAAAACGTTCTGCGAGTTCGGCCAGCGTGCTATCGCCGCGAACGGCGGCAAGGGCTACCTTCGCCTTGAACGAAGGACTGTGGGTTCTGCGTGTGCGTCTTGACATGGGTCTCGTCGGGTTGATTGTATCGGAACAAGGTCACAACACTACACCTTAAATTCCGCGAAAATCTGTCCAATCAATCCGAACCACCTCTATGGAAGCAAATAGAAATGAAAAAAACATTTATTAACCCTCAATTACCATGCAATGTACATAATGATCTGCATATAATAGTCACAAAGACTGCGCCAACATATGACGAGTGAGCACAGTCAAGCCGAGTCGTTGCCCCTATGTGTGCACCGGAGAATAAGGCTGAGGCGGGTGAAGTCGTCAGGCGCCTTGGCTGGAGCCGAAGAAGCGACTGGAAGCCTGGAAACTTTTGTATAATCCTCCAATCCGGTATGCGTTCGGGATTTATCTGCCGCTCCGGCGCCATAGCCGGGCGCATGGCGTGCATACTTGCCGCCGCGTTGCTGGCATGTGCGTCTTCGGCGCACAGTCAGGTCATTGAGGAAGGCGGGTTTCCTGTAAAAGCGGGCGGCGTTTGGGGCGAGCCGTTTTCCTTGTCTTGCCCGCCTCGTCTCTATGCCCAGGCAGGCGAATCCGTTGCGATTTCGTGTACTGTGGCGAGTGTTCCCGAAGAAGGCGTTCGCTACGAGTGGGAGTCGCTCTCGGGCGACGGGCTCCGTCTTTTGAGCGATGCGAACGAGCGTTCGCCGCTCTTCACGGCTCCTGTGTCGGGAGAAGGCGCGGAATACGCATACCGCCTGACGGCTATGTCTGCGGGCGTGTACGAGACGGCGACGGTGACAGTATCGGTGGAGGTCGTTTCAGGTGGTTCTGTTCAGGACAGGGGCAAGTCGCCGGGTTTGCCGGATAGGTGCGATTCGTTTGGGGCGCTTGAGGGGTTTGGGGAAGGTTGCGTTGGGGAGGATAAGGCGCCTGGGGCCTTCGAGTCTTTCGAGGACGGTTTCGAAGGGGAAGAGGGTCCGGGCCTTTTTTTTCCGGAAGCGCCCGGCCTGCCCGATCGGCCTTCCGGGCCTGTTCGGGACGGCGGGCCCGCTCGTCAGACGCCCCCTCGTCTGGATTGTCCTGTGGCGGTGTTTCTGGAGGAGCTGGAGACGGGACAGATCGAGTGTCATGCGTGGGATGCTTCGGGAGAGGAATATCTGGAGTATTCGTGGGAGCCTGTGGGGAATACGACGCGGGACTATCTGGACAATCCCCGATTGATGCCCGAGGATGCTCCGAACCCGTCGGTAGTGGCTCCGGAGGCGCCGGCGTACGAGACGCTGGAGTCGTTCCGTTCGGGGGATCGGGCGTTTCGTTACCGGTACCGCTTGACGGTAACCTCCCGCGCAACGGGTCTTTCGTCGTCCTCGGAGGTGGAGGTGTACGTATCGAGCAGTCGTCCGAGCGTGTACTGTCCGTTGGAGATAGTGGTGGAAGAGGGTGAGACGATCACGCTTGACTGCGAGGGGGTGGATCCGCTGTCGGCTCGTATGGACTACGACGAGGAAGCCGCGTCGGTACTATGGGAGTGGGAGGGGCTGTGGGGAACGGACACGGCGCCGCTCGATGCGACGGACCTGTCGTCGCCTTTATTTACAGCTCCTGTGGGCAGTGCAGGCAAGCAGTACCATTACATAGCGAGCATGACGTCGCAGGCTTCGGGAGTGCCCCGCATGGCGAGAAGGAGAGTAAGTGTGGTCGTTATGGACGGGAAAGAAGCGGTCGACGATACGGTCGTTGGCGTTGCCTCGACTGCGCCGGATAGCCGTACGGAAGCGGTGGTGGATAGGGACGTAAGATGCTCCGGCACCGGAGGCGTGGAGACCAATGCTATCTGGGCGCAAGGATTCCTGCTTCAAATTGATTTCTACGTCGACGAAGGAGATCCCGACTTTACTATCCAATGTGAAATATCGGGATCAGTATTATCCATCGGACCGATTACCTGGAGCTGGACGGGCAGTGCGGACGCTATCGATCTTTTGGAGGCTACGGATACCTCCAATCCTGTTGTCCATGTGCCGGATGACGTGGATCAGGATACCAAGTACGAATATATCGTGACCGCCGAGAGGGGCACTTCCGGTTCCGAGATAGTTATCGATTTTGATCCGGTATCGGTAACTGTGCGCGACAAGAGTCTCCCATTGCCTTCGCTCGTCGTGAACTGCGATGGCGACACCCATTCGGTGGATGAGGGATCGGGGAATCTTTTTTTCGAATGTACCGCATCGGGCGTACCGGACAGTTCTACGGCTGTGTGGTCCTGGTCCCCGACCACTCTTCTTACGCGTTACGATAGCGATGCGCCCATTTTCGCTGTTCCGAAGGATGTAGAGCGCGATACGACCTATACGTACACGGCGACGGTAACGGCGGAGAATGCGGAAGCCGGAAGCGGTACAGTCAAGATAACTGTGCGCGACAAGAGTCTCCCATCGCCTTCGCTCACCTGTACGAATAGCGAGGTATACGAGGCTACGGTCGATTTCACGCTGTCCTGTTGGGTGGCGAACGAGCCGTCCGGCGCTACGTACGCGTGGGCGGTACGGGGCAGTACGTCGGATACGGACGATTTAAGCAGCACGACCATCCTGAAGCCGACGTTTTTTGTGCCGAGTGATATTAATGAATCGGAAGGGGCAGATAAAGATTACGAATATACGGTGACGCTGTCGGCCGGGGGGGCTGATGTCACCAGCGCCGACATTACCGTCACGGTGCTGGAGAAGCCGGATATAGGCGGATGCCCCGCCACATCATCGATAACGATTTGGGAGGGGATGGTAGAAACTATGATCACCTGTCAGCTATGGTCAGGCGCTCCAGGCGTCAACCCTGTCTACACATACCGATGGACGCCTCGGGGCGGCACAACGGACACGCAAAGATTAAGCGATTCGGATGAAAAGTTGGCAGAGTTTCATGCTCCCGAAGAGGTTGATGACGGTGAAACTGAGATATATGAATACCGCCTCACGGTGTCGGCGGCGAATGCCGATAACGGAACAGAGGACTATACGGTGATTGTCAATGACCAACCTAATATAACGCTCACGTGCGCAGACAGCCCCTACGAGGTGCACGAGGGTGACGCCGACATTGAATTGGAATGTGAGGCATCCGGTCGTTGGGATTCGACTACCTTTACGCCGCAAGGGACCTGGTATACGTGGCAATGGTTACCACGCACCAACCTGACGGGCGACACGGACATCATTCCGGGCGACAAGGAAAATGATACGAGTACGCCGACGTTCGCTGTACCTGATAATGTAGATCGGGATACGACCTATACGTACACGGTAACGGCTACGTCGGCGAATTCAGAAGACGGTACTGCCGAGGTTACGGTGACGGTGCGCGATACGGATTCGGCGGATCCTTCGCTCACCTGCACAGATAGCGAGGTATACGAGGCTACGACCGATTTCACGCTGTCCTGTTCGGTGGCGAACGAGCCGTCCGGCGCTACGTACGCGTGGGCGGCTCGCGGCAGCACGTCGGATACGGACGACTTGAGCAGCATGACTATCCTGAAACCCACCTTCGACGTGCCGGACGATATAGATGAGTCGGGTGGAGCCGATAAGGACTACGAATATACGGTGACGCTGTCGGCTTCGGGCATTGATGGCATCACCGCCGATGTGACCGTGACGGTCCTGGAGAAGCCGGATATAGTATGCGTGGCTGCTCATATCACAGCCAGTGAATTCAGGGTTCCCGAGGGGTATGGACATCTTGAAATAGCCAGTTGTTCGGAAGGCTGGACAGGCGCTCCTTCGGGTTCTGTCTACGCGTACGTCTGGACGGCGAGAGGCGATACGCCGGACACGGCGCTTCTTGTCTCGGGTACGAACGATCCTTCCCCGACGTTCTCCGTTCCTTCTTCGGTGAACGGCGCCGAGACGTACGAATACAGGCTCACCGTGTCGGCGGAGAATGCGGATCCCGCCGTTGTTGACTACAAGATAACCGTGCATGACGGGATCGCTGTCATTTGCGTATCGCCTGATCCAATCTACGAGGGCTCGGACGCATTGACGCTGTCCTGTACGGAAGAGAATAAGCCGCCGGGGGCAACCTACGCCTGGACGGGCACGGACGTTGACAATCGGTTGACGGACACGGACGGCCTTACGCCGACGTTCACGCCGCCGGACAACGTAGATGCGGACACGGACTACGACTACACGGTGACGATGATGTCGGGGGGCTCCGAGGTGGCTAGCGCCGACGTGACCGTTACGGTGCTGAACACGCCGCCTTCCATTGCTTGCACGGCTACTCCCGATAGGGTATACGAGGGTTCGGCGGATGACATAACGGTATCCTGCTCGGCGCAGAACACGCCGTCGGCCCCCTTTATTTATGCCTGGTCGGGGACGGACGACTTCGTTAACCTGTTGAAAGGCTGGAATGGGGATTGGCCGATATTCGGGGCGCCGGATAATGTAAATGGGGACACGGAGTACGTCTTCACGGTGAATATATACATCGGGCAAAACGGTTGTCAGCCCGACTTGCCAAGCTGTGCTCTTGACTCTGTCGCCGACGCCGACGTGACCGTAACAGTGCTTGAGAAGCCCGATATAGCTGTCACATGCCCCGGCAATCCCTATGCGGTGGATGAGGGTGACGGCCTTGCTCTGGATTGCTCGGCTTCGGGTGCGCCGGATGTCAATTCTCAATACACGTGGTCCTGGTCTCCGGTCGACAGGCTGACAGACCACGATACCGGTGCGCCCGTGTTTTCCGCGCCTGCCGATGTAGATCAGGATACGACCTGGACGTACAGGGTGACGGCTACGGCGGACAATGCGGACGACGCTGCTGCCGAGGTCACGGTTACGGTGCTCGACAGGTATTCGACGGTTCCTTCGCTCACATGCAATGATTCCGAGGTATACGAGGCTACGGCCGATTTTACGCTGTCCTGTTCGGTGACAGATGAGCCGACGGGCGCTACGTACGCGTGGACAGGTACGGATATTGCCAATCGGTTGAGCAGCATGACCATCCTGAATCCGGCGTTCGACGTGCCGGACAATGTAGATGCGCACACGGACTACGACTACACGGTGACGCTGTCGGCTTCGGGCATTGTTGATGTCACCGAAGACGTTACCGTGCGGGTGCTGAACAAGCCGTCGCTCGCGCTGGTATGTACGCCACCTGCTCCCGTGTACGAAGGCGCGGCGGACTTCGATCTGGACTGCGTGGCGTCGGGGGCACCGGGCAATCCCGTCTACTCGTACGTCTGGTCGGCGCGCGGCGATACGCCGGACCTGTCGCTATTGACGGGTACAAGCAGTCCCGCGCCGACATTCTCCGTTCCTTCTTCGGTGAACGGCAACGAGACGTACGAATACACGCTGACGGTGAGCGCGGCGAATGCGGAGGACGCTACGGCGGACGTTACGGTGGCGGTGTTGAACAAACGTCCGCTGAGTGTTGCGTGCGCGTCCCCTCCTTTGGCGTACGAGGGTTCGGCGGACTTCGCTCTGGCCTGCACGGTGTCGGGGGCTCCCGCGGGTTCGGTCTATGCGTACGCGTGGACTCCTCGGGGGAGCACCACGGATACTTCCCTGTTGACGGACACGAACAGTCCGGCTCCGACGTTCTCCGTGCCTTCCAATGTAGACGCAGACGAGACGTACGAATACAGGCTGACGGTCTCGGCTCAGAATGCGGATGACGCTACGGCGGACGTTACGGTGACGGTGCTGAACAAGAAGGCGTTGAGCGTGGTGTGCGTAGACCTTTTTCCGGAGGCGTACGAGGGATCGGCTTCCTTCGCTCTGGACTGTTCGGCGTCGGGGGCTCCCGTGGGTTCGGTCTATGCGTACGCGTGGACTCCTCGGGGGAGCACCACGGATACTTCCCTGTTGACGGACACGAACAGTCCGGCTCCGACGTTCTCCGTGCCTTCCAATGTAGACGCGGACGAGACGTACGAATACAGGCTGACGGTCTCGGCTCAGAATGCGGATGACGCTACGGCGGACGTTACGGTGACGGTGCTGAACAAGAAGGCGTTGAGCGTGGTGTGCGTAGACCTTTTTCCGGAGGCGTACGAGGGATCGGCTTCCTTCGCTCTGGACTGTTCGGCGTCGGGGGCTCCCGTGGGTTCGGTCTATGCGTACGCGTGGACTCCTCGGGGGAGCACCACGGATACTTCCCTGTTGACGGACACGAACAGTCCGGCTCCGACGTTCTCCGTGCCTTCCAATGTAGACGCAGACGAGACGTACGAATACAGGCTGACGGTCTCGGCTCAGAATGCGGATGACGCTACGGCGGACGTTACGGTGACGGTGCTCGACAAGCGCGCGCTGAGCGTGGTGTGTGCGGACCCGGGTTCGGTCTACGAGGGTTCGGCGGCCTTCGATCTGGATTGCGTGGCTTCGGGGGCTCCCGTGGGTTCGGTCTACTCGTACGTCTGGTCGGCGCGAGGCGATGCGTCGGACCTGTCGCTATTGACGGGTACAAGCGGTCCCGCGCCGACATTCTCCGTTCCTTTGTCGGTGAACAGCCACGAGACGTACGAATACACGCTGACGGTCTCGGCGGCGAATGCGGAGGACGCTACGGCGGACGTTACGGTGACGGTGCTCGACAAGGGTGCGCTGAGCGTGGCGTGCGCGTCCCCTCCTTTGGTCTACGAGGGATCGGCTCCCTTCGACCTGAACTGTGCGGCGTCGGGGGCTCCGGGCGCCAATCCCGTCTACTCGTACGTCTGGTCGGCGCGCGGCGATACGCCGGACCTGTCGCTATTGACGGGTACAAGCAGTCCCGCGCCGACATTCTCCGTTCCTTCTTCGGTGAACGGCAACGAGACGTACGAATACACGCTGACCGTCTCGGCTCAGAATGCGGATGACGCTACGGCGGACGTTACGGTGACGGTGCTCGACAAGGGTGCGCTGAGCGTGGCGTGTGCGCCTCCTCCTTTGGTCTACGAGGGATCGGCTCCCTTCGCTCTGAACTGTGCGGCGTCGGGGGCTCCGGGCGCCAATCCCGTCTACTCGTACGTCTGGTCGGCGCGGGGCGATACGCCGGACCTGTCGCTATTGACGGGTACAAGCAGTCCCGCGCCGTCTCCGTTCCTTTGTCGGTGAACGGCAACGAGACGTACGAATACACGCTGACGGCCTCAGCGGCGAATGCGGAGGACGCTACGGCGGACGTTACGGTGACGGTGCTCGACAAGGGTGCGCTGAGCGTGGCGTGCGCGTCCCCTCCTTTGGTCTACGAGGGATCGGCTCCCTTCGACCTGAACTGTGCGGCGTCGGGGGCTCCGGGCGCCAATCCCGTCTACTCGTACGTCTGGTCGGCGCGAGGCGATACGCCGGACCTGTCGCTATTGACGGGTACAAGCGGTCCCGCGCCGACATTCTCCGTTCCTTCTTCGGTGAACGGCAACGAGACGTACGAATACACGCTGACGGTCTCGGCGGCGAATGCGGAGGACGCTACGGCGGACGTTACGGTGACGGTGCTCGACAAGGGTGCGCTGAGCGTGGCGTGCGCGCCTCCTCCTTTGGTCTACGAGGGATCGGCTCCCTTCGACCTGGACTGTTCGGCGTCGGGGGCTCCGGGCGCCAATCCCGTTTACTCGTACGTCTGGTCGGCGCGCGGCGATACGCCGGACCTGTCGCTATTGACGGGTACAAGCGGTCCCGCGCCGACATTCTCCGTTCCCTTGTCGGTGAACGGCAACGAGACGTACGAGTACACGCTGACGGTCTCGGCGGCGAATGCGGAGGACGCTACGGCGGACGTTACGGTGACGGTGCTCGACAAGGGTGCGCTGAGCGTGGCGTGCGCGTCCCCTCCTTTGGTCTACGAGGGATCGGCTCCCTTCGACCTGAACTGTGCGGCGTCGGGGGCTCCGGGCGCCAATCCCGTCTACTCGTACGTCTGGTCGGTGCGAGGCGATACGCCGGACACGGCGCTTCTTAGCGCTGCGGACATCGCTTCTCCGACGTTCTACGTGCCGGACGAGGTGGACGGGACGACGGCGTACGAGTACCTGCTTACGGCCAGCGCGGAGAATGCGGAGTCCGGTTCGGCAGCGGTAACGGTGACGGTGTTGAATGCGGGAGCGTTGCACGTGGTATGCACGGATCCGCCTTCGGTGTATGAAGGCTCGGAGGACTTCGACCTGGACTGCACGGCTTCGGGCGCTCCGGCGGGTTCCGACTACGAATACGCCTGGACGGCGCGGGGCGACACGCCGGACACGGACCTGCTTATAGCGGGCACGGACGGTCCCACCCCGACGTTTGCGGCGCCGGATGAGGTGGACGCGACCACCACGTACGAGTACCTTTTGACGGTCAGTGCGGAGAATGCGGAAGACGGTTCGGCAGAGGTAACGGTGACGGTGCTTAAGCAAGGTGCGCTGTACGCGGTATGCGCGGATCCGCCTCCGGTGTATGAAGGCTCTGAGGACTTCGACCTGGACTGCTCGGCTTCGGGCGCCCCGGCGGGCTCCGACTACGAATACGCCTGGACGGCGCGGGGCACGACGGCGAACACGGCGCTGCTTATAGCGGGCACGGACGGTCCCACCCCGACGTTTGCGGTGCCGGATGAGGTGGACGCGACCACCACGTACGAGTACCTTTTGACGGTCAGTGCGGAGAATGCGGAGGACGGTTCGGCAGAGGTAACGGTGACGGTGCTTAAGCAAGGTGCGCTGTACGCGGTATGCGCGGATCCGCCTCCGGTGTATGAAGGCTCTGAGGACTTCGACCTGGACTGCTCGGCTTCGGGCGCCCCGGCGGGCTCCGACTACGAATACGCCTGGACGGCGCGGGGCGACACGCCGGACACGGCGCTGCTTATAGCGGGCACGGACGGTCCCACCCCGACGTTTGCGGTGCCGGATGAGGTGGACGAGACCACCTTGCACGAGTACCTATTGACCGTTTCGGCGGAGAATGCGGAAGACGCTTCGGCAGAGGTGACGGTAACAGTTTTGAACAAGGATGCGCTTGCAGTGGCGTGTGCGGATCCGCCTTTGGTCTATGAAGGCTCAGAGGATTTTGCCTTCGACTGCTCGGCTTCGGGGGCGCAATCGGGTTCTGACTATACATACGTCTGGACGGCGCGGGGCACGACGGCGAACACGGCGCTGCTTATAGCGGGCACGGACGGTCCCACCCCGACGTTTGCGGTGCCGGATGAGGTGGACGCGACCACCACGTACGAGTACCTTTTGACGGTCAGTGCGGAGAATGCGGAAGACGGTTCGGCAGAGGTAACGGTAACAGTTTTGAACAAGGATGCGCTTGCAGTGGCGTGTGCGGATCCCGGTTCGGTGTACGAGGGGTCCGAAGATATCACGTTCGATTGTGAGGCGTCGGGCGCTCCGGGAGACAGTCCCCGGTACACGTATGTCTGGACGGCCCGCGGCGATACGCAGGACACGTCGCTCTTGAGCGCTGCGGACATCGCTTCGCCAACGTTCGCGGTGCCGGACGAGGTGGATGGCGACGAGACGTACGAGTACCTTTTGACGGCCAGTGCGGAGAATGCGGAGGACGCTTCGGCACAGGTGACGGTGACGGTGCTCGACAAGCCTGTGCTTGCGGTGGCATGCGCGGGTCCCTATTCGGTGTACGAGGGATCGGAGGACTTTGCATTCGACTGCTCGGCGTCGGGCGCTCCGGGAGACAGTCCCCGGTACACGTATGTCTGGACGGCCCGCGGCGATACGCAGGACACGTCGCTCTTGAGCGCAACGGATGTTGCCTCGCCGACGTTTCTTGTCCCGGACGATTTGCCCGAGACCACTACGTACGAGTACCTGCTTACGGCGAGCGCGGCGAATGCGGAAGACGCCAGCGCCGGGGTAAGCGTGACGGTGATGCACCCTGCGCCGCTTGCTTTCGCGGACGATTCGATATCCGATCGGGTCTACGTCTTTACCGTAGGCGAGACCATCGCGGATATTGTGCTTCCGGACGCCAAAGGCGGTTTTCCCCCGTATGCCTATACGCTTTCGCCGGCATTGCCCGAAGGACTTGACCTTGACGATCCGACGCGAACGATCTCCGGTACGCCTTTGGAGGTAAGCCCCCGGACGGAGTACACCTGGCAGGCCTCCGACGCCAATAACGAGACGGTGCACATTGCATTTTTCATACAGGTGGTTTCTGCCGTCGATACCACTTCTCCGCCCGTAGCGGAATCTACGCCGCCGCCGGCGGAGTCTTCTTCTGTGGCGTTTGTGGAGCCGACAGCCCTTGGCGTAACGGTAAGCGCCTCGCCCTTACGTTTCGGGGTGCAGTCGGCGGGGACGCAGGTGTCGCTCGATCCGATGACCGATGGTATATCGACGCACGTATCGGGACCGTATCATGCGGGCCGTATGACGCTTTCGCCGGGTGGCGGCGAAGCGCTTGATGAGAACGGGGAGATGGATTTGTCCATCGAGCTGGCGTCACCGGTCGTGCTCCGGCGTGAGAGGGGCATCAAGGCTACTTCGATCGTTCTTTCGCCACAGTGGTCGCTTGCAGAGTCGTGCGAGCAGCTCTCTTCTCAGGCGATAGGGGGTCTGTACACGGAGGTGACGCTGTCAGAGGCCGATTGTCGTCTCCTGCGTTTCGGAGGCGAACTGGACCTTACGGACGCAGTCTCGGGGCGGTATGCGGGAAGTCTGGACATCATTCTTCGTTCGGGTGAGAGCGAGGAGACGCATTCGGTGGATGTGGAGGTGAGGGTTGTCCCCGCACAGCGGGTGATCACGATAGGTCCGGGCGGGGTGCGTTTCAGCACGTCGAGGGAGCTTCCTGCCGGATTGACCGAGGAGCAGAACCTGAGCATCTATCCTCATGTTGCGTTTTTGACCGAGGAGAAGCCTCACGGCGTGTTCGAGTTGTCGAATCCATCGCTTATCCCGTTGGAGATATCCGTGTCGGCCCGTTTTGGCTATACGGAGGCGACGGAGAATGGCCGCGAGGTAGTGGTTGAGGATGCTTCGGGATCGCACCTGAGCGATTTGTCCGAGGTGGTGGACATTCATCCGGGTGTTCTGGTCTTGATGCCCGGAGAGAAGGGCCTTATTCGTTACGGGGTGAAGGAGGAAGTGCTCGGGGCCATGTCTGAGCGAGGCTACGCAGCGTTTTTCGATGTGGTGTCCGAGCCTCGTCAGTATGTCCGTTCGGATCAAATGCCGGAGGAGGTTACGGGAGAGAAGACGGCTCGCGTGACGATGCGCGTTCCGGGGGTGTACGTACCTGCCGAAGGGGCCTCGCAGCTACGCGCTACGCTGTTATCGATATCGTTTATAGGTTCGATGTCGGCGACGTTTTTGCTGGAGACGGCGGATCGTCCTTTTGCGGGCGAGGTGGTGGCGTACGACGGGGACGGTCGTGAGCTGGGCCGCCGGGAGACGCTGGTGTACACGCGCAGCCGCGTGCGCGTGCCTCTTGATCGTATACCTGAAGAAGGAGCCGTGTTTTTGCGTTTTTCGCCCCGGGGATCAGGCCGTGTGCCCGAGCCGGCGCCCGTTGAGTGGGATGCGCCGCGCAGGGACATAGGCGACGCCGAGAATGAAGGCCGCACGACGATCCCGGCAACGCTGGTCCAGAAACCATAGAATCCCCAAATATTAAGCAAGCAAGCCTGGTAAATATCTTACATAATCCGGCCATGGCAGGAACGACCAGATACAACTACTCGGCAACGGCTCCTATGGATTACAAGGAGCTGAATGGTTTCGGCAGGCTTCGCTCTGGCTCGGGAATACGAGTGATGATCTCGCTGCTCGCCACCGAGCAGCCGCTAAACCAGAGTGGCATTATTCAAACGACGGGACTTTCCCGCGAAACTGTTTTTCGCGTCCTTCGGCTGCTTGTTGAGGATGGATATGTTACCAAAGAGATATGCCGCCCGAAAGCTGTATGACCATTGGCAACTATTCCATAATAACTCCCATTACATGAAGCATTTCGACGAATCAGGACGCGCGAACGAGGTGCTGTCCGAGCGCACCGCCCGACTGTGTGCAGCCATGCTGCGAATCGGCGCAAGCCTCGAACTGGACATTATCCTGCGAGAGATCGTGGAGAACGCGCGCGAGTTGGCCGATGCCCGCTACGGCATTATTACGACCACCGACGCGACGGGAAAAGTAGAGAACATCGTCACGTCCGGCTTAAACCCGGAAGAGCGTCAGCAAATGCTGGACTGGCCCGACGGTCCCCGGCTTTTCAAACACTTTCGGGAGCTGCCCGGAGTCCTGCGTTTGACAGACCTGCCCGCCTACATGAACTCACTGGGCTATTCGGTGGATCTGATTCCCTCAAAGACGTTTCAGGGGACTCCGATGCGTCATCAGGGCCAGTATGTCGGCAACTTTTTTCTCAGCGGTAAGCAGAACGGAACGGAATTCACAAAGGAGGACCAAGAGATTCTGGTGATATTTGCGTCGCAGGCAGCGATGGCCATTGCCAATGCCCGCGCGCACCGCCACGAGCGGCGAGCCCGAGAAGATCTAGAGGCCTTGGTAGACACGTCACCTGTGGGTGTGGTGGTCTTCGACGTCAAGACAGGCAAGCCGGTATTGTTCAATCAAGAAGTGAGGCGGCTGGTCGAAGGTATACATGAGCAGGATCGCACGCCGGAGCAGATACTGGATATAGTAACATGCCGGCGAATCGATGGGAAGAGCTTTACATTTGGCGAATTCATGGCGACGCTCAAATCCGGTAAATTCGAGCCGGTGCGTGCAGACGTGGTCGAGGTTTCAGTCGGCGACAGCCGGAGTATCAAGATGATGATCAACGCCACCCCGATTCGCTCTGGTGACGGTATAACCGAATCACTGGTCGTCACCATGCAGGACTTGGCGCAGCTGGAAGAGCTTGAGCGGTTGCGTGCTGAGTTCCTCGGCATGGTGAGCCACGAATTGCGGGCTCCGCTTACCTCTATCAAGGGTGCGGTCGCCACTATACTGGAAGATCCTGAGATGCTGAGCCGAGACGAAACCCTCCAGTTTTTACGGATAGTCAATTGGCAGGCCAATCATATGCAAAGCCTGATAGGCGACCTCCTGGATACCGTCCGCATCGACACGGGCACGTTATCGATTCTTCCCGAGCCTGCGAGAGTGTCCGACCTTGTGGAACAGGCAAGAACCTCTTTCTTGAGCGGGGGAAACCAACATACCTTGCTCATCGACCTTCCGATGGAATTGCCCCGTATAATGGCCGACAATCGGCGCATCGTCCAAGTGCTGCATAATTTCTTCTCGAATGCGGCCAAGAACTCTCCCGCGTCGTCTCCTATTAATGTGGCTGCGTACCAAGACGGTACTCACGTCACGATTTCCGTCTCTGACGAAGGCAAGGGCGTGCCCCCAAAGTTGCTGCCGCACCTATTCGAGAAATACACTGGATTCAGTAAAGATGCAGAGCACAGCACCGAAGGGTTCGGCCTGGGACTTGCCATCTGCAAGGGACTGGTTGAGGCCCATGGCGGACGAATCTGGGCCGAGAGCGACGGTGTGGGTCTGGGTGCACGGTTCACGTTCACGGTTCCGGTAGCCGAGAAAACCATCGCCGATGATGCAGCACCGCGGGACCGTTCCGTCAAACCCCAAACCACAGGTGAGCAGGTGCGCATTCTTGTAGTGGACGATGATCCGAACACACTTCGCTACATCCAGGACATTCTTCCGCCGGCGGGCTACTTCCCAATCGTTACCGATAACCCTCGGGAGCTGTCCCGAATGATAAGTGTAGAAAAACCCGAGTTGGTCCTGCTCGATTTAATTTTTCCCGGAATAGATGGCATCGCGTTGATGGAGAACGTGCCTGAGTTGGCCGATCAGCCGGTCATCTTTCTGTCCGTCTACAGAAGGGACGAGACGATCGCGCGGGCCCTGGAGGTTGGCGCCATCGACTACATTGTTAAGCCGTTCTCGCCCACTGAGCTTACGGCAAGAATTCGGTCGGGCCTGCGAAGGTGGGCGGGGTCGGATATTTTTGTACTGAAGGATATCCGTATTGATTACGACCAGCACCGCGTGACCGTGGCGGGCCGTACGATACACTTGACCGCTATCGAGTATAGGCTATTGCGAGCGTTATCGATCGGGAAAGGGAAAGTAGTGACATATGACAAGTTGATTCGCTTGGCGTGGGACCACCGTAGCAGCGCAACCGTGGGGGATGTGCGCACTTTCGTGAAGAAACTCCGCGACAAGTTAGGCGATGACCCTGCCGAGCCGAAATATATCCTGAACGTGCGAGGGGTCGGATACAAAACGTACATGCCGGAAGGAACCTGATGCCCTAAACCCAGTGCCTTCAGAGCCCAGCCAGGTGTTCGCGACGAATAGGATTCGGTATTCACATTCGTCACAATAGCGTATCTGTCCGCTGCCTGGCTTCGGGGGTCCTCGCACGCTCCCGCAGTCTTACCTGTCGCTAGCGCGTACAACTCTACCGGAGGGTGCAAGATGTGCAGTCGGCCGTCGATACCTGCTTGGATACATACACGCTCCGGACTTTGCAAGGGGATCCGGTTGCTCGTAAGGGATAATGAGCCGGCACAACGGATGTTTGCGCGCAAACATAAAGTATAGATGCGCCGCACCACCCCCCGGTCGCATCCTTGAGCGGCTTATGCAGCGTGGCTATGCGCGAGACACTCTACGCCGATGTCGATCTGACCGCGGTCGTGAATCTGGTGAAGCAGGGTCATTATTCGGGCATCTCGATCGCTATTTTCGAGCCGACGCATCCGAGCAATCCGAAACCGGGCCATCACTATTTGCCGAACCGGCGCGACAAAACGGCATAGCTCGGCCATTTGTAATGGCTAACTGTTCTCCACCTCAGTTATTTAGTGACAAACTCTTGTCGTTTCAGTGCCAAATTGCTATCGTTTCACGGACGGGCGATCTCGGCTTTGCGAACGGGCGGAATACACTCCCCTTATAGGGATCGGAAGTGCCCTCAATGTTTGCGCGCAAACACATGTTGCGCTGGCTCACTACCTCCTCCCAATTCCGGAGCGCGTATGTATTCGCGCAGGCCCGGGCGGCTGAGTGCACATTCTGCATCGCCCGGTAGAATAGCTGTTTAGGGGATTATATACAAAGGTTGCCAAAGGGATTTGTAGTCGGTCGCTGTCCAACATGGCATGTACGTTGTTTGGAATGCGACGCTCCATTAGAGATGGAAGCAAATAGAAATGAAAAAAACATTTATTAACCCTCAATTACCATGCAATGTACATAATGATCTGCATATAATAGTCACAAAGACTGCGCCAACATATGACGAGTGAGCACAGTCAAGCCGAGTCGTTGCCCCTATGTGTGCACCGGAGAATAAGGCTGAGGCGGGTGAAGTCGTCAGGTACCTTGGCTGGAGCCGAAGAAGCGACTGGAAGCCTGGAAACTTTTGTATAATCCTCCAATCCGGTATGCGTTCGGGATTTATCTGCCGCTCCGGCGCCATAGCCGGGCGCATGGCGTGCATACTTGCCGCCGCGTTGCTGGCATGTGCGTCTTCGGCGCACAGTCAGGTCATTGAGGAAGGCGGGTTTCCCGTGAAGGGCGGGGGCGTTTCGGGCGAGCCGTTTTCCTTGTCTTGTCCACCTCGTCTTTATGTTGAAGCAGGGGAATCCGTTCTGTTTTCGTGTTCTGCGACAGCGGTACCCGAGGAGGGCGTTCGCTACGCATGGGAGTCGCTCTCGGGTGATGGGCTCCGTCTTTTGAGCAATGCGCACGAGCTTTCGCCGCTGTTCACGGCTCCTGTGTCGGAGGCAGGCGCGGAATACGTCTACCGCCTGACGGCTATGTCTGTGGGCGTGTACGAGACGGCGACGGTGACGGTTGTGGCCCGCGGCGTTTCGGGTGGTTCTGTTCAGGACAGAGGCAAGTCGCCGGGTTTGCTGGAGGGGTGCGATTCGTTTGGGGGGCTTGAGGGGTTTCGGGAAGGTTGCGCTGCGGAGGATAAGATGCCGCCGTCCTTCGAGCCTTTCGAGGGCGGCTTCGAAGGGGAAGAGGGGCCGGGCCTTCTTTTCCCGGAAGCGCCCGGCCTGCCTGATCGGCCTTCCGGTCCTGTTCGGGGCGGCGGGTTGGGTCGTCAGACGCCTCCCTATCTGGATTGTCCTGTGGCGGTGTTTCTGGAGGAACTGGAGATAGGTTCGATCGAGTGTCACGTATCGGATGCCCTGGGGGAGGAGTTTCTGGAGTACATGTGGGAGCCGGTGGGCAGTACGACGCGGGACTATCTGGACAATCCCAGATTGATCCCGGAGGACAGCCCGACTCCATCGGTGATCGCTCCGGAGGCTCCCCGTTACGATACGCTGGAGTCGTTCCGTTCCGGGGAGACGACGTTTCGTTACCGGTACCGTTTGACGGCGACGTCTCGTGCTACGGGTCTTTCGTCGTTCTCCGAGGTGGAGGTGTATGTGTCGAGCAGCCGTCCGAGTGTGTATTGTCCATTGGAGGTAGTGGTTGAAGAGGGCGAGACGACTCAGCTCGATTGCAAGGGGGTAGATCCGCTGTCGGCTCGTATGGACTACGACGAGGACGGCGCGTCGATCGAATGGGAGTGGGAGGGTCTGTGGGGAACGAGCACGGGGCTGCTCGATGCGACGGACAGATCGTCTGCGTTGTTTACGGCTCCGCCCGGCAGCGCGGGCGAGGAGTACCATTACATAGCGAGCATGACGTCTTCGGCCTCGGGGGCGCCCCGCACGGCAAGGCGGAGGGTGACGATCAGGGTCGCGGGCAGAGAAGAAGGCGGGCGGAATGCGGTAAGCGTAACCGAAGGGGCTTCGGGCCTGCCCCTCGATATTGACTGTGTTGTCCTGGATTCCTTATACGAAGGGGACGACGACAAGCAATTCCGTTGCACGGTTACTCCGATAGGCGGCGATCAACTCCTGAGCGTGACATGGACATGGGAGGATCCATACGACCCGGGACTGCTCAGCGCCACGAACATTTCCGATCCTGTCTTTTATGTGCCGGATAATGTAAGCCAAACGACGCGCTACGATTTTAATGTTACGATCGATTATCAACTCACCAGCGGTCCAGGGAGCAATGTCATATACGTATACGCAATCGTGCACAACCTGGAGGTTGTCGTTGCCTGCGACGATCCCGGGAGTGTGGAAGAAGGCGGTGTGGATATCCGTTTTTCCTGTTCCGCTCAGCATCGGGACGGTAGTTCCGGGCTTACATGGTCCTGGTCTCCGACAACCAGACTGACGGGTCACAATACGGGTACGCCGACGTTCGACGTGCCTGGCGATGTGGATGGGGATACAACCTGGACGTATACGGTAACGGTAAGTGCGCCGAACTCGGATCCGGGCGAGGAAACGGTGAAGGTGAAGGTGAGGGATACGGATGGGTTGGCGCCCTCTGTCAGGTGTACGAATGCCAAGGTATACGAGGGGGCGGGGGGCATTATGCTGTCCTGTTCGGTGGTGAACGAGCCGACTGGCGCTACGTACGCGTGGGCGGGTACGGATATCGCCAATCGGTTGACCGGTACGGGCGGCCTTACTCCGACATTCAAGCCGCCGGACGAAGTGGGCGGGGCGGACAAGGACTACGAGTACACGGTGACGCTGTCGGCTTCGGGTATCGATGATGTCGCCGAGGACGTTACGGTGACGGTGCTGGAGAAGCCGGATATTACATGGTGTGGAGTGAATTACAGTTCAGATTATAGTACTGTATGGGAGGGTGTTGGGAGTAAATCTCCTTCGTATACATGCGTCCAGCATGGCGATATATATCCCCCAGAGGGCGCTGAGGTCCATGTCTACGCGTATGCGTGGAGCACGCGCGGCGACACGCCGGCGTCGGCCCTTGATCTCCTGACGAACCGTAACAGGAATGCCACCGAATTCCGCATTCCGGCATATGGGACGGTGGACGAGGACCAGACGTACGAATACCGGCTCACGATATCGGCTGCGAATGCCGACGATGCTAACTGGGACTGGACGGTGCTTGTGAAGAACAGTGAAGTTACCGTTACTTGCGATGACCCCGATGATGTGTACGAGGGGGAGATGGACTTCGATTTTTCCTGTTCCGCCGCAGGTCCGCCGGGTTCTACGTATACGTGGTTGTGGTCTCCAACCACCAACCTGACGGATCACACTACGGGTACGCCCAAGTTCGACGTGCCGGGCGATGTAGATCAGGATACGACCTATACGTACACGGTGACGGCGAGCGCGGCGAATGCAGACGACGGCACTGCCGAGGTTACGGTGACGGTGAAGGACCTGATTCCTGCCATTGCGTGCAATGACGCAGAGGCGTACGAGGGGGCGGACGATATTACGCTGTCCTGTTCGGCGCAGAACGAGCCGACCGGCGCTACGTACGCGTGGGCGGGTACGGATATCGCCGATCGGTTGACCGGTACGGGCAGCCTTACTCCGACATTCAAGCCGCCGGGCGAAGTGGGCGGGGCCAACAAGGACTACGACTACACGGTGACGATGATGTCGGGGGGCTCCGAGGTGGCCAGCGCCGATGTCACTGTGACCGTGAAGGAGAAGCCGGATATATATTGTCCTGCACCAACGGTTGCATTCGCCTTGTATGCAGGTGGCCCGGATGAGCCGTTACTCGTTTGTGAAGATGGATGGAAAGGCGCGCCTGTCGGTTCCGACTACGCGTACGTATGGACGGCTCGGGGCACGACGGCGAACACGGACCTGCTTGGCGTAACGGGCATGGAAACCCCGACGTTCGATATACCGGATGCGGTGGAGAGCGTCGAGAGGTACTACTACACGCTGACGGTGAGCGCAGCGAACGCGGATGACGCTTCGGTGGAGGTTGAGGTGTCGGTTTGGCCGGCGCCTTCCATCGCTTGTACGGACCCCGATCCGGTATACGAAGGCTCGGGCGCGTTGACGCTGAGCTGCTCGGCGGAGAATGAGCCGACAGGCGCAACCTACGGTTGGGCGGGCAGGGACGCCGCCAATCGGTTGACCGGTACGGGCGGCCTTACCCCGACGTTCACGCCGCCTCGTAATGTCGATGCGAACACGGACTACGATTACACGGTGACGATGACGTCCGGGGGCTCCGAGGTGGCCAGCGCCGGCGTGACCGTAACGGTCTGGAACAAGCGAACACTGAGCGTTGTGTGCCCTCATCGTCAGGTCTACGAGGGAGCGCCCGATCTTACTTTGTCCTGCAGGGCGGTGGGAGCTCCCGCGGGTTCGGTCTACGCATACTCTTGGGTACCACGCCAGATAGGGGGGCTGTCGCTATTGAGCGACAGAAACAGTCCCACTCCGACGTTCTACGTTCCGGATGAGGTAGACAGGCCGACGACGTACGAGTACTGGCTCACGGCGAGCGCGGACAATGCGGAAGACGGTTTTGCATATGTTAGGATAACAGTGCGGAACAAGCCGCAGATCGCCATTACTTGCCCAGGCGATCCCTACGGGGCCTACGAGGGATCGGCTCCCTTCGCTCTGGACTGTTCGGCTTCGGGCGCTCCCGCGGGTTCGGTCTACTCGTATGTCTGGTCGGCGCGCGGCGATACGCCGGACCTGTCGCTATTGACGGGTACAAGCGGTCCCGCGCCGACATTCTCCGTTCCTTCTTCGGTGAGCCGCAACGAGACGTACTACTACACGCTGACTGTGTCGGCTCAGAATGCGGAGGCCGCTACGGCGGACGTTACGGTGACGGTGCTGAACAAGCGCGCGCTGAGTGTTGCATGCACGTCTCCTCCTTTGGCGTACGAGGGTTCGGCTCCCTTCGACCTGAACTGTGCGGCGTCGGGGGCTCCCGTGGGTTCGGTCTATGCGTACGCGTGGACTCCTCGGGGGAGCACCACGGATACTTCCCTGTTGACGGACACGAACAGTCCCACTCCGACGTTCTCCGTGCCTTCCAATATAGACGCGGACGAGACGTACGAATACCGGGTGACGGTCTCGGCTCAGAATGCGGATGACGCTACGGCGGACGTTACGGTGACGGTGCTGAACAAGAAGGCGTTGAGCGTGGTGTGCGTAGACCTTTTTCCGGAGGCGTACGAGGGATCGGCTTCCTTCGCTCTGAACTGTTCGGCGTCGGGGGTTCCCGTGGGTTCAGTCTACTCGTACGTCTGGTCGGCGCGCGGCGATGCGTCGGACCTGTTGCTATTGACGGGTACGAGCAGCGCCGCTCCGACGTTCTCCGTGCCTTCCAATGTAGACGCGGACGAGACGTACGAATACAGGCTGACGGTCTCGGCTCAGAATGCGGATGACGCTACGGCGGACGTTACGGTGACGGTGCTGAACAAGAAGGCGTTGAGCGTGGTGTGCGTAGACCTTTTTCCGGAGGCGTACGAGGGATCGGCTTCCTTCGCTCTGGACTGTTCGGCGTCGGGGGCTCCCGTGGGTTCGGTCTATGCGTACGCGTGGACTCCTCGGGGGAGCACCACGGATACTTCCCTGTTGACGGACACGAACAGTCCGGCTCCGACGTTCTCCGTGCCTTCCAATGTAGACGCAGACGAGACGTACGAATACAGGCTGACGGTCTCGGCTCAGAATGCGGATGACGCTACGGCGGACGTTACGGTGACGGTGCTCGACAAGCGCGCGCTGAGCGTGGTGTGTGCGGACCCGGGTTCGGTCTACGAGGGTTCGGCGGCCTTCGATCTGGATTGCGTGGCTTCGGGGGCTCCCGTGGGTTCGGTCTACTCGTACGTCTGGTCGGCGCGAGGCGATGCGTCGGACCTGTCGCTATTGACGGGTACAAGCGGTCCCGCGCCGACATTCTCCGTTCCTTTGTCGGTGAACAGCCACGAGACGTACGAATACACGCTGACGGTCTCGGCGGCGAATGCGGAGGACGCTACGGCGGACGTTACGGTGACGGTGCTCGACAAGGGTGCGCTGAGCGTGGCGTGCGCGTCCCCTCCTTTGGTCTACGAGGGATCGGCTCCCTTCGACCTGAACTGTGCGGCGTCGGGGGCTCCGGGCGCCAATCCCGTCTACTCGTACGTCTGGTCGGCGCGCGGCGATACGCCGGACCTGTCGCTATTGACGGGTACAAGCAGTCCCGCGCCGACATTCTCCGTTCCTTCTTCGGTGAACGGCAACGAGACGTACGAATACACGCTGACCGTCTCGGCTCAGAATGCGGATGACGCTACGGCGGACGTTACGGTGACGGTGCTCGACAAGGGTGCGCTGAGCGTGGCGTGTGCGCCTCCTCCTTTGGTCTACGAGGGATCGGCTCCCTTCGCTCTGAACTGTGCGGCGTCGGGGGCTCCGGGCGCCAATCCCGTCTACTCGTACGTCTGGTCGGCGCGGGGCGATACGCCGGACCTGTCGCTATTGACGGGTACAAGCAGTCCCGCGCCGACATTCTCCGTTCCTTTGTCGGTGAACGGCAACGAGACGTACGAATACACGCTGACGGTCTCGGCGGCGAATGCGGAGGACGCTACGGCGGACGTTACGGTGACGGTGCTCGACAAGGGTGCGCTGAGCGTGGCGTGCGCGTCCCCTCCTTTGGTCTACGAGGGATCGGCTCCCTTCGACCTGAACTGTGCGGCGTCGGGGGCTCCGGGCGCCAATCCCGTCTACTCGTACGTCTGGTCGGCGCGAGGCGATACGCCGGACCTGTCGCTATTGACGGGTACAAGCGGTCCCATGCCGACATTCTCCGTTCCTTCTTCGGTGAACGGCAACGAGACGTACGAATACACGCTGACCGTCTCGGCGGCGAATGCGGAGGACGCTACGGCGGACGTTACGGTGACGGTGCTCGACAAGGGTGCGCTGAGCGTGGCGTGTGCGCCTCCTCCTTTGGTCTACGAGGGATCGGCTCCCTTCGACCTGGACTGTTCGGCGTCGGGGGCTCCGGGCGCCAACCCCGTCTACTCGTACGTCTGGTCGGCGCGCGGCGATACGCCGGACCTGTCGCTATTGACGGGTACAAGCGGTCCCATGCCGACATTCTCCGTTCCTTCTTCGGTGAACGGCAACGAGACGTACGAATACACGCTGACCGTCTCGGCGGCGAATGCGGAGGACGCTACGGCGGACGTTACGGTGACGGTGCTCGACAAGGGTGCGCTGAGCGTGGCGTGCGCGTCCCCTCCTTTGGCGTACGAGGGATCGGCTCCCTTCGACCTGAACTGTGCGGCGTCGGGGGCTCCGGGCGCCAATCCCGTCTACTCGTACGTCTGGTCGGCGCGAGGCGATACGCCGGACACGGCGCTTCTTAGCGCTGCGGACATCGCTTCTCCGACGTTCTACGTGCCGGACGAGGTGGACGGGACGACGGCGTACGAGTACCTGCTTACGGCCAGCGCGGAGAATGCGGAGTCCGGTTCGGCAGCGGTAACGGTGACGGTGTTGAATGCGGGAGCGTTGCACGCGGTATGCACGGATCCGCCTCCGGTGTATGAAGGCTCGGCTCCCTTCGACCTGGACTGCACGGCTTCGGGCGCTCCGGCGGGTTCCGAATACGCATACGTCTGGACGGCACGGGGCACGACGGCGAACACGGACCTGCTAAGCGCGATGGATATTTCTTCCCCGACGTTCTACGTACCGGACGAGGTGGATGAGACCACCTTGCACGAGTACCTATTGACCGTTTCGGCGGAGAATGCGGAAGACGGTTCGGCAGAGGTAACGGTGACGGTGCTTAAGCAAGGTGCGCTGTACGCGGTATGCGCGGATCCGCCTCCGGTGTATGAAGGCTCTGAGGACTTCTCCCTGGACTGCTCGGCTTCGGGCGCCCCGGCGGGCTCCGACTACGAATACGCCTGGACGGCGCGGGGCGACACGCCGGACACGGCGCTGCTTATAGCGGGCACGGACGGTCCCACCCCGACATTCGACGTGCCGGATGCATTGGACCGGGCGACGACATACGAATATCTGCTGACGGTCTCGGCGGAAAACGCGGAAGACGCTTGGCAGAGGTGACGGTAACAGTTTTGAACAAGGATGCGCTTGCAGTGGCGTGTGCGGATCCGCCTTTGGTCTATGAAGGCTCGGAGGATTTTGCCTTCGACTGCTCGGCTTCGGGGGCGCAATCGGGTTCTGACTATACATACGTCTGGACGGCGCGGGGCGACACGCCGGACACGGCGCTGCTTATAGCGGGCACGGACGGTCCCACCCCGACATTCGACGTGCCGGATGCATTGGACCGGGCGACGACATACGAATATCTGCTGACGGCCAGTGCGGAAAACGCGGAAGACGCTTCGGCAGAGGTGACGGTAACAGTTTTGAACAAGGATGCGCTTGCAGTGGCGTGTGCGGATCCGCCTTTGGTTTACGAAGGCTCGGCGGACTTTGCGCTGGACTGCACGGCTTCGGGGGCCCAATCGGGTTCTGACTATACATACGTCTGGACGGCACGGGGCACAACGGCGAACACGGACCTGCTGAGCGCGATGGACATTGATTCCCCGACGTTCTACGTACCGGACGAGGTGGATGGCGACGAGACGTACGAGTACCTATTGACCGTTTCGGCGGAGAATGCGGAAGACGCTTCGGCAGAGGTGACGGTAACAGTTTTGAACAAGGATGCGCTTGCAGTGGCGTGTGCGGATCCGCCTTTGGTCTATGAAGGCTCGGAGGATTTTGCCTTCGACTGCTCGGCTTCGGGCGCCCCGGCGGGCTCCGACTACGAATACGCCTGGACGGCGCGGGGCACAACGGCGAACACGGACCTGCTGAGCGCGATGGACATTGATTCCCCGACGTTCTACGTACCGGACGAGGTGGATGGCGACGAGACGTACGAGTACCTATTGACCGTTTCGGCGGAGAATGCGGAAGACGCTTCGGCAGAGGTGACGGTAACAGTTTTGAACAAGGATGCGCTTGCAGTGGCGTGTGCGGATCCGCCTTTGGTCTATGAAGGCTCGGAGGATTTTGCCTTCGACTGCTCGGCTTCGGGGGCCCCGGCGGGCTCCGACTACGAATACGCCTGGACGGCGCGGGGCGACACGCCGGACACGGCGCTGCTTATAGCGGGCACGGACGGTCCCACCCCGACATTCGACGTGCCGGATGCATTGGACCGGGCGACGACATACGAATATCTGCTGACGGCCAGTGCGGAAAACGCGGAAGACGCTTCGGCAGAGGTGACGGTAACAGTTTTGAACAAGGATGCGCTTGCAGTGGCGTGTGCGGATCCGCCTTTGGTCTATGAAGGCTCAGAGGATTTTGCCTTCGACTGCTCGGCTTCGGGGGCCCAATCGGGTTCTGACTATACATACGTCTGGACGGCACGGGGCACGACGGCGAACACGGACCTGCTGAGCGCGATGGACATTGATTCCCCGACGTTCTACGTACCGGACGAGGTGGATGGCGACGAGACGTACGAGTACCTATTGACCGTTTCGGCGGAGAATGCGGAAGATGCGGAGGCCGAGGTAACGGTTACGGTGCTGAACAAGCCTGATATTTTGCTCGCGTGCGCGGATCCCGGTTCGGTGTACGAGGGGTCCGAAGATATCACGTTCGACTGCTCGGCGTCGGGCGCTCCGGGAGACAGTCCCCGGTACACGTATGTCTGGACGGCCCGCGGCGATACGCAGGACACGTCGCTCTTGAGCGCTGCGGACATAGAGTCCCCCACGTTTTACGTGCCGGACGAGGTGGATGGCGACGAGACGTACGAGTACCTTTTGACGGCCAGTGCGGAGAATGCGGAGGACGCTTCGGCACAGGTGACGGTGACGGTGCTCGACAAGCCTGTGCTTGCGGTGGCATGCGCGGGTCCCTATTCGTTATACGAGGGTTCGGAGGATTTTGCTCTGGACTGCTCGGCGTCGGGCGCTCCTGAGGACAGTCCCCGGTACACGTACGTCTGGACGGCCCGCGGCGACACGCAGGATACGTCGCTCTTGAGCGCAACGGATGTTGCCACGCCGACGTTTCTTGTCCCGGACGATTTGCCCGAGACCACTACGTACGAGTACCTGTTGACGGCGAGCGCCGCGAATGCGAAAGACGCCAGCGCCGGGGTAAGCGTGACGGTGATGCACCCTGCGCCGCTTGCATTCGTGGACGATTCGATAGCCGATCGGGTCTATATCTTTACGGTAGACGAGACCATTGAGGATATTGCGCTTCCGGACGCCAAAGGCGGTTTTCCCCCGTATGCCTATACGCTTTCGCCGGCATTGCCTCCGGGGCTTGCGTTTGACGATCAGGCGCGAACGATCTCCGGTACTCCTTCGGAGGTGCGTCCCCGGAGGGAGTACGCCTGGCAGGCCTCCGACGCCAATGGCGATACGGCGCAGATTGCGTTTTTCATAGAGGTGGCGCCTGCGGAAGAACCCACTTCTCCTCCCGTAGCAGGGTCTTCATCGGAGTTGCCGGGGCCGTCTGCGCTTGGCGTAACGGTAAGCGCCTCATCCTTGCGTTTCGGGGTGCAATCGGCGGATACGGAGGTGTCGCTCGATCCGATGACCGATGGCATATCGACATACGTGTCGGGTCCGTACCATGGGGGCCGCATGACGCTTGCGCCGGGGGGCGGCGAAGCGCTCGATGAGAACGGGGAGATGGTCTTGTCCATCGAGCTGGCGTCTCCGGTCGTTCTCAAACGTGCGGATGCTATCGAGGAGTCTTTGCTCGTTCTTACGCCGGTCTGGTCCCTTTCGGAGTCGTGCGAGCAGCTTTCGTCTCAGGCGGTAGGGGGTCTGTATACGGAGGTGACGCTGTCGGAGGACGCCTGTCGTCTTCTTCGCTTCGGAGGCGAGCTGGACCTTACGGACGCAGCCTCGGGGCGGTATGCGGGGAGTATGGACCTCATTCTTCGTTCGGGCGAGAGCGAGGAGGCGCATTCCGTGGAGGTGGACGTGACGGTCGTTCCTGCACAGCAAATCATCACGATCGGTCCGAGGGGCGTACGTTTCGGCACGTCGAGGGAGCTGTCTGCGGGTTTGACCGAGGAGCAGAACTTGAGCATCTATCCTCATGTTGCGTTTTTGACGGAAAGCAAGCCGCACGGCGTGTTCGAGCTGTCGAATCCGTCGCTCATTCCGCTGGAGATTTCGGTGTCGGCCCGTTTTGGCTATACGGAGGCGACGGAGGACGGCCGGGAGGTGGTAGCTGAGGATGCATCGGACTCACGCCTGGGCGATTTGTCGGAGGTGGTGGACATCCATCCGGGCGTGTTGGTCTTGATGCCCGGCGAGAAGGGTCTGGTCCGGTACGGGGTGCAGGAAGGAACTCTTGCGTCGATGTCGGAGCAGGGCTACGCGGCGTTTTTCGACGTAGTGTCCGAGCCTCGTCAGTACGTTCGTACGGATCAGATGCCTGAGGAGGTTACGGGAGAGAAGACGGCCCGCGTAACGATGCGCGTTCCGGGGGTGTACGTACCTGGGGAAGGGGCGTCTCAGTTACGCGCTCGGCTGTTGTCGGTGTCGTATGCGGGTCCGATGTCCGCGACGTTTTTGCTGGAGACGCAGGATCGTCCTTTTGCGGGCGAGGTGGTGGCGTACGACGGGCAGGGCCGCGAGCTGGGCCGCCGGGAGACGCTGGTGTACACGCGCAGCCGGGTGCGCGTGCCTCTGGACCGCATGCCTGAGGAAGGGACCGTGTTTTTGCGTTTTGCTCCTCGGCGGCCTGGCCGGGTGCCTGAGCCTGCGTCGGTTGACTGGAATGCGCCGCTCAGGGACATAGGCGATGCAGGGAACAAGGACCGCACAAGCGTTCCGGCAACGCTTGTCCAGAAACCGTGAAAGTCGCCTATGCCGTACCGTATTGACGATAAAATAAGGTGGGTGGTTCTGGTTTGGCGAACAAGCATCGCATACCCCTTACGGGGATCGGAAACACTCCCAATGTTTGCGCGCCAACATCGAGGCGAAGATGTGCCGCGCCAGATCCTTGGCCGCCTCCTTGAGCGGTTTACGCTGCATGCACCAGGGAAATGCGCGTCCGCTGGCCCTTTGACAATCATACAGCCCATAACGCACGTTGCTGAAAGCAAATCTCTATTGGGAACGACATGTGTTCACCATCACAATGCGCTTAAAAACATGCCCGATTTATTCAAAACATTTTTTGTCATTCTGTCTGGAATCGCAGGGCGGATTCTTATTCTTTCAGGCCTGTTGCTTGTGCCTTTTTGGGATACCCTTGGACAGGAAGCAAAGGTGAACCAGCGCGTCCTCCCTGCCGCCGAAGTATATGACCTGGATTTCATAGATCGTTTTCTGGAAGACCAATTCATCTTTCCGAACGATCCCGATTATACCCATGCGGTCTTTCTGGATGTCACGGAGGACGGGTTCGGCTCGAACGATATTCTTGTGCTCTATCCCAGCGAAGAACACTTTTCGCTGAGCCAGTACTTTCCGGAGGCTATGCTCAATACGCTGGTCTCGTTGAATCTGGAAACGGACTATCGAATCAACACCGTGCGCAGCAGGAGCCCCCTTGCTGGCTGGCGAAGCTGAGGTAGAGGAGGACGCCAAAAAGGCCCTGGCGGGTGCTGTGTTAGGGTCCCTCCTGCACTACTACCCTGAGGGCCCTATGGAAATCCATCTTCTTCAGCGGGGAGAGGATGTCCACATTACGTTCTGGAACTACGACGAGGACCTTTGGACCTTTGCGCCCCAGGCTACTCAGTGCATCCAGCCGGACATGCGGGAAGGGGATCCGCTGGTGATCATGGTGCACAAACAACCGGAGGTTCGCTCATACATCGACAGCGAGGGCTGTGTCGTCGTCGAGAGTATGACGAGAGGTGGAAGCATCGCTTCCCGTTCCTGTCAATAATAACTGCATCATGGAAAAAGACCGTTCCGACATTCTCCTTTTCATTGATCTCGGGTTCATTCTCCTCGTGGGGTTCCTGATGCTGACCGAGACGACTCCCGAAGCGGAGGTGCCGCTTCCGAACGAATCACAGGAGGAAAGTGACCCTGTGCCTTTGTATGAGGTCCAGTTTGACGACCGTATGCATTTTATGGTGCTGCGGCTGCCCCAAAGAGAACAGGCCTGTGTGCCCGAAACGCTTGCACATCTCGCGGGATGCCTGGAGCAGGCATACAGGCAGGACGGGAAAACCGTTTTCGTGCTTTCCCCGCAAGGCGAAGCTACCGTTCAGCAACTGGTATCCATGCTTGATCTTTGCACTCGACGAAGCTGGCAATGCACTGTCAATAATTAAATTTTCATCGTTCCATGCAATTGTCCTGGTCTGAAAAGGAAGAAAGAAAAAGCCGCCGCGTCTCGTGGTTTCTGTTTCTTGGCATGTCTGTGCTTTTTAGCCTGGCGTTTACCGTGATACCCATGCCCGGACGGGAATTCGCCGAGACGACGATAGAGACACTCATGCTGGAGAGTCTGGACTTGTCGGCTTTCGAAGAAATAGAAATAGCGCCTGCTGCGGACGAAGCAGCCCCTTCTGAAACGGGCGAAGAGGCTTCTGCTTTGGAAACATTTTTTGACCTGGAAGCGCCGGCCAACGAACTGCTGACGGAAGACGTTGAGGTGCTGATGGCCGATGCGTTCGAATCGTTTTCCTTTTCAGATGTGTCTATCGGGGATCCGGCAGCGTCGCAGAGCAACCGGGAGGTTGTCTCGCTGGCGGATCAGGATCTGGAGTTTTTTCCGAGTCGTCTTCCCAGCAATCCGCCTTTGATTCGGGATTGGACCTGACACAGGATCTGCTGAATGACGCCGGTAATCCTTCCCGTTCGTCGCGGTCCCTTGCGTCCAATCTTATCGGGGAGTCTTTTTCGTCCTCGCGCGAAACGGACGGCTCCCGCCGCTCTGCGGGGGATCTGGAAGGACTCTCCTGGTCCGGGGGATCTGGCCGGCAAACCATTCGGGCTACCGGGGGAGCGGGAGCGCCGTCGCTGGAGTCCTCGTCCGGCTCGGGATCCCGTATGGATAACCTGATGCTTGGTGAAGGAGATATTTCCGTTCCGTCGGATTCTCTTTTACAATGGATCCTGAAGAATCAGGCCGAACTGGATCCCGGGATCAGATCGCTCTTCTATTTTGCCCCTCCGGCAATCAGCGCCAGGGCTCGAACCACGATCGAGGCCAAGCCTTCCGAAATCCAGATCATGTACACGCCTTCCAACAGGGAAATTCGGATTGCCTTGATCAAGGAAGGCGACATCTACTACTTCGTCGACCCCGGATTTCAGCAGCGCGCTCAGTATTTCCAGAAGGGAATCGTTGACCGGGATGATCTGGATCGCGTCGACTTTGTCGAGAGCGAGGATTTTTCTCCCACAAGTCCCGAGGCAAGGGACTTTTTCAAATTTTTTCTTGCCTGGTGGCGGCAGGAACAACAAAACATGTAATTGAAAAATGGACGAATCTCTGGTAGACATCGTACTCATTCTGCTGGCTACGCTCGTGGCGATAAGCGCCGTACCTACGTTCGAGATAGAGCCGCCCTCGAGTCGGGAGGCGGAAATCGGGAGGCCCCAGCTCCAGCCTCTTCAGGTGGCCATATCGAGTAACGGAACGTTTCTCACTCCCGCAGGCGAAGGGCCTCCTGTGGTGCTTAACCCCGCCGATTTCTACGCCCTGCTGGTTGCAAGTCATCCGGATCGCACGGTTGAGTTCACGGCCGACAAGGATGCTCCCGCATACCTGATGCTCAATGCGAACAGCCTTGTGCAAAGAGCCGGAAGGCAAGCCGTTTTTCTCGTTCGGATTGTACCTGATATATCTTCCTGAGCCGGATTCGTTATGCATCGATTGGCAATACTTCCGGCGGTAGGCACACTGTGTCTCGCATTTCTATGGGGATGTGGCTCCTCGAAAGAGGTTATCACTGAGAGCGAGCCTGTTCCCATGGACCCGGTTTCGCCCCCCCTGCCCGGCGTGGATAGTCTGGTTATTGCGGACGTGCTGAATTCTTTCCACGGCGCCTTTGTGCACGCCCTGGCGGAAACCCAGGCGGCGGAAGCCGTTCTGGATGATTCCCGCCTCGCTTTTGCGCTGGATGCGGAGCGCCCGCCGCCGGACAGCCTCATGCTTTTCACTTATTACGCCCGCTCGTATCAGGCGTTTGTCGAAAGCCGGGACGGGGAGGGGGTACGCCATGCCTTGTCACACGCAAAGGAGTATACAACCACCCCCGAGCAGGAAGACTATGCCCGCAAAAAATTGGGCTGGGTCTTGTGGGACTATCGCAACTTCGAGAACCGGCTGGCCTATGACAGTCTGCAAACACTGTTCTCCACCGATCCTTCCGGAGCGCAACAGGGGCTGGCCTGGCTGATTCCTCGCTTGACGCAAACATCCGCGCGAATGGAGGCCAGTTACAACCATGCGTTGCTGGCCTGGGAGCACGACGATCAGGAAGGCGCGCTGGACACCCTGCAGGTTCTTTGGGGCCTTGTCGCAGATAGCGCCGAAACGCAAAAAGAGCCGTACCCCGAATTCGTGGACGATCTTCGACAGACGTATGCTACGACCCTCTTCGAACGCGCCCTGGAACACCGGCGGGAGGGAGCCTCCGCATTGGCCTTTACCTATCTGTTGCAGGTAACTGAAGTCGGGAGTCAGTATACCGGCAGGGCGTTTGTCGAGGCATTGCGGCTTGCGCGCTACAATCCACAGCAGGCACGATTACTGGAGCCCCGGATCGAGAAAGTTTTCGACGCCATGCAATGGGAGGATCAGCTTGCCTATCTCACCCTCATGGGCAACCTCTATCGCCGCACAGGAGACACCGAAAAAGTAACAGTTCTTCTGGATCGCTACAGGGCTCTTCGCGCTGCCGGGTCGGGACAGTAGGAAAGTCCTGGACTGGTGGATGTACGCCGCACAACAACCTCACAAGCCCTTGCCCAGAAACCCTGAGAAGTATCACATGCCGCGTGTAAGATATATCCGGCTTCTCCGGGCACTCTGTCTACTGGCGCTGCTTGCTGCCTTTTTATATCCTTCGGCGCCGGTTCGGGCTCAGCAGGCGCCGGAGCCGGGCAGGCCCTTGCGTTTTTTACAGGAGACGCCCTGGACGGTAAGCACACCGGGCGCGCTGTATTCTTCAATGCCTGGCCTGGCCTGGTGGGACTTTGAGGCAGGCAGGTACTACCTGGATATCGCAGATTTTTTCGAGCGGCTCGGTTTCGATGTTTCCAGGCGGGATTCGGTGATTGAGGCCAGAGACGCAGGGCGTATATTTACGGTCGATTTTGCAACGGGCCGGGTGTTGCAGGACACATCGGAACCTGTGGAGCTTGCCCCCGAAGACTTTTTTTCAAGCGAAGGGCGCTATTATCTTGCGCTGGAAGGTGTGCAGGCGATGTTCACGCCTGCTGCCATGCAGTTCGATACTTCGACGCTGCACATCAGACTTTCCACGGCCATGGCGCCGCTGGCAAGTTCTTTTGCTGCCAGGCCGGCCGCTTCCGGCAATCACGCACACGGTCCTTTGCTCTACGGCCGTTCCCGGCAACTGCTGGGCAACACGCACATCAACTACCGTCTGACGCGCAGCGGCCGATCGGCCAGTTCTTCCAGTTACAACGGAGGGTTCCAGGTGCATTCGAATGCGTTGGGGGGCCACCTTGCCGCCGAAGGCTCTCTTTCCATGGTCCAGGGACAGACAACGACGCGGTTTCGTTCGCTGAACTACCTGCTCGATTTTCCGGATTCCCCTTTGCTCAAGCGCGTGGAAATGGGGCGCATGAGCATGTACGAGTGGCCGCTTCGTACGACCTACGACGGCTTTCGCCTGAGTAACATGCCTCTTTCGACGCGGTACGTTCAGCGGGAAGCGGTGGTACGAGGAATTGCCGAACCGGACGCGATTATTGCTGCCTCGGTGGGCGGGGTGCTTGCCGACCGTGTGCGGGCCGGACGCGCAGGGGCGCTACACGCTGCGCATCCCTGCGTATTACGGTTCCTCGCAGGCCCTGCTCGAGATTGCTCCTCCCGGAGGCGGTCCCCCTACCACCATAACACGCCACCTCTTCATCGGGGAGGATCTGCTGCCTCCCGGCGCTTTCTGGTACGACGCCCGGGCAGGACGTGACGGCTTCGACGAAACCCTCTTTGCATTCGGACAAGCCCGCTACGGTATTAACCAGAGCCTCTCCGCGAAGGCTTCCTTTATACGCCTTGATACGCTCATGACCTCCATGGTCGGGTTGACTCAAAACCTGTGGGGCTTTTTGACCGCAGGCGCCGAGGTGGCGTTACCGATTAATGAGGGCGGCAGCGCCGCGCGGGTCTCCATGCGTATGTCTTTCAACAGGCTGCGCCTGCAAACGGAAGCCGAGTTTTCCGAAGAGCCGCAGCTTTCGTTCTACAAGAGGCGGCTTCAGACACAACTCAGTTTCGGTGGCCGGCGTATGAGCCTGTTTCTCAATGCCGCGCAGGCCAGAACTTTCAGCGGCGGCGACAACATGAATGTGAGCGGTTCCACGACCCTGACCCTGCCGCGCAGGACGAGCGCCCTCGTTACGGTGGGCGCAACCCGCCGCCAAAGTGCTGTTTCCTCGGAATCTCTTCGCATGCACTGGAAGACATCGCTGACACGAGCGGCCTCCTTCAAGGGACTGCGCGGACGCTTCGGTTTGCAGGCCGATGGAGGATTGCGGGAACAAGCGGATTTTGCGGGAGCGACATTCTACGCCTACTACAAAAAGGTGTCTCTTGGTCTGCGCGCCGGCTACGATCTTGCCTACGACAACATGGAAGCCTCGGTCACTTTGCGTCCGGATGCCCCGTGGATAAGCGTCAATAACCATTCGTCGGTAGAATCAGGCACTCCTTACCACAGACAGAGCTTCTACGGCTCGATGGAACCGGGGCGGCCCATGCGCTTCAGCCGACAGGCTCACATGCGCAGTAGCGCGCTCCTGCAAGCGTACTACGATGTGGACCTGGATGGTCGTAGAGACCCGGAAGAGTCTTTGGTGGAAGGACTCGATATCAAGGTTGTCAAGGCCCGCGTCCAACGAGTCGGCGCAAGCGCCGTGCGCGCGGACTTTCTGGCGCCCAGTACGCCATATCAGGTCGTTATCGATCCGGCGTCTATCCCCGATCCTGCGCTCCAACTGCCTACGGGGATGACATTCAGTTTTATGTCAGATCCCGGATCGACCAAGCGCGTCGACATTCCCGTGCACAGGAACACTATTGTGCAAGGAGTCATCGAGGATTTGCCGCTGAGCTCTCCCACACAGGCCAGCGTCGTTTTCTTCCAGGGAAATGAAGAGGTTCTTAGCTCCGAAGTATCCCAGGAGGGTACCTTCTCAGTCCTTTTGCCCCCCGGCGTTTATCGCTTTGAACTCAGGGACCTGCCTGGTCAGGAGGACCTCCAGGCCTTTACCGGGGACATCGAAGTGCAAGAGGGAGCTGTCCAGGACGTACTCGTCAAGCCTTTTTGATATGCATACCGAGTACGTACCTCTTGCCGTTTGCTTTGCCTTGGCAGGCACAGCGTTTTTTTAATCTTACCTTTATCCTCGACACGATGATACAATCCGTTTCGCCCCAGGCCGCCGATACTACACTTGCCCTGCCAATGCAGGAGGTAGGGGGCAGCTTCCTTCCCACCTCGATCTGGGATTTGTTTGGCTATGCGCAGGGCTTTGAGTTTCCGCTCGCCCTCGTCTTTTTGCTGGGCCTCTTCTTTCTTTGTACGGCGTATGTACGCTACTTCCGCCAGTGGCGAGGCAGTCAGGCGCTATTGAAAATAAACCCTTCCGATCTCGGGGTGCAGGATTTCCAGTCAGCGCTCTTCTCAGTGCGTCCGGGCAACCCCTATCGACTTACAGGCGAGAGGCTGCTTGAGGAGCAGGGCCGAGGCGGCACGCCGCAAAGCATGTTGGACTATGCGCTGCGTTACATCGGTTATGACCACGACAACTACAAGGAGGTCGACAGATATATCACGGCGGCGGTCTATATTGCGCTCAGTCTGGGTCTTCTCGGTACGCTCCTGGGTATTTTCGTGCTCTTTATGAGCGGCAATCGGCATGCGGCCTCGGATCTCGCAGGGCTCGGTATTGCAGTCGTCTCCACGATGCTGGCTCTTGTAGTGCGTCTCGTCCTGTGGCCGCTCAATATCGTCCTGCAGGCATGGGTCCGCAAACGGTACGAGGAACTCCAGACATGGGCTGTAGGCGTTGCCTATGGATTGGCAAGGGAAGAGGTCCCGGTACGTGTAAAACGACAGCCAACATCGTAAATGGCGGACAACGCTCAAGCCGGTAGAGCGCCGCTTTCTGACGGCTTTTTATCAGGCTTATCACGTATGGTATTTCGGGGTGCAGTCCTTACAGCCATCGACCTTTTTGTAACAGATTCCGGCTTCTATGAGTGACAAGGCGCAGAAGCTATGCTCGCCGGGATTATTGAAACACGTTTGCGCGCAAACATAGGGTGCAGATGTGCGCGCCAGCCCCTCGGCCGCATCCCTGAACGGCTTGTGCGGCGTGGCTACGCGCGAGACGCTCTACGCCGAGGTCGATCTGACCAACGCATCCGGACAATCCGAAGCGGAACGATTACTATCTCCCGGGCCGATGTGACAGAACGGCATAGCCTTGGGCGTTTTCAAAGCTAACTGTTTTCCACCTCAGCTATTTAGTGCCAAATTCTTGTCGTTTCAGTGCCAAATTGCTGTCGTTTTACATCCACCCGACCGATATCTCCGATCAGGGCGATGTGTCTGCTACGCCGGGCATCGGCATCCACCCGCCCGGTCTTTCGGCCCTGGAAAACCGCATACGGATAAAGGCGAAAAACGGTGAGGAGTTCATCGGGCGAATGGAGGGATACGATGCCTATTCCCTGACCATCCTTACAGACTCGACAGAAATAAGCATAGCGTATGCCGATATGGCGTGGCTGCAAAGAAGCCTGGGGATCCACTCGCGTTTGATAGCAGGTACCATAATCGGTTTAGGCGCCGGCATATTTGTGGGGTTTCGTGGAGCAAGCAACGTCGAGTGCAATAACGAATCTTGCGTCGGCGAGGCGATAGCTGCGACAGGGATACTTCTGCTTGGGAGTGGAGGAGGCACCTTATTGGGCATGATAGTCGGCGCGGGGACCAGGCGAGAAAAATGGGAGCGTGTGGATATTCCCGGTCAAAGCGCCGTGTCTATTACGCCGATTATCGGCGTCCATCCGAACGGTCGTTTGGCCCTGGGGACCCGGATATCGTTCTGAGCCGAAACCTGTTCGGCGCGTCGCAGATATTGTATCGTGTCAATTTCAATATGTAATAATGATATTGACAATGCTTGACAACCCATCCGTGACGGTTTACTCTACCAATGCAAGCTGTTCACTAGGGGGCAGGTCCCGACGAAACAGTACATTAAAGCAGCACTATCCGGGTTTTTACGAACCCTTTCCAACCGGAATACGACGATGGAAAGAAAAGCATTGCTAACCCTGACCCTCGGAGTGATACTTTTCCTTGCACACCCCGCGCATGCGCAACTCATCGAAGACCGCATGCGGATCACGACTGAAAACGGAGAGAAATTCATCGGGCAACTGAAGGGATACAATCCCGATTCTTTGACAATCCTTACAGACTCCACAGAACTAAGCATAGCGTATGCCGATATGGCGCGGCTGCAAAGGAGTTTGGGAGGGCGCCCGCGTTATAAGAAACGCACCCTGATCGGCTTAGGCGCTGGTATGGTTGCGGGGCTTGCCGTAGCAAGTATCATCCCGGAACACACCGACAAATTGGCGACAGCGGCTGGGGTAGGTCTTTTGGGAGGGACGGGTGGCTTAGTCGACGCGGTGATCAGGCAAGAGAAATGGGAACATGTGGATATTCCCGGTCAGGGCGTCGTGTCTGTTACGCCGGTCATCGGCATCCAACCGCCCGGATTTTCGACCCTGGCAAACCGCTTGCGGATAACGACCGAAAACGGAGAAAAGATCGTCGGGCGACTGAAGGGGTACGATGCCGATTCCCTGACCATCCTTACAGACTTTACAGACCAAAGCATAGCGTATGCCGACATGGTGCGACTACAAAAAAGCCTGGGAATTCGCTCGTATTCCAGAGACGGCGCCATGACGGGTGTTTTGGTTGGTGCGGGTGGCAGCATAGCCGTCGCGGTCATCCTGCAGGACGGCTGGGCGGCACTGGTTGGGATAGGTTTTTTTACACCGATGCTTAGCCTGGGTGGCATGATTTCAGGCGCAGCAATCAGGCGCGAGAGATGGGAACGTCTGGATATTCCCGATCAGGGCGCCGCGTCTGTTATGCCGGATATTGACGACCACCCGGGCGGTCGTTTGGCCCTGGAAAACCGCATGCGGATAAAAACTGAGAACGGAGAGGAGCTCATCGGACGAATAAAGGAGTACGATGCCCATTCCCTGACAATCTTTACAGACTCTACAGAACAAAGCATAGCGTATGCCGATATGGTGCGGCTGCAAAGAAGTCTGGGGGTCCACTCGCATTTTATAAAAGGTACTTTGATCGGTTTAGGCGCCGGTATGATTGTGGGGGGTGTCGCAGCAAGCAACATCGAGCAAACGACCGAAGCCGGTGTCGTCGAGACTTTTGCGGCGATAGCGACGTTTTTGATGGGGACCGGAGGAGGCACCTTATTGGGCGCAATCTTCGGCGCGGGATTCAAGCGAGAAAAATGGGAGCGTCTGGAAATTCCCGGTCAAAGCGCCGCGTCCATTATGCCAACTATCGGCGTCCATCCGAACGGTCGTTTGGTCCTGGGGGCTCGGATATCTTTCTGAGCCGAAACCCCAAACCGCCCTACTGCTGAGCCACGATCCAGTCGACGAAGGAAACCGGACTACTCCCCCCGCCCGGTTCAGGCGCCACAAACACAAAATACAGGTCGGTCATACCGCTTGCTGCGTCAAGCACCGCTTCATAGGTCTGCAGGCCACTTCCGCCCTGCGGTACCTCGAACGCGCCAAGAACTTCCCCGTCAACGCCGCCGGCGCGTATGTCCAGCCGGCCCCCTGTGGTCATCTCGGCCATGGTTCCGATCTGCGCGGTAAACGACCGGATACCGGCAAGGTCGATGTTCCGGAAAACGAAATACGCCCCGTCATTCCCTATCAGGATATCTCCTGTGGCGTCCTCCCCGAACGCCTCTTCCGATATGGGAAACGCCATGACCTCTTCGCCCTCGTCAAAGTCTTCCGCCTGCAACTTCGCGTGCCGCAGGGTTACGACACTACGACCGGTGAGGCGGGGCATACCCAACGCCCCGCGATCGGTGTACGAGGCCGCCAGGAAGTAGCGTCCTTCTTCCTCGTCCGCAGCGTGCTTGTCGGTGATATACGTGCCCTGCAACGGCAGCGTCGCCCCCCGCACGGCTACGCTGTCCAGCCCAAGGATGAAGTCCGCCATGCGGTTCGCTTCCTCGGCGGAAACCTGCGGCTGCGGCGCCATCGCCCGGTCCCCCCAGACACCAATGCCGCCCTGGAGAATTTTATCCGTAAGATATTCGCGCGAAGCATCGTTGTCCGGATACTTTTGGGCAACGGCCGCATAGGAGGGGCCTATAGACACATCCGTCCGGAGATGGCACGCCCCGCAGTTATGCCGCTCGATCAGGGCTTGTCCGATAAGCCCCGAAGCGCGCTCCAGGGCCGCCTGGTGTCCCCCCGCCTGAATCGTCAGATCGACGCCCTGCGGCAGGTAGTCAATGGTAAAGACGACATTCTCGGCGGCAATCTCCCCGTCTTCCGGATCGGTAACGACCACGTTATACTCAATGGCCCTGTCATCCCGGAAGAATGTGCGGTTGCCGGAGAATTCGAGGCGAACCTCCGGTATTTCGTTGCCGACGAGAAGGTCGATGGTGTCCGTACCCGTTAAGCCCTCACTATCGGTTACGGTGAGCGTTACCGGATAGGTCCCCGGCTCCGCAAACGAGTAGACGGCCTCTTCGCCGGGTATTTGATCCCGGTCCCCCTCGCGTTGCCAGGACCAGGTGACGGAATCGCCATCCGGATCGAAAGAATCGGCCGCAGACAGCTTCACGGTAAGCGGGGCTGCGCCGATGGGGCGATCCGCCGAAATGTGCGCAATGGGGCCGCGGTTGTTGACCGCATACTCGATGCGGAACAACCGGGCGTCCGGATTATGCCCGTACCATGTCGCGCCGTATTCGAGCATGTAGAGCGCCCCATCGGGGCCAAAGAGCATATCCATCGGGCGACTGAACTCGGTCGTCGGCATAAACCGCTCCATGTCCACATAGTCTCCGTCCTCATTCATCGTGACGACATTGATCCAGTTACGCATCCAGTCGTAGATAAACAGCTTTCCGTCGTAATAGCGCGGGAATTTGCGATCGGAGTCGGCATAATCGTCATAATAATAGACCGGGCCTGCCATCGCGTTACGTCCGCCTTCTCCTGCGACCGGAAATTCTTCGGAAGCATTGTAAGGATACCAGATGAAGGCCGGTTGCGCAGGGGGAAGGATCTCCGATCCCGTGTTATTCGGGGAATCGTTTACGGGAGCGCTTGCGTCGAAAGGAGACCCTCCAACTTCCGTCTCGAAATCATATTCGTGATAGGCCTTGTTATTTCCGACGAAATGCGGCCAGCCGAAGTTGCCCGCCTGCCGCGCCTGATTCACTTCGTCATGCCCCATGGCCCCCCTTGTGGGGGATGGTCCCCCCGCGTCGGGTCCAACCTCTCCCCAGTACAGATACCCTGTCCGGTGGTCGATGGAGATACGGAAGGGGTTGCGGTTTCCCATCACGTAGATCTCGGGCCGCCCCTTCGTTGGGTCGTCAGCAAAGAGATTGCCTTCCGGAATGCTGTAGGCGCCGTCGTCTTCCGGCGAAATCCGCAATATCTTCCCGCGCAGGTCCATTGTATTGGCGGAAGACCTCTGTGCGTCCCAGGCCCTGCGGCCCTCGCGTTCGTCAATAGGATTAAAACCGGCCGAGGCAAACGGATTGGTGTTGTCCCCTATCGACACGAACAGATTGCCTTCGGGACCGAATTCCAGGGAACCGCCTACGTGACAACACTGCTCGCGCTGAACGGAAATCTCCAACAGGACACGCTCGGACTCCATATCGAGTTGAGAATCCTTGAGGACGAAACGCGCAACCCGTATCACAGCCTCATCCGGGGCGGAATAGGTGAAATAGACCCAATGATTTTCTTCGTAGTCGGGATCGAGGGCTACGCCGAGCAGTCCTTCTTCAAACATTATGAATACATCCATTTCGGCGATCGTCTCGGTCAGGGCCGTCTGTGGATCATATATCTTTACGGCGCCGCGCCGCTCGACGAAGAGTATGCGGCCGTCATCAAGCAGCTCCAGTTCCATAGGTTCGTAGAGCATTTCGTCGAACACGACTTTGGTGAACCGTTCGGGGGCCGGCGGCTCATCGGGCGAGTCCATGCGGCTCCCGGGAGCAGCGCCTCCTGCGAGAAAAGCGATCCATACCAGCGCCAATATACTTGTCCTGTTACGCATTACGCCGAAAGCGGGATTGTGGGAGAAGAGAAGTGGTTCGTAAAGACCGGACAGCGCTTATTACGTGTCCTGTTGTATGAGCTGTATGCCGCCTTGTGCAGCGACTTGCGGCATAAGAATACGCACCGGATACCTACCGGTCAAGAATACGTCCCGGAACCCAAACCTGGGCATTAAGCGTCTCGCGCAGCAGATTCGTTGACCACCGGAAAACCAACCGCATCCGGTAGCGGTGCATTCCCGAGATTAGAGGAGACACGGAGGCGATAGAAATTAATTTGTATTTGCGATGGGATGAGGTCATATTCATGCGTGGCAAAAACCCTTCGACACCATGAAAAAACTCTTTAAAATCCTGGGGTGGGCATTGTCGGCCCTCCTCCTTCTCGTAGTCGGCCTCATCCTGGGGTTTCGGGGATATTACTCGTTCCAGTCCTCCCGCAACCTGTCGGAAGCCGGACCGGAGGCGCCCGTTGTCACCGAAGCAGGGCACACCTTTCGCGATCTCAACAAAAACGGACAACTCGACCCGTACGAGGATACCCGACTGCCCGTCGAGGTACGCGTAGAAGATCTGCTGGGACAAATGACCGTAGCGGAAAAAGCCGGGTTGATGTTCCACGGCATGATCGTGATGAAGGAAAACGGCAGCCTTGCCGAACGACCTGGTCCCGGCAACCCGTTCTCCTTCATGCTGCCCATTAACTCGGAATTGGTGACAGGCCGTCTGATGAACCATTTCAGTTTGATGCAAATGGCTTCCCCCCGATCGACGGCAATCTGGCACAATACCCTTCAAAAGCTGGCCGAGCGGACCCGCCTTGGCATTCCGGTCACGATTTCCTCCGACCCGCGGCACGGGTTCAGCAACAATCCTGCCGCTGCGCTTTTCGCCGCGGCATTCTCGCAATGGCCCGAACCTATCGGCCTTGCCGCCACACGGGATACCGCTCTGGTCCGTCGCTTCGGTGAGATCGCCCGGCAGGAATACCGCGCGGTCGGCATCCGCACAGCCCTCCACCCCATGGCCGACCTGGCGACCGAGCCGCGCTGGGGGCGCGTCAACGGCACCTTCGGCGAAGATGCGGGTGTAGCCAGCCGGATGACCTACGCCTACATCAAGGGATTTCAGGGGGATACGCTCGGCGCCGAAAGCGTTGCCACGATGACGAAACACTTCCCTGGTGGAGGACCGCAAGCAAACGGCGAAGACGCCCACTTTGACTATGGGAAGGAACAGGTCTATCCCGGCGGGCTATTCGACTACCACCTGATTCCTTTCGAGCACGGTGCGCTGGCGGCCCACACGGCGCAGATCATGCCGTATTACGGTATCCCCGTGGGGCAAACCAGCGAGGATGTAAGTTTCGCGTTCAACAAGGAGATCATCGAAATCCTGCGTGACCGGTACGGATTTGAGGGCGTAATCTGTACGGACTGGAGCATCCTTACCGACAAAGGCATGTTCGGTATGACGATGATTCACGCGCCGGCGTGGGGAGTCGAAAATCTGTCTTCGGAGGAACGCATTCTGAAGGCTCTGGATGCAGGAGTCGATCAATTCGGCGGAGAGATGGCGCCGGATCTTCTTGTCGGGCTTGTCGAAAGCGGGCAGCTTCCGGAGGATCGGCTGGACGAGTCCGCCCGCCGCATTCTGCAGGACAAGTTTACGCTCGGCCTTTTCGACGACCCGTACATAGACCCCGATGCAGCCGAAGAAGTCGTCGGTCGAGCGGATTTCAGGGAAGCGGGTCTGCTTGCCCAGCGCAAATCCATCGTCTTGCTGAAGAACGCCGAAGTAGAGAGCATGGCCACGCTCCCCCTCGGAAACAGACCCAACCTCTACATCGAAAATATGGACCCGGCGGCGGTGCTGAACTATGGAAACGTAGTGTCTACCCCGGATTCCGCCGACTACGCGATTTTGCGGCTCAACGCTCCGTACGAACCTCGTTCGGAAAGTCTTCTGGAAAGTTTTTTCCACCAGGGGGACCTGGATTTCAAAAGTCCGGAAAAAGAGCGCATTCTCGGCATTCTCGATACCGTTCCCACCATCGTGGATATGTACATGGACCGGCCGGCGGTAATTCCCGGAATCGCAGAACGAAGCGTCGGCTTGCTGGCCAGTTTCGGCGCCGCTGACGATGCCGTACTGGACGTGATTTTCGGACGCTTCAACCCAACGGGAACGTTGCCCTTCGAAATGCCTTCGTCCATGGAAGCCGTGCGCAACCAGCAGGAAGACGTGCCTTACGATTCCGGGAATCCGCTTTTCCCCTTTGGGCACGGGCTGAGTTACGCCGCCGACTCTACCGCCGCTGTGGAAACGGATCTCGCGGGATTATAATGAAAAGAAGTATACACCATCGGCACTGCCCATGCTCCTTGCCCCTCTCGACTGGATTCTCATAGCGGGATATTTCGTGCTCTCGTTCGGGATCGCCGTGTATTATTTCCGGCGGGCCGGGCGGAACACCTCTGAATTCTTCCTGTCGGGACGGAATATGCCCTGGTGGCTGGCCGGCACCTCCATGGTGGCCACCACGTTCGCGGCAGATACCCCACTGGCCGTCACCGAACTCGTGGCCCAAAACGGTATCGCCGGCAACTGGATCTGGTGGAATTTCGCCTTCGGGGGCATCCTCACCGTTTTCTTCTTCGCCCGCCTCTGGCGGCGCAGCGGCGTGCTCACGGACGTCGAGTTCGTCGAGATGCGCTACGACGGCAAGGCCGCCGCCGTGCTGCGCGGCGTCAAGGCCATCTACTTCGGGCTCGTGCTCAACGGCATCATCATCGGGTGGGTGGCGCTGGCCATGGAAACCGTCATCGACATCCTGTTCCCCGGCCTGACCGTTTTCGGACGGGAATCCTTTCATGTCCTCGGCGCCCAGATCGGGGCGCCGCTCGTCGTAGTGGTCCTGCTCATGCTCCTGGTGGGGGTGTATTCGCTTCTTTCCGGCCTGTGGGGCGTCGTCGTCACCGATGCGTTCCAGTTCGTCATCGCCATTGCCGGCAGCATCATTCTCGCCGTATTCGTACTGGACATGCCCGAAGTGGGCGGCATGACCGGCCTGATGGCCGCCTTGCCGGAATCGACCTTCCGCATGCTTCCCACGCTTGGCAACGTCGCCGAGGGCGGGGCCGTGCTGACACTAACCGCCGCGAGCTTCTTCGCCTATGTCGGGGTCCAGTGGTGGTCGAGCTGGTATCCCGGGGCCGAACCCGGGGGCGGGGGCTACATCGCCCAGCGCATGATGAGCGCAAAAGACGAGAAGCATTCCCTGCTGGCCACGCTCTGGTTTACCATCGCCCATTACTGCCTGCGCCCGTGGCCCTGGATCATCGTGGCCCTTGCCGCCCTGGTGCTGTACCCCGGCCTGGACGACCCGCGCGAAGGGTTCGTGCTGGCCATGCGCGACGTGCTCCCGCCGGGCTTCCTCGGCCTTATGCTCGCCGCCTTTCTGGCCGCCTTCATGAGCACGCTCTCCACGCAAATGAACTGGGGCGCATCGTATCTCGTGAACGACTTCTGGAAACGGTTCGTGAAACCGAACGCCGACGAGAAGCATTACGTCCTCGTGTCCCGCGTGCTGACGTTCGCCCTGGCCGGCGCGTCCGTCTTCATCACGGCGAACCTCGGTTCCGTGAGCGAAGCCTGGGGGCTGCTCATAACCGCCTCCGCCGGACTCGGGCTCGTCCTGATTCTACGCTGGTACTGGTGGCGCGTCAATGCATGGAGCGAACTGGCCGCTACGCTGTCGCCCGTTTTTCTACTTGCGCTTGCCCTGATCCTCGGAGTATTCGGCGTCGAAATACCCGGCCTGCAATCCGAGTTCCCCAATAATCTGTTCGCCGTCACCGCATTCACCACGGTGGTATGGGTCACGGCCACGTTCCTCACCCGGCCTACGAAAAACGAGGTGCTGGACCGGTTCTACCGCAGGATTCACCCCGGAGGCCCCGGATGGAAGCGCGTCGCCGAACGCAACCCGGATGTGCGGCAGGACACGGGCATGGTGCGGCTCGCAGGAGATTGCGTTGCCGGGATCGTCCTGGTCTACTGCGCCCTGTTCGGCGTGGGGTACCTGCTGATGGGCAGAACCGGATGGATGCTGCTTTGTTTGTGCGGGATCGCTGCGGCCGGTGCATTCCTGTGGAGAAGCCTCAGCCGCCTTGAACCGTCCGCTGCCCTCGCACAGGAAGCCTGATCGTTTCGTTCATTTCGCCACTTGGCCATGCGCCTGCTCGTCATTGTCAATGTCTTCGAACCGGACCTCGGGGGCGGCGTGCTCTTCAGCGACCTGTGCTACGGGCTGGCTGAACGCGGTTTCGAGGTGACCGTACGGTGCGCCTCTTCGTACTATCCCGAATGGCGCGACAAATCGGGGGAGAACGGCTTGCGCATCCGGTCCGAAACACGGCGCGGCGTACGCATCGAGCGGTTCGGCCTGTACATTCCCCGGAACCCGCAAGCGCTGCACGAACGGCTTGTCTACGAAGGCTCCTTCTGCGCCTCGCTCATGCGGCGCCTTCCCCGGCGCGGCGACTACGACGCCATGATGGTCTTCTGCCCCCTCATGGGCGCGGTGGCCTACGCCGCCGCATGCCGGCGAAAAACCGGCCTGCCCCTGTGGCTGAATATCCAGGATCTGCCGGCCGAAGCGGCGCAGGCCGGAGGCATCGGGAAGGGAGGCTGGATGGTTCGCGTACAGGATGCGCTTTTCAACGAGGCCGACGTGTGGAGCACGATTTCGCCGACCATGATCGAGCGGCTGGAACACCGGCGACGGCGCGATCAACCCATCCTTTACCTGCCGAACTGGCTGCACGAATCGCTGGGCAAGCATCTGGACGCGGCGCCGAAAACGCAAGGTCCCGGTTCCCCCGTGCGGCTCCTGTATTCCGGCAATCTGGGCACGAAACAGAATCTGCTCGAACTGTGCCACATCCTGCACCGCAGCGACGCTCCGTTCGCGTTTCGGATACAAGCGGAGGGCAGCGGCGCCGCAGCACTGCGGAAATGGGCAGAAGAGACGGGCGACGAACGGTTCGATGTACGAGGCCTGTCGGACGAACAGGAACTGGCCCGGGCGCTCCACGGAGCGGATTTCGTGGCCATCCCGGAACGGTCGGGCGCCGGAGGTTCCTTTCTACCCTCCAAGCTGATTCCGGCGCTGGCGACGGGCACGCCGGTCCTCGCCGTTTGCGACACGGATAGCCCGCTGGGCACGGAAATGACAGCGCACCGGCCCGGCCCGCGGTTTACATGGCCGGAAGCGGAAAACCTGCCGGCCCTGCTCGCCTCCGTGGACAGGAACGAGTATGCTGCGTGGAAGGCGAACGCCGCAAAGCGGGCGGCGTTTTATGACCGCGAGCGGATCCTGGGCCGGTATGCGGAGGAGCTCCGTCGCCTGTGCGGGCACTGAAGCCCGCCGGCAGGAAAATTGCACAGGATACCCGGGCGGAACGATATCCCGCAAAGCGCATATTCGTTTTGTTATGAGTGAACTGATTGTCGTAGGAGATCGCGTTCTCATCGCTCCCGAAGAGGGCGAAACGCAAACGGAAGCCGGGCTGGTGCTTCCGGCGTCCGTGGCCGAACGTCAGGACGTGCGGATGGGCAAGGTCGAGCAGGTCGGTCCGGGCTATGTGATGCCCAATCCCGACTATACCGGCGAACCCTGGACCACCGACCGCGATTCGGTGCGCTACCTGCCCTTGCAGGCGCAGCCGGGCGATCATGCCTTCTTTCTCAAGAAGGAAGCGGTCGAGATCAAGTTCAACGGGCGGGATTATCTCATCATTCCCCACTCCGCCATTCTCGCGCTGGTGCGCCAGCACCCCGAAAACCTTGCCGGGGACATCGAGCAGATGGATATCAAAGACCTGCTGCGGTAGACGCTGCGGATACGCCCCTCACACCCCGCACCAGTACGTCTCGATCCCCATTTCCGCGAACGCCGCCGTCTTGGCTGTAAGAGCCAGGTCGGCGTCTTCCGCCGAGGGCGCGTACGCCACCTGAATATGGTTCGATTTGTGGCGCGCCATCATCTGGTCGCGCGTCACCCCGTGCAGCACGGCGTGCATGATGGGCCATTGCGAGGTCGTAGCCTGCCAGCGGCGCTCCGTTTCCTCCTCGGGCAAGGCCACGACGGTGGCCCGCCCCAGATCGGCCTTGAGCCGGTCCCCCTCGACGAAAAGACGGCTCCATACAATCTCACCGGGTTTGCTGACGCCCTTCACCGTACCTCCGCCCAACCGGAAGTACATGGGCGGCTGGCGCTCACTCGACGCGCCCGCATATCCCCCCGTGAAATGCTTTGGAGGCGCGGCGCCGGAAATCTCGAACACCCACACATACCGGTCTCCGTACGGATCGCCCCACCGGATGTCGTGCAGCGTCGTTTCGGGGTCGTAGCCGAGGGCCGTCCATACGCGGTTTGTCACGAGCGCGTCCACGCCCGCGCATTCGTCCACCTCGTTGAAATGCGGAAGGGCGCGGCCCGCAAAGAGCTCGCGCCTGCCGTCCCGGGCGTACGCCGGAGGACGCTCCGTATTGTTGAGCAGCCCTTCGGCCAAGTCGGAGGCCGGAAGTAAATCCTTCAGGCCCTGCTGGTACTGGATGCCGATCGCGTCGCACCCGAAATCGTCCGCGATGCGGAGCGCAGCGATATACATCTTGAGTTGCAGGCGAATCTGCTCGCCGGTCAGGTCCGTGGCGGGATCGGCCCCGGTCCGGAACGTCATGCCCCGCTCGTCGAGCCATGCCCGGCACCGGTCCGCCTCGTCGTCGGAGGTTTGCAGGGTTTCGTAGTACAGGGCGCTCTGGCTCAGGCGCTCCTTGAAGATGCCCGTCGCGTTGAGGATACGATCCGGAACGATCGCATTGTACATCCCCATGCACCCCTCGTCGAACACGCCCATAATGGCCTTGCGGCGCGCAAGATCATGCGCGATGCGCCGCCCGGCGAACACGGCGATCTGCCCGTCGGCCTCGCCGGAAAGATCGGGCGCCGAACGCACATGGCTCGTATCGTGTGCAATGGCGCCGTCTGCAAGCCAGGCGCGCAACCGGGCCGTGAAGGCGGGATCGGTTACATCCTCTCCCCAGAGCGTCGAATACGGTACGCCCGCCTTGGTCAGGCTGCCGTTGAGGTTCAGCATACCCACCAGGCCGGGCCACTGCCCGCTCCAGTTGGCGACCGTCAGAATGGGGCCTCTGTGCGTGGTCAGACCCGGCAACACGTGATGGGAGTATTGCCAGGCGGCGCAGGCTACGATCAACGGCCGATCCGGGTCGATTTCCGCAAACGTCTCCAGCCCCATTCGCTGGCTGTCGAGGAAGCCATGCCCTTTGTCCGCATCGAATGCGGGCCGCCGGTCCACCGTATACCCCATGGCCTTCACGACCTGGACCAGCGCGGTTTCGAGCGCCTGCTGCGCGGGCCAGCACACCCGGTTGGCCGCAAGCCGCAAGTCCCCGCTTGCGGTCAGATACACTGTCTCGTTACGCATAAAATCCGTGGGTGGGACTGGTTTGAGACAGAAGAAACAAACGCGAGCGAAGATCGGATCCTCTGGAACCGATTGAACTCGAACGTTATTTGAATAATTTGGGTTTTTCATCGTCGCATTGCAATGCGACGATCCAACACCACATACCCGGAGCGAAAATTCGGCTCCTCAGGTAAACAAGCGTAATGAATAGCATGGCCGGAGCGATGCAGCAGGAACTTAACCCATACAGACCCGGAGCTGGCAGACCTCCCCCGGCGCTAACGGGGCGGGATCAAGAACTGGACGCCTTTGATTTGGCAATACGCCGCTTCCGGCACGGAGCATCCGAGCGCAGTATGATTCTCACGGGTCTGCGCGGGGTAGGCAAGACGGTACTTCTCGCAGAGTGCGCCCGCATCGCAGAACAGAACGATTGGGCATGTGAGGGTATCGAGGCGCGCGAAGGCATAGAGCTGCAGGAAGAAATGGCTGTATTGGCCCGTAAAGCCCTCTTCCGGCTTTCGGCGGGAGAACACGCAAAGGAATTGGTCAGGAAAGCTTTCGGGGTACTTCGATCTTTTCAAATCCGCTGGAAATTGCCTGAGGGCGGAGAAGTTGAAATGGGCTTGCCCGAACCCGGTCGTGGAGATTCGGGCTTGTTGGATCACGACCTGACGGACTTGTTCGTGGCGGTCGGGGAGGCGGCGCGCGAGCGAGAAACCGGCGTTATCTTCACGGTGGACGAAATGCAGTTTCTTGCAGCGCGCCATCTGAGCGGGCTGTGCATGGCGCTGCACAAAATCAGCCAAAAGGAATTGCCCCTTTTACTGGTGGGCGCCGGCTTGCCCTCACTACCGGGATTGCTGGGCGAAGCCAAATCCTATACGGAGCGTCTCTTCGAATTCAAAGTGGTCAACGGCTTGGAAGAAGAAGCCGCGCGCACAGCACTCACCGCTCCCGCCGAAAAGCATGACGTATGCTGGACGGAAGAGGCTTTAAATCGCGTCATCGAAGCCACAAAGAACTATCCCTACTTCCTTCAGGAATTCGGGAAGGGCTGCTGGAATGTGGCGACCGGACCGGACCGGATCACGGAAGCGGATGTGAAAAAGGCCCATCCGATTACCATTAATGCTCTTGACGAAGGCTTCTTTCGGGTGCGGCTCGATCGCGTCACCCCGGCGGAACGCGAATATCTCGTCGCTATGGCCGAAATCGGAAGTGGACCGTATATGTCCGGGGATGTAGCAAACAGGCTGGGTAAAACCCACGGACAAGTCGGGGTCCAGCGGAATAACCTCATCAAGCGAGGCTTGTGCTACGCCCCCAGCCACGGCGTTATTGATTTTACCGTTCCATTGTTCGACGAATTTATACGCAGAGTAGTTGCTTCTTCCTGATCCTGCTTCTCAGCCTTTTATCCGGTCCTTCCAAGCGATGCATCCGTGCCCCCGTACGCATCACTCAGCGGCACATACAACTGGCCGGAATGCGGCCCGCGCATGGCCTCGCCCAGCGCCCCGGCCAGCACGGTCAATGTCAGGGCCACATGTGCGTTGCTCCGGACCAGCACGATCGCTTCTTCGATGACCGACGCCATGGCTTCGATGTCGGCCCGGGGAAGGTGTTCGGTGAATCCGGCAATGGCTTCCACCTGGTCCACATTGACCAGCGGGGCCGCCTCGCCCATCGCCCGGTAGAGCATAAGGTCCCGAATCCACCGGAGGAACAGTTCCAGCACATGCCCCACCTGATCGCGCCCGAATCGCCCCGTCCGTTCCACGATATCGGCTATTTTCCCGACATTTCGACTGTACGCCGCCCGGGAAAAATCCAGCACGAGCTCTCGCAGCGCGCGCAAATCCTCGTTTTGCGCCAGGTCGATTCCGGCGGTGTACGACCCGTCCGCCATGCGCGCAAGCGTTGCGGCAAACGCCGGGGCCACGCCTTCCTTTTCGATGAGCGCCTGCTCGATGGCCTCCGGGGTCAGTGAATCGAACCGCAGGCGGCGGCAACGGGAGAGAATGGTGGCGAGGATGCGGTCCGCACGGCTGGTCGTAAGAATGAAAACGGTCTTCGGCGGAGGCTCTTCCAGCATCTTCAGAAACATGTTGGCGGCGTCCGTACGCAGATGCTCTGCATCGCTGACGACGGCCACCTTGTAGCGGCCCTCCACGGGCTGAAAACTCATGGCCCGGCACATTTCCTCCTGAACACGCGCAACGGTGTAGAGCGCCTGTTTGTTGGAGGATCGGGTCGGATCGTCCAGCGAAGGCCGGCGCACGAAGTCGACGGCCGCATACGGGTTCTGCCCGATGAGCCGGATGCGTTCGGCAATGTCCGCAGGGTCGGCGTCCGAAGGATGCGGCATCAGGATATGCAGATCGGGATGCACCATCCGGTCCACTTTCCCGCAAGACGGACAAGCGCTGCACGCTTCCTCCCCGCTCTGGGCGCAAAGCAGCGCCTTGCCATACGCGATGGCGGCAGCCCGCTTGCCCACGCCCTCCGGCCCGTAGAACAGCCAGGCATGGGCTACCCGGCCGGTGGAGATGGTACGCCGGAGCGCATCCGGGACGCGCTGCTGACCGATGACGGAAGACCAGGACATTATGCTAAACGGGAGAACGGCTGGAGCCATCCGGGCTGCACGGGCGACAGCACATGATACCGCCGGAATCCATGCGGCGAACACCCTTCAATGTACGAAGCGCATACATGGCATACGCCATGCGGAGGCGCTCGAACTCTCTACAGCGCAGGTCGTATAATGCGCCCCGGTTCGGTTTCCGGACCCGGCGCGGTAGCTCAGCAGGTTAGAGCGTACGACTCATAATCGTAAGGTCGAGAGTTCGAGTCTCTCCCGCGCCACCATTTCGTTTGGTCCGGGCGGGGCTGTCTGGAGAGGCTGTCCGGCATTCCATCCCTGCAAGGGGCACCATTTCGCCTCACCCTGGCGCCTCCTCCCCGACAGACCGGAATATGCAGCCTTGTCGGCTTGCAAGACGCCCGTTTCTTGCGGATAGGTAAACCATGGGGCATCGGCTATAAAGGAAGCTACGCACCCGGCCCGTACGTCAACGCGAAAACCTTCTCGGACAGCCATTTCCGAAAGGAAGCATTGTCCTGAAACTGCCCGAACAGTTGCGTGTCGTCCTGCAGCAAGGCGGTCATTACGCGCCCCAGAGCCTGATCGTGTTCGATGCGGGCATTCTGCTTGTCCGAATTTTCCCTGGCATTCCGGTAGGCCGTATCCTCTGCAACCCGACCGGGTATTTCTTCCGTAATCAGTTTCCGAACCCGATCCGTATCGTTCCAGGAGATGCCCCCGAACAGGTCGTTGAACTCCCGGATGATGAGCGATAACGGATCCATATCCGGTTCGGCTTTGAGGCCGCCGCCCGATGCGGGAACCGGGTCGATTTCCGCATCGTCGTCCGGGAGCGTTATGGCCTGCATCGCCTGCTTCTCCGCGCGGTAACTGTCCATATCTATGGAAGCCAGAATGCCTTTGGAGAGGTCTTCTTCAATGGGCGCCGGTAGTTTGGGCACAAGGAAATTCAGAAAAATGGATCGTTTCTCCCACTCGGCCTGCGTGTAGGGCAGAATGGAGGCGAGAAATCCGTAGACCCGGAGGAATCCTTTCGCCTTGCCCTTGAAATCGACCTGCCCGTCCTCATCCAGTTGCTCCCGGTACGTTGCCACGCAGCGGTCGAGAATCGGATCGAGCTGGTCGCGCTCGGCCCCGTCGAGATAGTGTTCGACCAGGTTGTCGATGTCCGCCGGTCCGTATACCTGATAGCCATCCAGCGCGGCCTGCAGGTCGCAACGTTTCCTCAGCCACCGTGAGCATGCCTCCGGTGCCGCAGGCGCCGTCGTAGACCAGGTAGGGCGCATTCTGGATTTTGTCGGCAATGGGCAGGAAAATGAGGTGCGCCATGAGTTCCACCACATCGCGGGGCGTGAAGTGCTCGCCGGCTTCCTCGTTGTTTTCCTCGTTGAAGCGCCGGATCAACTCCTCGAAAATCGTCCCCATCGTATGGTTGTCGAGTCCCGGCAGGCGGACACTACCGTCGGCATTCAGGACAGACCGGGGACTCAGGTTGATCGACGGATCGAGGAACTTCCGGATCAGAAAACCGAGGGCGTCGGCCTCAACGAGCGTGGGAAGCTGGTTGTAGAACTTGAACTTGCTCAGCACTTCCTGCACATTCGGCGAAAAGCCTTCGAGGTAATCCTGGAAATCGTCCTTCAGTTGCTGCTGCCTGCCGCGATGAACCAGATCCCGAAGCCGAAAGGGAGATGTGTTGTAGAAGGCTTCGCCCGCCGCCTGACGCAAGGCCGCATCCTGATTCGCAATACCAGCGGCGTCCAGTTGCTCCTTCATCGTGCGAACCGCCTCCTTCGTCGGTTCCAGCACCGCATCGAGCCGACGGATCACGACCATGGGCAGAATAACGTCGCGGTACTTGCCACGTACGTAGACATCGCGCAGTACGTCGTCGGCAATGCCCCAAATGAAGTTGCTGATGTTAAGGGTGCTCACGGTTGTTTATGCTGGAAGAGGGTTTCCGGGGCGTTCTGGAGTATCATCATTTTAGTTTCGAGTCGAGAACAAAAAACCTGGACTCATGACCAATCATTGTACTCCTCCTGCCCAGTCCGGGATTTCATCGAAAGTTTTACCCCTTAGCCCGGTAAGAACATAAGCGTCCCGGTAAAGCAATCTTCCTTCTTGCACGGCGCGCCAGACCGCTGCTCCGAAGCGACGGCCAATGCGCGTGTTCTGGTTGTTCCAAAAATCGCCGCCTCCTTTATTTGTAGCTTTTTTATGACGTTCATCGTCGAGATAGTGTTTGTAAAATTGCAAAAAGTCTTCCCTGGAAATAAGGTTAATATCTAATGCCCTGCGTGCGCCGACAATGGAACTGATCTTGAAATGGCGGGCAATCGCCTGATATGGATCTGCACTATTACGAAAACGATCCCACACCATGCGAAGATCGCGTTCCGGGACGAGAAACTCCGCAGCCACAGCATCGCAAAATCGTTCAGTGTGGTGGGGTGCTGGCTGAAAGTTTGCAAAATTCGACACGCCTTCCTCGCCAATAAAAATATGGGCGAGTTCGTGGGCAAAGGTGAATATCTGCGCCGACTTGTAATCGGCGTTGTTTATGAAGATGAGGGGAGCATACTCGTCCACAAGCGCAAAGCCGCGGAATTCGTCAGGTTTCAAGGAACGATGGGTATTGTTGCCCACAACCCCGTTTATGACCACCATAATGCCTGCGTCTTCGATATAATCCTTGAGGGCTCGAAGCGCGTCCGACCAGGAGTTATGCTGTGCGGCCCAGTTACGGATTAAGCCAAGCGCATCCCGCATCGCGTCTGCAACTTCTGCGGGCTCATCACTGCGCCGATACATACCGACAAAATCAAGCGGGGCAGCCCCGTCTTCAATGAGTTCATCGCGCATCCAGGCCTGGCGGGACTGCATGGCATGCACGGTATCGAACAATTCGGGGCTGGGGGGGCTGTAGGAATGATGTTCTATCCCACGAAAATCTGGAATAGGCAATCGCTCTTCTGGCGGCTCAGACAGGAAGAGAAAACCCAGCGGGGTATGCGTATGATGGGCAAGCTTGTCTGCCTGGGCAGACGTAAGCCTCCCCGATCTTTCCCATTCGACTACCCGTTCCGATTTTACCCCGATCTTTCGGGCCAACGTGTCGGGGTCGTACTGTGCACGTTGCCGCGCCCATCGCAACACGTCCGGTTGCAGATTCACTTTGATATTCGACCTTCCCACAGCTAATTCCCTGAATTCAGATATACACCCGCACGACCGACGTGAATCCGGCAGATGCCCAACGAAGCCAATTTACAAATCTACCGCGGAATTTCCGTCGAAACATGGCTATCGGGCTGTATCGAAAGGGGTATCAGGCCCCCGCCCGAATCCGCATCTCGCTCACACAAAACGAGCTCGTAACAAGGCCCCTTTCTCGCCCACCGGCAAGACAACAGGCGCCTCACGACGCTTCATACACCGGCATCCGATCAAATATTTCGGCCAGCAATTTACCGTCTTCCTCGACAGGTTTCTGATGCCAGCGAAAGGTTTCGTGGCCATCCTTGTTTCCCAGACGCTTCATCAGGTCGAGAGCCTCCTGTGAAGCCGAGTCGAGTTGAAGCAATTCGGCTTGCTTCGAGGACGGAACAGTCTCCTCGCAGCGGAGAATGTATACTCGTTTTTTAAGGCGATTCAGTTGATCCACAAGGCGGAGCACCGCATTACAGGCGGCATATACCTGAACGTTCATCGCTAATTCCATGACGCGGATGCCGCTTCGCCACTCCGCAACACCCTGATCGAGATTTTCCGGCGGGAGCGTCCCCGAGGGAGGGGGACAGGTTCCAACCGACAGGATAACTACCGGTTGTCTGGGCGCCGAAACCGCTAACGCCTCCAAAAGCCCGATGAGCACGGGGTTGTTAGCCCACAAGCCGCCGTCGGCGTAGATCTGGTTTTCCAGCCCATCCGCTTTGATGGATGCGAGCGGAAGATAGATGGGCGCCGCGCTGCTGGCCAGACAGGCATCCGCCAACGAGACATTGTTGTCCCGTTGTTTGTCCGGGATGTGCGGCGTCTTGAATATGCGCGGAGTGTGGTGCAGATATGAAGTGGCCGGGATACAGACCCCTATGCCGCGCCGCTCGTAAAGCTCGCCGAACGTGAGTTCCCCGAACGTATCGCGAAGCGCGGATTCCAGCCTCTCGTTGGAATTTCCGGCCCGACGACGATGTCGCCACAACCAATGGTAAAAGCTGACTCGTCGGGAAAGCTTGAGAGATTTGTCATAAGGCGGTACCGGGTCTTTGAATATCTGCGGACCCGCTTCCTTGTACAGGGCCATAATCCGCTCAAGAGGAATGCCTGCTGCGACACCGGCTGTCAGAATCGCGCCGGTGCTGGTTCCCACGACAAGATCGAACCCCTTGCCGATATCGAGCCTGCTAACTCCCCGGCGAGTGGCGAAACACCCTGCAAGCGTGTGCAGCACGTACGTTGCGTAGAGCCCGCGCATGCCGCCGCCGTTGATCGTGAGCACAGTGACAGGTTTCATATTCCCAACAGGTTCGGACCGCCTCGATGCATGCTTGAGAACGCAAGGGGCTGCTGTCAATTACCCGTCAATTAAAAAAGTCGTTGCCTACCAAGGAGTTACGAAGAAAAAACGCAAAATGCGTTATAGACAATCAATTAAAATTCAGGCCCAGTGGGGAACATATCGCATCATCTTTCGAGATGCACTGGGATCATATGGCTTGATTAAATCTTCCTCTACCGCCTCCCTGATATAGCGAGATACGGTTGATTTATTCCCGTCCTCTACGCCGAAACGCTTTCGCAAGGAAGCATTGGTAAGGAATTCGCGCATAACGTATTTCAGGCAAGCGTGCAGATAGCAAGCCCGCATGCGATCCGCTTTGTCCATTTTGGCCAGAGGTTTATGCGAAAACAGAACAGCGCGGGTGAATCCCTCCGGCGCCTCGAAAAGCGGCGCCGGAAGCTGGAAAATTTCTATCTCCGTTACAACTCTGTCCACCCCGCTGCCGCGTTCCTCACAAAAGCCAAGCCGCCGCATGTGCGAAGCAAGGGCGTCGTTACGCGATTTCGGAGGGGTATCCACGAAGCGTTCTGTGGCCACAAGGGGTTCGCCGGGATTGGTGATTTCAATGCGGTCGTCGAAAATCTCGAACATCGGCCCGGCGCCAGTGATCGAAAAATCCTGATGAATGAGTGCATTCGCCATCAATTCCCGCACAGCCACTTCCGGAAACATGGGTAGTGTCGTCCGCAAAGCCTGATTGATTACTTCATTGGAGGGCAGAATGCCGCTAAGGTAGCTAATCAATTCATTAAAGCCGCACGCATACCCCTTCGCCTCCTCTCGTTCTTTCATAGCTTCGGTTCGTCCGGCGCCTCGATACTGGATCACGCGCACAGCTTTACGCCCCAAGCTTCCAAAATCAGCTAATCTCTTGGCAAAAAGCAAAGCACCGAGGTTCGTAACGTCCCAGCCACCTGCTTCTGATCGACGAATAATGTTGTCGGCGGCCAGGACAGACAGGATAGCGTTGCGATTCTCCGGAAGCGTCAACTCCAGCAAATCGAAGTAGGCCTGATAATCAAGTAATTTCAAAACCTCTTCGCCGCGCCGGCGCTCAGCGGCAATGCCGTCTTCAAAGGGCGTTTGGTCGAAGATGCGCCATAGCGCCCGTTCTTTTTCAGGAAAACTCTTCAGCTTCTTCGTGTAACTGCCCACGCGGACGTATTCCGCACCAGAAAAACTGACAGGCTGGCGCGCGGGCCTCGCAATTTCAAGAAGAACGACGGCCTTGGCGTCTATCCTGACATTAAAGAATCGGAAGTCGATTTTCGGTTCGAGAAGACGCAGTAACCAGTTTTCCAATTCTTCATTGCCACGACGTTTCCGGCGCGGCTCGAAGGTTGTGCCAACCACCACATGGTCTTCGTCTCGAATACCCCAAACGATATACGCGGACGCCTTGCCCTCCAGCGCCGCCGAATTGGCCAATGCGGAAATATTTTTACCGATAGTTTCCGGATCGGCATTGTTTTCCTTGAACTCCACCCACTCGGTCTCACCGGGCAGATTACACAATTCTCTCACCAGAGCGGTCAGGTAATCGCTTGAATGGTGAGCGGTCATGATCTCGTTCGCAGGCAATGGTTTCCATCTCGTCGGCAGCACTAACCACTGTGAATGTATCCAGCGCCTGCCGTACACCGTAATCGCAACTTCGGCTACAAACCCAATGTACGACCCTTCCCGTAGAGTTCCCCCATACGCCTTTATATCCTCTTCGTAAGGCGACCCTTTCCCCCCGCACACTCTCGCTTTAACATGAAAAATTTGTTAGGTTGATGATCCCCCCTCTGCCTCACCCACCAATCGTCACGCACATCATGGATTTCTCCTCAATAAACTACCTTTCCGTCGTCGTGGCGGCCCTCTCCAGCTTCGTCGTAGGCATGCTCTGGTATGGTCCCGTTCTTTTCGGTAAGGCCTGGATGGCGGAGAACGGCTTTTCGGACGAAGACGTGCAGGGTGGCAATATGCTGCGCACCTACGGCACAGCCTTCATTCTGGGACTGATCATTGCTCTCAACCTGGATTTGTTCCTCGGACCGGACGCTACGTTTACCTGGGGTCTGGCGGCCGGCGCACTTGCCGGGATCGGATGGGTAGCCGCCTCCATCGGCACCCTGTACCTGTTCGAGAAAAAGTCGTTCAAACTGTTTCTCATCAATGCAGGATACCATGCCGTTAACTTCACCGTGATGGGCGGCATCCTCGGCGCCTGGTAGCTCCCGGCCCACATCTGCGGGGGGACACAGGATTCCCGCCTGCCCGGAACCAGCGAACGACCGTCTCCCCGGAAGCCGTCAAAGCAGTATACCGGCCACGCACGCCGTCATCATCATGGCGAGCGTGCCGCCGATCATGGCCCGTATGCCAAGCCGCGCCAGATCCACGCGGCGCTTGGGCGCGATCCCCCCGATCCCGCCGATCTGAATGCCTATGCTCCCGAAATTGGCGAAACCGCACAAGGCGTAGGTCAGGATAAGCGTGCTGCGCTCGCTGAGCGCCACGCCCGAATCCGGTTGCTGCCACTCGATCATCTGCGTGTAGGCGATAAACTCGTTGAACACCATCTTCATGCCCATCAATTCGCCGGCATGGAGCGCATCGACCCAGGGAATCCCCATCAACCAGGCAAAAGGAGCAAAAGCGTACCCGAAAATATTGGACATCGACCAGTCCCAGTTGTCGTACCCGAAAAGCCCGCCTACCCATCCGCCCGTTGCAGACAACACGGCATTGACCAGCGCCACCAGCGCCAGCACGGCGATAAGCATGGCCGCCACGTTCAGGGTCAACTTCAATCCTTCAAGGGCGCCTTCCGACGCCGCGTGTACGACATTCGCATGTTTTTTCTCTACATGCACGGAAACATGCCCCATCGTAAGAGAGCGTTCCGTTTCGGGAATCATCAATTTGGAAACCAGCAGAGCAGCCGGCGCAGAAATCACCGATGCGGCAAGCAGATGCACCGCATCCACGCCTATACTCACATAGGCGACCAGCACCCCCCCGGCAATGGTGGCGAACCCTCCCACCATCAGCACCATCAGTTCGGATTTCGTCATGCTTTCCACGTAGGGGGCCACGATCAGGGGAGCCTCCGTCTGGCCCACGAAGATATTCGCCGCAGCGGACACCGTTTCCGCTCCCGACGTACCCAGCGTGCGCTGCATGATCCATGCGAACGCCCCGATCACTTTCTGGAAGAGACCAAGGTGATACAGAACGAACATGAGCGCCGAAAAGAAAATGATGGTCGGCAGTACCTTGAAAGCAAAGAAGTGATGTGCGTACTCCTCTCCGAACACGAGGCTTGTCCCGGCGTCGACAAACCCCAGAAGGGATTCGAAAAAATATCCCGCCGTTTGAAATACGGCGGCCCCGATCGGCGTTTTGAAAATGAAAAGAGCCAGCCCGAATTGCAGCAAAAGGCCGCCCAGTACAATGCGCAGGTCTATCGACTTCTTGCGCTCGCCGATCAGCCATGCCAGCGCTACGAAGACGACAAGGCCCAGAAGACTGATCAGGCGCTCATGGCGTATCTACGGCAAACGTCCCGGCAATGTCTCGCCGGAACGACAAAACGAAACACGCGGACGCATTACTCCGGCGTGAACGCTTTCCCTTGAAGGCGTCCGCGGCGTAAACCTGAAAGGGCGCACGGATGCAGAACGCGCACCGCCTCAGCGAATGGGCTTTACTGGTCGCCTTCCGGGGTGATCCGCATGCCCGTCATGGGCGCTTCCATGCCATAGGAAGTTACGTCCAGATTTCCCGAAAACGAGTCGCCGTCCACCTGGACGCTGATTATCATTGTGCCGAAATCGGGCGTGCTGAACTCGCACTCGAGCATGGATTCCTCGAATGTAATGCCCGCCAGTGGAAGAGCTTCCGAAAAACCATCTCCGATAACCGAGCCCATGAGCCCTTCCTCGCCGTCCGTGAACGCAAGGGTGCCTTCGTATGTGGCGTCGGGCGTTTCGATGGCGTAGCTCCACTCGCCGACAAGGGGATGGGCCATCTGGCCCGAACCGGCGCAACCGCTTAAAATCAGCACAACGGCCGCAAGGCTCCAAAGAGAAACAGAACGCATGCCTTTGGTCATGATGTCATAAAAAGATTGGGTGAAAAGGTTGGAGGAGGCCATGACGGCTCGTTGCAATGTAGCGCAATGCAGGGACTGGCGCAAAACAAATGCGGCGCCGGCGCCGGTCCTCAAACGCGACGGAGCTTGACAGGGTATGTTCCGGAGGCGTTCCACTGGCATACGTACAGATTCTTGTCGTCGTCCACGCAGACGTCGTGGCAATGCTTGAACACAGGCTCCGCCTGCACCATCAATTGCAAAACCCCGTCTTCGTAGACCGGGGCCGTGCCACCGGGATTGGACACGACACGGTTGTTGCGATCCAGAATCGTTACGAAACCCGAATCCGGCGTCTGGTTCAGGTATCGGAGCCTCGACCAGCATACGCCCGCATACACATGATCCCCGTCCGGCACGGCGCGGCACACATAGGCGCCCGGCAGGAAAATGGTTTCGAGGTATTCGCCGTCGAGCGTAAACCGCTTGAAGCTGTTGTGGGCGCGGGAAGTGCACAGGAGCGTCAGCGCGCCGGAACGCGCATCGACCGCCACGCCGTGGGCTGTCGCAAACTGGTCGTCCCCATCGCCGGCGCCGCCGAATTTGCGAATGAACTCACCCGTCGGCGCATACTGCAGGATGTACTGCGAGCCATACCCGTCGGCCACGTAAATATCCCCGTTCGGGCCCACTGCGGTTTCGGTGGGTTTGAACGGCGCTTCCGCATCGTAGGCATCCACGGTCGACGGATGTTCGATGGTGAGCAACACGCGGCCGGCCAGTGTGGTCTTGTCGACGATGCCCCGGTCGAAATCGCAGATGAACAGAAACTCTTCCCCTCCGGCGTCCCACAGCGTGAGGCCATGCCCCCCGGGATAGCCCGTGCCCCATGTATCGAGCAGACCCCCGGACTTGTCGAAAACGATGACGTTGTTGCGCACCTCGTCGGTGACCATGAAAAGCCGCCCGTCGCGGGACATGACCATCTCATGACAATTCTTGACCGGCGTGTTCGCGGGGTCCAGATCGCTCCAGTCCGCCTCGACCCGATACCGGAAATCCCCGTGTCCGAGGATATCGTCCGAAAGGCGCGGCCGCGTCATGATCTGCGGAGAGGCCCGGAACGAGGCTGCGGCAGGAACGACCCCGCCCAGTGAAACTGCGCCGACCGCCGTCGCTGTCGCTTTTAGAAAATGTCTGCGGGAAGAAGTGGACATACTCAAGTCAGAATATCGCGGACGACGTGGATATCTCTTTAATATGCACGCCTTTCGAGAGAATATCAAACGCCGTCCGAAAGCCCCCGGCCCAACCGCGCAACTCCGGAGATCGAGGTGCGGATCGGCGCAACCGCCAAGGCTATCCCCTCAAGGGTCGCAGGCCGGCCCAAGCGTTGCATGAACGGAAAACCTTCGAACGAAAGAAACTGCCGCCCGCCGTTCCAGTCCAACAAAAAGAGACCACAAAGCAAGCCGCCTGATCACACGACGGAGACCTCAAGTGTCGGGTAATTACTAAAGAATACTCTGATTTAAGATCCGGTTTGTATTTTACGGTATATCCTATTACCAATCGAAGAAAAACGATGCTCCAGTTTTCATTCGAGGACGTAGCCTACCAAAGCCGGACCAACAAAATTGACAACCAAGGACGGAGAAAAAGTTGTGAGTGACATTAAGCAAGGTGAAGAACATCCAAGATTGTTGCCATCATGGGGTAGTCGAGTCCAGGTGCAGCATAAAGATAAGAAGCAAAGGATCACAGAAGCACTCAATGACTTACAGCTGGCATTTGCGGGTATGGCGAGTGGGGGTGATGGCCTGCAGAACACGTCACAGATCATTCAGACAACCGGTTCCCTGGCGCGGGCATGCTCAGTATGCCTTAGAAAGACTGTTCTGGGTGAAGCGCGCAACCGGGAAGCCCGACTACTGGACAAAAGCGTCTTGGAGTCTTTGGATATGTATCTTCAACCATTGCGCAAGATTCCCAGAGAGGAACGAAGGAGTATCGAAACCGGGTTTCGCATGGAAGGAGTTACTATGGAGATCACAAGGCTGGACGAGGAGACCAATGAACCGAAGGAACGGTATACGGCTTCCGGTGGGGTGCAGGGATTGTCTATCGTTGTCGAATGGCCGCTCGTGGGGATGGCCGACTGGACCGGGACGCCCACGGAGAAGCAGCCTTGGAAAGTGCATCCAGATCAGTTGTTTGACACAAACTCAGAAAAGGCCATGGGCTGCAATGAATGGTTGGGGCAGCAAGTGGTTCTGTTTGACAGAAAGGGAATCACACTCGGGAAGTTAATCCGCACAGTAGTAAACTTCGAGGGAGCCCATTCGGTTAACGTCGGTCGACTGTCTGTTATGGAGGATGAGGCCCCGTCCAGAGCTGCCAAAGAACCGCACGTGCACATACTGAGGAACATCTCTTTTGGAGGGATAGGGTATGCGGAGTTAGTAACCATCGAGACCGCAATGTACCTCTGCAAGAAACTGCTCAAGGAACCTTCCAGGGCGTGTCCCGTAAACTGTGTAAGTGGTCATACGTACACATAGTTTCATCAGGAGGTGAAGCCGATGAACAGCCGGCTACTGGTCGGTCTTCTTGGAAACCGTGACAGCGGTAAGTCGCATACTTGGAACCAATTGTTCGCCAGAACCGTCAGGACGGGAAAGAATCCCCGCAAACTGGAGTTTCTTCCTGGGGAATGCGTCGATGTATTTCTCGTTAGTGGATCATTTGAAGAGAGAGGCGAATACGCCGGGGATATTCTCGGATCCCAAGATTGCCGTATTGTACTGTGCTCCTTGCAGTACACTGATGAAGTGCGCAAGACGTTGAACTATCTCGTAAGCCAGGATTTCCACCTGTACATACAATGGCTCAACCCCGGATATCATGACCCCAATCAGACCGACGACCATTTGGACATCGTTAACGAGATTCTTCTGCAAACGTCAACCTTCACAATCCGTGATGGAAAAGCCGATGCACACGACCGTGTTCGCGAGATTCGGGAATTCATATATGGATGGGCCAAGTATCGTGATCTGATTTATTCGTGTGAGACATAAATTACGATGATGGCAGTACTGGCGCAAACACGCAGGGGGCCTCATGGACGTTAAATCGGCCGCCATCCAGGTCTTGCAACAGGCCGGAACGGCGCTGCACGCACACGACATTGCCGAGGAGATCATGGCTTCCGGTCTCTGGCAGTCCAAAGGCAAGACCCCGAGCGCAACGGTCAGCGCCCGGCTTTATTCCGACATCAAGGAAAAGGGAAGCAAATCGCCCTTCGTGAAGGTTGGTGCTCAGACATTCGCTCTTCGGGATTCCTTCAAGAAAAAGAAAAATACACAGACTACTCCTGCGAAAGTCGGCCACGTTCCGAAAACTCCTTCTCCGAACACCGGGTTCTCGTTTACCGATTGTGCCGAAAAGGTTCTCGACGAATTGGGCGACAAGAAACCGATGCACTACAAGAAGATCACTGAGAAGGCGCTTGAGAAAGGATGGCTGGTGACCAGCGGAAAGACGCCGGAGGCCACCATGTATGCTCAGGTGATTACCGAAATCAAGCGCCAGCAAAAACGCGGCGACCGGCCTCGGTTTGTTCAACACGGCCGTGGCTATGTGGGTCTGAATCAATGGATGGGTCGCGGGCTTACTTTTCAAATCAAGCAGCACAACTGCCAGGTCCGGAAGACTCTGCGCGAGAGGCTGCTGGCCATGACGCCCGGCGAGTTTGAGGAGCTTATCTCGCAGTTGCTGGCGGAGATGGGCTTCGAGATGGTCGAGGTGACCAAGCTAAGCGGTGACCGTGGCATCGATGTTCGGGGCACCTTGGTGGTCGGTAACGTGGTCCGCATCAAGATGGCCGTCCAGGTCAAGAAATGGAAGGTCAAGAACAACATCCAGGCTCCGGTGGTGCAGCAGGTGCGCGGCAGCTTGGGCGCGCACGAGCAAGGCCTGATCATCACCACCAGCGATTTCAGTTCAGGGGCCGTCAAGGAAGCAGCTCAGCCTGACAAAACCCCCATCGCCCTGATGAACGGGGAGCAGCTTGTAATGCTCCTAATGGAACACGACATCGGCGTCCATCGCTCGACGCCTGATTTGTTTGAACTCGACAAAAAATTCAGACCGGCGATGGAATGACGGCGCTGAATCATGCTTTTCTCGTGGTTCACATCAATACGATGTTCTCCGCATTCAGATTATGATTGCGGAGTTATGTTAGCGTTGATGTTGCGGAAATTTCACGCCCTCGAGAGCACCCTCCCAGCCTGAAATTTTTGTAACTTCAGGGTTAGTTGTCTCTAATCGCTATCCCATTTAGCCCTTCCTCCATCGCAATGATTGCAACCAGCCCAGTAGCTGTCTTCCATGTCTCCGGTATTGAGTTCATTACACCATCTGCAAAATTGCATTGAATCAAATTCACTGAAGCAGGATGTGCAGAGGTATTGGTCACCATCCTCATTGAGGCGGACCACAGTGTGGTATCCATCACAGTCGCTGCAATTGCCTGAATCCCATGAATCGTCACCTTCCGTAGCAGCGATCCATGCCGCTCCGTGATCAGTGAGTTCCTCTGCAAGGTGTTCGGGCTCGAATTTACGTTGACAGCCTCCGCATTCATCATTACCCTCGTTCACAAACAAAACAGGAGTTCCACACTCAGGACATTCGATCATCAGGCATTTGTCGGTTAGCCTGCAAACAACGCACTGTGCTTCGTAGAGTTCTTTGATCTCTTCCACATGTTTTTGAGATTTGAATCCACAAGAGGGGCAATCCTTGAATATCGCACCAGCATTTTCCCGTTTTGATATTTCAGGTCCCAGTTGATCAAAAACAACCTGAAGAAACTCCTGCAGCTTGCGCAAGCGTTCATCAATTTGTTCAAGCTTGTCAGTCCATGGGGAAAACACATCGGACCATCGAGTGGTCAGTACCTTATGAAGTAAATACCACGCGGTAAGCTGTTCCTTCGCGATAGCCCTGCGTAGTTCTTCGTTTTCCTCGGCAGACATGGCTTCGTGAAAGAAATGGACCATCTTATTTCGGTGCTTTGTAAGTTGTCTGAAGGTTTCACGTTCCTGTGTGCTTAATCCGCTACATACTATTCTATCTAGTTTTTCTGCTGCCTCATCGAGGGTCACGGACATGAAATCACCGGACACGAATTTATCCCAATCAGGATCTTTTCGTTTTGACACAACCAGGGACCAATGCTCAGCCATGAGGCGAGCTTTGAGAAAGAGTTCAACGGCTGCATGGAAGTGAATGACGGAGTACTTGGGATGCTGATCGAATTCGCCTATGGAATGAGACAGAAAGTCCATGGCATTCTCAACAAGTTGTTCTAACAGATTCCGCCGGTTCATATTTGAGGCCCCGCCTGTATTGATTTCGAACAATTGACCCAGATCATAGTTGATAGTAGCTACACCAAAATCGGGTTCTTGAGAATTTACTCCCAGCTCTGGTGTACGAGCTGTGTTGAAGACGGCGGCGCACTCCTGCTGAAATTGGGTTAACGACAACCTGTTATTCAGCAACGAGTAGATGGCTCACCATGGCCAAGATACGATGGTTTCCCTGACCTATCCAGCGAGACGCGCAAGGCCGAGATTATTTCCGTGCTCCGTTTGCGACCAGGAGTTGTGCGACACTAGTCCAAACAAGCGACTTCGCCAATTGGAACGGGGTCATGCCGTGGTTTGTCACGACGTTGGGGTCCGCACCGTGTTCAAGCAGCACGGAAACACAGCTCATAGTCCCGGCCAGTGCCTGGTGATGCAGTAACGTCCATCCTTCGTCATCTCCTTGGTGGACGTTCTGGGGAGCCTAGTTCAGGTACACCGCGAGCGACTCGCCTGTGTTGAGGGCATGGGATGGTCGACATTCAAATCGGGCGGAACACCATCGGCGGTTGGGGGATCAGCTCGACCTCACCGGGATCACCGAAATCCAGGCCCCAAGCCCTGTCATGTTCTGCTCGCTCGGCGGGATCCATTCGAGCCCGCATTAGGTTGACCGTGAACGTTGACTGTTTCCCTAGATCCGAGCCACCCTGGATGTGGGAGATTCAGACCACGCAGGCGAACTCAGAACCGATGCCCGATCAATCCCCGCCGCCATACCCACAACATTCCACTCCTCCACACCAAACTCGGCACCCCATGGTCAATACAAACAGGGCATTTGAAAGTACTATCCGGCAATATGGATAGGAGCAACCCGTGACTCATGCTGGCGCGACCGCACGCTCGGCGATCGTCAAGGTATCGGTCGCAAATCCAGGGAAGCTGAACGCCCTGTGGCGAGCGGCAGGTTGGGTTCTGGAGGACTCGGCGGTCGTCGATGTGCGTCATCTGGTGTTGGTGTTCTTTGTCGATCATGCGTCGTCGATCATGCGGTCGGACGTTCCGAAGCAGTTGATGAAGTACTCGGATGTCGAGGAACACGCCCCCTACAAGGCGGAGTGCTTGAAGCTGGCCACTCTGCATCACTATCGCGAACGCCATCGCGGTCTCGAAGGCACCTGGGATCCGATGGAGGGGATGAGCCGGTTGGAGTCGACCCATGAGGAGATGTGCAGGAGACATGGCGTGCGGGACGTGCCTCGCAGCGCTCACCTGGTTGCGACAACGATCACTTACAAAACGAACGACACGAGCTTGATCTACTGCACGTCCAGGATGGGAGCCGAAGTTTCCCGGCACAAGCACTGGAAGGTGGCAAGCCGCATCCACGACGTTCCGGGGTTCGCGCTACTGCTGGGAGCCGAGTTTGCCAGACAGCGCGACCGGGGACGCCATGCGGCCGTGACGGACCTGGATCGGCTTGTTGCCGCCGCGACCGGAGGTTCTGGGTTGGACTCGGTCGTGCGCGTGTATCACGGGCCCGTTGTCTACGACGACAACGCAGGCAAAGCCATGTTCGCGAGGATTCCGGAATATGCGAGGGGACTCGCTGCGCACTTCTTCAAGCGCAAGAAATTCGAGGATCAAGAAGAGTACCGCTTCGTCATCTCCGCTTCCGGCGGCCGGCCCATCGAGGAGGAGTTCTATTTGAGAAATTCGCCGGAGCTTCGTTCCGTAGTCGAAAGGCCGTAACGCAATTAGTGCGATCTTGACATCTCGGGGTACCTGCTGTTGTTCTTCGTGTGCTTCCTTGTGGATACCAAGTACCTGGTGTTTCCGTTGGAGATCGAGACCGGGGTTACGCTGGTGGAGCGGTTCGGCGAGAACCTGCGGCGGCGGGACGTTCGTATGTTAATCGTGCTTGACGGGAGACGCCTCATTACGGAAGGCCCAGAACCCCAAGGTTGCTCGTGCTATGCCAATGTCATATTTCCTTTGGTGGCCTTCTTTGTTTTTGCTCCCCCATTTCCAGTCCGAAGTGCAACGCCGGCCATTTCCGAAGCGAGGGTGGAACCCGAGCAGCGGAACGTAGCAGCGATGGAATGACGGCGCTGAACCATGCTTTTCTCGTGGTTCACATCAATACGATGTTCTCCGCGGTCAGATTATGACTGCGGAGTTATGTTAGTCGTCCTTCGCCAGAATCGCCGGCAAGCAGCTGGCGACATAGCCAATCCGGACAATCAAGCCGCCGGCGCGGCGTCCTCCGTATCCACCTTGTCGTGGAACATCAGGTAGAAGAAGACCGAGAACACGAGCATCGCTCCGGAGAAGATGCCCCAGAACACCTGCCAATTCTCCGCGGAAAGCATACCGTCGGCGGTAATCGAGTTGACGACGAACCCCGAAATCTGCGCCCCGAGGAACATACCGACCCCGAAGGTCAGCAGCACGAGCAACCCCTGTATCTGCCCGCGCACGGCGGCAGGCGTCTTCTTGTCCACGTAGATCTGCCCGGTGACAAAGAAGAAGTCGTAGCACAGGCCGTGAATCAGGATGCCGAACAGAATCATCCAGTAGACGCCGTCGACCGCCGCTCCGGCAAATAGCCCGAAACGCACGAACCAGGCCGCAATACCGATAAACAGCATCCATTTCACGCCCAGCCGCCGGAAGAAGAACGGAATCATCAGCATGAAGAATATCTCGGACATCTGGCCGTACGTCATCGTGCCCGCCACCTTCTCAATACCCGCGTCCGCCAGATACACGGGAGCGTAAGGGAAATACGTCCCGAACCCGATGTACGCCAGCGTGGCGGAAACAAGCAGCACGATGAGCGGCTTCGAACGAACCTGCTTCAGGGCGTCCAGTCCGGAAATCTGCCGCCAGGACGTGCGCTCTCCCCTCAAAGGCGGCGGCGTCTTAGGCAGGGTAAAGCAATAGAAACCCAGCAGAAGCGATGCGCCGCCTCCCAGGTACATGGGCGTGGGGGACCCATCCGCCGCAAGCACCCAGCTGATGACAAGGCCCGTAACGATCCACCCGATGGTTCCGAAGACGCGAATGACCGGAAATTCCTTTTCCTGGTTTTCGATGTGGTGGAACGCCAGCGAAGAGGTCAGGCCGAGCGTCGGGAAATAGCACAGCGTGTGTACGGCAAGCAAGATCAAAAAGAACGGCGTGCCCGCAACAGCCGGCATAAAGACCATGGCTATCCCGGCCAGCAGGAACAACGCGGCCAGCACCTTCTCCGTGTTGAAAAACCGGTCCGCCACCATTCCTACGAAGAAAGGCGCCACGATGCAGGCAAGGGGGCCGAACGAAAACGCCAGCGGGATATAGCCCCCCATACTGACATCCGGGGTATTCATGTAGTTGCTGAGCGTAGTGGCCCACGAGCCCCAAATGAAAAACTGCACAAACATCATAAGGGCAAGGCGAAGGGTGCGAAATACATTCATGGAGCCGTCAGGTTGAGTTCATGGATGTTGCCCGGCGCATTCTCCGGTGTACGACCAGCCAGAACGCCGCGGGCAGAAAAGCGCTCAGCAGAAAGGTCAGGGCGGGACGCTCCACGCCCAGATGACCGACAATAGCAAAAGTAAAGGCAGGCGGGACAACTCCGCAAGCGAGAGCGCCCGTAAACAGGCGTCGCGGCATGGACACGATCCCCGCCATGCAGGAAACCGCCTCGGGAACGATCGGAAGCCAGCGCGAAAGCACGATAATCCACGCGCCCCATCGCTCGAACAGCGCCTCTCCCCGGACAAGTTCGGCGTCGCTCACGAAATGACGCGCCGCGGGACGGCCCAACTTCGCACAGACCAGGAAAGCGATCATGCCCCCCAGAAAAGACCCCCCGGCGCCGATCAGCCCGCCAACCACAGGCCCGTACAACATGCCGAGTGCGGTCATGACAAGGGTGGCGGGAATGGGCAGTAGAATGTCGGAGGCAAGCAACAGTACGGCGGCCGCTACGCCCCACACCCCGAAACCGCGCAGCCAGGAGATCGTGCCGTCGATCGTAAACAGTTCCTCGACGCCGCGCCCCCACAATAAGAAGGGCAGCAGTAACAGGATAACCAGACCGATCGCAAGTTTGACAAGACGCATACCAAACGCTCACTGCAATTCGATCAGAAACTGCCCCTGTATCATAAAATTCTCCCCATACAGGATATTATCGAAATCATCGAGCGCTGTCGCTTCAAACGAAAACGTTCCCTGAACGATGCCGGAATTCGCGAAACGGTCGATCCGAACGTTGTCTTCTCTTTGTCCAGAGGAAGCCGCAAGCCGTAGGACCCGCTCCCGATTGTCTATCAGGCCGTAGGAGCCCACCGTTTGCCCCAGCGAGAACGTCCCCGTCTTCCCTAAATTCGCTACGGAAAACTGGATGAACCGGAACGAACTGTCAGGATAGACGAACTGCCCCCATAGCTGGAATACATGCTCCTCCTCCATGCGACCCGCACCAACGCCCTCCACCACGACACCGGCAATGGTGGCCTCGAAAAACGGTATATCTTCCTCATCGATCGAAACCAGACGGCATCCCCCGCAGGCAAATGCCAGCACGCACAACACACAATACCAACCGGAACGATTGCTCATGAACCAGGAAGAAGGAAAGGGATATCAAACGAACACGACGGTCTTGTTTTCGTGTACGATCAAGCGGTCTTCAAGATGCCAGCGTACGGCGCGCGCAAGTACGCTGCGCTCGACATCCCGGCCAAGACGCCTCAGGTCCCCCGGGCTCTGCCGGTGGTTTACGCGCACCACATCCTGGTCGATAATAGCCCCCGTGTCCAGTTCGGCGGTGACATAGTGCGCCGTCGCCCCAATGAGCTTCACGCCGCGATCGCAGGCTTGCCGGTACGGATCCGCACCGGCGAAGGCGGGCAGAAAAGAATGGTGAATGTTGATAATCCGATTGGCATACCGGTCGACGAACGAGGCAGACAATATCTGCATGTAACGAGCCAACACGATGACATCGATGCCGTCGCCCATCACCTCCAGCATACGGGCTTCCCCCTTTTCTTTTTCGCCCTTCACCATCGGAACATGGTAGTAGGAAATGCCGAAACGGGCCACCTCGTTCTCCAGATCGGGATGATTGCTGATCACCATCGCTATCTCGGCATACAAATCTCCCCTGTCCAACCGCCAGAGCAGATCCATCAGGACATGATCATGTTTCGAAACGAAGATAGCCATTCTCGGTGCATCGGTGGCGTAACTCAATCGCCAATGCATATCGAACTTGGCAGCGACCTCATTGGCGAACGCTTCCTCCAGCAACGAGCGCGGCACATCGAGGTGCGGCGTCTGAAATTCCAGCCGCATGAACAGTACTCCGTCCTCCCTGTCGGTGGCATGCTGGTCAAGCGCCATACAATTCGCCCTGTGACTGTACAGGCAACCCGTGACAGCCGCTATGATGCCGGGACGATCCGGACAGCTGATAAGAAGCCGGGCCGTGGTTTCGCGGGATGACGTCATGCCTGAGAGATATTGATAGTATTTAACGCGCCTGCACAAAAGAACGCCATAGGTAACGCGAACTGCACAAGAAAAGGAAAAACGAACGAAAAGGCGAAATAGTTGGCAGGGGTCTTATAGCGGCTCGTCAACCCAGCCATGCCGCAAGCCGGCGGCCATGCTCTTCCAGATCGTTGAGCAACGCAACCTTGTCGGGCGCATCGGCATGCTTTTTGCGCAGTTCGTCAATGCATGCATAGTAGGCGTCCAGCGGTGTGCGACCGTCCGCGCCGGGCGTCAGATGGCGAGCGCGGCAATGCGTGCGCCAGTGTTCCTTCTCCGCGGCCCCGAGATCGTCAAAGTAATTCCGGGCGCGGTACCGGAATACGAGTTCGCGAAGGCGCCGATCCGCAAACTTGACGTCGCCGGCGGCGGCGAGGGTCCGGTCTTCGTCCAGCAAACGCGCCAGGGTGTTCCGGTCCCGGTCCGGTATAAATCCCGTGTACAGAGCTTCGTCCACATCCGGTTCCTCTCGAGGATGGTCCGGATCCTCTTCCGGAGGGCGCCCATACGCAGCCCGCACGTTGTTCGCCAGCGAGGTATCGCTTCGCAGCAAACGATAATTTTTTTCCAGGGTGTCCGCATCGAGGCCCAGCCGGTCCATGACTTCGTCTGTGAGGACGCTGAGCGGGGCAACGAACGGGCATTGATTCGCCTTCACGACAAAGATCGGCGAACGGCTGCCGGGGCTGAATATCCGATCATGCAACGCATCGGCGGAAAGACCGGAAAATTCGGACGGATCGTGCGACATATCGAACACGATCGCCGCATTGGAATTCCCCGGCTGATCCGCGAGGCGAACGACCGGCGCGGCGCATCCCCTGCCCTGAAACAGCGACGCCACCCATACGAATCGATCCCGCATGACGGCGGCGGCCTGGTTTTTGTCCCGCATGCGCAGGGACCAGTCGAATAACCTCGGCTGCCTGGCGCGAACGAGACGGGCCATATCGATCGTCGTCATCACATCGGCGAGCGCCTCGTGGGCTTCCCCGTGTCCCCCGACTCCATTCTCTGCCGCAAGGTGCTGAAGACGAAACGAGGGCTTTCCGTCCTCTCGCACCGGCCACGCGACGCCATCCGGGCGCAGCGCATACGCAGCGCGGAACAGGTCGATGAGGTCCCAGCGCGTATTGCCGTCGCGCCAGTGCCATGCATACGGATCGAGCAGATTCCTGTAGAACAGGAAGCGGGTATGCTCGTGGTCGAACCGGATCGCATTGTACCCCACCGAGCAGGTGCCGGGCCGCACAAGCTCCCGGTGAATCCGGTGGGCGAATTCCGCTTCGGAAAGGCCATGCTCTTCGAGGTGCGAGGGGGCGAGGCCATGCACCAGAGAGGCTTCGGGCTGCGGCAATTGGTCCGGAGCGGGGCGGCAGTAGCACACGACCGGCTCGCCCATGACCTGCAGGTCCTCGTCGGTTCGCACGCCCGCGAATTGCACCGGGCGATACCGCCTCGGCTTGTCGCCGGACGTTTCGTAGTCGTACCAGAGGAATTCCATTTCGTCAGAGGGGAAAAGGTGATCTATGCAATTATTGCATAGATGCGGGTCTGTCTATGCAAAAAGTGTATACTTCGTTGATTTTATTCGCATTCGTCCCTGCCGCTGTGGGTGGAGAACAGTAAAGAGACAAATTCATCTCCTTTCAAATGCGGCACAAATGCCCGCATAAGAGCCTTGTTTGCCCAATATTGCCGGCCTTGGCGCACGATCAAACCCTCTTGCGCCAGCCAGTTCAAATCCCGTGTCATGGTCTTGTCTGTCTTGTCCGCATAATACCGTGCTATGGACGGGCTCAGATCGGTAAGTTCCGCTTTCGAAATAAATTCCTTTTTGCGCCCGAGTTCAATCACCAAGTGCCGGCGGCGCTGCATGGAGGTAGATCGCGGCGCCTGCGCAAATACGCTATGGATGAAATGCTCCCACGCAATTTCAAGTTGATGCCCTTGAATCTCATGACACTGTCCTTGCAATCCATCTACAAACCCTTGCAAGGCATATTGCAGGAATCCGAAAGCGTCCCTCTTGACGCTTGACCAATCCAATTCCCGGTAGTATTGGGTCCGAGTCATATTGTAATGGTCGCTGAGCAGGTGTGCCGAAGGAAACGGAACACCCGCACGCGCCTGCACCATAAACTCCAGAAGCCGCGCCGTACGCCCGTTGCCATCGCCAAAAGGATGAATCCAGGCGATGTACAAGTGGACAAGAATAGCATGTAGAATTCCCGCCGCGACCCGGCGATCATCTTCTTCTGCAAAAAACGGAATTTCGGTCCCCTCTTCCAGCCACCCGCAAAGACGTTCCAGCAGATAATCGCAATCTTCCGGGGGAGCAGCCCTGTAACTACCTACGCCTACCGAATGGGCGCGGATCTCGCCGGGAACAACACCTTCGGCAAGATGATCGGCAAGCCCTTCAAGAACCCACCCGTTGTATTCCCGAACCAGATCCACAGTCAGCCGAGGCGGATTACCCGCGTCTATAGCCGACTCAATAACCCCACAGGCACGCAAGATATTCGCCACTTCCCGTTGCAGATATTCCTGCGATGGAGGAAGATCCAGATTTCCTTCAATTTGGGCCTGCACCTGTTCTTCGGTCAGTGTGTTACCCTCGATAGCTGTCGTAGCCCGGGCCCCCTTGCTGAGGTACAGCGTCTTGAACGTTTTGGCGATATCCGGGGGCAGAGCCGCTTGAGACACTTGTCTGCAAAACGTCACCGCCTGACCAAGCAATGTCCATAGATTGGGATGCGCCTGATTCAAATCCAGTCGGAACGTGATCCAGGGATGCGTCCGTTCGTATTTCCGCCGGGTGGTCATGATATGAAATCCTGTGTATGACGCATTGCCCGGTAGTGCGGGAAGCCCAAGAGAAGCGGAAACACTCTGGCGCCGGGCGGAAAACATGAGCAGCGCCTGATGCGGAGGACTGCCCATGCAGCGTCAATATAAACGCATGAACGCTGGATTGCAAAATTTATTATATCTAAAATGTCCTTTTTTATGTCCAGAATAATGTCCGAATATATGTCCACCGCCTGTCCCACTATGCACCCCGCCTTATCCGACCCGGTTGCGCCAGAATAAACCCATCATGGAATGCAGCGCCCCTCCCTGCATTCCTCTACTCCTCAGCCTCTTTCACCACCTCGTCCTGCACGTGGCGGGGCATCGCCTCGTAGTGGCTGAACGTGGCATGGTGAATCCCGCGTCCCTGCGTCATGGACCGGAGCGACGTGGAATAGCGGTACAACTCCTCTTCCGGCGCCTGCACGATGATCTTCTGGAACACGCCTTCCGCTTCGATGCCCTGTATCCGGCCCCGGCGCGTATTCATGTCCCCCATCACCTCCCCGACAAAGCTTTCGGGCACGGTAATGGTCACGTCGTAGATCGGCTCGAGAATGACAGGCGAAGCCGCCCGGAACGCGTCACGAAAACACATCCGCCCCGCCGTCTTGAAGGCCGCATCGTTGGAATCGACCGGGTGCATCCCGCCGTCGAATACGACGACACGGCAGTGCCCGACCGGATAACGGGCAATGGGGCCGTCCTGCGTCGCTTCGAGGACGCCTTTCTGAATAGCGCCGAAGAATCGCCGCATGTCGATGACGCCCCCGACAATCGCATCTATAAAGTGAATCTTCGATCCCCAGTCCGTTGTGACCTCGGATTCGCCGCGCACGGAAATGTCCGACGGCGGATTGAAATCTCCCTGGAGCGGCTCGACCATGATCGAAATGTCCGCAAATTGCCCGGCGCCGCCCGTCTGCTTCTTGTGCCGGTAGCTCGACCGGGCCTGCTTCGTGATCGTTTCGCGGTACGCCACGCGCGGTTTGGAGAACAGAATACCCACGCCGAAGCGATTCTCCAGACGGTACCGCGCCACCTGCAAATGCATCTCTCCCTGTCCGCCCAGCGTCATCTGCCGCAGATGTGGATCGTGCACCACGACCAGAGACGGGTCCTCTTCGCGAAGCTGGTGAATGCCTTGGGCAAGACGATCCTCTTCCCCCTCGTTTTCAGGGCTGATCGCAGTCCGGTAACGGGGCTCGGGAAAAGCGATCGGCTCGATAACCACCCTCGAGCCTTTGGGCCGTAACGTGTTGTTCGTGTGCGAATTCTTGAGTTTCACAAGCGCGCCGAGGTCTCCGGCCACCATCTTCTGCACCGGGTCTCGCTCCCGCCCGTTGATGGCGAACAGTTGCCCAAGCCGCTCGGTCGTGCCTGTCTGCGCATTCTCCAGGTCCATGCCCTGGGAAAGCGTGCCCGAATACACGCGCAGGAACGAATAATCGCCCACATGCTGTTCCGCCATCGTCTTGTAGATGAGCGCCGCGACTTGCCCGGAGGGATCGGCCTGCACGGATTCGCCGGAATCGCTTTGCACCGGAGAAGGCAACACATTGTCGATAAAGCTCATCAGACGAGAAACGCCCACCGCTCCGGTGGCGGACGTCACGAAAATCGGGAAGAGTTGCCGGCGCAGCATGGCCTGGCGCAAGCCTGTCCGCATCTCGTCTTCACTGAGTTCGCCCTTCTCGAAATAGAGGTCCATGAGTCCCTCGTCGTTCTCCGCGATATCCTCGATAAGCGTCGTGTGAAGCTCCTCGGCTTCCTCGCGGAACGCCTCGTCGATATCGCCGACTACGGGCTCGGTGTTTCCTTCCGGGAAGGTAAGCTGCTTCATGAGCAGCACATCGATGATCGCCCGCGTACCGCCTCCGACAGGAAGTTGCACCACGGTGGCGCCGTGGCCGAAGCGTTCTTTCATTTGCGCAATGAGCGTTCGGAAATCCGCATCCCCCTTGTCCAGGTGATTGATCACGAACATGGACGGCTTGCCGATCTCCTCGGCATAATTCCAGGCCAGTTCCGTTCCCACCTGCACACCCTCGACGGCATTCATCACGAAAATGGCCGTGTCGGCCACCTTCAACGAAGAGATCACCTCGCCCACGAAATCGGGATAGCCGGGCGTATCGATGACATTGATCTTATGCCCTTCCCACTCGGCATGCAGGAGCGAGGCGAAGATCGACATTTGCCGCTCGTGCTCGCTGGGATGAAAATCGGAAACCGTGCTGTAGGCTTCTATCCCGCCCATGCGCCGCAGGGCGCCGCTTGCGAGCAGCATGGCCTCGGCCAGCATCGTTTTGCCGCTGCCCTGGTGTCCAACCAGCGCCACATTACGAATATGATCGGCGTCGTATACCTTCATAGGTGCTTCTGTAAACATCCCCTGGAAATAAAAATCGGCCGCATCCCCACCGCACCCGCGAAGGGCGCTCAGGGCCGGGCCGGGGGTGACGCTACAGGACCAGCCGCGTCCACCTCAGAACCCATACGGCGCACATTCGTCTAAAATACGTCCGTACACGTTATGATCCACACGGTAATGCATTGAATATCCTCGCCCTCGAAACGGCTACAAACGCGTGCAGTGTCGCCGTATGGCGCCACGGACAGATTGCAGCACAGCTGACCTTGCGGCGCGCTCGAGCGCACGATGCCCAGTTGGTTCCGATGATCGGCGATGCACTGCGGTATGCCGGGATCACGGCTCCGGAGCTGGCGGCCGTGGCCGTTTCGAGCGGCCCCGGATCGTACACCGGCTTGCGGATCGGTACAGCCACCGCAAAGGGACTGGCCGAGGCAACGGGCGCACAACTCGTATCCGTGCCCGGACCGGAAGCATGGGCGCACCTTGCGCTTCCGTTGGCCATGCCGGACGACCGCATTGTTGCGGCATTCGACGCCCGGCGGAACGAGGCGTACGCAGCGGCTTTCCGGGTCACTCCCGGGAGCGCGCTCGAAACGCTGCGCGAAACCTCGGTCATCCGGGTCGAGGGGGCAGCCGAATGGCTGGGCAACGCGACGAAAGGGCGTCTGTATATCGTGGGAGATGGGCGGACGAAATTGTGCGCACAGTTGGCGCAGCAGTATGGGTCAAACGGGCATGCGCCGGAAATGCTCACCCCGGACGACGAGCGCATTGCCCCTGCCTCCGTAGCGGTGGCGCGCCTCGGCGCTGCGAGACTGGAACGAGGCGAAGTCGAGGACATCGCTTCCTTCGAACCGCATTATCTGAAGGAATTCGCTGCCGCAATACCTCAAAAAACAGCGTTCCAAAAGTTGGCCATTTGATATGACGTGGTTCAAGCGACAGAAGGCAGGTATCCTGACCGATCTGGCGGAAAAGAACGATATCCCCGATGGGCAGTGGGCGAAATGCCCCAAAACCGGCGAGATCGTCAACCGGCGCGAGATCGAGGACAACGCGATGGTCGTACCCGCCTCCGGTTACCACTTTTTCATGGATAGCCTCGGGTATTTTCGCACCATTTACGACGACGGGGAGTTCGAGCTGTTCGACGGAAACCTGTATTCGACCGATCCGCTCGAATTCACCGACCGCAAGCGGTACGTGGACCGGCTCGACGCCGCCAGACAAAAAACCGGCCTGAACGACGCGGCGCGCGCTGCGCTGGGCAAGGTCGGCGGACACCTCCTCTCTACGGCAGCCATGGATTTCGCGTTCATCGGCGGGTCGATGGGGTCCGTAGTGGGCGAAATCATCGCGCGCGCCATCAAGCGGGCTGAAGAAAAGCAGGCCGCCCTGCTCATTATTTCGCAAAGCGGTGGAGCGCGCATGATGGAAGGCGCCCTCAGCCTCATGCAAATGGCGAAAACGAGCGCCCTGCTCAGCAGGCTGGATGCGGCGGGCCTCCCCTTCATCTCCCTCATGACCAACCCGACGACCGGCGGCGTTACCGCTTCGTTCGCCATGCTGGGGGATTTCAATCTTGCCGAGCCGGGCGCCCTGATCGGCTTCGCGGGGCCGCGGGTGATCCGGGAAACGATCGGGGCAGACCTGCCGGAAGGCTTCCAGAGCTCCGAATTTCTTAAGGAGCACGGCTTCGTGGATTTCGTGGTGGACCGGCGCTGCCTGCGCGAACAGCTTATCCGGCTGCTGGATCACACCATGCAGGGACAAAGCTGACGAACCGGACGGTTCCCCGCGGGCTACTCCTGCACGTCGTATATCTTCACGTCTTCCCAGAGGTGGCTGCATTCGTTGCGAAAGCGGTCATGTACGGGATCGTCCTGGTAGAAATCATGTCCCGCCTTGTCGTCGAAAGCGACCACGAGGCCACAGGAATAATCGCGGAGTACGACCGGGCGGTGGGTATCGGCAGGCGCTCCGACAAACCCGTGGCGGACCGTTTCGATGTCAAGCAGGGACCGAACCCCCTCGTCGAACTCCTGGCGATCCTCGGCGGTCAAATCGTCTCGAAGCCGGAAAAACACGCAATGAACAAACATGGCTGGCTGGTAGATGAATCAGTGAGTACATGGCGATGGGGAGCCGTAAGGTACGGCGCGAAACAGATCGGGGTCCGGGCGAAATGCTCTCTTTTACCGCCGCAGCGTCGGTATAAGGATACTCTGATTAAGTCCGCAAAGCTCAGCGCGTCACGTCCGCAACGTCGGCTGTACGACATCGCCCCGGCGGACGGTTCCGGGGTGTAGTGGAATGAGATTCTGGCCAAAGTACACTTTCCCGTCCTCGCCGCGGCGAAAGGTCTCCAGGGTCCGCAGCGGTTCCTTGCCGGACACCCCCGTCTCCTGATCGACCGTCGTCACGACGCAGCGGGCACATGCCTTGGCCACAAGAAAATGCATCTCGCCTATGCGCACGCGATCCCAGGTATCCTCAGCGAATGCCTCGACCCCCGACACGACAAGATTCGGCCGAAAACGATGCATGGGCACCGGCTCGTCCAGCCGCTCATTGAGCGCCTCGAGAGAAGCTTCAGAAAGGAGCAACGCCGGAAAAGAGTCCGCAAAACTCACGACGTCGCCGGGCTTGCCGTACCCGGTCTCGACCGGCCGGCTTGCCGGATCGTCCAGAAAAACAAGCCGGCATTCGGTTCCGAGAAAGCGGCTGAACCATTCGTGCGCCCCGCCGTCCGCCTCGGCGGCGGGAACCGTATCGCCCCATACCTCCACGGATCTGCGCGCCGCGCCGTCCGGCTGCGCAACGAACAACTCCTCCTGTCCCGGCGCCTGCACCTGCAGCCCCTCCGGGCGCACCGCCGCCCGGATCAGCGCCAGCCCGGATGCGGTACGCTGCGACATGAATTTCCCGTTCGGATCGACGACCATCCACCGGCGATCCATATGGAGCCCCTGCGGTTCGACCGCCGAGGCTTCCAGCGCCACCCGCCGCGTCGATTTGACCGGATAGATATGGATAGCTGCAAGGCGACCCGTCGCCGATGCTCCCGCCCCCTTTGTATGCATGTCGCCTGAGCTCATGAATAATCATTCCGAAAGAAAGCATATGGAAGCACGACCTGCGGATCGGTTCCGGATGCCATCCCGCACAGGGTATCGTGCGAAAGAAAGTGGCGCAGGCCCGGTCCGGTGGCCTATCTTTCCCCGCGAAACGTGCCGGAACCCCCCGGCGATCGCGCCCCCGGATGCACTGGACTACGAAATGTGGGCCGGGCCGGCGCCCAAAATACCATTCAATGAGATCGTCCATCCGCACGGATGGCGCAACTTCATGGAATACAGCAACGGCATCATCGGCGACATGTGCGTGCATATGCTCGACACGGTGCGCTGGATGCTCGACCTCGGGTGGCCGAAACGCATCACATCCACCGGAGGGATTCTGGTGGATACCGACAGCATCGCCACCACGCCGGACACCCAGACTGCCACCTTCGAATACGACGAACTGCCGATCCTGTGGCAGCACAGGGCCTGGGGGCACGCCGCCGATCCGGAATATCCCTGGGGGGCGACCCTGTACGGCGAACACGGCACGCTCAAGTTGAGCGTACATTCGTACGACTTCATTCCGCGTGGGGACGAAAAACCGGAACGCGGCGAGGCCCTGTACGAGTACGACCGCTACCCGGAGGACCGCACGGAGCAGGACCTCGAGCGGCATGTGGCTTCCGCGATCCGGGGGCACATGGTCGACTTTCTGGATGCGATCGAACAACGATCCCGGCCGGTAGCGGACATCGAGGAAGGCCATATCTCGGCAGCCTCCTGCATTCTTGCGAACATTTCCATGGCCCTGGGCCGGACCCTCGAATGGGACGCCGCCGCAGGCCGGGTCGTCGGTGACGAGGAGGCCAACGCCCTGCTGGCCCGGCCCTACCGCGCCCCGTGGGTGCATCCGGATCCGGAAAAAGTGTAGGTATACGTACGCCATTCCTTACGCATCCGCTCGCAACGTGTCATGACCGAACCTGCATGGGACCTTCCCAAAGACCTCGACGCGGCGTCGTGGGAGCAGATGGCGGATATCGTCCCCCGGCACTACGTGTGCCATTTTGTCGAAGACGCCCCGCGCATAGACGGAAAACTGGACAAGGCGCTCTGGCGAGAGGCCCCCTGGAGCGAGGCCTTTACGGACATCGAGGGAGACCGCAAGGCCGCACCGCGACAGCAAACACGCATGGCGATGCGCTGGGACGACGCCTGCCTGTACATCGCTGCCCGCCTCGAAGAAACGCACGTATGGGGATCGCTCACCGAGCCGAACAGCGTGATCTTCCGGGACAACGATTTCGAGGTGTTCATCGACCCGGACGGCGACCACCACAGGTACTGGGAAATGGAGGTCAATGCGCTGAACACGCGCTGGCAACTGGCGCTGGAAAAACCGTACCGCGACGGGGGACCTCCCGTGTCCCCGGCGCCCATCGCAGGGCTGCGCTCGGCGGTATACGTAGAGGGCACCCTCAATGCGCCGCACGACACGGATACATACTGGTCCGTGGAGATCGCCATCCCGTGGCGCGGTCTGGCGCCCTACGCTCCGCAGGGAGGCACGCCCCCCGAAGAAGGCGCACAGTGGCGAATGAACTTCTCCCGGGTCCAGTGGCGGCACGAAATCCACGAAGGCGCGTACCGAAAAAAACCCGATACGCCGGAGGACAACTGGGTCTGGTCCCCGCAGGGCGTAGTGGACATGCACCGTCCCGAACGCTGGGGCTTCGTGCAGTTCACGCGGGCGCGGCCCGGAGAAACTGCGTTCCGGCCGGATCCGACCTTCCCGGCGCGCGAGGCGCTCATGGCCGTGTACTATGCGCAGCGGGCCTTCTTCAAGGCGCACAGACACTGGGCAACATCCCTGGAGGAACTGCCAGGCTCCCTGGCGGACAACATCTGCTTGACCTCTGAAGGCGAAGGCTGGATCGCGGAAATGCCCGCCAAAACCGCCGACGGGCGCCCGTGTACGGTGCGGGTGGACGAGGCGTCGCGGATGACGGTGGAGGAGGCGTCACGGATGACGATACAAAAGCGGGCTGCGCAAGCGGTCGAGGGAGACCTGGGGCGCTATCTCGACAAGGCACCGGACACGCCGCCCGATCCGAATAACGAACTGCCGTCCATACCGCCCGAATGACAATGCAGAAAATTTGAAAAATACTCCCCCGTCTTCGCTACTCACCCCACTCGTTCCCGTCCTGATCGAACCGGTACGTATCGCTCACGTACCCGGCGAATATCCCGTATCCGTTCTTTATGTTGGTGTATACGGGGATAGGAAAGACTTCAGGGGCATAGTCAGAACCGATGTCTGCATCCCTGTGTCGATCCAACGTATGATGATACATGAAAAAATCATAGGACAGGGTCGAAAGAACCACCAGAAATTGTGGTTCGAATTCCGGATAGGTATACGGTTCGAAGGCGATTTCGATATCGTGCGACGTTCCGTCGAAAAGCGCATCCGAAAAAACGGCGTGCCCATAAAAATCGAAATCTATTTCTTCGCGTTGTTCCAAATCGCCCACCTCGCCATAATGAAAACGAAAAGAAGGGTCGGTGCTACGGAAATCAACTTCTCTATAATTAAAAACATCCTCACCATCCTCGGGGTCGACCTGAAAAAGCTCGAGGCGGTAATAATTCGCCCCCGGGGGGTCCTCTATCGAGAAGCGTAGCAAAGAGGTTCCGTTATCGTTCGAATAAGCAATGTTTTGCATAGACACCCGTTTCGGGAGCTGCGCCGAAGCTTCGACAGGCGGGGGCGGCGATAACGTCTGACTGTCTATGAAACCGGGCATTTCCACGCGCAGCGTATAGGTTACCCCGGGGCGCGGACGCATACCGCGCACGGATCGATAATTGATTCCCACGGTTCTTTTTTCGGGGGATTCCCGGAGCGTATCCGCGTCTCCCTGATCGTCTGCAATAACCACGACCGTCTGGCGTGTATCCCCCGACAATAACGTAACAGCGGGGGAGCCGCTTGTATGCGTACTGATATTTAGATTAACGACCCAGACGCTGTCCGGCGTAAAAAAACTATGGGCAAGAATCTTATGTTCTTCGAAAGGAGTTTCCAACTCAATGATGCTCTCGCAAGCACTGAGCGCACATAACATGACCGCGATGCAAAGCGTTCGCATGAGGACTCAGAATTTTACCTGGTAAGCCAAAAAAGGCAGCAGTGGGAACAGCGTGTATTGACGAAACTTGCCCGCGTCGATATAGGGAGAGTCAATCTCTAACTGAAAGGGATTTTTTTTGTTGTAGGTATTCCAGGTTCCTACCACAAAGGTTTGCTCTCCCCATCGCATGTTCTTGCGAAAACGAACCGACACGTCGAGTCGATGATAAGCGGGCAAACGCGATGCATTCCGGGGGCCGTAATGAAGCACGGCGGGCTCCACCGATGTATTAAACGTATTCTGCACATACAGGCTATAATACTGGGCACTCGGCAACCAGATGGCGTACCCGCTCCCGAAGACCCAGTTGGCGGAGATATCTATCGCAGAGGTCAGACGATGCTGCGCAACCACGGCAATGTCGTGGCGCCGGTCATAGCGGTCCGGAAAAGATTTCCCCCCATTCAGGTTCTCGAATTGTCCGGTCGTCCGCGCCCAGGTGTAGGCCACCCACCCGGTCAGGCGCCCCTGCGTTTTCCGAACAAGGACTTCAGCCCCGTAGGACCATCCGTCCCCGCTCTCGACCAAGTCGGGCCACTCCGAATACGCCGATTCGATAGCGGGTACGCCCCCCTTGTACTGGATAAGTCCGGTCATCCATTTGTAATATCCTTCAAGGGATACGTCGTATCCGGCCTCTGGAAATGCGTGCGTCGCGCCCGCCGTTGCCTGACGCGCGCGCTGCGGCCGGGCGCCTGCCGCAAGCGGAAGCCACAAATCCACGGTCAGGCCGTCGAATCCATTGCCCTGCAAAAGGTGCACATATTGCTGCATGGCCGTGTACGAGGCATGCAGCATCGTTTGCCTCGATACGCCTCGGCGTATGCCGAGGCGCGGCTCGAAGAAGCGGTGCGTCTGCCCTTCGACAAAATAGGTTGAAAGGCGTACGCCGGGATTCAGTTGGAGGAATCCGGGAATATCCAGATCGTCCTCGACGTACAGCGCAACTTCCTGCGACCGGATGGTCCCGGCGGGTTTCCTCTCTACTCTAACAGGCGGTTTCCCTGGCGCTTCGAACGTCGTCTCCACGGCGCCGGGAGTGAAAAGATGCAGGGTGCCTTCAAGACCGAAACGAATGTAATGCCGGGGATTGGGCAGGTATTCAATATCCGTTTTGGCCGTCAGATCGCGAATGGTCGAAAAGTACGCTCCTTCGTACACCTCCTCGTAATCTCCTTCCCCGGACGTGATCTCTGCCACCTCGTTGAAACGCTGTTCGAAACGATAATTCGTAATCCCGACCAGCGTATTCGCAAACGCACGGCTTCCAAGGGTCCTGTTCCAGCGAAGAGACGCAAGATGACCGAACCAGTCGAGGCGATCTCGCTCGGTCTGGTCATTCGGAAAATCTTCCCGGCTGCGCCACCCGTCCTGGGCGGTGTGCGCGCTCACGTAGAGTCGATCCCGCCTCGACAGGATATAATTGACCTTCAGGTTGGCGTCATGGAAAAAGTATCTCGTACGATCCGCGGGAGGCTCGTCCCGGAACACGCGCGCCAGAGCGAGTATCGGCTCAAGATAGGTCCTGCGAGCGGCAAACAGGAACGAGGCGCGATCCTTCTTCAGGGGGCCTTCCAGCACGACCTGAGAAGACAGAATGCCTATCGACGCCTCCCCGGCGAATTCCTTCAGATTGCCTTCCTTCATCGTGAGATTCAGCACCGACGATATCCGCCCCCCGTACCGCGCAGGAAACCCGCCCTTGATCAACTCCACATGTTTCATGGCGCTCGCATTGAAAGCACTCAGAAAACCGAACAGGTGATTGGGGTTGTACAGGGGAAGTCCATCCAGAAGGATCAGGTTCTGACCCAACCCGCCGCCCCGTACGTGCATCCCGCTGCTTCCCTCCACGCCTCCCTGCACCCCGGGCAACAACTGGAGCGTCTTCTGGATATCCACCTCGCCAAGCAGGACCGGCAGCGTCTTGACCTGCTCCAGCGACACTTCATGCCATCCCGGCTGCACAGGCCCCTCCTGCCGGGCCGTCACTTCCACCCCGGCCAATTCGATCGTGCGCGGCGCCAGGGCCGCGTCTATCGTCGTATCGGCAACGAGAACGAGCGGATACGACGCCGATTCGTATCCAACATGCGAGAACAGAAGCGTGAGAGAATCTGCCTGGACGGTAAGGCTGTAGAAACCGTACCGGTTGCTTACGGTCCCGACGGAAAGCGCCGGAACGCCGATGGCCACGCTTTGAAGCCGTTCGCCGCTCGAAGCGTCCTCCACGTAGCCGCTGATCGTCCGGGACTGACCAGCGGCTACGTGGAAAGGTAACAATAGAATACAAAAAATAATGGTCGCTCTATCAAAATATTTCATCATACCAAGTGAAGTAGTTTAGTATTTATCCGACAGTTCGCCCAAAAACGAGGGCGGACACCGGGGTCTCCCGTAGATTGGGTTTTTCCAAAGAACCAATCCCAAAGGAGACATCCGATGCCCACCATTACAGAAGGTACGAAACGCAAACTGTCCTTGCTTCAACTGGCCGAGGAGCTCGGCAACGTATCGAAGGCCTGCCAGATCATGGGCTACCACCGCGACACGTTCTACGAGGTGCGCCGCGCCTTTCAGGTAGGAGGAGTCGCTGCGCTCGTGGAAAAGAAACGCGGTCCGAGGGGTCCGCATCCGAACCGTGTGGCCCCGGAGATCGAGGAAGAGATACTGGCCTTGTGCCTTGATCGCCCGACTTGGGGGGCGCAGCGCGTCGCAAACGAATTGCGGCTGAAGGGAGTCAACGTAAGTTCCACAGGCGTACGCGGGGTCTGGCTAAGGCACGATCTCGCGCATCGCAGCCAGCGACTTCTGCGGCTGGAAAAACAGGCGCAAGGCGAGACGATCCTGCTCAGCGAAGAACAGATACGCTTGCTCGAGAAGCATTCCTGCGACTTTCGCATGCGCCATATAGAGGTCAGCGCCCCTGGAGAACTCCTCAATCAGGACACTTTCTACTGGGGAACCCTCAAGGGAGTAGGCAAGGTCTACGTACAGGTCGTCGTAGACGCCTTCTGCTCTTTGGCCTTCGCCAAGGTCTACACCTCGAAGATGCCTGTAACCGCCGCCGAACTGCTCTACGATCGCGTGCTGCCCTTCTACGAGGCCCTCGGGGTAGAGGTCAAGGCTATCCTGACCGATAACGGTCGAGAGTTCTGCGGAAAACCCGAGAGCCATCCCTACGAACTGATGCTTGCGCTGCACGACATAGAGCACCGCACGACGAAGGTGCGCAGTCCGAGAACCAACGGCTTCGTCGAGCGCATGAACCGCACTCTGCTCGACGAATGCTTCCGCGTCAAGGGCCGGGAGAAGTGGTACGAGACGCCCGAGGAGATTCAACGGGACCTTGACGAGTATCTTGCGTACTACAACCTCAAGCGCAGCCACCAGGGCTACCGCCTCAAGGGCCGCACGCCGGCCCAGGCGCTGCGCGAAGCCCTCGGAAAAAAGAAGCTGCCGCCCGTCGTTCCAATCGAAGAAAAAGAGACCCGAAAACAAGCCGCCTGATCACACGACGGAGACCCCATGTGTCGGGTAAATACTAAACTTGTACATACCAAGTTTGTAAAATTATTGATGATAAACTCCCGTGGTACAACTTGCCGTCGCCCCATTATCGCCTCGTTTAACATAATGAGTAGAGTATATGGAGCCCGTAATTCCATAATTAGCATACGCTCCGCTAATAAAATGTCTATAAACTTTGCTTAGGTTTGTTCCATCAATAACTAAATTAGTATGTTGATGATATTCAGTTCCATTTGTATTGCTATGATATAAGTTTACCGTAGTGGTAACTTTGATCTCGTTAACGTTCCTTCTTGAATATTTTCCAAATATATTTTTCCTTTTGTAATGACGTGTTTCGGTCCCAGCAGATGCGACAAAAGAAAAAGATTCTATCCATGATTTACCATTGATTCTATATTTCCTGGAATTATATTTTTTTTCACACCTTGATGTCACTTCACCTTCAATTTTATTCAATGAAAAGGTGTTGGATTGTCTTTCAATTCGAAATACATCTACATGTTCATTTTTATAGGATATGTTACTAAAATTATCTATATGTTCAAGCAACTCCTTATGCTCATTATCTACACTATGAACAAAATTTTTGCCGACCTTATGTATGGTTTCTCCAATTTGTACTTCGCCTTCCGGATTCAATATCGTGGCGATTGCAGGATCCGAGACTGTATCAAGCGCCTCGATTTTATGATACTCTTCAAAATACGTCAATGAATCATTATGCGGGTATTCATCAAGCTTCGTTCTTAAATCATTGATATGACGCCGAAAAGAACGAAAGCCCAATTCGTTTTCCAATATGTCAAGCCCTACATCATTAGTATATACCTTGCTCATTCCCTGCATAAAATCGTCGAATTGTTCCTGATTCTTGAATACCAATCTATTGTTTTCGGAATCAAGAACGGGGTGAACAGATTGGTCAATGACTTCTCCTTCAATGATATTACCATCGGGGCCATATCCTAAAACGTCCGCATCACCACGAGTTTCGCAGGCTGCAAGACCAATGACTATTAGCAAAAATGCAGTCAGTTTCAGAACAAAAAGCAGGGGGGAAGATACACGGATCATGGTATTGTCTCGGATTTGTTCAATTAACAGTTAGTGTGCGGTGCATTCAGGAGTAACCGGACGAAAGTGAGTCACACCCCGATGCATTCAGTGTAACCTAAAAAAAATAAGTTGTCAAGTTTTTTTCATAAATTTTTTAGTTATCGTGTTTGATTGATTTTTATTTTCTTTTTAGCCTGTTTAGCTATGGGGGCTTCCCGAAATAAGGCATTCCCCTAATACACCTCCGTCACCCCCTGTTCTTCGGCAAGAGCCGGTTCCAGTGCAAAGCGGATGTACAGCGCGTCGGGACCGTATACGGCATCGTCCTGCGCCTGCTCCATAACGCGCCGCATCGTTTCCTGGGCGGGCGCTGCTTTCTCGCCCAGCAATTGCAGAGCGCGAGCCGCCCGGAGCACATCCAGCGGATCGCCGCCTTGCAATACCTCCTCGAGCACAGCAAAGTCTTCAGAAAAACCATCCAGCGCAACCAGCGCTGCCGCCGCCTCCGTGCGTACGGCGGGAACCGCATCCTGCAAGGCGCTCCGCAACGCATCCTGACTCAGGGGATCGCTGGCTCCAGCCACGCGAAGCCCCAAAGCAGCCCAGTACCGAACCGTATCGTCCGCATCTCTCAGAAGCGCCGCCTGCCTGTCCGTACTACGCGGCTGCCCCACGAGGCGGGCCGTATCAAGCACGCGCGTAAGCGGGTAGACAGAAGGATCTGCCGCAAATTCGAGGGGCGCCTGACCCGTCCGTTCGGCCAGCCGCAACACTTCGGCTTCATCCATAAAACCGAGGTCCCGCGTCTCCACCTCCCATTGCGTCAGCCGGGCCCGCATCCGGTCAAGCACATCGAGGTACGCAGAAGAGGTGGCCAGATTGCGGAGCTGGTACGGGTCGGTCACCGTATCGAACAGTTCTTCGGACGGTTTCGACGGCCCGGCGTACGACATCTGCGCGGCGTTCAGAGCGCCCGCCCTGGCCAGCCGGGTGATGGCCTGGCGGATCGGCGCCTGATCCGAAAAGAATTCGGGCTGGTTCCAGGACAGGTGCGGGTGGTAATGGCGAATGTACAGAAAGCGCTCGTCGCGCACGGAACGCGCAATGTCGTACGCCTCGTCCACCCGGTCGCGCGCGCCGAACACGAACTCCCGTCCCGTCGCCGAATCCTCGCCCAGAAACGGCATACCCTGCATATGCTCCGGCACATCGTGGCCGACCAGACGGAGCATCGTGGGTGCGAAATCCACGAAACTCACCAGTCGATCCGTGGACGAACCGGGTGGAACCGGCGCCAGATGTTGCCATTTCGGAGGGAAATAGATAACCAGCGGCACATGCAGGCCGGAGTCGTAGAGCACCCGCTTGCCGCGCGGCAGGCCCGTCCCGTGATCCCCGTAGAAAAACACGATGGTGTTGTCCGCAACGCCGTCCCCTTCCAGTTCGGCCAGCAGGCGCCCCACGTTGGCGTCCATGGCCGTAATGGCGTCGTAGTAGCGGGCCACGGTCTTGCGCACATCCGGATCGTCGGGATAATACGGGGGCAACGGCGCGGCGGCGGGGTCGTGCTTACCCAGCGCATCGGCCAGTTCGGGAAACTCCGTGTCCAAAAAGGAAATACGGCTCTGATGGGTGTGCATGTGGTTGAAGACGGCGAAGAACGGCTGCCCGCCCTCGCGTCCCCGCCAGTGTGCTTCGGCGCTGCTCTCGTCCCAGGATTCGGCGATGAGGCGCGGCTCGTCGGCCGTGTTGTAGTCGGTCTTGACGTTGTTCGTCGTGTAATAGCCAAGCTCGCGCAGATACGCCGGAAACCCTGTGATGTCGTCCGGAATGGGCGCTTTCGAGCGCAGACCCTGCGTGCCCGCCGTGGTGGCGTATATACCCGTAAGCAGCGTAAATCGCGCCGGGGAGCAGACAGGCGCGGTAGCGAACGCATTCGTGTACGTGACCCCTTGTCTGGCCAACCCGTCGATGTGGGGCGTTTCCGCATAGGAATCCCCGTACGCGCCAAGATCGGCGCTCATGTCCTCCGACGTGAGCCACAGAATGTTCGGTAAATCGGCAGCAGACTCGGCGGCGTCTTCCGCCGCGCCGCATCCCTGGAGCCCTACAAGAAGAGCCAGCAACCCGGCGGCCCGGGCAATCATCGTCGTTTTAGGGAATGGCACGATATAATCTCCGCGATGTGATTCCTGGGAAAGGTCATATGATACGTACAGGTTAAGTCCAACTATTCTTCGTGCGCGTTCGGGCGGCTGCGCCAGTGCGAAGCATCTGCCAGCTCTTGTGCATGTCTCTTCTGTTCTTCCCGATCTTCGGCGGCTAAGCTCGGCAGGACAATATCCGCATGATACGGATTGGTCGGTAGCGGGCTGGCAATCACCTGCCGCTGATTGCTACTAACCTCCTCGGTGGCAACAACAGCCCACCCATAGAAAATTTTGTTGCGCTCCAAGGCCACATTATCGGCGATTGCAATCGCTTCATCAGGCGGAGCAACACTAAGTCGGTCAACCGAGATATCTGTTTCGCCCAATTTTTCCAGAAAAACATTGAGGCGGGCCCCGGAACGTTGTGCACGTTTAGCCTCCCGCTTTGAGAACACGTCACGCCCGAGTTCTTCTCCCATCGCAATGTTATTTGGAACCTTCATCACCCCCAATCATCTTCGCGTTCCAGGTCGGCCAAGGCCTCGCGCACAAAACCATCGGGAAGTATGCTGGTAGTAGAATATCGGGCACGTCGATGCTCCCCGTTCATATTGACCAGACACAACGCCCCCCCTTCCGAGTCGCACAGTACCAAAACCGATCGCCCATATCCGCCGGGCGCGTCAATAGCCACCTCACCGTCCGGGGTGGGATACACTTCGAAACGTCTAGGGAAAATTCCATACATTTCTTTCAGCAGGTGCTCCGCGTTTGCAAGCGCTGCACTGGAAGGTAGCGGAAACTCTTCTTCACATGCTTCCTGGGTTACCTGAGAAAGGTCGTCAAGAGCATGATGTAGTTCAGTAGATTGAGAAAGACCAATTGAAAAAATGGTATCCGATTTCGACAACTTAGGCAAAATATTAATCGTCTCCAATAGAAACCGTCCATTGTCGATATTGGTATTTTCAGAATGTTTCCTATCTATATCAGAGAAACTGCCAAAGAGCCCAGAGGGTAAAAACTGTACCGTCACTTCCGAATCCATACCCATAAACCGAGCACCGGATCCAAGGTTATACAGAACGTCTGTTTCGCTGGGCTCTGCCGTCGTTTGCATCAATCTTGTCATGGCCTTACTCTTTACTTTGGTGGATTGAATTTGGCTACCAGGGCATTAAAATCGGATATATCTTCCTTCCACGATGAAAGAATAGAAGATATGGTTTCAATACGCCTCGCGGAATTGACTTCATGAATATCACGATGAATGTTTATTTGAAATAATACGCCGGGGGTTTTATTGTGTTCATTTTGCTTTTCCGCGTTGCTTATATCCAAAGAAATTTTTCGTTTGTTATAATTATAAATTGCCTTGACTTGAATATCAGGAATTGTGTCCTTATATGACATCCATACACCCTTATCAATAAGTGCATTTTCCACACTTAAATTCATTTCATTTTGTAGAATTATAAAACCTTTTATGTTGATACCCACAGCTCGATATGGGACATGAGGTATTGTTTCCAGATAGGTTTTTGCTATTTGGGGGCAGACGATATCTTGTTCAGCCAACTGATTTTGTCCTGCCTGCTCGAATATAACACGATCCGGCACTGCCTTTACAGTAAGACCACCTTCGAATGTGACTTGTGAATAGGCAGGGGTCGATATTCGCGGATCCTTCACTTTCCACCCCGCATCCACAATACCATTGTGATACAAAAAATCCGGATTCAAGATAGACGGGTTATTTGACGCCGCAACGAAAACGACAGAGAACTCGATGAGATTAATATCTCGATCATGCTCTCCGTTACTTCGCGTTTGAGCCTTTTTCATGCTATGCATCCTTCCTCGTGCGGAGAAATTTCCGGAAAAAACCGGACAAATGCGCCCTCCCGGCTGGATCATGCCCCTTGGGATAGCGTCTTGCGTTCGTAAAGTACATCGTCGGAATCACGGTTGTCAAGAGGCGGGCAGGAACGAGCCCCCTGCATATTACCCGGTGGACAGAGAAAAATCTCACCCGGTGAGACATGCGCCACTCCGGATATAACGACCTACAGGCCCATTTCGTGTATAAGGCAAACAATACGGGTGGGCCCGGACTGGGGCAGGCATGTACATGGTTGCTGCGAACGATGGCAAGCACTACCCTGTTCCTTAAAATCGGATTAGGGGTGCTGTACAGATGCCTCATCTTATAGGCCCCTCCTTGGCGACATCAGGAGGGATATTGCAGACATACCCATTCATCTACTCTGAGATCCGCTGATTCGAATCCAGTCCCTCCGCGAATGCCTGACCAAACGTTCCATGAATTCGAAGGGCCAGCACCATATATTCCCTCTGGTTTAAACAAACATCGACATGCGCCTGTCCTGGAACGAGGTGCGCTCCCGAGCGGCGGTATTCGTCCGTGAATGGGAAGGCGCCGGTTATGAAAAGGGGGAAACGCAAAGTTTCTACGATAGCTTCTTCCGTATCTTTGGGGTCGAGCGCCGAAGCGTAGCTCGTTATGAAGAAAACGTGAAGAAGCTGGGCGATTCCCGTGGATTTATCGACCTGTTCTGGCCGGGCGTCCTGATAGTCGAGCAAAAAAGCGCGGGGCGCGACCTTGCTAAAGCCTATGATCAGGCCGGTGAGTATTTCGATGCGCTTCGCGACCAGGATCGGCCACGGTACATTCTGGTCAGTGATTTCCAGACGTTCGAGCTGTATGATCTGGACGAGCGAGAGCATGTAACCTTTGCGCTCGAGGACCTGCCCGCTCATGTGGAGAAGTTCGGCTTCATCCTCGGCGTACAGAAACGCTCGTTCAAGGATCAGGACCCCGTCAACATCGAGGCCGCCGAGCGGGTGGGCAAACTCCACGACGCGCTTGAAGCCTCCGGCTACAAGGGACAAGATCTGGAGCGGTTCCTCGTTCGCATCGTTTTCTGCCTCTTCGCGGACGACACGGGTATCTTCGAACCCCGGGACATCTTCCTCGATCTGCTGGAAAACCGCACGCGGGAAGACGGTTCCGACCTCGGAGGATGGCTCGCCCAACTCTTCCAGGTCCTCGATACGCCAGAAGACGAACGCTCCGGCCATCTCGATGAGGATCTCGGCCGCTTCCCCTACGTGAACGGGGACCTGTTTCGAGATTGGCTTAGTATCCCCTCCTTCGACGCCTCCATGCGGGAGCGCCTGCTCGACGCTTGCCGGTTCGACTGGTCGCACATCTCCCCCGCCATCTTCGGCTCCCTGTTCCAGTCCGTCATGGACAAGGACGAGCGGCGAAAAGAAGGTGCCCACTACACTCCCGAAAAAAACATTCTCAAGGTCATCGAACCGCTCTTTCTCGACGATCTGCGGGCGGAGTTCGCCAGGCTCAAGGCCCGCAGGGACAGCCGCCGCCTTCCGGAACTGCTCGCCTTCCAGCAGCGGCTCGGCAGACTGCGCTTCCTCGACCCCGCCTGCGGCTGCGGAGACTTCCTGATTATTACTTATCGGGAACTTCGAGATCTGGAAATAGAAGTGTTGAAAGAAACCCGGCCTCGCAAACAAGTCGATGTGCTCGTCGATCTGCTTTCGGTGGTGAATGTCAATCAGTTCTATGGGATCGAGCTGGGGGAATTTCCGGCCCGCATCGCCGAGGTGGCCCTGTGGATGATGGATCACATCATGAACAACCGTCTCAGTCTGGAATTTGGAGAAACGTATGTCCGTATCCCACTTGAGACATCGCCGCGCATCGTACAGGGGGATGCATTGGAGATGGACTGGGCTGACGTCTTGCCGCCGGAGGACTGTTCGTATGTGCTCGGCAATCCGCCGTTCGGGGGCGCCAAGTTCCAGTCCGCGGAGCAGCGGGCGCAGGTGCGGCAGATCGCGGCGCTGGGCAAGAGCGGCGGTACGCTCGACTACGTGACCGCGTGGTTCATCAAGGCTGGAAATTACGTGCAGGAAAGTAAGGCCCAGATTGGTTTGGTAGCCACTAATTCCATCACGCAGGGTGAGCAGGTGGCGCAGCTCTGGCCGATTCTGTTTGGCCGCTGCGGACTGGAGATCGCGTTCGCACACCGGACCTTTGCCTGGGGTTCGGACGCAAGGGGCATGGCGCATGTGCATGTGGTGATTATCGGATTGACCAAGCGGGGCGATGCGCCCAAAGAGAAGCGGCTTTTCTCCTACGACGATCCGAAGGGCGAGCCGCACGAGAGCAGACATGCGGTGCTTTCGCCGTATTTGTTCGATGCGGGTGGGTTGGGGGATGCGAGGGTGGTGGTGAAGTCGGAAGCAAGGCCGCTGAATGGGTTGCCGAAGCTGATCATCGGCTCCAAGCCCATCGATGGGGGGCACTACATCTTCAAGGCCGACGAACGCAACGCCTTTCTGGAAAAAGAACCGGGTGCCGAACCGTACCTGCGGCCTTTTGTGGGAAGCCGGGAGTTTTTGCAGGGAGGCGAACGCTGGATACTGCACTTGGCCGACGTACCGCCGCAAGTGCTGAAAACGCTGCCGAAAGTTCGCGAGCGTATAGCCGCCGTCCGCGACTACCGGTTGGCCAGCAAGAGCAAGCCCACCCAGGCGCTTGCCGAAACCCCAAGGCTCTACCACGTGAATGTCATTCCCACCGCACCGTTTTTGGTGGTGCCGGAAGTCAGTTCCGAGCGAAGGGAATATGTACCCATTGGTTGGCTCGAACCGCCAACAATTCCGAGCAATCTCGTCCGCATCATAGAAAACGCCAGTAAGCCCCTGTTTGCACTACTCACTTCAGCCATGCACGTAAGCTGGGTGCGGTATATCGGCGGGCGGCTGAAAAGCGATTACCGCTACTCCATCGGCCTCGTATACAACACCTTCCCCCTACCGCCCGGCTTCCACACGAACAGTTCGAACATTGCCAAAATGGAACCGCTCGCGCAGGCCGTGCTCGACGCCCGCGCCGCCCACCCGGACGCCACGCTCGCCGATCTCTATGACCCCGATCTTATGCCACCCAATCTCCGCAAGGCGCACCAAGCCCTCGACCGCACCGTGGACCGGCTCTATCGCCGCAGCGGATTCGCCAGCGAACGGGAGCGGGTGGAGTATCTACTAGGATTGTACGAGAAGATGACAATACCATTGAACATGAATAAGAAACCAAAACGGTGCCGACGTATACAACAGAGAGGTTAATCCTACCAAAAATAAAGAGCAATGCAATGAGCAACGAAGTCGGATGTCCTATATGCAATAATGTCGATGACAGGAAATGCTATACATTTTCAACAGGAGGAAGAGATTCTGAAGGATTCGAATGCGATATATGTGGAAAATTTGAACTCACCAGAACATTATTTCAAACATCGAAATTGGATGACCTGACAAGACCTCAAAAGGCATTGATTTCCTATAAAATTCGCAACAGCTCCTCTGACAATATTATGTTGGGCACTGGAGATGTTGATCACATCATACAAAACGAAAATCTTCCAAATCCTTCTCAACGAGTAGCTAAAATTATTCAATATATCGGAGATCAGGTATCAAAATCAGGTGAACGAATTCAGGATTTATCTATAAATTTTTACACATATATAGGTGCTCCCAGTTATTTATCAGCCTCAGAAATGATACTTGAATTACATGATCGAGACATTGTTAAAGGAATGTATCAAAAAATGAGTAATTACATCCTGTGGTATAACCTAGATCTGACATTATCAGGATGGGATTTATATCAACAAGAGAAGCAAGGAAAGCTGTCTGGTGATTACGGATTCATAGCCATGCAGTTCAACGATGAAATATTAGATCGTTTCGTTCAAGAAAATTTAAGAGATATAATCAAAAACGAATTAGGATACGATTTACATGATATGCGTGAAGTTGCCCGAGCAGGGATCATCGATAATATCATGCGCACGGAGATTCGAGATGCTGCCTTCATTCTTGCTGACCTTACCCATAATAACCCGGGGGCCTATTGGGAAGCAGGCTATGCAGAGGGTCTTGGCAAGCCCGTTATCTATCTATGCGAACAGAATAAATTTGAGCAACATGGCACGCATTTTGATACAAACCACTGTACGACTGTGAAATGGGATATAGAATCTGAAGATAAACTGCAAGAATGTCTTGACAAATTAATTCAGACTATCCGGTTGTCACTGAACATATAAACTTTAGAATGATGATGTCTTGAGGCTCGCCTGGTCGAATCGCCACTCTACCAATGCCTACTTCCAAGCAACATCCCGACAAAAACGGCAACCGGCCGGTCCTCATGTGGTTTCGCCGCGATCTGCGGCTGACGGATCAATCCCGCGCTGTCATGGGCAGCTCCAGCGGATGCGCGCACAGGCAATAACGACCTGCCAGACACAAAGAATGGCATTGACCTTTCATCCCGTTCGAGCGTACCATACCGGCAAATTGCGGGTCACATGCGCCAACCCCGATCTCACGCAAAGATAGCTCACGGACCGGCTTGGGCCCCTTGCAACGACCAGTCCCTAAACAGGACGTATTCGAAAAATCATCAGAACAGCCATTACGCTCAGACTTTATTCAGGAAAAAATTTCGACGATAACGTATGCGTATCCCCTACGCAATCAAGAACTATCAAGCCTTCCGCGCACTTGCCATAGCGATGTTTACTGTCTGCCTGCTCGGCGCAGGTACGGCCAACGCCCAGGAAAACCGGCGCGGCTTCTATATCGGAATCGACGCCGGCGGCGCCAACTCCGCGCGGCTGGGCTCGTCCGTCTCCGCAGTCACCACCCCGACGAAATGCGACCGTCTGGTCTATGACGATCCGGCCATGGCCCCGAGCAGTGCGCCGGAATGTATGGTCACAACCCCGAGACAGCTTTCCTCCAACGGTTTTGAGCCGGGCACGGGATTCACCGGCGGGCTTAACATCGGGTATGCCCTCCAGGCGCTGCGCTTCGAACTCGCATACCGGATACAAGGCTACGGAAACAACACGTCGCCGCTCGTCGAATCGACCACCAACCAGGCCGTGGTCAGCAAGGCCAGCGAATGGAGTAACGTGTATCCGCCGACCGAAACCATCTCCGGTTATCGCGCCCACCAGGTCTTTGCGAACGTCTACTACGACTTCAGGAACAGCTCCCCCTGGACCCCTTCCGTGGGTGCAGGCGTCGGCATGGCCCCCACCAACCTGAACTACAACCGGCGCCTGCTGCGCAAGACGATCGCCGAAGGATACCAGGATGTGGAACCGCCGACCACTCTTGCCGACAGACCGCTCCGGGCCGCCGGTACGTTCAGTATGCTGGACGCTACGGTCAACGGAACGACCATCGGCTTCCAAGTGCTGGCCGGCATGGATTACGCCATCGGGGAACGCACCACCATCGGGCTCGCCGCTCACTGGACCCGTTTCGGGACGCTGAAAGAAGATGTCGTGTGGTCGATCATCCGCAGCCATGCGCCAGTGCGGGCGGACGGCGTAACGCCCTTCTCGGGAGAATTGACGTTCGACAGCTTCGAATCGCTGGTCGCAACGTTTGGACTGAAGTACCGGTTCTGAGCGGCGGCGTTGGCCATCCGGCTTGTTCGGGATCCGGGCCAGGCCTCGTTCACGAACACGGACCGGGCAACACGCCCCGAAAAACACGCGCAAAGCCGCCCGCCAGAACGGTTGCACAATGGTTCCCTTCGGTATGAAATAATCTCCGATCGTACAATCTTCGATCGCCTCTCGACCGACAAAGGAAACGGCGCAGCAGATGTCGTAATCCGGCCTACCCCACCCTGTACAACCTTGCCGCATTACCCCAAAAAATCTGCTCCTTCGCTTCGGGATCGAGATCGAGCCCCGCTATCTTACAGTATTCGCCGGGGAAATGTCCCCACGGCGCATCGGTGGCGAACAGGACGCGCCCAAAACCCAGATTGCGCCGGTCCAGTTCGCTCAGCAGCCATCTCGGCGCAAAGCCCGGTACGATAGACGTATCCGTGTACACATCGAAACCCTGCTCGATCCAGCCCGGAAAACGCGGCACGAACTTGAACGCCGGCGCAATAGCCTCTCCACAGTGCACCAGTTGATACGTGGCCCAGTTCCCGTACCGTTGCATGAAAAGATCGAACTCCAGGGGATCCGCGCCGGGCTGATATCCCGTGTGGAAATGAATGACCAGCCCATGGTCGCTGGCGGCTTCAAGAATGCGCTCCATATTGCGTTCCACGGGCAGATCCCAACTGGAGGGATCGATGCCGTAGGGCGCCCAGGTATTCGATGCAATTTTGAGGGCGCGCACCTTGGGGTGCGGCAAACGGGCCAGTGTAACATTGAGATGTGATTCGACCTGCGGGAGCGGAGAGACCCATAACCCGCCGTACAGATTCGGATACCGCTCCACGGCGTCGACGAGCAACGCGTTGTATTCGAACGCCGCCTCCTGGCGGTCGAGATAGGTCGGTACGATGACTCCCCCCTCAATACCGTGCCGGTCGAGATACGCTGCACAGTCAGCACCCGAAGTATGGTCGAGGGTTTCGGGAATGGGCGTGATGCGGCGCCCAGCGAATGCCTGCGTTCCGTATGGACCGATATGGAAATGTGCGTCGAAAACCGGATGGGGGCTATCCGGAACACCCGATCCGGACACATGGCCGGTCATCAATCTTCCAACTGCTTCGTAAAGTGCTTGTAGAGCAGCCACGTAACGCCGAAGGCCACGAGAAAAATCGTGCCGGGAATCACGACGCCCACCCACGTGATCTGCGGTGCGGCGGCTTGCATGAGCAGGGACAAGGACATGGCAGTCACTTCTTGTGATGCTTGCGATAGGAGCGCCACGCTAATACCAGCCCCAGCAGCGAGGCCGCATAGGCGATGGTCATTCCGATAACCGTAGTCAGGCTTTCCGTCATGGCGCGCCCTGTTCGTGTTGTTTCCAGCGGACGGAATCTTCCAGTTCGCACAGGTACTCCTGCTGGTTCTTCTCGTACTCCTCCGAAATGGCCTTCAGCTTCGGATCGATGATCCAGTGCATCCATACGATGAGGACAATGCTGGCGGCAGTAATTACAAATCCTTCCCAGCGCAGCAGAAAAGCCAACGCCACGCCCAACGTCAGCGTAAAGTAGCAAATCGGCGAGAGGACGATGACGAACCAGTCTTCCCGGGTCCATTCGTCGGCTTCCGCAGCCGTCCATGTGCGTCGAACGAGAGGCATGATACAACGAGAAGGTTAGCGGTCAGGACCTCGAAAAAGTGCGGGGCGCCCTGGAAGCGCCGGTCTGGATCAGCCCGCGCCGCTCGGCTTCACGGCGAACCGGCCCCCACCACCCCAGGGGACGGGCCTGCACATAGTACTTGACGAGATGATTCATGCTCTCCGGCTTCGTCAAAAATGTGGTGGGAATGAACACGCAGGCGCCCAGCAGCATAAGCAGCCAGAACTGCTGGTAATCGGCCATGACGACGCCCCAGTACCCCGCCGCCAGTACATAAATGGCGCACCCCGACGAGAACGACACGAGGCCCACCCACAGCGGCCACCCGAACAGGAAGAAGCACACCTTGCCCATCGCGATGCCCACCCAGCCCAGCACGAACATGTTCATGAAGACCTGCCATCCGGCCATCCAGCCGCGCAGCATTTCCGCGCCGAGACCAGTGAACCGCACCACGTTCCATTCGGCCTGCGTGTAGGCCAGCGACCGGCGGAAGATGCGCGTCGAAACGAAGGCGCTGATAGCGGCCCACGCCGAGAAGAAGGTGTACCAGATGCCCACCAGCCCGTACCTGTAGATGACCCCTGTAATCCACATAGGGGTGTCGGTAGCCGTATGGGTGGCGTACACCGAAGAGGCGGGCAACCACCAGGGCAATCCCCGCCCTGCCAGGAAGAAATCGGACTGCGAACGCTTGCCGAGACGGTAGAACAGCACACCGCTGCCGATCATCAGCAGCAGAAAGGCAGCCACCCAAAGCCAGTCGAGCCAGGTAAACAGAACGTTCATGAAGAACGGGGAAAATTCCCTGCAAAACGGCGAAGCGCTTCCACGATACGCCCTTTCATGGGGAAAGGCAAGACTTGCCCGAAATTACGGGCGGGGCGGAAACGCACCTGTGCATCGTCAGGAATGCCAGGCAGGTTGTTCGTCCAGCAGGCGCAGGCAAAGCCACAGGGTGCGAGGCACATGGAAGCATCCCTTGTACGGGGCGCCCTTGAAGCGATGCGTCACGGCGCCCTGCCGGTCCAGATACCCGAACCATTCCCCATGTTCAGGATCGGCGAACCGCTCGAAGCTATAGCGATCCACAGCCTCGAAAGCGGCAAGGTCGCCGGAATCGCCGGTCAGAAAATAATCCAGCAGATGGGCATAGAGCGCCTCGCAATGCGGCCACCACAACTTCATGGACCATTCGAGTGGAACGGGAGAATACCCTTCTGCATCCACAAAATAGAACAGCCCCTCGTGCTCCTTGTCCCAGCCGTTGTCGAACGACCACCGCACCATGTCGAGAGCCTGTTGCTGCACGTCCGGGCGACCCAGACGTTGCGCCCAGTGCTGCAAAAACCACCCCGCCTCGATAGCGTGTCCCGGGGTCAGTAAACGGCCTTCCGGACCGTCCAGGCATGCCCCGTCGGGAGCCACAATCTCGTACACGCGCTGCGTATCGGCATGCACGTGCAGGGCCGTTCGGCGGATACAGTCGTCCACCTCGACGCGGTACGTTTCGAAGTCGTCGCCGGCCACCTCCTCGATCAGATTAAGCAAGAGCATCGGCACGGCCAGCGCTTGCGAAGGAACCTGCCCCTCATGGGCCGGACGACCCACCTTCGTCCAGTCCCAGGCCCATTCCCACATCGTCTCGAGCGCTTCATACGCCTCGCGAAGGAGTTCCGGCTGCTCTGCCGCCCGGGCGTATTCCGCAAGGGCCATGATGTAAAAACACTCCGTGAATATCTTGCGCTGGAGATACACGGGCCGCCCATCCGCCGTCACCGAAAAATAGACCCTGCCGTCCGGCCGTACGGCGTGCTTGCGCAGGAAGTCCATTCCGCTGCGAGCCATGGCAAGCCAGGAGGGTCTGGCCTCGACGGTGCGGTAGAACTTGCTGAACATCCATACCAGGCGCCCCTGCATCCACAAGTGCTTGGTCGTGTCGTATACGGTCCCGTCCCGGTCCAGATTGTTGAAGTGGCCCCCGTGCTCGGGGTCCGGAGCATGGCGCTCCCAAAACGGGATCACGCGTTCGAATAGTTCGTGCTCGTACCGGTCGCGGTAACGGGTACGAAGGGCGGCGAAATCGGCGGCGGGATGGTCGGAGGACATGTCGGAGGGTATCGTTTCAGGGATTGTTGCAGTGCGAAACGGGTTTCCAGAATCGCATTCGGAAGACAGAATGTAAACCGCCGCAGCGCGGGAAACAGGGCGTGTAAACAATCCGGGGGCGTCCGGAAACCGGAAACAAGGTCCTCGGAATCGCAAAACCGCGCCGCCAACCGAACGTTTCGGTGCATCGTTGCGTATTTTCAAGCGCATTCGGCCGCACGAACCGCTACGCTGTACGATGCCCGACCTTTTCCCGCAATCCGGTCCGGTCCCGCAACCGGTCCTCTCGCCTCCGGCGCGCTGCGCCGCCGTAGCCCCCGCGCTCCTCGTGACGCTCGCCATACTCGGCGTGTGCGCATCTGCCCGCCCCGGCGCCGCGCAACCGCTCAACCGGGTCCTCTTCGAGGAGATGGCGGTCGAATGCCTCGGGACGCTTCCCGAAACGGAGGGCGACCTGATCCTGCACGCTCCCGAGGAGATGCCGTACGTCCGCACCGTCCTTGTAGCCGCATGGCAGACCGATGGACGCACCATATTTCTCCCGGACTCGACAAGGGCCGGCCTCCGTATTGCCTACGCCGTCGAAGAAGCCGGCGTGCGCTACGAAAAAAGACGGCGGAAACAACTTGCCCGCGAGGTGCGCCTCGCGCTACGCTACGACATCGCGGACCAGGACGGCCGCGTGCTTGCCGACGATCGCTGCGCCCTCGTGCGCTCGGATGTCATCGCGCGGGCGCAACGCACCGCCGTGGAAACCGAAGCCTGGCCCGAAACGCAGGGTGCAGCGCCGCGCAGGAGCCGGGTCCGCCGTATGCTGGAACCCGTCGTCCTGACCGCGGCCATGACCATCACGGCCTGGCTGTTTTTCTCGCTGCGGTCGCCCGGAGAGGATTCTTCATGAGTGCCCGCGCCAAGGCATGGCGGTGCATCGCGGGAAGGCAATCCACACCGACCAGGCAGTGCATGAGTCCAATGGTGCGATGCGCCGCTGCGCTATGGTGCGCTACGCTGTGGGCCGCCTGCGCTACCCCCCTCCCGCCCGAGGGAGGACCACCGGACGACACCCCGCCGCACATTGTTGAAAGTATCCCCGCCGCCGGCGCAACGAACGTATCCGAGGCTTCCCTCCGGATCGTCTTTTCGGAACATATCAACGAGGCCTCCTTCCGACAGGCCCTGTCCATCATCCCGGAACCGGAAACACCTCCGGAACTGGACTGGAGAGGCCCCCGCGTCGATATCCGGCTTACCGACCCATTGCGCGACAGCACCACCTACGTCTTCACGCTCGATACCGGTTTACGGGACTTGCACGGCATCGCGCTTGCCGCCCCCATTATCCTTGCTTTCTCGACGGGGCCGACCCTGAATGCCGGTGTCCTGACCGGACGGGTCGTGCACAGCCATGACGGTGCTCCCGCCCCCGGCATAGACGTGCTGGCGTATGCAGCACAGGACGGCGCACCCCCTGACTCCCTGCCCGCCCGCCCGGCGTACCGCACCCAAACCGACCCCGACGGCGTATTCCGGTTCGAATACATGACGGAGCGAGACTGGTTTGTGGCAGCGCTCGACGATGCAAACTACAATGCCCGGCCCGATCCGGGAGAATCCTTCGCACCGCCGCCGGTCCCCGTGCTGCTCGCGGATACGGTACAGGCCGCCCTGAAAATCCCCTGGATGCTGACCCGGATCGATACCGTGCGCTCCGATTCCCTGCGTGTGCCTTCTGCCGATCCGGAAACGGAAGCCGATACCTCCCCCGAAGCCGTTCCCCTCGAAGAAACCGGAGAAATCCTGGGCGTCGTCGTATCCGGCGAGCCGCACCCTGTCGTTGTCGAAACCTGGCCGGATACGTTGGATATCCGGCAGGCTGCCCCGCCCTATCAAGCGATCGCCGACTCAGCCGGCTCCTTTTTGTTGCCGCGGTTGCCCGCCGGAACGTACCAACTCCGCGCCTGGCTCGACCGGAACGAAAACGGTCGGTGGGACAAGGGCATGCTGATCCCGTACCGCCCGCCGGAACCGGCGTATTTTATGACGGAACCGGTGCGTGTCCGCGCCCGCTGGGAAACAACCTTGCCGGACACGCTTCGTATTCCAGCGGCCGTTCCCATTCCCTGACCATGCCTGCCATGCGCCCCGAACCGGTCCTGAGCGCCGCGGCCATGCGCCGCGCCGACGAACGTACCATCCGTGATTTCGGTATACCGGCCCACACCCTCATGGAGTCGGCCGGAAAAGGCGCCGCCATGCGCCTCTTGCAGGAAATACAGCCGGGAAGCACTGCCGGTGTATGGCGCGTATACTGTGGAAAGGGGCATAACGGAGGAGACGGGTTCGTGGTGGCGAGATACCTCTACGAGGCGGGCGCTACGGTGCAGGTGCTCCATCTCCACCGCGGCGAGGACGGATCAGGGGGGGCGCTGACCGGAGATGTCGCCGCGCATTTCGCCACCCTCCGGAAGCTTGCAGAAGCAGATCCCGACAACCGGCTCCATATTTTTCCGTACGAACCCGGCGCCGCATGGCCCCACGCAGCCGTTCATGTGGACGCCCTGCTGGGCATTGGCCTGGGGCGCGACCTGCGCGAACCGGTGCGCACGCTGGTCGAGCGACTCAACGCGGCGCCCGGCCTGAAAATGGCTATAGACATTCCAACCGGCCTCCACGCCGACCTCGGCAAACCTCTGGGCGCCGCTTTCCGGGCCGACCTGACCTGCACAATGGGCGCGCTCAAAACAGGGCTCTGCCTGCACGAGGGGCCCTCATACGCCGGACAGCGTGTGGTCATCGACATCGGGATCCCGGATATCGCGCTCCGTGACGCTGCCGACGGGGACCCGGTCGGGTCCGGGTACCGCGCCTCCGACGGCCTCGTGCGAGGGTGGATGCCCGTGCGCAACGCCAACGCGCACAAGTACTCCGTGGGGCTGGCTCTGATTGTGGCCGGCTCGGAAGAAATGACCGGCGCAGCGGTCATGGCCGCAGAGGGGGCAGCACGCGCCGGAGCCGGCTATGTGGTATGCGGATGCGATCACCGCATCCGGGATTCACTGGAAATGCAACTCGCTGATGTCGCCACCATTCCGCTCCCGGCCTCCGGCAACGGGATAGAAGCCGATGGTGCGCTGAACGCGCTTTCGGAACGGCTGAATAAATCCGGGGCCGTCGTGACAGGATGCGGACTGGGTCGAGCGCCGGGCACCCAGGCATTTGTCCTCCGGCTGTTGGAAACCACGGCAGCCCCGGTCGTCGTGGACGCCGACGCGCTCCATGCCCTTGTCGGGCGGACAGACCTCCTGCGAAGCCGGGCATGCAGGCGCTGGATACTGACGCCCCATGATGGAGAATTTCGCCGATTGTTCGGCGGCGAACTCGACGAGGCGGGCATCGATCCCGCCGACCGGATGGCGGCGGCCCGGTATGTGGCGGACGCTTACGACTGCGTACTGGTGCTCAAAGGATACCCCGCCCTTGCGGTAGCGCCCGGCGGCAGGACCTGGATCAATGCCACTGGCGGACCGGCGCTGGCGGCAGCGGGCACGGGGGATGTGCTGGCCGGCATATGCGGCGGCCTGCTGGCGCAGGGATTGTCGGCGGAACAGGCCGCCGTAGCGGGTCTGCACCTCGGGGGCGCTGCCGCAGACCGGTACGCCGCAAAACGAGCGGGGCGCTCGCTGCGAGCCACCGACCTGCTCGACGAATTGCCGTTTGCGATGAGAGAACGCCTCGGCGTGGGATAGCACGCAAAAAACAGCATAGCCCGTTCGGGAAAATTACCGGAATTCATAATACGAATTCACGGAACCGGGAATTTTTACGTATGTTAGGCAATCATGCGGGTTTGTTTTCAGGCTGGATTTTATGCAAATTTCCAACCGAAAAATGCATCGAACTCACGTGAAACCACTGTATGGGCACTTGACGGTACGGTAAATTTTCCCGACCCCCTGATCCGTATCCCAAACTATCCGGGAACAGCGACATGGCTTTGCACAAGGAAGACAAATACAACCTGAAGAACAGGTACACGCTTTATATGGAGGCGGGTCTGATCGTCACGCTGGGCATTCTCATCGTTGCCTTCCGCGCCGACTGGTCCAACAAGAGCGATTTCGAGATCGTGCTCCCGGAGCAGGAGCAGATCAGCATGGAAGAAATCCAGCAAACGGAGCAAATCGAGCAACCGCCGCCTCCGCCCAGGCCGCCCGTGCCCGTTGAGGTGCCGAACGACGAAATCCTTGATGACGATGTCCTCGACCTCGATGCTTCGCTGGACCTTGACGCCCCTGTTTTCCTTCCTCCGCCCCCGGCTCCGGTGGAGGAAGAGGAAGAAGAACCCGAGATCTTTTTGATCGTGGAGCAATATCCGGAAATGATCGGTGGCATCACCGCCCTCTACGACGAAATCAAGTTTCCCGAGATCGCTCGCAAGGCTGGCGTGGAAGGACGCGTATTCCTGCAATTCGTCGTCGATGAACAGGGCAACGTACAAGACGCGGAAATATATCGGGGCATCGGGGCCGGCTGCGACGAGGAAGCCATCCGTGCAATAAGCGAGATGAAATTTACCCCCGGAAAGCAGCGGGGCAAGGCCGTCAAGGTGCGGATGTCGCTGCCGATCACCTTCAAGCTGAAATAAACGCAGCGAACAAGTCGCCCGCCCAGACAAAACGTCCGTGCGGGTGATCGCTTTACGTGCTTTTCGCCAGTGTACGCACGCCCCCGGTTTCGTCTCCGACGAGTACATCGGTGGTATATCCTGCAAAGATACCGTGATCGAGAACGCCCGGTATGTTCTTGATCGCCCGTCCGAGCGCTTCGGGGTTTTCGATACCCCCGTCAAAGAATGCGTCCAGGATGTGAAAATCCTGATCGGTGTACGCCGGCGTTCCTCCTTCAACGATGCGCAGTGTCGGCGCCGCACCGAGACGTCGCAGCGCCTCCGTGACAGAATGCACCGCAAGGGGCACCACTTCCACAGGTACAGGAAAAGCGGAGCCGAGCCGACGCACGACCTTGGATTCGTCCACCAGCACCACGAAACGATCGGCTTGCGCCGCCACAATCTTTTCGCGCGTATGCGCTCCACCGCCGCCCTTGATCAGGCGCCACTCCGGATCAATCTCATCTGCGCCGTCGATCGCCATATCCAGCCGACCCGCATCGGCAAGCGTAACGAGCGGCAGGCCAAGCCGGCGAGCCGTCCGCTCCGTGGCCATCGAGGTCGCAACACCCGCAAAAGACAGCCCTTCTTCACGCACGCGGCGACCTAATGCTTCCAGTGCGTACGTCGTCGTGGACCCCGTGCCCAAGCCGACACGCATGCCTTTTTGCACCCATGAAGCCGCACATTCCCCTGCGGCGCGCTTTGCATGATCCCGATTCACTTCGTTTACCTGAAAAGTCTCTGAGGCCGTCGGAAAAGATAAAACCATTCGCCGATCCGGAACACGGCACGATCCAGCGAATATCGAAGATACGAATCTCTACCCGGGCGCTACGACCCTAACCGCATTTATGGGAAAAATCATTTCGGTTGCGAACCAGAAAGGCGGCGTGGGCAAAACAACGACGGCCATCAATCTTGCTGCATCGCTGGCGGCCATGGAGCATTCTGTCCTGCTTGTGGACATTGACCCCCAGGCTAACACCACCTCCGGAACCGGCATACAGGATGGAACGCGCGGTCATTCCATCTACGAGGTGCTTATCGGCAGCGTCGAAATCCAGGCTATCGTACAAAAAACGGAGATTGCATCGCTCCATGTCGTGCCGAGCCACATCAACCTGGTCGGCGCCGAAATCGAAATCGCGAACCTGTCCAGGCGGGAGTACCGCCTCAAACGAGCCTTTGACGCCATCCGGCAGGATTACGCATTCATTGTAATCGACTGCCCGCCTTCTCTCGGCCTGCTCACAGTCAATGCGCTCACAGCGTCGGACTCGGTAGTAATCCCTCTGCAAACCGAATATTTTGCCCTTGAGGGACTGGGACAACTCCTGAATACCATCCGGATCGTCCAGCAGCGCCTCAATCCGACCCTTGAAATAGAAGGGGTGTTGCTGACGATGTTCGATACCCGACTCCGCCTGGCGAACCAGGTAGTGAACGAGGTACGGCAATACTTCGGCGACAGGGTGTTCAAAACAATCGTCCAGCGCAACGTGCGACTTTCGGAAGCGCCCGGTTTTGGAAAACCCGTGTTGCTCTACGACGCGGTTTCCACGGGCGCACGCAATTACATCGCCCTGGCCCGCGAGATCGTCCAGAACAATCCTTTCGCTGCACCGGAAGAAAACGACGAAAACGCTGCGAGTTCGGATACGCCGTCGGTCGAATACGTACAATAAGCTTCACGTATCCCTTACACACTATGGCACCACGGAAAGAAGCGCTGGGGCGCGGGCTGAGCGCCATTCTGGAATCGAACGAGGAGCCCCTTGCGTCTGGCCGCCCTGCCGAACGAATCCGCCAGATCAGCGAAATCGACATGGCTCTCATTCGGCCGAACCCCTTTCAACCCCGCAGGGATTTCGATGAAGAGGCGCTACTCGCACTGGCCCATTCGATCGAGCAGCTCGGGATTATTCAGCCCATCACTGTGCGAACGGGGGAAAACGGTTATGAACTCATCTCTGGAGAACGGCGGCTGCGCGCGGCGCGGCGCGCCGGTCTCGAACGCATACCCGCCTACGTTCGGGAGGTTGATGCGGATAGCATGTTGCAAATGGCTATCGTCGAGAATATCCAGCGGGAGGACCTCAATCCGATTGAGGAAGCGCTTGCCTACCGGCGCCTGATGGAAGAATGCGCGATGACCCACGAAGGCGTTGCCCGCAGCGTCGCCAAAAGCCGGTCCGCCGTAACCAACATGTTGCGCCTGCTCCGGTTGCCGCCGATCATCCAGGCCGGCCTCCGCGACGGTGAAGTGTCGGTTGGGCATGCCCGCGTCCTGATCAACATAGAGAACGAAAAGACGCAGATAGCGCTCTTCAAAGCCATCAAGGCGGAGGGGCTGTCCGTACGGGAAATCGAGCGACGGGTGCGAGAAAACCGCCGGACGGATGACAGAAAAAACAAAAAATCGAGCAGCCCTGGAACGGGCTTACCGAAACGGGACGCCATGCAACTCGAGCAATACACGGTGCAACTTCGCAACCACCTGGGCACCCGGGTAGGTATCCGGCGCCAGGGCGATGGCGGCCGAATCGAAATCGATTACTATTCCGGCGATGATCTGGAGCGGCTTCTCGAATTGATAACAGGAAAATAGGTGCCTGCGCCACCCGTTCCCGTGCTTACGACGCTTCAAGGTAGTTGCACCGCCGCTCCTCAATGCCGTTTATGCGCTTTCCGTTCGTCCGGTTTCTCCTTTGCACGAAATGCATGCCGGTGCGCAGACAGCCACGAGTACGTCGCTTGTCAGCACTCGGTTTGCCGCAATACTTATTACGAGGCCAGTTTTTCCCTAATGGGGTTACCGTAACAACGCCATCATGCGGGCCCGCGTTTGCCCGTTCGCCGTCAACTGATAGATGTACGTTCCGGTCGGCAGGCCGTCGGCATTGAAGCGCACCGTATGCCGTCCCTGAACCCGTATACCGTCAGCAAGTATCGCAATCGACCTTCCCGTCATATCGAACACCACAAGCCTTACATGCCCCGTCGCAGGTAGCTCATAGGCAATCGTCGTTTGTGGATTGAAAGGGTTCGGGTAATTGCCACGCAGCGTAAGAGTTTCGGGGAGTTCTTCGAATCCCGTAGATGTAGATATGTTACTGGGTATAACAAGGGGGATAGAACTGAATTGTAGGCCCTTTACCAGTCGGACATAACGGTCATCTGTAGGGAAAGATGGGAAACTGGCGATATTCACTTCTATGGTTCCAGAATTGTTTGCATTTCGGGTTACGTTTATGTCTTCGATTAACGTTGCCCCAGTCGGTATAGTTATTTTGGCAGGTGATACCATACCCCCCTCAGCCGATAAAGTTATCTCTCCGGTAAAAGGCATTCCAAGAGGTATGCTTACCGCTATCTGACCGAGCCGGGACGTTTCTATTACTTCAATACTAATATCAAAAGGCGAACCGGGATTAAACTTTAAATCCAGCCTTTTAAGATTCTCCAGCCCTGCGAATATCCCTTCCGGCAAAGAAACAAGCTTGTTGTCATATAACCATAGCTGTTTAAGGTTCTCCAGCCCTGCGAAGACCCCCCCCGGCAAGGAAGCAAGCTCGTTAGCCCCTATATGCAGCGCTTGAAGGTTCTCCAGTTCTGCGAAGACGCCCTCCGGCAAGGAAGCAAGCTCGTTAGCCCCTAAACCCAGCCTTTTAATTTTCTCCAGCCCTGCGAAGACCCCTTCCGGTAAGGAGGTAAAGGAATTACCCGGTAATTCCAGCATTTGAAGGTTTTTCAGCCCTGCAAATATCCCTTCCGGTAAAGAGGTAAGGTGGTTACCCACTAAATCCAGCTCTTGAAGGTTTTTCAGCCCTGCAAATATCCCTTCCGGCAAGGAAGGAAGGGGGTTACTCTCTAAATTCATCTTTTGAAGGTTCTCCAGCCCTGCGAAGACTCCCTCCGGCAAGGAAGCAAGGTCATTAAACCCTAAATCCAGCTCTTGAAGGTTTTTCAGCCCTGCAAATATCCCTTCCGGTAAAGAGGTAAGGTGGTTACCCACTAAATCCAGCTCTTGAAGGTTTTTCAGCCCTGCAAATATCCCTTCCGGCAAGGAAGGAAGGGGGTTACTCTCTAAATTCATCTTTTGAAGGTTCTCCAGCCCTGCGAAGACTCCCTCCGGCAAGGAAGCAAGGTCATTAAACCCTAAATCAAGCTCTTGAAGGTTTTTCAGCCCCGAAAAGTCCCCGGCTTGTAATTCGGTAATCTTCATATAAAGAAGATTAATAATAAGTATTTCCGGGAAATCGTCGGTTATTGATACGGCATTACAATCGGAAGCGCCGACAACCGAAACAATAGCGTCCCGCACCTGTGGAGTGCGTTCGCAAACGGGAAGAATGTCTTGTGCACCGGCAGAGCATGTTACGCACAGAACCAGGAAGGCGAACAAGCAAAGTCGTTTCATGGCGTGCAGGGAGATGGGTTCAAACTGTGTAATGTAGTGTATTGGTTGCCAGGAACCATATCAAGAACCCCGACGTGGCGCGCCAAAGCCAGGCCGGGGACGCTCCCGACGTACAAGAAGGTTGCCTTGCCTTTCAACGCCAAGTCCCCCGAACACAGGACGGCCTCGTTCAGGGCATGCCCCGGAGACGTAGGGACATGTGGATGCGGTTCCACATCCACAAAACGTGCCAGAATCGCCCCTACAAGGTGTTTTCGCGGCGATTGCACCCCCGGGGCTTTATTTCCGTACTGGCGAAGACTGCGTTGAAACGTGTTTGGTAGGACGTTTGTAGTAGTTTGCACAGCGTTTTACCTCCGTTTTGCAAAATTTAAGCGGAAATGATTTCTGTCGTGGATAGCCGGATCGGTTACGGCGCGGTCGTCCTGATGGCATGCATGGCCGGCTTCCCGGCGACTCGTCCCGTAGCGGCACAGCCTGATACAACCGTTGCGGCGCATAGCTTTGCCCCCCGCACTGTGCTTTGGCGAGCCGCCGTACCCGGCTGGGGCCAGCTCCGTAATCGCCAGTATTACAAGGCAGCCATTGTCTGGGGCGGTCTGGCGGGTTTTACCGGAGCAATCATCCATACGAATCGGCGATACCGGACGTATGGCCATGGCTACCTGTGGGTCATCCGGGATATCTCTACAGCGAACGTTCCCGCAAGCTACGAGCAGGACTACTTGAGCCTGCTCAATGAATTGGGGGTCTCCCCCGAAGAAGCCGCGTCGGACGCCTTCCAGAACAGGCTGTCCGGCTTGTTCCGCCAGCAACGCAATGCCCTCCGGAGAAATCGTGACATGCTGTATATCGGTACCGGCGTGTTTTACGGGCTTTCAATCCTCGATGCATACGTCCACGCGCACCTGCTCGACTTCGACGTAGGCGAGAATCTGGCGTTTTCTCTCCAGCCCGCAGGAATTTCGGCAATATGGCGATTCAGGCGCCGGAACACCACCGCCGAACCGGCGCAAGACCCGGGATGCGAGCCGGTAAAGAAGCCATGCGGATATTAATGTTGGAAATTGCTTATTTTACTTCGTTAGCGCATTGCGTGGAGACATTTTGCATGTATTCCGTCTGCTTGCTTCGACAGGGGCCCGTTCCCTGGCCATACCGCCCGAGACGAATCACGACAATATGACGACGCCCCTTGATTCCCAGTCAGAGCGCCATGACGGTGCGTCAGTGGATACTTGCGCGGCGGCAGAACCGACGCTGTTCGAAAAATGCCACCGGTTTTTTGACGACTCGACAGATTACGGAAAAGCCAAGAAAGCCGGCCTGTACCCGTACTTCCGCATGATCGAACGGAACGAGGGCACCCGCGCCATCCTGAACGGGCGCGAGGTCATCATGGCCGGCTCCAACAATTACCTGGGGCTCACGTCCGATGCCCGCGTACAGGAAGCCGCCGCCAGCGCCATCAAGAAGTACGGCACCGGCTGTACCGGGAGTCGGTTCCTCAATGGCACGCTCGATCTGCATATCCAATTGGAAGAGCGGCTTGCCACCTTTATGAAAGCGCCGGGCTGCGTGGTGTTCTCGACAGGATATATGGCGAACGAGGGTGTGATTCAGGCCCTTGCAGGCAAGGGAGATTTTATCTTCTCCGACAAGGATAACCACGCCTCCATCACCGCGGGTACGCGCGCCAGCATGGGGGAGACGATCCGCTTTCTGCACAACGACATGGATCACTTGCGGAAACTGCTCGCAAAGACCCGCAGGACCCATCCGGAAGCAGGTAAGTTGATCGTAACGGACGGGGTGTTCTCCATGAGCGGCGTCATCGCGAAGGTGCCGGAACTGGTTGAACTCGCCGAAGAGTTCGGAGCGGCGCTATTACTTGATGACGCGCATGCCTGCGGCGTCATCGGACCGGGTGGACGCGGATCGGCAGCGCATTTCGGTCTCAGCGACCGGGTGCCCCTGACCACGGGGACGTTCTCGAAGAGCTTCGCCTCACTGGGAGGATTCTGTGTGGCGACCAGGGATATCGTCGAGTTCATTCGCCATCGCAGTTCCACGCACATGTTCAGCGCCTCCATGCCACCGCCCAGTGTGGCTACAGTGCTTAAGTGCCTGGACATCCTGGAGGCCGAACCCGAGCGCCTCCAGCGCCTCTGGGAAATTTCGGACTACATGCGCAACGGCTTCCGGAATTCCGGATTCAATATCTGGACCAGCCAGTCCCCGGTAATTCCGGTCGTTATCGGCGATATGCTGACCTGTTTCAGGTTCTGGCACGACCTGCTCGAAGAAGGCGTCTTCGCCAATGCAGTCGCCCCTCCTGCCGTACCGCCGGGTCAGTCCCTCATGCGCACTTCCTTCATGGCCACACACTCGAACGACGAATTGGATTTTATCCTTGAAAAATTCACCCGTGTGGGAATAAAACACGGTATCGTCAACAGAAACGGCACGACAACTTCGGAAGAACACGAGAAATACCTGGTGGAGACGGTACAGGCCAATGCCCAGCCATAAAGCCGTGCCAGCCGTAACCGTGCCTGCCATACCCCTGCTCGCATGACTACACGCTCCGTGACCATTCGTCCCGTCCGCTCCCGGAGCGACCTCAAGGCATTCATTGATTTTCCGTACCGCCTGTACCGCAACTATCCTGCCTGGATACCCCCTCTCCGACAGGATATTCGCCACGCGCTGCACCCGAAGAAAAATGCTTTCTTCGAGCACGGCGCCATCTATCCGTTTATTGCCCGCGACGCCTCCGGAACCGTTACAGGACGCATCGCCGCCATCGTAAACGGCATGCATCTCAAGACCTACGGGGATAACCTGGGCTATTTCGGGTTCTTAGAAACGATCGAGGATTATGCAGTAGCGGAGGCGCTCCTCGACACCGCTACCGCTCGCCTCCGGGAAGAGGGCCTGACGGGCGTGCGCGGACCCACGAATCCCTCCATCAACGATACCTGCGGCCTGCTGGTGGATGGGTTCGATAAGGAGCCGGGGGTTCTCATGCCGTATAACCCCCCGTACTACGAGTCCTTTCTTGAACGGTACGGCTTCAAGCGCGCGATGACCATGTGGGCATATTTTATCCACAAGAAGTACGTGCAGACCGCCAAACTCGAACGCGGCGTCGAGATCGTAAAAAAGCGCAACCCGGGTGTTACGCTGCGCACGCTGGACATGAAGCGATTCGACGAAGAAGTGCAGACCATCCTCGACATCTACAACGACGCCTGGGAAAACAACTGGGGGCATGTTCCGATGACGGAGGGGGAATTTGCCCAGCTCGCCCGGCAGATGAAGCAGATCGTCGATCCGAACATCGTCTATTTTGTTGAGGACAACGGAGTGCCCGTGGGTTTTTCGGTATCGTTGCCCAACATCAACCAGCTGCTCCGGCATGTGCGCAACGGGCGGCTGTTGCCGTTCGGCGTGTTCCAGTTGCTGATTCGGGAAAAGTTCGGCGGAATCACGGAAATCCGTACACCCATCCTGGGCGTCCGAAAAAAATATCAAGGACGCGGCCTGGATGCTATCCTGAACCTTGCGGTGATCCGCGACGGCCCGCGGCGCGGCTACGACGCGGGCGAGCTGAGCTGGGTCCTCGACTCCAATGCGCGCCAGCGGAATGCGCTCGTTTCTTTCGGCGGCGTCATCGACAAGGAATATGCGATGATGGAGAAGACCCTGACGTAGGGCGGTGTAGCGGTGACCCTATGGATCGGACGGGATGCCCCTCGCTCCGGTACTTGCGTACACAATCTCCATAAATAAGGAGGTAGCAAGGCATGTCCAAGGCCAGAATCGGAACGTTCGACGACTTGCTCCAGATCACGGAAGAGCCCCTGCGTCCCATTGTGAAAGCGTTGCGGGATCTCGTTTTCGAGGTTGATCCCAACGCCTGCGAAGTGGTCCGCCTTGGAGACCGCGCCGCGACCTATGGCGTGGGACCAAGAAAGATGATCGACGGCTATGCCTATATTCTGCCTTACGGACAGTGGGTTAACCTCGGCTTCTATCAGGGTGTCGATCTGGCGGACCCGGAGGCCTTGCTCGAGGGAACTGGCGCCAGGTTGCGCCATGTGAAGATGCGTTCCCTGGAGGATGTGCACCATTCGGCAGTTCGAGGGCTTATCGAAAATGCTCTCGCCGAGCGCAGGAAAACGCTCGGACGCTGATCCCCTGCTCCACACGTGCACAGCGTGAGGGCCGGGCCTCCAGCGCATCTATCGAACCCTGCACGCAAGGAGGACAATGGCTATATAATGCCGCTTTGGCGCCTTGGGAGATAATATTACATTTCTTGCCAATTGTGGCCTTTGGGGGATTTCATCTGACAGTGGCAGGTGCTATTATTAAATGATTGGTTTCGTTGAAACCTGGATCCTAACCGTATACATGTGGAGGTGAACATGCACAGAGAACGATCTATATGGCGAAGGTTTGCGGCCCTGACTGCAGTAGTCATACTTGGGGGGTGGTGCCCGGAAGTGCTGGGTCAGGTGCAGGCATTGAAGGGCGCACCATTGGAAGCGCCAGAGCAAGTGCTCGCAGAACAGAAACTGGTGTTGTACCGCCCGGCGATGGCCCAGGATAGCCCGCTTCTCGTATCGTCCGTCTTTGCGGAGGCCACAACGACAGAAATAGAGATACTATACGAGAAAGACGAACAGCGGGCGGAGTTTAACTACCGCGGTCGGGTTATGGTAATCACGGGCACGGTGTACAGGGTAGAGGGCGATTATATCAAATTCATCAGCTACGATGGAGTCCGGTACGATGCAGTCCGGGGAAAGGGCGTAAAGTGCTACTTTTTCGAGCGTCAGAGGCCGCTTGTGAATAACCTCAAAAGGGGGGACAGGATCGCTATGGAGGGCTCTGTCCTGGGGTATGGCCCTCTCCGGAGACACGTCGAGATAGACCCCTGCACCATACTGTGATCGGGCTATCATGTCCGGATTTTACGGACCGTTCCTCAAAACCCCAGCTTGTTCAGGACAAAGTCAATACGGCTCTTCAGGCCCAGACCGTATCCGTACCGTGCGGCCGTTCCCCGGCCAAGATGATCGATATACTCGTTCACCGGGTATTCGACGAGTCGCCCGCAAGCGGCTTTTCGGGCGGCTCGAAAGTTTTGCAACGCGGGAAATCCGTGATGCGCGAAAGGCGGCAGGGTATGGTAAATCTTCCGGTCGATCAACATGTAGCTGCTAGCCAACGCAGGAAACCCGGTCGATGCCGCAAAACCGCGCCGGTTGACCCGAACGATCCGGCCCACGCCATATATGTCGGGAGATGCGCATAACGCGGCCATTTCTTCCAGAAATCCTCCCCGCTGCGTGACCGTGTCGCTGTCCAGAAAAAATACATAGTCCGATTCCAGCTCCCGGAGCGCTATATCCATGCCCGGCCCATGGTAGCGGTTCTCCCGCAGCATCATAGCCGAGACATTGCGCAGGTCCTGCACCAGCGTCCGAATCGTTGCCGGAGATTCATCCTGCGAACCATTATCGACAATCAGAAGTGGGACATCAGGGTAAAACGAGGTGAACGAACAAACGCATTCATCAAGCAACGCAGGGGTCTGATAATGAATCACCGCCACAGAAACATGAGAAAGCGACATATCGAAGCGTTATAGATGCAGAGGGTATAAGAAAATAAAACAAAAACGCCGGCTGTAATAACAACCGGCGTTTTGCCTGCCTGGATGTGGGGAAAACCCACGTATATACATGTTCACTGGTATTCCTATCCGCGACTGGCCTCCCGCGATTCCGACGCATCGCCGAAGCGATATTCCAGAACCGGGATTCGGGAGACCTGACTCCCGCGTCGCCGCACGCTGACCGAAGCCAGTGCCGACGCCGACGTGGTGACGCATGCCCGACTACCGGTTTCCCGGTCGCTGGACAGCTGAACCGCATGGGCAGACGGTTCAAGCGCCACAGGCCTTCTGGTTACCCATGCTTCCTGTATCCACACACTCTCCACAGCCAACTATCCCCGGCTTCCTTCACCGCGCTTACACACTCCACGTCAGCATTTCTGCCGCCGCTTCATCGGGTGCTTGCGCTCCGGAAAACCGGCTTTGTCAACCGCTTCATCAAGCTATGCATACCCCGCACCGAAGTGAGGGGGACGGACGCGTGGGCGCCTCATGCAGCCAGAGTACTCAGTCGCTTCAAGGAACGGTGCCCTAAGGCACTGAATTCAGTATAAGCGCCCTTCCCGGCTACGTCAAGACCCCGCCAATTTTTTATTTCACAAGTTATTAACAAAGTGTGCACCGCTTGAAAAAGGGTGTGGATAAAGGCCGCCGCGAACATACATACATTGCGCCGGGGCGGTTTTCCCCCACTGCGTACGCCCTCCCCCGTAGCCGGCGCCCAATTCTCCTGAAAACGAAAAGCCCGGCCTGACGTGCAGGCCGGGCCCTCGGTGCCCACTAATACGCGACTGATACCTCGCAATCCGGTTTACAGGAGGAAAAACCGGATGGAATGAGGCCTCCAGCGCATGAGGTGAGAACAAGATAAGACATAGCAATGAATAACGCAAACAATAACGGATATTTTTTCAAATCAGGCGAGAATAGCCCCCTATAAGGTCTATGAAATAACGGATGTAATCCGCAGTACCCAGGCCGTAAAGCAACACATGGGGTGCGTATTTTCAGGGAACGAGCCGGGGAACGACCGTGGACATGCAGGCAGCGCGCCGGGCGTTTACGTTGCGTGAAAATCAGGCTGGATGACAAAGCAGCGGAAGGAGCGATCCTACCCCCCGATCATTCCCAACTGCTGCAGAAATACTCCCACTGCCCGCGGCTCCAGCAAAATCGTGAGCATTAGCCCGCCTAAAGCCCCGCCGAGATGCGCCTCGTGCGCAATGCCGCCTCCTGCACCGCCATGCGGACGCCGCATCGCATACATCGAGACGACGACATACCCCACAGCAAAGAGCGCTGCGGGAATGCCTATCGGTACAAAGAAAATATAGATGGGCCGAAGCGGCGCAAACAGACAGTAGCCGAACAGAACGCCGCTGATCGCACCGGAAGCCCCTACCGCCGCATACGTAACGGAATGCCTGTGCAGCGCCAGCGAAAGTCCGTGCGCCGCCAGTTCGGACCCGAAGTACAGTACCAGAAAAGAACCCGGTCCCAGCACATACTCCATCGGTCGGCCGAAGAAGTACAGCGTAATCATATTGAACAGCAGATGCGCCCCGCTCACATGCACGAACCCTGCCGTGATCAGCCGGGCGTACTGCCGATGGCGCAGCACCAGATACGGCCTGAACGCCAGGCGGTCCATGAGCGAGCGATCAAAGAATAGCGTATAGCCGCTCGTCAGCAGGATGACGACAAGCAGAAACAGCGTAACCGGCGAATCGGAAAAAGCGGACATGTGTGCTACGCCGGCGCCGCCGCGATGTGGTCCATGATGGATTCGAACAGATACCTCCCGTCGGCGCTCCCAAGAACCCCTTCCGCACAGCGGTCGGGATGCGGCATCATGCCCAGCACGTTGCGCCCCTCGTTCACGATACCTGCAATGTGGCGGGCCGACCCGTTCGGGTTCGCCTCCGGCGCAAGCTGCCCCGCTTCGTTGCAATACCGGAACACGATCCGCCCCTCGCCTTCAAGCCGGTCCAGTACCTCGTCCGAGGCAAAATAATTTCCCTCGCCATGTGAAATCGGAATACGGACGACCTGCCCCTCCTCCAGGCGAGTCGTGTACGGGGTACGGGCATTTTCGACCAGCAAGTGAACCTGCTTGCATACGAAGCGAAGCGAAGCGTTTCGCATCAGGACACCCGGCAGCAAGCCCATCTCGCAGAGCATCTGGAATCCGTTGCAAATGCCGAACACCAGCCCGCCGCTTGCAGCGAACCGCACCACATCTTGCATGACCGGCGAAAATCGGGCAATGGCTCCGGAGCGCAGGTAGTCCCCGTACGAAAAGCCGCCGGGCAGAATGATCGCATCCACATCGCCGACGCTGCTTTCCTTGTGCCAGATGAAGCGAACCTCTTGTCCGAACACATGCTTCGCGGCATGATAGGCATCATGATCGCAATTGGACCCCGGGAAAACGATAACGCCGAATCGAACGGCCATGGAGTGTGCAGAAAAGATTTTACGAAAAATAGCTCATCCGCAGAGCGCGAGCGCCACGGCAAATCGCAACAGGGAACGAATATCCGGCAAGGCGTTCGAATATCTGCCGAATACAGGCGCAGGAAAACATCCGTGCCGAACGGGAATGCCGTGCAAGGCTACAATATACTAAAGCCTGCGGGCCGCACGCAGCGCCTTCCACGCAAACCAGCAAGAACCGCATATGAATTATCGTCGTTTCGGACGCCTCGACTGGAAAATCAGCGACATTGGATACGGGATGTGGGGCATGGGAGAATGGTCAGACTCCGATGATGCACAATCCATGAACTCCATGAGCCGGGCCGTTGAACTGGGATGTAACTTCTTTGACACGGCGCTGGCCTACGGAGAAGGGCACAGCGAGCAATTGCTGGCCAGACTGGTAGCTATGCACCCGGATAAAACCCTGTACGCTGCTTCCAAGGCGCCGCCGAAGAATCGCCAGTGGCCCAGCCGGCGGGGATACACGCTTGACGAAGTGTTCCCTCCCGACTATGTGAAGGAGTCCATCGAGCAAAGCCTCGAAAACACCGGGCTCGCCCATATCGACCTCATGCAACTGCATGTATGGGAAGACGACTGGCTCGACGACGACCGGTGGATCGGCACGCTGGAGGACTTTCGGCGGCAGGGCCTCATCCGGGGGATAGGTATCAGCCTGAACCGGTGGGAACCCTGGAACGGGGTGAAAGCCGTCCGGAGTGGCCTGGTAGATGCCGTGCAAGTCATCTACAATATCTTCGATCAGGCGCCCGAAGACGAATTGTTCGCGGCCTGTATGGAAATGGATGTCGCCGTCATTGCCCGTGTCCCGTTCGACGAGGGCGGATTGACGGGAAACCTCACCAAAGACACCACCTGGCCGGAAGACGATTGGCGCACCATCTATTTTGGCCCGGAGAATCTGGCCCGGACCGTCGAGCGCGCCGACGCGCTGAAAACAATGTTGCCCGAAGGCATGAACCTGCCGGAAATGGCGTTGCGGTTCATCCTCTCGCACGACGCCGTATCGACCATTATCCCCGGCATGAGAAAGCTCCGCCACGTCGAGGCCAATATCGCCGCCAGCGACAAGGGCGCACTGGACGCCGATCTCCTTGACGCGCTCCAGTCGCACCGCTGGGATCGGGAGCCCACAGACTGGTCAAATTAACGTCTGCCATGTACGCCGCATGATTCCGCGGGAACTGTTCAGAAAAATTCGGCGGATCGAAATCCGCACGAAAGGGCTCGTCAATAATTTCTTTGGGGGCGAATACCACTCGGCCTTCAAGGGTCTGGGTATCGAATTCTCGGAGGTGCGCCCGTACCAGGTGGGAGACGACATCCGCTCGATCGACTGGAACGTCTCTGCGCGAACCGGAGAGACCTATGTGAAAGTGTTCGAGGAGGAACGCGAGCAAACGCTCATGCTGGTGGTGGACGTATCCGGGTCGGAGGATTTTGGATCGCGGGCGCAGTTCAAACGAGAGGGAGCGGCAGAAATCTGTGCAATCGTCGGGTTCAGCGCCATTTCCAACAACGACAAGGTGGGGCTCCTGCTGACCTCGGACCAGGTCGAACTCTTCGTGCCCCCGAAGAAGGGGCGCCGGCATGTGCTGCGCTTGCTCCGGGATCTGTTTGCCCACGAACCGGAATCCCGGAAAACGGACCTTGCAGCCGCCCTGAATTATCTGCCCCGCATGCTTAATCGCCGCTCCATCGTGCTCGTCATCAGCGATTTTATGGACGAGGGGTTCGAGAAGGCGTTGCGGGTTGTGGCCCGGCGTCACGATACCATCGGCGTGCGGCTCGAGGATCCTCGCGAACACACATTGCCGCGCATGGGACTGGTCGAGCTGACCGATGCGGAAACCGACGAAACGGTCGTCGTGGACACGAACGACCGGCGGGTGCGGGAAGCATTCGCCGCCTCCACCGAGGCGCGCCGGGCGCAGCTCGACGACCTGTTCCGGCGCATCGGTATGGATCATGTGACCATCCGCATGGACGAAGGGTATGTGGAACCCCTGATCCGGTTCTTCCGCTACCGAAACAGGAAAAGGGCATGATGCGGCGCATATCGGGAGCAGTTTCCCCGGCGTGGGCTGCGTTTTTTTCCGTTCGAACGGGCACAGCCGCAGTACAAGTGGCAGGCATGTGCTTACTCTGGGTGATTTTTGTATGGATAACCTGGCCGGCCGCCGGGCAAGATGCTCCTCCCGAGGACACAAAACGGGAAGTACAACTGCATGTCCTGACAGACAGCGTAGCGATCGGAGAGCGATTCTTCCTTGCGGTAACCGCCCGGCACGACACGAGCGAGACCGCCTCTTTCCCCCTCCCGGACAATGGAGAAGCGCTCGCTTTCGGGGACGTGGAGGCACTGGAAGCAGCAATGCATGAACGCCTGCTCCCGGACGGCATGCAAGTAGACAGCTCGGTCTACCTGGTAACCGCGTTTGCGCTCGACACCGCCCGCGTCGCCCCGATCCCGGTCGCGTTTACGACAGGCGGCGATGTGCTGGTCCTCCACACCGATTCGACATGGATTCCCGTCCGCTCCCTTGTACCGGAAGATGCTGAGGACATCCGGGACCTTGCGCCGCTCGTAGCGTTTCCGCGCTCCGTATGGTGGATTGTGGCGGGCATTGCCCTGTTGCTGCTGCTGGCGGCAGGCATCGCCCGGTGGATTCGCTGGCGCCGAAACCGGGATGACGAGAACGAAACGGAGATCATCCCCCCGATCCCTCCCGACCGGGAAGCCTATGATCGGCTGGACGCCCTCGAAAAAACAGACCTGTCGGATCGACGGAACGCGCCGATTTTCTATGACGAATTATCGGGACTCCTGAGAACGTACGTCGCCCGCCGCTTGCATGTGCAGGCGCTGGAAATGACGACCGGCGAAACGGTCGCCCAACTCCGGGAACAGAATATGCCCGACAACCAGACGATCAGCCGGTTTCGGAATGTGCTTGTAGCCTGCGATTACGTGAAATTTGCCGATGCCCGCCCTCCCGCAAAGCAGGGTGCAGACCTGATCGGTACGTCCCGTAGTATTATTGAAACGATGGAAATGCAGGCGTGCGTAGCGGAGGAAGCGGCGGCGGCGGAAACGGCGGAAATAAATGATACGTCCTCCGGACTGCCGGAACGACCGGCGCAACCGGATTCTCCGAAAACGGACATGCCGGATACCGACCGGAGCGCCACGCCCTGACTATAACGATCATATAGCTTTTACCCCGTATTTACCCATACAGCGCACCTGCGACATAGCCGCACCGATCGCAACAAATTACCGGAAACAAGGTACAGGAACGACCCGCAACAGCGATCCGCGTTTCACGGTTTCCCCAGGATGATATGCAGTTCGCGCAACCTGAGTGGTTCTGGCTCTTTGCTCTCGTTCCGCTTGTAGCGGGATGGGCGTGGTGGTACGCATTCCGTACGCGCAAAGGCATGCGCTTCAGCAGCATCGACCCGGTGCACAGCGCGCCCAGGTCATTGTGGGTGCGTCTGCGCGAACTACCCGCCGTACTCAGGATCGGCGCCGTAGCGCTCGGCGTATTTGCCCTTGCCCGCCCGCAGGAACGGGACACGATCCGCGAGCGCTATGCGGAAGGCGTGGATATTGTCCTTGTGCTCGACACATCCACGTCCATGCGGGCCGAGGATTTCTCTCCGAACCGTTTCGAGGCAGCCCGCGACGTAGCAGCGGAGTTCATCGACTCGCGCACATCGGATCGTGTGGGCCTCATTGTGTTCGCGGCGAAGGCCTACACCCAAACGCCGCTGACGCTCGACTACAACTTCCTGCTGCGGATGCTCGATGAGGTGGGGGTAGGCGTCATTGAAGACGGCACCGCCATTGGCACGGCCATTGCCATGGGCGTGAACCGCCTCAAGGACAGCGCCGCCGAAAGCAAGGTGCTGATCCTGCTCACGGACGGACAAAATAACCGGGGTGAGATCGATCCCGTAACCGCCTCGGAAGTGGCGCAAACGATGGACGTGCGCATTTACTCGATCGGTGTGGGTACGCATGGGGAAGCTCCGTTCCCGTTCGACGACCCCTTCGGAGGCCAACGGCGGCAGATGATCCCTGTCGAGATCGACGAGGACATGCTCTCGTCCGTAGCGGAAAAAACGGGCGGGCGCTATTTCCGCGCCACGAACAAGGAAACGCTCCAAAGCATCTACGCAGAAATCGGCGAACTTGAAAAAACAGAAATAGAGGAGCGCTTCTACACGGACTACACGGAGCGCTATGCCGTATTTCTGTGGCCCGCCTTTGGTCTGCTGCTACTCGAACTCCTGCTCTCCGGCACGCGTCTGCGGCGCACTCCCTGATCCCGTATGGACTGGCTACATCCCGCATATCTCTGGACTGCGGCGGCAGGACCCGCGCTGGCCGTAGCCCTCTTCCTGTGGGCAGCACAGAAACGTCGCGAGGCGATGCGCCGGTTCGGTCTCCGGGATACCGTGGCCCGGCTCACGCCGGGAACCAGCTCCCGGCGCCGGCGATGGAAGGCAACCGCCGTGACATGCGCCGTCGCTCTTCTTGCTCTTGCGCTGGCCGGGCCGCGCTTCGGCACGCAACTCCGCGATGTGAAACGCGAAGGAGTCGATCTTGTCATCGCCCTCGATGTGTCCGCTTCTATGCTGGCCGAAGACGTTGCTCCTAACCGCCTTGATCGGGCCAAAAACGAAATCCGGAAATTGCTGGACGAGTTACGCGGCGACCGGATAGGTCTGGTCATTTTCGCCGGGGACGCCTTCCTGCAGTGCCCGCTCACGACGGACTACTCGGCAGTGCGTCTCTTCCTCGACGTAGCCGGCCCGGAAGCCATCGCGGTGCCGGGCACCGACTTCGGCGCCGCCCTGCGCATGGCGGTACAGGCCTTCGACATACCGGCGGAATCTCCGGACGACGCGCGCAGCCGCGCACTGCTCTTCGTGTCAGATGGGGAAAACCATGTGGCGGACATTGAAGAGGTGGCGGATCTGGCCCGCGACGAAAACATTGTCATGTATGCCGCGGGCGTGGGCGAAACGGACGGGAGCCCGATCCCTGTCTACCGGAACGGTCGACGAATCGGGTTCAGGGAAAATGCGGACGGTGACATCGTGCGCACCCGCCTCGAAGAAAACGGCCTGCGGCAACTGTCCGACGGAGGCGCATACTTCCGCATTGCCCGCACCTCCAGCTCCCTTTTCAAAATAACGGAGGCGTTGGAACGTTTGGAGAAAAGTGAGTTTGCTCAGGAAGAATTCGAGGAATACGAAGAAAAATTTCAATGGCCGCTGGCGCTTGCCCTGTTGCTGTTGCTGATCGAACGATCCATTCCCGACCGGCGTACAAACCGCAACACGGATCGCACCGGATCCGCCTGAAAAGCATCCGCATCATGTCCGTTCTCGCTATCCTTCTTTTGCTGCAATCCGCAGCTACCCCCCCTGTCGCACAAGGTGCGCAAGACGAAGCGTCCGGAACCGCTCCTGTTGCCGTAGAGCATACGCAAGAGCCCGAAGCATCGTCCGGCGGGCCGTGGGCGCCAAACGGAAAACGGGACGGACGGCGCGGCAACGACCTGTACGGCCAGGAAGCGTACGCCGACGCCGCGGCGGCCTATGCCGGCGGCCTCGCCATCCTTTCCGACGACGCCGAACCGCGCCTGCGCTATGGCCTGCACAACAATCTCGGGGCAGCGCTCCTTAAGTCGGGCAACGCCGAATCCGCTCGTCAGACGTTCGAGCAGGCCATCGTGGAAGCCGGCGAGACCGGCGAACCCATCGACCTTTCCCGATCGGCCTACAATGCCGGCAACGCCGCCTTTGCCGCACAAGACCTCGAGGGGGCACTGGCGTACTACCGCCACAGCCTGCTCCGGAATCCGGACAATGCGGATGCCCGGTTCAACTACGAATTCGTAAAGCGGCGTATCGAGGAACAAGAACAACAGGAACAGCAAAACAGGCAGCAACAGGATCAGAATCAGGAGCAGGACCAACAGGAATCCGGCAACGAAAACAGCGACGACGGCCAGAACGAACAGCAACAGGACGAAAGCGAGCAGCAACAGCAACAGAACGGACAGAATGAGCAACAAGGGGAGAACGAACGGCAACAAAACGAATCCCCACAGGAGCAGGAACAGAGGCAGGAACAACAGAACAGACAATCCGGGGAACAACAACTGAGCCAGGCCCAGGCCGAGCGCATCCTGCAAGCCCTGGAACAGGAAGAAGGCAACCTGCTCCGGGAAATCCAGCGTACCGAGAGCCGCCCGCACCGGGTTGAAAAAGACTGGTAGAAAAGGCAAGGAGCACGATGAAAAAATGCTTGATGCATATCGGCGTGCTGATGCTGCTCGGAATACCGCCGGCGCATGGGCAGGATATCCAGGTCCGCGCCACGGTCAATGAAACGACCATTGGTACGCAGGAGCAACTTATTTTCAGCGTGGAAATCGCGGGAGCCGGATTTTCCGGCGTCGAAACGCCCTCCCCGCCGGAGGCCGAGGGACTGGCGCTTCTGCAAAGCACGCCGAGCGTACACCGTAACATGACGTTCACGAACGGTGCACTGGAGCAAAGCGTAACGTTCCGCTGGGGCTACCGCCCGCTCCGGGAAGGCCCGGCCCGCCTCCTCGCCATCAACGTGACCGTCGACGGACAGACCTGGGAAACGCAGCCCGTGGAAATCGTCGTGGTGGATCAGGCCAAACGTCCGCAGCAGCAACAGCCGCAGGCTTCAAACTGGCCATTCGGCACACCCTCCCCCACCTGGCCTCAGGGCAGCGCTGGAAACGACACCCCTGTAGCACTCGATCCGAACGATTTGTTCATCCGCGCCGTGCCCAGCGCAACCACAGCGCACCAGAACGAACAAATCGTCGTCGAATACCTGCTGTATTTCCGGGACGGTGTCCAGCTACGCCACAGCCGCCTCGCGGGCTCCTGGGACGCCGAGGGATTCTGGCGCGAGGAATTCGACATCGATACGCGCCCCGTACCCGGAAATGTCGTGGAGAACGGATTGCTCTACCACACCATTCCGCTGAAGCGGGTGGCTATCTTCCCGACCCGCCCCGGTATGCTCACGGTCGATGCTCTCGAGGTCGAATCCGAGGTGCACCTTTCGTCCGGCGCACAAAGCAGCCCATTCGATCGGCTTTTTTCGTTGCGTGGGCAATTTTATCCCGTCGAGATTGCCTCCGAGCCGCTTGGCCTGCGTATTACTCCACTGCCTGAAGGGGCGCCGCCCGCTTTTTCGGGGGCCGTCGGCGTCTGGGATGTGACGGCTTCTGTCAGCAAGACGGACGTGGAGGTAGGCGAACCGCTGCAAATTGTCGTTACGGTCCAGGGTACCGGCAACGTAGCCACGCTGGACGAGCCGGCATTCGAACCCCCTGGCGTCTTCGAACGGTACGAACCGAATATCGAAACAACCATTAACCGGGGAGGGCGGCGCATACAGGGCCGCAAGACCTTCGAGTATGTCGTGATCCCGCGCACCAATGGATCGTTCGATATGCCTCCCGTTACATTCGCCTGGTACAACCCAGGGCAGGAGCGCTATGTGACGCAACAGGCTGAACTACCCGTTATTCGCGTTACCGGCTCGGCGGAGGCGCTCGCAGCGGGGACCACCACCGCGGGCTTTCCTATAGACGACCTCGCGGGTATCCTGACGACCCCCGGCGGCTGGCGTCCGGTCGTAGAAACGCCCCTGCACCGCCGCGCCTGGCCGTATGCGGCGCTCCTGTTGCCGCCTGGCCTCCTGCTCTTTCTATATGTCCGACGACGCCATGTCGATCGGTTGTCGAGCGATACGCAGTATGCACGCGGCAGAATGGCGCACCCGCTGGCGCGCAAGCATCTGCGGCAAGCCGGAAAATTGCTGGAAAGCGCACAGCCCATCGCCTTTTACGAAGAAATAGAACGGGCGCTGAGCGGTTTCATCGGCAACCGGCTGAACGTTCCCGAAACAGGATGGACGCGCGATCAACTCGATGCCTGCCTGCGCACCGCCGGGGTAGCAACGAGCGTCCGCGATCTGCTGCGAGGACTTCTCGATGAATGTGATCAGGCCCGGTTCGCACCCATACTGCCCGACCGCACAACCATGGAAAGTGCGCAGGAACGAGCGGCTTCGCTGATCGTCGCCGTGGACGAAACCGCCTCAACAACCCGGAACGGAAAGACACCGGGAGCACACAAGGCGGCGATACTCGGGATACTCGCCACACTGCTATTCCCCTGCGTGCTCTCCGCACAGACACAAGACATTCCGGAAGCAGTGCGCCACTTCGACGAAGGCAACCGGCTGTTCCGCGAAGGCGCCCACAGAGACGCCGTGACCAGCTACCGGAACGCCCTCGAAGCCGGGTACGTAAGCGGCGCCTTGTACTACAACATGGGGAATGCCTATTTCCGACTGGACGAAATCGGACAAACTATCCGGTTCTACGAAAAGGCCCGGCGGTACATGCCGGAAAGCGAAGAACTGGCGCATAACCTCGCCATCGCCCACGACCGGACCGCCGACAGTTTCTCGCGGCTACCCGCCCCCTTCTGGCGCCCGGCATGGAACCGCCTCGTTCGCGCCCTGTCGCCGACCGGCATCTTCCTGCTCGGCCTGTTGGGTTATGGAATCGCCTCGGCAGCCCTTGCAATGCGCATCCGCCGCACCCGGTCTCCGTGGTTGCGGCGCGCGGTACTGGCCGGGGGAGTGCTTGCCGCCTTTTTCGTTACGTTCGGATTCGCTGCATCCTGGGAGAAAACACACACGGTGCAGGCCGTCATGCTGGCAGACGCAACAGACTTGGCAGATCGTCCGGACGGATCGCCTACAGACCTGACCGTTCACGAAGGCGCCGTCGTCGAGGTCGTAACGGTCCGGGCCGCCTGGAGCGAAGTGCGCCTGCCGAATGGCGTCCAGGGCTGGGTTCCCACCAGCGCCTACGGCGATATTTGAAGAGCGATGGCGGATTTCTCCGTGTGTGTACAGATCGAAACGGACGACGAGACATTGACAACCGGCCCCGTACAGACTATACTTGTTTAACCGGTTCACCCGGTGAATCCATCGGGTTTTCGTCGAGCGGCTGCATGGTTTCCAGGGACAGGGATACAAGGAAAACATTGCCCCGAATCGTTCGTGCTATCGTAGGATATTCGCAGGTGTGAAATACATTTTGGGACCCCGGGATAACGTCGCTGGATGCGCTTGAAAAACGCATTGCCGACCCCATCCGGTCCCCACAGAACCGTCTCTCCACATGTCCGAACAGAGGTATCTCGTCACCGCGCGCAAGTACCGCCCGCAGCGGTTCGACGAACTGGTGGCGCAGGAACACGTCACGGAAACCCTCCGCAACGCGATCCGACTGGACCGGCTGGCCCACGCGTATCTCTTCAGCGGACCGCGCGGCGTCGGCAAGACCACCGCAGCGCGCATTCTGGCAAAGGCTATCAACTGCACCAGCGCGCCGGAAGAACGCGACGGGCAAGCGGAACCGTGCCGCACCTGCGAGCACTGCCGCACTTTAGAAGAAGGGCGCAGTCTGAACGTCATCGAGATCGATGCCGCCTCGAACAACCGCGTCGACGATATTCGCGACTTGAGGGAAACGGTGCGTATCCCGCCGCAGGGCGCCCGCCGAAAGGTGTACATCGTAGACGAGGTGCATATGCTCTCGACGGCGGCCTTCAATGCGCTCCTGAAAACCCTGGAAGAGCCGCCCCCCCACGTCCTCTTCATCTTCGCAACGACCGAGCCTCACAAGGTGCTCCCCACCATCCTGTCCCGGTGTCAGCGGTTCGATTTTCGTCGCATTGCCGTACCCGAAATCGTTGCCCGGTTAAGCGATATCTGCAAGGAGGAAAACATCCGTGCAGACGAAGCCTCCCTGTTGCTCATTGCGCGCAAGGGGGATGGCGCGCTCCGGGATGCGCTGTCGGTATTCGATCAAGCCGTTTCGCTGTGTGGCTCGGACATCGCGTACGCCGACCTCGTCAAGGCGCTTGGCGTGGTGGACATCGATCGATATTTCGAGGTGACCGACCGGGTCGCTGCGCGCGACATGGGAGGGATGCTGCAACTGATCGAAAACGCGATCCGGGCCGGACATGACCTCCAGGAGTTCCTGGCCGGGTTGACAGAGCACCTGCGCAATCTTCTTGTTGCGCGCACGATGGAGAATACGGAACTGATCGAGGCGGCGGAAGCGACCCGAAAACGCTATGCCGAGGCCGTGGCGCCTTTTTCGGAAATGGACCTGCTGCGTCTTTTGACGCTCGCTGCCAATGCGGAAAGCACACTCAGGAATAGTATTCAGCCGCGCCTGAAGGTAGAAACCATCCTGCTGAATATGGCGACGATCGCACTGGGCGCAGACCTGCGCGAGGCGCTTGCAAAAATAGATCGGCTGGACGCGGTAGAACCGGACAGGCGGTCCCCCGGCAACGCAGACAGCAAGGCCCCGGCAGGCCAACGCCCCCCGGAAAACACGGGATCGACTACGCGTAAAATCCTGACGCCATCTCCCCCAAAGAAACAAAACGCCCCAGCGCCTCGTGACGCCGCCCCGCACACGCCCCCAGGCGATCCTGAAGAAAAGGCTGCTCCGAAAGCACCGCCTCTCCAGAAAGACGAGCATCCTTCGGAAGGTGTGCCGCCCGCAACGCCCCCTCCCGCGGCCGCGCCTGTAGACCCCCCCGGACCTGTCCAGCAACCCAATGCTTCCCCCTCCATCGCCGACACCCTGTTCGGCGAACCCCTGCTGCCACGCGACAAGACGCGGCCCGAAGAAACACTGAGCAACGCCAGCCGGCAGAACCTCGTAGCCGAAGCAGACACCGCTGTCCTTGAACCGGTCGAAACGGGCATGACCGTCATCCCGGACGAAAATGCGGAACCCATCGCAACGATCTGGAACGATCTGCTGGAGCGCGTCAAAAAGGATAAAATACAGATATGGTCCATGCTGCATCGTACGCAGCCGGAAGGATACAACGATGGCATTATTCACATCGCCGTCCCGGACGATTTTCACCGGCGCGTACTGACCGAACGCGCCGACTACATAACCGGGCAACTGAAGTCACTGGCGAATGTGCCGATCCGCACGATTCAATGTGCCGTACGTGAAGACATGAACACCCCCGGAACTGACGGCGCTCCCGAAACCGCCGCCGATTTCGATCCGTACGAATACATGGAACGTAAGCGCAAGGAAAATCCGGTGGTGCGCGAAATTTTTGAGCAGTTTGGTGGTGAACCCGCCTGGTGATACCCGCAATGTATGCACCCATGATTGGGCGCTAAACTCTCTCGATCTCCAGAAAACGGTAAATGGTATGCCTGACGGCGTAAATATGGCCGACATGTTCGGCATGGTCATGGAAATGCAGAAGAAGATGAAGGAGGCGCAAGAGAACCTTGCCTCAAAGACCGTAACGGCCGAATCCGGCGGCGGCATGGTCAAAGTGACCGCCAACGGCGCTCGTCGCATCACGAATATCCGCATTGAGCCAAGTGCGGTCGATCCCGAAGACGTTGAATTGCTGGAAGACCTTGTCGTCGCCGGAATCAACAAGGCCCTTGACGAAGCCGAGGAAATGGCGAACAAGGAAATGGGCGGCATTGCGGGTACCATGCTCCCTCCGGGCATGGGATTGTCCGGCCTGCCTGGCTTGAACCTGTAAACGGAACCTTGCGGCAAAGCAGCCCGCATCACCTGGACGCAATCCACCCCTGAAACAGTACGTGTGCACATGGGATTCACTTCCGAATCGGTCGAGGCGCTTGTCGAGCAGTTTGCCAAACTGCCTGGCATCGGGCGAAAAACGGCCCAGCGGCTGGCCGCTCATGTGCTCAAAATGTCCCGCGCCGAAATCGCAGATATGGCGCACACCCTGATCAGGGTCAAGGATACCGTCAGGCAATGCTCCGTTTGCTGCAACGTAACCGATGCGGACCCCTGCGCCATCTGCAGTTCGCCGCAACGCGACCATGCCGTGATTTGCCTCGTGGAAGAAGCCAATGATGTCCTGGCGATCGAACGCCTCAATGAGTACCGGGGCGTATATCATGTACTTGGAGGGGCCATCTCGCCACTGGACGGCGTAGGCCCGGAAGACCTCCACATCGACGAGCTCCTGCAGCGCATCGATCCGGCGCACAAGCAGGCCGCTGCGCCGGCAGCGCAAAACGGCCAGGCGCCTGCCGGCGATAGCCCGGACGACGCGCCCGTTCCGAACAAACATATCCCTCCAAAGGAAATTATTTTTGCACTGAATCCTACGGTAGAAGGAGACACCACGGTCTACTACCTCTCGCAGTTGCTCAAACCCGCCGGCGTGCGACTAACGCGCATTGCCCGGGGTCTGCCCATAGGGGGAGACCTCGAATATGCCGACGAAGCCACGCTGGCGCGCGCCCTCGAAGGCCGCGGCGCTCTCTGATCGCCCATGTTAACGCGCCGAGGGTCTGCGCTCCTTGCCGTTCCCGTCCTTCTCGTACTTGCAGCGTACGTGCTATACCCGAGCCTGCGTACGTTCGAATTGGGACTGACCACAGAAAACTACACCCGACTGTTTTCTTCCTGGTCGTCCGCAAACGTACGGGCCCTGTTCAATTCCGTATTCATCTCCGTGGCGACCGTGCTCGGAGGCGGAATACTGGGCACGACGCTGGCCTGGTGTTTTCATCGCTTCCGGTTCCCGTTGCACGGTACACTGATGGCGGTTGCCGTCTTCCCTCTTGCGCTGCCTCCCCTCGTAGGCGTGCTTGCCTTTCTCTTCCTGTACGGCGAAAGCGGCATCCTCCCGCGGGTGCTTCAGGATATGTTCAGCCTCGCCGAAACGCCGTTTGCATTCGAGGGCCTCTCCGCCGTCTGGCTCGTGCATGTCTACGCCATGTACGTCTACTTCTACCTGTTCGTGCTGTCGGCCCTCGGCAACGTGGACAAGAGCCTGCCTGAAGCTTCCGCAGACCTGGGCGCCTCCGGGCCCACGACGTTCCGGCGCGTGATCCTGCCGCAACTGAGATCAGCGCTTACCGGAGCAGCCCTGCTTGTTTTCATGATCTCGATGGCGTCCTTTACGGCGCCGCTCCTTTTCGCCGGCGCCAAGAGTTTCCTGACGTTGCAGATTTACAACTACAAGACGAATGGCAACCTCCCCCTGTCGGCCGCTGTCTCTGTCCTGCTGACTGCCATATGCCTGTTGTTTCTGTTCGTGCTGGAAGGCCGCCGCAGGCGCAGTGTGCAAGGTGCAGCAAAAGGAGTCGCCGCCCCACCTGTACCCGTTCGCAGCGGGACCGGACGCATCGTTGCCATCGCAGCAGCCCTCCCCATGCTGGCGTTCCTGCTTTTGCCTGTGGCGACCGTCGTGCTGATCTCGTTTGCACAGGAAGGAAGCTGGACCTGGCAGATTTTCCCCACGGCGTATACCTTCGACAACTATGCAGCGCTTTTCCGGGATCCGGACGTACTCGATCCCGTCTGGAACAGCTTGCGCATGGCGCTTGTCGCCACCGCCGGAAACATCGTGTTCGGCGTCGGGGCCGCCCTGTATATCGCCAAGGGGAAAATTCCAGGACGCGGGCTGGTGCGACTGCTCACGGCCCTCCCGTTCGCCATTCCGGGCACCGTGATCGCCGTGAATCTGATCGTCACCTTCAACGAACCCACCCTGCCTGCGCTGAACACTGTACTCGTCGGAGGATTCTGGATTTTACCGCTGGCGTATTTTATCCGCCACATCCCCTTCGTCGTGCGTTCGACCACAGCGGCCCTCGAACAATTCGACGACCGTCTTGCAGAGGCTTCCGCCGATCTCGGGGCCCGATTCGCCACCACATTCCGCCGTATCGTGCTACCGGCCATCTCGCCGGGTATCTGGGCTGGCGCCCTGCTTACCTTCGTCGCATCGGTGGGCGAGTTCGTTTCGTCCATTATGCTCTATGTCTTCGACAATCGCCCGATCAGCGTGGAAATCCTGGCTCAGTTGCGCCTCTACGACTTCGGTGCAGCAGCAGCCTATAGCGTGTTCCTGATGCTGTTGATCGGACTGGCCACCGTGGCTGTAGGAAAGTCGAGCGCATCCATGATGTAGGGACCGGAACGAATCAGGAGCCCGAATCGACGCCTTCCCGGAGGCCGCACGGAAGCACCACCATGCTGCGCGGATTTCTGCCGGAGATGCGCGCAGGGAACTATTTCGCTCCGGTTCGTAGGAAAGAACTCCTGTCGAATCCGCAACGCTCCCTGTTCTGGAAATCTCCTTTCTGAACAGGCACTCCGCCGGCTCGACGCCCTCACCCGGATCTACGATCAAATCAGCTACCGCCTGCGCGCACTTCTGCTACCGTTTCTCGTAAACAAGGGGCGTGTCGATATATGCCCCACCGGACGATAAAACGCACCACAGCGGACTGTCGGCACCACCCATAAGGGTGCTGCAAAAAACGCCCACGGGGTAATCGGATCGTCCATACATCGTAGTTATCCACGATCATCGCGAAGAAGTCGGGTGAGTTCGCACGCCGTACGCATAACGGGACAAAAGCGTCCCGATCGCATGGATGCACCGTGCATACATGCGGCAGGCGCCATGATTATTGCGCTCCTGTTGCAGGGCATGGCGGCGCACTACGGCAGTGCACAGGTTTCTCCGCCGCCGAAAGAAGACTCGGTTTCCGATACGGACGCCGCCGTGTTCGACACGGACGCCCCCACATTCGATATTATTTTTGGCGCCGCCGCCGACACTACCGATACCACGGCTTTCCGGCGGGCGGATTTCTACCTGCGGCCCACGCCCCCCGACCGCCGGATGGCGTCCCCGGTCCAACGGGCCCGCCGCCCCTTCTTCCCCGCACTGGGCAACTACTGGCGGCACGAAGTCGAGCTCGATTCCACCCGGAAGGAATTCATCGTCCGGGAATTCGTCGGGGAGAGCGAGGTACGATATCCGCTCGTCATCGACTTCGAAACCTACCGGCAACGCCGCCTGAACGCCTGGCTCAGCGACAACTGGCGTATCATCAGCGAACAGCAAGCCCAGCAACGGCGACAACGATCCCGGGGTGGTCTTGCGTTCAATATTTCCATACCCGGCGGCCGGGAAAGCGCCTTCAGCACTATATTCGGCGCCTCCAGCGTGAGCCTTCGCGTAAACGGGCAGGCCAGCATCCAGGCCGGCTTCGAATACCGTAAAAGCGACCAGCAGGTGGCCGTTACGGGGCGATCCGGACGGCTTTCCCCGGAATTCAATCAGGACATCCGCCTCGGTATCACGGGCTCGATCGGCGACAAACTCGACATTGACGTTGACTGGGATACGCAGAATCAGTTCGAGTTTCAGAACCAGCTCCGGCTGCAATACCAGGGATACGAAGACGAAATTATCCAGAATATCGAAGCCGGAAACGTCAACCTTTCGACGCCCTCGCGTCTTATTCGCGGCGGCCAGAGCCTGTTCGGCATCAAAAGCGAATTCCAACTGGGCGGCTGGCGCCTGACGACGGTGGCAAGCCAGCAGGAAGGCCAGACGAACAGCCTGTCCATCGAGGGCGGGGCCCAGACGACGGAGTTCAACATGAAGCCGACGGGATACAACGAGAATACGCACTACTTCCTTGCCTATTATTTCCGCAATCGCTGGGAAGACGCCCTGCAAAGTCCTCCGCAGGTGCTCGTCGCCAACGGCTTTGAAAGCATCACCGACATCGAGGTCTGGAAACTCGAACGAACCAGCGCCGAAGAGGAAAATGTGCGCCAGGCTGTTGCGCTGGTCGACCTTGGAGAACCCCAGGACGTCGTGCGTCTGGCCAACGGCTATACGGCGCAGGTCCTTCCCGGGACCGATGTCTGGCGATACCCGCAAACCGCGCTGGATGCAGAGGTCCGGGACGGCAGCGCCAAGCCACAGGATTATCTGACCTCATTGGGCCTGGGCGACGACGACTTTCAGGTGGGTAAATACAAGAAACTCCGGCCAGGGAGCGACTTCGACTTCGACAGTGTGCTCGGGTATATCTCCTTGCGGCAGCGCATGCAGGAAAACGAAGCACTGGCCGTGGCTTTTCGTTTCCGGGCGAATGGGCAAACGTATCAGGTGGGAGATTTTTCCTCGGAAACAGGGGGCGCTTCCGGAGGGCAAAATGCGGACCGTCTCGTACTGAAGCTGCTCAAGCCCGTGCAGTTGCGCCAGCCCAATCCCGAAGGGGATTTCAATCCGGCCGCATGGTACCTCGAGTTGCGCAACATTTACCGCGTACCTGGCCGAGGGTTGAACCCGAACGACTTCGAACTGCAAGTGGAATACCAGCCCCCGGGCAGTCCGGCAGCCACCGTCATACCCGAACTGAACGGCAACCAACGGAAAACGCTCCTCCAACTCCTCGGTCTCGACCGTCTCAATACGGACGGCGCGGAACGCCCCGACGACCTGTTCGATTATCTCGTCAACTTCACGATCAAACCGTCAAAGGGCGAACTCATTTTCCCTTGGCTCGAGCCCTTCGGAAGCCATATAGAGCACATTATTGACGGCCTGAACATCCCCGAGCCCCAAAAACGGGCCCGCAAAAACAAATACGCGTACGCCAGCCTCTATACGCAAAAGAAAGAACTGGCCGCTCGCCAGTCGCAATTCGACGTGTACCGTATCCGGGGATCTTACAGAGGAGCCGTACAGGATTTCTACGACCTGCGAGCCTTTTCAGGACTTATCGAAGGATCCGTCACCGTCACATCGGGAGGAAGCAGGCTGACGGAGGGCACCGATTTCGTAGTGGACTACCAGGGCGGCACGGTCACCATCACCAATCCCGCCCATCTGATCGGGGGGCGCGCCATCGAAATCGATTACGAGCATAATTCGTACTTCAATATCCAGAAAAAGACGTTGCTCGGTGCACGCCTCGACTATCTCGTCAGCGACGAACTCGCATTCGGGGGCACGCTGTTCAGCCTGAACCAGAAATCCCCTATTGATAAATACCGCATCGGAGAGGAGCCGATTTCCAACACCATCTGGGGACTGGACGGCCAGTTGAACATAGAGCCTCTGTGGTTGACGCGCGCCATCGACGCTATTCCGCTGATCCAGACCCGGGAGGCCAGCCATATCCGGATATCCGGGGAGTTTGCGCAACTCCGACCCGGGGCGAACCCCACCACGGCCTTCGAACGGTCACGGAGGAATCTCAAAAAACTGGGCCAGGACTTTGAGGGAGATGAGCTGAAGGGTATTTCCTACCTCGACGATTTCGAGGGCTTCGAAAACACCTACTCGTTGCGGCAAGCCGGCGGGTGGCGCCTCGCCTCCGCCCCCGATTCGATCGGCGTATACCCTCCCAACTTTTCGGGTTTCACGGCAGATTCGTTGCGCACCAACTGGCGTGGCGTGCTTGGTTGGTACTCGTTGCACCAGAACACGCTGGAGGATCTGATCGGAAAAAACACGCCGTGCAATTCGGTGGACATGGCCATTTGCCCGGTCCACATCAACGACGTATTGCCGAACAAGGATGTCAGAAAGGAATCGCATCCGTTTATCCAGCCGCTTGACGTCTACTTCACGCCCCACCAGCGCGGCCCGTACAACTACACGCGAGATCTCAAGGGCTTTCTGGATGAACCACAGAACGCATGGGGCGGCATGGTGCAGCGATTGCCGGAAGGCTACACCGATTTCTCGACTAAAAACATCGAGTTTATCGAATTCATCGTAAAGGTGTATCCCCAAAGCGGCGGGCGTATTCACCGGGATGCAAGGTTGTTCGTGGACCTCGGCTCGATTTCGGAAGATGTCATTCCCAACGGCTTGCTGAACACGGAGGACGGTCTTACCCTCGCCAGCGCCAGCGTGCGCGACCTGGACTCATGGAGCCGCACCGCCAGTGGTACACAGAATATTACGATCGACGTGGTCGGGCAACGCACGGAAGACCTTGGTCTGGACGGGCTGGCTTCCTATTCCCCCTCCGATTACGACGATCTGGTAACCGAACAGGCGCATTTCAGCGACTTCCTTGATGCGCTCGACGACGGGGTATCCGACCCCCGTTACCGCGCCGAGGTGGCGAAAGCCCGGCTCGACCCTTCGGGCGACGACTTTTTCTACTTCGGGGCAAACGAGTACTTCAAAAATCCGACGTACTATCCAAACGGCGCCAGCGTGCAGGAGCGCTTCTCCCGTTACTTCCCAAGCACGGAGATCAACTCGTTCGAGGCCCAGAACAAACTGGCTCCCTCGCTATACGGTCAGAAGGGCAATTCACGCATCCCCGACACCGAGGACCTCAACATCAACTCGGCAGCCGACATTGACAACAGCTACTTCCAGTACGAACTGCCCCTTACGCATGCTGCCCTCGACTCCCTTGCCAGACCGGAGCGCACGAACGACTATGTCGTAACGGAGATTTCGCCGGGCGGCGGATGGTATCAGATCCGCATTCCCGTCCGGGACTTCACGCGCCGGGTCGGTAATATACAGGACTTCAGCCTCATCGAATCGATCCGGGTGTGGACCACCGGGCACGATAACCCGATCACCCTCCGCTTCCCGACGTTCGAACTGGTGGGGGCCCAGTGGCAGAAATCCGAGGCAATCATATTCGAACGAAGTCTTCCGACCGATATCCTGCGGGATCAGACACGCCTCTCCGTTTCAAGCATCAACAACGAGGAAAACAGCACCACGTACGCCACGCCCAACGGCACGATCATCAGCCAGATCCGCAACACTACAGGAGAGCCGCAGGACGCGCGCGAACAAGCCATGGCCCTGCGGGTCGAGAATCTTATGCCCGGCAAACAGCAGGCTATCTTCAAAACATACCACCAGGAAGTCGACCTGCTGAAATATTCGAACCTGCGCATGTTTCTGCATATGCACGGCGAACGGGGCGACGGCGCCCCCATCGAGGAACGAGACAATGTCCGGTTCTTCATGCGCCTCGGCGCCAACGAAACGAACGATTACTACGAATACGAAATGCCGCTGTCTCCCAGTTCGGTCATCTCGGGCACGGGCGACGCCGACGAACTCTGGCAGACCAGCCGCATGGTAGGCGGCGAACTCGTCGATCTGAATTCGGTGAATATCAAACTGGGTGCTCTGAACCAACTCAAAGTATCGCGCGACGACCGGGCCTTCCCCACAGACAGCGTCTACTGGTCGGACATTCACGATGTGCCGCTCAGTCCCGGCATCGCTGAATTTGCCCCGCCGGGCACTCGCCTCGGCGTCAAGGGAACACCCTCTCTCGGTGGCGTCAACACGATCGTGCTCGGTATTCGCAACGGAGCGGACTCGACCATTACCGACGTTCGGAATACCCGACCGGAAGATGTTCTCAGAGACGTGACGGTCTGGGTGAACGAATTGCGGGTGTCCGGCTACGACGAAACGAACGGCTGGGCCGCTATTGCAAATGCAGATTTCAAGTTGGCCGATTTTGCCACACTCAGGGCCAGTTGGCAACATCAGACCGATGGCTTCGGCGGCCTGGAAAGCACGTTGGGCGATCGCGAGCAGGTGCAATTCTCCAACTGGAGCGTCACGTCCGATGTGAATCTCGACAAGTTCATCCCGGAACGATACGGCTGGACACTTCCCGCTTCGGTCCAGGTGGCCAACCGGACGGCAACCCCTCGCTTCTCGCCAAACCGGGGAGACATCCGCCTCGAGGAACTCCTTACGCAAACCGATCGGAACGACCTGCTGACCGAGGCGGAACGTGAGCAGAAAAAGGATGAGATCATCGAATCGGCCCAGACCCGATCGGCCACGCGCTCCTACAGCATACGCGTCGGGAAGTCGGGGTCCGACTCGCGGGTGCTGCGCAATACGCTGGACGGCATTGCATTCAGTTTTTCCTCCTCGGACGCGGCGGCAAGTAATCCATCCCAACGGCAACGGGACAGCCAGCGATGGAACTCCTCCCTCACCTACCGACTGAACGTGCGGCGGCCGCGTACGGTGCGCCCGTTCTGGTTCCTCGGCGAGGTCCCTGTGCTGCGTTCCCTTGGCGGGCTGAACTTCAATTATACCCCCAGGTCTGTCACGACCGGAGCCACAGCGGCACGGAACTTCACCGTATCGCAAGACCGCCACCGGGAACTTGCCGGCACGACGACGCAATCTTTGCCGGAGTTGGTCGCATTTCCGCTGCGCCAGTCGCACGCGCTTTCACACCGGCGCAACGGCAGTATCCAGTACGATCCGTTCCAGTTCCTCAACGTGTCGTATACAGCCAGCACCAGCCAGAGCCTGAATGCAGCAGGGGTGGACACCGTGTTTACCGTAATCCGGGTGGACAGTCTGGGCAACGAGAGCTTTTTTGCGAACACGACGGAAAAGGAAGCACTCGCTTCGGGGCTGATCGGTGAAAACGATACGCGGTTCGAGGTCAGCGAACTGCGCGTGATCCAGGCGGGACAGGTTCTCAACCGCATCTTCTCGGGACACGAAGGGGTTCGGACCGATCAGCACAACGAAAGATTCGTGGCCACCTTCAACCCCAGGATGCCATCTGCCCTGGAGTGGTTTCATATCCAGGACATCACCTGGAGTTCGCAATTCACCTGGAGAAACGGCTCCGTTGGACGTAACACCGGCGCCTCTGCAAGCAACCAGTCCGAAGTGCGCGGCAGCAACACCGTCCACTTGCAGGACCTGTTCCGCAAAATACCGTTCTATGAAGCCATGGAGGAGGCTGAGGACCAATACAGGCAGGAAAAGGAAGCCGAGCGTGCGCAGCGCCAGCAGGAACGCGCTGCTGCGAAAGAGGAACGCAGGGGCATCAGAGAAGCGGCGCGCGAGGAAAAGGAACGCCTGAAACAGGAAGAGAAAGAACGCAAGGAGCGGGAAAAGGCAGCTGCAGAAGGGGCAGAGGAAGGTCAAGAGGACGATGCCGTACAAGAAGATGAAGAACTTCCCGACGAAGGGGAAGACGTACTGCCCGCACCGGAAGAACTGCCAGTAGAAGGCGAGGACATACCGCCCGTACCGGAAGAACTGCCAGTGGAAGGCGAGGACATACCGCCTGTAAACGAAGAGATACCTGTTGAAGACCAGGACGAACTGCCCGTGCCCGAAGTATTGCCTGCAGAAGGAGAAGACGCACCACCCGCTGACGAACTGGAAATTACCGGCGAAGTCGAAGAAGGCGCGCCGGATGAAGAAACCGCTGAAATGGAAACCGAAGAAGAGGACAGCGGCCCGAATTTCTTCACCGCCCTGTTGCCGAACCCGGCCTCGATGGCTCGCCGCACCATCCTGGCAATCACAGGTATCAGGGAGCTTACGATCACGTACAGGTCGAGCCAGACCAGCAATTCCAGCAACGTGGGGCGACTCGTGCTGGATGATAACGACAACATCCTCGGCGTAGATGCCCCCTATAGTCTTGTGGACGCCATCTTCAATGACATAGGGCCGCCCGTAGGATACCGCTTCGGACTCGAGCGGGATATACCCCTCGACCAGCGTATCATCAGTGACCGGCTACAGGTGCGTGACGCCTTGACGTCCCAGCAGCAGGTACAGGGACGCACTACGCTCAACCCCACCCAGTCCCTCCAGATCAATCTGACCTGGAATGTCAACTGGACAAACAACACCAACCGGACGTACCGTCCGAACCCGATCACGACCACAGAAACATTCACCGGATCGAACCGGGCGTCCGTCTGGGTCTTCGGTCCGGGATATCTGGACCTGTTTGCAAGACAGTTGGAAACGTACCAGCAGGACGACGCCCGGGCGGACGATCCCCGGCGCATTGGCGACGAAAATGCAGATGGACGTATCGTGCTCACCAACGAATCCATCGTCACTGATTTTCAGGATGCCTTCCTGTCCGGCCTGGGCACAGTGGACACGCGGGGATTCCTGCCTTTCCCGATGCCCGGCTGGCAAGTTACCTGGTCGGGAATCGGGCAATGGCCCATTATCCGTAATCTGGTCACCAATGCCAGCATCCGGCATGGCTATAGTTCGGACTACGCCACGGACTACCGGCGCAATGTGATCTCGAACGACTCGACCCGTTCCTTCGCCCTCAGTGGACAGCAGATCGTGTTCACCATTCCCGAAGACGAGATCGGGAGCATCCGGGTAAACGAGCGCTTCCAACCGCTGATCGGGCTCGACCTGTCCTTCAAAGGCAATCTGCAGACGAACATCGCCTGGGAAAAAAGCACCTCGTATGTGCTGAGCACCACCAACTTCGAGGTTTCGGAAAACAACAATAGTCAAATCACTGTGACGGCTAACTATTCCAAATCCGGCATGAAGTTGCCTTTCCTGAAAAAAATCAACAACCGGATCAGCTTCAGTCTAACCATGTCGGTCGCCAACCTGAGCGACCGGCGCCTTTTGCTGCGGCGGGCACTGACGGATTATATTGACCGTCGCGAGGAATTCGTTGTCGGCGACGCGCTCGAAGGCGACAACGTATCGATCATTTCCGCCTCGAAACGCTATACGGTCGCGCCCCGCATTTCCTATCAGATCAGCAATCGCGTCAGCACGGATTTCACACTTCGTTACGAAAACTTCATCAGCGAAGACAGTCGTACGCCTTCCTCCACCAGCATTAACGGTGGATTCAATTTCCGGTTAAGCATCGCCAACTGAACCGAATGCAGCCCGGTCGACAGGTGCGGAGGCAACATAGTATGAGCACATCCAGATCCGTAATGGTCTGCGACATCGGGCAGATGGACTACCGGCCCGCCTGGGCATTGCAGCAGCGCATCCAGCAGCGCCTCATTACGGCGAAGCGGCGCACCCCTCCGGAAGCCATCCCCCATGTGTTCCTGTTCGTCGAACACCCGCCTGTCTACACGATCGGGAAAAGCGGCAATCGCCGGAACCTGCTCGTCTCCGAGGACCTGCTTCGACAACGGGGCGCCGAGTTCGTCGAGATTGATCGGGGCGGAGACATCACCTACCACGGCCCGGGACAGATCGTAGGCTATCCCATATTGGATCTCGACCAATTCGTTGCCGACATACACAAGTACCTGCGCCTGATCGAACAAACCATCATCGACGCCTGCGCATCGTACGGCGTGCAAGGCGAGCGCATTGCAGGACGCACCGGGGTCTGGATCAATGCGGACGCCACAACAAGTCCAGGGGGCGAAATCGCCCGAAAAATATGCGCGATGGGCATACGGTGCAGTCGCTGGGTAACCATGCACGGGTTTGCCCTCAACGTGAGCACCGACCTGAACTGGTTCTCGCACATCGTACCCTGCGGAATTTCGGATGGCAACGTAACGTCCCTTGAAAAGGAAACGGGGCGCCCTGTCGACCCGCAGGATGTGAAGGAAAAGATCGTCCACCACTTCGCAAACCTGTTCGAGGCACAGGTTTACCACTTCAGTGGCGTCGTCGCCAACGAATTTCTCGCCGATTTTCTTGGAGAGTAGACATTACGGCCCTGCTCACGGGATCATCTTTGGGTAATCGAGGGTACCGGGGCCCTATGAATCAAAGAAAGCAAACACACGCACGATTCCAGACAAATGGCTGCAAATAAACCCTTCAATCTTGAACAATTCGTCCGCTTACTGCTCGCAGAAACACTCTTCTACGACGATGAGTACGGCGCAATAGGCAGCCTGAGCCTGATCGATACTCAAAAGAAGCGGGAATGCTTTATCGCTTCGTTCATGCCCGAAGACGGGGCGTTTGTGATCGAGGAGGCAACTGCCTGGGAAAAAGACGGGGAAGGGGAAGAAGCCATCGGCTACGAACTGGCCGTGGACAGCAAGGAGAACGCTTCCTTCAACTCGCCCGAGGAAGCTGCAGGCGCCCTCCTCAAACTGGCGAAGCGGCACAACCTCCTGCCCGGTATCACCATCCTCTTCGAAGAGGACGAGATCACCTGAACCTGTCAGAGAGCACAGGCCCCGCTTCCGGCGGCATCACTCCGTGCGCCTTAGCCCACGCCCCCCGACATGCGCTGGGCGCTCTCGTGCAGCAGCCCGGTCGGGCCCACATGCTTTCTTGGCGCATCGCCCCACAGCCTTTCCAGGTCGTAAAATGCTCGCTTTTCAGGGCTGAACACGTGCGCCACCACATCCACATAGTCAAGCAAAACCCATTGCCAGGCACCGGCGCCTTCCATGTGCCAGGGTTTCTCGTCGCATTGCGTGCGCACCCGCGCCCTTATTTCCTCAGCGACCGCTTTGACCTGTAGTTCCGAATCACCGGTACCGATCACAAAATAATCGACGAAGCCGGCTACATCCCGCATGTCCATGACCGTGATATCCCGGGCCTTCTTGTCGAGCATGGCCTCCACGGCGTGCGCAACCAGCGTGTACGAAGCTTCCAAATGCATACTCATTCCTTGAAGGGGCGCAACGTTTCGTAGTCCAGGCCGATCACCACCGAAGCGTCCAGAAAATACTCCGGGCGAATATCCTGTTCGACCTGTTCAATACCCAGTTCCTCGGCCACTTTACGTGCCGTTTCAAGATTCCCGACCCGGTCAATCACCATGGAGCGGGGCACATCGAACGATTCGTAATCTCCCGCCTCCACCACGTCATAGCCGTGCTCGCGCAGGAACAGCGTCATCACACCCGCCAGACCACCGATACCGCAGCCGTTGCGGACCTCGACCTGTATGATGTCCCTGACAGCTCCGTCTTCCTGATCGGGAAGGGTGGCAACCCGTGTCACGAAACTGTACGCGAGCACGAGCACAAAGAGACCAAGTACAGCAATGGCCGCCCCCATGAAACGATTCTTCCAACGACCCATAACCGGGCAATTAATCGAGGACGTAGCGGCCTTGCTCAGCGAAGATTATCGTTCCAGAAAAGATCGTCGGCAGACCCAACGCGCATATACATCATGCCTCTGCCATAATAAGGCTGGTAACCGTACCCGAAGCCCGGGCCATATCCATAACCGTACCTACCGTATCCCCCATATCCGTACGGGCTCATGTAGCTCCCATACGGGCTCTGCCGCACGGAAAAATGCAATTGCACCTTGTCGGACGGGCGATATGCAATCTCCGCATTACGCAACAGGAACCGGCCTTGCATTCCCTGCGAGGCGCCCAGCATATTCGATCCCCCGAACGGCGAGAAGGCATAAGCCAGATCAACCCGCCCCGCCAGTTTGCTGCTGAACTGGAAGCGCATGGTGTTGGTGTACATGCCGAGCGACGAACTAACGCCGCCGAACGAACCCATCGACATCTCGTACGAATGGCCCATCTTAAAATGCTGCGGACTGAAAAGCCGGTTCAGGGAAAAGGCCGGTCCGGACTGGGCATCATAGAGCTGCGACTGAACTTCCTGATTATGCGCATCCTGCCGGAGCTGGGCCTGCGCAGGTACGGCTACGCCGAAAAATACTATCAGCCAAAGAAGAAACAGCCTGTTTCGCATCATAACGAAAACGGTTTGTGGCGCAGGGTCATGCGCTGCTGAACGAGTGCGACGGGAAGGTATGGTACGGAAACGCCCATTATACCTGAATAATAGACCTCCCGGAACTCTTTGTCAATACGAATCGATATCCCCGTACATTGAATATATTTAACGCAGTACATCCCCGACTATTGCACCCTATGCCAAACGACTCACTCATACTGGGCGTCGAGAGTTCCTGCGATGATACGGCAGCCGCTGTCGTAGCGAACGGCAAGGTGCTTTCCAGCGAGATTTCCGCACAACAGGTTCACACCCGGTTCGGAGGAGTGGTGCCCGAACTCGCCTCGCGTGCACACCAGCGGCGAATCGTTCCGGTGGTTCGTACGGCTCTCCGAAAAGCCGGCGTCGCACCATCCGACCTCACCGCCGTGGCGGTAACCCGCGGGCCAGGCCTTGCCGGATCGCTGCTGGTTGGACTCGGCTTTGCCCGGGCGTATGCTTTCGGCCTGGGGGTGCCGGTGGTGGGAATCAATCATCTCGAAGGACATATCTGTTCTGCGTTGATCGGCCGGAGCCTGCCGGCGCATCCCTGGCTTTGCCTCATCGTCTCCGGCGGGCACACGCAGCTGGTACTCGTAGAAGAGGGTCTTGCACTTCGCATCCTCGGCACAACCCGCGACGACGCCGCAGGGGAGGCCTTCGACAAAGTGGCCCGGCTCCTTGATCTCGGGTATCCGGGCGGCCCCGCCATCGACCGCCTCGCCGCACAGGGAAATCCGGCGTTCCATCGCTTTCCACGCGCCCGCCTCGACGGATACGATTTTTCGTTCAGCGGGCTGAAAACATCTGTGCTCTACTACCTGAACGGGCTCGGCGAAAAAAAGCGCACGGCGCTCATGCAACGCCGTTTGCCGGATATGTGCGCCGCTTTCCAGGAAGCCATCGTGGACATGCTGATCGACGCCCTGCACCGCGCCATCGGAGAAACCGGCGTGCGCGACGTACATGTCGTCGGGGGCGTCTCCGCCAATGCAAGACTGAGACAGCGGGCAGAAGCACTGGGCGAAACATGCGGAATACGCATTCACATGCCCCCGCCTGCATACTGCATAGACAATGCCGCCATGATTGCCTTTGCTGCGCACATCCGGCTTTCGATCGGGCGAACGGACCCGCCAGACAACCCTGTAGCGGAACCGAACCTTCCCCTTGCAACGTTTGCGTAGCGAGGGATCGCCCGAAACGCATCCCCTTCCGAGATTTCACGCAACCGCAGTACCTTCCCATGCCCTCCGGATCGAAGCCGCCGGAAAGTCTGCTGCAGTCCATGCAGGATCTGATGGATCATTTCGGCGAGGACGCTCCCGGCATACCGGCGCGTCCGTCCGAAAACGACATGACGCCCTGGCGGCAACGCATAGATGTCCTGGACCGCATCATGCTGCTCGTGATGAACGAGCGGGTGCAATGCGCGAACGCCATCGGCGCGATAAAGAAAAAAATGGGATTGCCGGTGTATGTCCCGGAACGGGAAGCCGAAGTCATCCGCAATGTCGTGACCGGGAACAAGGGCCCGTTGTCCGACGCCGCCGTACGGAGACTGTTCGAGCGGGTAATCGATGAAACCCGCTCGCTCGAACGACACAAGTACGAAGATCTGGGCGAAAGCGAATAACGCCGGACAGAGGCGCCGCCCGGACAGAGCCGCCACCTGCCCCCTCCCGATTCCGGTGCAAGATGGCGGGCGATGCAATACCCGTAACAACCGGACGCCACGGTACAAACCCTGCCCATCGAAAACAGGGATTCCGTCTTGCCGCTTGCCGCAATTATTTCAACAGCACCATGTGCCGGGTCAGCATGTGCGTCCCTGTTTCGAGTACGTAGACGTACACGCCGCTGGCCCACCCGGATGCATCCAGCCGTACTTCATGCTCGCCCGCCGGGTGCAGACCGTCCACAGGCATAGCCATCTTCTGTCCCAGCAGGTTGTACACGGACAGCCGGACCCGGGCGGAAACCGGTTGCATCCAGGAGATTGAGGTGCTCGGATTGAACGGGTTCGGATAGTTCTGCGCCAGACTCACGCCGGATGGGAGTTCCACCGGATCGTCCGTGGATGTGGGCCCCAGGGAAGTGAGGAACCGGGCGCGGATGGGAAACACCTGCCCGGCGAGCGAAAGCCACCCGTCCTCGTCGTTGTTCCTGTCACAACCCCCTCCCTCCTTTCGACACAGCCGAAGTCTCGCCATAGGGCGCCAGGCGATGGGGTCCGCGCCAACGGCGTGGTACCAGTATGCCAGGGTATCCTGCACGGTGCTTCGGGCAAGCGTGGCGGAGAGGTAATTGACATCGGTTCCCTTGTTCGTGAGACCAATGAAAATCCGCTCCGGGAGCGTCGCAAGCGCCTCCTCGTCCGCCGGAAGAGTGACCCTCAAAAACGAATACGTTATGGAACGAAAGTCGAAGTGCGATGCATTGGGCGACTCGTCCACATCCATGCTATAGAGTTCGTCCCCCGGAAAGCCGTCATCGCCCACATTCCATACCTTGAGGGTGAAATCGCGGGGTTCGCCGTCAGGTACCGTTGAATTGCTATACTGGTTATCGTATATCGGCGCCACGAAGACAGCCGCCAGACGCGCCTTGTCAGGTACATCGTATAGCTGCGCCATAATGTCCTCAGCATCTCCGCGAAGGTATACCCGGTCCTCATTTTTACCGGTTTCGTAGGCCACGGTAGTCACATCGAACGCGGCGCCTCCCCAGCTTCCGGTAATATCCAGTCTGATAGACGCAGCAGTGAAACTCTCCGACGCGCGGGTATGCGCGACGATAAGGGTAACCCGTGCATACTCTCCGGAAACTGTGTGCGTTTGCGTTTCGGGATCGAGGTCCACGAGGTGCTTCGCTCCCGCTTCCGTTTCGGTGAACAGCCGCAACGACAGGTTGGAGCGGTTGCTTGCGCCCGCGGTTTTCGCATACCCGCCGCCTGCAGCAATCCGGGTGTCCGTTCCTCCGCCTCCTGTATCCTCGAAGTCCTTGATTTCCAGCGCGAGGTTCGTGACGTTCTCCCAGGTCAGATAGTCGACAGCCCCGCTTGACACGTTCACCGTGGTCTCGGAGGGTGCGGGGTCAACCTCGGTATCCACTATGACAGTAGATACTGCTCTCAGGCCTTGCCGGAACGGGGATTTGTAGGCATATTTTGTATCTACCCCAGCGTCGTTGACAAAATTCGTGGTGTGAAAATCCGCCACGATATCCGCCGTGGTAAGGTTGTGATCACTGAGGATCAGGTCGTATCCGGGCACGCCGGTGAGCCACGATCCTATCGGGCAATAGTTGACGCCCGAGGGGCATTTTGCGCGTACAATGGATCCGGTGGCTTCCGGCCCGATCCGATCCGCAATGTAGGTGGTGAAGAGCCCTGATCGCTGGTAATCGTGCAGAACCTGTCGGATCGTTCCCCGACTACGCCAGGTGAGCAACCGGACACCAATTTCCTCCGGATCGTTCAGATACCGAATGGGTCGGGGCGGGAACCCGTTCAGCAGTTCCGCCCATTCCGACAGCCCCTCGTTGATGAAGCTCAGTTCGCTGCCGCCCGACTGATATGCATTATGGATCAGGTGCTGGTACTCGTGCGCAATAGTGCCTCCGAGCGAAGGGATGCCGAAGCGTATTCCCTGGGGCAGGTCGACATAAAGGATATTGGCTGCATTGCCCTCGCCCGGATCCGGATTCGGATTGAGGTCTTGCCTCGTGACATAGCCGAGCACGCAGCAATCGTCGTTGCCTTCCTCGATATCGAACAGAAGAATATCGACCTTGCCGTCCGCATCGGGAGAATCCGGCGGATCGCCGAAAATATGGTTGTTGTTTGTAACAATGCCTTTTTCGGAGCGCCAGGATTCCTCGGGCGTCTCGGAAAGCACATAGGCTGTGATCTGCGTGAGTTGTTCCTCGCTGACGGTTCCCTGCTCCTGCTGGTCGTTAGATATCCAGAGGTTGGCGCTATCGCTCTCGGCCACCAGCGTAAACGTGAGGGTTTCCCAGGTGGGTATATCCCTGTTGATGTCTGCAAGTACATTAAACTCTTTCTCGGAGCCGATCTCGTAGGACGCCGCGGTCTTTGCCACAGGCAGCAAGCCAAGGGCTTTCGCTTCATGATACGCCTGGAATGCGGCTACGGCCTCCGGCATACGGGCCAACCGGTCCGTCACGTGGATGACGCGCATCCCGTCGTCCGCCGACAGGGCAGGGTCTTCCTCGGCGACAGGCGGTTGCATGATTTCAAGCCTGCCCGAAGACTGGGCAAACGCAGGCGATACGGCAATCAGCAAGGCAAAGCAGAGAGCCGGGGAGAGACACGTGGTAAGGTATTTGATCATCGGAATGCGAGATAGGCGCCTGTGAACAAAGAGCGGGGGACGATCGGGAAATGATAGCGGCATACGCCGGAGGTCCTGGAATCAGGCAGAATGTGTACCTTGTAACACAGGTACGCACACGCCCGTAAACAGTGCCGTCTTGTTTTCAGCAACATGAAACCCAACGATACCTTGCGAGAACCACTGCGAATGAAGCCGCCCGGTGCGCGCGGGGAGGGCGCATGGAACACATGCCATGCATACAGCACCCGCCTTTACCAAAGGTATGCGATTTTTGCTTGTGCGGCATTTCTTTTCTCGACCTGCCTTGTCTCCTGCACCCCGGATCACGTACCCGACGCAGACATCATCACGGTGGAGGGCATGGTCACCGTGCGCGGCAACGAGCCCTTTGCCGCCTATGTGCTTGAGACATCGGATCGCAATACATACGTCCTCGCCTTTCCGGAGGTCGCGGAAACCCCGGCTCCGGAAACCCCGGCCCGCCTGCATGTAACAGGTCGGCTTTATCTCGCGGAGTGGGAGGGACAATCCTATGCGCATATCGAAGTCCATGCGTATGAGGAACCGGCCGAGTAAACCCCATTCGGTCGGGTAAACGTACGGCAGCCCGGGCCAAATGCTGCTCACGCACTGCTTGATCACGTACAAGGCAAAAAAGATACCGAAGTCTCGCGTCCGGTTATCCGTCCTTTTTCCTGCGCTTGACAAACTGTCCGAGCAGGGGATCCATTTCAGGGGCGCGTTGCAAGAACGAGGCGCCGAGATACCCTGCCGCATACGCCGATACCACGATCAGCGCTTCGACAGCGATGTGCATGTCGGGAAGAAGCCACCATATGACCCCTGCAGGCGCCGCAGCAGCCAGCGCCGTTGCCGTCATACGCTGCACACCCGCCCAGGGCAGGTGGAAGGTGGGTATCATAGCCCCCATGGATTTTTGGAGACGCCATAGTTCGATCCATGCGCCTGCAGTCGCGCCAACGGCCAGTCCGAGACTGCCCAGATACAGCGTACGGCCGCCTACGTCAGAACCCGCAACATCCCCGACGGCGATCCCGTCCAGCAGGAGCATGGCCGGGACAGCCACGACAGTCGACACAACGACACGCACTACGGCAATGCGGGCCGGCGTTCGTGTATTCTTGCGTGCATAGAACGCGTTTTGCAGCAGGCGGGACATGGCAGTGGCAAGCAATCCCAGTGAATAACCGGCCAGCACCAGATAGACGAGCCAGGAATCCTCGGAGCCAAACTCCCCGGTGCGAAAAAGCGCACCGACGATGAGCAGGCCAAACGCAAGGTACCCGATGCATGTGGGTATCGTCAGAAACAACATCTGGTTTATGGACCGGCCCAGGCGGCGCATGAACGCTTCGGTTTTCTCCGAGCCGAAGCGCGAAAGCTCGGGCAATTCGGACGCGGCCACGGACATACCGAAAAGACTTATCGGCAGGATGTACAACATCTGCGCCGGCCGCAGCGACGATACGGCGCCGGCTGCCAGACAGGAAGCCAGTAAAAGATCGAGATAAGAGGACAATTGGTAGACGCCCCGTCCAGCCACCGCAGGTCCGAAGGCGCGTATCGCCTCCTTGACCCCCGCGACCTTCGCAGAAAAGGCGAGCCGGAAGCCGCGAAGTATCCGGAACACAAAGGGCGCCTGCACTGCGAACTGCAGCAAGCCGCCCAGAAAAGCACCATAGAAAGCAGCGAACAACAGACTGGTCTGTCCATCCGGTTGTAAGCTCGTCGCCGGCTCCAGTACCATACGCGCACCGACGATCAGAGCGCCGATGATGGCCGCATTCCACAGAACGGGAGCGAAGTAGGGTAAGAAAAACCGGCGATGGCTATTGAGTATCCCCAGACACCATGCCGCCAGCACCAGCACACCCGTCATCGGAAATATGATCCGCACCGCCTGTACGGCCAGTTCGAACCGGTTGATCGGCAGTTCCCCCGCAGCCACTGCGACAGCGTCGTCCCGGAAACCAATCGCAAAAACCGTCACGATCGGCTCTGCAAGCAGTATACCAACCAGACTCAGCCCGGCTGTAAGGGCAAGCAACAAGCCGAAGACCGCACCGGCAAAACGGCCCGCCTCCCGTTCACGCCCCTCCTCTATCATCTTCGAATAGATGGGAATGAACGCCGCCGAGATAGTGCCTTCTCCCAACAGGTTTTGCAGCAGGTTCGGGCCCCGGAACGCTACCTGAAAAACATCGGCGTGCGCACCCAGCCCAAAGAAATGAGCAACCACCCGCTCCCGCACGAACCCGATGAGGCGGCTCGTAAGAATACCGGCGCCGACGACGCCGGCAGCATTCCTGCGCGGTTGCGTCGGCGTCCTGCCGCGTCCTTTCTGGACTTCCCGAACCTCCGGCTCGGGATTTTCTGCCGGTTCGAGGGAAACATCGCTCATGTGCGTTACGCTCCCGTTCCGTCCAGGAAGTAGCGCACGGCCAGTTCGTATCCTTTCATGCCAAGACCCACGATCTGCCCTGCGGATACGGCCGCCGTCAGGGAGCGATGCCGAAACGACTCACGGGCATGCACATTCGAAAGATGCACCTCGATGACCGGCACATTTACCGCCGCCACCGCATCCCGCAATGCTATGGACGTATGTGTAAAGGCGCCGGGATTGAATACCACGCCCGACGCGCCGTCGCTGGCCGCCTCATGAAGCGCATCGATCAGGTTGCCCTCGTGATTACTCTGGACAAACCGGAAATCGATGTCGGGGAACAGGGCGCACAACGCATCCTGCATGTCGGCCAGCGTGGCGGTTCCGTAGGTTTCCGGTTCGCGCGTACCCAGCAGATTCAGGTTGGGACCATTGAGAATAAACAGTTTCATGGGGTATCCTCCGGGCCGGTCATGCAAGGGAAGCGGGTACGGAAATATACGCAAACGACGTTGGGGAGAGAATCGTGCCGTCAGACGCCCGTTTCGAACACCAACCCGTCGTATCCGAGCCGAATGCCTTCCGGCAAACGGGCGTCGGCGTCGGCATGCAGCGTACTATGCGTCATATGGGTAAAATACGTCTGCCGTGCGCCAATGCGCTGCGCGGCGCGGATCGCCTCGTCAAAGGAAAAATGGGTCGGATGCCCCTCCTCTCGCAGGGCATCGAGCACCAGCACATCCAGGCCATGCAGTAAATCGAAACTTTCTTCCGGAATACGATTGGTGTCCGTCAGATAGGCGAATTTTCCTATCCGGTATCCGAAAAGGGGCAGGGACCCATGATACGCATCAATGGGAATAACGGACACCGAGCAAGAGGAATCGCTGCGTCCGGTTACGGTAAAGGGGCCATCGACGGTTTGAAGAGCCAGATTGGGGACCCCGGGATACGAACCGTCTTCAAAGATATAAGTGAACATCTTTTGCAGGACTTCTACTGTATTGCGGCGGGCGTAGCAAGGAACGGGACGGCGGTTTTTGAACAGAAAAGGACGGAGGTCGTCAATCCCGCCCACATGGTCGAAATGGTGGTGCGTGAATAGAACCGCATCAATATGCCGGATACCTTCGCGAAGAGCCTGTCTGCGAAAATCCGGCCCGATGTCGATGAGGATGCGGAGCCCCTGCGTCTCGAAGACACATGCGCTCCGGGTACGTTCGTCTCGCGGATCCCCGGAAGTGCATACAGGGCACGCGCACCCGATTACAGGAACGCCGGTGGATGTACCCGTGCCGAGCAGGGTGACTCGAATGCGGTCCTCATTCCGTGTCATCCGCTTCGTACAACTCCGCCGGCTCGTGTTGCCGCCATACTTCCTCGACCGCGGCACGCACAGTGGGTTTCAGAAAAATATCGTCGATGGGCAATCCCCGAAGGCTGTTCGCCAGCACGACCAATTGCGCTTCGGGAAGATGCTGCTTGTTCAACACAATGATTTCTTCATCGGCAATCTTGCACCGTCCGCCTCGAAAATTACCTTTCTCCATGCGCACCTCCAGACCAAACCCGGCAGCTGCTTCCCTGAGTTCTTCAAGGATGTGTTTCGTCTTCATCGGACGTCCGTATGTGAGAATCCTGCCGGGAATTAGGATGCCGCGATCTAACGCACCCCTCTCATCCCGAAGAGGTATGGCGTGCAGCAACAACCAGCGGTTCATGCTCCTGTACGAACGCGGATCGGGTTACGCGCTTCCGGTCTCCTGTGCCCTCCACTGGATGCCACGCCCTAATAATAACGATAATAATGCATTGTGCAACGGGATGTTCGGAACCGTACGGTTACCAGTTCAGACCCAATGTGGCCATATGCTGGGACCCGAGGTAATCAAGCCGGATTTGGCTGGGTTCCACCAACAGGTTAGCGTCGCCCACCCGCCAGGACTGTGTGCGGAATCCGTATCCCGCTGACAAACCAAAGCGCCCGAACACCTCGCGAATATCCATGCGCACACCCGCATCTACCAGCCATGCCATACCGGTGCTTCCCCCAAAGGAACGCAGCGCAATGCCCAATGCGGGAGCGGCCCGTGCCTCGAAACGGACATTTTTCCCTCGCTCCGTACTGCCCCCGAGGCCACCACCCAAAGCAATCACCGTCACCTGAAACGATGAAAAAGGAGAATTTGCCTGTCCCGCCGGGGCTACGCGGCGGTAGTTCGACTGGAGCGTCAGGGGAAGGTATAACCGGGAAGTCTTCGATGCCCCGATGGTGAATAGATTGTTCCAGGTTGCAATGGCAACGTCCAGTAGCCTCGAGTTGTGATCAGCGGCGGCGCTTTCCGGCCCATAGGTTACGGTCGCGGTGATATTGCCCCGTGCGTACATAATACCATAGGCCGGACCGGTGAATGCCGGCGCCCCTTCGGTCGATACGTTCGTGTCAGGCTGGAAATCGACCGTCTGCCAGACGATCGAAAGCACGCCGACGCGTTGCTGTGCTACCCTTCCGTAGGAAAAAAGCTGTGCATGGGCCTCGGGAACAACCGTAATAGAAGCACAAGCGAGCAACAACGTCATCGTAACGCCCGCAACCGGAGACAACGAACTTCCGCGAGGAGACATAGTCGAGAAGAAAAGTGGAGAAAGCGCCCGCGATACAATGCCTTCCGGCCTATCCGGGCCTGGCGCCTTTCGACAACGGAACCTTCCGGGTAAGGTCCTCCCCGGACCGGGTATCCGTGATACGGAACGCGTACGGGGACATCGTTCCGTCTGTCTTGAGACGCACCGGCAGAGAATGTTTCAGAAAGAACCCAAAGCGAATGCCGGCAATTTTGCGCCTCAGCCAGGCAGCCGTAAACGGATGCGCCCATAGCGTAAGGTTCCGTGGACCGTCCATGGCCTTGTACGCCACAATCCACTGCTCAATTTCCTGGAGCACCACAACCGGGTCCGGACGCCTTCCCCGGGAACTCCCGCGCCCCCTTCCGGAAGACTGTTTCGGTTCGTTCCGCTCCTTTCTTTCCGGTCTTTCCGGGGGCTGCGTTTCGGCCTGGTCGGGTTGCACCGTCCCGGCCGAACCATTCTTCGTCAGAAAATCGGGGGAGTTTCCCCCCGCCGTGACACTTGGGCGCAAACGTTGCCGGGTGATCTGGACGAGCCCGAAGTCGCTCATAGGCAGCACCTTCGTCACGGCGCGGTCTTTTCTGAACTCCTTCCTGAGTTCATCATAAACTTTCCTCCGGTTCTTCTCATCCCGGAGGTCAATGAAGTCGACCACGATGATACCGCCGAGATCCCGCAGGCGAATTTGCTTGGTGATGACGCGGGCGGCTTCCAGATTCACCTTTACCGAACTTTCCTCCTGCGAAAGCCCACGCCCCGCCCTGCCGGAGTTCACGTCCACGACATGCATGGCCTCCGTATGTTCGATAAAGAGATACCCGCCGCCAGGAAGATTAACGCGCCCCTCGAACGCCTCCTGTATTTCGGCGTGGATGCCGACCGCCTCGAACACATGTTCCTTTCCGTTGTGATACCGGATGGCGTCGGCCATCTGTGGAGCTATCGCCTGAATGTAATTCCTGACATTTCTGTAGAGCCGCTCGTTGTCGATCAGCACCCGGTCGTAATCTTCGGAGAACCGATCGCGCATAACCGACGAGAGCATATTCACGTCGCGATGAACCAGCATAGGCGGGTTCGGGCGCCCCCCGAGTTTCTGCTCCATCTTGCGCCATTTATCAAGCAACAGCCTTAAATCGGTGTCGAGCGTTTTAGCATTTTTCCCCTCGGCCACCGTGCGCACGATCAGGCCCACGCCCGGAGGAACGAGGCTTTTGGCGAGGGCTTTGAGCCGCCGCCGTTCCTTGTAGGAATGAATCTGCTTGGACACCGCTACATAGTTCCCGAACGGAACGAGGACCAGAAAGCGTCCGGCCATCGAAATATCCGTGGAAACACGGCTGCCCTTGTTCGAGATCGGCTCCTTGACAACCTTGACCAGAATGCGCTGGTTGGTCTTGAGATGCTTCTCGGGCGGATCGCCGGATCGCCTGTTTTTATCGGTTTTCCTCGACAGGCGTTGTACGAGTCGTCGCCGGGCACGGAGCTTTGCTGTCGGCGCAACGCGATTTTTTTCGTCGGTGTGCCTGGCTGCGCTGCGATCGCGGCGCGGCTTGCGGCGTGCGCCCCGTTTTCTCGGCGGCTTCCGATTTTGATTGACTATGCGAGATACATCCGGTTGCTTTGCGTCAACGAACGCAAGCAACTGTCCGATGTCATCCGACAGATCGGAAAAATGAAGAAAGGCGTCCTGTTTTCGCCCAATGTCCACGAACGCGGCCTGGATGCTTGGCATAACCTTGCAGATCCTGCCAAGGTAAATGTCGCCGATCGTTCGGGAGTTATCAGGGTTCTCTATGTAGAGTTCTGCGAGACTTCCATTTTCTACGATGGCTATCCGCGTTTGCGCCTTCTCTGCATTGATGACAATTTCCTTACCCATATAAGACGTGAGCACACGCCTTCGATGAGCCGGTTGATGTGCTGCGCACCCGGGCCTGCCGGACCGGATATTGCGCCTGAACGATGGATCGATACGGTCCCAACGGCATTTTCATGTAGAGACAGGCAAGTATTCCATGCAATGGTTGCAAGAACATGCATGAAACACGTTTCGAAGATTGTGCCATCGGGTTCGGAGCATCGGCAGACAACTGGAATATGCCGGGTAAACGGGATATTCGGAATGGACGCTCCACCTCGCGCATAGGCAGCGCACAAGGTACGCTGCTTGCGGGAAACAGTATCGGGAAACCGGCTCAAGGACAACGTGCTACGCTCCTTGACAAATTGTAAAAAGTCGTGTGTGAAGATCAACACCCCAGCCGAGGTGGCTAAAGAAAATTCAACATTTTCTGTTATGTTACATGCCGGCCCGGCATAAATGATCCCGGCGGCGACCCGGCACTTTATCCTGGTTTACGCGTAGTATATCGGATTCGACGTTCTGCAAACCGATTTTTCGGCGCCATAATAGTAGGGTCAGCCCCCGGTGCGGGGCTGACCGTGTAAAGACAATATAAACCCATCATGCCAGCCTCTGCTCAAAACAACGCATCGAAGGACCCCGAAAAACCGGAAAATACGCCGTCGGCGAAGGTGCAGGGACTGGCCGATGTCGTTGCATTGGATTCGCACATTGCCTTTGTCAACGGGAAGATTGGACAGCTGCTGTATCGCGGCTACGACATTCGCGATCTCGCCCGCAACACCTCTTACGAGGAAGTTCTTTGCCTCCTCCTGGACGGTGACTTGCCTAATCAGGCTCGCCTCGACGAGGTGAAAGAACAATTGCGAGCAGCCCTCGTCTTGCCGGAGGGTATATGGAGTATTCTGGATCGTATACCGAAAGACGCCAATCCCATGGCGACCCTCCGGACGGCGGTTTCTGCGCTAAGCCTGTTCGACGACGAGGCCGACGACGGATCGCCTGAGGCGAACTACAGAAAATCAATCCGGATTGTTGCACGCGTTCCTTCGATCATTGCAGCGATCGACCGGTTGCGCAAAGGGAAAGAACCGGTAGCCCCTCGCACGGATTGTTCGCATGCGCACAATTTTCTCTACATGCTTAACGGCGAAAGGCCCGGAGAGATGGCCGAATGCACGTTCGACGCATGCCTGGTGCTTCATGCCGAACACGGGCTGAATGCCTCTACCTTTACAAGCCGCGTGATCGGAGCAACGCTATCGGATATCTACTCGGCAGTAACAGGTGGCATTGCAGCGCTGAAAGGTCCGCTCCACGGTGGGGCCAATCAGGAGGTAATGCGCATGTTCCTCGAAATCGACAAGTCCGGCCAACGACCCGCCGACTATATTTCGGCAAAACTTGCAAAGAAGGAACGCATCATGGGCTTCGGACACCGTGTCTACAAGACGATGGACCCGCGCGCCGGCTTTCTGAAAGACATGGGCAAAGGACTCGGCGAGGAAATCGGCTCCCTGAAATGGTACGAAATGAGCCTGGAGATGATGGAAATCATGAAGGCGAAGAAAGGCCTGTATCCCAACGTGGATTTCTTCAGCGCCTCCATCTACTACATGTTGGGCATCGCTATCGACCTGTACACGCCCATCTTCGCACTAAGCCGCACAGCAGGCTGGAGTGCTCACTTGAAGGAACAATGGGACAGCAACAGGCTGATTCGTCCGAAGGCCGCGTATGTCGGCCCACAGGGAAAACGCACACTCCCGATCGGGCAGCGTGCATAAACGCCTTTCTCCGCGAATAAACGAGGAGAAAAGAAGGGAAGTAGATGTGGTGCGGCCCGCGATCGGACGGAATCTGCCCTGATCGCGGGCCGTACGGCGTCAATCAGGCGAACAGACTATCCCTCATCCTCCACGGCCTCATCCTCCACGGCCTCATCCTCCATGGCCTCATCCTCCATGGCCTCATCCTCCATGGCCTCATCCCCTTCCATTTCCATGTCATCCCCTTCCATCTCCATGTCCATCTCATCGGCTTCCATGTCATCCATGTCATGGCCTTCCACCTCCATGTCATCTCCTTCCATCATGGCGTCTTCGCTATCGGCCTGCTGCCCCCCACAGCCGACAAGAGCCGTTAAGGCAATCACAAGGGTCATTATAGAAAACGTACGCAATATCGTCATGGCTGGCCTCCGTATGGCGATTGGTTTTTCAAGTGCAGATCTTTGGCAGAACTTTTTGCGAGATACCCCGCAAATGCCCCCTCCCCAAAGCATGCGGTTCAATTTTGGACAATAGATAGTATATTCACAAAGTTTGTAATAATCCAATGGAACCTGATATTTATTATCCTTAGCATGCTTTTTTGCATTCCCGTTACGCCCTGACGAGGCGCAGAAAGCCCCCACCATGACGCCCCGGATCAAACACGACAAGCCCGATCTTCGATCGGCCCTTTCCTCCTCGGTCGGCAAAAAGGTACTGACCGGGGTTACCGGCTTCGCCTGGGCGGGGTTTGTTATACTCCACATGGCGGGGAACCTGAGTTATTTCGGCGCCGGCGAGGCCTACAACGAATATGCGCACAAGTTGCTGAGCACAGGGCCACTCCTCTACGCAGTCGAGATTGTGCTCCTGGTTTGCCTCGTAATCCATGCAATCCTCGGAGTGAATATCTATCTCGGCAAGCGTCGCGCCAGAAAACACGGCTACGACACCTACCGAAGCGCAGGGCGCCCCGGCTTGCAATCCCCGAGCTCCCGAACCATGATCCTGACAGGTGTAATCCTGCTCGTTTTTCTCGTGATCCACCTCAAGTCGTTCAAGTTCGGTCCCGGAATCGCAGAGGGATATAGCCTGCTGGTGGATGGTGAGCCTATCCGGGACCTCAAGCGTCTGGTTACGGAGAAGTTTCAGCACCCGCTCTATACGTTCGGGTACACAGGCGTAATGGTTTTGCTGGGATTTCATCTGCGCCATGGCTTATGGAGCGCACTCCAGTCTCTGGGCGCCATGAACCGGCGCCTGACACCGTTGATCTACGGAATCGCGGCCCTGCTTGCCGTCGGCATTGCTGCAGGTTTTATTGTACTGCCTCTGTACATTTATTTTTTCGCCCCGTAACTCCGCAGCCATGACGCTGGAAGCCCACGTTCCGTCCGGACCCCTTACAGAGAAGTGGCAAAACTATCTCGACAGGGCGAAGCTCGTCAATCCGGCAAACAAGCGAAAACACGATATTCTCGTGGTGGGTACGGGGCTGGCTGGAGGGTCCGCCGCTGCCACGCTGGCCGAACTCGGATACAATGTCAAGGTGTTCTGTATCCAGGATTCACCCCGCCGCGCGCATTCGATCGCTGCGCAGGGAGGCATCAACGCCGCCAAGAACTATCCAAACGACGGGGACACCGTCTGGCGTCTGTTTTACGATACGATCAAGGGCGGCGATTACCGCGCCCGCGAGGCAAATGTGCACCGTCTTGCCGCCGTCAGCAACCATATCATCGACCAGTGCGTTGCGCAAGGCGTTCCGTTTGCACGTGAATACGGTGGTCTGCTCGACAACCGCTCCTTTGGCGGAGCCCAGGTGTCGCGGACGTTCTATGCCAGAGGCCAGACCGGCCAGCAACTGCTACTGGGGGCTTACCAGGCGCTCGAACGGCAGGTCCGGACCGGCGCGGTCAAGATGTTTCCCCGCAGGGAAATGCTCGAACTCGTAGTCATGGACGGTCAGGCGCGGGGCATTGTGGTCCGCAACCTCGTGACCGGTGAGCTGGAACGCCATGCCGGCGACGCCGTGCTGTTGTGCACAGGAGGCTACGGCAACGTGTATTTCCTGTCCACAAACGCCAAAAACTCCAACGTCACCGCAGCATGGCGATGCCACCGGAAAGGCGCCTTTTTCGCCAACCCCTGTTACACCCAGATTCATCCGACCTGCATTCCGGTGTCGGGGCAGTACCAATCCAAACTGACGCTCATGAGCGAAAGTCTGCGCAATGACGGCAGGGTCTGGGTGCCCCGGAAAGCCGGCGATACCCGCTCTCCGGGAAGCATCCCGCAAGAGGAGCGCGACTATTATCTTGAGCGCCGGTATCCCGGTTTCGGCAACCTTGTCCCTCGGGACGTGGCGTCGCGGGCCGCAAAAATAGTATGCGACGATGGCCTGGGCGTGGGTGCTACGGGGCAAGCCGTCTATCTGGATTTTGAGGATTCGATCAAGCGCCTCGGCGAATCCGGAGTGAGGGAACGGTACGGGAATCTTTTCGAAATGTACGAGCGCATCACGGGCGAAAATCCGTACCGGGTTCCGATGCGGATCTATCCTGCCGTCCACTACACGATGGGCGGTCTGTGGGTCGATTACCGCCTCATGAGCACGATACCGGGGTTGTTCGTACTGGGAGAAGCCAATTTTTCCGACCATGGCGCAAACCGGTTGGGGGCCAGCGCACTCATGCAGGGCCTTGCCGACGGTTATTTTGTCATTTCTTCGACGCTGGGAGACTACATTGCTTCCGGCGGCGGCAGCGGCAAGCTGGACATTTCCGAGGCGGCGTTCGACAAGGCGGCCAGGGCGGCGGAGGACCGTATCCAGCGCCTGCTCCATGTCGAGGGTGGCAAAACAGTCACAGAGTTTCACCGGGAACTTGGACAGATCATGTGGAACGATGTAGGTATGTCCCGCAACCGGAAGGGGCTCCGGCACGCCATTGACGCCATTGCAGATCTGCGCGCCGACTACTGGGAAAACGTATCCGTGCCCGGTCGAAAAGACACCTTGAACAAAAACCTCGAATTTGCAGGCCGCGTAGCGGATTTCCTCGAACTGGGCGAACTCATGGCCCGGGACGCCCTGCATCGGGATGAATCGTGCGGCGCCCATTTCCGTGAGGAATTTCAAACGGAAGAAGGCGAGGCGCTACGCAGGGACGAAGAGTATACGTACGTGGCCGCATGGGAATTCACGGGAGATGCGGCGTCTCCGGCACTGCACAAGGAGACGCTATCGTTTGAAGCGGTCGATTTGTCTACGAGGAGTTACAAATAACGGCAAAACGTTTGTCGAAGCACTGAACTATTCCGCAGCCGCATGGCGCAAGCGATGACCATACACTTGAAAGTCTGGCGGCAGTCCGGTCCGGACGCAAAGGGAAGACTGGTCGATTATACGCTCGAGAACCTGAACGAGGACATGTCCTTCCTCGAGGCGCTTGACGTATTGAACGAGGAACTCATCAAAAAGGGTGAAGACCCGGTCGAATTCGACAACGATTGCCGCGAGGGCATTTGCGGCTCTTGCGGCCTCATGGTGGGGGGCATTGCGCATGGCCCCATGAAGGCTACGGCCGTGTGCCAGTTGCATATGCGGCACTACAAGGACGGGGATACGATTGTCGTCGAACCCTTCCGCGCCACCGCTTTTCCCATTGTCAAGGATCTGGTGGTGGATCGCAGCGCATTCGACCGCATTATTGCAGCGGGCGGCTACGTCTCCGTCGATACGGGTGGGGCGCCGGATGCGAACAGCCTTCCCATTCCGAAGGAACATGTGGACGAGGCGTTCGATTTCGCCACATGCATCGGTTGCGGGGCCTGTGTCGCCTCATGCCCGAACGCATCCGCCTCCTTGTTTACGGGCGCGAAAGTGGCCCACCTTGCGCACCTCCCACAAGGTCAGGTCGAGCGCAAGGAACGTGTCGTGCGCATGGTAGACCAGATGAAAGCCGAGGGATTCGGAGATTGCTCGAATCACGGGGAATGTGAGGCCGTGTGTCCGAAGCAAATTTCCATCGCCGCCATTGCAAAGATGCGGCGCGAGTACCTGCGTGCCCTTTTCGGGTAAACGGATACCCCCTACAGGGGGATATTCCCGTGCTTTTTCCGGGGATTGCGGGCCACCTTGTTCCGTAGCATATCGAACCCCCGGACGAGTCGATAACGCGTTTCGGCGGGCAGAATAATGTCATCGATGTACCCTTGTCCGGCAGCGATATAGGGATTCGCGAACGTATCCCGGTACTGCCGGATAAAGTCTTCTTCCGCCGTTGCGGGATCGTCCGCGTCGGCCAGTTGGCGCTTGTAGATGATTTCGACGGCTCCCTTCGGCCCCATTACGGCAATTTCTGCAGTGGGCCAGGCAAAATTGAGGTCTCCTCGGATGTGTTTCGAGTTCATCACATCGTAGGCGCCCCCATACGCCTTGCGGGTGATGACGGTTATTTTGGGGACGGTGGCTTCGCAGAAAGCATAGAGAAGCTTGGCGCCATGCCGGATAATGCCCCCCCATTCCTGATCGGTTCCCGGCATAAACCCGGGAACGTCCTCCAGGACGAGCAACGGGATATTGAAGGCATCGCAAAACCGCACAAAACGCGCACCCTTGACCGAGGCGTCCATGTCCAGTACGCCCGCCAGCGCAGCGGGATTGTTCGCAACTACGCCGATGGACTGACCACCGAGACGGGCAAACCCTACAAGGAGATTCGGGGCAAAGCCAGCATGGATTTCGAAGAAGTTTCGCTCGTCAACAAGCCCCCGGATCACTTCCAGCATGTCGTAGGGCTTATTCGGATGCTCCGGCACAATATCGTTGAGCGCTTCGTCCATGCGATCCGGCGGGTCGTCGGTCCGGACGAAGGGAGGAGACTCCTCGCAGTTCTGCGGGATAAAATGAAACAGATCGCGTATCCGGTGCAGGCATTCCACCTCGTTCTCACAAGCCATGTGTGCGACCCCGCTCTTTTCGGTATGGGTCCGCGCACCCCCCAATTCCTCGGCAGTCACTTCTTCCTGGGTTACCGTCTTCACCACATGGGGGCCGGTCACGAACATGTAGCTCGTGTTCTTCACCATAAAGACAAAGTCAGTGATGGCCGGACTGTACACAGCGCCACCTGCACACGGACCAAGAACCGCAGATAGCTGCGGGACCACACCCGAAGCCATGGTGTTCAGGAGAAAAATCTCCGCATAGCCGCCAAGCGAATCGACGCCTTCCTGTATGCGGGCGCCCCCGGAGTCGTTCAGTCCGATGATCGGCGCCCCATTCTCCAGCGCCAGATGCATAAGGCGGGTGATCTTGCGAGCGTGGGCAAGTCCAAGCGACCCGCCGAATACGGTGAAATCCTGACTGTAGACGTAGACAAGACGTCCGTCGATCGTGCCAAAACCCGTAACCACGCCGTCGCCGTACGGCCGGCGCTCTTCAAGTCCGAAATCCCGCACCTGGTGCCGCACGAACATGCCCACTTCCTGAAAAGACCCGTCGTCCAGGAGAATATCGATCCGCTCACGGGCCGTCAATTTTCCCCGTTCGTGTTGCTGCGCAATGCGCGCTGCTCCCCCTCCGAGACGAGCCTCTTCGCGGCGCCTCTCGAGGTCGGCACTCCTCTTTTCGCGATCGTCCATGAACAACGGATCAGGTGCAGTATCGGGCCTCTACGGCCTCGGTGAAGGTCACGGCGGGAGGACTGTAGATATTCACCTGGTGCTTCAGAAACACCTCGTTTGCGATGGTCTGTGAGGCCTCCGACCAGTCTCTTGCGCCTTCCAGGCGCTGCAGGACAGCTTCATACGCGTCCTCCTTTCCATGAAAAAGACACTGGACGAAGAGATCGCGGTTCCGCGCACCGCGTTCCCCGAGCACGGTATGTTCAAGACCGGTCAGGCCCGTGGGGGCTTCGCTGGCATCCGGTGGGATGTCAGAAGCAATGGATTCCTCCTCTGAAGGCACGTAATGGCTCCGTTGGAGCGTAAAAATCCGGACGGAAGGTTCCGGCTGCGCAACTGTTTCGACCCCGACGGGTGCACCGGTTCCTGCGGGTATTTGTTCAATTCCAACGGTCTCTTCGAGGGCTTTTTCGACAGTCGCTGGCGGAGAACTCGTGCGAAATTGTTTCCAGAGCGGCTCTGCCGAATTATTCGCGCTCTCCACGGGCGAAGATGGTGCAGGAGACTCGGCAGTTGGCGAAACATCGTCACGACCCTGCGCGAACCGTTTCCACAAGGGTTGCGGTTCCTGGCGGCGCTCCGCCGGTCTCGTCGGCACGCTGGCAGCCCTCCTGGCGGACTCTACGCTTTTCACTGCGCCGGACGCAAACAATACCTCCAGCTCGTCGAAGGAAATGCTTGCCTCCGAACCGTATTGCTTTTCGAGGCGGTGCAACATCGTTTTCGCCCCCTTTTCGTGCAAAAACGCTTCAACAAACTCCGTGGGGACTTCACGATACCCGGCCGTGGCAAGCACCTTGACGAGCGGATCGAATAAACGGAGCCAGTCCTGTGGCGAACTGTCCGAGGCGAGTTGCCGATCGGCCTGATACAGGAACGCTTCGAACCGATCTCGTCCAACCGGCTCGTCACCCTGTTCCTCCAGCCAGATTTCGAGGGCCTCCCGGTACGGAATCTTCGCAGGATACAACCCCATGCGATCGCGCATCGTGTCTACACGCACCGGATTGCCCAACGGATCAAACACCGAATCAATCAGCGAAGCCGTAGGCTGGATGACAAGGTATAGGATCTGTTGGCATGCATTCTTCAGGAAGTCGGCCCACACGGAAGCGGGAAAAGCCTGATGACGCTTCATGACCTCCATGAAATCGGTACACGCCTCTTGCACCTCTGCCGCCCGCAGATCCACCCAGGAATTCTGCATATTGCTCTCCCGGATAGCATCCCGGAGTTTCATATGGAGTACCTGTTCGAGGTAATCAGCAAGCGCCCCCGGCATCGGATCGTGTCGGATGTCCGAACGTCCGTATGTGCGATCCGGAGGGAATGCGTTGATCAGGCAATCGAACAGGGCTTGAGCGATCGTAGTAATCATGGTATGCCGTTGCAACGAATGGAATAACGACGCGGCAAGCGGCGGTTCGATGGGTGGAAGGGCAGAAAGGCGACCGCGCGCTATGTCCGGGGCATCCTGGTTCAGGAACCTTGGGATGCCTCGACACCGGATATGGCCGGGTTGTTATGGCCATAATCCGGACACAAAAACCCGTTACCGTTTTGCACGGGAAGTCCTGCATGCAGGTTCCCATCTTCCGGAACATTGCATTCGACCAAGCCACCGCGTATTTATCCATACTTTTCACCGTCGCCGGGATGCGGCGGACAGGCGGACAAAACACCTCGGTTATGTCATTGCTGCAGGAACGATTCGAACGATTCATGGCGTGGACAAGCGATACGCCGCTCGGACTCGTCATAGACCGGGCAGAGGGGCCCTGGTTATACCTCTCGGACAAGCGTCGCATCGTCGATATGATCAGCGGCATTGCCGTTTCTTCGCTGGGGCACGGGCATCCGGCGGTCGTTGAGGCCGTCCGGGAGCAAGCCGCCCGGCATATGCATGTCATGGTATACGGCGAATTCGTGCAGCGCCCGCAGGTAGATCTGGCTGAATTACTGGCCAGACACCTGCCCCCTTCCCTTCAGGTAACCTATTTCACGAATTCCGGAACAGAGGCCAATGAAGGCGCCCTGAAACTGGCGAAAAAAGTAACGGGGCGGTCGAGGATGGTTGCTTTCGAGGGATCCTTCCACGGCGATACGCACGGGTCCCTGTCCGTGACCGGCCGACACGTATACCAGGACCCCTTTCGTCCGCTGTTGCCCAACGTGGATATACTCCCCTTCGACAACGAGCGCGCTCTACAAGCCATCGACGAGCAAACGGCCTGCGTTATCACCGAACCGATTCAGGGAGAAGGCGGACTCAACATACCGGAGGACGGCTGGATGCGGGCCCTGCGGGCGCGCTGCGACGAAACCGGCGCCCTGCTGATCTTCGACGAGGTACAAACAGGATTCGGACGAACGGGGACGCTTTTCGCGTTCGAGCAGTTCGGCGTCATTCCCGATATCCTGACGATCGCCAAAGCCTTCGGCGGCGGCATGCCACTTGGGGCATTCATTTCCAGCGCGGAACGCTTTCAGGTACTGCGGCGGGACCCTCCGCTGAGTCATGTAACCACATTCGGAGGACATCCGGTGTCTTGCGCCGCAGCACTGGCCGCCCTGCACGTGTTACTCGACGAGCAACTTCCCGTTCGAGCCCATGCCATAGAAGAACGCATCCGCCAGCGTTTGCAACATCCGTCGATCGTCGAAGTGCGGGGACGAGGCGCCCTGCTGGGAATGCAGCTTCGCGATGCAGACCTGACCACCCGTACGGTACACCGGTGCCTCGAAGAGGGCGTGCTGCTCGGATGGACACTTCATTCGGACTGCCTGGTGCGCATTGCCCCTCCCCTTACTATTCCTTTTGACGTGCTCGACGGGGCTTGCGACACGATCATCCGGGCGCTCGACACGGCAGTGCGGGATACGCAGGCATGATTGCGAATTACCATACGCTACGCGCACTGATCACGGAATGGCGAACTTCGCTGATCGGGTGTACGCTCGAAGACGCCTGGTCGCAGGAGCGAGATGAACTCTCGCTGGCATTTACCGCCCCGGGCAGCACCCGAACAGTCCGCATTGGCGTCCGGCCCCCTCTTCTTTTCATCGTTTGCGGCGACGGGTACGCCCGCGCCCGGCGCAACGTCACGACCCTGTTCAGGCCAGCCATCGGGAGAAGGGTGGAAACCCTGCGGATCGCTGACCGGGATCGCATGATCTTTCTTGGTCTCTCCGGCGGCATGGCCTTTCATGTCTCGTTGTTCGGCCCGCATGCCAATGTGTTCCTCGTGGCGAATGACCGCATCCTGACCGCTTTTCGGAACGACGGCGCACTCGCGGGATCTGCTCCTCCCGCACCGCGTCCAGCGCCCGATCCTGACACCTACGCGGCTTTCGAAGCACGCTGGCGCCCGAAAGGCGGTTCGATCATCCAGGCGGTTTGCCGGGCTTATCCGTTGTTCGATCGTACGCTCGGCATCGAGGCGATTGTGCGTGCCGGGTTGGATCCGCACGGAACAGACGATGTGCTCCCCAATGATCTGCAGGCGCTTTTCCGCACCGTGGAAGCGATGCGCCGGGCCCTCCTCATGCCGGCTCCCCGCATATACCGGGACGAAAAAGGCGCCCCGCTTTTCTCGCTCATTGCCCTGGAACATGCTCGCAACCTCCAGGAAGAAACGTTCGACACGGTCAGTAAGGCCGTTCAGGAAGGCGTGCGCCGATCCCTGGCGCACCACCGCTTCCGGGAACTGTTCGACCCTATAGACAAGGCGCTCGAACGAGCAGCGAAGCAGTACGACCGGCGGGTACAACGCATGAAGGAAGAATTGTCCCGGGAAAGCCGCGCCGGTCGTTACGAAACCTGGGGACATCTGCTGGCGGCACAGGCGCACGATATCCCTCGAGGCGCTGAGGAAGCATCCCTCGAAAACCTGTTTGCGGAAGGAGAAAGGATAACCGTACCTCTTGACCCTGCCCTGTCGGCTATAGAAAACGCACAGGTATTTTACGACCGGGCGCGGCGCACGCGCGTTGCGCGCGAAACCGCCGAAAACCGCATGGCGGAGACAGAAAAAGCCGCACAGGAAGTCCAGGACCTGCTGGATGCGCTGCGTGCAACGGTAAGCCTGCGGGCCTTGCGCATCTTCCGCAAGGAACAGGCTGACCGGTTGGCCCGCTTCTTGCCCGATCCGGAACAGGAAAACAAACGAATCCCCTTTCGAAGATTCCACCTGCCGGAAGGCTATGAGGTCTGGGTAGGCCGCAATGCCCGTCAGAATGACGAACTGACGTTTCGTCACGCGCAAAAACACGACCTCTGGATGCATGCCCGCGGCGTATCGGGCGTACACGTCGTGCTCCGGCTGCCCCATCGCAATGCGGCGCCCGGAACCGCCCTCATCCGGCAAGCAGCTTCCATCGCCGCCTGGTTCAGCAAGGCCCGGGGCAGCAACCTTGTGCCGGTGATGGTAACCGAACGCAAATACGTGCGCAAATCGAAAGGAGCGCCGCCCGGCGCCGTAACGGTGGAACGCGAAACGGTGCTCCTTGTAGAACCCGGCCTTCCGGACAACGCTTCGTAAACCAGGGCCGTACAGGATACCGACAGCATCGTTTTCCGTATGCCCCTGTGGCTCAATCCTCGACCGGCAAGGTGTCCGGGCGTTTCCTATGCCGGGCTGCAATGCGTACCTTGCACGCTCCGGCGCAAGCATTCGTCCTGACCCTGCACACCCTTTAGATCATGACCTGGTGGGAGGCAGCGCTTCTCGGTCTCATTCAGGGAATAACGGAATTCCTCCCCGTTTCTTCCTCGGGACATCTTGTCCTCGTCCAGCACCTGCTTGGACTGGAGATCGATAGCATTACGTTCGAAGTATTCGTGCATTTCGGCACGGTCCTGAGCATCGCCACGGTATACCGCGTCCGTATCCTTGAAATAGTGCGCAGCGTGTGGGAAGGCGTACACCGGCCCGGCCAACTCGGCGCACAGTACCGCAGCAACGGGGACTTTCGGTTTGCGATTTTCATCCTTCTCTCCATGATTCCCGGCGGGATACTGTATGTGCTCTTCAGGGAGCCCCTGGAAGCCGCTTTTTCAGCGCCGCATATCACCGCCGGCATGCTCCTCGTTACGGGCGCCCTGTTGCTGCTCACCCGAATTCGCCCTCGCCCCGAGGGAGATATATCTGCATGGAAAGCGATCGTAACAGGGGTGGCGCAGGGGCTGGCGATGATCCCCGGTATTTCCCGTTCGGGGGCGACGATCTGCGCCGCGCTGTACCAGAACGTACGCCCCGTGCAGGCGGTCGCCTTTTCGTTTCTGATGTCGGCGCCGGTCATTATAGGCGCAACGGGTATCGAGGCAATACGTCTTGTGCAGGCCGGAAACATAACGAATTTGCTCCCGATCCTTGTGGGTACGGTCATTGCATATGTGTCCGGCATATGGGCAATCAGGACGGTAATCCATTTCGTGCAGCGGGGAAATCTGGCCTGGTTCGCCTATTATTGCTTCCTTGTAGGCGGTCTGGGGCTGTGGTGGTGGCTGTAAATGGGAGATATATGGAAAAATCACGAGGAGGCAAGTAGCCCATGAGGCTGGTAGCTGTCGTTGGCCGTCCGAATGTGGGCAAGTCAACTCTCTTCAATCGTCTCGTGGAGGCGCGGCAAACCATCGTGCATGACGAGCCCGGGGTAACGCGCGACCGGGTGTACGGCACGGTCGAATGGGCGGGGCATACGTTCGACGCCGTGGATACGGGGGGATTCGTACCGGCTACCGCCGAGGCGTTTGCAGAGGCCATCCGCGAGCAGGTGCATATCGCCATCGACGAGGCCGACGCCATTCTTTTCGTCGTGGATGTCATGACCGGCGTCACAGACCTCGACGAGGAGCTGAGTGCGGTGCTCCGCCGGACGGACAAACCTGTTCTGGTGGTTGCCAACAAGGCGGACAACGACCAACGACGCTGGGAAGCCGGCGTGTTCTATGCACTCGGGTTGGGGGAGGTATATCCCGTGAGCTCTATCAACGGGACAGGCACCGGAGAAATGCTTGACGACCTGACGGCTGTGCTGCCGGATGCCCCGGACGCCCCGCCTGAGGATACCCGCATTCGTGTAGCGCTGGTCGGGAAACCGAATGCCGGTAAATCTTCGCTGGCGAACGCCATTCTCGGATTTCCCCGCTCCATCGTTACGGAAATACCCGGTACGACCCGGGACGCCATCCACTCGGTGATCGAGTTCGAGGACCGGGAAATCGTGCTGATCGATACGGCCGGGCTGCGCAAGCGGGCAAGAGTGGCCGGGAACGTAGAATTTTACGCTACGCTGCGGACCCGTCGAGCCCTGGAGGCGTGCGACGTCGCAGTGCTTCTGATAGACGCCGCCGATGGGCTTCAGATGCAGGATATTCGCATTCTGAAGCAGGCGGAAGAACTCAGAAAAGGTCTCGTTATCGCCGTAAATAAATGGGATCTGGTCGAGAAAGAAACCAACACGGTACGAGACTGGCGACGTGGAATCCGCAAGCGGCTTCCGATGCTGGACTACGTGCCCATATTGTTCATCTCCGCGCTCACCCGGCAACGAGCGCACACCGTGCTCGGCTCAGCCATTGGAATCCATGAACGGCTGCGCCTGCGCATTCCGACCCATGAAGTAAACGAGGTGATGCAAAAAGCCATCGGCAGGCATCATCCTCCAACATGGCGCAACCAGTTCGTGCGGATAAAGTATGCATCGCAGGTGGCGTCGAACCCTCCCGTATTCGCTTTCTTTTGCAATTATCCGCAAGGCGTACACGAGTCGTACCGGCGATATCTGGAAAACGAACTCCGCAAGGCGTTCGATTTCAGCGGTGTTCCTCTTACGCTGGTGTTTCGCGCCAAGTCGCGGGAGCGCGCGTAGCTTCGCTTCCGGCAGCGCCATCCGAACAACGTTGCCCAAAGCGCTTCCCGCACACTGCGGCTTTTTCTGCAAGAGGGTGTCGTATTTTCGCGATCTTCTCTGGCGAACCCTCGCGATATCCGTCGTCAGGGCGTATCTTGAGCAGTATCTTTGCTTTGATGTTTTTTCGCTTCATCCGAGTCCGCCATGTCTGGCAAACCGGTACCTACGAAAAAGAAGAACGAGCGCACGCTCAATTTCTGGGAGCGTCTGTATCTCCCGGAAGTGTTCAAGGGGCTTGGGTACAGCTTTCGCAAGATGCAGCAGCCAAGCTATACCCTCCAGTACCCGGAAGAGCAATGGTATCCCCCCGACAGTTATCGCGGTCGCCCGGTGCTGGTCGAGGAAGAGGGTCGCCCCCGTTGTGTTTCCTGCAACCTGTGCGCACGGGCTTGTCCCCCGATGGCTATTTCCATGCAATCGCGCGAGATGGAGGGAGCCAAGGAGCGAGAACCGGAGTGGTTCGAGATCAACATGCTTCGGTGCATCTACTGCGGGTATTGCGAGGAGGTTTGCCCCGAGGAAGCAATCGTCATGTCGAAAGAATACGATTTGACTTTTCAGAGCCGCGACGAAGCCGTATTCGGTCTTGAGCGACTGCTTATGCCAGCAGAGCGTCTCAAGGACCGGTTCGATTGGCTCGAAGCCTACAAGGACCGGCAGTTTGGAGAACAATGGGATTTCCGACGGGAAAACAACGTGCATAGCCTCAGGGACCGTTCTTTTCTTGCGTCGCTGGCCGAGGAGATCCACGGCGACACAGAGGCTCCGGCCGAGCCGCTCCCCGATACGGAATGATCGACGTCTCCGACGTTCCCCGAACCGCCGGGGTACGCCAGGCATTGCTGGATCAACTGGCGTATCTGATCGACGAAACAACTGTGCTGCGAAAGCATCTCGGACGCATTCCGGAAAGTGTTCTGGAAGGGCGGCCGATAGAAAGTGAGCTCTCCTTTCTGGAAATGTATGTGTCGCTGTACCTTTTTGACGAAAAGGTATATTCCCCGGCTGTTGCTCGTCTGGCGGAAGGGAAGGATGTTTCCTTCGACGTACCCGGAGCGAGAGAGATGATTGACGACGTAGCGCCGGAATGCACGGGAATAGAGGCCGTGCTCGATCATATCGGCATGGCCCGTTCAGGGTTGGCGGCATTATTTTCCGGACTCGATGTACATGCGTGGACATGCCCTGTTACGATCAATGGCGCCGCTACGGATGTGTTTGGCCTGGCTCATCATGTCATCCGGCACGATGTCGATCTTCTGCGCAGGGCAGCGACCCGGCTTCACGAAAGCAGGCTCACGTCGCGCAGGGAAGACATTCCCAAATAATGCGGCGCGTTGCGGTCCCTGAAAAAACACGTTCGGTGTAACGATTGCAGAAAAATTTCGTTTAATATATCCAAGGGCTGGAGCTAAAGACGAAAATCCGTACCTTGCCAGCCATTTTCGTTGAAAAATCCTTGTATCGCTCCGGGTAGCATGGCCGCACGCGAAAAGACATACGAAGACATCGCCTCGGCATTCCGACAGGGAAACTTCAAGCCGCTCTATTTTTTCTACGGCGATGAGCGGTTTCTTACCAACGAATTGCAGGATGTCCTGCTGGCGAATGCCCTCGCCCCGCACGAACGGGACTTCAATCTCGATATTGTGTACGGTCCCGATACAGATGCACAGCATGTGCTGGCGCTGTGCGCGTCCTACCCTGTAATGAGTGAGCGGCGTGTCGTGATCGTGCGCGACTTTGAAAAACTGAAGGACAATCGCCTGTTCAAAGAGTATGCGCAGCGTCCGAATCCGTCGGCGGTGGTAGTGCTCGTATGCGGCTCGAAGCCGGACCGCTCAAGGCATCCCTACCGGGCCCTTCGGGAACACGCCGTTGCCATGGAAAGCAAACCGCTCTATAGCAACCAGATGCCCGGCTGGATCAAGCAGCGCGCAGCAAAGCAAGGATACGATATGACGCAGGAGGCCATACATATGCTGGCCGACTATGCAGGAACCGATCTCGGGACGGTTGTCCGCGAGATGGAAAAACTTGAAACCTATACTGCCGGACGAGAGACCATTACAGCGGACGATATTGTTCGCGCGGGTGGACATAGCCGGGGTTTCAATGTCTTCGAATTACAGAAGGCGATAGGCGAGCAGCGCGGCAAAGATGCGTTTCACATTGTGGAACGAATGTTGCAGCGTGCATCGAATGTGCGCGGGGAAGCACTCATGATCATTGCCGTCCTGAACGCTTATTTCACGAAGCTTTGGAAACTCAGCGCCTGCGAACCGTCCATGCCGAACAAGGAAATGGCACGCCATATTGGCGTATCGCCATTTTTCGTCAAGGAATACCTGACAAGCCTCCGCCGATACAAGGCGCCGGCGATCCGGAATGCGTTCTCCGTATTGCTGGCAGCGGATTACGAACTGAAGGGAGGGGCTGCGCGGAGCGAACGTCTGGTGATGACATTGATGCTTCGCAAAATACTATCGCCCCCCTCATGACTACATTGCCGCGTTGCCGCACAATAAGAATGGGGGACCGTACGTTCTCGATTTTGTGCGATAGACGTCAGCATACACCAAGGGATGTACGCCCATGCAAAACTCTCATGTCATAAAGCGCCGTAACACGGCCCGGAAGAACACGAATCCCAATACGCGGTATCTGGATGCGCTCAGTCCGATGAGCGACGAGGACCTGATGTCGCATTTTCAGGCAGGAACCGTAGAGGCATTCGATATCCTGGTAAGCCGGTACAAGGATCCGCTTACCAATTATATCTACCGGTTCCTCGGAGACATGAAAGAATGCGAGGATCTTCTTCAGGAAACATTCCTGCGGGTCTACCGCAACAGGCACTCGTACCGCCGCATCGCCCGATTCTCGACATGGCTCTACACGATCGCCGGGAATCTCGCGCGGTCGGAATACCGGAAGCGCAAACGGCGTCGGATCTCTTCTCTGCAGTCGGTCAACAAGAACGATGAAGAGTACGAGATGGAAGTGCCGGACGAAACCTTCTCTCCGGATAAAGACACGGAAAGCTCGATCCAGGATTTCTACATCCAGGACGCGTTGACGAAAATTCCGGAGGAGTTCCGTGAAGTGGTCGTGCTGCGGGACGTGCAGCAACTGTCGTACGAGGAAATCGCGGAGATCACGGGGTTGCCCATGGGAACCGTGAAAAGCCGAATTAATCGCGGCAGAACGAAACTTCAGATACTCCTGAAGGATATCTACTTTGTACAGGAGGAATAATCTCGCCTTGCAGTGCTTGCACGCATAGGGCCGGGATGCGGTGTAGGGTGCGATGAAAATCCTTTTGCCGGATCCGGTCACTGCCTTATGCGTCACATAACACTGTGACCGGTATTGAGTACCCGGTAGCAAGTATCCTTCGTCCGCAAGTTTTCCACCCGCAGTCGGAATCGGAGTAGTTTGCCTATGCCTAACGGGTACAGCGATTCGAAACAATACGACGCCTCAACCCTCGAGGACGAGTTCCTCTGCGAATACGTGGATGGAACCATGGACCCCCTCGTTCGCAATGCGTTCGAGGAGTATGTGCGCGTCAATCCGGGCATGGAGGAGCATATCGAGTGCCTCCGGCGCACGCGCCGGCTTCTGTGTCGGTACGCTTGTCGATGCCGGGCGCCGAGCGATCTGCACGATCGGCTGCGCAATTGCATCCCTGGCGACAGCCTCCCTGGCGACACAGCCTGCCCCGGCATTCCCTTATCTATCGCGTCCGAAGACGCGGCGAAGGGAACCTTAGCGTTGTCCTACGCCGTGACGATGGTATTAATGCTGGGGCTTGTTCTGGGAGCATCAGGGGTGCAATCCGGTAACGAGTACAGTCAAATGGCTTCTTCCGCCATGACGGTATCCCGCGTACAGGATGCCCCGTCCCTCCCCTATACAGGCGAAGTGATGCGTCGATCCTCGTACGCGTCTGTGATTCACCCCCTGCCCCATTCTCCGCGCCGCCACCATGCCCATCCGTGGCGCCACGCACGATCGATCGTAACCGCCGGCATCGAGCGCGAACTTCGGACCCGGGCGACGCCCGTCGGCTCCATGGTTGCAGAGGTTGTATATCCCTGATAGTTGTTTCGGAACGGGATGCCCTTCCTTGCGTGCAACGCAATACTCTGTATGGGGCCCTTAGCTCAGGGGTTCAGAGCGCTCGCCTCACACGCGAGAGGTCACTGGTTCAAATCCAGTAGGGCCCACCATACTTCTTCGTAGAAAAAACATGCCTTTCCTGCCGACATTGCGGCCGGTATCCTGACGAGCACATGTCGGAAACGCTGAACGATCAGCAACAGCGCCGCCGCGAAGAGTTGCATGCGCTTCGTGAAGCAGGTATTGATCCGTATCCGTATGCGTGGGATGTCACCGACGAGACAGTGCACATCGTCGATACGTTCGACGATAACCTGCATCAACCCGGCGAAGACCGCCCCCCTCGGGATCGATACGATGTAGCCATCGCCGGCCGCATCATGTCGCTCCGTGTCATGGGCAAAGCCGCTTTCCTCGATGTGCAGGACGAGTCCGGCTCCATTCAGGTCTATGTACGCCGCGACGATCTTCCTGAAGGATATTATCGCGATGTCATCCGGCGTCTGCTCGATATCGGGGATATTGTCGGTGTCAGGGGATTTGTTTTCCGGACGCGCATGGGTGAGATCAGCGTACATGCCGAGGAATTCAGGATTCTGTCGAAATCGCTTCGCCCCCTTCCGGTAGTCAAGGAAACCGACGACGGCGTACATAACGAGGTCACCAACAAGGAATTCCGTTACCGCCAGCGGTATGTCGATCTGGTAGTCAATCCGGAGGTGCGGAACGTTTTTCGCCAGCGAGCACGCCTTATTTCGATCATGCGCCGCTTTCTGGACGACCGGGGGTATATCGAGGTGGAGACGCCTGTGCTCCAACCCATATACGGAGGAGCGAACGCGAGGCCGTTCACTACACACCACAATGCGCTCGATATGACGCTCTATCTCCGCATTGCGGACGAGCTGTATCTGAAGCGGCTTCTGGTCGGCGGATTTACGGGCGTCTACGAGATTTCAAAAGATTTTCGCAACGAGGGACTCAGCCGGTTTCACAATCCGGAATTCACCATGATGGAGCTGTATGTCTCCTGCAAGGATTACCGGTGGATGATGGAGCTCGTTGAAGAAATGATCGAGCACATTGCAATGGAATTGCACGACACGCCTTATGTGCAATCCGGCGAGCATACGATCTCCTTCCGCCGCCCCTGGAAACGCCTGCCGCTCTTCGAAGCCATTGCAGAGTATACCGGGTATCAACTGCGAGACAAAGACACGCAGGAGATAGCGGATATTGCCCGGGAACTCGACCTCGAGGTGGACGAAAGCATGGGGACGGGCAAACTTATTGACCATATTTTCGGCGAGAAGGTAGAGCCGCACCTCATCCAGCCCACCTTCATCACCGACTATCCGATGGCGCTGAGCCCGCTGGCAAAGCGCCATCGCACGGAGGAAGGGCTTGTGGAGCGGTTCGAACTCATCTGCAATGCAAAAGAGATGTGCAATGCATTCAGCGAGCTCAACGATCCGATCGACCAGCGCAACCGCTTCGAGGATCAAGCCCGGTTACGCGCCGGAGGCGACGAGGAAGCCATGCAGATAGACGAGGATTACCTCCGCGCGATGGAGTATGGCATGCCTCCCGCAGCCGGGCTGGGCGTGGGCATCGATCGCCTCACCATGCTGATGACGGGACAGGAATCGATCCGGGATGTGATTCTGTTTCCCTTGCTCCGACCGGAATCCGGGCAGGAAGAAAGCGACATGCAGAAAACCCAGGGTGAAGACCCTGCTGCATAAAAGCGCGCGTCACCCGGCGCTGTCGTGTGCATTCCGGCGGGCAATGCGCACATTTCTCTTGAAACCGTCGAACTTGCTGCGCTGGACGGGACTCCTTCTGAAACGCCTCCGAAATTCTTCAAGGTCGATTTCCTCCCATACAACCAGTTCCGTATCGGTAATGCCCGGACGAGGCGCGTAGCGCTCCTCCCCTGAGGGCTTTTTGAACTTGTTCCAGGGGCACACTTCCTGGCATATATCGCATCCGAAGATCCAGTTTTTGAATCCGGATTGAAGCGATGCCGGAACATCGTCCCCGCGATGTTCAATGGTCCAGTAGGAGATACACCGGTTGGAATCCACGGCGTACGGGCGATAGATGGCGTCCGTGGGGCAGGCATCGATGCACCGCGTGCACGAGCCGCAAAAATCTTCCGCCGGGGTATCGTAGGCCAATGGAGTGTCTACGATGAGTTCCCCAATGAAGAAATACGATCCGAGAGACCGGTTGATGAGATTGGTGTGCTTCCCTATCCAACCCAATCCACTGCGCTGTGCCCAGGCTTTTTCGAGCACCGGTGCAGAATCGACGAAAGCGCGGCCCTCAACACCGCCCGCTTCCCTGCCGAGCCATTCGAAAAGCGCATACAGATTTTCCTTCATGACACGGTGATAATCTTCCCCCCAGGCATACCGGCTGATTTTACCGGCGGTTTTGCGGGCGGGCGGATCCACCGGATGGTAGTAATTATGGAGTACGGAAACAACGCTGCGCGCTCCATCTACCAGCCGGCGCGGATCGACGCGTTTTTCGAAATGATTCGTCATCCATTCCATACCGGCATGGCGCCCCCCGAGAAGCCATTTCTCCAGCCGCTCCGATTCCTCATCCAGTCGTTCGGCCTTTGCAATACCGCAGGCATCAAATCCCAGATCGCGGGCGCGTGCCTTGAGCGCACGACTCAGCGCTTCGGGGTTGGTATGGCGTCCAGTCGACATTGTGCAGGAAACAGAAACAAACAGGTGTCAGGTACGCGGACGGGGCAGGCGACGTCATAAAAAAAGCGGGCCCGCCTGATCGGCGGACCCGCTTTTCCGGCAGCGTCTTGCGATGATTCGCTTCCGGCGTTCTGGTTACTCGTCGTAATAACCGGCACACGTACCAGGTATTGTGTCCACACGGCGCGCTTGCTGCGCCCCTTCCTTCTCGGTCGCGCCCGGCAACAGGCCACGCCCTTCCGTCTGGAAGCGGCTTGCGGCCAAACCGTTTTCGGTGTAGAACTGCTCGACGATGCGGGCACGCTCGTCGGAAAGTTGCTGCGCATCGCGCTCGCCCGGGGCGGCGTAGCCGACGATTTCTCCACAGAGATTGGGGCATTGTCCCAGAATATCGGCGTTTTCTGCAAGCGCCGCACTCCCTTCCTCGGTCAACATGCTTGAATTCCGGTCGAAGTAGGCCGCATTCATCTCCGTGATGTCGTAGCAAATGGCGGCGAGGCACGACACTGCTGTGATCGTAATCGACTCCGTATCCGTGCCGCCTTCGTTTTCTACCGTGACCGTCACCGTGTAGGTACCGCCCTCGGAATACGTGTGGGATGCTTCCGCACCCATGCCCGTGCTTCCGTCGCCGAAGTCCCAGCTATAGGTGGTGGACCCATCGCTCTCCGCACGAACTGCGAATGCAACCTCCTGAGGCTGGCACACTTCGAAATGCGTATCGCTTGCGTCGATGGCTACGATGGTCGGAGCTTCTACGACCTGAACGGAACACATGGACGACACCGTTTCGCGGCCATTGCCGACCGTAACCGTCACATCGTACATGCCGCCGGATACGAAACTGTGTGTAGCCGCCATGCCGGCAGCCATACCGCCGTCGCCGAAATCCCAATTTATATCCACGGGCTGCGTGGCGTCGGGATTCGTATCGACGGAAAAGGAACCTGCTTCGTTGGCGCCGAGAACACTCGGGCAGGTCGATCCAAGAATCTGGACGGGCGTGAATGCACTTTCGAGGCTGATCCTGACCCCTACAGACAGAGAACTCACTACCTCGAAGGAAAGAAAGCCGTCATCCTCCCCTGTCGTATTGTCAAACCCGTCATCCGGGAAAGACAGGTTGGACAGATTTTCGATGACAATCGACGCGCGATCGCTGACGACGATATCGACACCGACACCCAGTGTGGGGCCGTATGTGGTGCTCGCCACGCTTGCGCCCGTGACATGCGCTCCGGCGGCCAGGAACGGCGCGATGCGAGACGATCCTCCATAGCGGTACAGCGCCTGAAAGCTGGTGTACCCGCCGCCGGAGATTTCACTACTATTCACAGGAGCTTCCGGAGTGTAAACGAGCGAAAGCGGGTGATTGGTACGCTGGAGTCCCAGGCTCAGGCTGCCATTCTGGTCAAACTGATATCCGAATTCAATCCCGCCCGCATACGGCGTGCCGCAACATTCGGAATCCCAGCTATCCAGATTGAAATTGACAGGGGACCTTTCGGTGTCGCCAAGATGCCACGCCAAACCAAGCCGAGGCTTGACGAAAAAGGTGCCCTCCGCCCGCATGTCCTGCGCGTGTGCATCCGGTATGAGAAAAAGTGAAAACACTCCGACCAGTAAGGCGGAGCAAATGTTCTGCCACGAAACAGGCATGGTCGTCGAAGGCATAGCGGATAAGGTCGGGATAGTTCGCGAGTAATGTACGAAATGAAATGCGAAAATGCGCAATTTTCGCATGGAAGCGCATGACGCCCGAAAACAAGTTGTTTTCAGGCAAAAACAGGGCAACACCCAGCGTCTACCCGCCTATTCGAGCCCGTTCACGTACTTTTCCAGTTTACTCTTGGAATTGGCGGCCTTATTCCTGTGGATGATACCTTTCGAGGCGAGCCGATCCAGCGCATGTTTTACCTGAGAAAGCAGGGCCTGCCCTTCTTCTTTGTCGGCGGTTCCGCGCAGTTTGCGTATCATGGTCCGCATGGCGCCGCGGTGAACCCGATTGCGTTCACGGCGTTCGCTATCCTGACGGACCCGCTTGGCTGCTGACTTGTGTTGGGGCATGTTGGTTTCGCACTGTTTGGATTTCGTTCGGCAACGTATCTGCCGACCAGGTACCTACCGAACCGGGGATGACACGGCAAATCCTGAAGAACGTTCGTAAAAGGGACGTTATAAGTCCTGATTGTCCATCGGGTTCCATATTTTTGACTTCATAACGCCGGAGGAGGGCGTTTTAATAATGTTTTCGTTTCTGCAAGAATTTTTCAGAAGGGGCAAGGGGATATCGACCTTTGTGGTGATACGTGAAGGCTCCGGCAAGCCGGCCCGGCAATACCGGATCGTTCCCCGTCGTACACTGATGGTGCTGTCCGGGAGCGCTCTCGTCGTTGTTGCATTCCTGATCGCCCTGTTTTTACTGCCTCCCCTGAACAGGTTACTTCCGGAGTATGGATCGGGAGAAATACGCCAGAGCGCCAGATTGAACGCACTGCGTATCAATGCCTTGCAGGACTCTCTTGCGGCGCAGGAAGAGTATATGGCGCAGCTCCGGCAGGTCTTTCTCGGGCAGATCGATCTGGACGAGGCAGATCCCATGGTGTCGGAAACATCTTTGCCGGGAGAGAATTATGTCGTTCCGCCCCCTGACGATTTATCACCGAACTGGACCGATCATCAGCAGCCGGCAATCACGATAGACCTGCTTGCGGGAAACAACAACCTCCCGGCACGCATGGCTAACACAGCCCCTGTCCGGTTCCCCAGCCTCGTATTGCCGACGTTAACTCCCGTGGATGGCTTCGTAACGCGCGGCTTCAATGCAAGAACGGGGCATTACGGAGTAGACATTGCCGTGGAAGAAGGGACTGCCGTACGGTCGATCGGGGACGGGTATGTGGTGATGGCGGACTGGACGCAGGAAGGAGGCTTCACCATCGCGATCCAGCATTCGGACGGCTATCTTTCGGTCTACAAACACAACCGACAGCTTTACAAGCGTACGGGGGACCGCGTACAGGCCCGGGATAACATCGCGGTAAGCGGAAATTCCGGCGAATTCACGACGGGGCCCCACTTACATTTTGAACTTTGGCATAATGGTCTGGCACAAGATCCCAGTGCGTATCTTGTGGGTATATAGGCCATGGAAGCAATACGCCCCCCTGCCAGGTTGCGCAACGACAAAAATGTCCAGCGCATCGCACACCGGAGAATCAGGTCGTAACCAAACGGACATACTTGGAGACATAATACGATGGCCAGGCAGTCAAACGGCGGCGCTCCTCCAAAAGTGAGCATCATCAGTGAGGGGACGACCTTCGAAGGTACACTCATATCGTCCAGTGACATGCGCATCAGCGGATGCGTCAAAGGATCTGTGGAAACCGCAGGCAAACTGGTTGTCCCGGAAAGCGGCTACATAGAAGGCAACGTCAAGGGGGCTTCGCTCGACATTGCCGGACGCATCAAGGGCGCAATCAACGTGTCCGGCAATCTCCTGTTGAAGAGAACGGCTATCGTGGACGCCAATATCCAGCTTGGCCGCCTTATGGTAGAGGAAGGCGCCATATTCAATGGAGAATGCCGTACGGGAGACCGGATCATTGACACCAGCGAAATTCCGGCGGCGGAAGGAACCGACAATCCTGCGCCTACCCCCGAGTAACCTATCCAAAAAGCGTCCATGCCTGCTTCGAACGGCGCCGATTCCGGCGACCCCCGCAGCGATTTCAGAGAGGCCGGGTCGCATCTCTCTCTGGCGCTGGAGCCGGCGCTGACCATGATAATCTGGATAGTCATCGGCGTCCTGCTCGATCGATGGCTCGACACGACGCCATGGCTCGTGCTTGCAGGGCTGTGCCTCGGTATGATCTCGATGTGCATACAGCTGGTGCGTGGGGTAAAGAAAAGCGAATCCCGGGGGAAGAAGCGCACGCCGAATGCCTGAATGGGCGGTTCTGAATTCATTGCATATTGGCTTTTTTTCCAAGCCCTTTTTCCTGTACATTGGGCGTTTTAGCAAAAGGGCATATTTCCTGGTCGGGATTTTCCCGCGCTTTCGGGAAAAATCGTTCCGGCGCCAATGGAAACGGAAGGATTGGGACTCGGTATCGGACTTGGATGCTTACTGGGCGTGTCGTACGTGCTGATAAGCTTTTTATCGAATCGGCTCGCGCTGCAAAGCACCCGCAATCCAATGGCTGTCGTCATAGGCGCCATGCTGTTCCGCGTCGTGGTTACCCTGGGCTTACTGGTCATCGCCTTGCGATGGCTGCCCGTGGCCCCGACGGGCTTGCTGGGAGGTTTTTTTGCGACCTTCCTCGCAGGACTTGCGATCGAAATCCGGTTTTTCCACAGGAAGCAACCCCCGGCGGCATAATCCCCAGCGGCATAATCCCCTTCAGGAAAATGCTTTCTTATCGCACAACATGAGGGTGTTGAACGCAAACATACTCTGTGGCCGCGTTGTCCTGCTTCTTCTGGCAGGATGCGCGTTCTTTGCGCCTCGCCCGGCGTATGCTGCCGACGAGGGAGGAGAACTGGATGCCGTTGCCCACACTGCAGACGGCGTATACCTTGATTTCGCCCCGTTCGGCGCCGTCGAACTCCCGCGCATCTTCCTGCGAAAAGACCCCTGGGGGCTGGATGTGTTTTCGTCCACCCGCTCCGCGCTGCTGTCGGAACGGTACGTGATCGAGCATGAAGAAGATGGACATACGGAATTGTTGCGCGGCGCAGCCCTCCACGCCGCCATCGAGCATCACGAGCACCTGTACGCCAAACCGCAGCCGGTCTCGGGGACCATGGTGCTGGACCTGTCCATCACGCGCCATCTTGTGTTCGGCCTCCTCGCCGCCTTGATCACCGTCGCCGTCTTCGTCACGCTTGCGCAGCGCTATCGGCGCCGGGAAGACCGCGTTTCCGCACCGAGGGGCATCTTCCAGAATATGTTCGAAATGCTCATCGTCTACGTACGCGATGAGATTGCGCGGCCATGCATTGGCCCCAAATACGAGCAATTCGTACCGTTTTTGCTTACGGCGTTCACCTTCATCCTGTGCTGTAACCTGATGGGCCTCGTGCCCTATGCAAGCGCAGCGACATCCAACATTTCGGTTACGCTTGTGCTGGCCGCCTTCTCATTCGTGGTAGGACAGCGGCGCGGAACCCGGACCTACTGGCGGCACATGTTCTGGGCTCCAGGCGTACCCCTGCCGGTCAAGTGCCTGCTGGCGCCTATTGAACTCGTCAGTCTGATCGCCAAGCATTTTGCGCTGGCGCTGCGCCTCTTCGCCAACATGATGTCCGGTTCCCTGCTTATCTTGAGCCTGATCGGCATCATCTTCACGATCAACGTGCTGTTCGGCAGCCTTACGGCCATCTTCGTCGCCCCTCTCGGCATCGCATTCACGTTGTTTATTTCGTTCATCAAGATCGCCGTGGCGTTCATACACGCCTTTGTGTTCACGCTGCTGTCGGCGATTTTCTTCGGCATGGCCGTAGAGGAGCATCACGAAGACGAAACGCATGCCGAAGAACAACCGGCCCTCGCCGGGTAACTACGGCAACGGATTTGCCGGACAATCTCACCATCTGAACCTCTTTTTCAAAACACCTGACCCAACTCACGGAGAATCACTATGGACCCTACTGCATTAGCTTACCTGGGCGCCGGTATCGGAGCCGGACTTGTCGCAATCGGAGCCGGCATCGGGCTGGGGCATCTTGCCGGCCCTGCGATGGAAGGCTCGGCGCGGCAGCCGGAAGCCGCCGACCACATACGCCTTTCCATGATCATTGCTGCGGCACTCCTCGAAGGGGTTGCGCTTTTTGGCATGATCATCTGCCTGTTGCTCACACTGAAAACCTGATGTATCGCTCCCGGCGCCAGATTACAACCGCCTCTGCAGTGCATCCGGACCACGCACCCGCTACGCCACGGGACAATCAACCATCGATTCGGTCATGGATATCATCGTAGCCCAAAGCCTCCTCGAACCGAATGCGGGACTGATCTTCTACAAGATCATCGTATTCGCGCTGTTGCTCTTCCTTCTTCGCAAATTTGCATGGAAACCCATCGTGAGCGCATTGAGCGAACGCGAGGAAACCATTGACTCGTCCATCAGGAAAGCCGAGCGCGCGCTGGAAGAGGCCCGGCAAACCGGGGAGAAAAACGAAGAGGCCCGGCGCGCTGCGGAAGAGAACGCACGACGCATCATGCAAGATGCTCGCGCGGCGGCCGACCGGGTGCGCACCGAAGAACTGGACAAGACGCGGGCCAGAATCCGGCAGATGCAGGAGCAGGCGCAAGCCGAAATCGAGCGGGAGAAGCAACGTGCGCTGGAGGAGTTGCGGGATGAAGTGGCCGGCCTCGCTATCCAGACCGCCGAGCAGATTCTCGAAGAGACGCTTGATGCGGACCGGCATCGCAAAATGGTCGATCGCTTTATCGAGCAGCTTCCCAGGAATTGACCCGCGCACCGAATGCCTCGGGGCTTTCCCACACCCCTTTCCGGAAACCGCACACCCCTCCTTCTCACCCTCGAAGCGAACGGATCATGGTTGTAGCTCGCAGATATGCCCGTGCGTTGTACGAGGAAGCCGAGCACGCCTCGAAAGTCGGGCGCGTCGACGCAGACATGGCATTTGTTCGCGCGAGTCTGGAGGGGTCGGAAGCGCTGGCGCAGCTTTTTCGGAATCCGGTCGTTGCTCGCGAGAAGAAACAGGTTGTCGTCCGTACGTTATTCGAAGCGCATCTTGACGATCTGACGCTGCGATTTCTCGATATGCTTGTCGGCAGAAAACGCGAAAGCCTGTTTGTCCGGATTGCAGAGGCGTGGCAGAGCCTGCATGACGAACGTCTCGGCATCGTGGAAGCCGAAGCCCGCGTCGCCTCGGCATTCAGCGAAGAGGAACGCGCCGGGTTGACGGAAGCGCTTGAGCAGTTGACCGGCAAGAAAATTCGCCTGAACGTCCGGAAGGACGCCGGGCTGATCGGAGGACTCGTCGTTCGCATCGGAGACACGGTGTACGACCGGAGCGTGCGCCACCGGCTTGAAGCGCTCCGCGACCGGGTAGCGCTCCGGCCCATTTCCGCGAAATAACCGGCGTGCGCGCCTCGACGGACCGGCCAGACATCGTTTGACGAGCAAACGCATGCGTAACCAGTGACGATACAAACATTATGACCACGTCAATTCGACCAGATGAAGTCACCTCGGTTCTGAAGAGCGCGTTCGGCGATCTGGAAACGGGAACAGATATCTACGAAGTCGGGACCGTCCTGCAAACAGGGGACGGTATCGCGCGGCTTTACGGACTTTCGAATGTGCAGGCCGGGGAGTTGATCACGTTTCCGGCGAGCGGAACCACAGGCATGGTTCTCAATCTCGAGGAGGACAATATCGGCGTTGTGCTTTTCGGCCATGTCGATTCGGTCAAGGAAGGCGACGAGGCGCGCCGGACCCGGCGCATTGCATCGATCGACGTTTCCGAAGGCATGCTGGGGCGCGTGATCGATCCGCTCGGCAACCCGATAGACGGGCGCGGCCCCATTTCGGGCGAATCCTTCGAAATGCCGCTGGAGCGGAAGGCCCCGGGCGTAATCTACAGACAGCCGGTGAGCGAGCCGCTCCAGACAGGCGTCAAGGCCATCGATTCGATGATCCCGATCGGCCGGGGGCAGCGGGAACTCGTCATCGGGGACCGGCAGACAGGCAAGACCGCTGTATTGATCGACACGATCATCAATCAGAAATCGACCCATGAAACCGACAAGCCGGTTTTTTGCATCTACGTGGCCATCGGGCAAAAAGCATCCACCGTTGCCCATGTGATGCGGGCGCTCGAAGAGCACGGCGCCATGGACTATACGGTCATCGTGAATGCGTCGGCCTCGACACCGGCTCCGCTACAGTTCATTGGCCCGTACGCCGGCGCATGCATCGGGGAGTATTTTCGGGATACGGGCCGGCATGCCCTCGTGGTATACGACGACCTTTCCAAGCAGGCCGTCGCCTATCGCGAACTGTCGTTGCTGCTGCGCCGCCCGCCGGGGCGCGAGGCGTATCCGGGCGACGTGTTTTACCTGCACAGCCGCCTGCTGGAGCGGGCCGCCAAGATCAACCAAACGAAGGCGGTCGCGGTGCTGATGAACGATGTGCCCGAATCGCTGCAAGGCAAGGTGGAAGGGGGCGGCTCCCTGACCGCCCTGCCCGTCATCGAAACACAGGCCGGGGATGTTTCCGCCTATATTCCGACGAATGTGATTTCCATCACGGACGGCCAGATCTATCTGGAGACGAACCTCTTCAATGCGGGGGTGCGCCCGGCCATCGATGTCGGGATCTCCGTATCCCGCGTAGGCGGCAACGCGCAAATCAAGGCGATGAAAAAAGTCGCTGGTACACTGCGTATCGACCTCGCGCAGTACCGCGAATTGCAGGCCTTCTCCAAATTCGGGTCCGACCTGGATCCGGCCACCCAGCGCCAGTTGCTTCGCGGGGAACGCCTCGTAGAGATTCTGAAGCAGGGTCAGTACGCCCCCGTTCCGGTGGAAGAACAGGTGGCCGTGGTGTTCGTGGCGACGCAGGGATTGCTGGACGCTGTGCCGGTAAACCGCCTTCGCGAACTGGAAACCGAATTCATCGGCAAGCTGCAGATGCAGCACCCTAACCTGCTCGACGAAATTCGCGAAACGGGCGTGCTTTCGGACGAACACCGGGAGGTGCTCACCAGCGTCGCGCGCGATATGGCGGACCTTTTCCGGGCGTAGCGCACGAACTGATTCATGGCCAATCTCCGGGACATACGGAACAGGATCGATTCGATCCGCAATACGCAGCAAGTGACGCGCGCCATGAAGATGGTGGCGGCGGCCAAACTGCGGCGCGCGCAGGAACGCATATTCAGCACGCGGCCGTATGCGTACCGGCTCGGCGCGGTCATCAGCCGGCTCAAGGAGCAACTCGACGCCACGGAACACCCGTTGCTGCAGAAGCGCGAAGGGGGCCGTAGCATCCTGTTTATCGTGGTAACGGCCGATCGGGGCCTGGCGGGCGCCTTCAACGCCAATATCGTCAAGGAAGCGGAACAGGCGATAGCGGCATACGAAGAGGTGCGCAAGGCCGGCAACCTGCACGTGCTTGCCGTGGGCCGGAAGGGGCATAAGCATTTCGCCCGCAGGGGGTATCGGATGACCGGCGATTTTCGCGGCGTCTTCGACCGCATCGAGGTGGAAACGGCCCGGAAGATCGTCGAGCAGGCCGTGGACGGGTATCTGAACGGTTCCTGGGACGAGGTAAAAATCGTCTACAACGAATTCCGGAACACCATTGCCCAGAACCGGGTCGTCGAACCGTTTCTGCCGATCCCGAAGAAGCAGTTCCTGACGCCGATCATGGAGGCGCGGAGTGAAGGAGACGCCCAGACTGACAATCGCGCAGCCGCCGATTCCATCTTCGAGCCGGAAGCGGAATCCGTCCTGCACGAGTTGCTGCCGAGATACCTGCAATACCAGGTATGGCGCGTTCTGCTCGAATCGAACGCGGCGGAACAGGGCGCGCGCATGGTAGCTATGGACAATGCGACCTCCAATGCGGAAGACTTTTTGCGCAACCTGAAACTGAAGTACAACCGGGCGCGCCAATCCGCGATCACCACGGAGATCATCGAGATCGTTTCGGGAGCCAACGCACTGGAAGCCGGATAAAATCCGCATGGCGGGGCATCGAACCTCGCAAACCTTCCGGCGTTAGCAGGGATCGTGAAATGCAAACGAAACGTGCGCCGGGATGCGTCCCGCAAGCGCAACGGGAGAGGTGGCCGAGCTGGCTGAAGGCGCTCCCCTGCTAAGGGAGTATACGGCAACCCCGTATCGAGGGTTCGAATCCCTCCCTCTCCGCTGGGGTATGGAATGATCTGGAACATTGATTCCGCTTGAAGGGGTTGTTGCTTTAGATTTGATTAGCAAAGGTGGTTCGGGTTGATTGGCACTGGATATTCAAACATAATGAAATGGACGAGTGGGGCCACTCTGGCGGTGTGGCTGAAAAATCTAACAAGCCGGATCGTGGGGTGTGGCCATGGCTGAGCAGATACATGACAAAATAAAGCGATCCCTGCACACAGCAGAAGGCTTGTACCACCGTTTGGTGTTGCTAGTGGGCGAGGCTGGTTCCGGCAAGACCGGCGTTCTACGGGATATCGCCGATGAGTTCGGTTCCCCCGTCATCAATGTCAACCTGGCGCTTGCAAGTAAGCTGCTTGAACTGACAGTAAAACAGCGGTCACTGCACCTGCAGGAAATTCTGGACCAGATCACGCAAAAAGTCCAATCACCGGTGGTGCTGGACAATCTTGAGATCCTTTTTGACAAGGATCTCAAGCAGGACCCCCTGCGCTTGTTGCAAGGCATTTCGAGAAACCGTACCGTCGTGGCTTCATGGAATGGGACATCTACCGACGGAAGGCTTTTTTATGCCGAAACAGACCATCCGGAGTACCGCAGCTATGACCGAGTTAATGTACTGATCGTCAGCATGGATGGCACGGCGACAATAGATTCGAAAGAAAGCGATAGGGAGAACGGACAAGCATGAAATACGGAGACCTTATCCAATTCGATCCGATTGAGTCGGTCGTTCAGTTACGTGACGCAGACAAATCAAGCGCCGCGCATCACTTGGTGAACACCTATATCATTTCCGAAGAAATGGCGGAACGGCTCACGCAGCTTGTCATCCCTCAAATGCAGTTCGATCAGCCGGTCGACAACAAGGGGCTACTTGTGGTCGGTAATTACGGCACCGGTAAATCGCACTTGATGTCGGTGGTCTCCAGTCTTGCCGCAGATGCCTCCCTGCTGGAAGGACTGAACCACTCCGGTGTCCGCGACGCCGCTTCCCATATCGCCGGACGCTTCAAGGTCATCCGTACCGAAATCGGAGCCACCACCATGTCCCTGCGCGATATCCTGGTGGCGGAACTGGAAGAGCATCTCGAAATGCTCGGCGTGGAATACGTCTTCCCTGAAGCGAGCGCCATCCCTACTCATAAACGGGCCTTCGAAGACATGATGGTCGCATTCGGCCAAGTGTTCCCGGAGCAGGGCCTGCTACTGGTGGTGGATGAGTTGCTCGACTACCTGCGCACCCGCAAAGACCAGGAACTGATTCGCGACCTCATCTTCCTCCGCGAAGTCGGCGAGGTATGCAAGGATCTGCGTTTCCGCTTCATGGCCGGTGTTCAGGAAGCCATTTTCGACAGCCAACGCTTTGCCTTTGTCGCCGACAGCATCCGCCGGGTGAAGGATCGCTTCGAACAGATTCTCATCGCCCGCAGCGACGTCAAATTTGTTGTAGCTGAACGTCTGCTAAAGAAAACTGCCGAACAGCAAGCCAATATCCGTGACTACCTGACACCCTTTGCCAAATACTACGGCAATCTCAACGAGCGGATGGATGAATTCGTCCGCCTCTTTCCAGTGCATCCTGATTACATTGACACCTTCGAGCGGGTCACTGTGGTGGAAAAACGCGAGGTGCTCAAGACGCTGTCCATGGGCATGAAGGGCATTCTGGACAAGGATGTGCCGTCGGACAAACCCGGCCTGATTGCTTTCGACAGCTACTGGAACACCCTTAAACAAAACGCAGCCTTCCGCGCTATTCCCGAGGTACGGGCCGTCATCGATTGCAGCCAGGTGCTGGAATCTCGTATCGAAAACACCATCACTCGGATGCAATACAAACCGATGGCGCTGCGCCTTATCCATGCGCTTTCTGTACACCGCCTCACCACCGGCGACATCTATGGCCCTATGGGCGCATCCGCCGAGGAATTGCGTGATCGCCTCTGCCTGTTTGATCCGCTGATCGCCGGCATGAGTGACAATGAGCCCGACAAAGATCTGCAGACCCTCGTGGAAACCGTCCTGCGGGCAATCCACACGACCGTCAGCGGCCAGTTCATTTCCTTCAACACTGACAACCGCCAATACTATCTCGATCTGAAGAAGACCGACGATTTCGACGCCCTGATCGACAACAAAGCTAGTGTTCTGAACGCGAATGAGCTTGACCGTTATTATTATGAGGCGCTCAAGCGGGTCATGGAATGCCAGGACGCAACCTACGTGACCGGCTACAAGATTTGGCAGCACGAGTTGGTTTGGCAGGAACACAAGACGGTTCGCTCCGGCTACCTCTTTTTCGGCGCTCCGAACGAGCGCTCCACCGCCGTTCCCCAGCGGGACTTCTACCTTTATTTCATTCAGCCCAACGATCCGCCTCGCTTCAAGGATGACAAGGTCAATGATGAAGTCTTTGTCCGCCTGAAAGGCACCGACGAGGAATTCCAGACCGCGCTAAAGAGCTACGCGGCTGCCCTGGACCTCGCGACCACCTCATCGGGCCATGCTAAGGCCACCTATGAATTGAAAGCCAATGATTTTCTGAGGAAGCTGGTCCAGTGGCTGCAGAAACACATGGCAGATGCCTTCGAAGTCACTTACCAAGGCCGCTCCAAATCCATGACAGAATGGGCCAAGGGAAAGTCCATCCGTGACCTGTCTGACCTGTCGCCCCACGAAACCATCAACTTCCGCGACCTGATAAACACCATCGCCGGTGTCTGCCTAGCACCGAACTTCGAGAACCAGGCCCCGGACTATCCGTTCTTTTCGGTCCGGATCACCGGCAATAACCGCGCCCAGGCAGCACAGGATGCCCTTCGGGCCATCGCCGGGCAGAACCGTACCAAGCAGGCCACCGCCGTGCTGGACGCTTTGGAGTTGTTCGACGGCGAGAAGATCGGCCCCTACAAGTCGAAGTACGCCAAGTTCATCCTCGATGCCGTCAAGGCCAAGGGCCACGGCCAGGTGGTCAACCACAGCGAGATCATCCAGGACGACCATGGGCTTGAGTACATGAGCCCGGGCGGTTCGCGGCTGGAGCCGGAATGGGTGACTGTCCTGCTGGCGGCGCTGGTCTACTCCGGCGATATCGTGCTCTGCATCCCGGGCAAGAAATTCGACGCCACCGGACTCTCGCTGCTTGCCGCGACCGGCATGGATGAACTGGTCCGCTTCAAACACCTGGAGCAGCCCAAGGAATGGAACCTGCCCGCGCTCAAGGCGCTGTTCGAACTGCTTGGCATGACGCCGGGCATGGCCCAGCTCGTCACCCAGGGCAAGGACGAGCCGGTGCAGAACCTGCAGCAGGCAGTGGGCAAGATCGTCAAGCGCATCGTCATGACCCAGCAGACCCTGCGCGAAGGGCTTTCTTTCTGGGGGCTGGACCTGCTCGCGGGCACCGAACTGGCCAGACAAGCCGGCGGGCTGGACGAGGCCAAGGGCTTCTTTGAATCGCTCCAGGCCTACTCCTCGCCGGGCAAGCTGAAGAACTTCCGCTACAGCGCTCCCGAAGTGCTGGCCCATGAAAAGGCCGTGAAGGCCCTGGACGAACTGGACGCCCTGCGCGAGTTCATCATGGATCATGTCCTGACGGCATACTGGCTCTCCGACGCCGAGGCGGTGCTGCCTGCCGAGCATGACTGGGTGGATCGCATGAAGACCACCCGGCAGGATGTGCTGGATGCCCTCAAACAGGCCGACCTGACCACGCTGGTCAGCCAATCCCAGCGCATCGGGGCCAAGCTGCAGAAGCTGAAGAAGGATTACACCGTCGCCTACATCGGCCTGCACACCAAGGCTCGACTGGGCGTGAACGACGACAAGCGCAAGGCTGGCCTGCTCAACGATCAGCGGCTGCAAACCCTGCTCAAACTGGCCGGTATCGACCTGATGCCCCGGCAGCAGCTCACCGATTACCAGAACCGTCTGGCTGGGCTGAAGAGCTGCTTTGCCCTGACCGAGCAAAACCTCGACGCAAAGCCCATCTGCCTGCATTGTGGATTCCGGCCGTCGGTGGAAACCGGCGCGGTGGCAGGCTCGCAGATGATCGACCAGATGGATGCGCAGCTCGACGCCATGGTGGCGACCTGGATCTCCACGATCCTCAGCAACCTGGAGGACCCGATCACCCAGGCCAACATGGACCTGCTGAAGATTGACGACCGCAAACCGCTGGAGGCTTTCATTAAGTCGCAGGAACTACCAGTGCCGCTGGACAGCAACTTTGTCCACGCCCTGAAGGAGGTGCTCTCCGGTTTGGTCAAGGTCACTGTCAATGTGCAGGAACTGCAACACGCCCTGCAGGTCACCGACGGCCCGGCAACCCCGACGGAGATGAAAAAACGCTTTGAGGAGTACATCGATCAGCTCACCAAGGGCAAGGACCCGGCCAAGGTGCGGATCGTCATGGAATAAAAGTGACTAAGCGAGTGACCAAGCTGAGACACAAGACACCAGCAAGGATTATGAAGATGAAAGAAAACAGTTTGTTCGACTCGCTGCTTGAAGAGCCGCAGAAGCGTTCAGGAGCGGTGACTTGCCTCGGCATGGCCTTCGAAAACGACGAGGGCCGCCGCATCCACTTCACCCAGGAACTGCGTAAGAAGCTACAGGACCCGGAATTCCGCAAGATCGAAGGCTTTCCCATCGGCAGCGACGAGGACATTCTGAATCTGAGCGATCCGCCGTATTACACTGCCTGCCCAAACCCCTGGATCGCCGATTTCATCGCCGAGTGGGAGGCGCAGAAGGCGGAGCAACCCGAAGGCTACCACCGCGAACCCTTTGCGGCCGATGTGAGCGAGGGGAAGAACGACCCAATTTACAACGCGCACTCCTACCATACCAAGGTGCCGCACAAGGCCATCATGCGATACATCCTTCATTACACGCAGCCGGGGGACATCGTGTTTGACGGGTTCTGTGGTACCGGCATGACGGGTGTAGCGGCGCAGATGTGTGGTGACCGCGAAGTGGTTATGTCTCTCGGTTATCAGGTAAAACCGGATGGGGCCATTTTGCAGGAAGAAACCGATGAAGATGGCAAAAAGGTTTGGCGACCATTTTCAAAACTGGGCGGTCGTAGAGCTGTACTTAATGATCTCTCACCAGCGGCAACATTTATTGCCTACAACTACAACACGCCAGTTGATGTTGCCTCTTTTGAGAAAGAGGCCAAATGCATCCTCAAGGAAATCGAGAAAGATTGTGGCTGGATGTATGAAACCATTCATAGCGATGGAAAAACAAAAGGCGTTATAAACCACATCGTTTGGTCTGATGTTTTTGTCTGCCCAGAATGTACACACGAAGTGGTTTTTTGGGATGTTGCTGTTGATAAAGACGCAGGGACTGTTAGTAATTCATTCTCCTGTCCGCACTGCAATACTTCACTAACAAAAAGAGGCATGGAGAGGGCACGAATCACCAAATATGATGATGCAATAAAGGACACTATAAGACAGGCAAAACAGGTGCCTGTGTTAATTGATTACACTATCGCCGGTAAGAGATATGAGAAACAACCGGATCATAATGATTTCGGCTTAATCGAGAGAATTGAAAGTTCCAATATTCCTTACTGGTTTCCAAGCCATAGAATGATGGAGGGGAAAGAAACCAGAAGGAATGATGGCATTGGTTTAACGCATGTACATCATTTTTATACTAAGAGAAATTTATGGATTTTGGCCGCCATAAGAAATAGGTGTTCGTCGCCCCAGACGCTTCTTTGGTTTAATTCGCAACTCATAAATATCAGTAAGCTAAACCGCTACCGGCCAGGAGTCTCGTTTCCCTACAACCCCCTTAGCGGTACATTTTATGTAGGATCTCAGATATCGGAGTCTTCTGTTTTTACAGCCTATAAAAACAAACTTAAAAAGCTGATTACTGCTTTCAAATCCATTAAATCACCAAGTGTTTTAGGAACCAAATCAACGACCAACGGAGATTCAATATCAGTTGATTATATTTTTGTAGACCCTCCTTTTGGTGCAAACCTTAACTATTCAGAATTAAGCTCATTGTGGGAGCAATGGCTAAAGGTTTGGACCAACAACAAAACTGAAGCAATTGAAAATTCTGCACAAGGAAAAGGTAGTGCAGAATATAGAGACCTTATGACGCAATGCTTTTTACAAGCATACAAAGCGCTTAAACCTGGTCGCTGGATGACGGTTGAGTTCTCAAATACAAAAGCCTCCGTATGGAATAGCATCCAATCAGCACTCAACGAGGCAGGCTTTATCGTAGCTAATGTATCCGCACTGGATAAGAAACAAGGTAGCTTTAAAGCCGTTACTACCCCAACGGCTGTTAAGCAAGATCTTGTTATTTCTGCCTACAAACCCAACGGCGGTTTTGAAGAGCGTTTCCAGAAAGAGGCGCAAACCGAAGAAGGCGTTCAGGATTTTGTCCGCACGCACTTGAAGTATCTGCCGGTCACAAAGCGCCAAGGCGCGTTGATGCTTTTCGTTCCTGAGCGAGATCCTCGCATCCTGTTCGACCAGATGGTGGCCTACTACGTCCGCAAGGGCTATCCGGTGCCGATCTCCAGCCAGGAGTTCCAGATCGGGCTGGCGCAACGGTTCATCGAACGGGATGGCATGTACTTCCTGCCGGACCAAGTTGCCGAATACGATCGCAAGAAAATTGCGGCGGGTGGTGTCAATGAAACTATCGAATTGTTCGTTAAAGACGAGGCATCCATAATTCAATGGTTGCGCCAGCTCATCAAGGAAAAACCGCAGACATTCTCCGACATCAACCCGCAGTTCATGCAGCAACTCGGCGGCTGGAGCAAGAACGAGGCCCAACTCGACCTGCGCGAACTGCTTAACCAGAACTTCCTCTGCTATGACGGCAAAGGCCCGGTGCCGGAGCAGATCTACGCCTACCTCTCCACCAACTGGAAAGAGCTGCTCAAGGATGATCCAACCTTGGTCGCCAAGGCCCGCGACCGCTGGTATGTACCCGATCCCAACAAGTCGGGCGATCTCGAAAAACTGCGTGAGAAAGCACTGCTCAGGGAGTTCGAGGAATACAAAGATGCCAAGAAGAAACTCAAGGTCTTCCGCCTCGAAGCCGTCCGTGCCGGATTCAAGAAAGCCTGGCAGGAACACGACTATGTCGTTATTATCGCCGTGGCCGACAAGATTCCCAACAAAGTTCTTGAAGAAGACCCGAAACTGCTCATGTGGTACGACCAGGCAATAACACGAATAGGAGGCAAATAACCCATGATTACAAAATGGAAGGTGTCCAACCTAAAATCGATTCGTAAAGAAACCGAGTTGGAGCTTGGCCCGCTTACGATCTTTGCCGGTGCAAATAGCAGTGGCAAGAGCAGCTTTATCCAATCTATTCTTTTGATTGCCCAGACATTAGCCCACAAGGTAGGCTCACGTTCCGTAGTTTTGAATGGGGCACTTACCAGCCTAGGTCAATTTGATGATCTTAAATCCAACGGTGGAGAGTCTGACCAAATAACTATTAAGTGCACATGCCGACCGTTGCCCGATAACGAATTATCGACTCCAAGGCGATCTCAATTTACTTCTCGTGGCGCCATTTACTACAGGCCACGTTTCAACCAGCTACAAGAGATTTCTTGTGAAGTGTCATTTGATGCAGATCCATCAAGCTCCGAGCGAGATCTTTTGCAAATACAACCTCGGCTTTTTGCCACTCAGCTGTCCTGCGTATCCAGAGACGAGGATAACATTGACCAGGAAGCAAACATTTCCATTCACCACTCTAGTAGGTCGCTTACGGAGATTAACGGGGTCGAAGGTGCAAGTGAAAATGACGATCAGTTCCGGACCGGTTTGGCCTACGAGGTTGAGCTGGATAAGAACTCTATGATTGAGGTTAAGGAGGATTTTCGGTCAGCGAAGCCCATTGGATGCATACTCAGACATTTTCTTCCGAAGAGAATTATCTGTGCCATCGACACATTAGAAGAAAATGCAAAGGCCATCACTTTCGCGCTCCAGAATGATAGTCGTCGCATCATGGGATTTCGGCGCAGCATTGGAAAAGAATTTCTTCTATCAGAAGACATTGTCGCTGTCTTACGCGAAGTCCTTCATGACGTAATCGATTTTGACGATACATTCAAAGACAACAATCGGCAGGAGTCACTTTTTGGCTCCGATTCTGAAACGCTTACATTCAGGGCTTGGCATAAGCGGCTATGGGAATTGGGACAAGAGAAACGTCTAAGGGTTCAGCGGGTTTTGAGCGAGAGTGAGGATCTCTTTGATCGCATTCATGCAGCCATGAAGGCATCAGCGACCGGAAACTCGAAAACGCATGAATTCGTCCAACCTCCCCCACCTGGATTGATTAGTAAGGCCACTTGGTATTTGGACGATTTTTTTGCCTCGTCGGTCAAATACCTTGGACCGCTAAGAGATGCTCCCAAGCCATTGTATCCACTAGCTCCGGCGGCCGACCCACATGATGTTGGTTTGCGCGGTGAACACACAGCATTAATTCTTGAGTTACATAAGAACAAGAAAATCAGATACATCCCATCGGCCAACTTCAACTCTTCCGTAATTGAACGCAAGACGGTTACGAGAACACTAGAAACTGCCGTTATCGATTGGCTTCAATATCTCGATGTGGCTAACTCGGTAAAAAGCCGGGACCAAGGAAAACTTGGGCATGAACTAAAGGTAGCACTTTCTAACTCGGATAGCATGCACGATCTCACGCATGTAGGTGTTGGCGTCAGTCAGGTCCTGCCGATTTTAGTAATGTGCCTTTTGGCTGACCCGGACTCGACTCTGGTCTTTGAGCAACCCGAACTACACCTCCATCCGAAAGTGCAGACTCTTCTTGGGGACTTCTTCCTATCAATGGCTCTGTGCAATAAGCAGTGCATCGTTGAAACCCATAGCGAGTATTTCATTGATCGTCTTCGGTTCCGGATTGCTGCAACTCCACCTGAGAAGGAGTTGAACAGTCAGGCCAAAATATACTTCGTTGAAAAGCCTTCCGAGGATTCATCTTTTCGAGAGGTGGTGATCAATGAGTATGGCGCTATTTCGGACTGGCCAGAAGGGTTCTTCGATCAATCCCAACATCAGGCCGAAGAAATCCTGAGAGCTGCGGCGATGAAACGGAAAGCGAGCCGGAGGAATAAAGATGCTTAGACTGCCCAGCGTAACAATTGACGCAGGCGTGCTCGCGGTTCCTCATGTTGATTGCGCCAAGGATGATGCATTCCAGTATGTGGACACGTTACTGGATTGGAGCAAGTTGCTTGATGAGCCGTGGGTCGCCATTTACATGAGTGAACGGACTCCCGAGTCTCTTTTTGCCGATGGATTGTATCCACTGAGGAAGCAACTCAGAGAACTGTTCAATGCCCACGGCATAGTGGAATACGATGTAAATACAGTCGCTAGAATTGCCAATCAGCTTCTGGAGATCACTCCATCCTTTGAAACCTACTATCGGGTCAAGGATGTCTTGTCCGAGCATCTTGAAACAGATCCGGATGTTATTAGGCTTACAACTCATGACGGTCTCCAATCTGATCTTGCCCGATGCATAACGTTGATCGCTGTCCTGCGCAAGCACTGCGCTCAACCTCTTGGCGGCCATTCACTCATTCTGAGAGAAGCGCCCAAACAGGTGATCCAAGTAAGAGCCCAGATCCACGAGCTCGAACATACCAGAGATGATATTCCTGCCTTGCCGTGCCCGCCAGAGTTTTTTGAAGGCGATGTGCTGGTCTGTGACGATTTTCGTGGGCTTATCGAATGTCTTGATGAGTCGGCAATACTAGTCGGTGCGTCTGACAATCTTGGAATTGAGCTTGCCATCCGAATCGCCCTGTTCAAGTATGCCATCGTGCAAGGAGAAGCCCCGGACTGGGGCGGAGTGATTGTTCCAACCATAGGGTCCAAATTCCGGGAGTTGTGCCAGCAGGTTTGTGCTGAACAAGGGGACTCTGTGCCAACCAAGATTTTTCGATCAATCGTAGAGACTATTAAAGGCCAAAACCTTCCCGCCGTCCATGCATTGAGAACGGGACCAGGAGGTAATGACCCGCAAAGAATGCGGGGTTCGGATAAGGCACAGCGTCGCGACATAGACAGGACGTTTCACCTCCATTATTGGCAATGTGGCGACGGGAAAATCGAATTAGCATCGGTGGTCTATCACGATGATTTCTCAATTCCAGAATGATGCCCAGTCAACATATTCGGCAATTCGGCACCGTTTATAATAACACCTGCAGGTTTCTTGAACAGCAGACATTGTGGGGGCAAACGGTTTTCTGTGCCTGGTTGCTCAATCAGGACGCGGTAGTGAGTGTACCCCGCTCTACCTTGCGACTGTTGAATACCAACATGCAGCCGGAGGAAGAAACCGAATGGAGCAATAAACTGCAGTCAGCTCAGCAGATCGTATCGGAAATCCACCCACTGCTGATAGTGTACATTATCAAGGGAGGCACTCAATGAGTAGCTGGCGAGATGCCATCCTTAATAACTTTTTTCCGAATGTCAGCAAACTGACCCTAGTCGCTGATCCAGACAGTTTGTTAACCGAAGAGAAACTGTCTCTGGAACTTCATCGGCGTGGCTTCGACCTGATTGAGTTCAATGACCCCATCGAATTCAGGTACGTCTATGAATCAAAATACCGCTCAATCTGGGACTGGGGCAAGCACACCGATCTGGTGGTGATCCTCCGCTTGCAGGATGCCGAGATGGGATCCTTGCCTTACGACTTGCTCCAGGCGGGCCGCAAGCTTTCGTTCAATCTTGGGGGTCTCTTTCCCAATCTGAGCTACCCGGTCATAGAGAAACTCGACAGAAGCCTGCTTGATGCACTTTTTGATGCCCAGCGTAAGTCTCCTTCGGATCGTATAGGCGACAACGCTACCAAGGACTTCATTCTTCGCCATGTGTTCGGCATCGTCGCGGAACTGATTGTCAACGAGGTAGATCTGCTTCGCGCTTTGCTTCGCCTGCATTATGGGAAACTTCAGATCCCACTGATGCTGGCTGAGAGGCTCATACAGATTCTTAAAAGCCATGACGGATTCAAAACCTGGCCACTCTCTAAAATCGTTCCAGACAACGAGGCATTCTTCGCCTTTCTGCAGGAGCGCTGGCCGCTGTTCCTTGCCAGATATAGCAATACGAATCAGGTCAGAGAAGAACCACCAGGATATGGTTTCAAGTATCCGGGGCCAGACCATTTGCCATTCGACCATCAGGACATCAAGGTCTATATAGACAACCTGTTCCTGGAGGGGAAACTCACGCCTGTCGAGGCCATTGACGTTGAAGTGGATGCTGGGTCCTGGGTGCAAAGCGGCATTGCAACGATTGGTATGGACAATAAGGAACTGCGTACCGTTCGTCTGTTTGAACTTGTCGAGAAAGAGCTGCCCACAACAGAAGCGCGTTACTCTGACTGGACCGCCTTTGCACTGAAATGGGCCGAGCTTTCTTCGCTGGTTCAATGCGGTAACAATACCGAACATCAGACTCGGCTCAGGGAAATTGGCGATGCCCTGAACAAGACCTTTGCCGGTTGGCTGGCCGACCATTATTCCAGTCTGGTCAATTTGCCGCCGACTAATCCAGCCATGCTGCACCATCTAACGCGTCGTCTGGCTCGGGACATCGAGGACTCCAGTAGCAGCCGTGCGGCGCTGATCGTGGTGGATGGCCTTGCCCTGGATCAATGGGTCACTGTCCGCCAACTTCTGCAAAAACAGGATGAAAACCTGATTATGCGTGAGTCCGTGACCTTCGCTTGGATTCCGACGCTGACCTCGGTATCGAGACAATCGATCTTCTCGGGTAAGCCACCGCTCTATTTCCCGTCATCCATCAACTCGACCAATAGCGAAGAGAAACTTTGGAAGCAGTTTTGGGAAGGCCATGGATTGTCCAAACTGGATGTTGCCTATCAGCGCGGCTTGGGCGATGGCGACGCATCCTGCGTACTGGACTCCGCAATCCACCCAGGCAAGACCAGGGTGGTGGGCTTGGTTGTGGATAAGGTTGACAAAATCATGCACGGTATGCAGCTTGGAGCGGCCGGAATGCATAACCAAATCAAACAATGGTGCCAAGGTGGATTTCTTGTGGCGCTGGTCAGTCACCTACTGAACCATGGTTATGATGTCTGGCTGACGGCCGATCACGGTAACATCGAATGCCACGGCAAAGGTCGGCCCGCTGAGGGAGTGATTGCCGAGACACGCGGCCAGCGAGTTCGCGTGTATCCCACGCGGGAACTCCGGTCTCAAGTTGCAGGAAACTTCTCGTTTGCCCATGAATGGCAGGATGTCGGGCTACCGGCAAACTATTTCGCATTGGTAGCCAGTGGTTATAACGCATTTGTGAAACCCGGGGCGACCATCATCGGTCACGGCGGTATAACCATTGAAGAAGTCATTGTACCTCTTGTTAAATTCGAAAGACAAATACAGTGATGGCCCAAAGACACGAAACCATCGGTATAAAGCAGGCCATCCGTTTCGAATGGATGCAGAAAGTCGTCAATCTGATGCTGGCAGGACTTGATGCCAACACCATCCGTCAGGAACTGCATGAGTTTCTATCCCACAGAAAAGGTGACGGCTCTGAAGGTGATCGTAGCGATCAGACCCGGACGTTTGTCGTCGACAACCTGATGAAGACCTGGGTATCTCCCGAACCTGAACTGGTTCCTTTCCGAGATGCATCACTGGCGTTTCTGCGGGAACACTCATCAATGAGCCTGCCGATTCACTGGGGGATGATCTCGGCAGCCTACCCATTCTGGTTCAACGTGGCTCGGCAAAGCGGTCGCTTGCTGGCTTTGCAGAATCAGGTGACCCAGAAGCAGATCATTAACCGCCTCAAGGAGCAATATGGCGACAGGCAAACCGTGAACCGCTATGCGCAATATGTCATCCGTTCCTTTGTCGCTTGGGGCACCCTGAAGGATTCCAAGACCAAGGGCTGCTATGAAGAAGCTACCAAGATACGTGTCACCGATTCCAACCTGGTCATCCTGATGTTCGAGTCCGCACTCCTTGCCAACCCGGAAGCCAAAGGACCAATGGGCCTTTTATTGAACAACCCGGCATTTTTCCCATTTCAGCTCCCGGCAATGACCGGTGGCGTTGTATCTCAGCGCAGCGACCGAATGGATGTAGTTCGCTATGGGCTGGACGAAGAGTTACTGAGATTGAAGTAAGATAGTCTTGGGATGATCATCACACAGAATGACGAATACGCAACGGCACAAGTTTAGCGGATACGCCCCTTCGGCCCGAAATCCGCCACTGTTTATTTGCAGGTAGCGTAAAGGCGATTCGGGTTGACTGGACATATTTTGGCGGGATGTAAGGCGCAATGTTGCGACCTTGTTCCGCCCCAATCAACCAGAGATAACCCATATCAAGACGAACACGCAGAACCCACAGTCCTTCGTCCGGGGCGAAGGTAGCTCTCGCCGCCGTTCGCGGCGACAGCGCGTTGGCGGAGTTCGCCGGGCCCCAATGATCCGTTTCTATTCTTTTTTGAGTAGTTTTTACTCCTTTTCAGAGTAATTTTTACTCAAAAAGGTATATTAAAGGTGCACGGCGTACGCATCTCTATGGACAGCAAGGGCCGTTGGGTGGACAACGCGTACGCGGAGCGCATGGCCCGTATGCGGAAATATTTTCATGAAATTGCGTGACGATTCGCGGATCCTGCGACCCGGTAAGCGGTTTGGATTTGAGATGCGAGCAGAGGCTATCGGTAGCCGAAAACTGCTGATTTTTTGCGCGAATTTCGTTATTTTGAGGCTGCGCTCCCGGTGGCTGAACCACGAGCATTTCCTTCAAGGACTCGTCGGGAATTGCCGGACAACATGAATTCGCGGCAGCAGCCTCAGCGATAACGGTTCGCGAGCGATTGCTGTCGCGCATCTTACCCTGATTGCAAGTGCAGGAGACAACACGCAACGGAGGCGAAGCAATGAAGCGAAAGATGCGTACGCCCAATTTGTTTTCAAGGACGATCCCTCTGGACAGAGCCCCCGCCAACGGCGCTGCCGGAAAAATGCGGACCGTCGATTTGTTTGCGGGAGCCGGGGGCCTTAGCCTGGGATTCCAGCGGATAGGTTTCGATGTCGTGGCGGCTTACGACAATTGGGGGCCTGCCCTGACATGCTACGAGGACAATTTCGACCACCCGATTTTCGCTATCGATCTTTCCGACATAGAGGCGTCCGTTGACCATGTGTCTCAATATTCCCCTGAAGCCGTGATCGGCGGACCGCCGTGTCAGGATTTTTCGAGCGCCGGGAAGCGAACCGAGGGCAACCGGGCCAGTCTGACGGAAAACTTTGCGATCATCGCTACCCGCTGCAAGCCGCAGGTCATTGTCATGGAAAACGTAGCGCGGGTAAGGGGAAGCGCTGCCTATGCTCGCGCAAAAGACATCCTGAAAAATCGCGGATATCATGTGACGGAGGCGGTGCTGGACGCAAGCCTGTGCGGATGCCCGCAATTAAGGAAGCGATTCTTTTCTATCGCCACGCTGAATCCCCCCAACGGATTGCTGGAGGATCTCTTGTTCGGCGGATCCGCCGAACAGCTTACGGCGGCGGAATACATGGGGGACGAACTCGATACGGAGCATTACTATCGCCATCCGCGCAATTACTCCAGGCGAGGGATATACTCCATTGACGAGCCGAGCGCAACCATTCGGGGCGTGAACCGCCCGATCCCGCCCAATTATCCCGGGCACCCCCTGGATTCCGCTCCGATCTCGGAAGCAAGGCCTCTGACAACGTATGAGCGCAGCCGCATTCAGACATTTCCGAAGAATTGGGTGTGGCCCCCTGCAAAGACAACCGCAGAGCAGTTGATCGGCAATGCGGTTCCCGTGGAACTTGGCTCGTTCGTCGCAACCTGCATCCGCGAAGCGATATTATGAGCGCCCCAGGCCTTTACGGCGTCGAGAATTCGAATCGCGAGGGAGACGACTTGTGGGGCAAGAACCAATTCAATTCAACCTTTCCAATTTCGCTTTGCTGCTATATGCGGGATCATGGCGTCCCGCCCGTGTATGTCGCCGTGAATAAAGATGGCCAGATCAGGGCCCGCGACGACGGTGGCGTTTCCATGGAAGACGTATTCGGGACCCCGAAGATCGGCGCGGACATTCGCTTCGAGTTCGAGACCGTATTCGAGCCGCTGAGCGGCTTGCTCCACGACGAATTATCCGGCGTGGACACGGAACGCGCACAATCAAATACATGGACCATCCCCGTTTAAGGAAGCCGCATTTTTCTTCTGATATACTTCCAGCGTTGATCCTGAATGGCGGCGAAAACAGATTGAGCCCCGAGCGCAGGTTCGACGCAACCGTGTTCTATACATGCAAAGCGTTGCTGCAACGGAATCCTGATGGATGAACAGCGCAGCCGCATTATGCGGGCTGTCAAAAGCCGTAACACCCAGCCGGAGATGACTGTGCGTCGGCTCGTACATTCCATGGGTTTCCGTTACCGACTGCACCGAAAGGATCTGCCCGGAAAACCTGACCTGGTGTTCGGCCCGCGCCGGAAGGTAATTTTTGTGCATGGGTGTTTCTGGCACGGTCACCACTGTCCGCGCGGAGCACGGGAACCGAAAACGAATCGGGATTACTGGATCCCCAAAATTGCGAAAACCCGCGAGAGAGACAAAACCACGATGGAGCGGTTACGGAAAATGGACTGGAAGGCGCTGGTAATCTGGGAGTGCGAAACAAAAGACACTAAATGGTTAGGAAAACGGGTACGGGCGTATCTGGCGTAAAGACAAACAAGGCCGCGATGGAAACCTGTTGGGCGCCCGGCGTGAATAATCACAATTGTGACGGCCCTTGGGTTTTTGCCGGGTTCACGGATGGGTTCAGGGCAAAAGTTGCGTTCGCTGGACTGGTTAAGCGGTTTTGTGCAACAGCCGGGGGCGAGGACAGAGTAGAGGAACAACAACGCGCCACGTGGCCTGGCGCACCGAAGGTTATACAAGAGAATAGATAATGCCTTGGGATAGCGATAGCTTGTTGCAGCAACTCGAACTCGGTGAGGACAGCCGCGTCGAGTTCAAGGAAGCCGCATTTAGCGGCAATCGCGTCCGTGTACCGCATCGGGACGCTATCGCCGACGAGTTGGCCGCTTTAGGCAACGCTATCGGCGGCACATTGATCTTCAGCGTCTCCGATGCTGGTGAGGTGCGTTCGATGAACCGCAAACAGATGGATGCGCTGGAAGCCTTCGTCAGCGAGATCTGCGCAGACAGCATCCGTCCCCCATTAACATTCGTCACCCAACGGCTGGCTCTGTCAAACAATTCGTCTGTGCTGATCGTCGAAGTCGAACAGAGCGCGCTGGTCCACAAGAGTCCCGGGGGATACCTTTCCCGCCAAGGTAGCGCCAAGCGTGAACTGTCGTCTGAAGCATTGAACCGTCTGTTTCAGCAGCGGGGGCGTTCCGGTCTGCTCGGCCACGACGAAACAATCGTTGCCGGAACCGGATCCAACACACTCGACGAGACCCTGACGGATCGTTTTCTGAGCTCGCGCGCTACCGAGCCCACAACAGTCCAGCTCACAAAGCTGGGGTTGGTACGGGAGGATGACAGCGGCGTAGCCCGCGCAACGGTAGCCGGAGTATTGCTTTGCACCGCACGCCCGGATGAGTACATACGCGGTGCTATGATCGAAGCGGTTCGCTATCGCGGCACGGTGCTCGGCCGTGCGAGCCAGCACGATGCAAAGTCCATCACCGGTCCATTAGACCGGCAGATCCACGATGCCGTCAACTTCGTCAGGCTCAACACGCAGGTGGCGGCGCGCAAGGCCCCTGGGCGGGTGGAGACTCCGCAATTTAGTCCGCGGGCGGTATTCGAGGCCATCGTCAACGCTGTGGTACACCGCGACTACTCGATAGAGAATGGGAAGATACGGCTCTTCATCTTTGACGATCGCCTTGAGTTGTACTCGCCAGGCGCCTTGCCCAACACGCTGCCCATCGAGGCCATGCGCAATCGACAAGCCACCCGCAACGAAACGCTCGCGTCCATCCTCCATATGCTCGAGGTAGAGGATATAGCCGGGGCGGGTGATCGGCAGTATTTCCTGGAGCAGCGTGGCGAAGGGGTCCCGATCATCTACGAGCGGACTCGCGAGCTGACAGGGTGCGACCCGGACTACGAACTGATCGGAGGTACAGAACTACGGTTGACTATACCTTCCGCCCGCCCGCCGATAACGGACATTGAAGGGCAAGTGTTGGTATCCGCCGCTGGTCAACCACTTGCTGGTGCTCAGGTAGTTGCGTTGTATCCCAACAAGACCTGGATGGAGGAGAAAACCGATACGTTTGGCCGGATCGCTTTCGGGTTTCACTCGGAACTCCCCATCACCGTTTTCTGCGCGGCGCCGGGACACGCCGCCCACATGGAGCGGGATTGGCGCCCACCGGAACCACTCTCCGTAAAACTTGAACCGCTGCCAATGGGTGGCTCAACGGTATTCACGGAACGAACCGGTCATTTGCCCAACTTAACCGGGCGACTCAACCCCATCCTCGATAATCGCGACCGTATGTACCTTTACGCGACGAACGTCGCCATTGATGAAGGCAAGCAGCAACCCGTGCACTTCAAACTGAATCAGCCCTTGCGGCTTACGGATATCAATGGATTTGAATGGATCGTGCGGTTCATCGAGATGATCGGAAAGTCTGCGCTGTTGGAATACGAACCCCCGGCCTACAGACAGGGGACCGATGAACAGAGATGAAGTTCTGAATGTGATTTCGAGAGTACAAGGCGACCCTTGCACTCCGTATATTGGACCCCACCCCACCGCAATCCCCCCACATGACCGACCCCTCCCATCCCCATGCCCGATCCAGAATATATTCTCGCCCTCGATCAGGGCACAACCAGTTCACGGGCCATTCTTTTCGATCATAGCGGCACAATCCGGGGCGTCGCGCAGCGCGAATTCCGGCAGATCTTCCCGCAACCCGGCTGGGTCGAACACGATCCGCAAGAAATCTGGTCTTCCCAGGAAGGCGTTGCCGCTGAAGTGCTGGCGGGAGCGAACCTCTCGGCCTCCGACGTAGCCGCCATCGGCATCACGAACCAACGGGAAACGGCTGTTGTCTGGGACCGGCGCACCGGCGAGCCGATCCATAACGCCATCGTATGGCAGGACCGCCGCACCGCGGGCATGTGCGACCGGCTGCGAGAAGCCGGCCTCGCCGACCTGATCCGCTCCCGGACCGGTCTGGTCCTCGACGCCTACTTCTCCGGCGCCAAAGTCCGCTGGATGCTCGACCACGTGGAAGGCGCCCGGGAACGGGCGGAACGGGGCGAGTTGGCCTTCGGCACCGTGGATTCCTGGCTGATCTGGAACATGACCTCGGGCCGCGTACACGTCACCGACGCCACGAACGCCTCGCGGACCCTGCTCTATAATATCCATACGAACGAGTGGGACGACGAACTGCTGGATATCTTCAGCGTGCCCCGCAGCCTGCTGCCGGAAGTCCGCTCGTCAAGCGAGGAGTATGCGAAAACCTCGGAGCATACCTTCATGCCGAACGTCCCCATCGCCGGCATCGCCGGAGACCAGCAGGCGGCCCTGTTCGGGCAGGTATGCACGACGCCGGGCATGGTCAAGAATACGTACGGCACCGGGTGCTTCCTGTTGATGCAGACGGGCGAGGAGGCGGTGCAATCGGACAACAATCTCCTTACGACCATCGCCTGGCGGATCGGCGACCGGACCGAGTATGCGCTGGAGGGCAGCGTATTCATCGCCGGCGCCGTCGTACAGTGGCTGCGGGACGGGCTTGGCGTCATCCGCGCTTCATCGGACGTGGAAGCCCTGGCACATTCCGTGCCCGATAACGGGGGCGTGTATTTCGTGCCGGCGTTCACCGGGCTGGGCGCCCCGCACTGGGACCCGTACGCCCGCGGCGCCATCGTGGGGCTGACACGCGGCGCTACCGCCGGACACCTTGCCCGCGCCGCGCTGGAAAGCATCGCCTTCCAAACGGCGGATCTGATCCAGGCCATGGAGGCGGACGCAGCGCTGCGCCTCACCGAACTGCGCGTCGATGGCGGGGCTACGGCCAACAATCTGCTCATGCAGTTCCAGGCCGACCTGCTGGGCGTCCCTGCGGTGCGCCCCCGCATCGCAGAAACGACCGCGCTGGGCGCCGCCTATCTTGCCGGCCTTGCGGTGGGCTTCTGGGCAGACCGGGAAGAGATTTCCACGCAATGGCAGGTGGACCGGCGTTTCGAGCCCGCCATGGAGCGCAGTCTTGCCGAAGATATGCTCCGGCAATGGAGGCGCGCCCTCGAACGGGCCGCAGGCTGGGAGGCCCCTTCCTGAGGATGCCTTTCTCCCCTCCCGTCGGTACCTTACAGACTTCCGCACACCATCCTTCCTTGCACACATGACTCCCTTTTTTGGAGAACTCGTCGGAACCGCTTTGCTGATTTTGCTGGGCGACGGCGTCGTAGCGAATGTCCTGCTCAAAGGAACCAAGGGCGAGAACTCCGGCTGGATCGTCATCACGTTCGGGTGGGGTATGGCCGTGTTTGCGGCCGTATTCTGCGTCGCCGCCTTTTCCGGCGCACATATCAATCCTGCAGTGACCCTGGGACTGGCCATAGCCGGAAAATTCCCCTGGGTGGATGTACCCTTGTACCTGATCGCGCAATTTATCGGCGGCGCGCTGGGCGCCTTCCTGACCTGGCTGCATTACCGCCCGCATTTTATGCATACCGAGGACGGAGACCGGAAGCTGGCCGTTTTCAGCACCGGCCCGGAGATACGGAAACCGGGAGCGAACTTCATTTCCGAGGTCATTGGCACGTTCGTGCTCGTTTTCGGCGTACTGTATATGGCGGCGCCGGAAACCGGCCTGGGCGCCCTGGACGCATTGCCGGTGGGACTGCTTGTGCTGGCTATCGGGCTGTGCCTCGGCGGAACGACAGGATATGCGATCAATCCGGCCCGTGACTTGAGCCCGCGCGCGATGCATGCTATCCTTCCCCTCGGAAAGGGCAAGCGGGATAGCGACTGGGGATATGCGTGGGTCCCGGTACTGGGTCCGTTTGCGGGCGGCGCGCTGGCCGCACTGGCGTACGGTGTGCTGGGCGCATAGACCCGCGCGAAATCATGCGCCCCGGCGCTGCCTACCTGCTGCCGCACCTGCTGCGGAACCGCAGGGAACGGCAACTTGTACAGTGTCGGATTGCCCGAAAATGTTCGAACGGCTCCGGGAGGGGTGGCAGAGCGGTCGAATGCACTGGTCTTGAAAACCAGCGTACCCTCGCGGGTACCGGGGGTTCGAATCCCTCCCCCTCCGCGTTCCTTGCCGCCGGCGCACCGGTTTCCGGAGAGCGCAGTTTTTTCTGCGGCGACGATTGCAACCCCGGGGCTTTATTTCCGTAACGACACGTTATGCCCGGCGTTTTGCTTTGCTCTTCCGTCCCGGGAGCACAAAAATATCCGTACACGGAATATCCCGAAATTCAGTCCAGGACAGAAATCATGTATATGGTGAACCATGCCGGTCGTTTCCGCCGAGCGCCGCTCTTCGCTCTTCTGCTTGCGGCGGGTATGTTTCTGCTTGCAGCGGGCGGGGGGCGCCATGCACAGGCGCAACAGCCTCAAGTCATCACCTTCGACGAAGCGATCCGGATTGCACTCGACCGGAATATCCAGGTGAAACAGTCCGGAAACAACATCGAACTAAGTGCGCGGCAGGTGTTTCAGCGGCGGATGAATTTCCTGCCCTCTTTTTCGATGTCCACCAACGGATCGCGGGGGTCCGGTTTCGCGCAGGACCAGGCGGGGCGGAATATCCAGTTCACGAGCCAGAACCTGAGCGGATCGCTTTCGGGGCAAATCAACTTGTTCGACGGGTTTGCGAATATAGCAGCGCTCCGGCAATCGAAGCACAACCTGCAGGCCAGTGAGCTCACGTACGATCAGACCCGGGAAACCGTGGCGTTCGATGTGGCCAGCAATTTTCTCCTGTATGTAAATGGGGGGCAACTGGTTGTCATCCAGCAGGAGAATCTGGAAGCCCAACGCCAGCTTCTGGCCCAGATCGAGGAATTCGTCAACGTCGGGTCGCGGCCCATCTCCGATCTGTACCAGCAGCAGGCGGCCACGGCGCAATCCGAACTGGACGTGCTTAACGCCGAGCGGGACGCGGAGCTCAGCAAGGCCCGGCTCATTCAGGTCCTGCAACTCGACCCGCGGGGCGAGTATGAGTTCGTTGCGCCACGGTACGAAGACGTACCGGTCGCTCCGCAGGATTACGACCTGCAGGAACTCTTCGATATCGCTTTCCAGTCGCGCGACGATCTGGCGGCGCAGGAAGCGCGCATCCTCGCTGCGCAACAGGGCGTACGCCTTGCCAAGTCGGTGTTCTGGCCGACAGTGGGCCTGGGCGGCAGTTACCGCTCGAATTACTCGCCGGACATAAACAGGTCCTTCTTCGATCAGGTCGACGGCAACCGGGGCAACTCGCTCGGTTTCAGCGTCAGCTATTCGATCTTCGATGGCTTTTCCCGGAATACGCAGGTCCAGCAGGCCGAGGTGCAATACCGGAACGAGATGCTGGAAATGGAAAGCCTGAAGCAGAACGCGGCCTTGCAGGTAAGGCAGGGCTACCTTGAATACGAAACAGCCCGAAAAAGCCTTGAAGTGTCCGAAACGCAGGTGCTTGCCGCCGAACGGGCGCTCGACGCCTCGCAGAACCGGTACAACGTAGGGGCCGGCACGCTTGTGGAACTCACGCAAGCGCGGGCCCAGTATGTCGCCGCCGTAAGCAATCGGGTGCAGGCTCAGTACAATTTCCTGTTCCAGAGCAAACTGGTCGACTTTTTTGTGGGCCGTCTGGACCTTTCGGCGCCGTTGTTCGACTAATTTCGTAACAAGGCGCCCGGCAAACGCACTTTTCCAAACACCTTCCACTTTTCAAAGACATGTCGAAAAAATCCAGCGCTACGAAACGCCTGCTGTGGATATTGGGCGGATTGCTCATTCTGCTTGCGGCGTTCGCCGTCGTGGGGCGCATCACGGGTATGTTCGGTTCGGGAAATTCCGGGACGTTCGTCGAGACGGGCGAAGCCGAAACCCGCAACATTACGCAGATCGTCACGGCTTCCGGGAGAGTGCAGCCCGAAGTAGAAGTGATCATCAGTCCGGACGTGTCCGGCGAGATCATCGAACTCCCCATCAAGGAGGGCGATACCGTGCAACGCGGCATGCTCCTTGCCCGGATAAAGCCTGACTTTTACGCCACGCAGGTCGAGCAGGCGCGGGCGGGCGTGTTGCAGGCAAAAGCCTCCATGGCGCAGCGTCAGGCCGATTTACTGGAGGCCGAATCGGAACGCCAACGCCAACGGGATTTGTTTGAACGCGCCGCGATCGCCAAGAGCGTGCTCGAACAGGCGGAAACACGGTACGATGTGGCGAAAGCCGGACTCGAGGGAGCCAAATATGCGGTCGAAAGCGCGGAAGCGCGCCTGCGCGAAGCCGAAGAGCAGGTTCGCAAAACGGCCATCTACAGTCCCATGTCGGGCACAATCAGCACACTCCTGGTGGAACTTGGCGAACGCGTCGTCGGAACCAGCCAGATGGCCGGTACCGTAATGATGCGGGTAGCCCGCCTCGACCATATGGAGGTCGAAATCGAGGTAAACGAGAACGAGATCGTGAATGTGGCGCTGGGCGACACGGCGTCTATTGAGGTCGATGCATATCCCGAACGCAATTTTCGGGGCATCGTAACCGAGATCGCCAACTCCGCGCGCACGACGGCAGCCGGAACGCAGGAGCAGGTCACCGAATTCCCCGTCAAGGTACGTATTCTGGATGTCCACAATATCCAGGAAGGATATTCCCAGGAACAGTACGTGATTGCACAGGACGAAGTACCTGTTCCCCTCAGCGATACGCCGCTCTTCCGACCCGGCATGAGCGCTACCGTGGATGTCTATACGGAAACGGTTGTCGATGTGGTGGCCATCCCGATTCAGGCCGTTACCGTGCGCGATTTATCCAGCATATCCGCGCAGGACACCAACGGCGATGCGGAAACGGAGGGAGAAAATGCGGAAGAGATCGCTTCGGATTCTTCCCGGGCCGGCCAAGGGAAGGAAGTATTGAGCAAGGTGGTATTTGTCGTAGTGGACGGCACGGCCCGGATTGTCGAAGTGGAAACGGGCATATCCGACGACACGCACATCGAGGTGGAAACGGGACTTGCCGTCGGCGATCAGGTCGTTACGGGTCCGTACAGCGCCATCAGCCGCACGCTGAACAACAAGGATCAGGTGCGCATCAGGGAAGACGCCGCTCCCGATTTCTCCGGGGCCGGTTCGTAGCCGCGCTTCCAGCCGGACAAGGACGTATCCCCTTGGTTCATACATAGAAAAACCCAGCGTCATGGAAGAACAACGACCGCTTATAGCGCTGCGCGACATCACCCGGATTTATTATATGGGCGAACATGAAGTGCATGCCCTTGCCGGCGTATCGCTGGATGTATTCGAGAATGAATACGTAGCGATCATGGGCGCTTCCGGCTCAGGAAAATCCACGTTGATGAATATCGTAGGGTGTCTGGATTCGCCGACGGGCGGCGCCTACTATCTCAATGGCCAGCGAGTCAGCGAGATGAGCGATAACGAACTGGCCAACGTGCGCAATCGCGAAATAGGGTTCGTGTTCCAGACATTCAACCTGCTCGCGCGGGCGGATTGCATGCACAACGTGGAATTACCGCTGGTATACAGTGGCATACGACGCAGGGAGCGGCGCCAGATGGCGGAGCATGCGCTGGAGAGCGTTGGACTGGCCGACCGCGTGAGCCACAAACCGAATGAACTGTCGGGGGGACAGCGGCAGCGTGTCGCCGTGGCGAGAGCCCTGGTCAACAACCCCTCTATTATTCTGGCCGACGAACCGACAGGCAACCTCGACACGAAAACGGGCAGGGAACTCATGCACCTGTTCGAGCAGCTCTACCGACAGGGGCATACCCTGCTTGTCGTTACGCACGAAAACGACGTTGCGCAACATGCCCGCCGCATTGTGCGCCTGGTTGATGGAGAAGTGGATAGCGACGTGCAGGTGGACAACCCCATACTCGCTTCCGTTTCCACTGCCGATCAGGCAGCCGCCTGACTCGCGTCGTTCCGGACGCCTTTCTTTTCCCCCTTACCTTACGAACTGCCGCGTCGTCGAGGCCCGAACGTACAGCGGTACTCTTCCTCCAAACGCTTGAAGCGTATCGGCAAATCCGTCGGTTGCACCAACACGGCCTGGAACGGCACGGTTTCGGCAGCAGCTGTCAGACAATCGTCCGAGGGAATGTCCACGACGTACTCGGCGACAATCACCGAATCCATCCTTTCAAACGCCAGAAACGTGACGGCGTGGCCGCTGGTGGTTTGCGGCAGGGCCGCGAGAAGCACCATTACCTGGGAGAAATCCACGGACAGGAAGGGCGCCACGGGGCGAAGCGAATCTTGCCAGGCTGCCCAGGTTTCCTGATCCCGAATAACGATTTCCAGGGTGTCTTTGAGGGTTCCGTGCCGACCGTAGCCGATGGCCGCAAAATGCAACGGCTCCGGGATAGGTTCTTCAACCGAAACCGATTCAGAGCTACAACCACCGAGCAGAAAGCCCGGGATCAGGAGTAGCAGAAGAACAGCAATACGAATGCGCCTTGTAGCGCATGGCGGCTTCATTATTCGTAGCGAAGCGAATCTATGGGATTCAGCCGGGCCGCCTTGAGGGCCGGGTATCCGCCGAACACAAGAGCCACGCAGGCTACGATGGCTATGGTCACGCCGGCCCAGACCCAGGGAATCGTGGCGGAGATGTTAAAATACAGCGCCGTGCCGTTACCGGCCAGCACGCCGAGAAGAAAACCGGCGCCTCCCCCGATCTGGCACAGGAAGATGGCTTCCAGAATGAATTGCCGCATAATGTCTCTCCTGCGGGCGCCGAGCGCTTTGCGGATACCGATTTCGCGCGTTCGTTCGGTAACCGAAACAAGCATGATATTCATGATGCCGATACCGGCCGCAAGAAGAGAAATAAAACCGATGGCGGCGCCCGCCTGGGCGAGCACCGTGGTAAACTGATCGAAGATGGCCCGCATGGAGTCGTTCGTTTCGACGACGAAATCGTTGTCTTCGCCGGGCGGTACCTTGCGAATAGCCCGCAGGCGGCCGATAACCTCTTCTATGCCGGCAGCAACGAACTGCGGACCCGGCGTACGTACACTGGTCGCGCCAATGTTGCGATTGGCGCCGCCGTATCTCAGAAAGAGCGTTTGCATCGGGACAAACACCCGATTGTCCATGTTGAAGCCCAGGAAATTGCCCTTGGGCTCCAGCACGCCGATCACCTGATAGCGCGCGCCACCGAATTCGACCACCTTGCCAATAGGGTTTTCGCTTGCGAACAATTCTTCGGCAACACTCGCCCCGAGGATCACAATCTTCCTGCCGTACTGGATATCTCCGGGCGTAAAGTTGCGCCCGTATTCGATCGTATAGCTGAAGTTGGCTGCAAAATTCTCGTCGGTGCCCAGAATGACTACATTGGGTTCCGTTTCGCGGGCGGCGTAACGGATGGCGGTCATGTCGAAATCCTCGATGATGCTGACCACCAACTGATCATCCAGCGACCGCTTGAGCCGGTCGATCTGCTCCATCGTAATCCTCGGACGATACTTGAAATCCCGGTCGCCGACCGTAAAGCTTTCGTAGCGGGAGATATTGAAAGTGGATGTGCCGAGGAAAGACATCTTTTCCTCGAAGTACACGTCGATCACTTTCACGGCCGTAACCGATACAATGATGGCGAATACGCCGATCACCATGCCGAGCAATGTCAGCATTGTGCGCATTTTGTTGGTGCGCAAGGAGGTCCAGGCAGAGGCTATGATGTCCCGCAGTTCCATGAACAGGGCGTGGGTCGTTTGGGTTATTCGTAGTGGAGCGATTCGATGGGGTCCGATTTGGCGCCGGCCCAGGCCGGAGCCAGTCCGAAAACGAGTCCTACGAGCGTGCAGATTGCGAAAGCGAGGAAGATTGTTCCAAGCGGCAGCAAGGTCGGAAGCGACAGGGCAAGACTGATGAGCTGGGCGCACAGGGTGGCGAATCCAACGCCGATGAGGCCCCCGACAAGACAGATCGTAACCGCTTCGATCAGAAACTGGATGAGGATCGTGCGGCGGCGGGCGCCGACTGCCTTACGGATCCCGATTTCCTTCGTACGCTCCTTGACCGAGACAAACATAATGTTCATCACGCCGATGCCGCCCACAAGGAGCGCCAGCGCCGTCAGGAAGATGCCGATGCCGTAGATCATGCGCTTGACCGGGGCCAACTGGGCCCGCAGTTCTTCCAGTTCGTTGATCTCGAAATTGTCGTCTTCGCCGGCCTCGACGGAGCGTGCAACGCGAACGATACCGGTCAATTCATCCTTGGCCTGATCGAGATCGGCTCCCGGGGCAAGCCTTGCCTGCACCGAGATATCCCTGTAACGCAAGCCAAAGGCATTGGCAAACGCCTGCAAGGGAATGCGCGCTTGCTGGTCTACAGATCCCGGCCCTTCGGCGCCCTGGCCTTTTTTCTCCATCACGCCGATGACCTGAAACTGGTGTCCGGCAATACGGATGGATTTGCCGAGCGGATTTTCAACGGGAAACAATGTTTCCGCTACCGAGGCGCCAATAACGGCAACGCGGCGCGCCGTCCGGTTGTCCATTTCCGAATAGAATCGCCCCGAAGCGATCTCCACAACATGCACGCGCTCATATTCGCCGGTGGATCCCTCGATCGCCACGGGGGCAATAGAATTTCCGCCGTATGTGACCGGCCTGGATGTGGACACGACCGGAGCGGCGGCGGCAACGAGCCGGGCGCGCTCCGAAATGACATCCGCAAGCTCCGGCTCGATCTGCGGACGATTCATGTATTCCCACCATTTGGTGTTGGGACCGCCTGTCCATGGCCATTTCTCGATGTACACCACATCCGTTCCCAACTCGGAAAGCGTGTTCTCGAAAAACTGCTCGATGCCGTTGATGACGGTGACCATCGAGGTCACCGAGGTGATGCCGATCACAATGCCGACCATCGTCAGGGCCGACCGCATTTTGTGCGAAGCAATCGCGCGTAAGGCGGTCCGGAACGCCTCCAGGAGCTCGTACAGCACTAAATACAGTTTTTTGACCACGGGAAAGAGGTAGAGTCAGGCGTGGGAAAGCAGTGGACTGGCAAGACGGACGATGTGCATACAAACACCCGAAGCGTATACGTAATCGGGAACGAAAAGATACATCGTCTGCTTCATTACAAGCATCGGGCGTGCGATCCTGTACGGCACGGGTGTTTGTAATGTTTTAATTTGCAGTCTTCGCCCCCATTTTTTGCAAAATATTCGGGCGCCGCTCATGAACGGTTCGATGGACAGACGAAAATTCATCAAGACATCGGCGCTGGGAGGCGCCAGCCTTGGTCTGGCGCCGGCGACGATTCGGGCGTTTGCGTCCGGCGCGCCCAGCGATGCGATCCGGGTCGCCGTAATGGGAGTGAACAGCCGGGGCGGCGGCCTTGCCAACTCATTCGCCCAGCAGAGCAATACAAACATACGATACATCTGCGATGTCGATGCCCGCGCGGTCAGACAAGTGTCGAGGAATATGGAAAGGATGCAGGATGAGATGGTAGAGGGAATACCTGATTTCCGGCGCGCTCTGGAGGATCCGGATGTGGATGTGCTCGTCATTGCAGCGCCCGATCACTGGCATGCCCCCGCCACGATCCTCGGCTTGCAGGCCGGCAAGCATGTATATGTAGAGAAGCCCTGCGGGCACAACCCGCGGGAAGGGGAACTGCTCGTTGCAGCGCAAGAGCGATACGGCGGGGTCGTACAGATGGGCACGCAGCAACGCTCCGGGCCTGCGACCATCGAGGCGATTCGTATGATCCATGATGGCGTGGTGGGGCGGCCGTATCTGGCGCGCACCTGGTACGCCAATACGCGGGGGTCCATCGGGCGCGGCAAGCCTGCCCGGGTTCCCGGCTGGCTGGATTACGAATTGTGGCAAGGCCCGGCGCCGCGTACGCCGTACCGCGACAATGTGGTGCATTACAACTGGCACTGGTTCTGGCGCTGGGGCACCGGCGAAGTGTGCAACAACGGCGCCCATGAGATCGACGTGGCCCGGTGGGCGCTTGGCGTGGATTTTCCCGTTCGCGTCAATTCGAACGGCGGGCGGTACCACTTCGACGACGACTGGGAGTTTTACGATACGCAGGACGTGGCTTTCGACTTCGAGGAGGGGAAAACGATCACCTGGGAAGGCAGAAGCTGCAACGGGTTTCCTGTGCTCGACCGGGGGCGGGGCACAGTGGTGCATGGGACCGAAGGAACGATATTGATTGACCGGAACGGGTACGTGCTATACGACGAAGAAAATGCCGTCGTGAAGGAAGTCAAGGAAAAGGATATGGAGTCCACCATGGACACGACCGGCGGCGGCGATCTGACGGACCGGCACATAGCCAACTTCCTCGAAGCCATTCGCAATGGGCGTCCGCTGCATTCCCCCATCGACGAAGGACACAAGAGCGTCCTGTTATGTCACCTTGGGAACATCGCGCAGAAGGTCGGCGAGACGCTGCACTGCGATCCGGGCAATGGGCATATTACCGGCAATCCCGGAGCCATGGAACTCTGGGCGCGGGACTATGAACCCGGCTGGGAACCCACGGTCTGAGCGCCAGGATCGCTAAACGAACGCGCACCCCTGCGGCTTGGGCAACACGCTATGGCTGCACGGTGATCGTGGCCATGGTTTCGGGGCTCTCGGCGTAGCCGTAGCGAATCGCTTTGGCCCGGATCGTGGTGGTCGTTCCCTGTTCGAGGCGAATCGGGCGGGCATAGAGTTTCCAGTGCGGCGCCTCGCCCTCGTCGGTCGTCCAGGCAATGGAAGCACCGTCCGTGCCGACCTCGATGACAATCTCGACAGGACCATCCTGCTCCGCCTCCACCTCCCTGTCGATATCGTTTCGTCTCAGAAGAAGCGGCGTCGCCGTAACGGGCTGCTCCTCGCCCATCCACATCTGCCGGACCATTTGATCTTCGGACAGATGCCCTTTCTCGTCGATGTCGAGCATCCAGGCGTCCAGCTCGCCGCGCATCCGGTCCAACACATCCCGAAGAGCAGGATCGTGCGCCAGATTGTTGACCTCATGCGGATCGGCCTGCAGATCGTAGAGTTCCTCCGGAGGACGGCTGTCACGTAGCCACAATTGTTGCACTTCGTCGAGTTCGCCGGCGATATTCAGGCGGAATATTTCCTGAATGATGGACGAGCGGTTGCGGTACGGAACGAATTGCACGTACGGCTTTTCCGGGTGAAAATTGCGAATGTATTTGTAGCGATCGTCGCGGGCGGCCCGGACCATGTCGTATACCATGTCGATGCGGTCCCGGGCGGCGTAGATATATTCGCGCGGCGGAGCCTCCGCATCGCCGAGAAAAGGCATGCCATCCATGTGCGTGGGAATGGAAACGCCGGCAAGCGACAACACGGTGGGTCCAAGATCGACCAGGCTGACAAGCCGTTCGCTTGCCGAACCGGGCCCTTGTTGCCCGGGCGCCCGCACGATGAGCGGGACGCCTATGCCGGAGTCGTAGAGCCAGCGCTTGGCGCGGGGCAGGCCGTCGCCGTGATCGCCCCAGAAAAAGACGACGGTATTGTCGGCAAGGCCATCCTCTTCCAGTTGGCTCAGAATTTCGCCGGCCTGCTCGTCGAGGCGGATGATATTATCGTAATGCTTGGCCAGTTGGCGCCGCACTTCCGGGGTGTCCGGATAGTAGGGGGGCAATTCGAGCGTATTCGGGTCCGTGGTCGTTTCCTCGTCCGGAGTAACCCAGCTTCGGCTCTCGTGGGTGACCCCGAAATTGAACACGGAAAAGAACGGCTGGCCTTCCTCGCGAAGCGGGCTGCGCCAGTGCGCGCCGCGCTTGTGCTCGTCCCAGATCGTGACGGGGGTACCGATCTGGTAGTCGGTTTTGAAATCATTCGTCGTGAAGTAGCCGCCCGCCCGGAGATATTCCGTGAAGGCTTTCACGTACGGAGGAGGGGTGGCATGATACGGCGTGGGAATGCCCGGCGCATCGTGCGTCGTGCGCATATGATGCCCTCCCCAACCATTCTGGTGCATGCCTGTGATGATGGCCGCCCGGCTCGGCGCGCACACCCCGGCGGTGGTGAAGGCTTGCGTGTACCGGGTCCCCTCGGAAGCAAGGCGGTCGAGGTTGGGCGTATTCGCCACGGCGTCGCCGTAGGCGCCGAACCGTAAGCTGACGTCTTCGGCGGAAATCCAGACGATGTTAGGTCGGTCCTGCGCAGCAGCAGGCGGCGCAGCAAGCAAGGGCAAACAAAGAAGCGCAACGGCGAACGGTATTCTCATGGCAACGTTCTGATGTATAGAAGGCATCTGCAATAACGCGATGGAAGCCGGAATATAGGCAAAGATCAGGCAAAGATATAAGATGCCGGAACGGTTCGGGGTTGTCTGCGCCCGACCGTGTTTTGCGCCGTCGATTTTCGGGGCATGTTTTTCCGGCGCATGTCCTGAGGATTCGTTTTCTTAACTTTTCTACGGAAGCCGCCGTGCGCGCAGCATGCGGCGTCCGGACAGGGACGGTATTTCGACAAACTCCCATGGACGACCGGATCACGATTCGCGGCGCACGCGCCCACAATCTTCGGAATATCGATGTGGATATTCCGAGAGAGCAACTTGTGGTCATAACCGGCCTGTCCGGCTCCGGCAAGTCGAGCCTTGCCTTCGACACGATCTATGCCGAAGGCCGGCGGCGCTACATGGAAAGCCTGAGCGCTTACGCCCGGCAGTTTCTGGGCATGATGGAGCGGCCCGATGTCGATTTCATCGACGGCCTCTCTCCCGTGATCGCCATCGACCAGAAAACGGTCAGCCGCAATCCCCGGTCCACCGTGGGTACGGTCACGGAAATCTATGATTTCATCCGACTCCTTTTTGCACGGGCGGGCACGCCGTATTCGTACATCTCCGGCGCCCCGATGCGAAAGCAGTCCGATGACGAGATCATCGACGAGATCGCGGCCTTCCCCGAAGGAACCCGCATGATGCTGCTGGCGCCCGTCGTACGGGCGCGCAAGGGGCACTACCGGGAGCTCTTCGAACAGATGGAGAAACAGGGCTTTCAGCGGGTACGCATCGACGGGGAGGCGCAGGAAATTGAACCGGGTATGAGGGTAGACCGGTACAAGACACACGACATCGAGGTTGTGGTGGACCGCATCGTGATCAAGGAAGGCATTCGCTCCCGGATCGCCCGCTCGGCGGAGACCGCACTCGGCATGGGCGGCGGAACGCTGGTCGTGCAGGCGATGAACGGGCCGAAACAAGGCGACCGCCTGATGAGCCGTCACCTGTTCAGTCCGGAAGACGGGCTCTACTACGAAGACGCCTCGCCAAACATATTTTCCTTCAATACGCCTTATGGAGCGTGTCCCGAATGCAACGGCCTCGGCAATCGCCGGGAAATCGATCCGGGGCTGGTTCTTCCGGATCCGTCCCGCACCATTGCCGAGGGCGGACTCGCCCCGCTGGGCAAACTGCGCGACATCTGGATATTCAATCAGTTGCGAGCGGTGGCTGCTGCCCGCGGGTTCGGATTCGACACGCCCGTCGGGGACCTGACGGAAACGCAGCGGCAGACCCTGCTCTTCGGCGCCGGGGAGGAGAAGTTCGACATTGTGTATACCTACAAGCACCGAGAAGTATGCTACCGGCACCGCTTCGACGGTATCTACGGGTACATCCGGCACACGTACGATACCACCTCGTCGAACACGCAACGCAAATGGGCCGAGTCGTTCATGCGGCAGATGCCGTGCAGTGACTGCGGGGGCGGCCGGTTGAAGAAAGAGAGCCTGTCGTACAGGGTCGGAGCCTGCAACATCGCCGAACTGGTGCAGATGGACCTGGTCGGACTCCGCACGTTTTTCGACGAGGCGTCGTTCTCCGACCGCCAGCGAATCATTGCACGCCCGATCGTCAAGGAAATCAGGGAACGCCTCGATTTTCTGATCGCCGTCGGGGTGGGGTATCTCAGTCTGGATCGTGCGGCGCGTACGCTGTCCGGCGGAGAAAGCCAGCGCATTCGCCTGGCGACCCAGATTGGTACGCGCCTTACCGGCGTGTTGTATGTACTGGACGAGCCATCCATCGGACTTCACCCAAGCGACCACTCCAGGCTGATCGATTCCCTGCGGCAATTGCGCGATCTCGGCAATTCGGTGCTCGTCGTCGAGCACGACCGGGAAATGATCGAATCCGCCGATTTCGTGGTGGACCTCGGGCCGGGCGCCGGAGAACATGGCGGCCATGTCATGGGGGCCACCACCCCCGACGCGTTGCCTGTTGCAACGAACGGCCACACAAGCCTTACGGCGGCATACCTCCGGGGCGTACGGCGCATCCATGTACCGAAACACCGGCGGAGCGGCTCTGGAAATCGTCTGGTACTCAGGGGCGCCACTGGTCACAACCTGAAAGGCGACGCCTTCGGATTTCCGCTGGGCGCCTTCGTATGCGTTACGGGAGTCTCAGGCTCCGGCAAGTCCAGTCTGGTCAACCAGACGCTGTATCCCCTGCTGGCTCAACGGCTTCACGGCGCCAGAACATTGCCGTTGCCTTACGAATCGCTGGAGGGGGCAGAGCACATCGACAAGGTGATCGACATCGACCAGAGCCCCATCGGAAGAACGCCCCGGTCGAACCCCGCCACCTATACGAACCTGTTCGCCTCGATCCGGGATTTGTTCGCCCAGCTTCCGGAGTCGAAAATCCGCGGATACGGAAAAGGCAGGTTTTCCTTCAACACGAAAGGGGGGCGGTGCGAGGCATGCAAGGGGGCCGGCATCGTCAAACTGGAGATGAATTTTCTGCCCGACGTGTATGTGGAATGCGACACCTGCAAGGGCCGTCGCTACAACACAGAGACGCTGGAAGTACGCTACAAGGGGAAGAACATTGCGGATGCGCTGGATATGACGGTATCCGAGGCGCTGGCGTTCTTCGAGCACATCCCGCGCATCGAACGGAAACTTCGCACGCTCGACTCGGTGGGGCTGGGATATATCCGGCTCGGACAACCCTCCACGACGTTATCCGGCGGCGAGGCGCAACGGGTCAAACTGGCGCGGGAGCTTTCGAGACCGGGCACCGGGCGTACCCTGTACATTCTCGACGAACCGACAACGGGGCTTCATTTCGAAGACATCCGGCATCTGCTGATGGTCCTTGATGCGCTGGTGCGAAAAGGCAACACCGTGCTGATCATCGAACACAATATGGACGTGGTCAAAGTAGCGGACTGGATCGTGGACATGGGGCCGGCCGGCGGTGCGCAAGGCGGCCATATTCTGTTTTCGGGCGCCCCGGACGACCTCGTTCGAACGAATACCGCCACCGCCGGATATTTACGGGAAGAACTGGAACGATTCGACGGAACGTTCGACGAAGAAGACGGCCGGAGCCTTGACCTGGACGCCCTGGCCTCCGACGAAGCAGGTGAAGAGACGTTTGCCGTCTCCCTCCCTTCTCCTGCCCGATAACGATAGACCCTTATCCGTACCGATGCCGGAACCGCCTTTTATACCCGCCTACCGTAAACCGGACGCCGAGGGCATCTGGATGCAGTTCGACAATACGGTTGCTATCCGCCACATCGTACGCGCGGAGGATGGGTTCGAGCAGGCGGCGGCTGCCGTTTTCGGGTACCTGAAAGAAGCGCAGCGCGATTTTCCCGACTGGCCGCGCGTTCTCTACCTTGATGTGGAAGGGCACGAAGGGGACTCCGGCGGATTCGACCCCGACTTTTACGAGTTCCAGCAGGAATTTTTCTTTTCGACGATGGCGCCGTTCCTGACCGGGTTTCATATGCCGCTTACCGGCCCCCTCGTCAACCCGGAAACGCAACGCAACGACTTGCCGGACGAACTGGTCGTGAGAATGCCCGGCGCCTCCTGACAGGGCAGGCAACGGCAACGGATCGCTCAGGTATCCCCGGATCGCACGACCACGCTTTCGAGAAGACTGGAGGAGCCGTCTCTGTCCTTCTTGTCGTTCCCGCCCCGGCGGCGCACATCCAGCACCTGAATGCAGATCGCACCCAGCACGATAAACAGTCCGGACAGGATCTCGAGCGCGGACGGCTGCGTCCGGATGGTTACCCATGCAAGCCAGAGTGCGGCAAGGGGAACGAGGTTGCCGTAGAGCACTACCCGGGTCGGTCCCAGTTTTTTCAGGGCGCGCACCTTGGCCCACTGGCCGATACCGACGCCGACAGCGCCCCCGAAAATAATGGCTATCCAGGTCCAGGCGCCGAGCTCCAGCCAGGATTCGCCTGTGAGTGCAGGCAGAGCGATGACAAGATAAACCATGCCCCCAATAGCTGTGCGGGCCGCCACCATGGCCGTGGCGCCATACCGGGCGGCAAGGGGTTTGATAAAATGCAGTTCGGCGACCGCCATGAGCAGCGCCAGGACGAGTAACAGATCGCCGAGCCAATATCCCTTGTCAGCGCGAAAGCCGTCGAAGGCCAGCGTGAACGTACCAAGCGCCGCCAGCAAGATACCGACATATCCGAGGCGGCCGATGCGTTCCGTGCCCAGCGCATAACCCAGCGCGCAGCTGAGCACCGGGCCCAGCGCCAACCACAAGGAAGCCCGGGCGCCGTGGGTAAGTCCAAGGCCTTCGATACCGAGCCAGGGAGCAAGCGTGGCGCCCAGCACAGCAACGACAAGCAGACGCGGCCAATCTTTTCTATGCACCCGGGGAAAAAGGCTGGTGCGCCCCGCCGCTTCTCCGGCTCCAAAAAAGAGCTGGAAATACAGCATGGTAATCATGGCCGCGCCCCCGAGAAGAAATCGGGAGACGGAAAACCCGATTGGGGACATTTCGCGAAGGGCCACTTCGGCGAGCACGAAATTTCCGCCCCAAAGCATGACGAAAATCAGCAACAAGACATGGTGGGGCCAGGCGGCCTCCCCACTTCCGTCGAGGTCAGGTTGCTTGTGTTCGTCCGGATTCATTCGGGAAATGCTGCTTCACGGATCGCTCCGGGAAAAATAAGCAAACGACCGGACATAGAAAGCGGTCCGCCGGACGCACCGCCTTGTCGGGATATGCTATGCAGCCCGAGAAGCACGTTCGACGATTTTGACAGCTTCGTCGAATTGCACGCCAACAATACGGGAAACGCCGGGTTCTTGCATGGTGACGCCGTACAGTCGATCCGACGCCTCCATCGTCAACTTGTTGTGTGTAACGAGAACGAATTGCGTGTGTTCTGCAAACCGCCGGATCATGCGCATGAAACGCCGGACATTCTTATCGTCGAGAGGAGCATCCACCTCATCGAGGATGCAGAAGGGACTCGGCTTGACAAGGTAGATGCCAAACAGGAGTGCGATCGCCGTAAGGGCTTTCTCGCCTCCGGAAAGCAGCGAGGTGGTCGACGACGTTTTGCCCCCGGGACGGGCCTGGATGCGGATGGCCGTTTCGAGCGGATGCGCCGGATCTTCCAGCACCAGGTCGGCGACCGCTTCTTCCCCGAACAGATCCTGGAACGTTTGCCGGAAATGGCGCCGGATATCTTCGAACGTTTTTATGAACCTCGCCGAAGCAGTGGCATTGATCTCGTCGATCGTTTCGAGCAGCGTCTTTTCGGCCGCTTCGAGATCTTGCTGTTGCTGCGTCAGGAATTCGAGCCGTTTCGTTTCCTCTTCCCAGGTTTCAAGCGCAAGTTCGTTGACGCTTCCCATGGTGCGTAGGCGGAGGCGCAATGCGCTCACTTCCTCCCGGGCAGCCTCTTCCTCAAAGTCTTCCGGCGCCAGGATAGACGCCTCTGCCACTGCTTCCGGGAGCGATACGGCAAAATCTCCGAAAACCTGTTCGACCAGCGCATCCGTGCGGGTGCGGATTTCGGTGAGCCGCAGTTCACGCTTGTGCTCCTGATGCATCAATTGCTCACGCCGATCCCGTAACCCCTGCAATGTGCCCTCGAGGATCGCCGCGTCCTTCCGGATAATTTGCAGGTCACCTTCCGATCGGTCCATCGCCGCCTGCAGCGCCGCCTGCTTTTCTTCCATGCCGGGCCGGTCGGCCGCCAGTTTTTCCAGCCGACCGTTGGCCTGCTGCATTTTCCGGTCGAGTTCGTCGATGCGGAGGGTGCGCACTTTCGTACGGTCATGCAGGTCCTGAAGGCGCCCACGTGCGCGATCGAGGTCCCGCTGCAAATTCTCGTGCCGGTTGCGCGCTTTGAGCGCTTCAAGGCTCGCTTCACTGCATATCCCTGTTGCCGCACGGCTTTCGGTTTCGGCGGTCCGGAATGCCGTTTCCGCTTCGGCAAGACGAGATCGGACTATACTCAGGTTCTCGGCAGCTTGTGCAAGATCCGCGTCGAGGCGTTCTCCCTCACTGCCTGTCTCTTCAAGAAATGTCTTTGCCTCTTCGGATTTGTTCGCGAGCGCTTCCTGTCGGCGTTCGGCCGCTACCATGTTGAACGCGGCCTGCGCCGCTTCCCGCTCCGCCTGCGCGAGGCCCCGCTCGGCATCGGCAAGTCGTTCGCGGCATGTTTCGCCGGGAACGGCAGCCATCGCGGTGCGGTGCTTGCCGATGATTCGTTCTGCGGCCTCGATGTCGCTTCGGATGGCCTGCAAACGGCGGCGCGTGGTTTCCAGTTGCTCCCGGCGCTCGAGACGTCCCGACGCCAACGCATCGCCTTCCTCCTCGCTGCCTGCATACAGAACTCCTTGCCCATCGACCCATTCGCCGGTGCGCGCAAAGAATCGCACGCCGCAAGCAGTCCGGGTGGCGAGTTGTTCCGCCTCGTCGAGCGTATCGACGACGTACGCATCGTGCAACAGCAGACGAACGAGGCGAGCGTATTTTCCGGAATCGACTTGCCTCGCAGCAACGCGTACGCATTCCTCAAGCGATGCGGCCTGCACGGGGCGGTAGCTTTCGGAGGCCATCGTATCCGGTATCCGGTCCAGGACAATGAACGTGGCCCGGCCCTGGCCGTTGCGGCGCAATTGTTCGATGGCTGCCCGGGCTTCGTGGTCGGAATCCACGACAATGCACCCGGCGAAAGGACCAAGAGCGGCAGCGAGGGCAACGCGGTCCGCGTCCTTGCATGCAAGCAGATCGGCTACCGTGGTCAGGCTTCCACCCGACCATTCCGAGGTTGCCAGATACTGCACGGCCCCTGAGCAATCTTCGTATGACGTGAGCATGCTCTCCAGCAATCGGGCCGATGCCCCAAGCGCTTCCCGCTTGCGTTCGAGTTGGTGCAGCCGGTCGAGTGCTTCCTCGAGAGATTTCCGGATCTGCGCCTCCTCCTCCGTGGCCCGTTCAAGGGCGAGCCGGGCCTGTTCGACAGCAGCCGCTGCCCCGGACTTCAAGGTTTCCGTATCCGCCGCAAGCGTACGCAGTTCGGCAAGCGACTCTTCCGCCTCACGCCGTTCCGTTTCCGTATCCGCCATGTTCCTCTGCACAAGGTCTCGCTGACCGACTATCTTGTCGATTTGGCGGCGTTGCGAGGCATGTTCTTCTTCGTGCGCGCGTTCCTCTGCGCGAAGATGCAGCAATACCTGCTGTTTTTCCTCACTGGCGGCGCGGCGCGTGTCGCGCTCTCGCTCTGCAGCAGCAAGCCTTTTCTCCGCCTCGTACAGAGCGGGCTCGGCTTCCTTCAATGCCTTTTCCACCTCTGCAATCTCCTGCGCCATGTCGATGCGGCGCATTGCAGCGGTTTCCTGCTCCTCCTGCATGCGTTGCCATTCGCCGCGGGCGGATTCCAACTGTCCTTCCGCAAGAAGTTGCTCCGTTTGCAGTTCGCGCCGCTTGTCGATGTGTGTATACAGGCTGGTGCGTTCTGCGTCAAGACGCTTCTCGCAAGCAAGCAATTTCTCCCGGAGAGCTTTCAGCGCATCCGCCCGGTCGGTTTCCTGTTTCGTTGCATGTGTCGTTTGCTTGTTCAGGCCCGTCGTTTCGTCGCTGAGCCTGCTTTGTTCTTCTGCGAGGCGCGCATAGTCGATGCTGGCAAGCGCCAGTTCGATCTCGCGCAGGCGGTTCCGGACCTGCTTGTAGCGCTCCGCTTGTCCGGCCTGACGCTTGAGGCTCCGAACCTGCTTGGCGATCTCGTCCGTAAGGTCTCGAATGCGCTCGAGATCGTTCCGGGTCGCGTCCAGTCTTGCGAGCGTTTGGCGCCGCCGCACCTTGTATTTCGTGATGCCGGCGGCTTCCTCGAACAGACGCCGCCGGTCATCGGTGTTTTCGGACAAAATCTCGTCGATCATCTTGAGCTCGATGACCGAGTAGGCGCCGGCGCCCATACCGGTGTCCATGAAAAGATCCATAATGTCCCGAAGACGACACGTTACGCCGTTCATGGCATACTCGGAATCGCCGGATCGGTAGAGACGGCGCCCCAGTTGCACCTCGTCGAACCGGGCAGGAAGAATATCCCGGTTGTTTTCGATCGTCAGGAGCACTTCGGACATGCCCAACGGCTTGCGCTTCGACGCACCGTTGAAAATGACATTCTCCATCTTGTCGGAACGGAGAATGCGGGTGCGCTGCTCGCCGATCACCCAACGCACGGCGTCCACAATATTCGACTTGCCACATCCGTTAGGACCTACGATGGCCGTAATACCTGCATCGAAATGCAGCACGGTACGATCCGCGAAGCTTTTGAAGCCATGCAATTCGAGTTTGCTCAGATACATATCGGCAGCGCCATCTGCAAAGACGGATCAGAGAAAAAAACCCGGACAGGGGCAATAGTACAGCCCGTGTCCTGTTACCAGTATGTTACCAGCACATCCGTCAAACAATAAAACCGATCTAAAACCGTTTTGCAAGTAGTATTTCCCTTTTGCACCCGATTGTGCAAAAATAAGCTACCCCACCTGAAAAACAGGAAATGCGTGGAATGAACGGCTGTATAATCCGTTATTGCGCAGGATATACGCCGGACACAATCCGGACTTTCACCACCGGGACAACGTGCGTACGGACAAAACGGAGGGCGCGGAAAATCGGAACGGACGCAGCGTAACCTGCACAACAATCTCCCGTAAGGAAATCTATGTGGCAGGAAATTTGCTCGAAATGAAACTGTGCACCTGACCCGCCGGCGAAAAACAGGCGGTTGTGCACGCAAACGCACCCCTCGGTCCTACCTCCGCCGACGGTGTGCACCACGGAGGAGGGTCTTGCATACGGACTGGAGCCCCGACATGCCTGGCCCTCCTCTTTACTTTTTAGCGCATCAGAGTTTCCAGGGCTCCCGCATGGGCCGTCCGAGCATCTCGTTGGCCGAGGCGTCGTCGAGCACCATTTCCCGATCCGGATCCCATCTCAGATCGCGGCCCAACTGCATGGCGATATTGCCAAGGTGAGCAATGGTAATCGAGCGGTGCGCCTCCTCGATCGGCGCTATCGGTTCGGTACCGGCGATCACGCTATCGATGAAGTCCTGGCGATGATCGTCGCTGTGATAGAGGCGGGTATCCTGATCGCTCAGTATGGTGCTCCAGATGGCCGGATCGGACACCTCGTGGCCTCCGCGACTCACGAATATCCACCCGTCGTCGCCCTCGAAACGAACGCCCCTCTGCTCGTCACTGGTGATGATCATAGTCACCCCATTGGCGTATTCCGCCTCGAAGTAATAGTCCGTGGCCGTATTCCACAAATCGTTCTCCGGGAAGGTACCCTTAGCATTGCGGATAGCTATCGGGCCGGTCCGGGTCGTGCCCATGCCCCACTGCGCAATGTCAGGATGATGACCGCCCCAGTCCGTCACGTGCCCCCCGGAGTAATCAAGGATCCAGCGGAAGTTCACGTGGCACCGGGCAGGGCAGTATTCCGCTTCCGGAGCGGGGCCAAGCCAGAAATCGTAGTTGAAGCCTTCGGGTACCGGCTCGGGCTCTTTCCGGTCACCGGTTTGACCGAAGTCCGTATGCCCCGGCGGGAGACCACATCGTACCGTGCGAAGCGTGCCGATGCGTCCGTTCAGCACGAGCTCGCAGGCATGACGAAAACGCTCGTTGGAGCGCTGCTGGCTGCCGGTCTGGAACACAACCCCTGCCTCCTTTACGGCATCGCTCATGGCCCGTCCTTGCCTGACGGTAAGCGAAAGCGGTTTCTCCCCGTAAATGTGCTTGCCGGCGCGTGCGGCAGCGATAACCGGAATGGCGTGCCAGTGGTCCGGCGTGGCAATCACAACCGCATCGATATCGTCGCGGGCCAGCAACTCCCGAAAGTCTTCGTACCCCTCACAGGGGGTGTACTGCCCGGAGTGTATCTGCTTGCCGCGGAAAAAGTTCACGATCTGCTGTGCGGGCTCCCTGCCCGCGTAGGCGCCGTTCCAGTATCCGGGACTCCCCCGGTTTACGTCGCAGACGCCCGCAATCTGTACCTGCTCCTTTTCGAGAAATGTTTTCAGGTGCCCGGTTCCCATATTGCCCGTGCCGATGAATCCAAGCGTTATGCGATCGCTGGGAGCCGGGCGGCCAGCGCGTCCGAGAGCGGAGGCCGGAACAATGCTTGGCAGCGCAAGCCCTCCGGCGAGGAGCGCGCCGGTCTTCAAAAAGTCGCGTCGATTTCTGGAGGTCATTGCTTTTCGGGATCTGTGGGCAGGGCTGTTCTAACCGAAAAGGTAACACTTTCGAAATTTTTATGCAGTAAAAGAAAGAAAAGCATCGCGCATCCGGGAATGCCTGTACGCACCCGTCAGCCATCCGTAACGCGGGCCAGGGCAGTGAGCGCTTCCCCGGTCACACGCATGGTCGTCCATTCGTTCATCGGTTCGGCGCCGAGCCGCTCGTAAAGCCGGGTGGCGTTCTCATTCCAGTCCAGCACGGACCATTCAAGGCGTCCGCATCCCCGGGCGACCGCCAGATCGGCCACATGCGTGAGGAACGCCGTGCCGAAACCGCGTCCGCGCCAGGCAGGATCTACGTAGATATCTTCCAGATAGATGCCGGGCTTCGCCAGAAAGGTGGAGTAATTGTGGAAGAAAAGCGCAAATCCCACCGGGGCGCCTTCGAATTCGCCGATAAGCACTTCGGCATATGCGCGGGGTCCGAACAGGGTATCCCGGAGCGCTTCCTCCGTAGCCATGCATTCGTGCTCGAGCCGCTCGAATCTGGCCAACCCCCGGATGAATGCATGGATGAGCGGCACATCGTCCTGACTGGCGGGCCGGATGGTAAAACCCGGAAGAGACATTTAGGTAGCGATTTTATTCATGAAAGTATAGAGGTATTAGGCTTATGCCGCCGGTTCAGCCGTAGAACGGCCGACGGTTTCGAAGGTCAATCCCGCTGTGTCGGGGGCAATGTCAATGTGTACACGATCTCCGTCCGCAATGCGCCCGGCCAGAGTTTCTTCCGCAAGTTTATTGGCGATTTCCTGTTGCAGCACGCGCTTCAGCGGGCGCGCCCCGAACGTCGGATCGTAGCCGTGCTCTGCCAGCCGATCTCGCGCAGCATCGGACAGCGTGAGAGAAAGGTTCTGGTTCTGCCGGGCGAGCGCCTCGATCCGGGCATACTGTATATCTACGATACGGCGTATCTGTTCTGGGCCAAGGGGACGAAACAGAACGATTTCGTCGATCCGGTTAAGGAATTCCGGCCTGAGCCGTTGCTTGAGAAGGATTCTCATATCCTCCTTCATTGCCGCGAGCGCCTTGTCATCGAAGGTCTCGATGGCTTCGATCCGTTCCTGTATGATCTCGGACCCCATGTTACTCGTCATGATGACGATCGTATTCCGGAAATCGGCTACGCGGCCCTTGTTGTCGGTCAGGCGCCCGTCGTCGAGAACCTGCAGCAACACGTTGAATACTTCGGAGTGCGCCTTCTCGATTTCGTCCAGCAGGATAACGGAATACGGACGGCGGCGCACCGCTTCGGTAAGCTGTCCTCCCTCTTCGTATCCAACATAGCCCGGAGGAGCGCCCACGAGACGGCTGACTGTGTGGCGCTCCTGGTATTCGCTCATGTCGATGCGGACCATGGCGTTCTCGTCGTTGAACAGAAACTCGGCGAGGGCCTTCGCCAGTTCGGTCTTGCCCGTACCGGTGGAGCCAAGAAAAATAAAACTCCCTGTCGGGCGCGACGCTTCCTGTAATCCGGTTCGGCCCCGGCGCACGGCGTCGGAAACGGCCCGGAGCGCTTCGGGCTGTCCGACGACGCGGCGTTCCAGCATTTCTTCGAGCCGCAACAGCTTATCCCGCTCGCCGGCAAGCATTTTCGCCACCGGAATACCGGTCCACCGCGATACGATCTCTGCGATGTCCTCCGGGTCGATTTCTTCCTTCAGCAGGGCACCCCGCTCCTGGATTTCGTCGAGCTGAGCCTGCGCCTCCTGGATTTTTTGTTCGGCCTGCGGAATCTGTCCGTAACGAATCTCCGCAACGCGGCCGTACTCGCCGCCGCGTTCGAGGTTTTCCGCCTGGATACGGAGCTGCTCCATACCCTCCCGGGTATCCCGAATCGTCCGAATGACATTCTTTTCCTGTTCCCAGCGCGCCCGGAGTTCGTTGCGCTCTTCCTCGAGTTTGGCGATCTGTTCATCAATCCGCTCGGGCTTGCCTTGTGCGCCGTCCCGCTTGACGGCTTCCCGTTCGATTTCCAGTTGCCGGATTTGCCGTTCCATCTGATCGAGATCCTCAGGCATGGAGTCGATCTCGATCCGAAGCCGGGCCGCCGATTCATCGATCAGATCAATGGCCTTGTCGGGCAGGAAACGATCCGAGATGTACCGGTGACTGAGTTCGGCCGCCGCTACGATGGCGGCGTCCTGGATCCGCACGCCGTGATGCACCTCGTAGCGATCCTTGATGCCGCGCAGGATGGAAATGGTATCGGCTACGGTCGGCTCTGCGACCAGCACCATCTGAAAACGGCGTTCCAGCGCCTTGTCTTTTTCGAGGTGCTTGCGGTACTCGTCGAGGGTGGTTGCGCCGATGGCGCGCAATTCGCCGCGGGCGAGCGCGGGTTTCAGAATGTTCGCCGCATCCATTGCGCCTTCCGCAGCGCCCGCGCCCACGAGCGTATGGATTTCGTCGATGAACAGAATGACCTGTCCATCCGATTCGGCGACTTCCCTGACGACGGCTTTCAGGCGATCCTCGAATTCGCCGCGGTACTTGGCGCCCGCGATGAGCGTGCCCATATCGAGCGCGACCAGCCGCTTGTCCTTGAGCCCTTCCGGCACATCGCCCTGCACGATGCGAATGGCCAGACCTTCCGCAATCGCCGTTTTCCCGACCCCGGGTTCCCCAACCAGCACGGGGTTGTTTTTGGTCCGGCGGGAAAGAATCTGCAGGACGCGCCGGATTTCCTCGTCGCGCCCGATAACGGGGTCGATGCCGCCCTTCCTTGCCAGCTCGATGAGATCACGGGCAAAGCGCTCGAGCGCCTGATGCCCATTGCCTTCCTGTTGGGGATTCATTCGGATACTTGTTTTCCACCGACAAATGCATACATGTTTCGATGCGAACCGTGCCCTGTATCCGGAAAGGATACCCTTTGCGCGGGCAACTCGCGCATCGTTGTGCGGTCAGTACCTACGAAAAGCGTACCGGAAGCCCGCCGCATGACAGTTTGGCAGACCTATGGTGAATATCCGGTCGGTAATCGTTTGGTTCGGGACGTCTACGGGCGGGCGCGAGGAACGGCCAGATACGGCGCCTCGTACCAGATGGCAAAGATCACAAACCGGTGATGGGCATTCCCGGCAAGTTGCGGAAGTCTCAATATGGTGCCTGCCCGACCGCGCCTGTATCGGAACGACAAACTTCCCGATCGATTTCAAGCAGCCCGGGAGCGAACAAACCATGAAAAGCGTACCGGCGGAAGAGGATGCCTGGTGGCGTCATTTTCAGGAACTTCTGGACGATCAGATTGATTTTCCCGACGAGTATCTGTTCAAGTTCATTGTGCCTGCCCGTAGTCTGAACGCGCTCAAGAATATCTTTGGACGGCACCCGATTACGGTGCGCGCGTCATCCAAAGGCCGGTATCTCAGCCTTACGGTGAAGATGGAAATGCATTCCAGCGATGAAATCGTCGCTGTGTATCAGGCCGCTGCGAAGGTGGAGCAGGTAATGATGCTTTGATCCGGCGCAGGATCGGCAGCACTCTGTAATTCTTCAGCGAAACGCTATGAAACTGACGTTCAGATGGTACGGCCCCGGCGATCCGGTATCGCCGGCGTACATCCGGCAAATTCCCCGCATGACGGGCATTGTGAGTGCGCTTCAGGATTGCACGCCGGGCGAGGCATGGCCCCGGGAAAAAGTGCGTGCGCTGCGCGAAACGATCGAAGCGGCGGGCCTGCGTTTTTCGGTGGTAGAGTCGATCGCCATACACGAACATATCAAACTGGGGCGGCCGGACCGAGACGCATTGATCGCCCGGTACGAACAGAGCGTGGAAGCGGTGGCCGCCGAAGGCGTACCGGTCATCTGCTACAATTTCATGCCGGTTTTCGACTGGCTGCGCACGGATCTGGCGATGCCGCAACCGGATGGATCGACGGCGCTCCGGTTCGATCGGAAGGACATGGAAGCAATCGACTTTTCTGCGGGGACGCAGGACCTCCCGGGGTGGCATGCCGCCTACACGGGCGAGGAAGTCACCGCGTTGCGCGCCGGATACGCCGAACTCTCGGAGGAAGACCTGTGGGACAATCTGGCGTATTTCCTGGAGCGCATCGTTCCCGTGGCTGAGCGTGCCGGGGTACGCCTTGCTATTCATCCCGACGATCCGCCCTGGTCCGTGGCGGGGTTCCCGCGTATTATTACGAGCGGCGCCGCACTGAAACGAGTTACGCAACTGGTGGACAGCGAAGCAAACGGCGTGACCCTGTGTACGGGTTCGCTGGGCGCGAATCCTGCCGAAGCCGCCCGGCTTCCGGAGACGATTCGCTCGCTGGCGGGGCGCATCCATTTTGTGCATGCACGCAACGTGACCCATCTCGGAGACCGGTCTTTTCAGGAAAGCGTACACCCCGATGGCGATGTCGATATGCCGGCCGTGATGGAGGCTCTACTGGGGATTGGATTCGACGGCCCGGCCCGACCGGATCACGGGCGCATGATCTGGGGAGAGAAAGGACTGGCGGGATACGGTTTGTACGATCGCGCGCTGGGGGCCACGTACATGGCCGGCTTGTGGGACGCTACGGTACGCAGGGCCGCGTAACGTACGCTGCGAGACGCTCCCGGGCGGGGCTTGCACGCCAGGCGCTCCACGGGAGGCGCGTATCGCGTATCTTTATAGTCGAGTATGCCTCGATAGTGCAGACCCATGGAACGTCCTTTTCACTCGATTTATTCGCACGGCTTCATCCGGACCGCTGTTTGCGTGCCGCGTTTGCGCGTGGCCGATCCGGGCTATAATGCCGAGCAAACGATCCGGCTTGCGGAACAGGCTTCCGCGATGTCCGCAGCGGTGACCGTGTTCCCTGAACTGGGATTGTCGGCGTACGCCAACGATGACCTGTTCCACCAGGATGCGCTCCTCGACAGCGCGATGGAAGCCGTATCCCGCGTGGCGGACGCTTCGCGCGACCTGACGCCGGTGCTTGTCGTCGGCGCGCCCCTTCGCTTCGACGCCGCGCTATTCAACTGTGCGGTAGTGATCTACCGGGGAAATATCCTGGGAATCGTCCCGAAAAGTTACCTGCCGAACTACGCCGAATTCTACGAAAAGCGGCAGTTTACACGTGCCGCGTCTGCGCTGCGGGGCGAGATGCGTTTTCTAAACGCTGCCGTACCCTTCGGAAGCGATCTGATTTTCGAGACGCCCTCCCTGGAACACTTTGCGCTCCACGTGGAGTTGTGCGAGGACCTGTGGGTGCCTATTCCGCCGAGTACGTATGCGGCGCTGGGCGGGGCCTGCGTGCTGGCTAACTTGTCGGCAAGCAACAGCACCATCGGCAAGGCGGAATACCGGCGCGGGCTGTGCGCGTTGCAATCGGGCAAGTGCGTTGCCGCGTACCTCTATGCGGGAGCAGGGCCGGGCGAATCCACGACGGATCTGGCCTGGGACGGACACGGCATGATCTGGGAAAACGGGCGGCTGCTCGCGGAAACGGAGCGGTTTTCGCCGGAAGGGCAGATGATGCTCGCGGATGTGGACCTCGAGTTGCTGGCGCAAAACCGGATGCGTCTGACCAGTTTTCACGACGCGGCAGGCGATCACCGGGACCGGTTGCAGACATTACGGCGCATAGCCTTCGATTTCGAGATTCCGCAAGGAGACATTCCGCTGCGGCGCCCGGTAGAACGGTTTCCGTACGTACCGAGCGATCCGGCCACGCTGGACGCCCGATGCCAGGAAGCCTGTAACATTCAGGTACATGGCCTGATGCAGCGGTTGCAGAGCACCGGTATCGACCGCATCGTAATCGGGGTGTCGGGGGGACTCGATTCGACGCAGGCGCTGCTTGTGGCGGCCCGGACCATGGACAAACTGGGACGCCCCAGGAAACACATTCTGGCCTATACGATGCCCGGATTCGCCACGAGCGACCGGACGCTGGCGAATGCACGGGCGCTCATGCAGGCACTGGGGGTTACTGCCGGAGAGATCGACATCCGGCCCGCCGCCATGCAGACATTTCGTGACATCGGCCATCCATTTGCGAACGACGAACCGGTGTACGACGTGACGTTCGAGAATGTGCAGGCCGGAACGCGTACCTCGCATCTTTTCCGGCTGGCCAACCTGCACGGCGGCCTTGTGCTGGGCACCGGCGACTTGAGCGAACTGGCGCTGGGATGGACCACGTACGGCGTCGGCGACCATATGTCGCATTACAACGTAAATACGTCCGTTCCCAAAACCCTGGTCCAGCATCTCATCCGGTGGACGATGGAAGCCGGCGCCTTCGACGACCGTACCGCCGGCGTGCTGCAATCCGTTCTGGATACGGAAATCTCGCCGGAACTGGTTCCGCAAGAGAGCGGGAACGCCGACGAGCCGCACCAGCGAACCGAGGAGGTTGTCGGGCCATTCGATTTGCAGGATTTCAATTTGTATTACGTCACGCGGTACGGTTTCCGGCCTGCAAAGGTCGCGTTCCTGAGCCATCATGCCTGGGGTAGCGCTCCTGAAAATCGTGAGGGTGTGGAAGCGGACGGATTGCCGGCACGCACGTACGCCCTTGCCGAGATCAAGCACTGGCTGGGCGTATTCCTCTACCGGTTCTTCAAAACCAGCCAGTTCAAGCGCTCGGCCATGCCCAATGGGCCGAAGGTGGGATCCGGCGGTTCGCTTTCGCCGCGCGGCGACTGGCGGGCGCCGAGCGATTCGGAAGCTGATGTATGGATCGAGGCGCTCCATCGGGATGTGCCCGACCGGTGACCAGATAGTTCGCCACGGCATGGCGGGCAATGGCAACGAGCGCCCTTCCGCACCGCCGAGCAACGAAAAAAGGCGCTCCGGCATCGATCCGCCGGAAAGGCAAATACTGCACGGCGTGCCCGCGCGCGCCTTCGCGCGAATCATGCGCAAGGCCGCATGGCTCAGCGCATCGAGGTGCTCGTACGTTTCCAGCCGTCGTTTCATGGAAGGCCGCGTCTCACGAAGCGGAATTCGGGCCCGTCGATCCGGGGGCGTACGGATGCACAGGCAGGCCGGCTTCGAGAATCGGTGTGTAGAGCCGCCACGAATTGATCACTTCGTCGGCATGCACGAACAAGGTCTGATCTCCCTGAATCACATCGCCGAGCAGCGTTTCGTAGGCTTGCGGGAGATCGCCGAACACCTCGTCGTACCGGAAGCGGAGCCTTCTGGGGATTAGCCTGAGCGGCATGCGAGGCTGTTTTACGTCAAAGTGCAGGTTGAATCCCTCGTCCGGTTGCAACGTGATTTCGAGGATGTTGGGGCGAACGTTGCAGGTATCCTCGTAGGGCCGGAAAAGCGAGACCGGAGCCGGCTGAAACCGGATCGCAATGCGGGTGCGCTTTTCGGGCATGCGCTTGCCGGTCTCGAGGATGAACGGAACGCCTCGCCAACGCCAGTTGGCGATCTCCATGCGCAGGCGGACGAACGTTTCGGTGGTGGACCCGTCCGGCACCCCCTTTTCCTCGCGGTATGCCCTTACGGGCTCGCCATTCACTTCGCCGGCGACGTACTGGCCCAGCAGCACATCCTCAGAGCGCAGCGGAACGATGGATTCCAGCACCTTGATTTTTTCCTGCCGGATGGAGTCGGCGTCGAACCGGGCGGGCGCCTCCATCGCAACCAGCGAGAGCAACTGCGTAATATGGTTCTGCACCATGTCCCGCAACGCCCCTGACTGGTCGTAATAGCCTGCACGCGTTTCCACGCCCAGGGCTTCGTGCACCTGGATATCGACCCGTTCGATCTGCCCCCGGCGCCATACGCTCTCGAAAAGCGCGTTGCCGAACCGGAAGACAAGCAGGTTCTGTACGGTTTCCTTGCCAAGATAGTGGTCGATGCGAAATATCTGGGATTCGGAGAAATACCGGTGTACGAGGTCGTTCAACGCATGGGCCGACGTCAGATCGTGCCCGAACGGCTTTTCGATGACGAGCCGCGCCCAGCCTGCTGTCTCGTGGAGATTGGCCTGTCCAAGGGCTTCGATGGTTCCGGGGAACGTCTTTGGGGGCAGGGCAAGGTAGAAGACCCGGTTTCCGGGCAGACCGCATTCCTTCTCGATGGAGGCAATCCGGCGGGCAAGTCCATCGTAGCCGTTGCCTCCGCCCCCCAACGACTGATAAAACACGTGATCTTGGCACCAGGAGGAAAGATCGGAGCCCTCAGGATGCTGCTCGTGCAGCGCCTCCCGGACATCGTCCCGGAAGGCTGTGTCGGACATGTCGGACCGGGCCACGCCAAGAATGTGGCAATAGCGCAGTTCGTCATGCCGCTCCATGAGATGAAACAGGGCGGGCGCCAGCTTGCGTGACGTCAGGTCGCCGCTGGCGCCGAGGATGACAAAGAGGTGAGGTTGGAAGGAGCGCATAAAGTGTGGGCAGTACCGTTAAACCGGGACAAGCGGTGCTCCATGTTAAGGATACTCTGATCAAAACCGCTTCGATCAGCGGCGCTCCTGCTCTCCCACCTCCGCCACACACGCCTCAAGCTCGTCCAAAGAGTTCAGCAACGGCGCCTTGATCGCCTCCTCAACCTCCGTCAATGACGCTCGCAAGTCAGCTGCTACCTCCGCACCGCCGTACTCCCATGCTACGTGCTCGCCCCACCTCGCCTGCCAGGATTCAGGCGCGGCATTCCGTGAAGCCCTGCATCCTTCCAGAAAGTACTCCATTATATCTTGGGCTGTGGATACCGCTTCTGCTACGCGGGGACCGTGCGGATACTCGATCCAGTACCTGGCCCATCTCTCCATGACACGCACATGGAAGGTGCAGGAGAACTGCCCCTCGCAGTCGTGGGGAGCCACCCAATTCGCCAACTTCCAAAGAATCTCGTGGGCAACGGGACTATCTTTGTGTTGTTCGTAGAGGTCCAGGAAGGCCTCATCGCGCAGAATCCAACTTCCGCCGGGCTCAAAAGACTGGACCTCTGTGTCAAGGGACTGGACTATGGAACGGGTGAGTGGATCCGCGTTGAACCGGTAAAACGTCATTAGCCACCGGCCGAGCACTTCCAGGCGCCGCAAACTTAGAATCGCCGAGGCTTCGACCATGTCTCTGTGACCGTGGTTGCGGCTCGACAGGACGTTATACGCCCGCAACAGGTTCGTCCTCGACCACTTATCGCCCGTCGACTCGAACCGATCCGCAATCGCCAGGACGTGCTCGTCCGTGTCGCCGGGGGCGGTCAGCGACTTGCTCACCCAGCACCCGTCGAACACGAAAGTCCATGCTTCGCCGGCGACGACGGTATCCGGATGTCCGGTATTGAAATGGTAGTCTAGCTGAAGCGTGGGGCCGTTCGCTGTCGGGGGCTCGGCCGGAGCGGGGCGGCAGGCCACAGCGGGCGCGACGATCGCCAGATCCGTCTGCTCAAGGACCCCCCTGGAGCCATGGACCTGGTCGCCGAGCGACCCCATCCAGGCTATAACCAGCAGATCGTCCGCGGCAAAATCCTGGTCATTCGCCTCCAACAGAGCGCGCTCGAGCAATTGGAGCCGACGCAACTCAAGCTCCGGCGACCCTTCGACAACCGTTCGATGCCAGGGATGCCCAAACAGATTGTAGACGGCTACCAGATCGCTCACCGGTACCTCCTCGGGCATGGAAAGCAGGCCGTCGGCCATTTGCAGGAGGTGCGCCTCCGACAAGGAGTATCCGTCCGTTGGAGAAATGACCGATTCCGGGATCCAACACCCGTTGGCGACGCCTGCCCATTTGGAATAAGCCTCATACAAGTACACCCACACCTCCCCGGCGGCGCTCGTATCCCTGCGCGCGACCTCGACGAACGTCCCCCCTTCGTCGCCCATGTGCCGGAAGACCCCCAGTGCATCGGCCGTAAACGAGGGCGCCGCGCGGCAAACGACATTCGGAGAGATCAGTACTGCCCTGTCCTGTGCGGTCGTAGGCGCGACGAGTGCGGCCGCCGCTGCAAGAACGAGAGCTGCCTGTAATAGCCGATGGGGGGTTACCTTACGCATAACCACCCGCCATGATACGGTCAAGATACGCATGGACATGGCTCGCTTTGCCTTCCCGAACAAGTTGGCTTGGAGTCATGCCCCCAAATCCCTGCATCGGTTCAGAGCGAAACCAGACATACGCCGACCAAAGAGAACCGGTTTGCGTTTTCACCCGCTTGAGAATCTCCAGCATTTCCCGGATTCTTGCAGTTTCTGACAAAATATCCGATGGTCGCATGTCGTGCTTTTATACCGTTTCGTTGGAAAATAGGGGCTTTCGCTTGAAAAATCCCAGGAACCCTTTCCCTTACGACGCCTCCGTCCGGGATTCGTTCAGTAACCAGTCGATCAGGCGCTCCGCATAGCTTGATGTCAACCAGGGACTGTGCGAGCCCTCGTTGATCCTCCAGAGCTCGACCGTAATGCCGTCCTGGCAGCCCTCACGGTAGCGAATGCGGTCGGTTTCCTCGCCGGCGTTCGCATTGTCGATGTCGATGGCGGGAAGTTCTTCGGCCCTGAAAAGGTCGCATCCCGCGCGTTCGGCCCAGCGCTCCACCACGTCCTCGGCGCCGACGTGCCCGGCGCCGTCGGTGCTTCCTCGATAGAAAATGACCTTGTCCTCGGTGCCGTGGATGTGCAACACGGAAACCGGCGGCGCCGATTCGCAACGGGCCGGGTCCAGAAAAGAGGCGCCTGCAAGCGGAGCGATTGCGGTCAGACCCGGAAAACCTTCGCAGGCAAGGCGGTAGGACATGAAGCCGCCGTTGGAGTGCCCGACCGAAAAGATGCGGCCCACCGAAATATACTCGCCCGCTTCTTCGATGAGACTGGCGAGATAGGCCACATCATCCACTTCGGACTCGAAGAAGTTGCAGCAGAAGTCTGTGGCGTTCCAGAAACGCAGGCCGGAGGGATTGCGCGTCCCGGCGGGCAGGATCAGGGCAAAGTTATCGGCATCGACCCGCTCGGAAAGGCCCCAGTACTCATCATGGCCCGCGGGAGTACCCTGAAAACCGTGCAGGCTGAGCACGACGGGAAGGGAACCCATGGTATCGTACCCCATCGGGAGTTTCAGGGTGGCGGGGCGGTCGCCGCCTATGGTAAACACCGTTTGCTGTATTTCTGGCTCGGGCGGAAGCTCTTCTTGCATCGAGCAAGCGGCCAGCAGGAATGCCAGAAGGATACAGGCAAAAAGCGAACGGGGCGCCAGCGGCATCGGGATAAAAGAAAAGTTCGACAGAGGTTCGAGCCCGGTTTCCCGGAAAAACAATCTGCGCAGCAGGACGCGCCCTAAAAAATACGGATAAGGACACAATGCCTGGGCGGCGGTCAGCCAATATAACGGACCACCGTATCGAACGGCAGCTTTTCGATGTCGGGCACCTCGGCGTCCTCGCGCGGATATCCCGCTACCAGCAGTAGAAACGGGGTTTCGTTGCGAGACCTGTCCAGAATCTCGTTCAGGAAACCCATCGGACTGGGCGTGTGCGTAAGGGTGGCGACGCCGGCATGATGCAGGGCCGCGATCAAAAAGCCGGTGGCAATGCCCACAGATTCCGACGTGTAGTAATTCTTGATGCGTTTGCCGTCCTTGCCCAGTCCATAGCGTTCGAGAAAGATGGCGATGAGCACAGGGGCCTCTTCGAGGAACGGTTTGTTTTCGTCCGTCCCGAACGGGACCAGCGCTTCCAGCCATTCGCGGGTAGCCCGCCGGTTGTAGAATTCGTGCTCCTCGGCTTCCGCCCCCACGCGGATTCTGGACTTGATCCCCGCGTCGCGAACCACCACGAAACGCCACGGCTGGCGATTCGCACCACTCGGTGCGGAGGCCGCAGCGAGTAACGCGGCGTCGAGCACCTCGTCCGGGATAGGCCGGGAATCGAAATGGCGGACGGTACGGCGGCGCACCATATCTTCCGCGAAGCGCTGCGCGCGCTCGATCGCCTCGTCCGGGGAGTAGGAAGCAGACTGGAGTTTCATAATAACGGATGAGGGTTTCAGGACAGATCAGGCGGAAGGTGACCGATAAAACGGTTTGACGGTCACAAGTGTCCGGCAAATGGGCCCTTGCGCCAAAAATCATATAATTTGGCACGTAACGAAATTAATGCGCCACATGTGTCGCGCAAATGATTTTGCACGCCACAAAATGTATTTTTTGGCGTAGTGGCAAATTTATGCGCCATGTGTGGCACATAAGAATATTGAGAGCGCCAATACATCGCAGATATGGCGCAAGATGTGGATGCCGCGCACACGCATCAGAGCACCTTTCGCCCTTCTGCAAGGTTCAGAAGGGCCGGAAAACCAAAAATGGTTGCCCGCCTACCGTTGCCCGTAGTGATTTGCCGCAGGATACCTTCCTCATGCAACACGCCAAGCAGTCGCTGTGCCGTCCGCCTCGGCAGACCCGCAGTCGCAGCAAAGTCCGCACTCCTGAAAATGGGGCGTCCGAACAACCAGCGCAAAGCATCCATGGCGTTCGGAGAACGGGTAAGGACATTAAGTCGCCGTGTCGTTTTCTCATACAGGTCAAGAATTCCCTGCGCCTTCGTCAAGTTATCTTCCGCCTGAAATCGCACCGCCTCAAGGAACAGTTGGCACCAGCCTGTCCAATTGTCGTCGCGAGAAATCGCAAGCAGTCCTTCATAATAACTTTCCCGTCGCGCCTCGAAGTAACCGCTGATATAGAACACAGGTTGGCGAATAAGGCTATGTTGCCATAGAAACAGCGGTACCAGCATACGCCCCAAGCGCCCGTTGCCGTCCAGAAACGGATGCAGCGCCTCGAATTCCGCATGCAGGATGGCGAGTTGAATGAGCCGATCCGGCGCATCCTCGTGGATATAGCGTTCCCACCGGGACATAGCCTCGGGTAATTGATCTGCGCCGATGGGAACATAGGTAGCGTTCTCCATCGTGGATCCAGGTCTTCCGATCCAGTTGGGAATGCGCCGCAGTTCGCCGGGCCCCTTGTTGCGGCCACGGACCCCGTCCAGCAACACCCGATGCGCCTCAAGAACAACCCGCATTGAGAGGAGCAACTCCTGCAACATCTTCGCCGCACCGCGCATAGCCACGCGATAGTTGAGGATTTCTTCGATGTCGTTGCGGAGTTCCGGCGAATCCACCTTTTGCCCGGCCTCGAACTCCAGGACTTCGCCTATCGTGGCCCGCGTGCCTTCGATTTTAGACGACAGCACTGCCTCTTGCGTGGTCAGCGGCGACAGCAACACATCGGGGTTCGGGATAGCTGCAAGTACTCCGTCATAACGCGCAACGGCAGCGGCAGCGGGGCCGATCAGCGGGATTAATTTCGGCCAGTCCAGCCGATCTTCGGGCGGAAATCCTCCTTGCTGGTAGTGTACGGGCGGCATCGAACTTCCTCTACATTGCGTATACGTTTTCTCTGCGGCGCCCTATCCCCGGTCATACCGCAGGCCGGCAGAATGGGATAGGCAACGGTATGATGAGGCTTGGGACGGAGCAGGGCAAGCGTGGTTCCGGGTGAGGAAATGCTCCGAAAAGAATTTTTTTTTAAAGGAACCAGCTCAGGAGCACATTAGCTATAACTCGTTGCGACTGGCAATGGAAACATGGCTAAGGAAGCGGGCGCATATTCTCAAAATCCAAAAAAGTAGACATCATGGCTAAAGAACAAAATCCTCCTCCTGGCCGTCAACCGATTACAGAAAGCACTTCGACCAGAGGTTTATCACATAACAATGCTAATACGACAAAGCCGCCACCGCCGCCGCCGCCGCCGCCGCCGGCGAAGAAATAAAGGTGTGTCATCTACGCAGTGATAGAGAAAACAGCATCGTATTTGATCACCAATGTCGATTTCAGATTAGTTAGCATTATAATGATATAAAATATTGGACAAAAATATGGATTGGTTATTTTCCGAAGAATCTATAAAATTCTTGTTGTTTATTTTACCGGGATTTGTGACTGTTAGTGTTTTTTATTTATTCACTTCACATCCACGACCTAGTGAATTCGAACAAATTATCCAAGCTGCTATTTTTACTATAATTATATCTACTATGTTTTGGGTTATCGGTACTATAATTGATTGGATCCTTGGTACTATAACTGAAATAGATTCATGGAACACATCTTTGGTATTTTCTGTATCATTTATTTTTGCCATAATACTCGGTCTGTCAACTGTCTATCTTATGAATAATGATACAATCCATTGTCGTCTTCGAAATTGGAATTTTACCAAAGAGACTTCCTACCCATCGGAATGGTATTCTGCCTTCTCCAGGCTTTCGAATTGCTACGTTGTGTTACATCTGAATGGCGGAAGACGTCTTTATGGCTGGCCTACAGAATGGCCTAGTTGTGACCTCTCAATAGGTTGTTCATTTGATCCTGACGCCCGAATTTATTAGGGATATCCGAACTGAAAGTCAAGGAGAGCGCCGAATGAAGATTCACAAGAATGCCCGATTGACGCCGAAAGGTCGAGAGATTCTGGTTTGCCGCATCGTTAACGAGGGGCTTCGCGTCGAGGAAGCCGCGCAGGCCTCAGGGGTCAGCGTACGCACGGCCTACAAGTGGCTGGCCCGGTATCGCGCGCAGGGACGAGAAGGTCTCCGGGACGGTTCTTCGCGTCCTGTCAACTGCCCGCATCGCACCTCGGAGGCGCAACGGGAGACAATCCTGGCCCTTCGCCGCGCCCGATGCACCTATCGCGAGATTAGCCGAAGAACCGCGGTGGCGCACAGCACAGTGGCCCGGATAGCCCAGCAAGCCGGATTGAACCGATTGTCCCATCTGGACCCTCCGGTTGCGTCTTGCCGTTATGTCTACCCGAATCCGGGCGACCTGCTGCACCTGGACGTAAAGCGGCTGGGGCGTTTCGTGCGTCCGGGCCATCGGGTCACCGGTAACCGACGAAAGAACTCCGCAGGAGCCGGATGGGAATACGTGCATGTGGCCATCGACGATCATTCGCGAGTGAGCTTCGCTTGCATCCAGCCCGGCGAGACCGCTCTAAGCGCCTGTAGCGCGCTCGTCGACACCCTGCGCTACTTCCGAACACTCGGAGTCGCCTTCACCCGCGTCATGACCGACAACGGCTCCTGCTACCGCTCGAAACGCTTCGCAAAACTGTGCCGACAACTCAAAATGAAACACATCCGAACGCGGCCCTATACCCCGCGAACCAACGGCAAAGCCGAACGCTTCATCCAAACCGCGCTGCGCGAATGGGCCTATGCACGCGCCTACGACAACTCCGGACAGCGCGGCGAGTACCTCCCCCGCTGGCTGCACCGATACAATTGGCATCGACCACACGCCAGCTTGGAATACCAAACGCCTATCCAATCCCTCAATATTCCACTGAACAACGTGGTGGGTTTACACACCTAGTCGTCCCAAAGAAGGTCATTTTCTGATTGAAGAAGGCGAATGGCTAGTAGGGAATAAGAGAAAACCAATAACGGGGGTCACCGCTATTCTTGTCTCCGTCTCGGAAGTCGAAATGGTGGAGTTCCTTCCCCAAGTGCCCGTAAAACAAGAACAATCTGCGGAGTAGCTAATGGCAAATAAACAAAAACATCCTGCGAATCCAAAATCTTCCGATGCTTCAGAAAGTACAGATTTCGGAGCAGGCCCCCCACCTCCCGAAGCCACTGTTGCGATAAAACCACCTCCACCACCTCCTCCTCCGCCTAAAAAGAAGTAAGCCTTGCAATTCACACGGCTTTACAGTAGTGTGGTCAATGTCAAGTGGCTTACGAAAGGGAAGATGACGTGAGCAGTATTATGGCCGCGATCCGCCGTGCTGTATCGGTAAAGTGCTGAACCTCTTGTGGTTTTAAGGGGCGGTCAAGGACATCCTGTTCCCGGTAGGAAAGCCATTTCTTCAGTACTTGGTAGCCGCCCAATTTGTAGTTCCATACAGAAGCGGGAACGTTGCGCCAATAGGCGTGGTGGTTCAGGTAGATATCAAAGGTTGATTCGTTGAACGCTACGACAGTATCTCCAAGAGCGGCGCGCTCTTCCGGCGTATAAGGCCGTTCGGTAGTACGGCCCGAGCCGGGCATCACGACGCTGCCTTGTCCGAAATGCCCCCAACCCATTGTCAGGGCAAAGTCGTCTCCGGTCATGTTATGGCCACCGGTAGTGGCGGGCACAGCGAGGGCAGCGATCTCCGGGCGCAACGCGCCGTGGGTAACACCCCGAACCGGTGTGTCGGTATCAAGCAGTCGGGCCAATTCGCGCCCGCGTGCCGCCGATGCAACAAGCATTTTCGCCGCGTCAGCGGCATTTCCGTCGGGCCAGTCCAATAGCGGGATACGCGGCCATTCCATCCTGAGCGCTCCGGCATTGGCTTCCCGGTAAGCCGGATCGTGAAGGATGGCGAGAACGTGATGGAAAAGGTCTTCTACCCCCATACCGAGACGTTGCAGATAACGTTGCGCGATATAGGACAGATTGGGACGGCGCTCTATTCCTCCGTTGCCGCCGGTCCCGAAATCGTCGCCTCGTAGATAGGCGGAAAACATGTTGGCGCCACGCTCTATAAGGTGTAGAGAAGCGATATATCCCGTGCAATACGTCTGCGGTTCTTGCTCGCCCTTCCGAAGGTGCTGTGCAGTTGACAACCACATATTCCCCTCAAACACATGCGGCTTGTATTCTGGACGTGGGCGATCAACCAGTTTGGCTCTATCCTCCCAATAAAGCCAACGGTTGTCAAAGGGACGAAAGGCATAGCGGAGAAAACCACTGTCTGTAGGACCACTGTGCATGAGAAGCGTGTCCCGTACGGTGCGAGCATCGTACTCTCGCGGGTTGCGCATTGCAGTTGGATAGCGGCGTCTAATCTCCTCATGGCTCAGATTTGCATCAAAATAGTCCTCGATCCGTCCCTTCAGACGGTTCAAATCAATATCGACAACAAACGGATCCCGGCCACTCTTGACGCCCGGAAACGACTCCCGAAACAGATCCGGCAGCGCCGGCCAGTCGAACCAGTCTTCGCTCACTGGTGTCGGCTTGAACGGCAATCCCAGTCGCAAATCAGGTTCCAATCTCTCATAGCCAGCATCAATCTCGGAAGTGTCAAGACTCTTCAACAGTGCTTGCCGCCTTTCATCAGCTTTCGCCTGATGGAAATCTCGATACTGGACGCATCCACTTACTGAAGTATTAATAGCAGCTCCCGATCTGGAAAGCAGAGCGATGCTTGTTCCGACCTTGATACCGGGCGATTGTCCTTGAATCGCGAAAATCGTTTCGCTGGTTCGCCCATCGGGTGCATATTCTGATATTCGGCGGTCGCCATGTAGATTATCGATCCGTATCGCATCGAACACATCCAGAAAACGCTCCCGCATTCCCGTGAAGGACAATCCAGCCAGCCAGGAATAGTTGGAAATGAAGCAAACCACTCCCCGGTCTTTACGAATGCGGCGCTCCGCCATGCAGAAGAAACGCACATAGAGATCATTCAATCCTTGGCCTTCGGGGCGCCGCACGCGATTGGTTATCCGGTAGGCATCGGACAACGTACGCTCTTCCTCCACAGCCATGCCCGCGAAACCGTTGTAGGGCGGATTACCCAAAATCACCAGTATTGGGGCTTTCCGCTTCACATTTTCGGCCCGTTCACGTTCCTCCTCCAGTTCCGGAAAAGCAATGGGTTTCGGCTTCGTTGCATGCGGCTCCCAACCTGTTAACGCGTTGGTGAGAAATACACCAGGACGTTCGTTGGCGTCATCGGCAAGCGGCGCATCCAACTCCTGCATGGTCAGACCTACCTGTAAATGCGCCACGACAAAAGGTGCGGGCATGATCTCAAAACCGAATACGCGCTCGGTCGCCGCCTGCTTGACCCGTGCACCAGTAAGCGCACCCAAGCCCCGATTTTCCAGATTGGTAGCGATGCGACGCAGCACTTCCGCCAGATAGGCTCCGGTGCCGCAGCACGGATCCAGCACATAGACATTTTCCGCAGCCAGCCCCTCGGCAATGTCGAGATCGTCCTTGAGCGCCTTGTCTACCCGTGCAACCATGTAGCGCACTACATCGGTGGGCGTGTACCAGACGCCCAACTGTTTGCGCAGCTTGGGATCGAAGGCTTCGAGAAACGGCTCGTAGAAATACGGGACGGCCTCGCCCTCCCCAAAGCGAGCCAGGAATTCATCCCGTGCTACGCGATCCAGTGCAGCCGCCGTCCAGTCAAGTACTTCTACAAGATTCAGCGATTGCAAATGCGTTCGACTGGACAACTGCCGAAACAAGGCCTCGAGTACAGGTGTGCGTAAATGCCAGACCGCTTCGTGCCAATTAAATGCTCCGGTAGGCCGCTTCTTTTGCCGCGCCCACAACACCCAGGCAGAGAAGACACCATAAAACAATGTTTGGATAAGGGTTGATCGGAAAAAGTGCTCGCCACGCTCATCTTCAAACTGTATGCCCAGCGCCTCTTCCAAGGCTGAGCGAATCGATACAAGCGCCGACGTATCTCCCGCCGATTCTACCCGCCTCAACGCATCGCGAGCATACGAGGCAAGTAACCATGCCAAATCCTTCGGCTCAACAATATGCGCCCGGTGCGATAGTGCCCGGGCAAGATATTCTCCGAGTCCTACGCCTGCTTTGCGAGCGAAGGCCCGGGGAGTTCCAAGCAACCGGTTGAACTCGTCCTCGCTGCCAGCCAGCGCAAAAGCCTCAATAGTTTTTCGTTGTCCTGCGCTGTCTTCGCCTACCAATACGAATTCGTACGTATTGGTGACCAGAACCAGACGATAGCGATCCCAGTAACTGGCAACTTGCGAACCCTCGGCTATTAGCCAAGGGTTCTTATCGGGGCCTTTCACTTCGACCACTCCTCGCTCGGGTACTTGCCCTTTTTTAGGCCGTCCCTTTTGTATCTGTCTGGCCGAAAAGAGGGCAAAATCAGGATGCCCCGCACCCTGATCCGCAGGTTCCTGTACGCAGAACACCTTGGGCTTGAGCGTCGCGCCGATGGCGTTCAGCAACGTCGCAAGCGCCGTATAGCTTGATCGTTCCCCGGTCCCGGCGCCCGATGCCCGTAATCTCGCCAACTCAATGAAATAGTCCTCGGCGGCCTTGTTGAAATGCTTCATGGATCAAATTCTCTATTGAATATCTCTGAGCTGATTCGAGATGGCTGGACAAAATTCCGAGAAATTAAGGTGCAGCATTGCGATCTTGTTCCCAAAGAATCAGGCGAATCAAACCCCATGGCAAGATACTTCGAAAAACCCGTGGTAATCCTCAAGGCAAAGGTAGCCTTACCCCGTTGAGGGCGACAGCAATATCGCGTGTAGTCACGAATACCCGTTGCCTTGGGGAATAGTCGGCACATTCTTTGGCCAAAGCATGAGAGAAAATCTATGAAACTGCATGTCGACAAAGAGGCTGACGCGCTCTACCTGCGCCTCGACGCCTCGGCAATCACCAAGTCCGAAGAGGTCTCGCCGGGTGTGGTGCTTGATTACAATGAATCGAACGAAGTGGTGGGTGTGGAAATACTTCATCTCTCGCAACGTTCCACCGAACTCAATCTTTCGTCCCTTGAATTCGAGACAGTTTAGTCAGGGAGTCCAAAAGGCCGGAACGTGAACGATTGGAAATCAGAAGCTACAAGCCGGGGGCATCGGACACCCCGGCGCCATTACGGCGTTGTTCCGATAAAGGAATCCTTCTCCCGGTTACTGCTAAAGGAAACCTTGAAATACTCAACAAGCCTCTCGTTGGCTTCTTCTGTCCAGCTCGCTGCCCAGAGGACATAATTCTCAAAACCTACGACCTCGCACGGGCACTGCGAAAAACCGACGTGACGATTGTCGGCGGATTCCAGTCACCCATGGAAAAAGAGTGCCTTGACCTGCTGCTACGCGGTTCAGTATCCTTCCTGTCAAACCTGCAAGAATTTCTTGCAGGTTGCCTCTTACTGTGCCCATATACGAAAGCGCGTAGCCACAGCGCTCTTGACGCGATAGCCAACGGAGATGATGGCGTCGAGACTGTAGAAGTTCGTATGGTAATGCTTACCGTCAGCGGCAGTTATAAAGAATTTCTTTACAACTGAATTTTGGAGTAGCTCGCCTTCTGCGAAGATGTTCTTTAAATGCTGGCCAATGTTCTGCGGGGAGGTCTGAATTACGCCCGCTGCGATGGTTCGTAACGACAGGATCGGCGATTCGTCGGAATTTCATAATCGAGCTCCTGTCATCAGGCATCAATCCCCGAATCCCAGATACCGCTCCCTCAGAACCCCAAAATGATGTTGCGTGTGGCCTGCAGCGATCCAGGCCATGCTCCGGACGGAGAACTCGAAACCACTGGCGTGCCCACGACGATCCCATGCGTCATCCGGCAGTCCCTTGAACAGTAATACGGTGGCGTACCGCGCCGCATCCCATTCCTCAACCAATTCCGCAAGGGCTCTCTCGTCCGCGCCTGACGCAGCAGCATATTCGTTCTCATCGAATCCCGGATAGTGCGCCCTGTCGCCCCGGGCAAAGGCCATAGCCCGCATCGCGAACATCCGCTCGCAGTCGGTCAGGTGCCCCACCATCTCGCGCACCGACCACTTGCCCGGTGCGTAGCGGTACCGCTCGCGGTCCGGAGACATGCCCGCCGTCAGACGGGCAAGATCACCCCGCTGCCCATGGAGCGTAGCCGCAATCGGACCATCCGGGACCGCTGCTATGTACGGCCGATAGAAATCGCCGTACTCGTCGGGTTCAGGTCTGCGTTCCATGGAGTCCGTAGTCATTCGATTTGCTTTTGTATGCCTGGCAGCGCCGCGGACGCAACGATGCGCTTCGGCACGAACTTCGTCGGCGGGGCAATCGTCGTTACAAGCCGGTCCAGGTAGTTCAGCGCTTCACGACTCGCCGGCCCTCAGGAACCACCGTGCAAAGTCGGTCAGTATCCGTGCGCATGTCTCGATCTCGGCCACGCTGACCCATTCCACCGCGGCGTGGGCCTGCGCGATTGAGCCGGGGCCGAAGCACACAGCCGGGGTTCCGTGCTCGTTCAGGAAGCAGGCGTCTACCCAGGCCGACATCCCCTTCAGGGCGCCGGGCAGGTCGGATCGCATGCACGCCTCCCTGAGGCCGGCCACCAGTGGCGACGAGGCCGGCACCTCGGTCGCGGCGCGGAAAAGCCCCCGGTCGACCCGGCCCTCCAGCCCGGGACAGCGCTCACCCGCTCTCGCCAGCACCTCCTCCACCTCGGCCATGACGGAGTCGGCGGTTTCCCCCGGCAGTGTACGGCGCTCGACGACCAGGCGGCAGCAATCCGGGTAGACCGACGGCGCGCTCCCACCCTTGATCGTGCCCGCGTGCAGGGATGCGGCGCCAAGCAGCGCGTGGTCCGTCTCGCGGGCAAGCCGGTGCGCTTCCTCCTCGAAGGCAATCAGGAGGTGGCCCATGTGCGCGATGGCGTCGACGCCGAGCTCGGGTCTGGAACCGTGGGCCGCACGGCCTTTCACGTGCGCGTCGATCCAGAGAAACCCCTTGTGGGCCGGCATGACCGTCAGGCTGGTGGGTTCGCAGACTACCGCTGCATCGGCCCCCACGCCGTCCGCGACGAGCGCCGCCATTCCTACCGAGGCGTGCTCCTCGTCGGCCGTCAGCGCGATGATCAATTCGCCTGGGATCTCCGCTTCTGCAAGCTCCGCGGCGACCGCGAGCGCGCACGCCACACCCGACTTCATGTCGGCCGAGCCGCGCCCGTACATTCGGCCTTCCCGGATCGCGCCTGAAAAGGGTTCGGCCATTCCCGCCACGCCTACGGTGTCCATGTGACCGTTGAGAAGGAGTGACGGCCCCGCGCCTGCGCCCCGCCGCGCCACCACGTTGTGGCGGCCGGGCGCAACTTCGACGACGGTTGGCCGATAACCCCAGTCGCCGAGCCACTCCGCCACCAGTGCCGCAACGGCGCCCTCGCCGTCACCGCCGTCTTCCAGCAGCGGGTTCACGGAGGGTATGCGGACCAGGTGCTGCGTCATTGCGACCGGATCGGCGCGGGTCAGGCCGGGGTTGTGTCCAGTCGGGTGGGACATGTGTCCAGTTTTCGCCATGTCTTTCGGAAAAACGTACAGGATAGCGATTCCGGCGGTTCCCCACAGGGAACCCGTGAACCCGGGGAAACCTAACCCAGGTATGGATATCCGGCACCGCCGCCCGTGCACCGGAACGCGCCGCATCGATATGGTATGGAAATTGGCCTGTACCCGTCAATGTCACTGGGGAGACCACCGGTGCAACGGCGCCGCCAACGCGGGAGGGAGCCATTCGCGAACCCCCCGGTTTCCCCTCCCTACCACACCTCGCCCGGTGCGTAGAGCTTCTGCGCCGGTCCGATGAGCTTCTTGTCGGGCTTCCTCACACGCCGCCGGGCATCTTCCTGGTAGGGAAGTTGCTCGAGCACGTAGCGCATGCAGTTAAGGCGCGCCCGTTTCTTGTCGTCCGACTTGATTACCACCCAGGGTGAAGTTTTCGTGTCGGTGGACGCGAACATCGCTTTCTTCGCCTCTGTGTAATCGTCCCAGAGCGAGAGTGACTGGACGTCCACGTCGCTGATTTTCCACTGCTTGAGCGGGTTCCGGGCGCGCGACATGAACCGCCGTAGCTGCTCCTCGCGACTTACCGAGAACCAGAACTTGAACAAGTGGAATCCGTCATTGACCAGCAGCTCTTCGAAAACCGCTACATCTCTCAGGAAACGGAGGCGCTCGGCCGGTGTGCAAAAACCCATTACCGGCTCGACCACTGCCCGGTTGTACCAGGAGCGGTCAAAGAAAACGATCTCACCCCTGGACGGCAGACACTGCACATAGCGCTGGAAATACCACTGCCCGCGCTCCCTCTCGGAAGGGACCGGCAGCGCCACCACCAGGGCGCTCCGCGGGTTAAGGTGCTCCATGAATCGCTTGATCGTCCCGCCTTTGCCAGCCGCGTCGCGCCCCTCGAAAAGCAGCGCGACCCGCTGACCCGTCTCCTTAACCCACCGCTGCATCCTCAGCAAATCGACCTGCAACTCCGCCTTCTGGCGCTCGTACTCGGCGCGAGCGAGCTTGGTCCTGTACGGGTAGGACGCGCTGATGATCTCCCCCTTGCCAGCCCCTTCGACCTTATTACGAACCTCGATAGGGATATTGGTGGTCGGCAGCAGAAGCCCCAACTCATTGCGTTCCTGTGTGGAGACGGTCATGGAAAAACCTTGCTTCTATCAGAATGGTTGCTATGCCCCGAGGATAGCACAGGGAGATATACAAAAAGGTGAAGCTGCCCCTCTACTCCTCCGCCCACGGATCGTACGACCCGATGCTCCAAAGTTGCCCTTCCGGATCGCGGACGGCGAAGAGGCTCCCGCCATAGGGTTGCTCCTCCAGTTCCATGACGATGTTCGCCCCCTTCGCCTGCACATGCTCGTAGAGCGCTTCGATGTCGCTGACAACAATATAGGCTGCCTGCGTGAGCTTCCCGCCGGGTTCGGAGGCGATGACATGATGCCCATGCACATCGTCCCGCATGGAGCCGAGCATGACCATACCGCCGCCGAGCGCGAGCTGGGCATGGGCAATTTCGTCCTCGCCATGCGGCGCCACAAGACGCCGTTCAAAACCGAGTACGCTGCACAGCCATTCGATAGCAGCGTGCGCATCGCGGTAGCGCAGACCGGGAATAACGGTGGATCGGGGTGTTTCCTGCTGCATGGATCATGACCATTATGATTACACTATCCCTGTCAAAAATATACACGAAAAGCACTGAATAACGCCACGCGCCCGGTTGTGCCACCTCTCGCCAGACTGCCCGCCTCCCGCCAGACTGCCCGCCTCCCGTCAGACTGCCCACCTCCCGTCAGACTGCCCACCTCTCGCCAGACTGCCCGCCTCCCGTCAGTCCGCCGGAACGGAAACAATGCCGAAACGATATGAAGAAAGGCCTGTTCATGTCTGTTCATTTCTGCTCCAACCCGATGCGCACCTTCCTCTCCAACCCCATGCGCACCTTCCTCTCCAACCCCATGCGCACCTTCCTCTCCAACCCCATGCGCACCTTTCTCTCCCCCTCCGGTATGCTCCTGTGCCTGCTTGCCCTCCCGGCTGCCGGATGCAGCGCCGATTCCGGCATGGACGAGATTACGCCGGAACCAAACCGCGATTACCCGGCGCTCAAAACCCTCGCCGTACACCCTGTCGGCGTAGCCATCCAGGCAGGACACTTGTCCAACACGGAGCGCACCACCGTGATCAAAAAGGTGTTCAACAGCATCACGGCCGAGTGGGAAATGAAGATGAACCCGATATCCACCGGTCCGGGATCGTACAACTGGGCCGGGGCCGATGCGCTGGTGGATTTCGCCGAGGCGAATGGCATGCAGGTCCACGGGCATACGCTCGTGTGGCATCAGACGACGCCGTCCTGGATGGAAAACTTCGGGGGAGACGACGAGGCGTTCGAGGCCGCCGTAAAAGAATACATCACGACCGTCATACAGCGCTACAAGGGACGCGTCGTGAGCTGGGACGTGATCAACGAAGCGTTCGATGACGAACGGGGAGCATTGCGCAACAGCGTGTTCCGGCGGCGAATGGGCGACGATTACATTGCCCGGCTGTTCCGGTATGCCCGGGAAGCCGACCCGGATCTGCTGCTTTTCTACAACGATTACGGGCTCACCTGGAGCCTGCCCAAGCGCCGCGCCGTGGCGAGAATGCTCGACGACTTTCAGGAGCGCGGCATTCCCATAGACGGCGTGGGATTGCAAATGCACATGGCCTACGACGGCCCGCCCCTCGAAGAGATTACCGCGACCATAGACGAGGTAGCGAAGCGCGGCCTGAAGCTGCACCTCTCCGAACTGGATGTGCGCATCAACACCGACGGCAGCCTGCAATCCTGGGATGCGTCGCGGGGAGACATTCAGAAAGAACGCGTCAAGGAGGTCGTAGCCGCCTTCAACCGGATTCCCGAGGAGCAGCGTTTCGCCATTACCATGTGGGGACTACGCGACCCGGACACCTGGCTCATCGATTTTTACGATCAGCCGGAGTGGCCGCTCCTGTTCGATGCGAGATTGCTCCCCAAGCCCGCCTACTACGGATTTGCCGAGGCGCTGCAGGAGGCGCAGTAAATATCCTGCGCCTCCTGCCTTCCGGCATACACCTCCGGCAGTTCCGCCGGACCTTCACTCGACGTCGGAGACATCGGGCCGGCCATCGCCACGGTTTGCCACTGGCTTGGCGTATTCCACCAGTTGTTATTCACCGAGGGGTTCAGGCTCCATGTGATCTGGTGATCGCGGTTGCTTCCGTCCCGGTCGTTCAGTGTAATCGTCAGGGGGAAAAAGCGAACCTCGCCGGATCCGGGAAAGGCGGGAATCGCATCGCCTGACGCCCTCATGGCGGGGAAGGGGAAAAGCGCCAGTATCTTGTAGCCGCCTGTCATGGAAGCGTACGCAGCATCGCCGGGATCGATCTTGTCCTCGCCACGATACACAAACGTTCTCGCGTTCGCACTGGTCGCGGCCCCGTGCGCGGACAGGCGGAGCTGGTAATCAGGATATTCCCCGCGTACCATGTCGTTGTGCGGAGAACCGCCCAGCACCGACCCCCCGGCGTCGCGCACGTCGTAGTTCCCCCACCCGAATTCGATGGAATCATACGCCCAGGCGACAGCCGGGGACTCGCTGGACGGGGCGAATTTCAGCATATTGTCGGTGACCTCGGCATAGATATATAGTTCGCCGTCGTGCGCCTCCGAATACGCCATCCAGACGGATCCGGAAAGGTCGGTGTTGCTTGAGGGCAATGTGACGCCGTTTTCGGAGAGCTGCGAATGCGTATCGTCGATAACGAACGGCATAGCCCCGGAAGGAAAGTTTTCTTTCGATACGTTCCCCGCACTGACATCGTCGAACAGCGCATCGCCTTCGTCTTCCGTCAAGGGCATCACCGACGCCGAAACAGGAATATCCGGATTAGTGATTTCTTTGGTGCTGTTCGACACGTCCGGGTTCTCCGTTCCGAATACGCTCAGGCTCGTTACCGCATAGTAGACAGTCGAGCCAAGGGACGCGTGAGGCAATTCCACCTGGTGCCGCACTTGGAACTCGCTCATCACGAACTGGTCCGCCCTGGAGGAGGACACCGTCCCCAGGAGCAATACACCCGGGGCGCTCACGTCCGTGATCGGACTTGTGTCGGCATACACATTGTATCCCCCTAAATCGGGATTGTGGGTCCAGGAGACGACATTGACGGGGCCGTCGGCGCTCACGTCCACGCCGGACATGGCCGCAGGCTGTCCCGCGGCGTCCGCCAGATCAAGACTGGACGGGCCGATATACACGTCGTCCAGGTAGACCCGACCACCGTCACTACCGGCGCTACCCCAATCCCGGAAGGGGCCGATGGCGCGCACATTGTTCCATTCGAATTCGCTCCACAGATTGCCATTTTCCGACGAATTCGGACCCTGGAGATCAAGCGCTACCCCTTGCCCCCCATTGATGCGGATTGACCAGGTGCCGCCGTATACCCAGTTCGCCTCCAGCCCCGAGATGGAGCCGTTCGCCTTGCCGTCTTCGAGTTCCTGCCAGGTCGGAGGCGGGAGCTTCAGCGTCACGTCGGCGCCATGCTCCATTGCACATGCTGCTCGGTACGGTCCAGCGCAGACGGAAGGGATAGTTGGACGCACCGTCGTCAAAATCCTCGAACATGATCGCGAGATTGGTGGCCGATTCGCAGTTCGATGCGTTTCTCGCATCCACATGAATACGAAAGTGGATAACGTCCCCGGCCGTCTGGTGCGTCGCAGGGGCTGTTTCGGCTTTTCTCCTGATTCTTCCGGCGCAGGGACAGGGCTTTTTCCGGACCGAAGGCACAAAGATTCTCGATCGGGACGGCAATCCCGTAGTCATGCGCGGCCTTGGACTGGGCGGCTGGCTCGTGCCGGAGGGATACATGCTTCATATGACCGCCATCGACGGAGGATCTCCGCGTACCATCCGGGCGCAGATAGCGGACCTGATCGGCGAGCAGGCCACGGATCGTTTCTTCGAGGTATACCGGGCCAACTACGTCGCGGAAAAAGATATTGCGGCCATTGCCGAGTGGGGATTCGATCTGATCAACGAACCCGTTACGCCCGACAAAATAGGCAACGGAGAGATGCAAGCGGACGCTCTGCGTACACTGTACGTGCGACTTGCCGAGGCTATCCGCAAGGTCGATATCAACCATATCCTCTTCATAGAAGGAAATTATTTCGCCACCCACTTCTACAAGCTGGACGACTTTCCCGACGACAATATGGTCTACGCCTTCCACAAGTACTGGAACGCCACGGACGTCGGCGCCATCAACTATCTTCTGGATCTGAGGAGGAGAAACAATGTGCCGCTCTGGCTGGGAGAATCGGGGGAAAACTCGAATCCGTGGTTTTTTGCAGTGACCCGGCTCGCGGAAAGACACGGGATCGGCTGGAACTGGTGGACGCACAAGAAAATAGCGACGATCACCAGCCCGCTTTCCGCGCCGTTTGCGCCAGGATATAAAGAGGTGGTCGATTACTTGAACGCCCCCCCGAACAACCCCAAACCCCGCCCTTCCCCACGGGCAGCCAGCGAGGCGCTCTTCGCCATGGCCGAGGGGCTGGATCTCGATTCCTGCATAACGCGGCCCGGCGTCCTTGCGGCGCTTTTGGATCCGGATTACGCCACGCTGCGCAAACCCTTCAAAGAGCATCCCATTCCCGGCGTCGTCAATGCTGCGGATTACGACATCGGACATGAGGGCGCCACCTACCACGACACCGATCTCATGAGAGTCGATGGACAAGACGGGGTCGGCAACCAGGGATATGAATACCGCAATGACGGGGTGGACATCGAGAAGTCGATGGATCCGGAAGGATTCGCCTATAATGTGGGATGGATTCAAACGACCGAATGGCTGACCTGGACGGTGCAGATCGACACGGCAGGTACCTATGACGTCGAAATCCGCGTCGCCGCCGATGCGGCCGATAATGGCGGCATCTTCAGCCTCTGGCTGGACAATGAGCGGCTTGGCGGCAATATAATTGTGCCCGTCACAGGCGGATGGCAGGCGTGGACATCGGTATGGCTGCGTGACGCGACGCTACCCGCCGGCGAGCATATCCTGAGGATGAACGTGCGCAATGGGGGGTTCAACGTGAATCGAATGCGCTTTATGCTGAAGACGGTCACCGCCGCCGAGCAGGCAGACGAAATACCGGAGGGTATGCGGCTGGAAGGAGCCTGGCCCAACCCGTTTTCCGGAGAAGTCAAGCTGGCATTCCGGACCGACCGGCCCGTACGAGCCCGCCTCGAAGTGGTGGACGTGTTGGGTCGCACCGTGTATGTGCATTCCCCGGAAGCGTTCGGGACGGGAGAGCACACGTTGTCCATACGCCCCGAACTACCCCCGGGTATGTATTTCTCGCGCCTGTTTCTGGAAGACGGGAAACGGACGCACCTCCTGACAGCGCCCGTAACGGCCATCCGATAAGCAGGACTCGCTTGAATCCTGCGGCCAATGATTAAGGAAAGGACTCGCCTTGCGGACAGGCAAGACGAGTCGGGCGTTCCGGAACACGGCCGGATCCGCGCGCCGTGCAACCATCTCTATCGTCGCACAACGAAGACCGCGCCCCATGCAACCATCTCCTTTTATTTACGTATCGCGCAAAAAGGATAGTGGTCCGAATGGGCCTGTAGTCGAGTAGCAGGCGTCATATCCATCCATTTGGCCCGTCAAAAAGGTTTCGAATAACCAATTTTTACCCTCTCATGCTTGCGACAGCACGTATTCTGTGTTTTTTCATGTTGATCTTTGCAGCGATGACGCGCCTGGCGCCCGCAGGCTGGAGCCAGACGCAAACCCGTGCACAGGGTGTCTCCATGGAGGGCCCCGCCGGGATACAGGTCGTTACCGCCACGGCCACGGCTGAGGCCATACAGATAGACGGCAGGCTGGACGAATCGGCATGGGCGCAAGGTGTAGCCGCCGATCGGTTTTTCCAGTCGGATCCCGACGAAGGGATGCCGGCGACCGAACGCACCGAAGCCATCGTCCTGTACGACAGCGAGGCCATCTATGTCGGAGCCCGCCTGTTCGACAGCGCACCGGACTCGATCGTCGCCCGTCTGGGCCGCCGCGATGCACAGCAGGAATCCGATTTTTTCGCTGTCTGCCTGGACCCCTATCTGGACCGTCGCAGCGGATACTTCTTCGGTTTGAACGCTGCAGGCACCCTCCATGACGGGGTGCTCATGAACGACAACAGCGATGATCCCGACTGGGATGGCGTGTGGCAGGGGCGCGTCCAGCGGACACCGGATGGATGGACGGCCGAGATGCGCATTCCCTATTCGCAACTGCGGTTCTACCAGCAGGACCGGTATGTGTGGGGCATCAACTTCATACGCGGTATCTCGCGCAAACAGGAACGCGCCTATCTGGCCTACACGCCCAGTGACGAAAGCGGCTTCGTGAGCCGCTTCCCGGAACTGGTGGGCATTCGGGATATCAGCCCGAGCCGCCAACTGGAGATTATCCCTTACGTCACGTCGCGCGCCTCCTACGATCAAACGGTCGGCGAGGGCGACCCGTTCAACGACGGCTCCGTGTACGGCGTGGACGGCGGTGTGGATGTGCGGTACGCCCTTACGTCCAACCTGACGCTGAACGCCACGGTGAACCCGGATTTCGGGCAGGTGGAAGTGGACCCGGCCGTCATCAACCTGAGCGATTACGAGACATACTTCTCGGAAAAACGCCCGTTTTTCGTCGAAGGGGCTTCCGTGTTCAGCGACTTCGGGATGGGCGGACCCAGACATAACTTGAGGTTCCATAACAGTCCATCGTTTTTCTACAGCCGCCGCATCGGGCGTTCGCCGGCAGGCAGGTTGCCCGGTCATGCGTTTTCGGATATGCCGGACGGCACGCGCATACTCGGCGCCGCCAAGGTGGTGGGCAAATTGGCCGGCAGCTGGAACGTGGGAACCCTGCAGGCGCTCACGGCCCGGGAGCATGCCCGCTTGCAGAGCGGGACCGGTGTGCGATCCGAAGCGGAAGTAGAGCCGACGACCTACTACGGCGTCTACCGCGCCCAGAAAGAATTCACGGACGGGCGCCATGGATTGGGCTTTATGTCCACGGTCAACCAGCGGTTTTTCTCGGACGAGCGCCTCATGGACCAGATGAACAAGCGGTCGTTGAACTTCGGCGTGGACGGGTGGACATTCCTCGACAAGGAAAGTACATGGGTGCTGAATGGTTGGGCCGGTTTGTCCCACCTCAATGGGACCGAGCAGCGGCTGCTCGATATCCAGCGCAGTTCGGTGCATTACTTCCAGCGCCCGGATATTGACCATGTGCGCATCGACAGCAGTGCGACGTCGCTGAGCGGATGGGCCGGACGCCTTGGCCTGAGTAAGGAACGCGGGCGCTTTTCCATCAATACGGCGATCGAAGCGGTGTCCCCTTCCTTCGACGTAAACGACGCCGGCTTCCAATCCCGCTCGGACGCCATCAATGCACATGTCGGATTCGGGTACAGCTGGAGCGACCCCACCCGCTTTACAAGGGACGCCTTTGTACTTGCTGCCCTGTTCAGGGGAATCGACTACTCCGGAAACGTGTTCTCGACAGGCGCCTTTGCCTTCTCCCGCGTCGAATTCCTGAACTACTACACGATGTTTACCCGCCTTTTCGTCACCCCGGAAACCGTGAATACGCGGCGCACGCGCGGCGGTCCATTGACGCTGGAGCCGCCGGGTATGGGCGTGGACTTAACCCTGTCTTCAGACCGGCGCAAGATGTTTGTGGTCGGACTGGGAGTGGATATGGAACGCGGGGCCTCGGGAAACGAAACGGGACTGAATGTGGATGTCGAGTGGCAGGCGGCGCCCAATGTAGCCCTTGCCCTCAGCCCTTCCGTTTCATGGGAAACCTCAGAGGCCCAGTGGGTCGGCGCCTTCGACGATCCGCTGGCTGCCCGGACGTTCGGAAAGCGGTACGTATTCGCCAAACTCGATCGGATAACCCTGTTGTCCACTGTACGGCTCAACTGGACGTTTACTCCGGAACTGAGTTTTCAGTTGTATGCACAGCCGCTCGTTTCCGTGGGCGACTACTCGGAGTACAAGGAACTGGCCCGCGCACGGTCCTATGACTTTGTACGCTACGGAGAAGAAGGTTCGACGTTCGATGCGGAAACGCTTGTGGCGGACCCGGACGGCCCCGGCGGACTTGCCGAATCCATTCAACTTCCCAATCGCGACTTCAATATAGCTTCGCTCCGGGGAACGGCCGTGGCGCGCTGGGAATACCGACCGGGCTCTACGCTGTATCTGGTCTGGACGCAGCAGCGATCCGACTTCACGAACGATCCCTGGTTCGAATTCGGCCCGTCGTTCAACCAATTGGCGACAGCGCCCATGGAGAACGTGTTCGTGCTGAAAATGAACTGGTGGTTCAGTTCGTAGGGATTCGGAAAAAACGACAACGCCTCGTGTACATACGGTGTTCGGCACAACGTATGACGAGGTGACTCGGCATGATAGCTCCGCATTTTTTACCTAGAAATGGTCCGTAAAATCTGGACAGTTTTCACGTGTATTTAAGTGTACTGTCGCGTCGGGTCATGCTGCTTTGGGCAGCGGTTTTCGTTTGCAGAATAGGTCGTCGGGGGTTCGGTTGTCAAGTCCCTGGTGAGGACGCTCTTCGTTAAAGTAGCGTAGGTAGTCGACAATGCCCTTGTAAAACGGCATGGACGACACATCACGGTTTCTGGACCAGCGTTGCCGGGATCGTCGTGCGGCCTTCATTCTCGGCGTCGCCTATGTCCCTGCGCGGCGCATCCCACTCAACGGGCGCCGGCTCGGGCACACGGCCTGATCCCCGGGGCGAAAAACGCAAAAACACGGCTCCTTCTTCAGGTATACGATCAAGAGGCACGCGCACGCGGCTGCGCGTGTACACCAGCGTCTCCCGGCGGCCCAGCTCACGACCGTCCCCGTCGTACGCCACCACCTCGCCCGCAAAAGGACGATCCGCCGTCTCCAGCAAAAACGTCGCCGACATCGAACCTATAAACGATATCGATAACAGCGTAGCGCGTAGCTGCGAGGCCCCTTCGGCAGGTACGTACACCCCCGGAACGCGCATCGTCACGCGAGCCGTCTTCTCTCCCGTAACCTCCTCCGGCATTTGATCCGAACGGACATACTGACGAGGCTCGGACACCACATCGAAAAACGCTGCGTAGCCTCGCTCAGACATGGCCCCGAGCACTTCCTCCTTCACCCCGTAACGAATAAGGCCCTTCTCTCCGGGCATCAAGACCAGAACACCCGGATGAATGTCCACCACCTCGGACAAATCGCTCAGGTGCGATCCCGAAGCATCCTCAACCACTACCTCGCGGCCATTCTCCGTCGCCTCCGTATAGCCAAAACGGGCCGACACGGATATCTCCAACGGGATAAGCGATGGATTCGACAACTCGAACACGCCGTGAGGCTTCTCCTCGGTCAAAAACGCAACATGAGGATAGATGCTCAGGTTCTGCTCCTCGGTCAATCCGGCAGGAAGCTCCCTCGACGTGCTGAAACGCACCCCGCCCGGACCTATCGTGATCACCCGCTGTGCGGGGACAACCCTCACCTCCACATCCACCGAATGCGTCTCCTCGCTCTCACCCGAACGAAGAATGATGTCCAGACTTCCCGCATACCGCCCCGAGACTGCGTCCGTAAGGTCCAGTTCGCCTCCGAAACGCAGGAGACGACAATCGGCCTCTGACAGCGTCACCTCCGTGTACAGACCCCCTATCGCCTGAGAAGAGAGCTGCTCGCACGACTCTGCAAGCGACCACTGTGGCGAAAGAACGATCGAAGTAGCCTTGATGCCCCTCTCACGCCGGAGCACGACCGGTGACGCCAGCTCGATGGACAAATCCATCTCCCCGTTCTCATCAAGCGCTTCGCCGCCACCCGGCGAAAGCGTCATACGGCCCGCATGATACGGTCCCGATACGTGCGTCGATATACCATCGGTCATCGGATCGAGCGACACCTGCGTCCCCGCCGACTGCACCCCGAAACGTAAGGGCGAGGCGCTTACCGTTACGCCAAGGGCTGTCGGCTCCACAAACGCCACAGAAGAAGACTCCGCCGGCGGCGTAGATTCCGCTACGGGCGGAGAAGTGGTATCGACGGCAGAAACCACCTGTATGAAAAATGCAATGTGCCCCGTCTCGTTATTGGCGTCGGAGGCCTGCCAGGTGTACTCCGTCCGGGGGCTTACCTCCAAAGGCGTACCGGAGATCGTTCGCGTCGGATCGTCAAGGTCAAGTCCTTCGGGCAATGCCGGCGAAAGCGTATAGGCATACGGGGGAAAACCGCCTTTGGCGTCCGGAAGCACAATATCCGCGATGGTCTCGCCTACGGTAAAGACGTAGACCCGATCGGATATCGAATCGTCCGCGAAAGCAAGCGGCGCAGGGTGCATCACCGTCACGCTTACCCCGGCGCTGGCGTCTTCCGCATTCGCCGCGCTCGCCGTAAGCAGGTACTCGTACGTAGTGGTCTCGGGCAAATCGTCCGGGACAAGAAACGTCGGCGAGGCAACATCCGTTGCGCTCAAGAGCGACGTGTCCTGCGTATCGCCGCGGGCCGTCCAGACATACGTGTACCGGGGACTGTCTCCCGGAGCGCCCGACGCCGAGCAGTCGAATGCAAAGTCCTCCGATCCCTCGTACACCGAATAGGGACCCGCGCATGCCACCGCAAGCACAGGCTTGTCGAGCACCGTCACCGTCACCTGTGCCGAAGCGTCCTCCGCATTCTCCGCACTGGCCGTCAAAAGGTACTCGTACGTCTCGTCGCCATCCACCTCGTCCGGCACCGCGAACGTTGGCGAAGCGATGTCCGCAGCGCTCAAGAGCGACGTGTCCTGCGTATCGCCGCGGGCCGTCCAGACATACGTGTACCGGGGACTGTCTCCCGGAGCGCCCGACGCCTCACAATCGAACGTGATATCTTCGGACCCCTCGTACACCGAACCGGGATCCGCACACGCCACTGCAAGCGCATCCTTGTTCAAAACTGTTACCGTTACCTCTGCCGAACCGTCTTCCGCATTCTCCGCACTGACCGTCAAAAGGTACTCGTACGTGGTGGTCGCGTCCACCTCATCCGGCACCGCAAACGTCGGGGTGGGACCGTCCGTGCCCGCTATAAGCAGCGCCGTGTTCGCCGTCGTGCCCCGCGCCGTCCAGGCGTATTCGTAGTCGGAGCCCGCCGGGGCGCCCGAAGCCGAGCAGTCCAGGTCGAAGTCCTCAGAGCCTTCATACACCGGAGGCGGATCCGCGCATACCGCGTACAGCGCACCTTGCTTAAGCACCGTCACCGTTACCTCTGCCGAACCGTCTTCCGCATTCTCCGCACTGACCGTCAAAAGGTACTCGTACGTGGTGGTCGCGTCCACCTCATCCGGCACCGCAAACGTCGGGGTGGGACCGTCCGTGCCCGCTATAAGCAGCGCCGTGTTCGCCGTCGTGCCCCGCGCCGTCCAGGCGTATTCGTAGTCGGAGCCCGCCGGGGCGCCCGAAGCCGAGCAGTCCAGGTCGAAGTCCTCAGAGCCTTCATACACCGGAGGCGGATCCGCGCATACCGCGTACAGCGCACCTTGCTTAAGCACCGTCACCGTTACCTCTGCCGAACCGTCTTCCGCATTCTCCGCACTGACCGTCAAAAGGTACTCGTACGTGGTGGTCGCGTCCACCTCATCCGGCACCGCAAACGTCGGGGTGGGACCGTCCGTGCCCGCTATAAGCAGCGCCGTGTTCGCCGTCGTGCCCCGCGCCGTCCAGGCGTATTCGTAGTCGGAGCCCGCCGGGGCGCCCGAAGCCGAGCAGTCCAGGTCGAAGTCCTCAGAGCCTTCATACACCGGAGGCGGATCCGCGCATACCGCGTACAGCGCACCTTGCTTAAGCACCGTCACCGTTACCTCTGCCGAACCGTCTTCCGCATTCTCCGCACTGACCGTCAAAAGGTACTCGTACGTGGTGGTCGCGTCCACCTCATCCGGCACCGCAAACGTCGGGGTGGGACCGTCCGTGCCCGCTATAAGCAGGTCCGTGTCCGGCGTGTCGCCCCGCGCCGTCCAGGCGTATTCGTAGTCGGAACCCGCCGGAGCGCCCGAAGCCGTGCAGTCCAGGTCGAAGGGAGCCGAGCCTTCATACACCGAAGGCGGATCCGTGCATACCACGTGCAACGCTCCCGCATTCAACACCGTCACCGTTACCGCTGCCGAACCGGACTCCGCATTCTCCGCGCTGGCCGTAAGCAGGTACTCGTACGCCGTCGTCCCGTCCACCTCGTCCGGCACGTAGAACGTCGGAGAAGCGATGTCCGCAGCGCTAAGAAGCGCCGTGTCCGGCGTATCGCCGCGCGCCGTCCATACGTACGCGTAGTCGGAACCGACAGGCGCGCCTTTCCATCCATCTTCACAAACGAGTAACGGCTCATCCGGGCCACCTGCATACAAGGCGAATGCAACCGTTGGTGCAGGACAATATATATCCGGCTTCTCCTTCACGGTCACAGTGACATCGGCGCTGGCCACCTCGGAGCCCCCGGACGTCATCGTCACCGTGTAATCGTAGTCCGTGTCCGAATCCACGTTGTCCGGCACGTCGAACGTTGGCGTGAGGCTGCCCGTGCCGGTCAACCGATCGTCAACGTCCGTACCCGTCCAACCGTAGGTTGCGCCCGTCGGCTCGTTCTGCGCCGAACAGTCCAGCGTGAAATCAGCCGTGCCCTCGTATACCTCGGAATCATTGCAGGTGATAACCGGCTCTGACCCCGCCGAATCCGTGTCGCGCACCGTTACCGTAACACTGGCGGTCCCATCATCCGCATTCGCCGCGCTCGCCGTCACCGTGTACGTATAGGTCGTATCCTGATCTACATCGCCCGGCACGTCGAACGTGGGCGTGTCGGTATGGTGATCCGTCAGGTTGGTGGTCGGTGACCAGGACCACGTATACTGCGGATCACTCCCCGGCGCACCGGACGCCTCGCAAGCAAAATCAATGTCGGCATCACTCTCGTCCACCTCGTAGGGGCTGTCTTCGCATGTGATATCAACATCCGGACCATCGTAAACCGTCACATAAACCCCTATTGCAAAGGGATTCCCTTCCGCAGAGGATATCGTGACATCGTATCGGTAGGTTTGATTCTCAACAATGTCATCCGGCGCAGAAAAATAAGGGTCTCGGCTGTCCGTATGACTCAAAAGCGAAAGGGCTGTCTCCGGCGCATACGAATCGCTGCGGACCCTCCACGCATACCAATATGGACCCGGACCGGACACGCCGGCGCGACAAAGGTTGATTTGGCGAGAGTCCTCTCCCTCAGAAAAACCCTGGGCACGCCTATAAGTAACAAAGGGCGTATTGTCCGACCACGCCCAACAAAGAATGTCCTTGTCTTTCACCGTCAGTGTAACCTGCTCGGTGACATCGGCAATGCCCGAAGCCGACAGCGTCACCTCGTACGCGTAGGCTTTGCGGCTGTCCTGCGGAGAAGAAGGCACATACGAAGCGGGCGCCGTAAACGTCGGGGTAAGTGTGCTCGTATCGCCGGTCAATGCGGGTGCGCCCGACGTATTCGCCGTCCATGAATAGACAGCATTGTCCGGCGGATTTTCCACCTCGCAGTCCAGCGTAAAATCAGCCGTGCCCTCGTATACCTCGGAATCATTGCATGTGATAACAGGGTCCGTCGAATCCGTATCGCGCACCGTCACTGTTACCGTTGCGGCGCCATCGTCCGCATTGTCCGCCGTTGCCGTTACCGTGTACGTATAGGTCGTATCCTGATCTACATCGGCAGGCACGTCGAACGTGGGTGTGTCGGTATCGTGACCCGTCAGATTGGCGGTCGGTGACCAAGACCACGTATACTGCGGATCGCTCCCCGGCGCACCGGACGCCTCGCAAGCAAAATCAATGTCGACATCACTCTCGTCCACCTCGTAGGGGCTGTTTTCACATGTGACCGTTATATCAGGCCTGTCCCACACTGTCACCTCAACCCGCGCCAAAGCGTCATCCGCGTTCTCTGCGCTCACTGTCAGCGTGTATTCGTACGTCTCCTCCTTGTCCACCGCATCCGGTAAGGCAAACGTCGGAACTTCTATGTTCGTCGCGCTAAGCAGGCGCGTATCCGGCGTACCGCCACGAGCCGTCCATGCATATGTGTAGTCGGAACCGGCAGGCGCACCTGTCCACCCACCCGGACAAGCGTTTAATGGAAAATCCGGGCGGCTTTCATAAAAACCCCATTTTACAAGAAAACGGTTTGGCGTTTCTGATGCTGCCAAGCAAACGATATCCGGCTTCTCCAGAACCGTCACGGTAACATCGGCGGTAATGTCAGAGATACCCGAAGCTGACATCGTAACGGTGTAGTCGTAGTCCTTATCCGCCCCGTTCAGCTCATCTATATCGTCCGGCACATCGAACGTCGGTTTCAGGATGGTCGTGCTGCTTAAATCGTCCGTATCCGACGTACTGCCCCGTACCGCCCACACGTACGTAGCGCCTGTCGGCTCGTTCGTCACCTCGCAGTCCAGCGTAAAATCAGCCGTGCCCTCGTATACCTCGGAATCATTGCATGTGATAACAGGGTCCGTCGAATCCGTGTCGCGCACCGTCACTGTTACCGTTGCGGCGCCATCGTCCGCATTGTCCGCCGTTGCCGTTACCGTGTACGTCCAGGTCGTATCCTGATCTACATCGGCAGGCACGTCGAACGTGGGTGTGTCGGTATCGTGACCCGTCAGGTTGGTATTCGGTGACCATGACCATGTATAGTCCGGATCGTCCCCTGGCGCACCGGACGCCTCGCAAGCAAAATCAATGTCGACATCACTCTCGTCCACCTCGTAGGGGCTGTCTTCGCATGTGACTATGATATAAGGCCTGTTCCGATTCTCAACGGTTACAGTGACATCGAGTGTAAAGTCATCCACGTTCTCTGTGCTCTCTGTGCTCACTGTCAACGTATACTCGTACATCTCGTCCTCGTCCACCGCATCCGGTGTGTAAAATATCGGAGATTCTATGTTCGTTGCGCTAAGCAGGTCCGTGTTCGGCGTACTGCCCCGAGCCGCCCATGCGAACGTGTAGTTGGAACCGGCAGGTGCGCCGTGCCATTCTTCCAGACAACCAGTGAATATTTCCGTATCGCTGTTACCTTCAAGTGTGCTGGATAGGTACCAATAGTTGAATACGCCATCATTGCCACAGTCGATATCCGGCTTCTCCAGAACTGTTACTTTTACATCCTCGGTGACATCAGTGATGCCCGAAGCAGACAGCGTCACCGTGTATTCGTAGTCCTTATCTGCATCATCCGACTCATTAATGTCAGTCGGCACAGAAAACATCGGTTTCAGGATAGTCGTGCTGCTCAAGTCGTCCGTATTTGCGGTACTGCCCCGAGCCGTCCACGCGTACGTAGCGCCCGTCGGCTCATCTGTCACCGAACAGTCCAACGTAAAATCAGCCGTGGCTTCGTATATCTCGGCATCATTGCAAGTGACGACCGGTGCACTTCCTTTGAACATCAGCGCCGAATCATCCGCAGCGGCCTGCGCCCCTTCTTCTGCCCCGGTAACCCTGACCGTCACCCTCCGCCTTGCCGTGCGGGGCGCCCCCGAAGCCGAAGACGTCATGCTCGCTATGTAATGGTACTCCTCGCCCGCGCTGCCGGGCGGAGCCGTAAACAACGCAGACGATCTGTCCGTCGCATCGAGCAGCCCCGTGCTCGTTCCCCACAGACCCTCCCACTCCCATTCGATCGACGCGCCGTCCTCGTCGTAGTCCATACGAGCCGACAGCGGATCTACCCCCTTGCAATCGAGCTGAGTCGTCTCGCCCTCTTCAACCACTACCTCCAACGGACAATACACACTCGGACGGCTGCTCGACACATACACCTCCACCTCGGAGAACGACGAAAGACCCGTAGCACGAGACGTCGCCGTCAATCGGTACCGGTAACGAAACGTCGTCTCCCCGGAACGGAACGACTCCAGCGTATCGTAACGGGGAGCCTCCGGAGCGATCACCGATGGAGTCGGGCTGTCCTCCGGGATCAATCTGGGATTGTCCAGATAGTCCCGCGTCGTACTGCCCACCGGCTCCCACATGTACTCCAGAAACTCCTCCCCCAGGGCATCCGATACGTGACACTCGATCGAACCTATCTCCAGTTCCTCCAGAAACACCGCCACAGGACAATCCAGATAGGGAGGCGTCTGACGACCCAACCCGCCGCCCCGAACAGGACCGGAAGGCCGATCAGGCAGGCCGGGCGCTTCCGGGAAAAGAAATCCTGGACCGCCTTCCCCTTCAAGGCCGTCCTCGAAAGGCTCGAAGGACGGCGGCATCTTATCCTCCGCAGCGCAACCTTCCCGAAACCCCTCAAGCCCCCCAAACGAATCGCACCCCTCCAGCAAACCCGGCGACTTGCCTCTGTCCTGAACAGAACCACCCGAAACGCCGCGGGCCACAACCGTCACCGTCGCCGTCTCGTACACGCCCGCAGACATAGCCGTCAGGCGGTAGACGTATTCCGCGCCTGCCTCCGACACAGGAGCCGTGAACAGCGGCGAAAGCTCGTGCGCATTGCTCAAAAGACGGAGCCCATCACCCGAGAGCGACTCCCATGCGTAGCGAACGCCCTCCTCGGGTACCGCTGTCGCAGAACACGAAAACAGAACGGATTCCCCTGCTTCAACATAAAGACGAGGTGGACAAGACAAGGAAAACGGCTCGCCCGAAACGCCCCCGCCCTTCACGGGAAACCCGCCTTCCTCAATGATCTGACTGTGCGCCGAAGACGCACATGCCAGCAACGCGGCGGCAAGTATGCACGCCATGCGCCCGGCTATGGCGCCGGAGCGGCAGATAAATCCCGAACGCATACCGGATTTTCCCGCCGTGTTTAGCGTTCCAATCCACCGAAGAGAAGCGCCGTGCATGAGAGGGGGAAATGCACCTGGTGAGTCCTGGAGGTAGAACTACAGCGACGATGAAGGTATACACCTTATGTGGTATTTGTGATTCAATGATACCCGACGGAAACGTAAATATCAATTCTACCGGGCGGTGCAGGATGTGCAATCAGTCGTCGATGCCTGCGTGGATAAATACGCGCTCCGGAATTCGGAAGGGGATGCGGTTGCCTATAAGCGGTGGCGAGCCAGCGCACCTTATGTTTGCGCGCAAACATAAGGTGCAGATGTGCCGCGCCAGACCCTCGGCCGCATCCTTGGGCGGCTTATGCAACGTGGCTATGCGCGAGACGCTCTACGCCGAGGTCGATCTGACCGACGCGGTCGTGGATCTGGTGAAGCAGGATCATTATTCGGGCGTCTCGGTCGCGATTTTCGGGCCGACGCATCCGAGCAATCCGAAACCGGGCGATCACTATCTGCCGCACCGGCGTGACAAAACGGCATAGCCTTGGCCATTTGTAAAGCTAACTGTTTTCCATCTCAGTCATTTAGTGCCAAACTCGTGTCATTTTAGTGCCAATTTGCTGTCGTTTTCTAGTCTGCGAGCAGGTCGTCGGCGCCGAGAATGAGACAAGCCTCAGTCCCGCTCGTCCGACGCCGCCTCCGGCAGGGCAACGCCCTTGTTGTTCCACTTCCACACCCAAAAAGTCAGCGGCTCGTCGCCCGTGTTCCTGACCCCGTGTATATCCCACGGAGCAGCATACAGCATGTCTCCTTTCCCGGCTTCGAAATCCTCGCCGTTGAGACGCCAGACGCCCTGCCCCTCTGTGACTATCATGTATTCTTCTTCGGCATGCCGATGCGGCGGGTGTATCTCCCAGCCCGATTTGATGACGGCTACGCCGGTGAGGACATCTTTCGTGCCGTAGGTCTCGCCCTGATGATAGGTATAGAACGCGCCCCATTCGAACTCTTCTTTCAGGGCTTCTTCCTCGGACATAACACTGGAAGGAATCGGATCGACCGGTTGCCCGGCGAACATGGCGCCAACCATAAAGGCCAGGGCCAAACCGAGAAGCATGGGCAGGGGATACAGACGTGGAGTTTTCATAGTAGAGAGAGGTTCAGGTTTTCAGGTGAGCGGGAAGGCAAAATACGAATTAAGGCCGCCATCGCAGTCGTAGTCGGCTACGACCATGCCGTTGGCGCCGGAGAGGCTCCCAGGCCGACAGCCAGCACGTTTTCAGCGCCGAAAAGGCCGGGCAAGACGGACAAGATCAAGAAACGGAGCGCTAACCCATTGCGAATCAGCACTTCGAAAGAATAGTTCCGTACCCGGGGTGGGACTCGAACCCACAAGACCCGAAGGCCATCGGATTTTGAGTCCGACGCGTCTACCAATTCCGCCACCCGGGCAGGGCCATGGACGTGCAGCGTTTTCGCCGGAGTTTTTACGTACCTCCAGACGTTTCCGCAAGCCCTTCCGTACTACGACAATCGGGTGCACGGGATCCGCAGGGCCGCAACTTAACGGTGACGCTGTCGGAAGCGGCCGCGGAGAACGTGACGGCGTTCTTTCCGGCTTGTTACAAGCGCTGTCTTTATATTATATTTTTAGACGCTTTTGTATAGCCATTTGATTTTTTAGATCAGAACTCGTATATATGAACCGGATTCTGATTGACTGGACAGCTGGACAGGTTGAGCACCTCGCTTGTTCTTTCCTTCCTTGGCTTTTTCATGATCCATACGATGATGGATTAATAATTTAAGGTTTCTTTGAAGCCTGTGATTGCTGACGCGCCATGACCAACAATAAAATCCTCCGAGAGAGAGAGAGAGAGAGAGAGAGAGAGAGAGAGAGAGAGAGAGAGAGGACGGCCCTGCGACTTCCGATTCGAGCGTCGAGTTCATGGAAGTCATGACTGCGCACCGGTTCCGGGGAAGCGCCCGAGCGCCATCGTCCGATCCCCTGCCCCTCCGCCGGGGCGGCGGTTCCTCCCCTTATACGTATGCCGCATCCGCCGGCCGGGCGGCGGGTCCCGCGCGCCCCCGGGCCGCGCGGCGCGGCCTCGTCCGCTCCGCCCGCGCGCTCGCCGCCGCGGCGCTGCTCCTGCTCACGGGCGCCTTCGCGCTCCCCGCCACGGCGCAAGCGCAGACACCCTCGACGGATGCGACCCTGAGTGGGGGGACGGTCATGGGGGCCGGTCGGACCCTGGTGTCCTTCACGCCGGATCAACACAGCTACCCGTCGCAGGACCACATCAGCCCGCCGTCTGTGTCCCGCAGCACCACCGAGGTGACGTTCGCGCCGGAGACGAACCACGCCGAAGCGACGGTCCATTACTTCAAAGAGACCGTCCAGCTGACAGACTCGAGCATGGACCCCGACTTCCAGGTGATGCTGCTGGAGGGCGTCAACGAGATCACGGTGAGGGTGACGGCCCAGGACGGCACGACGTCGCAGGACTACACCGTGAGGTTGAGACGGCAGGACGCCCTCATCGGGGACGCGACGCTGAGTGCGCTGTCGGTCACCGGCGGCGGTACCGAGCTGATAACGGGTTTCGCCTCTGACACGATCGAGTACACGGCGGCGGTGGCCAACAGCGTCGATGAGGTGACGTTCACGTGGACGTTGACCAACCCCTGGGGGGTCAGCCTAGTACTATATTATGGCAAAGGTGTATTGTTGGACGCTGACACGATGGAGGACGGTTTCCAGGTGGAGCTGGACGTGGGCGCCAACTACCTCGCAGTGTTCGTCACCTCCGAGGACGGCACAACCGATATGATCTACAACGTGACCGTGACGCGGGCGGCGGCCCCGCCGACGCTGAGCATCGCCGACGCTGATGCGACCGAGGGCAGCTCGGTGAGCTTCACGGTGGGGCTGACGCCGGCGGCCGCGGCGGAGGTGACGGTGACCGTCGCGACCTCGGTGGAGACCGGCGACACGGCGACCTCGGACGCGGACTTCACGGTGAAGACGGAGACGCTGACCTTCGCCGCCGGCGAGACGGAGAAGACGTTCACGGTCGCGACGACCGCGGACATGACGGACGAGGAGAACGAGACCTTCACGGTGACGCTGTCGAACGTGTCGTCGAACGCGGAGCTGGCGGCGGACCCGACGGCCAAGGGCACGATCCTGGACGACGACGACACGCCGATCCCTGTCACCCTGGTCAGCAACATCGGGCAGCCCCCAAGATTTCCCGATAGCACGAGCACGTTCGCCGCGATTGGCAAGCAATATAGCCTTTGGTTCACCACCGGAGGCTACACGTCCTACAGCCTCGACAGCCTCGAACTCAAGGTAGGCGACCACGCGGGGGCTCAGGTTACGGTAAACCTCTATTCGGGCCTCGAATCGAACCCCTTTCGTCCGGGGGCGTCCATCTTAACGTTCACGAATCCGACCTCCGGGATCACCGCCAACGCCGTCAATACCTTCGCCGCCCCCGGCAACACGACCCTGCAGGGTTCGACACGCTACTTTGTCGTCGTGTCCGGCACGGCCGAGATCGGTGTATCCGATCCCAGATTCGAAGTAATTTTGACGGTGTCGAACGACACGGATAACGAGGGGGCAGACGATTGGGTCTTGCCGGATGGGGGGCGATTCCGGGTGATTGGTACTACAGAGTGGATCTCGGAGCAGGATGCGATGCAGATCCGCGTCATCGGCGCCGCGCAGGGTACCGCCCCCCCCGACGATGAAGACAGGCCGCCCTCCTTCATCGGGCCGAATGTGCTCACGGTGGAGGAGAACACCACGTTCGTGGGCACGCTGATGACGACGACCGGGAGCTGCTGCGAGATCCTCAGGTACGGCCCCTTCGACGCGCCCGACAATCTCTTCTCGATCGTATCGACCGGCTACGAGTCGGCAGAGGTGAACTTCGTCAATCCGCAGAGCTTCGAGCAACCTGGCCCTGAGCGCTCTTATTGGTATACCGTGGACGTCCGGGCGAGCTTGATCAGGTTCGGGGAGGCCCCGCTGCACGCGGAACAGACGCTCTTTGTGACCGTGACCGACGTGGAGGAGCAAGCGGCCAAGCCGGCCGAGCCGATACTGGAGCAAAGCCCGGCCTCGTCCACGACCCTGCGGGCGAGATGGGCCACACCGGATCTGAACGACGGCCCGGGCTCGACTGGCTTCAAGGTGCAGTACCGCGAGGGCACGACAGGCGAGTGGACGACCTTCGGCCACGCCGGGAGCAAGGAAAGAAGCCTGATCATCACCGGGCTGGCGGCGGAGACCGAATACCAGGTGCGGATGCAGGTCGAGACCGATGAGATAGACAGCGACTGGTCCGAACCCTCCGACGCAGTCAGCACCAGTGCCGAGCCAGAGCCCTGCACGCTGAACGCGGGCGACGCCTGGTGCAGTGTCATGGGGGTCGAAACGACACCTATCAGCGTTGGAAACGAAGCAACTCTCTTCCACAATGAAACCCCGATAGGATACGCCAGCCCCACCGCTTGGACAGCGACCGAGGTCTTTTCGAGCCCCTTCGGTCAATTGATCAATACGGACTTCACCTTCGACGGAACGACCTACACGATCCTGGGCATCAGTTGGAATTGGGGGAACAATCGCTCTCCCGAGGACAATCCCTACCAGGGCAGGCAAAACCTGCACCTGGAGTTAGATCCGGCGCCCCCGAGTAGCGTGCACGATCGCGTCGGTACGTGGACGTTGCAGCTCGGCGACGACAGCTTTTCGTTTGCCGACGACACGATTCTGTTATTGAGTCCCGACCGTGAGAGTGGGCACTTCCGTTTCAACAATGCGTACGCCCCGGACGACAAGGACCCGCCGGCGAGCGGGTCCGTGGTCACGGTGCGGCTGAACGTCAACGCGGCGCCGTCGTTCAGCTCGGATGCGGCGTTCGACGCGGCGGAGAACCAGACGGTGGCGGGCACGGTGCTGGCGGCGGACAGCGATGCGGACGACGACGTCACGGGCTACGAGATCACGGGCGGGGCGGATGAGGCGTTCTTCTCCATCGGGGCGACGGACGGGGCGCTGACGTTCGACGCGGCGCCCAACTACGAGGACGCCCAGGACATTGTGAGTGTCGATCCGGCCAATGCCGCCGGCAACAACCAATACGTGGTGGTAGTGACGGCGACGAGCGGCGCGGGCACGCGGGTGAAGACGGCGGCGCAGACGATCACGGTGACGGTGACGGACGTGAACACGGAGGCGCCGGGCAAGCCGGCCGCGCCGACGTTGTCGTCGGTGTCGACGACGAGGCTGACGGTGACGTGGTCGGCGCCGTCGAACGCGGGCCCGGAGATCACCGACTACGACTACCGCCACCGGACGGCGTCGCCGGAGGGCGCGTGGACGGAGGTCACGAACACGACGATCGCGACGCTGTCGGCGACGATCGGGAGCCTGGCCGAGAACACGTCCTACGACGTGCAGGTGCGGGCCACCAACGACGAGGGCACCGGCGACTGGTCGGACTCGGGAACCGGCAGCACGGCCGAGGCCGCCAACGCGGCGCCGACGTTCAGCTCGTCGGCGACGTTCGACGCGAAGGAGAACCAGACGGTGGCCGGCACGGTGCTGGCGACCGACAGCGATTCGGACGACAGCGTCACGGGCTACGCGATCACCGGCGGGGCGGACCAGGCGTTCTTCTCCATCGGGGCGATCTCGGGGGCGCTGACGTTCGACGCGGCGCCCAACTACGAGGACGCGAAGGACGAGGAGAGCAACAACACCTACGTGGTGACGGTCACGGCGACCAGCGGCGCGGGCACGCGGGTGAAGACGGCGGCGCAGACGGTCACGGTGACGGTCATCGACGTGGCCGGCGAAGCGCCGGGCAAGCCGGCCGCGCCGGCGGTGTCGGCGGCGTCGGCGACGAGCCTGACGGTGACGTGGACGGCGCCGTCCAACGCGGGTCCGGCGATCACCGACTACGACTACCGCCACCGGACGACCTCGCCGGAGGGCACGTGGACGGAGGTGACCGGCACGACGATCACGACGCTGTCGGCGACGATCGGGAGCCTGGCCGAGAACACGTCCTACGACGTGCAGGTGCGCGCCACCAACGCCGAGGGCACCGGCGACTGGTCGGACTCGGGAACCGGCAGCACGGCCGAGGCCGCCAACGCGGCACCGACGTTCAGCTCGTCGGCGACGTTCGACGCGGCGGAGAACCAGACGGTGGCGGGCACGGTGCTGGCGGCCGATTCTGATGCGGGCGACGACGTCACGGGTTACGCGATCACGGGCGGGGCGGACCAGGCGCTGTTCGAGATCGGCGCGACCACAGGCGCGCTGACGTTCAAGTCGGCGCCGAACTTCGAGGACGCCAAGGACATTGTGAGTGTCGATCCGGCCAATGCCGCCGGCAACAACCAATACGTGGTGGTAGTGACGGCGACCAGCGGCGCGGGCACGCGGGTGAAGACGGCGACCCAGACGGTCACGGTGACGGTGACGGACGTGAGCGGCGAGGCGCCGGGCAAGCCGGACGCGCCGATGGTGGCGGCGGCGTCGGTGACCAGCCTGACGGTGAACTGGTCGGCGCCGTCCAATGCGGGTCCGGCGATCACCGACTACGACTACCGCCACCGGACGACCTCGCCGGAGGGCACGTGGACGGAGGTGACCGGCACGACGATCACGACGCTGTCGGCGACGATCGGGAGCCTGGCCGAGAACACGTCCTACGACGTGCAGGTGCGGGCGACCAACGACGAGGGCACGGGCTCGTGGTCGGACGCGGGCAGCGGCGCGACGGACGCGAACGCGGCGCCGGTGTTCAGTTCTTTGGCAACGATCAGCGTGGCCGAGAACGAGACGGCGGCGGGCACGGTGCTGGCGACGGACTCCGACGCGGACGACGACGTCACGGGCTACGAGATCACCGGCGGCGCGGACCAGACGTTCTTCTCGATCGGGGCGACGGACGGGGCGCTGACCTTCGACGCGGCGCCGAACTTCGAGGACGCGCAGGATTCCGACACGGACAACGACTACGTGGTGACGGTCACGGCGACCAGCGGCGCGGGCACGCGGGTGAAGACGGCGGCGCAGACGATCACGGTGACGGTGACGGACGTGGCTGGCGAGGCGCCGGGCAAGCCGGCCGCGCCGGCGGTGTCGCCGGCGCCGGCGTCGGCGACGAGCCTGAGCGTGAACTGGTCGGCGCCCGACAACGCGGGCCCGGCGATCACGGACTACGACGTGCAGTACCGGGAGGGCACGAGCGGAAGCTGGACGAACGGCAACTACAACGGCACGGCCACGACGGCGACGCTGACGGGCCTGTCGGAGAACACGTCCTATCAGGTGCAGGTGCGCGCCACCAACGCCGAGGGCACGGGCTCGTGGTCGGACGCGGGCAGCGGCGCGACGGACGCCAACGCGGCGCCGGTGTTCAGTTCTTTGGCAACGATCAGCGTGGCCGAGAACGAGACGGCGGCGGGCACGGTGCTGGCGACGGACTCCGACGCGGACGACGACGTCACGGGCTACGCGATCACCGGCGGGGAGGACCAGGCGTTCTTCTCGATCGGGGCGACCTCGGGGGCGCTGACGTTCAACGAGGCGCCCAACTTCGAGGACGCGAAGGATTCCGACACGGACAACGACTACGTGGTGACGGTCACGGCGACCAGCGGCGCGGGCACGCGGGTGAAGACGGCGACCCAGACGGTCACGGTGACGGTGACGGACGTGAACACGGAGGCGCCGGGCAAGCCGGGGGCGCCGACGGTGTCGGCGGCGTCGACGACGAGCCTGAGCGTGAACTGGTCGGCGCCCGACAACGCGGGCCCGGCGATCACGGACTACGACGTGCAGTACCGGGAGGGCACGAGCGGAAGCTGGACGAACGGCAACTACAACGGCACGGCCACGACGGCGACGCTGACGGGCCTGTCGGAGAACACGTCCTATCAGGTGCAGGTGCGCGCCACCAACGCCGAGGACACGGGCTCGTGGTCGGACGCGGGCAGCGGCGCGACGGACGCCAACGCGGCGCCGATGCCGCAGGATCTGCAGGCGGAGCCGGTGGGGGGTTCGTCCACGAGCGTGACGGTGACCTGGAGGGCGCCGGAGGGCGGCTCGGCCATCACCGGCTACGACGTGCAATACCGGGCAGGCGCCAGCGGGAGCTGGAGCAACTGGGACCACACCGGCACCGCCACCACGGCGACGATCACGGGGCTTGAGGCGAACACCGCCTACCAGGTGCAGGTGCGGGCGCTGAGCGCCATGGGGCCGAGCCCCTGGACGGCGTTGGCGAACGTGCGGACCAACACGCCGCCGGAGGCTGACGCCCCCACGATCTCATCGCTGGAGGTGAGGAGCTGGCCGCAACGGGACGGGTATGAGGATGTCTACGGGTTTGGCGATATAATCGTGTTCACGCTGACTTGGTCCGAGAAGGTGCGGGTGACGAGCCAGCTGGCGCTGGCGTTCGACCTGGGCGGGACGGGGCGCGAGGCCCGGTACTGGGGGCTGACCGACACCGACTATGTCCGGGGCGCTCCGCCGCCTCGGCCCCGGCCGGAAGGGGTCAAGCTGCATTTCGGCTACACGGTGAAGCCCGGCGACCGCGACGACGACGGCGTGGCGGTCCGCTCGGACGCGATACGGCTCGGCGGCGCGCGCATCCGGAGCGCCGCGACGGGTGTCGACGCGGACCTCTCCCATGCGGCGCTCGGTCCGCAGTCCGGCCACAAGGTCGACGTCGGGACGACGCAACCGGCGGCGGGCTCCGGGGTCACGATCGTCGATACCGACGGCAATCCGCTCGCCGGGTACCGGCTGGTGATTCGCGAGAGCACCCGGGGGCGCTACGGGCTCAAGCTGAACACCCGGCCGACGCACACGGTCCACCTGCGCGGGATTCAGTTCGACGGCGACGAGGACCTGCGCGTCTTGCCGACCCACACGGTGCTGCCGATCGCGCCGGACGAGTGGGAGATGCCGATCTGGATGGAAATCCGGGCGGCGCCCGACGACGACGCGGCGGACGGCGAGCGCATCTTCCTGAACCACGTGCACAGCAGGGACCCGTCGTACAACGGCCTCATCCTTCCCGATGTCCTCGTGGTCGAGGAGGACGACGACGCGGGGTCGCTGTCGGTGGCCGATGCGGAGGCGACCGACAGCGAGGACGCGACGCTCGACGGACCGCCGGAAGAAGAAGACGGACCGCCGGAAGAAGACGGACCGCCGGAAGAAGAAGACGGACCGCCGGAAGAAGACGGACCGCCGGAAGAAGACGGACCGCCGGAAGAAGAAGACGGACCGCCGGAAGAAGACGGACCGCCGGAAGAAGACAACGTCTACCATCTCCATACGGTCGCCGTCGAATCCGAAGAACTGCCGGATCGCGTGGCGTTGATGGTTAACTATCCCAACCCGTTCAATCCGTCGACCGGGATCGTTTACGAACTGCCCGAACCCGGACCGGTCCGGCTCGTCGTCTACGACATGATCGGACGCGAGGTGCGGGTGCTTGTGGACGCCCATCGGACCGCCGGCAGGCATACCGTGCGGTTCGACGCCGAGGGACTCCCCACGGGAACGTACGCCTACGTACTGACCGCGGGGTCGGTCGCCATTACCCGGGTAATGGTTCTCGTCCGGTAGCGATCCGGGTCGACCGATCGAAGCCTGCGGGCAATCATGCGGTGCGTTTCGGAGCGGGCGACTTGCCAAGCGGTACGCGAGATCGTTGTGCGTACGATGCTGCTCTTGAAGCGAGCCGCAGGCGGGCGAACGTCGCGTACAGGAGGCGCGGCGCGGCCCATGCCTCGTAAGGTATTCATTCCCCACGCATCCCATGCCCGCCGAAGAAGCAGGCTGCGCCGGCGTTCTTCACAGCTTGTTGCAAACGCGCCCTTATATATTTACAGTAATAAATGGGCATGAAAAAATCACTCCCGTCCGGCCGCGCGCTCGCGGTCGCGGCCTGGCTCGCGGCGCTCCTGCCGGCTCTGGCCTATGCGCAGACGGTCGTTCGAGGCCCCTATCTGCAAAGCGGCACGCCATCGGGCGTCATCGTCAAGTGGCGAACAGACGAAACGACCGATAGCGTGGTGCGTTACGGCCTCGCCCCGAACAGCCTGACGCTGTCGGCAACGAACTCCGACTCCACAACCGAGCACGCAGTGCAACTCACGGGCTTGTCCGCCGACGTCAAGTACTTCTATTCCGTGGGCGCCTCATCGGGCACGCTGGCCGGCGGCGACGACGATCATTTCGTCGTCACCGCTCCCGATCCCGGCACGGCGAAGCCGACGCGAATCTGGGTCATCGGATGTTCCGGCACCGCAACCGCCAATGCCGGAGCCGTCCGGGATGCCTTTCTGAATTTCACCGGGCCGCGCGACCCGGACCTCTGGATCATGCTGGGCGACAACGCCTACGGCGACGGAACCGATGCTGAGTACCAGAGCGCGGTTTTCGAGATCTACCCGCAGGTGCTGGCCAGGACCGTGCTCTGGCCGACGCTCGGAAACCATGACGGCCACACGGCCGACTCGATCACCGAGAGTGGTCCCTATTACGACATTTTTTCGCTCCCTCGCAACGGCGAAGCCGGCGGAGTCCCCTCAGGGACGGAAGCCTACTACTCCTTCGACTACGGGAATATCCACTTCATTGTCCTGGACTCCTACGAAACCGATCGCTCGCCGGACGGGGCGATGATGACCTGGCTGGAAGAGGATCTGCAGGCGACCGACAAGGAATGGGTCATCGCGTTCTGGCACCACCCCCCCTATTCCAAGGGAACGCGCGACTCCGACACCCAAGAGCGCTCGATTGAGATGCGGCAGAACGCCGTGCCCCTTGTCGAGCAGTACGGCGTCGATCTGGTGCTCGCCGCGCATAGCCACTCCTACGAGCGTTCGCATCTCATTGATAGCCACTATGGGCTGTCCGAGACCTTCACCGACGCGATGAAGAAGAGTCCCGGCGACGGCAGCGCAACAGGCGACGGGGCCTATCAAAAACCCGCAACGGTTGCCGCGCCGCACGCCGGCGCCGTGTATGTCGTAGCCGGCTCCTCGGGCAAACGCAAGGAAGGGCCGTTTGGCCACCCGGCCATGGTCGTTTCGATGGCGACTTTGGGGTCGGTGGTGCTCGACGTGAACGGGAACCGTCTTGACGCCGTGTTTCTGGACGGTGGCGGGGACATCCGGGACGACTTCACGATCCTGAAGGTCCTCAATACGGCGCCGACGTTCGACTCGCCCGCCGCGTTCGACGCGGCGGAGAACCAGAGGACGGCGGGCACGGTGCTGGCGACGGACTCCGACGCGGGCGACGACGTCACGGGCTACGCGATCACCGGCGGCGCGGACCAGGCGCTGTTCGAGATCGGGGCGACGGACGGCGCGCTGACGTTCGACGCGGCGCCCAACTTCGAGGACGCCAAGGACGATGGCGCCAACAACACCTACGCGGTCGAGGTGCAGGCCACCAGCGGCGCGGGGGAGCGGGTCAAGACGGCCACCCGGACGATCACGGTGACGGTGACGGACGTCGCCGGCGAGGCGCCGGGCAAGCCGGACGCGCCGAACGTGTCGGCGGCGTCGGCGACGAGCCTGACGGTGAACTGGTCGGCGCCGTCGAACGCGGGTCCTGCGATCGACGACTACGACGTGCAGTACCGGGAAGGCGCGAGTGGGAGCTGGACGGACGGCAACTACGCCGGCACGGCCACCACGGCGACGCTCACGGGCCTGTCGGAGAACACGTCCTACCAGGTGCAGGTGCGGGCGACCAACGACGAGGGCACGGGCGACTGGTCGGACGCGGGCAGCGGCGCGACGGACGCCAACGCGGCGCCGTCGTTCACCAGTGAGGTGACCTTCACTGTCGATGAGGGGAAGACAGTGGTGGAGACCTTGACCGCGGAGGACCAGGACACCGCCGCGGCAGACCTGGAGTGGTCAAGAGTGGGCGGCGCGGACGCGGGCCGGTTCACGCTGAGCGACGCTGGCGTCCTGGCCTTCGCGGCGGCCCCGGACTATGAGAGCCCGACCGACAGTAACGAAGACAACGTCTATGAAGTGACGGTGCAGGTCGACGACGGCACCCACACGGATACGGAAGATCTGGTCGTGACCGTCAAGAACGTGGATGAGGACGGCACCGTGTCGCTGTTCCCGGCGCAACTCCGGGTGCGGACGGTGGTCCGGGCCACCCTCACCGATCCGGATGGCGATCTCAGCGCCGTGTCCTGGCGGTGGGCCGAGTCCTCGGACAAGACCACCTGGACCAACATCGACGGGGCGACCCAGGCCGATTACCTGCCGACGGAAGCGAGACGAGGCAAGTACTTGCGGGCCACGGCAACACGCTACAGGGACGGCGAAGGTTCCAACAAGACTTCACGGACGGAGTCGAACGCCGTGGTCGGCGCGCGGGAGCCCGGCCCGGAACTGTCGGTCAAGACGCTGGTGTCCGGCTTGAGATTTCCCTGGGGGATCGCCTTCACTCCCGACGGGACGATGCTGTTCACCGAACGGGATGGCCATCCGCAGCAAGACCCACTTCCCGACCCTCCCGAAGGACTGAGCAGCCTGCGCCCCGATGGCACGCTCCAGACCGTGTCCGCCGACTTCAGCGACCTGGACACCGACGAAAACGGTGGGGTGATGGGGCTGGAAGTCGATCCCGACTTCGTCGACAACCGGCGAATCTACATCTGCCAGCAGCATACCGGCTCCGTGATACAGGTGGTCGCCTGGACGATAGACGCGACCTACACCACGGCCAGCCGAGCCAATGATCCCCTTGTCGGCAACATCCCGAGGGTGGACAATCACAACGGCTGCCGGCTACGCTTCGGCCCCGATGGCAATCTGTGGATCTCCACCGGCGACACCGAGGCCATCGGGACCGTCCCGCAGGACCTGAACTCGCTCGGCGGAAAGATACTGAGGGTGGACCCCTTGACGGGCGCCGCGCCCGCGGACAACCCGTTCCCGGGGTCGTTGGTCTACTCGTACGGTCACCGCAACCCGCAGGGCCTGGCCCTGCGGCCCGGTACGAGGCAGATGTGGGCCGTGGAGCACGGGCCGACGGTGGACGACGAGATCAACCTGCTGCGCGCGGGCGCCAACTACGGTTGGGATCCAGTGCCCACCGACGAGAACGGTGACCCGACCTCCGGCTACGACGACACCGCCCCCATGACCGACCTGGTGAAGTTTCCCGGTGCGGTCGAGGCCAGGTGGTCGTCGGGTGACCCGACCCTGGCTACGAGCGGAGGCATCTTCCTCGAAGGCGAGCAGTGGGGCCTCTGGGAGGGCCGGCTGGCCGTGGCCACGCTCAAGGGCCGATCATTACGCATCTTCGAGTTCACCGAAGACGGGACCTTCGTGAGCCACGTCGTTCCGGAGGAACTCGACCACTTCGGTGACCGCGACCACCGACTGCGGACTCCGATGATCGGTCCCGACCATGCCTTGTATCTCTCCACTTCTACGAGGGGTTGGAGGGATGAGATCCTGAGGGTCACCCCTCAGCAGCCGCCTGAGTTCCCGAACGACGCCGACACCCGGCAGGTGACCGAGAACACCGGCGGCGACATGGTCGTCGCCACGGTCGAGGCGACCGACTACAACCACGACGAACTCACCTACACGCTGGACGGCGCCGACAGGGAGTCGTTCTACATCCTGGACGAGAACATCGGCGAGCTGCGAGTCCGGTCCACAACGCAACTCGACTTCGAGACCAGGCGGGAATACGAAGTCACGGTCACCGCCACCGACGCGCAGAACACGAGCGACACGGTCACGTTGACGATCGAAGTCATCGACATCGAGCACGAGGGGACGGTGAGCCTTCCCTTGACCCAGCCCCGGGTCGGCAGCCCGGTCCAGGCCAGTCTGTCCGACCCCGACGGTGGCGTCACCGGCGCGACCTGGCAATGGGAGCGCTCAGACGACGGCGTCACCGGCTGGGAGGACATCGACGGGGCCCGGTCGGCGTCGTATACGCCCGGCACGGACGATATTGGGAAGTATCTGCGGGCCACGGCTACCTATACCAACACCCACGGTCCGGGCAAGACGGCGCAGAGCGTGACGTCCGACGCCGTAGGCGCCGTGCCCAACAGCGATCCGGAGTTTCCTTCAGCGCCGGTGGTCCGCCGTGTGGCCGAACACACTCCAGAGGGCCAGCCCATCGGCTCACCGGTCGAGGCCGACGACACCGACGGCGATCCCTTGCGGTACACACTGTCGGGCAGGGACGGGAACCTGTTCGGCATCAACACGTCATCGGGACAGTTGCTGACCAGGGCAGCCCTCGACTACGAGGTGGCCAACGAGTACGAGGTCGACGTCTCGGTCAGCGACGGCAAGGACACGAACGCCGTATCCGACGACAACAAGGTCGACGACTCCGTCAGGGTGACCATCGAGGTCACCAACGTCGACGAACCTGGGTCCGTGTCGCTGCTTCCGGCTCAGCTCCGTGTGTGGACGGTGGTGAGGGCAACGCTGAGCGACCCGGACGGTGTGGATCTCCACGCCGTGTCCTGGCAGTGGGCTGCCTCGTCGGATGGCGTGTCGTGGACGCCCGTACCCGCGCCCGAAGGAACCCAGGCCGACTACGCGCCCACGGACATCGTCCAGGGGCAATACCTGCGAGCGACGGCGAGCTACACCGACGGCCAGGGCGCCGGGAAGCGCGCCGAAGTGGTGTCGGACAATGTGGTCGGCGAGCGGGAGTCCGGCCCGGAACTGACCGTCGTCCCGCTCGTCTCCGGCCTGAGCGTTCCGTGGGGGGTGGCCTTCGCGCCCGACGGGACGATGCTGTTCACCGAGCGGGGAGACAGGCTGAGCAGTCGGCTGACCGACGGGACGGTCCAGTCCGTCAGCGCCGACTTCGACGACCTGCTCGTCTCGGGAGAGGCCGGATTGATGGCCATCGTCGTCGACCCCGCGTTCGCCTCCAACCGGCGGTTCTACACCTGTCAGGCCCACACGGGACGGGTAGTGCAGGTGATTGCCTGGACCTTCAACGATGACACCTACACCGCGGCCACCCGCGCCGAAGACCCCCTCGTTGGCAATATCCCCGCCGCCAGCCGGCACAGCGGCTGCCGGTTACGTTTCGGTCCGCAGGGGTATCTGTGGATCGCCACCGGCGACGCGTCGGCCGGGACAGTCCCGCAGGATCGGAACTCGCTCGGCGGCAAGATACTGAGGGTGGACCCCTTGACGGGCGCCGCGCCCGCGGACAACCCGTTCCCGGGGTCGTTGGTCTACTCGTACGGTCACCGGAACGTGCAGGGCCTCGCACGGCGGCCCGGGACGAACCAGATGTGGTCCGTGGAGCACGGTCCGACGGTGGACGACGAGATCAACCTGCTGAGCGCGGGCGGCAACTACGGTTGGGATCCGGTGCCAGGCTACAACGAGGGCGTGCCCATGACCGACCTGGTGAAGTTTCCCGGTGCGGTCGAGGCCAGATGGTCGTCGGGAAATCATACGTTGGCCACCAGCGGCGGCATCTTCCTGGAGGGAGAAGACTGGGGCGAGTGGGACGGGCGACTGGCGGTGGCGGCGCTCAAGGCCCAGTTGCTGCATGTCTTCGAGTTCACCGCGGACGGCGCCTTTGCGAGTCGGGTCGCCGTCGCCGCACTCGCTGGGGCCTACGGCCGGCTGCGGACTCCCATGCTCGGTCCTGACGGCGCCCTGTACGTGACCACCTCGAACGGTAGAGGTCAGGACAAGATACTCAGGGTCAGCGCCAGCCGGGCACCGGCGTTCCTGACCGATACCGAAACCCGGAACGTGGCCGAGAACGACAACATCTCAACCTTCGTCGCCAAGGTGCTGGCGCTTGACTCGGACGGCGACACGCTCACGTACACGCTGAGCGGCCCCGAGGCCGAGTCCTTCAGCATCCCCGATGCCGCCGTTGGAGCGATCCAGGCCAACGTGGCGTTCGACTACGAGGCGAAGCGTGCATACGAGGTAACGGTCACCGCCACCGACCCGCAGGGATTGAACGACAGCACCACCTTGACCATCAACGTCACGGACACGGACGAGCCACCGGCGGCGCCGGGAGCACCGATGGTGTCGGCGAAGGCGCGTACGACCGACAGCCTGGACGTGATCTGGACTGCGCCGGCCAACGATGGCCCGGCGATCACGGACTACGACCACCGCCACCGGACGGCGTCGCCGGCGGGGAGCTGGACGGAGGTGACGGACACGGCGATCACGGGCACCAGGGCGACGATCGCGGGTCTGGCGGAGGGCACGTCCTACGACGTCCAGGTGCGGGCGACCAACGACGAGGGCGCCGGCGCCTGGTCGGACTCGGGCAGCGGCTCGACGAACGCCAACGCGGCGCCGTCGTTCGTCTCTTCGGCGGCCTTCGGCGCCGCCGAGAACCAGACGGCGGCGGGCACGGTGCGGGCGTCGGACGGCGACTCGGTCGACGACGTGACCGGCTACGCGATCACCGGCGGGGCGGACCGGGCGTTCTTCTCGATCGGGGCGCCGTCCGGGGCGCTGACGTTCGACGCGGCGCCGAACTACGAGGACGCGAAGGACCAGGGTACCGACAACACCTACGCGGTCGAGGTGCGGGCCACCAGCGGCACGGGCGAGCGGGAGAGGACGGCGACGCAGGCGATCACGGTGACGGTGACGGACGTGGGCGGCGAGGCGCCGGGCAGGCCGGCCGCGCCGAACGTGTCGGCGGCGTCGGCGACGAGCCTGAACGTGGGCTGGTCGGCGCCGGCCAACGCGGGCCCGGCGATCACGGACTACGACCACCGCCACCGGACGGCGTCGCCGGCGGGGAGCTGGACGGAGGTGACGGACACGGCGATCACGGGCACCAGGGCGACGATCGCGGGTCTGGCGGAGGGCACGTCCTACGACGTCCAGGTGCGGGCGACCAACGACGAGGGCGCCGGCGCCTGGTCGGACTCGGGCACGGATTCGACGGACGCCAACGCGGCGCCGTCTTTCACCTCGAATGCGGAGTTCGACGCGGCGGAGAACCAGACGGCGGCAGGCACGGTGCGGGCGTCGGACAACGACCCGGAGGACGACATCACCGGCTATGCGATCACCGGCGGCGCGGATCGGAGTTTCTTCTCGATCGGGGCGACCTCCGGGACGCTGACGTTCGACGCGGGGCCGAACTTCGAGGACGCCCGGGACCAGGGCGCCGACAACATCTACGCGGTCGAGGTGCGAGCCACCAGCGGCACGGGCGAGCGGGAGAGGACGGCGACGCAGGCGATCACGGTGACGGTGACCGATGTCGGCGGCGAGGCGCCGGGCAGGCCGGCCGCGCCGGACGTGTCGGCGGCGTCGGCGACGAGCCTGACGGTGAACTGGTCGGCGCCGTCGAACGCGGGTCCTGCGATCGACGACTACGACGTGCAGTACCGGGAAGGCGCGAGTGGGAGCTGGACGGACGGCAACTACGCCGGCACGGCCACCACGGCGACCATCACGGGCCTCTCGGAGAACACCTCCTACGACGTGCAGGTGCGGGCGACCAACGACGAGGGCGCCGGCGACTGGTCGGACGCGGGCAGCGGCGCGACGGACGCCAACGCGGCGCCGACGTTCAACTCTTCGGCGACGTTCGACGCGGCGGAGAACCAGACGGCGGCGGGCACGGTGCGGGCGACGGACAGCGATTCGGACGACGACGTCGCCGGCTACGCGATCACCGGCGGGGCGGACCGGACGTTCTTCTCGATCGGGGCGACGTCGGGAGCGCTGACGTTCAAGGCGGCGCCGAACTTCGAGGACGCGAAGGACCAAGGCGCCGACAACACCTACGTGGTCGAGGTTACGGCGACCAGCGGCGCGGGCGAGCGGGTGAAGACGGCGACGCAGACGATCACGGTGACGGTGACCGACATGGACACCGAGGCGCCGGAGCCGGAAGACGAAGAAGAAGACGCGCCGCCGGAAACGCCGACCGATCCCGTCGCACCGCCCGAAACGCCGACCGATCCCGTCGCACCGCCCGAAACGCCGACCGATCCCGTCGCACCGCCCGAAACGCCGACCGATCCCGTCGCGACGGTCGCCGTCGAATCCGAAGAACCGCCGGATCGCGTGGCGTTGATCGGCAACTATCCCAACCCGTTCAATCCCTCGACCGGGATCGTTTACGAACTGCCCGAACCCGGACCGGTCCGGCTCGCCGTCTACGACATGATCGGACGCGAGGTGCGGGTGCTTGTGGACGCCCATCGGACCGCCGGCAGGCATACCGTGCGGTTCGACGCCGAGGGACTCCCCACGGGAACGTACGCCTGCGTACTGACTGCGGGGTCGGTCGCCATTACCCGGGTAATGGTTCTCGTCCGGTAGCGATCCTGGTCGACCGCTCGAAGCCTGCGGGCAATCATACGGTGCGTTTCGGAGCGGGCGACTTGCCAAGCGGCGTATACGCGTATCGCTTGCAGGCTGGAGGCGAAACCGTTGCGCGTACGATGCTGCTCTTGAAGTGAGCCGCGGGCGTCCGAACATCGTACAGGGGTGCTGCGTTTTTCTGTGTTCCGTAAGGCATTCACTCCACGCATCCCATGCCCGCTGAACCGGCCCCTTTCAGGTCTTTCGAGAAAGACCTCGTTGTTGAATCCTTCGAGTTGTTCGACGTACCCCCCCGCTGGCTCTTTCTGAAAGTCACCGCAAAGGGAGGGCTTGTCGGCTGGGGCGAACCGGTCGTTGAGGGACGCAGCGGCGCAGTGCGAGCTGCCGTCGAGGAACTGGGCGAATATGTGATCGGGCGGCCCGCGAACCGCATCGAGGACATTTGGCAAGTCCTCTACCGGGGTGGATTCTATCGAGGCGGGCCGGTGCTGATGAGCGCCATAGCAGGTATCGATCAAGCACTGTGGGACATCAAGGGCAAAGCGCTGGACGCCCCTGTCTATGAACTGCTTGGCGGAGCGGTGCGGGGCGGCATCGCGGCATACGGCTGGATAGGGGGCGACAGCCCGGACGGGGTGGCGGAAGCCGCACAGCACCGGGTGAAGCAAGGCTTCGGAGCAGTCAAGATGAATGCATCGGGCCGGATGGCGTGGATCGACAGCCCGAAGCGCATCGAAGAGATCGCGGAACGGATGCGGTCGGTGCGCGAAGCGGTGGGACCGGATATCGGCATCGGCGTGGATTTTCATGGACGTATCCATCGCGGGCTGGCCCGCCGGGCCATTGAAGCCCTCGAGCCGTATGCGCCGATGTTCGTGGAGGAACCGTTCGCGCCGGGGCACGAAGATCTGCTGGCCGGTCTCGCCGCGGGGTTGCGCACCCCGTTGGCGACAGGCGAGCGGCTCTATTCCCGGTGGGATTTCAAGAACGTACTACCGCATATCGACGTGGCGCAGCCTGACGTAAGCCATGCCGGGGGCATCTCCGAAACCCGGCGGATTGCGGCGATGGCCGAGGCATACGATGTGGCGCTGGCGCCGCATTGCCCACTGGGTCCTCTTGCCCTGGCAGCCTCGCTGCACGTGGATTTTGCGTCGGCCAATGCCTTCATTCAGGAAACCAGCCTCGGCATGCATTATCACGACCGGCATGGGGTGGAATTGCTGGATTACGTAGCCAACCCGGAAGTGTTTGCGGTCCGGGAAGGGAAAATTTCTTTACCTGAGAAACCGGGGCTTGGGGTTGATATCGACGAAGATATCGTGCGTGAAGAAGCAGGCCGTACTGACGGAAAAAACGGTTGGAGAAATCCCGTCTGGCGCCTGAGCGACGGCTCGTTTGCGGAATGGTAGACCAGGGCTACGCACGAAGATTATCCCGTGACGGCCAATTCCTTCATAAAGCGGATGGAAGAGGCGATTCCCTGACGGAAACGGTCGATCCCGAAATGCTCGTTGGGCGAGTGAATGGCGTCCGAGTCAAGTCCGAACCCCATCAGCACGGCGTCGAGCCCCAGCGCCTCCTGAAAATCCGCTACGACCGGGATGGATCCCCCCTCCCGGATAAAGACCGGAGGGCGTCCGAATTCATCGCGTAGCGCTCGAAAGGCGGCCTGCATGGCGGGCAGGGAGCGATCTACGAGAACAGGCATGCCGCCGTGCAGATCGCGGAAGGTCATCTTCATGGTGGGCGGCGTTGCCGTTTCGAAATAGCGCCGGAGCATGGATGCCACCTCGTCCGGACGCTGGTCCGGAACAAGCCGTACCGAGATTTTTGCGGCGGCCCGGGACGGCAGCACCGTTTTCGCGCCCTCACCCTGGTAACCGCCTCCTATACCGTTTACGTCCAGCGCCGGGCGCCCGCGCGTCGCTTCCAGCACCGAATACCCTTCTTCGGTGCGCGCAGCGGGGATACCTATATCCTTCTTCCATGCCGCCTCATCGAACGGCAGGCTGCGAAAAGCTTCGCGTTCCTCTTCGTCGAGGTCCCGGACCGCGTCGTAGAATCCCGGAAGCGTAACCCGGCCTTGCTCGTCCTGTAACCCGGCGATCAGGCGGGCCAACACATGAATCGGGTTTTCGACGGCGCCTCCGTACACCCCGGAATGCAGATCCCGGCTTGGCCCCTCCAGCATCACCTCTATGTAGGTCATGCCGCGCAGCCCATACCCGATGGAGGGAACCCCTTCGGCGAACAGCGCCGTGTCGGAGATCAGCGCTACGTCGGCTGCGAGAAGGCGCCGATGCGTTTCGAGGAAAGGACGCAAGTGCACCGAACCGCTTTCCTCTTCGCCTTCGATCAGGAATTTCAGATTGACGGGCAGTTCGCCGGTGGTACGCAGCCACGATTCCGCGGCCTTGGCGTGAATAAAGAGTTGCCCCTTGTCGTCGCAGGCTCCGCGGGCGAACAGCTTGCCCCCGCGTTCCACGGGCTCGAAGGGGGGCGTCTCCCATAAATCGAGCGGGTCCGGCGGCTGCACATCGTAGTGACCATACACCAGAACAGTCGGGCGCTGTGCATCGTGCATGTGTGCAGCGGTGACAATGGGGTGCCCTCCCGTTGCGTGAATCTGCACCTCGCCGATACCGATTTCGCGGAGATGGTCGGCAATCCATACGGCAGCGCGGCGCACCTCCCCCGCATAGGCCGGGTCGGTGCTGACGGACGGAATACGCAGCAGACTCTTCAGTTCGTCGACGAACCGGGGTTCGTGCTGCGCGGCGTAGGCAAGCGCACTGAAAACAGACATAGGCAATCGCGAAAAGACCGGGTATATGCAACCATACAGGCCGACGGGCCACCTATAATTCGCTTTCGTCCCGCCACCGGAGGAGCTTCCAGACGGCGGACGTATCTTCCCGAATAATAAGAAAATTCACATTCCCATCACCCCGAAAGACATCGCCGCCTTCGAGCGAAATAGTCAAATTGAAGGGACGCACTATCCGGGCGCGCAAATCTTCTTCAAACAGGGTTTGAGAAAGGATCTGGTTCCAGCGCAGATTCACGAGCGTCGCATTTTCGAAGAGCCGTCGGGTGGATTCGAGTTCCTGGGCAAAGCCCCACTCGCGTTCGACCTGGACATCGAAGTCATAGTAGATGAAAATGAAAGAAGAATCCAGCAGCGACTCATAAAGAGACAAGTCCCGCAGCTCGTAGGCGTTCCGGAAATTGGTAAAGAAGCCGTCGATGGTGGCGGGATCGCCCAGCAGATCGCCGAACGGGCTGCCTTCTTCAAGCGCGGGGGCAAAGGGATTGCAGGCCGCAACGAGCACGACCGGCGTCAGGATCGCAAGCATGGCGCTCCACCGTGTCCCCATCGGATCGTTGTTTATTTGATGAAGGCCGCCTTCAGATCGCTCCAGGAAGCGGCGGTCCCGATCGAGTTGTCCGTCCAGGTTGCAATGTACCAGAGACCGTCCTCGCCCTTTTCGATCGACCAGGCGACACGACCCTGTAGCGTGTTCGGCAATTCGGTGCTGCGATGATTGAGCACCAGAACATACGAGGCATCCACCGTGTAACGCACGGGGCCCGCCGTTTGCTCGATGTCGGTCAAGCGCAACTCGTTACCGCTGGTAAGACGGGCCGCCTCCACCAGCGCCCGGAAGTAACTTTCTTCTTCCTGGGCGCCCCATCCGTTCCAGATGGAAGGATCTTGCGCCTCTGCTTCGGCAGTGGGTTGGAAGCGGAAACCGTCCGAAAAAGAACGCCGGTAATTAGGGGCATTCAATTCGGCAATGGCGTTGCGCAAGTTTTCCAGCACTTGATCGGGCGTATCCGGCTGGAGGTAGGCGCCGGTTTCCGTGCCCGGCGGTTCCGGCGTACGCGTGGCGAACAGATCACACCCCGTCGCAAGCACCAGCATGATCGGCACGCCCGTCAGGATGGCCGAGCGGGAATCAGCACGTGTCCGTCTCTGGCTTTTCGGCATGCAAAATGAGCCGGGGGCTGGCATTCGAATGAGGACGTCCTTCGTAGTCGCCGTACGTATGCCGGAGTTGCAGGCCTGCCGAGGCGTACATCGCCCGGAAATCCTCCAGCGTATAGAGACGAACGGATTCGAGGAAGGACTGTTCGTTTTCGCCGGTGCGAATCGTAATCCGCTTGTTGATTCGTCCGTTTTCTACCCAGCGCCGCTGGTGAATAGTCGCCCCGCCCCGCTCGAATCGATCTTCCGGAACAAGGTGGTCAAGCACATAGGAGACATTGAAGAAATCCTGCACGAACCAGCCGCCCGGACACAGTGACCGGTGCATGGCCCGCAACGCACGCACATGATCGTCGTCGTCCGCAAAATACCCGAATGCCGTAAATACGTTGATGACGCCGTCAAAACAGCAGTCGCATACCGGGTTGCGCATGTCGCCGCGTCGGAAGAGGACAGCAAGCCCCTCTTTCGTGGCGCGCCGCGCGGCCTCTTCGATGGCGTATTCGGAAAGATCTACACCGGTTACGTGATACCCCCGACGGGCAAGGGCCCGCGCATGCCGCCCGCGGCCGCACCCCATATCCAGGATGGAAGCACCGGATTCAGGCCGGACGACGCGGTCCAGAAAATCCACCATACGTTCCGCTTCGTCCTCGTCCCGGTCCTGATAAACCAGTTCGTACTCGGGATGATCGAACCACTCCTCGTACCACATGGAATCGATCGGGGTTATGCCGCCTTCCCGGAAGCAAAGGGAGCCAGCGCTTCGTCCAGGGTGCGGACATCCTCCGTCCATGCGACCATTTTTCGAATCACCTCATCCAGCAACGCATCAGGGCAGGAAGCGCCTGCCGTGAGTACTATATCCAGCGGGCGCCGGGCAGGAAGCCATCCGGTGGTAACCTTTTCCTCTCCCGCCCCCACATCGAAATGCCGGATCGTGTCGGACGATACGATTTTTTCGGCGTCGAGCACAAAATACGTAGGCATTTTCTCTGCACAGAGATCGACCAGATGGCTGGTGTTGGATGAGTTATAGCCACCCACGACAATGCCCAAATCGCCCCCGGACCCAATCAGGTGCAAGGTGGCATTCTGGTTCTCGTTGGTAGCGTAGCACAGCGTGTCGCTGGTATCTGCAAAGCGGTCGGTCAGTTCTGCCTCGCCGTGCCGCTCGAGGATGGCCTGCCGGAGCAAACGGGCTATGGCTTGCGTTTCGGTGGCCAGCATGGTGGTCTGATTCACCACGCCGATACGTTGCAGGTCATGGAGCGGGTCGAAACCGGTCGAGTATTTGTCGCGGAATCGATTGAAGAAAAAATCGCCGCCGGCCTCTCCCCGGATGATCCGGGCAATATCTTCCGCTTCGCGTATATCGCGCACGACTACGGCAGGGGCGTCCCGGCTGGCGCGGGAAAATGTGGCCCGCATTTCCTCGTGATACCGCTTGCCGTGTATAATCACGGTATACCCGGCCCGGCCGATCCGCTCACTCTTGTTCCAAACCTTCTCGACGAACGGACATGTCGTGTCATAGGTCATGGTGTCGACGCCGCATTCGACCAACCGGCGCTCGACGTCGAGTGAGGCGCCGAAGGCCGGAATGATCACTACGTCATCGGGGGTGAGCTCCTCGAACGGAATCAATTGCTTGCCGGTGGTCGTCCGCAAAAAACGCACCCCGGCTGCCCGCAAATCGCCATTCACGCGCGGATTGTGGATCATCTCCGAGAGCAGGAAAATGCGCCGTCCGGGATTCTCCTCCAGTGCGCGCCAGGCAATGTCGATAGCATGCTCGACACCGAAGCAAAACCCGAAATGCCGTGCGATTTTGAAGCGTAGCGGGCCAAAGTCCAGTACGGACGGCGTGAGATCCCTTTTACGCGGATCGGCTGCGCCGCGCGCGGTTTTCACGGTCGATACGATCGAACTCGCGTAGGCGCCGGGAACGTTGAACTTGCGGGCGGCCATTGGGCAACGAGGTCTGGGTAACGGTTTTGGCAACGAACCGGGGGTTAATCGTTAACGCCCGGAAACGATTCAAGTTCGATCACAGCCTGCGGCTGATGAGGTTGTTTTTAATCACAGCCTGCGGCTGACAGGTTGGTTTCGATCACAGCCTGCGGCTGACTGGTTGTTTTAATCACAGCCTTCGGCTGACTGGTTGTTTTAATCACAGCCTGCGGCTGATGAGGTTGGTTTTAATCACAGCCTTCGGCTGATGAGGGGGCGTATCTCCTTCTTCCAGGACAAAAACGAACCGTCGAGGATGGCTTCGCGCGCCTTGCGCATCAGCGAAGTATACAGAGACAGGTTCTGTACGGACGCGATGTACAGACCGAGGATTTCGTTCACCATAAAAAGATGGCGCACATACGCTTTGGAGAATGTGCGGGAAACATAGCCGTCCAGGCCGGGATCGAGCGGCGAGAAGTCGTCGCGCCACTTCAGGTTCCGGATGTTGACGATGCCCTCCGTCGTGAACAGCATACCGTTGCGTCCATTGCGCGTGGGCATGACGCAATCGAACATATCCACGCCGCGCGCTATGTTTTCCAGCAGATTTTCGGGAGTGCCCACGCCCATAAGGTAACGCGGCTTGTCAGCAGGTAGTATCTCGTTTACGACCTCGACCATTGCATACATCTCATGATCGGGTTCGCCGACCGAGAGACCGCCGATAGCGTACCCCGGAAAGTCCATGTCCACAAGCCGCCGGGCCGACTCCTGCCGGATATCCGGAAACACCGTACCCTGTACGATGGAAAAGAGCGCCTGACGGTGTTCGTACAGTGGTTCCGTTTCTTCAAAGCGTTTTTTGCAGCGGGCCGCCCAGCGCAGGGTCATCTCGTGCGAGGTCCGGGCATATTCCCGCGACACGTCCGCCGCCGGGCACTCGTCGAGAACCATCATGATATCCGCCCCGATACTGCGCTGGATATCCACCGCCGATTCGGGCGTAAGGAAATGGGAGGAGCCGTCGAGGTGACTGCGGAATGCTACGCCCTCCTCGCTCAGCGTCCGGTGGCCGCCCAGTGAAAAAACCTGATATCCCCCGGAATCGGTCAGAATCGGTCCGGGCCACGCCATGAGGCGGTGCAACCCGCCGGCCTGTTCGATCAGCGCCGGACCGGGGCGCAGATACAAATGATAGGCGTTCCCCAGTACAATCTGTGCCCGTACGTCCTCGAGCAACGTACGCGAATCGACTGCCTTGACGCTCCCGAGCGTGCCCACCGGCATGAATACCGGGGTTTCGATCGGGCCGTGGTCGGTTTCAATCTGCCCGGCCCGCGCCTCCGTGCGGGAATCCCTGCCGGATACGGAAAATCGCATGGCCGAATCAGGGCATGACATCCACATCTTCGCCCTTCAACTCAAACCGGATATGATCCCGGTAGGTCTTGTAGGCGGCCATGATCAGTGCTGTGACAGGAACAGCGATGACCAGTCCGATCCAGCCCATGAAATGCCCGAAAATGAAGAGCGAAAGGATGATCAGAACAGGATGGAGCCCCATCTGCTGACTCATGATATTCGGGACCAGCACCGTCTGTTCGAGAATCGACTGGCCCATCAGAACAGCCACGATTTTGAGGACATCGATGTACCAGGGATCGCCGAGAAACAGCCCGATACCTATCCCGATGATATTCGTGACGATGATGCCGATGTTCGGAATCAGATTGAGGACACCCCCCAGGATACCAATCACGATGGCGAACGGAACGTCGAGAAGGATAAGAACTACCGACACATTGAAACCGGCGATGGCGCAAATAATGAGCTGGCCGCGCAGGTAGTTTCCGACAACCTCTCCGGTTTGGAGCAGGTAGTCGCGGCGTCCGCCGAGGGTTGGAAACAATTCGATGATCCGCCTTTTGATGGGCGGAAAATCTTTCAACAGGTAGTAGTGTACGACCGGTAGCACGGCGACGAGCGCAACAGCGCCAAGTACCGTGCCGATCTTCCTCAGAACGTATTGCAGGACGTTCGGAATGCTCGTCGCCAGATTCGTAGCCTGTTCCTGCAGGAAACCGGTAAGATCCCGTACGATTTGATCCCGGTCGACACCCACCCTTTCGAGATTGTCGAGCAACGAGGCGGATTGCAGCCAGGTGCGAAAATCGTCCATGGTGTCCGTCAGGCGCCGAAACAATTCCTCGAACTGGGTTAACAGACTCGGAACGACCAGAAAGATGAAGGAAGCGAAAATGCCGATCAGGACAGCCGTCGCAGCAAGGGAGGCGATAGCACGCCGGATGCCGAAACGGTCATGCAACGCGGTGACCAGCGGATCGAAGAGATACGCAAACAGATAGACGACCGCGAAGGGAATCAGAATGACGGCAAGGTCGTTGAGCGCCCACAGGAACAGCATGAGCCCCCCCGCTACAAGCAAGGCCCGCACCGCGCGGATTTTTCGCAGGGGCCACAGCAGGACAGCCCCGGCAAAAGCGACAACCGGCGGCCCGATAAAATCGCTGTCCATCTGGTAGATCATGCCCAGAAACAGGAGAACGCCCCCCGCGAGAAGCGCGGTCCGGAATGGGGTCAGGCGTTCGTCCGGTATGGGTACGTTCCTGTTCGGCGTTTCGTCGGGCATCCTGAATGGGGCCAATGCGGCTTCTATATTCTATGCACTCGCCTTGCGCTTTTCGTAGACGGGGTCGGCGCCGTGCAGCACCGTATCCCGCGTCACCCGGCAGTTCGCAGCATGCGGATGGGCGTGGAGGTCGTACATGATTTCGAGCATGATTTGCTCCATTACGGAACGCAATCCTCGGGCGCCCGTGCCGAGTTTTTTCGCTCGCTGCACGATGAGGTCGATCGTGTCATCGTCGAAGGCGAGTTGCACGCCGTCCATGGCCAAGAGCTTCTGGTATTGTTTCACCAGAGCATTCTTCGGTTCCAGAAGAATCTGCCGCATGGCGTCGTCGGTAAGCGGGTCCAGGGCGGCAATAACCGGAACGCGCCCCACCAGCTCGGGAATGAGCCCGAATTTCAGGAGGTCGTCCGGCTCAACGCTCTGCAGGAGAACAGGGTCGTTGCGATCGAACACCTTGCGGCGCTCCGACATGAATCCGATCGTATTGATGGACATCCTGTGAGCGACAATCTCCTGCAGACCGTCGAAGGCGCCCCCCACGATAAAGAGAATGTTCCGGGTATCGATGTTTATCAGACTCTGTTCCGGATGCTTGCGCCCGCCTTTCGGCGGCACACCGGCCACAGTGCCTTCAAGGATTTTAAGCAAGGCCTGTTGCACGCCTTCCCCGGATACGTCGCGAGTAATGGAAGCATTATCGCTTTTCCGCGCAATCTTGTCGATTTCGTCAATGTAGATGATACCCTGTTGGGCCAGTTCTACGTTGAAATCGGAGGCATGCAAAAGGTGGGTCAGAATGCTTTCGACATCCTCGCCGACATAGCCGGCTTCCGTCAGCGCCGTGGCGTCCGAAATGGAAAAAGGCACATCCAGAATGCGCGCCAGCGAGCGGGCGAGCAGCGTTTTGCCGACGCCGGTGGGGCCAACCAGCAGCACGTTGGATTTTTCCAGTTCCACATTGTCGTACTCGTGAACATACCGGTCCGTGTCTATCCGCTTGTAGTGGTTGTAGACCGCGACGGCCAATGCTTTCTTCGCGTACTCCTGCCCGATTACGTATTCGTCGAGCGCTCCCTTGATTTCACGCGGGGCGAGCAGGCGCGGCTTGACGGGCGATGCCCGGGAGGCGGTCTGCGTCTCCGGAATGCTGCCGATAACGCTCGCCGCTTCTCCGATACACCGGTCGCATATGTATACGCCGGGTTCGCGAGCCTGGACCATGGACGCGGCGCTGTCCACCGATTGCCCACAGAAAGAACACTGGATGATGTTATGCCTGGTACTCATACAGGAAGAGAATGGATGCGTGTATGAGGAAGCGCGGGGTTGCTGTCTGCTTGCTCTCGCTGCTTGTCTTCCGCTACTGGCGCCGCCGTTTGATTAGACAGTATGCGCAATTATGTGTGTGCACATAATTGCAAATAAGGTAAGATATCCTGTGCAGCGATGCTGTAACAAAGTTGTAAACGGCCTGTTACCCCAATATCGGCCAGTGTACGCCGAAACGAAAACGACCGGCAGGAAGCGGGTACACGGGCGCCAGCATGGTCCCCGGCACAAGCGATGCGCCAGCCGGTGCATGGTCGTAAACGAAAAAAAGACGGGCCGTACGCACACGTATTTCCGCCACGAGATTGCCTGTGTTCGAGGCGCCGAGCAGGAGAGAAGACGCCTCCGGCACGGCAAGCAGCCCGGTGGGCGCGTGCAGCGACCGGCTGTGGAAGGCGGACCATGCCGCGCCTTCCGCATAGAGATCGAAGCGCAGGTCGCCCTGGAAGAGCGTATACCGTACGCCAAAGCGTGCTCTCCCGAACCAGCGGGGCAACGTACCGGCAAGGCGCTTGTGCAAAGGCGAGGCGCCCCGTTCGACGATGTGCATAAAGGTGGGGCGCACCATCGCGTAGAACCCGCGTTGGGCATGACGGCGCCAGCCAATATCCGCATACAGGGCCGCCTGTCGGAGCGGCGACGGCGCCGTTGCCGTAACGATTTCGTCGCCTGCGACAAACACATCGACCGGATCACGGGCCAGGTACCCGAATGCCCCGAGCGCTATGACAAAGGGCCCTGTATGTACGGATCCTTCGGTATGAATCGCAAAGGTTCGTCCTGGCCGCACGCCGCGTTCTCCGCGCAGGGCGCCGAAACCGGTATCGTATGCGACGGCCGTACGCGGTTTGACGGTCGAGGCGCCAACACGCCAGGAGGGTCGGGTTCCGCGGCGCGTCAACCGGACAGAGCCGGCAAGGCCGCCGCTCCGGTGAAAAAACCAGCCTGCCGCCGGCTCCAGCATCCATTTTTTCTCCTGCCCATCCTTACCGGCCCGCCCAAGACGCAGCGAATCGCCGGCCTCAACATACATGGCGAAGCGACGCGCTGCGGATTCCCGGAACGCTCCTCGCGGCGCCATGTGCTCCAACCACGCCTCCACACGGATCGCAAGTCGGCTCCCGGCAGTGCGCAGCAGGGGCTGGCGGACATGCGCCCCGGTGCGCATCGAACGGGTACCGAGCGTGTCGAGGGCGTTATGATACCGGAATGTCTCCGTAGAATGGTACATGGTCGAGGAAGTGACGCCAGCGGAGAGCAGCCGTGCGCGCACGGCGCCCGCTAAATCGTTGCGCACGATGCGTCGTTCGGCTTGCGGCATGGCGACTTCGGCAATATCGCTCCGGTAGATCGCGTTTGGATCACCGGCCCGGATCAGCACGCCGCCGTGAGCGCCGACACGCCGGCGCTGGCTCAGGTACAGCACCTCTGCCGACCAGGCACGCTGTGCATACCGCACGCGCAACGTGGTGCGGCGTCCACGCGTCAGGTTGCTGCCCGGATACGCGACATCCGTGGCGCGCCCGCCGTAGGCCCCGAGCACCCCCAGCAATCCGGGCTGCCCCCTGAGCGACCGCCGCCGTTGCTGGGCGTGCACAACATCTATACTCTGGAGTCCCTCCCCATCGCGCCAGTAGGTGGCTTCGGTAAGCGGCGCCGGTCCCCCGTATGGCCTCAGTTGCGCGTGTACGCCGGCAGGACGCCCTCCCACCCCGGCGGGGTCAAGACGGGGAGGCGCAATCAGGGGCAATGGAATCAGGTCCCAGGCCGGGCGCCCGGTGAAAATGTCCGTAAACGGAATGCCGGTCAGAACAAGCGGGCGCGTGTTGGGAGAAAGCCCGAACGGACTCCAGCCATCGGGCCAGCCCGGACGATCGAACAGATAGGTAAAACTGCCGGGCGCACCAGCAACAAGCTCGGCAAGATGAATATCGGGCCGGAGCGCCGGAATCGAATCGGAAAGCGCCCATATACCCCCGGTCTCCTCATGCAATGCATCACCGAATCCAATGAGATCAAGAGGCGTCCGGGCGAGGGAATCCAACGCGGCCGGCGCCGGCTCAATGCCCAGCGCCGTGGTATCCGGCTCTTGTGCGGCTGCGGCGGGACACAACAGACACCCGGCCAAAGCGATACGCCGTAGGTGCGCCGTCATGGCGCCCCCGACCTTTCGCGCCGGTTCAGGTACGACAGGTTTTCCGGCGAAAACGGCTTGAATGCGAGCCCGAAATCGTGATAAAAAGCCGTGCTGTCGCAGGTGTTGCCTTCCATGAGCATATTGAACTGGTCCAGGGAAATAGGCAGGATGCCGGTTCCGTCGAGAAAACGGATAAACGGGCGCACAAGAACGGCAGGGTTCGGAATTTTCGGCTTCCTGGCATGTCCGATCGCATCCGTTATGCGGTCGAGCAGTTCAAGAAAAGTGATGCGCTCCCGTCCTCCGGCGTAATAGACCTTGCCGTGCGCAGCATCGAGCGTGAGCGCCTGCACGAACGCCGCAGCGACTTCCTCGACGGATACCGGCTGCATCTCGAAGCGCCCGCCGCCGAAAGCGGGCAGCACGGGCAATGGCCGCACCAGCGTGCGGGCCAATTCGGATGCGAATTCGAAGCCGCCCGGTCCTGGATTTCCGAAAATGAGCGAGGGACGGAAAATTGTCCAGCGGGCGAAGCCTGCCTGCCGAACATATTCTTCCGCATGCCACTTCGAGGTCTGATAGGCGGATACGCCGTCGGGGCGGGCGCCATTGGCGCTCATGTGGATAAATCCGGGAATGCCGGCCTTGCGGGCTTCGTCCACGACGGCTTTCGCACCTCCGAAGTGGACTGCATCGAAGGTAACGCCATGCGCAGGGTTTTCCCGGATAATACCCACCAGATGGATCACGGCATCGCAGCCGTCCATCAAGCCGCCCAACGTGTCCGGAGCGGTCACGGAGCCGAATACCTGCTCCACGCGGGCCGGCATAGCATCAAGCGCCGGGGCCTCGTTTCGGACCAGACAGCGCACGGTATGCCCCTGCCGGATCAGTTCACGGAGGATATAGCCTCCCACGAAACCAGTGCCCCCGGTAAGGAAGATGGTCATGGCGTCATACGTGCAGAATGATTCGGGGCCGGACGTACGCCGCCTGCATCAGGTAACGACATCCTGCATATGGACACTCTCGATGCGGCAATCGAAATCGCGCGCGCCAAAGGATGTCCCGGTAGCATGGGCTGTAGCAAGCATCGGATGGTCGAGAGGTATCATGCGGGTCTTGTTGGCGATCTCCTCGAAGGGGACACTTGTGAGCCGGTTGTTTTGCAACGCGACCATGCGCCCGAACTGCCCCTCGGCAACCATGGCGGCAGCGTAGACGCCGAAGACTGTCGCCAGATCGCGATCGTACGCCGTCGGCGTACCGCCGCGCTGCATGTGCCCCGGAATCGTGGTGCGCACTTCGCTGTCTATCTGCGTACTCAACGCCTGCTCGAGCACCTTGCCAACCCCTCCGAGGCGCACGGGATCCGGGCTGTTTTCCACGATCTGTTTAACGATCAGGTCGCCTCCCTTGGCCCGGGCGCCCTCTGCAATCATGATAATCGTAAAGTGCTGCCCTTTGGCTTCCCGTTGCCGGCAGACCCATGCCACATCTTCGACCGTGTATTCGATTTCGGGAATCAGGATGATGTCGGCGCCGCCCGCCACACCGGCGTAGAGCGCAATCCACCCCGCGTAGCGCCCCATCGTCTCAATGATCATCACCCGGTCATGGCTCTGTGCGGTGGTATGAATACGGTCGATTACCTCCGTGACGATCGAAACGGCGGTATCGAATCCGAACGTGCGCTCGGTCCCCATAAGATCGTTATCGATCGTCTTGGGCACGCCGACGATCTTCATACCCATCCGGGCAAGGCCGTTCGCAATGGACATCGTACCATCTCCGCCAATAACAACCAGTGCATCGAGTCCCATAAGACGGCAGTATTCCGAAACCTCTTCCGAGACGTCCGCATCGTCCCGTTTGTAGTAGCTGAATGGATTGGCTATGTTACTGGTTCCAAGGATGGTGCCTCCGCGCGTGAGGATGCCGCTGGCGTCACGGTAGGACAGGGGGCGGCAACGCCGTTCGATCAGCCCGAGGAAGCCATCCTCGATGCCGATCACTTCGGCGCGGTGCTGGAGGATGAGGCATTTCGTGACGCCCCGGATGACGGCGTTGAGCCCAGGGCAGTCTCCCCCGCCGGTAAGGACGCCGACGCGCATGGAACCGGACATAGTGCAAAAGAGGATGGTGTATGTAAGGATAGCGACGGACCCGATGTCCCGCTATAAAAAGAAGGAACGTCCCGTTACGTTCCGCCCCGGCGCATGCCATTGGGCAACCCGGGGAACGTTTCCTGAAAACGCGTCTGAAGAATGACTGCCCGGCAGGTTCCCGATATCCCGGCGCGGCGCAGCTTGGTCGCGATTTTCATGGGTGTATCCGGTGTGGGAAAAACGACGGTCGGGCAGGCTGTGGCAGAGCACTTTGGGTGGTCCCTGTTTGATGGGGACCATTTTCATTCGCCATCCAATATCGACAAAATGCGTCGGGGAATCGCGCTGAATGACGACGACCGTGCAGAATGGCTCGAAGCGTTGCGCGCCCGGATCCGGCAGTCCCTGGACGAGAAACGCCCGGCGATCGTCACGTGTTCGGCATTGAAAAAAAAGTACCGGGACACACTCCGAAGCGGCAACGACGGGACGATCTTCGTCTACCTGCGGGCAGAACGGGACCTTGTTGCGGAAAGAATAGGCGCCCGCCGCGATCATTATTTTGGAGAAAATCTCCTCGACAGCCAGTATGCGACGCTCGAAGAACCCGAGGATGCGTTCACGATCAATGCCGGGGAGCCTCTTGACCGGGTTACTGCTGCTGTGACGGCCCTTCTCGAAAACGCGCTGCAAAACGCCCGCTGAAACAGCGTGGGCAGCCGCCGCCGTATTGTGCAGGGATTCAGGCGCCCTCCTTTTTTACGGAATGGCCCCCGAACCGGTTGCGCATGTCCGAAAGAAGGCGGTGTGCAAAAGACCGATCGTCGCGGGATTGAATGCGCTGGAGCAGCGAGGCGGTGATGACCGGAGCGGGGATATTGAGGTCGATCGCTTCGCGGACGGTCCACCGGCCCTCCCCGGAGTCGGGCACAAAGGGAGCGATGTCACGCAGGTCCGCGTCCTCTTCCAGCGCGTCCGCCGTCAGATCCAGCAACCACGACCGGACAACGCTCCCATGCCGCCAGATATGGGCGATGGCATGGATATCCAGATCGAAACGGTCGCTTCCCTCCATGATCGCGAACCCCTCGGCATAGGCCTGCATCATGCCGTACTCGATCCCGTTATGCACCATTTTCACGCAATGACCGGCCCCGGCAGGTCCGACATGCCCCCATCCCTCGCTGCCGTCACACGCCAGCGCATCGAAAATCGGCGCAAGCCGTTCGACAGCCCGTTTGTCCCCACCCACCATCAGACAATACCCTTCCTCAAGGCCCCAAATGCCGCCGCTGGCGCCGGCGTCGACCAGCATGGCACCCCGGTCGCTCAACGCCCGGGCACGGCGTATCGTGTTGCGATAATCGGAGTTGCCGCCATCGATCAGAACATCCCCTTCTTCGAGCAGCGGCGCAAGAGCGGCAATGGTGGCGTCAACTGCATCTCCGGCGGGCACCATCATCCAGATATGCCGGGGCAAGGTGCACTGCATCACCAATGCTTCCAGCGAATCGGCGCCTGTCATGCCGGATTGCTCGTATTCCGAAACGACCTGGGCCGAAAGGTCGAATCCAATGACGCTGTGTCCATGCCGGAGAAGCCGGAGAGCCATGCTGCCTCCCATCTTTCCCAGACCGATCATTCCAAGTTCCATTGTACAGGATATATGTTGAATGAAGAGCGCTCTTTGGAAGATAGTATCTCCGGAGTACTTTAGTATGGCATAGCCTGTTTGATTCTTCGCGCATTCCTGCACTATTTTCAGGCATTCGTTTCTTCTGGACCGATCATCGGTCACACCTGTCGAGAATACGCATGGATACCCCTTCTTCCGGAACGAAGTCACCTGCCTTTACGCCGTACATCCCTGCATCGCAATCCTTGCCTGAGATTACGATCAAGGCAGTGATTCTCGGCTTTATCCTGTCGGCTGTGCTGGCTGGAGCGAATGCCTACCTGGGACTCAAGGTCGGCCTGACCGTGTCCGCCTCCATTCCGGCGGCGGTCATGTCCATGGCGATCCTGCGCTTTTTCCGCACATCGAATATTCTCGAAAACAATATCGTGCAAACGGCGGCGTCGGCAGGTGAATCCCTTGCGGCAGGCGTGATCTTTACGTTGCCCGCGTTGCTGATGCTGCAATACTGGCAAGGTTTCGACTTTCTGGCCACGATGTCGATTGCGCTCACGGGAGGCGTGCTTGGCGTGTTGTTCACCATCCCGTTGCGGAGAGCGCTCATCATCGAGGCCCAGCTTCATTTTCCGGAAGGCGTGGCCACGGGCGAAGTGCTCAAGGCAGGTTCGGAAGGGGGCGAAGGCGCCCGGTATATCGCTCTTGCGGGCGTGGCGGGCGCTGCACTGAAACTGTTCCAGACAGGATTTCGTCTCGTGGCGGACTCGGCGGCGGGTGCTGTACATGCCGGGCGGGCGGTCTTCGGATACGGTACGGAACTGGGCGTAGCCCTGCTCGGAGTAGGGTACATCGTCGGATTGAACATCGCCATACTGGTGTTTGCGGGCGGCCTGATTTCCTGGCTGTTCGGCATTCCCATCTATACAGCGATCGCCTCGCCGGAAGAACTGGCGGCGATTACGGACGGAGCCACGGGATACGAGGCTGCGCTTGCGGTGTGGAGCGAGCGCATTCGGTATCTCGGCGTCGGCGCCATGGCCATCGGCGGGGTCTGGGCGCTGCTCTCGCTTGTCAAGCCCATCAAGGACGGCATTCTGTCTTCGCTGGACGCCGTCCGGCAGGCCCGATCGGGACATCGTTCGGAAGTGGTGCGGACCGACCGGGATACGCCCATTCACATCGTCCTGTGGGGCACCCTCGCCATGACCGTGCCGATTTTCATCAGTTTCCTGCTCATTGTAGACCAGGAAGCACTCGGCATCACGGCAGGGTTGTACTGGGGTACGCTTGTGCTCGGCCTGTTTTTCGCCCTGCTGGCCGGATTCCTTTTTTCGTCCGTAGCCGGGTATATGGCCGGCCTTGTGGGATCGTCGAATAATCCCATCTCCGGGGTGACGATCGCTACGATCCTGAGCACATCGCTGTTGCTGCTCTGGATTCTGGGATCGCAAATCGATTTTGCCGTCGACGCGATGCAAGCCACCACGGCGGCAGCTACCGCCATTCTGGTCGGTGCGGTCGTATGCTGTGCGGCAGCTATCGCCGGAGATAATATGCAGGACCTGAAGGCGGGGTATCTCGTAGGCGCCACGCCGTACAAGCAACAAATCATGCAGATCGTGGGGGTCGTGGCCGCCGCGCTGGTACTGGCGCCCATTCTCGACCTGTTGTTTCAGGCATACGGTCTCGGCGACGTGTTCCCGAGAGAGGGTATGGACCCGTCGCAGGCTCTTCAGGCCCCGCAAGCCACGCTCATGAGTTCGGTCGCCGACGGCGTATTCCGGCAGAATTTGCCGTGGAACATGATCATAGCCGGAGCGCTCATTGCCGCGGTCATCATTGTTCTCGACAAGTACCTGGAGCATCGCGGCGCCGAATTCCGCATGCCGGTGCTGGCCGTCGCCGTCGGCATTTATTTGCCGCTGGAGTTGACCGTCCCCATTTTTATCGGCGGACTGGCAGCCTTTTTCGCCAAACGTTCGTTGCGCCGCCGCAAGGATCAGATCGGCGATGAAACAGCGTACGAAGAGGCCGTGCAGCGGGCAGGCCGACGGGGGCTGTTGTTCGCTTCCGGGCTTATCACGGGCGAGGCCCTGGTAGGTATCTTGCTGGCCATCCCGTTCGCGGCTGCACAGAATACAGCCGTTCTCGAACTGGCGCCGGAGGGCTTCGAACCGGTGGCCAATGTACTCGGACTGGTTGCGTTCGGCTGCTTCATTGTGTGGATGTACCGCGTGGCCCGGAGCGCCTGATCGTTAAGGCGCCCTGCGTTGCGCACCCGATTAAACCTGGAGGTATTCTCGAGGTATAGCGGCTGTTTGCCGCAGGCCCGTTAGCGGATCGTAACCGGACACGCCTGTGAAGCTTGGCATCATCTCGGACACGCACGGTTATTTTCATCCGGCGATCGCAACATACTTCAACGGGGTGGATCGCATCCTGCATGCCGGGGATGTCGGCGCCGTGGATATTCTGGATCGACTCGAAGAGATCGCTCCCGTACAGGCCGTCTGGGGCAATGTAGACGGGCCGGGCGTCCGGTTCCGCACCATAGGTGTGTTGCGAACCGAAGTGGACGGCGTACGCATTTGCATGACACATATCGGGGGGAGTCCGGGGCGCTGGGATCCCTTGATATCCGGGGCGCTCGCCGCCGATCCACCGGATATCTTCATCTGTGGACACAGCCACATCCTGCGCATCGAACGGGTGCGCAATCCCCCGAATATGCTGTACATTAATCCTGGCGCCGCCGGTCGTCAGGGACTTCACCGGGTCAAGACGTGCGTGGTGCTGGAAATAACCGAAGGCAGCGCCCGGAAAGCGGATGTCGTGCACCTTGACGACAAACCATCGCAGGGTAATTCGTCCTGATGGGTACCGATTCAGACACATCTTCCATGCGAAGCGAACGGTTCGACCTGCGTGCCCTGTACGAGACGAGCCGCCTTTTGAGCACATCCCTCGATCTGCAGTTCGTGCTGAAGAACTTGCTCCTGACGGTCATGAGCAAACTGCTGACGACCCAGAGCGCTGTGCTGATGCGCGATCCGGTCGAAAACGGATACCGCGTAGCCGCAACAAGAAACGTAAAGACCCTCGAAGAAGGGGCCATCCTCCAGGTGCCCGGAATACCAGAGGATACCGTGCTGACGGCGGACCGCGTACCGGAAAAATTGCTGGAACACGGTCTGGAACTGGCGGCACCGATACGTTTCGGGAGCCGGGAAATCGGCATCCTGGCCGCCGGAAGAAAAGCGACAGGCGAGCAGTACACCCCGTTCGAACTGGAGTTTGTCCGATCGCTTGTGAATATGTCCTCCACGGCAGTGCACAACTCCCTGATGGTGGAAGAACTGCAATTAGCGAACCGTGACCTCGATGCGAGGATTCAGGAACTGAACACCCTGTTCGATCTGTCGCAGGAATTCAATGCAACCATTGACCGGGAGCGTCTCGTCAAGTTGTTATCCTTTGCCTTGATGGGACAGCTCCTTGTATCCCGCCATCTGTTTCTGGTGCGCCGGAACCGGACGAATGAAGACAATGCGGGTATGTTCGCAACTACCTCCGGGGGCTTGCCGGAGCAGATTGCCCCGGCACTGGCAGAGCAGCTATGCACACTGGAGCGGCTCGTGCTTCTGGATAACGGCTCGGCGCCGTCCGGCGACATGCCTTCTTTTCCTGAAGCGGCTTCCGACGATACATGTCAAGGACTCCGCGACCTCGGGTTGATACTGGCGCTTCCCCTGAGACACCAGGGGGCGCCTTGCGGCGCATTATGCCTCGGCCCCAAGCGAAACGGGCAGCCTTATACCTCTGCAGACATCGAATTCCTGTCCGCTCTTGGGAATCTCACCCTTGTTTCGGTGCAAAACTCGTTTCTGGTCGAAGAGCAGATCGAGAAACAGCGGCTTGAGGAAGAAATGCGAATCGCGCGGCGCATCCAGGAACGGCTCTTGCCGCAACAAATGCCCGATATAGGAGAGTACGAGGTGGCGGCGCTTGCCAGACCAAGCCGTTTCGTGGGGGGCGACTACTACGATGTCGTTCGGCTCAAGGACGAACGGCTCCTGCTCGCTATTGCCGACGTGACGGGAAAAGGCACGCCGGCGGCGCTGCTTATGGCAAACTTGCAAGCCAGTCTGCATGTCGTGCTGCCCATGGATATGACGATCGAGCAGGCTGTGGGGCATATCAATCGCGTCATATGCGAGAATACCGATACGGACCGGTTCATTACGTTCTTTCTGGCCATCCTGCACCTCGATTCCGGGCAGATGGAGTACGTGAACGCCGGGCACAATCCACCAATGGTCGTACGACAAGACGGCTCCATAGAACTACTGCATGAGGGGGGGCTGCTCCTCGGCGTGATCGATCGGATCGACTACGAGCACGGTACGGTCAAACTGAACCCGGGCGACATAGCCGTGCTGTTCACCGACGGCGTGACAGAGGCGATGGGAGCCGCCGGCGAGGAGTACCACGAAGATCGCCTCGAGGCTGTGCTGAAACGGGTGCACACACAATCGGCGGCGGACATGGTAGATATTGTCCATAAGGACATTGCCGAATTCACGGGAAACATCGAGGAATTGTCCGACGATCTCACGATGCTGGTAGCCAAGCGGGTCGTGGAACCGAAGCCATCTGCATAATCGCGTAAGAAGCACGAAAAGGCTCGAATCCCAGCGCCCCATTGCGTATCATTACAGAGACGTTCCTTCCTGTATCTTCTCCGCTCAACCTGTCGCCTTGCCATGAAATTCTTCGTAGACACCGCGGATCTGGAGGAAATCCGCGAGGCCGCATCCATGGGTGTACTGGACGGCGTAACCACGAACCCGTCGCTCATGAAAAAAGCGGGCAACGTCAATTTTCACGAGCATATATACCGGATTTGCGAGCTGGTGGATGGAGATGTCTCCGCGGAAGTTACCGCCGTCGAATACGCCGGGATCATGGAGCAGGCACGGCAACTGGCGCCGATTCACAAGAATGTGGTGGTGAAAGTGCCCCTCATCCCCGACGGCGTCAAGGCATTGAAGACCTGTTCGGAAGAGGGCATCCGGACAAACTGCACGCTTTGCTTCTCGTCCACGCAGGCGCTCATCGCCGCCAAGGCGGGCGCCAATTACATCAGCCCCTTCATCGGACGCATCGACGACATTTCCTCGAACGGCATGGAGCTCATTGACCAGATCGTCCGGATATACAGGCATTACGGCTTCGCCACAGAGGTGCTGGCTGCATCCATTCGGCACCCGTTGCATGTGGTCGAAGCGGCCCTCATCGGTGCGGATGTGGCGACGATGCCCCTCGGCGTGATCAAAAAGCTGCTCCACCACCCGCTGACAGACATCGGTCTGGAGCGGTTCATGGCCGACTGGAGGGCGTACGAAGCCGCCTCCGTAACGCCGTAACGCCGGGCACGGATGCAATTCGTTTCTCTGGGGAAAACAGAGGCCATCGGCGCCAGTTGCTATCTTGCGCTGATCGGGAATACAGGCATCCTCATCGACGCAGGAGCCGATCCCGACGAGGAAGGACCGGCCTCGTTGCCGGATTTCGACATGATCCACAATCGGCCCGACTGGCATGTGGATCATGTGCTGGTTACGCATGCGCACCATGATCACATCGGCGCTCTGCCGGTACTGGTCCGGCACTTTCCGCATGTGCGTGTCCATATGACCCGCGCTACGCGAGACCTGACGGATTTTGTACTTCCCGCTTCGGCACGGTTGCAGCAGCGCAAAATGCAGGAAGGAAGTTCGATCCATACGCCCCTGTTCAACGAGGAGGAACTGGAAGAACACCGTTTTCTGTACGCGCCCCACGACCTCGATACGGATTTCGACGTGACCGGCCTTCGCGGCCAATGCGAAGTCACTGCGCGCTTTTACCATGCCGGGCATGTGCTGGGCGCTGCCGGTGTGCTTTTTTCCTGGGAGTCGGAAGGACAAATCCGACGAGCGTTTTACACGAGCGACACCAATCAGCGTCCTCAATCCATTGTCCCGGGAGGAGATTACCCGGAGCCCCCTGTGGATATATTGATTCTCGAATCCACGCTGGGAGCAGATTCCAGCGCCGAGTTGACAACACGCAAATCAGAGGAAAAGAAATTTGCCGATGCACTGGCGAATGTGCTGGCTCGCGGCGGCACGGTGCTCATTCCTTCGTTCGCTTTCGGACGTGCGCAAGAAATCCTTGCCCTCATTCACCGGTTCAAGGAAATGGGGCGCATTCCTTCCGATATTCCGGTCTATACGGCCGGTTCCATGCGGGCGTTTGCGGACATCTATGACCGGACACGCTTCAACACGCCGCGCCTGGACGAGGAATTCAAGGTGTTCGGCGTAGAGCAGATGCGCCTGCCCCGGAAGCCGGCTTTGCTCAACAATGCGTTGCGGGGACCGGCTATTCATGTGATGGCCAGTGGCATGATGTTCGAACGCACCATGTCCAATGACCTTGCACGGCGACTGGTCGAGGACGAAAAAAACGCGATCCTTCTGGTAGGATTCGCTAAGGATGATTCTCCGGCGGCCCAACTCCTGGCCGCGGCGGAGCAGGGCGACGACGCCGAGGTGCAACTCGACCGGATGAAACCGGCGCAACCCGTCCGCTGCGAAGTCCAACGGTTCCGCTTCAGTGGGCACAGCCACCGGCGCGATCTCATCAAGTTGGTCGAACGACTGGCGCCAAAAACCGTCGCGCTCGTGCACGGCGAAACGAACGCGAGAACATGGATGGCCGAGAACATCCGGTTTTTTTTTCCGGACGTACGCGTCGTGGTCCCTGAGGAGGGAACGCCGATCGAACTGTAAGACCTGTTCGCAAGGACTGCATGGGGGAGACACGCATGAACGACACCTTGCGGGACTTTCGGCACACACTTGCTCCCCGCATTGCCGGCGAGTTGCTTGTCGACGATGTATCGCGCGCACTGTACGCGACCGACGCCAGCATATATCGCATGCAGCCGCATGCCGTGCTGGTTCCGCGAACGATGGACGACGTACAGGCAGCGATCGAGGAAGCCGCCCGTTTCGAAATTCCGGTACTGCCGCGGGGTGGGGGGTCATCGCTGGCCGGACAGACCGTGGCGGAAGCGCTGGTCATCGACTTTACGAAGTATCTCGACCGCATCCTTGAGATTGACGAAGAAGCGCGCCAGGTCCGCGTACAACCCGGGCTGGTGCTGGACCGGCTCAATACAGCTCTGTTGCCGGCCGGGCTGATGGTGGGACCGGATCCCGCCAGCAGCAACCGGGCGACCCTTGGAGGCATGGTCGGCAACAATGCGACGGGCGCCCATTCCATCCTGTACGGGAATACGGTCGATCACGTACAGGCGCTGGACGTGTTTCTCGACGACGGTACCCCTGTCCGTTTCGAGGAAACCGGCGCCGAACGGTGGAATCAACGCACCCGCTCCAAAGGGCGCGAAGGAGCACTTTACCGGGGTCTCGACCGGCTCTTGCAGGCGGATGCAGAAACGATCCGCCGGGACACGCCCCGGCACTGGCGCCGCAACAGCGGGTACCGTCTGGAACATCTGCTCGACAAGGCGGCCCGAAATCCGGCGCGCCTCCTGTGCGGCAGCGAAGGTACGCTGGCGATCACGAAAGAAATCCTGTTGCAGGCAGTCGAGCGCCCGAAGAGGTCGGTACTCGGCGTGGTCCACTTCGCCACGTTACGGGAAGCGCTCGAATCCGTGACGACCATTCTCGAAACGGGTCCTTCGGCCATCGAACTCTTTGACGGCATTGCCATCGAACAAACCCGGCGCGCACCGGGCTTTGCGCACCGTCTCACGTTCATCGAGGGCAATCCGGAGGCGGTGCTGATCACGGAATACTTTGGCGACAGCGAACAACAGCTGACCGCCCGCCTGAACGACCTGAAGCGGACGCTTGAGCGAAGCAAAGCCGGCTACACGATCGTGCCCGCCCGCACACCGGAAGAGATCGCCAATGTGTGGACCGTACGCAAAGAGGGCCTTGGTCTGATCATGGGCGTCGAGGGCGAACACAAGCCCATCGCCTTCATTGAGGACGCGTCCGTGCCGGTCGAGCATCTTGCGGAATACGTGGCAGCGCTCATGCCGCTGTTGAAAGGCGTCCGAACCGTCCTGTATGCCCACGCCTCCGCCGGTACCCTGCACATCCGCCCGTTCATTAATACGAAGGACGCGGAAGATGTGGCCAGGATGCGTGACATTGCGCAGGGATCGATGGAGCTCGTGCGGCGGTTCGGCGGGACAATCTCGTCCGAGCATGGCGACGGGCTGGCCCGCAGCGAGTTTCTCGAACCGCTCCTCGGGTCGGAACTGTACCGGGTCTATCAGGAAACGAAAAACCTGTTCGACCCGCGCGGCCTGCTCAATCCGGGCAAGATCGTCGGGGCGCCTCCCATGACCGAACACTTGCGAATGGGGCCGGAATACGAAACGCTTCCGGTAGTGGAACGACTGGATTTTTCCGACCAGGGCGGGTTTGCCCGGTCCATCGAGTTGTGCAACGGCAACGGAGCATGCCGCAAACTCGATACCGGCATCATGTGCCCCCCGTTCATGGTCACGCGAAACGAGCAGGACAATACGCGGGGACGGGCCAATGCATTGCGCGAGGCATTGTCGGGCAGGCTCCCCCGGGAAGCGCTGACCGGAAAACGAATGCACGAGGTGATGGACTTATGCATTCAGTGCAAGGGATGCAAAACGGAATGCCCCTCGAACGTAGATATGGCCCGGATCAAGTCCGAGTGGCTCGGCATGTACTGGCAAAAGCATGCTCCGTCGCTGCGCACGCGGCTTTTTGCGCACATGCCGCTGATGGCGCGGCGCATGAATGGAAGCACAGCGCGCATCGTCAACGGTTTGAACAAGCGCCGGGGTATCCGGCGGCTCCTCGAACGCACCATGGGGCTATCCGCGCATCGCACGCTGCCCTCGTTCGCCGCCGAGCCTTTTACAAAGCGGTTTGCGAAACAAGAGACGCAAAATGCCCCTGTGGACGGCCCGCCCGTGCTTCTTTTCGTCGATACGTTCAACAACTGGCATCATCCCGAGACGGCGCAAGCAGCAGCGGAATTTCTACGCCGCACCGGCTTCGTCGTACACGTAGCATCGGAAGCACTCTGTTGCGGTCGCCCCATGTTCACCAAGGGATTCCTGGAGGAGGCGCGCAAACAGGTCCGGCAAACCGTGGACGCCTTGTATCCGTGGGCCAAACAGGGCATCCCCGTGGTCGGTCTCGAACCGAGTTGCATTCTTACGTTTCGCGACGAAGCCCGGGCGCTCTTGCCTGGAGATGCTCGCGTAGACATCCTCGCCGGACAGGTGTTTACCTTCGAGGAATTCGTAATCGGGAAGGCCGATTCCTTCCCCGCAGAGGCGAAATGGACCGACGAAGCCCGCGAAGTGCTCCTGCATGAGCATTGTCACCAGAAGGCGCTTGCGGGAACGGCCGCAACCACGGCATGCCTTGGGCTACCGCCGAACTACAAGGTCCTCACCGTCGATTCAGGGTGCTGTGGCATGGCCGGCGGATTCGGCTACGAAGCAGAGCACTACGATCTGTCCATCGCAATGGCCGAGCGGCGCCTTGCGCCGGCGGTCCGGGAAACGCCGGAGGATACACTGATCGCCGCCGCCGGTATATCGTGTCGCACCCAGATTTTCGATACGACGGGGCGAAAAACGCTCCACCCGGCAGAAATCCTGCTTGATGCGCTTCGGTAAGGGTTAGTCGCCCTCTTCCTCCCGGCGCCAGTCATTGTTTGAGATATCCACGTCCGGGAAGATGTTTTCCGGATCGATGACGACGCGCACGATAGGGCTTTCGGTGGCAAGCGTAAAGGAAGCGGTGGTGGCGCCATTCAGCCAGGCCGTGACGGGAATTCGCCTCCCCATCACTTCGCCGGACGCCAACTCGATACCAAGGAGCACCGGCATAGGCGCCAGTCCGTTGTCGCGCACCGTAATGGTCGTTTCGATCCCGTCCACCTGCACCTCTTCAATGGCTTGATCGAGCGTCCAGGTTTCGTAATACCACGACCGCCAGAACCAGTCCAGATCGCGCCCGGAAACTCGCTCGAACGTATTGAAAAAGTCCCATGGATAGGGATGCTTGTACGCCCACTCGGCGATGAACGTCCGGGTGGCTTCGTAAAACACATCGTCGCCCAGCACGCCGCGCAAGGCGGTCAGCATCGTGGCAGGCTTCATGTATGAGGCGATCGTGAAAGCAATAGGCGTTGCGTGATAGCCGGAATGCCGCATCATAGCCCCCTCGCTGCGCTGCCGAGCTACCGCAGCGTAGATTTGCTGGTCGCGGAGATAATGGTTGAGACCCGGGTGGTAGTCCATACGGGCGTCGTTCTCGTGGAAGGTCGTGAATCCCTCGTCCATCCAGCCGAATTGCCGCTCGTTCGTACCGACGACCATCGGAATCCACATGTGGGCCAATTCGTGTGCCGTGACGTTGTACAACGCACTGTCGCCGCGCGCGTTGTAATCCCCCATCAGCGTCATCATCGGATATTCCATCCCTCCGACGATAATCCCTGCGCCTTCCACGGCAGTCATGTGCGGCCACGGGTAAGCAAGGCCGGTATTCCGGGAGTGATACCGGATCGCGTGCTGCTGATACTCCGTAACGTTCGCCCAAAGCGGCGCCTCTTCGCGATAGAACGTGTTGATCCTTGCAAAGTCCTCTTCCCCATTCCCGTCGCGATCGCCGACGGACGTGCGGCCCGCCTCCCAAATGGACTGCTTCGTGGCGCTGAAGGCGGCATCGCGTACGTTTTCAGCCACAAAACGCCACCGCAACAGCCCGTCGTCGGTTGTTGCCGTACCCGCCTCTCCAAAATCGTCCGGTCCGATCACCTGCAGAACCCCATCGCTCTCCCATGCCGCATTGAAGCGATCGAGGATGTGCGGCGCCAGCACCTCTTCAGGATTTTGCAGTTCGCCGGTCGAGGCCACAACCCACCCTGCGGGAATCTCGACAGTGATGTCGTAATCGGCGAAACCGTGGTAAAATTCGGATACGCCCGTAAATGCCTCGGTGTGCCAACCTGCCACATCGTCGTACACCGCCATGGTCGGATACCAGTAGGCAAGAAAGAGCAGGTTGTCCTGGTTGCGCCCCATACGCCCTCCTGCACCGACACTCGGAATATTGAACCGCCATTCGATGTCGATTTCCACCGTTTCCCCCGAAGCAATCGGCTGCGGTAGCGTCAGAATCATATTTGTGCCGCTGATCTGGTAATGCGGTCCTTCGGGAACGGGACCGGACGGCAATTCCTCTCCCTGCACGGCCACGCGCCGAATGATCATACCTCCGGTGACTTCCGCCGCTTCCGCGCGGCGTACACCGGGTTGGTGAAAATTCTGCGTGATCTCCATGTAGAGCTGGGAATGCGTAGCGGGCGAATGGTTCGTGTATGTAATCGCGCCACTCCCGTCAAGCAGTCCGGACAGGGGAAAAATGCGGGCGTTCAGCACATAGTCGGTTTCCTGCACCCAATAATTCAGGCCGGGTTCTCCAGTGGCGGAACGCGTTCCCTGCCGGACGGCCAACCGGTAGTTGCCGGGAGGCGTAATCTCCCAGGGAATGGGCCGATTCGCCACTTGTTCGATATGTGTCGTTTGCGCTACGCCGGCGAGGTTGGCTGTCGCACAGCCTGCAAGGAGCAGGATGGCGGCCGCCGCAAAAAATGGAGCGAATGAGAAGCGATAGGGCATGGAAAGCGCTCCTGCGACGGGGTGTATGAAATGAGGGTACGCAGGGATGGACGACGCTATTGGCGGTTTGCAGGGCGATCGGTTTCCTGCCGGGGCGATTCCTGCCAGACCGCAAGACCTTCGGCAAGGCCCCATAGGCCCAGTGCAGCGTTCAATTCCGGATCGATTTCCTTATAGACGCCGTACCAGGCCTTGTGACCGAATATCTCCTGGGCGATGCGTCCGCGCAGATACACTTCCAGCGTCTCGCGATACGTATGCAATACGTCCGCCGTAACTACCTGCGCGCTGTCCGCTTCTTCTGAAGCCTCCTCCAGCGGATCATCAGCATCGGTATCTGTGGAATACTCCACAAAAGACGCCCAGAGATCGTCGGATATACCGAACGTGGAAGCAAATTCCTCTTCCCGGTCACGCCACCTTTCGCGCAGGCGCCGTTCGTTTTCCCGGAACCACTTCCGGGAAAAGTTCCTTTCGAGACCATAGCCCAGCACAGCACGCAGGGCCGGCGTAGTATCCGGTTTCACAATGTAATCGGGAAGGATGCCGCCTCCGCCGAACACATCGCGTCCACGGGCGGTTTTGAAGCGCAGCGAATCAGGGATGCTATCCGAGTACTCCCCGGGACGATACGTCGCATCCTCCAGCGAAGCGAACTTCTCTTCGTAATAATCTTCCTGGTCGCCGTCCTTGTACGGGGTCTGGATGAGTCGTCCCGAAGGCGTGTAGTAGCGCGCGACCGTCATTTGGAGGATACTCTGGTCCGGCAGGGCAAACTGGTGCTGAACGAGTCCCTTGCCGAACGTGCGTTGCCCCACGATGAGCGCACGATCATGATCCTGCAAGGCGCCGGCTACGATTTCACTGGCCGAGGCCGAATAGGCGTTCACCAGCACGATAACCGGTTCTTTTTCGAGAATGCCGGTGCGCCGCGTCCGGTAGGTACTGGTCGTTTCCGGCCGCCGCCCCCGGGTATAGACCACGGTTTTCCGCCCGGGTACAATCTCGTCGACAATTTTTATCGCCTCACTCATGTACCCGCCGGTATTGGATCGGAGGTCCAGCACCAGCCGCTCCATGCCCTGATCTTTCAACGCACGTACGTGCTCTACGAACTCGTTGTAGGTCTCCTGGGAGAAACGCGACAGGCGAATGTATCCCGTCGCGGTATCCACCATGTACGAGGCATCCACCGTGTAAAGCGGAATCGCGTCGCGTGTGAGCGTGAATTCGAGCGGCGCACGCGTTCCATGCCTGTGGATAGTCACCTCCACCTGCGTTCCGATTTCTCCCTTCAACCTCGAGGTGACCTCGTCCTGCGACAAGCCCACCGCCGGGGAATCGTCAATGCCGATAATGCGATCTCCGGCCATCAAACCGGCCCTTTCGCTGGGGCCGTCCCCGATGACCGACATCACACGCACCGTGTCGTCACTCAAATCCTCGTCGTTACGGGCAATTTCAAACCAGATACCGATGCCGCCGAACGACCCCTGGAACCGCTCCTGCATATCCTGCGCATCCTCGGCGGAAACATAGACCGAATGCGGATCAAGCTCGTCCAGCATACTCTTGATCGCCTTTTCCGCCAGCGATGCAGCGTCGACAGGTTCGACATACTGCTTGTTGATGAGCAGAAACGCATCTTCGAGTTTGCGAAGTTGCGCCACGGTATCCTCCCCGATACGTACGGACCCGATCGTGAGTCCGAGCAGAACGCCCGCCAGAAGAAGGGCGGTGACGGGGAAAATCCGAAATCGTTTTCGGGAGACGGGCATAACGTTCAAAAGTGCGGCGGTAAGGTGTTTCGCCCCGGATGCATTCTGTACGAGACCATTTTCGTAAAGTGCCCATCCCGGCGGGAATAATTTATCGTCGCAACTCCGGCGGCCCCTTGTCGTACCTTATGGTTGCAGGAACGCTCCGGCGACTCCCGTAACCTTTTCCTCACGGATCATTAATTCGCAGTGCGATGCGCAGCAACAGAACGATTGCCCTCCTTCTTGTTCTTCTTATTGTGCTTTTCGGCGGGTGCATGGGATGCAACGCATACAATGGAATGGTCGAGGGGGAAGAACTGGTCGAACAGTCCTGGGCGAATGTCGAAACGCAATACCAGCGCCGCACGGACCTGATTCCCAATCTGGTCAGCACCGTACGCGGCGCCGCCGACTTCGAGCAGGAAACACTCCAGGCGGTGACGCAGGCGCGGGCCGAGGCGACATCGATCCGACTGACAGTGGACGATCTGGAAGACCCCGCCCGCTTGCGCGAGTTTGAAGCAGCGCAAAGCCGCCTGGGCGGCGCACTGGGCCGACTGCTCGCCGTTTCCGAGAATTATCCGCAACTCCGCGCCACAGAGGCTTTCCGGGATTTGCAGGCGCAACTCGAGGGAACGGAGAACCGGATTACCGTAGCCCGTCGCGATTACAATGAATCGGTGCGCCGCTACAATACGCAGGTACGCCGCTTTCCCGGCGCTATCTTTGCTTCCCTATTCGGCTTTGAACGGCGTACTCCCTTCGAGGCGGAAGCAGGAGCCGAAGAGGCGCCCACAGTCGACTTTTCTTCTTGATACCGGATGCACAAGCAGTGCGACACAACGTGCGTGCAGCAGAGCGTCCAGGCACGCCTCCTTGCTCGGCGCCTGACGGAATTGCTTCCGGGCAAGCTGTTTCTGGCGGGGTTGCTGCTGGCGGGGTTGTTGCTGGCGGGCTTGTTCCCCGTCGGCGTAGTGCACGCCCAGCGGACCGTGAACGTGATTCCTTCCACGGGTCGGCTGGTGACGGATCGGGCTGATCTGCTTACCCCTTCCGAGGAGCGGGCGCTGACCGCAAAGCTGACAGCGTATGCGGATACCACCTCCACACAGATCGTGGTCGTTACAATTCCGTCGCTCGAAGGCGTGCCCGCCGCAGAATATGCGCTGGTGCTGGGCCGCAACTGGGGCGTAGGACAGGCGGGACAAGATAACGGCGTGGTGATCCTCGTGGCGCGCGACGATCGGGAGGTGCGTATCGAAACGGGCTATGGGCTGGAGGGCGCCATTCCCGATGCGGTGGCCGCCCGCATCCACCGCAATGTTATGGTGCCGTACTTCCGCGAGGGACGGTTCTATGAAGGAATATCCGGCGCCGCGGACCTGCTGATCGCTGCGGCGGCAGGCGAATTTACAGCGGAGGAAGCCACGCCGAGGCGCTCCGGGAAACCCCCGATCAATCCATCCGCGCTGATGGGGTTGTTTATCATTGTGTGGTTTGTTATTACGTCCATCCGCCGGCGGGGGGGTGGAAACGACGGAGGTAAACGCTATCGGCGCCATGCGTACGGGGCCCCCTTCATTGTCTGGGGAGGCGGACTCGGCGGGGGCGGATTCGGAGGCGGTATGGGCGGAGGAGGCTTGGGAGGCGGTTTCGGCGGGTTTGGCGGCGGTGGATTCGGGGGCGGCGGCGCAGGAGGCGGATGGTAAGCCTGTCCGGTAATTCTCAAGGCATGGTCGGCCCGGACCTGCCCGGAAAGATTTCTCCCGTCATGATGCAGGACGACCGGTTACAGGCGCTGCAAGCGTTCCACGAAGAAGATCCTGACGATGCATTTGTCCGGTTCGCTCTTGCCCGGGAATATCTCAAATGCGGAGACATCGAGGAGGCGCTTCGTTTTTTCGAGGGCCTCGTTTCCGATGATCCCGAGTACGTGGGGACCTGGTATCATCTCGGAAAATTGTACCAGGAACTGGGCCGGCGGGAAGACGCCATACGAACATATAAACAAGGTGTCGCTGTCGCGGGGCGGCAGCGCGACACCCATGCACAGGCCGAACTCCGGGACGCCCTGATGCAGATAGAAGGGGTGGGGTTCGACGACTGAAACCGCTGGCGACAGGGCGCCCTTGTCGTCTATTGTAACGGGGCGCCCGGCTTACATCCTGCCAAAAATGTTTGGGGTCACCCGCACACATTTACGCCGCAGCATTTTGTCTATCCGTCGGAGTAGGGAAAATCATGACTGGTGAAGCCATATATCGACCCGGCGTCTGGAACAAGTATCACAACGCCTCCCGCTCGGCCACCTACGGGTTTCTGGCCGCGCTTCCCCTCCTGGTCCTGTACGAATTGCTGATCGTTTTTGCGAACCGCAGCGCTGTGGCGCAGGTGCGCGTTTCGTCCGAGATGTGGCTCAAGCAGTTGCTGCTCGTAGTAGGGGACTACGGCCTGACGGCCTTCGGAATTGCCGTACTGCTCGCCGGTATTGCCGTATTCTGGTACGACCGCAAGAAAAAGACGCCCTTTCGTCCCCGCTATTTCCTGTGGATGTTTCTCGAAAGCACGGTGTACGCGGTAGTGATCGCGGTGATCGTTTCCGGACTGGTCTATGCGATCCTGCCGGCCCTGGCGCAGTCCGGACCGGCGGAGGGAATCACCATGAAACTGGCGCTTTCGGTCGGAGCGGGCCTGTACGAGGAATTGCTGTTTCGCGTACTTCTGGTGGGCGCCCTGTTTTGGGTGTTGCGCCGGTTAATGGGAGACCGGATACTGGCCTATACCATAGCTGCGGTCGCCGGGGCCTTTCTTTTCAGCCTGGTGCACTACATCGGGCCGCTGGGCGATGCGTTCCGTCTGAACTCGTTCCTTTTCCGGATGCTTTTCGGCCTGGCGCTGAACGTCCTGTACCTTACGCGGGGATTCGGCATAGCCGCCTGGACGCATGCCCTCTACGATGTGATGGTCATGGTTGTGCTGGACGGGTAGGTCGTCTGTTTCCGCACGCAGGCGGGCGACGATTCAACAGCTGCAACGATGCCTGTAACGGCAAAAGGGGAGGCCACCCCTCTCACTCCATCTCTTCCTCGTCCTCTTCTCCGGACGGATCAATCCGCTTCCAGACCTCTTCGAGGCGAAAAAAGGCAACTGGTCACGGGGTCATATTTTCCGTGTTTTCGTGTCTAAAAAGGCTCTACTACTCTTTATGTACAGCATGTAGCATATTCCCGGATCCGGAGCGGCCCGGTTGTGTTTCAGGAAGTCGCAAGAAAACGCAGCGAACCGACATCGCCACGGCGCAGAAACGACTCAGGGACTGGAAATCGAGACATCGGGAAACCAAACCATAACATCTCGGAATCATGAGCGACATGGGCGTAGACCACTACGAATGGCTTCGGGGAGAACTCCGGAAAGACCCGAAATTTGCCGCCGGCTATCTGAAAGTGGCGGCTGAAGAAGAGGTATTGGTTGTTCTTATGCTCGCCCTGGACAATGTCGCCGAGGCCTACCGGGAACAACACCCGGACGTATCGAAAAAGGCCATGCAGCTGCGGGAGCGCCTGAACGACATGCGGTGGCCAACGCTTGCCGTGGGATATCCGCTGCGGGCAACGTCAAAGAACCGCCGCATTCCCGAAAAACCCGCTCCCTCAAGCGGGCGCCGTTCCCAACGCCGCATGGAACAAGCCCGGACGACGGCAACGGAAACCGGGGGGTAAGACATGGTCATTCGTTATCCGATCACGAACGAGGTCCGGAACGCATTGCAGCGTTTCCCGCGCATTGCGGAACGGATCGGGAAAAAGCTTCCTTCATCCGGTCGGAGCGAGCTGGAAATTGTCCGCCTGCTCGGCAATACGCATTACGAACATATCGAAGATTTACTGGCCTTCGTGGACAACAATCTTCCTGCGTCGGGAAGTATCGGTAAACGCATTCTTGAGCAGACCGATTCATTGCAATTCCATCAAGCGCTGTCGGAATTCGATTTGCTTGCGCATCTTCAGAACGCCGCAGGAGTAGAGAATGCGCAACCGGCTTCCGCCCCGCCGGGAACCAAACACGGCGACATCGACCTGACCGCCGGTTCGTCTCAAGTACGCGTCGAAGTCTATTGCCCTGCGGATTTTTTCGGCTACCAGTTAGCTGTGTAAACCCACCACGTTGTTCAGTGGGATATTCAGGGATTGGATAGGCGTTCGGTATTTCAAGCTGGCGTGTGGTCGACGCCAATTGTATCGGTGCAGCCAGCGGGGGAGGTACTCGCCGCGCTGTCCGGAGTTGTCGTAGGCGCGTGCGTAGGCCCATTCGCGCAGCGCGGTTTGGATGAAGCGTTCTGCTTTGCCGTTGGTTCGCGGGGTATAGGGTCTGGTTCGGATATGTCTGAGTTTCAGTCGTCGGCACAATTTTGCGAAGCGTTTCGAGCGGTAGCAGGAGCCGTTGTCGGTCATAACGCGGGTGAAGGCGACTCCGAGTGTTCGGAAGTAGCGCAGGGTGTCGACGAGCGCGCTACAGGCGCTTAGAGCGGTCTCGCCGGGCTGGATGCAAGCGAAGCTCACTCGCGAATGATCGTCGATGGCCACATGCACGTATTCCCATCCGGCGCCTGCGGAGTTCTTTCGTCGGTTACCGGTGGGCGTGTCCCGTAAACTGTGTAAGTGGTCAATCGTACACATAGTTTCATCAGGAGGTGAAGACGATGGCCGAACTTACAGACAAACAGCAGGCGCTCCTTGAGGAGTTGCTGAAGGACTTCAAAGGGGACGCGCGGGACATATTCGGCGAGGGGGGCTTGCTCAAGACGATAGGCAAGCGCGCTCTCGAGGCGGCATTGGAGGGGGAGATGACGCATCATCTCGGCTACCCTCCGCATGATCCGTCAGGTCGCGGCAGCGGCAATTCCCGCAACGGGCGCACTGCGAAGCGGCTCGAGAGCGAGTCGGGTTCGCTGGATCTGGAGGTTCCTCGCGATCGCAACGGCAGTTTCGAGCCCAGGATCGTAGAGAAGCGCCAGCGCCGGGTAGCGGGCCTGGACGAGACGATCGTGTATCTCTACGCGCAGGGCCAGAGCACGCGGGCTATCCAGGACACGTTGAGGCGTCTCTACGGAGCGGAGGTCTCCTCTACGCTTGTCTCGGAGGTTACCGCAAGCGTTCTTGAAGAAGTGACCGCATGGCAGGCTCGTCCTCTGGAGCGTGTGTATCCGATCGTGTACTTCGACGCCTTGTTCGTGAAGTCTCGCGAGGAGGGATCGGTGAAGACGCGAGCGGTCTACGTGGCGCTGGCGATAGACATTGAAGGAGAGAAAAAGGTGCTTGGCCTTTGGATCGCTCCGACGGAGGGAGCCGTTTCGTGGCTTACCATCTTCGGCGAGTTGAAGGCGCGGGGCATGGAGGACTGTTTCATTGCGTGCGTGGACGGCCTGAAGGATCTACCCGAGGCGATAGAGACGGTCTTTCCACATGCGCGGGTGCAGTTGTGCATAGTGCACCAGGTGCGCAAGAGCCTGCGTTACGTGCCCTGGAAGGAGCGCAAGCCGGTGGTGGGCGACCTGCGCAGCGTCTATACGGCGCCGAGTGAAGAGGCCGCTCTGGCGGCGCTCGAGGCTTTCGAGAGACAATGGAGCGAGAAGTACCCGGCTATCGCTCCGCTGTGGAGGAAGGACTGGGAGCGTCTGGCGCCTTTCTTCGACTATGCGCCTGCGATCCGCAAGGTGGTCTACACCACCAATGCGATCGAATCGCTGAACTACAGCCTGCGCAAGATCGTCAAGGGGCGGGGCGCTTTCCCCAGCGACGACGCGGTGCGCAAGCTGCTCTACCTGGGTCTGCGCGAAGCGTCGAAGAAATGGAAGCGGCCCATACGCGACTGGAAGGCCGCCCTCAACCAGTTCGTCATACTCTACGGGGACAGAGTCCCCATTGAACAATAACCCCACTTACACAGTTAAGCGGACACGCCCTTACCGGTGACCCGATGCGACGCGGATAACACGGGGTTATCGGCCCAAGCCACTTACAGAGGGATACCGCCCTAATAACACAACGCGTGTTCCTCCGCCGAATCCGCCCAATCAGGGGACCAGCGGTAAAAAATAGTCTCTCCGCTGCATTTGTCTATAGGATAATCCGATTAATCCGGTTTTAGGAGCTGCATTGAAAATGGCGGTGAACAGGCACAAAAAGATCACTTATTAACGCTCGACCTCCGGAATCACCGCCGACGCGGTCAACACGTTCAGGGCCCCCGCGAACACCACCCTGGCAGGTTCGAATACGCTGTACTTCATCGTCGTGTCCGGCTTGTTACAAGCGCTGTCTTTATATTATATTTTTAGATGCTTTTGTATAGCCATTTGATTTTTTAGATCGGAACTTGTATATATGAACCGGATTCCGATTGATTGGACAGGTTGAGCACCTCGCTTGTTCTTTCCTTCTTCCGCTTTTTCATGACTCGTACGGTGACAGGTTAATAATTTAAGACTTCTATGAGAGAGAGAGAGAGAGAGAGAGAGAGAGAGAGAGAGAGAGAGACTGCCGGGCGGCTTCCGACCCGAGCGCCGGGACCATGACTGCGCACCGGTTCCGGGAAAACACCCGCCCGCCATCGCCGGTCGCCCCGCCGGGGCGGCGGTTCCTCCCCTTATACGTATGCCGCACCGCCCGCGCCGCCGCGGCGCTGCTCGCGCTCTGCGGCGCCCTCGCGCTCCCCGCCACCGCCCAGGCGCAGACCGCGACCACCCTGGTCAGCAACATCGGTCAATCAACCGATACCCAGGAAACCTCAGCCACATACTCGCAAAGATTCACCACGGGTTCGAACGCGGGGTACACCCTGACGGGCATCGACATCGTCTCTGACGGTACCAGAAGTTTTGGGGCGAAAGTATGCGAGGTCGACTCCAGCGGGTATCCCACGTCGGTCTGTACGGATCTCACGCCTCCAGGCACCTTTGCGGCGGGAACGCTGTCCTTCACTGCGCTAGCGGATGCCACGCTCATGCGAGACACGATCTACGCGGTGGTGGCGAGTCCTACCGGCAGCCTCATGGATGTCGGTGTCACGTCCGAGGAAGGCGAGGATATGGGATTCGTGGCCCCGTGGAGTATCGCGAACGAGTTCGACTTCCTCACTACTGGTGTCGGCGCGACATGGCAAACGAACAGCTTTGGTGGGGGGCGCTCAATGCGCATCGCCATCAAGGGCGCCGCGATCCTGCCCACGCTGAGCATCGCGAACGCCTCGGGGACCGAGGGCGGCGACGTGACCTTCACGGCGACGCTGTCGGCAACGGTCGGGGCGGACGTGACGGCGACCTGGACCGCGTCCATCGAGAGCGCCGACACGGCGGTGGCGGCGGACGATCTCGGGACGGCGAAGACGGGGCAGGTGACCGTCCCGATGGGCGAGCTGACGGGCACGTTCGACGTGCCGACGGCGCAGGACAACGCCGACGAGGAGAACGAGACCTTCACGGTGACGCTGTCGGGCGTATCGGCGAACGCGATCCTGGGGACGGCGACCGCGACGGGCACGATCAACGACGACGACGAGCTGCCCGTGCTGAGCGCGGCGGCTCTCGACGCGGAGGTGACCGAGGGCGAGAGCGCAACCTTCACGCTGACGCTCTCGCCGGCGAGTGGCAAGCGAGTGACGATTCCTTGGGGCGCCGTTTCCGGTACGGCGTGGGTGGGCGTGGACTTCCCATACACTGACGCTCCCCTGCTGTACTTCGAGCCGGGCGAAACATCGAAGACGTTGACGGTGCCCACCACCGACGACGCGATCGACGAGGAGGACGAGGAGACCTTCTCGCTGGATCTGAGGTCTGGGATCAACTTGACGTACGGGGGCGGGGCCTTTCATTTGAGGGTCCCCGGCACGATCCTCGACGACGACGATCCGCCGACGCTGAGCGTCGACGACGTCTCGGCGGCGGAAGGCGGCGACCTGACCTTCACGGTGGAGCTGTCGGCCGAGAGCGAGCGGGAGGTGACCGTGGACTGGGAGGCCGCCGCGCTCGACGCGGAGGGGGACGACGCCGAGGACGGAACCGACTTTGCGGCGGCCTCGGGGACGCTGACCTTCACGCCACGAACCCATGGGTTTGACAACGTGACCGGCGATCTGGTCACCACGCCCGGCGAAACCGCCAGGACCTTCACCGTGTCCACCACGGACGACGCGGTCGACGAGGAGGACGAGACCTTCACGGTGACGCTGTCCAACCCGACCCACGCGACCATTCCGGACGCGACGGCGAAGGGCACGATCACCAGCGACGACACCCCGGCGGTCACCAATGTGACGGTCACGTCGGTGCCGGTGCTCGCGTCGGACACCTACGGGGCCGGCGAGACCATCGCGGTCGCGGTGGACTTCAGCGCGCCGGTGAACGCCGCGGCCGGCACGGACTTCGTGCTGTCGGTGGGCGGCGCCAAGCGCGCGGCGCTGCTGAGCGGCAACGGCACGAACACGCTGGTGTTCGGCTACACCGTGCAGGCCGGGGACGAGGACGACGACGGCATCTGGATGGGAGACGGGGACCGGACGCTGGCGGGCAACCGCAACGGCACGCCCCAGAACGGCGCGATCACGAGCGTGGCCACCGGGCTGGACGCGGTCCTCGATCACAGCGCGCCCGGCAGGCAGTCCGGCCACAAGGTGGACGGCTCGCGCTCGATCGTCTCGGTGGCGGTGACCTCGACGCCGGCGCTGACCTCGCCGGGCGAGACGACGCCGGACACCTACGGGGTGGGCGAGAAGATCCTGTTCACGGTGACCTTCAACACCGCGGTGGACGTGGCCGGGGACCCGGTGTTCCGGTTCGCGCTCGGCAGTTCGGACGTCGACGCAGCGCTCGACTCGGGCGCCGGCAGCACCGCGCTGGTCTTCGCCCACACCGTGGCGCCGACCGACGCGGACGACAACGGCATCTTCCTGCGTGACGAAGACGACTTCAACAGCCCGAACGGCCCGGTGCGGCTCGATGCGGACGACACGGTCCGGTTCGCTGGCACCAGCACCAACGTCCCGCTCTACTGGGAAGGCCGTGGGACGCAGTCAGGCCACAAGGTGGACGGCTCGCGCAGAGCGGACAACAGCGACCCGACGTTCGACGGGATGCTGGTGAGTCTCACCGTGCCGGAGAACAGCACCGCGGGCACCGTTGTGGTCGCAACGGTGCCGGCGACGGACGCCGACGACGACACGCTGGAGTACAGCCTGGAGGGGACGGACGCGGCGTCCTTCGCCATCGATTCGGTTACGAGCGAGATCACGACCGTGGCGAACGTGGACTACGACCACGAGACGAAAGACCTCTACTCGTTGACGGCGAAGGTCGAGGACGGCTTCGGCGGCAGCGACACGATCCCGGTGGTTATCAGCGTCACGGACGTCGCCGAGCAATCGGACACGCCGGCCGCACCGACGCTGGCGGCGGTCACGGGCTCGGCGACGAGCCTGACCGCGACCTGGGCGAAGCCGGGCAAGAACGGCGGCCCGGAGATCATCGGCTACAAGCTGGAGTACCGCGCAGGCGCGACGGGCGACTGGACCGACTTCCCCCACACCGGCACGGATCTCACCGCGACGATCACCGGGCTGGCGGCGAACACGGACTACCAGGCGCGGGTGCAGGCGCTGAACGGCGAGACGCCGAGCGACTGGTCGGACCCCTCGGACGCGGAGAGGACGAACCAGGGAGCCTCGTTCGCCACGCCGGCGGCGATCAGCGTGGCGGAGAACGTCTCGGCGGTGGTCACGGTGGAGGCGGTCGACAACGACACGGGCGATGACATCACGGGCTACGCGATCACCGGCGGCGCGGACCAGGCGCTGTTCGAGATCGTCGCGTCCACCGGCGTGCTGACGTTCAAGACGGCGTCGAACTTCGAGGACCCGAACGACTCCGACACCGACAACACGTACGAGGTGACGATCCAGGCGACCAGCGGCACGGGGGACCGGGAGGCGACGGCGACCCGGACGTTCATGGTGACGGTGACGGACGCGGCGGAGCAGCCGGAGCAGCCGGCCAAGCCGACGCTGGCCGCGATCTCGGACTCGACGACGAGCCTGACCGCGACCTGGATCGAGCCGGGGCTGAACGGCGGCCCGGCGATCAGCGGCTACAACGTGCAGTACCGCGAGCGCCCGGACGGCGCGTGGATGGACTTCACGCACGCCGGCACGGCGGTCACCGCGACGATCACCGGGCTGACGGCGAACACGCAGTACCAGGTGCGGGTGCAGGCGCTGAACGGCGAGACGCCCAGCGAATGGTCGAGCCCCTCGGACGCGGAGAGGACGACGGCGGGCCCGCCGGTACTCACGAGGGCGACGGTGCGCAGTGATAGTGGCGGAAGGGCAATCCGAATCCAGTTCGATCAGGATATAGCGTCGGCGCCGAACGACAGCGAGTTGCGTTCCGCCTTCTCGGCCACCGCCGACGGCAGCAACCGAAATATCACCAGGATCGGCGAGGTGCCTGGTAGTAACAACGTCTTCGAGCTCCACGTATCGTCGCCCTTTATCTTCCAGGGCCAGCCCGTCGAGCTGAGCTACGACCGGTCCGCGGCCGGCAGCCGTGCCCTCGCCAACGACGACGGCACCGAGGTCGAGGACTTCACCACCGGCGCCGGCGGGGTGCCCGCGGTCGTGAACCAGTCCAACCGGCTGCCGCTTATGAACAACTTCCCCGGTGCGGCGGGGGACGAGGACGAAGGGGTCGAGTTCACGATACGCCTGAATGACAACGCCCATGCGGAGGTGGCGGTCACCTGGACGGCGACCATCGAAAGCGGCGACACGGCGGCCGAGGCGGACCTCGCAGGGGGGGCGCTGTCGTTCGGGAGGGTGACGATCGCGAAGGGCGAGCGTAACGGCAAGTTCACGGTGCCGATCGTGGACGACGCCGCGGACGAGGCGGACGAGACCTTCACGGTGACGCTGTCGAACCCGACCAACACGACCATATTGGCTCCGACGGCGAAGGGCACGATTCGCGACGACGACGATCCGCCGGCGCTGAGCGTGGCCGACGTCTCGGCGCCCGAAGGCGGCGTCCTGACCTTCACGGCGACGCTCGCGCCGCCGAGCGGCAAGCAGGTGACGGTGGACTGGGAGGCCGCCTACAACGACGCGCTGGGCGACACCGCGGCGGACGACGGCTCCGACTTCACGGAGGCTTCGGGGACGCTGACCTTCCAGGCGGGCGACACGGTGGAGACGTTCACGGTGTCGACGACCGAGGACACGGCCGTCGAGAACGACGAGACCTTCACGGTGACGTTCTCGAACGCGTCGAACGTGACGCTGCCGACCCCCCCGACGGCGCGGGGCACGATTACCGACGATGACGCGGCGATGAACGAAGCGCCCTCGTTCACCTCCGATGCGGCGTTCGACGCGGCGGAGAACCAGACTGCGGCGGGCACGGTGGCGGCGACCGACGGCGACGCGGACGACGCCGTCACGGGCTACGCGATCAGCGGCGGCGCGGACCAGGCGCTGTTCGCGATCGACGGGACGACCGGCGCGCTGACGTTCGCGGCGGCGCCGGACTTCGAGGATCCGCAGGACTCCGGCACCGACAACGTCCACGAGGTGACGGTCCAGGCGACCAGCGGCGCGGACGCGCGGGAGAAGACCGCGACCCAGACGATCACGGTGACGGTGACCAACGTGGACGAGGGCCAGTCGGGGACGGCGACCATCGACAACACCACGCCCATGGTGGGCGACGAACTGACGGCGTCGACCGCGGACGCGGCCGACCCGGACGGGCTGCCCGACCCGTTCGCGCCTACCTGGCAGTGGTACCGCACGCCGGACGGCGGCAGCGAGACGGAGATCACCGGGGCGGCGTCGGCGACCTACACGGTGGTCGAGGCAGACCTCGGGGCGATGCTCACGGCGAAGGCGACCTGGACCGACAAGGGCGCGTTCGTGAACACGCTCTCAAGCGCGCCCACGAGCGCGGTGGCCGCCGCCAGCGTGCTGCCGACCCTGAGCGTCGACGATGCCGCGGGGACCGAGGGCGGCAACGTGACCTTCACCGTGATGCTGTCGGCGTCGAGCACGGCGATGGTGACGGCGACCTGGACGGCGTCGATCGAGACCGACGACACGGCGGTGGCGGCGGATCTCGCGACGACGAAGACGGGGATGGTGACCGTCACGATGGGCCAGGATACGGGCACGTTCGACGTGCCGACGGCGCAGGACACCGCCAACGAGGCGGACGAGACCTTCACGGTGACGCTCTCGGGCGTGTCGACGAACGCGGCGCTGGCGGCGGACCCGACCGCGACGGGCACGATCGAGAACGACGACGTGCCGGCGGCGCCGTCGAATTTCCTGGCGAGGGTGGGCGACACGCAGGTCGAGCTGACGTGGGACGCGCCGGCGCCGGGCGCGAACATCACGCGCCACGAGGTTCGGCGGAAGGAGGGGAGCGGGAGCTATCCCACGGCCTTCACGCCGATCGAGATGAGCGCGCCGGGCGGCGCGAACCAGAAGGGTTACACGGTGACGGGGCTGACGAACGAGGTGGCCTACACGTTCGAGCTGCGGGCGGTGAACGACGCGGGCAACGGCACGGCGGACGAGGCGGGCCCGGTGACGCCGACGCCGGGCATCTGCGGCCGCACGCAGCAGGTGCGCGACGGGATCCTGGACGAGGTCCCCGGCGTCACGGACTGCAACGAGGTGACGGTAGCGAACCTGGCGGCGATCACGGGCACTCTGGACCTCGAAGATGAGGGGATCGCGTCGCTCCAGTCGGGCGATTTCGCGGGCCTGACGGCCCTGGACCGGCTCTATCTGCCCGACAACGATTTCAGCTCGCTTCCCCTGGGCGTGTTCTCCGGCCTGACGGGCCTCACGCGTCTCTATCTGCACGACAACGACGACCTCACCTCGCTTCCCGACGGCGTGTTCGACGACGTGACGGCGGTGGAAAGTCTCCGACTACACAACAACCAACTGACTTCGCTCCCCGACGAGGTGTTCGACGGCCTGATGGCGCTGGAAACTCTCCACCTGTCCGGTAACGATCTGAGTTCGCTCCCCGACGAGGTGTTCAAGGACCTGACGGCGCTGACGAGCCTCACGCTGAACGACAACGATCTGGACGCGCTTCCCGACGGGGCGTTCACCGGCCTGACGGCGCTGGCTGCGGGTACGCTGTCACTCGGCAACAACCCCAACAGCGGCGACGACCTTCCGCTCACGGTGACGGTGGAGAAGGTGGGGACCGACCGGGCGCGGGCGAAGGTGGCGGCGGGGGCGCCGTTCGCGGTGGACTTCACGCCCACGGTGGTGAACGGCTCGCTCCCGGCCAGCGACACGAAGCTCGCCGTGGCGGCGGGCTCGGTGGACGGCACGGCGCAGACCGTGACCCGCACGTCCGGGACGACGGCGGCGGTGACGGTGGACATTGACCTGAGCACCCAGCCGTCCCTGCCCACGAAACACTCGGGCTACGAGTTCGCCAAGGCGACCGGGAGTGAGCCGACGGAGATCCTGTCGGCGGAGACGACCCTGCCGACCCTGAGCATCGCGGACGCCGCGGGGACCGAGGGCGGCAACGTGACCTTCACGGCAACGCTGTCGGCAACGGCGGCGGCGGACGTGACGGTCACCTGGACGGCGTCGCTGGAGACGGGCAACACGGCGGAGACGGGTGACTTCACCGACCTGTCGGCGGCGACCGGGACGCTGACCTTCAGCGCGAGCACGAGCCAGACGATGGCGACGTTCACCGTGGCGACGAAGGAGGACACCGCCGACGAGGAGGACGAGACCTTCACGGTGACGCTGTCGGGCGTGTCGACCAACGCGCAGCTGGCGACGGACCCGACGGCGAAGGGCACGATCAACGACAACGACCCGACGCCGACGGTGACGGTGGCGGACGCGACGGCGACCGAGGGCGGCAAGGTCGAGTTCGAAGTGACGCTCTCGGCGGTGAGCGGGCGCGACGTGACAGTGGACTACGCGACGTCGGTGGAGACCGGCGACACGGCGACCTCGGGCACGGACTTCACGGCGGCGGACGGCACGCTGACCATCCTGGCGGCAAATGCGACCGCCACCGGGACGATCGAGGTGCAGACGACGGACGACACCGACGAGGAGGAGGACGAGACCTTCACGCTGACGTTGTCGAACCCGACCAACGCGACGCTGGGCACGACGACCGCCGCCATGGGCACGATCGAGGACGACGACGGGACCATGATGCCGATGACGCCCGCCGACGTGCTGGTCAGCAACTACCCCGCGGACTCGCCGTCCGACTTCAACCTGAACTTCAACCCTTCCGGCGCCGCCCAGCGCCACTACTTCGCCGAGACGTTCACGGCCGGCGCCGGGTTCACCCTGACCGCGGTCGACATCCCCTTCAGGCGCGTGCCCGACAACGCGCGCGTGACGGTGACGCTGCACGCGCGCGACGGCAGCAAACCGGGAACATATCTGGCGAACCTGGACCTGTCGGGCGCGCTGGCCGCCGGCAGCAACACGTTCGCCGCGCCCGCGGGCACCGCGCTGGCGGCCGGAACGTACTTCGTCCGGGTGCGGTGGCGCGAGGGCGACACGAGCAATCTCGTCATGACGGACGGCCCGGACGCCGAGACGAGTGCCGAGAGCGGGTGGAGCATCGAGGACAGAACCCAATACAGCGCCAACGGGTCGAGCTGGAGCAATTGGAACCAGCAATTCGCCATGCGGGTCCGGGGCACGATCAACGCCGAGCCGCGGGTCGCCATCGGCGGCGTGCGGATCGAGTCCGACCCGGCCGCGCACGACAGCTACGTCGCCGGCGAAGACATCGAGGTGGCCGTGGGCTTCACCGACGACGTGACGGTGGACACGGCGAGCGGCACGCCGCGCATCGCGCTGACCGTCGGCTCGGACACCCGCTACGCGGACTACTCGGCGAGCGACAGCGACGACGACGAACTGGCGTTCGTCTACACGGTGACCGCGGCCGACCACGACCAGGACGGCGTCTCCATCGCCGCCGACGCGCTGGAGCTGAACGGCGGCGCGATCCACATGGACGGCGACTCCAGCACGGACGCGGTGCTCGACCACGCCGCCCTGGACGCGGATTCGGATCACCGGGTGAACCGCGACCCCATCATCGTCTCGGACGGCGTGTCGGTGATCTCCATCCCGACCGCGGAGACGGACACCTACGGCCTCGGCGAGGTCATCGAGATCGAGGTGCGGTTCAGCGCCGCGGTGGACGCCACGGCCGGCACGGACTTCGTGCTGTCGGTGGCCGGGGCCAGGCGCGCGCCGCTGTTGCGCGGCTCGGGCACGGCGACGCTGGTGTTCGGCTACACCGTGGTGGCGGGCGACGACGACGACAACGGCATCTGGATCGGGGACGACAGCCGGACGCTGGACGGCAACCGCAACGGCGAGCCCCAGAACGGCGAGATCACGAGCGCGGTCACGGACCGGGCGGCGGACCTCGACCATGACGAGGTGGGCACGCTGTCCGGCCACAAGGTGGACGGCTCGCGGACGACGGGCAACGTCGCGCCGAACTTCACGTCTTCGGCCGCCTTCGACGCGGCGGAGAACCAGGCCAGGGTGGGCATAGTGCAGGCGACGGACTCCGATACGGATGACGACGTCACGGGCTACGCGATCACCGGCGGGGCGGACGAGACGCTGTTCCGGATCAGCGGGCCGACCGGCCTGATGCGTTTCGACGCGGTGCCGGACTACGAGGACCCGGACGATTCCGACACCAACAACACCTACGTGGTGGAGGTGACGGCGACCAGCGGCGCGGGCACGCGGGTGATGACCGCGACCCAGACGATTGCGGTGACGGTGACCAACGCGGACGAGGGCCAGTCGGGGACGGTGACCATCGGCGACACCACGCCCATGGTGGGCGACGCATTGACGGCGTCGATCGCGGACGCGGCCGACCCGGACGGGCTGCCCGACCCGTTCGCGCCCACCTGGAAGTGGTACCGCACGCCGGACGGCGGCAGCGAGACGGAGATTTCCGGGGAGACGTCGGCGACCTACACGGTGGTCGAAGCCGACCTCGGCGCGACGCTCGCGGCGAAGGCGAGCTGGACCGACAACGGCGGGTTTGCGAACACGCTGGCGAGCGCCCCCACGAGCGCGGTGGCCGCCGCCAGCATCCTGCCGACGCTGAGCATCGCCGATGCCTCGGGCGCCGAGGACGCCGGCGTGACGTTCACGGCGACGCTGACGGCGGGGGTCTCGGCGAAGGTGACGGCGACCTGGACGGCGTCGATCGAGACCGACGACACGGCGGTGGCGGCGGATCTCGCGACGACGAAGACGGGGGACGTGGAGTTCGAGCCGGACGCCGAGACGACGACGTTCACGGTGCCGGTGACCGACGACAGCACGGACGAGGATGACGAGACCTTCACGGTGACGCTGTCGGGCGTGTCGACGAACGCGCAGTTGGCGACGGACCCGACGGCCACGGGCACCATCGAGGACGACGACACGGCGCCGACGGTCACCAACGTGGCGGTCACCTCGGTGCCGGTGCTGGAGACCGACGCCTACGGGGCGGGCGAGGAGATCCTGTTCACGGTGACGTTCAGCGAGGCGGTGACGGTGACCGGGGATCCGGAATTCGCGTTCTCGCTGGACTCCGGAGAAGACCGTGCCCCATACAAGTCGGGCAGCGGCACGACCGCGCTGGTCTTCGCCTACACGGTGGCGCCCGGCGACGAGGACGACGACGGGATCTTCCTGCTCGACGGCAGCGACTTCAACAACCGGGTCGGCGCGGTGACGCTCGACTCCGACGATGCGATCGAGGCCACCGGGAGCACGACCGACGCCGACCTTGCGCACACCGGCGACCGGGGGACGCAGTCGGGCCACAAGGTGGACGGCACGCGTTCGATCCGCACGGTGGAGGTGACCTCGACGCCGCGGCTCGAGACCGACACCTACGGGGCGGGCGAGACGATCCGGTTCACGGTGACCTTCAACGTCGCGGTGGACGTGACCGGGGACCCGGTTGTGGAGTTCCTGTTCGACGGCAGCGAGGTAAGACAGGCCGGCTACGTGTCGGGCGGCGGCTCGACCGCGCTGGTCTTCCATTACCTGGTGGTGTCGGGCGACGACGACAACAACGGCCTTTTCATCCGGGACGAGTCTGACTACAACAACCCGGACGGCCCGGTGCGGCTCGATTCGAACGACGAGATCGAGTTCAAGGACACCAGCACCGACGTCCCGCTTTACTGGTCAGGCCGGGGGACGCAGGCGGGCCACAAGGTGGACGGCTCGCGGACGACGGGCAACGTCGCGCCGAACTTCACGTCTTCGGCCGCCTTCGACGCGGCGGAGAACCAGGCCAGGGTGGGCATAGTGCAGGCGACGGACTCCGATACGGATGACGACGTCACGGGCTACGCGATCACCGGCGGGGCGGACGAGACGCTGTTCCGGATCAGCGGGCCGACCGGCCTGATGCGTTTCGACGCGGTGCCGGACTACGAGGACCCGGACGATTCCGACACCAACAACACCTACGTGGTGGAGGTGACGGCGACCAGCGGCGCGGGCACGCGGGTGATGACCGCGACCCAGACGATTGCGGTGACGGTGACCAACGTGGACGAGGGCCAGTCGGGGACGGTGACCATCGGCGACACCACGCCCATGGTGGGCGACGCATTGACGGCGTCGATCGCGGACGCGGCCGACCCGGACGGGCTGCCCGACCCGTTCGCGCCCACCTGGAAGTGGTACCGCACGCCGGACGGCGGCAGCGAGACGGAGATTTCCGGGGAGACGTCGGCGACCTACACGGTGGTCGAAGCCGACCTCGGCGCGACGCTCGCGGCGAAGGCGAGCTGGACCGACAACGGCGGGTTTGCGAACACGCTGGCGAGCGCCCCCACGAGCGCGGTGGCCGCCGCCAGCATCCTGCCGACGCTGAGCATCGCCGATGCCTCGGGCGCCGAGGACGCCGGCGTGACGTTCACGGCGACGCTGACGGCGGGGGTCTCGGCGAAGGTGACGGCGACCTGGACGGCGTCGATCGAGACCGACGACACGGCGGTGGCGGCGGATCTCGCGACGACGAAGACGGGGGACGTGGAGTTCGAGCCGGACACCGAGACGACGACGTTCACGGTGCCGGTGACCGACGACAGCACGGACGAGGATGACGAGACCTTCACGGTGACGCTGTCGGGCGTGTCGACCAACGCGCAACTGGCGACGGACCCGACGGCCACGGGCACGATCGAGGACGACGACACGGCGCCGACGGTCACCAACGTGGCCGTCACCTCGGTGCCGGTGCTGGAGACCGACGCCTACGGGGCGGGCGAGACGATAGATATCTCGGTGACCTTCAGCGAGGCGGTGAACGCCACGTCCGACACGGACTTCGTGCTGTCCGCGGGGGGCGCCAAGCGCGCGCCGCTGGTGAGCGGCTCGGGCACGGAGACGCTGGCGTTCGGCTACACCGTGGCGCCCGGCGACGAGGACGACGACGGCGTCTGGATCGGGGACCAGGACCGGACCCTGGTGGGCAACCGCAACGGGGAGCCCCAGAACGGCGCGATCGCGAGCACGGCCACCGGCGTGGCGGCGGACCTCGACCATGCCGAGCTCGGCGAGCAGAGCGGCCACAAGGTGGACGGCACGCGTTCGATCCGCTCGGTGGCGGTGACCTCGACGCCGGTGGTGGAGACCGACACCTACGGGGAGGGCGAGACGATCCGCTTCACGGTGACCTTCAACCTCGCGGTGAACGTGGCCGGGGACCCGGTTCTCACGTTCGCGCTCGGCAACTCGGGCCAATCGCGGGACGTCGACGCGGCGTACGAGTCGGGCAGCGGCGCCGCCGCGCTGGTCTTCGGCTACACCGTGGAGCCCGGCGACGTGGACGACAACGGCGTCTTCCTGAGGGACGAAGAAGACTTCGATAACCCGGACGGCCCGGTGCGGCTCGATACCGGCGACTCGATCACCTTCGCGGGGACCAGCACCGACGTCCCGCTCTACTGGCAAGGCCGGGCGAACCAGCCGGGCCACAAGGTGAACGGCCTGCTCAGCGTGGACAACAACCCGCCGGTCTTCACCGAGGGGGAGACGACGACGCGCACGGTGGCCGAGAGCAGCCTCCCCGACATTGGCTCGGGTGGCTCGGGCGTCGATGTCGGCGCCCCGGTCGTGGCGACGGACGCGGACAACGACGATCTGACATACACCCTGAAGGGCGCCGACCGGTACTCTTTCCTCTTCGTTGAGGCCACGGGGCAGATCCGGACCGTGCCGCCGGCCGCGACGATCTATGCGACCTACTTCGACGAGGACGCCTACCAGGTGGAGGTGGAGGCCCGCGACGGCAGAGGCGGCGCCGCCACCATCAACGTGACGATCAACGTCACGGACACGGACGACGGGCCGCCGGAAGACGAAGAAGAGGACGACGGGCCGCCGGAAGACGAAGAAGAGGACGACGGGCCGCCGGAAGACGAAGAAGAGGACGACGGACCGCCGGAAGACGAAGAAGAGGACGACGGACCGCCGGAAGACGAAGAAGAGGACGACGGACCGCCGGAAGACGAAGAAGAGGACGACGGACCGCCGGAAGACGAAGAAGACGAAGACGATGCGCCCGCGCCGCATACCGCCGCACCCGCCCGTCTGCGGATCCGGGCGCTCGATGCGAATGCGGACAGTCTGTCCCTGCATATGTCCTGGCAAGCGCCGGAAGCGAATGCGGCGGACGTAACCGGGTACCGGTTCCGGATATTCGAGGGACCGGCCACCCGCCGCGTCTGGCCTCCCGTTGTCGACTGGACGCCCGTTCCCGAACCGCTGTACGAACGAAACGGCCGGTACGAGCACACCGTGCGCCTGGGCCTCGAAAGCGCCTACACCGTATGGCTGCGCGCCGCCCTGACGAACGACGGGGTCTCCGACCATGCGCAGGCCGATGTCTACCATCTCCATACGGTCGCCGTCGAATCCGAAGAACCGCCGGATCGCGTGGCGCTGATCGGCAACTATCCCAACCCGTTCAATCCCTCGACCGGGATCGTTTACGAACTGCCCGAACCCGGACCGGTCCGGCTCGTCGTCTACGACATGATCGGACGCGAGGTGCGGGTGCTTGCGGACGCCCATCGGACCGCCGGCAGGCATACCGTGCGGTTCGACGCCGAGGGACTCCCCACGGGAACGTACGCCTGCGTACTGACTGCGGGGTCGGTCGCCATTACCCGGGTAATGGTTCTCGTCCGGTAGCGGGACCGTCGACTCTGGCGGGTGAATCCGCCACCAGACTTCTTCAAGCCGGAAAAGGCAGTGGAGCGAGGTTATATTTTCCGTGTTTTCGTGTCTAAAGAAGAGGCTACGCCGTATGCGCAAACGAGGCATTTTCCGGGATCCGAAACAGCCCGGTCGGGGTTCAGAAAAGTCCCCCCTACGCACACAGACCTCGCCGGAGGCAAAACGCTATGTTCAAAAAGCATGACAAGTACGATGAGCACTTCGAAAAGCGCCTGAAGGAAGCGGCACGTAGGAAAATGACGCCGGAGGAAATGAAAGAACAAAGGGTGTCTTTCGCTATGGGCATGCTACCTGCGGACAGCCCCATAACAAAGGACGAAATGAGAGAACTCATAGATAAACAATTTCTGTAAATCCGCTTGTCCTCTCCGCGTTCGCGCTATGGCGCATTAATCATATCCACCCCTTTGTAAACGGAAATGGGCGTACGGCAAGAGCCGTTTGCTATTTTATTCTGTGCGTGAAATCCGGAGGATTCTTGCCGGGCAAAACTATTCTCCCCGAAATACTCAGAACCGAGCCCAATCGGACGCGATACATCCAGGCTCTGCAACGTGCGGACAAAGGAGATAAAAATAATCTTGACGAATTGATCGGACTGATACGCGAATTGCTGCATAGCCAAATGGCCGGGCATGCATGAGCCACAACGAAAAAACGACTCAGGGACTGGAAAGCGAGACACCAAATTTCCGCCTTGCAGCATGGACACTCCGGATAGTCCGGCAAGGCAAGAAACCTCCCCGTCCCCTCATCCCCCACCTCACTCCATCTCTGCCTCGTCCCCTTCCCCTGACGAACCGACTCGCTGCCAGACCTCTTCGAGCCGGAAATCGAGAATGTGGCCTACGTGGTACCACGTATCGCCTTCGATGCGGGCTTCAAAGACGACGGACTGCCCCGCCAGACCCGCAGAACTGTGCCAGGTGATGTGCTCGGTGTATGTGTCCCCATCGAACGAGTAGGTGCCCCCGCCGGCGAATACTTCCTCGTCCAGGATCTGCCGTCCGAAGGCGAAGTGCGTGGAGTTGAGGATCTTGATGGTATACGGTATCTGATCGGTCCGGTCCACGGTGCTGTCCGGGTACACAACGTGCTGGGAAACCATTTCCCACGTTCCTTCGAGCGGGTTGGCCGGAAGCTGACCCAGCGCCCCGGATACGGCGAACAGGGAAACTATTCCGATAAACAATGCGCGTCTCATACAAGAACCTCCATGTCTTTGCGGGGGAGCATTGAGAGACATATTACGCAAGCACTGCTTCAATAACAATTCGCACGAAGGAAAACGGCGTACGCTTTGCTATTTCCCGCAATGCAACGGAACAGCGGCGCCCTGCGGACCCCCGTATGCATGACCCGCCGGCGTCTATTCCTTACAGTACAGCGCGAAACCGGCGCCCTGCGGATCCATGCAATGGGCTATCCGGTCTCCGCCGGGAACCTCCATGGGGCCCATGAGCACCCTGCCGCCGTGCTTCTCTACGTCTTCGACGCCCTGATCGATGTCTTCCACCGTCACGTATAACGCCCACCAGGGAGGCGGAGGACCGGGCATGCTGTCGATTTTCGTGAACATGCCACCATAGACAAGATCGTTCTGGCCGTACATACGGTAGATGCCTGCGTCGCCCATATCCATTTCGCTCGTAATCTCCCAACCGAACAGGGCCTGATAGAAATCGAAGGCGGCCTGGTAATCCGAGGCGGCCAATTCATGCCAGGAAAACTCGCCGACGCCCGGCTCCGCTTCCATGTCCGGTTCTCCCGTGGTCGATGCGAAAACCGCAAAAACGCAGCCCTGCGGGTCGGTTGCTATGGCGAAGCGGCCCGCGTTCGGAACATCCTGTGGTTCGGCGAGGATATTCCCGCCCAGTTCCCTGATTTTTTCGACAGTCTCGTCGACATCCGGCGTAGAAATGTAGGGAAGCCAGTGGGGCGGAACCTCCCCCATTTCCGGTTCGATCTCCATGAGACCGCCGATGGGAGTCCCCTTGTTGGTGAGCATCGTGTAGGGCTTGGGGCCGCCCTCGAACGCCTCGGTTCCCCAGCCTGTGATGTTTCCGTAAAATTCGATTGCCGCTTCGGTGTCGGTGGTGAGCAGGTCGTACCATACGAAACGACCCGACTGCTTGTGGTTTGCCATAATTGCGGCGCCGGACAGCGTTTTGTGAAAGAAATACGGGACAAAAAACAAACCGGACGGATGCACCCGCCCGGCTCGACTCATTCCGTGGAGCTAAGCGGAGTCGAACCGCTGACCTCTGCAGTGCGATTGCAGCGCTCTACCAACTGAGCTATAGCCCCATTGATTACGGCTATCCGAACGAGGTTCGGCGCGGTGCGGTTCCGGAGGGGGGAAACCGCTCACGCTGACTCATATACCACCTTTCCTTCCTTCAACGCAGGTTTGATAACCAGGGCGTGGCTGTCCTTATAACGCTCGATGTCCGCCGGCGTGACCACAATCACGTCGACGGCAACGTCCGCGCCGTGCAGATTATCGTAAATCCGTCCCGCCAGAGCCCGGCGCTGCGCCCCCTCCTTGACGATCAGCAAGTCAAGGTCGCTGTGAGGTCCCATCCATCCACTGGCGGCAGAGCCGAACAGGATAATCTTCTCCGGCTGCGCTACCTCGACGATGCGACGAACGACATCATCAAGGATGTCCTGATCAAGCACGTGTCCTTTCATCGCCCTGCCCTTTTGGCCGATCCAGTAGCCAACGCACAAATAGTGACTCTTCCCCCTGTCACGAAAAACAGACCGGATCCCGGACAGGTTCCCGAAATTGCGGCGCCCCAGCGCAGTCGGTCGCACCGCAGAGCCAATCACAGTCCGGGGGATCTCCACACTCCAATTCCAGGAAACGATCATCCATCCCATCCATGTCGCTGTGAGGTCCCATCCCTATTCCCCGCAAATTTTACGTAGAATAAAAATATAAGCGTATACCGACCGTCGCCGACGTGGAGTACCCCATATTCACCGCATATATTGCGTAGAATAAGGAGACGATACGTATTCCGATCCCGAAATGCACTTTAACCATGAAAATCCATAGCGGCATTTTATATTTTCATGTATATTCAGGGCATGATACCACGCAACGAACACGAAACAGCCCTTCGCGGCCTCCTGCAGCAGTTTCCTGTCGTCGGCATCGTCGGCGCCAGGCAGGTCGGCAAAACCACGCTCGCCCGGCGCCTTGTCAGCGACCGGAAACCCCCGGTCCATTTTTTCGATCTGGAAGATCCAACGCACGAAGCAGCGCTCGCGGACCCGAAGCTGGCGCTCGAATCCCTGCGCGGGCTGGTCGTCATCGACGAAGTGCAGCGCCGGCCCGGACTCTTTCCCCTGCTGCGGGTACTTGTAGACCGTCCTGGAAATGCTGCCCGCTTTCTCGTACTCGGCAGCGCAAGCCCGGACCTGTTGCGCCAATCCTCGGAGACGCTTGCCGGACGCATCGCGTATTACGAACTGCCGCCGTTTCGCATGAGTGAGGTCGGCGAAGATATGACCGGAAAGCTCTGGCTACGCGGAGGATTTCCCAACTCGTTTCTTGCTGCAGACGACACGCTGAGTTTTGCCTGGCGAACCGCATTCGTCCGCACCTTTCTCGAACGCGACCTGCCTCAACTCGGATTTTCAGTACCCGCCGAAACCATGCGCCGCTTCTGGACCATGCTGGCGCACTATCACGGCAACCGATGGAATAGCACCGAACTCGGACGCGCCCTCGGTGTAACCAGCCCCACAATCAATGCCTGGCTCGACATGCTCGTCGATGCGTTGATCGTGCGCAAATTGCCGCCGTGGTACGAAAATCTGAAGAAGAGACAGGTCAAGGCGCCCAAAATATATATCGGCGATACCGGACTGCTCCATGCCTTGCTGGGAATCGACGATAGAGAAACTCTCATCGGTCATCCCAAGTCCGGCGCGTCCTGGGAAGGATTCGCAATGCAGGAGGTCGCCCGTATACTCGGCGTCGCCTGGGACCAGTGTTACTACTGGGCAACCCACCAGGGAGCGGAACTGGACCTCTTGACAATGAAAAAAGGACAGCGAATCGGCTTTGAGTTCAAGCGCACCAGTACGCCCGCCATGACGCGCTCCATGCACTCGGCATTGGACGACCTCGAGCTCGACCGCCTGTTCGTCATCTTCCCGGGAGATACCCGTTTCCCCCTGCACGAACGGGTAGAAGCGACAGGATTGTCCCTCGCCTGCGCCGAGGGGCTCTGGTAGCCTTGACCCATCTTCTCCCCCGAACAATTCGGCCCTTCAGACAGTATTTATTTCTTGCGTTAGAATTTGCGGCATGACCGTCCGGGACAACCCCCGATCGCCTCACCCGCCGCTCCGATACCATCAGGAACGGAATCATGAAAAAAGACCCCTTCGGCGCTCGCGACACCTTCGATACGGGATCGGGCAATGCGTACCTCTACCGGCTCGACCGCCTTGCCGACCGCGGCTTCGGCGACCTGGATCGCTTGCCGTTCTCCATCAAGGTGCTGCTCGAAGCAGTAGTCCGGGAGTGCGACGGACGCACCGTCACGGAACAGGATGTCGAACGCCTCGCCACATACGACCCGAAGCGCCCGGCCCGCGAGGAGATTCCCTTCGTCCCTGCCCGTGTCCTGTTGCAGGATTTCACGGGAGTACCCGCCGTGGTGGATCTCGCCGCCCTGCGCTCCGCAGTGGCGCGGCTCGGCGGGGACACGGACGCCATTAACCCGAGGGTACCCGTTCATCTCGTGATCGATCATTCCATTCAGGTGGACCATTTCGGAACGCACGAGGCGCTCCGACTCAATTCGGACATCGAGTTTCGTCGTAACCGGGAACGGTATGCATTCCTGCACTGGGGACAACAGGCCTTCGAGAATTTCTCGGTAGTACCCCCCTCCGGCGGCATCTGCCACCAGGTCAATCTCGAATATATTGCCCGCAGCGTCTGGACACGCCCGGAAGACGGGTTGCAGGTCGTCTATCCGGACTCCCTCGTCGGGACGGACAGCCACACGACCATGATCAACGGCCTCGGCGTACTCGGCTGGGGCGTAGGAGGCATAGAAGCCGAAGCGGCTATGCTGGGACAGCCGATCTGCATGCTCATGCCGGAAGTAATAGGATTCCGGATGACGGGCCGGCTTCCCGAAGGCGCCACGGCCACCGACCTTGTGCTGACCGTCACGCGCCGCCTGCGTGCATACGGCGTCGTGGGCCGGTTCGTGGAATTTTTCGGCCCCGGTCTCGATCACATGTCCATCCCGGACCGCGCCACCATTTCCAACATGTCGCCGGAATACGGCGCCACCATGGGATTCTTCCCCGTGGACCGGATTACGCTGGACTACATGCTCCGCACGGGCCGCGAGCCGGCTCTCGTTGATATGGCGGAACGGTATGCGAAGGAGCAGGGCCTTTTCCGCACCGCAGACGCCCCCGATCCGCAGTTCCTCGATGTCCTGGAACTCGATCTTGCAGAGGTCGTGCCCGGCGTCGCCGGCCCGAAACGCCCGCAGGACCTTATCCCGGTGCCGGAACTCGGCAAAGCCTTCATCGCTACGCTCACCGCCCCTGCCGGGCCCCAGGGATTCGGCCTCGACCCGGACGCCCTGACGCGCACCGGTCGCTACCGGGACGAACAGGGAAACGATATGCCCCTGCGGCACGGCGATGTCGCCATCGCAGCCATTACCAGTTGCACGAATACGAGCAATCCGTCGGTGATGATCGGCGCCGGCCTCGTGGCGAAACACGCCGTGGAGCGCGGGCTCCGGGTTCCGCCGTACGTCAAGACGAGTCTGGCGCCCGGCTCCCGCGTCGTAACCCGCTATTTGCACGAAGCCGGGCTGCTGCCGTACCTGAATCAACTGGGATTCAACCTGGTGGGATACGGCTGCACGACCTGTATCGGCAATTCGGGGCCGTTGCCGGAACCCGTGAACGAAGCGATCCGGGAGGGCAATCTCGTCGTTGCCGGCGTGCTTTCGGGCAACCGGAATTTCGAGGGCCGCATTCACCCCTATGTGCAGGCCAACTTCCTTGCTTCTCCGCCTCTCGTCGTGGCGTATGCACTGGCCGGCACGGTCGATATCGACCTGACGGACGACCCCATCGGCACGGATTCGGCGGGCAACGGCGTATACCTGCGTGACATCTGGCCGTCCTCCGGGGAGATTCTCGATGCGATCCGGGAAGTCGTCACCCCCGAACTGTTCCGGGACGAATACGAGGGCATCGAGACGTCCAGCGAAACGTGGAATGCCATCGAAACAGCCGAGGGGTCTCTGTACGAATGGGACGACGCCTCGACCTACATCCGGGAGCCGCCCTACTTTGTGGACATGGACCCGGAGCCGTCCGCCATACAGAAAATCAAGGGCGCCCGGGTGCTTGCGAAACTGGGCGATTCGACCACAACGGATCACATTTCGCCCGCCGGTTCCATTGCCCGCGATGCGCCTGCCGGGACATACCTGACCGAGAGAGGCATTGCGGCGCATGCCTTCAATTCGTACGGCTCGCGCCGCGGAAATCACGAAGTGATGATTCGCGGGACGTTCGCCAACATCCGCATCAAGAACCTGCTGGTCCCGGGGACGGAAGGCGGCGTCACGCGGTACTTCCCTACGGACGAAACCATGTCCATCTACGATGCAGCGATGAAATACGCGGATGCAGGCGTGTCGCTGGTCGTGCTGGGCGGCAAGGATTACGGGATGGGATCGAGCCGGGACTGGGCGGCGAAAGGCACGCTCCTGCTCGGCGTCAAGGCGACCATTGTGGAGAATTACGAACGCATCCACCGCTCGAACCTGATCGGAATGGGAGTGCTTCCATTGCAATTCCGCGACGGCGAAACCGCTGCGAGCCTCGGGTTGACCGGCGAGGAAACCTTCGACATTCCCGTGAACGACCACGTGGCGCCCCGGCAGGAGATCGCTGTCACGGCCACGAAGCCGGACGGAACGCAGACGACTTTCCAGGCCGTTGTTCGCCTCGACACCGAAGTCGAAGTCGATTACTACCGGAACGGCGGCATCCTCCACTACGTGCTTCGGGATTATCTGCGGCGCGAACGCGTAGAGGCGTGAGGGGGTGAGGGGGTGATTTTATCGAGGTCGGGCGCCAGCGAAGCAATGCGGGCCCGCCTTTAGAGAAAATTCCGGAAATGCCCGGGGGTAACGCTGCACAGGTTATCGGGAAGATCGGCAGGGAGCCAATAACGCTACTTGCACTTCCGCAAAGGTTTCCCGGCGACGAATCAGCCGAACAGAGAACACACTTGCCCTGAAATACGGGCGATGAACGCAAGCCGCGTCAAAAGTGGGTGCAGATTGAACGATGACATGCGGCTCGCCGCATACCATTCCACGTATGCCGCTATGGTCATGAACATACGATGCTGGTCTCTGGCAGTGGCCGTGCTTATGGCGGCGCCTGTGGCGCGGGGCCAGGACCATGATATTGAACTCATCCTGCAGCACCCGCTGCAGTTTGACAGCCCCGCAGACCGCTGCGAGAGCCGTATCTGCCTGAAACTGATCGAGCTTCTGGACTCCGCGGAAAATTCGGTGGACTTTGCCGTCTACGGAGCGCGGCTGCAGACCGATGTCCTGGAAGCTGTCCTGCGTGCGCAGGAGCGGGGCGTCCCGGTGCGCGGCGTGGTGGATAAGGACAGGGAGGACAACAACTATTACAGTTCCACAGAAGAATGGATACGCCGCATCGGTACCATCCGGGACGACTTCGTGCGCGAGCAGGCCTGTTTGCAGGAATTCTCGGGAGAGCCGGGTTGCGAGCGGCCTGAAGGGTTTGAAGGCCCTTTGCAGTGCCTGGCCTACAACGTGGGAGAGGACAGTGTCCTGGTGGGCGGCCATGCCTCGCGGGAGGAGATAGAAAACTCCAACAGAATCATGCACAACAAATTTTTTGTTGTGGACAACAGCCACGTCTGGACGGGGTCGGCCAATATTTCCAATTCCGGGACCGGCGGCTACAACTCGAATGCCGTAGTAGTTGTGCATTCCGAGGATGTGGCCCGGGTGTACACGGACGAGTTTGAACGCCTCTGGAACCGGGGTTCGACCTGCGATAAGGAATCGGACGGCGTGGAGGAGTTCGAGCTCGGGAGCGGCAGGCTGACCACATGGTTTTCGCCCCAGGACGCCTCGCTCCGCTACGGCGTGGGCAGCCTTGTTGCACGGGCCCGCAGCAATATCAATGTGTCGGTTTTCTTCCTGACCGATAAATACGTGACCGCCAACCTTATTGCCGCCCACAGGCGCGGGGTCAAGGTGCGCGTCGTCATTGACGCGACGTCAGCCAAAAACGGCTACTCGAAACATGAAATACTGCGGGAGGCCGGCATACCGGTAAAGGTTGAAAACTGGGGCGGCAAAATGCACATGAAGGCGGCCTCTGTGGACGGCGCCAGCCTGGTGCTCGGCTCCATGAACTGGACATCTGCGGGGATGTACGCCAACGACGAAAACTCACTCCTGGTGCAAAGCAGGAGGCTCGCCCGGCAGTTTGACCGCTACTTTGACGACATATGGAAGAGCATCCCGGAAGAATGGCAGAGGCCCCACACTCGCCCCGATCCCGAGTCACGGGACTCCGGCGCCTCGTGCACAGACGGCGTGGACAACGACTTTGATGACCTGGCGGATGACGCAGATCCCGGATGCGGCGAAGACCCGCTGCCGCTGCCGGAACTGCCCCCGCACCGCATTGTGACCCGGGACGAGTACAAAGAACTCCGCAACGCGTACCCGATGATGCGCTACCAGTGGTGCGACTGGAGCTATCCGGACTGGTTTGTGTGCCTGCCGTCGCGGGGAAAGGTATCCTGCGACAGGCTACCCTACCGCAACTTTACCGTCACGCGGGAGGACCCGCTGGAACTGGATCCGGACAAGAACGGTCTCGGCTGCGAAAAAGAAGATACCGACGGATCGTGACCGCAGCGGCGGGAAAGCGTGATTTGGACGGGGCTCCCTGCTTATCCTGTGGTCGGCGATTCCGGACCTGCACGTTTTTTAATCCTCTGAACGCTTACAACGCAGTGTATGGGACAGGCCCACGAGCCTGGCAACTACATTCATATCTCAACAAAATCAGGAAACCATTTTCGGCCAAAAGATCGCAAGCTATCCTCCGCACACACAATTGTCAAACTAGAACCTGTGGGCTGATCTTTCAATCTGGTAAACATCACATAAAAAAGGCATTTTTGTTCCTCGTTTTCATCGTTAAAAGAAAAAGATTGAAAAAAAACCAATAAATGACTGGTTTCCCATCCCTTGTAACTATGACCTGTGGATGCTTTCATCTTCGGCGTTCCTTTATAAAAGCACATTTTCTTTCTACGAGAGTTATTCTTATCCTTATCGAATATATCTAAGACATTGACACCAAGTTTTTTTTGCATTTTTTCAACTAATACCTCCCCCATAGAGTGATCCTGTACCAGGATAGTAAAATCAGAAAAAGAAGCAAAATCAGAAACAGCGATCATTTGTTTCTCCAGTTCATCAACTATATTCAATACAAGATCGTCATCGGAATTTTTTCCCGAAACAATCTGTACCCATCGCAGACGTGGTGGCACCCGTTTCTGATCAAAAAGATCAGGACCAGCAGGATCGGGAAGTACAACTTCTTCCCCTTTCATGAAATTATCGGCATAATCCTGTGCAATTGGTATCAACTCACGAGCTAACCTATATCCATGCTTCAAAGACATAGGCCTACCAGAAAAACCCGCGCCCTCCATTGCTTCTTCAGTCCATACCCGAGCACGCCCATAAATGTTCTGTGTCTTGTCATAAGCCAAAAATCTCTCTCCTTCATCCTTGACGGAAGATGCAAGCGTATTCCACCAATCCAAAGATAAATCTTGCCCCTCATCAACAACTATAGCATCATATTCCTTTAGACGACTATCTCGGCTTTTGTAGGTCTCAATAATTTCCTTACACCGGCTATTCCACCAACTCTCTTTTTTTTCATGATCTTCATTTTCTTCATTAAAATTATTTTTTTCGAAGGCCCGGGTACAATCATATAGCCATCCATGAAAGTGTATTATATTAACAAAATGCCACGCTTTTATTCGCAATCCGACATCTTGTCCACATTCTTGTCGTAAATGTCGTGCAATGGCATCTCTTAGCCAATTCACCATTGTAATGTTGTAACAAGACACAAGTACCTTTTTTTCTTGCATAGCCAAAAGCGCAGCCTTCCTTGCCACCACTTCGCTCTTACCTGATCCTGCGGGCCCCTGTACACGACGGTAACCCGTCATGGTTCTGCCTTGGGATGCCCTGAGTTGATCGGCATCGAGCCTTATAGGTTGATACTGTTCTCGCGCACTGTCGGGTTCACGCAGCCACCCGCGAAATACACGACAAGCATCCTCCGAAATAGCCTTGCTTTCTCTATCACGAGAAGCCAAAGGTAATAATATCTCCAAATTCCCATTGCTTAGTGTGTCAGAGCCTGCTACGGTATATATTTTTGAATACTTGCGTTCGTCATCATTCTGAAGAGATTTGATCAATTCTATAATCTCCCCTCGCTCAATACTTGGAAAAACCAAGGAACATCCTATAATACCGTATCCCTTTTGGGCAAGAAGACCGGGACAGTATAAATTCATAACGGCTTCCTTGTAAGATCGAATTTTTACAACCGGATTATTTCTACAATCCTTTTTTCTAGTTCTTTTATTCTTTGCCCATAATTTACCTTCGTGTTCGAAATATTCAAACTTGCTAAAATTGAAATTCCAATCCTTTACTTCGATAATGCCAATTCCCACTTTGGGATTAAGGACTATAAAATCGGGATTATGCCCATTTAAAGGAGGCTGAATATATATCTCCCATTCAATTGGCAAATATTTTTCCAAAAAATTCAACACCTTCTTTTCACCATCGTTCAATGGAGTCGGTAAATGACCCAGTCGATCTTTCGATGGTTCGATAATCCGCTTCATATCCTAAAAATCGTGCTTCTATTATCCCTTTGCATAAGATATTTCTTCAAAGTATGTATGTCAAATGCGGATTTGCCGGGATGCACAACCTCATCGCAACAGCCCTAACCGGTCCACACTGTCGTGGCAATACCCTCTCCGATGCCGGGATAAATCTACTGCGCCTCGCCAGAAAGTATCCGCCATACGCGCTGATAGCCAGCACCATCCAGCGCAGCTTCAGCAGGACGAACGCGGCCCCAATCCGGAGCCTTCATGTCTCTGAGAAAGTCTCGTGCACGACCAATAGAGTACTGGCCTTTGTCGTCGGATACAGACTCCCTGTACAAATCGCCAATCTTCACAGCCACGCTCCGAGGCGCTGAGTTCATGCGCATCAGAACCCCCTCCTCGGACCGGACCCCATGGTAAATCATAGCAGGCAGAACTTCCATGCGCCGCCGATCGCTATCGGAGATGTCCTTACTTGCTCCCGCCATTGCACTGAGAGCGGAAATACCCCACGTACCACCGTTGGCGATAGCCCTGTAGATAGCCCGGCAGGTCTCAGTGAGCGCTCTGGTGTCGGCAGAATCCCTGGAACCACTGAAATATCGAGTGGCAATTTCCTTGATTTGCTCCCCATTGACCCAGTCTCGAGTGACATCCGACAACGCACTCTGCCCACGCCCTCCGCCAAGGATATCCGTGAACTGACGTTCCAGTTGCGGTACCTGGAGCATGACCCCGAAGATATCTGCTATCCTGCCAGCCTCCCCGAATAGGCTGTCCGGGATCCAATCGTCAGGTTGCAATCTATTCTCTAGTCCGCCCAGCCCCTGCATGGCCTTGCTCACGCCTTCTGGAGAAAAGCCGGTAGCATCGGCAAGAGTCGCCATTCCTGGTGGCATTTCGGCAATCTCCTGAGCATAGTCTCGAGTAGCTTGCAAAAGCACATCGGCATGCCCTTTCCGGTCGGCATCGGCACGAAGAATCGTGTAGCCATAGGTAGATCGCAACAATTGCTCGGAATCCGCAAGCACAGCGTCCAGATTCTTCTTCTCCGCCCACAGATGCGCCACATAACAACGAAAATCCTCCCACTGATCTTGCCAAAGTACGCCAGAGAGATTTGCTAACTCACCCTGCTCGGCAAGATCGTCAAGAAGAGTAACCAATCTCGATACGAGCGCCCCGGTCCTCTGGCTAACAAACCTGATCGTTTCTTCTCGATTCTGCCCTTCCGCAAGACCTACTACGCCTACGCTGTCGTGTCCAATGCGCCCGGCCCGACCAGCCAGATTCCAGAATTCTCGGGGGGTCATCTCGACTTGCCCATATTGACCGGGGAAATGTCTCGACGCCAGAAACACGGATGAAACAGGAAAATCGATTCCCTGCGCCACAGTTGTAGTCGAACACAATACCCTCAAACGCCCATTCTCCGCAAGCCATTCCATGAGCGCGCGGGTCTCGTCCGACAAACCGGCATGATGCACTCCTATGCCGTGATCCAGCATACCCACCAATTCGAAGTTGTCCGCTATCTCGGTACGCAAGAAGTCCTGAACCAGCCTCGTGTCCGCGTCGGGATACTCTATAACCGGCATTGACTTTTGCAGCACTCGAGCCATTGCCCAAACCGAACTGACTCGATTAGCAACGGCAATGCTTGTCCCTCGTTGAGACATAATGGAGGCCATAGCGCCTGCCTGAAGCCCCAAATTGCGTTGCTCGTCCTGCCTGTCCTGCCTGGCAAGCACTTTACTCTTGGGAATGTCAATGGGCCTGCATCCACCAACGCGGTGCGTCCCTCTCAAATGCATTGCTTTGGGAGTTACTGTCAGCGTCTCGAACTTAAGACGCCACCCCGCCCGTTCCGATTCATCCGGCACTGCTCGATAAAGACCCAGTATTCTCTCGTTAGGTCTCCATGCCGTTGACCCCAGGCTGATTGCCTTACCCGCATCTACGTCATCAGCGAGCCACTTCGCTACATCGTCGGTTTTTTCGACAAATGGCATGAGCAGGAGAAAATGAGCATCGGGGCAATCTCGTTTTACGGTGGCCAAAAAAAGCTCGATCCGTAAACCGCGGCCGATAGCCTCCATGTTGTGGGCTTCGTCCATGACGAGAAGCGCCAGCGGTCTTGAAATTCTCTTGTTGCGAATCGCCAGCGATAGCTTTTCCGGCGTTGCAATCAGCACATCGAAAGCATTCTCCTCCGCTCTTAAGAGTTCGTCCTCGAATGCATCCACCTCAACTGCCGATGTCAACTGCTCTATCCGAATCCTGATGGGTTCAAAATCCCGGCGCAAGCGGCGGGTGATCTGGGCGCAAAGTGCCCGTGTAGGCGCTACGTAAGCAACCCATCCGCCACTTTCCTTGAACTGGTTGAGAGCCTGAAGAATGCGAAACTGCGCTAAAAGTGTCTTGCCGCCAGAGGTTGGCATCTCCACCACGATCGCCGTCTTGGCCGGATCCAGAAGACCTTCTTCAAGGAGAGCTGCCCTTTGCGGGGGAAGAAGTTGAAACATCGGCTGGTGTTCTCGTCGTCCCAATGATCGGACAAATTCCGATGTCCTGGAATTGACCCGGCGCACGGCCCACCACATCGATATTCTGACCATGGCGTGCCCGGTAGCGTGAAGCCAACGCAACAGGACATCCAGACCCGCATCGCCCAGTGCAGTGGCAGCCTTGACGCCAGCCTCGAAGTGTTTATCGAGTTGAGCCATCGGGTCAGCCATGTCGCCCTGCAACATGTACCGGGCCAGTATTTCGGTTGCCTTGGCCCAATGGTACAAGGCAACCAATCTCAGGGCAATAGTCCTGTTCCCGGCATCGGATCCACCTTCAAACTGCCGTTCCTCGTACTCCTGCTGGTCAACCCGTAGTCCGGCAATGATCTCACGCACCCTGTCGAGATCGTCCCAACCGTCCTTGCGAAAAAGCCTGATCCAGCATTCGAAGAGCCGGTACAGCACTCGGGTATCCCATGGCATATCCGCTACGCTGGGCGAAGCAAGACTATCCGGGTGCTCGTCATACCAACGACGCAGATCGGACCAACGGTCTCCACAATAAGCCAAGGCAGACAGCCTCAACACAAAGAAGATGCGGTCGAGATTCTCCTGCGGGACCGGAAAAAGACGACGAAGTTCGAAGGCTTTATATGATGCGGCAACTGCTTGCCTCCTCAACGATCCGACCTCCCCCGTCGGACTTGCCAATGCCTCCAAGCCTTCAATGGCAGCCAATTCATAGGCAAAAGCAACCCGATCCAGCAATTCATCCTCGGCCTCATTATTCACATCATGACGACGACCATTCTCTCCATTCTCAGTGAAGTCGAAAAAAATTTGACGACCAACGGCGTGGTGCGCCAGGCGTTCGTTCATTAACCGTTCCGCCTTATCCAGATCAGCTTGGCCAACGGCCGAGAGCGCCCAATGGGACGCCAATTCGTGCAATGACTCCTGCGTAACGCTCATCCTTCGTCACCTCCCTGCATGAACGCCAAAACATCCTTACCCAGATCGTTTATCCGGCCTTCGGGCAGGTATATCCCGAGGAATGTGATATTCATTCCTACAGGGCGATTAGAAGCAAGTTTTGATACAGAGTTTCGGAGATCGCGGTCATCCGGGGGTACGTCGCGGATCAATACCCCATACAATTGAACATCGTTTCTTCCGTTATTCAGGTATCGTCCCACAGCCTGGATGAAACAGCCGTGCCATGGAGCGTACAGAGAACGAACGGTCAGATACTCGATCAACCCATCCCGAAGGTTAACATTATCGCGCAAGTCCTTTATCTGTTGCCGAAGCCCCGATTCGCCATCCATCACCCCCGGGGGATAACGCGCCTGCGACGACGTTTTCACCTCACCGAAAACCAGACGGTAACCTTCCCCTTCTATCGCGAAGCCCACAAGATCGGCGCCGGGAAGACTTGCGCCTGATCGGCGTGCATCCCAACACATCGACCACGGAAAATCACACCCCCTCCAATCTTTCAGATATGCCTCAGCTATGGCCTCGCCAACACGCCAATTCCTCACCCCCTTTGTAGCCAATTCGTTAATGCGCTCAGTTGCAAACCCCGTTTCGCCCAGTGGCATCAGTGCCTCCCTGATAAGCGCTAAACCCGCATCGTCACGCAGAATGCTTATGACAGAACCAGCCAAAGCGTCATCCAATTCGTTGGATTTCCACTTGATACCGGTTCCAGTGCATGGCTCCTCGCCCAACGCATACGCGATCACACCCTCGGACACCCGCTCTCCAAGCCGGGCGTCATCTTCTGTCCCCATGTTTACAATATCTTGTGATGCTTAATTATGCGCCATGCGAATAGTAGCAACATCGGGGCACATAAGCAACGCTCGATAGACTATTCTTCACCCGGCTATCCCCAGCCGCCAGCCGAACCTTGCGGGAAGCGTTTACTCCCCCCCGCCGTTGACTGGCTACCGTAACGACGACAGGAACAGACCCCCCTTCATATCCTGACTTCCAGTGCGACGCGCCCCGCATCCGCTGCTTCCGTGGCGACCTCCTCCAGGTGCTCAAGTTCCGCGTGCCATTCGCCGTACGCTCGCGAAGCCGACATCCACGCATGGGGAGCGTACAGCCCCCTTGCGGCTTTTCTGGCGCTTCGCTTCGACTCCATGGCTTTCCGTGCGGTCTCCCGGGCTAATCTCTTCAATTCCAGCATACGATCGGTCCATGCCCGAACATGGTCCACCGAACGGTATTGCATATCGGCGATTTTGTCGGTTTCCGAAGCAATGTTCGCGGCGAATCTGCGCGTGTTTTCGACGGCTATCCTTGCTATCCGCTCATGCTCTTCCGCCACACGGGCATTGTTCTCCTGTCTCAATTGCCCCAAGGCCTCGAGATCCTCCATATACCGCACCAACTGAGCTATTTGCACCTGCTCCGCGTCCTCGACGAAAATATCCGAGGATTGCGCACGGGTTTCAGGAGCCAGTGCGACGACGGCGAGCACAGCGATGGCGATATGCCTTTTCATTCGGATCTCATACGGTCCTGTGAGCGGACATTAGCAATGTAGTCAGAAGTGGTCCATAAAACCAGCCCGAACAGTTAGGGAGTCATCCGATTCGCCGGATGTCCGCGCGATACCGATTCCGGTGTGCGGCTCCCTGCCCAACGTATACGCAATCGCACCTTCGGACACCCGCGTTCCGGACCCGGCGCCACCTCCTGCCTCCATGTCCGCCCTATCCCGCAATCCTCTTTATGCGTTTTTTGCATAGTAGAGGCCCCTTTTATGCATCCTGTGCATAGTGACAATATCGGGACACATACGCAACGTTCCATGGACTATCCTTTACCCTTTACTCTTCACCCTTCACCCTTACTTTTACCCTCTACCTTTACCCCCAGCCGCCGCCGCCCGGCGTTTCGATGCGCAGCACATCGCCGGCTTCAAGCCGGCGGCTGAACTTCGCGGGCAGCGTTTCCTCCTCGCCGCCGGGCCGTATGAGCGTATTGCGTCCGCAGGCGCCGGGCGCTCCGCCCTGTAGCCCCCATGGAGGCGTCTCCCGCCGTTCACTGATTACCGTAACGGTGGCGGGCCGGAGCAACCGGTAGGTGCGAACCAGGCCATCCCCACCCCGTCGCTCGCCCGCCCCGCCGCTCTCCCGGCGCAGCGCGTAGGTCTCGATGCGAAACGGGAACGTCGTCTCCAGCGCTTCGACGGGCGTGTTCAGCGTGTTGCTCATGTGCACGTGTACGCCGCTCAGTCCGTCCGCCCCGGCAGAAGCGCCCATGCCCCCCCCAATGGTTTCGTAATACGCATAGGGCGATCCGTCCGCGCGGGCGCCCCCGATGGTCAGGTTATTCATCGTGCCTTGTCCGGCTGCGGACACACGGGTCGGCATGGCCTGCGCCAGGGCGCCGAAGACCGCATCCACGATGCGTTGCGAGGTTTCGACGTTGCCTGCGGATACCGCATGGGGCGGGCGGGCGTTCACAAGACACCCCGCAGGAGCGGTAACCCGCACGGGCGCAAAACACCCTGCATTCATGGGGATATCGGAAGCGGCCAGACAACGCACCGCATAGTAACAGGCCGACTCCGTGATAGGAAGCACGGCGTTCAGCGAACCGGTCACGGCGGGGGAAGTCCCTTCGAAGTCGAACGTGACGCCGTACCCTTCGATATGAGCGGCCACCCGGATGATCGCCGCTTCCCCGTTCGGCGCTTCGCCGGGAGCGATTTCCAGCGTATCCTCGAACCGGAAGACCCCGTCCGGCCATTGCCGGATATGCTCGCGAAGCAGGCGTTCGCTCCAGGCCGGCAAATGCGCCGCATACGCTTCGACTTCGGCAGCGCCATGGCGGTCGATCAACGCCGCGAGCCGGGTCTCGGCCACCGAGTGGGCTGCCTGTTGCGCAGCCAGATCGCCGCGCCGCTCTTCCGGCGTGCGGACATTACGCAATACGAGCTTCTCCAGGTCGGCCGCGAGCTTGCCCTCGTTGCGCCATTTCACAGGCGGAATAATGACCCCTTCCTGGTACAATTCGTGAGAGAGCGGAAGCGATCCGGGACTCATGCCCCCCACATCGGCGTGGTGAGCCCGGCTGGCGGCAAAGAAAACGAGGCAGCCATCCACGAATACCGGAGAGATCATGGTGATGTCCGGTAAGTGCGTGCCGCCTGCATAGGGATCGTTCAGAATGACCGTGTCGCCGGGGCGCCAGGTATCGATGGCGTCCAGCGCGGCTTCGAGGCTGCGCGGCATAGCGCCGAGATGCACGGGAATGTGCGCCGCCTGGGCCACCATCCCGCCGCCGCTGTCGAACACGGCGCATGAAAAGTCCAGCCGCTCCTTGATATTGGGCGAATAGGCCGTACGCTGCAGCGTAATGCCCATTTCCTCAGCGACCCCTGAGAAACGATGCCGGTAGAGTTCCAGGAGAATCGGATCCATCACATTCTTGAGAAATGCAGGGTACGCCAGGCATCCACCTCGACATGCCACGAGGGGGAAACGAAAACGGTAGCATCGTACTGGGCCACCACGGCGGGACCGTCAAACGCATGGCCAAGGCGCAGCCGGTCGCGGTCGTAAAGCGCCGCCATGACCTCCTGACCGCTATCCAGTACGACAGGGGTCTCCCCGACCTGCGCCCCCTCGGATGCCTCCGACGCGCCGGCCCGATCCGTATCCCGCGGCAAAAAAACTTCGGCCCCGGCTGCCGTTCCCCGCACGCGCAGCGTCACGATCTCCACGATGGCGCCCCGCATGGCGTATCCGTAGCGGCGGGCGTGCTGCTCGTGGAAACGCTCCCGGGCAACTTCGGGCACAGCCGGGTCTATCGGCACGGTCAATTCGTAGCTCTGCCCCCGGTAACGCATATCCGCAAGGGTTTCGATGGCGGGACGCCCGCAGTCCTCCCCGGCAAAAACATTCAGAACCCGTTCGGTTTCCTGCGCATAGAGGGCTTCGAGGCGGGTTTCGTCGTCGGGAGCCGAAACAGACGTATCGTAGACGATGTCCGCCATCAACAGGCCCAGCGCACTCAGCACGCCGGGCTGCGGAGGAAGCAGAATGCGGCGGATCGAGAGCGCATCCGCCAGTTCGCAGGCATGCAGCGGCCCGGCGCCCCCGAACGGGACAAGCACATAATCCTTCGGATCGTACCCGCGCTCGACAGATACGCGGCGCAAGGCGCGCTCCATCGACGCATTGGCGATCCGGACTATGCCAAGAGCCGTTTCGTGGAGAGAAAGACCCAGCGGACGGCCCAGTTTTTCTACGGCATCCTGCGCAGCGTCGGCGTCAAGAGCAAAGTCGCCCCCCAGAAACCGGTCGGGCAGGATGCGTCCAAGCGTCACATTGGCGTCCGTGACGGTAGGAGCATCTCCACCCCGCCCGTAGCATGCCGGCCCCGGTACGGCCCCGGCGCTGGCGGGGCCGACACGGAGCGCCCCCGCCGCGTCGGCATGGGCAATGCTCCCCCCGCCGGCCCCCACCGTATGGATATCGACGGAAGGAAGGCGCAGCGGCAATCCCGCAATGTCGCTTTCGGCGGTGCGCGGTATTTCGCCGGGGCACAACGCCACGTCCGTACTGGTGCCCCCCATGTCGAGCGTGAGAATCTTCGGAGCCTTCTCGCCGAGAGCGGTTCCGGCAAGCCGGAAGGCGCCCACGACCCCGCCGGCCGGCCCGCTGAGCACAAGGCGGGCGGGACGGCGCGCCGCCTGTTTCGTCCCGATGACGCCGCCGTTCGATTGCATGATGCGCACTCGCCTCGGCGCCACGGCGCGTTCGAGCCGGTCCAGGTACCGCGCCACGATGGGTTGCACATAGACATTCACGACGGTTGCAGCCGTACGTTCGTACTCCCGGTATTCCGGCAGAATATCCGCGCTCAGCGAGAATCGCGCACCGGGAAGGTATTCCTTCAGAATGCCCGCCGCTTTTCGTTCATGTTCCGGATGCAGAAACGAGAAGAGAAACACGATGGCCACGCCGGCCACATTCAGGCGTTGCAACGTTTCGCCCAACCCGGCCACTTCGCGCTCGTCGAGGGGGGTCAGGATTGAGCCGTCGGCGGCTACCCGCTCCGGGACCTCAAAGCGCAGGTCCTCCGGCACGAGCGGAGGCGGGCGGCGCTGGGACAGCGCATACAGTGCGGGACGGTTCTGGCGCCCGATCGCCAGGACATCGCGGAAACCTCTGGTAGTAACGAGGGCGCAGCGCGCACCGCGATGTTCGAGAAGCGCATTCGTGGCAGTGGTCGTGCCGTGCGCAATAGCCGCAGCTTCGCCGGCCCCGAGCAGCCGGATGCCTTCCTCCACGGCGCGACTCTGGTCATCCGGCGTGGTGGCCGTCTTGCGAATGACGGGGGCTCCGCCCTTCAGGTACACGAAATCCGTGAACGTGCCGCCCGTGTCGATCCCGATGCGTTCCGTCATGCCGGATAACTGCGAGGCGGGCCGTACGTATGGGTGTGGTGGATGCCGCTATGGTTCACATGCCCGACGTATCGCCCCAGAACCCGGACTTCCTCGAAAATATCCGGTCTGATGCGGATATCCGCGTATTCCTCGTTGGCCGGTTCGAGACGCAACCCGTTCCCATCGTAGTATATCCGCTTCAGGGACGTCTCGCCATTGTAGAGAATAGCTCCGATGCCTCCGTTAGGAATATCGTCGTCTATCAGCAGTACATAATCGCCGTCATTAATGTCGGCGCCGATCATGGATTGCCCCGATACCCGGATCGCAAAGATGCGGTCGAGATTAGGAAAGAGCGTCTCGAGAGTAATGGTTCCCAGATCGGCGTCGACGGCTTCCTGCAACTGTCCTGCGGATATAATGCCGCGCACAGGAATGCCCACTGCATTCGTCAGGAAATCATCCTCGTTGATGAGGCGGTATCCTCGATTACCGCGCGTGAGAAATTCCTTCTTCCAGAGGGCGTCGAGGTTCTGGGTTACGCTGTTGGGAGATCGAAACCTGAAATGAGCAGCGATCTGGCGATAGGTGGGCCACACCCGGTGGGCACGCACGTATTCCGAGATATACCGCAGAAATTCGTACTGCTTCGATGTCAGTTTTTTACGACTCATGACAGTTCGACGCGCCTGTTTTTATGACACGAAGGGAATTGCGGAAACGCCGCGACAGGGACAATTATCCGGTGCAATGCCCGATGCCTTGCACATATAACGTACAGTATATGATTGTTTCTTTGCAACGTCAAGAGAAGCGTCAAAAAATCTTTCGGATGCCGGGTGATTTAAGGATACTCTGATTAAGTCCTCAAAGCTCAGAGGCTGCGAGGGGTGCGCTGGCAAGGAATGACGAAGCGGTTTTGATCAGAGTATCCTTTTCATTTTTGATCGAGGAGTTGCTTCACCACTCGGCTGCCGCGCGTCGGCAAGGCGTCCTCGACGTGATACCGCAGAAAATCCTCGATCAGCCGGCCCAGCTCCGCGGACGTGCGCTCGTCCAGTCGCATCTGCATGATCGTATCGGGATCGGCGCAGGCGACGATAGCGAACGCGCGCAAGGTCCGGCGGGCGGCAAAGCGCATGGTTTCACGGTTCCGGTGAGACCCGGACGGTTCCACCGACCCGGTTTCCAGCAGGAGCACACCGCCGGATTCAGGGATGCGTTCGACCTCTTCCCGGTCGATGTGCGGCGCAAAACCAAGAATCTGCGCCAGGCGCAACTGGAAAAAATAGAATACCTGCTCGGCCCGGCCCGCATGACGATCCAGCCGGTCCAGCACATCCAGGATAAGCTGGAACACGAGCAGGTTTTCGTCCTCGTCCTGCATCAGCGCTTGAACAAGTTCGACAACGCGCTGGCCGTATGCGAGCGCCGCAAGATGCTTGTGAAGCCCCCCGAACATTCGGATGTGGCTGCTTTCGGAGAGCGTCTGCACATGTCGGGACGCCTTCCAATACAGGACGACCTGCACATAAGACATGGGTTGCAGGGTCGAGCCGAACCGGCTTTTGGGCCTCAGCGCACCCCGGGCCATGACGGCAACCTTTCCCTTCTCCCTTGTGAAGAGGGTGACGATCCGGCTGGTTTCGCCGTACTGAATGCTTCTGAGCACGATGGCCTCGGTGCGAACGATCATTTTTCGGGATGGAAGTTATATCCGCGGCTTCTTTGTGTCTGTGTCAGGAAAGACCATGCGACTGCTTCATCGCTTGCAGCAACGACTAAGCCTGACGAAACACGAGGCCATGGCGCTCGCGTGCCTGTCGGGGTTATTCATAATCGGCATTATTGTGCGTCAAGTCCAGCAACAAGCCATATTGGTACCGCCGGACGCGTACGCCGAACTGGACCGTATCTTCTTCGAGCGATCAGGGAAGGGAAACGGCGCGGCGTCGGATACGACCTCGCGGGTGCTTCTTGCCGCCGCCAGCGAAGCAGACTCCGGCAAACACGAAACCTCCGGCGGCATGACATCCGTCGCGGCGACATCCCCGATTCGCGAGCCGCCAGGGAAGGCATCTGCTGCGGGCGGACTGCACATCGATATAAACCGGGCCAGTGCAGCAGAACTCGAAAAACTGCCCCGTATCGGCCCGAAAACCGCCGAACGCATTCTTGCGTTTCGCGACGCCTACGGGGCGTTTCGTACGGTAAACGATCTGCAACAGGTGAAGGGCATCGGGCCAAAGACCCTTGAACTCCTTCGACCTCACGTTTACGCAGGAGCGCCTCCCCCACTTGCCGATTCATCCTCCAGCGATTCGTCGGCCGGGTGATACGGGTCTTCCGTCCAGGCTTCGGCAACCTGTTCCTCACGCTTTAGAAACCGGTACACCGGCACCAGCAACAACGCGGCCAGCGCTGCAAAACCGACCAGTGCAAGGAGAATGACCCCGCTGTACCCATTCATGGAATCACGCGAAAATCATAGAAACAAAAGGTTAACCAGTATGAAGAACGCTTCTGCACGCATGTTGATCGTCGACGGCGACGTAAAAATGTCCACGAGCCTGTGCAGCATCTTTGAACGGCAGGGATACGCCGTGACCGGAGCCTGGGACGGAGAGCAGGGGCTCCATCTCCTCACCCGGATACCCGCATACGACATTGTCCTGCTCGAAACCGCGATGCCGCGGAGAAACGGCTTCGACGTATTGCGCGAAGCCCGCCTCGCCGGCGTCACGACGCCGATCATCATGCTGACATTTCGGGCAAACGCCAACGACAAGCTGCGAGCGTTCAATATCGGCGCAGACGATTACGTGACGAAACCGTTCCATATAGAGGTACTCGCGGCCCGCGTAAAGGCGATGCTCCGACGCAGCAGCCTACCGGCCGAACACCCCTTGGACACCTGCGATTTCGGGAGCCTGCATGTGAATTTCAGCAGCCACACTGCACACCGCAACGGCGATGCCGTTCGGCTTACTGCAAAAGAGTTCGATATACTCCGGTATTTTATCGAACACCGGGGGCGGACCGTCAGCCGAAGACAGATCCTGCGCAACGTATGGGGGATTCCGTTTGAAATATCGACGCGCACCATCGACCGGCATGTCTCGGCGCTCCGCAAGAAAATCGAACCCGACCCCGAAGACCCGGTATGGATCAAGACGGTATACGGCGTCGGATACCGGTTCATGCAGCACCCACGCCACATGGAGAAACCCCATCCCGTGTTTGCGCCCGCCGCGGTTCCTGCCCGCTTCACGGAAGACGCGCACGTATCAGGCGCGTAGTCGCGCTCGCTGAGACTGCCTTTACTCTTTCGACTCGGCAATGCCGTGGTCTGGAACGATGTTCTCCCGCTTGTTATTGAGGCCCTTACCGAGGGGACGCCAGTGCCGTGCCTTTACCCGGATACTACGGGCAAACGTGAAACAGAACGCCGAAAACGGTATATTAACCCTTAGCTACCCGAAAGCGCCATGATCAACACCCTTTCCATCGCCAGCGATCTTTCCGAAGCAGGCATCGAAAGGTCCCACGCCGAAGCGATTGCGAACGCTATCGGAACCCGACAAGGAGACGTTGCCACAAAAGATTTTGTGCACGCTGAAATAAGCGTCCTCGAAGCCCGCCTTGTGCGCTGGATGGTCGGAACGGTTTTCGCAGCCTCCGGCCTGCTGTTCGCCGCCCTGCGATTCATACCGTAAATCTGTCATTACCCCGGACTTCCGTGCGGCAGCCGATGATTCAAGGCTGAAAGGAACTTCCGCAAGTCCAGCCGACCCCCTGCAAGCCCCTGACTATGCGGTCAATATCGGGGTGTAAAACGACAGCAAGTTGGCACTGAAACGACAAGAATTTGGCACTAAACAACTGAGGAGGGAAACCGGATCCCAGAGGGGTGGAGAAATGCTCGGGGTCCCCAGTAACAAAAAACCGTCCTTAAGGGGTATGCCGGAAGCTTTGCCGCGCCTCCAATATGCTGTCGTTGCACATACGGCATGGGCGACACATCACGGTTTCTGGACAAGCGTTGCCGGAGGCCTTGTCCGGTCTTTGTCCGCAGCGCCTATGTCCCTGCGCGGCGCATCCCACTCAACGGACGCCGGCTCAGGCACCCGGTCCGATCCCCTCGGAGCAAAACGCAAAAACACGGCCCCTTCCTCAGGCATACGATCCAGGGGCACGCGCACGCGGCTGCGCGTGTACACCAGCGTCTCGCGGCGACCCAGTTCACGACCGTCCCCGTCGTACGCCACCACCTCGCCCACAAACGGATGATCCAGCGTCTCTAACAAAAACGTCGCCGACAAGGAACCCACATACGATATCGACAGCAGCGTAGCGCGCAATTGCGAGGCGCCTTCTCCAGGAACATAGACCCCCGGAACGCGCATCGTCACACGAGCCGTCTTCTCTCCCGTAACCTCCTCCGGCATTTGATCCGAACGAGCATACTGACGAGGCTCGGACACCACATCGAAAAACGCAGCGTACCCCTTCTCCGCCATCGCCGCAAGCGCTCCTTCCTTCACCCCGTACCGGACCAGACCCTTCTCGCCCGGCTGCAAAACCAGAACGCCCGGATGTATGTCCACCACCCCGGACAAATCGCTCAGACGCGATCCCGATACATCCTCAACCACCACCTCGCGGCCATTCGCCGTCGCCTCCGTATAGCCAAAACGGGCCGACACGGATACCTCCAACGGGATAAGCGACGGATTCGATAGCTCGAACACGCCGTGAGGCTTCTCCTCGGTCAAAAACGCAACATGAGGATAGATGCTCAGGTTCTGCTCCTCGGTCAAGCCGGCAGGAAGCTCTCGCGACGTGCTGAAACGTACGCCCCTCGGACCGATCGTGATGACTTGCTGTGCAGGAACGACCGTCACGTCCACCTCCACCGTATGCGTCTCCTCGCTCTCGCCCGAACGAAGAATGAGGTCCATACTGCCCGCATACCGCCCCGAGGCTGCGTCCGTAAGGTCCAGCTCGCCTCCGAAGCGAAGAAGACGGCAGGCGTCCTCCGAAAGCGTCGCCTCCGTATACAGACTGCCTATCGCCTGAGAAGAGAGCTGCTCGCACGACTCCGCAAGCGACCACTGTGGCGAAAGAACGATCGAAGCAGCCTCGATAGCATCCGCACGTTTGAGAAGCACCGGTGACGTCAGCTCGATGGACAAATCCATCTCCCCGTTCTCATCAAGCGCTTCGCTGCCACCCGGCGAAAGCGTCATGCGGCCCGCATGGTACGGTCCCGATACGTACGTCGATATGCCATCGGTCATAGGATCGAGCGACACCTCCGTATCCGCCGACTGCACCCCGAAACGCAAGGACGACGCGCTTGCCGTTACGCCAACACCAAGAGACAACGATTCCAGCGAGGACGGCTCCGCTGCCTCCGGCGGCGACTCCGCCACGGGCGGAGAAGTGGTATCGACGGCAGGCGCCACCTCTATGAAAAACGCGATCTGCGCCGTCTCGGAGCTGGTGTCGGTAACCTGCCAGGTGTACTCTGTCCGGGGACTTACCTCCAAAGGCGTACCGGAGATCGTCCGCGTCGGATCGTCAAGCGCAAGTCCTTCGGGCAATGCCGGCGCGAGCGTATAGGTATAGGGAGATAAACCGCCCGTGGCTTCCGGAAGAAGGATATCCGCGATGGTCTCGCCTACCGTAAAGACGTAGACCCGACCGGATATCGAATCGTCCAGGAAAGCGAGCGGAGCGCGATCAAGCACCGTCACCACAACCTCTGCCGTGGCGGATTCCGCATTGTCGGCCGAGACGGTCAAAAGGTACTCGTACGTCTCGTCTGCATCCACCTCTTCCGGCACCGCAAACGTCGGAGCGGGACTGCTTGTATCGCTCAATAGCGCCGTGTCCGGCGTGTCGCCCCGCGCCGTCCATGCGTACGTATACTGCGGATCGGCGCCCGGCGCACCCGAAGCCGAGCAGTCGAACGTGATATCTTCCGAGCCCTCATACACCGAGGCCGGGTCCGCGCACGCAACAGCAAGCGCGTCCTTGTTCAGCACCGTCACCGTCAACTCACCAGTGGCAACCATACTGCCCGCCGTAACCGTTGCCGTGTACGTGAAGGTCATATCACTTTCAACATTGGCCGGCACAGTGAAGGTGGGTGTGCGGATACGAGGACCCGTCAGATGGGTAGCCGGAGACCAGTCCCACTCACGGAGAACGCCGGGCGGCCCCCCGGACGCCGTGCACTGCAGCCTGAAGGGCGGCGATCCCTCATAGATCGTGCGGTTGGTGCAGACGACCTCAAGATCATTACTATCGTACACATTCACGGTAAGGTCGAAGGTACCGGGATCTATATTCTCGGCGGATGTCGATACCGTAAGCCTGTACTCGTACGTCTCATCGCTATCTACCTGATCCGGTACATAGAACGTCGGCGAGGCCACATCCGTGGCGCTCAAAAGCGATGTGTCCAAGGTATTCCCCCTCGCCGTCCATGCGTACGTGTAATTGCTCCCCGCAGGAGCGCCCGAAGCCGAGCAATCGAATGCAATGTCCGCCGAGCCCTCGTACACCGAAACGGGATCCGCGCATACCACGCCCAGGGTCCCCCGGTTAAGCACCGTCACCATCACTTCTGCCGTGGCGGACTCCGCATTCTCCGCACTGACCGTCAGCAGGTACTCGTACGTCGTCGTCGCATCCAACGCATCCGGCACCGCGAACGTCGGGGCAGGGCCGTCCGTACCGCTGATGAGCAGATCCGTATTGACCGTACTGCCGCGCGCCGACCATGCGTACGTGTAGCCGGAACCCGCTGGTGCGCCCGAAGCCGAGCAGTCCAAAGCGAAATCCTCCGAACCTTCGTACACCAAAGGAGGAGGCGCGCACGCAACAGCCAGCGTGCCGCGGTTAAGCACCGTCACCGTCACCGCTGCCGTCGCATCCTCCACATTCGCCGCACGCGCCGTCAACAGGTACTCGTACGTCGTCGCCCGGTCCAACGCATCCGGCACGTAGAACGTCGGAGAAGCTATATTCGTGGCGCTCAACTCATCCGTGTTCTGTGTCGCGCCCCTGGCTGTCCACTCGTACGTATAATTGGCGCCCCCCGTATCCCCTGAAACCGAACAGACCAAGGCAAAGTCTTCCGAGCCTTCGTACACCAGGGGAGGCGATGCGCAAATGAGCGCAATGGATCCAAGGTTAAGCACCTTCACCGTTACCTCTGCCGTCGCATCTATCGCATTCTCGGCACTGGCCGTCAGCAGATACTCGTAGGTTTTGTCGTCGTCCACCTCCTCCGGCACGGCGAATGTCGGGGTGGGACCGTCCGTACCGCTGACGAGAAGATCCGTGTTCGTCGTCGTGCCCCGCGCTGTCCAGACGTATGTGTACTCGGAACCTGCGGGAGCCCCCGAAGCCACGCAGTCCAGAGCGAGGTCCGCCGAGCTCTCATACACCGGAGAAGGCGTTGCGCACGCAACATCCAACGCCTTCTTGTTCAGCACTGTCACGGTAACGTCGGCTGTCGCAGACTTCGCATTGTCGGCGCTTACCGTCAGCGTATATTCGTAGTCCGTGTCCGCATCTACATTGTCCGGCACATCGAACGTCGGCTTCGCAACAGTCGCACTGCTCAACTGGCCCGGGACCACGGTACTGCCGCGGGCTGTCCATACATAGGTATAGTTGTCGGAACCCGAAGGATCGCCCGAAGCCGCGCAGTCCAGATCGAAGTCCGCCGCGCCTTCGTACACCGGAGCAAGGGGCGTACATATCAGCGCGAGCGACGGCTTGTTCAGCACCCTCACGGTAACGTCTTCGGTGACATCATTAATGCCCGAAGCCGACAGCGTCACCGTGTAGTCGTAGTCCGTGTCCGCATCTACATTGTCCGGCACGTCGAACGTCGGAGAAGCTATATTCGTGGCGCTCAACTCATCCGTGTTCTGTGTCGCGCCCCTGGCTGTCCACTCGTACGTATAATTGGCGCCCCCCGTATCCCCTGAAACCGAACAGACCAAGGCAAAGTCTTCCGAGCCTTCGTACACCAGGGGAGGCGATGCGCAAATGAGCGCAATGGATCCAAGGTTAAGCACCTTCACCGTTACCTCTGCCGTCGCATCTATCGCATTCTCGGCACTGGCCGTCAGCAGATACTCGTAGGTTTTGTCGTCGTCCACCTCCTCCGGCACGGCGAATGTCGGGGTGGGACCGTCCGTACCGCTGACGAGAAGATCCGTGTTCGTCGTCGCGCCCCGCGCTGTCCAGACGTATGTGTACTCGGAACCTGCGGGAGCCCCCGAAGCCACGCAGTCCAAAGCGAAGTCCTCCGAACCTTCGTACACCGGAGAAGGCGTTGCGCACGCAACATCCAACGCCTTCTTGTTCAGCACTGTCACGGTAACGTCGGCTGTCGCAGACTTCGCATTGTCGGCGCTTACCGTCAGCGTATATTCGTAGTCCGTGTCCGCATCTACATTGTCCGGCACATCGAACGTCGGCTTCTCAACAGTCGCACTGCTCAACTGGCCCGGGACCACGGTACTGCCGCGTCCCGTCCAGACGTAGTTGTACTCCGAACCCGAAGGAGCGCCCGAAGCCACGCAGTCCAGATCGAAGTCCGCCGCGCCTTCGTACACCGGAGCAAGGGGCGTACATATCAGCGCGAGCGACGGCTTGTTCAGCACCCGCACGGTAACGTCTTCGGTGACATCAACAATGCCCGAAGCCGACAGCGTCACCGTGTAGTCGTAGTCCGTGTGCGCATCTACATTGTCCGGCACGTCGAACGCCGGATTCAGGATGGTCGTGCTGCTCAGGTCATTCGTGTCCGACGTACTGCCGCGAGCCGCCCATGCGTACGTAGCGCCAGACGGCTCGTTCGTCACCGAACAGTTGAGCGTAATATCAGCCGTGCCCTCGTATACCTCGGAATCATTGCAGGTGATAACCGGCTCTGACCCCGCCGAATCCGTGTCGCGCACCGTTACCGTAACACTGGCAGTGCCGTCGTCTGCATTGGCTGCGTTCGCCGTCACCGTGTATGTATAGGTCGTATCCTGATCTACATCGTCAGGCACAGCGAACGTGGGCGTAGCCGTATTGTGATCCGTCAGGTTGGTGGTCGGTGACCAGGACCATGCATACTGCGGAATACCCGGTGCACCTGACGCTCCACACGCCAATTCGATGTCGGCATTACTCTCGTCCACTTCGTAGGGGCTGTCTTCACATGTGACAGCTATATCGGGCTTCTCAAGCACTGTTATGGTCACGTCGGTCTCGGCGACAGAGTCAAGAGCACAGCTTGGCAAGTCGGGCTGACAACCGTTTTGCCCGATGTATATGTTCACCGTGAAGACGTACTCCGTGTCCCCATTTACATTATCCGGCGCCCCGAATATCGGCCAATCCCCATTCCAGCCTTTCAACAGGTTAACGAAGTCGTCCGAACCACCCCAGGCATAAATAAAGGGGACCGACGGCGTGTTCTGTGCCGAGCAGGATACCGTTATGTCATCCGCCGAACCCTCGTATACCCTATCGGGAGTAGCCGTGCAAGCAATGGAAGGCAGCGTGTTCAGCACCGTAACGGTCACGTCGGCGCTGGCCACCTCGGAGCCCCCCGACATCATCGTCACCGTGTAGTCGTAGTCCGTGTCCGCATCCACGTTGTCCGGCGGCGTGAACGTCGGCGTAAGGCCGCCCGTGTCCGTCAACCGATCGGCAATATCCGTGCCCGTCCAGGCGTAGGTTGCCCCCGTCGGCTCGTTCTCCACCGAACAGTCCAGCGTAATATCGGCTGTAGCCTCGTATACCGGATCGGGGTCCGCGCAGGCAATGCTCAAGGCGCTCGGGTCGAATACCCTCACCGTAACGTTCGCCGTAGCAGGTTTGGCGCCCGCAGCCGAGACTGTCACCTTGTACTCGTACGTCGTCGTAGCGTCCACATCGGGCGGCACGGCGAATGTCGGGGCAGGACCGTCCACGCCTGCAATCAATTGATTCGTGTCCATGGTCGTCCCCCGACCCTGCCAGACATACGCAGGGTCGGAATCCACAGGAACTTTCGAAACTGAGCACGACAACTCGAAATCCGGCGTTCCTTCGTACACCTGAACAGGAGATGTACATGCAAGACCCAACGCTTCCGTTCTCCAATCATCTACATGTACGTTGACTACAACCGTGCCATCGTCGGCATTCCGAGCCGACGCCGTCAGCAGGTACTGGTACGTAAATCTTTTTGAAACGTGTCCCGGAACAGTAAACCGGACCCTATGGACAGAGGTGGTTCGGGTTGATTGGACAGATTTTCGGGGAATTTAAGGTGTAGTGTTACGACCTTGTTCCGATACAATCAACCCGACGAGACCCATGTCAAGACGCACACGCAGAACCCATAGTCCTTCGTTCAAGGCGAAGGTAGCCCTCGCCGCCGTTCGCGGCGACCGTACGCTGGCCGAACTCGCCGAGCGCTTCGAGGTGCACCCGAACCAGATACAATCCTGGAAGAAGCAGCTCACAGAGAGCGCCGAAGAAGCGTTCACCCGGGGCCGTGGCGGCGCCCCGGACGAGCGCGACGATCAGATAAAGGTGCTTCACGCGAAGATCGGAGAGTTGTCGATGGAGAAGGATTTTTTATCGAAGGCGCTCGGTCGCGACCGTTAGCCGAGCGCCGGTCGAGGATAGATCGCGCCCATGCATTGCCGGTGGTTCGCCAGTCGAGGCTCCTGTCGTTGAGTCGTTCGACGGCCTACTATCGTCCCCGGACAGAGAGCGAAGAGAATCTTGCCGTTATGAAAGAGATCGACAGGCTCTACATGGAACGTCCCACGAGCGGATCGCGCACGATCAAGAGCATGCTCGAGGCGCGCGGGCGCAAGATCGCCAGAAGCCGCGTCGTTCGCCTTATGCGTCTGATGGGCCTAAGGGCCATCTATCCGAAGCGCCGCACGTCTTCTCCAGGAGAAGGGCACAGGATTTATCCTTATCTGCTCAGAAGCATGAAGGTTACGAGACCCCGCGAAGTCTATGCGGCGGACATTACGTACATCCCTATGGCGAAAGGCTTTCTCTATCTCGTGGCCGTAATCGACTGGCATAGCCGCAAGGCGCTCGCCCACCGGCTCTCGAACACGATGGACGCCGCCTTTTGCGTCGAAGCGATGGAAGAAGCCATTGTCCGCTATGGCGCGCCACAGGTCTTCAACACCGACCAGGGAGCGCAGTTTACCTCCGAGGCGTTCACCGGTGCGCTCAAGGCGCACGGGGTGCGCATCTCTATGGACGGCAAGGGCCGCTGGCTCGACAATGTGTACGTGGAGCGCCTCTGGCGCAGCCTCAAGCAGGAAGAAGTCTACCGGCGCGCCTACGAGACGGTGAGCGAGGCCAGGAAGGGAATTGCCGACTACCTGCGCTACTTCAACGAAGAGCGTCCTCACCAGGGACTTGACAACCGAACCCCCGACGACGTATTCTACAAACGAAAGCCGCTGCCCAAGGCGGCATAACCCGACGCAGCGCTACACTTAAAAACGCCGGAAAAACTGTCCAGTTTTTTCGGACCATTTCTGACATCCATAGAACTCAAACGCGAAAGAGCGCTCTGCGGAGTGCTTCCGAATACCGTCCATCTATACGTAAGCGAGGAACCGTCAGGCGCGCCTTCCCATTGACAACCATCATGGCTTATCCAGATCCTCGCATCGCCTTCATAAACATTGTATCCCCGTGCGTACACATGATCGCCCCCGGGATTTCTGCAAATCAGATCCGGCTTCTCCAGTACCGTGACGGTGACATCATCGGTGATGTCAGAGATATCCGTGGCGGACATCGTCACCGTGTACTCGTAGTCCTTATCCGCTCCGCTCGGCTCATCAATATCGTCCGGCACATCGAACGTCGGTTTCAGGATAGTCGTGCTGCTCAACAGACTCGTACCCGACGTACTGCCGCGAGCCGCCCACGCGTACGTAGCGCCAGACGGCTCGTTCGTCACAGAACAGTCCAGCATGAAATCGGCCGTCTTTTCGTATACCGGGCCGGGGGCCACGCAACTGATGGAAGGCTCGGGAGCCGTATCCCTCACCGTCACCGTAACCTCGGCAGTGCCGTCATCCGCATTCTCCGCCGTAGCCGTTACCGTGTACGTCCAGGTCGTATCCTGATCTACATCGCCCGGCACAGCGAACGTGGGCGTAGCTGTATCGTGATCCGTCAGGTTGGTGGTCGGTGACCATGACCATGTATAGTCTGGATTGTTACCCGGCGCACCGGACGCATCACATTCCAATTCAATGTCGGCATCACCCTCGTCCACCTCATAGGGGCTGTCTTCACATGTGACCGTTATATCAGGCTTGTTCCGCACAGTCACAATCCACCACACCGAAGCCTCATCCGCGTTCTCTGCGCTCACTGTCAGCGTGTACCCGTACTCCTCGTTCTTGTCCACCGCATCCGGCATGTCAAATATCGGAGATTCTATGTTCGTCGCACTAAGCCGGCGTGTATCCGGCGTACTGCCGCGTGCTCTCCATGCGAATGTATAGACGGGATTAACACCTGGCGCACCTGTCCACTGTCCTCCGCCACAAAAGGATATTAGGATATCCGGATGGCCTTCATTCACAGTGAATGCTGTTGCAAAATGAGGTCCTCTTCCTGGAAGAACACAATGGATATCCGGCTTCTCCAGCACCGTTACTTTCACATCCTGGGTGGCATCGGTGATGCCCGTAGCCGACATCGTAACCGTGTATTCGTAGTCCGTGTCCACATCCAAATTGTTCAGCACGGAAAACGTCGGCGTGGGCGTGTCCGTACCGGAAGTCAAAAGCGACGTATCCGACGTGCCGCCGCGAGCCGCCCATGCGTACGTAGCGCCAGACGGCTCATTCGTCACCGAACAGTTGAGCGTAAAATCAGCCGTGCCCTCGTATACCTCGCTATCCGTACAGGTGAGCGAAGGATCCGCCGAATCCGTATCCCTCACCGTCACCGTAACCTCGGCAGTACCGTCATCCGCATTCGCCGCCGTAGCCGTCACCCTGTACGCATAGGTCGTATCGCGGTCTACATCGTCAGGCGCAGCGAACGTGGGCGCGCGGCTGGTGGCAAGAGGTATGGCTTGGCCCGTAACATCATTGGTCGGAGACCAGGACCACGTATATTGTGGATTTACCCCCGGCGCACCCGAAGCCTCGCAAACAAGAGCAAGGCCATCGCCCTCATCCACCGAATAGGAGTTGTCAAGGCAGGTGACAACTATATCCGGCTTCTCCAGTACCGTGACGGTGACATCATCGGTGATGTCAGAGATATCCGTGGCGGACATCGTCACCGTGTACTCGTAGTCCTTATCCGCTCCGCTCGGCTCATCAATATCGTCCGGCACATCGAACGTCGGTTTCAGGATAGTCGTGCTGCTCAACAGACTCGTACCCGACGTGCTGCCGCGAGCCGCCCACGCGTACGTAGCACCCGTTGGCTCATCTGTCACCGAGCAGATCAGCGTCAACGCGCCCGAGCCTTCGTACACCGGATCGGGGGCCGTGCAGATAATCGAAGAAGGAGGCATCACATTTACTTCTACGCTCGCTGTTATTGCTCTAGTAACATGAGGCTGATAATCTATCTCTGCTTTGAGATCGTACCTGCGCGTGACCGTACCGGAAACCTCATCCGGCACATCGAACACAGGATTGCGAATATTCGTAGCGCTCAAAAGCGCCGTATCCGGCGTATCGCCTCCCGCCGCAGTCCATCTGTACGTGTAGGTGGCATCGTACTCATTTTGGCCGCCGTACGCTTCGCAGTCCAGGGTCAAACTGCCCGTTCCTGCATGAACATGAAAAGAGAACTCTTGAGGCAAGTCCTCGTCGTACTCGCCGTTGCAGGTTATTCTAGGCCACTCGACATCGGGGAGAGACGTACCGGACATCGACGACGAGCCGTCCGCTGCAACCTCGTCAAGGACTTCAACGCCTGCCCCTTCGCCTTCGTTGACCGTCACGCTCACTCTTCGCCTTGCCATGCGGGGCACGCCCGAAGCCGAAGACGTCATGCTCGCTATGTAATGGTACTGCTTGCCTGCACTGCCAAGAGGAGCCGTAAACAACGGAGACGACAGGTGCGTCGCTGCAAGAGGCGCCGTACTCGTTCCCCACAGGCCCTCCCATTCCCACAATATCGACGCTCCTTCCTCGTCGTAGTCCATACGATGCGACAGCGGATCCACCCCCTCACAGTCAAGCACAATCGTCTCGCCCTCTTCCACCACTACCTCCAACGGACAATACACGCTCGGGCGACTGCTCGATACGTACACCTCCACCTCCTCGCGCGACGAAAGGCCCGTCGCGCGGGAGGTCGCCGTCAATCGGTACCGGTAACGAAACGTCGTCTCCCCCGAACGGAACGACTCCAGCGTTTCGTACACGGGCGCCTCAGGAGCCACTACCGACGGGTTCGGAGCATCCTCGGGGAGCAAGCGGGGATTGTCCAGATAGTCCCGCGTCGTACTGCCTACAGGCTCCCACGAATACTCCAGATATTCCTCACCCGCCGCGTCCGATGCGTAACACTCGATCGCGCCGGTCTCCAACTCCTCCAGAAACACCGCCACAGGGCACTCCAGATAGGGAGGCGCCTGACGACTGGGCCCGCCGCCTCGAACAGGCCCGGAAGGCCGATCGGGCAGGCCGGGCGCTTCCGGGAAAAGAAGGCCCGGACCCTCTTCCCCTTCGAAACCGCCCTCGAAAGGCTCGAAGGCCCCAGGCGCCTTATCCTCCCCAACGCAACCTTCCCGAAACCCCTCAAACGCCCCAAACGAATCGCACCCCTCCGGCAAACCCGGCGACTTGCCCCTGTCCTGAACAGAACCACCCGAAACGCCGCCAACGACAACCGTCACCGAAGCCGTCTCGTACACGCCTACAGACATAGCCGTCAGGCGATACACGTATTCCGCGCCCTCTCCCGACACAGGAGCCGTGAACAGCGGCGAACGCTCGTTCGCGTCGCTCAAAAGACGGAGCCCGTCGCCCGAGAGCGACTCCCACTCGTAGCGAACGCCTTCTTCGGGAACGCTTGTCGCAGAACACGAAAACAGAACGGATTCCCCCGCTTCAATATAAAGACGAGGTGGACAAGACAAGGAAAACGGCTCGCCCCCAATGCCGCCGCCTTTTACAGGAAACCCGTCTTCCTCAATGACCTGGGCGTGTGACAGCGATGGGAGCAACAGGGCCAGCAGCGCGAGCCCACAAACCAGGCACTTGGTCGAGGGGCCGAAACGACAGATAAATCCCGAACGCATACTGGATTGGAGGATTATACAAAAGTTTCCAAGCTTCCAGTTGCTTCCTCGACTCCAGCCAAGGCGCCTGACGGCTTCACCCCCCCCAGCCTTACTCTCCGGTGCACACATAAGGGCAACGACTCGGCTTGACCGTGCTCACTCCGTCATATGTTGGCGCAGCCTTTGTAATTATATACATGCAAATCTGTGACTATTATATGCAAATCATTATGTACATTGCATGGTAATTGAGGGTTAATAAATATTTTTTTCATTTCTATTTGCTTCCATAGAGGTGGTTCGGATTGATTGGACAGATTTTCGCGGAATTTAAGGTGTAGTGTTGTGACCTTGTTCCGATCCGATCAACCCGACGAGACCCATGTCAAGACGCACACGCAGAACACACAGTCCTTCGTTCAAGGCGAAGGTAGCCCTTGCCCGTCTTGCGATCCTTCGCTCCTGCAACCGCTGTCTTGCCCACAGGCCCGCGCCCAGCGTGCAAGCGGTCCTTCTCGTGCTTGTTACGTTCGAGGCCGCCTACGTACATCCCATCCACTTCCACGGGGCCGCCGAACGCGGGTCGTCGTCGCCTTCGAATGCCTTGCGAATGCGCTGGAGCATGTGCCACGCCGTATTCTGCGCAATGCCAAGGTCCCGGCGCAACAGATGTTTGCGCACAAACACGGAGGGCGCTTTCGATCCCTATAAGGGATATGCCCAACTCGTTCGCAAAGCCAGGATTACCCGCCTTGGTTTTAGTGCCAATTTGCTGTCGTTATACAGACGCGCACGTATCGGGCGCGTAGTCGCGCTCGCCTGCCCTGCCTTTACTCTTTCGGCTCGGCGATGCCGTCGCGATGCCGGTACGCAAGTGCGGAGGCGGCCGCTTCGTCCAGCAGAATGTGGGCATGAGGATGCATCTGCAGAACGGAAGCCGGACACATGGCGGTAACGGGGCCCTCCAGTGCAGCGCGGACGGCGACGGCCTTCCCCGTTCCGCTCGCCAGCATCAGGAGTTTGCGCGCCTCCATGATGGCGCCGAGTCCCATCGTGACGGCCTCGCGGGGCGGCGCTTCCCCTTCGCCAAAAAAACGTGCGTTGTCGGCGAGCGTTTTCGCGGTCAGTATCTGGACGCGCGTGCGAGATCCGAGCGAGGAGCCCGGTTCGTTGAATGCAAGATGCGCATTGGAACCGATGCCGAGAATCTGCAGATCGATGCCCCCGGCTTCCTCGATGCTCCGTTCGTACGCGGCGCAAGCGGCGTCGAGATCGGCGGCCATTCCGTCCGGTATATGAATCCGGTCGGCCCGGATGCCTACGTGATCGAAAAGATGCTCCCGCATGAAATTCCAGTAGCTCTGCGGGTGTTCGGGGGGCAAACCCACGTACTCATCGAGATTGAACGTGGTGACTCTTGAAAAATCCGGGGCTTCCGGGCCGTCGCGCGAAATCAGGCGTTGGTAGAGACCGATCGGCGTACTCCCTGTCGCGCAGCCGAGGACCGCGGCGGGGCGGCGGCGTATCTCTTCGGAGACAAGCCGGGCCGCCCGTTCGCTGACAGCGTCATAATCCGGGAGTATTTCGACAAGCATGGGAGCCTGTGGACACCGTTAAAACGACCCGCCGGACGTCTCGAGGATAAAGAGGTGATCCGGCATATCGACGTTGATCTCGGTTTCGATTTCCATAGAATCCCTAGGCTGACCGTCCTGGTACGTTTCAAGCCTGCTCGGAAGCCGTACGCCGCCAACCTCCTGCATCTCTGTGATGATAACGAGTTCCTGCACGGCCCCCTCGAGATACCGCACCCCGACCGGTTCGTGCGTCCCGGGGTCAAGCAGCAACTGGATGGGGTTCGCCACATCCGGCATCGTAACGGAAAGCACCTCCACCGTCCGCCCCCCATCGAGTTCTTCCTGCCCCAGATGCTGCACCGTGAGGTCGTCGCGGGCCAGCATGGAAATGATGTCGCGATCCATCCGCGACGTGAACTGGTCGCGCACCTGTGGCGGCGCCGGCATCACGCCCTGGGGGGTGCCAAGCATGATGTCGTCTCCGTTTGCGACGACGGTGATCTGCCCAAAGCCCGGTTGCTCCATTTCGACACGCACCCGATCCGGATACGCCACATACTGCATCATATCCATCTCTATCTGCTGGCCATCAGGGGTAGTCGCCGTCCTCATCATGGACTGGCGTAAGGTCTTGATGGCCGCAAAGGCTTCCTGTCCGCCGAGCGCATCCACGGCTTTCCGGAAGAGCTCCAGCCCTTCCGAAAGGGTTTCCTCGGTAGCCTCGGGCGCCGGCTCGCGGCCTGTCGGAATGGCAATGTCTATCGTTTCCACTTCGCCGAGCTCGGTGAGCGGCCGCACGAAATCGTCCCCGTTTCCAACGGCGAGAATCTTCATATCGTCCGGACGGAGGTACTTCTGCGCCACGCGGTGCACCTCGCTCGCATCTACCGCCTGCACGCCTTCCCGCACCCGGTTCAGGAAATCGAGCGGGTAATCGTAGTACGCATAGGTCATCATGCGATTAACGATTTCCTGGCGCGTATCGAAGTTGAAGACAAAACTGTTCAGGTAGTTGTCCTTCGCCAGTTCCAGTTCCTCGTCGGACGGCGGCGCAGCGCGCATCTTTTCGATTTCCTCGCGCACGGCTTCCGTCCCGTCCACCGTCGTTTCCGACTTCGTCATGATGCCCGCATAGAACTGCCCGGGACGCTCGAAATTGGCGGTGTAGCCGCCGAAGACCGAGTAGGCGAGCCCCTTGTCGTCACGAACGTTCTGGAAAAGCCGCCCTGTAAACCCGCTCAGCACCTGATTCATCACGGTGACTGCAAAATAGTCCGGGTGATTCCTTGTGATCTCGCCCGGGTGCCCCATCAGAATGGCGCTCTGCGTCACATCCGCCTTGGGCGCATAGTACACCCCGTACTCGGAACCCGTATCGGGCGACGGTTGCGTCGGACGCACGAAATCCTCCTGCGGTTGCCATGCGGCAAAGGCGTTTTCGAGCTTCGCCACCATCTCTCCGGTATCGAAATCCCCCCATACCCCCAGAATCGTATTGTTCGGGAGGAAATACTGCCCGTGAAAATCCACCATATCCTGGCGTTCGATGGCGTCGATGGTCGCGTATTCGGTATGCCGCGCATACGGAGAATCGGCCCCGTACAACAACTTGTCGAATTCGCGATTCACGATGGACTGGGCCTGATCGTTGCGCCGAGAGATTCCCGATTTCGCCTGGGTTTTCGCAAGATCTATCTTGTCCTCGGGAAACGCGGGATGCATAAGCACATCGGCGAACAACGGCAGCACATCGTCCACCGTCTCGGTCAGGGAGGACATGAACACCTGACCGGAAACCGTCCCGATCGAAGCTTCGATCTGGGCGCCCATGTTTTCCAATTGCAGGTTCAGGGCGTCGGCGTCCACGTTCTCCGTGCCGCCGGTGCGCATGACCTGGCCGGCTATGGAAGCCAGCCCGACCTTGTCGGCAGGTTCATAGAGAGCGCCCACGCCCACGCGCGCCGACATTGCGATGAGCGGCAATTCATGGTTCTCGATGAGAAAGACGACCATGCCGTTGGGGAGCGTTACCTGCTCCGGCTCCGGAATGTCGAATTCGGGAAGCGGCGGCGCGTCGATATCCGCATAATGGGATTGCGCGAGGGTGGGCAACGTGCACAGTGCGGCAACGATGCAGGCGGTCAGTATCCGATACACAGAGCGTGTCATGGCGTCACAGGATTTGGTGCTTGAAACGGGGGTTCCGGAAAATGGCGAAGTCGGATGGTTCATGTGCAGGCGCATGTCAGTTCGAGGCCTCCTCGTCCATGTCTTCTTCCATGTCTTCCTCCATATCCTCTTCGTCTTCCATCTCCTCCTCCATATCGGGCGTCGTGGTGCTGATCATCGCGACGGTCCGGTTGGACTTCGTAAAGGTTTCCCCGATCACGCGCTGGATATCCTCGCCGGAGACCTGCTCGATCTTGTCGAGATAGGTGAAAATGTCGCTCCAGTCGCCGGTCACCGCCTCATGATAGGAAAAGAGCACGGTTAGCCCGGTGTTCGACTGCAACTGGCGCACCAGCTGGGCGCGGGCTTGCGTTTTCGCCCGTTCGATTTCCTCCGCCATGACGCCGTTCTCCCCGATGTCCTCGAGAATCGCATATGTCGCCTCTTCGAATTCCCCTGTCGTATGCCCCTGATTGATCACTCCGTAGATCAGGAACAGGTGCGGGTACTTGTTCATGCCGGGGAAGCCGTTCAGCGCCTGCGCCTGCAGGGCGATTTGTTTTTCCTCGACGACATCCCGGTAGATGCGGCTGGTCCGCCCATCGCTGAGGATGCGTTCCAGTATGTCGTACGCGGCCTGATCGGGATGATTCACGCTGCCCTTGTGCCACCCGGCAACGACGATCGGCTGGCTCTGCTCCTCGATCACGACGCGGCGCTCGGCAATCTGCGGGGGTTCGACCGTTTCCACGGGATCGGGTCTGGCGCCTGCGGGAAGCCTCCCGAAATAGGTTTCGGCCAGCGTGCGAATTTCGTCCGGATCCACATCGCCGGCGATCGCCACGATCAGGTTGGCGGGATTGTAGTATTTCTCGAAGAAATCCACCGCCTCGGCCCGCGTATAGGACTGGATGTCCGACATATGGCCGATGCCGGGCTCGCCGTACGGATGCGCCTTGAACGCTGTAGTCCAGAACTCCTCGAGGAGACGTCCGAAGGGGCTGCTCTCGGTGCGCATGCGGCGCTCCTCGGCCACCACGTCGCGTTCGATGTAGAATTCCCGCAGAACAGGGTCCAGAAACCGCTCCGACTCAAGAGAAAACCAGAGTTCGGTGCGATTGACCGGCAGGCTTACGAAATAATCGGTCCGGTCGTTTGCCGTGGATGCGTTGAGCCCCGTGCCGCCGTTGCGTTCGAGCGCTTCCTCGAATTCGGGGGTGCTGTATTCCTGTGCAGCGTCGCGGGCTGCAGCGAACGCCGCTTCCAGTTCGGCGATCTTGTCGGGATCGGCGTGGCGGCCCTTGTGCTGCTCGGCCTTGAGCATGTTGTAGGCAGCGTCAACCTGGTCGAGGGCAGCCTGTTCTGCGGCGTGATCCGTCGTGCCGATAGCAGATGTCCCCTTGAAGGCCATGTGCTCGAACATGTGCGCCAGCCCCGTAATGCCCTTGACCTCGTCTACCGACCCCACATCGGCATAGGTGTAGAACGTAGCGACGGGCGCATCGTGGCGTTCGATCACGATGAAGCGCAGCCCGTTGTCGAGGGTGAACTCCGTGACGCGCTCTTCGAACCGGTCAAGCAGGTCTTGTTCTTGCGCGGGAGCCATGTACACGGGGAGCATACAGGCGAGAAGAAGGAAAAAGATGACCAGAATGGTACGGGCGCTCATGGGTTATGGCGGATGAATGATGGATGCGGGGGCGGGTGTCCGGAACGTCGGCGCAGTACGGCGCGCTACCACAGAGCCGGATTGATGCGGATAACTCTGTGGCATACGTTACGATTTCGTCAAGGTTTGGGTTTCCGGATGAATTCGGGAAGAGGGAGGGGTACCGTATCGGAGTAGACCTGCATTAAGGCCCACTCCGATACAGTAACAGTAACACATCTATTTAACCAGGATCATCTTCCTGGAAACGGATCTGCTCCCGGTACTAAGCGTGTAGATATACAGTCCGCTCGTAACAGCAAGCCCGACATCGTTTCTACCGTCCCAGCGATATTTGTATGAGCCGGCCGTCAAAGATCCGCTTGCCAATTCTCTTACGGCCTGACCCAGGATATTGTAGATCGCCAGCTTGACGTCAGATGGCTCGTCCAGGGAAAATGTAATGTCTGTCGACGGGTTGAAAGGGTTCGGATAGTTCTGATCGAGCGCGAATGTATCAGGCAGGCCATCCTCTTCAACACCCACAGGAACCGGCGCCTTGATGAACGGCGACCGCCGCAGAATCGCCTTCTCGTCGTCGCGCAGATAGGTGTTCGGGTAATTGACGTACCCGGTCCACATCAGTGCTCGATAGTCACAGGTCGGCAACCCGTGGTCACATCCGGGCGGATGCGGGAGTCCAAAAGTGTGCCCGAGCTCGTGCGCGGTTCCGCCCATCCAGCGGCCAAAAGTCCCCGATCCTGGATTCGACAAACCCTTCAGATCCTTTCTTCCCATCATGGTGAGACCTGGTCCACCTCGTCCCAGTTCATGCGGCTCCCCAGGGCGTTCCTTGGCATCGACGTAGAGTGCCCATGTGAACCGCGAGGTATTGCCGCGTACCGGCGCGCAGGACTGCACGTCCGTCAGGACTTTTTTCCAGATGTCGCCATGGCTGTAGTAATCCTCGCCTTCGGGCAGGTGACACTGTTCCGGTATGACGCTGTAGATGTCGAACGTCAAGCTGTCAAGCTGCTGGCGGTACCACTCCTGGACATCCACGATCACCTTCGAAATGCCGTCACTGTAGTCGTCGCGAAACTCCCGATCGGCGGGCACTACATACAGCACCCGCAACGATCCCTCGCTGAGCGTGGAGATCCACACGGGGATGACCAAGTCGGCCGTGTTTTCCTCGTAGGTTGCCGCGATCACGGCGTTGCCCCCTCGGACGGCCGTCACGAGACCCGACGCGTCCACCGTCGTCGGACGGGGTGGGGGCTCCACCGGGGCTGCGGCGCTGTCGCCGCCGCACGCCCACACCAAGGCTACGGCCACGAGAACTGCGGGCAGCGAGATGAGGGTTCGGCGACATCTCATTGGGGAACCACCGTTTCTTGACTGTCTAATGCGAGAAGTGGATGAAACTTCCGGAAGACCTGAGGTGCGAGACGCCATCATAGCCCAGTGGCTCGTCGGTCCACCGAGTTCACTCCCGAACCATCGAGAAGGTGCTTATATCGAATAGTAACCATTTGCGGGCCATCCCTTTTTCAAACCGGCGCGGTCAGCGCTTTGGCCAGTTACTCAGGGGCTTTTGTCGCTGGTCATGGGGTATCGGCAACCCCGGATACGCACATGAACTTTAATTATTAATATTGTAGCAACGGATCATATAAAAATCAAGGAGGGTGTGGAATAAACGATCCGCTCGTCCAGTTGGCAGGTCTGAGCATGATGCGAATGCGCTGCTCGCAGACCATTGGCCGCTTCCCTGAGCGGCAGTTTCCTTACTTTGCCGTCCCGCGAACCGCACCGCCCGCAAGTACGTACCAAGGCGCATGGGTCCGCTCGCCGATCTCAATAAGTACTACTGGAAGTACAAGCATCTCTTCATTCCGGGATTGCTGTGCGCCATCGTATCCGCCGGATTTTCCGTAGCGGTGCCTATCGTGGTGCGCATCGCGGTCGATAGCATTCCCCGACTCGTGAACCTGTACCACGTGTACGAGGGGACTCCGGTCCGGGGCTACCTGTACGCCAGCTTCTTCGTCGGCTTGCTTGCATTCGGCCTTATTATTATCGGGTTGAGCCTGCTGAGCGGCACGTTCTCGTTTCTGCAACGGCAGACGGTGGTGGTCGCCTCGCGGCATATCGAGTTCGATCTGCGCAATGCGCTGTACGACCAGTTGCAACGGCTGTCGCAAGGGTTCTACCACACGTATTCGACGGGGGACATGATGGCCCGCGCCACAAGCGACATCGAGAGCGTGCGGCGCTATATCGGCCCGGCCATCATGTATATCGTGCGCGCCGGGGTGGTTATTGTCACGGCCATGACGGTGATGTTCATTATCTCGCCGACGCTCACCCTGTATGCGCTCATTCCCATGCCTTTTCTGGCGGTGGCGGTCTTCTTCATGGCGAGCATGCAGCACCGCCGCAGCGATGCGCTCCAGGCGCAGTATTCCCGGCTCACCAGCCGGGTACAGGAAGCGCTCGCCGGTATCCGCGTCCTGAAAGCGTATACGCGGGAAGACTCGGAAGCCGAAGCATTCGACAAGGAGAGCGCGGCCTATCGCCAGCGCAACCTTGATCTGGCGGTGGTCGATTCAGGGTTCCGGCCCGTATTTCTTCTGCTGGTAGGCATGGCGGGCATCATCGTGGTCTGGCTCGGCGGGCGGCTTGTCGCCGAGGGCTCCATTACCATCGGCAACATCGCCGAATACATGATCTACGTGGCGTATATGACCTGGCCGGTGGCCTCGATGGGCTTCGTGGTTACGATGATCCAGCGCGCATCCGCTTCGATGATCCGCCTGAACCATATTTTCGACACGCAGCCCGACATCGCCGACACGGAAGAAATGGTCTCGTCTGTCAGGGAGATTCGCGGCGCGATCCGGTTCGACAATGTCTCGTTCCGCTACGGAGAAGACGGTCCCCGGGTGCTGCGGGACGTGTCGTTCCATGTGCCTGCCGGCTCCACGCTGGCTGTCGTGGGGCGCACGGGGTCCGGTAAAACGACGCTCGTCGAGATGATTCCCCGGTTGCTCGAAGCCACGCAGGGTACGGTGCGCATCGACGACCGGCGCATCCGGCAAATTCCGCTGGACGTCGTTCGTTCGTCGATCGGCTATGTGCCCCAGGACGTATTCCTTTTCAGCGACACGGTAGGCAACAACATCGCCTTCGGGACGCCGGATGCAGACGAAGAACGTATCGAACAAGCTGCCAGGGAGGCGGTGCTACTGGAGAATGTGCGCGATTTCCCGGAAGGATTCGAAACACTCGTGGGAGAACGGGGAATCACGCTTTCCGGCGGGCAGAAACAGCGGGCTTCCATTGCGCGGGCGCTCATTCGCCGGCCCGCTATCCTGATTCTGGACGATGCGCTTTCGGCGGTGGACACGAGTACCGAGAACGAACTGCTGGGGCATTTGCGCCGCTATTACGGCTCCTGCACCGTCGTGATCGTCAGTCACCGTATTTCTTCGGTGATGGACGCCGATCTCATTCTCGTGCTGGAAGACGGGGTTATTTCCGAACGGGGATCGCACGAGGAACTGCTGCGCCGCGAAGGGTTGTATGCGGATCTTTACCGGAAGCAACTGCTGGAGCAGGAGATTGCGGAGTTGTAGGGGGTGGAAACAGAGATAAGAGGTGGTGCTCGATTGTAACCTCCTCTGTCAGGTGATAGCGGTGCGGCGCCTCAAGAGGTGTGAGAACAGAGATAAGAGGTGGTGCTCGATTGTAACCCAATGAACAGCCCGATGAAATACGTTATCTTTGTCCTGATATGCTCCAATTATAGCCGATAAGAAGAGCGATTGAACAAATGAAAAGAGATGACGTGCTCAAACTGCTCCGAACGCACAAGGCAACTCTTGCGCAACGCTTCGGCGTAACCGGGCTCGCCTTGTTCGGCTCCTTCGCCCGCGATCAGGCCGCGGACGATAGCGATGTCGATATCCTGGTACGATTCGACGCACCTCCCAATTGGCAACGCTATTTCGGAGCCCAGGGCTATCTGGAAGATCTGCTGGGGCGACCAGTGGATATGGCAACCAACCAGGATCTGCGCGTCGAGATACGCCCCTATGTGGAGCGGGAGGCGATCAATGTCTGATGCCACCAGCGGGGACGCTGCATAGACGGCGAAACGAAAATCCGCCAGGTCCGTTGCGGGCTTCAGACATCTGAAATAAGTCCGAGATGTATCAGGCGCGTGGTCATGGCCTGAGGACTCACCTTGAAGCGCAGGACGAGGTTCTGCAACTCGTCGTCGCGGGTTGGATCGAAGGGTTGTTCCGCGACCGCTGCCCGGACCTGATCGGCAGGCATGAGGAGCGCCGCCGCGAATTGATTGGCCTCCGTTTCTTCCTGCTGCGTGCCGGAGCCGGAGTCGGCAGCGCGAAAATCTATGTGAGGAGGCTTGTCGATATATGCTTCCCCGCCGTGCAGCATGAAATGCGCAATCTCGTGTGCGATGGTGAAGCGCTTGCGGTGTTCGTGATGGTTTATATTGACGCCGATCACGGCGGACTCCTCCTCCCGAACCAGCATCCCTGAACATTCTTCGCCGAGCTCTGCCTCATCGACCCGGATGCCCAGATATTGAGCTATCTCATCCACAGGCACCGGGGCCTGCGCCATGCCTGCCTCCTGCAAAAGGTCCCCTGCTTTCATTTCGAGTTCTTCGGTCGGTATGGGAGAAGATTCTCCGGCGTCCTTGGGCGAAGACGATCGTATCATCCGGATCAGCGCACGAGCGGCTACGCCTGCCAGGACCGCTCCGGCGACAGCGCCCCCGGGAAAACCGGCGCCGCCCGCTGCCTCTTCCTCGTCTCCTGCGTTTCCTCCGGGCGAAGGCAACAGCGAGTGCATTTCGGCATTGAGCGCCTCTGCAATATCCGAAAGAGTATGTAGCGTGGGGCGTTGCCTTCCGCTCTCGATATTCGCGATGGACCCCCGTGTAAGACCGCAGCGCTCCGCAAGTTCTGTCTGCGAAAGCCCGATCTCGCGCCGTCGTGCGGCCACATTCCGCCCTACGCGCTCGTAGATTTCCTCTGATTCGGGAATTCGTCGCATGACGTGCTTATGGAAGCACAATAGCCGTTTTTTTACCCTGTATACCTTGCGATTAGCAGGATTTCCTGCATGTACAGCGCTAAGCGCTTGTACAACCTAAAGATAGAAGTTTTTTTTGTTTTGTCAATTATTGCCAGACAATGGAGATATTTTATTTATTATAAAGTCATAAATATCAGTAATTAATTGAAACAAATCCTGTCAAGTGAATATTGCGTGAAGGCGCGACGGGACAGGCGCCCTATTATAATGTAAGATTTTATTAAAAACCTTTCATTCATAAAAATGTATTATATCTCTTGACATTTGGTTTTTATTGCATTACACTCATATTCCTGCGTCATTACCGCGCACCCGGAAATCGGATTCCGTCAGGAATGGCCCGGCAATCGACTTCCTTCACCCTCAAACCCATAGTGTCATGCGTCATATGAAAGTGCAGCCGCATTCCACCCTCTACCACCACCGCCTCGCCCTCGTATGGCTCGCCAACGCCATGAAGCGGATAGAGCGCCGAAGCCCCGAAGCCGAGTCATTGATCACATGGATACGGGAAAACGCCTTCGATCTGTGCGCCGGATTGAAGGGGCTGGACCGCGCGCCGGATGCAGCAGCGCTTATCGAAGCTACAAAGGGCATTCCTGTTTCAAAATTCACGGGAAGGGGCAGAAGAAAGATCAGGAAAATAATGTCGGACTATGAGCTTATGGATGAGCTTATGGATCTCGATGACGAAAAGAACGCCATGCATTCGGACAAAGCATGGCGACGCTTGCGGAAACACATCGAGAGGCTCTCCAACGCCACGAAAGACATTGGCCCGGATCGTACGGCCGTTCGCCTGCAGGAACTCGCCGGAATCGCCCGCCTCGAACCGGAAGACGTGGCCATTCTGGAGTTCGTATTGCTCTACCGGACACAGCCTTTGTTCGAATCTCTGACGGACGATTTCTTGCTGCACCGGTCTGGCCGGGTATTGAGCGTCAAAAACAATTCCATACCCTGCTTTCTCGGCATGACCGCCAATACCGTCCGAAGGCGTCTGGCCGACGACGCACCGCTGCACGCTTCCGGACTGCTGGCCGTGGACCCTGACGGCGATATCGACATCGCGCCGCGGCTGGAAAAAATTGCCTGGGCGCCCGAAGAAGAATCGGACGTGCGCCGCCTTCTGCTCGGCGCCAGTACGCCGACGGAACTGGACTGGACGGATTTCGACCATGTCGCCGAAGACCGGGATTATCTGGCGAAAATTCTTGAGGGGGCACTTCGCCAAAGCGCCAAAGGCGTCAACATCCTTCTGTATGGACCCAACGGCACGGGTAAAACGGAACTTTCGAAGGTGTTGGCCAACCGGCTTGGCGCAACCCTGTTCGGGGTCGGAGAAAAGGATGAAAGCGGCGACGAGCCATCTCGCGGCGAGCGCCTCGCCGAACTCCGCCTTGCAGGGTGTCTGCTCGGCAAAGACCCGAACGCGCTCCTGTTGTTCGACGAAATGGACGATCTGTTATCCAACGGATCCATGATGTCTTTTCTTTTCGGATTTATGTCCGACCGCGCCTCCAGGGGCATGCGCGGCAGCAGATCCAAACTGTTCATGAACCGCCTTCTGGAGGAAAATGCGGCGCCCACCATCTGGACCACCAATCATGCGGAATCCACAGACCCTGCCTTCCTTCGCCGCATGACCTATGTGGTCCACCTCAGGAAACCGCCGACGCGGGTACGGGAACGCATCCTGACGCGCCAACTGGAAAAGAACGATGTGCGCTTCGATCCGGAGATCGTTTCCGGACTGGCGCGCCGTTTCGAGATGCCGCCCGGCGTAGCGGACGGCCCGATACGTGCGGCCGCCCTCCTGCCGGAAGGCGACGGACATGCCATGCTTGAACGCGGCCTCCACAATATGGCGGCCCTGATGCACTGCGAGAGACCGTCGCAAGCCCCGCCCGCGCTGTTCGATGCGGCGTTCATTCGAGCCGATCACGACCTGGTAGATCTGGCCGAGCGCCTGACCGACCAAGGCGCAAAACCCTTTTCTATGTGCCTGCAAGGCCCACCGGGAACCGGCAAGAGCGCCTATGTGCGCTATCTTGCAGAGCGCATGGGTATGGAAGTGCTCTCCAAACGCACATCCGATTTGTTATCCATGTTTGTAGGGGGCTCGGAGCAAAACATTGCCGAGGCGTTTAGCGAAGCGCGCGACACCCGCTCGTTCCTGATATTCGACGAGGCGGATTCACTGCTTTCCGACCGGCGCGGGGCGCACCGAAGCTGGGAAGTGACCCAGGTGAACGAGATGCTCACGCAGATGGAAATGCACCCGTTGCCGTTCGCCTGCACCACGAACTACGTGGAAAAGATCGACGACGCCACGTTGCGACGCTTCCTGTTCAAGGTAACCCTGCGTTACAGCTCACCCGAGCAGGCCGCCGGCCTGTTCCGCGCCTACTTCAATATGGAAGCGCCGGCGGCGCTGTCGAGCCTGAACGCGCTCACCCCCGGCGATTTTCCGGTGGTTCGCCGCAAAGCCGAGGTAACGGAGCAACTGGGCGACGCCAACGCGCTCGTGGCCATGCTGAAGGCGGAATGCGACGCCAAGCCGAATCGGCCGGGCGGGATGGGGTTTACGGCGGTGGCGTGAGGGCTGGGGGGAATCGACCGAACGCGATGCGGGCAGAGTGCGGCGGCGCCTTGCCGTACAAGGAGCTGATTGCGTAGCGCAATAATCGCGAGAAAATCCCGCCCGCCTCTGGAACGAGAGTGGGCTATTGTCGTAGTATTTTTCCCTTGAAGAAAACCATAGAGACTACTACCAGGGAGGCCCTCCGGGGCCGCTATGAAAACAATCCAACCAAAGAGGGACAGAACAATGAGGCACGTTTTTGCAGTACCAGTCAGGGGGGGCAAATCCCATGGATATATCCTTTTCGAGCAATCGCTTACAGAAAAGGCTCGGTGATACAACCGCGCTAATCAGGCAATTTGGCCTGCCGTCGACGAAGAAGATTCAGAGAGCCTTACGTGCAATGGAGAGAGCGGAAAACCTTCATTCTATTGGGCACCTACACCCGAAACCGCTTAAGGCGAATATGAAAGGACAATTCCATATCGTAGTTGGCGGAGGCTTGCGCTTGTACTTTGAACCGGATCACTCGCCGTTACCTACGGTTAACGATGGGGGACTTGATCGCAAAAAGGTAACAGCGATCAAAATCCTCGAGGTAGACGACAAGCATTGATTACTATGGGAGACAACGCATTCACGCCTAACTGGACTGTTCATCCGGGTGAAATCCTGCTTGATTTTATCGAGAATCACGGCTTGACGAACAAGCAGGTTGCAGCCCGCATGAACGTTTCAGTTGAAACCGTCAAGGACATCCTGGCGGGTGCTGCGATAACCCGTCAAACCGCTTCGCTCTTGAGCAAGGCAACGGGTATGTCCGTCAAATTCTGGCTTGGCGTCGAGTCCGACTACGTTCGAGACATTGGGCGTTTAATGCCAGCGGACAGGAGCGTTTTCAAAAACCTTGGCAAATTTTTGATAATGAGAGGCAATCGTGTTTCCGTGCTCAAGGATGCGTTCATCAAGGACGTAGTGGTCAATGACCCGGATCATGGTTACGAAAAAGCCGCTGCCCTGAAAGAAGCAGAAGATTACACGATTTTCATGGAGTTGTACAGAGGCAAGTTTCACTATCAAGTAGCCGTGGATGCAAGCTGTGGTACGTACGTAGCACTTGGTCCTAACATTGTTAAAGGCATTGCCGCCCAAGCATTGAACGCCAATCCTGCCCCGGTTGTCGATATGGCGAAATCGTATCCTGTCGAATACGCATACGCAGGAACATAGCCATGTTCCACAGGCCCCGCCCGACGAACCGGACGGGGCTTTTTGATGACATACCACAAACCTTTCCCCCTAATATTACCACTGCCAGCAGCACGAAGGGTCCCCCCGGCCGTGCACCTTCCGCCACCACCCCACCGCAAATCCTTCCCGCCCATGCCAGGCTGCCGGCTCCGGTCGTAATCCATTACCGAACCAAAGCCCCCGCATCCGGCAGCGCACAGAGCGCATTCACCAGTCGCATTTGCTCCACGGTAGCGCAGTTCGTGTGCAGTAGCCGCGGCGAGGCGAACACAAGGCTCAGGCCCTTGCCTCTGCTCACGGCGACATTGAGACGCTCCCGGGATAACAGAAAATCCAGCCCGCGCGAGGTCTCCTCGGAAGACGAAGCGGTCATGGAGACCAACGCAACCGGCGCCTCCTGTCCCTGAAACTTGTCGACGGTGCCGACACGAATTGCGGGCAGGGCGTCGGAGAGCGCGTTTACCTGCGCGTTGTACGGAGCGACCACGATGATGTCGCTCTCGCAAACAGGGCGGCTGCGTCCGTCCCGATCTGTCCAGACGCCCGCAAGCAGCCTTTCGATGGTATCGCGGATCGCCTCTACCTCCTCGGGACAATTTTGTGCGCGGCCTTCATGAGCAACCGGAACCCGCCAGGCGCCGCAGCGGGGCAGGCCCCGGGCCTCAATAGACTGACGAGCAGTCGAAGGATGGCTCTCCAACCGATCTTCGTAGAACTGAGACGAGATATATCGGCATAGATCGGGGTGCATTCTCCAGGTTTCGGGCAGGAAAATGCCGCGTGCAGGATCGACGTTCCGGCCTTCGCCCAGCATCCAGTCGAGACAAGACAGATTCGCCGGATGGGGATGGGCGCCCTGCAGGACTTGCGGAAGTTGACGGGGATCCCCGATCAGGACAAGGTTGTCGGCCGCATTGGACATGGCGACCAGATTGGCCAGCGAGACCTGGCCGGCCTCGTCGACAAATAGGTAGTCGAACGCGCCCTCAAGTTCATCCCTCGAAAACAGCCATGCCGTTCCCCCGACGACATCGGCGGAATAAATTGCGCCGGCGCTGTTGCCGGTTACACAGGAGATGGCCCTTCGGACTTCTTCCGGGAGATCGCTCTCTCGCGAAGATATCTTGTGGGCGATATGCACGTCGTCCTCGGTGAGGCCGGTCTCGTCCGTGCGCAGCGCATCGACGCATCCCATAAGCACGTTGCGTATAGCCGCGTGACTGTTCGAGGATACCGCAACGCGCTTGCCTTCCCGGACGAGCGCGAGGATCGCCCGCGCCGCCACATAGGTCTTGCCGGTGCCGGGCGGTCCCTGGACCGGCAGAACCGATCGGTTCATCGCGCGCGCAGCCGCGATCAGGCCGTCGAGCGCTTCTGTGTGTTCATCCAGAGGAAGCGGCGACGGACCATGGAAACGGGGAGGATTGCGCGAAAGGAGATCGTCGGCCGCGCGGTTCGACCGAGGCCCGCATTGATCCGCTATGACCTTCCATATGGCGCCCGGTATCGCGCCCGGGTTCAGGGCGAAGTTGGGAAGAAGGTCCAGCCGGTCGGGAAGTTCGACACCCCAACAGGGGCCCATTTTCAAGCATATCCTGCGCTCGCTGCGGTCCAGTCGGGTTATATCGACCGAAACAAACCCGTCATCCCTCACAAACAACGCCGAGCTTCCCTCCCGCAATTTCGTCTCCTGCGGCGGGTAGCCGTATTCGCGCCCGATGGAGCGTTTCACGGGGTAGTGCCCGCCGGTCGCGACCAGCCCGGCGAGGCATTCCATGTCGTCGCATAGCTCCTCGAAATCCTTTGCGGCGGAGTCGAAGACGGACCACGCTTGCGGCTTGCTCTCCCGCCAATGAAACACGCCGAGGTCATAGAGCATGCGCTGTCGCTCTTCCGGCAAGCCGGAAGCGCTCAGTAAATCCAAGAGTGCTTCGTGCTCGGCCTGCTGCGCCGCCGATCTTTCCGTTTCGCCTTCGCCGATTTCGAGCCAGGGCCCCTCGGGGCGTATCCCGAGCAGCCAGTTGCGCATCCTCTCCGTGGAGATACAGTCGATACGGTTGTATTCCTCTATTTCGTCGAGTATCCCGGCGTCGCCGGCGTCCCGCCATTTCTCGTACGCGACGATTGAGCCGCCGGCGGTCTTCACCTCCCCCTGGCGAGGCATATCGTAGAAAGCCTCCAGGTCCTTGAGGGAGTAGGACGGCTCGGAAGCGAAGACGCCTCCGCGCACAACGGCATAGAGGTCCACGAACCGCCTCTCGCGCAGCCACTGGTCCAGCCGCGCCTCCCCGATCCCGTGGCGCGTGGCGAGCCTGCGCAACGCGGTGATCTCGTAGGTGGCGTAGTGGTAGATGTGCGCGTTCGGATGGCTCCGGAGGCGCTCTTCGAAAAGATCGAACAGCGAAGCGAGTGCTTCCTTTTCCTCCGCAAGATCGTGCGACCACAGCGCAGTGAATTCCTCACGGTCCCACACGCCATGGAGATATTCGAGCCCCTCGGAGCCCGCTTCGGAATAGAACGGGTCTCCTTCGATGTCGTAGAACAAATCGCCGGGATCGGGACGCGGCATCAGATCGAACCCTTTCCCCGGAACACGCTCCCGCAATGCAAAGGTCGGCGCTCCCGTCTTTCGGGCGTGTTGCAGCCCCGCCTGGGTCCGCAGCTTCTCCAACGTAGTATCGGCGAGCCTGCCCACCCGGTCCTCGCGTCCGGCAAGCACGGCCATGGTGTCGACACCCACCGCTTCGATCTTGCCAACCTGACTCTTCATAATACCTGCGGTCAGGTAGAGGCTGTCTGCCTCCCGCCATGCATCGCCGCAATGGTCCCGCCATCGACAAAGATCGCAAAGCGAACACGGGACGGGGCGAGTTGGCGGAGGATTCCGGACGAAATCCTCCAGGCGATCACGCGCAAAACGCGCATATTCGGAGTATTCCGACAACCGAAAGCTAACCCGCTCGCCCGTGCCGAGCTGGATGTGCGCCTTCTCCGGCGCATGTCCCTGGACCGCAGCGAGCATATCCGAATAAAGCGCCAGTTGAAGCACGTGGCCCGGAGCGGGCTTACGCTTCAGTTTGGTATCCGCGACCTCATAGGAAAACGCCCCCAGGTCCGACGGAACGGGCACGCGTTCCAGGAAGTCCGCGTATCCTCCCCACATTCCGCTATCGAGCGCACCCTGAAAGATAATGTCCGGCCCGGCCGTCAAGGCGTCCCGGGTGGCTTTTAGCGACTCTCCGAAGGACGCCCCTTCCGTTTCGATACGGGTCACATCCTTGCCCTCGGCCTCGAGGTGCTCAAGATGCGCAATTTCGTGCCGATCGCCGTGCTGCCGGAGCAAGACGGTATCTTCGCTGTCATCCACCGGCACAAGGTCTTCGTCTTCGCCCCGGAGCCAGGCGAGATCGAGGCGTGCGGCGTGCGGACACGCCGTGAACCGCATGAGATCGGAAGCCGACAGCCGAATTTGATTACCATTCCATCTCATCTCGCAATTTCCGGGCCTGGACCGTTTCTACTGAAGTTGCACTGCATCGCCGCATGAACTGTGGACTGGGGGCGGGTCGGTGGGATAATCGCTGTTCAGGCTTCAAAGGGGGATAATACGGCATAACTTGCCAACTCCCGGTTGTTTCCCAGGGGTGACGGTTCTTTTTCATGGAGATGTTGCGGAGCGCAGCGCCTTCGGACGTGCAGATGACAGCGTGACCGTATCTAGTGTGAAACTTTTTTGGCCGCGTCCGTTGACTATTTTCCGCCGAGTTGTTACCTTGGCAAGCGATACAACCCACCGGCATTGCGGCATTGCGGCATGTAAGGACCGGTTCTTGGAGGCACCCCGTCTCTCGACAGATAGGGTGCCTCCCTGCTTTTGCACACAAAAAGGCCATGAATATACGTGTTTATATTGACGGGTTCAATCTGTATTATGGCGCACTCAAGGACAGGCCTGAGTACAAATGGCTTGATCTTGTAAAGTTATCTCAGAAAACGGCCTGGGAATTTTTTCCTCAAAACGATTACAATATAGATCTTGTCCGGTATTTTACATCATTGGTAAAGGGCAGGCTCAGGAATAGGCAAAAAAAATATATAAGGGCTTTGAAATTTTTGCCCGCGAATCAAGACAAAATAGAAATACATTACGGATCATTTCGCTATAGACCCTTCACGGCAAAGTTAGTAAATATCCCCATTGCAAATACTAACATAGTAAGAGTTGATGATGAAGGCGGATGTTTAGATGAAAATATCCGACTTGTCACTGGAGACTATGAAGTTAATAGTCGCATTTTACCGGTCAGGCTTAGATTGGAAGATGAAGGTTTCGCCAATGCCCCAAAGGCATTAAGTGTCAAAGCATCCAAACCAGAAGAAAAACGTACGGATGTAAACATTGCATGTCATCTATTAAATGATGCCTGGAAGGATTTGTTCGATATGGCAATCATTATATCAAATGACTCAGATCTTATGGAACCTATTAAGATGGTTATTGAAGAACGGGGTAAACCAGTATATGTTATGTCTCCCCAGATAGGAAAAAGGGTTGCTGAGGATCTAACTAAACACGCCACAGGCACAAGGCATATGCGCACAAGCATGCTTAGGGGATGTCTGTTACCGGATAATATCCCCGGAACTAATATCCGGCGCCCCATCGTATGGAATACGTAACAACACAGGATGTTCGCAGTGCTCTAAGTGAAGTAGTTTAGTAATCTTCCGCCGGTTCTTTCATACCCTCTACCGGCGCTCCGGCAGCCTGCAGCGGCCTCTTCAACACCCGGTCGTACACCATATCCGGGTACTCCTGCTACCGGCAGCCGTCAAGAGTGTTGCCGCCAGCCCTGGGAGTACGGCCTCCCCACTGATTGAAGAAGAAGGCGACCCGTTGCGCCCGGCACTGATCGCGCAACGCCGCGCCATCCCCCTCCCCCATCCACTTTTTTCCGTGCGGGGGTTGACTCTTGTTTTCTTTTGACATATTATTTGTCATAATAAATCGCAATCCCCCGTACAGCCATGAACATGAAGCAACTATCCGAGCGCACGGGCCTCACCCCGAGGCAGATCAGATACCTGATCGCCGAGGGCTTCATGCCTCCCCCCGCGGGCGGACGGACCTATGCAGAATACGGAGAAGAGCATACGACCGCTATCCGGCGGTACGTGCGCCTCAAAGAACTCGGCTTCCCGCCGGCGGCCATCCGCGTGCTGCTCAAGGCCCGGGAAGGCGTGCCGTTTCCGGTGGCGGACGGCATTACGCTCGTCGTGGCGCCGGACTTGCATGCCTCCGGTATGGAGGTCGAACCGCTCGTGGAACGCCTCGACGACCTTTTGCGGAAGATTCTCGAGAAGAAATACGCATGCACCCCAAAACGAGAAAGAAAATGACTATAGGACTAACAGCACAAAGAATGATCGATCCCATCGCAGCGCTCGTAAACGAGGCCCGCGAGGAGGCCGGAGCGCACCCGGTAGCGCTTGTCGCCATGGACATCGGCGTCACGTTGACCGGCGGGCTGGCCGTCGTGGAAACGAAGAGAACTTTCCGTAACGACGAGGCGGCGGCTATCGAGGCGCTCCTCAGCCTGCCCGTGCCCGTCCATGCCGCATTTTTTGGCCTGACGGCGAAGATCGACAGTCGGATCCTCAAGGGAATCGCCCAGGCGCGGGAGGAAGCGCGGGAAACCTACGAGGAGGCGGTAAGCGAAGGAAAAACCGCCGTACTCCACGAGGAACTCCTGCGCGGGGTGCATGCGCTTTCCGTGGGGAATCTGGCGCCGGGGGGCACGATCGAGGTGACGACCCGCTGGGCGGACACCCTGCGCAGTGCAGCCGCTTCCTGCGGGCGGCTTCGCATTCCCATGACGGTGGGCGACGTCTACGGCATAGCCCCCCTCCCTGAAACGGACGAACTGACCCATGGAAAAGGACTGAAGAACGTCTCTCTGCGTATCCGTCACGACGCGGGTGCGATCCGCCTTGCGACCGGGGCGCTCCGCGCTTCACGGGATGGGGTTCTTGCGGGCGAGGCGCCGGCGAACGCCCCTATAGATATAGAGGTGGAGGGATGGAAGCCCGGCGCGCTGAAAAGCAAAGCCTGGGACGGCCGGAACGTATCCCTGCACATCGACGAGGTTGAAGCAGGAAAGGGACCCGTCCATGCGGCCGTGCTGGTGGATCATTCGGGCTCCATGTCGTCGCGGTGCGAAGGCGATTCGGGGCAGTACGTTTCCAAGCATGAAGCGGTCCGGAATGGACTGCGCGCCCTGACCGAAGAACTTCGGGAGACGGACCGCATCAGCCTCTGGGAATTCGACAACTCATGCAATCCGGTGGACAGGGGCCTTGCGGCTTCGCCCGGAGCGTTCGCAAAAGCGATCGAAAAGCTTACGCCGCCTTGTGGAGGCACGGAAATCGGCGGCGCCCTCGACCAGGTCTTTGCAGAAACCGACCCGGGCGACGTGCTGCTCGTCACGGACGGGAAGAGCTACGCCCTCGACGTACACCGCCTTGCGCAGGAAGGACGCAGAGTATTCGTCGTGCTGGTGGGCGAGGACAGCCTGGAAGCCAACGTAGGCCATCTCGCGGCGCTCACGGGGGGCGACATCCATTTCGGTTTCGGGGCGGATGTCGATAGCGCCCTGCACGCCGCCCTGCAAGGCATGCGGACGAAACGGATGACCCAGGAGCAGGAAACGCCCGCCGGAGGAGAGCTTCCCGAATCGGTGTGCGCAATCCGGGGCAATGTCCGCATGAGCGCGGCATGGAGCGGCGAACCGGCCAAAGCGGCTCCGGAGCGCGACACGCTGTCCGAGGGGGTTGCAGCGTACGCGGCAAGTCTGGCGCTGCCCTCCCTGTCCGAAGCCGCGGCCCGCAAACTGGCCGTCGGGGAAAGCCTCGTCACGCATCTCACCAGCCTCGTGCTGGTGGATGAAGAGGGGCCTGTGCAGGAAGGACTGCCCGTAACCCGCAAGGTAGACCTGCCCACGCCGCGGACCGCCGGGGGAATGGCGGCATACGGGGACATGGTGGCGTACGCTCCTGATCCTTCGGAGAAGTTCGCGGGAAGGTTAATGCACATAGTGGAAGAAGACAAAATATTGCTACCCCGCCCGGAAGCAGCCTGCGACCTTACGCCTCCGCCCTCGGACATCCCCGAAGCGGAAAAGGAAGAACAGCGCACTCGCCAGGCCGAAAACCTGTACCTCGTCACCTACTGGATCGACTGGAAAAAAGAAGGAAGCGCATTGGCCGCGTGCAACCTGAATGGCCTGGAACCCACCGTAGCCGCCTCTATCCGGGCTCTTGCGGATCACAAGGACATCCGGGAGACCGCTGCAAAATGGGGAATCAATCCTATCCAAGTGGCCATTGCCCTCGTTGCAGCATGGGCCGTGGAGCACAACACGGAATGGGGCGGATCAAACGAACGTCATGCGAACAGAGTACGGCGGAGTCTGCTCAAGGGAGTGGATAGCGACGCATTCGGGGCGTACTTCAGGAAGTTCGATCCGGAAGGGGGATAGGGGGATGGATAGAAAACCGGGTTGGACATCGGCTGAATGCAAGGTTAACCTTCGGCTGAATGCAAGGTTTCGGGAGAAGGGGGCCTGTCCGAGACGACAGGAAAGCATATGCCGGAGGCGGCTCTAAAGAGGAGACAGAGCCAGCGTGCCGGGCCTTCACGCAGTCGTTAATACTGCCCGAAACAGATCATTTTTCCGAAACTTTGTAATATATGTGCATTGTACATATATTTGTTGTATCCATCGGAATCGTACGCAATCGCTTACCTCTCGACTGATTCTGAAAAGAACCGCATGTCTCTGAAAAGCGCCATCGAGTGGACGAACAGCACCTGGAACCGGGTTACGGGCTGCACGAAGGTCAGCGCCGGATGCGATCGGTGCTACGCCGAACGGTTTTCCGAGCGTTTTCGCGGGGTCGAGGGCCATCCTTTCGAACCCGGTTTCGACCTGACCCTGCGGCCTGAGCGCATAAAGCAGCCTCTGCACTGGAGGCGGCCTCAGCTCATCTTCGTGAATTCGATGAGCGACCTGTTTCATAAGGAGATACCCGACGAGTACATCCGGCAGGTATTCGATACGATGGAGCGGGCCGACTGGCACATCTATCAGATTCTTACCAAGCGCAGTTCTTTGATGCGCGATTTCGTCGGGAAGCATTATGGGAAAAAACCCGTGCCTTCTCATATCTGGCTGGGCGTATCCATTGAAGATTCCGCTGCGATGACGCGGTTGCGGCACCTGAAGCAGACGAATGCTTCCATGCGTTTCGTTTCCTTCGAGCCGCTGCTGGGTCCGACAGGCGATGTCGATCTGGAAGGAATTCACTGGGTTATCGTCGGGGGCGAAAGCGGACCGGGCGCGCGCCCCATGGAGGCGGAATGGGCGCGTTCCCTGCGCGACCAGTGCCTATCGCAGCGGGTCGCTTTCTTCTTCAAGCAGTGGGGAGGCCGTACTCCCAAAGCTGGCGGCAATACCCTCGACGGATGCCAGTGGCAGGAGTACCCGGACATGGTGTGCGACCGGGTGTTGGAGATGCCGTTGCAAGCCGTGGGAGCGCCTTCCGATTTTTCCGGAGACCTGCCAGAAACGAAAACATGAACGCAGCCGGCGCATCGGTTCTCACCATCGGCCATTCCACGCACGACAGCGAAGCGTTCGTCGCATTGCTGCAACGCCACGGCGTAACGGAAGTGGCGGATGTCCGTTCGTCTCCGTACAGCCGCTTCAATCCGCAGTTCAACCGCGAAGCGCTGGCGAACCGTCTCGCCGCATGCGGGATCGAATACGCGTTCCTGGGAAGGGAATTGGGCGGGCGCCCGGACGACGCATCGTGCTACGAAAACGGGCAAGTCCGCTATGATCGGGTACGTAAAACTCTATCGTTCCAGAGAGGACTCGAGCGGATCGTACGGGATATGACCGGACGCCGCGTGGCGCTCATGTGTTCGGAAAAAGAACCGCTGGAATGTCACCGCACCCTGCTCGTGGCGCAAGCGCTCCAGGCGCAAGGCGTCGCCGTCGAACACATCTTGGCGGACGGCGAACTGGAGACCCATGCCGCCGCCATGGACCGGCTGCTGACCCTGCATGACGACCCCAGGCAGGAAGACCTGTTCGGGCCCCGCGACGAACGCATCGCGAGGGCGATAACGAAACAAACCGAACGCATCGCATACAAAAACAAAACGCCGTCCGCTTCTTCCTTTTCGAACGACGCACAGGTCGCGGGCCAGAAAGCATGAAGGTATACACCATAGGGTTCACCAGAAAATCCGCCAGACGCTTTTTCGATCTTCTCAGGGAGTCGGGCGCCCGGCGCATCGTCGACATACGACTCAAAAACTCCTCGCAGCTTTCCGGCTTCGCCAAGCAGGACGACCTTGCGTATTTCCTCCGCGAACTCTGCGGAATGGAATATGCGCACCTTCCGCAGTTGGCCCCCACGCAGGAGATATTGAGCGATTACCGGAAAAAACGAATCGGCTGGGAAACGTACGAAGCCCTGTTTCTGGAACTGATGCGGGAACGGAGAATCGAGGAAACGATCCCGGAGGAAGTCATACGCGACGGCTGTCTGCTATGCAGCGAAGACCGGCCCCACCATTGCCACCGCCGGCTCATCGCGGAATATCTCGAACGGGAGTGGGGCGGACTGGATATCGTGCATATCGGGCATCCGGATGGAAGCGGATCCGGGTAGTTGGGAATGACCAATGCACCGCTCAATGAGTGGCTGGGATTAGGTTAGCATAGCGGAATCCTTCGAGCCGATATTCAATCACTTGACAGGAAACTACCGATGGCCTCGAATCGACGACCACAGCGTCGAAATCGGTGCGGCAACCATTCGCTCGCCGAATGGGACGGCCTGCTCGTGGTCGTACAAAACCAGGCCGAGCGCGAATCGGTCGCCGCAAGCATTCGCAAGGCGGCGCATGCCGGAAAAATCCCTTCTGGAGACCGTTGCCGCCGCCTTCACCTCGATGCCGACAATCCGGCCGCGCCCGTCTTCGATCACGATATCGACCTCATTGCGCTCCTTGTCGCGGAAGTGGGAGAATGTATACCGGTCATCGGACCAACTCGCGAGCTTGAGAAGTTCGCCGAACACGAAGGTCTCCAGTATCGCTCCAAATGGCGTCCGGTCGCGGCGCAGGCGATCCGGCGTGATACCTCTAAGCGCCGCCAGCAATCCGGCGTCGAGGAAATGCAGCTTTGGGGACTTCGTGATGCGCTTGAGAGCGCTGGCGTACCAGGGCGGCAGGGCGTGCACGAGAAACAGGTTCTCCAGGATTCCCATATATTTGCGCGTGGTAACGTGGTTCATAGTGAGCGGTGCGCCGAATCCGGAGTAGTTGACGAGTTGCCCGGAATGCTCGGCGAGAATGCGCAGCAGCCGCGGCATCGCGCTCAGTTGTTCTATCCGGGCAATGTCACGGACATCGCGTTGAATGATCGCCTCGATGTAATCCAGGTGCCAATCTTGCCGTCGTCGCCATCCGGAACGGGTCAGCGCCTCGGGATAGCCGCCCGCGAGAACGATCTCCACAAGGTCGTCGCCGACGACCGCGGTTCCGCATGTCGGGGTCTCGCCCGCAAACGCCTGGTCGAAGAAGAGCGGCCGCGCGCCGCGTAACTCTGCCTGGGCCAATGGCAGCAGACGGGTAATTCCCATGCGACCGGCGAGTGAATCCGCAACGCGCGGAAGTGTCATCAAGTTGGCAGACCCGGTGAGCAGGAATCGTCCGGGGCGCGGGTCGGCGTCCACGGCAGTCTTGATCGCCAGGATGATGTTCGGCGCACGTTGTATCTCGTCGATGATTGCTCTGTCGAGCTCGCGCACGAAGCCGACGGGGTCGGCCATGGCGGCGTCGAGGGTCGTGGCGTCATCGAGAGTAACGAAGGGGATGGCCTCGCCCGCGATCTGCCGCGCCAGTGTGGTCTTTCCCGATTGTCGGGGGCCGCAGAGCAGCACGACTCTGGTATCGGCCAGAGCCTCTCTGATCCGCTGTTTGACGAAGCGAGGATACATGCGGCTGTTTCGGACGAGCGACTATTTGAAAAATATTCTCCGACCAATTGAAAGATATTTCCTGACCAATTGAAAGTCAACCGCCGACTGATTGAAATGCTCCGGGCGGGTCGAGCGCCAATCGGTCCTCGTCGTACTCAAGGAGTCTAAACTACCGAGAAATCCTCGGTAGTTGCCGATTCCTCCAACTCGCCGTCTGCAAAAACATTCTTCAGATGGAGGCCGACATTGTCGCTTGAGGTCCGGAACACCTCCGACATCTGCCGCTGCGTCAGCCAGACAGTCTCCTGGTCGAGCCGCCCAAGGCCGAACGATCCGCAGGTGAAGCGGCTCCTTTTCCTGTCGAGAATAGGTACTACAGGCCTCTTGTGGATTATACATGCGAGCCTTCCATTGATTGGTTCGGGCTCCGGTGGCACGCGTGAGACGTACCTACTTGATAACAAAACACGTGCATGCACAACATGGATGAACGGTCATTGACGCGGAACGACACGTTGCCGAGGGGAGAAATGCCGTTCGACCAGCATCAAAAGCGATGGCTCCTGGCGCTGCGACACTCGAACGCCGACGCCTTCGATGCGCTCTATCAGGCGTTGTCCGAGCCCCTGCTGCGCTATGCCTGGATATTGACGCGAGACGAGGACATGATCTACGATATCGTACAGGAAGCGTTTCTCAAGCTCTGGCATAAACGGGCGGAGCTCGATCCCGAGCAATCGATCAAAGCCTGGCTGTTTCGGGTTGTGAGGAACCTGGCCTATAAGGTGCATCGCACGAGGCGCATCCGCAACGAGGTGGCGTTGGATCGGGAACCGTCCTTGCGTGAAACGCCTGAATCGAGCTACATGGGGCAGGAGCTGGATCGGCTCATCCAGCGCTGGATCTCGGAGATGCCGCCACGCCGCCGGGAAGTGTTTCAGTTGAGCCGTGTCGGATGCATGTCCCACCAGGAGATAGCCGATGTTCTGGCAATCTCCGGCAAGACCGTCAACAACCATCTGGTGGAAGGGCTTCGGTGTCTTCGCGGCAAGATCCGAGCCTATGGATTAAACGAATACATGCCATGACAGCGCATAAACCGCCACCCTCCGACCCGGTTCGGGACGCCCTCGAGCCGCTCGAAGAAGACGAACGTTCCGAACTCGCAGCAACCTGGGAAACCGTTCGGGACGATTCCATGTGGCCCGGCATCGATGCAGATCGACGCGACCGGGTAGGAGCGTTTCTCAACGCCCATGTCCGAGCCGGGCCTCGTGAAAGCCAGGAAGGGAGAATCCAGGCGCGACCGCTGCTTCGTCTCGTCCGCCGGCGCTGGGCCCTGCTGTCTGTTGCCACCGCCGCCGTAGTGGGCATGATTGCTATAGGACTGGCCTTGCGGTACGAATGCTCCGTTCGCGGTTACGATAATGGAGATGGTACTGTCAGCTATTGGAACTATGAAAACAGCGAAGGCTCATTCTTCCGTGTGTACCGTGACGGTGAGCAGGTGTGGTCCGGTTATGGGCCTCAAGCAGGTTGTTGAGATTCACTAAAACCAAGAGGAACCAAGATGAAAACACAATTTGTTATTGTTGCTATAGCTGTTCTGGCTTTCGCCACTGGATGTCAGGAGGCAACCACGCAAGAAACCGCGCAGACTTTCAAGATAAGTGAGCCGATGGTGGTCACATACTCGGCTCCCGGGTCTTATGTAGTGCCTGACGGCGATACCAAGGCCGACGCCGAGAGATACTTCGAGGTTGTGGCCGAACCGCTTTTCGGCGTGATTCAGAGCTACAAAACCGGTGCTGTCTCGGCAGATGAGTTCGATGAGCAGGCACGGGATATTATCGCCACTGCCAAAGAGGAGGCTTTCTATCCTTCAGCTGCTCAGGAAGTATCCCATAACGCGCTTCGTTACCTCATGCAGGATGAGAACGCTGATCTGGATGCTATAGCCTGGCACACCGACATACTCATTAAGTACCGTTCGCCCCATGCAGATGCAATCTCCGAGGCTTTAGAGGCGCTCGAAGGTCACTGGACGGATGAGAAGATCGACAAGGCTTCTGAAGAAACAGTTGCTAACGCTGAAGCATGGCTGGTATCAACCGATGAACGTGAGCATATGCCTGAAGCGGCTCGCCACGTTATCAGTACGGCGGTGAAGGAGATGTCCCAATAGCTCTTGATCCGTCATCAAAAGAAAACCGGTTTGGGCATCGGCTGAATGCAAGGTTAGCCCCCGGCTGAATGCAAGGTTTCGGGAGAAGGGGGCCTGTCCAAGACGACAGGCAAGCACATGCTGGAGGCGGCTCTAAAGAGGAGACGGCGCCAACGTACATGCGAAAGACAACAAGGGCCAAACGCCTCTGTACTGGGCATGCGATGAACGCGCCACCCGCCCTCTGATTGAAGCAAGCGCCGACGTACATGCAAAAGACGGCAAGGGAAAAACGCCTCTGCACGAAGCGGTTCAGGGCGCCGATGCGGAATCTGTCCGCCTTCTGATCGAAGCAGGAGCAGACATACATGCAAAAGACGACGAAGGAAAAACGCCTCTGCATTGGGCAGCCAACAGAAACTTCGAGGAAGTTGTCCGCACTCTGATCGAAGCGGGCGCCGACGTACACGCAAAAGACGACGAAAGAAAAACGCCTCTGCACTGGGCCGCGGCCTGGGTAACGGTTATCCGTGTTCTTATCAAGGCGGGCGCCGACGTACATGCAAAAAACGATAAGGGCGAAACACCTCTACACCGAGCAGTTCGGATGGGCGATGCAGAATCTATCCGCGTTCTTATCGACGCAGGCGCCGACGTATACGCGAAAGACGACGCAAGAAAAACGCCTCTGGACTGGGCGAGAAGTCAGGAGTGGGACGATCCGGACGTGATTGAACTGCTATCCGGAGCAACAGGCGGCAATGACGTTTCTACTTCCGATTAAAAGGCGATTGACAACCGAACGCCCGACGACGTATTCTACAAACGAAAACCGCTGCCCATAGCGGCATAACCCGACGCGACGGTACGCTTAAAAACGCCTGAAAAACTGTCCGATTTTTTCGGGTCATTTCTGGATTGCGCATTGCGAAGAGAAGAAGCGGCACGCACCGTTTCCACTCAGGATTCGTTGGACGAGCAACCCCCTACTCCCAGCGGAAGGTTGCCGTAGAGACAGCCGTGCCGACTGCCAGCACCACCGTCTTGCCCTGTGCCCGGATCGTCCGGACCAGTTCCCATGTGGCCCTGCGGGCTTGCGGATCCAATCCGCTGGTCAGTTCATCCAGAAATACGACTTCCGGATCGTTGACCAGCGCCAGGGCGATAAACAGTCGTTGCTTCTGGCCGCCGGAAAGGTTTCCGAAGGCCGCATTGCGCTTGTCGGCCAGCCCCCATTGTTCCAGCAACGGCTCGTAGGGTACGGTATGCGCGTACAAGGAGGAAAACAGGTCCAACGCCTCCCACACTTTCATGCGTTCGGCGAGGGCTGCGGCCTGCAGTTGTACGCCGATACGTTGCGCCAGAGCGGCCCGCTCCCTGACGGGGTCCAGCCCCAGCACCGATATTCGGCCCCGATCCGGCTTGCGCAGACCGATGACGCTCTCGACCGTCGTCGTCTTGCCGGCGCCGTTCGGTCCGATGATTCCGAAGATTTCGCCCGGCTGTACGGAAAACGACACGCCATCAACCGCCCCGGTTTCCCCGTATGCCTTGCGGATCCGTTCTACTTCAATGATCGGTTGCATAACGTTTTCGCTGACCCGGGTTCTACGCCGGAAAACCTTCCGGATACGAAAAGACGACCCGAACCGGGATCGTCTTGCTCGACTGCCGGGAGCCGGTAACGGGTGCGAAGGGCGGGGTTTGGGCGGTTTTCCGTTGGGACAGTAATGGGGTTTATCGTGTGTACGGGGGGGGGTGCGGGTTGCAGGTTGCGTTTTGCAGGTTTTTCGATTGTAAAACGACAGTGCCAAAAAATTGAATCTGGCCCAGTGGGAAACGAGACTTGGTGGGACTTGGTGAGATAAAGTGAGACGAGATTTTGCCCCCGGGGCGCTCGCTATCCGCATCGAGCATTGCCGCCCTTTCCATCCAGAAGAAAAACCTTTCATCGAACGGGCCTTCCGTACGGTGAGCACAGCGATGGAGATGCTACCCGGCTACGTAGGCCACTCGGTCGCAGAGCGCCAAGAGCTGCGCACTAGGGAGAGGGCGCGGGTTCGAGCTGGCGAGGCGCCGGTAGACCTCGGCCCCTCGGCTCTCTCGCCTGCGGAGTTTCAGGCGTGGCTCGATAATTTTGCGGAGAACGACTACGGCCGCCGCACGCACGGCTCACTCGGCTCTTCTCCGTGGGAGCGGGCCAATTCATGGAAGGGCGCCGTGCGCCGCATCGAAGACGAAAGGGTGCTCAATGTGCTCTATGAGCCTGTTTCCAGGGGCGGCATGAGGACCGTCGTCAAGCGCGGCATACAGGTAGGCCACCGCTGGTACGTGGCTCCCGAGCTGGGCGCGCATATAGGCGAGCGGGTAAGGTGCTACCGCGATTTTGAGGGCGACTCCCGCATATGTGTCTACGGCGACGACACGTGGATATGCTGGGCGGTGGACGCCGGGGGCGTCGAGAGGAAGGCGATCGCCTTACGCGCCCAGGCGGTGCATCGCCCGGTAGAATAGCTGTTTAGGAGATTATATACAAAGGTTGCCAAAGGGATTTGTAGTCGGTCGCTGTCCAACATGGCATGTACGTTGTTTGGAATGCGACGCTCCATTAGAGATGGAAGCAAACAGAAATGAAAAAAACATTTATTAGCCCTCAATTACCATGCAATGTACACAGTGGCCTGTATATAATAATTACAAAGGCTGCGCCAACATATAACAGGGTGAGCACAGTCAAGCCGAGTCGTTGCCCCTATGTGTGCACCGGAGAGTAAGACAGGCGCGGGATTAAAAAACATTATAGCTATTTCATTCTGTACGGCTCACTGGCTGCAGGGGCTGAGTTTGCCAAAGCGAAAACAGAACGTGTCGATGGGCTTCTTCAACATCTACCGGCAGGGCAATACCGTTAGGCGGTGGGCTTACCTTGCCTGTCTCCGGCGCGATTGCATTCGACGTGTCCCTTGCTTACAGGCATAGCCGATATGTATGGATCAGGCTTTCAGCACGGCGGATCGTTCAGCATGCAAGCACGCAGACAGTTCGACATAGGTGTTGACGCCGCGAGAAACGATGCCGCACTGAAGAGAGCCGAACCGTCTCGGCCGGGGCGTTTGCCCTCCCGCACGGCGCACAGCCTGACGGCCGTGCTCCTTGTGACCTTCGCCGCGATCTTTCTGCCCCTTCAGGCCGAGGCGCAGACCGGCATCTGCGGGCGCACGGAGGCGGTGCGCACCGCGATCCTTGACGAAATCCCCGGCATCACCGCCTGCGGCAATGTCACCGACGCCCATCTCGCCGCCATCACCGGCACGCTGCGTCTGAGAAACAAGGGCATCTCCGCTCTCGCGGCGGGGGATTTCGACGGGCTGACCGAGCTGACGGCGCTGGATCTGGCCCACAACAATTTGTCCACGCTTTCCGCCGGGGTGTTCGACGAGCTGACCGCGTTGGAGATTCTACTTCTGCACAGCAACTCTCTGACCACGCTTCCCGCCGGGGTGTTCGACGAACTGACCGAGCTGTCCGTGCTGGATCTGGCCAGCAACTCTCTGTCCGCGCTTTCCGCCGGGGTGTTCGAGGAGCTGACCGAGCTGACGGCGCTGTATCTGAACACCAACTCTCTGACCACGCTTCCCGCCGGGGTGTTCGACGAACTGACCGAGCTGACGGATCTGTATCTGAGGAAAAACTCTCTGTCCACGTTTCCCGACGACGTGTTCGAGGAGCTGACCGCGCTGACGAACCTGCAGCTGCAGGACAATCCGGGGGCGCCCTTCTCGCCCACCGCGGATGCCCTGCCCGACGCCGGAACGGTTCCCGTCGCCGGGGGCAATGTGACGCTCGACGGCAGCGGCAGCGGCGGGCCGTGGGGCACGAATGTGACCTATAGCTGGAGACAGACCTCAGGTCCGACAAGCGGGGTGACGTTTGACGACGCCGCGAGCGCCACGCCGGTGGTGACGATCCCGGTGCTGACGGCGAGCACCGAGCTTACCTTCACCCTTACCGTGACCGGGCGCGCCACCGACACCTCACGCGGCGCCGCCCCCGGCGCCGACACCGCCACGGTGACGGCGCCGGCCGCGAACGCGTCGCCGTCGTTCACCTCGCCGGCGACGTTCAGCGCGGCGGAGAACCAGACGGCGGTGGGGACGGTGGCGGCTTCGGACAGCGACACGGACGACAGCGTAACGGGCTACGCGATCCATGGCGGTGCGGACCGCTCGAAGTTCTCAATCGTCGAGGCGACCGGCACCCTGACGTTCGCTTCGGCGCCGAACTTCGAGGAGCCGGCGGACGCCGACACGGACAACGACTACGTAGTGGCGGTGCGGGCGACGAGCGGCGCGGGCGAGCGGGTGAAGACGGCGGAGGTGACGATCACGGTGACGGTGACGGACGTGGGAGGCGAGGCGCCGGGCGTACCGGCCGCACCCTCGGTGTCGTCGGCCTCGGCGTCGAGTGTGACGGTGACATGGACCGCGCCCACGAACGCCGGTCCGGCGATCGGGGACTACGACTACCGCTACCGGGTGACGTCGCCGCAGGGCTCGTGGACGGAGGTGACGACAACGACGATCACGCAGCTCAGCGTGACGATCACGCAGCTCGAGGAGAACGCCGACTACGACGTGCAGGTGCGGGCGACGAACGACGAGGGCACGAGCGGCTGGTCCGCCTCGGGGACGGGGGTGACCGAGGCGGGCGCGAACGCGGCGCCGTCGTTCACCTCGCCGGCGACGTTCAGCGCGGCGGAGAACCAGACCGCGGTGGGAACGGTCCAGGCTTCGGACAGCGACGTTGGCGACAGCGTGACGGGCTACGCGATCCAGGGCGGCGCGGATGCCTCGAAGTTCTCTATCGTCGCCTCTACCGGCGTGCTGACGTTCGCTTCGGCGCCGAACTTCGAGGCGCCGGCGGACGCCGACGCGGACAACGACTACGTGGTGGTGGTGAGGGCGACGAGCGGCGCGGGCACGCGGGTGAAGACGGCGGAGGTGACGATCACGGTGACGGTGACGGACGTGGGAGGCGAGGCGCCGGGCGTACCGGCCGCACCCTCGGTGTCGTCGGCCTCGGCGTCGAGTGTGACGGTGACATGGACCGCGCCCGCGAACGCCGGTCCGGTGATCGGGGACTACGACTACCGCTACCGGGTGACGTCGCCGCAGGGCTCGTGGACGGAGGTGACGACAACGACGATCACGCAGCTCAGCGTGACGATCACGCAGCTCGAGGAGAACGCCGACTACGACGTGCAGGTGCGGGCGACGAACGACGAGGGCACGAGCGGCTGGTCCGCCTCGGGGACGGGGACGACCGAGGCGGGCGCGATTGCGAATGCTCCGGAGAACCTGCAAGCTACGGCAGGCAATGCACAAGTGACATTGAGATGGGACGCCCCGGGCGACGACGGCGGGGCGGACATCACCGGCTACGCCTACCGGCACAAAGAAAGCGGCGGAGACTTCATTGCCTATATGGACATTCCCGACAGCGGCCCCGGCGAAGCGAACACTCGCAGTTACACGGTCACGGGCCTGACGAACGGCCAGGAGTATGTCTTCCAGGTGCGCGCGGAAAACGAGCACGGAGGAGGATCACCTGCAGAGGTAACCGTGATGCTGCCCAGCAGAGTAAGTACAGAAAGCGAGGAGCTACCGACCGAGGCGGTGCTCATGGGCAACTATCCCAATCCGTTCAATCCGGAGACCACCATACGGTATGCGCTGCCGCAGACCGGCAACGTACATCTTGCGGTGTATGATCTGCTTGGTCACGAAGTGGCGGTGCTTGTCGACGAACCGAAACCCGCAGGTCATCATGCAACGCGCTTCGATGCAGGCGATCTGCCCAGCGGTGCGTACATCTACCGGTTGCAGGCACAAGACAAGATCATGGTCCAAATCATGATACTCGTCAAGTGAACCCGGTGTCCGCCCCCTTTACGGGCGAACTGTCGGATAGATACTACACCCTCAATGTTTGCGCGCAAACATTGGGCTACACCTTAATTCCCGAAAAAATCTGTCCAATCAACCCGGACCACCTCTAAGAACGCACCAAGGCGCATGGGTCCGCTCGCCGATCTAAATAAGTACTACTGGAAGTACAAGCATCTCTTCATTCCGGGGTTGCTGTGCGCCATCGTATCCGCCGGATTTTCCGTAGCGGCGCCCATTGTGGTGCGCATCGCGAGGGCGATAGCGAAACAAACCGAACGCATCGCATACAAAAACAAAATGCGGGTCAGTCAGGCATCGGGAAATCCGTTCATCCCGCGGGCTCCGCCAGCAGATTGATAATAAGGCGGATCATCAGGTCCTTGCCGGCGGGTGCGCTTTCGGCAATGAGCAGCGTGAGCGCCGTCAGGGCCTGGGGATTGAGCCGATGCGCTACGCTTTCCTGATTCAGATACATGAGAAAGAGGAGCGAGCCGATCCGCTTGTTACTGTACTCCACGCTTCGAATTGACCCGGTAGCCGACCGAGATGATGGTATCCAGATTGTAGTGTTTGATCTGGCGTTTGACTTGTCTACTTCCTTCCGTTCGAACTACTAAGAATTTCTTAGTAGTTGCGTCTGCCGCCAATTCCTCGCTCGCAAATACGTTACGCAAGTGCATTAAGACATTCTCGGGCGTAGTATCGAACACCTCCGACATCTGACGCTGCGTCAGCCAGACAGTCTCCTGGTCGAGCCGCACATCCACGCGCATCTCGCCATCGGGCGTTTCGTAAACGACGACCTTTTCGTCCTGGGGCGTTACGGGACTCTCTGTGTTCATTGCGCCAGCCTCGATACAACTACGGAAAGGATGCGGCAAAGGGAGGGGTCGGAAACAAAAGCGAAAGGGACGTTAACGTTCCCTGTTCGGGCTTGCGAGCGGGACTTTTTTTCAACGGGGTTTGGCGTGAACTGGACGGCGACTATGAAATCGGCGAATGCTTCCTTACCGTCAGCCTCGGCGAGCCGTACGGCTCCTGCACGGTCGTCTCGGAGCCAAGGGGATCAGGCCAGGTTCATCATTGGAATTTCACAGTGCCTGGCTTTTGAATTTTTTCATATCTTGCGACCTCAACCTGCATCCTTGCAGTTAGCCCTTATGCACTAAGCGGTAAGAAGATAATCCTATGAATATATCGAGATATGCAATACGGCTAACCTGTATTCTTTTTTTGATTTGTTCCATGGACAAATCTCTATTGGCTCAAGATTGTCCCCCATCTCCTGAATTACGCTCTGATCTTCATAGATTCATTAGCAAGCAGGATGATTTAGAAGGAATAAACGCGTTAGAAAAACTATTTTCTTCGCAATTCGCGAAGGTAATAAGGCACAAATCTTTCTCTGTAGATCGTTTTGACGGGCTTGTTAATATTTATCTTGAAGATGAAGAGCTGGTTTCCTTTCATGAATTTGTTTCTGTGTGGTTTTCGATGCAATTTTTACCCCGAATAATTGAAAATTTCGATACGGATAATCAAAAAATGCTTGGGCGTTACACAGACTTTATTTTATCTGCAGATGGTGTCGGGATTGATTTTATATCTTCTTCGCTTCCCCTCCTTGAAGGTCATTGGTCGCCTGAACGTATCAAATCAGCAGCTCTGAAAGCGTATCAGTCGGGCCAGGATATACTTGATCGTCATGATAGTGGTGAAGATATTTTTTATCCTCCTCCTCGTGGAATCTCCAAAAAACATCACCCTCAGTTACGTCTGTGTGAGATATCACTACTTACATCCGCCCTTGATTCTCTTGCCGTTATGAAGGGAAAATAGGGGCCGACAGTTCCCCCTACTCCCAGCGGAAGGTTGCCGTAGAGACCGCCGTGCCGACGGCCAGCACGCCCAGCAGAATCAGGATAGCGATGCGGTCGCACAGGTGCTCGGCTTCATCCATGAAGTGGGTAACGAGCACCACCGTCTTGCCCTGTGCCCGGATCGTCCGGACCAGTTCCCATGTGGCCCTGCAGGCTTGCGGATCCAATCCGCTGGTCAGTTCGTCCAGAAATACGACTTCCGGATCGTTGACCAGCGCCAGGGCGATAAACAGTCGTTGCTTCTGACCGCCGGAAAGGTTTCCGAAGGCCGCATTGCGCTTGTCGGCCAGCCCCCATTGTTCCAGCAACGGCTCGTAGGGTACGGTATGCGCGTACAAGGAGGAAAACAGGTCCAGCGCCTCCCACACTTTCATGCGTTCGGCGAGGGCTGCGGCCTGCAGTTGTACGCCGATACGTTGCGCCAGAGCAGCCCGCTCCCTGACGGGGTCCAACCCCAGCACCGATATTCGGCCCCGATCCGGCTTGCGCAGGCCGATGACGCTCTCGACCGTCGTCGTCTTGCCGGCGCCGTTCGGTCCGATGATCCCGAAGATTTCACCCGGCTGTACGGAAAACGACACGTCGTCAACCGCCACGGTTTCCCCGTATGTCTTGCGGATCCCTTCTACTTTAATAATCGGTTGCATAACGTTTTCCCTGACCTAAGTTCTGCGCCGGAAGGACTCCTAATAATTACGAAAAGACCACCCGAACCGGGATCGTCTTGCTCGACTGCCGGGAGCCGGTAACGGGTACGACAGGCAGGGTTTCGGCGGTTTTTTATTGGGACATTAATGGGCGTGTATCGTGTGTATGGGACGTTTGGTTGCAGGTTGCGTTTTGCAGGTTTTTCAATTAACCTCTGCGGGTCTGTAATTTTTTACGCCATGCTGACCATTGCATCATGACTACCATGAAAAAGCCAGACCATTTAGAAAAATTTCCCTGCATGCAGCCTTGGATCGGCAGTTCCTATGAGGACAACCGCTACAAACGGCTGCTGGTGATCGGCGAGAGCCACTATATGCCTCCCGAATCCACTATCCACCTTGATCCTGAACGCTGGTACCAGAGCAACGAGGATCACCTCGGTAAGGAAGAACGCGCGTGGGTACACACAAAAGGCGTAATATTAGGCCAATTCGTAGAACCTCACCGGGGTCTCGGAATCTTTCGGAATATCGGGGATGAAATTGTTAGAATAATGAAGGACAGTGGTCTGACACCGGACGAATTCCCCAGGGAGCACATCGCTTTCTATAACTACTTCATGCGGCCAGCGCCGAAGACAGGCAGTGGCATAGAAGGACATGTCGCGCCCTTGGATTTTAGCATATCCGAGGAAGTACTGCGCTGGTTCGTTCAGGAGCATCAACCGCAACTTGTCATTTTTGTCTCCCGGTTTGCCGGTAGATACGGCGAGAAAGTGGTTTGTGAACACGGCATTCCGTGCATCAGCACGCCCCATCCAGGTCGTCCCTGGTGGAACAGGCATAGCAACACGTACGGCAGAGACCCAATTTATGCGGGTGACCCTATACGCCCACGCAGAGGCCGCGACCTGTTTCGCGACTTCCTGAAGAAATATCGCTGGATCACGTCTGATCATGTCTAAGATCATACCGAAACTACCACTGAAGCAGTACGCTGATTTGTTGTGCAGAACTATCGAGAAATACGACTTTCCGCCGATTACCTATGATTTCGCCAAGGATCCAGATTATGAGGACAAGGATAATCAGGATAATCAAAACCCTCATAAGAAGGATAACCTCCACGCGCATGACTGCATGCATGCTGTCGAGAAATATATCGGTGACTTGTTGCTCAGTGAAGACACCCAGTCGGTAAAAGACGGCCTTTCGAATGTCCTGTACTGGGGATGGGCCCGGAAACCAGGCCGGAGAGACGACTGGGTAAATAAATTCAGAAATGCCGAACTGGAAAATAAGATTAAAGAGTTCGTGCAGTTGGCGCAGGAATTGGAAAAGAGGCCAACGAGCTGCGAGGTGTTGTCGGGGTCGGAACTTCTTCACAAAATTAGCAAATTGAATCTACCCAAATTCGGGAAAGGGATGCCGTTCGTAAGCAAGATTCTGATGTTCTTGGCTCCTATGAACTATCCTGTGCTCGATACGAAGATCGCCACGGCATATGAGAACTCGTTCTTGGGGGACTTGAAGTTATATGGTGAGGGAAAAGATCGAAGAATTGAAATCACTGGGGATAACTCAAAGACCTACGACAAATGGGCCTGCTGGTGCCGCGAAATCGCCAAGGTGGTCAACGGAAGTCCCGGATCTCCCTGCAACCATTTCAGAGCTGTCGATGTCGAAAGAGCCCTCTTCACCTTGGCGCAAAGAGGAATTACACGCGATGCCCGTTTGCTTCTGGCAGGCCCGGAAGGCTAGACGGTTGACGAGACCAAAAAGGTAATTGCGGACTACCTGTGCTACTTGAACGAAGAAACCCACCGATTCAGTACCTTGGAGGGGGCGCTGGCTTGTCTGATAGATGACTTCCGTGTGAGTGGGATCAGCGCCCAGCCCGATGAACCCAAATTGCCGCTATGACGCTCATTCCCGACACGCTCCGGAAACTCTTGTGTGAACGTCTTTGCGAAGACGTGAGGGTCGAACAGCGCCCGGACGGCGCGATGATGTTGCGCACTCACTTCCAGTTTCCCGATGGGGATCGCTACCCGATTCATCTTTCGGAAACGGCATCGGGTGGATTGCGGCTTTCGGACCGAGGCCATACGCTCATGCACATCAGCTATGAGCACAACATCGACATGTTCATGGATGGAACCCGGGGGATGCTTCTCGAACGCATCATGAACGAAAGTGGGCTGCAATGGGACAAAGATGGCGGCGCCTTGTGTTTCGATACGACTCCCGAGCGGTTGCCAGAGGCCATCTTCCGGTTCGGACAAGCTCTGACCAAGGTCTATGACCTGACGTTCCTTTCCCGATCGAATGTCGGCTCCACGTTCTACGACGATCTTGACGATCTCCTCTCCCATCTGGTAGACGAGACCAGGATACAGCGGGATTATGAACCGGAGGCGCCAAATGCTCAGGCTTACCCGGTAGACTACCGCATCGAGGGAAAAAACGATATCCCATTGTTCTTGTATGGCATACCCAACCGGGACAAGGCGAGGTTGGCAACGATTATGCTGTCTCACTTCCACCGGGCCGAACTCAGGTTCGAGTCGATCCTCGTTTTTGAAAATCAACCCGAGATTCCCAGAATGGACCTTGCCAGACTCTCGGATGTCGGTGGGGACATGATCTCTTCGCTCGACTCTCGCGAAGACTTCAGTCGAAAGGTTCTTCAGCGCATCGCAGCCTGAATATACTACAGGCGCGGGCAGAATATATGGCACGGAAATCCCGAAAAACCAAGCAGGTCGAATCTCTCGGAAAAAAGAAACTGCCGCCGGTTGTTCCAATCGAAGAAAAAGAAACCCGAAAACAAGTCGCCTGATCACAAGCCGGAGACCCCAAGTGTCGGGTAAATACTAAACTTGTACATTATTTCCTTGCGAGCCGTCTCAACCATTCTGATTCCGTCAACCCCACGCGCGACAGATCGCTGGCAAGATCTTCCACTGCGCGTTGAGCATGAGCCGTCTTTAGCTGGTCAACCCAATGATACTCACACCCGGATATATCAATGAACACAGGGTTGCTGTCTTTGCCGTCTTCTGATGGCTGCGACTGAACGCGCTTCGTTGTAGAATCAAATACAAAGGTTGCAACTCTGCAGAAATATGATTTTGGCCGATACAACAGTTCGACAAATTCATCGCCGTCTTTTACAACAATATGCGATGTCCTCCCGGTTTGGGAATCTGCGTATTGCAGCTCAATAAAAACAAAGTTCCTATTATTATCCTTATCCTTCCGCTGTACGCCGTCACAAACAGGCTGTACACACAGAAGATATTTATCGTCCTTTTGACAATACACAATCGATCCGAGACTGAGCGTTTTCGACTTGTCGTTCCCATAGAACGTACGACTGGCCATCAGACGAGAAAAACAATGGTTTGATTTGTCATCCTCCTCCGGCAATAGAATCTTGGCCGCTTCTCTTGTGTTATTATTGTTACTTGGTTTGGGGACTTTATTGAATTGCTCTCTCGTCTTTTTATACCCGTTCAGACAAATTGACTCGCCGATCATTACTCGCCTGTCTATACCACCTTCATCCAAGAGATACCCCGTATGATCTCCAGGGGGACTTATATACAATACTACACAACGCAACTATCAAAAGATTAACACCTGAAATTATTTACAATCACGCCTCCAATCATTCATTAAAAAACAGTTCTTTTATATTCACAGCAAGATCCATACTGGGTCCAATAATAATAAAACCCCCAATCAAAATTAAAAGCAAAACCAATCTCCACCGCACAATTTTTGGTTCGTCTGAATCGTTTTCTTTATTAGACACTAAAAGGGTTGCGATCAGTTTAACGAAAGGACCAAATTCGTTATTGATTGCACTATCCATTATAAACGCATTGAACCGATTACGCCTCAGACGTTTTGGCGTTTTATCTTGATCGGATATACCTAAGGGGAACCCCTTAGGATCAGATGATGTATTATTGACCATTGGATTACAAATTTAATTCTTTACCTTGTGGTCATCAAAATAAGATTTAATATCCTCATCTTTAATAGGAAAATATTTCTCTTTATCGGCTCCATTTCTCCAACACTTATCCCAGGGTCCGTCTTTTACATGAGACAGGTCAATTAAATCATAATCGTTTAAGGAATTGTATTGTCTCCAGATCCAATTTAGAATCTTGATAGTCTGAAGATCATCATTATCTTCTTGACTTCCATGTTTACTCTTCAAAAGTTCTTTTAATTCACTTTTGTCATGATCAGGGCAGATTGATTTTTTCGTGTACTTATCAAGAGTAACTCGAATAAATTTATTCCCAAATACCTTAATAGTGTGATAAACATGTGGAATAACAGGCCCATCTGTCCATGCCTGAATTTGATTATCGCTATTGTCTATAAACGGACGATTAATATAGGCCAGTGTCCATCCATGTGCAAAATAAATAAGTTTATTCAATCTAATAGACGATATACCACGCTCATCAGATATATGAAGAAGGTAGAGCATAGCCTTCCTCCAAGTTGTTACAGGAGTTGATATGTTTTGCTGACCTGACATAGATACGTTATGTTCTGGTATGGGATGTTAACGATAGTCCTTACGCAAAGTTCCCCTTCCCTTTTCTTTTATTTATAAAACCCACACCTACCCCTTCCTCCTCACAATCCCCGCCTTCTTGTCAGCGGCCATACAGATAGCCCTTGCCAGCTGCTCCGGCGTAGGCACTCTGCCTTCGGGGTCTTTTATCTCGAAGACGTATTCGGCCTTTTTCTCCCGAACCGATCCCGTTTTATTCTGCTTGTCGTTCATGCCGCCTCCGCGATAAGTTCGTGATACCGAAGCCGCTTGGTATCCATGCCTTCCGCAAGGTAGGCCATTTGCTCCAACGTGTCAAGGCAACGGACATTGTGCCGTCCTGCGAACTCGTTCACGTAGCGGTGCAGGTGCTTACGGCTCATCTTGTGATACGTCCCGTGATACCCACGCTTCAGGAGTGCCCAAAAGGACTCAATGCCGTTTGTGTGTGCCTGCCCCTTGACATACTCTCCGACACCATGCTTGACCGTCTCATGCTCGTATACCTCTTTCAGGCTACGATACCCCCTATGGTCGTCCGTGTAGACGGTTTCACCCTCTACAACGGTTTCAAGGACAAAGTTTGCCAAGGTTTCTTCCTGTCCCCAACCAAGAGGACGGGCAACGATCTTGCCGTCCCGTTCTTTAGCACCCATGACGGTTGCCTTGCCTTGCGTTCCCCCGCCTACGTGCAGTTTCTTGTTCGCGTGCTTGTTGGCCTCTTTGCCGCCGATATAGGTTTCATCAACCTCAACAGGGGCCGTAGCCCAAGTTTTCCGTAATCGCCGTCGATCCAGCCTTCCCGGATGCGCTGAGACATGAACCATGCCGTTTTCTGCGTAACCCCAAGGTCCCGATACAGTTTCATGCTGGATACGCCCTTGATGTTCGTAGTCAGAAGGTAGATGGCGAAAACCCACTTGCGAAGGGGGATGTTGCTGGCCTCCATTACCGTTCCCGTCTTTTCGCTGAAATACTTCCGGCAGTCTCCACAGTGAAACGGCATAGGCTTGCGGTTTTTACGAGCCGTTGTGTTGTCGCTACCGCAACGAGGGCAATAACGCTCTCCCTCGCACCAGCGAACATTAGCGAACCAAGTGCGGGCGGATTCTTCGTCAGGAAACATGTCCATGAGTTCCATTACTGAAATACCCTTTCGGAAGGCTTTTCCCGGTGCTTTGTATGACATGATTTTAACCGTATGAGTGTTTGTTTGTCTTACAGGAAGAATACTACACAAATGTGAGAAAGTCAAGCTTTTTGTGAAATTTATTTTTGCGTTGAACATTGAAACTCGACAATAAGAATTTTGTTCCGTTAAAGATGAAAAATCAAGCTCCCGCTGCCATGAAGCAACGGGAGCTTATCATATTTTCAAAATATCTAATCACACAAATTGCCCAAAATTTCTGTATATATATAACGTTCTCCTTTATACTCCGAGTATTTTGAGGCTTCATATTCCTCCACAGCAGCTATATATTCTTCCCTGGTGGACTCACGATCTTGTATACATTGATCCTCTGGAAATCCATCATCATCTATAAGGCAATTATTATCAACATGGAATCTAAAACCAGAAGCTGCACGAGACATATTTCCAGCAGCCCCTAAAGATCTTTGAGCACCCTGATACATAGTAGCCCAAAAGCCAGAATTGCCTATGTTATAACCTGGATTACTGACAGTAGAACGTGCCACATTCCCAGCTTCAACTAAAAGTATATATGCTAATTTTGCATCTTCTTCTGCCTCTTCAAGAGCTTTTCTGGCAGCCTCTCTGCTTTTCTCATAAAAAGCCTCTACAGAATCTCTTGCAGCAATGGCGCTTTCTGCTCCTGCGGCAAGGGCTTTTAATTCGGCAAAATCTGAGGCAATAAAATAATTTTCAACTGCCGTTAACGGATCTCGCCTTGCCGTTTTAACAGCTTCATCAAATGCAGTCTGTCGTTCCCTTGAGCGCGTTTCAAAATAAGAAGATGTGTCAAAAGCGTCTCGATACGCTTGTTCAGACTGTTCCCATACAAGAGATCGCATTTCCCTGTCGCTCTCTTTTACAATAAAAAGAGATTCTTGAGAAAGATAAAACCGTTGTAAAGCGTTTGTGTACTCCTCGGTATTCTGAAACATTGTAAGAAGGGTTTCTACTAAACCGCTTTCACATGCTTGTTGGAATCTATAAGAAGCATAATAGCTACATCCAGTGAATGTAAAAGCGAGAAGGATAATGAGCAAGAAAAAGCGTTTCATAGTGTCTCGATAGGTTTAGGTTTTAGGGGATGGTCGGGTATTTAATCCGTTGATTGCGAATCGTCTTTTGAGCCAAACAGGCTATCTACCCATTCGTTAGCACGTTCGCGATGTTCTGGTTTAATATGAACAACAACCGTTGACGAAGCTCCAAGTAACACGGCTATGTCGTCAACATAACCACCTGGAAGAAAGTCGGGAATAGCATCAATAGGCGAGATGAAATAAATTAACGCGCCTATAATAACTGATTTTGCCCATGCAGGAGTATCTTTATCTTTCAAGCAATAGAAAAGCGTTAAAATGAGAACAAGAACTTCTTTACCTACTTTTTTGGTTACTGATTTGATTTTGTTCCATAGTGTCTCTTCTTCAAAGGCGGGGGGCTGGTGAACAATTTTTTCTTCTTGCATACGTCTTCGGGGCTTTTCTGCATGTTAAGATGACTTCGGAGGCTCGACAAAAGGTGTCGGGCCTTGACACCATCGCGCAGTTAAGACGTGATCGTCCTGCCTGTTCACCGGATCGGGGAGCTACCCCAAACCTTGAATCGGCTATTTTATTCAGCAGGGGACCCGACCGGTCCGACCTGCGCTTTGGTGTCGCCACTAATATAAGATACAAGGCGTATAGCGCAAACCTTACAAGACATTTTTTGTATTTCCGTTATTTTTTGGGGTTTCTTAAGGAGTAAAAGCCGTTTTTGATAATCGAAAAAACTGTGTTTGGAAAAGTGAATCCATATCCATAATCTATGAGTAAGGGCGAGGGATAACAGCACCAGGGACCCCTCCAGGGGCAGGTATCGGGTCCTCATAATAAGCTCGGTACTTGTCCTATTTCCATCCCTGGTGCCATTTTATCCTATTTATAATTTGATTGCGCCGCTCTACCACACCAGTCCGAACGCCCCCTTGCGGCTTTGCCTGCCTTTCCGCATATTTACCCCTCGATCCGCCCCGCCTCTCTACTGTACAAGGCGAAAGCACTGCGCAAATGCGCTATCCTGCGGGGCCGGTCCGTGCGGAGGCCCTTCCGCTTTGTCAGAGGCGGAAGGGCTTCTTGCTTTTGTGTGGGGGGCTTGCGTATCTTGTGCGTCGGACTGGAACCCAAGCCAGACGTAGAGGCTTCCTCTTAACCAACCCGGAATCAAAATGAAATACGTTGTATTCGCTCTCCCGCTCTTTGCGATTCTGTCAGGGTGCGGCACGCTATTTACACCAGACACAAAGGCAATACCTCTTCACAGCAATCCCGTCGCTGCCGAAGTAACCGTAGACGGCACCTCACGGGGGGTTACTCCCATGACGCTTGAATTGAGTAACAGGGAAAGCCACGTGATTCAGTTTGCGAAAGAAGGATACAAAACGGTATCATGCGAACTGAACGCCAAAGTAAACGGCGGAATCATAGTATTGGATATATTAGGCGGATTAGTGCCTGTAATAGTAGACGCTGCTACAGGGGACTGGAAAACCTTGCAGCAAGACGCTTGCTCGGTTCAGTTGCCCGAAGAATAACGGAGAAAGACTAATAGGGCGGGGAGCAAACGTGGAACACAACCAAAGATAAAGGAGGAAAGTAAAATGACAGATAATCCACAGCAGGAAGGAAATTCTAATCCAGATGAAAGCCCGGATGAAAATGCTACAGAAAAATCCAGCGAGACAGATCAATCCAGTAAGATAGAGGCAAAAGTGGGGTTGTGGCCGTGGAGTAAATCGCAACCAATGACAGTTGAAGAGTATAGAAACCTTAAGAAGTCGCTTGTCCGTCCACGGGTAACTTATATTCTACTGATGGCGTATATTGTCTTTTCGGTCTTTTTAATTATGTGGTTGATGTTCGGAGAAGAAACTGTCATAAATTCCGATGGCAGTGCGACCATTACTAACATTGTGAGTGCGAACAAAGAAACCATATTAGTTGTTTTTGCTTCATTCTCTACATTGGTTACTTCAATAGTAAGTTACTGGTTCGGAAGCCGTGGAAATAAGAATACAACTTCCGATACATAGGTATATTTCAACTTCCTAAAATGTCATCGACAATAATGCGATAACTATGATCACAATTACGGTGGCTAAAACTATTTGTAACATAATTATTCCTGTATACTTAGTAAAACTTAAGAGTATTTATAAATATGAATATTTCAAGAACGACTTGATCTTTCAAATGGGAATTATAACTAATTGTTGACGGGATCGGATTTCTGCCTTATATTTGGGGTTCTGTTCCACCAACCACGACCAGCAAGACAATGCTTGAGAATCTGAAAAACGCCAAAATGTCTCCAACCCCAGAGGAGGCTAAAGCCATCGCCTATCTCCTGAAAGAATCAGCCACCGCAAAGAGCGAAATACGCAATCTACGGCGTGAACTACTCCAGCGACCAGATACCGGATTTCCCGATGTAGCCTTAACAGAGGCCATTGGCCACTGGCAGGCGCTTTACAATTTTTGCCAAGCGGGGTTGCGTGGGCATTTCAAAACGATGATTGAGGAAGGCCGCCTTACCGGGTCTGTCCCAGAGACTTCACAAAATCCGGATCCAGCGTCTATGTCCTAACCTAAACCTTGAGGTAGTAGCCATGAATAATCTTCATATAACTTTCGCTTCCTATTGTAAAGAACGCATGGGAAGCGTTAACATACTGGCTGCTGATTTTGAAAACCTATCGTATGCTTCCGGGATACATAAAACTGTTAAAGGCGGACATATGATGTGTGATACGATAGCATTAGAATCTGTAGAGAAAAAATATTTTGAGGAATTATCATTCGAGGTATCATTCGGATCTTATACTGATTATCACTGGACATTTAAGTTTCAAATAGATGGTCGTGAAGAAACATGGATCTCAAAAATACATCCCGGACCTAATGTAAAAAAAATTGGAACGATAGAACATCCTAATCCTAAAAGATACGGGGTAATACTAAATGGCGTTCAACTTGTGCGTTTGAATTAAAAGTTCTTGTGGAAATCGGGGCTTGTGTAGTATTGTATATAAGTCCCTCTCCAGGCTTCCAAACGTGTTGGCACCAGTCTCTAATCATGGATTCCGATATCAATGGCTCCGGCTCCGACAATGCGTCTGCCAGTACCGATTCAATTTCGGAAACCAAAAGCGGAACAATATGAGAAGAGGCATCTTCTTCCGGCAAACACATGGCACGATGCATAAGAAAAGCCGGATCAAGCTCCGCATTGAATTTTGACAGGATCTTTCGACTGTTTTTTTTGATCTCCGCCAAGCCGAGCAGAGTTGTAGCTTGAAGGAGACCGCTTGCAAGCTTCGCGAACTCCCGCACGGCAACGTTTGCAAGGTTCTTTGCCTCTACGACAGGATATGAACCTGGCATCAGCTTTCCAAAATGTGTCTTGCCGAGAATGGAGACACGACTATTTTTTGTATGGAATGCAAATTCACCTTTTTTCTGCACCGGTTTCAATAAATCATCAGCCCGTTTCGCCTCACCATAAAGATTAGAGGCGATGCCAGAAAGCGCTTGTTCTTTCGTGTACACCAAGATCAAACGTAGCTGCCCTGGCACCTCACAAGCTGCTTGCTCAATCAACCTGTAAATCAATTTTTTCGCCATATCACCTTCATCGTCATATATATCCCAATCGACAATCACGATATCTGCGGCAAGACATAACTTGAAAATATCCGATTCCTGTAATGTTTTCATTTCACTTGTCGGTTGATACAGGGAGCAAATAATCTGCTTTTTTGCAAAGCTGGTAACAATATCATACGGGGAATATCCATCCGGCTGATCATCATCCAACTGATTATCAATCATCGATTCTTGGACACCTTCGCTTGCATTTGCTGCTGTCTTTGTCACCGATTTTCGCTGACTTGCCGAAATAGAACCCTCCGATGCAATAACTGATCCATCTCTCTGATCATATATCTTGTCATCCACAAATACAGCAGTCTGTAAAAATTTTTCCGCTGCGTACTCCGAATACTCCTTTACAGTCTTAGGAAACTTTGTCATGTTCTGCCCACTTTATCTTAATGGTTACGCCATGCTTATGATCGTTGGGTACTACCTCGATATCCATTCCCTCCTTCTGCAACGCCTTTCTGGAAATAAAGAGACCAAGGCCGCGTCCACCAGGTTTTCGGGTAAATCCCTGTTCGAATATCGCTTCGTAGTCACGCCTGGGAATTGCTGGTCCATTGTTTGATATCAAAAACGCCCCGTTTTCTGCATCAAGCGTAATGGACTTTCCATTCTTTATATCTTTAAGCCAGAAAATTGCATTATCCAGGATGTTTACAAACACCGGGTAGACGGTAGACGGAAAACCAACGATTCCAGCCTTCAGAAACACGCCGGTTACCGTCATATCGATGTGATGTCTCTTTAACCGAACTTCAAACAGCGTTCGCACATAATGGTTGATGTCCGATCCTTTGATCGGGATCGCTTTTCGATACAGTCGCCGTTGAAGCGGCGTAAACAGGTTCAAATGGCCGTCCAAATGGTCGAAGTTGTTTCTGATCTTCTGATACAGCAGAGCAAGTTCTTGGTTGGAACTGGCCCATGGGCGCAACTCTCGCAAAGAGCGCCGAACGCCCTTAATGGCCGCTTCAAACTCGTGATTGATAACAGCTACGGCTAGACCAAGTTGCACTAATTCGGCATCTGCATCTGTCTGCTCACGGAGCTCTTGCAGCTCCTGATCCATGGCTTCAACAATATCTGACTCGGCGATATCCGGACCCTGTTCAAGATTGGCCGAAATCGCTGTAAGCATGTCCCGAACTTTACTCAGTGTTTCTGTGTTCTTGTGGCCGACTGACTCGATTCGATTTTCGAAGGCGTAGCGGAGATGCTCAATATCTTCTTCGGATAATCCAGCCAAATCCTTGTGTGCAAACTCCATCTCAACATCGGAAACCGTTTCCTGCAATTCGCGTATGGCGTCACGGGCAAACTTCAGTGCGGTCGTTCGAGCATCGTTGGCAGAGTATCTCAACTGGCCGGCTTCTTGAGAAACCAGCTTCCTCTCGTTCTCTGCCTGCTGCTTAATCAATTCGCCGAGGCGCCTTCTTTGATCCACATATAGTTTCGCTTCTTTCGCCACAGCACCCAAGGTTTGCGCAACCTCATGGCTAAACGGAACAAAATATTCCTTTTCCAGACGCTCGACCTCCGCCAAATATGCGTTCCAGTCGGACTGAAGCTTCCGAGATAGGCCTACACCACGGGGCTTTACGACCCGGTAGCTCTCTCGGATATCGAATAACCTTCGGTTGGCTTCCTTTTCTGCATCAAGCAATGCTGTTGATGCATCGTCAGGGTTCTTCATCTTCGCCGCAGCATCCATGCGTTGCTTGACCATATCCCTCAGCGTGGAAAGTTCAGTCCCCGGCAGGCCCTTTCCCACGCGCTCGAAGAAGCTTTCCAGTGAAGCGGCGAGTTTCTTTCGCTTTGTAGAAACTTGTTTTTCACGTCGCCGACGCGCCAACTCGAGTCGTGCAATCTCGGCACGTCGATAGGTATAGATTTCGGAATAATCTCCGGTTTCACGAAAAAAGTCCGCAGCAAGCTGTAGGAAAAGGTTCTCCAAGATATCTTTCAACTGACGATAAGCTTTGTCTTGCTGAAAGCCTTCTCGGCCAGCCTTCTCCCTTAATTGTCCATTGTGTTCCCTGGACAACTTAACGGCTCCAAACACCCTGCGGTAGGAAAAGAAGTAATGAGCCGCACCCTTTGTGCGCCTTTGCTCGATATTGAGCCAGTCAACATCGGAGTTGCCATATGGAAGAATGCGTATGCGATCTCTGTAAACGTAGAGGCCGCCGATGTTATTCAGCTTGGCTGCGATACGCCTCCATTCATCCGGGGGAAGACGACTCTCGCGCTGTGCTCCAGGGACGTACCCGAATTCGATCTCAAACGGACCACAGTTTGTGGGGCACCCTCCTCCGTTACTCCAAGGAATGACATGGTTGTCGATCTCCTCTTCATAGATCCTCACCGTGCCACGAAACTGACCAAACTCGTCAAACCTACCGCTGATTCTGTGATCGGCGGACTCCAGTTCCTCGCGGGTAAAGAATTCGCCTTGGCCGATGAGATCATCTCCAGAAGCATCCGTTGGCCAGTACCGGAAAGCTGTCTCCAATGGCGGCGGGGGCTTGTCTCTGAATACGGAATTGGAAAACCCTAAAAGAAACTTGGAAAAAACTTTCTCGCCCTGTGTCCGCTCACGCTCTATTTCATGGGCTATCCCCTCGTCCGCAGGAAAAACGAAGAAGTGCGTACCGCAACCGTTGTCCCGCAAACTCAGTCCACCGATAAACTCGTCTATATCTTGAGGGTCGATCTGAATATTATCTATATCGCTCAATATCCTCTGGAATGCCTCTCTTCCGTACTTTTTCGCCAATTTCTCGATATTCGCTCTCATTTCTGCGAGTAGACCATCAACCTCGTCCACGTTCGGCAATCTCCCCCCCGGGACGAACTTGATCGGCACCTCTATTTCGTCCAGGTTAATGCCCGATATCTCAAATAGCCCCCAATGTATGAAGCACATCAAGAGTTCATGCAGATTCCCGTTCCGCTCTGCGCGGGTCAGGACGAGAACTTGACGGCCAAGCAGCGCGATCGCCAGACGACCAATACCCTTTTCGCCCATGATTGCCCGCTCGGGTTTACCCTTCGGGCGATAAGCTTCGACTTTTTTTCCATGAGGTGCATACTTGCTTTCAGTTCCGAGCACGAGCCACCGACTCTCGAATTCCTCGGGCGTCATGCCTACGCCATTGTCGCGAACCACAAGCAGACTGTCGGATCGGAAGTAATCGACCTCGGCGCGATCCGCATAGGCATCGTGCGCGTTCTTGAATAGCTCGCTGATCGCCGTGGACACGTTGGCGATCTGCTGGCGCCCCAGCATGTCTACAGTTCTTGCTCTTGTCTTGAACCTCGCCATTCCCTAATCCATATAGTGTCTGGCGTGTTCGGCAATGTGCCGACCGAAGACTTCAGCCAGTAATACCGGCACAGCATTCCCAATCTGGCGAGCCTGGGAATTCATTGTTCCAATGAATGTGAAATCATCGGGAAAGGTTTGAAGTATAGCCGCCTCCCGGACGCTGATAGCTCTGTCTTGTTCCGGATGCCCATATCGCCCATTTGACAAGCTGATGCATCTCGTCGTCAGGCCAGTGGCTGGCCCGTCCCACTTCATTCGGCCATAGACATCAGTGTGACCAGTGTATCCGGCCCTAGTGTGACAAGAAAGTCGCAATTCTTTCGGCCAGTCAGCACGAGAGCCTTCCGGAGGCGTCGCTTTAATTCGCTTCAGATTTAGCAGCGAAAGATTTGCCGCTCTGTGGTTTGGTACGCTCGGATGAGTTGCGCCGGCTGCAATTGGGGGGAGGTGAGCTATCCACTCGCGCACTGTGCTGTACGATATCCCAAGTCCCGGACCGTGTGTCGGGACGGGCATGCTGATCGGTGCATGTCTGGATGCCAGCAGCACCAATCTGCGACGCCGCTGTGGCACACCGTATTTCTGAGATTCGACTATTCCGATAGTCGTGTAATACCCCAACGCCTCAAGACGTTTCTTGAAACGCATAAGCGTACTGTTTCCATAGACGCGCTGCATGCCGGGGACATTCTCCACAAAGACGTAATCAGGAAGATACTTCTCAACCAATTCGCCGAACTTTGACAACAAGTACCTTCTGCCGTCTCTCTTGCTGTCAGGTCTTGTCGTGTTCTGTTTCGTAAACGGCTGGCATGGAGCACATCCGCAGAACAATGTAGGCCGCGTTCCGCTATCGAAGATAAGTTCGTCGAGTTCAGATGTGTCGAAGCGCGTGATGTCGGATGTGCTAAACGACACATCCGGAAAGTTGCTCCTATACGTACTTGCGGCATCTTCATCGAAATCCAGTGCGAACACGGGTGTTAGCCCGGCATTCTGAAAGCCCCGGCTGGTTCCGCCACACCCCGAAAAGAAATCGTAAACGACCAAGGTCATCTGATGCCCCGAATACCAATCAATATTTTGTCATATGCGCCCCAGGCCCGATTCGATAGTGAGCGCATGAATTGCAGATGGCTGGGTGTGGTGAAGAACGCAAGTGCTCGGTGAGCAAAGCTGTCTCGGATATTATCCACTGGGACTTTCTACGCTGCCACGATGAGCAGGGATTGATCGTTGAGGTCGAGCCGCTTGACAACGGCGGCGGGAGATGACAGCGATAATATAACGAATATCCGTTGATTCTCAATGCCGAAACGAGGGGCCTTCAAGGCACTGCGAACTGGGATGGCAGCGAAAATTGGCTCATTTGACGCGCATCATCCCGATGGAACCCCATGACAAGACGTGCGCACAGAATTCATGATTCCTCGTTTATTGGCCCTCCAGCCAAGCGACTATTGCCTCTAACGGCCTCGGCTGCTTTAAGTCGCATTCCCACACAACCATAACATTCCAGCCCGCGGCCTCAAGTTTGCCCTGGTTGCGTGCGTCCCTTGCTTTATTGCGCTCGATTTTCGCCTCCCAATATTCGCGTCGCGTGGCCGGAAGCGCCCCAGACGAACACTCGTGTCCATGCCAAAAACAGCCGTTGACAAAAATTGCGCATTTTCGGGACGGAAACACTATGTCAGGCTTGCCCGGCAAGTCTCTGCGGTGAAGCCGAAATCGGAATCCACGAGCGTGCAGCCCTCTGCGCACAAATAGTTCGGGCTTTGTGTGCTTAGACCGAACCGCCGACATAGCTCTGCTGCGCTGCTCTGGCGTTAAACGGTCCATTACTCCATCTCCCACCTAATCATGTGTGCCTGAACTGCTGCGTCAAAACGCCTTGCCGGCTTTGGTTCTCGTTCCGCAATTTAGAATAATATGGGACTTATATACAAAAATGCCGGAAAGCCTATGCGACGGATATACGACACCGGACAGGGTATTGCATAGCGCAGCGGCTACAGTTCTGCCGGGTGGAGGTGGATAAATACACACACTCCCGGATTCGTAAGGGGTATATCTCGCTCGTTCGCGAGGCCAGGATCACTCGCCTTATTTTGATGCCAATCGGCGTCGCGACACACGGGGTAGCCGATACCATGGATGTTGACGATGTGTTTGTAGCATGGCTGCCGTAAATGACTGACAACACTGGAGTTATGGTTTCACCCCTTGAAGTTATTCCCTCATTAGCTTTCACTTTATACTGAACGGGAATCTGCTAGACCATAGAAGAATTCCAAGTAATCAACAGAGGCTGAGCGGATCCGTAACGGATACAACTTGCCCTCGCCGACACGCTTGGATTTTGACGGTCTGAGAGCTATTGATCCCTGGCGCTGCCCACAGCTTGGCAGTTAAGGAGCCGTCTTTGATCGCGTTCAGGTCAAACGTCGGGCCGAGGCAGCTTTTCTCGACCAAGGGATCAGCAGGAAAGGCCCTGTCCGTTGTACCAAGATGTTCCAGAAAATTTGACTTTCCGATCGCCGGAGTTTATATTGGAACAACAAGGAACAACAACGACTGATAAACTTAGGATATCTGCCATGCGAAATTCCAAGTACACTGCATCGAAGTCCCGAACCCAAGGCCGTAAGGCTTGGACATTGACCTTCCGACATCCAGTTTGCCGGGACGACAAGGGACGTCCGGGTGTCAAAGTTCGACGAGGGCTGGGTACCAGTGACGAATCAACCGCCGATGCCTTGGTGGCGGAAATGAACACCCTGCTGCGTGACGAGAGCTACTGGAACATTGCCGAGCGGCCGCGTGCCGAGCAACGCTTCAGCAGCATAGTGGTGCGCTCGTTCTACGAACCCATGGAGAGCCCTGTGGCTGCGGACCCGACCGCCATTCGTGATGGTGCAATGCCCCTTCCGGGCAAGGACGATGGCTATTCCCGGGTGCTGTTCATGGGAACGACCGGGACGGGCAAGACATCGCTGCTTCGTCATCTGATTGGCACGGACCCAAGGCGTGACAGGTTCCCCTCAACATCGACGGGCAAGACCACCATCGCCGACATTGAGGTGATTACCAGCCACGGGGATTTCGAGGCGGTCGTGACGTTCTTCCCGCGACGACTCATCCGCACCTATATCGCCGAATCTGTGATCGAAGCGTGTAAGACGGCTTGGCGCAGCGAGACAAGGGAGAGAATAGCTCAAGATCTACTCTACCACAAGGAGCAGCGTTTCCGACTGAGTTACCTCCTCGGATCTTGGGTGCCGGGCGAGCAGGATCCGGAGGAAGACGAATGGGGAGAGGAAGCTGCGACCGAGGTTGACGAGGCCGAGTTGGATCCCATGTCGGTTCCAACAGCCGATGAGCGGGCCGAGATGCAGCGAGACCTTGAAGCCCACCTCGAGAGGATTTGTGGTCTCGCAAAATCTGCCAACGACCAACTCTCACAGGAGCTTGGCGAACCGCTGAGGAAGCTGAGGGGAGACGACCAAGAAGCAGCAATCGAACTGTTGTTGGAGCGCATTGAGAAGCTTCCAGGCTACGCGGAGCTAATTGACACGATTTCCGGTCAAGTACTCTCCCGCTTCGATGGCCTGAGGGCAGGCAAGCTTACGATGAGGGGGGGATGGCCCGAAAAATGGACCTTCCGCAGCTCTGACAAGGATGAATTCATACGGCAGATCCGGTGGTTTTCCAGCAACTACCATAAGGCGTACGGGCGGCTACTAACGCCCGTCGTGCAGGGGATCCGTGCCAAGGGGCCGTTCAGGCCAACCTTCATGGACGACATCCCAAGATGGGTGCTCATAGACGGCGAAGGGCTTGGCCACACGCCGGAATCCGCCAAGAGCGTCAGTACCCATTATACGTCACGATACGGATCCGTCGATGTGATTCTGCTGGTGGACAATGCCAAACAGCCAATGCAGGCAGCACCTGACGCGGTGCTTCGCTCCGTCGCGACCAGCGGTCACCAGGAAAAGCTCGCGATAGCGTTTACGCACTTCGATGCCGTCAGAGGCCCCAACCTCCCGGGGTACACGGCGAAACGAGACCATGTCCTCGCGTCCGTCAAGAGTACTCTCAACAGTGTCCGAGAGGCCATCGGGGATATCGTCTTGAGCGGCCTTGAGCATCAGATCAATGACCGTTGCTTCATGCTCGGATGGCTCGACCAGTCGGCCACGAAAGTTCCGGGTGGAGCCCGGAAGCAACTCAAGCGACTAACGCACTTCTTCGAAGCAGCCATTGCCCCAGTAACGCCCCCCGAGGCCAAGCCATGTTACGACCCGGCGGGACTTGCGTTTGCCGTCCAGTCAGCCGCGAGCGACTTCCATTCTCTGTGGGATGCGCGACTTGGCTACCGCCACAGCAATGATGTCAGAAGACCGCACTGGTCACAGGTGAAGGCGCTGACTCGCCGAGTAGCGCTTCGCATGAACAACTATCAGTACAAGGACCTCATGCCGGTCGCGGAACTCATCTGGGGACTATCTGAGGCGATTTCCCGGTTTCTCGACGCGCCCGCAAAATGGGATTCGCCAGCGAAGGACCCCGACGAAGCCACCGCGGCCATCGCTCGAATCCGCTCTGAGGTTTACACCGCGCTGCACTCGTTCGCGATGGAGCGGATTGTCGAACAACATCTAGGCGAGTGGGGACAGGCTTTCGAGTACGCCGGTCGAGGTTCCTCGTACGAGCGGGCGCAGGAGTTGCGCGAGATCTATGGAGAGGCGGCGCCCATTCCCGGGATCGAACTCTCGGACGTGGCGTCGGAGTTTCTGGCCAGCGTGCGGAAGCTGGTCATTCGAGCGATTCGCGAGGGCGGAGGCGAACCTGTGCTACAGGACGAGTAGGCCCCGTACGGTACGCGCTTGGAATTGTTGAGTCGTGCGGACTTCGACAGATTTCGCCCATCCGTTCCAACGCATGCCGTCCACCGGACGGGAGTGATCGTCAAGCAGTGATCGCACCAGGCTAGGTGTGTAAACCCGCCACGTTGTTCAGTGGGATATTGAGGGATTGGATGGGAGTTCGGTATTTTCATCCAGCCGAAGGTTGGTCGGGGGCGACCGTTCAATCAAGGGAACTTCCCGCGATTTACCAACGCTTCTTGAATTGAAAAGGGAAAGCAATCCCGCGTCGAGGTAGGAAGTCAGGCTGCAGGATTCTCAGCCGGGCTCGACTAGTAAGCCAAGGTCGTTACTACCGAGCACGGCGACGCGGCGGATCAGCGATCCGAACCAACTTTCGAATTTCAATGCCTCTAGGCCAGATAGCTCGCCAGTCGTCCATAAGTCGGTGACGACGCTCGAACAGATCCGTTCGCCTGTAGGCCGCTATCAAGGAGCACTTCTATATATGTTTGCGCGCCAACATTGAGGGTGTTTCCGAATTCCAATAAGGGGTGTAAGCCAATATTACCTGCCTTATTTCAATGCCGATTTGCTGTCGTTATACAACGGGTAGCCGAGGCCAAGAAACGCATTGCCGATTACCTGCACTACTTCAATGAGGAACGTCCCCATCAGGAACTTGACAACTGAACCCCAACGGTGTATTTTACAAACAAGAACCGCTGCCTATAGCGGCAGAACCCGATGCGGGGCTATACTTAAATCCGCGGGAAAACTGTCCAACTTTTATAGACCATTTCTGAGAGAATGACAGAATTTTATCTTCCGAAGAAGCTTCCAACATACCGCCTTCGACTACAGGCACATTATTCCAATGAGGACAATAAACTACTTCGCGATCTTATTGGAAATTCCTATGCATATGTGGTCGAAGAAGCCACCTACGATAATTGGAATGGCGGAGCTCATGGCCATGACGTTCTACTATTTCTGCAGATGGAAGAACTGTCTAAAATAGATATCAATAATATTGACAATGTAACTCAACAAATCCGTGAAGACCTGAATAAAGTCAGTGGCGGCATTGAAAATGAATTTTTTGCAAATGTCTATCTCGAACTTTTTGACGAGAACGACGAAAAATGTCAGCGTGCGAAGCCAATTCGCTCACGACCAGATCCCGATGCTGATACGTTGTCGATATGGAAGCAAGGTACAGTTCGACTGTTCATCAGCCATCGTGACAAGCACAAGGCAAAGGCGAACGAACTTGCGGAGGCACTTGAGCCCTATGGGATATCGTCATTTGTAGCGCACGATTCGATTGAACCAATGACTACATGGAAAAATGAAATTATAAAGGGTTTGGAAACGATGGAAATTATGTTGGCTTTTGTCACAGACGACTTTCACAAAAGTATTTGGACAGACCAAGAAATCGGCTTTGTACTCGGACGGGATATACCGATTGTTTCACTCAAGCTGCAAGGCCAAGACCCAAGTGGCTTTATTAGTGAAAAGCAAGCGCTCAAGTGTAGCTACGACAATGTAGTGGAGGTTATTCCAAAGTTATACGAACTATTAGCTGACAAGCTTGTCGATAGGGAGCGGTTGCAAACGTCTCTCATACGCGCATTTATAGATTCTCCCAGTTTTATTGAAACGGAGAAACGATTTGACCGAATGAATAAGGTTGTTTTTGAATTATCGGATGCTGAAATTGCAGATATCGTGGAGGGGTTTCGAGAGAATTATCAAATTCGTCAGGCATATTACCTTACCAAAAATAAAAGGTTAATCCGTTTCTTGGATAGAGCAACTGGGAAGAGTTTTGTCATTAATGAAAAGAATATTTCTGTTGTAGGTGATGACACTGAAGACGATCTTCCATTCTGATTCCTGTCGCTATTCACCAGGCGGTTGTAAAACGACAGCAAATTGGCATTGAAATAAAGCGGGTGATCCTAGCCTCGCGAACGAGCGGGTATACGCCTTACAGGGAGACATCTTGGTCGTTCCCAAAGCCAAGATCACCCGATTCCCCTGCTTACTCGTACGTCAAGCCGAAGGACATATCGCTTAGCCAGCGCCTGAAACCGGGATTGTCCATGAACAGCTTGAACAGCGTTGTATCATCGTTCATCACGGAGGTCATCACTCGTTGTAGGGCCTTGTCGTGCTCAATACGTGCGTTCTCCTTGTCGGGATTCTGTCGAGCGTTCCGAAAGGCAGCGTCTTGCGCCACTCGGGCCGGAATCGTCTCGGTAATGAGTTGTTTTACCCGGTCAGCGTCTTTCCACTCAATGCCTCCGTACAGGTCGTTGAATTCTCTGACTATGTTCGAGAGCCGGTCCATTTCGGGCTCGGAAATGTGGCCTCCTTCCGTTGTTGGTACAGGGCCAATCTCGAAGTCCTCGTCAGGCAGGAGAATCTCTTGCATTTTCCGTTTCTCGACCCGATAACTATCCATGTCGATGGCATCGAGTATGCCCTTGGACATGTCCTCTTCCTCGGGGGATGGCAACTTCGGAATCAGGAAGTTGAGGAAGATCGAACGCTTTTCCCATCCAGCATTCACATAGGGAAGAACAGAGGACAGAAAACTGTAGGTTCGCACGAATCCCTTGGCCTTGCCCTTGAAATCCACCTGCCCGTCCTCGTCCAGATCGCTCCGGTAAATGGCCACGCAGGCATCGAGAATCGGGTCCAGACGATCACGCTCGGCCCCGCTCAGGTAGCGCTCGACGAACTCGTCGACCTGTTCAGGAGAATAAACTTGGGCGCCGTCCAACTCCGCTTGGAGGTCATGCAGTTTGTTGGGATCGGTTTCGTCGGAAAGAACCGTCGTCCGATAGAAGTTGGCGAAGGAATGCCGAATTATCTCGGTGTCATTCAGAAAATCCAGTACGAAGACATCATGCTTTTGGGGATGCGCCCGATTAAGGCGCGACAGGGTCTGCACCGCCTTGATGCCCGATAGGGTCTTATCCACGTACATTGTGTGCAGCAGGGGCTCGTCGTAGCCGGTCTGGAACTTGTCTGCGCAGATGAGGAATCGGTACGGATCCTCACGGAATCTCTCTGCGATCTTGGTAGACGGAAAGCCGTTCAGTGATGACTCGCTCACCTTCGCCCCACCAAACTCGTGCTCGCCGGAAAACGCCACGATGGCCTGGTATGGGCTTTTGCGTTCCTGCAGGTAACCGCGGATAGCCCGAAAATACTGGACCGCTCGCTCAATGCCATTGGTGACCACCATCGTTCGTGCCTCACCGCCGATTTTGCCCTGCGCCAGCACCTGCTCGTGGAAGTGGTCCACCATGATTTCGGCCTTAAGGCGGATCGCATGGTCGCTGCCCTCCACAAAGCGGCGCAATTTCTTGCGGGCCTTCTTGACGTCGAATTCCGGGTCATGCTCTACCGTCTTGGCGAGCTTGTAATAGCTGGCTACCGGCGTGTAGTGGGCAAGCACATCCAGGATGAAACGTTCCTGGATCGCCTGCTTCATGGTGTAACTGTGGAAGGCATGATGCTTGATCGTCCCATCGGCCTGTGGATCCCGATCGCCGAATATCTCAAGCGTCTTGTTCTTGGGTGTGGCCGTGAAGGCGAAGTAGCTGGCATTGGGGAGCAGCTTTCGCGACTCCATCAGGCGGTTGATCTGGTCTTCGTAGGTTTCTTCCTCGTCTGCTTCGCCAGCGACGGAGAGTGCCTGCGCCATCGCTGCGCTGGTGCGTCCGCCTTGACTGGAGTGGGCCTCGTCGATGATGATGGCGAAGCACCGCCCGCGCTGCTCGTTGCCGATCTCTTCAAGGATGAAGGGAAATTTCTGGATCGTCGAGATGATGATCTTCTTACCCGCCTCAATGAAGCGGCGGAGGTCGCCGGAACGCTTGGCGTGTCCCACCATTGCTCCGACCTGGGCATACTGCTTGATTGTATCGCGGATCTGACGGTCGAGAATACGGCGGTCAGTGACAACAATAATTGAGTCGAAGACCAGGGAATCTTCCTTGGTCAACCCGATTAATTGGTGTGCCAGCCACGCGATGGAATTGCTCTTGCCGCTTCCCGCCGAGTGCTGGATGAGATAGCGTTTGCCAGCCCCGTGGGCGGCTGCATCGGCCAGGAGACGCCGAACCACATGCAGTTGATGGTAGCGGGGCCATATCTGGACTCGCTTCTTTTTGCCCGTCTTCTCGTCTTTCGTTTCCACCACCTGGGCATAATTCTCCAGGATGTTGGTCAGGCTCTCGCGGGTCAGCACCTCACGCCACAGGTAGTCGGTCTTGAGCCCCTTCGGATTGGGCGGATTGCCGGCGCCGTCGTTCCAGCCGCGATTGAACGGCAGAAACCAGGAAGCCTTTCCCTTAAGGTGCGTGCAGAAGCGCACTTCGCTGTCGTCGACCGCGAAATGGGCTATGCAACGGCCGAACTCGAACAACCTTTCGCGCGGGTTGCGGTCCTTCTTGTACTGCCAAACGGCATCGTCCACCGTCTGTTTGGTGAGGCTGTTTTTTAGTTCGAATGTGAATACCGGCAGGCCGTTGATGAACAGGCCGATGTCGAGCGCCCGCTGGGTTTCATCTCGGCTGTAGCGGAGCTGGCGTGTAACAGAGAAGCGATTCTGCTCGAAGCGTTCCTTTGCTTTCTCGTTCCCGGCTGAAGGCGTTCCATAGAATAGTTCCAGGTTGTGTGCGCCGTGCCGGATGCCGTGACGCAGCACGTCGATGGTGCCGCGCTTGGAGATCTCGCCTTGCAGACGGGCTAGGAACTTGCGCCGTGTCGGATCATCCTCGGACAGTGCCAGCGATTCCGCGGCCTTGGGTTGGGTGGCCTGCAGGAAAGACCGGAGCTGCACAAGATCGACACAATATTCGCGGTTGTAGTCGTGGGGATTCCCGCCGCTCCAGCCGACGCCGCCGTACCCGATGAGCGGCTCCGCCACGGTGCCCGCCGGCGGGGGATCGCAGGGGTGGCCAACCAGCACCGTGCAGATGAGGCGTTCGAGCCCGCGTTCGGATGTGTCGGTTGTCATGCCTTAGCCTCTTCGAGTGCGGAATTGAATTTGTCGATATCCAATTCAGCCTTGGTGTCCGGGGTGTCGTCCGCGTCGCTCTCGTCAGCAAGGAGATCGACCTCTGGCAGTTTTGCCGCCACCTCGCGCACATCGAGCTTGCCGGTGACGACATCGGCGATCAGGCGGGTGCGGTATTCGCGGAGGAGGCTGATCTCGCGGTTTGCCCCGACTATCACCATGTCGATTTCGGCAATGGTTTCGTCCAAACGTTCGACGATTGCGACCTGTTCGGAGTAGGGTGGTAGGCAGATTTTGTGGTTCCCGACCGATTCCTGAGAAATCCCAAGAAACGTGGCACCTGTGCCATTAATTTGGACGTATCCCTGAAAGTATTCGGTCTGCATGTAGTAGAACATAAACTGTGGGAAGTATGTTGGCTCTTCATCACAAGCGAGAGGTCGAAACAGCAGCAAATGACTATTCAAACACGCGAGGCCGGGGAGATTATCAACAAAGGCAAGCTTTCCCATTGCCGCACCGTCCTTCATCAACAAGATGTCGCCTTGGGAAAGCTGGATATTTGCATCTCTCTCGTAACGTTCCTGAGTGACATGGGGGCATTTTTCCCAGTTGATCTTGTGATCGCTGAAGTGGGCACTGCTTACGATGTACGGCCCAACGTTTGTGTACTCACTAGCCTTTAGTCCCTGCCAACCGAGTCTGCCTTTGAGGAATGATAGATACTTGATTTTTTTCGATTTTCCCCAATGCTCCGGCACATCACTTAGCCACTCCACACCAGAAGGCTTATAGGCCGGGTAGGGCCGGGTCCGGACATCGATCTGGCCCGTCACGGCCTGGTGGATGATGGCCTGCTTCTGTTCCTCCAGTAGCGTGATCAACTTCTGCTTGGCGCGGATATAGCGCCTGATGCGCCGGTCGGCGTGGTCGAGGAAGCGGACGATGGCGGCTTGTTCGGAAGCGGGTGGGAGAATAGCTTCGAGACGGTATAGATCATCTGTGTAGAGACGAAGGCGGCTTTCTACAATACCTGTTGAAACGGACTTTATGCGTGACTTGTAGAGGGGAGAGCGAAGCAGATAGTGGAAGTACCATGGAGTTGCTTCTTGGTTGAATCGATAGACACAATATGCAGGACTTGCGATGCCGTCGAATTGCGAAACGCCCATGCTTCCATTCCACGCGAGCATGATGTTCACAACAAGGTCATTCGGATAGACATGCTTGTAGCCAACCAGAGACTCTGCACGAGTGTCTGGCTCCTGTCCATTGCCAACCAGCTTACGCTTTGTGACTCCGGTGTATTGTGACACGCGAAGTAACTGCTCGCTCCCGTCAATTGATCGGCTATCGCGCTCGCGCAGCACGTACTTTAGCCGCCGTACCTCCCAATGCTGTGGTACCTTCCGTAGCCACTCGATGCCAGAATCCTTGTAGACCGGGTAGGGTCCTACAAGCGCTTTACGGATATTCCGAACTGGCACTTTGGTCTCAGTAGCATTCCGGCGGTGGAAAAAAGATAATTGAAGGGGCTCGGAGGGTGCTGGTGCTGGGAAAGGGGGAGTTAGGTATGTTTGGCCCTTCGTATCGTGACCGATACCTTTACTGGCGTACACTGTTTTGATAGGCTCGTCGAACAGTAGGAACTCGGGAATGGTGAGGGGTTCGACAACCCTGAAGCTTTCCAGGGCATCCTCCTTTAGTTGCTCGCGCAGTTCCATAAGCAGCCGGCCGAGGACATTCATGCCAACGAGCATGTTACCCTGGGTAGCTTTCGCACCCCAGAAGTCGTCTTTTTGCGATCGCTCGACGATAGGGCGGTCACCGGTCTCCAGCAGGACTTGGCCAAACTGATGCCAATTCTGTGCGAGTTTCACGCGCAAACACCAGCGCATGATTTTAACCCGCACGGCATTCCAGTCCGGGCGCGACTCGTTCCGGAACGGTTTGCCACGCATCTTTGCCGTCATGGGACTGCGCTCATTGATGATCCGGCGCTGCAAATCCGGCATGTGCGGAAAGCGGCATGCCTGATAAAGGGCCTCGGAAGTGCGGATGCGGATTCCGTTGACCTCAAGGGGAAACCCGGGGGCCATGTTTGACAACCCCCCGAAGTCCTCTTTCGTTTTCCTGAAGACGACACTTGCGGTAGGGTCATACTTGCGAACCTGACTTGCGTGTGCCATCAGAAGAAATCTTTGCCCAGATTCTCCACGGAGCGATTGAACGACGTTTCGCTGTTAATTGCTCTCGGAAAAAGCGGGTACCAAGGATCACCGACCCAAAGTACCAGTGGTGCGTTGTTGGGGCAATTCCGGAATGTAACGATCAGAGAACCGAAACCCAGTGTTTTCAAAATCATATTGCCTAACGGACGTTGAAAATTGTTCAGGTATGGACACATGTCTCGAATGCGCACGCCAGCTTTAAGAAATTCTCGCTCCAGAATTTGCCGGTTCTCATCACTGGAAAAAATTTCTTTTCCTCCCACCTGTCCTGGTTCCCGCAAGTCGAGCGGGTGGTTTAAAGCGGTCACATAATCCAGAACCGAGTTCTCTTCTGGGATCGAGACCGGCCATAAGACATCGGACGAATCCCTGTATTTTTTTCGATTCTCAAGATTAATAAAGCGCCACCAATTAATATCGATCTTCTTGCCCGAGTCCTCTACCACCTTGTCAATTTTCTTCTTGTTGAACCAAGCTCCTTCATGCGTTGCAATGACTATTACATGTAAATTGGCTTGACTTGGTGCCTCATCACCGATCCATGCCGCCAGATCCTCGTGGACCCTGCCACCTGAGAAGATCGCATCGTCGAGATAGACAAATGCGTGCGGATCTGCGCCGCAATCATTCACCCCAACCCCGCATTCCTTCTCAAGCAGATTACCGAATAGAACAAGCATTTCCTTCTGGCTATCTCCGCGCCGTTGGATATCGAGGAACCTGACCCGCGTCCAAAAGGCACACGGATCCTCACCGACAAGCTTTGATGATCGGAACACAGTTGTCATGTACTCTATCGTTGTGGCTCGCGAGAAATATGTTCTTTTTAGAACATGGTCCATCTCGCGGAGGATAGGCAGTCTGACCGGAGCGTCGAACTGGCTCACCCAGCGGTCCACATGTTCCGGGGTCGGTCGCACTGGGTGCCCCTCGCGGTAATCGGCGATGGTTTCGGCGATCGAACTGAGAAGACCGGATTGCCCATTCATGCCGAGCCTCTCAGTAAAACTTGTTCAAGAAGTCCTTCGGTTTCCTTCTCTGTCGCTAAGATATCCGCCCGAATCTCCTCCAGCGTTCGCATCGGTTGCGGTTTGTAGAAGTAGCGAGTGAAACTGATCTCGTAACCAATCTTCACACTATTAGACTGATACCACGCATCCGCAGCATAAGGCAGGACTTCCCGACTCAGGAACGCTTCAATTCCACCCTCTTCCTGCAGCGGAATCTGCTCGGCATCGCGCAGATCGGTGTCCGGTTCGTATTCCACCACGACGGGCCTGCCGTTGACAGTGGCCTCAAACCGGCCGCGGAGTGGATCGGATTCCGTGCCTCTTTTGTGGATCTTCTTGATGACGGGCGGCGCGGTCTCACTGCGTTCGCAGCTTTCCTTGAGCTTCTTGATTTCGGCGGCCTTGTAGACACGATTGGGATCAGTGCCTTCGAGCCGCAGCGGTCGCTCGACCGTCACCTTCCAGTAGCCAAAGGCGGCATTGTCAAATATCTTGCTTTGCTCCGTCTCCTTGAAATCAAGGAATGTATTGCAGATACGTGTGATGTCCGCTTCCGAAAGCTCGCAGTTTTTCTTACCCAGGTTTTTGCGCAGCGGCTGAAACCATTTCGTGGCGTCGATCAACTGCACTTTGCCCTTGCGGTGTTCCGGCTTGCGGTTGGTGATCACCCAGACGTACGTCGCGATGCCGGTGTTGTAGAACATGTTCAGCGGAAGGGCGACGATGGCCTCCAGCCAGTCGTTCTCAATGATCCAGCGGCGAATGTTGCTCTCCCCTTGGCCGGCACCCCCTGTGAATAGAGAACTTCCATTATGCACTTCGGCAATCCGGCTGCCGAGTGGGGTGTCCCGCTTCATCTTGGAGAGTTTGTTCGCAAGGAAGAGCATCTGACCATCGCTGGAACGAGTCACCAGCGAGTACTCGGGGTCACCCGCATGTTCGATGACAAAACGGTGATCCCACATGTCCTTTTTGCCGCCCATTCGCTCCAGGTCCGATTTCCAACTCTTGCCGTAAGGCGGATTGGAGAGCATGAAATCGAACTCGCGTGCCCCAAAGGCATCGTTGGAGAGGGTCGAATACTCCGGCCCTCCGACGATATTGTCTGCAGCGTCGCCCTCTCCTTTGAGCAGGAGATCTGCCTTACAGATGGCATAGGTTTCGGCATTTATCTCTTGGCCGAAGAGGTGGATGGACACCTGCTTGCCGCGCCTCTCCGCGAGCCGCTGTAGTGTTTCCTCGGCTACGGTCAACATGCCCCCGGTCCCGCAGGCACCGTCGTAGAGGAGATAGGTGCCCGAGGCAATGCTGTCGGCAACGGGGAGGAAAAGGAGCTTTGCCATGAGTCTCACGGCATCCCGTGGGGTCCAGTGCTCGCCGGCCTCCTCGTTGTTTTCCTCGTTGAATCGTCGAACTAATTCCTCGAAGATCGTGCCCATCCCGTGGTTATCGAGACCGGGATGCCGGATAGAACCGTCGGAATTCCTCACCGGGGTGGGACTCAGGTTAATGTCGGGCGATGTGAGTTTTTCGATCAGCGCTCCCAGGGCATCAGCCTTGGATAATCTTGGGATCTGGTTTCGGAACTCGAAATTGTCAAGGATATCTTGCACGTTGGGCGAGAATCCGTCGAGATAGGCTTCGAAGTCGGCGGTGAGTTGTTGGCGGCTCGCCCGGGCCTTCAGGTCGCGCAAGGTAAACTTCGAGGTGTTATAGAAGGCCTGTCCGGCTGCCTCTCGCAGGGCCAGATCCTGCTCGACCACACCCGCCGTGTCAAGCGTTTCTTTCATATCCAGCACGGCCTGCTTGCCGTCTTCCAGCACCGCATCCAGTCGCCTGAGCACAGTCATAGGAAGGATGACATCACGATATTTTCCGCGGACATAAAGGTCGCGCAGAATGTCATCGGCGATGCCCCAAATGTAATTCGCGATCCAGTGCAGATCGTTGTTACTCATCGAATACAGGCATTGATATATTATGAGCAGCGGGGGAATCTCGAGCCTCTAAAGGCGCCCTTCTCCTTCGGGTGTGTACCTCCACGCACGTTTCATTTGAACTTCGCGATCACTGCTAACGCCGGGAGGTTGGCGAGGTTCGATGCCCTACTGTGCAGCTTTTATCCCGTTTGCAGCGTGTTGGCTTCCGAGACAAATTTCAATGATCTATGTGGGGATCGCGGATTGGCATGCTTGGCTGTCCTTCAGTTTCAGGCTACGCGGGAAGCCTTTATCATTGACAATTATCCGGTGTATATCTATGATCCGTATGCGAGAAAAGCGATCAATCATTCAGCTGGACGACTAAGTCACCGAATAGCCCTTTCACAAACGTGAGTGAGCTTTCATCTGTTGTGAGAAGATGTCGAACTGCTTTCTCGTATTTCCGTTTTTGGGGGAAGCCCAGAGCCTTTGCAATTTCGGCTAGCGATTGTGACTCTCGTACCGAGCTTTTTGTCAGGATTGTCTCCCAATCGCTGTTCACAACTGCGTTGTCGAGCTCGCTTTTTCGCGTGGCAAGAATACCTGTCGCATCATTCTGAAGAATCACTGGTCGACCGGCAAGAAGGTTATCATCGTTCGGGATTTGCTCAAGGATCAGCTTTCTAACCGATTTCTTGACTACTTTCCGACTCAGGCGCTCGGTCTGATCCCGAATGGCATCGATGCCTGCCGCCAGCGCCTGCTGAGCCAAAGCGGAAGCGTCTTCGCCAGTTACAGCGGCCTGTCGTGCTGCGATCCGTTCAATGATTTGCGAGTGAAAGTAAATGGCCTCAACCGAATAGAAAGGGAGCGCATATACTCCTTTGGTCCTTTTCACCTCAATTTGTTCCGGTGCATATCCGTCGCCATCGACGATTCCAAAAGCGCGAAGCCAATGGAAGGTTTCGGCTCCCCGCGCACCCTCTACAGCATGTTCGACATCACGGCAACTCCCTTTAGGAATGATAGACACCATCGGAAATATGAGGCTGTACAGCGCCTTGTCTAAGCTATGTTCAGTGCCCTCCACGAACAAAATCTTGCGTCTTGCGCCAAGTAGGTCGCGCTTAAGCAAGTCGTCAATTGGCATATCGGACGAAAGTTCGTCTGCATCCCAACTCCGAACATTCTGACCGTCAAAATTACACGAGCGAAGGAGAAGAATTCGTGCGCCAGGCATTTGCAAGGGCAAATCATGGTCGTGGGTTGATACGACGAACCCACAATCTGAGCGGCGCTCGAACAATTGCCTGAGCAGAGGTGAAATTATGGAACGATGCAAGTGCCGCTCTGGCTCATCGATAACCAGGAGCGATCCGCTTGGGGCAGTCAATACGTTGCCAGCCAACAGTAAGGCGTTTCTTTCTCCATCCGAAAGTTCTGCCGCACTGTATTCTGGACCTCCGTTTTTGCTTGCCATCACACGTTCATTTTCGCGGATGCTGATCGCAATTGGCATATTCGATTGCACAAGTAGTTCGTTTATGATCGTAATCGGTGCTTCCTTTTTTGCGGCTTCGGTAGCAGCTTCTATGTCACCGTGGTCGACAAATGCGGTAATTTCTCGCGCGCGGACGTTTTCCGCGTCGATGAGTTCGTAGATGGTCATGCTGGCGCGCCGCGCCGCATAGTCATCGCGATATCGTGATCGCTGTTGCTGATCGATGTTTCGAATTTGCTGCTCCGTTTCCAATTTTCTCGCAGGAGTCATGTCGAGCGCGTCAGTATTCATCCACGTTTGTCGATGAGCCGAAATCTTTCGCGTTCTGCCTACGTTTCTTTTGGCAAAGTGAAACATCAGGCTCGACTTGCCAGTCCCGTTCGCACCCAGCACAAACAGCATCTCGCCGGCTTTTAGTTCAAGTGTTGACACGTCAGCGTTTTGCGACGAAAAATGGAGATTAAAAGACATAGTATTGTGGTGCTGATCGTTAAAGAAATGGTCCGTACAATCTGTCCAGTTTTTTCGCGGTTTTAATACCCCCTACACCATCTGCCCCCCACACGAACTCCCGGCCCCTGCCGTGCATCCGTAACAATGCCGCGCCGTCCGCACCGCATGCCGGCGCCACGCCTCCAAATCGAAATCCCGCACATGCGGGCGCAGCCCGCCAGGCAGGTCGAGCCGCATATCGAGCTGCTGGTTGAAATCGCAATCGTACAAATACCCGTCCCAGGACACCGACAACGTATTGCGGCACATCAACCCCGCAATGGCCGCCGGATTGAAAGCCTGCACGATCCGGCGCATATATTCCTCCACAAGGCCCTTATCCGCCAGCCATTCGAGGTAACGGGACATCGGCATATTGTTGAGCGCAATCAGGCGATCGAACGCGATCCCGTGATTCCGCGCCAACGCCTCCTTCCATTCCCGTTCGAGCGATTGCTGGCTGGGCGCAAGAAACGCCCCGACCGGATTCGTCACCAGCGTCAACCGCCGGTCCGCATGCCCCCGGCCGTATCCCACTGCATTCAGTTTCCGGATCGCGGCAATGCTCCGGGTATAGGCCCCATCTCCCCGCTGCGCGTCCGTGCCCGACTGCCGGTAATGCGGCAGCGAACATACCACTTCCACCCCCCGCTCGGCCATCCACTCCGGCAGATCGGCAAAGCGGCGCGCCGTCAGAATGGTCAGGTTACACCGGTCGATGACATGCTTTCCGCGCCGAACGCACTCCTCCACGAGGTACCTGAAATGAGGATTCAGTTCCGGCGCGCCGCCCGTCAGATCGACCGTGTGCGCACCGGACAGGTCAATGGCCCGGAGACAGGCGTCCACCGTCTCCCGGTCCATGTTCTCCTCCGTTCTGTCCGGCCCCGAATCGACATGGCAATGCCGGCAGGTCATGTTGCACAGTTTGCCCACATTGATCTGGAAAATGTCCAGTTGCACAGGCGTCAGACGCCCCCAGCCCGAAATCGCCAGGTCCTTGTCGAAATCCCCCGTTTTCGAGGGGCCTGCGTCAATCCCGATCGCGTTCAACACGCGCAACTGCTCTTCCGGTCGGGCAAGAAGTTCGCGCCGGTACCGGAGACTGGTGGTAACCCTCGGTCCTTCGAGGTCGAGCGAACTGCCATCCCCCCCGGGAAGCTGCTTCAACGCGATGAATTCAGTGGATACTTCCATATGCGACAAACCGTCTCGCAGAACGGATGAATGGAAAACCGGCGGACAAACCGGCACATAAAATTACAAGCTTTACATAGTTTTAGCTTCGACCTGTTCCAGCATCTGTACGCCGTGCACCAGCGAGGCGCCGCCCCGTATCGCCGTGGCTACATGCACGGCCTCGGTCATCTGCTCGAGGTCCGCCCCCTTCCCGAGACACTCGTCCGTGTAGGCGTCGATACAATAGGGGCACTGTACGGTATGGGCCACGGCCAGCGCGATCAGCGCCTTTTCGCGCACCGTAAGGGCGCCTTCCTCGAACACTTTCCCGTACCAGGCAAAGAAAAGATCGGCCAACTCCTTGTTCCCCTTCCCGATATCGCCAAAGCGGGACAGGTGATGCGATTCGTAATAAGCGGTCATGACGTGTGGTGTGTCAGGTGAATGACGCGGGAAACATCGGATCGAAAAAGAAGACACGGTAGCATGGAAACCCGTCAGGCGGCTTGCTGCCCCTCCTGTTCTGCGTACTGCAATTCGTACAACCGGCGGTACAGCCCGTCCATCGCCAGCAATTCCTGGTGGGCGCCCTGCTCGCGGATGCGGCCCTTGTGCATGACAAGGATACGATCGGAGTGCTGGATAGTGGACAGGCGATGCGCGACCACAAGGGACGTACGGCCCGCCATCAACTTCTCCAGCGCCTGCTCGATGAGGCGTTCGGTTTCGGTATCCACGCTGGAAGTAGCCTCGTCCAGAACCAGAAATTCGGGATCGTACACGAGGGCGCGCACGAAAGAAAGCAACTGCCGCTGTCCATGCGAAAGCGAGGCGCCCCGTTCGCGAACGTCCTGTCCGTACCCGTCGGGCAGTTTGCGGATGAAGGCGTCGGCGCCCACGAGCTCGGCGGCGCGCCGCATGTCCGCCTCGGTAATGTCCGGATCCTCCAACGTCAGGTTATGGGCAATGGAACCGGAAAACAGGAAAACGTCCTGCAGCACCAGTCCGACGCGGCGGCGCAGTTCCGCAAGGCGCAGGTCCCGGATATCGATGCCGTCGATGAAAATACCCCCCCGCCGGATATCGTAGAAACGCAAGAGCGCATTGATGATCGTCGTCTTCCCGGCTCCCGTCGCCCCGACAATGGCGACCTGCTGGCCCGGCTCCACGACAAACGACACGTCGCGCAGAATCCAGTCCGTTTCCCGCTCGCCGTCCTTCTCTTCCGGACGATACGAAAACCAGACATTCCTGAACTCGATGCGGCCCTGCACGCGGTCGAGAATCAGGGGCGTCTTCTTTTCGACAAGCGCGGCGTCCTCGTCGAGCAGCCCGAAAATGCGTTCTGCGCCGGCCATTGCGCTCTGCAACGTGTTGTACTGGTCCGAAAGATTGCGAATGGGTTCGAAAAACTGCCGGGAAAACTGGATAAAGGCAATGAGCACGCCGATCGTAAGCGTACCGGCCATGGCCTGCAAACCCCCGAACCAGATGACCAGGCCAAGCGCTGTGGACGCCACGATGTCCACCATCGGCCAGAAGAGCGCAAAATAGAAAATAGTCTTGATCTGAGCGGCGCGGTGCTCGTGGTTGATGCCGCTGAAACGCTTCATCTCCTCCCGTTCCCGGTTGAACGCCTGCACGATGTGCATGCCCGAAATATGCTCCTGCAGGAACGAATTGAGCCGCGCCACCTGTTTGCGCGTCTCCCTGTACTGTACGCGCACCTTGCTTCGAAACAGAAATACCCCGTACGCCATGACAGGCATCACGCCAAGCACGACCAGCGCCAGCACCCAGTTCAGGGAGAACATGAAATACAGAATGAAGGCGATCCGGAACAGGTTGCCCAGAATGACGACAAGACCCGCCGACAATACGTCGCTGAGCGCCTCCACGTCGCTCGTCGTCCGCGTGATCAGCCGGCCGACCGGCGTGCGGTCGAAGAAACGAAGCGGTTGCCGCTGGATATGGCGAAAAACCTTCGTGCGCAGGTCATAGATCGCATGCTGCCCGATCCACTGCGTCAGATATCCCTGCATGAGCGAAAATATACCCTCGCCGACCAGGGCGCCCACCAGAAGGAGAATGATCCCCTGCAACCCTTCCAGATCCCCCGGCACGATATACCCGTCGATGGCTTCCTGCACCAGCCTCGGACGGAGCGGCCCCAGAAAAGAAGCGCCCGCCGTCAGCACGAACGCCGCCAGCACCCACCACTTGTAGGGCGCCAGATAGCGCACGATGCGGCGCAGCAGGCGACCGTCGAAGCCTTGGGTATCCTCTTTGGGCATGGCGGTGAACCGGCCGGGGGCGCCGGAGCGAAAAGGCGGAAGGTCTTTTACTTCCCGAATCCTTCCCATGTTCTTGACGAACGGAAAGGGAGAAATCGGAGGCTCATGCGCAAGAAATGAGTAAAAAAGGAGTAGAAATAGAGTAAAAAAAGAAGTAAAAACAGCACACAGACGATCTTCTTTGGAATTTAGCCGAAACTAAAAGTATATTTAACCAGTATTTCGGCAGTGATATGGAATCCGGCGATTCCGCGCCATGTTTCTCTAACAGGCATCTCTAACAGACACCCTCCCATGCGATCGTACCCCTTGTTCCTCGCAATGCTGCTTGTAGCCGGCGTGGTCTCTTCATGCGGACAAACGCGCGGCAACGATGCGGTCTTCCCGGACCGCCTCGGCGTCGTTACCACCACCGGCATGCTGGCGGATCTGGCGGCGCAGATAGGCGGCGAGCACGTGTCGGTGACCGGCCTCATGGGGCCGGGCGTGGATCCGCACCTGTACAAGGCAAGCGCCGGCGATGTGACCCGCCTGAGCGGAGCCGACGTGATTCTGTACAACGGGGTGCACCTGGAAGGGAAAATGGCCGACGTCTTCGATCGGATGCGGCAGCGCGGCGTCCCTGCATTCGCCGTGGCCGAAGAGGCCGTCGCACAGAAAGACCTGATCGAATCGGAACTGTTTCAGGGCAACTACGACCCCCATATCTGGTTCGATGTGTCCCTGTGGCAGGATGCGGCGCGGCGCGTACAGGAAATTCTTGCGGAAGCCGATCCGCTTCGCGCAGGAGACTACCGGGAACGCCTCGATAGCTACCTTGCGGAAATGGATCGTACGGATGCGTACGTCCGGGAACGGACCGCTGCGATTCCGGCGGATCACCGCGTGATCGTAACATCGCACGACGCGTTCGGATATTTCGGCAGGGCGTACGGATTCGAGGTGCATGGCTTGCAAGGCATCAGCACGGCGGCGGAGGCCGGCACGGCGGATGTGCAGCAGCTGGCCGATCTGGTGGCGGCCCGCCGGATTCCGGCGATGTTCGTGGAGACATCCATTTCCCCGCGCGGCATAGAGGCCGTACAGCAAGCCGTGCGATCGCGCGGCTTCGACGTGGGTATCGGGGGGGCGCTCTACGGCGATGCGCTGGGAGATCCCGATTCGCAAGCGGGTACGTACCTCGGCATGATGCGCGAAAACATCGATACCATCGTGGCCGCCCTTGCCGGGGACCCCGTGTGAAGAACGGTACGGCCATAGAAGTGCGCGACCTGACGGTCGCCTACCGGGACCAGCCTGTCTTGTGGGACATCGACCTCACCGTGCCCTCCGGTGTGCTCATGGCCGTCGTGGGACCTAACGGCGCCGGGAAAACCACCTTCGTCAAGGCCCTGCTGGAGCTGTTGAAGATTTCCGCAGGGCGCATCCGCTTCTTCGGATCTCCGTACGAGGCATGCCGGCAGCAAATCGCCTATGTGCCGCAACGGGGCAGCGTCGATTGGGATTTCCCGACCAGCGTGCTCGATGTGGTGATGATGGGGCGGTACGGGCAGTTGGGATGGATACGGAGACCGGGCAGACGCGAGCGCGAACGCGCCCGGGAAGCCCTGGCAAGGGTGGGTATGGAAGATTTCGCCGACCGGCAGATCCGGCAACTGTCCGGCGGGCAGCAGCAACGCGTTTTTCTGGCGCGCGCGCTGATCCAGGACGCCCGGATATACCTGATGGACGAACCCTTTCAGGGGGTCGACGCCGTCACCGAACGCACCATTATCGACCTGCTGCGCGAACTGCGGGAAAGGGGGCGAACGCTCCTGGTCGTACACCACGACCTGCAAACCGTCACGGAGTACTTCGATCATGTGATGCTTCTGAATGTGCGGCGGATTGCTTCCGGTCCGGTGGGCGAAGCATTTACGCCGGACAACCTGCGCCTTGCGTACGGCGGGCGCATCGCCTTCTTACGGAGTGCAAGTGCCGCCGGCCCCTCCGACGCGATGGCGCCGTAGACATTCCGCCGTAGACATTCCCCGAGACATTCCCCGGAGGGCGCCGATGGAGCAACTGTTCAGCGATTATACGCTGCGGATGGTGGCGCTGGGTTCCGCCGTACTGGGTATCGTAAGCGGCGGACTGGGGACCTACGCCGTATTGCGCGGGCAAAGCCTCTTGGGCGACGCCATTTCCCACGCGGCGTTGCCCGGCATTGCGCTCGCGTTTCTGCTGACGGGAAGCAAGGCGCCGCTTGTGCTCATGATCGGAGCAGCCCTTGCAGGATGGCTTGCGACGCTCTGGATCATGTCGATCACCGGGACCACCCGGATCAAGTACGACAGCATGCTTGCCCTCGCCCTGTCGGTGTTCTTTGGCGTCGGACTGGTGTTGCTGACCTATATCCGGCAGCGGGCCGGAGCCGCACAGGCCGGTCTCGATACGTTTTTGTTCGGGCAGGCGTCCTCGCTCGTCCGGCGCGACGTCGTTACGATGGCTATTCCGGGCGGCGCGGCGCTCCTCCTGATGACGCTCTTCTGGAAAGAATTGAAATTGCTGGCCTTCGACCCGGAATTCGGACGCACGTTGGGCTTGCCCATGCGCCGTGTGGATCTTTTCCTGACAGCATTGCTGGTGGTGGCGATCGTGATCGGGTTGCAGACCGTCGGCGTGGTGCTGATGAGCGCCATGATCGTTGCGCCTGCGGCGGCCGGACGGCAATGGACGGATACGCTGTGGAAAATGGTGCTGCTGTCCGCCGGGTTCGGCGCGGCGGCCGGCGTAACCGGGGCGATACTCAGCAGCACCGGGACCGGCTTGCCCACCGGTCCGTTGATCGTGCTCTGCATGGGAGCAATCATGGTCATATCGCTGCTGTTCGCGCCCAATCGCGGCATTGCGGGGCGACGCCTTCGGGCGCGCCGGAACGCGGGGCGCTTTCGGCTTGAAACCATTCTGCTGGACCTCTATGCCCTCGGAATGCAGCATGACGATCCGTTTCGTCCCCACCCGAAGGGCGCCGTGCAGGCAATGCATACGAACGAGGTCCCTGTAGAACGCCTGCTCGCGCGCCTTGAAAAGGACGGCCTCGTCCGGCACGCACCGAACGGGTGGGCGCTCACCGGCGCCGGCCTGCGAAATGTGGAAACGCTGAAAAAGGAGCGGGCATGACACAGGGCGAGATTGAGATTCAGATCATCGTAGTGGTGGTGGCGGCAGCGTGTGCGCTGCCGGGAACGTTTCTCGTGCTGCGCAAGATGGCCATGATGAGCGACGCCATCAGCCATGCGATCCTGCCGGGCATCGTAATCGGCTTCTTTTTGACCCACAATCTCAATTCTCCCCTGCTGATTCTGGCTGCGGCAGCCACGGGCGTGCTTACGGTAATGCTTGTCGAACTGCTCATGTCCACGCGGCTGGTCCGGGAAGATGCAGCGATCGGGCTGGTGTTTCCTGTGCTGTTCAGCATCGGCATCATCCTCATAGCCCGCTTTGCCGGCGACGTGCATCTCGACACGGATGCGGTGCTGCTGGGCGAGCCGGCCTTTGCGCCGTTCGACCGGCTGGTCGTCGGAGGCAGAGATATCGGACCGCGGGCCCTGTATGTAATGAGCGCCGTCGGGCTGGCGAATGTCGCCTTCATAACCCTCTTCTACAAGGAACTGAAGATCGCCACATTCGACGCCGGCCTGGCGGCCGCGCTGGGTTTCGGGCCGGTGCTTATTCACTATGGACTGATGACCTTCGTTTCGATCACGGCGGTGGCTGCGTTCGACGCCGTAGGATCGATCCTTGTCGTGGCCATGATGGTGGCGCCGTCCGCGGCGGCATACCTGCTCACGGACCGGCTCCGCGATATGATCCTCCTGAGCGTGGCCCTCGGGGCGGCGTCCGCAGTGGGCGGGTTTCAGATGGCCCGCCTTTTCGACGTATCCATTGCCGGAGCCATGGCCACCGCATCGGGCATTGTGTTCCTGATCGTCTGGCTGGGAGCGCCCCGGTACGGCATCCTTGCGGGCCGGCAGCGGCGCATCCGACAGAAGTGGGAGTTTGCCGAAAAGATGCTCGCCATCCACCTGTTCAACCACGAAGGACTGCCCGAGGCGGACATAGAACATCGTATCGGGCACCTTGAGGAACACCTCGCCTGGGAACGGGATTTCGCGCGGCGGGTCGTCCGCAGGGCGCAATCGAACGGACTGGTGCAGCAGGCCGATGACGATATGCTGGCGCTGACCCCGCGGGGCCGCGATGCCGCTTCCGAGGCGATCGAGAATTTGTGATTATGTGATTACGACGCGTCTCCGGCGCCGGACGTGCGCTCCGCGCGCCGCGCACTGTGGCGGTTATCCGTATAGCGCCGGTACGCCGCGAATCCAAAACCGCAGGTAAGGAGGATAAACCCGAACCACAGGAAATTGATGAACGGCTTCTCGTAGGCCTGCACGACGAGCCAGTCGTCGGACTCTACGGAAACGCCTTCCAGAAAGAGGCGAATGGAACCGTTATCCACGTTCATCCCCGTAAACGTGACCGTCAGGCCCCAATCGCTTACGCGATTCTGAATGTATTGCTGCGAACGGTCCTGCATGATCAGGTAGACCGGGCTCAAACGGCGGGTTTCGAGGGTTTCGAGGTTGGTCACATCCAGCAGGGCCGCTACGCCGATCTCCGTGGAATCGGGAAGATCGGCAATATCTGTCCGATAATCGATGAACCGGATGGCGAAGGCGTCGTCGCCCACCACCGTGGAATCTCCGCGCGAGATCGCCAGTTCGCCCTGCTTGGCGACAGGATCGTCGGATGCCCTGTTATCCTCCTGCATAACCCTCGGCGACACAGCCACGAAGATATCCTTGTCCGGGTACATTTCGTGGTCGGGGTGCTGGATCCACTGCGCCTGGTCGCTCTTGTACACGACCGGTCTGACCGTGAAAGCCCGCCCGTTCGGATCGACGAAATCCAGCACGTAAACCGGCCGGTTGCGCGCCGTGCGTTCGCGCCCCGAATAGGTCACGCGGTACCCGCCGATCGTACGCGTTTGACCGCGCTCGAGCACGAACGTCTCTTGGCTGTCGCCGATCTGCACCCCGCGTACGGCGCCGATCGGCTTGCTGAACCCGCTCGACGCCACAATGGCAAGGACCATAATGGCGAACCCTACATGCGCCGTAGCGCCGCCCGCCATGCGCGGATTGCCCCGCCCGATCTTCCAGAGCACCATGCCGTTCCCGTAAAGAGCAAAGAACGCCATGAACACAAGCAGCAGCAGGAGAATACCCGTCCCGTATATCTCCCCGAAACCCCGGATGCCTTCAAGGAATCCGCCGCCGAACCCGAATCCCGCCTGTGCAGCGCCCGATGCCGCCCCCGATGCCGAAAGATCGGGTCGCTGGACGGTCTCCGCCACGAACGGAGTGAAAATCAGTACCGCAACCGTGCTGACCACGGCCCCCGCGATCGGCTTGATGAGCACACGGTTCACCTGCTCGATATCCATTCTGTGCCACCAGAAAAGCTGCCCCATACCCGCCAGGAACACAAGCAGGATGGAAAGCGGAATCGTCCACTTGTTGTAGAAGGCTATCGGCACGGTAGAGGGGGCTTCACGGAACAGTTTCCCCAGAATGGGGGAACTGGTGCCTACGGTGATGACCGCTGCCAGGCAGGCCAGCAGCATCGCACCGCAAAAGATCATGAACTCGCGCGAGAGCAAGTGGGGTTCGCGATCGGGCGCCGGAAGCTCCCGGTAGCGGTACGCGAAAAGACCGAATCCGACGGCGCCCGCAACCAGTATCCAGACCAGGAGCTGGTTCATCATCCCCAGATCGACGAAGGAATGCACCGACACGTCGCCAAGTATCCCGCTCCGCGTCAGGAAGGTCGAGTAAATGACCAGCATGTACGACAGGATACAGAGCAGGAACGTGGATTTGTGGCCTCTGCCGCTTTTCTTCCGGATGATCATGGCGTGCACCGCGGCGATACCCGTAAGCCAGGGCACCAGCGAGGAATTTTCCACGGGATCCCACGCCCAGTAGCCGCCGAACGAGAGCGTTTCGTAGGCCCAGTAGCCACCCATAGCGATACCCACGCCCAGCACGGCCGTGGCCACAAGCGCCCACGGCAGCGCCTTCGGGATCCACTCGGAATACCGGCGTTTCCAGAGCGCCGCGACGGCAAAGGCGAACGGAACGGCCATCAGCGTGAAACCCGTGAAAAGCGTAGGGGGGTGAATGACCATCCAGTAATTCTGGAGCAGGTCGTTGAGCCCGGATCCGTCCGCCGGTATGAAACCGGGGATTTGCAGCATGGGCGCCTCCGGGAATTTCTCGGCGAGCGTGGCGAAGGGCGAAGCGCCTATGCGCAATGGCCCCAGCTGTAACCCCGCGATCATGGAAATAAGGAACCACTGCGACCCTGCTATGATCGTCATGACAGGGGCTTCCCAGGCGCGTTTCGTGCGCATCAGCACCAGGCCGAGGATACTCATGAAGAGGATCCAGAGAAGAAACGATCCTTCCTGCCCGGCCCAGAAAGACGAAACAAGGAAATGAGTCGGCAGCGACCGCGACGTTTGCTGGTAAACGTAGGAGTACTGGAACTGGTGCGTCAGGAGAAGGACCATCAGGACCACTGCAGCACCCGCAAGACTCGCTGTCATGACGCCCCATGCAGCGCGTCCGATCCACCGCCATTCCGAATTGCCGGTGCGTGCGGCCTGCAGGTAGGCGTAGCCCGCAAGAGCGCAGACTACAAAGCCGAAAAGCACCAGAATTTGTCCGATGACGCCGGACATGACAGATTATTTTACGTACGAACCGGCGCCGAACGCGGCCGTGACCATGATAGGCAGGGCCGTATTCACCGCATCCGTCCCTGTTGGTAAAGAAAGGAACGCCCCGGCCCGCACAGGCGCGATGAAGCGCCCGAAGTCGGCGCCGGGGCGGCTCCCAAAGAGGGCGCGCTCCCGAGCGGTGGATAAAAGAACCTCTACCTTACAATGTGGGGGTCACTCGCATTCTTTCGATCGTCCCTGCCTTTCCGAAGAAAGGACCTCGCCTGTTGCACAAGGAGGGTGGGCCTGCCGTCCGAATGTGAAGATCAACTCCCTGAAGATATTCTTGTCAGGTTCTTATATGCATCCGCAACAGGTGCGCGATTCGCGTCCGTTTACGGACAGGAATAGCGTTTTTAACGGCAAGAGGGTTATCTGTTCCCTGCGAGGACCGGCAGAACACCCGGTCAAAGGGTTGCAACATCCGGAAGAACGCATCCCTGCGGCAGGGTATGGGAGTTTTTGAAATGTCCGTTATTGATCCGGGCCGGGGTATAGGAGTTTCTGAAATGTTTGCTCACCACTCCAGACGAGCCCGGACGTTGAAGGTGCGCGGGGTCAGGCGTGTACGCTTTCAGGTAAAAAACAGGCATATCCGTTCAGGAATTTTTACTTTGGGTATCAGACCCGGGTATACTTGTCGAATCGTGACGTGTAGGGGACCATCGCTCCTGCGGTCATTCCCGTGAGCTTGGGGAATGCTTTGTGATTGCAGGACATGCAGGCGGGTCGTCATCCGGAAGATTCCCCATTTTCATTGCTCAAGACGGTAGGAGAGGGGTGATGCACCCTCCATTTCGTGGTTGCGGGTTCCAGTCGATTCGCGCAGGTTGCCTTTGCGCCAGACAGCATGAGCGCCATACGGTTCTTGCTGCCTCCAGGATGGGCAGGTATGTGGTTGTGGGTCTTTTGTTGGCGGTTGCGCCATTTGTACACGGAAGGAGCTTTGGTCAGCTGGTAAGGAGTTGGCCGGTTAATTTCGGGCATACGTTCCCAATCAATTCTGTAGCCTTTTCGCCCGATGGCAGTATCGTGGCATCAGGGGCATGGGACAGAACCGTCAAGCTGTGGGATGTGGCTACAGGATCCAACATCGCAACGCTCGTGGGGCATACCGGAAATATCCATTCGGTAGCCTTTTCGCCCGATGGCAGTATCGTGGCGTCCTCGTCCACCGACTGGACCGTCAGACTGTGGGATGTGGCTACGGGATCCAACATCGCAACGCTCAGGGGGCATACCGGGAATATCAGTTCGGTAGCCTTTTCGCCCGATGGAAAAATGCTGGCTACGGGAGCCCTTGACAAAACCGTCAGGCTGTGGGATGTGGCTACGGGATCCAACACTGCAACGCTCACCGGGCATAGGGATCGAATCAAATCGGTAGCCTTTTCACCCGATGGCAGTATCGTGGCGTCCGGGTCCTATATCGCTGACGGAACCGTCAGGTTGTGGAATGTAGCTACGGAATCCACCATCGCAACGCTCGCAGTACGTGGCGGGAATGTCAATTCGGTAGCCTTTTCGCCCGATGGAAACATGCTGGCTACGGGAGACTATGGTGGGAACATCAGGCTGTGGGATGTGGCTACAGGGTCCAACACCGCAACGCTCCCGAGGCCCAGGAATCGGCATAGGGTCTGGGCGGTGGCCTTTTCGCCCGATGGAAACATGCTGGCATCGACATCCGATGACGGGATCGTCAGGCTGTGGGATGTGGCTACGGGAACCACCATCGCAATGCTCGATGGGGGGGTCTCTTCGGTAGCCTTTTCGCCCGATGGCAGTACCGTGATGGCGGCCGACCACAGAATCGTCAGGCTTTGGGATGTGGTTTCAGGGAGTCTCACTTCTACGTTTGGACCCGGAATCATACCCCTATCTGTCGTTTATTCACCTGATGGAAAAATGCTGGCTACGGGAGCCCGTGACAAAACTGTCAGACTGTGGGATGTGGCTACGGGATCCAACACCGCAACGCTATCGGGACATACCGGGAGTGTCAATTCGGTAGCCTTTTCGCCCGATAGCAGTATGGTGGCATCCGGATCCTATGACCGTACCGTCAGGCTTTGGGATGTGGCTACGGGATCCCATACCGCCACGCTCTCGGGGCATACGTCCGAGGTCAGTTCGGTAGCCTTTTCGCCCGATGGCAGTATCGTGGCATCAGGGGCATGGGACAGAACCGTCAAGCTGTGGGATGTGGCTACGGGATCCAACACCGCAACGCTATCGGGGCATTGGGGTTGGATCAATTCGGTAGCTTTTTCGCCCGATGGTAACATGCTGGCCTCGGGAGGCCTTGACGGAACCGTCAGCTTGTGGGATGTGGCTACGGGATCCCGCGCCGCAACGCTATTGGGGCATACCAGGAGGGTCACTTCGGTAGCCTTTTCACCCGGTAGCAGTACCGTGGCATCCGGATCCTATGACCGTACCGTCAGGCTTTGGGATGTGGCTACGGGATCCCATACCGCCACGCTCTCGGGGCATACGTCCGAGGTCAGTTCGGTAGCCTTTTCGCCCGATGGCAGTATCGTGGCATCAGGGGCATGGGACAGAACCGTCAAGCTGTGGGATGTGGCTACGGGGTCCCTCGCCACAACGCTATCGGGGCATACGTATTCAGTCAATTCGGTGGCCTTTTCGCCCGATGGAAGCATGCTGGCGTCGGGGGCAGAGGATGGGTACATCAATCTGTGGGACGTATCGGGCATAACGACGCATGCGTTCGATGCCGAAGGGGAGGTTCCAACGGCCTTCCACCTGCACGGCAACTATCCCAATCCGTTCAATCCGTCGACGCGCGTGGTATTCGACCTGCCGTCGCCAGCCGAAGTGACGGTGCATGTCTTTGACGTATTGGGAAGGAACGTGATCGTCACAGGTCCCGTGTCCTTGTCGGTTGGTTGGGATCATTCGCTTGAAATAAATGCATCCTCGTTGCCCTCGGGCGTATACGTCTATCAGGTTAGGGCGCAGACGGGTTCGGACATGCTTGTCCAGTCGGGGCGCATGATCCTCGCGAAATGAAGACCGGGCGCAACACCCTGCCCGTAAGTATCACACCCATCCCATTCAAACCCGGTGTAAAACCGTGGAAGAATGTTTGCTCACCATTCCAGACGAGCCCGGACGTTGAAGGTGCGCGGGGTCAGGCGCGTGGGAATCCGTTCCCAGATACCGTCGCCGCCGGGCGTCCAGGCATAAGCAACCGTGTTCGTCATGTTGAACGCATTAAGTAACTCTGCGGTCAATTCCAGGCGCAATCCCGCCCCGACAACCACGACTTTCGTTGCGCCGAGATCAACGCGCCGGTACGAAGGATACCGGGCGGAATTTCTTTCGCCGGGCACCTGAATCACAAATCTTCCGAGCTGGCGGTCGGGAACGGGCGGAGTGTACGGGAAGCCGCTCCCGAAGAGTCCGCGCAAATGCACTTTCCATGTGGAATCTCCCGGTATATAATCCTGCACAAAGAGAGAAATGGTGTGACGCTGATCCGAGGGGCGCGGAATCGCTCCGTCCAAAAGCTCCGACCGGTACTCCGGCAGAAATCTCTCGACGGCGTGTAGAAAACCATAATTCAGCCGGCTTTCGAGCCCGGGTACGAGTTCGCCGTACAGATGCATATCCAGCCCGAAAGCCCGTCCCTCCGCATCGTTTTCCCCGGAATACAGGAGGCGCACGTTCCGCACGTCATACGATATGAGACGGTCCATATCCTTGTAAAAAGCGGCGGCGCGTACGTACAGCTGCCTCGCAGGCAGGAAATATTCGCCTCCCAGTACATACTGTACGGACCGCTGGGACCGGATATCCCTGTTGAGGGCGCCAAGAATCGATTCGCCCGGCGCAGGTTTTCCGCGGAATTCGCGGTAGGTTGGGGTCTGGTGGTAGTAGCCCCACGAGCCGGTTGCCGTCATGCGTTCGCTCACGACGTACCGCGCCGAGATTCTGGGTGCAAGGGTCCATGCGCCGTTGAAAGAAAACCTGTCCGCCCGCATACCGCCCGTGACGAGAAACCCGCCCCGCCGGATCGTGTCCTGCAGGTACACACCGGTTTTCCATGCGGAAAGCGTGGCTTCGTCGGACAGGCGGTTCGCTTCGATACGAACGGATTCGCCGCTCGTGTTCCTGCCGTACAGAATGGCGTACTCGTCGATACGGTCGGAAAAAGAAAACGCGCGTACGCTCCAGCCTCCCTCCACCGCATGCTGCTTCGCCTGGAACCTGTACCGGCCTTGTCCGGTCCATGCGGCGCTTTCTATGACATTGTCGGCAAATTCTTCTTCGGTCACATTGCCCGTGGGAATGTGCCCTGCGCCGGTATTGGGATCGCTGCCCGTATCGACACGAAACACGATGGAAGCCCCCCGGATATCGAAGCGTTCCGTCTCGGAAACGCTGAACCAGGCTGCATCGTGTTCTACGGACAAAGAAGAGGTAATCCGGTTGATCAGACGCACGCCGGCAAACCGCGTTCGGTATCCGTCGTTTTCGGCGCCGTCATAGCGGGTCCAGAAGGAACGCAGGTCCGACGGTCTGCGGGGGTCGGAGCTCACAATGCCGAAATAGGTTTTGCGGCTCTCCGGTTCGAAGCGGAACACATGGTTGGCGTAAATACCCAACGCTTCGACCTCGTGTCCCGGTGCGAAGCGCCAGGTCGCCAGACCCTGCACGTCCGTGTAGTCGGGACGGTAATCCCCCTTCTTTTCCTGCGTGCGGAAGAAGTGGCGGGCGCGCGCTTTTCGGAAGCCGGCATTCCACCCGAAACGTCCCTCCGCAACGGCGCCCCGGTGCGAAACGCCCGCATCGAGAAGAGAAGCTGTGGCGGACCCGCGCATGGATCCGCCATCCGGCCGGTGGTAGCGGGTCTCCAGCACGGACGACAGTTTCCCCCCGTACTTCGCCGGAAATCCCCCCGTGTACAGCACGATCCGGTCAGCCAACTCCGGGTTAAGCAAGCCGAGCCCCTCCTGTTCCCCCTGCCTCGGGCGCAACGGCATGTATACCTCGAAGCCGTTGACGAAAATAAGGTTTTCGTGAAATCCCCCGCCGTGTACCGAGTACTGATTGGAGAGTTCGTTGTTGGCGGCTACGCCCGGTAATACGCTCAGCGCCTGGAACCCCTTGAACGGAGAGGGCACGTTGCGAACGACTTCCGGCTCCAGTTCATAAACTCCGGGTTCGGGGAAGAATATGTTCTCTTCCACCACGACATCCTGCATCTGGACGACAGCTGCCTCGAGGCGAACGTCCAGGACGGTCGTTTCGTCGGGCTGGACCTGTACGCTGCGCCGCGTCGCTTCGTACCCCACTGCCGAGAATCGCAACACGTGCGCGCCTATCGGCAGCCGGAGCGTGTATTCCCCGTCTTGCCTGCTCGCAGTGCCGAATTCGGTATCGCTTACCAGAATGCTGACGTTGGGTACAGAAACATTTTCCTCTGCGGACAGGATGTGTCCGGATACCATGCCCCATTCCTGGGCAAGGGCGCAGGAAGGCCACAAGGCTGTTGCGACGGCGAAAAGGGCGAATACAGTGCGCACGAGGCGTTACGCTCCCGGTTTGGGGTCATGTGCCGGATTGATCAATGTAGCCCTTCGGTCGATAGGCAGCCTGATGTATGCGCCTTTCTGTGAATACTATGAATACTGCGAATGCGCTCTTCCGTCAAAGGATACTCTGATTAAGTCCGCGAAGTTCAGAGGCTGAGAGGGGTGGTTTCGATCAGAGTATCCTTTAATAGGCTCTGGCGAAAAGAACGCGGCGGTTCGAAGGTTTCCCGGTGAGCATATCCTTGCCCGCTTCCTTCTCCCCATCCATTGGAATACAGCGAATGGTCGCTTTCGTTTCCTGTTTGATGCGGGCCTCTGTTTCCGGCGTACCGTCCCAGTGAGCCAGCACGAAGCCGCCGTGCCGGTCGAGGGTATCCATGAACGCTTCGTAGTCGTCGACGCGCCGGGTGGAGGCCTCGCGCATTGCCAGCGCCCGGTCGAACAAGTGCTGCTGCATATCGTCGAGAACAGCCCCGATCCGGTCGGGAAGCCCCTCCTGAGAAACGATTTCCTTCCCGGGCTGGTCGCGGCGCGCCATTTCCACGTTGCGGTTCCGGACGTCGCGGGGGCCGATGGCGAGGCGGACCGGCGCCCCCTGTACCTCGTATTCGTTGAATTTCCAGCCGGGGCGGTGCGTTTCGCGGGCATCCATCCTGACGCGGACGCCCGCGGCGCCCAGCGCTGCTTCGATGCGCTCGGCAGCCTCGAGCACAACCGTCCGCTCTTCGTCTTTCCGGAAAATGGGTACGATCACGACTTGTACGGGAGCGAGACGGGGCGGCAGGACCAGTCCCCGGTCATCCGAATGCGTCATGATGAGCGCCCCGATCAGCCGGGTCGAGACCCCCCAGGAAGTAGCCCACACATATTCGAGGCGGTTTTCGCGGTTCTGGAATTGGCAGTCGAACGCTTTGGCGAAGTTTTGGCCGAGGAAATGACTGGTGCCGGCCTGCAACGCCTTGCCATCCTGCATCATGGCCTCGATACAGTACGTGTCCACCGCGCCCGCAAAACGTTCGCTTGCCGTTTTCGCGCCCCGGATAACCGGCATGGCCATCCATTCCTCGGCAAAAGTGGCGTATACTTCCAGCATGCGCAGCGTTTCCTCGATGGCTTCCTCCTTCGTTTCGTGGGCAGTGTGCCCTTCCTGCCAGAGAAATTCCATCGTGCGCAGAAACAGCCTCGTACGCATTTCCCAGCGCACTACGTTTGCCCACTGATTGATGAGAATAGGCAGGTCGCGCCAGGATTGAATCCAGTTCCGGTAGGCGTCCCAGATGATCGTTTCGCTTGTGGGCCGGACGATAAGATTCTCCTCCAGCTTCGAAGCGGGATCGGGTAACAATCCATCGCCGGACGGGTTCTCCATAAGACGCGAGTGGGTGACCACGGCGCACTCCTTGGCGAAACCCTCTACATGTTCGGCCTCCCGCGCCAGGAAGGATTGGGGAATGAACAGGGGGAAATATGCATTCTCGTGCCCGGTTTCCCGGAACATGTCATCGAGCGCCCGGCGCATGTTCTCCCACAGCGCACAGCCGTTCGGGCGAATTACCATACACCCGCGCACCGCCGAGTAATCGGCCAGCTTCGCATGCTGCACAATGTCGAGATACCATTGCGCATAATCTTCCTGGCGGCTTGTAATCACATCGGCCATAATATTGCACGGTCGGCGCCGTTTATTTAATACACTATAGGGGGAATGTAGCGGAAAAACGCAAGCGGCCCGGAACGAATCCGGACGGCGTCACAGGAGGAAAGACCAGATATTTCGTGGAGGATCCGAAAATGGCCCGATGTTTGCTTTATTCCGGGACAAAGCCGTTGGAGCCGGACGAACGTCGTTCTTTCTTCGAGAAAAGCAATAAGTTCCGTCGTTTGTTTGCAACCAATCGGCACCTTATGCATCATAACCCGTACACACTGTAACGGAACCACTGTCGCCAAGTTTTCACCAAACCGGGTGCCACCATGGAACGATCGACATTACACGAGCGGGGAACCTATCGCCTCGCCTTGCGCACGGCGCCATTCGTCGCCGGACTGCTTGTGGTGCTGCTGGCCGGTTGTTACACCCAGTTGGGCACCGTACAGTACGAGCGGATTCCCGATTACGTGGAAGTGGTCCAAAGCTCCGAGGACACCGTCGTAACGGAACGCTACTACAATGACCAGTATTTCTACAGCGGCCCCTACAGCTATCGCCGTTACTTCGACCGGTTCGATTACGGATGGAGTCCGCGGTACTACCGGGACCCGTACTGGTCCTATAGCTCGTTTTACGGGTCTTCGTGGTACGATCCCTGGGGATACAATTCCTGGGGGCACAGTCCCTGGGGGTATGGATACAACAGCTTTTACACGGGCATTTCCCTCGGTCCGGGCTGGGGCGGATATCCCTATCATTACAGCCCCTACCGTTATCGCTCCTATGGCTATTACCCAGGCTATGCAAACACCTGGAATCCCTATTACGGTGGGTGGCGGTACGATTATCCGGGAACGATTCGCTCGAGAGGCGGGGAATGGGGACCCCGTGGCGCTACAATGGGGCGGGGTGCAGGAGCTCGCAACGGATATGTCGGCGATTTTGGGGGAGGCGGGATCCGCGAGGTAGGTAACGCGGGAAGCGTTTCCGCCGGCAAGACGCGCGGTACTTCGACCATTTCCGGAGAACGTTCGGCGCGTTCCGGAAGATCGTCGACCGTGCAGGGAGATCGCTCGGGAACAGGCAGATCGCCCGAGACGGTCCGCGATACGCGCCGGACAACCACAGCGCGCAGCAGCGGGTCAAGCGGGCGTACCGTCCGTTCGACGCCCTCTTCGCGCAGCAGCGGGTCAAGCGGGCGTACCGTTCGCTCGACGCCCTCCTCGGGTAGCAGCAGCGGGTCGAGCGGGCGTACCGTGCGTTCGACGCCTTCCTCGGGCAGCAGCAGCGGATCGAGCGGCCGTACCGTGCGTTCGAAGCCCTCCTCGGGCAGCAGCAGCGGATCGAGCGGCCGTACCGTGCGTTCGAAGCCCTCCTCGGGCAGCAGCAGTGGATCGAGCGGCCGTACCGTGCGTTCGTCTCCGTCGTCCCGGTCTTCGTCGTCTTCCGGTAGCCGGGGAACTGTGCGCTCATCCGGATCTTCGCGCAGCAGTGGGTCAAGCGGGGGTACCGTCCGTTCGAAGCCCTCCTCGAGCAGCAGCAGTGGATCAAGTGGCCGCACCGTCCGTTCAGCGCCTTCCTCGCGCAGTAGCGGGTCAAGTGGACGTACCGTGCGTTCGTCCCCGCCGCCCCGGTCTTCGTCGGGCAGTAGCGGGCGGTCTTCGGGCGGGTCCTCATCCTCTTCGGGTCGTTCCCGCGGTCGATAAGCGCACCGTATCGACCCGTGTAGCAACGGCGTTGCGACCTACCCCGGAAGTGTTGTCAGGATCGTGCTTTTCATACGATCCATAGCCCTTCCTGTACCCATGCGAATCGTCGGATAGGCTCCCGGCCCGTTCGTAATCCAAAAAACCAAACAGATACTCCCATGAAAAGGCTCTTCTTTCCGGTGTTTGTCCTTGCCTTGTTCGCGGTGTCCTCCACGTATGCACAGACCCTCGACAACGCCTACATTTTCACCTCCAGGTCTTCTGCGACCGGTCCGCGCATGATGGGCATGGCGGGCGTTGGCATTGCCGGCGTAGCCGACTACGGCGCATTGCGTACGAATCCGGCCGGCCTGGGCTATTTCAGGAACTCGGAGATCGGGGGTTCCCTGCATGCGTTCTCGGCCACGGATGCATCGCAGTATCTGACCGGCATCCGTACGTCGTCAGCGGCGGAAGCCGACGTGCGCGCTACCCGCCTCAGCAACTTGGCCTACATACAGAAGATTCCGACCTCGCAAGGGTCGTTCGTGCTCGGCCTCGCATTCAACGAAATCAACACGTTCGACCGCAATCTCGCCTTCGGGGGAACGAACGCCACCAGTTCCATCAGTACGTCGTTCCTGCCCTATTCGGACGAGTATATCGTACAGGAGGACGACGATGGATATTTCCCGAGTTTCTCCAGCGACATCCCCGAACTGGCCTATGAGGCTGGAGCGATCGATTTTTTGTTCGAAAACGTAGGAACGAACGGCGAACTTTTCTACGAGGCAGTAACGCCGGGTACAAAAATCGACCAGTTGGGGGATGTGCTCGAAGAGGGGCATATGAACGAATTGAACCTCGGCGGCGCATGGGAGGCGAGCCGGGATGTGATGGTCGGCATTTCGGCTAATTTCACATTCGGTTCGTACCGCATTGATAACGTGTATGAGGAAGCGGACACCTACAACGAAAATGCTCCTTCAGACTACGAGGTCATCCTGTCCGACGGCTCCCTGTACGGGTTTAACAGATTGCTGTACGAAGAAGGTTTTGAGACAGACCTGAGCGGGTTCAATCTGCGCGGCGGGGTGTCGACGACGACGCTTGCGAGCGGGTTGCGCGTGGGTCTACTGATAGAAACCCCGACATTCTACGAAGTAAGCGAAAAGCACTACCGGGAACTTACGAACTGGTTCGATGAGGGAGGCTCGTTGAGCGCTTCAAATGACTACAAATACGAATACGAGTTGCGTACCCCCTGGCGGATCGGGGGAGGCGCATCATGGGAAATCGGGGACTTTCTTCTGGCCGCGGACATGGAATATGTGGACTGGTCCCAGATGGAGTTTGACGGGAGTGCGGCGGAAGCCGACCTGTTCAGGGACTTGAACAGGGAAATCCGGGATGCCATGGACCCGGTCTGGAATATGCGTCTCGGCGGCGCATATCAATTCGGAGATATTACGGTGCGGGGAGGCGTGGCCGCCCATCCCGATCCATTCGATAAAAAACTGTCTCAGGGAGGCAACGCATCCGATCGCGACCGGCGCTTCATATCCGCCGGCGTGTCGTACCGCTTCTCGCACAATTTCCATGTCGATGCGGGATGGATGCGCATGAAATTCAACGACGAATACACCCCATACTTTCATAATGTCAACGAGCCGCCTCTCGTTGAAGAAAGCGTAACGCAGCACCGGTTCCTGCTGGGCGTACGCGTGGGATTCTGAGAGATTTATCGGGACGAATTCGCGGGGTTTGGGAGGAGGTTTTTAGGTAGATTACGTACGTGAAACGTACCGGAAAACCCTTGCGGCAAACACCGATGATTCGTCGCATCCAGGCCCTGAACTACCGTTGCCTGCGTCATGTAGATGTGGCGCTGGATCCTTTTCATGTGCTGGTTGGCCCCAACGCCAGCGGGAAAAGTACGTTATTCGATGTGGTCACCTTCCTCGGTGACATGGTGCGGGATGGTCTCAGAGCGGCTGTTGAAAAACGCACCGACAACTTTCAGGATCTTGTTTGGGGAAGACCCAAAGACCACCTCGGTTTCGAACTCGCGGTGGAGTTCGACATTTCCGACTCCATGAAGCAGAGGCTTCCCCCCAACAAGAACTATGACGTGTTTCGTTATGAAGTGGCTATAAAGGAAGAAGCGGATGGCGTAGTTATCGACGCGGAAAGGGGGCTGCTTATGAAGCATCATAACGTGAAAAGGGAACAACTATCCATGTTTCCTTCCCCTTTGACTCCGGTTGATACCATCTTGCTGGGGGGTCGGCGCCACGGTGCAAGAACCATACTCAGTAAATCTCCTGAGGGGAAGGACAATTTCAACATTGAGGTTTCGCCCTTGCCTGGAAAGGGTTGGGCAACCAGTATTTCCTTCGGCCCGTATCGTTCGGCGCTTGGCAGTTTGCCCGAGTCCCCTGACAAATTTCCCGTCGCCACCAGCATCAAGCGCATGCTGGAAACGCAGATAAAACGTCTGGCTCTGGACAGTGTGAAGATGCGCGAGGCCAGCCCTCCCGCACTGCGTCGCAATGGCTTCTCCAGCGATGGCGCCAATCTTCCATGGACGATCGCGGGTTTGAAAAAGGATGACCACGAAAATTATAAGGAGTGGCTGGAGCACGTTCGCACCACCTTGAAAGATATCAAGGAAATTCAAATCAAGGTGCGCCCGGATGACCGGCATGCCTACCTTGAAATTGAATACGACACAGGTATTCGGGTACCATCATGGGGGATTTCGGACGGCACGCTCCGGCTTTTGGCGCTTACGCTCATTCCATATCTTGCCGACGAGGGATATCTCTACCTACTGGAAGAACCGGAGAACGGCATTCATCCTCTCGCTATTGAGGCAGTGTACGATTCGCTGACATCGGCCTATGACTCTCAGGTGCTGGCAGCCACGCATTCATCTGCCTTTTTGCGGATGGCGCGACCGGAGGAGGCGCTCTGTTTCGCCAAGGACGTAAACGGCGCCACAGACATCGTGCGAGGCGTGGATCATCCACTCTTACTGGATTGGCAAGACACCGTGGATATGAACGTGTTATTCGCTACGGGAATTATCGGATGAATGGTTACGACAAAGATGTGTTCGCTCTGGTTGCAGACAAGAGCATGGAACAGGCTTTCGAGAGTTTATTGGCTCAACATGAACAGCTACGTATTCGACAGATAAGTTACGGCATCGGGGTGCACCCAAATCACGATTCGGGATGTCGAACGGATGCCGTTCGGCTTCTAAGGCCCCGCCTTCAAAGATACGAGTATGCATTGGTAGTTTTTGACCGTGATGGTAGTGGCGGAGAAAATTTAAGCAGAGAACAACTACAGGAAGATGTCCAGAAGGACCTTGGGCGTAACGGCTGGGAAAACCGTTGCAAGGTTATCGTGATTGAGCCGGAACTCGAAAACTGGGTATGGGCGCCGTCCGGAAAGGTATCCGAAATTCTTGGATGGGGAAGTGATTTTCGCGCACTCAAGCAATGGTTGCAGGCATGCGGACTTTGGTCGGATAACGACCTCAAACCTTCCGATCCGAAACGTGCGATGGAAGAAGCCACAAGGCACAAAAAGGTAAAACGTTCCGCCACACTGTTCAAGCGGATAGCAGATATTTCGCAACCGCAACACTGTCGGGACCCGGCCTTCATCGAATTCAGAGAAACCTTGCAGGACTGGTTCCCCGCAGACAGCCGCATTCGGAACTAAACCCGCAATGGTTGTGCGGTTTCCTCGCCGCCGCAGCTTTCACCCCTCCGCTTCCGCCTGTTCGGCGCGGCGCTGGCGCATCAGCGCATGGTATCGGCGAGCGGCCCGGAGATGCTCCGTAAGCGTTTTGCTGAAGTGGTGCGTACCGTCGCCGGTCGCCACGAAGTAAAGAAAATCATGGCGGGCAGGGTCAACGGCGGCCCGCAGAGACGAAGGAGAAGGATTGTTGAGAGGCCCCGGAGGCAATCCCCCGTGCAGATACGTATTGAAAGGGTGCGGGATGCGGTAATCGCTGTAGAGCAGACGCCGCTTGCTTCCCTCCTGCTGCAGAACGATGTACTGTATGGTGGGATCGGCGTCCAGTTTCATGCCAATGCGCAACCGGTTATGGTAGACGCCCGATATCAGGGGTTTTTCCTCGGCGTGCAGGACTTCCCATTCGATAATGCTGGCCAGGGTCGCCACATCCCGTTTCGACATGCCGAGACTGTCTGCTCCGGCCCGTAGTTCACGCTCGAAGAACGCATCGAATGTTTCTGTGATGGTGCGGACAGCACCTTCTGCACCGGCAAGCCAGTAGAAATGATACGTTTCCGGCAACATGTAGCCGAAGAGGCCGGCGGCGTCGGTCTGTAACGAGGCGGCAAGTTGCGTATCGGCGAGGGCTACGGCAAAGTCGCCCGGGGAAAAAAACATGTTGCGGGCTGCAACCGCGGCGGCCACATCGGGGCGTACGCCAGGCGGTATCGTCAGGCGGACCGGCTCTTGTAGTCCGCGTCGCAGCACGCTCAGCATATCATGGTTGGAGACCCCGGTAGGGAAGGCGTAATGGCCCGCCTTGATCTGATCCCCCCAGCCCGTAGCGCGCGCCATAAGGCGAAACGTGCCTGCCCGCCGGAGAATGCCGTTCGCGCGCAGTGAATCGACCACGGCTTCGAATTCGGAGCCGGGCGGAATGCGGACCGTGCGGCTACCCTCGAAATCGGGTGTATTGGGCCTGACCGTAATCCATGTTGCCGCTCCGAGAAGGACCATGCTCACTGCCGCCAGGACAAGAACGATCTGCGCAATGAGGACCTTGCGGCGCATGAGGAGAAGCAGTCTTTTTCACGTGTATTCGGTACCCTACGGAATGTCTCCCTCCTGGGGGCGAAGCAGCAGTTCTTCGACCACGGTGCGATCGCTCATACGCCAGACATCGAGGATCGCCCGGGCAATGTCTTCGGGGGGCATGAGACGTTCTGCAGGTACGCCGCTTCCATACCAGCTGGGCGTCCAGGTGGCGCCCGGCAATACCGCCGTAACGCGCACGCCGTGCGCCCGCGTCTCTTCCCGCATGGCGCGCGCCAATCCAAGCACCCCGTGCTTGGCTGCGCAATAGGCGACAGCGCCGGGATAGGCCCTCAACGAGGCAACGGAGCACATGTAGAAGAGATGGCCGCTGCCCCGCTCCAGCATATCCCGAAGAAAAACCCGGGTGACCATAAAAGCGCTCGTCAGATTCACCGCCACCTGACGACTAAAGGCCTCGACCGTCATATCGACCACGGGGCCTGTCTCGAAGAGCCCTGCATTATTCAGAACAATGTCCGGGGCGCCGAACGAGGCGCGTACAGAGGCCGCCATCTCCTCGACAGCAGCCTCATCCGCCACATCGCATGGGAAAGGCCGGGCTTCCGCACCGTGTGCACGAGACAGATCACAGGTTTCCCGCAGGCGCTCTTCGTTACGCGCCACAAGAGCAAGGCGGGCGTCGGGCAACGCCGCAAACGCCTGTGCGGCGGCGCGGCCCATCCCCTGGCTTGCTCCGGTTATCAGTACAGTCGGCATGGATGGATTATCGTTCTTTGTAAAAAGGCGTAAAAAGGCGGCGTACCATCAATCCTTGTTGATCAACCGCATGAATTCGGCGCGCGTCGGCGTTTTCATGAACTCGCCGCTCATGGCGCTGGTCGTCGTAACCGCATTCTGCTTCTCTGCGCCCCGCATCATCATACACAGATGGATAGCCTCGATCACGACGGCTACCCCAAGCGGTTTCAGAACGTCGGACAGGACATCCCGGATCTGCAAGGTAAGCCGTTCCTGCACTTGAAGGCGACGGGCGAACACCTCCACTACGCGCGGTATCTTGCTCAAGCCAACAATTTTGCCGTCCGGGATGTAGGCTACATGCGCGCGCCCGTGAAAGGGAAGCAGATGATGCTCGCACAGGGAAAATACCTCGATCTCCTTCACCAGAATCATCTCGCTGTAATCCTCTTCGAACAACGCGGATTTCAGAATGGCTTCCGGGTCTATCCCGTATCCTTGCGTAAGGAACTGGAGCGACCGGGCCACACGTGCAGGCGTTTTGAAAAGGCCTTCGCGAGCCGGGTCTTCATCCACCAGGGGCAGGATGCCCGCCACATGCCGGGCGATGGTCTCTGTCGTTGCCTCGTCGTAGATATCCTGTCTCCGGTAGCGGCTGTGGGCATGCCCTGCGGAGGCGCATGAGACCGTTTGCTTCGTTTCACGATCGTTCAAGGACTGTGTCGGCATCGTTGTACAGATGGATAGAGGTTACTCACCGAAGTATTCAACCGAATTGTTGTTCGTTTCCGCGAGCCGGACCTTATGCAACGTTCCTGCTGGAATGGCGTCCTCCAACTCGCGCCAGATCGCTATGGCGAACTGCTCGGTGGAAGGCAGAACGCCCTGCATGAAATCCACGTCCATATTCAGGTGAGCATGGTCGCACTTGTCCACGATTTTCTTCTGGACAATACGCTTCAGTTCGGACAAATCAATGACGTACCCGGTGTCCTTATCGGGTTCGCCGGCAACGGTCACCTCCAGCACGTAATTGTGCCCATGCCCGTTCGGGTTATTGCACCGGCCGTACGTGCTACGATTCCAGGCGTCGGACTTCTCAGGATTGTGTAGCCGATGAGCCGCGTTAAAATGCACCGTACGGGTTACGTAAACAAGCGCCATAGGAAATCGGACTTCATGCCGTCAGATACAATGGCCGGGGACATGGCGGCAGGTATAGCAGCAAGTATAGCCACAGGACAGGCCCCGATTTTCCTTTCACGTTGAAGCCTGTCCGATGTTCGTTTATATTCGATCAGGCAAGCATTACCGAACACCAACGAACGGGAAAACAGTCGTCTGTAAAAGATACTCCGGACGATCTGACGTTTCCACGCGACATGGCCGATACAAGAACGCTTTTTCAAAAAATAGCGGATGGAGACATTCCGTCCGATATGGTGTATGAGGACGAACAGTGTTTCGCATTCCGGGACATCGCTCCGCAAGCGCCCGTACATATCCTGATCGTTCCTCGAAAACCCATTCCGGAGCTGAACGACCTCACCGAAGCGGATGAACAACTGGTCGGACACCTTGTCACGGTGGCGCGGGAGTTGGCCGCTCAAGAAGGACTTGCAGAGGGGTACAGGACGGTCTTCAATTGTGGCCCGGCAGCCGGACAATCGGTGGATCATATCCACCTGCACCTTCTTGGCGGGCGATCTCTGGGCTGGCCGCCGGGCTGACATCGAAGCCTTCGCACATTTTCCGGGAAAGCGCGGGCAAACGCTCCTGTCTTCCCTCTACCGCATTGCCGTTTCCGTATGTCTCGCCATGCGTGCATTCCTTCGAGGGACCTTTCGTACCGGCGCCGGACGTGTCGCGCTCGCGGGCATACTGGCAATGCTCGGGACAGCACAGGCTCGAGCGCAGGCGCCACAGCAAACCGGACAACAAACGGGCCCTGAGAGGCAACTGATCGAAACCGGCTTCGAACGGGACATCAACCGGTATCGCTGGACCGCTAAAACACTGCTTTCCCAACATATCGGAAAATGGAGCGCCACGCTCGACAACCGGTTCCGTTCGGACGCATTCGCCCTCTTCAGGGACCGGCTGAGTTTTCGGGACGAAAATCTCCTCAACTGGCGCATTGGCCGCCCTCTGGGAACGCACTGGGGCGTGCAGGCGCGAGGACGATCCCACTGGTACACGCAAAGCCGCGTGTTTTCACAGGAAGTGTACTCCGGCGTACTGTTCCAACCGGGACGAAATCTTCGTATCGAGCCGGCCGCAGGTCTGGCATGGGATCGCCGTCCAGGTATCGGAAGCGGCGCCGGCGAGCGCACGCTGCGCATGGATATCGGGCCCGCGTATGCCCTCGGCGTAGCATGGTCTCCTGCACCCATGAACGCATACCGCATCGAGGTTGCAGGAGATGCGTCGTACCGGTTCATTGACCCGCGGCGGGGTCGGGCAATACGCATGGCGGGTAATGCGATTCGCTCGTTCGACAATCTGCGTATCGCGACGGATGTCCGGTACAGCAACTACCGTCGCGACGCCTATCAGGCCGTCTCGTTTTTGAATCGAACCACAGAAGATCGCGTTTCGGAAACCGTGGAGGCCACCGCCGGAGATACGCTGAATGTCAGTATGGAGATCGAAGCCCCGATCTACCGGTCCATACGACTGACCGGACGCATGGATGCAGGAACGAACAACCGCCGGATCCGGACGCTGGGCGCCCCGGAGAATGCGTTCTTCTTCGATACGGCGTTCAACCGGCGCATGGTGGACGGCCAGATTGGTATCGGATACGGAGAACAGGACACCGGTCGTTTCATGGCGAACCTTTCGGCCCGGGTCGGCGCCGAAGTGGAGCGGCGGCGACTGACGAACCGGGAGGACCTCCCCCGGACACAAGTGGCGCAAAAGGCGAATCTGCTCCAGCAGGCGGATTACGACCAGGGCCTGTTTGCCCTGCATGCGCGCGGACGAGCCGGGCTGGGGCGGCTCACCTTGACCTTCGACGGCAGCAGCAGCATCCTCCGTCACGACACGCCTGAAGCGAATCTGGACGACCGGGACGAGTTGTACCATACCGGTCAAATGGGAGCGCGTATTGCGATAAACCGAAGGTTGAGCACAGAGATGCGTTTGCTGGGCACCTGGTACCACACCGTCTACCTGAACGCCGACCGCTCGGTGGAAAACAATGTCCGACGCTCCCTGCGCCTGCGGCCCGCCTTCACATGGACTCCGGGAAGCCGTACGCGACTGCGCATGGGAACGGAAATCCGCGCGACGTATACCGTGCACGATTTCGTACTCCCCGGCCGAAGAGCCATCGATCAATCTGCACGGGAACTGCGGTATGAACTGGATGGGGAACACCGTTTTCGAAGCGGACCCGCCATCTATGCGGACGGCAGCTTCAGTGACTTGCGCCTCGGCAATCTCCTGTGGGATCACTTCGCGGAAATCCCGTTCGACACCTTGCGCACCTACAGCGCGCGAGTGCGTCTACAGGTGCGTACGCGGCAAGGCATTACCGCCTCTATTGGAGCGCGCCTCTTCATTCGCAGCGACTTTGAGCGGGCAGCCACCGTACGGTACGATATCCGGAACGAGGACGGAACACGGCAACGGGACAACACAGGAAAACCGATCACGGCAAGCATCACGCGCCCGGGACGAACCATCATTGAACAAATGGGTCCAATTTGTTCGATCTCCTGGCCTATGCCCGGTCGGTCGATGCTCCGACTGAACGGTTGGTTAAATATGCAGCACGTCCGGCGGCGCCTCTTCGGGACACTCCCTGAAACGCGGGCCGATCATATCCGACAAGCAGCACGGTCCGGAGATCGCAAAATCATTCCGAACATTTCCATGGTAGCGTCCTGGAGATTGTAACCATCCCGAAACCATGAAGCGACTTGGCGTTACGGGTGGCATCGGAAGCGGCAAAACGACCGTATGCCGTATGTTGGAAGAGCTCGGCGCACGGGTGTTCTACGCGGACGACGAAGCGAAAAGGCTGCTCACGGACGATGCCTCGATACGCCGGCGCGTTATCGACGTTTTTGGCCCGGAGAGCTATCGGCCCGACGGCAGCCTGGACCGGCGCTTCCTTGCCCGGATGGCGTTTTCCGATAAAGCCCTGCTCGACCGGCTCAATGCGCTGGTCCATCCCCGGGTACTGAAACGGTTCGAGGAAGCGGCGCAACAAGCGCAGCGCGAGGAGGCGCCGCTCATGGTCAAGGAGGCCGCCCTGATCTTCGAAGCGGGCGCAGAGCACCAGTTGGATACCGTGGCGGTGGTAGAAGCCCCTCTTCCGGTGCGCATCAAGCGGGTGTGCGAACGAGACGGCGTCTCGCATGAAGACGTGGCCGCCAGAATGGCGAATCAGGCCGATCCCTCCATCCTGCGGGAGCGGGCCGACATCGTACTCGAAAACGACGGGGACCCGGAGCAACTGCGGCGCAAGGTGGAACGGTTGTACCGGGATATGACATCCCGGTGATCGCCTACAGCACTTTCCTGAGCATGGTGCGATCATGCTCGTCCACGTCACCCAGAATCAAGTGGCCCATACGATCCCGCTTGGTCTTGAGATAGTGGTGGTTCACCGTATTCGGTGATGTTTCGATGGGAAGACGTTCAACGATCTCAAGTCCGTAGCCGGCCAGCCCGACCCGTTTCGTCGGATTGTTCGTCAGGAGACAGAGCTTTCGAATCCCCAGATTGCGCAAAATCTGGCACCCGATGCCGTAATCCCGGTGATCCATCCTGAATCCGAGCGCCTCGTTGGCCTCCACCGTATCCATGCCCTCCTCCTGCTGCAGCTTGTAGGCGCGCAGTTTGTTAAGCAGGCCGATGCCGCGCCCCTCCTGTTTCATATACAACACGACGCCGCGCCCTTCCGCTTCCACCTGCTGCATCGCCATGGCCATCTGTTCCCCGCAATCGCACCGCAGCGAACCGAAAATGTCCCCGGTGACGCATTGCGAATGTACGCGTACGAGCACCGGTTCTTCTTCTGTCCAGTTTCCCTTTACCAGGGCAAGATGGGCTTCCTCGCTGAGCGTATCCTGGTAAGCAATCAGCCTGAAATCACCGTGCAGGGTCGGTAAATCAACCTCCACGACGCGCCGTATGAGACATTCCGTCATCATCCGGTGCGCGATGAGATCCTTGATCGTAATAATGCGCAGGTCGAACCGGTCCGCCATTTCCAGCAGATCGGGTGTGCGCGCCATCATGCCTTCCTCGGTCATGATTTCCACAAGCACCCCAACCGGAGCGCATCCGGCCATGCGGGCCAGATCCACCGCCGCCTCGGTATGTCCGGCGCGGCGCAAGACACCGCCGTCCCGGGATCGAAGAGGGAAGACATGGCCCGGACGCGCAAAATCCGATGGGCGACTTTCCGGGTCGGCAAGGGCGCGAAATGTCCGGGCGCGATCCGGGGCCGAAATGCCCGTCGTGGTACCGGTCTTGAAATCGACCGACACCGTAAACGGGGTGTTGTAGAGCGAGGTATTGCCGTCGACCATCATGTCGAGGTCAAGATCCGCAGCCCGTTCCCGGGTAAGCGCCGCACAGATTAGACCGCGGCCATGCGTCGCCATGAAGTTGACGGTCTCGGGGGTAATCCTGTCTGCAACCCCTATGAAATCCCCTTCGTTCTCACGATCCTCGTCATCGACAACAATGACGAGCCGCCCCTCCGCCAACTCCCGAACAGCGTCCTCGATCGTGTCGAACGATCGCTTCATCCAGGCCGTGTCGGGTGTCTTTCCCATGACGCCTTACCCCATGTCATTCATGCCTAATCGATTGATCTTTCGGCAAAACAAACGGCCGGAAACGGAAAAGGCCCCGCTTCCGCACGAGAATAGATTACCCCTTCGTATCCACGCTCGCAATAGCGCTTTTCTCGACGCGCAACTTGACATTTGTATCCGCCTGAACGAGCACGCTGGTGTCGTCCACCTGGGTCACCGCGCCGTGCACTCCGCCAAGCGTAATGACCTTGTCCCCCTTGCGGACGGCTGAGATCATTTGCTTGCGCTGGGTTTCCTTTTTCTTCTGGGGCCGGATAATGAAAAAGTAGAAAACGACAAAAATCAGGATCAGCGGCAGGAACATGGCCATCGGGTTCGACTCTCCGTTGGCCGACCCTCCCATCAGGAACGTCTCGTATAAGGACATGAGCGGGGTTGCGTATGGTGTCGGGGTGAAAAAAGAGGGGCAAGCTACCCGTATCGCGTCGCTTCAACCTATTTACTGCTGCTGCCTTCCGGCCCTGACAGGATTCACAGGGAGCAGACCGTACGGAACTTGCCCTTGACGAAGATACCCGCACAAATCGGCAGGGTTCCTGTAGGAGAGACGGCAACGGTAAAGTAGCCCGCCGGTCAGAAAAAGCCGACCGGATCTATGTCGATGTTTACGCGGCAACCGGCCGGAAGCGAACGCATACCCTCCTCCACGGTCCGCAAGGCCTCCTGCAGGTGGATGCGGTCGCCGCGACGGCGCTTCACGATGGAATGATACCGGTACTGCTTCTTTACCCGGCCTATGAAGGCCTCTTCCGGCCCCATGACCTGGGCGCCAGCCGCTTCTTTCCTGAGCGCATCCGTCCACCGCCGGGCCAGATCGGCCACATCCCGGGCGCGAGGTCCCCTGAACGCTATTCCCGCCATACGCCCGAACGGCGGGTAACACAGCGCCCGGCGTTCCGCCAACTGGCGTGTTGCAAATGTTTCGTAGTCATGATCGCGCGCATAGCGCAGGACAGGGCGGTCGGGGTTCCTTGTTTGTATGACCACTTCGCCCGGCAGCGAAGCGCGTCCTGCCCGCCCGGCCACCTGCGAAAGCAATTGGTAGGCGCGTTCTTCGGCGCGAAAGTCGGGCAGCAGCAAACCGATATCCGCATTGATCACGCCAACCAGCGTGACGCGCTCGAAATCGAAGCCTTTCGCAACCATCTGCGTTCCCACGAGAATATCCGCATGCCCCTCCTCGAAGCGCTGGAGCAGCAATTCGTGCGCATCTTTCGCAGAGGTGGTATCGAGGTCCATACGTACGATGCGCGCTTCCGGAAAACGCACTTCCAGTTCCTCCTCGACGCGCTGCGTGCCGGTTCCAAACGCCTCGATCGATGCATCTCCGCAATTCGGACAGCGTTCGCGAAACGGCGCCGTGCGCCCGCAATAATGGCACCGCAGGCGATTGCCGCTCTTGTGGAAGACCATAGTGATCGAGCAATCCTCGCATTCCGGCGACCAACCGCAACGCACACATTCAGGCAAGGGGGCATAGCCTCGCCGGTTCTGAAGGAGAATAACTTGTTCGGATCGGGCAAGCCGTTGCCCGATAGCATCTTCGAGCCAGGGCGACAACGAGGTGGAGGAGGCCGTACCTCGGAGGTCTATAATGCGCACGGTCGGCAAAGAAGCCGGCTTGCCCACAGAGCGCCTTGCTCGTTCGGGAAGGGACAACAACGTATACTTTCCGCGTTGTGCATTGTAGTGACTCTCCAGGCTGGGCGTAGCCGATCCGAGAATGCACACGGCGTCGTTCATGCGCGCCCGCATGACGGCCACATCGCGGGCATGATAGCGCGGCGCCGGATTTTGCTGCTTGTAGGACTGTCCATGCTCCTCGTCCACGACCAGCAATCCGAGGTTCGACAAGGGCGCAAGCACCGCAGACCGCGGCCCGACGACGGCGGCAAACCGGCCCGCCCGCAAAAGCCGCCATGTATCGAATCGCTCGCCTGCGCTCATACCGGAATGAAATACGGCGATGCGGCTTCCGAAATGCGCTCTGAAACGGCGAACGATTTGTGGAGTGAGCGCAATCTCAGGGACCAGAACGATTCCGGTACGGCCGCGCCGGATCGTTTGCTTCAGAGCCTCGATATACACCTCCGTCTTCCCGCTGCCCGTTACCCCATGCAGCAGAAAGGTGTGGAACCGCCCGGCGTCGATACATGCAGAAATGGAGTGCAGCGCTTCGGCCTGCGCAGGATGCAACGTACGATCCGGAAGCGCCTCTCCCTTCCCCGCATCGATTACCCCGCCGCGGATCGCTTCCGCCTCAACAACCTCGAGCACACCGCGCTGCACAAGACTTCGGAGCGTTGAAGAAGCAGCGCCTGCGCGGGCAAGCACATCGGACTGCCGGGGCTCCTGCAAGCCTTCGGCGGCATATCCGGCCAGCGATTCGATGACCGCTATCTGTCTGGGACCGCGCAATTCGGTGCGTAAGGCGTTCACAGCCTTTGCGTGCCGCCACGCAGGAGCAAATCGCACGCGCCGTTCGAGCCTGACCCTGGCCGGATTGCCCGAAAGCATGCCCGCCGGCATCATGACCCGGAACACCTCGCCCCATGAACATACGTAGTAGTCCGCCATCCACCGGACGAGGTCGAACAGTTCGGCAGAAACCGACGGCAACGCATCAAGCGACGCAAGCAAGTCTTTCGTATGCTCGATGGCGGCGGCGTCCTGGCGCAGGGCCGTGACGATACCGGTCATGCGACGCGGTCCAAACGGCGCGAGCACCCGAGAGCCGACGGCCACACCGGACATCCCCGTAGGAACGCGGTATATAAAGGGTTTGGGGAGCGGAAGGGGAAACGCCACCTCGGCAAACATGCGATCAGGCTTCAAGAGCAGCCGCATCCCGAAGCGCCTGCACATTGTCGGCTATGGAAGCGCCGCCGAACACTGCCTTGCCTGCTACCACTACCGTGGCCCCGGCCCGGACCACATCGTGGACATTGCCTGCATGGATTCCTCCATCGACCTGCAACCAGGCGCGGGACGCCATCTGATTGAGCATGCCTCTGAGCCGGCGGATTTTCTCCGTCGATTCGGGGATATATTTCTGGCCGCTGAAGCCGGGATCGACCGACATGACCAGCGCCATATCCACGTCGGGAAGCACCTCTGTGATAGCCGAAAGCGAAGTTCCCGGATTGAGGGTAACGCCGGCCATGGCTCCGCGAGACCGGATATGCGTCAGTACGCGGTGAAGATGCGGACAACCTTCCACATGCACCGTAACGATGTCGGCGCCCGCCGTGATGAAATCGTCCACATACCGGCGAGGCTCCTCGATCATCAGATGCACATCCAGCTTGGCCCCGGTCTCGTCGGCAAGAGGCCGAAGCGCTTCCACCACGAAGGGGCCCACTGTAATGTTCGGCACGAACCGTCCATCCATCACATCAATATGGAGCCAGTCGACGCCGGCATCCAGCGCTTCCCGTGCCTGAGCCCCAAGGCACGCAGCATCCGAGGCAATGATGGAAGAAGATATTATCAAAAAACCATGCGGAAAAAGATCATGCCGAGGGCTATGACCACGACATTAACCAGGGCGATCGGAAGCAGGACCTTCCATCCCAACTGCATAAGCTGGTTGTATTTGAATCGGGGCAGCGTCCATCGCACCCAGATAAACAGAAACGCAAAAAACGCCACCTTGACAAGCAGCGACAGCACCTGGAGCGCTCCGAGAAGTATGCTACCGGCAAGTTCCGGAAACGCCTCTACCAGCAAGGGTTCGAACGGTACCAGATACCCTCCGAAAAAGAGGGTTACAATGACAAACGAAGCGACCCACCAGTTGACGTATTCGGCAAGAAAAAACATGCCGAATTTCATGCCGCTGTATTCCGTGTGGTACCCGCCGACAAGTTCCTGTTCCGCCTCCGGCAAATCGAACGGGGCGCGATTCGTTTCGGCAAACGCCGTAACCACGAAAAGGATAGCGCCGATCGGATTACGAAATACATTCCACCCGAGAACCGCCCATCCCCCTGCCTGGTCCTCGACAATACCCGTGACATTGAGCGTGCCCGCAAGCAAAATCACGGACACGACAGCCAGTCCCATCGTCAATTCGTACGAAATCATCTGCGCCGCCGAACGCAGCCCGCCCAGCAGGGAGTATTTGTTGTTCGAACTCCATCCTGCCAGTGTAATGCCGTAGACGCTGATGGACGTAAGGGCAAGAATGACGAGGACGCCCGGTCCCACATCGGCAATAACGACCCCGCGTGCAAAGGGGATCACGGCGGGAACGGACATGGCCACGACCACCATGACCACCGGAGCCAGCGAATGGATAAAAGGATTCGCCGAGAAGGGCCGGATGTCTTCCTTGAAAAGCAGCTTGAGTACATCCGCGAACGGCTGGAAAAACCCTCTTGGCCCGACGCGGTCGGGACCTGGCCGGAGCTGGATATACCCCGACACTTTTCGCTCGGCGTACACGAGCACGGCAGCCGAGAGCATCATCAGATTCAGCACGACGAACGCCACGATCGCCGTCCAGTAAAGAGGTATATCCATGCGTGGTTTCTAAAATGATTTCCAGTGCGCGGCGCCGGCTACACAGTGGCTCCGATCTCTGCCAGACGAACCCCGTGCGCACCCATACTTTCGTAGGCAGCGCCCTCGAAGGCTCCGATCGTATGTGCGATTTCCTGCATAATCGCCTTCGGGGAAGCATCGTCCCCTTGCAGGCCCATGCTTCGCGCAATGACAGGCAACATTTCCCAACTCGGCTTGCAATTTACCTGATTGGACGCATTATGCCAGCGGTCGAACGGCGTACCATGCGAATCCGGACGGCTGATGCCCATTTCCATGCGGAGCGTCCGGTTGACGCCCACAATGGCCTTGGCCGGCCACACACGCTGTGCGTATCCGTCTGCACTCACATAGGTACCTACGGTCTCCACGACCATCGCAGCCGGCAACACCACGTCGGCAGCGGCAGTCGTTTCGTTTGTGGTATGATAGGTATGCAGGATGACCGGAATATCCTGCACGTCGACGGCGCGGAAAAGCCCGCTGGCCACCGGGTCGTCTTCCAGGACATATACGGCCGCGATCTCGCCCGCCTCGAGTCGGGCGCGTACGAGCGCCGGATCGACCGGGTGGATACCAAGCCGCCGGCATCCCTCGGCATTCGGCGTTTTGTCATCTGTGATCAGCCACCCGTCGCCGGCGCCCGGTTCGACATGCGGGACGTACACCGGCGCAGAGGCGCCCACAGAAGCAGCCAGCTTACCAAGAAGATAGTTGTCTTCAACGGTTGCATACGGTGATCCCAGGAAGAGGACGTTCGATCCCTCCACCGAACCAAGCAATTCGGATACGCGGGCGTACGCAGCCTCCCAGTCGACGGACTTCAACCCCTCGGCAATGCGAACCTGAGGGCCTCCGGGGCGATGTTCGTTGAACCGTGAATATGCAGCGCGATCCTCGTCCGGCAACCAGTAATCGTTGATATGCAGGTTCGCGCGGGGCGTGATGCGCAGCACCAGATTGTCGCGTACCCAGTATGCGCAATTGGCCCCCTTTGCATTGGTCACCGTGATGGACGGCGCAGAACTCATCTCCCATATCCGGGCACGGAACCGGAAATCGATGGACGTGAGAGCGCCCACCGGACAAATGTCGATCACGTTCATAGAGTAGGGCTCATCGAACACCTCGCCCGGCGCGGTCATCGGATAATTTTTTACGCCGCGTTCGATGATGGTCAATTGATGGCTCTTCGACACCTCGTCCGTAAATCGCGTGCACCGCGTGCAGTTGATGCAGCGCTCGCCGTCCAGCATCACCCGGGGGCCCAACACAACCTTCTTGGGTTTCCGGACCTTGAGAAACTCGAAACGAGACCCTTCGGGACCGTACCTGTACGTCTGGTTTTGTAACGGACAGTGGCCGGCCTGATCGCAAATCGGACAATCAAGGGGATGGTTGATGAGCAGGAACTCGAGGTTGTCTTTCTGCGCCCGCTCCGCCTGCTCGCTCGTCCGATGCGTCCGGACAACCATGCCGTCCGCCATATCTACGGAGCAACTCGTGTCCAGCTTCGGCATCCACCGGATAACCGGCTCCCCGTCGTCATTCCGTGTGATCTCGCCTGTCCCCCTGTCCCGAACCGGCATGCCCACTTCCACAAGGCACTGGCGGCAATTGGCAGGGATAGAAAGCGCCGGGTGATAGCAGAAATGCGGCAACTCCACGCCGTGATCCAGGCAAAACTGGAGCAGCTTCGGCTGCCCCCGGAATGCATACTCCTTATTGTCTATCGTAATTTTCGACATGGTTGGAACGTGCGTCGCCGCGCATATTACGCCATCGCGTATATGCTTTGCCGGCATTTGGCTTCAAATTCTTCCCGGAAACGCTGGATGGTATTGCGGACGGGCCAGGCTGCCGCATCGGCAAGAGCGCACACCGTCCGGCCTTCCATCTGATCGCAAAGCTCCAGCAGGATATCCAGGTCTCGCAGGGCGCCTTCCCCCTCGTCGATGCGGGTAACAAGGTTCTCGATCCATCCGGTTCCTTCCCGGCATGGCGTACACTGCCCGCAACTCTCGTGATGATAAAACCGGGTGACCCGGCGAAGAAACTTGACCATGTCCGTGTCTTCGTCCATCACCAGCATCCCGGCCGTTCCCATCATGGAACCTGCTTCACGCAGCGATTCGGTATCCATCGTCACGCCATCGATCATGTCGGCGCGCAGGACCGGCACCGAAGCGCCGCCCGGTACGATCGCCTTGAGTTTCTTGCCGCCGCGTACGCCCCCGGCAACCTCTTCGATCAAATCGGCGATCAGCATACCTGCGGGGTACTCATACACGCCGGGGCGCTCGACATGCCCCGATATGCCGTAGAGCACCGGCCCAGGGTGTTTTTCCGGGCCGATGCCCGCAAACCATTCGGCGCCCCGGTTAACGATAAGAGGCGCGCAGGCCAGCGTCTCCACGTTATTGACCGTGGTCGGGCAGCCCCAGAGTCCCTTTTGCGCAGGAAACGGCGGCTTGATGCGCGGATAGGCGCGCTTTCCTTCGACGGACTCGAGCAAACTGGTTTCCTCCCCGCAGATATACGCGCCCGCTCCCTTGTGGATGATGATCTCGCTGGAAAAATCCGTCCCCAGAATTCGCTTGCCGACATAGCCCTCCGCATAGAGTTTCGCCAATTCATGTTCCATATGGCGAATCCAGTCGGCATATTCCCCGCGGATGTAGAGATACGTCGCGTCGATCTGCATGGCCCAGGCCGCAATCAGGATCCCCTCGAAAATGAGGTGCGGGTTGTATTCCATGAGTTGCCGGTCCTTGAATGTCCCCGGCTCGCTTTCATCGCCGTTGCAGGCAATATAGCGAGGCGTTCCGGGATCGACCGGCGGCATGAAGCTCCATTTCAACCCTGTCGGGAATCCTGCACCGCCTCGACCGCGCAGACCGCTTGCCTTAACCGCCTCGGTCACTTTGCCCGGCGCCCACTCTTCACGGGTCAACACGGCGCGCAACGCCTCGTAGCCCCCATGCTGTACATACACGTCGAACCGATGCAAATCACGAATCGGGGGCAAGAGTACGCGCTCGTAGCTGCGCCAGGCGCCGGCTTTCGCGGATCCGTTTTCGCTTGATGAAGACATTTCCATACGTTGTTGCCCCGGGCGCGGTGCGGGCCCTTCAGACAAATGTTTCCGTTGGATGCGTTATTCGAGGGTCTCGGCAATCGGCGGGGTCCGGCAGGTATCCATCGCTTCCGCATCCGATCGCCGGTTCCCATCCAAAGCGTCTTCGTCCTGCGGCAACGTGACGGATACGAACGGGGGCATATCCCCCTTCTTTAGCGCATCGATCAGCGCATCCAGTTTTTCCCTTGAAAGATTATGTACGTACGGTCCGTTCGTGACCTGGAGCATCGGCGCCGTCCCGCAAGCTCCGAGACATTCCACTCCCTTGATCGTGAACAACCCGTCTTCGCTCGTCTCTCCCTCCCGAACGCCAAGCTTTTCTTCAAGGTAGTGCAACATGTCATATCCGCCGCACAACTGGCAGCTGAAGCACGTGCATACGTCAAGAACGTACGCCCCCTGCTTTGCCTTGTAATACTGCGTATAGAACGTCGCCACGCCGTACGCAAGCGAAAAGGGAATGCCGAGCGTATCGGCAACGAGGCGAATCACCTCCGGGGGCAGAAACCCGAATTTCTCCTGAGCCAGCCAGAGGGTTTTCATTACGGCGCCTTCAGGCGTCGGATACTGTCCCCGAAATTCTTCGATCCGCTCCTTTTCCGCATCCGTGAATACCAGATCTTCTTCGGAAAAGACAGGTTCCGGGGATTGATCCGGTAACGGTACAACAGGATGTTTGATGAAATCGCTCACTGCCGGATTATTTGTCGGCTTCTCCCATGACCGGATCAATGGAGCCGATAAGAACGACGGCGTCGGCAACCAGAGATCCTTCCATTATGTGTTCGAGTCCTTGTAAATTCGCAAAAGAGGGTGACTTGAACTTCGCCCGCCAGGGATTGCCCGTGCCGTCGGACTGGAGGTACCAGCCCAGTTCACCCTTCGGCGATTCGATCGCCTGATAACAGGCGACGCCTTTCGGCGGCGCAACCCCTACATCGGTATACAGAAAATCGTGGATCATGCCCTCCATGGAGTAATACACCTCGTCCTTCGACGGATAGGCCCGCTTGGCGTCGTCGGCGCGAATGGGGCCATCAGGCAAGCGATCCAGACATTGCCGGATAATCCGAAAACTCTGCTTCATCTCTTCGAGCCGCACAAAATACCGCGCCAGGGAGTCCCCCTCTTCGCGGGTCGGGACATCGAAATCCACTTCTCCGTAAAACAGGTACGGTTCGAAACGACGAATGTCATACGGTTCGCCGCTGGCCCGCAGGTTCGCCCCCGTAAGCCCGATCTCCACAGCTTCCTCACGGGTAAGCGTACCCACATCGCGGTTTCTGTCGATCCATATACGGTTCCGGTTGAGCAGGGCTTCCCATCCCTCTATCTCCTGACCAAAATCGTCCACAAAACGGTGTATCAAGCGGAATGCTTCCGGCGTCAGGTCGGCAACCAGTCCACCGATGCGGCTATGCGACACCGTGAAACGGGCGCCCGCCACTTCGTCAAAAATGCGATAGAGGTCTTCGCGCCCCTTGAAGGTCCACAGAAAGACGGACACGGCGCCGGCATCCATCAATCCGACTCCCAGCCAGAGCAAGTGCGACGAAATGCGCGCCAGTTCGCACATGATCATGCGAAGCCACTGCGCCCGTTCGGGAACGTCGATGCCCACAAGCTTCTCCACAGCCAGACACCACGCCACATTGTTGGAATACGGCGCAATGTAATCCATGCGATCCGTGTAGGGCATGAATTCCTGGTAGGTCTTGTGCTCGGCAAGTTTCTCGACGCCGCGGTGCAAGTAACCGATGTCGAGCACCGATTTCTCAATGGTTTCGCCATCCAGTTTGACCACGCACCGGAGCACGCCGTGGGTGGCCGGATGCTGCGGCCCGATATTGAGGATCATCTCATGCTCAAGCGGATCCCCTTCTCTCGCCTCGGCGCGTAGCGCCTGCTCCAGCCATACGTGCTTGCTTTCGAGGCGTTCGTAGATCGCCTCGTTATGCCGGGGCCAGAATCGGAAAACCGATTCCGCTCCCAATGTCCGGAAACCCGATTCGGTGCTCATTCCTCCTCGGCGATCTGTGATGGGGGTTCCTGGAAACTCTTCGGCGCCGGGCCTTCATGAGCAGCCGGAAAGGGATCGTACTGGAGAGGCCCCTCGGGTGTCCGGGGAGGCAACGGCAACGACCCGGGAATACCCAACTGCGGAAATTCTTTCCGTTGCGGATAGTATTCGAAATCTTCCGGCATGAACATCCGGCGCATGTCCGGATGCCCCTGAAAGCGAATGCCCAGCATGTCGTACACCTCGCGCTCGTTCCAGTTCGCAGCACGATATACACCCGTTACCGTGGGTACGGTCAAGGCGGCTTCGTCCACGCGAACCTTCAGTCGAATACGCTTTCCCTTTTCAAAGGATACGAGGTTATAGAACACTTCAAACCGGTCCTCTTCCACGAATCGATCTGCGCCGCCTACATCCGCCAGATACAGGAAGCGCTGCTCGTCCTTCAGAAAACGGCACACCTCTGCAATGTGCTGCGCCTCGACCAGAACGGTCTGCTCCCCGGCATATTCTTCGACGCCGAGAATGGCTTTGCCAAACCGATCGCATAACGCCCGGATAATCTCAGGGACTTGCGTCGTGGGCTGGGCAAGCGGATTATTTCCGCCAGGGGCCGGAGCGTCCTCGGGCGTAAAAAAGAAATCAAGCACCCGGTGAGACGGCGTGCTTTCTTCCGCCGGTGGGGTATGTTCGGCGTCCGTGGGCATCTCAGCCAATGCCGTTACCGGTCTGCCCTGCCGGGAGTACATGCCCCTGCACATAATCCTGCGTAACGGAATACTCGTTACGGATATTCTCCTGAATATCCATCAGGGCATGTAACAGAGCCTCCGGGCGAGGCGGACATCCGGGGATATACACATCTACCGGCAGAAAATTATCGCACCCCTGCACCACCCCGTAGCAACGGTGCATCCCGCCCGTTGAGGCGCAAGCCCCCATGGCGATACACCATTTCGGGTCAGCCATCTGATCCCATACCCGGCGAATGGCATGCGCCATCTTGTACGACACCCAGCCGGCCACAATCATCAGATCGGCCTGACGCGGCGAAAAGCGCATGGCCTCGCTTCCAAAACGGGCTGCATCGTACTTGGGACCTGCAAATGCCATCATTTCAATAGCGCAGCAAGCAAGACCCATAGGCATCGGCATGAGCGAATTGGAGCGCGCCCAATTCAGTACGACATCCACTCTGGTAGTAAGAAATCCCTCGTTCCGGTCGCCTTGCGAAACCATAGTATTCAGTATCTGTCGTCGGGAAACGAAATATGCAGCGTCAGTCGAACTCCAGCCCACCCTTTTTGACATCGTACAGAAGACCGACGCCAAGAATAAGAATAAACAGGCAAACAACCGCCAGGGCTCCCAGGGCAACCCCCGCATCCATGAACTCGCGGAAACTTACGGCCCACGGGTACAAAAAGACGACTTCAACATCGAACACGATGAAGATCATCGCCACCAGATAAAATTTCACCGAGTAGCGCTCATGGGCCGTGCCGACAGGGTCCATCCCACTCTCGTAGCTGCTTTGTTTGATCAGGTTACGCCGGCGCGGACCGAGCAGGTCCGCCCCCTTCAGGAGGGTCAACGCCATCCCTGACGCAAGCGCCATCATGATCAGCAGGGGAACGAAATCCGCAGGCATAGTTCGTGCAGACAGTGGATGCGGCTATGATGTGCTAATAATGCGCCAAAGGAACAGGACAGGCGCCATCGCGCCCGTGCAACGTACAAAAGAGCCCCGGGAAGCCGAATGTAAACGCGTAGCATGGACAAAATACCCCACGCAAGCAGGGCAATCAACGCGAAACACCCGTGAATATCCCGTCAAGGAGAATTGACCGGGCACAGCGCACAGGATCAGAGCACGCTTTTATATATCCAGGGTCATCTGTACAAGCCCCATTCGGCCTATCTCCGGCGAGCCGACGAACTCGCGGTGTTGTTGGTCCAGCACATTGAACATGGACAGATTCATACGCAATCCGGACACATAGTCGCCGAGATCGTATCCGGCGCCGACATCCAGCAGCGTATGCTTTCCCACGGCCCCTGAGTACAAACCCGATCGAACCTCGAAGCCCCCGGTATGCCGCACGGATGCATGGATGCTCCAGTTGCCGGAAGATTCGTAGGCAAATCCGCCCTTGACCTTCGTTTTGGGGGCATTCATGGACAACTCCAGCGTTTCTTCCTCTTCGCCAAGCTCACTGGCGTCAAAAAAGTTGTCGCTGACCCGGGACAGATTTCCGAAAACGCGCAGCCGATCGCCAAGCAGCAGCTCGGCGGACACATCCAGACCGTAGTATTCGATCTCCCCCATGCTCCGATAGGTCATCAGAAGCTGGCCGGGCGTCATGTTTTCCACAGGCTGCACGATACCGATCGGCGTATTCTCCGGAAGAGACGCGGCAAAGCCTGGCCTCGCAAGCTCTACGATGAGCGCCGATACGTCGGCTGCCGACAATCCCACCAACTGTAAGGCCGCATTCAAGGTCGTATTGTCTGCAATACCGGCGGCGAGCGCCGCTTCCAGATCACCGAACAGCAAACCGTGTTCCGGCGCCAGCACGAATGGCGTCTCTACCCGCAACGGGCTGATGAAATTCCGCCGCCGGGTGTAATACCCATCCACGGCGACCAGCAGGCGTTGCCCAAGCAACCCCTTGTACCCTACTTCGAATATCTCGCTGACCGTGTGTTCCAGGGGAGGGACATCCACCACATCCTGGGTTATACTCTTTGGATCCACACTGAATGTGTTCAGGTCCAGGTATCCGATATTGGCCGGCGTCAGGCCCGTTACGGTGATACCCCCGTCCGGACTGAGCAAGCCGATAAACCGGGTAATGATAGGCGCCGGAAGGTTTAAGCCTTGCTCCGCCAGCATCCCTTGCAACACAGACGCCGGAATACTCGAAAGCGTTCCGTATATCTGACTATAGAGCAAATCGAGCGGGACGCCTACAGGAACGGCCGCCCCGAAAATATCCGGAATCATACTGGAGGCAATCAGGCCGCCTTGTGCATCGCGCTGGAAATGAAATCCGTCCAGCGTTCCCCGTGCCTGGATCGTAAGCGGCCCGGCCGCTCCCGCATTGATATCCAGAAAGAGGTTATGTGTGCCGGGCGAAGCGAATGCCCGGTTGAACGTAGCGCGAAGACTATGCGCGGGATCCGGTTTAAAAACGAGGGCGGCCCGGGGAGAAATTTGCACCCCGTCAAACAAGTCGTGCCTGTCCGCACGCACGGCGATCGTCGCATTCAATACCGGACTCAGCCGAACGACACTCTGGACATAAGCGCCTGTCTCGGCGAATCGGTCATTATCGTCGTTACGGCCAAAGACCGTTTGCTTCGTAACCGGATTGGTCAATTCGTATTCCGCGCCGAGAACAAAACGGAAGCGATCCTCCAGAATATCGAAATCGTACCGCCCCTGTACATTGACCAGGGTCGAGTTGTCCACTACGTCTTCGACCGATCCCGATCGATAGACAAAGGAATCGCCCGCGTCGTTGAAATTCGCATAAGCCTGGGCGAAAAACCTTCCGGCGTCGAGGCGAAGCTGCCCGTACGTATATCCGAACCCGTCGCCCTGAATCGTACCGATACCCGAAAGCCCGATGGTCTTGACAGCCGAATATCCGCCATTGGCCGTCAGCGTGACGTTCGGACGAGGCCGCCAGGAAAGCAGACCCGACACAGTATAGCTATGGTTATTGTAATCGACGGGCAGCGCCTCCTCCCTGAACGTGGCGAGTTGCACAGCATCCAGGGAGTCCTTCGGATTGAAGGCAAAGTCGTTGGCGCGCGTAAAATCGGCGACGACCTTGTATCCCAACTTGCCGCCCGCAACCCCTGCATGGCGCAGGGATGCAGTCAATGCATTGCGCAGGCCTCCCCCCACGCGCACCGTCGTACCCGGATGCGTAAACGGATCCTTGCTGATGAAATGGATCACTCCTGCATCAACCCCGGCGCCGAAGAGCGCCGATCCCGGACCTCTGACCACTTCGACGCGCTCCAGATCGATCTGGCTGATAGGCATCAGGCTATAATCGTTCAGGCCCAGGGACGCCACGGCCGCCCGCCGGTAATCGGTCATGACATACGCGGCTCCGGTGAAGACGTTATTGAACCCTCGCAGCACGATCTCATACCGGTTGACGCCCGTCTGCGCCATATCCACCCCGGTTACATTCCGAAGCAACATGGCGGAGGACGGCAGGGCAACGCTCTCGATCTCCCTTGCATCCAGGACGGAGATCGAGGCCGGGGCGTCCAGCACCTTCTCGGACGAGCGCGATGCGCTCACGATTACTGTATTGAGATCGAACCCTGTCGGGCGCAAGGATACATCTGCCGTGAGAGATTCCCCGGGCTGCAAGGATACCTGCATCTGTTCCTCCTCGTATCCCACAAAACGCACCGAAAGCATGTAATCGCCCGGAGGAACTCCGGAAATCTCATACGATCCGTCGGCGCCCGAAGCGCCGCCGGCAATCACGACGCCATCCAGCAGCAGCACTACATTGGCGTCTTGCAGAGGAGATGCCGACGACGCGTCCGTAACGACGCCGCTAACCGATACGACGGCTTGCGCCTGCACCGACCGGGGCGCGAACGCAGCGAATGCGAGAAAACAAAACAGGGATGTAGCGAGCGGATGGCGCAGCATGGCGTTCATGGGAAAATGGGGGAGAGCGATGAGCCCGCCCGGAAAAACATTCACAAGAGATCATATCCGACCTCCATGTCCAGTGCGAATAATGCCCGATTAAGTATAGATATGTCTCCGTATCGAAACTTTCAAGGAATATACGGACGATCACTAAAAATTATCGGGAGAGGGCGTCAATCATACGCTGGCGGAGCATCGACAGCCAGACCGGCTCGCTCGAAAATAAAGTCGATCCGACGGATATGATACGCCGGATCGAAGGCCACCTCCACCTCCTCCGGTGACAAATGCTCCATGAGCGCGATGTCCCCGGCGACAATGTCCCTGAACGGGCGTTGTTCTTCCCATGCCCGCATCGCCACCGGTTGGACCAGATCGTAGGCCGCCTCGCGGGGCATTCCCTTGTCGATCAACATAAGCATGAGACGCTGGCTGTGATACAAGCCATACGTCCGTTCCATATTTGTCCGCATCGCCTCGGGATATACGACCAGTTTGTCCATGATGCCGGCAAACCGGTGCAAGGCATAGTGAAGGATCGTCGTGGCGTCGGGAATAATCACCCGTTCCACGGACGAATGGGAAATGTCGCGCTCGTGCCAAAGCGCCACATTTTCGTATGCCGACACCATGTAGCCGCGAAGGAGCCGGGCACAGCCTGTGATATTTTCCGAACCCACCGGATTTCGTTTGTGCGGCATGGCGGAAGATCCCTTTTGTCCCTTGCCGAAGGCTTCCTCGACCTCCCGCACTTCGTTTTTTTGAAGCCCCCGCACCTCTACCGCCATTTTTTCAAGCGAAGCGCCGATGAGCGAAAGCACCGACAGATAGTGTGCATGCCGGTCCCGTTGCAGGACTTGCGTCGAGACGGTCGCGGGCTGTAAACCCAGCCGTTCGCACACCATCCGTTCGATTTCGGGCGGAATGTGCGCAAATGTGCCTACGGCCCCCGACAATTTCCCCACGGCCATATCCTCGGCCGCAGCCGTGAACCGACGGCGGTTGCGCATCATCTCGGCATGATACAACGCCATTTTCAGGCCCCATGTCGTCGGCTCGGCATGGACCCCATGCGTGCGACCCATCATAAGGGTATACCGGTGCTCGCGCGCCTTGTCCGCCAGCACGTCCAGCATCCGGTCGATGGCCGCCAGCAGGAGATCGTTCGCCTTTTTGAGCTGGACCATCAGCGCCGTATCGACGACATCGGAAGAAGTAAGGCCATAATGCACCCACTTCTTCTCCGGACCCAGCGATTCGCTTACCGCGCGCGTAAAAGCCACCACATCATGCCGAGTCGTCTCCTCGATCTCATGAATGCGTTCAACATCGAACGAGGCCTGTGCGTAGAGCAGGGCAACATCCTCCGGAGGTATGACGCCCAGTTTCGACCACGCGTCGCACGCGGCCAACTCGACATCGAGCCAGGACTGGAATCGGCTCTGTTCGCTCCATATTTCCCCCATTTCGGGGCGGGTGTATCGGGGTATCATTGTTCAGGACGGATGCGGAGGATAGGGGAATCAAAGCAGGTGGCGCTGGTCACGCAGGTATTTGTTGAGCAACTCGCGCGCCCGGAAAATATGCGCCTTTACTGTACCCAACGGCAAATCGAGCTCCTGCGCAATTTCTTCATAACTTTTTTCGCATTGGTGGCGCAACACGATAACACGGTGGTACTTCGGCGGAAGCGCATCGATGGCTTCCTGAATCAGGACTTTGCGTTCGTCTTCCACGATGTGCCGGTCCGGCCGGTACGTAGTGTCCGGCAACTCCATCGACATTTCTCCTTCACGAGTCTTGATGGGCTGGTCAATGGACAGCGTGGGGAGCTTTTTCTTTCGGACGTAGTCGATCGCATGATTCGTCGCAATCTTGTACAGCCAAGTGGAAAAGGCATACTCAGGAGAATACGACGCAAGCGCCGCGAATGCCTTGACGAAACTGTCCTGGACCAGATCGTCGACCTCCATACGATCCCGGGCTATCTTCCGGACGTGCTGGCGAAGCGCATTCCGGTATTTTTCGAGCAGTTCGGCATAAGCCGTCTCGTCGCCGGCGAGCGCGCGCGCCACGCACCGCTTGTCCTGTTCGGCAGAGTCGGAAGGGATCGTTTGGGGCTTCTTTTCAGGCATGACCGAACAGGCCGTTTCACCCGTTCCGGAGAACTTTCCGTGTCTGACGGCATGAAGCGGACGCCGGGCAATGCCGGGAATATCCGCCGCCGCGATGCAACCGAAGATGTCCGAAGATAGCCAATACCCGACCTATTTGTGCAGTTCCGCCCCTATACCCTGTGAAAGATGTGAAGAACCCGCCAGAGAATACCATGTTAGCGCCAGAGCGCGTAGATTTAGTTTCACTTCCCTGATTCTCACGATGCTATTCAACGTGTACCGTTCGCCATGGCCGGTCATAACAAGTGGTCCAAGATCAAGCGGCATAAGGCCAAAACCGACCAGCGCAAGTCGAAAATCTGGGCACGGATCTCCCGCGACATCACGGTAGCCGCCCGGGAAGGGGGGGGCGATCCCGGCATGAACGCCTCGCTGGCGCCGGCGATGGAAAAGGCAAAAGCCGAAAACATGCCGAAGGACAATATCGAACGGGCCATCAAGCGCGGCGCCGGGGAAATTCAGGGAGAAGACTACGAAGAGGTTACCTACGAGGGCTATGGGCCGCATGGCGTAGCGGTGTTCGTAGAAACGCTGACGGACAACAGAAACCGGACGGTAGCCGACCTGCGCCATCTTTTCAGTAAAGGGGGCGGAAGCCTCACCAAGTCTGGCTCGGTGGGATACCTGTTCGAACGCAAAGGCATGATAGAAATCTCATCCTCCGGACAGCAACATGACGAACTGGCCCTGTTCGAAATCGTTGCGGAAGCGGGCGCCGAGGACATGCACCAGGAGGGCGATGCGTATATAATCGTCACGCCGGTCGATCTTCTGGAAGATGTACGCGCGGCGCTCGAACGCGCCGGCGTCGAAATCGGCGACGCCCAGTTGATCCGGGAACCTGCAACGACCGTAACACTCTCCGGGGACGATGCCCGGAAGGTAGTGCGCCTGATCGGACACATCGACGACCATCAGGATGTACAGGCTGTCTTCACCACGCTTGATATGAACGAGGAAACCCTCGCTGCCATATCCTTCTGACAAATCCCCACGGGGGTGCACACAATGATCGTACTTGGCATCGACCCCGGATCCCGGTACACAGGGTACGGCGTTATCAGCTGCGATGGCCCTGGGGAGCATGCACTGGAATATGGCGTCCTGCGCCTTGGCCGGTACGACGAGCACCAGCTTCGCCTCAAAAAAATTTACGACGAAGTCACGGCGATCGCCGCGCGCTTTTGTCCGGACGAATGCGCCATCGAGATGCCCGTATACGGGAGCAACCCACAGTCCATGTTGAAGCTCGGACGGGCCCAGGCGGCTGCCATGATCGCCATGCTGAACCGGGAGATTCCGGTAACCGAGTATACCCCGAAGCAGGTCAAAAAAGCCGTCACCGGGCGTGGCAACGCCTCGAAAGAACAGGTCCGCTATATGGTGCGCGCCATTCTGTCGATCAAGGACGAGGATGACAATAACGCCATGGAAGCCGATGCGTCCGATGCCCTCGCCGTCGGGCTATGTCATGCACACCGCCGCGCGAAAGGCGCACCCCAAAGACCCGCAAGCTGGAAAAGCTTCCTGCGGGCGAATCCCCATATCGTCATCGAATAGGCATGCAGCCCGTTCAATCGTAGAAGTAGCCTCGTTCCTCATCCCGTACGCGAACGACCTCGACGATTTCGCTCTCGTCGACGCGTCCTCCCATTTCCTGGACGAGGCGGGCAATCTGGCGGTCCTTTTGCGCCGCCTGATTCCACTCCGGATGCGCCTGTTCAACGATGCTGACGAGGATGCGCAGGTAGGGATACCGCTGCTCCGGGGTGTCCAGATCATTGATGGCCCGGGCAAACAACTCTGCATTGCGGCCGACCTGACGATCAATCATTTTCGTGTCGAATTCGGTGGAGCTCATACCGGTATGAATTGCATCGTGTATAGGATACTCTGATTAAGTCCGAACGGGCAAACGGCAAAGGCGCCCGGGAGCAAACGCCTCGCCCGGAATAACCGCCGTCGGGACCGCAATAATAACGAATGTCGGGGCGACAATCAAACCGGCGTCGTATTCCGCTTGCCGCGGCGAGTGGATTCCGGCGGGCATGAACTTTTGTCGAGAGGTGGCAGAGATCCTGCGCATACCATACCTTTCGGGAAAATGACCGGGAAATTTCCCTTGAACAAATCCCTGCCATATCGACTCGACCTGCTCCCGGCGATCCCCTCGTTTCACCGGCGCGCACGGTACAAGAAGGCCTTCCGGGAAGGTCAATTGGTGTATTACGGCCCGCATCCTCCCTATTACGGGATCGGGGAGGTCAAACAAATCGTCGGATCGTATGTAGCCGTAGACTTCCGCGGCACCGGTCAGTTCGGCGTACACGAAGATGTGCTCGAACACCATTACCTCATTCCAATTTCCCACAACAGACTGGCGTCTATATAGCGCTTACGGACCGCGTGGGCGCCGTTCCCGAACGACAGCGGCCATCCCTTGCGCACAAACACCATACCATGCAAACCCGTATCAACCAGATCGGCGAAGTAACCTGCGACCTTGAAATCGAGGCGGCGGCGGAAGAACTGGCGCCCGACTTCAAGGCCGCCCTGCACCGGCAACGGGCCCGCACAGAAATGAAAGGCTTCCGGACCGGCAAGGTCCCTGTGGGTCTCGTCAAAAAAATCCACGGAGAAGAAATCGCTTTTATGGTTGCCCAGGAAAAAGTGCAGGACGCATTCCATAAGGAAGTCATCGAAGGCAAGCAATACGACGTGGTGGGCCGACCCCTGCTCACCACGCTTGATTACGAAATGGACGGTGACTTGCGAGCAGTGATCCGGTTCGGGATCCGGCCCGAAATCACGCTGAAGGACCTTTCCGGCGAGAAAATCCCGCGCCTCAAACGCGAGGTCACAGACGAGGATGTAGCAGAACATCTGGAGCGCATCCGGAAGAGTCGCGCCACGCTTGTCCCTGTCGAGACGGATGAAATCACGGAAGACTTTCAGGTCGTCACGGACATGCAGCGCCTGGACGACACAGCCGGTACGCCCGTCATCGGAGAGAAAGAAGAGGGCGTAACTTTTTTTGTCGACGACAAGGATCTGCACGAAGCCATCCGGGAAGGCGTACTCGGCAAACGGGTAGGAGACACATTCACTGTGGAACTTCTCCCCGACAAAGACGACAAGGGACCCGCGCGCCGGTATCAGGCTACGGTCAAGGAAACTAAACGCCGGGACCTGCCCGATCTCGACGATGCGTTTGCGGAGGCGGCTACAGAAGGGAAAGTAAGCGATCTGGACGCATGGAGAGGCGCCATTCGCCAACAACTGAACGCGCTTTGGGAGGAACGCACCGAGGAATTGCTTGTCGACCGCATCGTCGATCGCATGATGGCGCTGCACGACATACCCATTCCCGAATCGGCGGTGGAAATGTACCTGGACGGTTTTGTCGATGACGTGAAAAAACGCAACAACGGCAAGGAGCCGAAGGATTTTGACGAGCAGGTCTTCCGGGAAATGCGCCGCAGCATGGCGGGGCGACATGCCAAATGGAAACTGCTCCGCGACGCCTATATCGAGCGCGAACAACTGCAGGTAACCGAAGACGATCTCGATGCCTACTTCGATAAGGCCACCGGGAATAGCGATGAACTGGCTCCCGAAACGTTGCGCCGGTACTACGAACGCACAGGCGCAATTGACGAGGTCCGGGAGCGCCTGATGAGCCAAAAAGTTTTCGCCCACCTCACGGACGCCTTCGAGATAGAAGACAAGGATCCGGAAGCATTCCAGGCACTGCTCGACGAAAATGCTTCATCGGATTCCCCCATCGTTATCCCTGCCTGATCGGGAACGTCCGTAGCAAGCACGGATGCGGCGGAACTCCCTTCCGGGGATACGGTAGCATCATCGCCTCGAACATCACGTATTCTTTCCGGCGCGCATGGTAGACGATTTCGTCAAATTCTCGCGGGACCTCTCTGTCCCGAGCAGCATCTATAGCGGCCCCTTCCGCGACGAATCGATCGGAACGCTCGTGCCGATGGTCGTCGAACAAACGAACCGGGGCGAACGCGCCTACGACATCTTCAGCCGTCTGCTGAAAGAGCGCATCGTCATTCTCGGAACGCCCGTCAACGATCAGATCGCGAACCTCGCGGTCGCGCAACTTCTGTACCTGACAAGCGAGGATTCCGAGCGGGACATCAACATGTACATCAACTCGCCGGGGGGCATCATATACAGCGGCCTGGCGGTATACGACACCATGCAATGGGTCAGCGCCCCGATCGCCACGACATGCGTGGGGCTCGCCGCCTCGATGGGTTCGATTTTACTTGCGGCGGGCGCCGCCGGCAAACGCGGCGCACTGCCCAACTCCCGCATCATGCTGCACCAGCCGCTGGGCGGCACACAGGGTCAGGCATCGGATATCGAAATCCAGGCAAAAGAGATTATTCGTCTGAAGCGGCTATTGTACGAAATCCTTGCCCGGCACACGGATAAGTCGATCGAACAAATCGAGAACGACGCTGACCGCGACTACTGGCTCAGTGCCCAGGAAGCCAAAGACTATGGCATCGTGGACAATGTGCTGAATCACCAGCAGCAGGCGGCGGAGAAACCGGACGTGTAGGCAAGGGGCCTCTGCTTGCGGTATCGGGAGCTACCGAAAGATCATAAGGTACCGCGTACGGGATTCGAACCCGTGTTACCAGCGTGAGAGGCTGGCGTCCTGAACCCCTAGACGAACGCGGCGGATTGGCGGCAGCAGCCAGAAACAGTAACGACCGCGCCCTGACTTTTTGCAACGCAAATCGCCCTGAAGAGTTTCAGAAAACGACATCCAGACCTCTGCACGCCGCATGTCGCATCCGGTGATAACCCCACTATCCATGAACGCTTCCGTCCAGTCTTTCATCCTGTCTTTTCCCGCATCCGTCCGTGGCGGTACAGCGCTTTGCTTGTTGCTCCTGTTCGCGGCATGCGGATCCAGTGAAGAAACACCCGCACAAACCAGCGATGTGCAATATGCCATGGGCGAACCGTTGTCGGATGCCTCGCTTGCGGTCGTCGTAACCTCCGAATTTGGTGCAGACACCCTGTCTACGCAAGCCTTCGAGGAGCAAGTCCAGTTTGCTGCGGTGCAATTCGGTATTCTGGGCGATGCGGAAGAAACCCGCAGACTCCGAAAAAGCATCGTGGAAGAATTCGTGCTGTTGCAGCATCTGGTCTTCGGTGAAGCGGACCGCCTCAACCTTACGGCCAACGAGGAAGCCGTGGAACAGCGAATCCGGCAAATCATGGCGCAATTTCCCGATGAGGCAGCGTTCGTGCAGGCTCTGGCGGAGGATAATCTGACTGAAGAGGGCCTCCGAGAGCAGATCGGCTACGACATCACGCAGAGGGAAATGCTCGACCATTTTGCGGCGACCGCCGAGGAACCGGAGACGGAAGACATTCTGGCGTTCAGCGAATCGCGAGCTGAGGAGGTGCGCGCTTCGCACATTTTGTTCATCCCCCCTCCGGCGGCGACTGCCGAACAGAAGGATTCCACGCTACACCAGGCCGAGGCTGTGCTCGACAGCATCCGGACGGGCGCGGACTTCGCAGAAATGGCCCAACGGCACTCGCAAGGGCCTTCCGGGGCCCTGGGCGGGGATCTTGGCTTCTTCAGCCGGGGAGACATGGTGGAGCCCTTCGAGCAAGCCACTTATGCTCTAAGGGACTCGGGGGATGTGACAAAAGAGCCGATCGAAACGAATTTCGGGTATCACCTCATCAAACTGACCGGACGGCGGACCGCCGCCCTGATGGATTCGACCGAGGCGCGCCAGATGATTCTTCGAGAACGACAGCGTGACGCCATCCAGCATGAAATCGACCGGCTCCGCGCAATCGTAACGGTGCAGATCAACCCGGACGTAGTAGACGCTGATCTGAACGCACGCGAAGAATAGAGCCGCGCAAGGCAGGATACACGTTGCCCCCGGGGCCTACTCATCCTTGCAGGTACCGCTGTCGCATCGGAGCATCATGATGTGCGGAATCCCGACTTCTTCAAACGGGTCGCCGATGGTTTGGAAGCCGAGCGACCGGTAGAAGTCTTTCAGATGTAACTGGGCATGGAGAATGTATTCCCCCAAGCCGGCCCGGCGAGCATCCTCAATAACCCAGGATGTAAGAGCCTTGCCATATCCTCTCCCGCGGTACTCCTGCAGAACGGAAAACCGTTCCAGTCTGGCAACGGGGCGTTGTTCATAGGCCACCATGCGCCATCTCGCCGCCGCTATCGGCTCACCGTTTATCGAGCCGAGCACATGGCGACTGATCTCCTCATACTTGTCCCACTCCAGTTCACACGGGCAGTGTTGTTCTTCGATAAAAACACGGGTGCGAACGGCTTTAACGGCTTCCCATTCCTTACTACCTCTGTACGCGATGCGCACGGTCAGGGCGCCACTTCTTACAGAATCGGTGTCAACAGAACTCATGGGTTGATAAATTAAGGTTTAGCGGGATGTTTTAATAGGGAATTATATACATAAATGAGACTCTTGCAGCCTATACTCTCTCTCGCCGGTTCGATGACCGGGGGCCGGGCTTAGGCCAAGGGTTGGCGCCGGTAGCTATAGCTACCCTTTGAGGTCTCCGGTGCATCTTCCATCCGTTCGGTTTTTCTTGCTTCGGGCGTGTCGGATATGCAGGCTGCACCCATCTTGTGAATTACGTCTTCATAGCAATAGCAAATTATCAACGTATCAATATATTTTCAAGGCATTTATGTGACCTAACTGTGATATTATAGGCTATATGCGTGATTCTATTGTGAACTTCCGGGCAGACCGCTCATTCGGTATCATTCGGGCCAAGTCGTTGCAGAATCGGGATTGCTTTATCCGACGACGCACGGCGCGAACCCCGGGTGCTGCCTTCAAAACAAATCGAGGTGCGGAAAATGAATAAATCCAACGAGATGGAAGCGGAAATACGGGCGCTTCGCGAGCGCCTCTCCAAGTTGAGCGCGGCCGTTCTGCGCATCAGCGCGAGCCTCGACCTCGATACCGTGTTGCGCGAGATCGTGGCAAGCGCCCGCGCCCTGACCGGCGCCCGCCATGGCGGGGTCACGACCATTGACAAGGCGGGGCAGGTCCGGGAGGAGATCGGAACGAAACAAGGGAAAAACGGGTGATTATTAGATATGGCGTGTTGTAGCTGGTATCCAACGGGGCATCCAAAAAACCGCTCCACCGCGCGCCTCGCAATGAGGGCGCCGCATACCCGCTGCCGTATTGCCGATACCGGGGCCATAGCTCAGTTGGTAGAGCGCTACAATGGCATTGTAGAGGTCAGGGGTTCGATTCCCCTTGGCTCCACCAGTCCGCCGGGACAAACAGGCGGGGTAAGCGGGCATACCGTATCCGCACCTTGCAGAACGGCGCATCTCAGTTTCCCGGTCGCTCGTCATCAACACCCAGGTCTTCCTCCGTTTCGAGGAAGCGGGAAGCAAAATCCGGCGAACGGTCGTGTTGCAGAAGTTGCAATCGCCGTCAAACAGGATGACGGGGCGGGGATCGTCCATCGAATCGGCCTCAAATGGCGATCGACTCTGAGATATCCAATGGTTTACTGCAATGTACTCTCCAGGGTTGTTGTCCGTTCTTTGTCCCCGGCGGCCCCTATGTCTCTTCTCGGCGCATCCCACTCAACGGACGCAGGCTCGGGTACTCGACTCGATCCCCAGGGCGCAAATCGTAAAAACACCACCTCTTCCTCAGGCATACGATCCAGCGGCACGCGTACGCGGCTGCGCGTGTACACCAGCGTCTCGCGACGACCCAGCTCGCGGCCCTGCCCGTCGTACGCCACCACCTCGCCCACAAACGGACGATCCTGCGTCTCCAGCAAAAACGTCGCCGACACAGAGCCCACATACGATATCGACAACAGTGTGGCGCGTAGCTGAGACGCCCCTTCGCCAGGTACATAGACCCCCGGTACGCGCATCGTCACGCGAGCCGTCCTCTCTCCCGTAACCTCCTCAGGCATACGGTCCGAACGCACGTACTGACGAGGAGATGACACCACATCGAAAAACGCAGCGTAGCCCTGCTCCGACATCGACGCCAGCACTTCCTCCTGCACCCCGTAACGGACAAGGCCCTTCTCTCCAGGCATCAGAACCAGAACGCCAGGATGGACGTCCACCACCTGGGACAAATCGCCCAGATGCGATCCCGATGCATCCTCAACCACCACCTCGCGGCCATTCTCCGTCGCCTCCGTATACCCGAAACGGGCCGACACCGATACCTCCAATGGCACCAGCGACGGGTTCGACAACTCGAACACGCCGTGAGGCTTCCCTTCCGTCAAAAACGCAACATCGGGGTAGATGCTCAGGTTCTGCTCCTCCGTCAAGCCCGCAGCAAGCTCCCGCGACGTGCTGAAGCGAACCCCTCCGGGGCCTATCGTGATCACACGCTGCGAAGGAACGACCGTCACTTCGACCTCCACCGAGTGCGTCTCTTCGCGCTCGCCCGAACGAAGAACGATGTCCATACTCCCCGCATACCGCCCCGAAGGCGCGTCCGTAAGGTCCAGTTCGCCTCCGAAGCGAAGAAGACGGCAGGCTTCCTCCGAAAGCGTCGCCTCCGTATACAGCCCGCCTATCGCCTGAGAAGAAAGCTGCTCGCACGACTCCGCATACGACCAGGAAGGAGAAAGAACGAGCGAAGACGGCTCGATGCCCCCCTCGCGCCTTAGCACGACCGGAGAAGCCAGCTCGATGGACAACGACATCTCCCCGTTCTCGTCAAGCGCTTCGCCGCCGCCCGGCGAAAGCGTCATACGGCCCGCATGGTACGGACCCGATACGCGCGTCGATATGCCATCGGTCAGCGGATCGAGCGACACCTCGGTCTGTGACGACTGCACCCCGAAACGCAAGGACGATGCGCTTACCGTTACGCCAAGCGCCGACGGATCGGAAGGCTCCCGTGCCGATGAAGACGCCACGGGAGAAGGAGAATCCACGGGAGGCGAAACAGGTTCGGGGTCAGGCATCTTTATCCGGTCGAGCACCGTCACCGTCACCTCAGCCGTTGCGTCTTCCGCATTCTCCGCCGACACCGTCAGCAGGTACTCGTAGGTCTCGTCCTCATTCACCTCTTCCGGTACGTCGAATGTCGGGGTGGGACCGTCCGCACCGGCGCTAAGCAGCGCCGTATCCGGCGTATCGCCCCGAGCCGTCCACACGTACGTATACTGCGGGTTGTCACCCGGAGCCCCGGATGCCGAGCAGTCGAACATGATGTCTGCCGATCCCTCGTATACCGAACCCGGATCTGCGCACGCCACCGCAAGCGCGCCCCGGTTCAAAACCGTCACCGTCACCTCAGCCGTCGCATCTTCCGCATTCTCCGCCGAGACGGTCAGCAGATACTCGTAGGTCTCGTCCTCGTCCACTTCCTCCGGCACGTCGAATGTCGGGGTAGGGCCGTCCGCACCGCTGACGAGAAGCGCCGTATCCGGCGTATCGCCCCGAGCCGCCCAGGCGTACGTATACTGCGGGTTGTCGCCCGGAGCCCCGGATGCCGAGCAGTCGAACGCGATGTCTGCCGATCCCTCGTATACCGAACCCGGATCTGCGCACGCCACCGCAAGCGCACCCTTGTTCAGAACCGTCACCGTCACCTCTGCCGTTGCGTCTTCCGCATTCTCCGCCGAGACGGTCAGCAGATACTCGTACGTTTCGTCCTCGTCTACCTCCTCCGGTACGTAGAACATCGGGGAGGAAACGTCCACAGCGCTGAGCAGCGCCGTATCCGGCGTATCGCCCCGAGCCGCCCAGGCGTACGTATACTGCGGGTTGTCGCCCGGAGCCCCGGATGCCGAGCAGTCGAACGCGATGTCTGCCGATCCCTCGTATACCGAACCCGGATCCGCGCACGCCACCGCAAGCGCGCCCCTGTTCAGGACCGTCACCGTCACCTCCGCCGAGGCAGACTCCGCATTCTCCGCACGCGCCGTCAACAGGTACTCGTACGTCGTCGTCTCGTCCAACGCATCCGGCACGTAGAACGTCGGGGAGGCGATGTCCGCAGCGCTCAATAGCGCCGTATCCGTCGTACTCCCCCGTCCCGTCCAGACGTATGTGTACTCGGAACCTGCCGGAGCACCGGACGCCGCGCAATCCAGAGCGACGTCCGCAGATCCCTCGTACACAGAACCGGGATCCGTGCACACAACCGCAAGTGCGCCCCGGTTCAGAACCGTCACGGTCACCTCCGCCGAGGCAGACTCCGCATTCTCCGCACGCGCCGTCAACAGGTACTCGTACGTCGTCGTCTCGTCCAACGCATCCGGCACGTAGAACGTCGGAGAGGCGATGTCCGCAGCGCTCAATCGGGACGTGTTCGGCATCGCGCCTATGGCTGTCCACTCGTACGCATAATCGACGTTGTCCCCCGTATCCCCTGAGACCGAGCAGTCCAACGCGAAGTCTTCCGAACCCTCGTACACCAGGGGAGGCGATGCGCAAACGAGCGCAATGGATCCAAGGTTAAGCACCTTCACCGTCACCTCTGCCCTTGCGTCTTCCGCATTCTCCGCCGAAACCGTCAAAAGGTACTCGTACGTTTCGTCCTCGTCCACCTCCTCCGGCACGTCGAATGTCGGGGCGGGACCGTCCGCACCGGCAATAAGCAGGTTCGTGTTCGCCGTACCGTTCCTGGCCGTCCACTCATATTCGTAGGTGGAACCCCCCGGAGCGCCCGAAGCCGCGCAGTCCAGAGCGAAATCCTCCGATCCCTCATACACCGGAGAAGGCGTCGCGCACGCAACGCTAAGCGCTCCCTTGTTCAGTACTTTCACTGTAACGTCGGCGCTGGCGGGATCCGCATTCTCCGCCGAAACGGTTAGCCTGTACTCGTACGTCTCGTCCCCTGCAACTTCATCCGGTACATAGAACGTCGGGGAGGCGATGTCCGCAGCGCTCAATAGCGCCGTATCCGTCGTACTCCCCCGTCCCGTCCAGACGTATGTGTACTCGGAATCTGCCGGAGCACCGGACGCCGCGCAATCCAGAGCGAAGTCCTCCGATCCCTCATACACCGGAGAAGGCGTCGCGCACGCAACGCTAAGCGCTCCCTTGTTCAGTACTTTCACTGTAACGTCGGCGCTGGCGGGATCCGCATTCTCCGCCGAAACGGTTAGCCTGTACTCGTACGTCTCGTCCCCTGCAACTTCATCCGGTACATAGAACGTCGGGGAGGCGATGTCCGCAGCGCTCAATAGCGCCGTATCCGTCGTACTCCCCCGTCCCGTCCACTCGTACTCGTAGGCAGAACCTGCCGGAGCCCCCGAAGCAGAACAGTCGAACGCGAAGTCTTCCGAGCCTTCGTACACCGAATCGGGATCCGCGCACGCGAGCGCAAGCGCACCCCGGTTCAAAACCGTCACCGTCACCTCCGCCGAGGCAGACTCCGCATTCGCCGCGCGCGCCGTCAACAGGTATTCGTAGGTCGTCGTAGCGTCCACTTCCTCCGGCACGTAGAACGTCGGAGAAGGTATGTCCGCAGCGCTGAGCAGAGCCGTATTCGTCGTAGAGCCTCGGGCCGTCCAGGCGTACTCGTAGGCAGAACCTGCCGGAGCCCCCGAAGCCGAGCAGTCGAACGCAATGTCCTCCGACCCCTCGTATACCGAACCGGGATCCGCGCACGCGAGCGCAAGCGCACCCCGGTTCAAAACCGTCACCGTCACCTCCGCCGAAGCGTCTTCCGCATTCTCCGCGCTGGCCGTCAACAGGTACTCGTACGTCGTCGTCTCGTCCAACGCATCCGGCACGTAGAACGTCGGAGAAGATATGTCCACGGCGCTCAATCGGGACGTGTTCGGCGTCGCGCCTATGGCTGTCCACTCGTACGCATAATCGACGTTGTCCCCCGTATCCCCTGAGATCGTGCAGTCCAACGCGAAGTCCTCCGAACCCTCGTACACCAGGGGAGGCGATGCGCAAACGAGCGCAATGGATCCAAGGTTAAGCACCTTCACCGTCACCTCTGCTGTCGCATCTTCCGCATTCTCCGCCGAAACGGTCAAAAGGTACTCGTACGTTTCGTCCTCGTCCACTTCCTCCGGCACGTCGAATGTCGGGGCGGGACCGTCCGTGCCGCTGATCAGAAGATCCGTGTTCACTGTACTCCCCCGTCCCGTCCACACGTACGTGTAGTCGGAACCCGCTGGAGCCCCCGTAGCCGCGCAGTCCAGAGCGAAGTCCTCCGATCCCTCATACACCGGGGAAGGCGTCGCGCACGCAACATCCAACGCTTTCTTGTTCAGCACCTGCACCATAACCACGGTAGTACCGTCTTCCGCATTGTCCGCAGAAACCGTAAGCCTGTACTCGTAGGTCGTCGTTTGCGGCACGTCGTCCGGCACGTGGAAGGTCGGCTTCTCAACGGTCGTACTGCTCAACTGGCCCGGGACCACGGTACTGCCCCGTGCCGTCCATTCGTACACATAGTCGGAACCCGAAGGGGCGCCCGAAGCCGAGCAGTCCAAAGCAAAGTCTTCCGAGCCCTCGTACACCGAGTGCCGCGCGCACGCAACATCAATACTGTAGATTGTATCGTACACTTTTATTTTGTAGTCGATAACGGCAGGATCCGCATTCCTGGCAGACACGGTGAACCTGTATTCGTAAATCTCTTCTTGCGCGACCATAGCAGGAACCTGAAAAGAAGTTTCAGGAGCGTCCGTAGGATCCAAAAGTGAGAGAGTCGTCTCCGGCCTACTGCCGCGAACCGTCCATGCGTACGCATACGCGGAACCGGTAGGCGCACCTTGCCAGTCCCCCCCGCAAGTGGATAGCGTAAGATATCCATGCCCTTCGGCGACCCCGTATTCCCTGAAAAACTGAACGACTTCACCGTAGCATTGGATATCCGGCTTCTCGAGCACCGTAACAGTCACATCTTCGGTGATGTCATTGATACCGTCAGCCGACAGTGTCACCGTGTATTTGTAGTCCTTATTCGCTCCGCCCGGCTCGTCAATATCGTCCGGCACGGAAAACGTCTGGGCGAGACCGTCCGTACCGCTCAACCGACCCGGGACCACGGTACTGCCCCGTGCCGTCCATGCGTACGTAGCGCCCGTCGGCTCGTTCGTCGGCGAACAGTCCAGCGTAAAATTGGCCGCACCCTCGTAGACCGGGTCGGGATCTATACAGGTTATGCCAGGCGTCTCCGGGGGATACGTATCCGTGTCCCGCACCGTCACCTCAACGGTCGCCTGCCCCGCATCGGAATAGAGCGCCGTAACCGTTGCCGTGTAAACGTAGGTCGTATCCTTACGCGTCTTCCGGTCCGGATCGTCCGGTACATCGAAAGTGGGTGTGCCGGTATCGTGATCCGTGAGCCGATCGGTCGGAGACCAGGACCAGGAATACGGAGGGAACAAACTTCCGTCGGCGCGGCAGTCGAAAGCGAAATCGGGCGTATCGGCTCCTTCCGGGACGTCGTAGGCCGTCTCTGTGCAAGTGACCAAAATGTCGTACCGCTCCGCTACTTGTATTTCCACGGGGAATTCCCCCGTCTCGCCAACATCCGAAGTAGCCGTTACGATGTATTCGTGGCGTTCGCTTCCATCGATATCCGGAACATCGAAAACAGGGTTGGAAATGTCATCGTCACTCAGCAGAGCCAGATCCGTCATACCGGTTGAAGCCGTCCACGACCAGACGTACGCAGCGTTCTCCGGCGCATCCGTAACTTCGCAAGCGAAATGCAGGTCCGGCATTCTTTCCCATATGGCTATGGTCATTCCCATATTTGATGCATTAGATGGCGCCCCGACTATCTGGCAATTAATAGCCAGCGACGGAACGGGCGCATCCGTGTCCTGCACCGTCACCTGAACCTCGGCGGTCCCAGCATCTGCTTTATTCGCCGTAGCCGTTACCGCGTAGGTATACGTCGTGTCTTGCTCTACACTGTCAGGTACAGCGAACGTGGGCGTGCCCGTATCGTAATCCGTAAGACGATCGGTCGGAGACCATGACCACATATACTGCGGATCGTCCCCCGGGGCCTCGGACGCAGAGCAATCAAACTTAATATTGTCTGCGCCCTCATCAACATCATCAATATCCTCACAGGTAACCGTGATATCCGGCTTCTCCAACACATCTATATCAGCCTGCCCAGAAGCGTCATCCGCGTTCTCTGCGCTCACTGTCAGCGTGTAGTAGTAGTACGTCGTCTCGTCGACTTCGTCTGGCGTAAGGAAGTTCGGCGAGGCAACGTCCGCAGCGCTGAGAAGAGCCGTATCCGGCGTATCGCCACGAGTCGTCCATGCGTACGCGTAGTCTGAACCGGAAGGTGCGCCTCTCCATCCACCTGGACAAAAGACTAATGGAATATCCGGCTTACCTTCATATACACGCAAAGTTATTGCGGTAATTCTTGCTGTACTACAAGAAATATCCGGCTTCTCCAGCACCGTCACGGTAATGTCTTCGCTGGCCTGCTCGACGCCTCCGGCCGACAGCGTCACCGTGTAATCGTAGTCCTTATTCGCACCGCCCGGCTCATCGATATTGTCCGGCGCGGAAAACGTCGGGTCGTAACCGTCCGTACCGCTCAACCGATTCGCGACGTCCGTGCCTTCCCAACTGTAGGTTGCATCCGAAGGCGCGTTCGTCACCGAACAGTCCAGCGTAAACTCGCCCGAGCCTTCATACACCGGATCGGGATGCGTACAGGCGAGCGAAGGATTCCTATCCTGCACGATCACAGTAAAATTCACCGAAGCAGACTCCGCATTGTCCGCCGAGACGGTCAGCGTGTATGTGTGCGTCTCTTCCTCGTCCACTTCCTCCGGCACGGCGAAGGTCGGCGATACGATGTTCGTAGCGCTCAGATTGGCAATATCCGTACCCGTCCACACGTACGTGTAAACGGAACTCGCCGGAAGGCCCGACGCCTTGCAGTTTATCTCGAAATCCGGATCGCCCTCGTAGACATACCACAAGTACCAGGCGAGCACGGGGTCAGGATCGACGAAGTAGTCGTAATAATTGGTGCATACGATGCTCAACTCTTCCTTGTCAAGCACCGTTACGGTCACGCCGGCACTGGCCACGTCGGAGCCTCCAACCGACATCGTGACCGTGTATTCGTACTGCGTGTCCGCATCTACATTGTCCGGCGGCGTGAACGTTGGAGTAACGATGTCCGTGTTCGTCAACCGATCGGAAACGTCCGTGCCTGTCCACGCGTACGTAGCGCCTGTCGGCTCGTTCGTCACCGAACAATCCAGCGTAAACTCGCCCGAGCCTTCGTACGCCGGATCGGGATGCGTACAGGCGAGCGAAGGATCCGTGTCGCGCACCGTCACGGAGATATCAAACCGATGATGCAGACTACTATTGATAGTGTTAGTAGCTCTAAAAACGTACCGGTATTCCGTGTCCGCATCCAGATCCTCGGGCACTTTGAACTCGGGAGTAAGGACATCCGTAACGCTTAAACGCGCCAAAGCCTCCGAACTGCCTTCCCAGGAGTAGACATAAGCTGCAACAAGGTAGTCATTGCTTGAGTCGTACACCAGCTCAACGTCAAAAGTAAAATTTTCGGCCCCCTCGTCCAGGGCGTATTGCGGAATATAAGAAACCAGTATGTTATACCTGCCCGTCACTACTACCTGCACATCCGCGTCGGCGGTAGATCCGTCGCTTGCCGATATCCGGAGATTGTAAAAGTAGTTACGGTGGTTCAGGTCTGGTACATCCGGCACAGCGAAAAGGGGATTCGGGGCCGTATGATCGCTCAGGAGCTCCAAAGCCCCCGGATCGCCTGTCCATAAGTAGGTATACGTAGCGCCGACCGGGCCGCCCACAGCCTCGCAGTCCAGAACAAAATCGGGCGCTGTCTCTGCAACAGCATAGTAGCGCCCCGTCGGGGGGTCGCCATCACAGGTCACTTCAAGAGAAAGGTTGCTGCGCGCCGCCCCTGAAACATTCGCCTCGTCCGCCTTGTCCGGACCGACATCCCCTATCACCCTGACCGTGACCCTCCGCCTTGCCGTGCGGGGCATGCCCGAGGCCTGCGACGTCATGCTCGCTATGTAATGGTACTCCTCGCCCGCACTGCCGGCAGGAGCCGTAAACAGCGCAGACGACCTGTCCGTCGCATCCAGAAGCGACGTGCTCGCACCCCAAAGACCCTCCCACTCCCACAATATCGACGCTCCTTCCTCGTCGTAGTCCATGCGATGCGACAGCGGATCCGCCCCCTCGCAATCGAGCGCGATCGTCTCGCCCTCCTCGACCGTTACCTCCAGGGGACAATACACGCTCGGACGACTGCTCGATACATACACCTCCACCTCCCGCCACGACGAAAGACCCGTCGCGCGGGACGTCGCCGTCAAACGGTACCGGTAACGAAACGTCGTCTCACCCGAACGGAACGACTCCAGCGTCTCGTACGCCGGAGCCTCCGGAGCCACTACCGAAGGATTCGGACTGTCCTCGGGGATCAAACGAGGATTCTCCAGATAGTGCCGCGTCGTATTGCCCACGGGCTCCCACGAATACTCCAGGTGTTCCTCTCCCGAAGCGTCCCACGCATGGCACTCGACCTGTCCCGTCTCGAGCTCCTCCAGAAAAATAGCTACAGGACACTCCAGACGAGGAGGCGTCCGCGCAAAAGGCCCGCCATCCGAAGAACCGGGGAATTCCTTATCCTCTGCGCCCGGCGACCCCGGAAAAGACGGCCAGGGAACGATCCCTTCTTCTTCCGGAACCCCGAAAGGACCCTGCGGCGGAGCCTTCTCCCAGGGAAGACAACCTTCCCGATCTCTCACAAAACCGGAAAACGTATCGCACTCCTCTTCGCGAGCCCCGGATGCTCTCTCAGCCCCCTGAACAAGACCCTCCACCGTGACCGCTACCGACGCCGTCGCATAAACGCCCGCCCCCGTCGCCGTCAAAAGGTATGCGTACTCCTCTCCCGCCCCCGATAAGGAAGCCGTGAATAAAGGCGCCAGGGCCTGCGCATCGCTCAGAAGACGAAGCCCGTCGCCCGAGACCGCCTCCCACGCGTAGCGGATGCCCTCCTCGGGTACCGATGTCGCAGTACACGATAACGAAACGGCCTCGCCTGCTGCAACATAAAGGCGAGGAGAGCAAGACAAGGAAAACGACTCTCCAAAAACGTCCCCACCCTTGACGGGAAAACCGCCTTCCTCGATCACCTGACCGTATGCGACGGATGCGCATGCCAACAGCGCAACGGCAACGGATAGCATGCGCGCCATGCAATCAGGCAGGGCGCCGCAGCGACCGACAAAACCCGGGCTCAAATCGCCCTTTATTATATATATATACAAATGAGGTTCTTGCAGCCTATACTCTCTCTCGCCGGTTCGATGACCGGGGGCCGGGCTTAGGCCAAGGGTTGGCGCCGGTAGCTATAGCTACCCTTTGAGGTCTCCGGTGCATCTTCCATCCGTTCGGTTTTTCTTGCTTCGGGCGTGTCGGATATGCAGGCTGCACCCATCTTGTGAATTACGTCTTCATAGCAATAGCAAATTATCAACGTATCAATATATTTTCAAGGCACTTATGTGACCTAACTGTGATATTATAGGCTATATGCGTGATTCTATTGTGAACTTCCGGGCAGACCGGTCATTCGGTATCATTCGGGCCAAGTCGTTGCAGAATCGGGATTGCTTTAACGACCACCGAAACGAGCTCCGGGAAGCGGTTCGGAAGGAATAATCGGGATGGGGGTGGATTCCGCCGATGCACGGTCAGGGAAATGGAGTGTGCCCGGCGAATGGCCTTATTGTTCGTCCGAGAGAACCCGATCAATGTCCCTTCCCCGTCCCAGTGTTCCCCATGTCGAGAAAGGATCAACCCGGGTGGCTCCACCGCTTCGACACACCGCAAACAAGGAATCGTCCGGGAGCAAATCGGACAAGAGCGGCGAATGGGTGGTGATAATGTACTGGGTCTGCTGCAGGGTTTGCTGCGTTTTCAGCAGGTCCGCAATGAATTGGATCCGACGCGGATGCACGCCATTTTCCGGCTCTTCGAACCCCACAAGGCCAGGTGCTTCTCGTGCCCCGGTCAGGGCCAGCAACCCGAGCATCCGAAGCGTACCATCCGAGAGCACACGAGCAGGAATGACCACATCGCCCTCTCTCAAGTGCAGTTCGGCCTCGCCGAAGTCGTTCACATTCACCTCGATCCCATCGATCTCCGGCATGAGCGTGTGCAGCGCTTTCTCTATGCCTTGGAACCGGGGCGGATCAGTGGCCTTGAGCGTATTCAGAAAAGTTGCCAGCTCTTCACCCATCGGGCCGATATGAGACACTTCCCTGACATGGGTGGTCGCACGCATGCGCTCGCGCGGCTCAAAGTAGAAAAATCGCCAGCTTTCCAGTTCGCGCCGCGCCGCCGCGACATGGGGATAATACGGCAGGTAATGGGGCATGGACAGAATGCTGCGATCCAGATACCGGTCGTAATAGGTGGGATGCGCCTGTCCCTCAAGCCGCAGATATATCTTTTCATCCTCTCGTCCGAAAAACGGCTTGCGTTTACCCGTGGGCTTCCCCTTGCTGTTCAGGGCGGCCAGAGATTCGTCCGCCACGCGCAGAATGCCGGACCTGGGCAGCATTTCGACTTCGATGCGGTAACGCAGGTCGAGTTCGTGCACTTGCGGAAGCCGCTCCTTGCCGTTTTTGGGGGTTGATACGGCGCGGCTCGGACGACGCATGTCCCGTATCTCCTGATTGACAGCGTGCACGACAGCATCCGAAAGCCGCAGATCGGCTTCGAAGGAAAAAGTCAGGTGCTCCCGGGCAACCAACTCCTTGAGCCCACCTTCCTGCATCGTGAACGATTCGAGGGGCTTACCCCTATACGGCGAATCAAAGGCATCCTTCAACGTTTTGCTCGTGCCGAGCTTGGAGAGCAGTTGCAACGCATCGAGCACATTGCTTTTTCCGGCAGCATTCGGGCCGAACAGCACGGTAAGAGGCTCGATATGCGCCTCGACATCGAGAAGAGATTTGTAGCCTTCGATGTGAACACGCTTGAGCATGGCATCCCTGTGCTTCCGGTTTCACACTGTCGCATCCTGCACGCGATCCGGCAGATATAGTATAAGAAGAAATTTCGCGCTTCCCACCCCAAAAACCCCATCTCGGCAAGGGATATATCCTCTGCTTTATGCGTTAGAGAACATTGTTCTGTTCGACCCCACATCAACTACCCATGCGGTAATCGCCCCGTCTGCGACCGGCGACCCGCCCATCACGGTCATGAAGGGAATCGTCTACCTTGATTACAATGCGTCCACCCCGGTGGACGAACGCGTCCTGCATGCCATGCTGCCCTGGTTTTGCGGGCAATACGGCAACCCTTCCAGCAAGGGGCATCCCCTCGGCTGGGCTGCGGAGGAAGCCTGCGAGCAGGCCCGCGAACAAATGGCGGCCGCCCTCGGCGCAGAGCCGGGGGAGATCGTGTTCACCTCCGGGGCCACCGAGGGAGCAAATGCGGCCATCAAGGGAGTGGCGGAGATGTACCAGTCCAAAGGACGACACCTCGTTACGGTACAGACCGAACACCGGGCGGTGCTCAATGCACACCGCGCGCTGGAGCGAAAAGGATACGAGGTCACCTACCTGCCCGTGGATGCGCATGGACAGCTCGATCTCGATGCACTGGAGACCGCCCTCCGCGACGACACGATTCTCGTTTCCGTGATGTGGGCAAACAACGAGGCGGGCACGATCCAGCCCGTAGAAAGCGTATCGAAAATGGCCCGCTCCCGGGGCGTTCTTTTTATGACGGACGCCACCCAGGCCGTGGGCAAGGTACCTGTCCAGGCCGGACTGGCGGATCTGTTCGTCTGCTCGGCGCACAAGTTCTACGGGCCGAAGGGTGTCGGCGCATTGTGTGTGCGCCGGCGCGATCCCCGGGTGCGCATCGCACCACTCCTGGACGGGGGCGGCCACGAAAACGGACGCCGTTCGGGGACGCTGAACGTGCCGGGCATCGTGGGCATGGGAGAAGCCGCCGAGATCGCTTGCCGGGAAATGGAAGACTTCAGGGAGCGTATGGAGCACTTGCAGGACCGCCTGGAGAGTCACCTGCTGCAACTTCCCGGTGCGCACCTGAATGTCCCGCAGCATGTCCCGCGCCTGCCGCAAACGTCCAGCATCCGATTCGAAGGCATCGGGGGAGCTCATATGATGACGGCGTGCCGCAACCTTGCCTTTTCCGCCGGCAGCGCCTGTTCCAGCGGCAGCGGCGAGCCGAGCCATGTGCTCCGGGCCATGGGTCTGTCGAGCGAACAAGCCCTGTCCACGCTGCGTCTCAGCCTCGGGCGATTCACCACCGAGGACGAAGTGGACCGCACCGCTGCACAGATCGGACAGACCGTCCGGTCCGCGAAACAAACGGCGGTGATCTCCGCCTGACGCCCTCGCGCCTGAGAACACACGTCCTGTCCTTTTCCGCATGGAACCGATTACGGATCAAATCACAAACCGCGTGGCCCAGAGCGACCTTGTCGTGTTCAATCTGGAAGACCTGTGGGATAACCGGCCCGTCACGAAATTCGATATTGCCCCGTTCCTGTTCCAGGAAATGATCCTGCGCGAAAAGGACTTCCGCACCGGGATGAAAACGCACGACTGGGCGCAGTACGCAGGCCATCACGTGGCGGTTTTCTGCTCGGCGGATGCGATCATTCCTACCTGGGCATGGATGCTCGCGGCGTCGAAACTGGAAGCCGTCGCCCGCTCCGTAGCCCTGGGACGGGCGGAAGACCTGATCCGGGATCATTTCGCGCGTGCACTCGAATCCGCAGACTGGTCTCGCTACGAAGGAAAGCCCGTCGTCGTCAAAGGATGCGGCAGCGGCGTCGTGCCTCCTGCCGCCTACCTGCTGGCCACGACAAAATTGCAGCAGGTGGCCGCGAAGTTGATGTACGGCGAGCCGTGTTCGTCCGTCCCGCTGTGGAGAAAACCCCGAGACCTATCCAAACCGGCGCCCGCCGCCAAAAAGGTGAGCGCCGTACGCCCGCTTCCGGGCAATATCGGACGCGCCCCGTAGCCGAACCGGCCCCTGCACTCAACCGACACGGGAAAGCCCCATACCCCGGTCCCCGTACACGGTGTGGAGGTGTTCCCGCAGCGCCGCGTGCCCGGATGCCGTCAGGTCGGGATCCCGGGTAACCAGTCCGAAGGCCAAGTCGCGAGCCTGCGTGAGGAGTTCCACATCCCCCGGCAACTCGGCGATCTTCAATTCCGGCAGGCCGCTCTGCCTGGTGCCGAAGAAATCGCCGGCCCCGCGAATCTTCAGATCGGCTTCGCTGATCCGGAAGCCATCGTTCGTGTCCACCATCACCTGCAAGCGCTCGCGGGCTTCATGCGTACACTTGTAGTCCGCCATCAGAATGCAGTAACTCTGCTCCCCGCCCCGTCCGACCCGGCCCCGCAACTGGTGCAACTGGCTCAACCCGAACCGTTCGGCATGCTCGACGATCATAATGGTGGCGTTCGACACGTCCACCCCCACCTCGATCACCGTCGTAGCGACGAGCACCTTCAAATCGTCCCGGTGAAACAGGGTCATGGTGTCCTCTTTGGCCCCCCGCGGCATCCGTCCGTGGATCAACCCCACCTTGTACGGAGCAAATATCTTCTTCAGCTTCGCATGCCCGGATTCGGCATCCTTGAGGTCCATTTTTTCGGACTCTTCCACCAACGGATACACGATGTAGCATTGCCTTCCCTTTTCGATCTCGCCGCGTACGAAGTCATACACCTGTTCCCGGCTTTTGTCGTAGCGCAGCGCCGTGCGCACAGGGCGCCTTCCCGCCGGCAGTTCGTTCATGATCGATACATCGAGATCGCCGTAGAGCGTCATCGCGAGCGAGCGCGGGATCGGCGTGGCGGTCATGAGCAGCATGTGCGGGCGCGTACCCATTTCGAACATGCGGGCGCGCTGCATGACTCCGAACCGGTGTTGTTCGTCGACGATCGCCAGACCCAGCCGCCGGAACGCTACATCCTCCTGGATGAGCGCATGGGTGCCGACAGCAATGCTTGCCTGCCCTTCCGCGATATCCGCAAGAATCTGTTCGCGTTCCGCCTTGGGCAATCCCCCGACAAGCAGCCGTATCCGTACGCCCAGCGGGTCGAGGTACTTGCGCAAATTGGCGTAATGCTGCTCCGCCAGAATTTCCGTAGGCGCCATGAACGCGCTCTGGTAGCCGCTATCCAGCGCATGCAGCATCGCCGCAACGGCTACAACAGTCTTGCCGCTCCCTACATCGCCTTGCAAAAGGCGGCGCATCTGCTTGCCGCTCCGCATATCCCGCGCAATGTCCTTCAACGCGGACCGCTGCGCTCCGGTCAATTCGAAGGGAAGTCCATCCTGGAGGAACTGCCTCATATGCGCTCCCGGCGCCTCGAACCGGGGACCCGCGTGCACGATCCGGCGGCGGCGCAACTGCGCCAGCATGATCTGCACGGAAAAGAGTTCCTCGAACTTCAGCCGGCGTTGCGCCGCTTCGAGTTCGTCCCGGTCTTCCGGAAAATGGATGGCGCGAAGCGCAGAAGGGCCGTCCATCAACTGCGCTGCCTCGCAGATATCGGAGGGAAGCGATTCCGGAAGCGCCCCCTCGTGCTCCTTAAAGGAATCGTGGAGGATACGCCGGAATGTACGACTGTTCAGTCCTACGCCAGCCAGCGCCGCGCCGCCGGGATACAATGCAATGATACGCCCGGTCTCAAGCGCTTCGCCCTCCACATCCAGCTTGTCGAAATCCGGGTGCGCCATCGAAAACATGCCGCCATAGCGCTGGGGCTTTCCGTGAAACGCAACCCGGTCGCCCTTGGAAAAGCGTCCCCGTATCCACTGTGCGCCCTTGAACCAGACGCATTTCATGACCTGGCCGCCCTCGTCCTGTGCGATCAGCTCGAACCGCTGTCCGGTTCGTCCCCTCACCGTATCCGCAAGAATAACCTCGCCCACTACTGTAACCGAGGACATGTCGCCGCGCAACGCGCGAATCGGGACGATGGAAGACCGGTCAAGGTAGCGCCGCGGATAGTAGTGCAGCAGGTCGCGGACCGTCCGCACGCCCGCATCCGCCAGCACATCCACGCGGCGGCCCTTGATCCCCTGCACGTGCTGCACGTCCTGCTCCAGAAAGCTTATCGACATGGCGGCGGGAATTGGTTCGGGAGATTCCTTGCCCCTTGTAATATAACCGGCGGCAATCCATCCGTATACGAACGCGCTCCGCTATTCCGCATCCAGAAGGCGTTCGCCGGCCTGAAATCGCCCCGGACGGCGGAACTGCACATCCACCGCATCGTCGGCTTCCAGCGTTTCGAAAAGCCGGGCTTGCATTTCGAGGATACGCCCCTGATGATCCGGGCTGTTGATGAGATTGTGCTGCTCGAACGGGTCCAGTTCGAGATCGTAGAGCTCGTTCATATCCCAGACCCCGTGGTAGAACATGTACTTGTACCGGTCGCCGCGGAGCGCATACACCGTGGGCGTATGGGGAAAGGGAAACTCCCAGAAGTATTCGTATGCGAATTCGGTCCGCCAGTCGGGAATGGACGCACCGGAAAGAAGCGGCAGGAACGAACGTCCGTCCATCCTCGCGGGCGTCTCCACGCCTGCCAGCGTCAGGAAAGTGGGGGCAACATCTATGTTCAGAATCATCTGGTCGAGCACACTGCCCGGCGCAATGTGTCCCGGCGCATACGCGAGCATCGGTACGCGCATGGATTCCTCATAGGCGTTCCGCTTGTCGATCAGCCCATGCTCGCCGAACAGGAACCCGTTATCCCCCATGTACACCACCAGCGTTTCGTCCGCGAGGCCATGTTCTTCCAGGTAATCCAGTACGCGCCCGATGCTGTCGTCGATGCTCAGCAAGGTCTCCGCATAGCGCCGGTAAAACTGGTCGTACACAAGATCGCCGTGGTACATGTGATCGACGCCGTGCCAGCTATAGCGCTGCTCCTTGACCCACCGGGGTTTGGAGAGATAGTTCTGCTCCGTATTCGCCATAGTGACGGGGTACTCCAGCGGCGTGTCCGCATACCGGCCCGCATGCCGCTCCGGGGGAATGAACTCGGCATGAACCGCCTTGTGCGAAAGGTACAGGAAGAACGGACGGTCCGCATCCCGGTTATCCAGCCACCGGAGGGCGTAATCCGTGAGCAGGTCCGACGTGTGGCCGAGGTGCGGACTGCGTGACCCGTTGACGTTCAGTTCGGGATTCATATAGACGCCCTGCCCCCGGAAACTTACCCAGTAATCGAAGCCCGGACGAGGCGCGTCGGTGGAAGAACCCATGTGCCATTTCCCTACGAAGGCAGTCTCGTAGCCTGATTCCTTGAGCAATTCCGGGAAAAACGTAGTGCCCTCCGGCACCAGCCGCTGATTATCCACCACGCCGTGGTTATGCGCATACCGGCCGGTAAGAATCGAGGCGCGGCTCGGCGAGCACAACGCCGTGGTCACGAATGCATTCCGCAGATGCACCCCTTCCCGGGCCATGCGATCCATGTTCGGGGTTTCGAGGAACTCGGGGGACCGCTCATGGAACCCCATGAAATCGTACCGGTGGTCGTCGCTCAGGATAAACACAACGTTCCGGGGAGCGTCGCCGGACTGTGCCCGGACAGACAACGCGCCGGCGAACGCAAGAACGAGAACAAGAAAAGCGTGGACGAAAAGACGCATGGTTTTGTGGAATGTCAGGGAATCGAAAGGAATGGTTACAAATAAGTTTTCCGGCGGACAGTGTCAAGAGGAACAGCGCATGGTCCGGGCACAGGATACAACATAAAATCTTTTGATCCGTTCGAATGGCGGGTCGGCGGAGCGGCGTGCTTTTTGGCATTCGCTCGACACGAAAACCCGGCAGATAGTATACTGCACCTTCCGCAGCGCATCCCGGAAGGGCCTGCATCGTCCGAAAATCCGCTCCTGCTTTCCACATCCTCGTCCCGGTCCGTGCTCCTGTCCCGACATACGCCCGCCCTGCGATCCGACCGGTGCGTTCCGCTCCTGCGCCTGCTGGCCGCCGCAGGACTGGCGGGATGGGTCGGTCTGACCGGATCCGGGTGCGGCCCGGAACATGCATCCCGCACCGCTTCCGCCCCGGCGTACGTGGGCCGCGAAGTCTGTTCCGGGTGCCATGCGGAGGCTGCCCTTGCGTGGAAAGGATCGGATCACGACCGGGCCATGGAAGAGGCCCGCCCGGAAACCGTACTCGGCGACTTCGACGACGCCGTTTTCCGTCACTGCGGCGTCGAAACGCGCTTTTTCCGGGAAGGCGACGGCTTCTTTATCCACACGCAGGGGACCGACGGAACCATGCAAACCTACCCGGTCGCCTACACCTTCGGCTACGAACCTCTCCAGCAATATCTCATCCCGCTGGAAAACGGGCGCTTGCAGGCATTCACGGTCGCCTGGGATACGCAGGGCGAACGGTGGTTCTCTCTCGCAGAAGAGGAATGCATCACCCCTCCGGACTGGCTCCACTGGACCGGCGACGGCATGAACTGGAATTACATGTGCGCGGATTGCCACTCCACCAACCTGCAACGCAACTTCAACCTGGCCGCCGGCGCCTACGAGACCTCCTTTTCGGAAATCGACGTGAGCTGCGAGACATGCCACGGGCCCGGTGAAGCCCATGCGCAAAAGGCGCAATCCGGAACCTGCGATTCCGCCTCTTCCGGCCTCACGGCGACCCTTTCGGCGCCGCACCAGCAGGTGGAGACGTGTGCACCCTGCCATTCCCGGCGCCGGATCGTCTACCCGAATCATATCGCGGGCAACGTCTTCCTGGACCACTACGAGCCCGAACTGCTCGAAGAGGAACTGTACTTTGCCGATGGGCAGATACGCGATGAGGTGTATGTGTACGGCTCTTTCCTGCAAAGCCAAATGTACGCGGAGGGCGTCGTGTGCGCCGATTGCCACGATCCGCATACGACGCGGCTGAAATTCGAGGGGAATGCGCTCTGCGGACAATGCCACGAGGCGACCACCTACGACACGTTCGAGCACATCCGGCATCCGCAGGAATCGGAAGGGGCGCAGTGCGTCGATTGCCATATGCCCGAGCGGACCTATATGGTGGTAGACCCCCGCCGGGACCACAGTTTCAAGATCCCCCGCCCCGATCTCTCCGCCCGCACCGGCGCACCCAATGTATGCCAGGGATGCCATGCGGACCGCTCCGCGGAATGGGCTGCCGAACGGATCGATGACTGGCATGGACCGGAACGCCCGCCCTCGTTCGCCACGGCCCTTGCCGGCGGACGGGAAGGAGCTCCCGGGGCCGAACCGGAATTGATCCGCCTGATGGAAGATCACACTGCGCCGGATATTGTGCGCGCCACGGCGCTGACGCTGCTGGACCGCTATGCCACCGTCCGCGCTTCGGAGGCCGTCATCCAAGCGCTCGGCGACGAAGCGCCCCTCGTGCGTGCCGCCGCCGTACGCCGCCTCGGGGCAGAGAACAGCGTCGAAAACGATCGCTCGGCGATCCCGAAACTGGAGCCCCTGCTGACCGATTCCGTCGGGCTCGTGCGGATGGAAGCAGCCCGCGTGCTCGCCCGGATCGCACCGGAGCGATACGCCCGGGACAACGCAAGCGAAACGGCGACCGCCTGGCGGAATGCCCTGCAGGAATACCGCGACGGGCAGTATGCCCTGAACGATCAGGCGGCCTCGCACCTGAACCTTGCCATTCTCCACGAGCACCTGGGCCGGTCCGACTCCGCTGCCGCAGCCTACCGGACCGCCGTCCGCATCGACTCCACCTTCGTCCCGGCGCACCTGAACCTGGCCATGCTGCTTAATCGCATGCGGGCGCCGGGCGGTGCAGATGCGGAAATGCTGGCTGCCGAAGCCGAAACCTCCCTGCGCGCGGCGGTGCGCATGCAGCCCGATGCAGCCGAGGTGCATTACACGCTGGGTCTGTTCCTCGCCGAAACGCCGGACCGGCTTGCAGAAGCTGCAACCCATCTCGGCCGGGCAGCGGCGCTTGACGCTTCGAATGCCCGTATGCAGTACAACGCCGGGCTGGCGTACCAGCAACTGGGCAATGCCGAACAAGCCGGACGGCTTTTGTCCAATGCGCTGCGCCTTGCCCCGGACCACGCGGATTACCTTAACGCGCTAAGTATTTTCCATGCCCAACAGGAAGCATGGGATGCGGCGCTCGAATACACGGACCGCCTGCTCGCACAATACCCGGACAATCCCGATCTGCTGCAACGGCGGGCATGGATTGCGGGGCAGGCACAATAGCCCCTGCAAGCATAACACCACGATAGCGCAGGGCAACACAGGAAAAAGCGTATATTCTTTTCGATCATCGACCTCCTTGTATGCACACTATGGAAGCCAACTCCACGTTCGACGTCACCGGATGGGACGCCTCGCTCTATGACCGCCCCGAAGAAGGCCCCGTATTGACCCGCGTGGCGATTCGAAAAAAATTCCAGGGAGACCTCGACGGAGAAAGTACCGGCGAAGGCCTTTTCTGCGGACTGAACGACCCGGAAGCCGGCGCAGGATATGTCGTTTCAGAAAAAGTGACGGGCGCCCTTGCCGGGCGAACCGGCACATTCGTCCTGCAGCACGGGGGCATCATGGGGCCGGGCATGGCGCCCCATTCGTTCGGGAACATCGTGCCCGGATCGGGCACAGGCGAGTTGGTCGGCCTCGGCGGCGAGATGGAAATCAGCCGCACGGAAGATGGAGTGCATACGCTGACCCTTCAATACACTTTTGCCGAAGACGCCCCATGACGTTGCCGGCGTTGTTCGTCGATCCGGCGGGCCGGTCCGGATATACCCCATCCTCGTACCGTTTCATTACCTGCAACCGTATCCATATGCGCCGCCTTTTCTGTTTTCTCGCCCTGCTCCTGCTGACCGTTTCCGGCGTCGGAGCACAAGATACGCAGGATCCCGCCGACCACCGCGTCATCGAGTTTCCCGATGTACCGGGGTACCATACACTGGTTTGCGACTTCCACACCCACACGGTTTTCTCCGACGGGAGCGTCTGGCCTGACATCCGCGTGGAGGAAGCGATACGCGATGGGCTCGACTGCCTTGCGATCACCGATCACATCGAATACCAGCCGCATATCGCCGACATCCCGCATCCGGACCGCAACCGGAGCTACGATCTGGCTGTGCGAGTGGTCGAAAAAATAGTGGAAGAGGAGCAGGAACAGGCGGAAAACGAAGAAGCGGACGGAGATGAAGAGGCGGACGAGAATGAAGAAGAAAGCGTGCCGCTTCTCGTCCTGCGGGGAGCGGAGATTACCCGAGCAATGCCGCCGGGCCACGTGAACGCCGTCTTGCTGGAAGATGTCAATCCCGTTCAGGTGGAGGATGCCGCGGATGCACTCCGCGAGGCCAACCGGCAAGGAGCGTTCTTATTCTGGAATCATCCGAGCTGGCCGTCGCAAAAACCGGATGCGATCGCAGAACTCACCGACATGCATCGCGAGTTGCTCGACGAGGGGCTCCTGCACGGGATCGAAGTGGTCAACGAACATTGGTATTCGGACGAAGCGCTCCGGATCGCCCTCGACCATAATCTCGCCATCCTTGGCACATCCGACATTCATGGCCTGATAGACTGGACGTTCGATGTGCCCGGAGGCGGCCACCGGTCCGCCACGCTCGTTTTTGCGACGGATCGTTCTCTCGAAGCCATCAAAGAGGCGCTCCGGATGCGGCGCACGGTAGCATGGTACAAGCATATCCTGATCGGCAGACCGGAACATGTGCAGCCGCTGATCGAGGCGTCGCTCTCGGTAAAGACCGCGGAATACGGCGAAGACACGTCTGTGCTCCATGTGGCCATCGAAAACACGTCCGACGCGGCATTTACGCTACGCAACCGGTCGGAATACACCTTCGCCGATGCGACGGACCTGATCGTCGCCGAAGCGCATGCCGTTACATGGGTGGAGGTCAAGACCGGCGAACGGGCTTTCCGGCACGATCTCGTTTTCGAGGTGCTCAATGCCGTCACGGCGCCCTCCACGCATCCCGAATGGGCGTTGACCATCGAGGTGGAAGAGATGAGGGAAAGCGAAGCAGAAAACGAATAAGCGGGATTGAACCCAAACCGTTTATTGCTCTTCACAGGGTATATTGCCCTGTATGGCGCGCGACAAGGATTCAAAAACACCCCCGGAAGTCAATCCGTACCGGTTCTCGTCGGACAAGATAAAAGAACCGCCGACCTCTTTCGCCGGGCGGCTTCGTTATCTTGGGCCGGGATTCATCTTGTCGGCGTCCATTGTCGGCTCCGGGGAATTGATCGCTACTACGCGACTGGGGGCGGAAGCCGGATTCGTAACGTTCTGGATCATCCTCGTCAGTTGCCTTGTGAAGGTGGCTGTTCAGGTGGAATTCGGCAAGAACGCGATCTATTCCGGCCAGTCCACGATGGAGGCGCTGAACGATTTGCCGGGGCCTCGTTTCGGGAAGGCCAGTTGGACAATCTGGACCTGGCTTACCCTGATGGTGCTCAAGACGATGCAGGTCGGCGGCGTCATCGGCGGCACGGCGCTCGTACTGGTCCTCGTTTTTCCGCAGGCGCCGGTGGTGATCTGGTGTCTTGCAGCCAGCGTAGCCGTATCGATCATTATCCAGCACGGCCGGTATGCCCCTATCGAGAAACTTTCCCTGGTGCTGATCGGCCTGTTCACGTTGCTGACCGTGTTTTGCGTCGTCGCCGTGCAGTTCACGCCGTTCCAGTTTTCCGCAGAGGATATTCTGGGGGGATTCGGTTTCCAACTTCCCCCTGAGGTGGTGCTCATCGCGATAGGCGCATTCGGCATTACGGGCGTTGGCGGCGACGAGATTCTGGCCTACAATTACTGGCTGATCGAGAAGGGGTATGCGGCGCATACCGGCCCGTACGAGGCGACCGCCGCCTGGACAAGGCGCGCAAAGGGCTGGATTCGCGTCCTGTACCTGGATGCAGTGGTGGCGATGATCGTGTACACGGTCACGACCGCGGCATTTTATCTGCTGGGCGCGGCGATTCTCTATCGACAGGGACTGCTCCCCGAGGGCATGGAACTGGTGAATACGCTTTCCCGGATCTATACGCAGAGCCTCGGCGACTGGGCGGGCGCGCTTTTCCTCGCAGGCGCGTTCACCGTGCTCTTTTCCACGCTGTTCGGCGCACTTGCCATCTGGACGCGCCTGTTTGCGGACGCTTTCGGGCAGATCGGGTGGTTCGACTTCAAGGAAACGAGGGTGCGCCGGAAGGCTATCGGATGGCTGGCCTGGATCATTCCGCTGGTCTGGGCAGCCCTCTTCCTGCTCATCAAGCTGCCGGCCATGATGGTCGCCATCGGCGGGGCCATCACCACCGTCATTCTGCTGCTTGTGGTTTTCGCCGTACTGCATTTCCGATACCGCCGCCTCCCCGAGGTACTCAAGCCGGGGCGCATCTATGACACACTACTCTGGATCAGTATCGTTTCCATCGTGATGGTGGCGCTTTACGGCCTGTTTCGAGTATTCTGAAACGTATTGCATCCACCTCCAAGCTCCGCACACTCATGTCCTCCTTCCCCCGACCTGTTTCCGCCGTCGAGGCTGTTTCCGTTTTCTTTCTTCGGCGCTGCACAGAATATTCCGGTGGGATGACTTGTCCAAAAGCATCACGCCGCGATCGCGGCTGACGTCTGTATCGACATCCGGATAAGTACGCCAGGCTCTCGGTATCCCTGAGAAGCCAAGAGCGCCCTGTTATTTCCTGGCGCAACCTTGCGGTCGAGTCAAAAAAATCCAAAGGAAAGCCCCAGCTTGTAAACAAACCGGTTTTTTGTATGGGAAATACGCTCCACGATGGAACGATGAATATATTTTTGTACTTCTGTATTAACCGCCAACCTGTTGCCGAGGGGAACCGCTACGCGTAGACCGACTTCCAGGGTCCTAAAGCGCTCGTGATAATTTCTACCCCAATAACCGCCTACAGAGTAAGGGTAAATATCAGGTGGTGGAGTACTAGGGTCGAAAAGCTCACAAGCGGGAATATGGATGGATATGCATAGGTCGGAACCGCCTACATAGTCACCACTGATAAAGTGCGAGGATAGGCCGCTGAACAGGCTCAGGGAAACAAGAGGAATGTGTGTAGAGACCACGTAGAAGCGGACTCCGGCAATGTGGCTGCTATGAGAATAGGTAACGAACGAAATGTCCCCCTTATGCTCACGCACTCCATCGTCCCAATACCCCCAGCGTAGGCCACCCTGTAACGAAATTCCGCGGGTGATCGAAAAAGGCTGGCTGGCGATCTGCACTTCTGGATAGAATGTGTAGCGGGACTGCTTCCAATCCTCATGTTGAAAATTTCGAATGACTCCGCCCTGCACGGATACATTCAACCGGGCAGGTTGCGACGATGCCGAAGAGATCAACAGGAAGCAGCCGGCAAGTAACAGGGCATAACGCGGCATATCGGTCGCCGTTGAGTAATGTCGTACGAAGGCGTCTTATTTGAGCAAGGTCATACGCCTGGTTTGCGTGAATGGTCCTGCCTCGATCCGGTAGAGATAGACCCCGCTGGGCAGGCCTGTTGCATCCCATCTCGCTTCATGGTAACCGGCTTCCAGGGTCTTATCAAGAAGGCGTTCCACCTCGCGTCCCATCACATCGTAGACAACCAGTGAAACCGCCGAGGCCTCCGGCAAGACAAATCGGATCTCCGTAGACGGATTGAAGGGATTCGGGTAGTTACTTGCCAGTGCGTAAGTCTCCGTTAGAGCCGTCAACGACGGATTCTGCAGCGCCTCACCTGCCGTTTGCTTGTACGATGCGGAAAGACCGCCCTGTGGCGGTCCATACTCCGTGACCAAGACCTCCTTGTAAACAGTCTTTGAGATACGGTCGCCATCGGTGACGGTGAGCCTGAGGCGATGCGAAATGTTGAAGCTACTGTTGAAGCTGGAACCGCCGCCAGCATCGCCCCATCCCTCGCAGGGGACATCTCGTATACCCCGCAGAGCATTATCATCGCAGTACCGCATCTTGCTCCACCGGTAGCTGTAGGACGGGCGGCCGCCGGAGACGGAGGCTGTCCAGGTGCCTTGTTGGCCTGCAGCTAAAAAATACGGACCCTAGATCGACACCGAAAGTGGGCGTACCGTTCGAAAATTAGCCAGCGTAGAGGCGGTATTTCGAAAATTCTGTGCGACGTTGTTATTGCTAGCGCCTGTTGCTATGCCATTATAGTAAACACTGGGATTTGAGAAATGTTGAATTCGATTGCCTGAACGTCCTAACTGGTGCATTATCGTCCAGTTATAGTTTCCTCCACCGATTGTCCATCCGTATCCGTGGGCGCTTCCGGACGCGGGGTCACACCCGCCCCTGTTATAAACCGAGCATTGCTGGTGACGTCCCCCTTGAAGGTGACCGATTTCGTGTGCGAAGGTGAATGATGCTGTAGCATACTCAGCCTCTACGATCGCATAAGCGTTACTATTCGACGGACCAATGGCCCGCGCTTGGCCGAGTACACCATTATCATAGTCTCCATCGGTTAACAAGACTACCACATCAGCAGAATAAGTATTGCGTAAGTTATTCGCATGTGAGTTACTTGCCAGACTGTTTACGGTCGAGGTACTATTGCTACTTTCCTGAAAATTGAAGAGGTTCATAGTGCGAATACGTCCGATATCGAGTTGACTGCTTGTTATGCCGCTGTTTCGGTATGCCGTCCTCGTTTGATTGATGGCCGTTATTGCAGTATTGGAAATATTGCCTACAGCCCCACTGGCATCGTCTGTGTAAAGAACCAATATCTCAATCGTTTTATTGCTCGAGCTTGTCTTATTGCTCAAGCCCGTCTTTTGCGCACCCGGCTGAGGAGATGTATCTTGCCCCTCCCCGTCATCTGCATCTGGAGGCGTGTCATCGCCACTTGGAAACCGCGTCATATCCACGTCGATTAAGGCATGCAGACCACTCCCCAAGGGTTCGATTTTATACCATTTGCCCCCTTCAAATTCGATAACCCCTGTAACCTCCCCAGGGCTTTGGACCAGAACTACACTGCCCTTTCCTGAAAGCAACCTCCCACGCCAGAGGTAGGTATCGGGGGGATGATATTCTTCGTCAGCTTGCTCAGCAATGAATTCCTCATCCCAGTGGGGAAGATTGATCACAAGCGTGCCACTACGAAAATCCGGTGATCGTATCCTTAACCAGGCAAGGACGTGCCGAATTCATTTATCGTCTGGCCCGAAGTCGGGTTCGCAATGGATTCCCGCTCTTCCGGCGTGTGAGCGGCGGTGGTGGCTTTGTGGGCTCTATCCAGAATGCAGCCCGGTGGTCGGTGCATTCCGAATACGCCACGGTAGGAACCGATACCAGGCATGAAGGAGGCGGAACAGACGCATCGTGGGCGCTCAACCATCCGGAGCGTCAGATCAACTTCGGGCATCTTGCCGTGCATCGCACCGCCGAAACGGCGAAAGCGATCATCCGTGCCCATTACGGGTCGGACATCGACTATTCGTATTTCCTCAGGTGCTCGCGCGGCGGCCCCGGCCCCGGGGAAGTGAACTGGCTGAACGTGCTGACGGACTGGGTGGAACAGGGCAAGGCGCCCGATCGCATCGTAGCGTTGAAACGAAACGCAGCAAGGGAGGTCGTTCGGAGCCGCCCCTTGTGTCCCTATCCGCAACGCGCAGTCTACGACGGGGAGGGCGATACCGACGACGCAGACAGCTTCGCGTGCGCGGCTCCATAGGAAACGCCGGAACTGTTCCCGGCTCCGGCGTTGCCGGAAAGTGGGCCCGGTAGGGTTCGAACCTACGACCAATGGATTATGAGTCCACTGCTCTAACCACTGAGCTACGGGCCCGGACAAGTATAGAACGGCATCCTACTGCCCGACGACGCATTACGATCCGGCTACCCCCCGAATGCGTTGCGCAATAGCGCCAGACTCTTCGGAATCGCTACGCCAGGATCTTCGGCGCCCTCGAATTCCAGCGAAACATATCCCCGAAAACCGGCGTCGCGCATGATCTGCGCGATGCGGTCGTAATCCAGATCAAGCGTATACCACGTGCCGCCGCCGTAATACGTCTTGGCCTGGACGAGCACGGTGTCCGGCGCCAGCATGGCCAGCTTGTCGTAGGGGTCCTCCAGAAAGTTGCCCGTATCCAGCGTCACCTGAAGCCAGGGCGAATCAATGGCGCGAACAATGCGCAGCACCCCCTCGGGCGTGCGCCCGAGTCCCCAGTGATTCTCCAGCCCCAGCACGACGCCTTTCTCCGCGGCGTGATCAATGCAGGAACCGATGGCATCGATTACCCACTCGAACGCTTCCTCGTCGGTATACCCTTCGAGCGGCGGCTCAATGCCCCGGTTGGCCATCAATGCCTTGAATGATTCGCTCGTACCCCAGCGCCCGGTATTGATGCGCATGGTGGGGATCCCCAGCGCGGAGGCTATATCGATCTGGCGCTTTGTCCTGTCCACATTCTCCTGACGCGTCCCGGCGTCCGGCGATACGAATCCCTGATGGGTCGAGAACCCCATCAGGTCCAATCCCGACTCGATGGCTTTGCGCTTGAGCATCTGCAAATGGGCATTATCCTCGGAACCCATCTGGATGTGGAGAATCTCCACGCCGTCAAAACCCATGTCCGCGGCCTGCTCGATACAAGAGGCTATCGGGTAGTCTTCCCGCCCCCCTGCGAAACGCCAGAACGAATAGGTGGATACGCCGATTCGGTTACCCGGCCCACGACCCAATTCCATCATCGGCGCCAGCGCCTTTGCAGGGGCAGCAGCCCCCATTCCAAGAAGCCCTCCTGCGGCGGCCGCGCGCCGGAAAAAATCTCTGCGGTGCATGACATTCCCTTGTTAATTGCTCAAAAACCAAGTCGTTACATATCCCGCATGGGTACGTTTGGAGGGCCTCCATGTTCGCATACGCCACGAATCACCTTGCGATGAACGAAAATCCGGCCCTGTATGCAAAAAATGGGTTAAAAATTTAATTTTAGGAATGTATTCATGCATCTTTTCCTAAATTAGTTAATAGACTGGTGCGGAACTTACCACAAAAATCACTACTCAATCCAACAACGCCATGCATCGAATCGACGACATAGATGTCACCATCCTTGATCTGCTACAGGATAGTGGACGAATGAAGCGCAATGCCATTGGGGAAATCGTAGGGCTTTCCGTGCCCTCCGTCAGTGACCGCATGCGCAAACTCGAAGAACGGGGAGTGATCACAGGTTATCACGCCGTGGTCGCCCCGAAGCGGTTGCACATGGACATCGCCTCCTTTATTCGCGTAACCGTGGATGGATCCGTGAATTACGACAATTTCGTGAATGAAGTCCTCGTTTTTCCGGAAGTGCAGGAGGTGCATTCGATTACCGGAGAGGGATCTCACATACTAAAGGTGCGCTCCCGGAATACGACCACCCTCGAACAATTACTGTCGAAAATCCGGTCGCTGCCCGGAGTGTACAGTACCTCGACCAGCATCGTGCTGAGCACCTTCAAGGAAACGAGAAAAATCAAGCCGTTTACAACCGAACTGGCGAAACATTAACCCCATTTGCACCACGCAGCCGACGCGCTGCTGACACCATCCCTGTACCACCACGACCACCAAACGCTGTACGCCATGTCCAAGTTGATTGACGATTATAACGTAAAAGCCGCAACCAAATTCGTGCCGGAAATCAAGACGCCGATTCTTCCCATGGACATCGAAACCATCTTCGGGGAGAATACATTCGGCCTGGAGACCATGAAGAGCCGGCTTCCAAAGAAAGTCTACGAGCGGCTCCTTGCCACCATCGAAAACAATGAGCCAGTCGATCCGAACGTTGCGGACACCGTGGCGACAGCCATGAAAGAATGGGCCAAGGGGCGGGGTGGAACGCATTTCACGCATTGGTTCCAGCCCCTGACCGGCTCGACCGCCGAAAAGCACGACAGCTTCATCACCCCGAACAAGGGCGGCGGCGCCATTGCGGAGTTTTCCGGGAGCAACCTGATCCAGGGCGAACCGGACGCGTCGAGTTTCCCGAGCGGCGGCTTGCGCGCCACCTTCGAGGCTCGCGGCTATACGGCATGGGACCCTACCTCGCCCGCATTCATCATCGAGAACAAAAACGGGACCTATCTGTCGATCCCCACAGCGTTCACTTCCTGGACCGGCGAGGCGCTGGACTACAAGATCCCCCTGCTGCGCTCCATAGAAGCACTGGATTCCTCCGCCCGGCGCGTCCTTGCGTTGTTCGGCATGGAAGACGTACAGAAAGTGTATTCCACCGTCGGTTCCGAGCAGGAATACTTCCTGATCGACGAGGAGTATTATTACCGCCGACCGGACCTCGTGACCACAGGGCGTACGCTCATCGGTGCAAAACCGCCGAAGGGACACGAGTTGGACGATCATTATTTCGGAACGATCGAAGATCGGATTCTGTCGTACATGCTCGAATCGGAACGGGAGCTGTACCGTCTCGGGGTACCCGTCAAAACGCGCCATAACGAAGTGGCGCCGGGGCAGTACGAAATCGCGCCGATCTTCGAAAACTCGAATCTGGGCGTCGATCACCAGCACCTGACCATGCTCATGCTGGAGAAGACAGCCCGCAAGTACGGCCTCGTCTGCCTGCTGCACGAGAAACCGTTCGACGGACTGAACGGATCGGGCAAACACAACAACTGGTCGATGTCCACGAATACGGGCATTAACCTGCTTGAACCGGGAGACGATCCTTCCCAAAACCTGCGGTTCCTGTTCTTCTGCGCCGCCGTGATCCGTGCGGTGTTCAAGCATCAGGACCTGTTGCGAATCACCGTAGCGACGGCCGGAAACGACCACCGGTTGGGCGCCAACGAAGCGCCCCCGGCGATCTTGAGCATTTTCCTCGGCGAGGCTCTTTACGACATCTTCAACCAGATCGCCGAAGGCTCGGCAACGTCGAACAAAGAGGGCGGCTTCCTTGGCCTCGGCAGTCCGGTCCTTCCGCATTTGCCGCGCCATTCGGGTGACCGTAACCGTACGTCCCCGTTCGCTTTCACGGGCAACAAGTTCGAGTTCCGATCTGTCGGCTCTAACCAGACGATCTCGTTTGCGAACACGGTGCTCAACGTAACCATGGCGGACTCGCTGGACGAACTGGCAACAAGTCTGGAAGCCAGGATGGACGACGGGATGTCCTTCGAAGCAGCTATAGTCAAGGTGCTTCAGGAATCCTCGCAGGAAACAAAAGCCATCCTTTTCGAGGGAGACAACTACGCGGAAGAATGGCATGCCGAAGCCGAACGACGCGGCCTGCTGAACCTGCGTACGACGGTCGACGCGCTGGACAAAATGCTCGACGAGAAAAACGTATCGCTTTTCGAGAAGGCCAATGTCCTTTCGAAGACGGAGCTCGAGAGCCGATACGAAACATGGCTCGAGCAGTACGTCATGACGGTCAATATCGAAGCGCAAACCACGCAAACCATAGCCGAAACGATGGTGCTCCCCGCGGCGGCGAAGTACTTCGGAGAGTTAACGGCGACCGTTACGCAAGCCAACCAGATCGGCGCTCCCTCTGGAGGCATGCAGGCGACGGCCTCTGGGACAGGCGCCCTCATCGACGAACTGCGTGAAGCGATCGACCAATTGAAGGCTGTGAACATGACCAGTTTCGAGGATGGACATGCGCACGCCGTTCATATGCGCGATCAGATCATTCCGGCGATGAGTGCCGTACGCCTCGCGTGCGACAAACTCGAACGGGTGGTGCCAAACGAACTGTGGCCGATGCCGACGTACCGGGAAATGCTGTTCATCAGGTAGTCAGCAGCGTAAAGGGCCGGATCTCTCGCGACAACGCGGGGGTCCGGCCCGGACGCTACGGTACGCGAGTGCGGGCATCGATGGGCAAGGCATCAATGACTTCCTCGCCATCGACAAGCCACGCGGTTTCGTGCAGATGCATGCATACGCAGGCATGATTCGGCACGAACCGGATACGATCTCCCACTTCGAGGGTCGATCCGCCCGGTACATTGATCCAGGCATGTTCTTCGGAAAGCGCTGCAATACGTGCATGCGGCAAGCGCTCCATGCGAAGCCCGTCGTACAGCAATTGCCCATAGCCGTCCGTGAGCGCCCCTTGATCGGAGGTGACGGTTTTAGAACCCGCATCGGCAAATAGCCGCTCCCTCCCCGAGGCCGTGCGATGGCGGCTGACAACGGTCGTCAGCACGGTAAGCGCACAGTCGGTTAACGCAACTGCGCCGAGAGCTACCTGCATGGCGTCGTGGAAGACATAGTTGCCGGGACGTATCTCGGTAATGCAAAAGCCTCCCTCCTCCCTGTTCTCGAACAGGTGCATCGTGGGCGTCGAGCCGATGCTGATTTCGAAGGCGCCCGGTTCGGCAAGACCTGCCTCCCTGAGCCGCCCGGCGAACCGGAGCATGGCGTCCCGTTCATGCCGGGAAACGGTTCGTATGGCCTCTTCTTTCGAGACGCCCTCCGGCGGCCCCTTGTACACCTGCCCCGCGTGTGTAAGAATGCCGGCAAGACGGATACCGGGAGATTCGGCTACGGTGCGTGCAAACGACACCGCACGTGCGTCTTCCGGATCGACGCCGCAGCGATTCTGACCCACATTTACTTCAATCAGCACATCCGCGGAAACGCCGCGCGCCGCAAAAAAGTCGGAGGCGGCTCGAACGCCGGACACCGTATCGACACAGAAAGAAAGGCGTGCGTCAGCGTACAGATTGGCTACGCGTTCCAGCCGGTCTTGCCCGATCACAGGATACGCGATGCGTATATCGTCGAAACCGGCGCGTGTAAAGTGCTCGGCTTCTCCCACTGTCGCCACGGTAACGCCGCGCGCACCCGCCTCCTGTTGCATGCGGGCCAGCACCGTTGACTTGTGTGTTTTGATGTGGGGGCGCAAGCGAACTCCCTGCGCGTCGGCACGGGCCTGCATCGCCGAAAGATTCGCCCCGAGGCGAGACCGCTCAATCAGCAGACAGGGGGTCGGGAGATCGTTCAGCGTGGTCATGGATTATCCTGAACCCCTCCTCCCAATACGCCCCATCGCCATGCGTAACCGGTTACGCGCCCGCTCGAGGGCCCGCTCGGCGCGAAGCCGGTCAATTTCTTCCCCGGTCGCTTGCAACCGGCCCAACGCCCGTTCCTCGGCCGCTTTTGCCCGCTGCATATCTATTTCGGAAACCGGCTCGGCCGTATCCGCGAGTACAGTAACCCGGTTGTCGATCACTTCGAGAAACCCCCCGCTCGAAGCAAAAAAGACCTGCTCCCCGTCGGGGGCCGTGACACGTACCGCGCCAATATCGAACGCAGCAATCATGGGGGCGTGATTGAAGAGCACCTCGAACGAACCAAACCGGCCAGGCGCCTGAACGCCCCGCGACTCTCCATGAAAGACGCGCCGGTCCGGAGCAACGATTTCAACCTGAAGATGGGCCATAGGTGCTGGGTATTATACAATCAGACCTTATACAATCAAACCTTATGCGAAGCACCGAAAAATCCGGTCGCTTGCGAACATGCGTCCAGCTTATGCGGTCTCCTCCGCGAGCATCTTCTCGCCGGCCTCCGCAACCTCTTCGATGGAGCCCTTCAGATTGAAGGCGCTCTCGGGGTACTTGTCCATTTCTCCTTCCAGAATGGCCCGGAATCCGCGAATCGAATCTTCCACCTTGACGTACTTGCCTTCAATACCGGTGAACTGCTGGGCCACAAAGAACGGCTGGCTCATGAATCGCTGGGCGCGGCGAGCCCGCTGCACAACAAGCTTGTCCTCGTCGGACAACTCGTCCATGCCGAGAATGGCAATGATGTCCTGCAATTCCTTGTACCGCTGAAGGAGTTCCTTCACCTCCTGAGCCGTCCGGTAATGTTCCTCGCCGACGATGCGCGCATCCAGAATGCGGCTTGTCGAGTCGAGCGGGTCAATGGCCGGATAAATCCCCAACGAGGCGATCTGGCGGGAAAGCACTGTCGTAGCGTCAAGGTGCGCAAAGGTGGTGGCCGGCGCAGGATCCGTGAGGTCGTCCGCCGGGACGTAAATAGCCTGGAAAGAGGTGATGGCGCCGTCCCGGGTCGAGGTGATGCGTTCTTGCAACTCACCCATCTCGGTGGCAAGCGTCGGCTGGTACCCTACTGCGCTCGGCATGCGGCCAAGCAGAGCCGAAACCTCCGAACCGGCTTGTGTGAAGCGGAAAATGTTGTCGACGAAGAGGAGCACGTCCCGGCCGCCCAGATCGCGAAAATACTCCGCGACGGTCAAGCCGGCCAAGGCTACGCGAGCACGGGCGCCGGGCGGTTCGTTCATCTGCCCGAAGACAAGCGTGATGTTGGATTGCCGAAGCGCTTCGTCATCCACCTTGCTCAAATCCCAGCCTCCTTCCTCCATCGTTTGGCGAAATTCCTCGCCGTAACTCATTACGCCGGATTCGAGCATCTCACGCAACAGATCGTTTCCCTCACGGGTGCGTTCCCCAACACCGGCAAAGACGGAAAGGCCCTCATGCGCCTTAGCGATATTATTGATGAGTTCCTGGATGAGCACCGTCTTGCCCACGCCGGCGCCGCCGAACAAGCCCACCTTGCCACCCCGCGCCACCGGCTGAATCAGGTCAATCACCTTGATGCCCGTTTCCAGCATCTCGATGCTCGTCTGAAGCTCGTCGAATGCAGGCGCCTCCCGATGAATCGGGCGCCATTCGCTCACCTCAGGTTGCGGGAACCCATCGATGGCGCGTCCAACCACATTGAGCAGCCGTCCCCGGATCTCTTCGCCGACAGGCATGGCGATCGCACGGCCCGTGTTCACAACCTCTGCGCCGCGCGTAAGGCCGTCCGTGGAATCCATGGCGATCGTGCGAACGCGATTTTCTCCAAGGTGCTGTTGCACTTCCAGGACCAGATCGTCCCCCTGGTCTCGTCCGATCGTCAACGCAGAAAGAATCTCGGGGACGTCGCCGGATGGGAATTCCGCGTCCACGACAGGTCCGATTATCTGAACGATCTTACCGTTCGCCATAGTGCTTGTCCGCATTAGAGATAGTATTAGCGTAATAAACCCAAACAGATTTTACTACTTGCCGGGATTATAGATCGCAAAGAATATGCGAAACCGAACAGGACGGATCGCAACGGCGCCGGAACCTGTGTACAGCACGCAGATACCGCGCCGGACAAAAAGGAACGAAAATTATGAAAAAGGGGAGGGATTGCAATCCCTCCCCTTTTCGTAGCGCCGTACGTCTACGTATCCCCGCGACTTACTTCCAGTCCCAGCGATACCGGACGCGAGCATAGTAGAAGGCCCCGTTGAAGCCGAACGGGGTGAACTGGCCGTACCTGTTGCCGACACCGCCCGCGGCGCCCGGATACTCTTGCGGGACGGTATTCAGCACGTTCTGGGCTCCGACCGTAAGCATCAAGTAGTCCGTGAACGAATGGGTGGCTTCGACATCCACAAGCGTACGCGCCGGATAGTCGATCGTATTACGGGGATCCGACTCGTAGTAGGGCGTCTCGCCGTCGAAGTAGCCGCCCCAGTAACTTGCACGCACCAGGACGCTCGTTCCGCTAGTGAAAGCGTGGTTGACCATCACGTTTCCACGTATGTTGGGAAGCCCTTCCTGAAGGATCCGGATCCGGAGATCGCTCAATGTCTCTCTATTGAAACCGGTCACTTCGGTGGCGGTCCAATTCCAGGCAGTGCTAAACGTCGTGGTGGAACCGCTCTGGCCCTCCATCCGGTAGGAACCCACGATGTCGAGGCCCCGCGTGCGCGTTTCGAAGTCGTTGATGAAGAAGCGGAACCTCTTGAGAACGCCGCCGGGCCGGATGATGCCCTCTTGCAGTAGACGCTGCACATCGGCCGTACCGAGGACGAAGTTTTGGCTCGTCGTGAGACGATCCGACATGGTGATCTGGAAGAAGTCCGCCGAGAGGATAAAGGGGCCTCTTTCGAATACCGCGCCGAGCGCCTTGTTGACGGATTTTTCGGGTCCCAGCGCTTTGCCGCCATACTCCCGGGCCAACAGCGAGGTCGAGGGGATCGTGCCGTTGTTGGTAAGGTCCATGATGTCGGGATCGTAGATCGTCGAGATGTTGAAGGCGTTCTGCTGCCCCGGCGTAGGCGCGCGGAAACCCGTACTCGCACTGGCGCGCATAGCGAACGCCTCGGTGAAACCTATACGCCCCGCGACTTTCCCGTTGACCGTCGTGCCGAAGTCCGAAAAATTCTCGATGCGTCCCGCAACGCTGAAGTTCCGGTCACGCTCTATATCCCGGAACTCGACATCACCGTAGCCGGCGAAATTGCTGCGTTTCCAGTCGCCGGCCGTAAGGGGGCCGAAGCCCGTGAAACCGTTGGATCCGGGCGTGAAGCCCTGGGTTGCGAGCAGGCCCTCGGTCCAGGACTCTCTATTGCCCTGAATGATCTCGAAGCGCTCCTGACGCCACTCCCCGCCACCCGCCATGTTGATCTTGTCGCCAAGGGGGTAAGAGAGATCCAGGTTAAAGTTTATTTCCTGCTGGTCGTAGATCCCAGGGTTGAAGTACGGGGTACAGCGCTGGTCGGGAACGTGCGGAGAAACACCCTCGCCGCTGCAGGGCTGATTGGGCCCCAACGAAGCGTTGACCGTATTGTACATGTAGAAGTCCATGTTGGACTTTCCCCAACTCGCGCTGGCGTCCCAGGACAGGCGGTCCCTTGTCCCCCGGACGCCCGCCACACCGGAGGCGTCGAGCACGTTCGCGCCGAACTGCGGGGTGAAGCCTCCCGGCAGTATCTTTTGGAAGGTGAAGCAGTTGGGGTTGTTGAGCACCTCGTTCCAGGCCGCCTGATCCGTCACCACGCCGTTAGAGACCCTGACTTCGGGGCAGCCGGCTGATCCGTCGAGCACGCCATCGTCCGCATCCAGCAAGTCGCCGACCAGGAGGATGGCTTCGTCGTCGGCGTTCGAGGTCCCGTACACGCCGCTGCGGGTGTTCGGGTTACGGAAGTAGAACCCGCCTTCGACCTGCTTGCTCACGTAGTTCCCATGGGCATAGGCCTCCAACTGGTCGTTGAGGGGAAACCCCGCGTTGGCCCACAACTTGATCTCGTCGGATACTTCGGGCGACCCCCAGATCTGCGCGGGTTCACGCACATCGGTATTGCCAGCCGCGATGAGCCGGCGCGCGTCGTTGCGCTGGACGCTGCGGTCGGTTGGAAGGGCGTTGCCGTACTCGCCGGTCAGGTTGAGGAACCCGTCCTCGCCAAGCGGAAGCCCGACGTTGGCCGACACAGTGTACATGTCTCCGTCCCCCGGCAGTGCCCCGCGGTCGACCCGGCCGCTCGTATCTCCCAAAAGATTCCCGCCCGTCTTGACCTCGACGGAACCGCCGTCCCTATCGTCCTTGAGGACAAAATTCATCACCCCCGCAATGGCGTCCGAACCGTACTGGGCGGACGCACCGTCTCGCAGCACCTCGGCTTGTTCCAGGGCCAAGCCGGGAATGAGCGCGATGTCCGGGCCCTGGGAGCCGTCGGCGAGTCCGTTGCCGTACCAGGTAATGACCGCAGTGCGATGGCGACGCTTGCCGTTGATAAGGACCAGGGTATGATCGGGCGCAAGGCCGCGCAGATTCGCCGGGCGCGCGAATGTCGCTGCGTCACTGATGGGCTGAATGTTGACGTTGAACGACGGCACAACGTTGCGCAGCAGGTCGGCGAAATCCGTACCCCCCTGATCGAGGATATCGCTGCTGCGAATTATGTCAATGGGCACCATCGATTCGGTCACCGTACGAGGTTGCGCACGACTACCTACCACAGCCACTGCCTCGAGGAGAATAACGGCTTCGTTCATGGTTGCATCGAGCCGGGCCGTTTCCCCATCCATAACGGTTACTTCCATATATATCGGCTCGAACCCGAGAAGGCGAAACTCCACCATATGGGTTCCTGCGGGCGCCTGCTCGATCACATAGTTACCATCGATGTCGGTAAGATCGCCAATGGTCAATGCAGAAATGGCCACCTGCACCTCCGGCAAGGGCATTCCGTCCGCATCGCTCACGGTCCCTTCGACGGTCCCCTGCGCCAAAACCGACATGGGGAGAAGCGCCAGAAGCGCCAGAGATGCAAATACGCGTAGTATTCGGTTTTTCATGGGAACGGGGGGGGGGGGTGAGAAATCCTTCCGGAAGGAAAAGGCGCTTCAAGCAAACCATGCCCTGCACACTTCGTTCAGAAGCAACGGACCTGCGCATTGCGCCTTGGCGTCTCCGCCAATAAAAACGGTTTGCCCTAAGGCCATACCGTTTGCAATGTATTACACACTATACACGCTATCAAGGAGTATTTGCTCTTTTTTTTTTATTTCCACCGATACGCAAGGCGGAGGTAGTAGTACCCTCCGTTGTAACTGAAGGGCGTCGCCAGACTGTAAAGATTGCCTGCGACAGCCGCAGCAGCAGGGTTTCTCTCCGGATAATTATTCAACGCATTACGTGCGCCGACCGTCAGCGTGAGCACTTCGCCGAAATCGTAAGCGGCTTCTACATCGATCAAGGCGTCTCCGCCATAATGCCGGTCGTCCCGGGCGTCGAACCAGCCGCCATAATAGCTCAACCGGCCCAGCAACTGCAAGCGTCCCGGAATGTACCTTCCCGAGACGTTCCATCTCGTCCGGGGTAATCCCTGCTCCAGTTGCCGAATGCGCGTATCGTCGAGCACGTCGGTATTCCACGAGACTACGCTGGTGATCGTACGGTTGAAAACGAAATTGAATGTCGCCTGTCCACGCAGGGCCATAGGGACATACGTGGCGACAAGGTCCATACCCTGCGTACGGGTGGAGAAATCGTTGGTGAAAAAGCGGAAATTCGCCAGATTGCCCGCACTGGTGATGCCCTCGGCTACAAGGGCATCCACCTCCTCCGGCGCCAGTGCAAACACCTGTGTCAGGGCAATCCGGTCTGAAACATCGATGCGGTAATAATCGGCCGTCAGATTAAAGACCGTTCCATCCAGCACCAGACCGGCCGTGTAGTTCATGGACGTTTCGGGATCGAGCGGCTGACCGCCTCGCAACGCAGCAACCTGCGAGGTGGAAGGAATCGTGCCGTTATTGACCAACTTCTTCAGACCCGGATCAAACTGGGTGGACACATTGAACGCGTTTTGCTGACCCGGGGTGGGGGCGCGAAAACCCGTGCTGAAACCGGCGCGTAGCGCAAGAGCATGGGCCAGTTCGTACCGTCCGCTCAACTTTCCATTCAGCGTGCTGCCGAAGTCGGAGAAGTTTTCGAACCGGACGACGCCGTCGAGACCCCATTGTCTGCCTTCGCCTCCTTCCATCCCGGCATCGCCGTAGACCGCATAGTTGCTTCGGTTCCACGCACCCGAAGCAATGTCCCCAAAGCCCGGAAAACCGTTGGAGGCGGCGCTGAATCCCTGACCGGCGTACGGACCGATCTGATACGACTCCACCTGCCCAAGACCGATCTCGAACCGCTCGTCACGCCATTCGGCGCCCCCGGCGAGATGCACCATATCGTTGATGGGCCAGGTCAGATCAAGATTCAGATTGATGTCCCGCTGGCTGTACAGACCCGGATCAAACTCGGTAGGCGTTGCGGGACCAAGCGACGCATTGACCGTGTTGCGGATGAAAAAGTCCACGGTGTTCATACCGTACGACCCGCTCAAGTCCCAGGTAAAACCGCTGTCGGTATATCCACGTAAACCGGCCACTACCGACCCGTCCACAAGATCGCCGCCGAATTGAGGCGTGAATCCGCCGGGGAACCGGCTGTAGAGGGTGAAACAGTTCGGGTCGTTCTCGACGGCTTCGAGGGCAGCCGCGTCGGGTACGTTGGCTATGATCGGAATCGTGGCGCAGCCGCCGGCGCCGACAACGCCGGTTTCCGCCCAAACCCCGTCACCCACGAGGAGCGAGGGAATACCCCGCTGTCCCGGGAGACTTGCGACCTCGCCGTTCGCATCGTAGACGATGGCGTCACGTTGCTCGGAATTGTCGGGATCGGGAAAGTTCGTAAGCCCACCGTCGGCGTTGTATACGTTGAGGCGAGAGACAGGATGAAGTGCGTACCCCTTGAAAACCCCGACTCGGGTGTGCGGATGGCGGTAGAAAAACCCGCCGGTTACCGACTTGGCGGCATAATTGGCGTGCCCGTAGAGCATGGCGTTACGGTGAACAGGGTAGCCGAAATGACTCCACAACTTTATATCGTCCTCTACACGGGGGCGCCCCGATATCTGGGCCGGATTTTTTACATGTTGGTTGCCGGAGGCGACAAGCAGGGCGGCGTCGTCGCGTTGCACGCTTCGGCTGGTGGGCCTTGCGTTGCCGTATTCGGCGCTGAAATTGACGAACCCGGTTTCCCCCAGGGGCAAGCCGGTATGGGCCGAAATCATGTATGTTTCGCCGTCACCTTCCCCGTACCCGCCGGCATGCACTTCGACGCCGCCCCCGGAACGATCTTCCCTGAGCGCGAAGTTCATTACGCCGGCGATCGCATCGGAGCCGTACTGAGCCGACGCGCCGTCGCGCAATACTTCAACCTGATGCAAGGCAATAGCCGGAATCGACGAAATGTCGGGACCCTGAGCTCCGTCGGCGACGCCGTTTCCTATCCAGGTAATGATGGCGGCGCGATGGCGGCGTTTGCCGTTGACCAGCACCAGGGTATGGTCGGGGGCCAGACCGCGCAGACTGGCAGGGCGTACGATCCTCGCAGCGTCGCCCACGGCCTGCGGATTCACATTGAATGACGGCGCCATCGTCCGGAGCTGGTCTCCCAGGTTGACATGCCCCTGCGCCCGAAGCGCATCGCTGGCAATGATGTCGATGGGAACCATCGACTCGGTTACGGTACGCTGGCGCGTGCGGCTGCCGACCACGGCGACCTCATCCAACTGGAAGGCAGACTCGACCATATGCACATCGAGCCGGACCGTAGCGCCGTCCGTGACGAGAACCTCCGCGAATTCCGTACGATACCCGAGGAGGCGCACCTCAACGAGATACGGGCCGGCCGGAATGCGCTCGATCCTGTAAAACCCGTCAGGGTCCGTACTGTCGCCCCTGTTGATATCCGGCAGGACCACCTGGACATCGGCCAGCGGCGAATCCGTATCCGCGGCGCGCACGGTCCCTTCAAGCGTACCTTGCGCCCATACCGGCAAGGGCAGAAAAAACGACAAGGCGACCAATGTTTGCCAATATCCGTATCTCATGGCCGAATTCCTTTTACCGGATGGGAATGACGTATTCGGGGTCGTTCACGATGTATTCCCTGCGCCAAAATGCTCATACCCCCCGCGCTCCAGCGGCAATAGCTGTCCATCCGGCATCCGTACCATCACGTCCGTCCCGGCCGTACACTGGCCGATCACGTGGCACGTTTCGGAATCCATGCGGCCAACCTCCTCGCGAGACGCAGCAAAAAGCAACTCGTAATCTTCCCCGCCAAAGAGAGCAAGCGCCCCGGCATCCTCTCCTAATTCCCCGGCTACGGCATACGTCTCCGGAGCAATGGTCAGCGCATCGAGGTGCAACTCGGCGCCGCATCCGCTTGCGCGGCAGATATGCCGCAAATCCGATCCGATACCGTCCGAAAGGTCGATGAGCGCGTTTGGCCTGACGCCGCGCGCTGCCCAGTCCCGAACCACGTCGAGTCTGGCGCGCGGGACAAGCTGCCGCTGAATCACATACCGGTATTTGTCGATATCCGGCGCAAAATCTTCTCCCTTTTCCTGGAGTTCCCGGCGCTGTTCCAACAGAATCCGGAGACCGGCATAGGCGCCTCCCAGCTCACCCGTCGTACATAGTAAATCTCCCGGAACGGCCCCCCGGCGATGTACAATGCGGGACTCTTCGGCCTCGCCGACGATCGTCACGGAAACGGTCAAACGGGGGGCTGCCGTCGTATCGCCGCCCACGACCATCACGCCGTAGAGATCGCATGCCTTCCGTACGCCCCGGTAGAATTCCTCGATCTGTTCGACGAAAACGTTTTCCGGAAGACCCAACCCGACAGTCGCGTACCGCGGCTCGGCATTCATGGCCGCAATATCGCTCACGTTGACGGCTATCGCTTTCGAGCCCAGGTATTCCATCGGCATGACGAGGCGGTCGAAATGGACACCCTCGACCAGCATATCGGTGGTGATGACGTGCACGCGGTCTCCGTCAATGCGGTACACGGCGGCATCGTCCGAAATGCCGGTGAGCAACTCCCCGCCGGACGGTTCCCCAAGGATCCGGCGCATGGCGTCGATGAGTCCGAACTCACCGTATTGCCGAAGGGGCGTTAATGACGAATCCCGGGGCATGAGACTACGCGGGTATGCAGAGTTTGCCGAGCGTGGTGGCGCGGGAAGCGCCGGTGACGGAGGGCAGGTTCGTCTCCGCTCCATTCACGGCTTCGTGGGCCAGCACGGCGAAGCAAAGCGCCTCCTTGGCGTCGGGACGAATGCCGTACTCCCCGATCGCGCGGACGGGTATGGGGGCAAACACATTGGCGAGGCGATCCATCAGGTAGCGATTGCGAACTCCGCCGCCGGAAACAATAAGCGCATCCAGCGTGCAGGAATCCCGGACGAAGCGGGCATACGCCTGATAGACGGACAGCACGGTCAGCATCGTTCCCACGGCAAGGATATCCTCCGGACCGGGGTCGTTCATCTCTTCCCGGCACTGCATGACGAGTCGTTCGGCGAACGACGCGCCGAAATACTCGCGTCCGGTAGATTTGGGAGGTTCCCGGACAAAATACGCATCTTCCAGCAAGGCGGCCATCACCGAGTCGTCCGTGCGCCCCTTTGCGGCGCGGCGGCCCCCATCGTCGTACGGTTCGGCGAACAACATAGCTGAAAGGGCATCGATCACCATGTTGCCAGGTCCCGTATCGAAGGCGAACACATCGCTGCGATCTGCGCCGGCAGGAAGGATCGTGATATTCGCGATCCCGCCGAGGTTGAGCAAACCGCGGGTTTCCTGTTCGTCGCGGAAGCATACGTAATCGAAATACGGTACAAGCGGGGCGCCTTGCCCGCCCAGCGCCATATCCGCCACCCGAAAATCGCCTGCGACGGGAACCTGCAGGAGGTTGGCCAGCACCGACGGGTCGCCGATCTGAAGCGTGGACATGATATCCCTGCCGGCGCAATCCACCGGAAACGGCACATGGTGGATAGTCTGCCCATGCGTACCCACCAGATCAATGTCGGATACGGCATATCCGGCAGCGGCGGCAACGCGTTCGACGGCCTCGGCATACGCATGAGCAATACGAACATTCAACTGGGAAATGTCGAACACCGTCGAATGCTCCGGCATCGAGTTGGCCAGAATAAGCCGGCGCAACGCATCGGGCCAGGGCATATGATCGAACCCGAGCATGTCGAATGCGATATGCTCGCCAGTGCCCTCGAGGCGCACCAGCACGGCGTCCACGCCGTCCAAGGACGTACCGCTCATCAAACCGGCGACGATGCGGGATGCTCTTGCCTGTACTTGCCGAAGTCGCTGCATAACCGTTCAATCCTCCGTTTTTCCGGATCGCAGGCGGGTCGCTTTTTTCCTGAATGCCGCCGCATGTCCGGGCTGCCGTTCGGCAAGCACATCGTAGATGCGCGCAGCCTCCTCGTACCGGTGCTGGGAGGCATAAATCGTCGCAAGGGTCTCACTGGCTACATCGTCGATATCATCGTCGAGATCGGGGGTCGGCAAACCCGCTGCATCGGGACGGGGAACGATACGCGCCGACTCCAGATTGGCAATGAGGCTGTCGATATCCGTGAAAGCATGCTGTGCGGGCTTCTCCGATTCGTGCGACGGCGGATTGACCTTCCGGGCAGCACGTTCCAGCCCACGGAAGACAACAGGACTCGTCGGTACAAGGTGAACCGCTTCGCGCCATGCATGCAGCGCACGGTCCCATTCCCCTAATTCCTCCCAGGCCTGGGCCAACAATACGTGCGCCGTCGCATACTCCGGCATGCGACCGATCATATCCTCAAGAAACGAGGCGGCCTGCCCGGCATTGCCCTCCTTGAGATATGCAACGGCTTTCTGAATATCCGGCGTCATTATCGACTGCATGAAGGACGTTACCGGACGGACTTCGTACGCGCTTCCCGCAATGTCGCCGCAGCGACAAGAACGAAGCCGACCGCAAAAAAAAGCTGAAAGACTACGGCGTCCCATTGCCCTGTAAACAGAAGATACGCCACGCCCGCCGTCGAGTAGACCCCCATGGCGAATTCCAGCGGGTACGCTATGCGGAGGGCAACCGACCCCGCAGCACGGCGTCCGGCAAAACCGGCCGACGAAGCGCGACGCCCGGGAGCGGCGCCGAACTTGGGCGTACGCACGAAGGGCGTGGAGATCCCTGCAAAAGCTTCGACCACGGCAATGGTGTTGCCAATAGACATGCCGATCGTGCCGGCCATGAAAACCGGAAGGATACCAAGACGGCGCGGCCAGTCGGCGTACAAACGCCGCTGTGCAAAAATCTGCGCCAGGCTAAACCCTGCGAATCCGATCAGCCCGAGCGCCATCCATCCGAAATAGGTCTTGCCGGGGCCAACGCCGGCATGCGCCGCTACCTGCAAGGGAACATGGAGCAATCCGGCGATCAGTACGAAGGGAAAAACCAGATGGCTCGTCATGTGGAACGTACCCTGCACCTTGCGCCGGAAGGATTCCCGGGAAGTCCACAGTGTTCGCAGCAGTTTGCGGGCTGTCTCGACAGACCCTTTCGTCCAGCGAAATTGCTGGGTCCGCAACCCTTCCATGGTCGAGGGAAGTTCCGCAGGCACCTCGACATCCCCCATAAATTCGATGCCCCATCCGGCAAGCTGCGCCCGATAGCTCAGGTCGAGATCCTCCGCAATGGTATCGGCCTGCCACCCGCCGGCATCCACAATGGCAGCGCGGCGCCACACGCCCGCCGTACCATTGAAATGCAAAAAACAGTCTGCGCGGCGGCGTGCGAGCTGCTCTACCGCGAAATGGGTATCCAGGCCCACGGCCTGAATGCGCGTAAGTAATGAAGCATCCTGGTTGAGATGCCCCCATCGCGCCTGTACGGCCCCAAGACGTTCATCAGCGAAGGCAGGAATGAGCCGGCGCAGAAAATCGGGGCGGGGCACAAAATCGGCGTCGAACAGGGCAATGAAAGCACCCTGCGCCAGCGTCAGCCCATATTGCAGGGCGCCCGCCTTGTATCCTTCCCGGTTCGGACGGCGAAGATGTACGATCCGCACGCCCCGGGACGCTCCGGCCGCAATACAACGGGCAACAAGGCGCGGCGTATCGTCCGTCGAATCGTCGAGCACTTGTATTTCGAACCGATCTCGCGGATAATCGAGCTGCGCACAGGCGTCGAGCAACCGTTCGACAACAAGCGGTTCGTTGAAAATCGGCAACTGGACCGTGACGAACGGCCAGGAGAAAGAAGGATCGCGAGGAGGATCGGACGATGCATCCGGGATCAGGCGACCCGCGCCTGCGGAACGCTTGCACAACCACAACAGGTTGGCGCCGTACAGGGTCAATACGGCAATCGCTATTGCATACAGAAGCGCCACGCCAGATGTGGTTGCGTCGATGATGGAACGGCTACCAATTGGATGTGGCGGCTTGGAAAATGTCGTCAGCGATATCGTCGAGCGCTTCGCTGGCGGCTTCTTCCTCGCCGGTAAAATCGGACGGATCGTACTCGAACGAGGCGGAAAAGCTACGTTGAAAAACTTCCCGATCATCCACGCGGTCCGCATAGCGTGCGGAAACGGTAATCGAAAGCTGGTTCAACGCCGCCCGGTACTCGCCGCCTACGGCGGCAGGGCGCACGGAATACTGCCGGATTTCTGTGCTTAGGACGGCATCGGCCCGGGTCTCGTCGGTAGCCAGTTCCAGGCGGGTCTGGCGAACGAAGCGCTGGACCAATCGTTCGGTCAACAGGCCGCCGAGATCCGGGATCGGATTGGATGTGGCGTCTTCTGCAAGCGGAATCGCGACCGTTCCGAGATGTTCGGGAATGGAAGCACCCGTAAAGCTGTAGTTCCCGCAACCGGTCGACAGCAAGGCAAGCAATACGCCGACGCTTGCGGCGGGCGTACACATGCGGGTACGCACAGCAATGCGGAAAATCACAAATCCTCCTCGAATTCTTTCAGCTTACGGTAGAGGGTCCTCTCTGAAATACCAAGCGTTCTCGCCGTTTGCCTGCGGTTGCCGTTGAACGTTTTCAGAGCACGGGTGATAAGCTGGCGTTCTACGGCCTCCAGCGTGGGAAACGTCTTTTCCTCCTCTGCAACCTCTTCTTCCGGCTCGTCACGAGTTCTTTCCGGTTCCTGCGCATCCTGCCTGCCGTTTCCGACGTTTTCGCTGCTCTGCAGGCGAACGTCTTCATTCCCCTCGATTTCGTAGGCCACATCCTCGATCAGCGAGGGATATTCGTCCGGTTCGTCGCCGGGTACGGGGCCCCGCCTCTTCATCTCCTCCCACATCCGGCGCACTTGCGAACGAAGTTCGAGCAGCGCACGATAGATCAGCTCGCGTTCGCGGGCATCTGCCGAATCCTCCGCTGTTTTGCGGACGATGGGTAACAACTCCGAACGATCCTGCTCCGTACGCACGCCGCGCAGGTACGGACGGATATCCCCGGCGGTAACCTCTTTGTCCCGGATAAGCACTTCGATCTGCTCCGCGACATTGCGCAGTTCGCGGGCGTTCCCGGGCCAGCGATAGTGCAAGAGCAGTTCGCGGGCGTCATCGGCGAGATGCTTCACCGGACTGTCGTATTTCTGCGCGAAGCGATGCAGAAACGTTTCCAGGAGGGGCAAAATGTCCTCCGAACGTTGCCGAAGCGGCGGAATCTCAACGAGCACGGTGCTAAGCCGGTAATACAGATCCTCCCGAAATCGTCCGGCGCGCACTTCATGAGCCAGGTCCTTGTTCGTGGCCGCCACGATGCGCACATCGGCCTTGCGTACCTGCGAAGCCCCTATGCGCGTGAATTGACCGGTCTCCAGTACACGAAGAAGACGCACCTGTGCAGCGGGCGGCATCTCGCCGATCTCGTCCAGGAAAATGGTGCCGCGATCGGACTGCTCGAAGTACCCGGTGCGGCGCTCGACCGCCCCCGTGTACGCCCCTTTCTCGGCGCCGAACAACTCCGACTCGATGAGGCCCTCGGGGATGGCGCCGCAGTTGACGATGGTGAACGACTGGTGGCGCCGGGCGCTGAGCCCATGGATCGCCTCGGCGACGAGCTCCTTGCCCGTGCCGCTCTCCCCCTGAATAAGCACGGTGATGTCGGTCCGGGCCACCTGCCGCACCCGGTCAATGACGTTTCTCAGCGCCATCGACCGGCCGACAATCCCAAAGCGTTCCTGTATCGATTCCCGGTCCATACTGGTTACGCGGCGGCAGATGCGGCAAATTCGAACAAGGTCGTACGACCGAGCGGGTCGGCAAGCAGCGTGGCGGATGTGCACCCGGTGATGCGCACGCGCACGTATTCGCCCGGTTCGTACGCTTCCCGATCGAATACGACCATCTTGTTCGTGTCCGTGCGGCCGCAGAGCTGTCGGGTGCTGCGCTTGCTTTCCCTCTCGACGAGAACCACATGCTCCCGGCCAATCTCCTCCTGGTTTCTTTCGAGGGAAATGCGCTGTTGCAAGGCGATGATTTCGACAAGGCGGCGTTTTTTGACCTCTTCGGGGATATCGTCCTCGTACTTCCGCGCAGCGTACGTATCCGGGCGCTCGGAATACATGAACGTATAGGCGTAATCGTAACGCACCTGCTCCATCAACGAGAGCGTGTCCCGATGCTGTGCTTCGGTCTCGCCGCAAAAACCGGCGATGATGTCCGTAGAGAGTGAAACATCCGGCGCCAGCGTACGCGCCCGTTCGATGAGACGCAGATATTCATCCCGGGAGTACGTGCGGCGCATGCGCCCGAGCACCTCCGTGTTTCCGTGTTGTACGGGAAGGTGGATGTAGTTGCACACGTTGGGCCGCTCGCGATGCAAATGCAGCAAATCGTCGCTGCAATCCTTCGGATGACTGGTCGAATAGCGTATCCGTAATTCCGGCGAAACGAAACTGATCCGCTGGAGCAATTCGGCAAAATCAACGGACATGCCGTCCTGCTCGAAACGATAGGAATTCACGTTCTGTCCCAGCACGGTCACCTCCTTGTACCCCGCCTCCACCAACTGGGCGCACTCGGAAAGAATGCTCGACACCGGACGGCTGCGCTCGCGCCCTCTCGTGAAGGGCACCACGCAGAAGGAACACATGTTGTCGCAGCCCCGCATGATGGACACGAATGCCGAGACGCCGTTCGTATCGTAGCGAACCGGCGCAATGTCGGCGTACGTCTCCTCACGGGAAAGATGCACGTTGACGGCTGCCTGACCGGTCTCGTCCGTTTCGCGGAGAAGGCGAGGCAGATCGCGGTAGGCGTCCGGGCCCACCACAAGATCGACAAGACGCTCCTGTTCCAGGAGTTTGGTGCGCAGGCGCTCGGCCATGCAGCCGAGCACACCGAGCCGAATGGGGCGAGAAACCGATCCGCGGCCGTTCGACGGAACCTTCCTGCCGGTGCGTTTGCGCCCCTGGAAATCCCGCAAGCGGCGACGCACCTTCTGCTCTGCGTTCTCGCGGATGGCGCACGTGTTCAGAAGAATCACATCCGCCTCTTCCTCATTCCGGGTAAGCCCGAACCCGTTTTGCCGGAGCACGGACGCCACGATCTCGGAATCCGAGACATTCATCTGGCACCCGTAGGTCTCGATATACACCCGGCGATGCCCCTCGGCTTCGACGGCGGTCGTACGCGCCCTGTCGAGCTCTTCGCCGGCGTAGGAGCCGAGCGTTTTGCCCGAGTCGTCCAGAATCTCGATATCGGAAATCAGATGCATGGCCGCTTTCGGCAGGGGCAATATGGGCGGTATGGGCGCAAAAAAGTGTTTGATGGATGTCGCGGGAGCAAAGTTTCGATACCTTTCTACCCCTTGCTGCCCTGCCAGGATTCGAACCTGGAACCCCCTGATCCAGAGTCAGGCGCTCTGCCAATTGAGCTACAGGGCAGGGTGTGCGTCTTGCGGAATACTGTTACTACGGGATGGGCAGGCGCGCGAACCTGCCGGAGTACGATACGGTGCGCCCCATCGGATTCGTATCCTGCGCCACGGCCTGCATTTTCTCATGCGTCAATGCTTCCGCCTCCCTGCGGTTCCGTATTCACCCGTATATTCAGCCATGCACTGTCGCATCGTGTCTCATGACAGGGGGTAGCCGGTTGCGCAACGAATTCGAAGCGATATGACGGATCCTACACATGAAAAGTGGATGGCGACCTGCCTGGAGTTGGCCCGGCAGGGCGCCGGGCTCGTCAGTCCCAATCCGATGGTGGGCGCGGTGCTTGTCGGGACCGACGGCACGCTTCTCGGCCAGGGGTTGCACCACGAATACGGTGGACCTCATGCAGAGGTATACGCTATCCGGGACGCCGAGCGGCGCTACGGCAGCGATGCGCTGGAGCATGCCACCCTGTACGTCAACCTGGAGCCGTGTTCGCACCACGGGAAAACGCCGCCGTGCGTCGATCTCATTCTCGAAAAACGCATTCCTTGCGTAGTGGTCGGAGCGCGAGACCCGTTTTTGAAGAAGGCCGGCAGTGGCCTGCATCGTCTGCGGGAACAGGGCGTACAGGTCATCGAGGGGGTGCTGGAGGCCGACTGCAAGCGGCTCAATGAGGCGTTCATGCACCATATCCGGACGGGGCGTCCCCTAATTACATTGAAAATGGCCCAGACGCTCGACGCCCGGATCGCTGGCGCATCAGGCGCTTCCCGGTGGATATCGGGCGATCTTTCCCGCCGGTTGGTGCATCACTGGCGGGCCACATCCGATGGCGTACTCGTTGGCACGGAGACGGCCCGGCACGACAATCCTTCCCTGACCGTGCGGCATGTAGAAGGACGCCACCCCGCGCGCATCGTGCTGGACCGCACCGGGCGTCTTCCCGGCGATCTGAAACTTTTTACGGATGGGCAGGCCGAAAAGACGATCGTGGTAGCAGGCGAATCGGCTCGCATTCCCTATGAAGAAGCTCTTGTCGGATGCGGGGGGCGTGTGATTCGCGTGGCGGAGCGGGACGGCGCCCTGGAGCTCGGTGAAATGCTCGAAGAACTGGGCCATGATGCGGGCCGTGATGCGGGCCGCGAAGGACTTCCGCTTCAGTCCCTGCTTGTCGAAGGAGGCGCCGCGCTTGCCGCATCCCTCTTGCGGGAGGACCTTGTGGACCGGCTGTTTCTGTTTCTTGCGCCGAAGGTGCTCGGTGCGGGCCCCGTCTCGATCGAAGGCATCGGACGCGAAGACCTTGAGAAAGCACTTACCTTCGTGGAGCATACCTGGGAATCCGTCGGGGAGGACATGGTGTTCAAGGGATACCGGCGAGCGCTCGATGCGACGCCGGAAGATTAAATCGCCGGTCGGTCCTGCGCCGTACTATCTCGCATACGGTCATCCGCCGCACTGTCGCAAACTCGACCAGGTTATGTTCACGGGGATCATCGAGGAACAGGGTCGCCTTCAGGCCGCCGAGCCTCTTGAGGGGGGGCGCCGGCTTACCATCGCCTGTTCGTTCACCGGCGAACTCCGGGTCGATCGGAGCGTGTCGATTAACGGGGTTTGCTTGACCGTAACCCGGGTCGGGGATGGAACGTTCGAGGCCACCGCGGTCGAGGAAACCCTTGCCAAAACCACCCTCGGCGCACTGGTTCCCGGCAGCAGCGTCAACCTCGAACGCGCCCTGCAGCCGAACCATCGTCTCGACGGACATATCGTGCAGGGGCATGCGGACGGGATCGGGACGATCGTATCCATCGAACGCCTGTCCGACAGTTTTTTGTGTCGTATCGCATTCGATCCGGCCTGTGCGCACCTGCTTATTCCCGCCGGATCCGTCGCCGTGGACGGCATTTCGTTCACCGTGGCGCGGCTTGACGAAAAGACCTTTACGGTATCGGTCATCCCGCATACGTGTGCGCTGACCAATGCGGGATCCTGGGAAGCGGGGGGTCGAGTCAATCTGGAATTCGATCTGATCGGAAAGTATATCGCGAAGGGGATGGAAACGGGTCGAAACCGGTAGTACGCCGCATCCCTTGCGCAGGCGCTTTTCGAACCATCCTACGAGCCTTTTGCAACGGGGTTGCCGATCAGGATTGTCCAAAGAACCTGTCAAGTTCCGGGAATTCGATATGCATCCAGATCTTCTCCAGTAATTTCCCCAGCCTCCACGAGACAATAATGCCTCTCGTTTACGATCTCCACATCGTTCCCGTCGAAACGAAGTTCGAACATCGCAATACGATCATCCGCTATAAATTGAGCGGACACCGGACGAACTATGCAGTGCCTGTACCGTTCTTCCGTTTTACAAAACATCGTGTCCTGTATGGTTTGAATAACTCCCAAGCGGTCATTTCCTCCCTTTGCCTGTACCGGTACGACGTATTGGGCGCCTCTGCCGTCGATACCGATATATAGTTCGTCGATTTCGATCTGCCCGTAGTTAGCCACTCTTGTTCGTAGATGATTTTGCAACGAGTATGCAGCGATCCCAAGAAACACGTCCACCAGGCGATTGTAGCGGATCTTGGCAAGCAACGCCTGTTCGTCGCCCAACGCGTATTTTGAAATGATCTCAGGCGTAGCGTCGGGAATTTTCCGGGCCATCATACCCTGCGCGGGAACGATCGTCGCGAGTCTACCAAGACGAAACCGATAGTTCGCATCTCCAGCGCCCAAAATCAACCAGTTCCGACCCGGAGGCTGAGTGTCCAGAATAGACTGGGGCAAAGAGCGACGATAACGAAACGTATAGATCACGTCGCCCAGATTCTTCGGCGGATCAATGCCGAGTCTCTTGGCAGATTTGGTGATTTCCTCTCTGTCGAATTCAAATTCCTCTTGTTCGTTATAATTTTGCTCGAATATATCGAGAATGATTTTTTCGTACCGACTCTTTTTCTTCATCTTTCTTAACAATTCAATAGCAAAAGGAGGGCAGTATCCAACTCCTAGGTTACAAGATTGCGGACACGTGACGCTTCCCGGCGGCAACGCGACGGCGCTGCGGAATAACGTCCCGCGGCACGCCGTAAAATTTGGCGGCCTCGGCCATTGTCAATGCAAGAAGTTTCGGATCGCCCAAGGTAAGCGTTTGCTGTGGAACGGTTGGGGAAACGCCAAGCGCACGTATAATTCTTCCAGCTATCGCTTGACCCAGAAGGGGCGGAACCGAATTCCCGATCTGTCGAAAACCGTGCCACTTGGTAACATGAAACCGAAACCAGTCGGGGTAGGAGTGCAAACGCGCCGCCTCGCGATTGGTGACAACACGATGTGCATGGGGGTGTATGGGACGAGGGGAAGTGAATGCGCCGCGATCACTGGCCGTACCGGCCCGGAGCGTATTGCATTGCCCTTCGGGATCCAGTTTGAGAAAACGACTGATCGGCTCGACTTTCCCCCACTTCGTTTCCGAAAAACGACGACGGGATTTATCGGTGTGAGCCGTTCGCAAACTGGACGTGAGGAGGGAGGGATCGAAACTCCGCCGGTAACCTAAATCCTCCGGGTCGTCGACAAGACCTCGCATTTTGCGAGCGTAATCGGACGGCTGTCCGTAGCGCACTTCGGCCCAATCGCGACCGATCAATTCGAACACGTCGTCGGCATCGGGCAAATCCCCGATCGCTTCGCGCACGGTAACGCGTCGCACATGAGGCTGTGGATAATTCGGTAGCGGATAATCTTTCCTGGCGCCGATCAAAAACAAGCGATGCCGGTTCTGCGGAACCCCGTAATCGGCAGCGTTCAGAACGCGATACGGAAGCAGTACGTCGTAATCGCCTGCGAGCGCATCGACCATTTCGTCCAGAACCTGACGTTGCCTGCCCACCGTCAAGCCCTTGACGTTCTCGAAGACGAAGTAAGCCGGCCGCAATTCCAGGACAAGTCGAACAAAATGATGTACGAGCGCATTGCGCGGATCGTCGAGAGCGCGCTTGCCAATCAGGGAAAACCCCTGGCACGGGGCTCCGCCGAACACCACTGCAACCTCCGATCCGTCTATGCCGGCAAGACGGAGAATATCGCTCCCGGCGATATCGCATACGTCCCGACAGATCGTTTTGCAATAAGGAAAATTAAATTCGTGCGTTGCGCAATGAATCGGGTCGATTTCGACAGCGGCCGCTATATCGAAGCCGGCGCGCTCGAAACCCAGGCTCAATCCTCCAGCCCCTGCAAAAAGATCTATCCCGATCGGCCGCATGGCGCCTCTTGTACTCTAAAATGAAATACCGAACATCGAATATGCACAGCCCACGTATCAAGTAGACATCAACGGGCTCTCCGCATAACCCCGCCATCGAGAAAGGCGACCAGCATAGCCCCCAACGCCTCTTTGTCGCCGGTTTGACACTGCCACACGGTCAGCACATCCCATCCGAGAGATCGCAGCCGGGCGATGTTCTCGGCATCTCGCTCTTTGTTGCGCCGAAGTTTGGGAAGCCAGTATTCCTGACGGGATCGGGGAGCCCTCCCGTAACGGCAATGGTGAACATGCCAGAAACAGCCGTGAACAAAAATCACCTTTCGGCGACTCGAGAAAACGATATCGGGGCATCCAGCCAAGTCGCGCCTGTGCAAACGGTAGCGATAGCCTAACCGATGCAAAAGTTTTCGGACAACCATTTCCGGTCCGGTATCCTTCGTACGGACACGGGACATGATTTTGCTTCGGCGCTCCGGCGATACGCGATCCGTCATTCCGGCAAACGGATCGACTGTACCTTGCGTTCCATGTTGCGTACTGCTGAAAGCGACTGCGGACAAGGGGGGTAACCCACTGGCTGCCAACAGCAACAATATGCACATCGGAATGCGCTCTGTCAAGACAGGACTTGTGCAGAACCCGACGACATATCTCTATTTTCTCGACTCACCGCACCGCATCGTGCACCATCCGGGCAATCCCGGCGCCGGCCTGCGAAGCGGTGGCGTGGTCGTCGAATCCTTCCGTCAGAATGACCAGCACGTACGGCGGCGCATTCTCCGGGTAGACGATCGCCGCATCATGGGTAATGCCCGTAATCCAGCCCGTCTTGTGGGCGACCTGCGCCGTGCCCGGCAGGCCCGCCGGAATCATCTCATTGAATTCCTGCCCCAACAGGATATCCCTCATCGCTTCGCTGGCTGGGCGTGAAACCGCCTCGTTGCGGCGTATGGCGTCGAGCAGTGCGGCGAGGTCCGAGGCGGTGGCCGTATTATTCAGCCCCCGTTCGAACGCCTTGATGTCCTCCACCCCGCGCAGCACGCGCATCGTCCGCGCCCCCATGCCCTCCATGGTGCGCTGCACCGAATCGGCCTTCACCAGTTCAATGATCAGGTTCGTGGCAAGATTCGAGGACATCGTGATCATACGCTCGGCGAGGTCGCGGATCGGCAGCGAATGCCCGGTGTGTTCGTAGAGCGCGTCGTCGGAGTCGTCCCCGATGCGGAACGGCGAACCATCCACGATGGACGTGAAATCGTTTTCGACCAGCAGGGAATCGTCGAGCGAAAACCGCCCCGCCGCGGCCTGCCGGTATACCTCGATCAGCACCGGCGCCTTCATGGTGCTTGCGGCATGAAAAACCCGGTCGCCCTTTATTGAAAGGTGCGTGCCGGTTTCCGGATCGATCAGCGCCACGGCGATCTCCGCCTGCGGCCAGGCGGAAACGAACGATTCAATCTCTGTTTTCAGGGCCTCGGAAGAGGGGCGCATGTTCTGATCCTGATGGGCACATCCCGACAGGGTCACGCACAGGGTGGCGAGAAGCGTGTGCGCGAGGAAAACGGTAAACCGGCCGGCATGGCGGTGCATGGGGCGAAGGATGTGCGATCTGCGAAATGGGAATAGGCGCTGGTGTCGAGCACAAGCAGATCAACCGACATCATTTCCAGTACCGCTCGTCAACCTTGCGCTGCGCACGCAGCGCCTCGGTGAACTCCTCGACATCTTCGGCGGTCCATGTGGCGTACCGTTCCAGGCGTTCGCGACGCATATTCAACCCCGTTGCGCGCCGCAGCAGGCGCAATACGGTGCCGTTCAAACTCTCGCCACGGGCTGCGCTGATCGCACGAAGCCGTCGCGAGAGTTCCGGATCGACATTGCGTAGTGTAATACGGGAAGAAATCATGATGTCAAATGATTATAGCGCCTGCCCTGCTCGCTCATTCTCATCGGAAATATTTCTGCACCACTTCCTCGGGCTGGTGCCGGTCCGGGGTGCGAACGATGTCCGAATAATCGAACTCCATTGGCATGCGGGTTTCGGCGGTCAGGGGGTGCGGGTCGCCGGCCTCCTGTTGCGCAGATTCGAGAAGCGCCATCAGGCGCGCCTGCTCCTCGCCGTACGCCGGATCGTCCGCAAGATTGCGCAGTTCGTACGGGTCCGCATGCAGGTCGAAAAGCTGCGTATGATGGATTTTGGGATAACGGATCAACTTCCATTGGTCGCCCACAATGGCCCGGTGGAGATCCTCATAGGCCAGAAAAAGATGCTCCCGTAGAGACGCACGCTCTCCCTTCCATAAGACAGACAAATCCTGTGCATCCACACCGGCGGGCGCCTCGACGCCGGCCATGCCCAGCACGGTGGCGAACAAATCGTGCAAATACACGAGGGCGTGGGTTTCTCCCTGCGGAATACCGGGACCATGCACGACAAGCGGCGTCTTTGCGCTGTGCTCGTACAGGTTCTGTTTTCCGAGCAGACCGTGCCGTCCCACCGCAAGGCCGTGATCGGATGCAAACACGATCACGGTGTTTTCGGTAAGGCCCTGCTCATGCAGTTCGCTCAGGATCCGGCCGATTTCCTCGTCCATGTGCGTAATGAGCCCGTAGTACTCGGCCAGCTGGTCGCGTATCACTTCCGGGCGCCGGGGCCATCCCGCAAGCACCTCATCCCGGATAGCCATGCGCCCGATATGAAACGGATGGGCCGGCAGGTAATTGGGAGGCAGGGGCATGCCCGTTCCGGCATAGTCCGCCGCATGGCTGGCAGGCGGCGTCCGGGGATCGTGGGGTACGGTGAAGGACACATAGGCCAGGAAGGGGGTATCCCGATCCGATGCGCCGTAGTCCTTCAGAAAATCCACGGCCGCATCGGCAAACCGCGTGGTGGAAAAGCTCTGCATGACAGGCTCCGTGAAGCTGCCGTCGGCCTGCAGATGCTCCAGCGGTACGTTGAAATGATCGGCCATGCCCCCAAAAAACACGGCGTTGCCCTCCCCGAAACTGCGTGCGAACGACGAGCGGCTCTGGTGCCATTTACCCGTGCCGAATGTCCGGTAGTCCGCTTCCCGGAGGATTTCCGGGAACGTGCGCACGGAATCCAGATTGTCGTAGACGCGGAACAGGCTGCGCCCGCTCATCAGCATCGCCCGGCTGGGGGCGCAGACGGCCCCGTGGTGGGCGCCCATGTTGTAGGCTCGCCGGAACGAGTACCCATCCTCGACGAGGCGATCCAGGTTCGGAGTACGGATATATCCATTGCCGTACGCACCGATGGCGTCGGCCTGCAGATCGTCGGCGAAGAGAAACAGGATGTTAGGGGCGGAAGCGTCCGGACCGGTATCCACCGAACATGCCGAGGCGAAGACGGCAAGGAAAGCGAAAACACCGAGGCGCAAAAAGAGGCGATTCATGTCATTATGCGGGCAGGTCCCGAAAAAGGGGTATCTCTTGTCAGGAATGTAGGGAGTTCTAAAATATCATTTTTGGGGAACGGATTTCCGGACAGGCGACGCAGAAAACGGCACATACAGCCAACAGACCTCGCGGAACCGCTCAACGCACCGGACGAGGAATCCTATTCCACCTCAATATGCCCGGTGATCCGGCCCCGCAGTTTGGCCGCGTATCTATATCCGCATAGCCCCGATACGGATCTTTATCGGATACGCACGAAGCGCCCCACGTGCACGGCACTGCCTTGTGGCGATGACGCATGCACCCGGTACAGGTATAGCCCCGAGGACAGCGAAGCTCCACTCAGGTCTATGCCGCGTTGCCATCCGGGCGCCAAATCAACCGAAGGGACTGTAAATACACGACGGCCCACCACATCCATCACCTCAACCGTCACACGGGCGGGCCACGGAAGATCAATCATCAGACGTGTGGAATGCCGGAAGGGATTGGGATAGTTGCCGTGCAAAACTAACGCTTGCGGCAACGATTCATCCTCAGCACTGACCGGAAAAATCACCTCGATGCTAAAGGTCAGGCTGTCAGTGGATCCGTCCGCATCGGTGGCCTTGTACGTATAGGGTGTGGCCGGCGTGACTACCGTCGGCGTCCCGCTGATAGTGCGCATCGCTTTGTCAAAGGCCAATGCTTCCGGCAGTGCGGGCGTCAACGTATAGTCAATCGGCGATGCGCCCCCAATAGCTTCGGGCAAGACGAGTGGGGCAATGGGCTGCGCGTGCGCAAAAGATTGGTCGGGCACGTTGTCTGCAAAATGGATTCCACTACAGGTAGGACCACTTGTTATCAGGATGCTGCCGAGCCATGCCTGGAACGCATCATCCGCTGGCGCGCAGAGGTCCTGGCCGCCAAAAGACAGTTGCTGCAGATTCGCCAACTGCATAAAACTCCTCGGCAGCCTGCCCGTCAAGGCGTTGCGCGACAGATTCAGCTCTTGCAGTTCGGAGAGATTGCCGAATTCGCCGGGGATCGCCCCGGTAAGCGAATTACCCGTCAGATCCAGCTGTTGCAATTTCGAGAGATTGCCCAATTCGCCGGGAATCGCCCCGGAAAGTGAATTGTCGTACAGATTCAGCCGTTGCAATTGCGAGAGGTTGCCCAGCTCGGTCGGGATCGACCCCGTCAGGGTATTGCGCCACAGATCCAGCTCTTGCAACTGCGCGAGATTGCCCAGTTCGGTCGGTAGCGTACCGGAAAGGTTGTTGTTGTCCAATCGGAGAAAAGTTACCCAGCCCTGTGCCACGGATATCCCAAACCAGTTGTACAATTCGCTCGGCGCAGGCACCCTGGTGATGTCCCAGCCGGAATTGTTTGTCCAGTTGTCGCCGCCGGTGGAGACATATAGTGCGCTGAGCGCCTCGTGCACGATATCGAGCCTCCTGTTTATGCCAAAAGCGAATTGGTCGGGCTCGTCTACGAATGCTCCGTCCCGAATACGGGTATAGAATCGCACCCTGCGATTTACGGGCGCATCGGGGGCTACCGTGAACCGAAACGTAACCTCGGTGGAATCGCCACGGGCCAGGCGGCCTACCGTTTGCTCGGCCGTTGTTATATCTATATACGGGTACGATTCGGCCGCCGTCAGACCTACGCTCAGCTGCCGGGCGTCGGCCAGGTAATTGACTACCGTAGCCGTGATCGTTACCTCCTCTCCTGAAGCAATCTGGCGGTCGCCGGCGGCATCGGTCCATGACGACCGCTTAACACGAATGGCTGGAAGCACAGGCGTTTGCAGGGCCGCCTCGGCATTGACATACCCGCGTCCCAGCAGTCCTGCATACCCCGGATTCTCCGCATCCATATTCTCGCTCGAAAGACGAATTTGCTCCCGCAATGCATCCGGCGAAATGTCCGGATATCGGGTCTTCACCAATGCGGCCACACCACTTACCAGAGGAGATGCGTATGACGTGCCGTCTACGGAAAGCGTGTATTCGCCGTCCGGTACTGTAGTAATGATGTCTACGCCAGGGGCAAAGACATCGACTCCCTTGCCGTAATTCGAAAATCCCGCCTTTATGCGTGAATCTTTAGCCGTGGCGCCGACAGTAAGAACGCGAGGATGACCGGAAGGATAGTATGCGAAGTCATCGATATTCCTGCCGTCATTGCCTGCTGACGTTACCACAAGGGCGCCCATCTCCGTTGCGAGGTCCAGGACTTGCGCTTCAGTTCTACCCCCCCCGATGAACCCTATCGTACCCCAACTTGCATTTATGATGTCGGCGCCGTTGGCGGCGGCATACAGGATGCCTGCGTAGAGGCCACTAATATGCATGAGCTGGGCATTCCACGCCGCTCCGGCAACACCGGCGCTATTGTCGGTCACGGCACTGGCTGCGCCCGCGACGTGTGTGCCATGCGGGATGCCCCCCGGAGTATACGGATCGTTGTCGGCGTCATCTCTATTGAGTAGATTCACCCCGTGCACATCGTCAATGAAACCGTTGTTATCGTCGTCTATACCGTTGCCTGGAATCTCATTCGCATTGGTCCAAACATTCGCAAGAAGATCCTCGTGTCGCCAATCTCCGCCCAAATCCGTTATGGCGATAACCACCGGCGGGGCGCCGTCTTCTCCCTTGACGATGTCCCAGGCTTCGGGCAGACGCATATGCCTGAGATACGTCTGGGCACTGAATAAAGAATCATCGGGCTCCACTATAACGTCAGACCCCATAAGGCGGCTGGCCAGTACGGGCACGGCATGCGTCTCGGCATAGGTCACGCCAGGCACGTCCATCAGGGCCTTCGCTACGTCTCCGGGATCATCGTCGGCGCTGTACCGGACATAGTAGGTGCGGCGAAGCGCTGCGAGATTCCGCGCGGTTTCGGGCGTGGGCTGCACGTGATCCAGAAACGGAAACACGCGCTCGATCGTGTGCACGCCGAATGCGGAAGCCATGCGGTCAAAAGCCTGCAAGCCTGCCTTGGCAACTCCTTCCCCGATGACAATGCCCGGCTCAAACTGCACGACGACGACGTGGGGCTCATAGGCCGGCTGCTCCTAGGCCAGGGCCAAAGGCGCGGCCAGGAACCCGGTCAGGGCCAAAAGCAGGGCCCTCCGAACGTAAAGCAGGCGGGCCTGTAGTCCCCAAAAAGAAAACGGTGTGCTCATTTGGGAGGTGCATGAGATGGAGCGTGCCGGAAAAAATGAGGCGGAACAGGCTTAAATAAACGAAACGCGCCAGACAAAATTGCCTACCTCACCTCAATATGCCCGGTGATCCGGCCCAGTAGCTTGGCCGCGTACCACCCGGTCCGCTGCTGGAGCATTAAAATGTCGTCGGGACCGCCGATCTGCAGGCACAGGTCCGTAAGTCGACTTGCGGCGAAAACTTCCCCCTCGTGGGGATTTGCGGCGATCCAGTAGAGCACCTTGATCAATTCCTCTTCGGGATGCGCATTCGCCAGATGCTGGAATACGGCGTGCGGCACCCACCGTGTAAAACGACAGCAAATTGGCACTAAAACGACACGGGCCTGGCACTAAATAACTGAGGCGGAAAACAGTTAGCCTTGCAAATGACCAATGCTATGCCGTTTTGTCACTCCGGTGTGGCAGGTAGTGATCGACCGGCTTCGGATTGCTCGGATGAGTCGGCCCGAAAATCGCGACCGTGACGCCCGAATAATGACCCTGCTTTACCATATCCATGACTGCGTCGGTCAGATCGACGTCGGCGTAGAGCGTCTCGCGCATAGCTACACCGCATAAGCCGTTCAAGGGTCTGGCGCGCACACCGGCATCTTATGTTGGCGCGCAAACATTGAGCGTGTTTCGGATCCCTATAAGGGATATACTCCGCTTGTTCGCAAAGCCAGGACCATCCCCTATTTTAATGGGAATTATATACAATGGTTGCCACAGGAGGAGTAACCATTTTAGCTTTGTTCCGCTTGTTTCGGGACGAGGAGTTTTCCCGGCGGTGGATGGAGAGTGTGCGCTGGCCCGTTGGGCCGGCGTGCCCTACGTGCGGCTCGATGAATTTCTCCCGGACACCCTCGCACCGCTCGATGCCGTACCGCTGCCGCGACTGCCGCGGATACTTCTCCGTGCGCAAGGGCACGGTAATGGAGGACAGCAATCTATCCTTGCGGCAATGGGCCATCGGTATCTACCTGGCCTCCACGCGGGCCAAAGGCATATCCTCGCCTATGCTCGCGAAGGCGCTCGGGATGACGCAAAAATCCGCGTGGTTTTTCTTGCAGCGCCTGCGTGAGTTTTTCGCCGGCGATGTGGACATTTTTCGCGGGCCTGTAGAGGTCGATGCGCTGCACTTTTCCGCTTTTGTTTCTCGTCGGGCAAAACCGGGCGCTACGCTCTATACCGACGATAACGTTTCCTACAAGCCGCTGGCGGGCCGCTACAAACCACTCCGCGTACCAGTACGTGAAGGGAGACGCCCACACCAACGGCATAGAGAGCTTCTGGGCCCTGCTCAAGCGGGCGTACAAAGGCGCCTACCACCACATGAGCCGCAAGCACCTGCACCGCTACATCAACGAGTTCGCCGGGCGCCATAACCTGCGCAAGCTGTCAACGCTTGACAAGATGGCGAAAATCCTCCTAGGGCTCGATGGCAAACGCCTCATGTACAATGACCTTATTTTATAAATCAGGGTCGTCCTTGACTTTTTTATTTAGGATGTACTAATATAGGGAAGTCCTGCCCCTGACCCCCGGGATGCGTCGCCCGTTGTGATTAACAAAACGTTGTGAGGCAAACCACGATGAAACACACACTCCTTTTCATCCTCGCCTTGTCCGTGGCGGCGCCTGCCGCAGCCACGGATGACGACAAGACGCCCGAAAAGCCTGCGGCGGTAGAGGTGCTCGCCCTGGAAAAACTTCCTCTACCTGCCGTGGTGCCGACGGAGCTTGATGCGCCGGTTATTTCGGAGGGCGAGGCCGAGCGGCCCGGATGCTTCAGGCAAACCGGCTCGGAGCGTATAAAGATGACGCAGTACTTTATGACCGTCGGGCTCGTTATGGACGTGCCTCCGCTGTGGAACGTTTACGGGTCGGTGGCGCTGGGCTCAATCGGGTATATCCAATGCAAGGTGCAGCGTCGGCGTGAGAAACGAAGCCAGGAGTAGCATCGACAGGGCGTTCTCGTACCGTTCAGCCGTGTCATGCGGAAGGCCCCGCCGGATTCGTTTCTGGCGGGGCTTTTTTCGTACCCGCTACTTGCCCTTTATCAGATAGTCGGAGTGAAAATTACTGAACTCCGCATCGAGCACCAGATACGTGCAGCCGATGTTTGCGTGCAAACATCTAAGGGGCTTCAATGAGGCCGGGCAGCGTGACAAAACGGCATAACCCTGGCCATTTAGAAGGCTAACTGTGATCTCTCAGTTATTTAGTGCCAAATTCGTGTCGTTTCAGTGCCAACTTGCTGTCGTTTTACAATCACCGGGCTCCACTATAACGTCAGGCCCCTTAAGGCGGTTGGCCAGTACAGGCACGCCATGCGTCTCGGCATAGGTCACGCCAGGCGCGGCCAACAACCCGGCCAAGGCCAAAAGCAGGGCCCTCCGAACGGATAGCAGGCGGACCTGTAGTCCCCAAAAAGAAAACGGTGTGCTCATTTGGGAGGTGCATCAGATGGAGCGTGCCGGAAAAAATGAGGCGGAACAGGCTTAAATAAACGAAACGCGCCGGACAAAATTGCCTACCTCACCTCAATATGCCCGGTGATCCGGCCCAGTAGCTTGGCCGCGTACCACCCGGTCCGCTGCTGTAGCATCGCAGTGTCGTCGGGGCCGCCGAGCCGCAGGCACATATCCGTAAGTCGACTTGCGGCGAAAACTTCCCCCTCGTAGGGATTTGCGGCGATCCAGTAGAGCACCTTGATCAATTCCTCTTCGGGATGCGCATTCGCCAGATGCTGGAATACGGCGTGCGGTACCCACCGCTCGATCCCGCTCATCTGGTACATGTCCGGGACCGCCGCCACGAACAGCACATTGCGCGCCCGCTGCACAGGGTCCGCCGTCCAGGCCGGCGGCCATACCTCCAGATCGTCGAGGACGCATTGTATCGTATCCTCGATATCCGGATACACGGGCTCGTCCAGCGCGGCCACCGGGGCCTCCAGGCCCTGATCGTAGGGAAGCGCATCGAACCGGATGTCCCGGTCGATGTCCTCCATCGTCACTTCTTCCCAGGAATCGGGGTAGTCGATGGGCGGGGGAGGCGGTGGCGCCTCGACAACCTCTTCGGATACGGCATCGGCGGTTTCCCCGGCCGGAGTATCTGCGTCGCTTTGCGGGTCTGACGGTTCCGGCGCCGAATCCGCCGACAAGGCCCCGACACCGGCAGAATCCGCAACGTTCTCCGCGAACGTAACCGAATCCGCTTCCGTCCCATACACGTTAGAGGGGTTGTCCGTTTCTGCACCAGGGGCACGAAGCGCATCGGTCAGCGACGATACGCCGTCGGCAGGCAATCGTCCATGCGGCAGAGCGCGGCCCGTGCCTTCCGCCAGCACGCCGACCAGCACCCATGCCGCGAGGGCAGCGCCCGCCCATACCTTGCCGCGCCGCGTACCGCCTCGCTCCCGCGTATCCCATCGAAACATCTTCGCCGAGGCAAGGCAGCCGGCGGCGCCAATCAGAAGGAGGGCCAGCAAGCTGAAGCCCGCGGCGCCCAGTCCGCTTCCGTTCACGGTAACCTGTATCGCCTCGACCGCATAGCGACCGGGAAAAAAGGCGGACAGGTGCTGCGCCCATTCGGGCAGGCTTTCGAGACGCACCGCCACCCCGCCAATGATCAGCATCGGCAGGAAAATGGACTGCCCCAGCGCCTGTACGGCGGGCACCGTGTCGGCGAGCATGGCGATGACAAGGCCCAGCCCCAGAAAGGCGAAAGACACGAACGTGAAGGCGACCCACAGCCCGGCAATATGCTCAGGAAACGGCATGCCAAGAAGCATGGCCGGCACAATCTGAAGAAGCGCGGCGGAAAGCAGGACCAGGTACCGGGCCGCAACCGTCGTCAGCACCAGGCGCCACGTGGAAACGGGCGTCGCCCGGTACCGGCGCCAGACTCCCCGCTCCCGCTCGCCCACCATGGAGGTGGGCAGGCCGAAGCAGGCCCCGCCAAGGGCCGTCACGGTAAGGAGTTCCCCCATGTGGTTCACGAGCGGCGCCGGTTCGTGCCGGTACAACACAAGGAAGGCAACCAGAAAGATCAGCGGGAAAAGATAGCCGTAGATCAGGGCCATCCTGTTCCGGTAATAGAGTCGCAGTTCGATCAGAAAGGCGTACATCATGGCAAGGACCCTCCATGCGATCCGCTCGACGCATCGTCTCCCTCCCGCGTCAATTCGATAAGCACCTCCTCTAGCGTCGCCCGCTGCACATGCAGTTCGACGATCCCGGCGTCCGCCGCTTCCAGCCGCTTCGCCAACTCGGAAAGGGCCCCGTGCACATGCTCCGACCGGAACCGGACCGTGCAGCCCGCCTGTTCCAGATCGCGCACCCCCTCGATGTCTGCGAATGTCTCCGGCGGCAGCGGATCGGACGTTTCGAGATGGACCGAAGGCGCCGTGCCGAGGCTGCCCATCAGGTCGCGGGGGGCGCCCTCCGCAACGAGTCTGCCGTGGTTCATGATCGCCACGCGGTCGCAGAGGGTTTCCGCTTCTTCCATGTAATGCGTCGTGAGAAGCACGGTCCGCCCCTCTGCTTTCATATCCAGAATGCGGCGGTGCAGATCGCGGCGTGAAGACGGGTCCAGGCCGGTCGTGGGTTCGTCCAGCAACACCACCCCGGGCCGGTTTACGAACGCCAACGCCAGCGCCAGCCGCCGGCGCTGCCCTCCCGACAGCGTGCAGAAGGCCGCATCGGCCTGATCCTCCAGCGCAAACCGCTGCAAGAGGACATCGGCCTCTTCCGCCTCGCGGTAAAAAGAGCCGAAAAGCCGGAGCGCCTCCCGGGGCGTTATCTTCTCCTGCAAGGCATTCGTCTGAAGCGCCGCCCCGATGTTCTGCTGCATGTCGCGCGGATGCCGCCGGGCATCGATCCCGCCTATCTGCACTACGCCCCGATCCGGTTGCCGTAATCCCAGCATGCACTCGATCGTGGTGGTCTTGCCTGCGCCGTTCGGGCCCAGCAGGCCAAAAATCTCGCCCGGCGCCACATCGAACGTTACCCCGCAGGCGGCCTGCACGCCGCCGTACGCCTTCCAGAGATCACGAACATGTACCTGGGCGGACATCGGAAAAAACGAAGGAGTGATGGAAAAAGGGAACGAAACGCAGCAACGATTTGCATACCTTCCCTCCCGCCGGGATGTTCTCAGGAAAGGCGTGCGTACGACGGCCTCCCGTTGGGCAACCGATTGAAAATATGCCGCTTCCTTCGTATCAAGTACCCTGGTCATCGTCCCCGGTATCGCATTGTTTGCCCACACCGACTCCATGCGCCATCCCCTTTTTGCACACGTACAGGCGCTGCTGATTGCGCTGGCGACGACGGCAGTTTCTGTCCTCCCCGCCCATGCCGATCCCCTTGACGATCCGCCGGAGGAACGCCGCGCGCCCAATATCGTCTTCATCCTGGCCGATGATCTCGGCTACGGCGATCTGGGTGTCTATGGGCAGAAACGCTTTACCACGCCCCGGCTGGACCGCATGGCCGAAGAAGGCGCCTTATTCACCGCATTTTATGCGGGGAATACGGTGTGCGCCCCTTCCCGCTGGTCGCTCATGACCGGCACGCACATGGGGCACGCCTACGTACGGGGCAATGCGGGCGCCTCGTTGCGGGAAGAGGACCAGACCCTGCCCAAAGCACTGAAACAGGCCGGGTACGCCACAGGCATGTTCGGCAAGTGGGGTCTGGCCGAAAGCGAAGAATCCGGCTTGCCGCACCGCCAGGGCTTCGACGCCTTCCTCGGATATTTGCGGCACGTCCATGCGCATTCCTACTACACGGATCACCTGTTCGCCATACAGGATGGCGGCACGGGGCGCATCGACGTGGATACGACACAGTACACCCATGATCTCTTCGTGGAGGGAGCGCTCGATTTCATTGAGGCGAACCAGGACAGACCTTTCTTCCTGTACCTGCCGCTTGCCCTCGTGCACGCGGAGCTGCTTGTTCCGGAGGAGGACATTGCTCCATTCCGGGATGAAAACGGGCGCAGCCGCCTTTTGCCGGATCCGCCCTTCCCGTGCTGCGGGATCATCGGGACGTACCGGGGCCAGCCGACGCCGCACGCCGCGCACGCCGCCATGGTCACCCGCCTCGACCGGGACATCGGGCGCATTCTGGACCGGATCGAGGAACTGGGCCTGGGCGAGGATACCATCGTACTCTTCACCAGCGACAACGGCCCGCACGACGAAGGCGGAGCAGACCCCGGGTACTTCGAATCGAACGGCCCGCTGCGGGGCATCAAGCGGGACCTGTACGAAGGCGGCATCCGCGTACCGATGATCGCATGGGGGCCGGGCTACGTACCGTCCGGGGAGGTCAGCGACCACCCCTGGGCCATGTGGGACATCTTCCCCACGCTTGCCGAGTTCGCCGGGGCGGATACCCCGCCCGTGGACGGCTTGTCCATGACGGGACTGCTCACGAACACCGGCGCCGTCCCCATGCATCGCGCGCTCTACTGGGAGCACCGTAACAACATGGAGCCGAAATACTCCCAGGCCGTGCGGCAGGGCGACTGGAAACTGCTTCGCGTCTGGACCCCGGAGAACCACGTGACCGAACTGTACGATCTGAGCCATGATATCGGGGAATACCATGATCTCTCCGAAAGATATCCGGATGTGGTGCGGCGCCTCGAAGCAGTGATCGAGGATGTTCGATCGGAACCGGAGATGGACGTATTCAAAAATCCCTACGAATGACAGACGGAACATTGCGTGCAGCCGGCTTGACCGTAGCTGCATTTCTCACGGCAGGAATTTTGTGCGCCGCTATCCGGCCGGCGGGGGCGCCGCCGGATGCCCATCTTCCAAAAAATCCCGGCAACGACGACCGGCCCAATATCGTCCTCGTCATGGTGGACGACATGGGCTTCTCGGACCTTGGATCGTACGGCGGGGAAATCGCCACCCCGCACCTCGACCGCCTCGCGGCGGAGGGCATGCGATTCACCCAGTTCTATAACACGAGCAAATGCTTCCCCACAAGGGCCTCCCTCATGACCGGCCTGTATGCCCACCAGGTCGGCATGGGCGAACGGATCGACACGCTCCGGAACGGGGTAACCATTGCGGAAGTGCTGCGCGAAGCGGGCTATCGCACCTATATGACCGGCAAATGGCACGGTCTGGAAAACCCGTTCGACCGGGGGTTCGACCGCTATTACGGGCTCGTGGACGGCGCCGTCAACCATTTCAATCCCGGGAAGCAGCGGCCCGGCGAACCGCCGCCAGCAAGAAAAACACCGGGGCATGTGCGCACCTGGGCCATCGACGGGCAAGTCTTTCGACCGTATACCCCCGACGACCCGGATTTCTACTCGACGGACGCCTACACGGAAAAAGCCCTCGATTACCTGAATCAACACGGGAGCGAACACGCCGACAAACCTTTCTTTCTCTATATCGCCTACCAGGCTCCGCACGATCCCCTGCAAGCCCGCCCCGAGGACATCGAAAAATACAGGGGGAAATACATGGACGGATGGGATGTCCTGCGGCGCCGGCGCCACGAGCGGCAGGTCGAAATGGGACTTATCGATTCCACATGGACATTGCCGGAATACGGAACCGTCCCCAAAGCAGCACAGCGCACCTCGACCTTCACCAGTCGCTACTGGGACAACGACGCGCGCATTCTGCCCTGGGAAGAAGTCGAGGGCAAAGCGGACTGGGAGCTGAAAATGGCGGTGTACGCCGCCATGGTCGACCGCGTGGACCGGCAAATGGGCCGCCTGCTGGACCAAATCCGCGAGATGGGCGAAGAGGAAAACACGCTTGTGATGTTTCTTTCCGACAACGGCGGATCCGCGGAGATGGTGCACAATCAGCAGAATCGGGATCACCCGCCGGTCGATCCGCCGGGATCCATGGCCGCCTGGCACAGCGTGGATGCGCCGTGGGCATTCCTGAGCAACACCCCCTTTCGGCACTACAAGAACTGGAGCCACGAGGGAGGCATCGCCACGCCGTTCATCGCCCGGTGGCCCGGGCGCATGGAAGCGGGCGGGATTACCCGCGAAATTGCCCATCTTATCGACGTGATGGCGACCGCCGCAGACGCCGCCGGGGCCGAATACCCCGAAATCTACCGCAACGAACGTATCCATCCTCTTGAAGGCAAGTCCCTGCTGCCCGTCTTCGAGCAGGGCGTGCGGGAAGGGCACGACGCCCTGTTCTTCGAATGGGATGGCGGAAAAGCCGTACGCCGCGGCCGGTGGAAACTCGTCGATGCGCGGGGAGCCGGTACGCGCTGGGAATTGTACGATATGGAGGCGGACCGCACGGAAACCCGCGATCTGGCAGCGGTCTATCCGGAACGGGTGGAAACCCTCGCAGCGATGTGGGAAGCCTGGGCGGAACGAGTGGGCGTGACGCACTAACCGGTCCAAAACATGACCATACCCCTGAAGACCATGAACCCTATGTCGCGCCGGGCGCTCTTGCCGACCATGCTGTGCCTGCTGGCGTTTTTTACGTATACGGACGCCCTCGGGCAAGCAGCGGATGCGCCCCCGAACATTATCGTGCTGTTCGCGGACGACATGGGATACGGAGACCTGAGCAGTTACGGGAATCCGACCATACGCACGCCGCAGCTCGACCGCATGGCTGACGAAGGGATCCGCCTGACGTCCTTCTATGTGGCTGCGGCGGTCTGCACGCCGTCGCGGGGCGGCTTGCTCACGGGCCGTTACCCCATCCGCCATCTCCCGCATAATCTCGGACCGGATTCGAAAAACGGGTTGCCGCTCGAGGAAACGCTGATCGGAGAGCCGCTGCAGGAACACGGGTACCGGACCATGACGATCGGGAAATGGCACCTCGGACATGCAGAGGACGCCTACATGCCTGTCTCGCGGGGCTTCGACCGTTATTACGGCCTGCGCTACAGCAACGACATGATTCGTCCGTGGGTACAGACCGACGTACCGCTGTACCTGTTCAGGGATCTGGAGCCGGTCCGCGAACCGTTGAATCAGGACACGTTGACCGTCACGTACACGAAGGAAGCCATCCGCTTCATCGAGGAGGCCGGACCGGAGCCTTTCTTTCTGTATCTGGCGTACGGGATGCCGCATGTGCCCGTCTACCCTGCGCCGCACCGGGACGGGCGGTCCCGAAAGGGGCGGTACGGGGATGTGATCGAAACCATCGACTGGAGCGTCGGGGAGATTCTGGCCACGCTCAGGGCTCAAGGGCTGGACGAGCGTACCCTAATGATCTTCACCAGCGACAACGGTCCATGGCAGGCGATGCCGGATCGCATGTTCCAGACCGATACGATGCCGCTGCACGAACCCGTCAAGCCGTGGCACAGCGGATCGGCGGGGCCTTTGCGCGGATACAAGGGAACCACGTTCGAGGGCGGCTTCCGGGTGCCGTTCATTGCCCGCTGGCCGGGGCGGATACCCGCCGGGCGCGTCTCCGCCGACATGCTGGCCTCGCTCGACGTGTTCCCGACCCTGCTGGATGCGGCAGGCATTGCGCCGCCGGACCGTCTCGACGGAACCAGCGCGCTACCCTTTCTGACGACGCGGGCCGTCTCGTCTCCAAGGGAGATCCTCTATTATTACCGGGGAGACCGGATCGAGGCCGTGCGGGAGGGTCCCTGGAAATTACGGATTCCGGCGCTGCCCGAGGGGGCGACAGGAGAACCCGCCCTGTATCATCTGGACGAGGATCCTGAGGAGAAACATGATCGGGCGGACACGTATCCGGACCTGGTAGCCCGCTTGCAGGCTGCAATGGAGGCGTTCGATGCGGAAGCGAGGCGGTGATGGGAAACAGTGGGTGTGTGAGGAATTCGGCCACGGCCTACAACTCCACCCCGAACCCCAGCACAACACGCCCCCCCGGAATATCTCCTGAATCCCCGAGGCGGCGGGTGATGTCCATGCAGAGCGGCGTGCCGCCGATCCGGGTTAGGGAGACACCGACCTCGTGCACAAGATTGTCCCCGCAATACGCCGGTGGCATGCAATCATGCGCCGGCGCGGCAGGCTGTCCCCATGCGCGCCCGTGTGCGCCGAACAGCGTGACGCCCATGCGCAGACGGACAAGCGGCCACAGCCGGATCCATTCGAACGGGAGCGTCGTGAATTCGTGGCGCCAGAAAACGGCGGCGTGCCGCGTCCCTTGCAACGGCCGGCCGTGCAGAGAGCGGAAGGCATGACGCCGGTTCAACCGGAGGCCGGCGAAGAGTTCGAGCCCGGTATCGAGCAGTGCTGCCCGCTGCGGCGGAAGATCGCCGAAAGACGTACTGGCCTGCAAGCGGATATGTAGGCCCGCGGGCGTTGGGCGATGCCTGTGCAGGGTGGGCTGCGCAAGGTCGATATGGCCTCCCAGCGAGGTAAATGCGGCATCGCTCGCAAGCCGCTGCGGCGAACCGTGCTCGACACGCAGCGCTGCGGACCGGATGGTTCGGGTTGCGCGGCGAGGCAACGCAAAAGAGGCATACGCCGACCGGAACGTGCCCTCCCGGACAGGCGGATTGGCCCGGAAGGTGTGTGCGTAAGGCCAGGAACGGGTCACCTGCCGCTCTATCGATTCCGCCTTTTCCTGCTCGACGCCGGCAGCGAGATGCAGTCCCCGCCATGTTGCTTCCATGCCGGCTCCGTACCGGGTTCGCCGGAAATAATCGAAATAGTCCTGTCCGCCAAGTGTCGCTTGCACCGAAGCGAGCGCCTCGCTGTGTCCGGACCAGGCGCCCTGAGATGCAATATCCCGGTCGTGCAAAATGCGAAGAAGAATATTTGCGCCAAGCGGGGTCGTCAGAGAAACATATGACCGGGTCTGCTTGAGTCCGGTCGCCTGACCGACACGCCACGACATGAGGATGCCGGAAAACAGGTCCAGTTCGTTCCCGACGCTGCTATACAGGCCATCCACCCGGTTGTACCGGAATCGGAACCGGTACCCCATGGTCACGGGCCATTGCAGTTGGTCAGGATTCTCCGGATCGAGAAAACCGACGAAACGCCCCGCGCGCCGTTCGGGAGGAAACGCCTCGCTCAGCGTCAGGTTGGCGGCGCGAAGGTCGGCGATAGCGTCCAGTTCGCGCACCGTCATCGGCATCAGTACCTGCCCGTATCGAAAAGCCGGGTCGCTCCAGGGCGTGGTTACCGACGCAATCTGTTCTTCCGGGATGTTGGCGCTGTGCCCGGCCAGCAGCGTGCGCCGGCTGAACGCCACGGTACGCAGATGCTGCGTATCGACGGCGACGCGGAGGGCGCCCTCCATATCGAGGTTGACGGGTGCCCAGAACCCACCGGCCACCTCCCGGAAGTGCTGCACGTACCGGACGTTCCAACCGGACGTCGGGTCGGGAAAAACAACGTGCCGCGCCGGAAAAAGCCGGGCTTCCAGCAGAACGAACTCCTCGTCCATAACGGAAATCTGCCCTATAAACGCAGCCTCCTCTTCGCCGATAGGGGAAACGTTCAGGTCGTAGATGGTGCGGTCGCCGAGCATGCGCTCCGCGGCCACCCGGAAGACATAATGTTCCAGCGCGTCGGGGTGAGTGGGTCCGATCATCCGTTGCTCCTGGACCGTCACGAAATCGTCGTACAGGTTCGCCACGTCGTGCGGAGCGGGCAAGGGGAGTTCCTCGCCCCACGCACCGGTTCGGCTTACGGCGCTCACCTCTGCGCGGTACGGATGGTTATTGCGGTCCGTTTGGTCGGTGTCGCCATACAGCCATAGCAGATCGAAGGCGGTATCGCCGAGATGGACGATGCGGTCGTCGCCTTCGAGCAAAAGCCGGGTCTGGCCCACCATGCGAAGCGATGATATTTCCGCAAACATGCGCTGCTTGCGGCGGATCACCTGCTCCATCAGATTGGATGCGAAGTCCTCGCCCGACACCAATACCTCCTCGAGCGGGATAACGATAGGGGCAAGCCGGATGACAAGCGATTCCGACTCCTCCGGGGGTACCGGGAATACACGAGGAGCATACCCCAGGTGCTGGACGACGATAACATCAGGAAGCGCAGGCAGTTCAAGTACAAAGCGTCCCTCCGCATTCGTAATGGCGCCGTGCGCCATGTCTTCCGTGAAAACATGCGCGCCGGACAGCGGGATTTCGGTTTGCTCGTCCGCGACCGTCCCCCCGATGCGTACCTGCGCGGCAGCCGTCCAGACGGCGCCGACCGAGAGCAAGAAGATATAGAGGATGTATCGGATCACATCTGATGAGGCAGCAGGGCTTTCCCGCAAGACCGGATACCTTGAAAACCGGACAGCAGAACACCCAATGTACGGGTGTTGTAAACCGCAGGATAAGATACATTAACGAAGCACCGGCGTGGTTCGTATCATGGACGGCGGTATCTTCACAAGGAGGTTTGTCCCTGTTTGATACGAACGGGTGCTATCGCTTGCATCCCGTGGAGTGGAATATCGGGGAAGCCGCGGGCCAACTGGCGGCATTCTGCATACACGGAAAGCATGCGCTCCGGCAAGTACGCGACAACCCGGATTTGCTGGAAGATTTCCGGCAATCCCTGAAACGGCAGGGCGTAGAAATCCGCTGGCCGGACCCTGCGCGCCGGGCAAGGTAGTACGGACTGTCCTGTGCGCGATTACGAAAGATTTCTTACGGCTGTATCGCCGCCTTCGCCCTGCATTTCAGAAAGATCCCGGAGCGAAAGAAAACGAGAGGAGAGATCAGGTGAGTACATCTTCCGACTCCTGCGCCTTGCGCTTCAGAAAGATCGCCAGGAGAAGAGAAAGCCCGATACCGATCAGCAGCACGGTCAAATACATCACGACCGTTTGAAAAGCGATATTGGTCATCATAGCACTTTGGGCCTCCATCGTGCCTTCGAATACCTGAAACTCTTCCGCCGTCATGGATCCACGGGCCAATTCGGTCTGGTAATCCATGTACTTCTGTGTGAAATCGGGGTCGATGACTTTCACATAGAGCAGATTGTAGGCCGCGAAGGCAAGTGCAGGAAGCTCGGTGATGACGATGCCGATCAACCAGGCTTTCCCGAAGGAAATGCCGCCGGCGGACATCTTGTCCCGGTACTCCTTGACGCCGAGATACGTGGGGATGGCGAGCGCAGCCACGATCGTCGTGTACCCGATGATCTCGCCCACCGCGAAATCCTCCGCATCGGGGATGCCCGTGATGAGCAGCACGAGGAGGTTGACGCCAATCATAATGGCGGCGCCGATTCCGCCGTAGTAAAGAAGCATGCGCTTCATGATTCCGTACCGGTTCGTGAAACAAAAACACCTTGAACGTTGGAAGTTCGTCGTCCAACATTCAAGGCGCCATAAAAAGCCTTGGGCACAGTTGGCGCTATGCCCTGAGACCGATCGATTTATCCTGTGGACTGCAAAGGCGTGGTCATGCCCTGAGCATTCTCCACACCGTCGTCACTTCTTCTTCAACTTCCCGTCCAGGCTGACCGGGCCGGGACCGTACACCGCGAGCAAACCGAACGCGGACATATACAGCAGTGCAAGTTCTCCATGGTTCTGAATCGGCAGGCCACCTTGTGGCGCGTGGACCATGAAATAGGCCACGAGCATTTCAAGTGCAAGGATGGCTGCAACCGGTGTGGTCAGAAGTCCCACGACGATGAGCAGGCCGCCGAAGAATTCAAGCACGCCAGCAAGACCCATGAGCGAAAACAATTCCGCTGAACCACCGGCTTCGCCCATGCCGCCCAGCCAGCCAAAGAGCTTCTGGGCGCCGTGTTGCATGAACAAAAGGCCGACAAGAATGCGTGCAAACGCATGGGTAATGCTCCGAACGGAGCGACCGGTGGGCGAATTGAGGAAACTCGACATCGTTCCAAAGGGATTGGTTAAGAAACACCCTTTTAATTAGGTGAAAGCGCTTACAAAAGCAAGTCCCGATTGCGATTCCCCTCCTTTTCCCGGCAAATAATATCCCCGAAAGAGCGTCTACCATCCGGAACGGGCTGCACATTTCCGGGATGGATTATCCTGTTCGCTCATTCAGCTCCATTTCCAGAATGATTTCCACGTCGCTTCCCACTACCAGACCGCCGGTTTCCGTCAGCGCGTCGAATTTCAGATTGTGGTCAAAGCGGTCGACCGTGGTCCGTACGCCTCGTATCCGAGTGCGCCAGTTCCTGCAGGAGTTCCCAAAGGCGACGGACATGCTCTTCCGTCGTACGCAGATTCCCGATGGCGACCCGTATCGTGTACCGTCCCCGTAATTTGGTGTGGGAAAGGAAAAACTCGCCGGTTCCGTTGATTGCCTGCAAGAGGCGCTCGTTGGCGGCATCGGTCTCTTCTTCACCGGCTCCCACGGGACGAAAACGCAGGCAGACGAGCGAAAAATCCGTCGGGGCCATACGCTCGAAGTCAGGGGAAGCATCGACCCAACCGGCAAGCAAGTTGGCGATGCGGATGTGCTCGCGCAAAGTGTCCGCAATGCGTTCGGAGCCGAGCGAGCGCAGTACGTACCACAGTTTCAGGGCGCGAAACCGGCGCCCCAGCGGGATGGCGTACTCCATATAATTGACGCTGCGGGAGTGTTCGCGACTCCGCAGATACTCCGGCACAAGCGAGAGGGCGTCCCGCAGATATTCCGGACGCGCCGTATAGAACGCCGTCAGGTCCATGGGGACGAACATCCACTTGTGGGGATTGACGACGAACGAATCGGCGCGCTCGCACCCTTCGAAATGGCGGCGCATCTCCGGCAGCATCGCGGATGCGCCCGCATAGGCGGCGTCAATGTGCAGCCAGAGCGCATGTTCGGCGGCGATATCTGCGATGGCGGGAACCGGATCCACCGCCGTACACCCCGTGGCGCCCACCGTCGCAACGACGGCGATGGGGATGAAGCCGTTCCGCAGGTCCGATGCAATCGCCTCGCGTAGCGCGTCGGGTTTCATGGCGTACCGCTCGTCCACCGCGATCTTGCGGCATGCTTCGCGCCCGAGGCCGAGTGCCGCCGTTGTTTTTTCGATGGATGAATGCGCGTGTTCCGAAGTATAGATGACAAGACGGTTCAGATCCAGCGCCGACCCTGCTTTTCTGGCGGTGGAGGCGGCAAGTTCGCGCGCAGCGATCATCGCATGGAGACTGGCCATGGAAGCCGTTCCATGGATCATCCCGAACCAGGACGCGGGCAACCCCAGCAGCCGGCCCAGCCACTGCAATGTTCTTTCTTCGAGTTCGGTCAGAGCAGGCGACGAACTCCACAACAGGCCAATGTTGTTCAACGCGGCGATCAGGGTTTCCGCCAATACCCCCGGAAACGACCCGCCGGCGGAGAAGTATCCCATGAAGCCTGGATGATTCCAGTGCATCACGTGGGGCATGATCGTGTGCTCGAAATCGGCGAGAATATCGCTCTGTGAAGACGGGTGGGCAGGCGCTTCCACCGGTAACTTGTCGAGCAGCGCCCCGGGCTCGACATCAGGCTGTACACGCAGCCGTTCCGGATGCGCAAGGTAGTCGGCAATCCAGTCTATGACGGCGTGCCCCGCACGACGAAATTCTTCGGATTCCAGGTCGCCTGTGGGCGGAGATTCGGGAAGATCAGGCATCAATTAAAAAATCCGCGCCACAAAACTCGGCAGAGAAATGGAGGCGCCCACCGATACCGGAGTCATGGTTCGGTTCCCTACTTTGTAAAATGGTTGATCTATACGCAACTCGAGTTTCAGACGAGCTCTGCTGAGGCGAAGCGCTTCCACCCCACCAACAACATATACCCCCATGCCGCTCTCACTATCAGTCTCGGTGTAGCCGAAATATTCATCCCCGACGAAATATTCTTCCTCGTAGTCATCGCGGCTACCCCAGGATCTGGCGATACCGCCGCCCACATAGGGCGAGATATTCTTCTTGTTGAAAAAGTACTGCCCGCCGATCGACCAGGCAAAGAACGTGAATCTCTCGTCGTTATCGTTACTGCCCCCGGCGCCCCGGAATTCGGTTCCCACAGCATAGGATGGCGTCTCATACGCCCACCCCCACTCGGCGCCGAATTCAGAGTTGTTGGACACGGAAGTTCCAATCATCCCAAGACGCCACATGAACTCGCCGGGTATCTTCCGGAGCTCCCGGGCTTCCTCTTCGACGAGATTCTCCATGTCAACCGTAGCAGCAAGCGATGTCTGGTTGACCAGCGCATTGACCAGTCTCGGCGCGGCCGAGACCATTTCCTCGATGCCCGCCAACAGGAGTTCCCGCTCGATCACGACGGTCCCGACAGGGGTTTCCTGACTCAAGTGAACCAGAACATATTGCCCCAAAAGGTGCAACGAAACACGATACACAGTCGCTGAGTCCGGGGCGTCGTACACGGGTTCGCCGACCTGTACGCCCTGATTGCGCAGGTGCCGACACACCAGAAAAGCCGCGGTGTGTGCATCGGCTTCCGGCAAATCCGCATGATCTCCAATCAGGCAGACCGCCGGGTCCGACATCGGCTCGTCCGCCTCATTAGCATTCTCCTGGGCAAAAACCGGCGTCGCCGCCGCAAGAGCCATCAGGCACGCAATCACGATAAAACGCTGCATAGCATCCTCCTGCTGAGTGAGACAAAAACCTTCGTTGCGAGGGATTTTTTCCTGCGGTTCAGGTGGCTCTGTAGTCGTAGGTAAGCCGCAGAAAAGGCCGGAATAGTAACGCGCCGTGTACTTTTAGAGTAAACGCCGGCCAGACTATACGTTCCCCGCAGAAGAAGCGTACTGCATAGTGCCGGGAGGCATTTCCCTCACGTACCAAACACCACATCCAGGACCGAGGCGTCAGAAGATGAAGCACTCCGAACGCCCGTGAAGGTCTGCATGGCGCCGTCCGGGTCGCCGACGTGCAGCGTGTAGGAGCCTGCGGCGAACACCTTCGGTGAAAATGTCGTCCCGGCGATGCGCAGCGTATAGACGGTCTCGCCGGAAGCCTCGTCGATCACCTGCACGACAGGGTCCTCCATCCCGCGCACCCGTATCTGCGGCAACCAGGCTGCCGCCTCTCTGCCGTAATTGTCCATCTGCCGGATAGTGACGGGCCAGCCGGGGTATGGCTCGCCGTCTTCCGGATCCACATGGCGAGGCCAGTTGGCGATATTTAGGGTACGCGCTTCCCGGTTCAGCCGCACGATCCCGTAGCCGGGAGCCCGGTCGTACAGATTCGTCGGCTCCATGCCTGTCTCATAGGGATTCGAGACCGCAAGCACCGTCATGTGATTGCCGAACCCATCCAGAAAATCGCCCGTGTTCTTCGGGACGCCTTCCGGACGATTGGCGCCGGATACAGGGGGGTACCACCGCCGGGGATAGACATTGGCCACGGAAGGCACACACAGTGCATAGCCTGCATCGCCCCAGGCGTCCACGCCGTACTGGATCGTACTTCCGAGGTGCTGATCCCCCGCAAGATGGAAAGCGAATCCCTTTCGGATGGCCCGGAGCGCCGCATCCCGCCCGTGCTTCGGCCAGCCATTGGAGTCCATGTCCTGTACGATGCGATCATTGGGGGCATATTCGCTCACATCGAAAATTTCGAGACGGGGCACCACCACATCGCTCGGGGCCTCCTGCGGCAGGGTCGCCACATTGGCGAAAATCGTCTGGGACATGAGAAATTTCATCCACGCGCCGTGCGACCAGTCTGCTGCCCAATGCTCCAGGAAATCGAGTTGCCGCCGGCCCAGAAGGTCGGCAGTCGGAGCATGCAGCGCCTCAGGCGGATTCGTGGGTTGGTTCTCCGCCCACCCGTTTTCGATGTCGAGCCGGGCAGGCAATACGACCTTCGGCGAATCTTTCCACTTGCGATCCTCGACGATCCCGAAACTGACGCCCCCGTACACGAGATCGGTGTAATAGACGCCGATACCCTGTTCGACGGGCGCCGGGTCGTACGGCGGCGGAAAATGCGCGGTCTGCGTCCGCTGCACGGCGTTCACCCAGGACGCCGGCATGACATACCCGCCCGTATCCTGCCGCTCCTTCTTCGTAGCGCCGGGCCCGGTGGCCTTGCCTCCGGCGCCCCATACGTTGCCGTGATACACGTCATGGTCATCGGGAATGGCGACCGTGGGAATATCTTTCGTAAGCTCGCCGTACTCCCAGCCGAAGAGATACCACTTGCGCAGGTAATCGAGCATTGCGGTGTCGAGCGGCCCTTCCACATAGCCGTATCCGCCTATACTCTCGTAGATGTTGTCCCCGGTGAAAAGCAGAATGTCCGGGTCATGCCATGCGACGCGCCGCACCAGATCGGCATGGGGAAACCCGAGGTCGTTGTTTCCCGTGAAGCCTGCCACGACGATCTCTTCCTGGTCCACCGGATCACGGCGCACCGTGCCTTCAAGGACATGCTCGACCGGATTCCCCCCCGGGTTTGTCAGGTCATAGGCGAGGCGATAGGAAATGTCCAGCGAATCGGGCCAATCGGCAACGGCAAAGGTCGCCGTACGCGCCATGGGATCGATCGGGGATCGCCCGACCTCTTCCCATTGCCCTTCCCTGCGCACCGTTAGCCGGACCTCCTGCGCATCGTCGTCCGAAAGCGGCGGCATTTGGGCCGTCATGTAGAGGCTCCCCTTGCTCAGGGTGTGCATGGCGAACAGAATGGGGCCGAACGTACGCTCGGGGTACGCCCGCACTCGTGTGCCGTCCACCTGCCAGTCCTCGAACCAGAAACTCGGATGATTCGTGTCCTCGCGGGACAGTCCGGCGGCGTCGAAATCGACAACCAGCGCCAGTCCCCCGGTCAACATATCGGCATCCACCGGCGCCTCGATAGCTCCGAGAACCTCCCCGGACAGACTCCCCAGCCGCAATCGGAGGTTGTACCGCCCGTCCTCCCGTTGTACCGCCCGCATATCCAGAAACGCGCCCTCCGCAGGGAAAACCCCATCCGGAAACAGAGTGGCCGAAGACACATCCCCCGCAGCTTCGGAAGATGCGCCGATGAACAAACTGCCCAGGGCGGTGACGCCAACATCCAGTCCGGATCCCCGGAGCGCGGTGTCCCGGTAATCGCGGAATGCGCCGCGCGCGCCGATACGAAAGCCCGCCCGACCCGAATCCGGCAACGGCGCATCGGAAGCGATGACCCCGAGGCGAACCCGCAGGTGCACGTCCCCGTCTCCCTCGGCAACCTCCCGCACAAGCAGCGCTACATTCCGGTTTGCGCGGCGGGTCAGGCATTCAATACGCCCTTCCCGGATGCGCCAGTCCTGAAGCGGATTCGACCAGTATTCCGGACCGATCCACGGGCGTTCGACCACAGGGTGCGTCGCATGAAACGCCGCCCGGTCCGTCGGACCGCAACCGGCCCATGCAAGGGCAATCGCCCCAAACACGGCCAAAGAGATCAGTCGGGATATATTCACGGGTACATGAAAATCTGTTTCCGATGCGCGATAAGGGGGGCAAAAAAGTAGACCGTCCGGTCTACCTTCTCGTCCACTGGATAGACGACGGGCGATGGGCCGCCTGCATGATACTGTCGAGGCGCGCCGCCACATCGGGATGCTGCGCGGCGAGGTCTGTCGTTTCCGAAACGTCCGCATCGAGATCATATACCTCGATAGCGTCGCGCACCGGCGTACGTACGCCCTTCCATGAACCGGTCCGTACGGCCTGCGCCATGCCGTCCTCATGGAATTCCCAGTACAGATACTCGTGTTCGAGCTGATCGTCCGGGCGGCCCAGCAGCGTCGGCGTCATGTCGATCCCGTCGATACCTTCCGGGGGAGCAACCCCGGCCAGACCGGTGAAAGTCGGCAGCATATCGGCGAAATACCCCACATGATCCGTGACGGTCGCCGCCTCCACGCTCCCCGGCCACCAGGCGATGGTTGGCACGCGGATGCCGCCTTCGTACAGATCCCGCTTGAAACCCCGGAGCGGTCCGTTCGAATCGAAATACTCCGGATCGTGCCCTCCTTCGCGGTGCGGACCGTTGTCGCTCGTGAAGAAAACGAAGGTGTTTTCAGCAATGCCGTGCTCCTCGAGACGATCCAGCAAGCGGCCTATGTCCGCATCCATCCGGGTAACCATCGCAGCCATCCCCTTCTCGGCGTCCGGCCAGTCCATGTGCTCGTAGCGTCCGTAGTCAGGGACTTCCATACCGCGAGGCCCCGCCTCATTATTGGCGTGGGGAATCGTCAACGCAAAATAGAGCAGAAAAGGACCTTCCCGGTTCCGGTCGATGAAGGCCAGCGCCGAATCCGCAAAAAGATCGTGGCTGTAGGTGATCTTGTCGAGGGCCTCGCCGGCGCCGTCCCCGCGGCGCGGTTCGGGCAGTCTGTTGCCGGCCACCTGCACGCGCGCCTCGTTATGGAAAAGAAATTCGGGATAGTAATTGTGCGCGTGCCGCTGCCCGAGATAGCCGAAAAAATAATCGAATCCCTGGCGGTTCGGATGCCCCGGCGTATCGGGCCCGCCCAGCCCCCACTTGCCCACAAGCCCGGTCCGGTATCCGGCCCCCTTGAGGACTTCGGCAAGGGTCATCACTGAGTCAGGGATGGGTTCCTGCCCGTAGGGGCGCACCTCCTTGTTGCCCCGGATGTATGTATGTCCCGTGTGCCGCCCGTCCATGAGCACGCTGCGCGATGGGGCGCACACAGTCGAACCCGAATAAAACTGCGTAAACCGGAGACCTTCCGCCGCCATGCGGTCAAGACTGGGCGTCGCGATGCGGGGCTGCCCGAAAACCCCCACATCCCCGTAGCCGAGATCGTCGGCCAGAATAAGCACAATGTTTGGCGGGCTGCCTGCGGCTGCCTCAGCAGCTCCGTCGTCCCCACGGCCCGGCGCGCCGCATCCGACAAGCCCCCATGCCGTCAGACCCAGGGTGAGCAGGATGGCCGCACACGGCCTTTCACAGCGAAACGGTCCGGACCTCATAGTCAACAATCTCCCTATTCGTATTCCTGTTTGAGCAGCCACGGATCCGACGTACGCACCTCGAAATCCCACAGCATGTCCCGGTAGGCGGCCAGCACCTCCGCGTACTCCGAAAGATACGCCAGATTTTCCGATTCCCACGGATCGGCGCGCATGTCGTACAACTCGAACTCGGGGCGGTGTATGTAGTCCTCCACGGAGCGGACCCCGTAGCGCGCATCCGGCCCCTGCCGGTACGCCTGCTGCCAGGTAGACGCCGCCCATAAATCCGTGGCGAAGGGGAAAGGAAGATCGTGCGCCACATTCCAGATGAGTTTGTATTCCCGATCGCGCACGACGCGCATGGGATAATACATCTGAATCTCGTGGAACGTGTGCGATGCGTAGATGCGATCGAAACCGGTCTCGTCGTCGCTTTCCAGAATGCCCAGGAAGGAACGCCCGTGCAAGCCGTGCTCGTCCGGCAAATGCATGCGAATCCCTTCCGACTGCACCTGCTGCCGGTACGTCGGCTCGGCGACTCCGGCAAAGTCCAGGATCGTCGGCGCAATATCCACCCAACTCACCATGGCGCCGGTCACAGCACCGCGGTCCGCTGCACCGGGGTGGCGCACGATGAGCGGAGAACGCAAACCGGGCTCATACACCGTCGTTTTGGCTCCCGGCATAGCGACGCCATGATCCGACAAATAAAGAATGAGCGTATCGTCGTAACGACCCGCCTCCTTCAGCACCTGCACCAGATGCCCGAATCCCTGATCGATACGCGATACGGACTGGTAGTACTGCGCCAGTTCGGCGCGCGCAGCCGGCGTATCGGGAAGCCAGGGCGGCACGACGACTTCCTCCGGATCATACAAGACAGGATCAATGCCGGGGTAGCCTGCCGGACGGTTGCCGAAACGATCCGGCGCAAACGCGTCGTCCGAGGTCGTGCCCCCTCCCCGGTGCGGGTCGCTGGTGGCGATATAGAAAAAGAAAGGGCGATCGCTTTCCGCTTCGAGGAACGGGCGGGCATTGTCCACCATCGTCACTACGTCGCGGGCATTCCCGGGAATTGCTTCCCCGAAACGGAAAACGGCTTCCGGCGCCACGTGGTATTTTCCGGCGCGGGCCGTGCGGTAGCCGGCTTCCTCCAGCAATACCGGCAAGGACCGGATGTTGTCGAACGCCATGAAGTGGTGGAAATCATGCACATGACCGTATTGCCCGTTGCGGTGGTTGTGCAACCCGGTAAGCAGTACGGAACGGCTTGCGCTGCAACTGGCGGTTGTCGCGAAAGCGTGCGTGAACAGCATGCCCTCGTCGGCAAAAGCATCGAGATGGGGCGTTCGAATGACCGGATTCCCATACGCGCCCATGTCCTGTCCATGATCGTCGGCGACGAAAAGAACGATGTTGCGAGCCGGCTGGTTGGGGGGTGTATCGATCCGGGCGTATGAATCTGCGGCAATAAATCCGGCGAACGCCAGGGAAACGGCAAAAATGACGAAGACGTCAGGCAAACGCATGGCAGTAATTATCTATCTTATGGGTTCTGAATGTTGATTTTATGATACGAATGCATAGGATAATGCACTTGCTTCCGCAAAAACAGAAGTTCCTGATCCTGCTTGCAACCCTGACAGTGTCCGCCTGTGCGCAGGCGCAGCCTGCCCCGTCCGAGGCGCCCGATCCGATCGCCGTCCTCACGGCTGGAGGAGGCGCCTCCCACGATTTCGACCGGTGGTTCCATGAAGAAGATGCGGGCGTGCTTGAAGAAGCCGGTATGCATGCGGCCTATACCGACATGCCGGCGCACATCCTGCCCGCCCTCGATACGCTCGACGTACTCCGCATCGTGACGAACCAGCCGATGACCGCCCCGGAATTACACGAGGGCGTGTTTTATTTCGTCGGCGCGGGCAAGGGGCTCGTGATCGGACATCCGGGAGCATGGTACAACTGGTTGAACTGGCCGGAATACAACCAGGAACTTGTGGGCGGAGGCGCCCGGAGTCACCGGCAATACGGCGCCTTTACGGTGCAGGTCATCGAGCCCGACCATCCGGTGATGGCGGGCGTACCGGCCGAATTCACTATCGAAGACGAATTGTACCGCTCCGAACGAGACCCCGAGGGTTCGTCCATCCATGTGCTCGCCGAAGCGGAAGAAATCGAAACCGGCGAAACATACCCGATCGTGTGGACCGTCCACCATACGAACGGGCGTATCGTCGTCAACACGCTGGGCCATGACGGCGCAGCGCACCAGCACCCCGCCTACGCCCGTATCCTCCGCAACAGCGTGGAATGGGCTGCCCGCCGTACTCCGTAACCCTCCCGTATGTACGTATTGCTTTCCATCCAACACACAAACCCTGCCATGCGTCATTTCACTCCCCTTACCGGCATCCTCCTTCTCGCCGTCGTTTTCTGCTCCGCCGCCACCGCCGCGCCGGCGCCACAGCCGGACGACAAATCCACCTTGTCCGTCCTGTTTCTCGGCGACCACGGACATCACCAGCCCGCAGACCGCGCGCAGCAAATCATTTCGGCGCTGTATGCAACGGGTGTGGACATCTTCTATACGGACGAAGTCGAGGCCGTCAATCTCGAGAATATGCGCCACTTCGACGCCGTGGTGTTCTACGCCAATTACATGGAGATGACCGAGGCGCAGGAACAGGCCCTGCTCGATTATGTCGCGGAGGGCGGCGGATTCGTCCCCCTGCATTGCGCCTCGGGCATGTTCCGCAACTCGGAAGCCTACATCGCGCTCGTCGGCGCGGCCTTCGACAGCCACGGTATCGGCGTCGTGCGCACGGAACGCACCGACGCGGCGCATCCGGCCATCCTCGGCGTGCCGGAATTCGAAAGCTGGGACGAGACATACATTCACAAGGACCACAACCCCGACCGCACCGTGCTCGAAGTGCGCCACGAGGGGGATCACGCCGAACCGTGGACATGGGTGCGGACGCACGGCGAAGGACGGGTTTTCTACACGGCCTGGGGACACGACGAGCGGACCTGGTCGCAACCGGGATTCCAGCAACTGGTTGCGCGGGGCATAAAGTGGGCCGCCGGAGACTGGGCGCTCGATATCGAACCCAGATCGATGCCGTACGAATACGTCGACGCCGTACTGCCTTCCCTCGAATACAACTCGAACCCGGAAAACGAGCGCAAGCTGCGCCCCATGCAGCTGCCCGTGGACATCGAAACGTCCATGTCCCGCATGGTCGTGCCGCCGGAATTCGAGATCCGACTCTTTGCGGCGGAGCCCGACATTGTCAAGCCCATCTATATGGCGTGGGACGAACGCGGAAGGCTATGGGTCGCAGAAACCATCGATTACCCGAACCAGCTCCGGGAAGAGGTCGGGCAAGGCAACGACCGCATTACGATTCTTGAAGATACGGACGGGGACGGCCGGGCCGACTCGTTCAACGTGTTCGCCGAGAACCTGAGCATCCCGACCGGATTCACCTTTGCGAACGGCGGCGTCGTGGTGGTGCAGGCCCCGTACACCTTCTTTCTGAAAGACACCGACGGAGACGACAAGGCCGATGTGCGGGAGGTCCTCTTCGAGGGCTGGGGAACGTTCGACACCCACGCGGGGCCCAACAACATCCGGATGGGCTTCGACAACTGGGTATGGGGCGTCGTGGGGTATTCCGGCTTCGACGGAACGGTCGGCGGCGAATCCCACCAATTCCCGATGGGCTTCTTCCGGTTCAAGTCGGACGGGTCCAAACTTGAATTCGTGCGGATGACGAACAACAACACCTGGGGATTCGGCTTCAGCGAGGAGGGCATCGCGTTCGCCTCGACGGCCAATAACAATCCCAGCGTGTACATGCCCGTCCCGAACCGGTATTACGAAGCGGTGCGCGGCTGGACCCCCATCCGGCTCGGCGCCATTGCCGAAGACCGGCGCGTACACCCCGTAACGACCCGCACCCGTCAGGGAGACTTTAAAGGCAATTATACGGCCGCGTCCGGACACGCCCTGTACACAGCGCGCGACTTCCCCGAGGAATACTGGAATCGCATCGCATTTGTCACCGGGCCGACCGTCCGCACGCTGGGGCGGTTCGCTATGGAGCCCGACGGCAGCGACTACAAGGCGCTCAACAAGTGGAACATGGTCGCCAGCGACGACGAATGGACCATTCCCATCCTTGCCGAGGTGGGCCCCGACGGCGCGCTGTGGATGGTCGACTGGTACAACTACATCCCGCAGCATAACCTCGGCCCGTTCCGGGAAGGCTGGGAGCACGGAAAAAACAATGCGTACGTGACCGATCTGCGGGACCGCGAGCGTGGGCGCATCTACCGTATCGTCTATAAGGATGCAGCCCCGGGCGAACCCATGGACCTCTCCGGCGCTTCGCCGCAGGAACTCGTCGCCGCGCTCCGGCACGACAATATGTTCTGGCGGCAAACGGCCCAGCGGCTCCTTGTGGACCGGGGCGAACAGGATGTGGCGACGGACCTCTACGGCCTCGTGCGCGATACGTCCATGGATGGCCTCGGCCTCAATCCGGGAGCACTGCATGCCCTGTGGACCCTGCACGGTCTGGGGATGCTGGACGGCTCCCATGACGAAGCCTTCGGCGCAGCTGCGGAAGCGCTCAGCCATCCCTCCGCGGCGGTGCGGCGAGCCGCCGCAGAAGTTCTGCCGCCGACCGCCGCCTCACGCGACGCCCTGATGGCGAGCAATGTCTTAGAGGATGAGGACGCGCGCGTACGGCTTGCTGCGCTGCTTGCGCTTGCGGATACTCCTCCCTCCGACGAAACGGGAACGGCTGTGTTCGCCATGCTCACCGCGCCCGAAAACGCTCAGGATACATGGATTCCGCACGCCGCCACGGCAGCGGGCGCGCAACACGCGCGAGGATTCCTGGGGGCCGCGAACAACGCGGACGCCATGACGGGAGCCGTCAAGGAAACCGTCGGTCATGTTGCGTTCCACCGCATGAGCGGTATCCTGTCCGGGGAGATAATGACCATGGATATGGGCGGGGGCGCAGAAGGAGAAGCAGGCGCTTCGCGCGGGGGCAAGCGCCCGGACCGGGACGGCGTGGTTACGGTCGCTTCCGTCGGGGACGACATGGCCTTCGATACCCGGTTCATCGAGGCCGTAGCCGGCGAGCTCGTCACCATCCGCTTCGTGAACAACGCCACCTCACCGGCCATGACGCATAATGTGGTCGTGCTGGAACACTGGGAATACATCAACCCGGTGGGCGTGGCGGCCATTGCCGCGGCGGAACACGACTATATCCCGCCCGAGCACAAGGAAAAAATCATCGCCTATACCGCGACGGCGGGACCCGGAGAAACCGTTGAAGTCACGTTCACCATGCCCCCGCCCGGCGACTACCCGTTCATCTGCACGTATGCGGCCCACTACGTAGCGATGCAGGGCGTGCTGGTTTCGCTCGATCCGGAGAACGACCCGGAAGGAGATAATTGACGAAAACCATGCCCGACGACCGAACCCTGCGTTTCGTCACCGCCGCAGAAGCGGACGTGGAAGAAGTCCCCTGGGGGCCTCATCACTGGCTGTGCCGCCCCGGACTGACCGAGGCTGAAAACCTCCTCATGGTGCGGGTGCATATGCCGCCCGGGGACGCGCACCAGTTTCATCGCCATCCGGCCCTCGAAGAAATCATCTACGTGGTTTCCGGGACGGCGGAGCAATGGGTGGGGGAAGAAAAGCGCCTGCTCGGCCCCGGCGAGATGGCCCACATCCCGAAGGATGTGGTGCACGCCACCTGGAATGCGGGAGACGAGCCGCTCATCTTCCTCGCTACCCTGTCTCCGGCAACCTTTGAAGGGCCTGCCCTCGTGGACATGCATGAGGAAGAACCCTGGCGTTCCCTCAAAACGCCCATCGACTACTCCTCGTCGAACTGATCCCTCGCGGCGGTCATGCCCCGGACCATTCTGCTCATCGGCACGCTCGACACGAAAGGCACGGAATACGAGTACGTGCGCGATCTCATCCGGGAGCGGGGTTTCGGAACGCTGACGATGGATGCGGGCGTGCTCGGCGAACCCGGCTTTGTCCCGGACATCGCGGCAGACGAGGTGGCCGTTGCCGGGGGCGGCTCGCTGGCGGCGTTGCGGGAACGGGGAGACCGGGGAGAAGCCGTCGATGTCATGATTCGCGGCGTCTGCCGCCTCACGCCGGAATTGCACGAAGCGGGCCGGTTCGACGGGGTCCTGGCCCTCGGTGGAGGAGGCGGCACGAACATCGCCACGGCAGCCATGCAGACCCTGCCGGTCGGCGTCCCGAAACTGATGGTTTCGACGGTCGTGTCGGCGGACGTGGCCCCTTATGTCGGCATAAAGGACGTAACGCTGATGTATTCGGCGGTCGATATTGCGGGCCTGAACCCGCTGTCCCGCCGCATTCTCGCCAATGCCGCCGGGGCCATCTGCGGCATGGTCGGACAGGACGTGCCTGCGGCGAAAGACCGCCCCATTGTGGCCGCCTCCATGTTCGGCGTAACGACCCCCTGCGTGAACAGGATTCGCGAGCGCATGGAAAAAGCCGGGTACGAGATGCTCGTCTTCCACGCCACCGGCTCCGGAGGACGCTCCATGGAAGGGTTGATCCGGGACGGTTACGTGGCCGGCGTGGCCGATATGACCACCACGGAATGGTGCGACGAGGTGGTGGGCGGCGTGCTCTCCGCAGGCCCGGACCGCCTGACGGCCGCGGGCGAAACGGGCATTCCCCAAGTGGTCTCGTGCGGAGCGCTCGACATGGTGAATTTCCGGGCCATGCATACCGTCCCCGAACCTTTTCGCGGGCGCACCCTGTACCGGCACAACCCCAACGTAACGCTGATGCGCACGACCGTCGAGGAATGCCGGGAAATCGGGCGGCGCATTGCGGAAAACCTGAACAAGACGACGGGCCCGACGGTGCTCATGCTGCCGCTCAAGGGGGTCAGCATGCTCGACCGGGAAGGCGAACCGTTCCATGATCCCGAAGCGGACGCGGCCCTGTTCGACACGCTGCGCCGGCACATTCGGCCTCCCGTCGAACTCGTGGAACTGGACCTCCACATCAACGACACGGCCTTCGCCGACGCGGTCTTCGAACGGATGATCGCCCTGATGACGTAAAACACATAGACCCATGCCATTCATTCCATACCAGGAGAGCCTGCAGCGCCTTCGCAATCAGGTAGCGGCAGGCAAACCGATCATAGGCGCCGGCGCCGGAACCGGCATTTCCGCCAAGTTCGCCGAGCGGGGCGGCGTCGATCTCATCATCATTTACAATTCCGGGCGCTACCGCATGGCGGGCCGGGGCAGCGCGGCAGGCCTCATGGCCTACGGCGATGCGAACGCCATCGTCATGGACATGGCAGGCGAGGTCTTGCCGGTCGTCAGGGACACCCCCGTACTGGCGGGCGTGTGCGGTACCGATCCCTTCCGGCTGATGCCGGTCTTCCTGAAGCAGCTCAAGGAAGCGGGATTCGACGGGGTCCAGAACTTCCCCACCGTGGGCGTGATCGACGGTAATTTCCGGCAGATTCTGGAGGAGACGGGCATGAGTTTCGACCTCGAGATCGAAATGATCCGTCTGGCCCACGAACTCGACATGCTCACCTGCCCGTACGCCTTCGACGAAGCCCAGGCCGCCGCCTTGACCGAGGCCGGCGCGGACATCGTCGTGGCGCACATGAACACGACGGTGAAAGGATCGATCGGCGTGAATCCCGACACGGCGCCAACGCTCGCGGAATCCGCAAAGCGCGTGCAGGACATTCACGACGCCGCGAAGGCCGTCAATCCAGATGTGCTCGTGCTATGCCACGGCGGCCCCATCGCCGAACCGGACGATGTACAGTACATCTTCGACCACACGGAAGGCATCGTCGGGTTCTTCGGCGCATCCAGCGTGGAACGGCTCGCCACTGAACCGGCCATCGAAGCGCAGGCAAGGCGGTTCAAGGAGTTGGGGATATAGAGGGACATGTGGGGCCTGCCACACTGCTTCGTCATTCCTTGCCAGCACACCCCTCCCGGACGACCGCGTCATCCCCTTTCTACAATCTCCCGCTCCCGGTCGATATCCCGGTTGTAGGCCTCTTCCGTGGTGAACTTCTCCGGATAGCGCGCCCGCAGCTTCGCAATGTTGATGCGCTGCACTTCTTCCTGATCGACGCCGAGTGCATCCCGGATCACGGCCATGTACCATTCGAGGTCGCCCAGTTCCTCGACCAGATTGGGCTTGTCGAGCGTACCCCCGTAATAGAGTGCGCGCTTGATGGCGTCCAGCAATTCGCCCGCCTCCGTGGCAAGGCCGATAGCCCCGTGCAGGAGTTCGGGCGATACGGCGCCTTCCTCGCTGCCGTCCCCTATGTGAAACTGCCGGGACAAGGTGCGCAGGGCGTCGGACTGATAGCTGGGGGAGGAATTAGATGACATGGCAGCGTGTGCGTGGGGTGAAACCGGAATGGAGCGGCAGATCGGGTAGTGTAGCGCGGCGAATGAAACAGGGCGTCGGCCCGCTCAACGTACACCGAGCAGGAGATCGGTGAGCAGTTGGTCGATTTTTTCGTAGGCCAGACCCCGGGCGGCCAGTTGGCCCCGGTCGAAAGAATGCTCCCGGAGCGCTTCCGCCGCCTGCCGGGAATAGCCCCCCGCATAGGACGGAAATTCGGCGGAGGCCTGCTGCGCCTCGGCAAGCAGCCCCTGGATGGTCTCGTCTTCTGCAAACGCCTGCGCCTTCTTCTTCAGGATCAGGTAACTCCTCATACACCCTTGCGCAAAGTCCTTGACGCCCTCGGCGTCCTCGGTACGGTAGGCATGGGCGTCGAAATGACGCGGGCCGTCGTAGCCGACCTCCTCCAGCAGTTTCACGAGGAAAAACGCCGGCTTGATGTTGTGCGCAGCGAACCGGAAATCCTGGTCGTAGCGACCCGGATTCTGATCGTTCAGGTCGATGTGGAAAAGCTTGCCGGCATCCCACGCCTGCGCCACGGCATGCGTGAAGTTCAGCCCGGCCATGTGTTCGTGGGCCACCTCGGGATTCACGCCCACCATGTCGGGGCGATCCAGCGTGCCGATGAATCCCAGCATGGCGCCCACCGTGGGAAAGTAGATGTCGCCGCGCGGCTCATTGGGTTTCGGCTCCAGCGCGAAGCGCAGGTCGTACCCCTGATCCACCGCATATTCGCACAGGAAATTCAGAGCCTCCCGCATCCAGGCCAAGGCGTCCACGGGGCTCTTCGTAGCGTCGGATTCGGTCCCTTCCCGACCGCCCCAGAAGACGTACGTCGTGGCCCCGCACTCCACGCCGAGATCCATGGCGCGCATGGTCTTGTGGATGGCGTACGCCCGGACCGCCGGGTCGTTGGCGGTAAAAGCCCCGTCCCGGAAAGCAGGGTCCGTGAACAGGTTCGTAGTAGCCATCGGCGCCTTCAGGCCGCGCTCGTCGAGAGCCTGTTTGAAGGAGCGCACGATCCCGTCCCGTTCCTGGGCCGTCGCGTCGATGGGCACCAGGTCGTTGTCATGGAAATTGACCCCGTAGGCGCCCGCATCGGCCAGCATATGGACGATTTCGACGGGCGAGAACGGGGCGCGGACAGGTTCTCCGAACGGGTCCCGGCCCACGTTTCCGACGGTCCAGAGACCGAACGTGAACTTGTCTTCAGGTTGAGGACGATACGAATCGGACATATTATCGGTCAGGAGGTAACGATATCAAGCGTTCGAAAACATGTAGATTTTGAAAGGTACGCGCCAGCAATATTTCGTTTCGCCCGGTTTCTCCACTCTTTCTCCACCGGTTGTCCACGCACTTATCCACTGCTATAGCAGGTGTTCTGTCAAGCAAAACCCTTGATCACCCATCGTCATTTCGCGAGGATCATGCGCCCTGACCGGACAAGCATGTCCGAACCCGTATGCGCCCTTACCTGATAGACGTATACGCCCGAGGGCAACGAGGATGCATGCACTTCAAGGGAACGGTCCCAACCGCCCGATACGGACACGGGGCCTGTGACCATCACGTTTCTTCCCAATACGTCAAAGACATGCACCGTCACTTCGGCTGCCGACGGCAGGTCGAATACCACGCGCGTTGACGGATTGAACGGATTGGGATAGTTGCCGTGCAGGCGGAAGGCCGTTGGAACCTCCCCTTCGTCATCGAGCGCAAGCCCTGTTACGACTGATACGTCCCACAGATTAATGAAACAATCCCATGCCCCTGACGCCAGCATGTTTCCATCGGGCGAAAAGGCTACCGAATTGACCCACCCGGTATGCCCCGATAGCGTTGCGATGTTGGATTCCGTAGCCACATCCCACAGCCTGACGGTTCTGTCGTCGCCTCCCGAAGCCAGCATGTTTCCATCGGGCGAAAAGGCTACCGAATTGACCCAAAACGTATGCCCAAAGAGCGTTGCGGTGTTGGATTCAGTAGCCACATCCCACAGCCTGACGGTTCCGTCATCGGACGCGGACGCCACGATACTGCCATCAGGAGAAAAGGCTACCGAATTGACACTCCCGGTATGCCCAAAGAGCGTTGCGGTCTCGGATTCAGTAGCCACATCCCACAGCCTGACGGTTCTGTCATAGGACGCGGACGCCACGGTACCGCTATCGGGCGAAAAGGCTACCGAACTGACCCACCCGGTATGCCCCGATAGCGTGGCGGTCTCGGATTCAGTAGCCACATCCCACAGCCTGACGGTTCTGTCACTGGACGCGGACGCCAGGGTATTACCATCGGGCGAAAAGGCTACCGAAAGAACCCCGGACGTATGCCCAAAGAGCGTTGCGGTGTTGGATTCCGTAGCCACATCCCACAGCCTGACGGTTCTGTCATAGGATGCGGACGCCACGGTACTGCTATCGGGCGAAAAGGCTACCGAATTAACCCCGGACGTATGCCCCGGGAGCGTTGCGGTCTCGGATCCCGTGGCCACATCCCACAGCCTGACGGTATGATCATCGGTTCCCGAGGCCAGCGTACTTCCATCAGGTGAATAAACGACCGCCAAGGGTATGACTCCGGGTCCAAACGTAGAGGTGGGACTCCCTGAAATTACATCCCACAGCCTGACGGTTCTGTCATGGGACGCGGACGCCACGATACTGCCATCGGGCGAAAAGGCTACCGAATTGACCAACCCGGTATGCCCCGGGAGCGTTGCGGTGTTGGATTCCGTAGCCACATCCCACAGCCTGACCGTTCCGTCATCGGACGCGGACGCCACGGTGCTGCTATCGGGCGAAAAGGCTACCGAATTGACCCGATCCCTATGCCCCGAGAGCGTTGCGGTGTTGGATCCAGTAGCCACATCCCACAGCCTGACGGTTTCGTCATAGGACGCGGACGCCACGATATTGCCATCGAGCGAGAAGGCTACCGAACTGACCGAATGCGTATGCCCCGGGAGCGTTGCGGTCTCGGACCCCGTAGCCACATCCCACAGCCTGACGGTTCCGTCAGTGGACGCGGACGCCACGGTACCGCCATCGGGCGAAAAGGCTACCGAAAGGACCCAGGACGTATGCCCCGGGAGCGTTGCGGTGCTCTCTCCCGTAGCCGCATCCCACAGCCTGACGGTTCCGTCACTGGACGCGGACGCCAGAGTACCGCCATCGGGCGAAAAGGCTACCGAATTGACCCAGGACGTATGCCCCGGGAGCGTTGCGGCGTTGGATCCCGTAGCCACATCCCACAGCCTGACGGTTCCGTCACGGGATGCGGAGGCCACGGTACTGCTATCGGGCGAAAAGGCTACCGAAAGGACCCAATCCGTATGCCCCAGGAGCGTTACGGTGTTGGATGCCGTAGCTACATCCCACAGCCTGACGGTTCCGTCACGGGACGCGGACGCCACGATACTGCTATCGGGCGAAAAGGCTACCGAAAGGACCCAATGCTTATGCCCGATACTGGTATTAACCGGCCAGCCCCTTACCGGCTGACCAAAGCTCCTTCCGTGTACAAATGGCGCAACCGCCAACAAAAGACCAACAAGCACATGCCTGCCAATCCCGGAGGCAGGAAGAACCGTATGGCGCTTATGCTGTCTGGCGCGAAGGCAGCCTGCGCGAATCGATTGGAACCCGCAACCACGAAATGGAGGGTACATCGTCCTTGTGCTACAGTCTGGTGAAATGAAAGGGGGTATCTTCCGGATGAGGACCCGCCTTCATGTCATGCGATAACAATGCATTCCCGAAGCCCATGGGAATGACAGCAGGAGCGATTGTCCCCGAAACGTCACAAGTTCGAAAATTATACGTGAGTCTCATACCAAAAGTCAAACTTCCTGAACGAATCCGCCTGTGTTTTACCTGAAAGCGTGCACGCAATCGAGCAAAACCCTTGATCACCCTCTGGTGACGGTTCTCATCAGGACAGTACCCCGGAAGTACTTCCGGGGTGCCGCATTGCCTGAAAGGTCGCCTTTCTCTCCTTCCGCATGATCGCTGCCTGACCATGGAGTGCGCATGTCCTTTTAGGAAATGCACGGAGATGTTTACTTGATCGCTCCCTACTTCTCCAACCCAACCTCCGCCAGTACCGGCAGATGATCGGACGGGAAGCGGCCGTTGGCGATCGTGTCCGGCAGTATGCGATGGGCGTATACCCGCACGCCGGCGCCGACGAAGATATAGTCTATGCGCCGACCGGGCACAATGGCCTCGAAACCATTCCAGGTGGACATCGGCCCTTCGTGGGGCTGCTCCGAAGCGTACAAAGCATCGGAAAGAGCATCCGTGAGCACGGCGTACGGCGCACTGTCCTCTCCCGCGTTGAAATCCCCCGTAAGCACGACGGGCAAGCTCCCGGCCCCTTCGTCATCCTGTTCTCCTGACTGTCCGGTTGCCAGATCGTTGAGGCTTTCGACAATCAGTTCCGCGCTGCGGGTCCGGGCCTCCGCTCCCCGGTGATCGAAGTGCGTGTTGACCGCCAGAAACGCCTCGCTTGTCTGCCGGTCGCGCAGCACCGCCCAGGTTACAATGCGTTCGAGCGCCGCATCCCATGACCGGCTCCCGGGGATATCCGGCGTTTCGGACAACCAGAATGTGCCCCACCGCAGGGTATCCAGGCGGTCGCGCCGGTAGAAAATCGGAGCGAACTCCCCCTGCTCCATGCCGTCCTCACGGCCCACGCCCAGCCATGCGTAGTCGGGAAGCAGCGCTTGCAGATCGTCGATCTGCCCCTTCAGCGCTTCCTGAAGTCCCGCGACATCCACCGCCCGGGACCGGATCATGTCCGCCACTGCCTCCTTCCGATGGGGCCAGGCGTCCGGCCCGTCTTCCGGATTGTCGTACCGGATGTTGAACGACAGAATGCGGAGCGTATCCCTTGCGCCCCCCTCCGGCCCTGCGGGTGCTATTCCGGTCTCCGTGCTGCATGCCGTAAGCAAAAGACCCGGCAGGCTCAGCAAGCTCATCAACAGGGAAAAAACGGGAAGGGTCATGGCGTTATGAGGCGGGTTTTGTCGTGGTTTTGCGTACCGGGGGGCGGATGCCTGGAATGTACGCACTGCATGCTGCGGGCGCATGCAGGATATAAGGGAAGCGGGTCTGCAAGAGCATGCGGTCCACATAGCAAGCGTGCAGGCAAACTCGGGAGTCTCTGTAAGTCAGGCATCCGGGTTGGCTGTCTTGGAAACCTCTCATGCACCGCAACATATTAGTGAATAGCACCCTTTTTATGCACTATATTCACGTATATTACCCAATAAATAGTGAATTTATTGTTGTAACGGCATGGCAACCACACAGCCGACAAGAAACCGCATCCAGGCCCTGAAGAAGACGTACGACACCCTGCGCCCGGGCAAGGAATCGTTGCTGTCGATGATTGACGAAGTGGAGGCGCCCGAAAGCGTGTACAACTCGAACGCGATCGAGAATTCGACCCTCACCCTCAAGGAGACAGAGCGCATCCTGCTGGAGCAGATGCTGTCCCGGAATGTATCCGTGCGGGAAGTCTTCGAGGCAAAAAATCTGGCTCGCGTTACGGAATACAAGCGGGCCAGGACCAAAGACAGCGAATTGAGCAAGAGCCTGATACTTCTCTTGCATCAGATGCTCATCGGAGGCATTGACGACGCCATCGCCGGACGCTTTCGCCAGCAGGGAGAGTATGTGCGGGTGGGCCCGCATATCGCACCGGCGCCCGAACATGTGGAACGCATGATGGATAATATTCTCATCGAGTACTCCAGCAACCTCAACCCCTATTTCCTCGACAAGATTGCCCGATTTCATCTGGATTTTGAGCGGATCCATCCCTTTTGCGACGGCAACGGCCGCCTGGGGCGGATTCTCATCGATTTTCAGCTCCTGCAACTGGGATTGCCGCGCCTTATCGTCCGCAACTCGGAAAAGCAGAAGTACTACCGGGCATTCACGGACTATGAGGACGGCCACACGACAAGGACCATGGAAAGTATTCTGGCGCTGGCGCTCATAGAGTCCCTGCACAAGAGGCTGAGCTATTTACGAGGGGAGACCATTACCCGGCTGTCGGATTACATCAGACAGCATGGACTCTCGGCGCCTGCGGTCACGAACGCCGCCCGCCGCCAGACCATCCCCGCTTTTCGGGAAAGGGGGGTGTGGAAGATCGGGGAGGAGTTTGTGTATGGGGCCCGCGATGCCTGACGCCGCTGTCAATCTCGGCAGTATTTTCAGGTCGGCAGCAATAAAGGGCAAACAAAACCTGGAGGAGCAGAAAGATGAGCGTTCCCGTTTTGACCTTCTTCAACAACAAGAGTGGCGTCGGCACAACCGGATTTTCCATTGCCGGACGGAAGGATGCAACCCGTCGGTTATGTGGTGCAACAACACGGCTTCCGCCTGACCCGCCCTATCAGGGCCCTTAACGAGTGGTTCAATCTCATGCCGGAAGAATACGCCCGCAACTTGCTCGGCGACGAAGAAGGACCGTATCCCGCGATGCCGGCGGAAGATGAAGAACACGCCCTCGCCACCGTAAAACACTATCGGAGTCTGGTCCCGATGGCCAAGGAAGCCCGCAAGCCCATTTTTCACCTTACCGCGGCAGACGGCGCCATTGGCAGCCACGCGGCAGCGGCCAATGACGCTCGCCGGGATTTCAAGAACCTGGCGAAGAAGATCGTACAGATCATCCAACTTGATGACTCATGATCTGTGGTTCAAACGATGAGGGCAAGAGAAAAGGATATACGCTACGGAACATACCCATTACGTTGCGCACTGCATGGAACATTGGCGCTGGCATGGACAGAATTGGATGCGGTACAACCTGTGGCGCCGAGCCGCTATGCTACTCTTTGTGTGTAGACTTATAGGCATCATCTTCAATAACCTGTTGAATATTCGTGTTTTCAGAACACTACCAGAGGGAAGTGGGCAACAAAAAACTTAGAACTCCAAGCGCGGAGTTGAGACAAATTCTTGCAGACAATATCCGCGCTTACAGAAAGTCCAGGGACATATCCCAGGAAAAATTTGCCGAAATATGCAGTCTCCACCGGACTTATGTGGGTTCGCTGGAGAGAGGAGAAAGGAATGCCACGCTAAGTACGCTGGAGATTCTGGCTGCGGCACTTGGAACGGATGTCCCAAAGCTCTTGACCAGGAAAGCGTTCGAAGATGGTAACTAACGACAATGGACCGGATTCGTACAAGGAACGGATTTGTCAAGCACTCGGTTATCCGGCGCCGTCAAGTTTCAAGAAAACACACCCTCGGTTTCCGGGCCAACTTTTTGACACCTACATCCAGAAATCCAACAATTTACAGATTTGGAATGAGGAGATTACCCTTGTACGGCGCTACGTGATCATCCGACTTGGCAAGAATGACACCATCACTAAGGTGAAAGTCGTCACTGGAAATGTCCTGGCGCAATTTGATACCACGGGCGCACTAACTCATAAATATCAGGCCCGGATCATTCCTAGCGAAAGCAGCGTGGAGCTAATTGCTACAGAGGATACGGAGCGTCTCCGACACGTTGTCAGGCCCAAAACCAACCTTGAATCTATTACATCGGATCCGGTCAGCTATCCTGAAGCAGGAAAACTATTGCCAATCGAGCATATTTTTGAAGGGTTACAGGCCCTGATCGGCGAAAGCTTTCCAGATGCAGGCCATGACCAGGAACGCAACCGGGGGGCAGCCTTGCACCGGTTGGTATGCCAGCGTTTGGGCTACGCCGATTACCGGGACGATGGGCAATTCCCGGATATACTACATCAGCTTCTTGAAGTGAAATTACAGACATCGCCGACGATAGACCTCGGCCTTGTGTGTCCGGATAGCGAAGAAGCCCTTGATGTGCCGAAGATTAGTGGCCAGCATATCCGGCACTGCGATGTTCGCTATGCTCTGTTCTATGCAACGACGGATGGAGAAATTGTCACGCTGACACACTTCTTCCTAACAACGGGTGCGAAGTTTTTCTCACGATTCCCGCAGTTTCAGGGCAATTTGTCGAACTGGAAAATACAGATTCCGCTACCCGCCGATTTCTTCGACGACTAAACCGAACGACTCCCAAACCATGCCGTCCAGTTCCTTTTGGAGATGGACGACATCCGGGAACGAGATGCATTCGTATATCCGCTTGGCCTGAGCGATAATCTTCCTGCCGAGAGAGGTTTCGGGGTCGGGGATCGGGAATTTCTCGACATACTGGGTGATGAAGCGACGGCGACCCGCATAGAGCTTGTTATGGAAGCGGTAATCGTAGAATCGCTCAATGAACGTCGAATTACCGACGGCCGCTGCGAGCCATAACAAGTCGGTCTGTTCCGGATTCTGACAGGTGAGCCAGTAACAGTCGCCGTTGACGACGGATCCGTCCAGATCGATCCAGAACGTGGGTTCGTCGGCAATGTCCCGGAAAACGAGTTTGGGCCGCTGCCAGGCATCGGGGTCCTGGGGCACCCAGATTTCGTACCACTCGCGACCTGCCTCGGTAACATATTGGCGGCCTTCGAGCGTGGCGCGATGCGTGTCGAGATAGGTCTTGCTGCGGGGATATTGCGCAAGATCGACGGCCCGACGGCGGCCGTGCGAAACCTCGTGCGGGTAGAGAATTCGGGTTGGCTTCTCCGCAATCAGTGGCTTGAAGCGACGGGCAATGTGGTGCGTTGTGAGCGGTTTGAGCAATTCGGGACGGTCAGCCTCAGACATGCTCTTCCAGTCGTTTTGGACGAACACCTTGTCGGCGCAGGTCTTGACGCCGACACGGATTTTGCCGATGTCACGGAACGTGCCCAAACTATGAGCTTCCACTGTGGCTAACCAGGCATCGACAGCTTCGGTGGCAATCCGCCAAACGCCATTGAACGTGCCGCTTGTATCCAGCTTGCCATGCCGGACATGGAAACGTCGCCCGTCGTCTATCTCGACGACGCCTTCTCCGGTCAGGGCGCTGATCGGGTCCGTGGCGCGTTGGCGCACCGGGTCGGTGGTTTGATAGATTGACGTGAAGGCCGGGGACTTCGATGTACGGCCATTCTTGTTCTCGACGAGCAAAACGGCGGGCAGCACTGCCGCATCGAATAGCTTCGTATCGCCCAAATCCCATACATGCCGAATGTCGAAACGCTTCAGCAAGGCTTGCCGAACAGCGGCCCCGGACCTGGTGGTCATGAAGCGGTTGGAGACGATGATCCCGGCAATGCCCTTGGGCTCGAGTACGTGAGATATACCCAGCATGAAGGCGTAATACATATCCACGCGACCGGACAGACCGAACTGTCTGGCCATAAGCTGCGCCTGTGCGGCCCCCATGATCTGGGTGCGGACATAGGGGGGATTAGCAATAATCAGATCATAGGTTTCGGGGGCGGCGGAATTGAACAGGTTGCTTTGACCGCCGTATCCGCAGTGCTTTAGGACGAACTCGAGGAAGTTGTCTGGCCTGAAATGAAGCGAAGCGTTCGGGAATTGTCGCTCGATTCGCGCCGTTGCGGTAGCAAGCGCCTCGCGATTCGTCTCGAAACCATGCACTTCGATGGTCAGGTTCGACTGGCCGGCTAAGCCCTCGAGCAAGCTGATTAGCAGTTCTCCATGGCCGATAGCAGGGTCGAGAACGCGGAGCCGGCGATGGGTGGGCAGTTCGCCGGCAAGCTGGACAACCTTCCGCGCAACAAAATCGGCAAGGACTTTAGGCGTGTAGGTAGCCCCTGCGGCCTTTTCTTCGGTGGTAGTACGATAACGCTTTACGGAGCGTAGTTGACGGACCTCACTCATTATCTCTCCCCTTGAAAGCTCCCGGCACAAGAATCGTTACGCTACTTATAGTAATCTTTTTGAACGAGGATTGCAATGCAAATGACGAGAAAAAAGAATTCTGTAGAAGCGGATGTTCAACACCGATATACAACGCCACAGCGCCCAAGACCCGCGGCATCCTCGTGAGTAAGGCAACTGCTACCACCAACGCAACTGCGCGCCGGACCGTTCCGGTTTTCTGCGAGAAGGGGAGATGGGAGATCGGGGAGGAGTTTGTGTATGGAACGTGATCTACAAGATCATCAAAGTCAGCACCCGCGTGTACCTGCACGCTCATCCCGTTCTGTCGCACACGAAAGCGAACTATCGCTTTCTGATGGATCATCATCTCCCGATGCTGGTGGAAATGGCGCAAGGGTTGTCAGAACGTAATCAAGGGAGTCCCAGCCAACTCCGATCTCGGCATCCTCCTCAATCTCCGCCATTCGGAGACACCACTCCTTCTCGATCTTTATTTTCATAGAGTACCTCCTCCTTTCATGATGAAGGTCTGCGCACATTCAGGGGTCATCTCGAAGTAGCGCAAGTTATGGTAATCGCAGTCAACTCCAAGACATGTCATGCCGCAAGAATAGCATAAGTTTGAACAGAAATCAATGAATCAGGCATCCGGAATCAGGTTACACTGAGCAGCCGGTACCGATTCTGCTCTGGCACGCCACACTTAGCCCTGACTCACGTTTGCGCCTCCAAAACCCCCCTCCCCCTAACCGTCAACCGATACTTCTGGTTCTTCGCCGTGGGCGATTCGGGGCGCGTCATTTCCACCAGCCCCGCGGACATTGCCGGGCGGAGGTAGTTTTTACGAAAGGTAGGGCGATGCGATAGCCCTATTGCCGCCATAAGTTCAGCAGCGGATTTCGAACCTGTCCGCAAGGCGGCGATCAACTGTGCTACCTGGTCGCTTACCTGATCGCTTACTTGGTCGCTCACCCCGGAAGCCCGGAGGGCCTCCAGAATAATCTCCAGCATGAATTCAATGAACGACGTACTCGCTCCCGCCGCCGAACTCTGCCTGATGGCTCTGTAATAATCGTCCTGGCGAGCATGAACCAGACTCTCTACGGGAATACTGGCGAACAGGGATTTCCAGCGGGTCAGAATCAGCGTCTGCCAAAGCCGCCCCATTCGTCCGTTGCCATCCTCAAAAGGGTGAATGAACTCGAATTCGTAATGAAAGACCGAACTGGCGATGAGCGGGTGCTCATCGGCATCGCCAAGCCACGCCAGCAAATTCGCCATGTGTTGCGGTACATACTCGGCGGGCGGGCCGATGTGATGAATTACCCCACTACCCATAACGCCAACGCCGGTGCGGCGATACTGTCCGGGCGCATCCAGCAATCCGGCCATCAGGATCCGGTGAGCTTGCAGCAGATCGGCCTCGCTGGCGGGATCCCACTGCCGATATTGGTCATAGGCCTTAATAGCGTTGCGGGCCTCCTGAATATCTTTCAGCGGGGCGGCAACGGGCTTGCCGTCGAGGATCGAGGAAATTTCCTCCTCGCTGAGGATATTGCCTTCTATAGCCAGAGAGCCCCGGATCGTACGGATGCGATTGGTTCGTCGCAGGCGGACATTGCGCGAGACGCCCGCTGCCTCCGCCCGGCCGATCGCTTCGCCGATGCGTTCAACGAGGAAAAGAATGTCCGCTGTAATCGCGTATGGCGGTTTTTCGATCATACTCCGAAGAGCTCGGTTAACAGGGAACGCGTACTAAAAATCAGGAAAATCTTTTTCAACTGCTTGCAAGCCGCCCAGGGATCTCCAGTGCAATCCCTCGAAGCGTGCGTCCGTCATTCCCGATCCTCCTCCATGAGGTCGGACGGGGAAGCCGAATCGCTCAGGTCCACGCCGGGTATGAGTCCGGTTCCGCGAAACAGCGGAAAATCAGTGCCAACGCCTCCCGCCATCCTTTCCTCAATCCGCTCCCGGATATCCGCCGCAACTTCAAGGACTTCCACAGGCGCCCGAACCGCTTCGCCAGCATACTGGAGGAGAGCAATGACAAGCGGCGTCAACGCGCTGGCCTTCATGGCGTCGCTCGACAATATCTCGACAAGTTCATGCGCCGGGACGCCAACTGCGATCAGATCAAGCACAATGTGCTGCATCATTGCCACCATTGTCCTTTCACCGGGCACGAACAACATATACACAAACTGCAATACATCCGCAGCAATCTCGGGATGGCCTTGTATCGGTAATGATCCCGGGCGCATCCATATTGCCCGCAGTGCGCAGCCTGCCTTCGAAAAATCGGTCAGGGATCCGGATCGCCGGGCAAACTCCTCACGTGTGCGCAGCGCTTCCTCCCCATGCCCCATCTCCAGTTGTCTCATACCCTTATCGAACAACGCGCAAACAACCGGCATCTGGAGATCCTGTGCACCACTATCGCCAAAGCGCATGACAATTTCATTGCAGGCAGCAATCGACGATGGATAATCTCCAAGTTGTCGTTGGACATCTCCCTTCTCGAACAAGGTCCAGGCAACCAAAGCCTGGATCTCAAGCGATTCGCTGCCGCCAAAACGTGCGATCATCTTGTCATAGACGACCAGCGCCGACATGAAATCCCCAAGCTGCCCTTGAAAAATCCCCTTTTGGTGCAAGGCCCAGGCGATCCGCTCCTGAATATCCGGCGCATCGCTGTCGCCAAAACGCATAATCAACTCGTCGTAGGCCGCAAGCGCCAAGGCATCATCTCCGAACGGATGTCCGAATATATATCCCTTACCGGACAACGCGCTGGCAACCAGCGCCTGGAGTTCCGGGACATCGCTACCGCCAAAGCGCTCGATCACTTCATCGTAAACCGCAAGCGCCTCATCAAAATCGTTAAGTTCCTGGTGGATATCTCCCTTTTGAGACAGCGCCCAGGCTACGCGCACCTGAAGTTCCGAAGCGTCGCTGCCGCCAAAACATGCAATCACTTCATCATAGGTCACAATCGCACCCTCCAAATCACCGAGTTGCTCTTGCATATCTCCCTTCTGACACAACGCCCAAGCAAGCGGGAACCGGCTTTCCGGTGCATCGCTGGCGCCAAAGCGCTTGATCAACGCTTCGTAAGACACAATCGCCGATGCGAAATCGCCGAGTTCCTTGTGCATATTCCCCTTGTGAAGTAATGCCCAGGGAACCGAATACAAGCATTCCGGCGCTTCGCTGTCGCCAGAGCGCTCGATCAAGTTTTCATAGGTCGCAATCGCCGATGGATAATCGCCAAGCTCCCTCTGTATATCCCCCTTGTCGGACAACGCCAAAACAACCGCAAACTGGCATTCCGGCGCTTCGCTGTCGCCAAAACGCTCGATCAGTTCTTCGTACGTCGCAATTGCCGTTGCGAAATCGCCGAGTTCCCTTTGCGCATCCCCCTTGTCGGACAACGCCCGGGCGATCTGCATCTGCAAATCCGGGTCTTCACTGGCGCCGAATCGCATGATCAACTCGCGATAGACCATAATCGCCGCCGCGAAATCTCCGGCTTTCTTGTGCGTTTCCGCCTTTTGGAACATCACGGCAATCTCTTCGAGCAATCGTTCGACGCGCTCGTTGCCGCACGCCGTATCCAGGACGAACACCCGATCCATCTTTGGCCGCGCAATACCCGGGAAAAAGCTCCCGATGTACGGCGCTTCGGCAATCGCCCGTTCAATGCCCTTCCGGATACCTGGAAATCGCTTCGCCTCTGCAATCAACTTTTTAACCCTCTCGGCCATTTCCTCTTCGCTGTAAAACGCAACCATAAAATGGATCAGACCGCTCACAACAGCCGCCTCGTCTCGTTCGCGGCGCAGTTTGTAGTAGATACTGTAAAGACGTTCCGCAGCGGCGTAAAGCCGCTTCTTGCCGCTCCCATCCACACGGACCATGCCCCGGTCGACGAGTCGGCCAAGCAGGGCCGACACCGTCCGAACGTCCACGCGGGCCCGCGTCGCGATCTCGCCCGTGCTTGACGCCTGCCAAAGATCGATCGCCGCGAGATACACCCGGCGTTCGGTCTTGGCCAGCGCCTCCAGATGACCGCGGAAATACTCGGTATGATCGTCGATCAACTGCACCAGCTCTTCCATCAACTGGCTCAAAGACCGGTGCTGGGCAAACCCGGCGACGATGACCAGAAGGCGAGGACTGCCGCCGGTCAGAATCTCAAGCGGCCTGATATCCCGCCTGTTCACTTCGTCTCCGCTGACCACTTGCCACAAGCGGCGGCATTCTTCCGTATCCAGCGGTTTCAGATCAATAGTTCGGAACAACTCGAAAAACGGGTGCTCCACGTCGTTCAACCCTCCGAAGCGGCTCGTAGCGGTGGCGAGCAGCATGATCTGCGATTCCGATTGCAGCGCCCCGCAAAGTTGCTGGCCAAAATCGTCGTCCACATTTTCGCAGAGGTCCTGCATGTTTTCGACCATGAGGACAAGTTTTTTGCCCAACCGGTCCGCAGCTTCCAGAACCGTGGCGCGGGCGTGATCGACAAGCGCTTCCTCGTCCCACCGCCTGACCAGATCGGCACGCGCTTCTTGCAATTCCTTTGCGAGCTCGGAATCGTGCTCGGCGCTCTCCCGCGCAAGGTAAAACAATGTCTCGAGCCAGAAGTCCTCAAGATTGAATATCTCGTGACTTTCCTCCGTGAACCGGACCGGCAAAAGACGCCTGGAGAGATCGGCCTCGGTGTTCAACGCCGCCGCAACCCGGGCCAGCAGCATGGTCTTGCCCTGACCGCGAGGCGCAGCGATCAGGACAGGCTGGCAAACAAACGCATTGATGTTTCTTCGGATAATATCGAGCACGGCGCCAAGCTCGCGCTCCCTGACCACGAATTGCCTGATGATCTCCTCATCGGACTGGAACGTGCCGGGATTGAATTTGCGGATGGTGCGCCTGCGTGATTCATCCATTGCATGTGTCCGGATTATGCCGCATCATAGCAGCGCTTTTGCAGGAGACTATGGCGGTCACGGACCCGCTTCCACACTGTGTGCGACTCCTAATCGCCATCAAAAAGTCCTCGCCGTTTACCCGGCAGTGCATCGAGAGTTGCAACAACCCTCATTTAATTCAACAAAATTGCTGAATGACAATATACGGGATCAACGGTTATGTTGTCAACAGATTTGCTGAATAAATTTTAGATCGGCTTGCTACGCTGCTCCAAATACCTCCCCCCGCACCGTCAACCGATAGAGCCGCGTGACCGGACCGTTACGCCAATATCCCCCCATCGCCCGGCTACCAACCCTGGTCATAGACGATAGAACGCAATCAGGTCCTGGCTATCCGGCGGCCGGGCCCCGAGTTGGCGCAACATCGTGGTGACCTGCCCGCGGTGATAGGAAGCATGGTTGACCACATGCTGCAAGGACTGCCAGAAAACGGACTGTGTCGGCTTGCCGCTGAGCTCGGTGTAGCGGAACAAATGGTTGAGGCTGTCCGGGCCGAGTTGATCGACGAATCGCCGCACTCGGTGCTCCTCCTCAATCCAGCGCGCGCGAACATCCTGCACGGTTTCGAAATCCTTCGGGTCGAAAGGCTCCGGCAGCGATTCCCCCTCCCAGCGCGAGCGCCACACAAATTCAGCAAACACGATATGGAGTAACGTGTCCCGAATGGAGGGAAAACTGTTCCCCATATCCTTATGGAAGTGGTCGGGCGTGATCTCCTCGACCGCATCGAGCAGCCGGTCCCGGGCCCAATAGTGATAGTCGAGCAGGGCGAGCAGTGCTTCCAGCGTCATATCGATCACATCCCCCGTATCGTAGCGCCGGGCGCAAATCCGGTTCCTTTAAACAGTGGCAGGTTGACGGAAGGGCGCCAGCTCAAACCAGGTCGAAACGATCGAGATTCATCACCTTGTTCCACGCAGCTACAAAGTCACGCACAAATGCCTGCTGCGCATCGTCGCATGCGTAGACTTCCGCGATGGCGCGGAGTTGGGAGTTCGAACCGAAGACGAGATCGACGGCGGCGCCTGTCCACTTGAGCTCGCCCGTCTCGCGATCATGTCCCTCGAACATGTGCTCTGACACACAGGATGCCTGCCACGCCGTATTCATGTCGAGCAGGTTGACGAAGAAATCATTGGTCAACGCCCCGGGTCGCTTGGTAAAGACGCCGTGTTCGGACTGCCCGAAATTTGCGTTCAGGACGCGCAAGCCGCCAACGAGCACCGTCATCTCGGGAGCGGTCAGGGTCAACAATTGCGCCCGGTCCACCAACAACTCTTCGGCGGAGCGGTCGTGTCCGTTCCCGAGGTAGTTGCGGAACCCGTCTGCGGTCGGTTCCAGCACGGCCCCCAACCGGGTCGGCTGGTTCACTTCCCAGTCTTTCTGCGGCGCGAGGCGAATGCGCGCCCCGTTCGCCCCGCCGCGCTTGTCGCTGCCGCGGAACGTCGAGGCGGACGCCCAAGCGGTCGAGACCAGTTGGGAAATGGACAGTCCCGATTCGAGGATACTGCTCTTGAGCGCGACGACGTCTTGCGCATCGATCAACGCATGATTGACGGTAGGCACCGTGTTCGCGCCGCCGGAGTCCGCCGGAATCCATTGATGCGCCCCCGCGGGACTCCTGGTCTGCATCGGCGGCGCCGTGCGTCTTGCCGAAGGTGTGCCCGCCGGCGATGAGGGCAACCGTCTCCTCGTCGTTCATCGCCATCCGACCGAACGTCTCTCGAATGTCCCTGCCGGCGGCAACCGGATCCGGCTCACCGTTCGGGCCCTGCGGATTCACGTAGATGAGGCCCATCTGAACCGCACCGAAAGGGTTTGCGAGCTCCCTGTCGCCGCTGTAGCGCTCGTCGCCCAGCCACTCGGTCTCAGGCCCCCAGTAGATATCCTCCTCAGGCTCCCAGACATCCTCGCGCCCGCCAGCGAAACCGAACGTCTCGAGCCCCATCGACTCCAGGGCGCAGTTGCCCGCGAGGATCATCAGGTCGGCCCACGAGATCTTCCGGCCATACTTCTGCTTGATCGACCAGAGCAACCGGCGCGCCTTGTCGAGATTCGCGTTGTCAGGCCAACTGTTGAGGGGGGCGAAGCGTTGCGTACCGGAGGCGCCGCCGCCACGGCCATCGTGGATGCGGTACGTGCCCGCGCTGTGCCAGGCCATCCGGATGAACAGCGGCCCGTAATGGCCGTAGTCGGCAGGCCACCACTCCTGCGACGTCGTCATTACCGCCTCAATGTCCTTCTTCACGGCATCCAGGTCAAGTGACTTGAACTCCTCGGCGTAGTTGAACTTCTCGCCCATGGGATCGGACAATGGGGAGTTCTGGTGGAGCATCTTCAGATTCAGCTGATCCGGCCACCAATGCTGGTTCGCCGTCGCGTCAACCGCGGTGTGTCGGTGACCCAGGACCGGACACTTGCGCTCGATCGCCATCTTGTCCTCAGCCGTGTCGTACATGTTCTGCAACCCTTTCTGTTCTTGTTTTGCCCGTTCTGTTTTCGCCCGCGAGCCCATAGCGGCAGCCGGGGCAGTACCCCCAATCAGGTTTTTCGTGTGTTTAAGTCGGGTGTTACGCCGAGTTATGCCTCTTTGGCGAGCGGTTTTCGTCCGAAGAATACGTTGCGGGCATTTGGCTGTCAAGACTCTGGCGGAGGCGTTCCACGTACACGTTGTCTGGCGGCGCCTTTCGGCAACTTTATATACTCCCTTAAGGGGACATGGGCGAGATCTCGCGGCCGTGTTTGCGTGTAAAGTTTTGGGAGTTATACGGAAAACTTGCCAACCCCCAGTTACTTCCTGGGTTGGACAATTCTTTTTGACGGAGATGTCTCGGAGTGCAGCGGTTGCGGACGTGCAGGCGATAGCCGTACGCTGATTGCTATGATCAACTTCCTTCCCCGTGGCGGCGAGCGCGTACAACTCTACCGGGTGGTCAGGATGTGCAAGCAGCCGTCGATGCCTGCATGGATAAATACACTCTCCGGAATTCGGAAGGGGATCCGGTTGCCTATAATGGTAGTGAGCCAGCACACCTTAGTGTTTGCGCGCAAACATTGAGGGTGTTTCCACGGAAACCGGCAGCCGACCGGCTCAGGGGTTGTATACGTAGACGACCGGCAGTTTGGAAACGTCGGTGATGCTCGTGTCCATGTGGTGGTAGATGTTCATCCGTCCCGTGCCGCAGTCGCCGAACTCGTCGCAGGATATTGCCCCGACCAAGCCGTTCATGGCGGTTGCTCCCACCTTCTCGCGCAGGGCCGCCCGGTCTATGAGCAGCCTGTCGCCCTCCTCCACCGCAACGGATGCGATGGCCGAGAGGAGGATGGTGGTCGCATCGTAGGCGTGCGCCCAATACGGCGACGGGGGAGAACCGCCGTGCCTGGCCTCGTACGCGGCGAGAACCTGCTCCCCGCTCCTTTCCGTCTGCTCGTTGACGTTGGAGCGAAAGTCCGATTCCGGTCCGGCGAAGTAGATCCCCTCCGACTCCGGCGTCCCGAGGAACGCGGAGACCAGCAGCGCCGCCGCGGAAATCAGGGTTGTCCCTTCAAGCCCGTCGAAGGTCCGCGCTTGCGCGGCGAAGGCCGAACCCTCCGTCACGAACAGCGGGAAAAAGATGGCGTCCGGGCCAATGGCCGCGAACTCCTCGAGAACGTCCGTCATATCCGTCTCGCCCTTCTCGATTTCGGCTCTGACCGGTACTTCGCCGCCGAGGGCCGAGAAAGCGTCGGCGAACGCCTCCACAAGGGCGGAGGTGTACGGGTCACCGTCGTGAACAGTTGCCACGCGCGTCAGCTCCAGTTGGTTGTAGACAAAGTCCGAGAGGGCGCGCGCCTGGTGGAGGTCGTTGGACGACACGCGAAAGTAACCGGGGTGATAATCGGCATTCGCGCTGCCGGTCAGGTTCGAGGTGAGGTGCGGCGAGGTGTTGCTCGGCGAAATCATGACCAGGCCCGCGTCGCTGATAACGGGCGACGCCGCCACGGCCGCGGCCGAGCAGTTTGTTCCGACGACGCCCGCCACCTGCGGGTCGCCGACGATGCCAAGCGCACCCGCGCGGCCGCCCTCCGGCGAACAGCTCGTGTCAACGGGATCGCCCAGCTCCACCTCGCGCCCATGGATGGGGCCGAGGTCCTCGGCGGCGAACTCGGCTCCCTGACGGGACACGGCCCCCAGCGACGGCGCAACCGTGACCGAGGCCAGCAGACGGATCTGTACGGCCTCGCCCTGCTCCAGCGTGACCGCACCCAGCGGCCCCGGCTCGAATTCCGATTCGGTCATACTGTCGCACCCCGGCATCGCAAGAACGGCGATCAGCGCCAAACCGGATAACATGGTACGCCTGTGCATAAGATTAACCCCTTTCTAAGTCATGTATCGTCACGTGACGGTTGTCCATATCCACCGGTGTGGACAGCCAGCACCACTAACGCCAGCCCGCCGATCCGGGTTTCACCACTTCCGTCCCGCGAGTTCCTCATGCCAAGAATCGATGGCCGGGCTGTCTGTCGGTCAGCGCCTTCGGGGCTACCCCGGCTTCCGGTCCGTACGCGTGCCCGGCTCCTTCGCCTGTCTGACCAAGTTTCGCTGGTTGCCAAGTGGTTATGATTGCTTGATAGCTTCAGCAACAATACGCCCGCGCTCAATTTTCGGGTAGTACCTACCGGCCTAATGGGCCGCGTTGCGTATCGCCACCTTTGAGCGGCCTTCAGCCAAAACACCCGATCATACCATGCTTGCACAAATCTTGCTGTATCCTGTTCGAACCTTACGCCGTGCGCAATTCGGCGTGCAACTCTCCGCATAATTGCACCAGATAATTGCATCGCGCGCAATTCCGTCAATAATTGCACCAGATAATTGCATCGCGCGCAATTTCGTCAATAATTGCATGCACAATGGCGCCTGCACGCATTCTGCACAGACCCGCAGCCAGCACAATTCCTCCCCCCTGAAAGTTTTCCGCCCCCACCAGGTTACACGTCCCCATCCAGCGTGTCTATACGCGCATGAGGACGCCCCTTTACATCATTGCCCCGCTGGCGCGCACGACCCTGCGCTCGTTCGCCGTCCGGTCGCTACGGTCGGCGCTGCCCGTTGCCGCCCTGCTAACGCTTGCCGTCGCAACGCCCGCCGCCGGACAGATGATTGCCGACACCACGTTCAGTTGGCGGGGATACCGCAACGTTTCGACCTGTCGCGTGCGCATCTACCGCTCGGCGCCAAAGGCTGCGCGCCCCATGACCGTGATCCTCGACGAGCTCGCCGAGAACCGGGGCCGCTCCACGCTTGACGATGCGCCGCACCTTGCAGAAATGCTATCGCGGCGTTTCCCCGTACGACCGGACTCGGCTTTCTGGATTTTCCGCTGGGGATCGTTCAGCTTCGCCGGGGCAGCGCCGGAGAAAAAGGAAATCTATCTCCGGGCTACGTTCCGCCGAAGCAAAAGCGGGGCGCTGGGACCGCCTTCCTGGCGCGTTATCGACCGGGCCACCGTAATCGAGTACACGGACCGGGCCTACCGGTGAAAATGCCCGCCACAGGGCTATACACCAACCCGGCAGACTACCTTCTCACGGCCCCAGCCGCTCCACCTTCCACGCGTCCGCCTCGTCGAGCCGGTACGCCAGGCGATCATGCAGGCGATTCGGACGGCCTTGCCAGAACTCCAGCGCGTGAGGCCGCAGGAGATACCCGCCCCACTCTTCGGGGCAGGGTACGTCGCGCCCTTCGTATTCCTTCCGCGCCGCCTCCACGGCGGCCAGCAGCGTTGCCCGGTCTGCAAGAGGACGACTCTGCGCGGAAGCCGCCGCCGCCAACTGACTCTCTCGCGGCCTCGATGCGAAATACGCCTCCGAGGTAGCCCGGTCCGTCCGCTCCGCCCGCCCCTCGACACGCACCTGCCGGTCCAGTTCGTCCCACCAGAACGTCAACGACGCCCACGGGTTCGCCTCCAGGTCGCGCGCCTTGCGGCTGCCGTAATTCGTGTAGAATACGAAGCCCTGCCGGTCGAACCCCTTCAGAAGTACAATGCGTCCGGAAGGACGGCCCTGGGCATCGACCGTACCGAGCGACATCGCGTTCGGATCGCGGCTCTTTGCGTGCGCGGCCTGCACCACCTCCTCAAACCATACCCTGAACAACGCCATCGGATCGTTACCGACCGCATCGAAGCCATCGCCGCGATATTCGCGTCTCAGCCCGCTTACATCCATTTTTCCGAATCTTGTATGATTGGACGTGCAAACCCGGATCCCTATCCGCCCCGAACGTTAAAGCACACAGCATTGAACGACCGGTCGGGAAATAGGAGCCCACACCGTTTGCAATAGGCACGAATGTATGCGCGGCGCCTCGAAATGAACGGCGCGGCCCCGTTTCCCCCGATCATCTGCGTACCGTATTTACACCACGCACTCCCATAGTGCACGCTACGTCCGATGCGTCTTCCCTATTTGCTGGCACGCCGCTTCGTCGCGGGAGAATCATTCCAGGAAGCGCTCCCCGTTATTCGCGCCCTGAACCACAAGGGCCTGAGCGTCACTCTCGACCTGCTGGGTGAACACGTCACAAAACGCAAGGTCGCCGAGACGAGCCGGGACGCCTACATACGTCTCGTCCGCATCATTGCCAAGGAACGCGACCAGCGCGCCATGCAGGCCGGCATATCCATCAAACTCTCGATGATCGGGCAGAAAATCGACGAAGACTACTGCCTGCAAAACCTGCACCTGCTGCTTGCGGCGGCAAAAGAGTGCAATGTGTTCATCCGCCTCGACATGGAAGGCAGCGATACGACGGCCTCCACGATATCCCTCTTTGAAGAAACCTTCCCCGAGTACCCCGATCACGTGGGGATCGTGCTGCAAGCGTACCTGAAGCGCACGGAACGCGACGTGGAACGCATGTGCGCCCTGAAGGCGCAGGTCCGGCTGTGCAAGGGCGCCTACAAGGAACCTTCGGAGATCGCCTGGCGCAATATGGACATCATCCGCGAGCACTTCATGGCCTGCGCGCACGAACTCATCGCACACGGGCGGTATCCCGGCATCGCCACGCACGACGACCGGCTGATTTCCGCCACGAAAATCTTTGTCGCGAATCGCGGCATAGACCGGGACCGGTTCGAATTTCAGATGCTCTACGGCATACGCCCGCAGACCCAGGAACAGATCGTAAACGAGGGGTACGGCATGAGAGTCTACGTACCCTTCGGTACGCAATGGGCGCCGTATTTCGCCCGACGGCTGCGCGAGCGGAAAGAGAACGTGTGGTTCGTGCTGCGGAATCTTGTCCGCACATAGAAATGCAGGGCGCACGGGTGCGCGTATCCGCTTCGCCGGTCCCGATCAGCGGACCCGCAACCGCTGCCCCGACTTGACCGTGTCGGACGTCAACCCGTTCATGGCCCTGATCTGGTCGATGCGCACGCCGTATGTCCGGGAGATGGTCCAAAGACTTTCGCCCCGCGTCACGGTGTGATACACCGGTCCTTCCGCACCGCCTCCGGGCGAAGCGCCCTCTCCGAACGACCCGTTTCCGCCATCCGACAACGCGCCTGAGGCGCCGCCCGGCGCATCCCCGGAAAGCCCGGATGCTTCTGCAAGACCCGTCGGTTTCTCCTCCGTCGAGGTGAGTTCGTTCGAGACGGATACCACACCCGGCACGCCCGCCGCCACCGCGGCAGCGCGCTCGCGCTGCGCCCAGGTAGCCACATGACCGTGCAGGATAACGCGCCCGGCTACCGCCTCCGGGTCGAACCGGTGCGCCCGCAGATCGCGCGTATCCACGAGCGCCAGGTGCACCTTTGCGGCCAGCGAAGCATCGCTTATTTTCCCGGAGACCGACCGGCTTTCGTCCGCATAACGGTCTGCGGAAGACGTTCCCGCGGCGCCATCGGCGCTCGCATCCATCGTCGTTCCGGGCGTCTCGCCCGCGCCGGCAGCTTCTTCAACACCGGATGCCGGCGCAAGCGCCTCTTCCCCAGGCGTCGGATTGCTTGTGCAGCCGAACGAAAACAGCAAACCGCAGCACAATGCACCGAGAACGAGCCTTCCCGGCGCTAAATAATCCGGTCGTGCCCAGGACATCCTACGCATGCTTCTGCCCGTCTCCGGAAGTTTCGGCATGTTCCGCAAACCAGCGCTCCGCATCGATCGCCGCCATACACCCTGTGCCGGCCGCTGTGACCGCCTGCCGGTACACATGATCCTGCGCATCGCCGCATGCGAACACGCCGGGAATATTCGTATACGTGGATTTGCCTTCCGTTACGATATATTCCTGGGCATCCATATCGAGCCACCCCTTGAACACTTGCGTGTTGGGCGTATGCCCGATGGCCACAAAAAATCCGCCCACCGCCAGTTCCGAGGCATTGCCCGTTTCCCTGTTGCGCAAGGCGAGGCCCGTCACCTCGTCGTCGCCCAGCACATCCTCCACCACCGTGTTCCAGATAAACTCGATCTTTTCGTTTGCGAACGCCCGTTCCTGCATAATCTTCGAGGCGCGCAGGCTGTCCCGGCGATGAATGACGTACACCTTCGACGCAAAACGGGTCAGAAACAGGGCCTCCTCCATGGCGGAGTCGCCGCCCCCGGCGACGGCCACCACCACATTGCGGAAAAACGCCCCGTCACAAGTCGCACAGGACGACACGCCGCGCCCCAGCAGGCGTTTCTCGTTTTCGAGGCCCAGATACCGTGCGGAAGCCCCCGTAGATATGATAACCGTTTCCGCCAGTACGGGCGTCTCGCCGTCCACGAGCAACCGGAACGGACGCTGCGATAGATCCACCGCGTTCACCGTGCCGTAGCGGAGATCGGCCCCGAACCGGGTTGCCTGCCCGTCGAACAGTTGCATCATGTCCGGCCCCAACACGCCATCGGGGAATCCCGGATAGTTCTCCACGTCCGTCGTGGTCATCAACTGGCCGCCGGGCTCGGGCCCCTGGAACACAACCGGTTCGAGATTCGCACGGGCCGCATACAGAGCGGCGGTCAGTCCAGCGGGTCCCGTTCCGACAATGACAACGTTCCGGCGTTCCGCCCCGGAGAAATCAATCCCGTCGAAAGCGGACATATCCGGTGCGGCGCGCTCGGTCATGGAGAAAAAAGTGATCGAAGCGATCAGGAAAAGGAAAAAGGCGCAGGGCTGTCAGACAGCTTGCGCAACAAGCGCATCAAGCCGGTCAACCAGATCCTTTTTGGGAGAAACCCCGACCAGTTGATCCGCAACCTGCCCGTCCTTGAAAAACAGCAGGGTCGGAATCGACCGGATCCCGTACTGCATCGGCGTTTCCGTATTGTGATCGACATCCATCTTGACCACCTTCGCGCGTCCGGCGAATTCCCCGGCCAGTTCCTCGACCACCGGCGCAATCATACGGCACGGTCCGCACCAGGCGGCCCAGAAGTCCACGAGCACCGGCACGTCGGAATCGAGCACTTCCTCCTTGAAACTGCTATCCGTAACCGTCAGCGGGCTATGCGTATCCATGTTGTTTCTCCGGAAATTGAGGCAAATCAGGACTCATTCGACGACGCAATACCGGGGACGTATTGCACAGCATACAACAGAAAAAGGGCACGTTGGTTTCCCTGTCCCGCCGCTGCGCTTACCGGTTCATATAATCGGGGATGGCGCGTTCGTACGGCCGGCAAAGTTCTTCTGCGGGCAGGTCAATGACCGGCCCTCCGTCCAGAAGAATCGTCAGATTTCCGGGGCGCACAACGCCCAGCCGCGTAAGGCGAACGGGGGCCGCCTCGACGGCGTGTTCGATCTCGACGGTTCGTTCCGCCGACGCACTGAACACAATGCGGGATTGCGCCTCGCCGAACAACACCGCGTCCCGTCTCATCCCCGGTGCGGCCAGATCGATTTCCGCGCCAGGGGCTTCCGTATGAAGCACACACTCGGCCAGCGCCACGGCCAGTCCTCCGTCGGAAACGTCGTGCGCGCTGCGCACGAGGCCCGCCTTGACAAGGCGCAGCATCGCCTCCTGCACCGCCGCTTCTTCCTCCAGCAGCATATACGGGGCGCCGCCCCGCACCAGCCCGTGCCGGCGCGCCAGATACTCGGAACCATTGATGTCCTCCCGGTGCGCCCAGTCTGCCGGGCTAAGCAGATACACCACATCGCCGGCCTCCCGGAACGGCACAGTAACGACGCCGGTCTCGACATCCTCCACGATGCCCAGCATGCCGATCGTCGGGGTAGGGTAGACGGCGCCTTCCGGATTTTCGTTGTAGAAGGACACATTGCCGCCTGTCACCGGCGTGTCGAAGGTCCGGCAGGCGTCGCCCATGCCTCCAACCGCCTCCGTAAAGGCCCAGTAGACCTCCGGCTTGTACGGGTTGCCAAAATTAAGACAGTTCGTGATAGCCACCGGTTTGCCCCCGGTGCATACCACGTTCCGGGCCGCCTCCGCCACGGCGATGCGCCCACCCTGACGCGGGTCGAGATACACATACCGTCCGTTGCAGTCGGTCTTGACGGCCAGTCCCTTGTTCGTGCCCTTGATGCGCACCACAGCGGCATCGCTCGACCCCGGGCCTGCCAGCGTGTTCGTCCGCACCATCGTATCGTACTGCTCGAACACCCAGCGCTTCGAGGCGATATTCGGGGAGCCGAGCAGATCGAGCAGCACCGCACCGGCGTCGGTCGCCGGCACATCGGGCACGCCGGCGAGGTCCAGCGCGATATCGTCGAGCCGGGTCGGGCGGCGCGTTTCCCGGTGATACACGGGCGCCCCGCCCCCCAGTACGAGATGATCGGCTTCCACGTCCGCAACCAGCGCGCCGCGCCAGAAAATCTTTACGCGGGGTTCGCGGATGACCTCTCCTATGCATTCCGCATGCAGGTCCCATTTGCGGAAAATGGTCTCGACCTCATCCTCCCGGTCCTGCTCGCACACGAGCAGCATCCGCTCCTGGCTCTCCGAAAGCATAATCTCGTAGGGGGTCATCCCCGCTTCGCGCTGCGGCACCTTGTCCACATGCACAATCATGCCGCACCCGCCTTTCGCGCTCATTTCGCAGGAGGAACAGGTAAGCCCGGCGGCCCCCATATCCTGAATGCCCACGATCGCGCCGCTGGCGATGGCCTCCAGCGTGGCCTCCAGCAAAAGCTTTTCGGTGAATGGATCGCCCACCTGCACACTGGGACGCTTCGCCTCACTCCCTTCCGCAATTTCCTCGGAGGCGAAGGTAGCGCCGTGAATGCCGTCCCGTCCGGTCGAGGACCCTACGATATACACCGGATTCCCCACACCCTCGGCGATGGCCGAGGCGGTTTGTCCGATTTTCGCCACCCCCACGCTCATGGCGTTGACAAGGGGATTGCCCTCATAGGACGGATCGAAATACACCTCACCGGCCACGGTGGGCACGCCGAAGGAATTGCCGTAATCCCCGATTCCGCGCACCACCCCGTCGAAGAGATAGCGCACGCGGGGGTTGTCCAGCGCGCCGAACCGGAGCGAATTGAGCGAACAGATGGGCCGGGCGCCCATCGTGAAGATGTCGCGCTGGATGCCGCCCACACCGGTAGCGGCCCCCTGGTAGGGCTCCACCGCCGAGGGGTGATTGTGCGATTCGATTTTGAACGCGACCGCAAGACCGTCCCCGATATCGACGAGGCCGGCGTTTTCCTCCCCGGCTTCCGCGAGAAGCGCTTCGCCCTCCCGGGGAAGTGTCTTCAGCAGAGCAATGGAGTTCTTGTAGGAACAGTGTTCGCTCCACATGACGGAATAAACGCCCAGCTCGACGAAGGTCGGCGTGCGACCGAGCTTGTCGAGGATCCATCCATATTCCTCGTCCGTCAATCCATGATCCCGGGCCATCTCTATGGTGACTTCCGGGGTCGCGTCCGGCTGATCCGGCCTTGTTTCCGCCATGCCTGCGTGAATGGGTAATACGTCTCTGCTATGCCCGTAGAAATATAGCCCGCGGGCAACCGGTTTCATATGGAGAAATCGTTACTTCAACGTAATATGCAGTATTCGTTTTTCCCGATTCCGTGGTATACTATATGAATACGGTATACTGGAATGTGAACAGGCCCCGAGGCAACCCGGCGAACTCATGCTGAAGATTATCCCGAACATCCCGGTGGCAGACCTTGAACGCTCCGTCGAGTTTTACCTGGATATTCTTGGTTTCGAGATGATCAACATACGGGGGCGCGGCGAAATGGCGCGGGCGCACCTGCGCAGAGGCGGCGTGGAGATCATTTTCCGTTCCTGCGACCCGGAGGCGCCGCTCCCGTTTCCCGACCCGTTCCTGACGAACCAGGTCATCCTGCACATTCAGGTGAACGACATCCTCGCCTTGTACGACCGCATCAAGGAGAATCCGGTGGAAGTGGTGCAGGCGCTCGAGCCCACGCTCTTCGGGGCTGCCCAATTCATGATTCGCGACATCGACGGGCGCATCATTTCCTTCGACCAACCGGGAAACGTGCAGGGATAGGCCCTGCAGGAAATACGCACCTGCAAAGGACATGACCGGGGGATGCGCTATGGCGCAGATTGCCTCCCGCTACCCGATGTGCATCTGCAATTCCTCGCGCCGGTGCTTCTGGCGCAGCTTGCGAAGAGCTTTTTCCTTGATCTGACGAACGCGCTCGCGGGTCAGGTCGAAGCGCTGGCCTATTTCTTCGAGCGTCAGGGGATGCTCGCGCCCGATCCCGAAATAAAGGCGGGTAATCTCCGCTTCACGTTCCTGCAACAAAGCCAGCGCACATTCAATATCGATTTTGATGGACTCTTCCAGAAGGGTTTCGTCCGGAGAAATATCTTCGTCGTCAGAAAATATATCCAGTAAACTATTGTCGTCGTCCTCATTGAACGGTGCATCCATCGAGAGGTGGCGCCCCGTATGCTGCATGGCCTCGCGGACCTTGTGGACGTCGATCTCGAGATCCTCGGCCAATTCCTCGATGTTGGGCGCCCGTTCATGCTCCTGGGAAAGCCGGGCGCTGGTCTTGCGAATCTTCGAAATCGTGCCAATGCGGTTCAGCGGCAATCGAACCACGCGGCTTTGTTCGGCCAGGGCCTGCAAAATGGCCTGACGAATCCACCAGACAGCGTACGAGATAAACTTGAATCCGCGGGTCTCGTCGAACCGCTGAGCCGCCTTGATAAGCCCGTAATTACCTTCGTTGATCAGGTCGGCGAGGGACAATCCCTGTCCCTGATATTTTTTGGCCACGGAGACCACGAAGCGCAGATTCGCACGGGTCAGTTTGTGCAATGCTTCCTGATCTCCACCATGGATGCGCTGGGCCAGATATACCTCTTCATCCGGTTCAAGAAGCGGGATGCGACCGATCTCCTGGAGATACTGGTCCAGCATCCGCTGCTGACGGGGGACATACATAGGTCAGGCTGGGGTTGTAGCGATAGTGCGGAATGGTTTGCCGTTTACTTGAAAAAATCTGGACGAAGCGCCCTGTGCGCCACAAGGCCGGAAAAGCATTGGCCTTCCTGGCGCCCTATCGTATCGAGTCGGTTACAATCCATGCCTGCAAACAAAAAAAGTTCCGGATACTCCCCGATTTCGATGCGAAAGACGCATTCGTTACAAGATGCGTATAGCATTGAATACGGAAGTCCTACCGGCGTTCCCGGGCATGGGTTTCCGAATCGAGTAAGGCAATTACGGCGTCGGCGATCTCGCGATGCTCGCACATGCGCGGCACTTTGGCTTGACCGCTTAACCGTCCCCGCGTTTCCCGGAGCCACGCATGAAACGTTCCGGGAGGCAGCGCCACCACCTCAGGCCGCTCGAACGCCTGCGCCTCGCGGCGAATCCGGTAATGCCGGTTAAATTCATTGAGGTAATCGTCTATTTCGCTCGAAAAACGATCCATGCTGTCCGGCGCCCGTTCGAATTCCACCAGCCACTGGTGAGACGGGGGGCGATCCGTTTCCGGGGGATTCGGAGCAACATGAAAATCGCGTACCTGCGCGCCCGTACGCTCACAGGCAATGCGCAGCGCATGGCGTGCTTCCTCGCTGAAAACGGCCTCTCCGTACTTGTCTATCATCTCGTTCGTACGCCCCGCCACAAAGATTTTATGTGGAGAGGTATCCGTGAAACGCACGACATCCCCGACGGGGTAACCCCAGAGCCCGCTGCACGTGGAAACGAAAAGGCCGTACCGCACATCGGTTTTCACCTCGCCGATCGTATATCGACGCGCATTCGGATCGTCGATCTCGTCCATCCGGACAAATTCGAAAAACACGCCGCTGTCGAGGTGCAGGAGCATGGCCGGATCGCTCGCGTCGTCCTGAAAGGAGAAAAATCCTTCCGAGGCGCCATACACCTCCAGAAACTGTAGTTTCGGCAAGGCGATCTTTTCCTGGAGCAATTCCCGATAGGAACTCAGCGCCACGCCCCCCGCAATGAATACCCGCAACCGGGGCCATACGTCGGCGACCGTCCTGGCGTCGGAACCGAACCGCTCCCGATGCTGCCGGATGAGTTCGTCGAAAAAAACCATGGCCCATGATGGGACCATGATCAGACACCGCACGTCCATTCCCACGGTCCGCCGGGCGACCGTACGCAACTTTTCTTCCCAGTTCGGCAGAAAGGCTACCTCGTTCGGGACAGCCTGAAGAATATGCCGGTATAAAAAAGGCACATGTTCCGCCTGAAGCCCACTGACCTCCCCGATCTTCATGCCGGGATAAGCCGGATCCTCTTCAATGCGGCCGGGCAGCGCAACGTGCTTGCCCAGCAGGTACCCGACATTGCCCGTCCGGGCCAAATATGTCATCCCGACAGAAAGCATGAAACGGCGATTCGCGGTAAACATTTCCGCACTCACCGGGATGATCTTGCCGGTGGATGTCGTCCCGCTCGATACCGCGAAGTGCCGGAACGCGCCGGGCCATATAACATCTTGCGCTCCGCCACGGATACGACGTATGTCCTCCTCGAAGTCGCCGTAGGTATGGAGCGGAACGCGGGCCTGATACGCTGCAACCACATCCCGGGCGCGGGCGATCTCCCCGAACCCGTACCGGCGGCCCCACTCCGTGCCGGCGGCCTGCTGCAAGAGGCCTCGCAACAGGGTATGCTGCACATGCACCGGGTCCTTTAAAAACCCTTCCACTTTCGCGAGCGTTCGTGAGGGAAACCGAACCGCCGGTTTTGCAGCGGCATTTGTAGAATGGTGTACATCGGCACCGTTTGCGCCGGACCAAGTAAACATATTAAGACAACGTCCGAAACAGGTCTTTATGTTCGAAATACCCCCCGCAAAAACGATATCCGACCCCGATGCGTTCCTTTTGCGCGTACGCGGGCATACGCTGGATTGCACGCCAGGGATGGCCTCCGGGGCGCGTGTCATGGGCATTCTGAACGTAACCCCGGATTCGTTTTCGGACGGCGGAGCGTACACTTCCGTGCCGGCGGCGTTGCGCCGCGTCGAGGAAATGCTCGACGAAGGCGCTTCGCTCATCGACATAGGCGGGGAATCGTCCCGTCCGCGCGGCACTGTGTATGGCGAAGGGGCCTCCGCCGTTCCGATCCGCGAAGAAATAAATCGGGTGCTTCCTGTCGTGGAAGCCGTGGTCGACCGCTTTCCCGAAGCTATTCTGTCCATCGACACCTGGAAGCCGGAAGTGGCGGAGGCGGCGCTCGCAGCGGGGGCGCACATCATTAACGATGTCACCGGACTTCGATATACCGGGGAAACGGCAACCGTAGCAGCCGGGTACAATGCCCCGCTCGTCATCATGCACTCGATCGGTAAACCGGGCGCTATGCCGGCCCGGCACGAGTATGCGGATGTCGTGCGCGAAGTCACGGCTTCGTTGGCCGCCAGCGTGGAACGGGCGGAAGCAGCGGGAGTGCGGCACATTGTGGTCGATCCCGGTTTCGGTTTCGGGAAACGCCACGAAGAAAACCTGCAACTGCTTGGTGCGGTGGGAGATATATTGGAAATGGGACGCCCGGTCATGATCGGCGTATCGCGGAAAAGCGCTATCGGAGCAATCCTCGGCACACCCGATGATCCTGCCCCGGTCGGAGAACGGCTTTTCGGATCCCTGGGCGCCACGGCGGTCGGGGTCCTGCGCGGCGCCTCCATCGTACGCACCCACGACGTACGGCCCACCGTGGAATTGCTCAAGGGCATGGGCGCTGCCCTGTATGCATAGGAAACACCGGAATACGATACCATTGTGCAGATAACCGATTGGCTCATACCGCTTCGCATCGTCGATTTCGTCGAAATCGCAGCGGTGTCGTACATCCTGTACAAACTCTACCGGTTCATGCGGGGTACGATCGCCTTGCAGATATTGATCGGACTCATTGCGCTGTACGTCGTGCAGGTGATCGTGACGGCGGTAGACATGACCATGCTTCCGGCCCTTTTTTCGTCGATCGGCGAGGTGGCCGTGCTGGCGGTCATCATTCTGTTTCAGCCGGAAATACGGCGCGTACTGCTCTTGCTGGGGCGTAATCCGCTGATAAGGCGGTTCGTCAGTTCGCCCGCACAGGAAAAAACGATGCTGGAAGTCATTGCCGCCGTGGAGAAAATGAGCAAGGACCGCGTGGGCGCATTGATCGCATTCGAACGCTCCTCGGGCCTGCGGAACTACACCGAAACAGGCATTAGCATTGAGGGAAATGTCTCCCGCGACTTGCTGGTCACTATCTTTCACGGACAAAATCCCCTTCATGACGGAGCCGTCATCATAAGTAGCCACCGGGTGGAAGCTGCGCGATGCATCTTGCCGGTCTCGAGCAACATAAAACCGGGCACGCCCATGGGGTTGCGCCATCGCGCAGCCATCGGCCTTTCCGAACAGACGGATGCTTTCGTCATCGTCGTTTCTGAGGAAACGGGCGCCATTTCCATATCGGTGGATGGCGAATTGCGACAAAATTTGTCCGCCAATGACCTGCGGACAAGCCTCGCCGAGGCGTTTTCCCAGCACCCCGACCACGAACCAGCCCCCGTCGAGACGTAATCATGCTACGTGACGGCGTATTCGACCGGCGACGGCAGCGGCTCGTAGATCAGATGCGGGAGAACGGTATTGCCGACGAGCGCGTGCTGGCCGCCATTGGCTCGGTGCATCGACACCGGTTTGTAGAAGGGGCGTTCAGGCCGCGCGCCTACGAGGACGAGGCGCTGCCGATCGGCATGAAGCAAACGATATCGCAGCCCTTTACGGTGGCGTACCAGACCATGCTGCTGAATCCGCATCCGGGAGATCGGATTCTCGAAGTGGGCACCGGCAGCGGGTATCAGGCAGCCGTACTCTGCGAAATGGGCGCCCGCGTATTTTCCATCGAGCGCCACAGACCTCTGCTGGCCCGCACGCGCAGCATTCTTGAATCGCTCGGATACCGGGTCGTGCTCAGAACCGGTGACGGCACCCTGGGATGGGCCTCTCAGGCTCCTTTCGATGGCATTGTTGTGACTGCCGGCGCATCGGAAACGCCGGAGGCGCTCCTCCGACAACTTCGCATCGAAGGAGAAGACGACAAGCCGGCCGGTCGGCTGGTAATTCCTGTCGGCGACCGTCGCACGCAGACCATGAATCTGTACCGGCGCCTCGGCGAAGACAATTACGAGCGGACGATCAGCAGGGATTTCAAGTTCGTCCCGCTGATCGGGCAGCAGGGGGGGCTGTAGAAGCTAACCGCCGCGGGGCTACTCGACGATGGTGCACATGCCGGTGTCGAAGGCCTCCCGAAGCGCCTCCGTGGCTTCCCTGCGAAGGGCTTCCGCACTGGCATTACCCTCATGCAGCAAGGCAATACCTATGCTCACCCCATCTTCCAGCAGCCCGGAATAACTGAGCATATCCTGCTGGAGCCGAATCGCCCACTGCTCCACGGCTACACCCTCTTCCTTGAAGAACACGCCGAACATAAGTTCGCCGAACCGCTCGACGCGAGCGCCCTGGACGGTCTCTCTTAGCCTCTGCACCAACAGGCTCTCGGCTTGCATGACCACCCGCTTGCCTCCTTCGTCGACGACCTCCTCGGCACGATTCAAGTAAACGAGAGCCATTGCAAGGGGTGTGCCCTGATCACGCGCCTGCCATATCTCTTCGTCGATGATTTCACTCCGCGGACGAACGTCTTCTTTCGATTCCTGCAGCAGTTCGTCGCATATCCCCATCTCGAGAATGTTGCCCAGGAGATGGGCAAAATGAGTGGACAGTAACTGTTTTTCCTCAGAATCGAGTATGTGCTCCCGCATCGCATCGGCAAGCAGCACGTATTGGGCCAGCGACGAAGGAACCGGAACGGGGAAAAGAACCACTTCCTTGACCGCAACCCGTTGCCGGTAATACCCGCACACATTCCCTGAAAGTTGGTCTTCGGATGCACGGAGCACATGCAGCCCCGGCTGCCGATGCTCCCATTGCAAGAGAGGGGTTTTCGATACAAAAAGACCGTTGCCGCGGGCGTTGCCGTTGAGGCTGACGATGGCCTCGATATGGTACTGTGGCGCCCTTTTCGGCTGCCTCAACAAGCAAACCGTATTGGCCTGGGCAATGGCGCGGTACGCCTGCAAATAGGGAAGGAGTACTTCGCGCAGCGATTTGTGCGCCGACTCGTTGACGGATATCCGAACGCTCTGCGACTGTTCCTGAATGGAAAAATCCAGGGTGCCCTGTATGGGTACGACCATACGGGCGCCGTTCGTTTTCGGGGAGCCATTCGTCTCGGGCGCCGCCGACCCATCTCCCGAAACGACCTCTGTTGACAAGCCTGCTTCATCCTCTCCGGATCCGTCGGCGGACCCTTTCGGACGAATGTCCAGAATGCCGAGCGAAGCAAGAGCCCTTTGCTTGTCCTCTCCCCCTTCCTCTTCCTCTTCCCCTTTTGAGGCATCGGCTGTAATATCGGGCAGGGGTTCCGGCTTCCCCTTATACCTGTTGCGCCGCTGATGTCGACGCACGACATGAACCATCGCCATAATCAAGGCGATGCTCAGCGAAGCGCCAGCCGCTACAAACAGTAAAGGTTGTTCAATGACCAACGCCAGCACGGCGGCCACCACCGCCACGATGACAAAAAGAATGCGCAACATATCCTGTCATATACCGCCAGTGAACAGGGGAATGAAAACGAGACAGATACGGCGCCGTATTGGGTGGAAACGGAATGCCATAAATAATCTACGAAATAGTACAGGTAATATCAACAAATCTTAAAATCTTTCAACTGTTTACGCGGCGCCCTGGAAATGCTGCGCAGATCGGCTGCGCAGTGTAATCGATATCAGAGAAAAGAACGATGCCGCTTAATTGCTAATGCAATGCTATGTTTCCTATCACCTTGCGAAATGCAAAGCGAGAACCAATCCATCCAAGCACAATGCCGCATGCCGTCAATCCACCGAACGCGAAAAGGAGAAAGGCATTCGACAACGTGCTGGTTTGCGGGAGATAACCCTGAGCCAGTACATGCAACCCCCAGAGTACGAGAGCGGCAAGAAGTCCGGACACGATACCCTGCACCACGCCTTCCACCACAAACGGCCGGCGAATAAAGCGCTCCGTGGCGCCGACCAGTTTCATGGTGCGAATGAGTAGACGGCGCGCATACATGGTGAGGCGAATCGTGTTGGCGACCAGAAATATGGAAGTCAGTACGACAATACCCCCGATCACCATGCCGATCATGGCCAGGAGACGTAGATTTTCCTGCACTTTAGCGAGCAGAACACGGTTAAAAATCACTTCGTCCACATGATCCCACGAACTGAACTCTTCGGTGAGCGCCGCAAGACTATCCGGATGCACATATGAGGGCAACACGCGAACCTTGATGGAGGCCGGAAGAAAAGGCGTATCCAGAAATACATCGGCCCCTTCTCCGAATTCTTCCCGGAAAACAATCCGGGCATCGCTTTGGGACACAAATTCGGTCTCGGCAACGCCCCGCATTCCGTCGACCTGCAGGTGTATGGCGGCAACTACAGCGTCCTCCGCGGTTTCTTCCAGAAAAATCTCCAGCTCGCCGACGCGTTGACGCAACCATGTCGATACTTGCTGCGCCTCGTAGGCGAGCAACCCGAACAATCCGATCATTGTCAGCGCTACCGTCATTGCGCTGATTGAAGTAAACGCCGAGACCCTGGCCCGGCGGAACCCGACCAGTCCCTCCCGAATGCTGTACGGTATCCGCATTACTCTGGCGTTTTTCCTCTCCTGTACGACCCCAGTACCTTGAGGTACGACGCGATTTCCCTGAGATGATCCAGCGCCAGTTCCACGGGTTTATCCGACGCAGCGCCAAGCACATCAAGGTAGAAACGATAATTGCCCGGGCTCCCTACGAGAGGGCGGCTTTCTATCTTGAACAGGTCAAGGTCCCGGAGTGCAAACACGGCAAGGCTCTTGAAAAGGGCCCCGGGGACATTGGTCCGCATCGAAAACACGATGGACGTTTTCCAGTCCCTCCGGATGTCAGGACCCGGCGGCGGCATTTCCTGTTTGCGCGAAAGCAGCAGAAACCGCGTGTAATTCTGATGATTGCTCTCGATGTCGGCTTCGACAATGTCGAGCCCATACACAGCCGCTGCGCGCACACTTCCGATGGCGGCTTCGTTCGGGCGGCCGTTCCGGGCAAGTTCCCGTACGGCGCCCGCGGTATCGTATGCAGCAATCACGTCAGCGGATGACAGACGCATCCGGAGGAAACGCCGGCACTGACCAAGCGCTTGCGGGTGGGAACGCACCACGCGAATATCTTCGAGGGAAGCGCCCGGAAGACCGATCAGATTGTGCCGGATCCGCAACTGCAACTCACCGATAATGGACACATCGTGCATACGCAGCAGGTCGTAGCACTCATGTACACTGCCGAACAGCGAGTTTTCGATGGGAATGACCACCCGATCGACTCCTTCGCTTGTCAGCGCCTCGAACACCTTCTCGAAGGACGGCAAGGGAATCCCTTCGGCGCCCGCAAGGAAGACCCGCAACGCTTCCTCACTGAAAGCGCCCGTTTCTCCCTGAAAAGCAATCCGTATGGAGTTGGTGGGCTCCATCACATGCGCTCCGGTCTGGAGATGCCGAGTACGTGCAAGCCGTTCGCGAGTACGATCCGCGCAGCGTGCGCCAACTGCATGCGGGCAGCCGCCAGATCGTTTTCCTCCCCGATAATACGGCAGTGTCCATAGAACTGCGTAAAAGCAACGGCCACCTCGCGTAAATAATTGGCCACCTGGTGCGGCTCGCGCATTGCTGCGGCATATTCAAGGACCTCCGGCAGCCGCAACAGCGCCTTCATCAGCATAATCTCGGCGGCATGCCCAAGCAATGACAAGTCGGCGCCGGTCTCACCGTGAAAACCCACTTCTTCCGCTTTGCGAAGAATGGAGCAAATGCGCGCATGCGCATATTGCAAGTAAAACACCGGGTTCTTCTCGCTGGCTTCTTTCGCCAGATCCAGATCGAATTCAAGATGGGCATTGGGCGACCGCATCAAAAAGAAAAACCGCGTTACATCCTCGCCCACTTCATCCATCAAGTCGTCCAGCGTCACATAGGTCGCCCTGCGGGTGCTCATCTTTACAGGCGCTCCGCCGCGCACAAGCGTAACAAACTGGTGAACAATGACCTCCACGCGGTCGGCGTCGTACCCCAGCGCCCGCAGACCATGCAACACGTCAGGGTACGTTGCAATGTGATCGGCGCCGAGAATGTCCACGATCCGCTCGAAGCCCCGATCGCACTTGCCGGCATGGTAGGCGATATCGGGAAGGCGATAGGTCGGCTCGCCGCTGCTCTTGACCAGCACCGTATCCTGTTCCTTGCCGAATGCCGTGGTTCTGAACCACACGGCTCCATCCCGGTCATAGCAATGGCCCTCGTCCCGTAACTGTTCCAGCGTTTTCCATACCGTATCGTTCTCGTACAGACTCCGCTCGTTGAAATACGTATCCATGTGGATACCGAGACGGGTCAGCGTACGCTCAATGTCGGCAAAGATCGCCTGTTCGGCGGCCTCCTTGAAGGGAGCGACATCGCCGGCAATATCGGGAGCGTCCTCTGCCCGGGAGTGAAGGCGCTCCGCAATGTCGGTAATGTAGGCGCCAAGGTAGCCGTCCTCCGGGAACGACGCAGGCACCTCGACAGAAACGCCACCGGCATCTATCCGCTTGCGCGGCGTTTCCGGATCGACGACCGCCTGGTATCGCGCCCGCACCGACTCGCCCAGTACCCGCATCTGGCGCCCGGCGTCGTTGAAATAATACTCGCGCGTCACGTCATAGCCATTCCACGCCAGCAGGTTGGCTACCGTGTCGCCGAGTACCGCGTTTCGCCCGTGGCCGACCGTCAGCGGTCCCGTGGGGTTCGCACTCACATACTCAACCAGGGCCCGTTTCCCCTGCCCTGTCGTCGAGCGGCCAAACGCCTCCCCGGCTTCGAGCAACTCCCGCAACTCCCCGACCAGATATTCGGTCGAAAAACGAAAATTGATAAATCCGGAACCCGCCACCTCCACAGAAGCAATCCGCGCAGCGTCCAGCGGACGGGCAAGCAGATGTTCCGCCAGTTCTCCGGCGATACTGCGAGGAGCACGGCGCAGATACCGCGCCAGCTGCATGGCCGCATTCGTGGCCAGGTCGCCGTGTTCGGGATTTTTGGGTTTTTCGAACTCCGGCACGAAATCCTTCGGCACGCCATCGAAATCGGCCAGGGCCGCAACCAGCTCTCTTGCAAGATACTCTTTCACTGTGTGCAGAAATCTCCGATCCGTACCAAATGATTTGCGAACGTCAATATACGTAGATGGGAAAATCGTCGCGTCGCATGTGCAGATTCAACAGGATCGCCAGGAGTACCGTGTTGGCGAGCATGGCCGATCCTCCATAGGAAACGAAAGGCAACGGAATGCCGATGACCGGTAGCAGGCCCACCACCATCCCGATATTGACAAAAACATGCACGAGATAAATCCCCGCTATCCCTACGGCAGCCATGCTCCCGAAGGGGTGCTTGATATGGATGCCCATCTGGATCACTCGAACGAGCAGGAGCGCAAACATGGAGATCACCACCATCGAGCCGATAAATCCCCATTCTTCTCCAATGATACTGAACACAAAATCCGTCGATTGCTCAGGCACGTAGGCCCCCTGCGTCTGAGTCCCTTCCATGAATCCCTTACCGGCCAAACCCCCTGAGCCGATGGCCGCCTTCGACTGCACGAGGTGAAAACCCACGCCCGACCGGAATTCCTCCGCGCCGGGGTTCGTAAAAGAAAGGATGCGAGCCACATGATGAGGACGAAATATCTTGTTCAGCGCAAACAGCACGGCAGCAATCGAGCCAAAGGAAAATACCGCAGCCATGGCGCCGTACAAGCGCTCCCGCGTTTTCCACAACACAAGGAGCGTAAACAGCACCGAGAAAGCGATCGCCGTCGGAAGATGCACGACCGAAAAATAGCCCGCAACCCCCGTAGCGGCCATAACGATGAACATGCCCGCCGGCCAGATCGACCAGAACAACGCAATGGGCGCGATGGCGAAGAATACAAGGGCGGTTCCGGTATCGTTCTGAAGCAGGATCAACGCCATGGGCGTCAGAAAAACACCGAGCAGAAGAACCGCATATTTCACCCTGCTCGAATTGGGCCGCATGGTGGAAATCAGCTGGGCCCCCGCCAGGACGGCGCCTACCTTGGCCACTTCGGATACTTGCAGGCTCAGCCCCCCTATGTGCAACCAACTCCTCGCTCCATTGACTTCGCGTCCGAACAAAAGAGCCACGGCGAGCAATATCAACGTGCCCAGATATGCGACCCAGGCGATGCGCTGGAAAAAATGCACCGGAAGAAACAGGCAGGCCAGACCTGCACCCAGCGATATGACGACCCATGCCAACTGGCGCCAGAAATTCTGTCGGACGGACTCGAGAAGATACTCCGCGGAAGGACCATTCGTGGTGCTGTAGATGGCTACCAGACCGATCGCCACCAGGACCGCCCAGGCAAAGATCGTGAGATAATCCAGATTCCGATACCAGATGCGCATAGGACAAGCCTTATGAAACAGCGGACAAGAAGCGGGATGGTCGGCCCATACGGCCGGAACAGGGGCTATTATGCATCGTCGCCGGGTTCGCTTTCCGCCGATTCACTGTCGGCCTCGCCGCTCTCGTCATCTTCCGTGTGCAGAGACTCACTCCGCACCGCAAGCACGGACTGAAGTATCCATTGCCTCTGGGGACTCGCGGAAATGGAGCCGGTCAGGTATTGTTCCGCCATCAACGACCCGATCGGGCCGGCGGCGACAACCCCAAAGCCGGCATTCTCCACCTGAACCGCCACGGCTATCTGCGGATTGTCATAGGGTGCAAACAGGATAAATACGGAGTCGTCCTTCCGCCCATGGGGAGCCTGGGCCGTACCGGTTTTTCCGCCGCTGGGAATACCGGGAATCTGAATCCACCTTCCGGTCCCGGCCTCCATCACCCGTTTCATGCCTTCGCGCACCAGATCGAAATGCGCCTCGTCTATCGGTAGCTTTTGCGGAGCGGAAATCTTTGGATAGAGGGTTTCTCCCGTCTCCTGGTGCACCATACGGGTTACGAGATGGGGCGTATACAACATGCCCCGGGTGGCCACCGCGGCCACGTACCGCGCCAATTGCAAGGGCGTCACCCCCATATCCCCTTGCCCGACCCCGAGATTGATCGTAAAACCGGGGCCCCAGTTGGGAAAGCGCTGGTTAAAGTAGGCGGAATCGGGGATCAACCCAGCCCCTTGCTCGCTGATATCCGTGGACACCCGCTCGCCGAACCCGAACATACGCCCATACTTGCTGAAGACCTCGATGTCCGTGCGCATCATCAACTCAAAGAAAAACGTATTGCACGACTGTTCGATAGCCTCTTCCAAAGCGATGCTCCCGTGTACGTGCATATCGCGGAAGACGCTCGGACCGCCAAGGCGATGATAGCCCGGGCAATATATGTGCTCCGTCGGGGTGATCTTCCCTTCCTGAAGGGCCATCAGCGCCATGAACGGCTTCCATGTCGAGCCGGGGGGCAACCGGTTCATGGTTGCCCGGTTGTACAGCGGCTTCTCCGGGCTGGTTATGAGATTATTCCAGGTTTCAGGATCCATGGACTCGGTAAAAACGTCCGGGTCGTAGTCCGGCATGCTTACGAGCGCCAGAATCTCCCCGCTGTTCACGTCGAGTGCGACGGCCCCACCCCGTTTGCCGACAAAGAGGGACTCCGCCAGCGCCTGCAAGTCGGTATCGAGGCCCAGGTGAATGTCGTACCCGCTTTTCGGATCGTTGTCGAATGCGCCGTCCTGCCAGGACTTAACCTCCAGGCCATGTACGTTGACGACTTTGATTTCGGAGCCCAGACGGCCCCGCAGTCCGGACTCGTATCCGCTTTCGAGGCCGGACTTGCCAATCAGGTCGCCTTGCCGGTATCCTTCCTCGCCCAAACGAACCAGCTCGTTGTCCGTGATCTCCCGCACGTATCCAAGTACGTGCGCGGCGGTGGCTTCCGTATGATACCGGCGGCGAAAATCCCGGTCATATCCCACGCCCGGTAACCGATAGAAATTTTCCGCCACGCGGCTGAAAACATCTTCCGGCACATCCCGGAACGCCTTGCCGGGCTGGAAGGCGCTGTAGCGGCGAAGTTCCGTGAATCTGGCGGAAACCACGCTGTCAGGAACCTCCAGCAAATCGGCCAGGAGGGGAATCTTGTCGCGGTCGAAATTGCGCGGGGTAATAGTAATCGTGTAACTGGGCTCGTTGTTCACCACCACCCTGCCGGCCCGGTCATAGATCGCACCGCGCGCCGGCAACACCCTGCGCTCCTGGAGCGCATTGGATTCGGATTCGATGATATAATTGTCGGTCTGGATCAATTGGAGCTGCGCAAGCCGCAAACTCAAGAGACCCATCGCAACGACGATAACGCCGATAAAAACGCGCCCGCGTATTTTGTAATCATACATGGCCTTGCGCCCCCTTCATGCACCACGCAGCGGTATACTATGAAATATGCGGATATCCCGGGAGGTCTAACGAACTCCGGAATATTTTTCTCTACCCGGCAACCCGCTGAAATATCCCGCCATGACGGATTATTGTCCGAATGTGCGAACCGGAAACGTTTGCGCTCGTAACAACCTTGCGCCGCAAGCTGTTAACGAACCTTTCTTGAATATCGCGTAAATACAATACTGCCTTCAGAGCACACCATCGCCGAAACCTCCATCCTCCGACCCTATCGGGACTGCCGATGTTTCGAACCGCTTCCCTGCTTGCATATATCCTGATTTTTCTCACGTGTGCGGTTTTGGCGCCCACGCCGGCCAGCGCACAGTACTTCGGTCGAAACAAGGTCCAGTACGATCATTTCGACTTCAAGCACTTCGAGACCGAGCACTTCATCATTTACTATTACCCCGAAGAGGAACAGGCGGTTCGCGACGCCGGGCGTATGGCCGAGCGCTGGTACAGCCGGCATTCCCGCACGTACCTCCGGGAATTCAAGGAAAAGAAGCCGATCATCTTCTATGCGAACGACGCCGATTTTCACCAGACGAATGTCATCGGGGGACTCATCGGCGAAGGCACGGGGGGCGTCACCGAATCGATCAAGCAGCGTGTCATCATGCCGCTTACCGGCAGCTACGCCGAAACAGACCATGTGCTGGGACATGAACTCGTCCACTCCTTCCAGTACGACATAGGCCTCAGCGACCAGGACCCGATCCGGTTCAATCTGGCGCTCTTGCCGTTGTGGATGATTGAAGGTACGGCGGAGTACCTCTCCGTAGGACGATTCGACCCCCATACGTCTATGTGGCTGCGGGATGCGTTGCTCCGTGACGATCTGCCTACGATCGAGCAATTGACGCGCGACCAGCGCTACTTCCCATACCGGTTCGGACAGGCGTACATGGCCTACATCGGCGGGAAATACGGCGACGCCGCCGTGGCGAACCTGTACAAACTGGCCGGACGGGCCGGCGTGGACTCTGCTTTCGTGTATACGCTCGGCATTACGACCGACTCGCTGTCCACGGAATGGAAGCAGGTGGTGCAAAAAACCTACGAACCGTTCATGGAGAACAAAACGCCCCCCGAAGAATCGGGACGGCGCATTCTGGCTCCTGAAATCGATGCAGGCGAAGTCAATCTTTCCCCTGCACTCAGCCCCGACGGAGAATACATTGCGTTCCTGTCGGAAAGAGATCTGTTCTCGATCAACCTGTTCGTGGCCGATGCACAGACGGGCGAGGTCATCACGAGCCTGAAAAACCCGGCGGCGAATCCCCACATGGATGCACTGCGATTCATCCAGTCGGCCGGATCCTGGTCACCGGACGGAAGACAGTTGGCCTTCGTTTCGTTCGCGGGCGGGGACAACCGGATATCCATTTTCGATGTCAGGCGACGCAAGGTACGGCAGAACATCGCCGTAGAGGGAGTCACTGCACTGACGAACCTTTCCTGGTCGCCGGACGGATCGTCCATTGCGTTTACCGGCCTCGAAGGCGGCATCAGCGACCTGTATGTCCTGAACCTGGAAACGAGCGCCGTGCGCCAGTTGACGAACGACCGGTTTGCGGACCTGCAACCGGACTGGTCGCCAGACGGGAGATACATTGCTTTTACGACCGATCGCGGTGGAGACAACACGGACTTTGCGCAACTGCAGTATCAGGAAAACGGTCTTGCGCTGTTCGATATGGAGCGCAATGAAATACGGCCCCTGAGACCCTTCGGTGACGTGCTGCACCACAATCCCCAGTTCTCGCCGGATGGAAACGACCTGTATTTCATCAGCGATCAGAACGGGTTCAAGGATATCTACCGACTCGACCTGTCCTCGGAGGAGGTGTACCGGCTTACGAATCTGGCGACAGGCGTCAGCGGTATCACTTCACTGTCTCCGGCCATGTCCGTGGCCGACCGCACCGGCCAGATGTCCTTCTCGGTATTCTCGGACAACGCCTATACGGTGTATATGCGCGAACCCGACGAACTGGCGGGCGAGTCCGTGCAACTCCGGCCTGCCGGCCATGTCGCTACGGCGAGCATCCTGCCCCCGATTCGGTCACTCAATCAGGGGCTGGTTGGCAACTACCTCAATGATTCGATGACAGGCCTGCCTCGCCTCGGTCTGCAATGGCCCGGAAAGGAGTACCGGTCGAATCTCGAACTGGATTACGTGGCGCCCCCTACCATGGGCGTAGCGGCAGGCGGTCTGTACGGAACGCAAGTTGCCGGCGGCATCGGCTTTGCGTTCTCGGACATGCTCGGTGACCGGAACCTGTACCTTGTGGCGCAGGCCCAGGGCACATTCAAGGACATCGGGGGGCAAGCCTCGTACATCGACCTCGGACAGCGAATAAACCTCGGCGCGACGGTAGGGCACATTCCGCTTCTGTATGGCTATTCTGTGGGTGGATTCAAGGATGGCTATCAGGTGGTCGAACAGCTCCGGCAACGCATCTTCATCGACCAGGTATCGGGCATTGCCCAGTATCCTTTCAGTCAAACGCGCCGGGTCGAAGCGAATGCGGGCTTTGTGCGATACGGATTCGACAATGAAGTGGAACAGTTCGTTGGAGGGGGCTTCACATTCGGTCGAAACCGCATCAAGACCGACGACTCCGTGTTCTTTCAGGGCTTTGCCGAACGGGAGCCCATCTATTTTTTCCAGGCCGGGCTGGCCTTTGTCGGAGACTATTCCTTCACCGGATTCACCTCGCCGATCAGCGGAGGGCGCTACCGCCTCGAAATCGCCCCGAAAATAGGGACTTCGACGTTTGTGACAGGACTCGTCGATTACCGGCAATACCTGCATATTCAGCCGGTAACGCTGGCCGTGCGCGGGCTGCACATCGGCAACTACGGCGCCGAGTCGGCGGAAGATCTGTTTACGACGCAGTACCTCGGATATTCCTACTACCCTGGATTCGTCCGGGGGTACAATTTCCGGTCGTTTGAGGCGAAGGAATGCCAGTTTGACGCAAGCACCTCCGGCCAGCGGTGCTCCTCGATGCAGCGCTTGCAGGGTACGCACGTCGCCCTGTCGAGCGTGGAAATTCGCGTACCGTTCCTGGGCACCGAGCAGTTGGGGCTCATTCCGTTTCCTTATCTCCCGACCGAGTTGGCGGCGTTCGTGGACGGCGGCGTAGCATGGACCAACGAAGATTTGCCTGTGCTTAAATTCGATCGGACTACAAGCAAGCGCGTGCCCGTATTCAGTGCCGGGGTTTCTGCACGCGTCAATATTTTGGGGTACATTGTGCTGGAAACGTACTACGCATTTCCTTTCCAGCGACCGAACGCCGGCTGGCAATTGGGATTCCGAGCGACGCCTGGCTGGTAAGGCTTTCAGGCCCCCGATGTACGACATTTTTCGATCCGCGCTGTTCAGAATAGAGGCTGAACAGGCCCATTACGCAGCCGCTTGCGCGGCTTGGACCGTACAATTCGTGCGGGCAGGGGGAGCGCTGGAAAAAATGTTCGCGTTCGAGGACATACGCCTCGAACAAGCTCTGTGGGGCAATACCTTTGCTTCTCCGATCGGCCTTGCCGCCGGTTTCGACAAGAACGCCTCTCTGGCGCCATTCTGGCCCACGTTGGGATTCGGCTTTGTGGAAGTCGGCTCGGTCACAGCCCATCCCTCCCGGGGCAACCCCCGGCCACGCGCCTTTCGCCTGACCGAAGACGAGGCGCTCATCAACCGGATGGGCCTCAACAACAAGGGGGTGCGCAACATCTCCCGGCGGCTTCGACGAACCGCCCTCCGAAGCCGGATTCCCATAGGCATCAACATCGCCAGCACACACGGCCGCAAGATTACGGGCGACTCCGCAGTGGAAGATTTCCGTATAAGTTTCAAGACCATTGCGGATCAGGCAGCCTACATCGCGCTGAATATTTCATGTCCGAATACGCGTGACGGCAAAACCTTCGAGGACCCTGAATCCCTTGAAATCCTGCTGAAGGTCATCATGGAGCAACGAAGAAAATCGGCGCCCAACGTACCCGTGCTGCTGAAAATGCCGCCGCCGGTTTCCGACCGGATCGTGTTCGACAGCAATGTTCGGGAAACCGTGCGCCTTGCCCGGGAATACGGAATCGCGGGATTCGTGGCCACCAACACGGCAGCCGACCGCGAGAGCCTCACCGTAAATCCGGCCCGGTTGCGCGCCATCGGCAGGGGTGGACTCAGTGGGCGGCCTCTCGAAGCCCGCGCCACGCACCTTGTCCGGCGCCTGTACCGCCTCACGGAAGGGTCTTTGCCCATCATTGGCGTGGGAGGTGTATTTTCCGCAAAGGACGCCTATCGGAAACTCCGCGCCGGGGCCTCGCTCGTACAGATTTACACCGCACTCATTTACCGCGGCCCGGGGGTGGTGCGCGACATCAAGACAGGACTGGTTCAGCTGCTTGAAAGCGACGGGTTCGATTCGATCGCGGATGTGGTGGGTATCGACGCTGCGTAATTTTTTTTCATCCACCCGTCAGGTATCCGTGTTTACCTCCCGGACCCGCACCCTCGCCTGCGTCCCGGCGCTTGTTCTCGCCGTTGCCCTCACCGTTGGCGCCGCACCGGCGCATGCTCAGTCGGCGGCAACCACCGGCGTCATACGAGGAACGGTGTATAGCGCCTCGGGCGAGCCGGTAGCCGACGCTTCGGTGATTATTCACCACCTTGAGACCGGTCTGCGCACCGTGGTCGAAACCACTTCCGCCGGCGCCTTTGCGCGGGCGCTGCTCCCACGTGGGGCCTACACCGTCCGGGTGGTCTCCGAAACCAATCTCGGCGAAATCCGACATGAAAACCTGTTGCTGCACGTAGGAGAGACGCTCGACCTCGATCTCACCTTTCAGGCCATAGAGATACAGGAGATCATCGTGACCGCCGAACAGACGCCTTTCCTCGATCCCGAAGACGCCACCAACTCGCAACGCCTGTCCGAGGAGATTGTGGATGTCCTGCCCAACAATGGCCGCAACCTCCTCGACCTGACCCTGCTGACTCCCGGCGTAGCCATCGGCCAGGGGCCCGACGGCGAAGTGCTCAACATCGGCGGGCAGCGGGGTATCTTCAACAACTTCATGGTGGATGGCGCCGATTTCAACAACCCCTTCTTCGGCGAACAACGGGGCGGACAGCGGCCGGCGTTCACCTTCAACCAGGACGCTGTGGAAGAGATGGTCGTCGTAAGCCAGGGCGCCCCTGCCGAGTTCGGTCGTTCCTCGGGCGGCTTTATCAATGTCGTGACGCGCTCCGGGACCAACAAATTCCGGGGATCGGCGCATTACTTCGGGCAGTGGGACGCCATCTCCTCCGAATACCGCCCGCACCGGGGCGGCGGCAAGCCGGAGTTCGGACGAAACCAGTTCGGGTTTACGTTCGGCGGCCCGATCGTCAGGGACCGCGCGTTCTTCTTCGTGGCCTACGATCAGCAGGTCGCGTCAGAGACAAAACAGGCCACGCGGGCTGTCCGGAGACCGGCGGAACTCGGCAAGCTGGACAACTTCCTGCGCACCCGGTGGCCCAAACTCTTCGACGCCGAATTCGGACCCATCTCCCGAAGCGACGACGCCCGCGCCGTAACCGCCAAGCTGGACTTCAACCTGAACGCGCTGAACCAGGCTTCGGTGAAGTACAACTATGCCTGGTCCGAACAGGTAAACGGCACCTTTGACGTGGATTCGTGGGGACTTTCGGCAAACGGGGTCGAGCAAGACTACTCACACGCCATCAATGTCGACCTGCGCTCGTTGCTGGGCAACACGGCGTTCAACGAATTCCGCGCCCAGTGGGCTATGGAGCGCCGCCCCCGGCGCTACCGGGGACCCATTTTGCCCGGCGCCGCCCCTTCGCCCACCCCCCAGTTCGAGGTGATCGGCGGACGCCCCTTCCCCGACATCGCCATGGACTTCGCCGATGGGTTCCGGATAGGCTTGCCGTACTTCCTGCCGATCCACCCCAGCGAAGACAACCGGCTGCAGCTCATCGACAATGTTTCTTTCCTGGCCGGCAATCACCTTTTCAAGGCCGGAATAGAGTACAACCGCACAAGGGTAAAGCAGCAATTCATCGGCTTCGCCAACGGGCGCTACCTATTTGACTCGGTGGATGGCTTCATTGGGTTCGTCGAACAAGGAAATCGGTACGTCACCTGTTCGGACGGGTCGAGCAGCCCGGAGGGGATCTGTCCGGATGGGGCTTCGATTGCCGGGCCGGTGCTCCTGTACCTGCAGTCGGCCACGGCGCCCGGAGTGCCCCCCGAAGACCTGGGACGGCAATCTTTCTACACCAATGAACTGGCGCTGTTTGTCCAGGGCACCTGGAAGATCGGGACCAGCATGATCCTGAATCTCGGACTGCGCTGGGAAGGGGTATGGCATCCGGATGTTTTCGTGGAGCCCGGGGAAACGTTCTATGCGCCTTACCTGAGCGACCCGCGTTTCCCGTCGGACGGAACGATTCCCGACGACCTCAACAATTTCCAGCCCCGGTTCGGGTTGACCTGGAATGTCGGGGGCAAGGATGCTACCGTCATGCGCGCCAATGCCGGCTCGTATTATGCGCGCATACCAGGGCTGGTTTTCGCAACGCCCCGCTCCACCAACGGCGCGTATCAGCAGATACTGTTCCGAAGCAGCGTCGATGCACCCGTCCTTGGTCCCGTACCGCCGATCGATCAACTGATCGACGGCTCAAGCACCACGCCTTTCCTGCCCGAAATTCATGTCATCCATCGGGGGCTGCAACTGCCGCGCACGTGGTCGTTCAGCACCGGGGTGGACCATGCCTTCGGAAACGGTCTGGCAGCGAGTATTTCCTGGCAGCATGCACGCACCGATAATCTTTTTCGCTTTGTCGACCGCAATGCCGCCGTGCTTGGATCGCCCTTCGGCGTGGGTACGCACCCGGGTGGCGGGGGCATCACTGCGCTGTACACCACAGAAAGCTCGGCGCGCTCGCGGTACCACGGCATCACGGTCGGAGCTCGCGGACGCGACGCACTCGACGGGCTGCTGCATTTCGAAACCAGCTATACGCTCGCCTTCGACCGCTCCGACGACGACAACGAGCGCGATCCGTTCACCTTCACCTACGCGGACGCACGCAATCTGGCGCCGGAGTACGGCTGGTCCGACCGCGACCGCCGCCACCGGTTCACCGGCTATTTCGTCTTCTCTCTTCCGGGCAAGGTCTCGTTCAGCAACGTCCTCCGGTATCTCTCGGCCTCGCCGGTGTCAGAGCGTTGCGCCCTGCGGGGTGAGCGCGCCGCGGCGCCGTCGGATCGCATCTGTGCAGACGGGACAATCCTCCGGCGCAACACGATGCGGCGGGACAACGAGTTCTTTACCTGGGATGTGCGGCTGTCGCGTGCATTCGGGCCGCAGAATCGGGTGGAAGTCATCATTGACTTCTTCAATATCACCAATGCCGACAATTTCCTCGACACCGCCCTTGGATCGCTCCTGTTCAACTTCGACGGCACGATCCGAAGCGGGCTTGGGGACACGCGCCGGGCTCAGGTGGGAGCCAAGGTACGCTTCTGAGCGTGTACCGTAAGGCAAGATGATTCCGGCGGCCGCCCGGCTTCGATAACGCGGGGGCTCCAAAACCTCTGATTCCATGCCTGCTCTCCTTGATTTTGAAACGGTTCCGGAACTCTTCAACGGGATCGTGAACTGGTACCGGGGAGAGAACCGCGCGGCATTCCGGTACAAAGACCGCACATCCCGCACATGGGTGGACATATCCTGGGAGGAAATGGAGGAGCGTGTCCACGACATGGCGGGGTTCCTCCGGCAAGAAGGTATCGAAAAAGGAGCGCGCGTAGCCATCCTGTCGGAAAACCGCCCGGAATGGGCCGTTACGGATATGGCCACGCAGTTGCTCGGCGCGGTTAACGTATCCCTCTACACATCCCTCCCCGCCGATCAGGCAGCCTGGATTCTCCAGGATTCCGGCGCGTCCGTTTTTGTGGTATCCACCTCTATTCAGCAGCGCAAGGCCGAGAAAATTTTTGACGAATGCCCCGATCTTCGCCGGATTGTTTCCATGAGCGCGGGCGGCAAGAACAAAAGCAGTAACGAGAGGGGAACGGAACACGTGCTGTCGTGGGACGACGCGTTGCAAGCCGGGCGGGCGCATCGGAGTGCACTGGCTGAGCAACCCGGAGGAGCGACCCTGTTCGCGGACGTGACTCCGGACGACCTGTCCGCCCTTATATACACAAGTGGCACGACGGGGCGGCCCAAGGGGGTCATGCTCACGCATCGCAATTTCTGCTCGAATGTGAAAGCCGTGCTCGGCCTGTTGCCTATCACGGGAAACGACCACCATCTTTCCTTTCTGCCGCTTGCTCATGCGCTGGAGCGCACCGGGGGATACCTGGTAGTCATGGCCTGCGGCGCCACCGTGTCCTATGCGGAAAGTATCGATGCACTGAGCAGGAATTTGCCGGAGGCGTCCCCGACTATCCTGCTCTCTGTGCCGCGCGTCTTCGAGCGCCTGTACCATGCTATCCAAAAATCGGTGGAAGAGGGATCGGCGATACAGAAGAAGGTGTTCTCCTGGGCGGTGGCGACCGGCGCCAAGGCCGCCGAACGACGCATGAAAAAAAGAGCAGTGGGGCCGCTTCTCGGTCTGCAATGCACCTTGGCCCATCGGCTGGTCTTTTCGAAATTGCATCAAAAACTGGGAGGAAAACTACGGCTCGCCTTTTCCGGCGGAGCAGCTCTTCCGGGAGAAATCGGCATGTTCTTTCAGGCTGCCGGCCTTCCGATTATCGAGGGGTACGGCCTGACCGAGACCGCCCCCGGCCTCTCGTTCAACCCGGTGGAACGCCCCCGGTACGGAACCGTCGGACACATCATCCCCGGAACGACCGTCGGCATCCGGGACCTCGACGACAGTCATATCATCGGGCAATTGTCCGGAGACGAGTACCCTTCCGACCTGACGACCGGCGCAGGAGAAATCGTAGCCCGGGGACCGAACGTAATGAAAGGCTACTGGAACAACCCCGAGGCGACCCGGCAAGCCATTGACGCCGACGGCTGGTACCATACCGGCGACGTGGGCCGGTTCGAGGACGGCTACCTGGTGATTACCGACCGGATCAAGCACATGATCGTCTCGGCAGGCGGGAAGAACATCTACCCGGGGCCTATCGAAGACGCCTTCAAGACGGCGCCGTTTATCGACCAGATCGTGGTGCTGGGAGAGGGGCGGGAATTTCTGGCTGCGCTTGTGACCCCAAACCGGGATTTCCTCGAAACGTACGCCGCAGATCATGGATTGGAGGCCGGAGAGAGCGCCCCGCTGATCGCTCACCAAAAGGTGCTCGATCTGTTCGACCGGGCGTTCCGCGAATATTCCCGCACCGCTGCCGCCCACGAAAAAATCCGGGCGTTCCGGCTACTGGACGAGCCGTTCTCCGTGGAAAATGGACTCCTCACACCGACCCTGAAACCGCGCCGATCCCGGATCGAGGCGCACTATGCTGCGTTGATCGCAGACATGTACGAGAAGTGGAGGCGGTGAAACCAGGTGGTGAAACCCGGCAGAGGAGCAGGCGTTCGAGTTTGTCTTTTGTCCGCTTTCGGATTTGTGGAAGCGGATCCTACTTTTCGGGGTGTAGCGCAGCCCGGTAGCGCGCTTCGTTCGGGACGAAGAGGTCGTGGGTTCAAATCCCGCCACCCCGACCCTTTCATATTTCCGGTGATTTCGCCGTCCTCCGCGTCAGCGGAGGCGGCGTGCGCGATGATTGACCATGGCTCCGGGAACCGGCCTGTCAGCCCACCTGGGCGGCATAGTCGTCCAAGCATTGGAAGAACCATATCCCGCGCTACTCGCCGGCCGGCCACAACGGCGCCCTGATCTACGCCAGGATCAGCTACTCGATGTAGCTTACGTTCCGCTTGTGGCCAACGAGGACCGTGCTCGGGGTTTGACGCCAGACGCACTCGGCGTCGAACCCCGCCTCACGCATCGCCCGAAGCTCCCTGTCGAGGGGAAAGTAGGCGTCCTCGTCCGACCACTCGTCGAAGTGCCGGTAGGCTTGCGCCTCATTGATGCCGCAGGCCACCAGATGCGCCGCCCAGGTGGCGTAGTCCGCTGCGCGGTCGGGGTCCGCCCCCGGCATGGTCACGTCGGCATTGACGAAAACGCCCCCAAGACGAAGCGCCTGCGCGATGCGGCCGTATAACGCAGTCTTGGCGCCCATGTCGGCCACATGATGCAAGGCGAGGGAGGCGGCGACGGCATCGCAGCCCGGCAACGGATCGTTGAACGACTGCTCGCGCAAACGGACCCGCTCCCCGAAGCGCCGCAACCTCGACTCGGCGCGACTCAACATTTCGCCATCCACGTCCACCAACTCAACGACGGCCGCATCCGATCTCTCCAGGATCGCCTCCGCCAGCGCTCCCGTCCCGGCGCCAAGATCGAGAATCCGTTCCGGCTTGACCTGGGCGATTTCCTCCGCGGCCCGTTCAAGCATCGCCTCGTAGCCGGGAATGAAGCTGCGAATCGAGGCGTCGTAGGCTTCGATGTCGAGTTGCAGGTGCTGGCGAACGGAATGGCTCATGAGCGCTAAGTATATATGGCCTTGTTCATAACTTGCCTTTTTCGTTCTCGACGCGCATCAGCGCGCGATAGTGCGACCAACTTAGATCTGGATGGAAGCCAGTGGCGAATTCAGTACCCATTGGGTGCTGTTTCTGCATGGGTTCGCTACCCATTGGGCAACCATCCTCAGATTCACCACCCGCCGGGTAGCGTTTTTCCAGTCCATGTCCAAATTCGCTACCCATTGGGTAGCGGATCTTTTGCTGTCTGAATTCTCTCCCCGACGGGGAAAGAATTGTCACAGCGCGGTCAATAAGAGGTGGTCCGGGTTGATTGGACAGATTTCGGCAGGATTTAAGGTGTAGCGTTGCGGCCTTGTTCCTTTTCACGAAACCATTTCCGGCTTTGTCGTTTTACGAACCATAGACAACCCGGATAATGCGCGTCACTGCTCGTTCTGTTCCATGCTCACTGCGCTGAGGACATACAGGCTTTTGTCCACGCTGCTCGGCCTGAGTTTGCTGTTCGGCGCGGCGTCGCCTTTGGTGCAAACGACCTGCGCCATGGGGCAAAACGACTCGCATGAAAACCACGACTGCCATTCCAAAAACACGCATTCCCATGCGTCTGCCGATGCGCCGGCGCCTCCCTGCACGCACGAACACGAAGGGGAATCGACGCACGAAGGGGTTGTACCCTCTTCGCTCGATGCTCCGCCATGCTGCGTATTCGAAACGGCTTCTACCAGCGAGACCGTAGCGCTTCTTTCCAGGACCTCCTGGCGCAGTGCGAGCAGTTCTTTGCTTGCTCTCCTTCCCTATACCGGATACAAGGCGCCGGACAACGTATCTACCCTCCCGCGCATCTCCGCTTCGCCATTCTTTACCGGCTTTCCCCTCGTCGATAGGCAGGCCTTTCTCGCTACGTTCCTGATCTGAGAGGCTTCTTGCTTGCCGCTACTCTTTGAGGTCCGGCTCGACCGTACCTCTCGTGTTCGCAACAAGAAGCCCTAACAGGTCAGGAAATCCATGAAGCTGATTCAATCCATTGGCGCCGCCCGCGCCATACTCGTCGCCGTGCTTCTGCTCCCGGCGATTGCCCATGGAAAGCATCGACCGGTCGCGCCGGTCGACACGCTCCTAATCCTCGACGATCTCCTGACGGAGGTACGAGCCAACAACCCATCTCTGCGAGTGTCCCGACTGGAGGCAGAGGCACTGGCCACCCGAAGCGGCCAGGTGTCTGTCTTGCCGGATCCTTCCGTGACGATCGGTTACCAACCGTACCCGCTCCTGACGGCACGCGGCACGCAGCGCAGCCAATGGCGCATCGAGCAGATGGTGCCGTATCCCGGAAAGCTCAGTCTCCAGGGCGACATCGCCGACCTGAGCGCCGAAGTCGCAGGCTTTGAAGCAGATACCTTCGAAGAGGATCTGCTCTTCGAGGCCAAGCAGACGTACTACGAACTCTATCGGGTCCAGCAGCAGGAGCAGCTCATCCTCGCTTTCCGGGACAGGTTGGAAAACTTTGAAGAGGCCGCCGCCGCGCAATACGAAGTGGGTACCGGCATGCAGCAAGCCATTCTGAAAGCGCAACTGGAGAAGAACACGCTCGCGCGCGTGCAGATTGAGCTTGCAGAGCGTCGCCGCACAGCGGCCGAGACCCTGGCGCGCCTGCTCAACCGGCCCACATCGGATGCCTTTATGGCTGGCGTCCGGGTCGAGGCGCCGCCCATTCTTCGCCTTGACGGAGCCGCGCTGTTAGAGATCGCCTTAAGGGAGCGGCCCGAAGCCGATGTCCTCGACGCAGCAGCGCGGCGCGCCGATGCCCGGATCGCACTGGCCCGCAAACAGTTCATGCCCGACTTCGGCCTGAACATCACCTATTTCGACATAGGCAGCACCGACGCGCCACCGACAGCCACGGGGCGTGATGCCGTCGCCATTGGCGCCACCATCAAAGTACCGCTCCAGCGTGGGGGCCTGCGGGCCCGGTTGGAGGAAACCCGCGTACGTCGCATCCAGGTCGAGGCGCGCCGGGAAGCGCTCGAGACCTCGTTCCGGACGCAGATCGCCGATCTCGTAAGCCGGTTGCGCGGGGAGGCACAGCAGCTTGCCCTTTATCGGGAAGCCCTTATTCCTCAGGCCGAGACAACGCTTCAGGCTACGCTCAGCGCCTACACCACCGGTCGCACCGATTTCCTCGACCTCCTTGACGCCGAGCGCATGCTCTTCTCGTTGGGAACGGGCTACGAAGACACGTTCGCGCGCTACCTGAAGATGACCGCCGCTCTCGAACGAACGCTTGGCGTCAGCTCGCTTGCAGACCTTGACACGCTTTAGACGCCCAACCCGGCATCCAGCCAGACCTTGAATACCATGAATATGCAACGATTCGCTAAATGGCTCGGTATCCCGCTGCTGCTTGCGGCGCTTGCCGCCGGTGGTTTTTTTCTCGGGCGCATAACCACCGATGAAACAGCACCCGTAGCTCGGCACGAAATGTCCATCGCCGAAGGCGAGCGCAACGTCCTCTACTGGCAAGCGCCTATGGACCCGACGGAGATCTATGATCAGCCCGGCAAATCGGCCATGGGCATGGATCTGATACCCGTCTACGAGGACGAAGCAGGAGCGGAATCGGGCAATACCGTGTCCATCGATCCGGCGACCGTACAGAACATGGGCGTACGAACCGATCACGCCCGGCGGATGGACTTTTCCCGCATGATCCGCACCGTCGGTGAGGTCCAGTACGACGAAGAGCGTCTCTATCTGGTCAACGCCAAGATCTCCGGCTGGATCGAAAAGCTTTATGTCAATTTCATCGGCGACCAGGTCCGGCAGGGAGACCCGTTGATGGAAATCTACTCACCGGAACTGGTCGCCACACAGCAGGAATATCTGCTGGCGCTCAAAAACTACCGGATGTTAGCCGAGAGTAGCATCCCTTCGGTCCGGGAAGACGCCGAGAAACTACTGGCCTCGGCTCGCACCCGCCTTGAATACTGGGACATCCCCGCCTCAGAGATTGAGCGTCTGAAGCAAACCGGCGAGGTTAAAAAGACGACTCTGCTCGAAGCCCCGGCCACCGGCGTCGTCGTGAAAAGAGACGCCATGGAAGGCGCCTATATCGAAGCCGGGATGGACCTCTTCGAAATTGCCGACCTGCAGGCTGTGTGGGTGCACGCCAGCTTCTACGACAACGAGGCGCCGTGGATCAGGGAGGGGCAACCGGTCGAGATGGAACTATCCTATTTGCCGGGGAAGACCTATACGGGGCAGGTCTCCTACATCTACCCCTATCTGCGCGAGAAAGCCCGCGACGTGCATGTGCGCCTGATTTTCTCCAATCCGGATCTGGACCTCAAGCCGGGAATGTACGCCAATATCCAGCTCCAGGGCAAGGTCATACCCGATGCGTTGGTAGTGCCCTCCGAGGCCGTGATTCGTTCCGGCGCACGGGCAATCATCTTCGTGGTGCAGGGGGAGGGTCGGTTCGAGCCGCGCGAAGTCCGGATCGGCGAAGAAGGCGGCCCGGGTAACAATCTGGTGCGGGTGCTCACCGGCCTGTCGGGCGACGAAGAGATCGTCACGTCAGCCCAGTTCATGTTAGATAGCGAAAGCCGCTTGCAAGAGGTCATCCGGAAAATGCTGCAAGAGCGGACGCAATCGAGTGCGCAGCCCGCCAGTGAAGAGCCGGAAGCCATACCGGAGATGGTATCCACAGCATCTGACGAATCCGACGCACAAATGCATCAGCAGCATTAAGCCGGGGCGTCCTCCCTGATTCCTCATTCGCCCCAGGGTATTCCCCGCCCGTTTACAGAGAAAATCATGCTGGAAAAGATCATAGAGGCCTCGGTCAATAACCGCTTGCTGGTGATCGTCTTCGCCCTCCTGATTGGACTGGCCGGCGCCTACGCGATGCTCCGCACACCCGTAGACGCTATCCCCGACTTGAGCGACGTGCAGGTTATCATCTTCACCGAGTATCCGGGGCAGGCCCCGCAGGTCGTCGAAGATCAGGTGACGTATCCGCTAACGACGGCCATGTTGGGAGTACCCTTTGCGAAAGCCGTGCGCGGCTATTCGTTCTTCGGCTACTCGTTTGTCTACATCATCTTCGAAGACGGCGCCGACATGTACTGGGCCCGCAGCCGGGTCCTGGAGTATCTCAACTATGTGGCAAGTCGGCTTCCCGGCGGTGTGACGCCCACTCTGGGGCCGGACGCCACCGGCGTAGGCTGGGCCTTCGAATATGTGATCGACGGCGGAGACCAGTACGACCTTCAACAGCTGCGCTCAATCCAGGACTGGTTTCTGCGCTATGAACTGATGAGCGTGTCCGGTGTGGCCGAAGTGGCTTCCATCGGCGGCTACGTCAAGCAGTATCAGGTCGAGGTCGATCCCAACAAACTGCTGGCCTACAATATTCCATTGTCGAAAGTGCGCATGGCTCTGCAACGCAGCAACAACGACGTGGGCGGCAGACTTGTCGAGATGGGCGAGACCGAGTTTATGGTGCGCGGCCTGGGCTATATCCAATCGATCGAGGACATCGAAAACACGCCCGTCGGGGTGGACGAGAACGGTACGCCCATTCTGATCCGGAACATCGCCCATGTACACCTGGGACCCGAGTTACGTCGTGGCCTGGCCGATCTGGACGGCGAGGGCGAAACCGTCGGCGGCATCGTCATAATGCGCTATGGGGAAAACGCCCTGAAGACAATCGATGCCGTGAAAGCGAAACTGGAGGAACTGAAGGCGGGATTGCCGGAAGGGGTAACCATCCAGGCCGTCTACGACCGCAGCAGTCTCATCGAGCGCGCTATTGATAATCTGAAAGGGACGCTTCTCGAAGAGAGCATCATCGTCGCGCTGGTGACGATCCTGTTCCTGCTGCACTTCCGCAGTGCCTTCGTCGCGATCTTCACACTCCCGATGGGCATTCTGATCGCGTTCCTGATAATGTATTTCCAGGGCCTCAATGCCAACATCATGTCGCTCAGCGGCATCGCCATCGCCATCGGCGCGATGATCGACGCGGCTATCGTGATGATCGAAAACGCCCACAAACACATGGAGCGTGACGCCGGAAAGAAAGACCACTGGCGCATCATTATTGACGCGTCCAAAGAGGTCGGGCCGGCGTTGTTCTATTCGCTACTGATTATCACGCTCTCCTTCCTGCCTGTATTCACGCTCCAGGCGCAGGAAGGCCGGCTCTTCAAACCGCTGGCTTTCACGAAAACCTACGCCATGGCGGCTTCAGCGCTCCTGGCCATCACGGTGGTGCCGGTGCTGATGGGCTACTTCATACGCGGCAAAATCCTGCCGGAGAAAAAGAATCCCCTCAACCGCTTTCTGATGTACGTATATCGCCCGGTGATTCACGCCGTACTCCGGTTCAAATGGATAACCATTGCGGCGGCGCTGGTAGTCCTGGGGGTTACGGCTTATCCCCTCGGCAAGCTCGGCTCCGAATTTATGCCGCCTTTGAACGAGGGGGATCTGCTCTATATGCCCACCACCGATCCGGGCATCAGCATCACCAAAGCCAAGGAACTCTTACAGCAAACGGACAAAATCATCAAGAGCTTCCCCGAAGTGGATCATGCTTTCGGCAAGGCGGGCCGTGCCGAGACGGCGACGGATCCGGCCCCATTGTCGATGATAGAAACCACGATCACCCTGAAACCGGAAAGCGAGTGGCGAGAAGGCATGACCATGGACAAACTCGTCCGGGAGCTTGACGCCGCTATCGACTTTCCGGGCCTGACCAACGCATGGACCATGCCCATCAAAACGCGCATCGATATGCTCTCGACGGGTATCAAGACGCCGGTGGGCGTCAAATTGATGGGACCCGACCTGAACGTGCTTTCCGACCTGGGACAACGCATTGCGGCCGTCCTGCAGACAGTACCGGGTACGTTGAGCGCCTTCCCGGACAAGGCTGTCGGCGGCAATTTTCTCGACTATCGCATAAACCGCGAAGAAGCCGCCCGGTACGGCCTGACCGTGGGCGATGTGCAGGATGTGATCATGTCGGCCATCGGCGGAATGAATGTCACACATACTGTCGAGGGCCTTGAACGTTACCCGGTCAACGTCCGCTACAGCCGCGAACTGCGCGATAACCTGCCGGCACTCCAGCGGGTACTGATTCCTACCCCCACGGAGGCGCATATCCCGCTGAGCTATGTGGCCGATTTCAGTATTGTCAACGGGCCGCCGGTGATTAAGAGCGAAAATGCGCGCACGACATCCTGGCTCTATGTGGACATCCGCGATATCGATGTGGGGACCTACGTGAAGAACGCCCGCGCTACCGTGAATGAGCAGGTAGACCTGCCGGAGGGGTACAGCATGGTCTGGAGCGGACAGTATGAATACATGGAACGGGCCCGGCAGCGCCTGCGGATCGTTATTCCGCTGACGCTCGTGATCATCTTTCTGCTGCTCTACTTAAACTTCAAGAACATTACCGAGAGCCTGATAGTGATGTTGTCGCTGCCGTTTTCGCTCGTCGGCGGGGTCTGGTTGTTGTATCTGTTCAACTATAACCTCAGCGTAGCCGTTGGAGTCGGCTTCATTGCCCTGGCCGGAGTTGCCGCCGAAACAGGCGTGATCATGTTGATCTATCTCGATCTGGCCTATAAGGACAGAATCATGCGAGGACAAATGACCTCGTTGAAAGATCTGTACGAAGCCGTCATTGTGGGAGCCGTCGAGCGGGTGCGTCCCAAGATGATGACCGTCATGGCCATCATGGCCGGCCTGTTGCCCATTTTATGGGGGCACGGTACGGGCTCACAAGTAATGAAACGCATCGCGGCGCCGATGGTCGGGGGGATGATTTCGTCGACGATCCTGACGCTGGTTGTCATCCCGGTCATCTATTATCTATGGAAAAGCCAGGCGTTGAAGAGGCGGGCGAATCACTGACCAAGGCGGCATGAACCAAACGCGGCAGTACACGTAAGGGGTTGTCCAGTTTTTTCGGACCATTCTCTGTACACCTCGTGGAAGCTTTTGTCGATTGGTTTATGGGGCTTGGGGAACGCTACAACGTCAACCCGATCGTCTTCGGATCGATTTACGTGGGCGCCATCCCCTTCTTTACGGCCTCCATCGCCTGGCTCATTCGGAACCTGCGCCGTCGCCGGTCGATCGTGGCCCCCGTGTTGTCCGCCTCGTTCTTCTTCGTATCGGCTTACCTGTACCTGATCGTCGTCGGACGTGAAATCCCCGTCTGGGTGTACGTCTTCGTCGCCTCCATGGTCATCTTCGGGGTATTCTCCACCCTGAAGAAAATCCGGGGGCAGTTGGGGGAGGGGGAAAAAGAAACGGGGCGCAATGATCCGTTGAAGGAGGGGGAAGAGGGAGACGAGCCCCAATGATCCTTTTTTGCCCCTTTTGAGTAATTTTTACTCTTTTTTGGAGTAATTTCTATACCTTTTTGGAGTAGTTTTTACTCAAAAAGGGTATATTAAAGGCGCATTTACGTATCTGTTTCCGTTTTTCCGAATCGCAATGAAATTCGAATTCGACCCCGGAGAAAGCGAGAGCAATCTCCATAAACACGGTATAGACTTCCAGGCGGCGCAAGCCTTATGGGACGATCCCGGACTGCTTGAAACGCCTGTCAAAACGGCGGGCGAGCCAAGATGGCTTGCTACGGGCGAAATCGCGGGCGAGCAATGGTTGGCGATAATCGCCTATCGCAACGAGGCTGTCCGCATCGTCTCGGTACGGCGATCGCAGCAAAGCGAGCACCGCTGTATGAAGACCCCCGAATTCGACGCGGCTTTCGATAAGGGCGAGGACATAACGGGCGCTTTGGATATAGCCAAAGCGCAGCGGCCCAAGCGGAAGAGCAAGCGGATTAACATCGATTGCCCTCTATGGATGATTGAAGGAGTCGAAGAGGAAGCCGACCGTCTGGGGGTCACGCGGCAATCGCTTATCAAGATGTGGCTGGCGGAACGGTTGGAAGGATCGGCCGAAACGGATTAGCGTTGCTTGCTATTCTGCCCGGTGCGAGGATGCCCGAGGGCCGACATCCGCGCAGGCATCGACGGTTGATCGCACTTCCTCCTGCACCTGCCCGGCAGCATTGACCCTTACGTTCTTGATGAATATTATGTGTGTATATAACGTGGATATAATATGAATCGAATGTGCCGAAGAAGGCGTATGCCTTCATTGCCGTTGTCGGTGGCGATATATTGCTCTTTTTTAGCAACAATGGTCTTCGTTCCGAGCGTGGCGCAGGCGCAAACGGCCGCGGAGAGAGCGGCGCTGGTGGCGTTATACGATGCTACCGACGGCGATAACTGGACGGATAATACCCACTGGAAAAGCCAGGAACCGGTCGGGGACTGGTACGGGGTCACGGTTGAGAACGGCGCAGTCACCGGGCTGGACCTGGATCTCAATAATTTACGGGGAGAACTACCGTCCGCGATAGGGGATCTGACCAGCCTTGAGCAGTTATTTCTCGAAAATAACTCCTTAAGTGGCGCCATACCGTCCGAAATAGGGAATATGACCAGCCTTAAGTGGTTAATTCTCAAAAATAACTCCTTAAGCGGCGCCATACCGACCGAAATAGGGAATCTGACCAACCTTGACCAGTTACATCTTGAAAATAACTCCTTAAGCGGAGAAATACCGACCGAAATAGAGAATCTGACCAGCCTTGACCAGTTAGGCCTCGGAAGTAACTTATTAAGCGGATCTATACCGTCCGAAATAGGGAATATGACCAATCTTAGGTTCTTATTGCTCCGAGGTAACCAATTAACAGGATCCATACCGACCGAAATAGGAAATCTGACCAGACTTGAGCAGTTATACTTCTCCGGTAACTCCTTAAACGGCGCCATACCGACCGAAATAGGGAATTGGACCAGACTTGAGATTTTACAGCTCGACGGTAACTCCTTAAGCGGAGAAATACCGACCGAAATAGGGAATCTGACCAGCCTTACGTGGTTATCGCTTGAGCGTAACAACTTAACCGGAGCGATACCGACCGAAATAGGGAATCTGACCAGACTTGAGGTGTTACGGGGCGACAGGAACCAATTAAGCGGTTCCATACCGGCCGAAATAGGGAATTTGACCAGCCTTCAGAATTTATCGCTTGAGCATAACAACTTAACCGGAGCAATACCGGCCGAAATAGGGAATTTGACCAGCCTTCAGAATTTATCGCTTGAGCATAACAACTTAACCGGAGCAATACCGGCCGAAATAGGGAATTTGACCAGCCTTGGGAGGTTAGACCTCTGGCAAAACTCCTTAAGCGGAGAAATACCGTCCGAAATAGGGGATTTGACCAGCCTTGAGAAGTTATGGCTCAGTAATAACCAATTAAGCGGCTCCATCCCGTCCGAAATAGGAAATTTAACCAGCCTTGCACGGTTAGACCTCAGAATGAACTCCTTAAGCGGCCTCATACCGGCTGAAATAGGGAATTTGACCAGCCTTCAGGATTTATGGCTCGGCAGTAACTCCTTAAGCGGAGAAATACCGTCCGAAACAGGGAATTTGACCAGCCTTGAGACGTTATATATCAATGACAATACAGGGTTGACCGGAGAGCTTCCTGCGGGTTTAAGGTTTCTGCCGATTAGGGGATTGGATATACGAAACACCTGTATTGCTACGCCTGCAGATAGCGATTTTCAGGCATGGTTAGCGGGTATTACATTTTACGATACCGATAGAGTATGTACGGCGGGCGTTACGGTAACGCCGACGGCGCTCTCCGTTCCGGAAGGCTCGAATGCGAAGTACACCGTGGTTCTGGATACACAGCCTTCGGACGATGTGATGATCGCGGTGTCTTTTGCTTCGGGTTCGGACGAAGACATTACGGTGGACAAGACCTCTCTCACGTTCACTACGGATAATTGGGATGCGGCGCAGGAGATAACAGTATTGGCGGCGGAGGACGACGATGCCTTGAACGGCGCGGCGACAATAGAGCATGCCGCGTCGGGCGGGGGCTACGGCGGCGTTACGGTCTCTTCGGTTACGGCGACCGAGGCCGATAACGATGCGGCGGGCGTTACGGCCACGGAGAGGGCAGCGCTGGTGGCATTATACGATGCGACCGACGGCGATAACTGGACGGATAATACCAAATGGAAAAGCGAGGAACCGGTCGGGGACTGGTACGGGGTCACGGTTCGGAACGGCGCAGTCACCAGGCTAGACCTGGATCTCAATAATTTACGGGGAGAACTACCGTCCGAAATAGGGGATTTGACCAGCCTTGAGGTGTTATGGCTCACTCTTAACAACTTAACCGGAGCGATACCGTCCGAAATAGGGAATTTGACCAGCCTTGAGGCGTTAAACCTCGACAATAACTCCTTAAGCGGCGCCATACCAGCCGAAATAGGAAATTTGACCAGACTTCATTGGTTATTGCTCTCCAGTAACAGCCTAAGCGGAGAAATACCGTCCGAAATAGGGAATCTGACCGGACTTGGGTTTTTAATCATCGATAGTAACTCCTTAAGCGGCGCCATACCGGCCGAAATATGGAATCTGACCAGACTTCAGCACTTATCGCTCTCCATTAACTCCTTAAGTGGCGCCATACCGGCCGAAATAAGAAATCTGACCAGCCTTGAGGTGTTATGGGGCGACAGGAACCAATTAAGCGGCGCCATACCTTCCGAAATAGGGGATTTGACCAGACTTGAGGCTTTATTTCTCGGTAATAACCAATTAAGCGGCGCCATACCGTCCGAAATAGCGAATCTGACTAGCCTTGAGTGGTTATTATTGAATGACAATACAGAGTTGACCGGAGAGCTTCCTGCGGGCTTAAGGCTTCTGCCGATTACGATATTGAATATACGAAACACCTGTATTACTACACCTGCGGATAGCGATTTTCAGGCATGGTTGCTTGGCATTGATTTTAGTGGTACCGATAGAGTATGCGCGGCGGGCGTTACCGTCACGCCGACGACGCTCTCCGTTCCGGAAGGCTCCAATGCCAAATACACCGTGGTTCTGGATACGCAGCCCTCCGCCGACGTGACGATCTCGTTGTCTTTCGCTTCGGGTTCGGACGAAGACATTACGGTGGACAAGACCTCGCTCACGTTCACTACGGATAACTGGAATGCAGCGCAGGAAGTGACGGTATCGGCGGCCGAGGACGACGATGCTACAGACGGCGCGGCGACGATAGAGCATTCCGCGTCGGGCGGGGACTACGGCAACGTAAGCGTCTCTTCGGTTACGGCGACGGAGGCGGATAACGACAACGATGCGGACGCGGAGAGGGCCGCGCTGGTGGCGATCTACGATGCGACCGACGGCGATAACTGGACGAATAATACCAACTGGAAAAGCCAGGAACCGGTCGGGGACTGGTACGGGGTCACGGTTGAGAACGGCGTGGTCACCGAGCTAAGTTTAGGCCTCAATGATTTAACGGGAGCACTACCGTCCGAAATAGGGGATTTGACCAATCTTGAGAGGTTAAATCTCAGCGGTAACGCCTTAAGCGGAGAAATACCGGAGGAAATAGGAAATTTGACCAGACTTGAGGAGTTATGGCTCACCGGTAACGCCTTAAGCGGAGAAATACCGGAGGAAATAGGGAAGCTGACCAGCCTTAGGAGGTTATTGCTCGACAATAACGACTTAAGCGGCGCCATACCGTCCGAAATAGGGAAGCTGACCAGCCTTGAGGGGTTATGGCTCAGCATTAACTCCTTAAGCGGCGCCATACCGGCCGAAATATGGAATCTCACCAGACTTGAGGCGTTAGGGCTCAGCATTAACTCCTTAAGCGGCGCCATACCGTCCGAAATAGGGAATCTGACCAGCCTTAGGGCATTAGGGCTCAACGAAAACGTCTTAAGCGGAGAAATACCGGAGGAAATAGGAAATTTGACCAGACTTGAGAAGTTAAACCTCTTCACTAACAACTTAACCGGAGCGATACCGTCCGCAATAGGGAATTTGACCAGCCTTCAGCAGTTATGGCTCCACGATAACGCCTTAACCGGAGCGATACCGTCCACAATAGGGAATCTGACCAATCTTGAGTTGTTATATCTCAACAATAACTCCTTAAGCGGCGCCATACTGTCCGAAATAGGGAATTTGACCAGCCTTGAGCGGCTGGATTTGGGTTACAATACAGAGTTGACCGGAGAGCTTCCTGCGGGTTTAAGGCTTCTGCCGATTAATTACCTGGATATAAGAGAAACCTGTATTGCTACGCCTGCGGATAGCGATTTTCAGGCATGGTTAGCGGGTATTAGATTTTTCGATACCGATAGAGTATGCGTGGGGGGCGTTACGGTAACGCCGACAGCGCTCTCCGTTCCGGAAGGCTCGAATGCCAAATACACCGTGGTTCTGGATACGCAGCCCTCCGCCGACGTAACGATCTCGTTGTCTTTTGCCGCCGGTTCGGATGCGGACATTACGGTGGACAAGACCTCGCTCGCGTTCACGCCGGATAACTGGGATGCGGCGCAGGAGGTGACGGTATCGGCGGCGGAGGACGACGATGCGACAGACGGCGCGGCGACGATAGAACATTCGGCGTCGGGCGGAGGCTACGGCGGCGTAAGCGTCCCCTCGGTTACGGCGACCGAGGCGGACAACGACAAAGATGCGGTGGGTGTTACGGTAACGCCGACAGCGCTCTCCGTTCCGGAAGGCTCGAATGCCAAATACACCGTGGTTCTGGATACGCAGCCCTCGGCCGACGTAACGATCGCGGTGTCTTTTGCTTCGGGTTCGGATGCGGACATTACGGTGGACAAGAACTCGCTCACGTTCACTACGGAGAACTGGGATGCGACGCAAGAGATAACCGTATCGGCGGCCGAGGACGACGACGCTTTGAACGGTTCGGCGACGATAGAGCATACGGCGTCGGGTGCAAACTACGGCAGCGTAAGCGTCTCGTCGGTTACGGCGACAGAGGCCGATAACGATACGGCGGGCGTTACGGTGACGCCGACGGCCCTCACGGTTCCGGAAGGCTCCAATGCCAAATACACGGTCGCGCTCGACGCGAGGCCTTCGGCCGACGTAACGATCGCGGTGTCTTTTGCTTCGGGTTCGGACGAAGACATTACGGTGGACAAGACCTCTCTCACGTTCACTACGGATAACTGGGATGCGGCGCAGGAGATAACCGTATCGGCGGCGGAAGACGACGATGCCTTGAACGGTGTGGCGACGATAGAACATTCGGCGTCGGGCGGGGGCTACGGCGGCGTTACGGTCTCTTTGGTTACGGCGACAGAGGAGGATAACGATACGGCGGGCGTTACGGTCACGCCGACGGCGCTCACGGTTCCGGAAGGCTCTAATGTGACGTATACCGTCGCGCTTGATACCCAGCCTTCGGAGGACGTAACGATCTCGTTGTCCTTTGCTTCGGGTTCGGACGAAGACATTACGGTGGACAAGACCTCTCTCACGTTCACTACGGAGAACTGGGATGCAGCGCAGGAGATAACCGTATCGGCGGCCGAGGACGACGATGCCGTAAACGGTGCGGCGACAATAGAGCATACGGCGTCGGGCGGGGGCTACGGCGGCGTTACGGTCTCTTCGGTTATGGCGACCGAGGAGGATAACGATACGGTGGGTGTTACCGTGACGCCTACGGCCCTCACGGTGGCCGAAGGAGGCAGCGCGACGTATACCGTGGTTCTGGACACGCAGCCTTCGGACAACGTAACGATCGCGGCGTCTTTCGCTTCGGGTTCGGACGAAGACATTACGGTGGACAAGACCTCGCTCACGTTCACGCCGGAGAACTGGTCGATGGCGCAGGAGATAACGGTGTCGGCGGCTGTGGACAACGATACGGACGACGATGCGGCGACGCTGAACCACAACGCGAGCGGCGGAGATTACGGCGGGGTGACCGTTGCCGATGTGGTAGTCACCGTAACGGACGTGATCGGCGGCGTCGACGTATCGGCATGGCTTGCCCGTTACAGCCGCGTGGGCGCCGATCACCTTCTTTCTTCCGTGGAGAACCGCATGGAGAGCGTCGGTCGCGGCGCTTCCGGCATGCAGGCGTCCGTTGCAGGCCAGCGCATCGTCTTCGGGGATTCCCCTGCGCGGCCGGGTATGGAACTGTCCGGCGCTTCGGCGCTCTGGAGCACTTCGCAGGATTATGCTACTTCCTCACTTAGCGGCGACGGCGTGCGTTCGAGAAATTCGTACGGGATATCCCCGGGCCTTAACGCTGCGGCAAGTCGTTACAGGAACATGACGTTGCGCGACGCCCTCTCGCGTAGCGCTTTCCGGTATACGAGAGAGACGTCCTGGGGAAACTCCCTCGGGGTATGGGGTCAGGGCGCCTTCTCCCGGTTCGGCGGCAGCGAGGCGGGTGCGGATCTGACCGGAGACGTTATGTCGGGAACGGTCGGCATCGACAATACCATCTCTGGATGGTTGCACGGGTTAGCGGTTTCTCGCAGCGAGAGCGAGGGAGCCTACCGGATAGCCGGCGCCGACAGTCTTTCGCTGTCCGCGTCGCTTACGGGCGTATACCCGTATGCGCGCTACAACCTGACGGACCGTTTGCGGGTGTGGGGTACAGGCGGATACGGCAGGGGCTCGCTGCGCTTGCAGGGAGATTCGCTTGCTTCTTCAACCTCGGATCTTTCCATGGTGCTCGGTTCCGTAGGCATGAGCGGAGATATCGTGTCCGCCGGATCGAAGGGGTTCGGCTTGTCGTGGCAGACGGATGCGATGCTTCTTCGTTCTTCTCTCACTTCCTCGGATGCGCTTTCGGCGGTTTCGGCGATGGTGCATCGGCTGCGTCTGTCGCTGGAGAGTTCCTATATCCTGAGAATGGGCAATCGCGCATCCCTTGCGCCGAAGGTACAGTTGGGCGTGCGTCAGGACGGCGGCGACGCGGAGCAAGGGATGGGGATGGATGTGGCCGGCGGCCTGGGCTTTATACATTCCGGCTGGGGATTGCGCGCGCAGGTGGACATGCACGGTCTGGTGGTGCATGAAGACAGCGACTTCGAAGAGTGGGGCGTATCGGGCATGATCCTGTTTGACCGCTCGCCTTCTTCGGAGCTGGGTATGTCGCTGCGCCTTATTCCCTCCTGGGGTTCGGCGTCGTCTTCGATGGGCGGTATGCGGGCGCTCTGGTCTCGGGAGACGGTGTCGGGTCTGGCGGGCTTCAGACGCACCGGTGGCGATGACTGCTCGCTTCGTCTGGACAGCCGATTCGATTACGGTTTTGCGGCTTTCGGAGAGCACGGGGTGGCGTCGCCGTACGCCAGTTTTTCCGTCTCCGGTAACGAAGCGGCAAGCCACCTGGCGGGTGCGGATGTGGAAGTAGGCGGCGGGCTGGGCTATTCGAACCGGTCGCTGGGTTTGCGCATGCGGGCCGGGATGCGGGGTTTGATGTCGGACGAGGCGATGGCCTTCGATGAGTGGGGCGCATCGGGCACTATCGCATTTGATCCCGATCCGTCCTCGTCTTTGGGCGCCTCGTTCAATGTATCGCAGTCGTGGGGCATTACTCCCCGGACGGGGTTCGGCGGGTCGCAAACTATGGGGGCGATGCGTGAGCACGAGTCCCTGCCCCGGTCCGTAACGGGTATGTCCCGGTCTAATCTCTACGGTCAGCCCATGCGCATAGAAGGCGAGATGGGCTACGGGTTCTCTTCATCGGGCGGCAAAGGCGTGGCGACCCCCTACGCGGGCGTTGCTTTCTCCGACCGGAGCCGCAGCGGCGTTCTTCTGGGGTTCAACCTGCAGGCAGGCAGGCGTTTTCTTCTGAATGTTGAAGGCAGCACGCCCAAGGTCAGGGCGATTTCCTTCGATTCCATGCCCGAATTCAGGGTGCGGGGCCTGCTGAAGTGGTAACGTGGCCGTGCCGGCGGCTTCGACCTCGACCAGTGCAAAGAACCGGCTGTGTTCGTCCCATCCCGGATTCGGGTTGTGCAGGACGGCGAGCAATACCCCGATCACGCTGGAAATGGTAGGCGGAGCAATGACATTCTGCCGGGTGCGCAGAAGCCCGACGACCGACATCCCCTACCTGTGCTCCGGGTTCGCATGATCGAACCGGCACCCGGCGTCCCAGGCGGCGCGCTGATTCCCATGCGCCGGAACACCCCCGGCGTCCTTGAACATGCGGGCGAAGTGCATCAGATTCCACGTCATGAACGTGGTGTTGCGCTGGGTGAACTCGTTCTCCGGCCCGCCGGACCCCTCGTCAAGGTATGACGGCCCCGGTCCCGCCTCGCCAATCCATCCCGCATCGGCCTGCGGTGGAATCGTATAGCCCACATGCTGCAAGGCGTACAGAATGCTCATGGAGCAATGCTTCACGCCATCCTCATTGCCTGTAATGAGGCAGCCCCCCGTCTTGCCGTAGTAGGCATACTGGCCCGCATCGTTGAGCAGCGCCGAGCAGGAGTAGAGCCGCTCGATGACTTGCGTACACACGGACGATTTCTCGCCCAGCCAGATGGGCGAACCGATCACGAGGATGTCGGCGGCGTGCACCTTCTCGTACAACATGGGCCAGTCGTCCCGATCCGCCCCGCGCTCGGTCATATCGGGATAGACTCCGAATGCAAGGTGATAATCCACCGGACGCAGCGACTCCACCGCGATCCCGTTCTTCTCCATGATGGCGATGGACACATCCATCAGCCCCTGCGTGTGGGACCGTTCGGGGGACGGCTTCAGCGTGCAATTCAGAAAGAGTGCGCGAAGGTCCGAAAAATCCCCGTCGCAGGAGGCGCAAAGCGCTTCTTGCGTGGGGGACAACGTTTGATCGGGCATAGCGTTACGGGAATGGCGATCGGATCCGTTCCGGTCGTCAACCGTTTATCGGAACGCCGCGTTCCGGAGGGTCAGAGATATCTGCCTCGCGCCGAATGCATCGAATCGTTCGCGTGCCGGATCGACTGCCGAACAAGGTCCCGCCAGCCGCCCGAAGCGATAGCGGCCTCGTTTAACAACCCGTTCGATAACACGACTTCCCATCAACCATGCCCGACCAGCCATCCCACGAAACGAACAGGTACAGCCGCCTGATCACGCAGCCCCTTACGCGGGGCATTTCACAGGCCATGCTGTACGCCACCGGGCTCACGGAAGAGGATATGAACAAGCCGCAGGTCGGTATCGTGTCCAACTGGTGGGAGGGCAACCCGTGCAACATGCACCTCGACAAGCTGGCTGCGCAGGTGCGCGAGGCAGTCGTCGCATCCGGTCTGGTAGGACTTCGGTTCAACACGATCGGGGTGTCCGACGGCATCAGCATGGGCACCGACGGCATGAGTTTCTCGCTCCAGTCCCGCGACCTCATCGCCGACTCGATCGAGACCGTGATGCGGGCCCAGTGGTACGACGCCATAGTGGCCATTCCGGGCTGCGACAAGAACATGCCCGGCTGCATCATGGCGCTGGGCCGGCTGAACCGACCGGGCATCGTGGTCTACGGCGGCACGATCCTGCCCGGGCGCACGTTTCTGCGGGGCGGGGAGCAAAAGCGGGACATCATCTCCGCCGCGCAGTCCTACGGCGAATATCTTGCCGGCGCCATCACCGACGAGGAGCGCAAAACCATAGTCCGGCACTCGTGCCCCGGCGCAGGCGCATGCGGGGGCATGTACACCGCGAACACGATGGGCTGCGCCATCGAGGCGCTGGGTATGTCGCTCCCCTATTCTTCCTCCACGCCCGCCGTATACGACCAGAAAATGGACGAATGCCGCCGGGCGGGCGAGGCCGTGGGCGAATTGCTCCGGCAGAACCTCAAACCCCGCGACATCATGACGCGGCAGGCTTTCGAGAACGCCATGGTGGTCGTGATGGCGCTGGGCGGCTCGACGAATGCCGTCCTGCATCTCATTGCGATGGCCCGCGCTTCGGAGATCGACCTGTCCATGGACGATTTCCAGCAGGTAAGCGACCGCGTGCCGTACCTCGCGGACCTGAAGCCCAGCGGCCAATACGTGATGGCGGACCTGCACGAGATCGGGGGCACGCCCGCCGTCATGAAGTACCTGCTCGAGGAGGGCTACCTTGACGGCTCCTGCATGACGGTAACCGGCAAAACGCTTGCGGAGAACCTCGAACCCCTGCCGGGTCTCGCCGAAGGACAGGACCTCGTACATTCCCTCGAAAAACCCCTGAAAAAAACGGGGCACCTGACCATTCTCTACGGGAATCTGGCGCCGGAGGGAGCCGTAGCCAAGATAACGGGCAAGGAAGGCACGTATTTCAAGGGCCCGGCCCGGGTGTTCGACGCCGAGGAGGACATGCTGGAAGGGCTGAAAGCGGGCCGAATCCGGAAGGGCGACATCGTCATCATCCGGTACGAGGGACCAAAGGGCGGCCCCGGCATGCCGGAAATGCTCACGCCTACGTCCGCCATCATAGGCGCCGGCCTCGGTAAGGATGTCGCGCTACTGACCGACGGGCGCTTCAGCGGAGGATCGCACGGATTCATCATCGGGCATGTATGCCCGGAAGCTCAGGACGGCGGCCCCATCGCCTTCGTGCAGGACGGCGACATTGTGACCATCGACGCCGAACAGCGCACCATCGACATGGACGTCGGCGAGGACGAACTGGCCCGCAGGAAAGAAAACTGGTCCGCGCCCGCTTTCAAGGCCACGCGAGGCACGCTGTACAAATACATCAAGTGCGTCCAGCCGGCCAGCCTCGGCTGCGTGACGGACGAGTAAGGAAGCAGAGAAATGCAAATTTTTTTACCGCAAAGGAGAAACTGAGAGAGAAAAGAAAGTGATGTTTCCTTCTTAATGTGCAACATTGTACATTATTTGTACGTACGTTGCATTACAATAGTGTTTCTGGATACGCACCTTATCGCCCGAATAGACGAAACCACAAACCCCGAAGGAACGCAATGCCAGCCACTGCCGCCATTTCCAAAACGACTACCGTATCCGCCCGAATAGACGAAGCCACCAAAGAAAATGCCGTGCGCGTTTTCGAACAACTTGGCTTGACCGCATCTCAGGCCATCATGTTGTTCTACAAACAGGTTGAACTGTGTCAGGGGCTGCCCTTTTCGGTCGAGTTGCCCAAAATTCCAAACAAGGAGACCATGGAGGCAATCCGGGAAGCAGAGAACCCGGAGGCCCTCTGTAGTTTCGAAACACCGGAGGCGCTCTTTGAAGAGTTGGATATTTGATGAAGCCGATCCGGCGGACCAGTCAATTCAAAAAGGACATCCGCCTCATACAAAAACGAGGATACGATCTCGATAAGCTGAAAAGGGTAATCGAGAAGCTTGCCTGCGATGAGCCCCTTGAAGAGCAATACGAAGATCACGCACTACACGGAACGTTCAAGGGAATGCGGGACTGCCATATAAAATCGGACTGGCTTCTCCTATACAAAAACACCTCCGATGAACTGGTGCTGGTTCGTACAGGCACGCACTCCGATCTGTTCAGGGAGTAAATTTTCCCGCCGGTGCATGCATGCGTTCACAGGTCACGAAGCGAAACCCGTCGCGGCGATCTTCCCCGGTCTTCCTGAACACGGTTCCGATCAGGTGTTCGTATCGGGGAAAATAGGTGTCTCCCTGATAATTCCCTTCCACGATGGTTAATTCCCACCGATCCGCGCGTTCGAGAAATTGTTCATAGATGGTCGCGCCGCCGCCGATGAAGACGCGCGGCGCCTCCTGCGCAGCAGCCAGCGCGGCCTCGGGATCGGGGAAGGTCTCGATGTCGGGGTATCCCTCGATCTTGCCCCGGGACGTTACGATCAGCAGGCGCCGGTCGGGCAGCGGCCCGCCGAACTCGTTTACGAGCGACTCGAACGTGCGCCGGCCCATGATCATGGGATAACCCGAGGTCAATCGTTTGAACCGCTTCAGGTCTTCGGAGAGACGCCAGGGCAGCCGGTTCTCCTGGCCAATGACCCGGTTCGTCTCCGCCACGGCGGCAATGAGTACGATCTCTGCTCCGGTGCGGCGCGTATCGGTCATGGTTGCAGAGCGCTATGGGGTTGCGGTCCGTCACACACAGGCAAGCCGGGCCTGATTCATTCGGTCAGGTCGCGGTGCAGCGTGGCGATCCAGCGCTCGGTGGAGATGAAACCGTCGCCCCACGAAGCCCATTCGTCACCCGCGCCCGCCGCCTGTAACTCCTCAAGGCTTTGGCCCGCTTCGACCCCCGCAGCGACGGCGGCCCGGGTTTCCTCAATCATGCGCAGATAGGTCTCGAGGTCGGACGGCGCAGCGATAGGGCCATGGCCCGGGATGATGCTGGTTTCGGCGTCGACGTGCGCCAGTACCGCGCGGCCCGCCGCAACGATCCCCTCGACGGCGCCGCCGCTGTCTATATCGACGAAGGGAAAGCGCTGGTTGAAGAAGGTATCGCCCATATGGACAACATTGGAGCCGGTGAAGAAAATGAGCGCGTCCCCGTCGGTATGGGCATGGGAAACGTGCAGCACCTTGACTTCCTCGCCGTTGAAGTGGATGGAGAGGGCATTGTCGAAGGTGATCACCGGCAAGGCTGCGGGCGAAGCCGGGGGAGTGCCCTGCTCGCTCATCAACCGGGCGCGGACATTGTGGTGGGCGATGATCGGAGTTTCGACGCCGAACACCTCATTGCCGCCGGTGTGGTCGCCGTGAAAATGGGTATTGAGGAGGAATTTGAGCTCGCCCTCGCCGAGACCCTCGAGTTGGGCGCGGATTTGATCCGCCAGCGGGGCGAATTTGTCGTCCACCATGAGGAAGCCGTCCGCACCGGCGGAGACGCCGATATTGCCACCCTGGCCGCTGATCATGTGGATCGATCCGGCAACAGGGGAAACCTCAAGGTCCTGGGCGGCGGCGGGCAGCACGACGGGTAGCGCCGCAAACAACATCGCAAAGATCAGTGATCGGGTCATGGGAGTTCCTCGTGCGGTGGGAGAGGTAGTGGGGGAAAGCCGGAGTATCGGGCCCTCCTTGCCTCGGCGGCGAGAGCCTTTGGATGGCAACGGGAGAACGGGAGAAGGGGTTCCGGGGGACGTTAGCGGGCAAGATCAGGATTTCGGTTGACTCAGGGAATCAGGCTAAGTAGTGTCTTGAACAGCCGATCGCAATGAGGACAACGTTTGCGTACGATGATCGGATCTATGCGTTGCAGAAGATGTCTGGCGTGTTTGATTTTATGGTATTTTCCCTTCTGGGTATTTTTAGTTGCGTCGTCCAGAACCCGCTCAATATTCTTTTTACTCTCTCCTTCAAGATTCTGATGATGAGGAAGAATATGCCTCTTAAAACCCTGTCCGTAATATGCACTGACCGCATTGGGATCGGCTACAATCCATGCCTCCATGGTCTGAACCATGAGGTGGACATGGTCATCATTGACGCCGTTGAGATTCCATCCGTCCCGTGTCGTTAAATGATCGGTTGGCGTCAATGATACCGGATCTTCCGCATCCACCAGAAGCACGACAATATCTGCGTTCCCATTCTGGAAACCTTTGTATGCCTCGTCACGACTGCCGCAAGCAACCAGCCTCCAATGCCATTTTTGCGCTCGCCAGGCATTCTTGATTTCGGCCAAGAACCCTTCCATGCCCTTGCGCAAATCGCCCTTGGAGTTTTTGCCTCTCCCGCCGCCCTCCATATAGATTGCGATACTGCTCATGGATTCGCCCCTAACTCACCCATCCGCCATAGGTCACCGAGCGCATAATCCTCCAGCCAATCAGCAAGTTTGGCGGAATCAAGCCGCCGAAGCGTCGTTCCCGCACCCACCCGTTCACAGGCGACGACGGCCTCCGGTTTGGCAGTCAAGCCGGAAACAAGCGTGTCGGAATGGGTTGCTACAATGAGCTGCGTGCGTTCGGATGCCTCGATCATCAGATCGGCGATAAGGGATACGGCATCGGGATGCAATCCTAATTCCGGTTCGTCGATACAGATCAGCGGGGGCGGCGAAGGCATCAGCAGCGTGGCAAGCAACGCCACGAACCGGATCGTGCCGTCCGACAGGCGTGTTGCCGGAACCGGAGAACTGAAATCTGCTTCATGCAGATAGAACTGGATCGCACCGCCGGAAACCTTGGTGGACATCCGTTCGAAGCGGGGAAAAAAACGTTTTAGGAGTTTGTTGAACTCAAGCGACACCTGACTGTGTTCGATCTTGTTGAGTATCAGGGCAAGGTTGCTGCAATCGGGTAGAAGTCGATCCTCGGGCAGATCTGCTGGTTGCGCTTTGCGCGGCGCCGTGTAGCGCCCGATGGTCCAATCGCGCAGCATCTGAATTTGTCCGAACTGCCGTCCCAGCCGGGTAATCTCGGGATACCGATCTATATCCTTGATCTGCGCCAGAACGGACTGATCCAGAAACAGGTCCTGGCGCTGAAGCCTTCGAGGCGATTTGTTCCCGTGGTCAGTTTCAGATTGGTCTCTGATGTTGATAACGGGACGTCCCCGCTGGAAACGATAATAGAAATAAGGATCGTCATGTCCGGGTTGAGGTTCCGTCACCTCGATCGCCTCGTCGAACACTTCAATTCGTGCGTTGTCCAGCACAAACTCAATGCGATAGCGAAGCGGCCATTCGGGCAGATTCGCCACGCCGACGGACGATCCCGCGGTCTCAATTTCGATTTTCGCCACCTTGCTCCTGGGTTTCCCTTTCCAGAACCACTCTGCTGCCCCTCCGCCATCCCGGATCGCCCCGGCCAGATCCGTCGGCGTGGCACGAACGAGTTCCAGTGCCTCAATGATGTTCGATTTGCCGGAACCGTTCGGTCCGATCAGGACATTTAGGTCATGAAGTTCGAAGGGCGGCATGTCGGGAGGAAACGACAACAGGCCGTGCATTTCGAGGCTACGGATGAATTTCATGGGTATATCTCCAGAGGTCACGTGTGCAGGAGCAATCGGTGTTTAATCGCAATCTCGATCACCTATTTTTCAAATTTTCGTCTTCTTGTCGGCAACAACGAGATCGTATTTGTCTATTAGTCTTGCTCCTCGGGGGAAGTTTCCGCTTGGGAATCTACGATTTTTACGGTAAACAAGACCACAGGCAATGCAAATCGAAGATGGAATCCCTCAAGCGACCACGCCACACACAAGGGGAACACGACTCGTATCGGCAGTGTAGCGACATGGTTTATACTCGTACCTTACGCCACGTAGGTATCACAGTCGCTGGGTGACATTAGGAGTTGATGGCCGGAACAAACAAAAAACTGACATCAGCGGTCGAGGCCTACTTTAAGGAACTTGGGCGGATGCACGCATCGGGCGGAGCTACCGGAGAACGATCCAGCTACCCGGCGCTCGCAGCGTTGCTGAACGCCGTCGGCGCTACGCTTAAGCCGAAGGTGTTCTGCGTGAGCGAGTTGGCCGACCAGGGGTCCGGGCATCCCGACTTCGGTCTCTACACGGCGAAGCAGGTGCAGAAGGGTCAGCCGCGCAAGGGACAGATTCCAGAACGCGGCGTGGTGGAGGTGAAGTCCCCGGACGAGGACACGCAAACCGGGGCCGTTCGCGATCAGGTAACACGCTACTGGGATCGCTATCGTCTCGTGCTGGTGACAAACCTGCGCGAATTTTCGCTCGTCGGTCCGGATCCTGACGGCGGAGAAACCACGCTCGAGTCGTTCTGTCTGGCCGACAGCGCGGACGATTTTCATCGTAAACTGGAGAAGCCCCGCGCCTTCGCCCGCGAAATCGGTGCGGGGTTGGGCGAGTATCTGTCGCGTGCGCTTTTTCATCGCGCCGTAATAGCCGAACCGAAGGACTTGGCCTGGCTGCTTGCATCCTATGCACGTGACGGACTTGCGCGAGTCGAAGCAACCGGCGATGCGGAGTCGCTCAACGCAGTGCGTTCGGCATTGGAAGAAGCGCTGGGCATCCGCTTCGAAGGCGAAAAAGGCGCTCGCTTCTTTCATTCGACGCTGGTGCAAACACTGTTTTACGGCATTTTCTCCGCCTGGGTGCTGTGGGCGCGGCAGAGGGAACGGCCTATGGGGATATTCAATTGGCACGAAGCGGTTTGGAAGTATTTGCGCGTGCCCGTACTGGAAGCCTTGTTTCGGCAGTTGTCCGGTCGAACCCGTTTGCAATCGCTGGATATCGAAGAAGTGCTTGACTGGATGTCTGCTGCGCTCGACCGGGTGGATTGCGATGCCTTCTTTTCCCGTTTCAACGAAGGCGAAGCCGTGCCCTACTTCTACGAGCCGTTCCTCGCAGCCTTCGATCCGGACTTGCGCAAGCAGTTGGGCGTCTGGTACACGCCCACCGAAGTGGTGCGTTATATGGTCGCTCGCGTGGACAAGGCCCTCAAAGACGATCTTGGCATTGCCGACGGGCTGGCCGGGGAGAATGTCTACGTACTCGATCCGTGCTGTGGCACCGGAGCCTATCTGGCGGAAGTACTGCACCGCATTGCCGTAAACCTTGAAGAAAGCGGCTTGGGCGCTCTTGTCGGCGCACGGGTGAAACAGGCCGCAACGGAACGGGTGTTCGGTTTCGAGATCATGCCGGCGCCTTTTGTCGTGGCGCATCTGCAAGTGGGCCTGACCATGCGGAAACTGGATGCGCCGCTTGCCGATGACGGAACGGAACGCGCCGGTATCTTCCTTACTAATGCGCTAACTGGCTGGGAACCGCATACGACCAAACCGCTGCCGTTTCCCGAACTGGAAGAGGAACGTGACCGTGCTGAACAGGTGAAGCAGAATACACCGATCTTGGTGGTTTTGGGTAATCCACCTTATAAACGGTATCCCGATGTAGGCGTGAGTGAAGAAGAACGAGAACTAACTCTGGCGTACCATATTACAAAACGTGTGAAGTTGCTCGAAAAGAAAGGTCTGAACGAACTCTATGTCCGCTTTTTCCGCATGGCCGAACGGCGCATTGCGAAAACGGGGCAAGGCGTGGTTTGCTTCATTTCCAACTATTCCTGGCTTGGCAAATTAGCATTTGCCGGTATGCGGGAGCACTATTTGGAGACGTTTGATACGATACGGATCGACTGTTTGAACGGCGACAAGTACGAGACCGGTAAGGTCGCGCCGGATGGATCGCCGGACCCGAGCATCTTTTCGACGGAAAGTAATCGGGCTGGGATTCAGGTGGGCACTGCCATTGCAACGCTGGTGCGAAAGGATGACCACAGGGCCGTGAAAACGGTCGGGTTTCGCCATCTTTGGGGACAGGCCAAGCGCGAAGAACTGACAGCAACAGCAGAGGAGGAACCGGAAAACCTCTACGAAAACGTTGAGCCGATTCTGCCGCTTGGTTTACCGTTTGCGCGGATAGAGGTGAGTGAAGATTGGTTTGACTGGCCCGCGCTAACCGATCTGTTTTTTACTTTTTTCTCGGGGGCTAATACAAATAGGGATCCATTTCTTGTCGATATTGATCGTGATCGACTCGAACATCGGCTAAAGGATTACTTCAATCCCGCCTTAAGCCATGAGGAGATTGCCCGGCGCTATCCGTTGATTATGAAGCCTGTAGATTATTTTGATGCGATAGCAACACGCGAGACATTGCTTCGCCGTGGCGGTCCTACCGAGAAGGGTTTTATTCGCTACACTTACCGCCCCTTCGATATCCGCTGGCTATACTGGGAAGCAGAGACAAAACTTCTCAATGACAAACGTGCCGATTACCTGTCACATGTATTCGATGATAACTTATGGCTATCTGCCGCTAAGCACTTGCGCAAGAACGCAGAAGAACCGCAAGCCTGTTTTGCAAAACACTTATCCTCCCTGCATCTGATTGAGCGTGGCGCCAACATGTTTTCCGCCTACCTCCGCGAAGACGGTCTCGGAATCGGCGGCGATGGAAAACAGCGCCACCCCAATCTGTCCAGTGCTGCAAAACGCTATCTCGAATATATAGGCGCAAGTGCGGAGGACCTTTTCTACCATGTCTTGGCCACCCTTCACGATCCGGCTTACCGTCAGGTTAACGCCGGGGCGCTCGCAATGGAATGGCCGCGCATCCCGTTACCGGGCTGGCCCGATGGCGATACCACTGACGCGGCGGAGGTACTCGCTGTATCGGCAGCGCGAGGCTGCGAACTGGCCCGGTTGCTTGATACCGAAACGCCGGTGCCAGGGATTACCCAAGGCAAACTACGCCCGGAGATCGCTGCTCTTGCCGTGCCCGCCACCATAGACGGACACAACATGACTGGAGACGACTTCGCCCTGACAGCGAGTTGGGGACATTTTGGACAGGGTAGCGCCGTGATGCCCGGACGGGGTCAAGTTGTCGAGCGGCCTTATACGCCGGAGGAACGGACCGCTTTGGGAGATGCCTTACCTACCCTCGGCGAAACCACATTCGACATCTACCTGAACAACCACGCCTACTGGCGCAATGTCCCTGCTGCCGTGTGGAACTACAAACTGGGCGGCTATCAGGTGCTCAAGAAATGGCTGTCCTACCGGGAACGGGATGTGCTGGGGCGGGTGTTGTCGCTGGAGGAAGTTCAGTATTTTGCGGAGATGGCGAGGAGGATTGGGGCGGTGTTGGCGGTGGCGGAAAAAAGCAGGACGTGATTAAGATGGACGACAAAAAATTTGAAAGCCCCGAGGAAGTTCGAGCGTTTCTTGACTCGGATGCGTTCGCGGACGGGTTCAAGAAGTGGTTAGTTACTCAGGGGATCCTTACAGCAGTGGGCCAACTCCTTGAGCCTCTACTACTCGGGTAGAAGCACCTCATGAAAACCGCTGCTCCCGTGGTATTGGAGGTGGTGTCGGGGTTCGAAAAATGGAAATTTTAGTAGCGAGGTTCCTGGAAAAGCCGGATGGTTGCCACATTACACAATGCCATTCGACTATATCACGGAATGTGGTGAGGACAATGAGGCAGTTCAAAGCCAACTTCTCGATTACTATGAGAATAACTGGCAGAATGTCCGCTCAGAAATAGAGTCGCGATTACCCCCCGGAAAACAATCGTACAATGAATCGTTCGCCCTCTTCGATCAGATCTGGATCGGTCTGATTGTGTTCGTTCATGCCGCGAACAATCTTCCGAGGCACCCCCATCCCCATATGCTCCAGGTAGCCGTAGTCCCTCATCACATCTTTCAGGAGTTGATTTCGTGTAGCTCTCGTCCCCGCACGCATACGCTCCGGCGTTATGCCGTTCGGGAGCTTGCCCGGTGAGATAACTTCCATCCGATCTTGATATATCGCCAACTCAATGTCGGTATTTGCCAGAAGATAATCCCTGTGAATCAGGGCATTGACCACTGTCTCGCGAACCGCCTCGACCGGATAGGTCAACCGCTCTACGCGGCGCACGCCATCCTCAAGGCTGGCGGTCACAGAGATATTGCGCCTGACGAATTCCCATGCCCGTTCGACAAGCCCCGCTTCGAGAATCTCGCCGTCCGTGCCCATGAGTGGAGTCATTGGACCACGCAACGTCAGTCGCTCTTTGGCCGCATAGTCCTTTTCCGTTCCTGGGAAAGCCGCCGCGTCAATACCTGCCTGTGGCAAAAATCGATTTGGCGTGTTTCCAAAGAGCAGCATCCCCGAAAGGGTCACTCTCTCTTCGGCCATGATCTCCGTGTTGACCAGAAGGTTTTGCCATCCCCCTATATCGTCATCTATCGGTACGTCTTGCTGACGAACCCGCCCAAAATAATCCTTGAGACGACGACGATCCAGATCATCGATCGATGTGCCGGAAACAGGTCGCAGATCGGCACGAAACATACCGCGTTGCTGGAACAATCGGCCCAGTTCCTGCGGCGTCGGCTCCCGGCTTTGCGAACCCACTCGAATATAATAGGTGTTTCTGTTTTCGTGCCATTGGCTATGCACATCGCCGCCGCGTGGCACTCGAACGACCGCCACATCCTTGCCGGGTTCCACATCCCTGATCGTCTGGAAAGCCGGAATGACGCCGGGCCGGATCTTGTCCCGGCATGCCGTCATCACCCAGTCCTCTAAATTGTCCCGCGTCAGTCCGGCGATTGTCCCGTCGTCATCCACGCCCAGCAGCACCATACCACCCTCGAGGTTCGAGAATGCAACAAGTTCTTTGGCAAGTTGGTGGTTTTGCAGGATGTCACGCTTGAATTCGACACCGGAATTTTCGCCGTTCGAAATGATTTCCAGAAGCCCCGTTTTCGTAATCATGCTCAAAACCCGTACCTGGAGCGTCTCATTTCGAAAGCATCCTTGCCCCGTTCGAGTATTTCCTCGACCAACCCTCGCACAGGTACCGGGCCAATCGAACCCATATGTTCAGGAGCTATTTTAGATTGACCTTTCCCGGCGCTGCCAGAAGCATCAAGACCAAGGATCTGTTCGGCATCGCAGGTCGAGAAAACGAACTGTCGGCGCCGCTTTTCCTGCACAGCCGTCATATGCCGTTCTCCGTCAACATTATTCCGAATAGAGTCTTCGCTGTCGTCATCCTGTAACCGCGTACTAACTAACGAACCGTCAAATCGGATTCCTTGCCCCCCTCACACTGCAATCGGCGCCCGGATGTGCGCATGGGGATAGTAATCCACGATCTCGAAATCCTCGTACGCGTATTCGTAGATGGAGGGCGGCTTCCGGTGGATGACGAGACGCGGCAGGGCCCCCGGTTCGCGCTGGAGTTGCTCCCGGACCTGATCCAGGTGGTTCAGATAAATGTGGCAATCTCCGCCGGTCCATACGAATTCCCCCGGCTTCAGGTCGCACTGCTCGGCGAACATGTGCGTCAGGATCGCATAGGACGCGATATTGAAAGGCAGGCCCAGAAAACTGTCCACGCTCCGCTGGTAGAGCTGGCAGGATAATCGCCCCTGGGCCACATAGAACTGGAAGAGCGCGTGACAGGGCGGCAGAGCCATGTGTTCCAGTTCGTCCACCTTCCAGGCGCTGACAAGGTGACGGCGGGAATCGGGATTTTCCCGCAGGCTTCGCAGCACCGCGTCGATCTGGTCATGGATGCTTCCGTTGTCCCCTTCCCAGCGGCGCCACTGCTTCCCGTAAACCGGGCCGAGGTCGCCGTCCTCGTCGGCCCATTCGTCCCAGATCGTAACGCCATGCTCGTTCAGGTACCGGACGTTCGTATCCCCGTTCAGAAACCAGAATAACTCATGGAAAATGCTGCGCAGGTGCAGCTTCTTGGTGGTCAGCAGGGGAAATCCCTGCGCCAGATCGAAGCGCATCTGGTATCCGAAGGTACTGATCGTGCCCGTGCCCGTACGATCGTCCTTTCGAACGCCGTGATCCAGAATGTGCTGGAGATAATCGAGGTACTGGCGCATCGGGAAATGATGGACCAGGGTTGAAGGTTGGAGCTTGTGTGCCGGGTGGTGTGCGGAATCCGGGCAACGAAAATCCGCAAGACATTCTCGTTTACAGACCCGAAATATTCACCCGCACATCGCCCCGCGACGCGGCACGGGCCCAATCTGCAAGCCGACATGAGGATATCGGAATCTGAGGTGCAAGTTATGGAATCCGCCGCGCATTGTCACCATGAAGCCGTGTCGATATTTTTCCACATCGAGGCTTTCTGAAACATGATTTTCTTGAAAAACAGCGGTCGAGAACGACTAAGCGGGCGTGCCGGGGAACAGGCAACGGAAGCAGGCAATGACAAGGGCGGCCCTGAAAAATCGCCTTGATGGGAAACGCCGCCGTGCGCATATTGAGTCGAGGCCCGCGCAAGGAAGACGCACAGGGAAACTTCCCGGCGCAAACGAGTTTCTACGGAGCCCGGCGCCAACGATATACCCGGCAGGGCCCCGACGCCGACTGACTTTTTCCCCTTACCCGACAATGCGATGGACCCCAACCTGCACCAGAAACAGGCCATCAATCACCTGAACAAGGTGCTGGAATACGCCCCGTTCGTCGCCGAGGACGGTCAGGCGACGGTGCATCTGACGCCGGAGGACTGGCAGGTCGTCGCCGATGCGCTGTTCAGGATGGATACGCCCTCGGAGATGATCCCGAACGGAATCAAAAAATACCGGATCACGAACGAGTACCGCACCATCCAGCTCGACACGGACGATTGCCTGATCGATGTGGAGATGATCTGATTCGCGACTTCACCGAAAATCCGGATACCGGCACGCACCGTGTTTTCTTCGTAGCGGCAATCCGTAGGATAATCCTTGCCAATAACGGATATATCTATTTCCCCAAAGGACCCCTCCGGCGCCACACGCTGCAAAAAGCTCGATCCGCAGGCCCTGCGCCAACCCCGGAAGCCGGATGCCTCCCCCGAAGAGACCCCGGAAACATTGCGATAACATTTTTCCCGAAAAAATCGACTTTATCCGTTTCCCGGCGTACCTTCTATGTCAAGCCGCTTTTGAAACCGCACCGCATAGCGGCTATACGTTAATCGCCCGAACACCCTCACAGCACCACTAAGTAACTAAGTATCGGCCCTGGTCTGCTTTTTGATGGTTTCGGCCTGCCATATTGAACATGCCGCCTCGTCGGGCGTTGCACGTTTTTTATATTGTCTGATCCGCAACCGCAACTGGCCTTCCCCGAGCTGACGCTACCCTGGAGCGCGTCCATCGACTCGATTCGATCTTCGCCCGTAATCAGGTTGCCCCTTCGTCCCGGAAACCCCTTGCCAAGACACCTGCACCATGGGAGTCAATACGCAGGAAAAGACTGTCCAGGAAATCCCTGAAGCCACCATTCTCTTCGCCGGCGACTCCGGCGATGGAATGCAGCTGACCGGTGGTCAGTTTACGCTGGCCAGTGCGTACGCCCGGAACGATCTGGCGACGCTGCCGGATTTCCCTGCGGAGATTCGCGCCCCGGCGGGCACGACCTACGGGGTCAGCGGCTTCCAGTTGCACTTCGGGTCCGTAAACGTGCGTACGCCGGGCGACGAGGTGGATGTGCTGGTGGCCATGAACCCGGCGGCGCTCAAGGTGAGCGTCGACCGCGTGCGCAAGGGCGGTACGCTCATCGTCAATGTGGACTCCTTCGGAAAGAGGGACCTCGATCTGGCAGGATACGGCCAGAATCCACTGGAAGACGATTCGCTGAAGGCATTCCGTGTGGTCCGGATTCCGCTGACGACCCTGACGCACGAGGCGCTGAGCGACACCGGCCTCGACAAAAAGACGATGGACCGGTGCAAGAATATGTTTGCGCTCGGCCTCGCCCTGTGGATGTATTCCATGCCAACCGAACCGGCGCTTGAATGGCTGGGCAAGAAATTCGCCCGCAAGCCGGAGATTCTGTCGGCAAACCAGCGGGTGCTGAAAAAAGGCAGCCACTACGGGGAAACGGTAGAAGAATTCGCGGTCCGCTATCAAGTGCGTCCGGCCAGGCTCAAGCCGGGCAAGTACCGGGCGATTATCGGCACGGAAGCACTGGCCATGGGCCTGATCGCGGCGAGCCGGAAGTGCGGGCTGCCCATTTTCTACGGATCGTATCCGATTACGCCCGCCTCGGAAATCCTGCACGAACTCAGCCGCCACAAGAATTTCGGGGTGAAGACCTTCCAGGCCGAGGACGAGATTGCCGCGGCCGGTGCAGCGCTCGGCGCAAGTTTCGGAGGCAACCTCGGCATTACGGCAACGAGCGGCCCGGGTCTGGCGCTGAAAAGTGAAACGATCGCCCTGGCCGTCATGGCGGAATTGCCGCTGGTTATCGTGAACATGCAGCGGGGCGGCCCTTCCACCGGCCTTCCCACGAAAACCGAACAGGCTGACCTGTTGCAGGCCATCTTCGGACGCAACGGCGAGGCGCCCTTGCCGATCATTGCTCCGGGAACGCCGGGCGACTGCTTCTATGCCGCGTACGAGGCGTGCCGCATTGCGGTCAAATACATGACCCCGGTCATCCTTCTCTCGGACGGCTACCTGGGCACGGGCTCCGAGCCCTGGCTCATTCCGAACGTGGACGATCTGGAGAGTTTCGCGCCGTCTTTCGCCTCGGCGCCGAACCGGACCGTGGACGGCGAAGACGTTTTCCTGCCCTATATACGGGACGAGAAGACACTGGCGCGGCCCTGGGCCAAACCGGGAACGGCGGGCCTCGAACACCGCCTCGGCGGGCTGGAAAAAGAGCACGAAACGGGCAATGTCTCGTACGAGCCGGAGAACCACGAGTACATGGTGAAACTGCGCGCCGAAAAGGTGCAGCGCGTCGCGCAGGACATTCCGCCGCTGGAGGTGTTCGGCGAACAGGAAGGGGATCTGCTGATCGTCGGCTGGGGATCGACGCAGGGCGCGATCGAGTCCGCTGTGAATACCTGCGTGTCGCGCGGCCTCAGAGTCGGCGCAACGCACCTTCGGCACATTGTACCGTTGCCGAATGACCTGGGTAAAATACTCAGCCGGTACGAGCACGTGTTGGCGCCCGAGCTGAACAACGGCCAGTTGATCCGGCTGTTGCGCGATCAGTTCCTGCTGCCCATCGCCCCGCTCCAGAAAATCAAAGGGATGCCTTTCAAGGTGCGCGAGATCGAGGAGAAGATTTGCGACATCCTCGGAATATCCGCCGCATGAGGCCCCGCCACTACAATCCGCACGGGAGCAGCGACGCTCCCCGTCCGTCATGAACGACGCCAACGGAAAATCCAATCACGTTCCGCCTGCCGGCAAAAAATCGGCTATGCCCCCCACGGGCAAGAAGCCCACGATCCCTGCGGCAGGCAAAAAGCCAACGCTTCCCCCGGCAGGAAAGAAGCCGGTCATGCCCCCCGGCGGGAAGAAACCCGCAGGCCCTCCCGCCCGCAAGCCCACCGGTCCGCTGGCAGGAAAGAAACCGACGCTTCCAACGGGTGCAGGAGGAGACGGAGCGCCGGCTACCCTGACCAGGAAGGATTTTTCGACCGATCAGGACGTACGCTGGTGTCCGGGATGCGGAGATTACGCTATCCTCGCCACCATGCAGCGGCTCATGCCCGAACTGGGCGTGCCGAAGGAAAACACGGTCTTTGTCAGCGGGATCGGCTGTTCGAGCCGCTTTCCGTACTACATGAACACGTACGGCCTGCATTCCATCCACGGACGCGCCCCGGCCATTGCCACGGGACTCAAGGCGAGCCGCCCCGACCTGGACGTATGGATCGTCACGGGAGACGGCGACGCCCTCTCCATAGGAGGGAATCACCTGATCCACCTCCTGCGCCGCAACGTAAACGTGCAGATCCTGCTGTTCAATAACCAGATATACGGCCTGACGAAGGGGCAGTACAGCCCCACCTCGGAGCAGGGCAAGGTCACGAAGAGTACGCCCTACGGGTCCGTTGACCATCCGTTCTATCCCGTGCCGCTTGCGCTCGGTGCAGACGCGACGTTCGTCGCCCGTACGATAGACCGCGATCCCAAGCACATGCAGGCGATGATGCGCCGGGCGCACAGCCACGGAGGCGCCGCGTTCCTGGAAATCTACCAGAACTGCAACATCTTCAACGACGGAGCCTTCTTCGAATTCACGGAAAGGAGCACGAAGGCGCACAGCACGATCTTTCTGGAACACGGCAAGCCGCTCGTATACGACAACGGGCAGCGGGGCCTGCGCCTCAAAGGATTCGAAATCGAATCGATCGATCTGTCCACAGGGAAATGGTCCGTGGACGACTGCCTTGTCTACAACGAAGGCAGCATCGAGCTGGCGAACATCGTGTCGCGGATGTCCTGGCAGAAAGACCTGCCCCGCCCGTTCGGGGTGTTCTTCCGGGAAGATCGACCTTCCTACGACGAACTCGTACAGAAGCAAATCGAGGGGATCACCGACAAGCGCGGCAAGGGAGACCTCAACGCCCTGCTGAACGCAGGAGATACGTGGATGATCGGGGACTAAACCCCCGAAACGCCGGCCGCGCTTCTACGGCCTCCACGTCCCCTGTGCCACGGCAGGTACGAAATCTTCCAGACCCTCCGGTTTCCAGAGCAGGGTGCGTTCCAGTTCGGCGCTCATGTACGCCGTCATAAGGAGCTCCACCACCTCCAGCCCGGCATAAAAATCCACGTCGGACTGCTTCCCGTCCAGAAACTGCTGGACGAAGTAGCGATTCTCGTTCTCGTAGCCGTATTCGGAGGCTTCGTTGCCGACCACGGGCATCTGCCCCTGCTCGGCGTTCTGCTTCTCCACCAGATCTTCGCCCTGACTGCCCGTCACTTCCCGGCTGAAGAACAGCTTCGTGCCGGCGTCGAGCGTGTTGTGGTACATGGAATACTCGGGACCCAGCAGCTCCGAGCTGAGGCGCAACCCCGCTCCGACGAAACTCCACGATGTGGTCACTTCCGCAATCAACGGGCGCCCCTCCGCATCCTCGTATTCCATCGTGGCGCGCGCAAAGTCCTCGGACGGGCGATTCGCATAATCCACCTCCGGGCCGAACCGTTTTTTCAGGTCCTCCACATAATGCGGGCGCGACCATTTCAGACTGGCGATATGGGCCGTGATTTTCTTCAGGCGAATGCAGCCGCGCGGAGCGCCCGGGGGCGTGAGCAGATACCGCCCTACCTCCACGCTGTGGCACATCATGTCGTTCAGCACGCCGCCGCCCTGCATCTCTCCCTGCCAGAACCAGGGAGCATGCGGGCCGCTGTGCTCCTCGGCGGCACGGGCCAGATAGGGACGGCCTGTGATCGCCGCCGCCCTGCGCCAGATGATGTCATGGCCGCGTACGAGACCCGGCTCGAACAGTTGATCTTCGAGGTATCCGTGCAGCACACCTGCTTCCTCGATCAACTCGACGACGCGCTTCGCCTCCCGCACGTTACGGGCCAGTGGTTTCTCGCAGGCGATGCCGACCAGTTCGCCCTTCCCGGACTTGAGCGCCGCCACAATCTCTTCCATGTTCTCGATGCGCTTGTGGTTCGGACCGCATATCCAGAGTGCATCGATGGCCGGATCCGCCACCATGTCGGTGATCGAGTCGTAAGCCTTCGCCTCGCCTACGCGGAGTTCCCGTGCATAGGCCGCCGTGCTTTCCGCGCGGCCGCGGTTCGGACTCCAGACGCCCAGTACGTCCGCATCGCGGACCGCCTGCCAGGACAACAAGTGAAACCGGGTGATGAAACCACTGCCGATGAAACCTACTCCAAGTCGCCGTCCAGCCATGTCGTAAAATCGGATTTTGGTGTAATATGGTGTGCATGCGGCCAACAAAGTAGGCATTCCGAGCGTTCCCGTGCGTATAATTCAGGGAAGAAATTCGTCGGCGCGCCGCATGCATACGCGGAACCGCTCCTGACGTTGCGCCGAGCGTACTCGATACGAACCCGATGAAACGCCGCACTTTCATCAGAACGACAGCTGCCGGAGTGGCCGGGGGTAGTCTTCTTGCCGGATGCGGCGGAGGAACCGGCGAAACCGGTAACGCCCCGAGCGTGCAAACCCGGCCGGAAGTCCGCTGGCGCCTCATATCGAGCTATCCCCGATCCCTCGACACGATTTTCGGGGCTTCGGAGGATGTTGCCCGGCGGGTGGCCGCCATCACAGAAGGGCGTTTCCGGATTCAAACTTTCCCGGCGGGCGAACTGGCGCCGGCTACCGAGGTGCTTGGAGCCGTGCAGAAAGGCGCCGTGGAAATGGGCCATTCCGCCAGTTACTACTACACGGGCCACAACCCGGCGCTCGTCTTCGACACGGGCATACCGTTCGGACTCACCCCGCGCCAGCAAACGGCCTGGCTCCGCTACGGCGGCGGCATGGAGCTGATGCGCTCGCTTTACGCGGATTTCAACGTGATCAACTTTCTGGGAGGCAATACAGGTGTGCAGATGGGCGGCTGGTTCCGCCGCGAGATCAATAGCCTCGAAGACCTACAGGGAATCAAGATGCGCATCCCGGGTCTCGGGGGCCAAGTGATGCACGAACTGGGGGTTACCGTGCAACTCATGGCGGGCGGGGAAATTTACCAGGCGCTTGAACGCGGTACGATTGACGCTACCGAATGGGTCGGTCCGTACGACGATATGCGCCTCGGCCTCCACGAAATCGCTCCGTATTATTACTACCCGGGATGGTGGGAGCCCGGACCCGGCATATCCTTCATGGTCAACCGGGATGCTTGGGACGCACTGCCGCCCGTCTACCAGGAAGCCCTCGAAGCCGCCACCGCCCAGGCGGGTCTAAGCATGCTTGCACGGTACGATGCCCGCAATCAGGAAGCGTTTCGGGCATTGCGCGGGGAAAGCGTCCAAATCAAGCCATTTTCCCTGGAGATGATGCAGGAAGCGGAACGCATTACCATGGACCTGATGGAGAACTATGCCGCGAAGGATGCCGCCTACCGGCAGGTATACGGCTCGTTCCGCGCCTTTCGGAGAGATGCGCATGGCTGGTTCGGCACCGCGGAACATGCCTATGCCTCCTTCGCGTATCCCCGCACGACCTCATGAAACGACGCGATTTTCTTCGTGCTGCCGCGCCTGGTCCGCAGGAGGCGCCGGGCCCGGAAACGGCCGCCGAACAGGCAGCGCAAGGACAGGCGGCCGCCGTGCAGACGAGGCCCCGTATCATGTGGCGCCTCGCATCCAGCTTCCCCAACGGGCTGGACACGATCTACGGCGCCGCCGAGACGCTGGCCGGACGTGTGGAGGCGCTTACGGAAGGGCGTTTCCGCATCCGTTCCTATCCTGCCGGAGAACTCATCCCGGCCTTCGAGGTGCTGAGCGCAGTCCAGAACGGAACCATCCAGATGGGGCACAGCGCAAGCTACTACTTTCAGGGAAAGAATCCGGCGCTCGTCTTCGATTGCACGATCCCGTTCGGGCTGTCGGCCCGGCAACTCAACGCCTGGTTCTATTACGGAGACGGCCTTGCGCTCACGCGGGAAATGTTCGCCGACTTCAACGTGATCAACTTTCCGGGGGGCAATACAGGTACGCAGATGGGCGGCTGGTTCCGCCGCGAGATCGGATCGCTCCAGGACCTGCGCGGGCTGAAGATGCGCATTCCGGGACTGGGCGGCGAAGTGATGAATCGCCTCGACGTTACGGTGCAAGTCATACCGGGCGGCGAAATTTACCTGGCGCTCGAACGCGGCGCGATCGACGCCACCGAGTGGGTCGGCCCGTACGACGACGAAAAACTCGGCTTTCAGGAGATCGTGAAGGATTATTACTATCCGGGGTGGTGGGAGCCCGGACCCGGCCTTTCATTCTACGTGAACCGGGATGCCTGGGACGCCTTGCCCTCTGCGTACCAGGAAGCCTTCGAAACGGCCGCCGCCGAAGCCAACGAGCACATGCTGGCATTGTACGATGCGCGGAACGGGCCGGCCTTGCGGCGGCTTGTGGAAGGAGGCGTGCGGCTCCATCCGTTCCCGGAGGAGGTGATGACGGCAGCAAGGCGGATCACGGAAGAATTCCTCGAGGAATCGGCCAGCGACGATCCCGCATACCGTAAGATTTACACGGCCTACAAAGCGTGGCGCGACGACGCCTATCGCTGGTTCGGCGCCGCCGAACTGGCGTACGGCGATTATGTTTTCGGTTCGGATGCATCTCCTGGAAACGGGTAAGGACTTTCAGAGAGGTTCGCATCCATCATGCGCACGTTGCTTCGCATCGCACATCGTATCGACCGAACAAATGAGTGGATCGGCCGGGGCGTGTACTGGCTGACGCTCGTCATGGTGGGAGTCGGCGCCTATAATGCGCTCGTGCGGTATCTCGATCGGTTCACGGGACTGGGCCTGAGCTCGAACACCTATATCGAGCTGCAGTGGTACATGTACAGCCTGATCTTTCTGTTGGGCGCCGCCTATACCCTGAAGCACGACGCCCATGTGCGTGTGGATGTGCTGCTCGCGCGCCTGACGCCCCGAGGGCGGGCCTGGGTGAACCTGGCCGGCACGCTGCTCTTTCTGCTGCCTTTCTGTTTCTTCGTGATCCGGATGTCCTGGCCCACCGTGTATAACTCGTGGGCGGTCTGGGAGGTCTCGCCCGACCCGGGCGGCTTGCCTCGTTATCCGATCAAGACGGTTATCCCCATAGCGTTCGCTCTCCTGTTCCTGCAAGGGATCAGCCTCGCCATCAAGCAAATCGCGTTCCTGCGCGACCCGGCCGCAGAAAACATTCCGGGCAGCGCTTCGAACGATTCCGGAACACCGCAAGGGGGCATATGATGGGCGACTGGCTGGGGCCACTCATGTTTGTCGGGGCGTTGATCCTCATCTTCTCGGGTTTTCCGGTCGCCTTCGCCCTCGGAGGCGCCGCGCTGATTTTTGCCTTCGTCGGCATTGAGCTCGGCTATTTCAGCTGGCACTTCCTGCTGGCTATGCCGGACCGCATCTTCGACGTCATGTCGAACACCCTGTTGCTGGCCGTGCCGTATTTCATCTTCATGGGCGCGATGCTGGAAAAATCGCGCCTGGCGGAAGACCTGCTTCGGACGATCGGTCTGTTGTTCGGCCGCATGCGCGGCGGGCTGGCCATTGCGGTGGTGTTCGTAGGCGCGCTTCTTGCCGCGGCGACGGGCGTGGTCGGCGCATCGGTGGTGGCGATGGGCGTGATTTCCCTGCCGGTCATGATGCGCTACGGCTACTCGAACGAACTGTCCGCCGGCGTGATTTCCGCATCGGGTACGCTGGGACAGATCATTCCTCCCAGCATCGTGCTCATCGTGCTTGCCGACCAGTTGAGCGTGGCGGGCCGGGTTTCCGTCGGCGAATTGTTTCTGGGCGCGCTGGTTCCCGGCTTGCTGCTGGCCGGACTGTTTGCGCTCTATGCGGCGGGTGTGGCCTTTTTCAAACCGAGCGTAGCACCGGCCCTGCCCGCGGAGGAACGCAGCTTGCCCCCCGGGGAACTGATCCGCCGCGTGGCCCTCGTCATGCTGCCTCCGTTGCTGCTCATCGTCGTTGTGCTCGGCAGCATCTTCGCCGGTGTCGCTACGCCGACCGAAGCCGGCGCACTGGGCGCGCTGGGCGCACTGATTCTCGCCGCCATCAACCGTCGGCTCACCCTGACGTCTCTCCGGGAAACCATGAAGGAGACGGCCAAGCTGACCGCCATGATCATGATTCTTCTGGTCGGCGCCCGGGCTTTTTCGCTCGTATTCATCGGGTTGAACGGCGACCTGTGGATCGAAGAATTGCTTACCAATCTGCCGGGAGGGGTTATCGGGCTGATTCTTGTCGCGAACCTCGTCATCTTCCTGCTCGGCTTCTTCATCGATTTCTTCGAGATCGCGTTCATCATCGTACCCTTGCTCGCCCCGGCGGCGGCCCTGCTGGGCGTGGATCTCGTATGGTTCGGCGTCATGATCGCCATGAACCTGCAAATGTCCTTCCTGACGCCGCCGTTCGGGTTTGCGCTGTTCTACCTGCGCGGCGTGGCGCCTCCTACCGTCACCACGACGCAGATTTATCGCGGAGCTGTTCCTTTCATAGGGATCCAGGCATTAGGACTGCTTCTGGTGATCCTGTTTCCCGAAATCGCGACGTGGATGTCGTGATGTGGGATTCTTTCAAGGTTTACAAAACCGGGGTTTTTTGATTCAATTTTATTCAAGTATCAATGATATAAAGGGAAATATTGCAGGAAAGACCCCGCGATCCCGGATTGCCCCCGCCTATCCTGTCGCCTCAACTAATGGAATAAAATCCTTGCCGATCATCGGTTCGTGTTTGCCAAGGTTGCCGCACAGTTCGATCAGTACCCGCTGATTCATAGGGGCGGGTGCAGGATTGATCCGGACTACCTTTGCCTCGTACTCGCCGGACGACCCGGCAATGGCCTTCGCAAGATCCGACACAAGATAGCGCGGCGCCCAGCCGATCATGTGATAGTCTTGCGTCTGGAGTTGTACGGCCAGTCTGGTCACCGGGTTGTTCAGTTCCAACACTACATAGAGTTCTTCTCCGGATTCCAATTGGGCAAGTCGCCTTAGTGCAGGTTCATTGGTGTACCGCCAACCATGAAGGAAAAAACGGGTGGTGAAACCGCCGTCGGCATTTTTCTCAATTTTCGGAAAAACCTCGTAAAAATCCGTGGCTCGCTGGCCACCACTGACCGATAAAATTTCGAAAGAGTCGGGGTTGGAGTCTTCGGACAGCCCCAAGCGTTCGATGTGTTCGCGGAAATCCGGCCGGTTCGGCTTCATAACCCGGTTTTGGAAAAGGTAAAACAACTCTGGGGAGAGGTATTCCTTATCCATCTCAGGAAATTCCGGAAGGGCGTGAAAATATGCTTCCCTCTGCGCTCGCAGGGCGCCGCCTGTATAACGGAAACAATACCTGGAAAGGTCACGATCCGCATCCAAGCGGCCAATCGGAAACCATTGACGGCTGTGGAACTTGTCCTGCCAGGCAAGAAACAGGGTTCTTTCACTCATGGGTCCAGGGTCCTTAATTGCTCGAGGTTATAGCACATCAGCGCCACAGTGAACTTCCGGGCCGATGGAGACATCCAGTCGGAGGGTACACGGCCTACAACATCCCCTAAAGAACCCTTATCCAGCCTGTCCAGTTTCGCGAGCGCTGGTTGGAAAAGGTCTGGATAGGTGTGAGCGGCCTGTCGCACCAGTTTAAGCGGACTGGGACCGCGCCGTTCATCCCTGGACCAGTATATCCCGCCACGGCCCTTTTCCGCATAGCGTCCCACACGATCTTCGGCCATAAGCCGATCACGCTTTTCGTCCCGAAATTCTCTTCCCAGAGAAGAGGCGTGATCGAAGGAGGGGGCCAGAAATCCGTCCCACTTATTTCCTTCCAGTTTGCGTAGTAGCAAACCCCAGTTTTCATGGTGACGATCCGTATTGCCGATCACCGCATCCAACACCAAGTACTCTGCCAATAGTCGTTTCGTTCGCACAGCATCCTGTTGATTCGTGAACGCGTGATCCAATGCCGCTAGGATACTATCAAGCGTGTGAGCCGACTGGTGAAATTTCATTTTAGGATCATAATCGGACATCATAATGGCCAACAACTCATTACCATGGATCAGCATGCGGCCTCCGCGAGCAAAGGACTCTGTTGCCGACCCCTGCACATCCTGGAATTCGGCCAGTTCCACCTTGGCATGAAAAATGCCTAAACAGGTTGCTACTTCGGCAGCAATCTTCTCGGCCCAATGCTGGCCCGTCCCCTCTTGAGGATACTTGAAAAGCCAGGGCGTCTCGTCTTTACTCCGACAATACCAGAATTTTTCCTTGCTACCCATATCCTCGTCCCCCAACACCCATTCCGGATCTACGGTAACGATGGGGTAAAATTCAGACATGGTACAAGGGTCTCATGGTCGCAAAGCAATCTGTATCCGCAACCCTTTGCAAACGTTCCTGCAAACTCGCAAACTCCTCATTCCTCCCCTTCCGCGTATCTCCGTACGCGGCGGTCGAGTTCCTCTTCGGCGTCGCGCCGCCGGAGTTCCTCCATGCGGCGGGCCACCTCCGCCTCGTATCCGATCTCGCCGGGTTCGTAAAAATACGTGCCCCGCATTTCGTCGGGCAGATACTGCTGAGGCACATAGTGCTCCTGGAACGCATGGGGGTACTTGTACCCCTTCCCGTGACCGAATCCCTCCTTGTCCCGGCTGGCGTCCTTCAGGTGATTCGGCACGTCGTCGGACCGTTCATGCCGAACATGGGAAAGCGCGCTGAAATACGACATGGTGGAGTTGCCTTTGGGCGCGGTAGCCAGATACAGGCAGCACTCGGATAACATGAATTGCCCTTCGGGCATGCCCACATAGTCGAATCCATGCGCCGTAGCGGATGCGATCTGAAGCGCGCGGGGGTCCGCCAGCCCGATATCCTCCGCCGCGAAGATAAACATGCGGCGAATGATGAAGCGGGGGTCTTCCCCGGCATAAATCATTTTCGCCATCCAGTACAGGGCTGCATCTGGATCGGACCCTCGAAGGCTCTTGATAAACGCGCTGATCGTGTCGTAGTGTACGTCCCCTTCCTTGTCGTACAGCACGGCGCGGCGCTGGATGCTTTCCTCCGCCACGGCCAGATTGACCCGAATCGCGCCCGCATCGTCCGGGGCCGTCGTCTCCACGGCCAGCTCCAGCGCATTCAGCACAGAGCGGGCATCGCCGTTGGCCGTGTCGATCAGGTGCTCGAGGGCCTCCGGCTCGACCTGCACATCGGCGCTGCCGTATCCGCGTTCTTTGTCTCCGATCGCATGCAGGGCAATCTGCCGCAGCGCCGTTTCCTCAAGCGTCTGCAACTCGAAGATGCGGGACCGGCTCACGAGCGCCTTATTGACCTCGAAATACGGGTTTTCCGTCGTGGCGCCGATCAGCACCACGGTCCCGTTTTCGACATGCGGCAGGAGCGCATCCTGTTGCGACTTGTTGAACCGGTGCACCTCGTCGATGAACAGGATCGTCCGCCGTTGATGCTGCTCCAGCCGGGCCCTTGCATCCCCGATCGCTTCGCGGATGTCCTTGACCCCGGACAGCACCGCATTGAGCGAGGTGAAATGCGCCTTTGTGGTGTTTGCAATGATGCGCGCCAGCGTGGTCTTACCGCTACCCGGCGGACCGTAGAAAATCACCGACGTGATGCGGTCCGCCTTGATCGCCCGGCGCAGGAGCCGGCCCGGCCCGAGGATATGTTCCTGCCCGACGAATTCGTCCAGCGTGCGAGGACGCATGCGGTCCGCCAGGGGGGCATTCCGCGCCATATACCGGTGAGCAGCTTCCTTGAACAAGTCGGGCATGGGAGAAAAGGTAGCGCCGGACAAGCGAGAACCCGGATCAGGCGGTTGCAGCCCCTCCGTCAAGTCCAATCTCTTTCAGAAAAAGCTGGGCCTTTTCAAGACGCCCATTGTCTGCCTTGATCGATTTGCGCAGCCTGGTTTCTTCAACAGCCCTTTGTTCGTCGTATCCCTCTGCCCGAAAAAAAGCGATAGTCGCCGCAAGTTCGAGAACGATGTCGGAAACTCCCTTCATCTTTTCAAGCTGTTTGCGCGCAATCTCTGCGGACAACTTCCCGATTTTACTTGGCGGTTCGACAGATTCGTCGGTCCTGAAAATAGAATACAAAATACCATAACGACCCGGGTATTCGTTAATAGTTATCCGCCCTTCGGCGCTGGCATCTATCCATCCGTCGGCGAGATCGAAAGAGTAAGGGCCGTAGTGGTGATAGACGAACCGAAATCCGAAATCCGCCCCGCAACGGTCCAGCAAGTAAGCCTGTTTCTGGAACCGCGTTCTGCCGACGATCTCGTTCCCGCACAGAGTAATCAGCGCGACGACCACTTTTTCTTCTTCGGTTACTGGATGCTGGTTCATTGGACCCCCTCCATGATTTTCTGAAGTTCTTCCCTCGCGTCCCGGTCCGGCGCATAGACACGCTGGATCCGTTCTGCATCTCTAAACGCCTGGATAACGGGCGACACCTCGGCAATATCCCGGGGCTCGGAATCATCAGGGCGTGTCTTTACGAGTACCTTGTTCAGCGCCGACGTATCGTTGAAGTCATATTGCTTGTAAAGTGCAACCGACGCATCATCAAGAAGGATATCCTCATGATTTCCCTGATACGACCCCGGTAATATATGCCGAAAACGTCGATAAAGATTAGGGTCTTGGGGACTTCGTCCTTCAAAAGTTCTCCTATTTGTTTGGGCAGTTCCTCGTCCACCTCCCGGAGTACACCGTTGATCTCCGTAGCGCCTCGAAGGATGTTCGCCCCCCAATCCTCATGACGCCCAGGTAACTTCAAATCGGTTGCCACTTCCTCGAACACGTGGCTGAACGGCCCGTGTCCTATATCGTGCAGCAGAGCCGTCAGCAGAACGACACGGGTTCGTTCCTGGTCGTGTGACTCGTCCTTGTCCTTCTCCAATTGTCTGCGCTTGACCACATCAACGAGTCGACGAGCAACATGGTAGACGCCGACGCTGTGCGCAAAGCGACTGTGCGTGGCGCCGGGAAAAACGAGATCGAAAAAGCCCAACTGGCGAATCCGGCGAAGCCGCTGAAACTCACGGGTATTCAGCAGACGCCATGCGATCAGATCGGTCTCGTTCTGGTACGGATCGCTCCCGCCACCAAACACGATAAGGCCGTGGACCGGATCGCGAACGCGCTGCACCTCCCTGTTCTTCACCTGCATTGCCCTCATTTGGCATTATTTACTTACATAGTAATATATGTGCAAAATATGTTCTAAATCAAATATTTTCTGCATTTTTTGACCGATCCTTCCAAGCCTCGTTCTGGACTTATGCGCCTCAGCCGAAATTTCAAGGAGTTCAGCCGTCAGAAAGTGCGTCGCGCCGTAGGGACTGAACCGGAACAAGCGGCAAGTCGTCCCTGATATTGAGGAGTGGACGCGAGAAACACGCGCATTTGAGAAGCAACGCCCGGCACGGACAATTGTTAATGCGTCCGGTTTTTTTTATTTAGGATAGGGTAACGCCGATTGTATCGACCAAGACAGGAAAAACCCATGAGTAATACACGCCGAATTTTCTTGAAAACGCTGGGCGCAGCCGCAGCCGGCATCGCTGTGGGCGGTTGCCGTGAAACTTCCGAGCCGTACACGGAGCCCGTCGCTACCGAACCGCCACTGCCCAGGATCGGATTCCAGTTGTACACGGTGCGGGACGCCATCGATGTGGATGCGGCCGCCGCACTTGGCCGTGTCGCTGAAATGGGCTATACCGCCGTGGAAACGGCCTTCTTTCCGGAGGGCATGACTCCGGCACAGGCGGGCAAACTGCTCAAAGATACGGGACTATCCGTATTTGCGGCGCATGTGGAAATTCCCGAAGGAGAGCACCGGGACGCCATGTTGGCCATCGCCGAAGCCTACGACTGTGATCGCATGGTGTGGCATGGATGGCCCGAGGACGAGCGGTACCAGACTATGGACGGCATCAGGCAGCTGGCCGACATCTATAACGAGTCCTATGCCTTCTGCCAGGCGAATGGCCTGCAATTCGGGCTGCACAATCACTGGTGGGAATTCGAACCGATTGAGGATGGGGTGCTTCCGTTCTATGAAATCAGATCCCTGATTGAGCCTGGAATTTTCTTCGAGATAGACACGTACTGGGCCAAGGTGGCAGGTCGCGATCCTGCAGAGGTGGTGGGTGATTTCGGCGCGCACGCTCAGCTGCTGCACATCAAGGACGCGACGGTGCTCTCCACTGAGGGACCCATGGTGGCGGCGGGAAGCGGCCTGCAGGACTTCCCTGCCATTGCGGTGGCAGGCCGCGGCCATATACAGTGGATGATCGTGGAAATGGACGATTGCGAGACCGACATGTTCGAGGCTGCTGCGCAAAGTTTTGCGTATCTCACGGAAAACAATCTGGCGCGAGCTTGAGGGTGGGGCTTTCCGGTACGGCGAACTGATTTCCGATCAGTCCTGGTAGCGGCGAGTCGGGTGCGATGCATCCGTGTCACCCGCAAGGCAAGGAACTTATGCGGCGCATCTCGACGTTGGAAAGCGTCCTGATCAATCCTGCAAGCCCCATCCCATGCCCCGCTGGGTCATTCTCAAATTCGGCGGCACGAGCGTTTCGAGTCGTGCCCGCTGGGATATCATTGAGCGCATCGTCCGGGCGCGTATCGACGACGGTTTCGTCCCCGTCGTGGTCTGCTCCGCCCTGAGTGAGATTTCCAACCTGCTCGAACGCCTGCTGGAGGATGCAGTCGGGGAAAATTACGAGCGCACCCTTGAGATAATCCGGGATCGCCATCTCGGCATCGCCGCCGATCTCGACATAGACGGGACGGCCCTGCTGGAAGAGGACCTTGCCGAACTGAAGCGCCTCGCCCTGGGCGCTTCGCTCACCCGCGAAGCCGGGCCACGGCTTCATGCCCGGGTGCTGGCGCTCGGCGAACTCATGTCCACGAAACTGGGCGCCGCCTTCCTCGCGTCCCGGGGTCTCGACGCCGCTTGGCGGGACGCCCGCGAAATGCTGCGGGCGGACGAACACCGCCTGCTTCCGGAACGGCGGCAATACCTGTCGGCCACGTGCCGGTTCGACCCGGACGCTGCTCTCCAGGAAGTTCTGACCCGCACCGCCGGCGATCTCGTCATTACGCAGGGCTTCATCGTTTCGAACAAGGCCGGAGAGACGGTCCTGCTCGGACGCGGCGGCTCCGACACCTCCGCTTCCTGCCTCGGAGCCGTACTCGGCGCCGAGCGCATCGAAATCTGGACCGACGTGCCGGGCATGTTCACCGCGAACCCGCACGATATTCCCTCGGCGCGCCTGCTCCGCCAACTGGACTACGCCGAGGCGCAGGAACTGGCCACGATGGGCGCCAGGGTCCTGCATCCCCGCTCCATCGAACCGGCGCAGCGGCAGCGCATCCCGCTCCATATCAAATGTACGAGCGCTCCTGATCTGCCGGGAACCGTCATCTCCGACGACACCTCCGACTTCGGTGCGCAAATCAAGGCGATCGCCACAAAGACCGGCGTCATGCTGATCTCTATGGAATCGCCGGGCATGTGGCAGGAGGTCGGCTTCCTCGCCGATGTGTTCGCCACGTTTAAGGAACACGGCTTGTCGATCGACCTGGTGGCCACCTCCGAAACGAACGTCACCGTCTCGCTGGACCGCAATGCAAACGCCCTCGAACCGGCGCGCATCGACGCGCTGCTCGACGCGCTGAACGCGTATTGCCGCGCCCGACAGATCGGCCCCTGCGCCATCGTAAGCATGATCGGACGCAACATCCGGTCGATACTCCACGAAATGGGGGCCGCGTTCGAAGTATTTCACGAACAGCAGGTGCACCAGGTCTCCCAGGCAGCCGGCGACCTGAACTTCAGCTTCGTGGTGGACGAAGATCAGGCCCGCCGCCTGACCCGCAAACTGCATGCGCAGTTCTTCGGAAAGCGAGAGCCGGACGCCTTGATCGGGCCCGACTGGCGGGAATTGATGGAAGCATCGGGCGAAGAGGCGCCAAGCCGGGTTGCCTGGTGGCAGGGTCGCCGCGAGGATCTGCTGGCCATCGCTGCCGAAACGAGTCCGGTCTATGTATACGACGAAGACACGCTGCGGGAATCGTTGCAGCGGGTACTGTCGATCGGCGCGCTGGATCGCGTGTTCTATTCCGTAAAGGCAAACGGGCACCCTGACATCCTTCGCCTTTTCCACGAAGGGGGAATCGGATTCGAGTGCGTGTCGCCGCACGAGATACGGTTTTTGATCGATCTCTTCCCGGACATCGACCGGAAGCGCATCCTGTTCACTCCCAATTTTGCGCCGAAGGAAGAATATGCCGAGGGGTACGAACTGGGCGCGTACGTTACGCTGGACAATATCTATCCGCTGGAAGCATGGCCCGATGTTTTCCGTGGAAGGGAACTCCTCGTGCGCATGGACCCGGGGCGGGGTCACGGGCATCACAAGTACGTCCGGACGGCCGGATCGCAGAGCAAATTCGGTGTGGCGCCGGAAGAAATGGAGCGCCTTGCGCAGCTTGCCGACGCAGCGGATGTGCATATCGTCGGATTTCATGCCCATGTAGGCAGCGGCATCGTTGCGCCGGACACCTGGGCCGAAACCGCCATGTTCCTTGCTTCGCTGAGAGAACGCTTCCCGGATGTCCGCATCCTCGATGTGGGAGGGGGGCTTCCTGTTTCGGAGCGGCGGAATGCGCCGGAACCGGACATGATCGACATCGCGGAGACGCTCGACGCCTTCAAGCAGACGCATCCGGATCTGGAACTCTGGATGGAGCCGGGGCGCTTCCTTGTGGCCCGCGCCGGCGTGCTGCTTGCCCGCGTGACACAAACCAAGTGGAAAGGGGCGACGGGCTACGTGGGTATCGAAACCGGCATGAACTCGCTCATCCGGCCGGCCCTCTACGGAGCCTGGCATGAGATCGTGAACCTGTCCCGGCTGGACGAGCCGCTGGAAATCATTGCCGACGTGGTAGGACCGATCTGCGAGACGGGGGATGTGCTGGGCTATGGGCGGCGCCTTCCGAACACCGGGGAAGGAGACGTAATGCTGATCGCTACCGCAGGCGCCTACGGGCGCGTCATGAGCAACGAATACAACATGCGCGCTCCGGCAGAGGAGGTGGTGTTGAGGGGGAGGGGGTGAGGAAGAGCAGTTTTGTAGCGGTTTGACATCTCGGGGATTTATTCTTCGATTCTTATAAGAAAACAGTGCGATGCAAAACGGTCTTACCCCATCCGAACGCCTTGTGAATCGCCTGTGCACTCACTCTTTCCTGAAATTGTGGACACATCCAAATCCCAAGGGAAAGCATGGTAAGGAGCTGTGCGATTGCCTCATCGTATGCGGTCCACACATCGTGATTATTTCAGTCAAGGATATTGAATATCGAGAAACGCATGACGAGGTTGGGTACAAGAGATGGATCAAATCCGCTATAGAAAAATCTGCCAATCAAATATGGGGTGCCGAACGTTGGCTTGAAAGTACCAATTCAATCGAACGGAGTGATGGCAGGACAATTACTCTTCCCGAGCAAGGTAATAGGCGATATCACAGGATTACAGTCGCGTTAGGCGGAAGAGGAAAAGTACCGCTACAGTGGGGAGAATTGGGGCATGGCTTTGTTCATGTATGCGACGAATACAGCGTTGAGATATTCTTCACAGCATTAAATACAATCTCCGATTTTGTCGAGTTTCTTGACGCGAGTGAATCCATCATTAAAAGCGACGTACGTCTTTATTTTGACGGTGGGGGCATTGAAGATTGGATTGCTTTATACATTTTACATAGAAGATCATTTGATATAGTGCCTGCAGATCAAGGCCAACCCAGTATGATAGTGTTGTCTGAAGGTATCTGGAATGACCTACAAGCATCTGAAGAATTCGAGAGTATGAAAGTCGATCTCGAACAGAGCTACTTTTGGGATCGCCGTATTGAACTTCTTTCGAATGACTTACTCTCTGGCCAAATGTTTGATATGCACAGTAAAGAAGTCACGAACAACGAATTGGCTCTGGTTACGATGGCTTTGGAACCCAGACTTAACCGGGCTGTGCTAGCGGAAGCGTGGTTAGAATTCCTGCAAAATCCGGAACTAAAGTCTGCAGCTCGAATGATCCAAGGGAGAACGGGACACGCTTATGTTTTTACCACTGGCAAAAGCGATGATCGCGAATCGCGGGTGCAAGAACTTTGGGGGAGATGTTGTGTAGTTCGTGGAAGGCTGCCAAACATTCACACTGTGGTTGGCATCGCTACAGATCGTCCAGGAACATCCAGTAAATACTCTTTCGATATTTTATATCTTAATATACCCGAACCTGAATGGACATTGGAGCATGAGCAACGTGTTCGCGAGATTCAAGAATGTATGGGATATTTCAAAAATCTTGCTCAAGGATAGTCTATGATTCTCGTTATTTTCAACAAGACCTAGTCGAATTTATTAAGCTGAGGGAAGCGTATTTTCATGTAGCGATCCCCGGTGGTCAATGGGCTTTGGGGGGGCCATAGACGCAGATAGTGCTCTTCGAACTTGTAATATCATGTCATGATCTTAAGGCTAAATTTTTTTGCTATTTAGACGTGCCAAAGATGTTCTGTTATGGATCAAAACGGCAGATCATCATAGTCCTCATCGGCAGATTTTCCAGATTCAGTAACAGCTAGAGGTGGTTCGGTTTGATTGCGCAGATTGGCGGAGCATCCAGCACGCACGGTGTATTATCCAAAAGGTCATTCGAACAGAAACCCTGATGCTATTAACCCGCAAATAGCAAAAATTAGAAGCTTCCCAACTCAATAAGGCTACTGAAGGAAACCCAAGTAACGTGAAATATATTTTCAAGCCACTTTTTCACTTATGATCGGATTCAATACGCTGAAACAACTTAGAAGATAATTTTTGCGCCCTGTTTATCTGAGAACGACTCATATGCGATCTGAGCAGGTTTTTTGACTCTACATAATCCGGAATGGCCTCTTGATTGGGACTTATATACCAAAGTTACCAAAATGAATGTGCTGTAGTTTGAAGGTTTATGAACTACACGTATTCCGTGTTTGGCCTATTGCGTCGCTTGCGCCACCCAAAGAAGCCTCAAAGTAAACGTCCCCGGATCCATACCACTGAAGCTCTATGAGCATAGTATTGTGCCGCATTATTCGCCCGATAGCATCAGGAGCGTAGACGAAATGTAATGTATTTCCCCCCCATGTCTGTCTTAGAGTAACCGTGCCTTCCGTGCCATCCCATCTTACTCTTGACGATGACAAGTTGTATCCATCTTTTGTATCATTATTTATGAGGTTTGGTGCCTCAGTGAAATAGAGATATAGCCATTCACTGTCAGTATTGCATCCAAATCCAATACTCATTTCGGTGCCCCCGTAGGGAAATTCCATTTCCTCGGTGGAATTAAATCCGGGTGATATAGCATACGCACTTGTCTTCCCGGTAATGGGGTCACTGTCTGTTGTCAAGTTCCATCTGGAGGCAGGAAGCGGTTCTTCTGGGGCAGGACTGACTTCGGCTGGTTCTGGATCGGTTTCCGACACTGGCTTGGTATCCGTTTCGCCGAGATTGGCTATAACTACAAGCAGGAATATGCCGCCTATAACATACAGAAACCGTCTCTTTCCTTTTTTCATGGCTGTAGGGGTAGTTTATGGGGTATGGTCGATTACCACGACATCATCCCAATGTTAAGGCGGGGTCCCTGCGATGTCAAGCCCTATTTCTTCGGAGTAATCTTTTTCGAGGGATCCGGCGGCTTCGCAGCCGCAAATATCGCCTTCGCCAAGTATTCCGGCGTAGCGTCGATCTTGAGTATCCGTGTTTCAGGACGGCCCCGTTTGCGTTTAGGCTGTTCCTTGTTTTCCATATTCTTATGCTGCGATTAAGTCTTTATACCGAAGCCGCTTATGATCCATGCCCTTCGCAATGTAGGCCATCTGATCCAGAGTGTCCAAGTCTCGGATGTTGCTCCGGCCTGCGAACTCGTTCACGTAGCGGTGAAGATGCTTGTGGCTCATTTTGTGGTAGGTGCCGTGATATCCTCTTTTCAGGAGTGCCCAAAAGGATTCAATGCCGTTGGTATGGGCCTGTTCGTTCACGTATTCACCCACACTGTGCTTAACGGTTCCGTGCTCATACGCCTCTTTCAGGCTCTTATACCCCCTGTGGTCGTCCGTATAGACGGTTTCGCCCTCTACAACGCTTTCAAGGACAAAGTTTGCCAACGTTTCTTCCTGTCCCCAACCGAGCGGACGGGCAACGATCTGTCCAGTGTCTCTTTGCTTTGCTCCCATTACGGTCATTTTGCCCTGCGTTCCCCCGCCAACGTGTAGTTTCTTGTTCGCGTGCTTGTTCGCTTCCTTGCCGCCGATATAGGTTTCGTCAACCTCGACCTCTCCGCTCAATTTGAAGTGTCCGGTGGCAAACGCCTCCCGTACACGCTGGATAAGATGCCACGCGGCTTTCTGCGTAATGCCTAACTCCCGATGGATCTTCATGCTCGAAATGCCCTTCAGGTTCGTCGTAGCCATGTAGATCACGATAGCCCATTGCTGATACGTCAGTTTCGTTGAATGCATTACCGTTCCCTTACGAACGCTGAAAAAGCCTCGGCAGTCCCTACACCTGTAAGGCATGGTTTTGTGTGTGCTCTTTACGCAGCGTTCGCAGCCGCAAGCAGGGCATACAATCCCGTCAGGCCAGCGTTGCGCCTCGAACCAGTGCTCGGCTGTCTCGTTGTCAGGGAACATATGGAACAGTTCCATAATGGTTAATCCGTTTCTGTCTGAACGTCCGGGTGCTTGCTGTGGCATTGTACTGGAGGGTTTGTTATCGTATCTGGTAACTAATATACCATTAAATAACGAGAAAGTCAAGTGAAGAATATAAGGAGAGGCCCTGTCTATTGACATTATTGGGTCAGATTCTTAAAATACCAAAAAACGCTCGTAACCAACATCCACACCCATATATCACAACCATGTCCAAAATGCTCCGTGCGATAAAAGAAGAGATTAAAGATTTTGCCATGTATCAATGGTCAAAATATAACACCCAAATCAAATTTACGTATGTTTTATCTGCGTATCTTATCGGGGTTGTGTGGGCACATCAAAAAATCGGGGTCTCATATTTCGCGTTAGGAGCAATAGCCGCTGTTACACTTTTGTTATATCCATTGTGCCAACACATCAAAAGAGGAATAGGAAGATGGACAGACAAGAAAACCAACATAACGTGGGCAGGACGCGATGAACAAAACATTAATGCTATGTCAGACGTGATGCAGGATAAGGTTAGAAGACATAAAATATGTGCACTCCTGTATCTTGAGCTAATGACATTACAAGGACAGGTTAATAAAGTCCCAATGACGAACGAGGAAAAAGCCAAATTGGGTATAGAGATTTACAGGCTTAGACTTGATATAATAGAATATTTCGCAAGGGAGAAGAATAAATATAGCGGCATGGATGTGCAAGACCTCGACACCCCCTCGTTATTCTAAGAGGTAAAATTTCTTCAGGGAACCGTTGCCATCGGTAACAAAAACCATGCCACGGGACGTATCTAATTTGATGATGGACTTGCTGGACTGCTCTTTAGGGCCAGAATTATTTTTCTCATTTTTGTCTTTCATTTTATTAGCCCCTCCGGGCGATTTTTGTTAAAGTTTAAGTTTTCAACAGGTATCTCTGCTTCTCTATTTATGGTAACTTTGGTATATAAGTCCCTCTTGATTCAATTCCCTGTCATAATCCGGATTCCGAGTCCCTTCCATGGCGGCGAGATTAATCCATGCATAGGCCCTTACATAGTTTCCCGATTTAGCGTACATCGCTCCCAAGTTGTATTGGGCCGGAGCAAATCCCTGTTCGGCGGCCATGCGAGTCCACTTCATGGCCTGCATATCGTTTTGCGGTACGCCTTGACCATTAGCGTACATCGTGCCTAGGTTGTATTGACCCATAGCATAGCCTTCTTCGGCGGTCATGCGATACCACTTCACAGCTTCCCTGTAGTCTTGCGGTACGCCTTGACCATTAGCGTACATCAAGCCAAGGTTGGATTGGGCCGGAATATGGCCTTGTTCGGCAGCCATGCGAGTCCACTTCATGGCCTGCGTGTAGTCTTGCGGTACGCCTTGACCATTAGCGTACATCAAGCCAAGGTTATGTTGGGCCGTAATTTGGGCCGCTTGTGCCGCCCCGCTATCGCCCTGTTGTTCGGCGGCCATACGAGTCCACTTCACAGCTTCCCTGTAGTCTTGCGGTACACCCTCGCCTTTATAGTACATGCGGCCAAGATTGTATTGGGCCGGAGCATAGCCTTGTTCGGCGGCCATGCAATACCACTTCACGGCTTCCCCGTAGTCTTGCGGTACGCCTTCGCCATTAACGTACATGCCGCCCAGATTGTGTTGAGCCAGAGAATTCCCTTTTTCGGCGGCCATGCGATACCACTTTATGGCTTCCTTGTAGTCTTGCGACACGCCTTCGCCCTTCCTGTACATACGGCCCAGGTTAGATTGGGCTGGGGCAAATCCCTGTTCGGCGGCCATGCGATACCACTTCGCGGCCTCTGTGTCATTTTCCCGTATGCCTTCGCCGTTCTCATACATGAAGGCCAAATTGTATTGGGCCGAAGTAGATCCCTGTTCGGCGGCCTGTCGAAGGTCTTCTACGTTTTGGGCCTGAATGAATGCAGGAAGGAATACAAACAGTATGCAGGTTATGATAGAGACAAGTTTTTTCATGGTTACAAAGCGTCTAAGAAATGGCCCGAAAAAGCCGGGCAACGCTATAAGTGTAGTGCCGCGTCAGACTATACCGCTTTAACGAGCGGTGCCTGTCAATAATAGTACGCGCGTGGAAGTTTGTTGTCAAACAGCAGAGACTGGCGCGCCGCGATAGTCATGGAAGGAGGGCATGCGGCAATCTCCGCAAGCGACCGCATACTTAAGGAACTTGCCCCTGTTTCTCGAATACGCTTGATCCTGTCGATCTGCTTGACATGCCTCTCTCTGGCAGCGTACTTTCCAAGCGCTCTTTCATGAAGCAGCGAGACAAATTCTCCACAGGTGGCCTGAAAATCTGTCTGGTCTTTCCAGCCTCTTTCATCAGATATGGCAGTCCTATACGATCCAGATCAGGCATTGCAACTGCTACGGCTTGGATCCGGCTTGCCCCAAGCCGAGTTCCGCGAAGGGCAGGAAGAGGCGATCCGCCACGTTGTCGCGGGTAAAGGTCGGCTCCTGGTCGTTCAGCGTACGGGCTGGGGAAAGAGTTTCGTTTACTTCATCGCTACAAAAATGCTAAGGGAGGCGGGTCTTGGCCCTGCTCTATTGGTGTCTCCCTTGCTGGCGCTGATGCGGAACCAGATTGCGGCTGCGAAGCGCATGGGCGTTCGCGCAGAAACGATCAACTCGAACAACATGGAAGAGTGGAGTGAAATTGAGACCACCATCCGCAACGACAATCTGGATATCCTGCTGATTTCGCCTGAGCGATTGGCAAACAAACGATTTGTTGAACGGGTTCTGGCAACCATTGGCCATCGAGTATCGCTGCTCGTGATTGACGAAGCCCACTGCATCTCGGATTGGGGACACGACTTCCGCCCCTACTATCGACTGATTGAGCGCGTTGCCCGCGACTTACCACGGAACATGCGCCTGCTTGGAACCACGGCCACGGCAAATGATCGCGTGGTCGAGGATTTACAAACGGTGTTAGGGTCTAACCTGAAGATATCCCGCGGCGATCTGAACCGTCCTTCGTTGACCCTACAGACGATTCGGTTGCGAAACCAGGCGGAACGCCTCGCTTGGCTTGCCGAGCGGCTCCCGGAGTTTCCCGGAAGCGGGATCGTTTACACGCTCACGCCTCGCGACGCCGAACGAGTGGCGGAATGGCTCCGGTCCTGCGTACTGACCGTCGAGGCATACACAGGACAGACTGACGCTCATCGTCGACCAGAGTTAGAGCAGGACCTTTTGGATAACAAACTGAAGGCGCTAGTGGCGACAAGCGCGTTGGGCATGGGATTCGACAAGCCGGACCTTTCCTTCGTCATTCACTATCAGGCGCCAGGATCGGCCGTTACGTACTATCAGCAGGTGGGCCGTGCGGGACGAGCGTTGGAATCGGCTTATGGGGTGTTGCTGAGCGGCGAGGAAGATACGAAAATCACCGATTACTTTATCAATACGGCGTTCCCGACCCCCAATGAAGTGGAACAAGTGATTGAAGCCCTGGAAAAAGAACCAGATGGCATGAGCGTTCCAGAACTGCTCAAAGAGAAAAACATTAAAGAAAAACGCGTTAAGCACACGCTTAAACTGCTCTCCATCGAATCGCCGGCGCCGGTGATCAAGGAAGGCAGTAAATGGCAGCTTACGGCGGCAACCCTGAGTGACGGTTTTTGGCAGAGAGCCGACCGGCTCACGAAATTGCGGCAACAGGAACAAGCCGAAATGCAAGAGTACGTCGATCTGAGTTTGGGACACATGGAATTCCTGATCAAGGCGCTGGATGGAGATCCCGGCGAGTCAGCTGTGCACGGCAGCATGCCGCCTCTGCCGACAGAGCCAGATGCCAATCTCGTTACGGAAGCGGTCGAGTTCCTGAAACGTGCGATCCTGCCGATCAAACCAAGAAAAAAATGGCCGGATTTCAAGAACATTGATGCCAAGTTGAGATTTGAACCCGGGCGAGCGCTCAGCGCCTATCGCGATTCAGGATGGGGACAAACCGTAGAGCAAGGTAAGTATCAAGATGGCCGATTCCCGGACGAATTGGTCACCGCCTGCGTAGAGATGTTGCACCGGTGGAAACCGTACCCGGCTCCTCAATGGGTAACATGCATCCCCTCTCTTCGCCGCCCTGAACTGGTTCCCGATTTTGCGGAGCGCCTTGCCAGAGCGCTCAACCTCCCGTTCCAACCGATTCTTGTCAGAATCCAGGAACGACCGGAGCAGAAAACAATGGAAAATACTGCGCAGCAGGCCCGCAACGTCTGGGGTTCCATTAAAGTAAAAGAAAAACCGCCTGCCAGTCCGGTCCTTTTGGTAGATGATATGGTAGACTCTCGGTGGACCTTTGCTGTCGCTGCGTGCTTTCTACGTTCGCACGGCAGCGGCGAAGTCTGGCCGCTGGCGCTTGCTCAAGCTGGAGACAGCCAATGAACGAACCACTTTCTCCGAATACCCAAGCGATCCTTCTGCTAACGGCTCCCTTGATTGTAGGCCGCAGCGCTCGCGCGGATGTGCTTAAACCCGGGGAGTATTCCGATTTGAACAACTATCTCCGCTCCAGCAAGATCAATACAGAGCCCGCCGATTTGATGGAATCCGGTTCGAAAGATCTGCTTGATGAATGCGTCCATGCGATTAATAAGCCTGCATTCAACCGGGAACGGCTTCAGCGCTTGCTCGGCAGGGGGTTCCTGTTGAGCCAGGCTATTGAAAGCTGGCGCAAGCGCGCGATCTGGGTGATAAGTCACACCGATGAAACCTATCCGCAGAAACTTAGGGATCGGTTGAAGGATAGGGCGCCGGCGATTCTCTACGGCTGCGGAGATCACACACTCCTTAATGCCGACGGTTTGGCCGTGGTTGGTTCGCGGCATGTAGACGAGGACATCCGGGAGTACGCAAACCAGATTGGAAATCTGGCAGCCTCTGCTGGACGGACTATCGTTTCCGGCGGCGCAAAGGGCGTGGATCAGGCCACAATGAACGGCGCGCTCGAAGCCGGCGGCAAGTCGGTCGGCGTTCTGGCGAATGGCTTAAAAGGGGCCGCAACGAATCGAGCCCACCGCGATCCGATACTGAACGAGCAACTCGTGTTGATATCGCCCTATGACCCATCCTCCGGATTCAATGTCGGTCATGCGATGCAACGCAACAAGTTGATTTATGCCTTGGCCGACGCCGCGCTTGTGGTCAACGCGGAGAGAGGCAAGGGCGGTACGTGGAATGGGGCCATTGAGCAATTAGGTAATAAGATATACTCGATTCCCGTCTATGTTCGATCGACAGGGGTACAGCCTGAGGGTCTTGACGCCCTGAAAAAGAAAGGGGCTTTGTCTTGGCCAAACCCGGGTGATGCAGAGGATTTGGAGGCGATATTCGATGTGGACTTTTCAAAAACTCCCAAACAGCCGTCTCAGGGAAAAATATCGTTCGATACTGAGCGGGCAACGACAGAAATGGTGGCGGAATCAGAAACATTGTATGAATCGGAGTTTCCTCGATCCATAAAGCAGGCTTCAGGCACAAGAAATTCCACAGTAACTCCAGCCGATGAATTGTTCCAATCGGCAAAATCGCTGGTCCTGCAAATCGCCCAAACCCCCAGGACAAGAGATGAAATTAAGGCCGAACTGGGAATCACCCAATACCAGACCAATGAGTGGTTGAAGCGCCTCGTGGATGAAGGCGTCGTCGAGAAAATCAATAGGCCCGTACGCTATTTAGCACGTCAAAAAGGCTTGTTCGGCGAGGAGAACTCACTTTGATAGAGCGGGGTACCGCCGAACGCTGATGGGTTTCGGGATGCGCTTCAAGAAAAGCAAGCGCCTGCTCAGCAACTCCCGGCAAACATCGTAGTCTCCCGGTTCCCGGCTACCCGGCGAGAACGACGGCGAACAGAGCAAGCGTAATCGCCATGTTTACGCCTGCCATCCATTTCAGGGCATCGATCCCCGCCTTGTTCGCATCGATCCCCGCCTTGTTCGCATCGATCCCCGCCTTGTTCGCGACGATACCTGCTTTCAGATCGGCAAGGTCTGAATGCATGACACCGTCCTTGCGTTGCTCGCTTACGGCATTCGCAATCGCTTGGGCGTGCGCTTTGGCCTGTTTCTGTTCGACGCCTGCGTCGGTAAGGCTTTCAACGATGGAAAGGGTATCGATCACGGCTTTCGCGGATGATTTGCAGGAAATAGTATATGGGTTTCGGCGTTTTGTTTCATTTCCCGTAGCATCGAGCGACGATCCTGCGTCCTTCGGCTTCGTTGTGCGTGGACGGGCGTCGGCGCAATGACGGAGATTGCATTCTCTCATGAAATACCCACGCCTCTGCGAACTGCTTCGGTCTCAAATAAGCCGGCCGTGTGCACATTCGGTCATCAGCCTCGTTAGACACATCCGGCAGGGGAGTTGAATCTTCCAAGCGCCCTATTCGGAAAACATTCACAAAGGCAGGTCCTGCGGAAAGCCTCGAAGCAGTGGAAGCAACCCATACGCGACTGGAAGAACGCCCCCTCAACCAGTTCGTCATACTCTACGGGGACAGAGTCCCTATTGAACAATAATCCCGCTTACACAGTTTAGCGGACACGCCCGCTCCCCCTTTCACGCAGGTTCGTAGCGCCGAACGCTGATCTCGCCTGCCCGGGCCCGCATCCGCGCAGCATCGTACCAGGCCTGCATCCGCAGCATAAGGTCCATGGGCGTGCCAAAAGCCTTTTCGATGCGCAGGGCCATCTCCGGCGATAGCGCGGCATGGCCGTGCACCAAATCCGAAAGCGTTGCCCGGCGAACGCCCAGAATCTCTGCCGCCTTCGTCACACTCAGGTCCAACTCCTCAAGGATTTCCGTGCGGATGAAGTCGCCGGGATGCGAGGGAGTCATGTTCACTTTGACGCCATCGATAGCCATTAGTGGTAATCCTCCAGGTTCAAGTAGTCGATGTCACCGGTGCAAGCCCCAGTGGCGCTTGGAGCAAACGGTCATAACATTGAATGTACGGTGTCACAGTATAACGCACAACTCTCCGTTGCATCACTCTCCGTCCTTGCCCGAGAATTGCCTTTAGCTCCAATGCTATGATTACCTGCCAAGGCAGGCCCCTTCAGCGAACTGCCAAACCATGCTCCGTTGCCAAGCGGTCTATCTTGCAATCACCGCTCGAATTGCTCAAACTCGCGTTCAGCAGCATGAACCTCTTCCAGACAGAGACGATCAATCAGATCTAGCGAACGCGAGGCCCATTTATCATCGTTCTGGTGCTGTTGGTACGTCCGGAAAATGAGCTTCGGGATGGTGTACGTATCTGCGCTGCGCCCTGTCCGAATATCCTTTGCCTCGTCAGAAAAACGATCAAAGAATTTTTCGCAGATCATGCACGTCACACCCGGCAGCGGTTTCAGTGATTCTTCCAAGGCGCTAAGAATTGAGTATGAATCCTCTTGATATGCTTTGCTGTCAGAGAAAGCCACGATCAAGTTTTCGTACCTGTCGAGGGCCTTGCCCCGCAAAGATCGGAAGCAGGATGCCGCTTCGCGCCGTACGTCTTCATCGTCGTCATTGAACAAGACAGCAAGTCTTGTTTCGCACCAATCCCGATACTCCGACACAGCAATGTAGTCCGAGGCGACCTGTGCAACGCCAAGGCGATGCCGAGCATTGCCTTGTATCGCCTCGTCCGCGAGGTCAACGGCTCTTTCCTTGTGTATCAGAGCAGCAATGCTTGCCTGTCTTGCGCCAACCTCACAGACTTCCAGAGCGGAAGATCGGAGCATACGCTCAATGATCGGTCGCAAGTCAGCGAAGCAGCCGTACAGATTGTCACGAATGAAACAACGAACATGGTACGTCGAGAACAGGCGATCCTCCGACAGGTTGGATACCATGTTCAAGAAAAGCGATATACCGAGCGCAAGATCATGGTAGGCTACGGCCCAGAGTGCTCCGGCAACACATGATAACACGGACACGCTTGGATCCTTCACCATGAGTTCCAAAGTCGGACGGAAGCGGTCGATATAGTTGCTGTCGGTAGCGATGAGATCCCGGATGGCGTCTGCCGCTCTTCCGCGCGTGGTATTGACGCCGTTCATATGGATATCGCCGTTGTAGTACGGTCGACCGCCACCGGCATCTTCTTGCCATCCTTCTGTGGTGGGATCTTCGTATTCCGTTGCAAGCCAATGAAGCATGTCAATAGCATCGTCCGGAAGTGGGTCCTTAATTGCTCCGAGGACATCAGTAATCCACTTGCCACACTCCTGAGGCGAGTCTGTAAAAGCCTTGTGACAAACCTGGAGCTTGAGGTCTACTGGAACTGTAGCATCCTTCAAACCGGCAAGCGTACGCTCCAGATAGAAAGGATTCGCGTCCACGGGAAACTTGAGGCTGAGTAGACCGAATCTTTTCGGCTCTTCCTTCACTCGTTGCTCAAGAACTCGCGCCAACTCCAGCGCGCCGCCCTTGAGCCCATCGCCTGAATTGGTCCAATCCATTCGATTATCCGAACGGTATTTCGCGATTGCGCGAAGCCACTGTTTGTCTGTCATTTTGTCGGTGGCATCCTTTTCGATTGGCGACCGAACAAATCCCCCTGTGCTCCCCTCCGGCTCGCCTTCCGGCTCATCGAATTTCCGTTTCAGTTCCATAACATGAATGTTTGCGCGGGCACTGCGCAACTCTGCCGGTATCTCCGAGAGCAAAGCAAAGCGGCTCCTTCCAGTCCATTTATACCCGTCTACGGTACGTTCATAGGGAGAAACGTAGCCAAGAATTACAGCCTCGAGCCTCTCCCGATGTTCGGCCGTGCAATGGGGAATCACCGCCCGAATCATTTCCCTCGCGCACCAATATGGGTTATCGATGAACCCACACCAGAAGCGCCATGTCTCATCGCACAACAATGAGGCCGCCTCGTCAGCGTAGTGTGCGGCTCCACCGGTATAGAGAGCCAGTAGCAAATGATTTGCTACATGCGTGTCGCGTTGGCGCAAATCAGCAATCAGATCAGGTAGATCCGCGCTGTCCTGACATGCAAGCGTGGCAAGCGCCCCGGCCAAACTCGAGAGGCAAGCATCCTTGACGCTTGGATCCGAGGTCTTCATGAGATACTTCCACACCGCATCACCCTTGGGTGGCATATCACCGACCACGGTAGAATCCGAGATTTCGAGAACAACGGGAAGCACATGCTGCACGAACACCGAGGGAACACTCTCGGCGGAATGGATAAATATCTGCGCAGCGGAGTGATCGTGGCCAAGAAATTGTGGATAACGCAGGTCATCGCTGGCTGTGCACATAATGGTAAAACGTCGTCGCAACCAGTGGGCCAGAATCTCCGGAACCCATTTGGGGCGATGCTTAATTAAATCGTGAGGCATGCTCCAGAATGCGGTACCCACTGCGGTGGGCTCATGAAGCTGATCAAGTGTGCCTTTGTCCAGGAGCTCTAGAAAGAAATCAAAGGAACGGCGGCTCTTGTGGTGACGGGACCATGCCATGATGGACCGAAGCCGTCCCACCCATTCTTCGCCACAGTCGGTGTACGGTTTGAGCAGAGCAACCACACGATCCGGTGAATGGCGTTGATGGTTTATCAGGTAGTTCACCGCCTTATTGACGAGGCGGTCGTTGCCTGAGGCGAGCCAGCCCCTGATCTCGCCGCGCTCATCGGCGAACGTAAACCACGATGATGAACCACGAAACCGACGCCATGCGATTGCTGACAACTTGTCTGAGTTCGGCGTTCCTTTCTTGGCAGCATTGAGTGCTGGCACTGTCCACTCTTCCCAAATGGTCCATTCTTCCTCGGTCGGATCCGTGACTTCCGCAAGGAGCGAAAATGTAAGATCCTTGATATGTGGTCGGATATCCTTGTCTGATAACAGATTGCGTAGTTCCGTGACGTACCGACCAGGATTAGCATCGCGAAGATAAGTCAGCACCTGCCGGACCTGAGCACGGCGGAACAGGTGCTGCTCCGATGCTTTCAGAAAAGACACCACTGATTGCGGCCGATTGCAGAATGTTCGCGCAAAACAATAGTCGAAGAAACTCTCGTGACCGAATCCGTAGCAGTGCCCGTCGAAAGTAAGCACACCCTCCGAAGCCAACTGGTTAAGATAATCGGGAGAAGGTGTGTCCAGCTTTTCCTTAGGCACGGAGAGCTGCTGAGAGGATGTCATTGCATCACAGAGTGTCTCCACTGCAGCCATCCACTGATCAGGTGAAGGTGCGACCCGTTCCGCCACCGATTGCCGCTTCTTGGTCCAGTACTCGTCAAAGATACCCTTCGCTGTATCGAATGCGGGTGTGCTCGACACCTCAAAGTCAGATTCAAGAAATAGAGACAGATTCTGCGGAAGTCGAAGGAGATTCAGTTGACGCTGTCGAAAACGTTCTGGATCGAAACCCGCATCAACCAGAATCTTCTTTACTTCGGCAATCTCAAACTCGCCGACATCCACCTGTGCTTTTGAATCGGGCGGCATGAGTTGTCGCAGACGGGAATCATTTCCCCAATCGAATTCGCGGCACACGACGACGGTATGAAGCGGGACCCGCACTCGCTTTCTGCGCACCTCTATAAGCAGCTGCTCAACGAGATCGAACGCGCCGGAGAACCTCCCGGACATTGTACTCACCGCATCCAACTGATCAATGATCAGAACGCCTGGACGGCCAGCGGATTCCGCTGCCGCTTCGAGTACAAGGGCTGGCGATTCTTCGAGACCGATATGTTGTCCGAGCTTCGATGTGGTGGATAATGAAGAGAGGTGGTCAAGCCGAAGTGCCAGGACGGGTATGCCTTGCTCGCGTAGAGAGTCTACCACCTCAATGACGCAAGCTGTTTTCCCGGAGCCAGCTCGACCCGTCATCACACTGTCGGTAGAAGTCCCTTCCAGTCGTGAGAGTAGTTTGCTTGTCGCTGTCCTTGAGACGAGGGTTTTTCGAATGAGTCTGCGACGCACGCTGTCCAAGTACCATTCATCGGTTGCCGTTTGCACGGCAATGGCTGCCTGCTCAGGCCTTTGGAGGCACCGCATTTCGTAACCACGACGAGCTAGATTTGTGATGAGAGATTGACGGGTATGCGTGCGGTGTACGGAGTCTTCGGCAATTCCTCGCAAGGCTTCCATCACTGCATTCCAGTCTGCTAAAAATAATGCCCGTAGTCCCCATAGAACCTTTTTCTCAAGCTCATGATCGCCAATCGTTCGGACATCAACCCGCTGCAGGCACTCAAATGCTGTTGGCACATCGCATGCCCACAAGCCAAGTAATTTGTCGAACCGTTTCTTGCGATCCTTATTAGCCGCGAGAAAAACACCCTCGAACTCTTCTAATGACTCTGCGCTATTCGCATCTTCGCACAATTCTGAAAGCTCACGAGCCTCACTGCCCGATACGAAAACGAACCGATTGTCATTGCCTGTCAGTTGTTGACCAATGGCCCGGAGAAGCCCGTCTCTTTTAAGGTCGGCAAAACTCCACTTGCCGTTCGGGTGACTGCGTTTCGCCTGATGATACTCGCTTCGCGGGCCTACTGTCACGACAAACTCCGCCTTCTCGGCATTGGGGTCTTCAATGCGAATGGCTTCCGCGTCGTCGTCCAACATGCGAACGAATTCCGACAGCGTCCACCACTTCTCGTAGCGGTTGCCGAGTTTGTCTGCGGGTCCTCCTTGAAGAGTCATAGTATCTGGTCAATTTGAGAACCGTGCCCAATCGACAAACCGTTTGGAGTATCAATTCGTAACACAAAAATAGAAAGATGTTAACTGCGCAGAATATAGCGCGGAACACGCAAATCTCCCCATAGCCAACTTTTCAGGCAACCCCCATCCCGAACAATTCCCCTTGCTCCCGCCGACGCGCCGGCGCCGCATCCGGCAACAGGTTCGCGATAGCCGCTGCGGGAACGTTTCCCAGTTCTTTCGGCTCCAGCTTGTGCAACCCCCCGCCGTACACCCTTCCCTCGTTCAGCATGGTTGCCGGAGATATATCGTTCAGAAATGTCCAGATGCGCCGTTTCATATCCGGATCCTTACGCAGCGCGCGAGCAAGCGTCTCCTTCGGATACAACATCAGATACACATTGGCCGCCGTTGCCCTGGAATGATTCAGAATAAAACGGAACGGCTTCCCGTTTTTCGTGCCGGTCCGGCCAAGATAGGTACATACAAACGGGGCGGGCGGACGGTTTTCCTGTGCATACCAGGGGGTCCTTCGCTGGCATAGATACCCTTCGGGAATACCCTGATCCTTCCCTTGAGACAGATAAGTCCACAGCTTCGGGTACCGTTTCCGTATCTCGGTTTCTTTCAATTTGCAATCCAGCAGGAAAAGACGCCGGTCCAGTACGGGATTCCCTTCGCTATCTGCTGCAACCTCGTTTTCCGGAAGATAGCGGGGGCTCGGCAGCAACGGTCGAAACATCTCCTGCGGCAAGCCGCGCCGTTCGATTTCCTCAGCGGGTAGCACAAAATATTTGTTGTTGCCAGTTACCAGACCGCGCTTGATGTGGAAAAAATCGGCAAGCACCGGAGCATGCGTTTCCTTGCGATTCTCACCCATTGGATACCGCGTCCATTTCGGATCGCGGCGCAACACTTCAGCCTGCACGAGGCGATCCACCCTGGGATTCCCCAGTGAACCGCCGTAGGTGAAGCGCACAGCATGATTGCTCGGCGGCTTTTCCTTGCGGAGCCAAACGATGGCGGACGAAACAAGCGCATCGCCGAACTGCACTTCACTGGGATCGAAGCGGTGAATGTGCAGCAGGGTCACCTTGTCAAGCAGATAACGTTTTACGGAAGCCCCATAGTTGACGTCCATGAACTCGCTCGGAATAAGCCAGCCGGCCAGTCCGCCGTCTTCCATCCACGCATGAGACAAACCAAGAAAATAGCAATACAGTCCGGCCAGCCCATTGATGGCGACGCCACAGGCATTCCGGGTCCGGGCCTGGATGGACCGCTTCTCATCGGGAGCAATATGGTGATGACGCACATAGGGCGGATTGCAAATCAACAGATTAAACCGCTCCGTCCGATCCGGAGGAATAGCCCTTGTAAAATCCTCGAGGCGAACGTCAAGACCAGCCTCCCGCCACAGTTCCGCCGCCGGAATCCCGTAGTGCGGATCTATTTCATAGCCGACGGAAGATTCGACCCGACTTGCGGGAAAAACGCTCAACAGCGCCGAATAAAACGAGCCGGTACCGACCGCCGGATCAAGGAACCGGACCGTTCCCGTCTCTCCGAAATGCGTCTTCGCATACCGGAGAATTTCAAGAGCAAGGCCCTGAGGCGTGGCGAACTGTCCCATCCGGTTCCGTTCGACCCGGTTCTTGCCTGCGTCGAGTTTCTCCTGCAACGCAAGGCGCCGTGCTTCCAGTGTTGCTATGGTCTTCCGCATCTAAAGCCCCAACTCTGCTAAATCATCGACCCGGTGCTCCCACACCCAGTCAATCCCTTCCGCGGCTTCATACCCGAGATAACCGCTGTCGAAATAGCCGCACAGAAAAAGTACGAACCGCACGTCCGCCCCATAGGTATGGCGCAACTGGTTCATCTTTGTGGCCTCTTCCTTGCGCCGCTTATTGACGTTCGTGAAATCCCCGGCCGATTTTGCTTCGACGAGCAAGGGTAACGCCCCCGTTTCGGCATCCTTCGGAAGGATAGACACATCGACAGAGATATTGACCGATCTCTCGCCTCCTTCCTGCTCAACCGGAACATTGGAATGGAAGGAGAAAGTTCCCGGTTGCATATCGGTGTATACCGTGTTTTCTGCCGAAATATCCCGATAGCCTCTGGCTTTCAACCAGCCGCTTATGACAGCAAACTGGCGTTTCTCTTGAGCATTGCGAATAATCGGATTCGCAACGGCGCCGCACAGGCGATCGGCTACAATGGTTGCGGCCCGGTACACCTCCTGCCCCGATGGAGAGATTCCTTCCCGAATCCAGCCAAATATGTCCGGATCCGCCATTTGTCGGATGATTTCCCGGATTTTCACAAGGTCTGCATTCAGGGCGTCTTCCGCCATGCGTGGGGGCAACGCACCTTTTTTCTCCATTACCTTGACAAGATTGGGAGACACTCCGGCAAGGCCAATCAATCGGTCAACGGCAAGGGGCGGGCAGGTAGTCATGCGCAATGTTGGAAGCACAGCAGGGTTCTCTTTCAACAAATCCACTCCTATGTCCATCAGGTTTTTCGTTGCCCTGAGCGTCTTCTCGACATCCTTCGTCGCCTGCATCCGCGTAGTCCTGTAGGCTTCCGGGGCAAAGCGCATGAACCAGTCGTTGTACATATCCACCGACATGGCGATGTCATGCTTCCAGCGATCCGGCTTATCTCTATTGACAGCCATCGTCTTCTCTCTGTTTCGTGGATACCCCATACCCCGCAAGGGGAACCATCTTCGAGCGCCGAATGACGCGGTCCCGGGTGAGCAGGGGAACGTCATGCACAATGCTGGTGGCGGCGATGAGCCGATCCGCAGGATCGCCCTCGAAATCGAGACAAGTCGAGGTGCGGGCCGTTTCGAGATCGATCGGCCACACATGCATGCGGTTCAACGCACGGGACACATTACCATCGTCGAGGTCCATGGTTATCCGGCCAAGCTGAACGAGTTTCGCCAGTTCCCACAGCACGATGGCGGAAATGGACCACCTGCTCTGCGCCAGAAGGGCTTCTTCGGACGGCCGCAGGGCGCCGCTGAGGGCGAAAACAAGAATGTGGGTGTCAAGATTAAGCATCGGCCTCCCAGCGAACGCCGGTCGTAAAAATGTCCCCGCAAACCTCGATCTCGTCTTTCAATGCGCCGATCAGGCCGGCATACTCCCGGTCATAGGGCACGACACGCGCAACCGGCTTACCGTGCTTGGTGACGACCAGTCCATCCGGGTCCAGTTCGTCCAGCAACGCGAGGCACTGCTCCTTGAACTTTGCGGCTCCTATCGTTTTCATGGCAGTTTTCCTTTTATTATGGACATAATATATGACTGGTCATATATTATGTCCACTTCGAAGAAAATGTTTCTACCCCACCTCCACAGCCCCCATATTCGCCAGCATCGAAAAGTACTTCAGGCATGAACCATCAGCGCACTCACCGGCTCGGCCATCCATGCGGGCATGATGGCGCGGGCCCTGGCCAGTTTATCGAAATCTTCACCGGATAGTCCCGGAGCAATGTGCGTAAGCCCATCCGCGACTTCTCCCGGTCCCAGCCACGCCAAAGCACGAATAACAACCCCGGCTGCACTGTACGGTGCAGCCAACTGCCAGCGCGGAGCATGACGGAGTTGGACCGTGTGCGCGCCCAGTTGCAAACGTCGGTTCGGCCCCGATGTCATATAAACCGATTGAACGGGTACTTGGGTTGTCAACCCAAGGATATTCGCTGCGGATGCGCCGCCGGGGACGATCGTTTCACCCCATAGATCGGCAAGCTCGGCGACAACCTTGTCCAGGCTCGGCGCACGCCAGCCGAAAGGAGTCTCGACCGGACGCATGTATACGCCCTGGCAAATGCGCATAAGTTGTCCGCCTCGGGCAAATCGCGATAATGCCTGATCCACGGCGGCCCGACTTCCCAAATGAAGAAGCACCGTAGGACAGATCGGCGTTGCCTCAGGCAATGCCTCGGCGTATTCCAGAATGCGATGTGGCAGGCTGCGCATGATTACTTTTTATGCTATTTGTGTCAGAAAAATATATGTATTTCTGACAAATTACAATATTCTACACCAATATAGACAGTGATGTTGCGGGATTTTTCGTGGGAAAACAGCGGGAACACATTACCGCCACCCATTCAAGGCGACCCCTCTACGCAGAAGAACTTCCTCAGACAACCGTAGCACCTTGATGAGTGCGCAAACAAGAGTGTTCGTGTCAAGACTCGGCTTCCCAACGAACGCCGGTCGTAAAAATGTCGTCACAAACCTCCACACACCCCGCATTCACCAGCACCGCCAATAACTCCCGCAAATCCTCATCCTCCAGCGCCTCCCCGAGTGTTTCCGCATCCAGCGGTTCCCGTCCCGCAACAAGCGGAGCAGCATACGCCAGCCCAGGCCCCAGCGGATAGGCTTCACCGTGCACAAACAGGCTGGCATGCCCATCGCCGTATTCGATGAAGGCGAAACGATTCGGCGCCACCCGCACCAGTTCGGCGCCGGCCCGAAGCGCCTCGGCAAGTTCTTCCCCGGTCCATTCCTGTTCCGGCAACGGCAACTCCTCGCCGCGCCGCGATTCGGTAACGAGCGCGCCGAACGATTTCGCAATAGCGGCGTCGGTCAGTGTGTCCCGTACTGTGCGGTACACCTGCTCAAGCACATCCGCCCCGATCCGACCCGGATGATCGGGCGGGGTCAACTCCGGCCCGGAACAGTCCCCCAGCGGATCGGCGTTCGAAATGGCCCGGCGCAGCACCGCATCCAGGCACTCCGCATGACCCGGCGCGCGAAACCCGACCGAAAATGTCATGCAGGGACCGAGCGCAATGCCGTGGTGCGCCACACGGGGCGGCAGGTAGAGCATGTCGCCCTCTTCCAGCACCAGCACCTCGTCCGGCTCGAAATTCGCCAGCATATCCACATCGATATCCGGCACGGACACTTCCTCTCCGATGGGCAGCGGCTTCGCCCCGATCCGCCATTCGCGCCGCCCAAGCGTCTGGATCAGAAATACGTCGTACCGGTCCACATGCGCGCCTACGTTGCCGCCGTCCGGGGCGTAACTCACCATGATGTCGTCGAACCGCCACGACGGCACGAACAAAAACCGCTCGAACAGGGCCGCCACTCCGGGAACCCAGCGATCCACCTCCTGCACGAGCAAGGTCCAGTGGGATGCGGGAAGGTCCGCAAAATCCTCTTCCTGGAACGGTCCGTGGCGGAGTTGCCAGGGATACTCCCCGCCGCGCTCCATGATGAGGCGCGAGGCAGCTTCTTCTTCAAGCGCCAACCCTGCCAATTCCTCCGGCGTGATCGGGGACTCGAAATCCGGGAACGCGTTTCGGATGAGCAGGGGTTTCTTCCGCCACCAGTCGCGGAGAAAGGTATCGACAGGCATGCCTCCCGGCAGGCAATCGGGCAGGTCGGGCAAATCGAAGGACGGAGGCATGTCGGCGTGTGTGGTTTTTCAGGGGATTATATACGAAAGTCGCCAGGTTGAATCATTGTCTGCATGAATGAGGCAAGGGCAGACATGTCATGTCTATAAGGATTCAGCGCAGCAGGAACCGCACCAGTTCGAAGAGCGGCCAGAGCAGCAGCAGCGCAAACACGAGGGCAGCCACCTTGATCGAAGAGGCAGTCCGGGGCAGGTCGTACCCGCAGTACGGACACACATCCGCACGCGCGTCGATGGACAGCGCACAGGACGGACATTCTCTATTCGCAGAACGATCATACATGAAACCGCATCGCTGTTTTTTTCTTTAATAGGGACCTATCCGGAAACACCGTAAACGCGACCCCATGCGGACGCACATCTTTCGAACAGGCGCCTTGTTACGCACCGCTTTGCTATGCATTTCGGCGCATCTTGCCGCGGGGCAGGTTGCGAACGGGCAGGCCGTGAATATACAAGCCCGGGAAGATGCGAGCATACAAGCCGTGCAAGAACGGGCCGCGTCGAACTCCGGTCTCTTGCGGATCGCCGCCGTGAAATACAGCGGAGGCGGAGACTGGTACCAGGCCAGCACGCCGCTTCCCAATTTCCTGCGGTATGTCCGCAGCAACACGCTCCTGCAGGTCGATACCCGTCCCGATGTGGTCGAACTCTCCAGCGACAAGGTGTTCGGTTTCCCGTTCCTGTTCCTGTCCGGCCACGGCAACATCGTCCTCTCGGACGAAGAAGCGCGACGCCTCCGGCGTTACCTTCAGAACGGGGGCTTCCTGTACGTGGACGACGACTACGGCCTCGACGAATACATCCGGCGGGAAATAAAAAAGGTCTTTCCCGAAAAATCCTTCGTGGAATTGCCGTTCGACCACGGAATTTACCATACCCATTACCCGTTTCCGAACGGGCTTCCGAAGATTCACGAACATGACAACGCCCCTCCCCGGGGGTACGGGCTTTTCCACGAAGGACGCCTCATCGTGTTCTACACCTACGAAACGAACATCAGCGACGGGTGGGAATCCCCGGAAGTGCATAACGACTCCCCGGAAACGCGCGAGACGGCGTTTCGTATGGGCGCAAATATTCTCACCTACGCCATGATGCACTAACCGCACCTCCATGAACGATCTTCAGAAAAACGACCCCAGGATGTACGAAGCCATCCAGCAGGAGGTCGATCGTCAGAACGAAGGACTTGAACTGATTGCGTCGGAAAACTTCGTCAGCCGGGCCGTGCTGCAGGCGCTGGGCAGCCCGTTGACCAACAAATACGCGGAAGGCCTCCCCGGCAAACGGTATTACGGCGGATGCCAGCATGTGGACACGGCGGAGGATCTGGCGCGAGAACGAGCGAAGGAATTGTTCGGCTGCGACTGGGTAAACGTGCAGCCGCATTCCGGCGCCAGCGCGAACGCCGCCGTGTTTCTGGCACTCCTGAAGCCTGGAGACACCTTCCTCGGACTGGACCTTGCCCACGGCGGGCATCTCACGCACGGCAGCCCGGTCAACTTTTCGGGCATCCTGTATGAATCCGCCCATTACGGCGTCGAAAAGGACGGCCCGCTGGCCGGGCGCATCGACATGAACAAGGTGCGCGATCTGGCCCGAAAACAGAAACCCCGGATGATTTCCATCGGCGCAAGCGCCTATTCCCGCGACTTCGACTACGCCGCCTTCCGCGACATTGCCGACGAGGTGGGGGCCTTCCTCTGGATGGACATGGCGCACACGGCAGGGCTGATCGCAGCGGGTCTGCTGAACGATCCGATGCCGCATTGCCATATCGTTTCCACCACCACGCACAAAACGCTGCGCGGGCCGAGGGGAGGCATGCTCCTCATCGGAAAGGATTACGAAAACCCCTTCGGAAAGACGGCGCCCGCCTCGGGGCGCGTGAAGCGCATGAGCGAATTGTTCGATTCGGCGGTGTTTCCGGGTACGCAGGGCGGACCGCTCATGCACGTGATTGCAGCCAAGGGCGTTTCCTTCAGCGAAGCCTTACAGCCGGATTTCGTCGAATACGGCAAGCAGATCATCGCGAACGCCAAAGCCATGGCGAAGGCGTTCCTGGATCGGGGGTACGAACTGGTGTCGGGCGGCACGGACAATCACCTCGTGCTGATTGATCTGCGCAGCAAGGGCCTCACCGGCAAGGAAGCCGAAGCGGTCCTGCAAAGGGCGGACATCACGGTAAACAAGAACATGGTGCCGTTCGATGAAACGAGCCCGTTCGTGACGAGCGGCATGCGGATCGGAACGCCCGCAATGACGACGCGCGGCTTTGGGGAAGCGGAGTTCGAGTGGGTAGTCGAGTTGATGGACCGCATTCTTTCCGACATGGGCAATGAAGACGTGCAGCGCCATGTACAAGAAGAAGTGCGCGCGTTGTGCAGCCGGTTCCCGCTGTATGATTTCGCCGTGGCATAAAACCCGTATCATCGCCCCGCTTGCAGGCCAAACCAACGTGCGTACACCATGTCGAATGGCGCGCCATCCCCATCCACCCATACGGATCTGGCCGATCTGGGTCGCCGCCTGTACGAGCGGGCGCTCGTCCGGCGCGGGGAGGAACACCTTACCGACCCCCGGGGACGGCCTATCGGGTGGCTGCTGGACATACGTATCCCCATGCTCGACGCCGCCATGTTCGGTGAAGTCGGGCAGGTGCTGGCCGACCGCCTCCGCAGCAAGGGAGCGCACCAGGTTGCAGGACACGGCTTCGGGGCGTACTCCATGGTATGCTCGGTTCTCGCTGCGGAAGGATCCCCGCCGTTTTTGGCAGGTTTCGTACGGGAGAACCGCAAACCGCATGGACGCCGCCGGCTCATCGAAGGACCGCTCGACCGGCGGGAATCTGTCGTACTTCTTGACGACATTCTCAACAGCGGACGGAGCGCCCTGCGTGCGATTTCGCAACTCCGGCAGGACGGGTTCGAGGTGGCCGGCGTTATGACCCTCTTCAACTTTGCATGGAGCGGCGGCAAGGCACAGGTGGAAAAGGACGGGGTCTGGGTGGATTCACTGCTCGAACTGAACCTGCGCGAAGATAAACAGAACAAATCCGATCCGGCGTAACCGATGAAACTGTTCGGGTCCCGCAATATATCCGCTGCTGCCCGGAAGACGATCCGGGCGATCGAAGGGGACAGCACATCGAACGGATTCGATCTGGCCGATGTGCTGGAGGAAATGTCCTTCCTCGATCACCTCGAGGAACTCCGGTGGCGCATTCTGAAGGGGATCGGCGCTGTCATCCTCGGGGCCATCTTCTGCGGTATCTATGATGAGTTCGTCATCGACCAGATTCTTCTCGGCCCCACGAAGCAGGACTTCTTCATGTACCAGCTCTTCAACTTCGAGGCGAAGGAACTGATTCTGCAAAACCGCACCGTGACCGGCCAGTTTTTTGCCTACTGGGGGTCGGTGTTCGTGGTCGGCATCATTATCGGCGCGCCCATCGCCATCTACCAGTTCTGGAAATTCATTGAGCCGGGGTTGTACCCTGAAGAGAAAAAGGGCATGCGATCCGCGTCCTTCTTCGCCACCGGGTTCTTCGTGCTGGGCGTCGGATTCGGCTACTGCGTCATTACTCCAATGGCCTTGCAGTTCTTCGCAAATTTTATCATTTCCGAACAGATCGTCAACGAATTCGACATCACCAAGTATTTCAGCCTGGTAACCATGTGGGTGTTCGGGGTGGGCCTGCTCTTCGAACTGCCCGTGGTCATGTTTTTTCTGGCGAAAATAGGCATCGTCAATTCTACGATCCTGCGCAAGGGGCGCAAGTATGCGCTTATTGCTATTCTGATCCTTGCCGCGATTCTCACGCCCCCGGATCCTGTTTCGCAGTTGCTGGTGGGCGTACCCATGGTGGGACTCTACGAACTCTCCATATGGATTTCGAAACGCGTGGAGCGGCGCGAGAAACGACGATTGCAGAAAGCCCTCGAATAGATTCCCCCGATCCGATGCGCATACTTCCTGCGATAAAAAAACGCCCGACGATCATAGTCCTCGCGCTCGGCGTGCTGGCGGCCGGTTTTTTCGCGGTGGACGATGATGATTTCTTCGCGCTGCGAAAGAATTTCCGGATTTTCGGCTCGGTCTACGAGGAATTGGTTACCGGCTATGTGGACCGCCCCGATCCCGAACGACTCATGCGGCTGGGCATCCATGCCATGCTGGAAGACCTGGACCCGTACACCACATTCATCGACGAAGCCGACAATACGCAGATCCATATCATCACCCGGGGTAGCTACGGGGGCGTCGGCCTGAGCGTCGATGTGCGCAACGAAAAAATCATCGTCGTTGCGCCGATCGAGGGAACGAGCGGGTACAAACAGGGCGTGCGTACCGGGGACGTCATTGTCGAAATTGAAGGACAATCGACCGAAGACATAACGCTCAGCGACCTCCGGAACCTGATGCGGGGCGAACCCGGAACCGCTGTCGAACTGATCGTCGAACGCGAGGGAACACCCGAACCCATCCATTTTCTGCTGTCCCGCCAGCAGGTCACGCTGAAAAATGTATCGTTCACGGGGTTTGCAGACTCGTCGGCGGGCATCGGGTATATCAAGTTCGACCGGTTTGCCCGTGGGGCAGGCTCGGAACTCCGCGAGGCGGTGCAAACCCTGCAAAAAACGGAACGGTTGCAGGGACTCGTCATCGACCTGCGGGACAACCCCGGCGGTCTCCTTGACGAAGCGGTAGAGGTTACGCAATTGTTCGTCCCGCAAGGCTCCGTAATCGTATCCACGCGCGGACGAACCCTCCAGAACGAGCGGGTCTATCGCAGCACAAGCCCTCCGATCGCGCCGGACCTCCCGCTGGTCGTGCTGGTCGGCAACATCACAGCCTCCGCCGCAGAAATCGTGTCGGGCGCCCTGCAGGACCTCGACCGGGCCGTTGTGCTCGGCACGTCCACCTTCGGCAAGGGGCTGGTGCAGGTCATCAAGCCGCTGCCCTACAACACGTCCCTGAAAATGACCACCTCGAAGTATTACACGCCCAGCGGACGGAGCATTCAGGCGATCGACTACAACGGGGAGCAAAGCGCCGGGACAGCGATCACCGATTCGTTGCGGCAGCGGTTCACAACCCGCAACGGCCGACCGGTCAACAATGGCCGCGGCGTCGAGCCGGATCGCCGGGCGCCGCTGGAAACCGAGAGCGAACTGGAGAAAGCGCTCGTCCGCCGGGCCGCCTTTTTCTTCTATGCGAACCATTTCGCCGCACGCAACGACTCGATCCCGCCCGGCTTTACCGTATCCGACGACATCCTGGCGGACTTTGCAACCTGGCTGGAGGAGGAACGATTCACCTACCGGACCGACGCTGAACATGCACTCGAAACGCTGGATGCTCAACTGGTTCAAAACGGCTACGAATCGGCGCAGGACGAAATGGAGGCGCTGCGAGAAGCGATGCTGTCCGAAAAACGCACCGCCTTCGAACGACACAACGACAACCTGAAGAAACAACTCCGCGAAGAAATCCTGGCCCGGTATTTCGGGCAATCGGCGCAGATTGCCGCCTCATTCGACCATGACGCACAAGTTCTGGCAGCCGTACACCTGCTCGAAGACATTCCCGCATACCGCCAGATACTGGCGCCCCGTTAAACAGTGCAGGGCGGCGCCCGCCCGATCCACTCAATCGGTTTATCCGTCATGGATGTCGTTCACGTGGTGCTTCTGGTAGCTGCCGGCCTCGGCGGAGGATTCGTGGCGGGGCTTTTCGGGGTCGGCGGGGGTATCGTATTTGCCCCGGTACTTTTCTTCTATTACCAGCAGATAGGGGTTTCCCCGGAGACGCTTGCGCCGCTCACGATCGGATCGAGCCTGTTCTGCACGATGATTACCGCTGCCGCCAGCGCCTGGGTGCAGTATGGAAAAAAGGCGGTCGTGACCAGGGTGGCCGTGATCGTCGGCCTTTTCAGCGCGGCAATCGTCCTGATCATGACCCGCTGGATCACGACGCGGCCCTGGTACGACGGCGAAGCGTTCCAGATCGTTTTCAGCATCGTCCTGCTCGCGCTGGTGGTGCGCATGCTGGTGCGTTTCGAATCCGAGCCGGAGCAAGGTGTTTTCGACCCGCGGCGGCTCCGGGGCAGGATGCTTGCGGGCACGGGGACTGCTGCGGGCGCCATCGCTTCGGCCGCCGGCGTAGGAGGAGGCGTGGTGCTCGTGCCGGCATACAACCACTTCCTGCGCCTGCCTATGCATATAGCCACCGGCACCTCCAGCGCCTCGATCGTATTCATTTCACTGGCCGGCGTGCTGGCATACGGCTGGCTGGGACAGGAGGCGAACACACCGGAACTCACCCTCGGATATGTGGACGCCGTACGAGGCCTTTTCCTGGCCGGACCTGCTACGCTTACCGCCCGGCTGGGCGTACGCACGGCGCACCACCTCAATCAGCGCATGCTGCAATTGCTGTTTGCCGCCCTGGCCGGCGTCATCGCGTTGCGGCTCCTTTGGGATGTAGTGGCGGGGTGATTCTTCCGAAACCACCTCCCGGCGATCTCGTAACAGGCAACTCAGCGAACGATGCGCTTTCCCCGTTGCATTTCCTCGCACCTTGCGCCGTTACGGCGCCGGAAAAACGCTTGAAAAAGGCCTCCCTCTCCATATCGCGCCTTCTCGGCTGCATTCTGTTGCTCCTGAGTACATTCGGGTGCAGGTATAATGCATCATCCCAGGCGATCCCGGGAAACGACGCTGCTGCGGAGAAAACCATTGGCGAAGATTCGGAGACCGTACTGCACGCCGGGGCCGTACAGACAGACATCGAGGCATCGCGCCAAACGGCCATCACGCGCGCCGTTGAGACCGCCTCCCCGGCCGTAGTGAGCATCAACGTCATAGAACAGGTCCGGTATCAGGATCCTTTCTTCTCCGATCCCTGGTTAGAATATTTCTTCGGAAGGCAGCAGCTCGAGCAAGAGGTGGAAAACCTCGGTTCGGGCTTTGTCATCTCGCCCGACGGCTATATCATCACCAATGATCACGTCGCAGGCAACGCCACGAGAATCACGGTCGCCTTTCCGGACGGCAAAACGCTGGAGGGCGCCCTTATCGGCTCCGACCCGGTCTCCGACATCGCCCTGATCAAGGTGGCGCCGGAGGATCCGTTGCCCTATCTCGCCTTCGAGCTCGAGGAAAACGCCTTCGCAGGAGAATGGGTCATCGCGCTGGGCAATCCCTTCGGCCTTTTCGAAGCGGCCCAGCCCACTGTCACCGTCGGCGTCGTCAGCGCCGTGGAGCGCAACCTCGAATCGCCGGGGGACGGGCGCGTGTACCGCGACATGATCCAGACGGATGCCGCGATCAACCGGGGAAACTCCGGCGGCCCCCTCGTCAACGCCGTCGGGAAGGTCATCGGAGTGAACACGGCAATCTACAGCCGGACCGGGGGCTCGATAGGTATTGGGTTCGCCGTACCGGCCTATAAGGTGCAGCGCATCGTCGACGAACTCCGCGAGCACGGCAGCGTTGACCGGGCTTTCTACACTGGGCTATACGTTTCCGAGGTCAGTCGCGACATTGCCCAGGCGCTGGGGATGACGTCCGAACAGGGGGTACTGGTGCGCGACGTAGATCCGGATTCGCCGGCGGACGAAGCCGGCTTTGAACCCTACGATGTGATTGTGTCCATGGAAGGGGAATCCATCCAGGGACACGAAGATCTGGGCGGCAAGATACAAGACTACCGGCCTGGAGATCAGGTACGCTTCGGTATCCTGCGCAACGGATCGATCCAGCAAGTGACGATGCGCATTGGCCGGCAGTCCGAATGAACGGACATCGTTTTCGCACCATCGCGGTCGTCGCGCTCCTCCTTCTGTCCGGCTGCCTTCCCTATTCCTGCCGGCGCCAGGAATCTACGGCGCTGACGCCCGCCGATTCCCTCTCCCGTACGCTGGTCTCGTCGATCCCGATGGACACGCTTGCGCTGGCATGGGCACGCCCCATCGGCGATGATCGCGGAGGCGCATATCCCCGGACCGTACGCTTTGGCCACGCCCAAACCGGCCCCATCTATCTGGGCGATGCAGAGCAGGCGCTCGTGTTCGTCTTCGACCTGTCCGGGGAGCCGGTCGACACGTTCGCCACGGCAAGTATTCCCTACCTCGCCGGCGTGCGCGGAGACACGGTGGCCGTCTTCGAACCGGGGGCGCCGGCCATGCACTTCTTCGTCCGCGGTGCACCGGTCGGAACCGTCCCGATACAAGACGCGGAACGCTCGCAAACCGCGCTGGTGTACGGCGCCTTTGGAGGGACTGCCGAGAACCGCGCCATCTACTACAAACGCGTCGATCCGGAGACCGGAGGGTTCGTCGCCGAGATCGACCCGTCCGGCAACGCAACGACCCGCTGGCCTCTCCCCGGGCCGCACTGGCGGCACGCAGGCGTGCTCCGGTTCTGGGGCGATTCGCTCCTGAGTTTGTCCGGGTTTCGCCCCGTCGTCGACGTGATCGTGCAAGACGGAACGCTCGACACGCTTGCGCTGCATGGTTTCGACTCCCCGATGCTGGCTCGCAGTCACTCCTGGATGCAGGGAGAGGTCCACGAGGCGCCTCTGCTGACCCCTTCGGCGGCGGCGGAAAACGACCTGCTCTTCGTACTGAACCTGCGCGCCGGCTGGCTGCGCATCGACGCCTTCGACCGGACGGGCCGGCTCGCGCACCGCCTGACGGAACCCGATCACGCCTGGGACGCTTCGTTCTTTCCCCAGGACCTGGCCGTCCGAAGCCGGGCGGACGGGACATATATCATCGCTGTCGCGGTATCGAGCCCCGATCCGGAGCTGCGTCTGTACCGTTGGCGGCCCTCCGAGTGACACCATCCCGGGAAAGCCGGACGAGGAGACGAACTGCGGAGACGCCGCATCAAAATACATCGCCCGGATACATTACCCGGCACGAACTTCCGCCGACGCACGACCGCCGCCAAGGGCGCTACCGGACCGCAACAGCGATTTCTACCCTAACAGGACAAGAACGATGACCAGGGACGCCACGATCGAGACGAAGGGCCCGCGCGTACTTGTCATCATTCCCGCCTTCAATGAAGCACGCGCCATCGGCCGCGTCATAAGGGACATTCCCGCCGGCCAGGTCGAAGAGATCATTGTGGTGAACAATGCATCCACGGACGAAACGGAGCACCATGCGCAGGCGGCGGGCGCCACTGTCCTGCGCGAGGACCGCAAGGGATATGGTTGGGCCTGCCTCCGGGGAATCGAATATGCCCGTAGCCGACAGCCGGACATCATCGTATTTCTCGATGGAGACCACAGCGACTACCCCGGGGAAATGCCGCGCCTGCTGGCGCCGATCATACGCGGCGAGGCCGACTTCGTAATCGGCTCTCGCATGACGGGCGATCGGAAACCAGGAGCCATGCTGCCCCAGGCGCTGATCGGCAACTACGTGGCCTGCTCCCTGATAAAGTGGATATGGGGCGTCCGGTTCACCGACCTCGGGCCGTTCCGCGCCATCCGGTTCGAGGCGCTGGAGGAACTCGCCATGCAGGACAAGACGTTCGGGTGGACTGTCGAAATGCAGATCAAGGCCGTGCGGGCCGGGCTGCGCTGCCGGGAAACGCCCGTATCGTACCGGCGCCGGGTCGGCGTATCCAAGGTAACCGGCTCCGTTTCGGGAACTATCAAAGCTTCGGTGAAAATACTCTGGACCATCGGGAAATTCGCTTTGAAAAGGCCCGCCAAATCCGCAAAGAACCTTTGAGCGATCCCCTCGTTGCACGGTACCGTGCTGGTTCGCATTTTTCGCGCTACTTCAGCAACTTGCGGGAGGATTCATTCCTCTCATCCACCATACGTACCCCATGACTTCACACCCCATCTGGTTCAACGGCAAGCTGGTGCCGCACGAGGACGCAAAAGTGCATGTTCTGACCCATGCCCTGCACTACGGATCCTCCGTTTTCGAAGGCATTCGCTGCTACGACACGGACGCCGGCCCGGGCGTTTTCCGGCTGCGAGAGCATATGCGGCGGATGATCGACTCCGCACGGATTCACCGGATGCACATTCCGTACTCCATCGACGAGTTGGTGGAAGCAGCGCTTGAGACAGTACGCGAGAGCGGCATGAGGGAATGTTACATCCGTCCGCTGTCCTTCCGTGGAGAAGGGCCGATGGGCGTCAATCCGTTGAACAACCCGGTCGAAACGATTATCGCCGTGTGGGAATGGGGGAAATACCTCGGCCCCGAGGCGCTCAGCGAAGGCGTGGACGTACATGTGTCTTCCTGGAGCCGCATGGCCCCGAACACCTTTCCGGCGCTTGCAAAAGCCGGGGGCAATTACCTGAACGCCTCGCTCGCAAAAATGGATGCGGTGCTGAACGGCTACATGGAGGGCATCATGCTTTCGTACGACGGGTACGTGGGCGAGGGCAGCGGCGAGAACCTGTTTCTGGTTCGCGACGGGAAAATCCATACGACGCCCGTGGCGATGTCCATCCTTCCGGGCATTACGCGCGACGCCGTCATGACGCTGGCCAAAGAGCGTGGGTATGAGATCGCGGAAACGCGCATCCCCCGAGAGGCCCTCTACATCGCCGACGAACTCTTCTTTACGGGTACGGCAGCCGAGGTGACGCCGATACGCACGGTCGATAAGCACCGGATCGGAAGCGGGCGGCGCGGACCTGTCACTGAAGAACTGCAGGAAGCGTTCTTCGACATTGTCAAAAAAGGCAACGACCCGCACGGGTGGCTCTCGTTCGTGAACCGCACGTTCAACGAAGTGGCGGAGGTCAACTGAACCCGTCAGGTTGCGGTCCGGCCCGGAGTGCCCTCTTCATGCTGCCCGGCTATCGCGGCAGCGGCGCCCCCCGGAGATTGGTCTTTGCCCCCATGGGCCAGATACCGGCCCATGCCCCAGTGCGCCAGATAAATGATCGGCGTAATTACAACGGCAATGATAAACTTGTAGGCGTAATTGAACAGCGTAATCGCCAGAATCTCCTGAAAACTGAAGTGTCTCCAGAAGGCGACGAACAGCACCACAAAGGTGTCGATGAACTGGGAGCCGAGCGTGGAACCGGTGGCGCGCAGCCACAACATGCGCCCGGCGGTCATAATCACTTCATTGAACGTAACCCCGAAAATGACAATGCCTGCGGGGAGATCGAATGCCGTGAAAAACTTACCCGCAGTCGCTTCGGCCACAACGAGGGCCGTGATGAACACGGCGGCGCAAAAGACGAACAGCTTTTGAGAACGGGTAAGTTCGTAGGCCTTGCGCAGCATGCAGAAACGTCTTTATGTCTCTGTTCAGGCAACCGGGAACGTGCGAAAGAAAGAACCCCGCAAGGCGCCGAACGCCGGAAAAAACTAAAATGCTTCGGTGAAAACCGGTCTCTCGACCGCAGGCAACAAAAACGAAAATGTCGACCCGGCGCCGGGCGTACTCTGTATGTCGAGCGTTGCCCCGTGCGCCCCGAGGATATGCTTGACAATGGACAAGCCCAGGCCGGTGCCTCCCTGCGCGCGCGACCGGCTCTTGTCCACGCGGAAGAAGCGTTCCGTCACCCGGGGGACATCTTCCTGAAGCATGCCGATGCCGTTGTCTTCAACGGATACGCGCACAAACTGCTCCGATCGGTGAGCAGCGAGTTGTACATAGCCGCCGTTGTTATTGTACTTGATAGCATTATCCACCAGATTGACAAGCACCTGCCGGAGTTGATCGCGATCCCCGTCGACCCATTCCGCTCCGGGATGGATATGGCTGCGCAAGCGAATGTTCTTTTTCCGGGCCGCGTGTTCGAGCGATTCCTTGACCTCGTCAAAAACCTGGCCGGCGAAAAACGGCTCGCGGTCCAACCGGAACGCCCCGGTTTCAAGGCGTGAAATCTCCCCAAGGTCTTTGGCGAGCGTATTCAACCGGAACGCATGATGCAGAATTTTCTGCACGAATCCGTGATTGACCTCCGGGTCGTGCAGGGCGCCGTTCAGCAGCGTTTCGGCAAACCCCTGGATAGCGAATACCGGGGTTTTGATTTCGTGGGAAACATCGCCTACATATTCCCGCCGGTAACTGTCCGCCCTGCTCAGATCGGCCATGTGATTCCCGACAGCGTACCGGGTCTGATCCCCCCGGCGTATAAGCCGATCTATTTCGTCTCCGCTATTGTCGATCGGGGCGTCCGCATAGCCTTGTTCGCGGCGAATCGCGCTCAGCGCATCGTAGACACTCTGCAGGCGTCGCGTAACCCCGCGGTGCACGACGAAGTACATGGCCAGGCCGACCGCGACAGCAACGCATACAGGCCACACATACGATATGCGTGTGAACAGCGTAACCAGCAGGCAAGCTCCTCCCGCCAGAAGCGCTGCGGTCAACGCCATCTTCGTCGCGATACGCTGCATCAGGATATTTTTAGCTTGTACCCCACGCCGGTTACTGTTTCGATGAGTTTGTTGCCGAGCTTTTCACGAATCTTACGCACATGTACGTCTACCGTGCGATCGACCACATACACATCCCGCCCCCAGACAGCATCGAGTAAATCCTGCCGGCGAAACACTTTGCCGGAATTTGAAGCCAGAAAATAAAGGAGCTCGAATTCCTTTCTCGGCATCCGTATTTCCTCGCCCTTATGCACCACGAGATAGCGGTCGCGGTTGATCTCGAGGGCGCCCAGATGCAAAATGTCCGGGGGATCCTGCGTGCGCCCCGCGCTCCGGAGAAGGGCATTGACCTGACTGATAAGCACGGGTACCGAAACAGGCTTGCCTATGTATACATCCGCCCCCACATCCAGCCCCTCGATGTAATCCTGATCTTCGGTGCGGGCCGTCAGCATGATGACCGGTTTCCCTCGGAGGTTCGCATCCCGGCGAATCCTTTGACACACCTCGATGCCGTCCATCTCCGGCATCATGATATCGAGCACGATGAGGTCCGGGTCGCTTTGCTGTGCGCGTTGCAGCCCTTCGGCGCCATCAAGCGCCGTCATGGTCCGAAAACCCTCTTTCTCGAAATTGTACTGCAGAAGATCCAGCAGATCCTGTTCGTCGTCCACGATCAGAATCGTCCGACCTTCCACTGAATGATCGGCCATGGGTTTGAGCCGCCCCAAGCGGCTGTCATGCGCTGGTGAATGGACTGCGGGCTGCCGGCAGAAATTTGCGCGACGACCGCCAAATGAAGATACTTCGTGCACGGGCTATCGACAAGACATCGGGCGCCTTGCCATCCATAAAGCGCTGATTGCCGCAGACATTGCGGAGAGAAATGAACTCGCCACTTCAAAACGGGAAGCGGATACGGGTGATCCGAACGGCGCCTCGTTCCAGGTCTTGTCCGAAGCGTCGTATGTTTTCGCTCAAGCGGAGCAGCCAGCGGATGCAAGTTTCGCGCCAAGTAGGCCTTGCCCGCCGAATGCCTTCGCGGTGATTGTTTACACCCTATCCACTATATTTTACAAAGGCGGCGGCCGTTGGCGGAAGAGCAGGTAGCACGCCGCGGGGTTACGGCCAAGAGCCTGCATCGATTGTCCCGGACAATCTTCGGTTTCAACATGGCTAAGCTGATTCGACCCCTTACATCGCCAGGGACATGGTCGGTAGCATGGCTTCTGTTGGTGTTTGCTTCATTGCCAGCCCAGGCAATGCCTGTGTCAAAGGATCTTGTGCTCGGCTCGACCGGAAAAATTGCAGGCCGCATCGTGGCAGCGAATACGGGCACCCCTGTGCCCGGAGCTACCGTTCAAATCGAAGACACGACGCTTGGCGATTCCGCCGGTAATGACGGGTACTATACGATAATCAACGTCAAGCCGGGGACATACACACTGGTCGTATCCATGATCGGCTACGCCACAATTCGGATGGAAAATGTTGAAGTCTCCACGGACCGGACTACCCGTGTCAACGTAGAGTTACAGGAATCGGTCATTGAAGGGGAAGAAATTATCGTCGTTGCGCAACGTCCGCTCATAGAGGTGGGTCGTACGACTTCCGCCTCCTACGTCACCGCGCAGTCTATTGAAAACCTGCCAGTCCAGGAATTTGAGGACCTGCTTCAGCTTCAGCCCGGTGTTGCTTATGACGCGGCGGGGCGCCTTCATCTTCGCGGAGGGCGCCATGGCGAGGTAGCCTACATGATTGACGGCATCTCGGTGACCGACCAGTTTAGTGGCGGCAGCAAGATAGAGATCGAAAACAGTTGGGTCCAGGAATTGCAAGTCATCAGCGGCACCTTCAACGCCGAATACGGTCAGGCTCAATCCGGAGTCATCAACGTCGTCTCGAAAGAAGGCCGATCGACTTTCGAGGGAAGCGGCTCGTTTTATGCAGGGGGCTACCTTACTTCAAAGAACAACGTATTTCCAAAGGCGGCGACACTTGGGCTGGCCGAGTTCAATGGTGAAGTCACTCTAGGCGGCCCGCTCCCGTTTCTGCCTGCCGGCTCATTTTTCGTCAACGGGCGCCTGCTTCGGTCTGATGGATGGCTCTCTGGCGAACGCCGCATGCGTATCGAGGACACCGTCCCGATTCAGGACTTCATCCACCAAGCGCGGCTGACATCAAATGACCGGGAGACGCTGGTAGGCATTCAGGTACCGGATTCGCTGCAGACGGGTGACGGCGCGTATGCGCCCATGAATCCACGAAAGAAGTACGCGTTTTACACTTCTCTGTCTACTCGCCCGGTTCAGGCACTGAAGCTGGGCTATGCCCTCTTTCTCAGTAACCAGCAACGCAAGTACTACCAGGATAGCCGGCGCTTTGCACCGGAAGGACAACCAACCGTCACCGAACGAGGACAGAATCACATCCTGTCGTTGACCCATACCCTGACCGCGTCCATGTTTTACCGGGTGGCCCTGTCATTCCAGCGTGATAAACGGAAAAGCTTCCTCTTTGAGAATCCATTGGACATGCGCTATCAGGGCCTTGCTTACGGGGCCAACGGTTTCCTCTTTGGGGGAACCAGCAACGGGCACGCCGAGACTACGCAAGATCTCTATCTTGCCAAGGCAGACTTTACAAGCCAGGTCGACCGGTTCAACCTGATCGAGTTTGGGATCGAATACCGGCTTCACAATGTAAAGACCCGAGACTTGGTGACTATTTCGGATGGCCCGATTTATGAGGAGCCAAACCTCCGCATCCCGTCCCCCAACACCGCGGGCAATGATGCTTACACCCAGGCGCCGCGCGAATTTGCGGCATATTTGCAGGACAAGATTGAAATCGACGAAATCATTCTGAATGCGGGCCTCCGGTTCGACCATTGGAATCCGAATGGCCGCATCCCGGTCGACCCGGAGGCAACCACAAATCCGGAAGACGGCATCCGCCTGGCCACGGATTTCGAAGCATCGGGGAAAAGTTATCAGCTCAGCCCCCGCATCGGACTTGCATTTCCAATCTCCAGGGCGGGAGTGTTGCACGTATCGTACGGCCATTTCTTCCAGATCCCGCGATTCTCATTCATGTTCGCCAACTCGGAGTTCGAGGTGAAGCTGGGTGACCTGGAAACGCTGATGGGGAACGCCAACCTCAAGCCAGAAAAAACAGTGGCCTATGAGGTAGGGCTTCAGCAGGCCATTGCGCCTGAATGGAAGTTCGAACTTACCGTCTACTACAAGGACATCAAGAATCTGCTAGGTCAGGAGATCATCACTACACGAGACAAAAAAATCTATGCGCGCTACATCAACAGGGACTATGGCAACACGCGCGGTGTAGTACTGTCGCTCATCAGGCAGTATCAGGATAATCTTGGGGCTACGGTAGATTACACCTATCAGATAGCCCGCGGCAACGCCTCCGACCCAAACGCGGTATTCTTCGATCACCAGACAAACCCGCCGCGGGAAAGCGAGAAGCAAGTTCTCCCACTCGACTGGGATCAGCGCCACACTATCAACGGCACGCTGATCATGGGCAATCCCAATAACTGGACTCTCAGCCTGATTGGCCGCTATCATACGGGCCAGCCCTACACGCCAACGGATCCAGGCAGTGCGCTTTCCGAGCAATTCGAGAACAGTGAGCGAAAGCTCTCGCAGGTAACCCTTGACCTGAATTTCAATAAGCGCCTCCAGTGGAGCGGGATGCAAGTGAGGCTGTTCGCGAAGGCCTACAACATCCTTGACAGGCTGAATGCCGACCGGGTGTATACAAGCACCGGCAACCCGGCACATCCCTACCGCACCATTGGAGAAACCGAGATATTGCTACAAAACCCCAACTTTTCCCTTCACGAGATTGATCTCCGGCCGGATTTCTACGCCGAGCCACGTCGTGTTATCGTGGGTATTGAACTCAACTTTTGACCATGCGTGCGGTCCCATATCGGATCAGGTATATCGTCGCAGCTCTCACCGAGCTCCGGCCGCGGTCCGTGCCGTTCGTTAGCGTTGTGGTCACGATGCCGAGTCGGCGCCTGGCGGCCATGTTCGGGCGGGTTCTGCCGATCGGGCTACTGTTTGCCTTTGTCGGTATTGGACCCGGGCATGCCCAAACGCGGCCCGAGGCGGGAAGGGACCAGCGGCGGACAGGCATCCATGACGGCAACCTGGTCTTTACCCGATACTCGAACTTCGGCAATCTTGGGTCGCGGTACGAGCCACCTAAGATGGAATGGCCCAAAGGCTCCGGAACATGGTACGGGTTCGAGTTCATCATGATGGCCGGGGCTGAGGTGCTGGATGCTAACAACAACCTTATCAAAATCGTCTCGGAGAATTACACCAATCCTGGATCGTTCGACATCAGCCCCGACGGATCGCATACCTATGGCTGGGAACCGCTTGCCGACTATTTTCATCCCGGAGAGGCCAACAGGCTTAACTACCCTGCCATGAGCCACCTGAGAGAGACCTGGCCTGCGAGCTGGCCCCATGACCATCCGGGCCTGCCGGGCTCCCGCGACGGGCGGTGGAATGGGGAATTCGGGTCATTCGTCCGTGGTGATCAGGAGAGCTACTATGTGATGGATGACCGCAATAATGATGAGTTCCCTTACTATCCCTTCATTGGCAGCGCCCAGGACTCCGCTGCCTTTCCTGCAGGTCTGCGAGGCCTTGGCCTTGAAGTCAGGGTTCGCGGTTATCAATGGGTCTCCGTGCAGGCTGAAGACATCCTTATCGTCCGCTACGATATCAAGAACGTCAGCCACAAGCCGCTCCTGCGTGTCGTCTTCGGCATGTATGTGGACCCCGCCGTAGGCGGGCAAGGCGATTCCGTCGACGATTTTGCCGATTTCCAACAGGTTGATGATATCGTCTATATGTGGGACCGGGACGGAATTGACAATCGTGGGCGCCCCGGCGTGGGCTACTTCGGCTTTGCCTTCCTGGAAAGCCCTGGAGATCCTCTTGACGAGATCGACAGCGACCAGGACGGCGTCATCGACGAACGGCAGGATAATCCGCGGGGAACCCTGCTGCTTGGCCAGGACCAGATCGATGCGTATGTCGATTCCCGGTATGACCGGGTCGCCTTCGAGAATTTCTTCGGCGCCGTAGCACTGCGCCCGGCCTACGAGCAAGCAGTCTGGTGGACGGGGGACGAAGACATGGATTGGGTTGCCTTTCTGGATGCCAACAGGAATGGCGTGCAGGACCCCGATGAGCCGATCCTGGACGACACAGGTTCGGATGGACTCGGTCCCGAAGCAGAAGGCTATCCGGGCCCCGATAGCGACGGCGCCGAAGGCAACGGGATGCCCGATCCAGGCGAGCCCAACTTCGGAAAGACGGACAACGACGAATCGGACCAAATCGGCCTTACCAGCTTCGTGTTACGACCTGCCGGGAATGTCAGCGACGATGCCCGGACGTGGCGAGAAATGGAGCCAGGACGATTTGGCGGTTCGATGCCGAGCAACCTGGCCTTTATCTACGGCTCGGGTTACTTCGAACTACCCCGGGAAGAAACCCGGAAGTTTGCCATCGCCAACCTGTTCGGCCGCGATTTCGATGATATCCTGCGCAACAAGCGCACGATGCAGCGCATCTACGACGCGGATTATTCTTTTGCGAAACCACCCAACAAACCTACGCTGACAGCGGTGCCGGGGGATCGCAAGGTAACGTTGATGTGGGATAATCGGGCGGAATTCTCTCGTGACCCGATCTACGGGCGCGACTTTGAAGGGTACCTGATCTACCGGTCTACCGACCCCTCTTTCAATTCGATCAAGACGATCAGCGACGCGTTCGGCAACCCGACCCTCTGGAAGCCGATAATGCAGTTTGATCTGAAAAACGGCCTCAGGGGTCCCCACCCCATTCAGATCGGCGAGTCCGGCGCAGTTTACAATGTAGGCAAGGACACAGGCCTGCGGTACTTCTTTGTCGATGAAGGCCTTGACAACGGTCGGACCTATTATTACGCCGTCGTTTCGTATGATGGCGGTTACGATGTCGATTTTTTTGCCCGCGGCCTCAGCGACAAAGACAAACTCACTCCTATCGCTCCGAGTGAGAGCGCAAAAATCATACAGACCGACCTGGTTGGCAACGTTACGTTTCTTGACAGGAATACGGCGGTCGTCGTTCCCAATGCACCGAGCGCGGGTTTCATCGCAGGGGATATTCAGGGTAATGTCGAACACGAAGGGCCAGGCACGGGCCGCATGGACATCGAAGTAGTCGTGCCCGACAGTATCCGGAACGGTGCGCAGTACGCAATCACCTTCACCGACACAACCCGTTCCTTGCTCACGAAGGGGGTGCGTATCGAGGAATTGCTGTCGGGACGCATCGTATACGAGACAGCCCTCTTTGACAGCCTCGATCTGGTAACCCGTATACGGGAAGGGATGCGCTTCAAGATATTTACGCCGGAGGCCGCAGCACCCACCGTGTACGGCTGGACGCAAGGAAACAGCAATATACAGGCCGACATTGATCTGGTCTCGTCCGGGCGCAGCGTCGCACTGCCCGAGGACATCGAAATACGTATAGCCGAACCAGGTGTGGACACCAGTTTCGTGCAATTTGGCTTCCAGCAGGGCGTCCCGGTCAACTTTGAAGTCAGGAGTACGACCACGGATCGCTCCTTCGAATTCTTATTCGAAGAAACAGGGGATGCGGATGGCCTGCTGGGCGCCGGAGACGTCGTAATCATTGTATTCGATGTTGATGGCTTGCGCTTCAACCTGGGATGGCGCCTTAGTTTTCTGGCGCCACAGGGGGAGGACGCTATAATGCCGGAACCGGGCGATGTGTATACACTGCAGGTCTCCAAGCCCTTCTCATCACTCGATCGGATTACCTTCACGACGCAGGCCTCCGCCTTTGATGAAACGCTGGCACGGAGCAATCTCGAGAATATCTATGTCGTGCCGGATCCGTATGTGGTAAGTGCTTCCTGGGAGCGGCCCCTGTTCAACCAGACCGGCCGCGGCGAGCGACGCATCGATTTCGTCAACCTGCCGCCGAAGTGTACAATCCGCATCTTCAACATGGCGGGCAAACTCGTCCAGACAATCAGTCACGATGCGCCCCCTGAAGATGGTACGGAGAGTTGGGACCTTGTATCAAAGGACGGCCTCACGGTCGCCTTCGGCGTCTACATCTTTCATGTTGAAGCACCTGGCGTCGGCAACAAGATCGGGAAATTCACTCTCATCAAGTAACGGGCCATGTGTCACGTACCGTCCCCTTCTAACGTAACAGATGCTGCACGACGGGTGCGGGGTGCTGCACACATGGCACGGCATGTCGTGTTCTCCGCAGTCACGGCATTGTTGCTTCCCGTCGTCGTGTGGGGGCAGGAGACGGATCGGCCGGTGAACTTTGTCGAAGACGTTACCAACGCCGGTACGAGTGCCGCCGCGTTTCTCGAAATCGGCGTTGGAGGCCGCGCCCAGGCCATGGGCAATGCCGGGGCCGCCCTCGCTCACGATGCATCGTCCATGTTCTGGAATCCCTCCGCCGCCGCCGCACTGGATGGCACGGTCTTAGTCACCTTCGACCATACCGAATGGCTGGCCAACACCCGACTTAACCATGTCGCGGCGGTCTTGGTCCTTCCCCGGATCGGCGCCCTGGGGCTAAGTGTGATGAACCTGGACATCGTGGATCGGGCGCCTGTACGCACCATCTTGCAGCCGGAAGGCACGGGCGAGTTCTATAGCGTGTCCGATCTGGCCCTTACGCTAACCTATGCCGCGCGGCTCACGCCCCGATTTATGGCGGGAGTCTCAGGCAAAATTATTCAGGAAACGCTTTGGCACGAGAAGGCCGGTGGATATGCATTTGACCTGGGGATGATGTATTACACCAACCTTCCGGGCCTAAGCCTGGCTGCGGGTCTTGCCAACTTCGGTGGCGACTTGAAACTGGAGGGGCGGGACCTGCGCCGGCCTTTCGACGACGACCCGACCAACTTCAGCAATGATAAGCTCAATGTTAATCTGCAGACCGATGCGTTCTCGCTGCCACTCCTGTTCAGGTTTGGAATCGCATACCAGTTGGAGGCTTCCATGCACCGCATGACTCTCGCAGCCGACCTTCTGCATCCCTCGGACAACAGCGAGGCCGTCAACATGGGGTTCGAATATACGTTCATTGATACGATTTCCTTTCGGGCAGGGCTGGCCTCTTATTTTGAGACGGATCGCACCGGCGGATATACGTTCGGCATGGGGCTTCAGCATCGTGTGTTGGGCCAGCTCGGCGTGACAATCGACTATGCGTATGCGACGTGGGGTATTCTGAACGCGACCCACCGCTTCACCGTTACCCTCATCCATTGACATGCCTGGCGCTGCCCGTTACCTACTCCCGGGCCCTGACAATCAGGGATCGGTCCGTGTTACTCCGCGGCCTGTTCCAGCAGAATCAGGCTCTACGGACGCCGAGTGCGGCGCAGTTGCGGGCGCGCCTTGAACACACGTTGACTGGCAGGCAGCTGGATAGTCGTACGGCAGCCGGCGACCGTCAGTGTGAAACGTTCGGCTTTTCGATGCCCGGAGAGAGGGGAAGGCGATCCTGCCGATGGCAGTGCCGGGCGGCTACCGAGCCGCTAAAGCCATTTGCTATTGTCACTCCCATTTGCGATCTATATCCTATATAGATCCCCCTCACCAAAAGAGCTGTCCCATGAAACCATTCCTATCCTTGCTCGCCTGTATGTTGCTATTCGCCGGCGACGCCTTCGCACAGCAAGTACCGCGCCTTATAGTGAATGAGTTCCTCGCCGACCCGGCGGGTGACGCTCCCGGTGACGCCAATGGAGACGGCACACGTTCTAGTTCGGAGGACGAGTTCGTCGAGCTTGCCAATATCAGTGCGCATACGCTCGATTTGACCGGCTGGATGGTCGGTGATGACGAGGGAATAAACTTTACGTTCCCGGACGGCTACATGCTGCCTCCCAGGGCGCTGCTCGTCATTTTCGGCGGCGGCGATATTTCAAATGTTCCGGGTTACGATGCGGATCCCCTTGTGACGCGTGCATTCCAGGCCGACAGTACCGTGGGCAACGGCTTCGCCAACGGCGGTGACTACATCGTCATCCAGTCGCCCGACGGCAATGAAGATATGTACATTGCCTACAATTCGAAGACTGATCAGGGCCCGCCAACCTCGGATGTGGTCGCAAATATCACGTTCGAGTTCGAAGTGCATGTGCATGTGGCGGCCAATGAGGATGTCTCTGTTACAAGAAATCCCGATGGCGATATCTCGAACCCCGATCCATTCGTACAGCATAGTTCGGTAAGCTCCGACCTTTTTTCGCCCGGGCTGACCATCACCGGCGGGAACCAGGTGCCCAAGGTCCGGCCGCCGCTTACGATCATTATCAACGAAGTGTTGGCCGATCCGCCAACAGGGGATGCCGGAGACGCCAATATGGACGGAACACGCAGCTCGTCGCAGGACGAATTCATCGAATTGGCGAACGTAGGCGATACTGCAGTTGATATTGGAGGATGGATGCTGGGAGACGACGAGGGTATTGCCTTTGTTTTTCCGGATGGATATATGGTGGAGCCGCGCGGCATCATCGCTGTCTTTGGTGGAGGAGATGTAAGCAATGTCCCGGGCTACGATGCGGATCCGATGATGACGCGTGTATTTCAGGCTGACAGCACCGTGGGGAACGGCTTCGCCAACGGCGGTGATATTATCATACTCCTGTCTGATGACGGGGCGTATGATACATGGTTCGCCTACGGAAGCAAAGCCAACACGGGGGGGCCCGCCGTGGAAACGTACCCGGCAGGTACGGAATTCGAGATTGAGCAGGATATTGCTGCGCCCGCTAACGCGGACAATTCGGTGACACGCTTTCCGGACGGTAACGTTAATGTGCCGGATCCATTCGTGCAGCATCTGGAAGTGAGCACCAATGCATTTTCGCCGGCCCTTACTATAGACGGCCGCATGCAAGTACCGCCGCCGCAACCGCCCGTTACCGTCGTCATCAACGAAATCCTTGCCGATGCGGCAGGCGACGCCAACGGCGACGGCACGGTCGACGCCATGCAGGACGAATTCATCGAGCTCATCAACACCAGTGAAGAGATGTCCGTTAACCTCTCCGGCTGGAGCGTCGGAGATCCCGGGGGCCTTTCGTTCACGTTCCCGGATGGCTTCGTTCTCGCTCCGTTAAAGTTGGTCGCCGTCTTTGGGGGTGGTGATGTGTCCGCTGTGCAGGGGTACAATGCAGATCCGCTGCAGTCGCGGGTCTTTGCAGCCAGCGGCAGTCTTGGCGATGGCCTGGATGAAGCGGGAGACCACGCCGTACTGGTAAGTGCCGACGGCTCGTACGATGCCTACGTCGCTTTCGGCAGTGCAAGCGGTGGAGCCGCACCGACGGTCATGAGCGGCGGAAGTAACGTAGACTGGGAGTTTACCCTGAATACGGCTGCTGAGGCGAACATGGATAATTCCATCACGCGCGAGCCCGACGGCAATTTCCTGGCGGCGGATCCTTTTGTTCAGCATTTGGCCACGGGCTCCAGTCCCTGGTCGCCGGCAACGACCATTGATGGCGTCGGCGGGCTTGACGAATTCAAGGATGTTCCCCATCCCTGGGGGACGGGCTACGTGATGGCGTTCAACTGGTGGGAGCGTGACCGCGTTGAAATCAGAGAAGCTCCCCAACTCTTCCCGATCCGGATGGACGAAGGCACCGTTGAACTCTGGTTCAGACCCGACTCGCTCCTGACGAATGACACCCATGACCCCGACTGGACGTACCTGTTTGGCAAGAATCTCGGGGGCAACAATCCCGGTGACCTGGGTCTGGGCTGGCGGCGTAGCGAGGGGCGTCTCCTGTTCTTCATGCAGGACGGCGCCAATACCACCAATCTCGAACAGGGCGACGACACCCGCGCGAAATTTTTCCCGCGCTGGTATCATGTGGCGATAACGTGGAACGTTGCGGACAAGATGCGAATGTATATTGACGGCGCAAAAGTTGCCGAAATCGAGTCGGATATTCCATTGTTGGGAGGCTCGATGCAGGTGGCAATAGGCAACGGCGCCGCGGACCTCTGGAACGACAGGTACGAAGGTTTCCGCGGCATGATCGATGAGGTACGCGTCTCACTGGTGGATCGGTATGCCGGCGTCGACGCCTTCGACTTGCAGACGGAACCGTACGACGTTGATGCAATGACCCTGGCGCTCTGGCACTTCGACGAGGGACAGGGTGAAACCACGGAGGATGCCACCGGGAACGGATTCACGGGACATCTCGGCGGATTCGACGGGGACGAGAATTTTGACGCGGCTACTATGCCGATGTGGATCGACGCCTCCACGCTTGTGACTGGAGTTACCGAAAACGAACTGCCCAAAGAATTTTCCCTCGAACAGAATTATCCGAACCCGTTCAATCCCAACACATCGATTACGTACACCATTCCGCACATGACCAATGTAAGGGTCGAAGTATACAACGTGTTGGGTCAGCGTGTCCAGGTGCTGACCAACGAGGCGCTGGCTGCCGGGACCTACACGATCGACTTCCAGGCCGATCGCTTCGCCAGTGGCGTCTACTTCTATGTGCTGCATGCCGACAACACGCATCTGGTACGAAAGATGGTCTTGCTGAAGTAGTCCTTCAGACCGGCAGGCAGCCCTCTTCTGTCCGCCGGTCGTCTCCTTGGGACGACCGGCGGACAACTTTCTGATGTGACACTCTTCACACACAAGAATGAGCATGATTCCCGGACGCAACAGGCTCCGCCGCTATCTGGCGGTGGCTGTGCTTATGCTCTCTGCAGGGCAGGTTGATGCGGCTGGTGTGGTTTTTCGCTATCTGCCCGGGTCGGCGGAACTATCCTCGAAAGTCGAGACACGGCATGTGGAGACAGGGCCGTTTCTTGACCCTTGGGAGCATCAGGCACGCTGGCCAGGTGGCTGGGGCTACGATCCCATTTGGGCTGCTGAATTCGAGGGGGCGTCCTCCACGATGCGGGGCAGTGCCAGCACAAATGTGAACCAGCCGGCTGGTCCGCGAATGACAGCCGAGGTGTGGCTGCGGCTGCTGGAACGCGGCGCTCACCACACACTGCTCAGCAATCGCATCGGATCACTCGACGGATTTACTCTCGGCCTGGAAACAGGCATACCCTATTTCATGGTGGTCATTGGGGGAGTAACCTACCGCATTGCGGGCTCGGAAGAGGTAGTAACTGGTCAGGACGTGTGGATTGCAGCAACCGCCGAGTACATGTTTTCGAATATGCTGATTCTCAGAATATACCGTGATGGCAAACTGGTAGCAGAAGAGTCGATATCGGTGACAATTGCATCGCCCTATGCCATACCACGCCCATTCTTCGTGGGGACAGAGGCCACGGGCACAGAGGATGCCCTGAGTTTGAAGGGCACCATTAGGGGGCTGGTTTTTGCTGCTGTAGTGCGCGACTATGTGGCCCATCCGTCCTACCTCGGCACGCCTCCGCCCTTCGATGGAAGCGCCTACTTCGGCATGCCTGCTTTCCATGACTATGACCTGGAAAACTTTCATCTCCCCATGGACCAGCGTATAAACACGTATACCACGCCGGTTACCCGCCGCTTTTTCTTGCCGCATGTGAACGATGCCTTCATCCCGCAGGGCACAGCCGTAGTAAGCGACGAAGCGGGACAGGCCAAACTGGTCTATGTGTCCTATTACCACAGAACCCGTGACAACCGGCTGGCGACCAGGCGTTCCATCGTTGTCGAGATTGACGTTGCCACGGGTCACGTGCGCCGCACATTTCGCCTGAACGGCCAACTGAGAACGGCGCACGTTGGAGGGGTCGCCGTCGTCGGCGAGGCCATTTATGTCGCCTCTGAAGGAACGGTGGAACGCTATATTCTTCCACCATACGAAGAGGCCGGCGATCGGTATACAGATCTGTTGGCGGATTCGTACGGAACACGAAATGTTCGAAGCAAGGCTTCTTTTGTATCGTCCTTCCAGGACACGCTTTGGGTGGGCGATTACCGGACCGGCGGACAACAGCAGCCCTATTTGTACGGCTATCCACTGGACGAAGCAGGTCTGATCGTACAGGGTGCGAGCCCCGCCATCTATCCCATCCCGCGCAATATACAGGGGGTGGACTTCCATGCCGTGGACAACACGGTCTACGTTTTCATGGCCCGTAACCGAAATAGCCGGGAGGCGGAAGTGCTACGCTTTAAGCATTCTGACTTCCGTCCTGGTACCCTTCCTGCCTGGGAGGCCAGCATCACGTTCCCCCATGGCATCGAAGATCTTGCGTTCTCGCCAGACGGAACGCTCTGGACGAATTCCGAGTCGGGTACAGACTATTACCAGCGTACAGTCGGGTGGTCCACGTTCTACCCCTTTGTCTACGGTGTTGCCCTGTCGGAAATCTTGCTACATGCTGGCGACACACAGCCCGACCAGATTCCGTTGCCAGACCTGCATCTGGAAGTGTTTCCAAACCCGGCGGCCAATCAGCTCCATATCAATTATGTCCTGGACCAACCGTCTACCGTACATCTGCAGGTGTTCGACCTCCTTGGCCGAGAGGTAAAAGCGGTCGTCTACCCGCCGCAAAGGCCAGGCGCCCACCATGTGACATGGATGATTGACCACCTGGCCTCCGGCGCCTATATGCTGGTTCTGGAAGCGGAAGGGTACAGGGTCCATCAACCTATTACCCTGCTACAATAGACGATGCGTGGATTGGCGCTTTGTGTCCTGCTCTGCGTGCTCCTGTCAGCTTCGGGCTGTGGTCCCGCGGCCCCAGGGTCTACCGAATCATCGGGCGAAGGAGCCATTGTTGCGACCGTGGGTGGCGAGCCGATCTATGCCAGGGATTTTGTTCTGAACTATGAACTGGGGTTCCCCCACCTATACCGGGGCGACAACACCCGGCTGGCCTATCTGAATCGCATCATTGACGAGAAACTCCTGGCTCTTGAGGGAATTCGGCGCGGGCTTCCGGATCACGAAGCGGTCAGGCGGAACATAGAAGACCTGCGCGAGGAATTGCTCGTTGAACAGGTATTCCAGCGCTACGTCAACGATCGGGTTAGCATTACGCCTCAAGACATCACCCTTGCCATGCAGCAGGATCGGACTTCCTTCCGACTAAGATACCTGCTGGCCAGGTCACCCGCGGAGGCGCATCGTTTGCGCAATGAGGCGTTATCGGGGGGGTTGCCGGCACTGATCCGGGATTTCGTGTTCAAGAATGATGAGCAAAACCTGCATCCCTCGGACTTTGAGAGCCCCTACGTAACAAGCCACGATCTGCACCCGGACTTGATGGCGGCTGTCACGGACCTCCAGGTGGGCGAGATTTCCGCGCCGGTGCCCTACCATGGCCAATTTCTCTTGCTGCAGCTCGTCGATGTACGCCGTGAGCCCGTGCCGCCATCTGCCGCAGCGCGCGCTTCGTACGAGCAGACTGTCTTTCACCAGAAGGCCAGAGTCCTGGCACGAGCCTTTATCGGTTCCATGATGAAGCCGCTTGACGTGCGCTTGAAGCCTGCGTCCTATAAGCTGCTGCGCGACAAGCTCTGGCACTGGTACCAGGACGGGCCGCCTCAGGGGGGTCTCCTGACTGCACTCCTGGCGCGCGAGGCCTCCGATGCCGATCACCTTCGCTTGATACTTGATGATGTGCTCATCACGACTTCCGACGGCGACTGGACCGTCCGGGACTTTCTCGCGGCCTTTCCGGCGACGCGATATCCCCTGCGCCATGAGCGCCGAGAAGTATTCGAGAATGACTTGTACGACGCAATCGGTCTTACCCTTCGTGACCACTATTTTGTCCAGCGCGCACTGGAAGAGGATATGGACGAGAACCCGGCGCTACGACACGATCTTGCCCTCTGGACAGACAAGTGGGTTTATCGTGTGCTACGCGAAGAACTCACCAATGGCGAGGAGACAGTCGGCGAGACCCTCCGGCGGTTGCGCAATCGTTACCCTGTGGTCGTCCACCATACAGTGTTGGATACGCTAACCCTTTCAGCACCGCACCTCACAGGCCTCACCGTGCTTAAAGGCCATACGCTGCGCCCAGCCTTTCCCGTTGCTGACCCAGTGTGGTAGCCTCGCACGTTTTCCTCCTTTAACCGCTCATGGCGCCTATGAAGCGCAAGGTCTTTCTCGATCACATCCAGGATGAAAACCGTCCGTGGGATGTGATCATTATTGGGGGTGGAGCCACTGGCCTGGGCGCCGCCGTGGATGCTGCATCTCGTGGATACCGGACGGTCTTGCTCGAACAGGCCGATTTCGCCGAAGGCACGTCAAGCCGTAGCACAAAGCTGGTGCATGGTGGCGTCCGATACCTGAGGCAAGGCAACGTTGCGCTTGTCCGTGAAGCATTGCGCGAGCGCAGTCGGCTCCGCGACAATGCGCCGCACCTGGTACGCAACCTGAAGTTCATGCTTCCTGCCTATACATGGTGGGAACGCCCATTTTATGGCTTGGGGCTCAAGGCCTACGACCTTCTGGCGGGTCACCGCTCCTTTGGGAAGTCGCACCTGCTTTCGCGAGCGCGGACGCTGGAGGAGCTCCCCGGCGTGCAGGCCGGCGGCCTTCGCGGTAGTGTCGTCTATCACGACGGTCAGTTTGACGACGCCCGTTTGGCCCTGGCTCTGGCCCGCACAGCCACCCGCCACGGCGCCGTAGTGGTCAATTATGCCCGTGTTGTCGGACTGCTCAAAGTGCAGGGCAAGGTGAAAGGGGTCGTAGCCTGCGATCTCGAATCCGACCAGGAGCTGCATCTTTATGGACATGCTGTGGTAAATGCCGGCGGAGTCCTTGTGGATACTATCAGGAGGCAGGATGAGCCCGGCAGCTCCGACCTTGTGCGTCCCAGCCAGGGTATCCACCTTGTGATGGATCAGTCCTTCTTTCCCTCCCGGCATGCGCTTCTGATCCCCAGAACAAAAGACGGCCGTGTGCTGTTTGCCCTCCCCTGGCATGGGCGAGTGCTGCTGGGCACTACCGATACCCCCGTTAGTGTTCCTGTACTCGAACCGCTACCGCGTGCTGACGAAATCGAATACCTGATAGACCATGCGGCCCGTTATTTCGAGCGCCGTATCGTCCCGTCCGATATACTGAGCGCCTTTGCCGGATTGCGCCCCCTCGTCAGTGCGAGCAACGCTTCGGATACAGCTTCCATCTCGCGTGATCATGTCGTCCTGATTTCGAAGTCAGGCCTGATTACCGTCACGGGAGGAAAATGGACAACCTATCGCAAGATAGCCGAGGACACCATTAACACAGCTGTCCAGGTAGGTGGGCTGGACGCCCATCCGTGCGTAACCGCCAATCTGCGGCTGCACGGATGGCAAGAACGCCAAGAGGACGGGGAAGCCTTACAGGTATACGGGTCGGACCGGGCAGATGTCGAGGCAGTCATGAGGGAAGTAGAGAATGGGCACGAATGGCTGCATCCCGATTTGCCATATCGCCGCGGCGAAGTCCACTGGGCGGCGCGGCATGAAATGGCCCGCACGGTCAGCGATGTGCTTGTGCGCCGCACCCCTGCTCTGCTCTTGAACCGCCATGCGGCCCTCGCATCCTCGCCGGTGGTAGCACACATCCTTGCGCAGGAATTGGGACGCGACGAAGCCTGGGCGGCAGCACAAGTCAATGTGATGCGGCAACACGTGGATGCCTGCCTGCCCGCGCCATACGGTACTCAGCCTCCTGTTACCGCCACCGAAGCGGCATCGCCCGACCCGGGCCCACGTTATGTCTAACAAAATGGAGCGTTTCCCATGCCGATCCCCGTCATTCTGGTCTTGGTAATACAGGTCGTCATGGGCCAGGTTCAGCCACGCTTCGACATCCAGGGACACCGGGGCGCCCGGGGCCTGCTGCCCGAAAATTCCACCGCCGGCTTCTTGCGTGCGGTAGACTTCGGCGTAACCACACTCGAGATGGATGTCGTGGTCGCGGGCGACTCTACGGTCGTCGTCTCCCACGAACCATGGATGTCGGAGACGATCTGCAGCGACATGACGGGCCGTGCCATTACGCACGGCAGAAGCCACAACATCTTTCGCCTTTCCTACGAGGCCGTCGCGCGCTACGACTGCGGCAGCCGCGGGCATCCCGGCTTTCCGCGCCAGGAAAAGCGGCCCGCCGTAAAGCCCCGGCTGCCGGACGTGATCGATGCAGTCGAGAATTACGCTGCAGAACGCGGAATTGAGCCGCTGCAATACAACATTGAAATCAAGTCGCGCCCGGAATGGGACGGCGTCTTTACGCCGGCTCCACCGGCATTTGTGCAGCTCGTGCATGACGCAGTGGCCGCCACTGGTATCATGGACCGCGTCACCGTCCAGTCCTTCGACACGCGTTCGCTTCAGGCCGCGCACAGGACCCGCGCCCCCTGGCAGCTGGCGCTGCTTGTGGAATCAGACACAGACCTTGCGTCAATCCTTGCCCGGCTTGGCTTCACGCCCGAGGTTTACTCCCCTAATTTCCGTCTGGTAGATGAATCTACAGTGCGTGCCGCGCACGCCCGCGGCATGCGGCTCATCCCGTGGACCGTGAATGAGGTCTCCGACATGATGCGACTGAAGGCTCTTGGGGTAGACGGGCTTATAACGGACTATCCGGACCTTGCCCGGACGGTTTCGGACTCCCTGGACTGAATCAACCTGACGAAAGATCAGGGTGTCAGGTTGCTTCTTCCCCGGCGTATTCCTCTATGGGCGGGCACGCACAAACAAGGTTGCGATCCCCGTAGGCGTCGTCGACGCGCCGCACGGAGGGCCAGAACTTGTGCGCATGGGTCCATTGCGTCGGGAAAGCCGCTGTTTCCCGGCTGTACGGATACTCCCAGGTATCGGACGTGACCATACGCGCCGTATGCGGGGCATTCTTGAGTACATTCCGTACGGGGTCCGCCTCTCCCTCCTCTATTTGCCGGATTTCCTCCCGGATGCACTCGAGCGCTTCGCAAAAACGATCCAGTTCTTCTTTCGTCTCGCTCTCCGTCGGCTCGATCATAAGCGTACCCGCCACGGGAAAAGAGACCGTCGGCGCATGGAAGCCGTAGTCCATCAGGCGCTTGGCTACATCGCGCTCGGAAATGCCCGCACTGCGGCTGAAAGGACGCAGATCGAGCAGAAATTCGTGCGCACACCGGCCGAAGGCTCCCTTGTACAGCACCGGATAGCTCTTTTCGAGGCGCGCCATCATGTAGTTGGCGTTCAGGATGGCCAGTTTCGTCGCCTGGGCAAGACCTTCCGCCCCCATCATGGCGATATAGGCCCATGATATGACCAGAATGTTTGCGCTGCCGTACGGGGCAGCCGCCACGGGTCCCACGGCAGCCTCTTCGTCCTGCTCTCCGGGAAGCGGCGAGTCAGGCAGAAACGGCGCAAGATGCTCCGCCACACAGATCGGGCCCATCCCCGGCCCTCCGCCGCCGTGCGGAATGCAGAACGTCTTATGCAGATTCAGGTGGCACACATCCGCACCGAAATCGCCGGGGCGGCACAAGCCCACCTGGGCGTTCATGTTGGCCCCGTCGAGATATACCTGCCCCCCGTGCTTGTGCACGATGTCGATAATCTCCCGGATGTCTTTTTCGAACACCCCGTGCGTGGACGGATAGGTGATCATCAGCGCGGCAAGGCGGTCCGAATACGTTTCCGCAGCGCTGCGTAGCGCCTCCACATCCACATTGCCCGCCTCGTCCGTTTTAACCACGACCACCTGCATGCCCGCCATCACGGCGCTGGCGGGATTCGTCCCGTGGGCCGATTCGGGGATCAGGCAAACGGCGCGGCGCCCCTCTCCTCGGGATTCGTGCCAGGCCTTGATGACGAGGAGGCCCGTATATTCCCCCGAGGCGCCCGAATTGGGCTGGAAAAAGGTGCGTGCGAATCCGGTGATCTCGCTGAGCCATGCATCCAGTTCCTCAATCAACGCTGCGTAACCCTGCGCCTGATCTTCCTGGACGTAGGGATGCGGTTCGCTGAAACCCGGCAGGGTAATCGGCAACAACTCGGCTGCGGCGTTCAGCTTCATCGTGCACGATCCCAGGGGAATCATGCTGGTTGTCAGGGACAAGTCTCTTGATGCAAGGCGTTGCAGGTAGCGCATCATCTCCGTTTCGGAACGATACCGGTGGAAGACCGGATGTTCGAGAAAAGGCGTGGTGCGCTGTAGTGGTCCCGCATACGTGGCCGGCGCTTCCGGAGCAAGCGCCCCCACCGACACACCGTTCCGATCGCCGGCAAAGATATGCAGGAGCGTATCCACCTCTTCGAGACAGGTGGTTTCATCAAGCGCCACGCCGAGTGAATCGTCGTCGTAGCAGCGCAGGTTGACGCCATGCCGTTCAGCGTTCCGGAGAATGGTTTCTGCACTGCCTCCCCTCGGATCGATGCGCAACGTATCAAAGAAATGCTCATGCCGGATGTCGTGTCCGAGGCGATCCAGGCCATGTGCAAGCAGTTTGGCCAGACGGTGTATCCGCTCGGCAATAGCGCGGAGCCCGTCCGGTCCGTGGTAAACCGCGTACATGCCGGACATGATGGCGGGAAGCACCTGCGCCGTGCAAATGTTGGAGGTCGCTTTGGCGCGCCGGATGTGCTGCTCACGGGTTTGGAGCGCCATTCTCAGGGCGGGATCGCCGTCCGCGTCCACCGACATGCCGATGATTCGTCCGGGTATCTTCCGCTTGAACGGCTCACTGGTGGCCAGATAGGCAGCATGCGGGCCGCCGTAGCCCATGGGCATCCCGAACCGCTGCGTGGTTCCCACGGCGACATCCGCGCCGAAGTCGCCCGGCGGCGCCAGGAGCGTCAGGCTGAGCAGGTCGGCAGCCACTACCACATGCGCCTGCGCATGGTGCGCCTGCGCGCACAGGTCCGAATAGTCGCAAATGGCCCCATCGGTGGTCGGGTACTGCACGAGCGCCCCGAAGACCTCGTCGCCGAACGTGAAGGTGCGCCAGTTCGCAACGACTACCGCTATGCCGAGGGGCCTTGCCCGGGTTTGCACAACCCGGATAGTCTGGGGGTGACAGGCCGCATCCACCAGAAACGTACGGGCGTCCCGCCGGGCCGAACTCCGGGCCAGCATGGTCATGGCTTCCGCAGCGGCGGTCGGTTCGTCGAGCAATGAGGCATTGGCGATAGCCAGCCCGGTGAGATCCGCCACGGCGGTCTGAAAATTCAGAAGCGCCTCCAGCCGACCTTGCGAAATTTCGGCCTGGTAAGGCGTGTACTGTGTGTACCAGTTCGGATTTTCCAGTATGTTGCGCCGGATCACCGCAGGCGTCACCGTATCGTGGTAGCCCATCCCTATGTACGACCGGCCGAAGCGGTTCTTGTCGGCCAGTGCATGCGCTTTCGCAAGAAGGTCCCGTTCGCTGAGGGCTTCAGGCAGATCGAGCATTCCGTCCAGACGAATGTCCGCCGGAATCGTGCGGGCGATCAGCTCGTCCAGCGAGGAACACCCCACCTTTTCGAGCATCCTGCGGATGTCTTCTTCCGTCGGCCCGTTGTGCCGCTCTGCGAAGCGGTCGGTAGAGGAAAACGCGGTGGGCATGGTTGGTTGCAACAGATATACGGTCGTGTATGTGTTGTTCGCTTGCCGTACAGGGCAAGCGCTACTCGTTCGGCGATTCACGACGCAATCGGTCGAGCGCTTGTGCGGCGGCTTTCTGTTCGGCCTTTTTCTTGCTTTGCGCCCGGCCGCGACCATACGCTTCGTCGCGCAGGATAACGTCGATCGTAAATACCCTTTCGTGCGGCGGACCGTCTTCGCGCACAACACGGTAGTGGGGCTGGGTCCATCCGAGCGCCTGCACATGTTCCAACAGCAGGCTTTTATAATTGTCCCGAACGTGCGCAAGATCGTTCAGATCGAGTCGCGCAAGCATCCTGGTCCGGACGAACGTACGGACCGCTTTTTCTCCCATATCGAGATACAGAGCCCCGATGACCGCTTCAAGAGCGTCGGCCAGAATAGCCGCGCTGTCACGGCCACCGTCCCGGTACACGGCGTCACTCATCAGAATCATATCTCCGAGCCCCAGTTCGGTGGCAAACCGCGCCAGGGACTGGCCGTTGACGATCTGGGCCCGCATGCGCGTCAGGAAGCCCTCGTCGCCGTTCGGAAAATGACGATAAAGATGTTCTCCCGTAACAAAATCAAGTACGGCGTCCCCCAGAAACTCGAGCCGCTCATTGGAAGCCGTATGTCCCTCTCCGTTCGTATCGGAAAGCGAGGAACGGTGTCGGAGCGCCTGCTCGTAGAGTTCGATCCTGCGGACGGGCATCCCGACCAGTTTTTCTATTTCATGGCGCAACGCGCGCGGTCTTGCCGCCGCCCGTTTTTCGGCCGCTTCCCTGCCGTGCGCACCGGATGCCCTCCGGAATCGCCGGAAAAAAGCAAAAAGACCTTTTGGAGAGGAGGTCAAGACGCAGAAGATGCTAAAGGGTCCTTGTTGCCCGGTTCACACAGCCGAAACGTCACATCCGGCTGTCCCTGCAAAATACGCCGGGAAAAGGACATACCGAACCCTTATGCTTCCATAAGATCGGGAAATGTTTGGCTCCTCCGGTTGTCCCTTCGCGGATTCTTCGCTTGCGATCGTATTCGCTGCCTGAGCCCTCTGCCCTTTCGTCAGGGTGGGGCTCCGGCTCGTCTCTGTCTGCCGTATTCCTCCAGTCCGGAGTGTGTCAGTACGGCAGAGTATGGAATTGGCACGCCGTTTGATAGGGCCGGGGCGTTCCCTTGTTCGTAACCAACATCGTCCGGTTTCTGCCGGAAGGAGGAAAAAAGAAACCATGACCAGCATTACACCGATAGGCGACCGTGTAGTAGTGCAGCCGGAGGCTGCTGAGGAGAAGACATCGAGCGGATTGTTCATTCCCGACACGGCGCAGGAGAAGCCCCAGCGGGGCACTGTCCTGTTTGTTGGTCCCGGCCAGGTCGAGAACGGCAAGCACGTGGGGATGACCGTCAAGGCGGGCGACACCGTGCTCTACGGCAAGTATTCGGGCACGGAGATCACGCTCGACGACCAGGACGTGCTCATCATGCGTGAGAGCGACATCCTCGGCGTTATCGGGTAGAGGCGCTTTCTCTCTCTTTGAGGATCGCCGGCGAGTTGCCGGCTGATCCTTTTTCCTTTTACCGCAAAGACAAAACACATATTCGATCATGGCAAAACAAATCGTATTTGACACGGAGGCGCGGGCTGCGCTCAAGCGGGGCGTAGACGCACTGGCCGATGCGGTCAAGGTGACGCTGGGGCCGAAGGGCCGCAACGTCATCATCGAGAAGAGCTATGGAGCGCCTACCGTTACGAAGGACGGGGTGACCGTAGCGAAAGAGATTCAGTTGGAGGACAAGGTGGAGAACGTGGGCGCCCAGATGGTGCGCGAGGTGGCTTCGAAGACGAGCGACGTGGCGGGCGACGGCACGACGACGGCGACGGTGCTGGCGCAGGCGATCGTGACGGCGGGTCTGAAGAACGTGACGGCGGGGGCGAACCCGATGGACCTGAAGCGGGGCGTCGAGCGGGCCGTGGCTGCGGTAGTGGAGTCGCTTCGGGGCTTGAGCCGCGAGATCGAAGGCAAGGGCGAGATTGCGCAGGTGGCTTCGATATCGGCGAACAGCGACACGGAGATCGGCGATCTGATTGCAGAGGCCTTCGAGAAGGTAGGCAAGGACGGCGTGATCACGGTAGAGGAGGCCAAGGGCATGGAGACGTTTCTGGACGTGGTCGAGGGGATGCAGTTCGACCGGGGCTATTTGTCTCCCTACTTCGTGACCGATGCGGACAACATGGAGGCGGTGCTCGAAGATGCGACGGTGCTCATCCATGACAAGAAGATTTCATCGATGAAGGATTTGCTTCCTGTGCTGGAGAAGGTGGCGCAGACGGGCGGTCCTCTTCTGATTATTGCAGAGGACATCGAGGGAGAGGCGCTCGCAACGCTGGTGGTGAACAAGCTCCGCGGCACGCTGCGCGTGGCGGCGGTCAAGGCGCCGGGCTTCGGCGATCGCCGCAAAGCGATGCTTGAGGACATTGCCATTCTGACGGGCGGTACGGTGGTATCCGAGGAGAAGGGCTACCGTCTGGAGAACACGACGCTGGACTATCTCGGTCGCGCCAAGCGCATTGTGATTGACAAGGACACGACGGTGGTCGTCGACGGCGCAGGCGACGCGGAGGCGATCAAGGCGCGCGTGAACCAGATCCGTCAGCAGATCGAGACGACGACGAGCGACTACGATAGGGAGAAGCTGCAGGAGCGTCTGGCGAAGCTCTCCGGTGGCGTGGCGGTGCTGAAGATCGGCGCGGCGACGGAGCTGGAGATGAAGGAGAAGAAGGCGCGCGTCGAGGATGCGCTGCACGCGACGCGGGCGGCGATAGAGGAAGGGATCGTTCCGGGAGGCGGCGTGGCGTACCTGCGCTCGTTGTCTTGGCTCGACGGGGTCGAGACGGAGAACGACGATCAGGCGATCGGCGTGTCGATCGTGCGGCGTGCTCTTGAGGAGCCGCTGCGCCAGATTGCGGAGAACGCGGGTCTCGAAGGCGCGATCGTGGTGCGCACGGTGGCCGACGGAGAGGGCGACTACGGCTTCAACGCGCAGACCGAAGAGTACGGCTCCCTGGTGGAACAGGGTGTAATCGACCCGACGAAAGTCGCGCGGACAGCGCTTGAGAATGCAGCCTCCGTATCGAGTCTGTTGCTTACCACCGAGACGGTCATCAGCGACAAGCCGGAAAAAGATGCCGGAGCAGGCGCACCTGGTGGAGGTATGCCGGGCGGTATGGGCGGCGGCATGGACTTTTAGTCCATCCGGAAGCCTTTCTTACCCGGGATCAAACAAGGGAAAAGGCGGAACCTGCTGCATGCGGGTTCCGCCTTTTTCATTCTGCCACGGCGACGGCACGCTTCGCCCATATATGCCCGAATACAATGCGTTAGAGAAACATGGGTGATCCATACCGTATATTGCCTGCATGAAAACCGACTGGACAAACTTAACCCAGAAACCCATGACAGGCGAAATCCTAATTACGTGGTCCGACTGCTACAAGGAGATAACCATACAGACCGCAGGCAACGCTACTCGCATAACCGCTCCCAAGGCCATCGGGCGAGACTACCTCGTTGGATACTTCCCGGAAGCCTTGTTGCGTTACGGGATCGAGAATGATTGTTTGAGCCGGAAATGAAGGCGAAGCGATACATTCCGGCGTTCCTGATTCTGGCACTATGCACAGGAGCGCAAGCGCAGGCCCCCCAAGACGTTTACGATCAGCATCGGAACGCCGAAATACAGGTTTCGGAAGCATTCGTACGACTTGCAGAAACGCAGACACGGTACGCAGAGACATGGACTGCATTACAGCGCGACAATTATACCGACGTTTTTACAGAAGAACAAGTAGAAACGATGCGTAAACTGGGCGTTCTTGCGGCGCGTCGCTTTGCAGAAGATATGGTTGCCGAAGTGGACCGGATGTCTGGCAAGGCTGAATCGTTGCGACGGTCAGCAGCGGACGAAAGAATGAATATCGAGGGCGTGTCCGCTTAACTGTGTAAGTGGGATTATTGTTCTATGGGGACTCTGTCTCCATAGAGTATGACGAACTGGTTGAGGGCGGCCTTCCAGTCCCGGATCGGACGCTTCCACTTCTTCGATGCTTCGCGCAGGCCCAGGTAGAGCAGCTTGCGTACTGCGTCGTCGTTGGGGAAAGCGCCCCGCCCCTTGACGATTTTGCGCAGGCTGTAGTTCAGCGATTCGATCGCATTGGTGGTGTAGACCACCTTGCGGATCGCAGGCGCATAGTCGAAGAAAGGCGCCAGACGCTCCCAGTCCTTCCTCCACAGCGGAGCGATAGCCGGGTACTTCTCGCTCCATTGTCTCTCGAAAGCCTCGAGCGCCGCGAGAGCGGCCTCTTCGCTCGGCGCCGTATAGACGCTGCGCAGGTCGCCCACCACCGGCTTGCGCTCCTTCCAGGGCACGTACCGCAGGCTCTTGCGCACCTGGTGCACCACGCACAACTGCACCCGCGCATGTGGAAAGACCGTCTCTATCGCCTCGGGAAGACCCCTCAGGCCGTCCACGCACGCAATGAAACAGTCCTCCATGCCCCGCGCCTTCAACTCGCCGAAGATGGTAAGCCACGAAACGGCTCCCTCCGTCGGAGCGATCCAAAGGCCAAGCACCTTTTTCTCTCCTTCAATATCTATCGCCAGCGCCACGTAGACCGCGCGCGTCTTCACCGAACCCTCCTCGCGAGACTTTACGAACAAGGCGTCGAAGTACACGATCGGATACACACGCTCCAGAGGACGAGCCTGCCATGCGGTCACTTCTTCAAGAACGCTTGCGGTAACCTCCGAGACAAGCGTAGAGGAGACCTCCGCTCCGTAGAGACGCCTCAACGTGTCCTGGATAGCCCGCGTGCTCTGGCCCTGCGCGTAGAGATACACGATCGTCTCGTCCAGGCCCGCTACACGGCGCTGGCGCTTCTCTACGATCCTGGGCTCGAAACTGCCGTTGCGATCGCGGGGAACCTCCAGATCCAGCGAGCCCGACTCGCTCTCGAGCCGCTTCGCAGTGCGTCCGTTGCGGGAATTGCCGCTGCCGCGGCCCGAAGGATCATGCGGCGGATAACCGAGATGATGTGTCATCTCGCCCTCCAGCGCCGCCTCGAGAGCCCGCTTGCCTATCGTCTTGAGCAAACCGCCCTCCCCGAAAAGGTCCCGCGCGTCTCCCTTGAAATCCTTCAGCAATTCGTCCAGTAGCTCCTGCTGTCTGTCTGTAAGTTCGGCCATCGTCTTCACCTCCTGATGAAACTATGTGTACGATTGACCACTTACACAGTTTACGGGACACGCCCAATATCGAGGAAAGTATCGAGATATTAGGAGACGACTACCGGCCCGCGCTGAAGCTTTGGCTTGAAAGAGAAGAACGGCGTTTACAGGATACCGAGCGTATGGCGGCAAACTTCGAACGGGCGGCGGCACTGTACAAACGGGCATGGATGGAATATCTTGCCCTGAGCACGGAGTTCGAGGAGATGAAATAAGATCAACCGAATCGATTAGAACAAGCAGTCTTTCCTACAGGACTTGACAGCATCATTCTGAGAGTATAGATTAGAGTTATCAACATATCGCAAAACGCAAAATGCCCACTGACACACGGTCAGCAGGCATTCGCGGAATTTCCATTTATAAGGTCGCAAACCGGAGGAAATCCTGATGGATGCTTACAATATAGATCCCTTTACACGTCTTGTCAAGAGGATCGACAAAAAAATCGAGAAAATCGAGGTTGAAATTTCTTCGAACCCGTTGGCGGATGACTGGAAATCCTTGCCTCTTGAACCAGGGAAGCCTCTCCCTGAACGGATACGTGTCAATGTACCACCGTTCAAGGAACCATGTTGGAGATTGATACTCTACGTCGTGAAGGGAACACTGGAACCGGGCAAGCCCGTATGGTTACGGTTTCGGAGTAAGTTCTTCCTTTGTATAGGCGGAACGGATGGGTGCATACCGGAAATAATCGGAAACCGGGTTATAGTCACCTATTCCAGAAAAACCGTTTCGTTCTCGCCGGGGGCAGCCCGTGCCCTTCAAGAGAAACGCGGTAGTCCGTACAAAGACAGACCTTCGCAGCCCATGCGCATAGTTCGTCGGCCATTCCGCAACTATTACGCCATATAGTACGGGCTACGCAGTCAGGTCTGCATACCGGAGTCGTTTACCAGCCATACTGTGGGCAATCAGGCCCATTTGGTCAAGCGTGTCATACCCATGCAGTCCGTGGCGGCCAGCGAAGTCTTTCACGTAACGGTGCAGGTGTTTCTTGCTGAACTTGTGGTAGACCCCTTTGTGAGCGCGTTTCAGGACGGCCCAGAAACTCTCGACTCCATTTACATGGGCCTGTTCTTTGACGTAAGAAATGGTCCGAAGCTGCCATGTTGTGACTCATGTATGAGCAGCAACGCGGCTTGTCAATCATTTTTGGCTATAAGTGATCGCAAAGACTACAGCAATTCCTCGTAGAACCGCACGGTCCGCTGCGCCACGGCCCGCCAACTGTAATGCTCCACAACGCGGCGACGGCCCGCTGCGCCCATCCGGCGGCGTACCTCCTCGTCGTCCAGCAGCTGGTTGACGGCCTCGGCAAGGTCTCTGGAAAACCGGTCCGCGTCCTTCGGCTCGAAATCGGTGGGGCCGCGCGCTTCGAGCGGCGCGAGCACGCCCGTTTCTCCATCCACCACAATCCCCGGAATGCCTCCCACGGCAGAAGCAACTACCGCCGTTTCGCACGCCATCGCTTCGAGATTGATGATCCCGAACGGCTCGTACACCGAGGGGCACACGAACACGTCGGCCCCCGCGTACAGGGCGATGGTCTCGTCGCGCGGGAGCATATCGGCAATCCAAATGATATCGTGCCGCCCCGCGGACCGGGCTGTGGCAACCGCCGCCTCCATTTCCCGGGCAATGTCCTCTGTGTCCGGCGCCCCGGCGCACAGCACGACCTGCGTACCTTCGCGCAGGTGCTCAATGGCGTTCACCAGGTGAACGATCCCTTTCTGCCGGGTAATGCGGCCCACGAACAGCACGAACGGCTTCGAAGGATCGATGCCGTGTTTTTGCAGGATATCGGGCCGTTCCACCGGCCGGTATTCGTCCGGATCGATGCCGTTCGGAATCACGCGCACCTTGTCTTCCGGCACCTCGTAGAGCGCCATCACGTCCTGGCGCATGGCGTCGGATACGGCCACTACGCCGTCGGCATTCCGGTACGCCGTTTCCTCGACCCAGGAACTGGCGTGGTAGGCGCTTCCCAGTTGCTCCACTTTCCAGGGCCGGTGCGGCTCCAGCGAATGGGTGGTCAGCACCAGGCGGGCGTCGTCCAGTTGGCGAAGCAGGCATCCCGCAAAGTGCGCATACCACGTATGGCAGTGTACGATGTCGGCGCCGGAGACGAGCCCGGCCATGCGCACGTTGCGCAGCATCGTTTCGAGGAACCGGGTATGGCGAGGGTCCGTCGCTGGCAGGTCCGCGCCCGGTTGGACCCCGTGCACGCGCAGCCTGTCCCGTTCTTCGCGCTGGTCCCCGAAGCAGCACACGTTTACCTCATGCGCCCCCCCGTCCACCGCAAGGAGTTCCCTCACGAGATACTCGACATGAACGCCCGCGCCCCCGTAAATGTGCGGGGGGTACTCGTTGGTAAGGATGGCGATGCGCATGGAGTGGGGGTTGGGGTGGTTAAGGCGAGGAAGTCAGGCGTCTTCGCTGTTAGCAGGGCCTCGCAGCATCAATCCCGCTGATAAAATAATCTCTTCTTTCCCAGTCCTTTTCGCAATCTCCAATGCTTTCTCAAAATCGGCACGGGCTTCGGATACGAGGCCCAGTCCAACCTTGCAAATGCCACGCATATTGTAAGCTTCGGCATGTTCTGGGCTCAAGCGAAGCGCTTCGTTGAGGTCAGTGATAGCATCCTCATATTGATCCAGCCCTGTCTTGCAGATACCACGACAGTAGTAAGCTTCGACAAGGTCTGGCGCCAAGCGAATCGCTTCGTTGAGATCGGCGATGGCATCTTGATACCGCTCCAGTTTGGTCTTGGTATTACCACGGCCATAGTAAGCTTCGGCAAGATCTGGATTCAAGCGAATCGCTTTGTTGAAGTCTGTAATGGCACCTTCATATTGGCCTAGTTTCATCTTCGCACCGCCACGGTTGCTATGGGCTTCGGCATCGTTCGGGTTGAGATGAATCGCTTGGTCGTAGTCAGTAATGGCATCTTCATACCGACCCAATCTAACTTTGGCACTACCACGGTTGTTGTAGAACCCGGCATCCGGATTGAGGCGAATCGCTTCGTCGTAATCAGCGAGGGCATTTTCGTGCCGGCCCAAGTTGCCATTTGCAATGCCACGATTATAGTAAGCTCTGGCATGGTCCGGTTTCAAACGGATCACTTCATTGTAGTCAGCAATGGCATCTTCGTACCGACCTAATCTAGCCTTGGCAGCGCCACGGTTGTTGTGGGTCCCGGCATCATCCGGTTGCAGTCGAATCACTTCGTCGTAGTCGGCAATAGCATCTTGGTATTCACCCAGTTCAGCTTTGGCAATACCACGGATACCATAGACTTTGGCATTGTCCGGCTTCAATCGAATCGCTTCGTCGTAGTCAACAATAGCATCTTCATATCGCTCCAGTTCGGCCTTGGCAATGCCACGAATACCATAGACTGCGGCATTGTCCGGTTGCAGACGGATCGCTTTGTCATAGTCAACGATAGCGTCTTCATATTGGCCCCTTGCAGCGTTAGCCATGCCACGGTTACTGTAAACTTTGGCATTGTCCGGTTGCAGTCGGATCGCTTCGTCATAGTCAACGATGGCGTTTTCATATCGGCCCTGTTTGGCCTTGGCAGCGCCACGGTTGCTATATATCACGGCATTATCCGGTTGCAGTCGGATCGCTTTGTCATAGTCAACGATGGCGTCTTCATATCTATCCAGTGCAGCCTGGGCAGCGCCACGGTTGCTATATATTCCGGCATTGTCCGGTTGCAGTCGGGCCGCTTCATCATAGTCAACGATGGCATCTTCATATCTGTCCAGCGCAGCCTTAGCAGCGCCACGGTTGTTGTAGGTTCCGGCATAGCGCGGTTTTCGACGGATCGCTTCGTCATAAGCTAAAAGTACTTCTTCAAAGTTAGTCTTATCTCCTCTTACACCTTTGAGGTAACCAACAGAAAACCAGGCACGAGCAGCAAGATCATTGTCGATTTCTTCGTTGGAATAGGCAATGCCCTGCCATACTTTGATAGCACCCTCTATTTCTCCTTCTTTCTGAAGAGAAATAGCGCGGGCAATCGCTCTATCCATCAGCGATGCCTCCGGATCATTGCTGACGGCCTCGGCCTGTTCTCCCGCGGTAGGATCGTTGGCAGCATTTTCAGCGTTCAAATTCCGAAGCCTCTCGGTGATCTCATCTACATTCTTCTCAGCCTCTTTTTTTAAACGTTGGGTTTCTTTTACATTTTCTTCTACTTCTTTAATAGCTTCACGTGCCTCTTGTTTGAGTTCCCGAAATTCCCTGAATCCAAAGAAGGCAGCGATAGGAATAGCAATAGCGAAAAATGTCAAGACTAGGGCAATGAAATTCAACCACCTGTCGAGATCATTCGTCCGATCATTCAGAAATTCGCGGTGGAGTTCGTTGACTCTTTGGTCGATTTCTGCATTGGAATAACGATCAGAGCCCTGCTGGGTATCACCGTACGCCATCTGCGTACCGTTTATCGTGTCAGCCCCCGAAGCCTCGCTTAGTGTATTGGTTTCCTGAGTGGCAGGAACCTGTGCTGGCTGCGCAAGAGCAATCATTGGAGCCGAGATAGCCACCACCACATAAGCCACTACAGCCCCGACTATAAGGGACCCAATCTTCGAAAAGCGCATCGCTGAATTCATTTTCGCGTTATGTGACTGGTGTTTGGCAGGCGACGGTGGTGTGTAGTGTAAAGCGGGAGGTTACGGCAAAGTGGCACTCATCAGGAAAATCTCTGTCTGCGGCTAATCTGGAATCGTTACGCAATTTTCTTCGGTACTTGGATAGAGGCTGTCAATCTCCTCCTGAATGGCGATTGTGTGCTCAATGGCTGTCACTATTCGGCAGTAGGTTTTGATGTCGTTGAGATCAAGGCAACGTTCCTTTCGGTCCTTCAGCCATTTGTCGCAGACCTGATAACCGCCTATTCGGTATGCGTACACGTCCGAAGAAACCGGGCCGAAGTACTGGGTCTTGTTGATGTACATGCGTTCTTCGTCGGCGTCATAGCGAAAGCCCTGCGGCTTCGTCCGCGCAACGACCGCATCGCCTTGGCCTTCGAAGCGACAGGTCGGCGGATCAAGTTCCGGCGACGTGAGCAGATGCAGAGCGGTCAGGCGTTCGCCGAGAGCGGCAACTTCGATAAACAATTCCCGGTCCGACGTAAATGGTACGTGCGGGAAGTCGGTCCGAAGAAATTCGGCGTATTTCCTGCGATAGGCAGGGGAATACAGAATGGCGTAAACATAGTGGAAAATCTCTTCAGGTGAGGGAGCCTGGCCATGTGCCCCTGTTAGTGCCGCAACCAGTTTAAGATTCAGGTTCGGTTGTCGTTTGGATGGCTCGTGATGGGCGAAAAGATCGCTGCGGTCGGCGGCGGGATAGAGATAGAGCGGGAAATGATAATCAATGGTTTTTAGTGAAACAGCGACATGCCCAGAGATACCCTTTGTGACGAAAGCGTGTTGCCAAGTTCCCACATGTTCAACGCGCTTCGGCAGCATCAACGCCAAATTATCCCCGACCAGCATGTGTCGCATGACCTCGGAGCGAGGCCGGCAAATAAAACCCCGCGACCGGCCTGTGTAATAGGTTTGGCGCATGTCAAAAGGCCGGTAGAGAATCGGGACCACCTTTTCACGAGTGAGGCCAGAATCAAGCAGATCATCCTGCGCCAGTGTCACCTTCCAGTCCTGTACGTCGTCGCCAAGTGCGTACGCCTGTCGGGCTAATTCCGGCTCCATCCGCGAAAAAACCCGGACAGTATCCCACACCTCCTCCGGGAACCAGTGAATGGTCAGGTGGTCCCGTGCGGTGACGATGCCGACACTATTATCCTGAAACACGTCGGGAATGGTAACGAACCGGCGATACTGGGCTTCGAGCGCTTCGTCACGCGGCCTGAACAGGTATTCCTTTGAAGAGGGTTTTATCTCTTGCCATTCGGTACTGCCTTGATCCTGGACATCCAGCCAATCATATTTGCTCTCCCGAGTTCCGTATCGTTCGGCGTAATAGACTTTGGCATCGCGATCTTTATTGGCAATGCGTTTGACAAAAAAAGCAATGGCTACGCCTTGGCGAATATCGAAGACGTTCTTATCGGGGCTGCCATCCGGACAACGCTCTTTCTTCTGCGAATTACCGTGGAGATCAAGAATATAGATATCATCGAAAGTGCGCATCAGGTTCTGGCGCATCCCGCGAAAGGTTGGATTGTCGAGGTAGCTATGGTCGGTGATCATTCCCACGACGCCATGCCCGGCCTGCTCAATTTTCCACTGGGCAAACCGGAGAAACTTGACGTAATCGTTCTGGAGCCATTTCGGGTTCTTCTCACCCAGCGGCTTGCCATCTACCTGCTTGTAATCGTCAATCAACCCCTTTATCCAGTCACCCTTGTTGCTCGAATGGCCCGAATAGGGTGGATTACCCAGGATGCAAAGAATCGGCGCCTTTTTCTTGACCTCGCCGGCAAGACGGGATTCTTCGGCAAGAGCGGAATAGAAAGGCATGTGGGTTTGTTCGAGTTCCTCCGTATCAAGGGTATTCGTGAGATAGAAGGGCATACGCTCATCGTCGGCAAGCCTGTGGCCAAGCTCTTCGAGAAAAAAGCTCATCTTGAGGTGGCCGACCGCGTAGGGGGCCATCATCAACTCAAGAGCGTAGAAGTTCTTGAGGATATGCCGACGGATAAAATCCTCTTTTCCGCCACTGCCGTATTTATCCTCGAACTCGGCGACGGCTTCTCGAGCGGCGCGAGCAACAAAAGTCATGGTCCCCGCTGCCGGGTCCAGTAGCGTCACTCCATCAGAGGCCAAACCGTCGCGCTGGTCGAATTCCGTCTTTAGCAAGCCGTGCAGAGAGCGCACGATGTAGCCGACTACCGGTTCAGGCGTGTAGTATACTCCCCTGCGCTCGCGCTCGTCGGGATCGTATTGCGCCAGAAAGGTCTCATAGAAATGAACGATCGGATCGCTGCCCTTGCCCTCGTGGTAGTACCGATCGAGAATACCAGGGGCATCGGCTACGGCCAGTACTTCGGCAAGATCGTCCACGCACCAGGCAAGGGAATCGGGCAAGTCGTCAAGTGAAATGAAGCGAAACAAATCGCGCAAAACACCGATGGTGTGCGGGATCTTGTCGAATGCGACACGCCGATTGAAGTCGTCTCCGGCCCGGGTGCGGGCAGCAAACAGGCCGTACGTAATCGTCTGGGCGAATAGATCCGCGAATTCTTCCCGTGTCAGCGAGCCGATGAGATACTTCTGAAATGCCTCGAAAAAACCTGTGAGAGCACCGGGAGCATCTTGTTCCTGATCGAACTGTTCGCCGATCACATCGCGGAGAAGGCGCGTACGTTTCGCCAGTTCGACGGCAAGAGATTCGGCAGTGAATGTTTGGGGTAGCGCAAAGCCCAGGAAGCGATCAAGCAGAGCATAGAGTTCGTCCCGATTTTCGAGAGGCGGCGTTGTGCGCGCTGCGTTGAGTATAAAAGGCCGACCTGCCTGAACTGTCTCCACGAGATCGCCATCTCTGTACAAGCGGAACTCAAGAAAGTTGGTGAGGATGAGATTGGGAAATGTTGAGCGGTAGCGTTTAAGTTGCTCGGTGTTCTCAATATTATCCAGCTGCTCTTCGGTCGGCTTCTTGGCTTCGATATAGCCAACGATCCGGTCCTTGCCGTTCCAGAGCCGGAAATCCGGATTGCCGCCCTCGGTAGGTTTGGGAAGCGTGGTGACATGGATGTGCTTTTTCCCGGCAGCGTGGGCCATCTCCCCCAGCATATCCGCCAGCGCCGGGTAGAAGGACTCTTCCCGTGCGTCGCCTCGTCGATTTACCTCGGCGAGATTCCGCAAATACGTTGAAAAGAGGGTTTGGGGGGCCACGGAATTATTCGATAGTTATGTCAGGAGGTACTGGTTGCCACTCCCCTCTAATTCTTAAAATTACCCGGTACAGAGCGAATGAATCCACCTGACACGAGATCAGGTTCAATGAGGTCCTTCCGCTTTGGCCAGAAGATCCGGTCCCGTTCGAACATTGCCCGCCAATGTATGGATTTTATCCATGAGTAGCGCATAGAAGCCTCGTATGAACCGAATCCGCCACAGGTTGCCGGTATACAGGGCAATGGCTCATAGGATCACGGAGAAACCGAATCGAAGATAGTCATGACAAAATTTATAGACCTTGACCGGCGATTCCGAGAACCCACGGACGAGGAACTCGGAGATATGGGGCGGTTTGGCTTTCTGAGAAGCTATGATTTTCAGCCGGGAGTTTTTGGCTGGCCAAAATTACTGAAATACAGTCGGGTTATCCTGCTGGCGGAGGCGGGGTCTGGCAAAACCGAAGAGATGAAGCAGCAAAAGAAGAAGCTTGTTACAAAAGACAAATTCGCCTTCTTCGTTGAACTGGAGTCCCTGGATAGTGAACCCTTTACCCCTCTCATTTCGCCAGAAGATGAGAGGCAATTCGTGAAGTGGAAATCGGATGGACAGGAGCCGGGCTGGTTCTTCCTTGACGCGCTGGATGAACTCAAACTTACCGACGGAAAACTCGACCGGGCACTCAACCGACTATCGAGAGAAATAGATGGCCACCTTCACCGTGTCCATGTCATCATATCCTGTCGCCCCAGCGACTGGCGTCCAGATCGCGACTTGCCCACAGTGCAGGATAGACTGCCAGTGCTGCGAAAACGTGAAAATATACCTTCTCGTTCGTCCGAAGAGATATTCCTTAAGTCGCTTGAGCGAAACCAGGACATAGACATCTTCCGTGCGGAAGAAGCTATGCAGAACCAGTCTGCTGATACCAGCCAACCGGAAGGATTTGTTTCAATTGAGGATGGTATACAAACAGTCGCTATGCTTCCGATGAGCGGGGAGCAAATCGAACGCTTCGCGGAGGAGTCTGGCATGAATGAGCCCTCTGCGTTTCTTGACGAGGTCTTCAAACAAAAAGCATGGTCATTCGCCCGTCGTCCACTGGACTTGATCCAACTCATCGCCATCTGGAACGATTCGAAAAGTCTCGGCACCCGGGCAAAGCAGCACGAAGATAATGTCCGAGTCAGACTGGAGGATGATCCCGAACGTCCAGACCGGGGTGTCCTCACCGACGAGAAGGCTCGGCTTGGGGCGGAGCGCCTGGCGCTCGCACTCGCACGCACAATCCGATCGTCCGATCAAACGCTGGACGCCACCCGTACATACAACGTTCTCGAAGCGGCGAAATTTCTGCGGGACTGGACACCAAAAGAGCAACAGACTTTGTTGCGAAGAGGCCTTTTTTCCCCTGCCACCTACGGGTGTGTTCGCTTCCATCATCGTTCGGTCCAGGAATACCTTGCCGCCTGTCGCTTGCGGGCACTGCGCAATCAGAAAATGTCCACGGAGGCAGTATTTCGCCTGTTGTTTACAGAGCAATACGACGCTAGGGTTGTATTCCCCTTTATGCGAGAAATCGCTGCGTGGCTTGCTCTCTGGGATAAAGATGTGTGCAAAGAACTGATCGAGCGCGAACCGGAGGCGCTTCTCTCGCTCGGCGATCCCGAGACGCTCGACCTTGACACGCGAAGTAGACTCATTCGCAAGTTTGTTGACAAATACGGCCAAGGAGGCTGGCATGGCCTACACTGGGAGATTTTACGCGAAGCGCCAAGACTTGCAGACCCAAGGCTCGCCCCGGTGATACGAGAGTGCTGGGGCAACGGTCCGACAAACGAAGAGGTGCGCGGGTTACTACTCGAGATAATTCTCGAAGGGCCAATCATGGACTGTGCCGATCTGGCTCATGCCGCTGCCCTTGATCCAACTTGGCATGAATACCATCGCATTACCGCCATCCGGGCCATGCTTGCTTGCGGTCTCGACGATGCCGTTCGCGAGATTGCAGACGATATGTTGCTTGAGGAGTCATCCTGGCCTAATGAAATCGTGCGCCGGGTCGTAGAATATCTTTTTCCTCGGGTCATCACGGCGGACGAGTTGATGACGCTTATGGAGCAGAGACCCGAATCGAAGGCAATCACTGGGGGCTTTGCTGGGGCATCAGGGAGCATCGTAGCAACCATTGACCCCTGGTCGGAACCTGCTGTTGCTTTCCGGGACAAAATGGCTAACCTCATCTGGCGCGAACGCACGCCGATACAGCAATTTTATCCCATTCACAGCAAATTTTATCATCTTTCGGAAGCGCTCGCAAGATTGTGTGACCGACAATTATCTAAAGAACCTCATCGGCACCCGGACGACGAATTGATCCGGGCTTGTGTCATTGCTTCCCTATTCGATTCGAGTGGAAACGGCTGGCGTAAAACGTTCGAAAATCTCAGGGAACACTTTAAAGATAATCTAACGCTGCGAAGCGCGGCTTTTTGGACCGAATTGGCATACATAGAGGAGGACATCCCGCATCGGAATGACATAGACCGTTTAGAGAATATTTTAGAGAACAGTCTGGCAGTTCGGTTAACTGAGGTTGATCGGCCTTGGCTGGAAACAGCCATTGCAGACGAAAGCCGACCCGAACGGCGCGGCGTAGCACTCCTCGCATGGATTCATATTTGGCGCGAACGCGGACGAGACGCCTCAGAATTGGATACTATCCGTCCCATGCTTAAGGATAATCCAGCCCTTGAACAGATATTTGAAGACAACACGGCGCCACCGGGACAAAACGAAGGAAGACAAGAGCGCTTGGAGCGCCAACTTGCACAGAGTAAACGCATGCGGAACGACCGTAAAGCACAGTACGAGAAATGGACAAATTGGCGAGACGAATTGCTCGAAAATCCTGAGGACGCTTTCTCAGAGGAGAAACGAGAAAATACTGTGTACTGGCTTTTTCGATGGTGGTGTGAGCCTGATCTGGGACCAAAATACAATACCTGGAACAAGGAGGCGATAACGCAAGCGTTCAGCCAAGACATCGCCGACCGCGCCCAGCAGGCCATGCAGGAATTCTGGCGTACGTCTACTCCGCCGGTGCTTTGGTCCGCGCGCCCGATTGAGGAAAGGAACAGCACGCCTTGGAAATGGCTCTGTGGACTTTGGTGCGTCTATGCCGAAGCCTCGACGCCAGGATGGACAGCTTCCTTGTCACTCAAAGAAGCTTGTATCACAGCAATTTACGCGACCGTCGAGTTGAACAACTTTCCCTCGTTCATCGCCGATCTCACACAATCGCATCCCGAGGAAGTGGATGAATCTATCGGCGGAGAATTGAGTGCTGAACTCAATATCACCGATAGTGACGACCTTTTTCCAATCCTGCACAAACTGACAACAGCGCCGGATTGCCTCAAACAACTCTTAGCGCACCGCCTGTTTACTGCACTCATGTCGCAAGCAAATGCCTTCTTGCAAGTGGAATGGGGAGCGTATCACCTTGCCTCTGTGCTACGCATTCTATCTGAGACATGCAACGAAGAGGAGCGGAGCAAAATTGCGCGTGTGTGCGCCGAGAACTACACGACCGCTCCGGTTAACGGGCTGGCTCTCACATGGCTCAGGGGGCTATTCCGATTCGATGCGGAACGTGGAACACAGGTGCTGATTGCAGGACTTGCGGACAATGAGGACCCTGTCGTTCGCGAACGGGCCATCGAAATATTCGCCCACTTGTTCGGCGATCACGATGTTGCCCTTTTCAAAATCACAGACCCCGCCCGGCATGCCGATGCTCTTGGACAACTTGTCCGGTATGCCTATATATTCATCCGGTCAGAAGAAGATCAGGTTCACGAAGGGGTATACTCTCCAAATACAAGGGATAACGCTCAACAGGCACGGGATTTTTTGCTTTCCAGATTGCTCAACACGCCTGGGCCGGAAGCTCGCCGTGTCGCCCTAGCCCTCGCGGATGAGGACGAGTTCGCGGACCGTTCCGACTATATCCGACTCCGTGTTCGACAACGAACAGCGACCGATACCGAGTTTGCCCCGTATGCCCCCGAGCATGTGACCAAACTTGAACATCGCCCTGAGATGCCATCGCAAGACAGAGGCGGCTTGTTCAACCATCAGGGTCTTATGTCTCCGTCTGTCGAGAGGTCTCGAAAGAACAGAGACAGCCTGTTTTTCCTTATGATGAATCAGCTCAAAAATATTCAGGAAGATTTGTCTTACGACGATTTCACAGATCGAAAAACGGTCAGAAGAATCGACAATGAGGAAGAAATGCAGCGTACGCTTGCCCGACGTATCCGGGATAAGGCAGAAGGTGCCTATAAGGTAACGCGAGAAGAGCAAGTCGCCGACCGCAAATGTACAGACATCCGACTTTTGGCTATTAACAATGATCAGAAAGCTGTCATAGAAGTAAAAATCGCGCACAAAAAGTCATTGGCCGATCTTGACAAAGCGCTCCACGATCAATTAGTAGGACAGTATTTGCGGGCCTCCTATTGCAAGGCTGGTTGCCTGTTATTGACACACCACGAGGAAACGCGCTCCTGGAAGTGCCCTGATACTGGAGTGCTTCTCAATTTTTATGACATGGTCGCATGGTTAAACAAAAAAGCGGAAGCCCTTGAGCAAGAAAAACAAGATATACGTCTTGCTGTCTTTGGGCTCGACCTTACGGATCTGTTGCCTACGCTGGATAGAAGTTAACAGACTTATATGCAAAACTAAACTTTGAGTCAGGTATTTTTTTGTTATCTGATTGACAATTTACATAAAAATCAAAAATATTTTATAAATAAATGTAAGTTTATGACATTTTAAGTTGACTTTTTCATCTTTTTTCGTATCATGTATACATACATTCTTGATTAAAATAATTTTAGAAGCAAAAACATTATGATAAATAAAATATTTGAATGGATAAAACGATCTGGAGCTATGGCTTCAATATTACGTTTTATCATATTCTTGTTTAAATTGTTTATGTAGATTATTTCTTGTAAAATAAGAAGTTTTCTTTCATTCAATAGGTAATGTCCTCATTGTCAAAGTTTTTGGCTTTGATGGCCATATTGTCTATGATTCTTGCCTTTCACCAAAAAAATGAGAGATGGGCTTGGTGGGATTGTAATACCTATAAATCACAATTGAAACGAGTCTTGAACCATGTCCCTGACGTGAGGTATCAAGGAAACAATCCGGGCGCTTATCGAGTACAAGTCAAACGCCCAAGTAACCCGACATCAAGACAATCCATTGCACGAGAGAGGCATCGTTGCATATGAGTATCCTTGCCCGAATTTTCTCCATTCTCAACTCGCCGTCGCGACGCAGGGACATTGATTACACAAAGGCTATATCCCTTGGGGCCAAAACAGCTGTATTCGTATTGTTTGGGCAACTGCCCAACCAAGAGCATGTGCGCAAATGGTTGAGCGACGTAATTGAAGACCTTGTTCAATTACGCCCGGATTTCGTGCCGTATTGGAATGATTTCCGAGGTGAATTCGGGATCAACCCCTCATACTACCCTTTACCCTACCTGCAAGAATATCTACAACACCCTTCAACTGAATCAGTAGCATTTCTGGATTTTCTTGAACTTACTTTCAAAAATAAATGGGCGCAAACGGATAACGATTTAATTCAAGCAATAAACCTCGTGCTCAAGGCTCAAGACTGCCCATACAAGTTAACAGATTTTGTTATCTCCACCACGAATGAAGAACATTATGCTACCAAAACCGTGACGCACTACCCAATGGCGTATTTGGCACAGGATCCAGCTGTCGAGACCCATGCCATAACGCCAGTGTTGGAGCTGTTCTCAGATTCGGCATTTGCTGCGCAAAACAAGTCCTTCCGTACAGCACTCGAAAGGCATAAAGAAGGAGATTACTCAGGTTGCATTACCTCATGTGCAACTGCGGTAGAGGGATCAATTAAGGTAGTAGCTAATAAGTTGGGCTGGCGTCTAAAGGGGAAAGGGGTTGGATCGCTTGCCAAATCATTTATTCAAAAGGCCGGTCTGCCTAACAAACTGCACGAGGTCGGCGCGATACTAGCAGAACGCAGGCAAAACGCCGGAGACGCGCACGGTCAAGAGCAGGTGGCAGAGGCGACGGAAGCGGAAGCGCGGTTCCTGATCGGACTTTCCGCTGCCTTCATTGTACTTGTGTCTTCAGAGTTGCCCTGACGCCTACACCGCAAGAATACTTCAGAGGCCGGTAGCCGACAAAAGGCGCCCGCGACCTCTGGCAAGAATACCAAGCAACGCAAACAAAACGAGGCTTGAGAACCATGCCGCTGACACGAGACACCAAGGAAACAATCCGGGCGCGTAGCAAGGCGCAGGTAGCCCTCGCCGCCGTGCGCGGCGACAACACGCTGGCGAAACTCGCCTCGCTCCAACGACCCGTTTTTACCCCTTTTGAGTAGTTTTTATACCTTTTCGGAGTAATTTCTACTCCTTTTCGGAATAGTTTTTACTCAAAAGGGTGTGTTCAAGGCGCACTTCATCCCCCCTTTCGTTATGCAAGCGGCCCGGTCTTCCTCCCAGGCAAGTCGCCACGACACTGCACACCCATGCCTCGCTGCACGCGGAAAAAATGTAATGCCATCCGTCATTCTCTCAGAAACGCCAACCCATTGGCGCGGTTGACTATTTTCTAACAGGAAGGATCGACCCGGTAGCGTGCGAACGAATGAGAACGGCGACTCAAAAAGAAAAACCAAAGCGGCGCATGACCAGCGCGCCCCGGTCTGCTCGCCCCAAAATGCCAACCCCTCGGCAAGGAGAACGACCCACTGTCTATGCCGACCGCGTCGGCGCCTGGTACGTCGAAAGCAAGTCCGACGAGCACCGCAAAGCGCATGGTCTTTATCTCACGCCGGTTCCTGTGGCCGATTTTATGGCGGCGAGAATCACAGCCGGCGGACCGAGGCTTCGTATCCTCGATCCCGCCGCCGGCGCCGGCATTCTCTGTTGCGCAGCTCTGGAGGCGTTGGCCTCCCGCGATCCAAAACCGGATACGGTAGAACTGGTCGCCCATGAAGTTGATCAAAGCCTGATTGCTCCCTTGCGGGCCGTCCTCGACTATCTTGCGGACTGGTGCCATGATTATGGAGTGACGGTTGCTATTCGGATTGAGGCAACCGATTTCGTCATGACGCACGCCGAGGTGCTGCGTACGCTCGGCCAACTCTTTCCTTCTCGGTCGGAGGTCGAAAACTTCGACATTGTTATCTCGAATCCGCCTTACTTCAAGATCAGCAAGGCCGATCCGCGCGCGATGGCCGCTTCCACGGTAGTTCACGGCCAGCCGAACATCTACGCTCTTTTCATGGCGGTCAGTAGCGTATTACTGCGGGAGCATGGCGATTTCATCTTCATTACGCCCCGAAGCTTTACGTCCGGCCCGTACTTCCGGCAGTTTCGGCAGGTATTCTTCGACATGATCCGGTTGACGGAAATCCATGTGTTCGGATCGAGACGAGACGCCTTCAGCCGGGATGAGGTATTGCAGGAAAACGTTATTGTCTCCGGCATCCGTCAGGACCGCTGGCATCGGAGCGGGCGTAATGCGCGGCTTATTGTTTCATCCAGCCGCGGGGTTCGCGATATCGGCGAATCCCACCGCCGCGAGGTTACGATCAACAAAGTGTTCAATCCGGCTTCCCCGGACAGGATTCTGCGTTTGCCGACCCGGGACACGGACGAGGAAGTGCTGGCCCTGGTGGATTCCTGGCCGAGCACTCTCCGAAGCCTTGGGTTGAACATCTCCACAGGACCCGTGGTGCCGTTTCGGGCAACGGAACGCATCGGCAAGGAAGGCAATGTGCCGGAGAGTCACGTGCCTCTGCTATGGATGAACCATATACGGGCCATGCAGACCACATGGCCTCTGGACCGACACAAGCCGGAGTATATTCTGCGCACCGGCGCCAGAACGCTTCTTGTGCCAAACAGAAATTACGTTCTCCTGCGCCGCTTCAGTGCCAAGGAAGAGGCGCGTCGGTTGACGGCGGCTCCCTACATCGCAGCGAAGTTCGCAATTCCCGAGGTCGGGTTCGAGAATCATCTCAACTATGTTCACCGCCCCGGTGGCACACTCTCCGAGGACGAAGCCTGGGGGCTGGCGGCGCTCTACAACAGCCAACTGCTTGATACCTGGTTTCGCACAATCAACGGAAATACCCAGGTGAGCGCCACCGAACTGCGCGCCATGCCGCTACCCGCACACCGTACGATCATTGCCCTTGGCCAGCGCGCGAAGCATCTCACCGATCCGATGAAAGATCTGGACAGCCTCGTTTTGAAATTGGTTACCCATCCGGACTTGAAGGAGGCTGTCGTTGCCTGAGATCGAAGAAGCACAGGAAATACTTGAGGCTTTCGGCATGCCGAGGGCCCAGCACAATATCCGGTCACTCAATACAGAGGAAAAAATGGCCGCCATCGTGCGCGGTATGGATCAGAAGCGGCTATGGTATGCCGATCTGATCGCCTGAGGGGCTCAGATCGTTGATGTTTATTTGCATAAGTTACTATATTTATGGCACTTATAAAAAATATGATGGCTTGCAACAATATGTTGCATTGTGTATACTATGTGTATGCCTCGATTCTCCATCTTTACCATTTCCCCGACGGAATTACATGTATTCGGAAGCGAAGAGAGCCTATAATCTTCTCGGTTTTTGGGCTGGCATAGGTAGTATGTGCGGAGAAGGATATGAATACGCAAAGCACCTGATAATCAGAAGTGATGCTGAACATCTTGCCAGTGACTGGGAGGCTATAGGCCAGGACTGGCGGAACGTGCTTGCCCAAGTAGAAGAGGACATCAAGGAAGATCAGGCTAAACAAGCCGTACTGGACTTCCATGAAGCCGAGTCGGAGACATAGCTATGCCTGAAAAGCCTGCGACAACCGACCAGTCCAAGGAAGTGGGCCAGGGCGAGAATGATCGTCAAGTGCTTCTTCATCACGAAAGGCATGTTCACGCTGGACCACTCCCGCCACCAGAGATGCTTGCACGATACGAAGAAGTATATACCGGGCTGGCGGGAAGGATTGTCGTTATGGCTGAAGAAGAGCAAAAACAACGACATTTCAATAACAGGATTTTTTTTCGCGCGTTTTCTCGCGGCCAGATATTCAACTTTTCATTAAGCGTGTTGGGCTTGGGAGTAACGGCTTTTCTGTTCAGCCAGGGAGCGGAATGGAACAGCTTGGGCTTCTTCCTTGTCAGCATTTTACCTGCAATTATTTCCAGATTTACACGAAACAAAAAAGAGATACCTTTCTTCCCGCCCCCGGACAGTCCGAATGGTGGATAAGCCCGGCCCGAAGCCCAAACACGGTCGCCTGGAGACGCTGATATTGAAGATTCACTGCACGCCGGAGGAAGCATTCAAGTGGATATTCGACGCGGCCCCTGCACCCGATCCATCCAGGCAAATCACGGACAGGACAAAGAAGTAGGTTGCCCTTCGACGACTCTTGCACATAATCCCCCAAGAATACAAGCAACGCAAATCCAACGAGGCTTCAGAACCATGCCCCTGACACGAGACGTCAAGGAAACGATCCGGGCGCGCATCAAGCGTGATCCGGAATTCGGCGAGGAACTGCTCAAGGAAGGAATCGAGTGCCTTCTTGCGGGAGAAGTGGGTACCGGCAAGATCCTGCTCCGCGATTACATCGACGCCGCCATGGCGTTCACGATACATCCGCGGCCCAAATCGTCAACATGAGTTCCGACTCGCCGATCAGGCGGTATTCGGGCAGTCGGCCGGACAGCGCTTCGCTACGAGACAAAATCAAGGGTACGCCCTCCCCGCGCTTATCCATGATGTGTATGCGGTGGTCGATCAGATCTTCCCGCTCGATCCGGCAACGCGCCAGCAGACTGGCAACGACCTCGTTCCGAGCCGCCTGCCGGAACGGAAGGCTTTCCGGCGTCATGGTGTTCGCCAGCATTCCGGGCGTGTACAACTCCAGGCGATCTTCAAATATCCGAAGGCGAACCTTGCTCCCTGTCACCGAATAATCCCGATGCGCCACTGCATTGGTAACAGCCTCGAAAATCGCCGCCATGTCATACTGCGGCAAGTCTTGTCGCCCGCCCATCTCGCTCTTCCTGGCCGCCACGCGCGTGTTTTTTCTCACGAAATGGCAAGCATCCATGATCTGCTCGTCCAGTGGACCGGTGAGGTCCCGAGCATCAAGCTGGTATGGCGATTCTCCGCGGGGCGCAATCGATGTTCCACTGTACGCGACAGCCTGAATGAATGCGGTTGGCAGGAATTGCTCCGGGTTCCGGCAAGCCATGAGCAGACCGGCAACGGTCGGTCGCCAAATGCCGCCATCGTCTTGCGCGGTTATGCCAAGTTTGGACAGGAAATATTCCGGCGCGTCGTCCGAAAGCGGCGTTGCGAATCGCCGCCATAAATTTTCGTCCAGGTCTTCCATCCCCGCCCATGAAACGGGCGATTCGTCGAAGCGAATCAGTCCGGTTTGGCTGCGGTGCTGAAACAGGCGCGCCAATTGGTCTGGCGGAATTTGACGCTTCGCGGAACCGACTCGGCGGTAATACCCTCCCGGGCTTTGATGCACAAAAAGGCTGCGCGGCACCTCGACACGAATTACCGGCTGCTCTACGCCAGCGTTGTCGGGCAACGACATTCGCTCGATCGTGGCGACACAGGGCGGATTGATTGAATCCTCGCAAGCCTGGCGAACGAGCGCTTCCACGGCGTCAAGCCGATCAAGCGGAATGCCCGACACCTCGCGCGTTTTGTCGTGCACGCCCAGAAGCAACACGCCTCCGCTGCCGTTGGCAAAAGCCGCCAGTTCATTGGCCAGATCGTTCTGTTCCGGTCCGCGGATTTTTTCGCCAGCGAGACGAATCTCCTTGAGTTCAAGGAAGCTGTCTTCGCCAAGTCTTATTTTCTCCAGCAGCTCGCTGCGTGTTGCAAACATCTCAAGTTTCCCCGGCTTAAACCGCCCTTCTTTCCGCCCCGGACATCGGCGATGGTCAAGAAGCGGAAGTTTGAGGCGTACACCATCGTTTATGTCGGGTTCCCGGCAAAACCCCGCTCCCCAATCACATCACCCCACCACAATCTCCTTCCTCAGGCGCGCAGCGGGTATGCCGAGTTGTTCGCGGTATTTCGTGACGGTCCGGCGGGCGATCCCGAACCCCCGTTCTTCGAGAGAACCCACCAGACGCTGATCGGACAAGGGCTTCGCCTTGTCCTCCCCATCGACGATCCCTTCAAGGATCGCCTTGATCTCCTTGTTGGACACATCCTCGCCGTCGGCGCTCCGGATTCCCTCGGAAAAGAAATATTTCAGTTCGTACACGCCGAATCGGGTTTGCACGTATTTGCCGTTGACCACCCGGCTGACAGTCGATATATCCATCTCGATGATCTCCGCCACATCGTTCAGAATCATGGGTTTCAGGCGCCCTTCCCCGTACCGGAAAAAATCCTCCTGCAACCGGATGATGGCGTGCATCACCCGGGTCATCGTATGACGGCGCTGGTTGATGGACTGGATGAACCAGCGCGCCGATTCGAACTTGTTCTTGAGAAACTTGCGCGTGGCGGCGTCTACGGAAGATGATCCGGGGCGCTCCTTCTTTCGGGCCACCATATCCTGAAGCATCTGCCGGTACTGCCGCGAGATGTGCAGCGGTGGCGCATTGCGTCCATTGAGCGTGACGATAAACTCGTCGTCAACAGCTTCCACCGTGAAATCCGGCGTGATGTAATTCTGCCGGGGCGAGAACTGACCCTCGCCGGGTTTCGGATCGAGCCGGTGACGGATCAGATCGAACGCTTCCCGAAGCTCTTCGCCGGTAACGTGCAGCTTCTTCCGGATCGCGTCGAAATGCTTCATCGTGAACGCCTTGTACGTTTCCGCAAGCATGCGGATCGCTACGCCGCGGCCCTTTACGGCGGGAGGCATGGCGCGGAGCTGCACCAGCAGGCATTCCTGGAGATCGCGGGCGGCTATCCCGATCGGGTCCAGGCGCTGGATGCGCCCAAGCATATCCTCGATGTCCGAAAGAGCGGGCGTGAACCCGGCATTGAAGGAAATATCGTCCACGATGGATTCGAGGGGGCGGCGCAGGTAGCCGTCCTCGTCGATCGAACCGATGATCTGCTCGGCAATGACTTTCCCCTGTTCCGTGAGGTCCTGCAGCGCCAGTTGCTCCCGAAGATGCTCGATCAGCGTTCCCGTGGCCGGAATGGGCAGTTCCCGGTCCTCTTCCCGGCTGTAGTCGACGCGCGCCTTGTAGCCGTACATGTCCTCGGTATTGTCGAGCAGTTCGCCCCAGTCGTACTCCTCGTCGAGGTCCCGCTCGCTTTCCGCCTCGGCAGACTCCTCCGCAATATCCTCCGGGGCTTCGGCAGCCTCGGTCGTTGTGTCTTCCAGCAGGGGATTCTCTTCCATCTCTGCCTCGATGCGCTGTTCGAGTGCAAGCGTAGGCAGCTGCAGCAACTGGATATACTGTATCTGCTGAGGAGACAGCTTTTGCTGGAGCCGCTGTGTTTGCTGGAGATTCAGCATGATCGGGCGTACTGCATAAAAGGCGCTTCAAACATGTTTTCCGGGAGAGAAGGATCCTTGCCTCGATGTTCTCCCGATACCCCGTATATGCTCTACCGCAAATATAGTGCCTAATTTGTAACACGATCTTCCGGACACCCCCCTGGAACGACTCCTGGCGGGCCCATTTCCACCGATGTTTTGCCCGGAAAGGAGCCCGTTTTCCGGCCCGCGGTCCGTAATTTTCCATGCGCCGGGCATCCCGAAATCTTATCTTGATCGGTACAATCCGCGCCATGCACCTCATCGCCACAAATGCGCATGAACGGCCCCGAAGGTCCCGAGAACCTGTCGCCGCATCCCCGACATTCCGAAGAAGACCTCGAAAAAGTGCTGCGCCCGCGCAAGCTTGATGAGTTCATCGGACAGGACAAAATCAAGGATAATCTGCGGGTCTTCATGACGGCGGCCAAGCGGCGCGGCGAAACGCTGGACCATGTGTTGCTTTCCGGGCCGCCCGGATTGGGTAAAACGACGCTTGCGTACATCATCGCGGAGGAGATGGCCACCGGCATCCGCACGACAAGCGGGCCGGTACTGGAAAAGCCGGCGAACATCGCCGGCATCCTGACCAATCTGGAAGAAGGCGATATCCTCTTCGTCGACGAAATTCACCGGCTCAGCCCGGTCGTAGAGGAATACCTCTATTCCGCCATGGAAGATTACCGGATCGACATCGTGATCGATTCGGGGCCCAGCGCACGAAGCGTAAAACTTGCGCTTCCCCCGTTCACGCTGATTGGCGCCACCACCCGGAAAGGGCTCCTTACGGCGCCCCTGCGGGCGCGATTCGGGATCGACTTCCGATACGATTACTACACGGCGGCGCTCCTCCACCAGATCGTCGTTCGCTCGGCGCATATCCTGGACATAGAGATTACGGACGACGGGGCTCTCGAAATTGCGCGCCGGAGCCGCGGCACGCCGCGCATCGCCAACCGGTTGCTGCGACGGACAAGGGATTTCGCCGAGGTGGAAGGCGATGGGACGATCAATCGCAAGACGGCGGACCACTCCCTGAATGCCCTGGATGTCGACGAACACGGGCTGGACGACATGGATACCCGCATCCTCGTGACCCTCATCGAAAAATTCGGGGGCGGCCCCACGGGGCTGAACAACCTTTCCGTCTCCGTAGGGGAAGACGCGGGCACTATCGAGGAAGTCTACGAGCCATATCTGATTCAGGAAGCCTTCCTGGAGAGAACGCCCCGGGGGCGCATCGCCACGGAGCGGGCATACAAACACCTGGGGATGAAACCGCCCGGCTCAGCGCAATCCCTGTTCAAATAAGCGAATTCCACGGCGTGCTTGTCCGGGCAACCCGGTATTCCTTATCTTCGTACCTTTCGTACAGGGGCTTCCCGTACCCCCTCTTTTCCGCCATATTTATTATCGCCTCGATATGCCGTACGTCGTTGCAGAACCGTGCATCAATTGCAGATACACAGATTGCGTAGAGGTATGTCCTGTCGATTGCTTTTATCAGGGGCCGAATTTCCTGGTTATTCACCCGGAAGAATGTATCGACTGCAATGCATGCGTGCCGGTTTGTCCGACCGAAGCGATCTATGCGGACGATGAGTTGCCCGAGGAATGGGCCCATTACCAGGAGTGGAACGAGCACCTTGCTAATCAGTGGCGCGATCTCGGGTACAATATCACCGAGAAAGCCGAGGAATTCCCGAATGCGGAGGAATGGGAAAGCAAGGAAAAATCGGAGGAAGACATTCTCACCTGGGATGCCGAACAATCTTAGCGGCGCCCCCTCCGAAACACCGCCCCATCGCCCGGTTCGGCTTCGCGGTCCCGCTACGTTCCGGCTGAGTAATCCGTGGCGTATACCGTCTGTTCGTCGGTGAGCTTGTCTATCGAAATACCCATGGTCTCCAGCTTGACGGAGGCGATCTCCTGATCGAGCGCTTCAGGCAAGTCGATGACCGTGTTTTCGAGCCGTTCTCCTCTCTGGTGCGCCTGCACAAGCTTGAGATGCGCATTGAACTGATTCGCGAAGCTCATGTCCATCACTTCGGAGGGGTGCCCCTCCGCAGCGGCCAGATTGACGAGCCGGCCATCCGCGAGCACATAAATGGTCTTGCCGTTTTTCAGCAGATACTCGCGGTTGTTGGCGCGGACCTGGGAGGTTTCTTTGGATAATTCGGCCAGTTCTTCAAGGTTGAGTTCGACGTCGTAGTGCCCGGTATTGCACACCACGGCGCCTTCCTTCATGGAGGCGAAGTGACGCCCGCGAATCACGTCCTTCATGCCCGTCGCGGTCACGAACACATCGCCGACGGCGGCCGCCTCGTCCATCGTCATCACCCGGCAACCCTCCAGCGTGGCCTTGAGGGCGACGGTAGGCCGGACTTCCGTTACGATCACATTGGCTCCCAGTCCCTTCGCCCGCATCGCCACGCCGCGTCCACAGTGTCCGTACCCGGCCACGACAAAGTTCTTGCCGGCAATGAGAATGGATGAAGCGCGCAGAATCCCGTCCAGCGTGCTTTGCCCGGTGCCGTACACATTATCGAAATCCCACTTGGTTTCCGCGTCGTTGACGGCATAAACGGGGTACAGCAATTTCCCGTCGGCAGCCATGGCGCGCAGGCGATGTACCCCCGTCGTCGTTTCCTCGCTGCCCCCGACGATATGATCGGCCAGTTCCGGAAAGGCATTATGTACACGAAAGATCAGATCGGCGCCATCGTCGAGCGTAAGATGGGGCGGGATATCCAGCGTCCGGTCGATGCTCCAGTAGAAATCCTCCACACTCTGCCCATGCCATGCGTAGATCTCGATGCCGGCCTGCGCCAGTGCAGCGGCCACCTCGTCGTTGGTGCTGAGCGGATTGCACCCCGACCACGCCACATCCGCGCCGCACGCAGCGAATGTCTCGACCAGCACGGCAGTCTCTTTGGTGACATGGAGACAGCCGGTAATCCGGTATCCCTCGAACGGTTTGCTTTTGGCGTAGTGCTCACGCAGGCGCATCAGCACCGGCATCCGGCTCTCCGCCCATGCAATGTCCCGGCGTCCGTTGTCGGCCAGGCCCAGGTCGTGCACCTTGTAGGCGCCTTGCTTGTAATCCATGTTTCGAGGTGTCAGATCAACTGTGTCGTAGAAGAGAGGAATCCGGCAAGTACCCGCATGTGCAGGGCTTGCTCCGCCTCCCCTGAAAATTCAATCGCGGGCGCTAACGGACGACGATCATACGCTCGATCAGGATGCCGCGCGGCGTTTCGAGATGCAGGATATACACACCGCTCGCCAGCTGCCCCGCATCGTAGTGCACCGTATACGTCCCCGGTTCCTGTTGCCCATCGCGAAGCACGGCCACGCGGCGCCCTGTGACGTCGTAGGCCGACAGGCGAACCGAAATCATCTCGTCCCCCGGAATAGTGTAGGAGATGTGCGTTATGTCCCGCACCGGATCCGGAAAATTCGCGTGCAGAGCCAGTTCGCGCTGGACCTCAATGGCGTCGTCGGGAGAAAGAGAACGGTACGCGATATTCCCAATGCGCCAGACGTTATCGGGACCGAAGGATTCCGCATGAGCAAGGTCTATGCGAAGACGCACCGTTTTTCCCGCATACGGCGTCAGATCGAAGGAAATATGGCCCGCTCCACCCGAATTGCCTCCGAATACCGATTCTCCTTTCATCGGATGATCGCCGGCAGGTGCATAATCCCGGTCATAGCCCCCCCCGGGTGCAAACACGCGCCAGGTGGCCCCGTCGTCCTCGGATATTTTCACATTACCGCCGAAGTTTTCTCCCAGCGCATACGTGTGCGCAAGTTCGAACGCAGTCGATTCAGTGTTCGTCGGAATCGTAACCGGTTCGAACACAAGGCTCGAAACGTTTTCATATGGAGCCCCCGCGGCAACGCCTCGGGCAAGCCACTCGCTGCCTGCGCGCCGCCATATCCCCACGGGAACAACGCTGGCAGGTGTGGCGGCAGCGTATTCTTCGGACCGGAAGTCTATTACGAACGGGGAGCCGTATACCGTTTCGTTGCCATCGAAATCCCGCACCCGGAGCGTATAGGCGATACGATCTCCGGGGAAAAACGGCCGTGAGGGAGCCAGATATCCCTCGTACACGCCCACATCCACCCCCGACATGGCCAGCCGCATACTGCCTGTCGTTGCGCCGTTCCGGTCCGTAATTTCGTAGCGGGAGATCACAGCTTCGACGCCTGTATCATCGTGCACTCTGATCGACAAAGGAGGCAGCATATCCCTGCCGGCCACGCGCACGAGCCGGTCCATGGGAAACCCTTCCGCCCGAGGTGCATCGACATCCCGGGGCCTTTCTGTCACAAGCGCAACATTATCCAGATACCACCCGGCGAAATAGCGCGCTTCTCCATCGTTGCCTTCGTCCGTTCCCGCCTCGAACCGCACCCGTACGTCCCCGGTGGTCGGTAATGCGACAACCTCGCGACGCCACCCGAAACTGTACCCCCCGAAACCGGGTTGCCCAGCCAGCGGATTACCGGTCCCCCCGCCAATTCTCCCGTTATAACCTCCTTCGGGCGCAAGCACTTCCCAGGATACGCCGCCGTCCGTCGATACCTTGACGTTGCCGCCGTCCCGGATATCCGCCTGCTCGTTGAACACCCCGGGCGAGACATTGCCGCCATGCTCGAAATCGTACCAGTGCCAGAATATCAGGTACGCCGACGCAATCGTTGCAAGGCTGACCGGGGGAAGATCAAGCGTTGCGCGCCCGGCATCGGCGGGATATGCGCCGCCGGGCGCCGTCGCCCACGCATTTTCGCCGGAATACGCCACGCGCAGGCCGAATGCAGGCTGGCCGCGGCGCCACCCCTGCGCGGTCACCCCCGGATCGTCATGCTCGAAATCGTACGCGTACAACTCGCCTTCCAGCACGAGCAACACGGAGAAAAAACCCTCCTCGGGGAGCCGGGCCTCGTTGCCCGCCATGGACACATCCCGGGCCGCAATGCGGTATTCGACCACATCGCCTCCCAGAACCGGCGTTGTCGGTTCCGGAAAACGACCCGAATATATCCCGTTCTGCTCCACTAATCCGAACGCGCCTTGTTCGCTCACGCCGCCGACGCCCCGGCGCACATATTCCACCCATACGGAATCGACGCCCAGATTATCTTGTGCCTGCGCGTACAGCGTGACCGGCCAGGCGAAGGTCGGGACACGCAGGGGTGCATCATGCGTGATCGAGGGCGCTTCCGTGTCCTTTCCAACATCGAAAATGTACAATGCGCGCGGCGCGAGCGCAGGGAGAACACTGCGCCGCCCCTGCGTATCGACTGCCACGATATAGTATTGTACAGCGCCCGGCAGATCGGGCAGGGGAAGATTACCTGTGAACAGGGTGGCGCTTCGACGCGACAGGGGAAAACGGATAAACGGGCTTCCCGGTTCGGGCGAGTATAGCACAAGCACCCTGTCCACTGGAGCAGCGACGCCTCTTGCTTCGACGCGAACCTCGATCGTTCCACCCACATTTTCGGTCCTCTCCAGGGGATCATGGGCCAGAATCGGTCCATACGCTCCGGAATTAACGTATCCGGCTTCGGTCAATTCCTGAATCAGCGCCCCGGCGTGGGCGCCGCCGTATATATCCTCGTCGGCCTGGATCAGGGCCTCGGCCGCATCACGGAAATCGGACCCGGAGGCAAGATAGGCATGCGAGGCAAGGTGCAAGCGGTCCAGGACGCCCCGCCCGACGTGCGAGTAGATGTCCATCATGGTCGTGGCCCAAAGAAGCCCCCACTGGTAAATGTCGGGGAAAATCTGACACCCCGACACCTCGTAAGCCATGTTGTCGTCGTAGTGCCCCGTATGATCGAGCGTCCGGCCGGACCAGCAGGGAGCATTGCCGTCCCAATTGTACAGCCGTTTCCAGTCGTGTTGGGGAATCCGGGGATCCTCCTCGGACAAAAAGCGGGAATACGAAGCGGCCCAGTAGTCGGCCCAGCCCTCGTGCAACGCCGTTCCCTCGAACGGCCCTACAAGCCCCGGCGCCGTGTAGTCGAGGAGTGCATGCGCATATTCATGCCACAGGACATCGGCGTCTTCGGCATCGTCTATGCCGCCCGTGCCGAACTGAAGGGAGCGGTCGTCCGGAAGATAGACAGAATTATCGCCATCGAAACTTTGCGGATTGACCCTCACCGGGAAATCGAGCAATGTATAGCCGACATTGAGTGACTGCGCGTAGCGGCGGCTTTTGTCGATATGATAATAGGCGTTCACGGCCTCGAAACGGTCGTCCGAGCGCGAAAAATTAAAGGTGTTGGGGTTGGGCATTGCGGGTACGGTATGCGGATCCCCTTCGATGCGGACGTACGGGCCATCCAGCCGGTGCAATCCGTCTGCTCCCTGCGTGATGTCGCGCAATGTCACCTGCACAAGTTCCCCGATCAGCGCCGCCGTGTCCGCATCGTCACCGTCCTGGTAATCCCCCCCGTACTCCACACCGGCGGACGTGAGTGGATCGGGGTCGAAGACCAACCCGGCGCCGTCCACTGCCCGGATACTTTTCCCGGAAACCGGTGTGGAAACAACGAACGGTAGAGGCGTTGCCGGAGCCGGCGCCACAGGCGATGTGACGAGTCCAATAGCGTGGGCGGGAGCGGTGCGGACCACCGCACGACCGGATCCGGGCGATACGGAAGACGCCTTGTGTGCATGCAGCGACGTATTGAACATACGGCGAATTTCACCCGTCCTGGCGTCAACAAGTACGTCCCACGAAACGGGCAACCCTGCAGAGACGGCCGGGACTTTCCAGACAAGCCGGGGAGGGTCCGATGCATAGACAACCAGTTCCGGATCGGAGACAACCAGTTCCGGATCGGCGGCCCTGCGCACGATATCCTGCGCGGCGGTGCGCGAAAGAGCGGGAACAGGATCGAATCCGCGCACCTGTTCAAGGCGGGGAATATATCCGCTAACGACCATGGTCGGCTGTCCGCGCCGGTCGAGACTCACCGTGATGTCGGCCCGGTACACCGGCACGCCGGCAAGCGTCTGCCGGAGGCGGACATGGCGAGCGTAGCGCCCCTCCCGGATATGCTCGACGCGGAGATGCTCCGTGGCGGCGGTCATGCCATACGCTTCACCGCGTTGTTCGAGATGCGCAAGGGCGGCCTGCGCCGTAGACAACCCGTCCGCTACACGATCCTCGATGCGGTACCGGGCGCGAAAAACACCTGATTCCAAATCGACGCGCCCATCGGCGACCGACCGGGTGCGCGGCGCCCGCACCGTATCCTCGCCTGCAATCCGACCACGCACTTCCGGCCTGAGTTGAAGCAGGGCATGGTCATATACGGGCATGCGACCGCCTTCACGGGCCTGCCTTTCCTGCGCCTGTCCTTCTTGCACTGCAAGGAAACACAGGGCAACAAGGCCGACAACCCACAAAGGAAAACGCACGCGGAAGCAGGCTACACGCCCACGCCCGCGGCGTCTTTCAGCATATCGACGCAATCCGTTTCCTCCCACACAAATCCGGAACGTCCAAAATGCCCGTACGCCGCCGTACGCCGGAATTGTGGCTTGCGCAAATCGAAGCGTTCTATGATAGATGCCGGTCGCAGGTCGAACGTCTCGCGCACGATTGCCGCCAGTTCCCGATCCGGCAGCGCGCTGCCCGTGCCTTTCGTGTCGAGGGCAACGGAAACCGGTTCCTCGACGCCGATCGCATAGGATATTTGTACCTCTACCTCTTCCGCAAGATGGGCCTGCACGATGTTTTTCGCTATATGCCGCGCCGCATAGGCGCCGGACCGGTCCACTTTGGAAGCATCCTTTCCGCTGAAGGCCCCGCCGCCGTGTGCGCCCTTTCCGCCATACGTATCTACAATGATCTTGCGGCCCGTAAGCCCCGCATCGGCATGCGGCCCCCCGAGCACGAACCGCCCTGTGGGATTCACATGCAGAATGTACTCGTCGTCCAGCAGGTAATCGTCAATCACCCTCGGCAGCAAATGAGCGCGAATATCGGCCTCAATGTCGGCTCGTTCGACCTCGGCGTCGTGCTGAGTCGACAGGACCACCGTGTGAATGCGTCTCGGCGTACGGCGATCGTCCTCGTACTCGATCGTAACCTGACTCTTGGCATCCGGGCGCAAATACGGCATGATGTCTTCCTGCTTGCGAATGCTCGCCAGTTCGCGGACCAGTCCGTGCGCATACGTGATGGGAAGCGGCATAAGGTTCTCCGATTCGCGGCAGGCATATCCGAACATGATGCCCTGATCGCCTGCACCCCCCGTATCGACTCCCTGCCTGATATCCACACTCTGTTCGTGAATAGCCGTCAGGACGGCGCACGATTCCGCATCGAAACGCAACGCGGGATCCGTGTACCCAATTCCCCTGATCGTCTCGCGTGCAATTTTCTCGACGTCCACGTAGGTCCGGGTCGTCATTTCTCCGGCCACGAGCACGAGTCCCGTCGTCACAAGCGTTTCGACCGCTACGCGGCTGTACGGATCGTCCGTCAGCGCAGCATCCAGCACGGCGTCGGATATCTGGTCCGCCACTTTGTCGGGATGGCCTTCGGACACGGATTCGGAAGTAAACAGGTACGACATATAACTATGTGGAGTGATAGAAGCGGAGGCGCCCTGATGCCCGGAAAGGACTAATCCAACGGAAAATACGCAAGATAGATTCGCCCCGACGGCCCTTCAATACGATTTTACAAAGACCGCGTCGGAGGTTCGGCGCAACACAAGGGCGTTGCTTATACAAGCACCCTGCCGTAACTTCGGGCGTTCCTGACAAAAAGGTTCTTACCAAACCACTGCCGTTGGGTCGACTTCCGCTTTCCGGGAGGCGCCGCGGCCTGTTCCACCAATTTACCGGAGGCTTTGAATCATGGCGCACCCGATCGCAGAGAAGGTCACATCCATCATCGTGGAGAAGCTGGGCGTTGAAGAGTCCGATGTCGTTTCCGACGCTTCGTTCACGAATGACCTCGGTGCGGACTCGCTTGACACGGTTGAGTTGATCATGGAGTTCGAGAAGGAATTCGATATCACCATTTCCGATGAGGAAGCAGAAAACATCGCCACGGTGGGCGATGCGGTGAGTTATCTCGAGGAAAAGGTTTCGTAAGGCCGCGCTACGCCTTCGTCCCTTATGCCAAAAGAACGCAGAGTTGTAATCACGGGGATGGGTGCCCTGACCCCGCTCGGAAACTCCGCAGACGCCTTCTGGGAGGCCATGATGCGGGGGGAAAGCGGGGCGGCCCCAATCACCCTGTTCGACACGGAATCTTTCCCAACAAAGTTCGCCTGCGAACTCAAGGGGTTCGACGCCAGAAAAGCCCTTGGGTCGAAGGCGGTGAACCGATTGGACAGGTTCGCCCAGTTTGCGATGGTTGCGGCGGAGCAGGCCGTGCATGACGCCGGCCTGGACGATGACTTGCCGCAGGCCATGAAAGATCGTATCGGCGTCGTCTTCGGAAGCGGCATCGGCGGGTTGCAGACATTCCAGGAGCAAACGTCGATTTATCTCGACAAAGGGGCCCGGCGCATCTCGCCGTTCTTCATTCCGATGATGATCCCCGACATCGCGAGCGGGCATATTTCGATGAAGTATGGTTTCCGGGGGCCGAATTACTGCATCGTTTCTGCGTGTGCAACAGGCAACAACAACATCGGGGACGCCTATATGCTGATCCGGCAGGGGCAGGCCGACGCGATCCTTTCGGGAGGTTCGGAAGCCAGCGTTACAGAACTTGGCGTAGGCGGGTTCAATGCGCTCCGCGCCCTCTCGACGCGAAACGACGACCCTGCCAGAGCCAGCCGCCCCTTTGACGCCGGCCGCGACGGATTCGTGCTCGGCGAAGGCGCCGGGGCGCTTGTCGTCGAAGAGCTGAACCATGCCCGGAACCGGGGCGCGAGGATTTACGCCGAAATCATCGGCGTAGGCATGTCCGCCGACGCGTACCATATGACGGCCCCGGATCCCGAGGGCAACGGCGCGGCGCTGGCCATGTATTCCCTTTTCCGGGACGCCGACCTGAAAGGCGAAGAGGTGGACTACCTGAATATGCACGGCACGTCCACGCCTCTCGGCGATGTGGCGGAAACGAAAGCCGTCAAGCACGTGTTCGGCGACCATGCCTATGCGATGAGCCTGTCTTCCACGAAAAGCATGACAGGCCACCTGTTGGGCGCTGCCGGCGCGGTCGAAGCCATCGCAGCCATTCTGGCGATCGTGCATGACCGCGTCCCGCCCACCATCAATTTCGAGGAGGCCGACCCGGCGTGCGATCTCGATTACACCTTCAACGAACCGAAAGATCGTACGGTGCGGGTTGCTGTCAGCAACGCTTTCGGGTTCGGCGGCCACAACACGTCGGTGGCATTCAGGAAATTCGACGGGTAGCCGCCCGTTTACCGGAAAACGATCTCCTCGATGCGCGCGGCTCCGAGTTGCTCGTTGAGGCGATCGCGCCATCTCGACCGGTCGAGGTGCATATCCTGACGACAGGCGGCGCTCGTGATCCTGACGAAGAGTTTTCGGCCCCGCACCCAGGCTCCGTCCATGACGGCGCATACTTCCGGCCCGGCCAACTGCCGCCACGTATCCACCACCTTCGCCTCGTCGAGCCGGGCCCGGATGTTCATCCGGTCAATAAGGACTTCGAGGACATCGCCCAGCGGGCGGGATGCTCCGGATCGGGGCATGGCGTAACACCATCATGCAGAAATCAATGCGCCGGGGCTGTCTTCTGCGGCTCCGGCAGACCGCGCCAGACCATCAGCGCCATGACCAAAACCGCGGCGATGGCAAGCAAGGTATTACTCCAGTAACCGTAGTGCGCGTAGGTCAGACCGGCTATCGCTCCGCTGAGGCCAATCCCCACCTGCCCCGCAGCAATGGCGAAACTCATCAACATACCCCGGCTGTTCGCGGGAACGAGCGCGCTCACCAACGACTGAAGAGGGCTGATGCGCACGGCAAGCAACAACATGGCTATCGTGAAAAACACATAGGCGATCCACATGTCGCGCACCAGCCAGGTCATCAGCGGCATCACGATCGCCAGGCCTATGCACGACCAGATCACGAGCGGCTTGCGTCCGACCCGATCGGATAGTTTCCCGGCAGCGGGTCCCGCTACCACATGGGCAAGGCCGCCGAACAGAAAAAGCGCCGCGATCGCTTCCCCGCGCACATTGAGGCCGCGCTCCAGCCAGGCAGGAAGATAAACAAGGTATAAGCCAACTCCGAGAAACGTCAGAAAGTAGACCACGGCGGCGTTGCGCGTCACGGGGCGGCGGCAGAGGCCGATATAATCCGAGATGGCCCGTCGCACGGAAAGACGGCGCACATCGCGCTGCACATCCGGCTGCGGCACTACTCTCCATATCAGAAAAAAAGCACCCGTCATCGTGACCGCAAACATCAGAAACGGCCAGCGGTAATCGCCGAATTCCGCCAGGAGCGTCCCGAGCGGGATACCGACCACCTGTCCGACCGCGATCCCGCTCATCACCCATCCGTTGGCCCATCCCCGCCGGTCGTACGGGAAATAATCCCCTACATAGGCGACGGCGGCTCCGCTCAGCGCACCGCCTGCGGCGCCCGCGAGCGCACGCATGATGAGCAGGGAAACATACGTATCCGCCAGGCCATGCAGATACAGGCACACCGCCATGAAACCGGTCCCTATCAGCAAAATCCGGCGACGCCCGATCTTGTCGGAGATCGGCCCGGTCACAAGCGCAAAAATGCCCAGCATTACTGCGTAGGACGTGACCAGCGTACCGAGCAGCGATTCCTGCACAACCAGCGCCTCTGCGATGCGAGGCAGAATGGGCGAAATGATAATCACCTGACTGCTGGCGGAGAACACCATCAGCCACAGGGCGAACAGGACCAGGAAATCCCGGGAAGAACGGTCGGACAATGTGCTTTTTGCGGGACTTCCTGAGCGAATCGCGAATTTTCCGGCGCATAAACAAATGGCAAACCCATCTTAACATTTTGATAATGCCAAGCGGGTATGTTCGCCGTGAGAGTAAGCGCGCCCTAATGCAAGATACGTCATGTCGTGCTTCACGCAAGAGCCACTTACCGATCCATCCGCTGTATGATTTTTTTACGATTTTTGCTCGTTTTTGACGATTTTCGGGGCTTTTTTGCCATTTTTTGGGCGTTTTTGGGTATTTTCGAGCCTTTTTGAGCCAAAACGTAACTATGTTGCAACGGCCCGGATTGGGCCTTGCGGGAGGAGAAAGGGATGTATACCTTCTACGGATGGCCTGTTTCTTTCGCCGGGCGCGTTTGGTAAACCTCCCTCTATGACCTATCGCTGGATTCTCCGCCCTGTCCCTTCCGAGGACGCCGTCCGGGACATCGGGCAGCAACTGAACAACCTCCCCGAGGCGCTTTCCCGAGCGCTCATCCTCCGCGGGATCGATACCTTCGACAGTGCACGCGCCTTCTTTCGCCCCAGCGCCGGCGGCCTGCACGACCCGTTTCTCATGGCCGATATGGATGCCGCTGCGGACCGCGTGGCGCGGGCGATTCGGGATAGGGAACGCATTGTCGTGTACGGGGACTACGATGTGGACGGCACGACCTCCTCGGCATTGCTCATTTCCTCGCTGCGCTCGCTGGGCGGGGATGTCGGTTTCTTCGTCCCGAACCGATTCGAGCACGGGTACGGACTGAGCCGCATGGGCCTCGACGTGGCGGCCCAGCTCGGGGCCCGGCTCATTGTCGCGGTGGATTGCGGCGTCACCGCCTCGGAAGAAGCCAGATATGCCCGCGAAAAAGGGATGGACCTTGTCGTTTGCGATCACCACACGCCGAAGGGTGAACTTCCCGACGCCGAGGCGGTGCTGGACCCGAAGAGAACGGATTGCCCGTATCCCTTCAAGGAGCTCGCCGGGTGCGGCGTAGCCTTCAAACTGTTGCAAGGCGTGCTGGTGAAACTGGGACGCAACCCGGAAGCCGCCACGGAATTTCTGGATCTTGTCGCCGTCGCAACGGCCAGCGATATGGTCCCCGTGGAAGACGAAAACCGGATACTGCTGGCTCTCGGCCTGGAGCGCCTCCGCAAGGAGCCTTCTTCCGGACTGCGTGCGCTGGCGGCGGTGGCGAACATGTCCCTTTCTTCCTGTACGGCCACCGATGTCGTGTTCAGGATAGCGCCGCGCATCAATGCCGCCGGGCGTATGAGCACCGCCGAAAAAGCCATTGATCTCCTTCTGGCTGAGGATCCGGAAACGGCGAAACGCTGCGCGGAAGAACTCAACAAGCTCAATGACTACCGCCGGGAAATCGATCAGGAAACCCTCGAGGCCGCGACGAAACTCGCGGAACGCCAGATCACGAGCAAGATGCGGCACACCCTGGTCCTGCATCACAACGACTGGTTTCCCGGCGTCATCGGCATCGTGGCTTCCCGTCTGGTGGAACGCTTCCATCGCCCCACGATTCTTCTCGGCACCATCGACGGCGTCGCCACCGGTTCCGCCCGGTCGATCGGCGGCGTCAACATCTTTGAGGCCCTCCGGGAATGCGAAGACCTGCTGGTGAAATTCGGAGGACATGCCTTCGCCGCCGGATTATCGCTGGAAATATCCAATCTGCCCGCGTTGCAGGAACGGTTCGACGAAGCCGTGGGGAAGGTGGTGACGCCGGAGGTGCTCCAGCCATCCATACACGTGGATGCGCCCCTCCACCTGCACGAAATAGATCGCCGGTTCCTGGCAGTGCTCAAACAGTTCGAACCCTTCGGGCCCGGGAACGACCGCCCTGTGTTTCAGGCCAACGGACTGCTTCCGGTCCGGCCGCCCCGCAAGGTCGGCAAGGATAGCCGGCATCTAAAGTTTGTGGTGCGGCAGCAGGATCGGGCCGAAAATGAAGCCCCTATGGAAGCCATCGGCTTCGGGATGGGCGGACGATTCGACATGCTGGAGCAATGCCGGCGAGAACAACAACCCTTCGACATGCTCTTTTCTCTGAAAGAGAACACCTGGAATGGCCACACGGAAACCCAGCTCCAGGCGAAAGATATCCGGCGCAGCGCCCCGCCGGCGTGACCCCCCCTGCGCGACGAGGCAAAAGGGTGCTTGATTGAACGGATATCCCGGTGCGTTACCTGCGGTCTCCGGGGGTATCTTATGCCACGAGATGCTCGATGCGGGCCATGTGCCGACGAAACACCTCGAATCCTGTTCGCTGGAGCGCCTCCTCCCATGCGAACCATGCCACGCCAGTGATGTCCTCTTCGAGCTGCGGACGGAATTCTTCTTCGGAGGTCGTCATTTGAAACCAGTGCGTGGTTTTAACCGCATGCGTGAGCTGCCCCCGGCGGTCATACATGTCGTAGCCATACACCGTGGCGCCCAACGGCTGACCGAGATGTACCGCGTCAATGCCCAGCTCCTCCTGTACTTCGCGGAGCGCGCAGCGGCGCACCGACTCCTTTTTCTTCGCCTTCCCTTTGGGCAAGTCCCACATGCCGCGGCGAAAAATCAGCAGCACTTCCGTACCCGCCCCGCGACGGCGAGTAACGATACCTCCCCCGGCAACGATCAGAACGGCAGGGCGGTACGGCGCGACATTGCAAATCGACGCCGGCGGGGCATATACCCGCCAGTCATGGCCCGCGGCCTCACTCGCGTAGGCGTCTATAACGATAAGGCGATCCGGGCAAGCAGCTTGCGCTTCCTCGAAACGCTCGAACGCCGGGAGAGTATGTTCCCGCGGACGGAGGCCCTCGCGGGCCGCTTTCTCCACGGTGAGCGCATCCGCGCAGCAAAAAACCAGGCGGCTTGTGATATCCCCCTGGGCAATTTCTTTCATGTTTTCTTCACCTTTGTACGGACGGTTTCATGCTTCGCCTGGACTACGAACACATTTTACCCTTTGTCGATCCCGACGACCTTGACCGGCGCCTTGGCGACGCCCGCGAGGCGCATCGCCTCCTGATCGAAAAAGCCGGTCCCGGAGGGGATGCCACCGGCTGGCGGGACCTCCTGATCCAACCCGACGAAGCCCTGCTGCAAGATATTGCAGAAACTGCCCGGCGCATCCGGGAAGAAGCCGATGTTCTGGTTTGCATAGGCATCGGGGGGTCGTACCTCGGCGCCGAAGCCGTCATACAGGCCCTTTCCCCATCCCTCGGACGAAATGAGGGCTCCCCCGAGATCCTTTTTGCGGGGCATCACATGGGCGGTGCTTATCTGCAGGAATTGCTCGAATACCTGCACGGCAAATCCGTTTTCGTAAATGTCATTTCCAAAAGCGGTCGCACACTGGAGCCAGCCATTGCGTTTCGTTGCATCCGGCAATATCTCGAAAGACATTTTGACGATGCGGACCAACGCATTATCGTCACGACCGATCCGGAGAAGGGAGCGTTGAACACGTTGCGCGCAACGCACGAGTATAAAAAATATGTCATTCCGGGCGATGTCGGCGGGCGCTTTTCCGTGCTGACGCCGGTGGGCTTGCTCCCTATCGCGGTGGGCGGGATCGACATTCTTGCGCTCTTCGAGGGCGCCGCCGCAACGCTTGCGCGGCTGGCGTCTCCAAAAAACAATTCGGCCTTGTTGTATGCAGCCATTCGGTCCGTACTGTTGGAACAAGGATTGTGTATTGATTTGCTTTCTGTGTTCGAGCCTGCACTATGCGGTTTTGGAAGATGGTGGCAACAGCTTTTCGGAGAAAGCGAGGGGAAAAACGGCACAGGCCTGTTCCCGTTCGTTGCGCAGTACTCAACAGATCTGCACTCTATCGGCCAATATGTTCAGGAAGGAAAACGGTCCCTGATGGAAACATTCCTGATGGTCGAACGAACAGGTAACGCTCTTGCCGTACCTGCAGAACCCGGGGCGGGGGCGAAAGACCTCGATGGCCTTGATTACCTTGCAGGACGCTCCATGGAAACCATCAACCGGGCAGCCTGGGAGGGCGCGGCGCAGGCCCACACCGATGGCGGCGTTCCGAACCTGACCCTTTGGATGCAGGAAATGTCACCGACCTGCCTTGGAGAGGCCATCTGCTTTTTTGAGCATGCCGTTTCCGTTTCCGGGTATCTCCTGGGTGTTAATCCTTTCGACCAGCCTGGCGTGGAAGCGTACAAGAAGGAAATGTTCACCCGACTCGGCAAACCGTAAATAGAGACAGGCGTGTGGAAAAACCGGGTTCTGCTTCTTGTATTATCCCCGCTCGATGTGGAAAGGATATGTGAGGTGAATAAGCCCTCCTGTTTCCACAGGTTGTTCTGGAGATGCTCACGCACCCTGACGTATAAGAAAGAGGAAAATTGATGTGGATAACTTGTCTATACCTACAGATATACTCCCATTTGTTCTGGAAAGGAAATGAATGGACATTCTGAGGAGAAAGTTATTCACAACATGAAGATAACTTGTGAATAACCGGCTTGTTCACATATCCACAGTCCCTACTACTACTACTACGTATTTATAATAATTATATAGAGATATAATAGGGCTTGTGAATGAGTGGATAACCTACCGTCGGTTCTCCCCGCTGGCGACCCGATAGCGTAGAAGTAAGAGATTGATATACAAACAATCTGTGGAAGGCGGTCTGCGATGGGCCTTTTGGCTTGGGTAATGCGCTTGAACGCCGGGTTTCGTCGCTGGACGTTATGTTTCGAGGGAAAGGGTGTCTCTGGGGGTAACGCTTGTCTTGCTCCCCGAACTCGATGGGGTTGTGCCGACTCCTGGAGAAACGTCACAGAACAGATACCCGGCTCTTTGGGTGGCAGGCGCCCTTGCGGCTGGCATTCTGCTTGCGCACGCCGGGATGCCCGGCATGGCGGCGTGGGGTAGTATTCTGACGGGCCTTATCGGTAGTGTGGCGATTTTCTGTACGGTACCCGTCCTATATCGGGTCTCACGGGAACTGCGTACGTTGCTTACCGCCCTTGCAGGTCTCCTCTTGACCGTATGCTTCGGGGGTCTGCGGTACGCCACGTTTCATGCTTTGCCGCAGGACCACCCGTTGCCCGGAGCGCTTGCTTCCGGCGAAGAAACGGTGTGGCATGGGCGTATTGTCGATGATCCGGTAGAGCGCGCGGGATCGATCCGGTTTACACTCCGACTGGATCGGAAGAATAGAGGCGACGGTCCTCCTGTCGGTTTGCTGGTGTCTGGTCGGCTTACTTCTGGATATGACCGGCAAGAAAGTTGGTCGCCTGAACGCTGTGACCGGGTGACGCTCCAGGGACGCCTCGATCCACTTCCCCGTGCTCGCAATCCAGGCGAGTTCGATTACGGAAAATACCTGTTCCGAAAGCGCATTTATGCTCGTCTCTATCTCGTGGAGGGGAGCGTGGAGCACACAGGGCGTGATAGACAGAGTACAGGATGCATACTCGAACCGGCCCGTGCGTTCGTCCAGTCCAGCCTGGACCGTTTTCTGCCTGACTCCGAAACACGTGCGATCCTCCAGGCACTCCTTTTGGGAGACCGACGGCAACTCGACAGCGATACCCGGGATCGCTTTGCCCGCATGGGCCTTTTGCATCTGCTGGCCGTATCGGGTCTACATGTGATGGTCGTCGGTATGATCCTGTATCACTTGCTTGGCCCTTTCCTCTACCGGCTTCGTCTGAGCTGGCGCACGGTGGATGTCCTTCGGTTAACCTGCACAGTGATCTTGCTTGCAGGGTATATGCTCCTGACAGGATGTTCCGCCTCGGTGGTGCGCGCCGTCGTGATGGCCTCCCTGTTGCTTACGGCTACATCACTGCAACGACCCTCACGGTCCCTGAACAGTCTTGGCGCCGCCGTGTGTGTGTTGCTGACTGCTGCCCCCACTCACCTTTTCGAGGCCGGTTTTCAACTTTCCGTGTCCGCGGTGGCCGGTATTATCTCCCTGACGCCTCTGTTGGCAGTGTGGATTCCAGCCCCCTCGTCCCGTTTGGGCGCATACATTCACTCCGGGACAACCGTTACTGTGGCAGCGACTATCGGCACCTTGCCTGTGACGCTTTATCACTTCGGGCAGGTTGGGCTGGGGGGCCTCGTCCTGAATCTGCCAGGTATCCCTCTTACTACGGGAGCATTGGTTGCCGGCGCTGCAGCGGTGGTGTTCGGGGGCATATTCCCTGTGGTGGGAGAAATTCTCGGCGCTGCCTCCAGTGCGCTTGCGTCGGCTTTGCTCCACGTATCTGTGTTCGGTGACCGTTTCATGGGATGGAGCGTGGTTCGGTGGAGTCTTGAACGCCCGCTTCCTGTCCTGATACTGGCCCTGGCCGGGATATGTCTTGTACTATGGCCCCGCCCCCGGCTCCGGTGGCAGTGTATTGCTCTGGTGCTGATCCTTCTTGTCAGCGATGTGATCCAAGGCGTAGCAACCGGGCGATATCGTCCGCGCATGGACGTGATCTACATAGATGTCGGTCAGGGCGATGCTGCTCTGTTGCGCCTCCCCAATGGGGCCGGGGTGCTGATCGATGCAGGTCCCCGGTCATCTTTCACCGGCAGCGATGCAGGAAGCCGCTTCGTGCTGCCCCAGCTGGCCTACCACGGCATTGACAAACTGGGAACCGTGATCGTTACGCATCCCGACAGTGATCATCTTGGGGGCATTCCTTCCGTACTGCGTTCTGTGCCCGTGGGTCGTGTGTTGCGATCGGGGTACCGGCACTCGTCGAGGCTCTTTGCAGAAACCGATGCCTTGCTGGATAGCCTGAGCATTCCGCATCGTGCGGTGCGGAATGGCGATTCGCTCATGCTGTCACCCCAGGTGCGCGCCTATGTATTGTACCCGTTCGAAGACATCCCGGAAGACGGTCCGAATGCGCATTCCGTTGTTCTGCTCGTGTGCTACGGCGAGGTTTCGTTTCTCTTTACCGGGGATGCCCCTCTTGAGGCCGAACTCCGCATGGCGCAGCAGTACAGGGAGTTGCTGCAAAGCGATGTCCTTAAGGTCGGGCACCACGGCTCCAGAACCAGTTCCACCCCCGCCTTTCTTAACAGCGCGCTGGGAACGCGAGGCCCGGGTTCGGGCGCTGCGGGTATTGCAGCAACGGATATCCCGCCGGACGAATCGCGACAAGACCTTCGCAGGCCGTATGCGGTTGTCAGCGTGGCGGAGCGCAATCGCTACGGGCTCCCGAACCAGGAAATATTGGCTCGCCTGGCGGCTGCGGGGTTCGATGTGGCGCTGACCTCCAAGGCAGGCGGGGTATGGCTTCGAACGGACGGAAAAACGCTCCGGCGCGTGAAGTGGCGGTGAAGAGGGGGGGGCTGGAACCGCCCTCCAAAAAAAAAAGTCGTTTTGAACAAGAACCTCAAGCCTGTTTGCGAATATGCATACGCCTTCCGGCAGCGTGCACGCACCTCCACGCGCGAAACACTCCGCCGCTATCCCTTGAACCGGCAGCGTCCGACCGTCTTTGACATATGAGCAACCGCAGAGAGGCAAGAGCGCGCGTTATGCAGGCGCTCTACGCGAGCGAGATGGCAGACGGAGAAGATGCTGCTCACTTCGTCGAGACGGTCATTGAGCCGAAACTTCGCGACGATGCGGAGATTTTCGCCTTTGCCAAAGACCTTTTCGGATGGGTCCGGGGACATATCGCCCGCCTCGACGAAATCATCGGGGCGCATTCGGAAAATTGGGACCTGTCACGCATCGCGCCGATTGACCACATCGCGCTTCGAATGGCCATTGCCGAGATGCTGGCGTTCGAGGATATTCCTCCGAAGGTGTCGATCAACGAGGCGATCGAAATCGTCAAGAGATACAGTACGTCGGAAAGCGGACGATTCATCAATGGTATTCTCGATGCGGTGCTGCTCGACCTGCACAAGCAGCGCCTGCTGAAAAAGTCTGGGCGCGGCCTGATCGGAATGGATTCTATTCTGAAACGCGCCGGCGCAGATCCGCCCGCGCCCGAGGTTTGACAACCGCACCCCCGACGACGTATTCTATCAACAAAAGCAGCTCGCCAGGGCGGCATGAACCGACGCGACAGTACACGTATAGCACTGTCCGAATTTTACGGACCACTTCTTATCCTGCGGAGGTAAAAATTTAATTATGAACAACCCCCGGTACACGGAGAAATTCTATCGGAAGCGAATGGACGAAAAATTGATCTACTCTGCTGACAGAATGCTGTCTATGGTCCTTGAAAAACTTCCTCCGGTAAATTCCGTTGTTGACGTGGGCTGTGGACTTGGGACCTGGCTTCTAATCTTTTTAAAACTTCAAAACAAACAGGTTGACATACTCGGGATTGACGGGCCCTGGATGGATCCTGATTTGCTGGTGATTCCCAAAGACAGCTTCCTCGCGGTGGATCTTTCGCTGGAAACGCCCCGGATCGAGAGGAAGTACGACCTTGCGATCAGTTTGGAAATTGCCGAACACCTGCCACCTGAAAAAGCCGAAGAATTTATAAGCTTCCTGACCGACATATCGGACTTCGTGCTGTTCTCAGCGGCTATTCCTTTTCAGGGTGGAACCAATCATTTCAACGAGCAATGGCAGGGCTACTGGGCTGACTTGTTTGAACAAAAGGGCTTTCAGGCTATTTCGAGGTAGTATAGTAAGATTCATTACCAGAAAGCCTGGTCGAAAGAAAAGAAAAACAAATTGAATTCAGGAACCTGGTTTATTTAACTCATCGCAACCGATAGTTAAGCCTGTTTTTCCGTAAGAGGAAAGTGTGAGGACGAAAAGCCATGGGCTTAATAGCTATAGGGGATATACATGGGTGCGCCCGCACCCTGGAGGCGCTGATTGGGAAATTGGCCCCGACTCCGGAGGATCACCTCGTTTTCGTGGGAGATTATGTGGACCGCGGACCGGATGCGCGAGGGGTCATCGACCGCCTTCTGGCGCTCGCCGGGCAGATTCCGTGCACCTTCCTCAGGGGAAACCACGAGGCGATGATGCTGGATGGCCTTGCGGGAAAGGATCGGCGCTTCTGGGCGATGAACGGTGGCGCTCAAACGCAGAACAGTTACCGGATTGCCGGCGGGCGCGTCGAAATACCCCGCGAGCATATAGACTTTTTGCGCGCCACGAAACTATGGTTCGACACGCCGGACTTCTTTTTTGTGCATGCGGGGTTGCTGCCGGACTGGACCGTAGCCAGGAGCATGGAGCAGGGCGCCGAAGACATTTTTCTTTGGGAACGAGGGTTCCTGCATGCGGAGTCTCTGGCCTGGGAAAAAACGGTGGTATGCGGACACACGCCCCATCGAATTCCCCGTAACGAGAAGCAACTTGTGCTTATCGATACAGGATGCGCCTTCCATGAGCATCCCGGCCTGGGGCGCCTGACCGCTGTGCGATTGCCGGAGCGGACATTCGTGAGCGTACTGTACCAGGACTAAACCGGAAAACGCATGGCTTTACGCTGCGGCATAACAGGATTGCCCAATGTCGGCAAATCGTCGCTCTTCAATGTGCTGAGCGGTGCAGGAGCGCGCTCGGAAAATTACCCCTTCTGCACCATCGAGCCGAACGTAGGCATTGCCCCCGTACCGGATGAACGGCTTTACCGCCTGGCGGCGCTTACCGGCTCCGACAAGGCGACGCCCGCCACGGTCGAATATGTGGACATTGCAGGGCTGGTTGCAGGCGCTTCGAAAGGCGAGGGGCTTGGAAACCGGTTTCTGGCGCATATCCGGGAAGTCGATGCGATTGTGCATGTGGCGCGTTGCTTCGAGGACCCCGACATTACGCATGTCACCGGTTCCGTGGACCCGGCCCGCGACATCGAGATCATAGACACGGAATTGTTGCTGAAGGACCTTGAGACCCTTGAGCGGCGCATCGAAAAAACCGCAAAGCAGGCCAAGGGCGGAGACCGGGCGCTGCGAGACGAACTGGCTTTTGTCGAGAAGGTGTATGCACATGTAGGGGACGGCAAGCCGGCCCGCACATTTCCTGCGCAACCCGGGGACGAAGACCGCCTTCAGGCGCTTTTCCTTTTGTCTGCGAAACCGGTGCTTTATGTCGCCAACGTGGCGGAGGACGACCTGCCTGATGGCGGGCCTCACGCGGATGCCGTACGGGAAATCGCCTCGGCGAAAGGATTCTCCTGCGTAGTCGTTTGCGCCGACCTGGAGGCGCAGCTTGCAGCGCTGGGCGACGAGGAGAGAGCCGCCTGGCTGGAGGAACTCGGTCTTGAGGCTCCTGGCATGGACCGGTTCGTGGCGGCAGGTTACGAATTGCTGAACCTCATCACGTTTTTTACGACCGGGCCGAAGGAAACGCGGGCCTGGACCCTTGTACAGGGCGCCCGCGCGCCGGCCGCAGGCGGCATCGTTCACTCGGACTTCGAGAAGGGGTTCATTCGTGCGGAAACGATCCGTTACGAGGACTTAATCCGGCACGGTTCGGAAACGGCGGCCCGGGATGCCGGCGCTATGCGCGCCGAAGGCAAGGAATATGTTGTGGCGGACGGCGACGTGATCCTGTTCCGGTTCAATGTGTAGTAAGGGGAACTCCGGGTAGCCGGTGCGTTCGCCCCGGGTGGGCAGGCTCTTGTTTTCTTGCCCGGCGCATTGTCCGGCGGTTCCCTATTTTGTTTGAAGGGCCGTTTGCTTTGTAAACAGGCGCACGGCACATGGCGCCTTCTCACCGGCCGGCGGCCCCTTTCCGATCATGAACGCGATTCGACCATGACACAGCGCAACATTTGCTCCAATTTCCGCCTCCCGGCATGTTTTCTGGCAGGGCTGCTTCTTTTTGTCGCTGGGCTGACCGGCTGCGGCGGGCTATCCATGGAGGGCCCGAACGCCGCCATGCCCGCGATGGAAACGAAGGCCGACACCGTGGCCATGAAGGTTTTCGAGGCGTACGGCGGGCCCGACGCATGGGCGGGCTTGCGCTATCTGCAATTCGATTTCGCCACCGGGTCGAATGCACCCGCAGAGGCCGATTCCACTGTCGAACAGCCGGTCCGGAACGTACACGGCCGGCACTTGTGGGATCGCATGACGGGAGATTACCGGGTGGAAATGCCGGGCGGCGGAGATACGGTGTATGTGGCGCTTTTCAACGCACATGCTCCTGAAGAGGGGAGCGTCTGGCTTTTCGGAGAACAGGTGGGCGACGAGAAGGAATCGGAGCTTCTCGAAAGCGCCTACCGCCGGTTCATCAACGATACGTACTGGTTGCTCATGCCCGTCAAGCTGTTCGACGAAGGCGTACACAGAAGTTATCTGCCCGACTCGTCCGCAGGCGACATGGATGTGCTGCACCTTTCGTTCGGGGAGGTAGGCCTGACGCCGGGCGACCAGTACTGGGTGTACGCGGACAAGGAGACAGGCAGGGTCCGGCAATGGGCTTTCCGCTTGCAACATCATCCGCCTGACCATGTGCCTCAGCCGATCTCCTGGTCCGATCACAAGACCTTTGACATGCCTTCCGGTACACTCGTCGTTTCGGAGCGGAAGCCCCGCGACGGCTTTGTATTGTTTACCGACCGCGTGGATATGCCCATGGATGTGCCCGAGGGCGCATTCACCGATCCGCAGCCCATGTTGTAACCTCCTGACCGGGTGGACTTTCGATTCCTGATCGCCCGGCGCTACCTTGCAGGCCGCCGGCAGGTCACCCTCATTTCGTTCATCACCGGCATCTCCGTTGTAGGCGTCGCCCTCGGAGTGGCTGCGCTTGTGGTCGTGCTTTCCGTGATGAACGGATTCTATTATTTGGTGCGCGACATGCTGGTTTCGATCGATCCGCATGTGCGGATCGTCGGGGCCGGGAAGGCCGGCGTCGCCAACCCCGATTCGCTGGCTGCGGTGGCGCTTGCGCTGCCGGGCGTCGAATCCGCCTCTGCCTATGTCGAGGGGAAAGCCCTCCTGCTGCCGGAAGAAGGCGCCGAAGTGAACAAGGTGGTGATTGTGCGCGGCGTGGAGCCACAGGCCTATGCCGGTGTGAACGGCGTGGTGGATCGCACAGGTTTCGGCGCGTTCGATCTGGAGCGGCGCAACGGGCGCCCCGGACTGGTTGCGGGCATGTCGCTGGCCTACCGGCTCGCCCTCTTGCCCTCCACAGACTCCTCGGCCGGTCGGGTAGCCCTGCTTTCGGCGTCCGATATCGAGGATATGGCGACAAGCTTTTTAGGGATCGCGGCCTCTCCCCCGACCCTGTTCGATGTGCGCGGGCTCTTCGAAATGGAGGACATTTACGACGAAAGCCATGTCTTCATCGAAACGAAGGAAGCCCAGCGCCTTTTTCGCACGGGCGAGTTCGTAACCGGCGTCGAACTCCGGCTTGCCGATCTCGAGCAAGCCGATGCCGTCAAGCAGACGCTGGAAACGCGCCTTCCCGCGCCATTCGAGGTGGTAACATGGTACGACCTGCGCAAGTCGCTATACGATGTCATGCGCCTCGAAAAGTGGGCCGCGACCTTTGTATTGGGCCTGATTATCGTGGTGGCCTCGTGCAATATCGTGGGGTCGTTAACCATGATCGTTATCGAAAAACGCCGCGATGTGGGCGTGTTGCGGGCCATGGGCGTTTCGCGCCGCAACATCCGCCGTATTTTTTTACTGGAAGGGATCATGGTGGGAGTGACCGGCACCGTTTCCGGACTGGTTATCGGGCTTGGACTGGCCTTGTTGCAGCAACATTTCGGACTGGCGCCGCTTGCCGGGGCGGAATCATTCCTGATCGATGCCTATCCGGTGTTCATAGAGGCCGGGGACCTGCTGACGGTAAGCGCCGCCGCGATCGGGCTTTGTGCGGCGGCAGGCTTGTATCCTGCGGTGCGGGCCGCGGCGATCGAACCGGCGAAGGCCGTGAATATAGAGGCATAGGCCCAGGCGCTGCATGTTTCGCCGGACCCGTCGGCCCGGCCAACGCCGTATTTTGCGATAATCCGTCTTCCCGCCGTAGTTTTGGCGGGCTTCGGCCATTTTCCGGGAAAGGCCGAAGCAATCCCCGTCCGTTCCCATTCCTCGTACGCACAAATTTCTGCTCGCCATGCCGCACGACCGATTCGGCCTTGACGATTTGCCCGACCGGCCCGCCAGGCCGCGTACATCGGGCCTGACCCTCGTACTGGACAAAGGCCTCTCTGTGCGGCAGGTGGAAGACATGCTGGAAATGAGCGCCGACTATGTGGATGCCGTAAAACTGGGATGGGGCACTGCCGTCGTCACGCCTTGTCTCGAGGAGAAGTTGCGCGCCTACCGGGCTGCACAGGTGCCGGTCTGCTTTGGCGGCACACTGTTCGAAGCGTTTTGCATGCGCGGCCGGCTCGACGATTACCGCGCCCTGCTTCGTTCCCTTCACATCGAATACGTCGAGATTTCCGACGGGACGATTACACTCCCGCACGAAGAAAAACTCGGCTATATTCGCTCTTTCTCGGAAGACTTCAGAGTGTTGAGTGAAGTCGGTTCGAAGGATCAGGCGAGCACTCTGTCTCCCGACACGTGGGTTCGGATGATCCGGGACGAGCTGGGAGCCGGGAGCTGGAAGGTTATTTGCGAAGCGCGCGAGAGCGGGACTGCCGGCGTTTTTGATTCTTCCGGCCAGATCCGGCCGGGTATCATGGATGAGATCGTGCATCATATCGATCCCCGGCAACTGGTTTTCGAGGCCCCCCGGAAGTCGCAGCAGGTATGGTTCATTCAAAAGTTCGGTCCCAACGTGAACCTTGGAAATATCCCTCCGGATGAAGTGATCCCCCTCGAAACACTGCGCACGGGCCTTCGGGGAGACACGTTGCTTTCATTTTTCGAGGCGCCCGGCCAGGGGACATGAAGGGAAACAATTCTCTAACGGCTACGTACCTGCCCGGCTAAGCGAGAGACACCGATCTTCTTCTCGCGGAAAAATGCTTGCGAAGCCGTTCCGCATGGCGTATTTTACAAGGCTTCGCTGCAAATAATCGTGCAGAGAAGATCGGCACACCCGGCACAGTATCATTTGGCATTATAGATATGTCGCGGAAAGATGACATAACGGGGCGCGGGCCCAGGACAGGCAACCACGTTTCCCACGCTCACAACAAGGTGAAGCGTCGCTTTCTCCTTAATCTTCAGAAAAGGAGATTCTACATTCCGGAGGAGGATCGATACATCACCCTGAAAGTGTCGGCGAAGACGCTGAAAACTATCAACAAGAAGGGTATTCAGGCCGTTCTCCGAGAGGCGCGGCGGAAGGGCGTGCGCGTCTGACGTGCGTATGGCCCGGCAATGCATGCGCCGGAACCCGTGAACCCAGAGAAAGATCATGGCTAAAGCGAAAGGAGCTCGGATTCAGGTGACGCTCCAGTGTACGGAAGCGCCGGGCACGTCGCGGTACTCCACGACGAAGAATCGTCGCAATACGGACCAGCGGCTGGAGCTCAAGAAATATAATCCGAAGTTGCGCAAGCACACGTTGCATCGGGAAATCAAATAGCGGGATGCGGGCGTCGCTCCGCAGTCTCAGAAAATTTCGGTAGATCGCCATGGCGAAAGCACAGACATTCAGTGACAAGGTGCGCAAGACGCGCGGAGCCACCAGGCAGATGGCCAAGATCGTTGCCGCTGAAAAGAAAGCAAACGGCCAGTACAGCTTCCGGGCGCGTATGGTGTCCGTCGATGCAGTCCAGGATGCCTTGAAGGCGGCAAGACAGGCTTGCTGACGGCTGGCGTTCTCTTTATGGCGCGGACGCAGCAGTGAGCATGTCGCATTTTGCAGGGAGGTATTGCAGGATGCGCCCTTGTTCACAAAATCGAGGCGTGGCGCAGTCCGGTAGCGCATCTGCTTTGGGAGCAGAGGGTCGTCGGTTCAAATCCGGCCGCCTCGACACATACCGATTCCGGTCGTTGTGTTCATGTGGCTGCGCGCCATCCGCGCAAACCCGAACACACCCCTGCGCCCGTAGCTCAACCGGACAGAGCGGCGGACTTCTAATCCGCAGGTTGCAGGTTCGAGTCCTGCCGGGCGCGCTTCGGCGCGACAGGAAAAGGCGCCGGGGATACCGGTCCGGTACGATGGGATCAAGGAACCCATCGGAATCGTACGGTACGGCAAATCGGGTGACGTGGCCGAGTGGTTAGGCAAAGGTCTGCAAAACCTTGTACGGCGGTTCGAGTCCGCCCGTCACCTCGCACAGTGCAGGCAAGTCCGTACCTGCCATCCACTTATTTTCCAGGGAATCGCCATGCCCTCGGAGTCCTTGCGCTTTACCTGTTCCAAGTGTCACGGCAACGACTGCGAAATCGGCGAAATCCGCGCGGCCGACGGCTCGACGCTTGCCAACCTCTTCGACTTTTTCACCGGGTAATCTTTTACAAGCATAGTCTCTCCCGCCATGTCCGCCTCGCTTCGCATCCCTGTCCTCTTTTTTGTGCTCGCCGCCATGGCGGGCTGTGTCTCCTATGAGGTCGAGGAGTTGGACACCGGCCCCCGCGTTGATCCCATCGGGACGGTGATCCGGCTGGACGACCGGATAGACACGCTCGTTTCGGCGGATGCCGTCATTGAAAAACTGGCAGGGGGGTTCGAGTGGTCGGAAGGCCCCGTCTGGGTGCCTGACGAGGGGGGATACCTTCTTTTTTCCGACATTCCGGTGAACACGATCTACCGGTGGGATGAGAAGGGCGGTCTGTCGCCCTATCTCCGGCCGGCGGGCTACGCGGGAAGCGATCCGTCCGGGGCCGAATTGGGCACGAACGGTCTCATGCTGGATGCGGAAGGCCGGCTTGTGATGTGCGATCACGGCAACCGGCAGATTGCCCGCCTCGACGCCACGAATTTCACGCGTGAGGCGATTGCCTCGGCCTACGAAGGCAAGCGCCTCAATAGCCCCAACGATCTGGTTTTTCACTCCAGCGGGGATTTGTACTTCACCGATCCGCCCTACGGGCTCGCCGGCCTGAACAACAGCCCTGACAAGGAACTTCCTTTCAATGGGGTATACCGCGTCGATACAGGCGGCAAGGTGTCCCTGCTTACGGACGAACTGGGTTTCCCGAACGGGATCGCGTTTTCGCCGGATGAGAAGACCCTGTATGTCGCTAATTCAGGGGGAGACAATCCGGTCATTCGCGCCTACGATGTGCAGGACGACGGAACGCTCGCCAACAGCCGTGTCTTTTTCGACGGCAGCGCCCTGATCGCTGCCGGGGAAGTGGGAGCGTTCGACGGCATGGCGCTCGATACGGAGGGCAACCTGTTCGCAACGGGGCCCGGCGGCGTGCTGGTGCTGACGCCCGAAGGAGAACATCTCGGCACCATTTCCACAGGGGAACGGATAGCCAATTGCACCTTCGGGGACGACGGTTCGACGCTGTATCTCACGTCGGACATGCTGCTTGCACGCATTCGCCTGGATGCGCAGGGGCTCGGGTTCTGAGATTTTCCTCGGCACAACTCCTTTCCGCCGCACGAGGCGGAAAGTCACGGACGCTGCCGCCTTTCTGTATTAGAAGGGAGCGTCCTCTCCTCCTGCCCCATCTCCTTCCGCGGGGGTCTGATAGTAGGTCGACAGGCTTTCGAACCGGGCATATTTGTTGACGAAAGACAACTGCACCGCACCGACCGGGCCGTTGCGCTGCTTGCCGATAATGATCTCGGCGATACCTTCGAGAGAATTCCCCTGTTCGTCCACGGTGATTTCGTATCGATCGGGACGGTAGATGAAGCATACAACATCCGCATCCTGTTCGAGGGCCCCGCTTTCGCGCAGATCCGAGAGCAGAGGACGCTTGTCCCCGCCCCGGGTCTCGACAGCGCGGCTAAGTTGCGAGAGGGCGATGACGGGAACGTCCAGTTCCTTGGCCAGCGCCTTCATGGACCGACTGATGTGAGAGATTTCCTGTTCCCGGTTGGAGTAGCGCTGACTGGTGGCCACATGCATGAGTTGCAGGTAGTCGACGATCACCAGACCGATGTCATGTTCGGCTTTGAGGCGCCGGCACTTGGCCCGGAGTTCCAGCACGGATAACCCCGGCGTATCGTCAATAAAAATGGACGCCTCGGCCAACCGTCCGGCCGCCCGGGCAAGTTTCTGCCAGTCGCTTTCCTTCATGCGCCCCGTGCGGGCGGACTGGGAATCAACACGCGCTTCCGAGGTCAGCATGCGCAGGGCAAGCTGCTCGGCGCCCATTTCGAGGGAGAAAATCGCCACGCCTGCAGGATATATGTTGTGCAGAGCAGCATTGCGCGCACAGGTCAGGGCGAACGCGGTTTTGCCCATGGACGGCCGTGCAGCCACGATGATCAGATCGGACCGCTGCCAACCACTCGTCAAATTGTCGAGGCGAGAAAACCCGCTGGGAACGCCGGTCACGCCCCCTTCCCGCCCATCAATGGCCTCAAGATTTTCTATGGTGGTTTTTATTACATCCGATACCTTCGCCGCCGGCCGCCGTATTTCCGTGTTTGAGATTTGAAAAATGTCTGTTTCGGCCTTGTCGAGCAATTCGAAGGTATCCGTACCCGGGTCGTAGGCATCCCGGATGAGCAGCGTCATCTTCTCGATCATTTTCCGAAGCAAGTGCTTCTGGGCAATGATGCGGGCATAGTATTCGACATTCGCAGCGGCGCTCATATGAGCCGTGAGATCGTTCAGATAGTCCGCCCCGCCCGCCTTGTCGAGCTCCTTGCGCCGCCGGAGTTCCTCCGTCAAAGTGATTAAATCGACGGGTACGCCTTGCCTGAAGAGTTCCGTGAAGGCGGCAAAGATTTTCCGGTGTCTGCCGTCGTAAAAACTGTTTTCAGAGAGAATTTCTATGGTTTGCGGCAGCGCGTCTCGCTCCAGGAGAACAGCTCCGAGTACGGCTTGCTCGATGTCAACGGCCTGCGGCGGCACGCGCCCACCGGGGTGCCGGTCCGACATTTCCCTCGAGGGGGCATCATCCGGCATGGGTGGAAAATACTGTTCCTGCTCAGGCATAAGAGGCGTGTACATGATGCGGAATCGACGGTCAGGCCGCGTTCCCCGTCAACTGGTCGTAGCGTTCGCGAAGCATCTGTACATCTTCCCAGGCGGGTCGTTTCCATCCGGGATTACGCAGCAGTGCTGCCGGGTGATAGGTAACAAGGAGTGGAAGGCCATGAAAGTCGTGAAATTTTTGCCTCATGGCCCCCAGGGAATCCTGCCGGTCAAGTAACGTCGTTGCCGAAGTCCTGCCGATGCAGAGGAGGATTTTGGGTTGGATCAGGGCGATCTGCTTGTAGAGAATCGGAGCGTGCGCGTTTACTTCTCCCGCAAGCGGGTTCCGATTGTTCGGCGGGCGGCTCTTCAGAATGTTTGCTATGTAGACCTCTTCGCGAGCGAAGTGGATCGCTGCCAGTATCTTGTTCAGCAACATGCCGGCTCGCCCCACGAAAGGTTCTCCCTGTGCATCTTCGTCCGCTCCCGGCGCTTCTCCGATGACCATGAGGTCCGCATCCGGATTGCCCGTGCCGAACACCGGGTTTTTGCGGGTTTTATCGAGCGGAATGAGCACATTGTCTCGTACAAATGCCTCCACTTCCTCCAGCGTATTCATCTCGTGCAGCGGGGATTCCGCCGGAATGAGCGCATGAATGCGCGCATAGGGCGACCGGATTCCGTCGGTTCTATGCCCCGAATCGGACTCGTCGCCGAACAGATTACTGCCTGCATTTCCGGAAGGCGTTATCCTGCCCGCCGGGGAAGAAGGGCTGCGGGCCATTTCGGGGGTTTTGCGATCGGATGTCGACATGCGCCCGCCGTCTTCCTTGTCAGGATGCGGTAGCGGTACAACAGGGCCGGCGAGGCGTTGTTCGTGTTCGATGATGGTTCTCAGTTCCTGAAGAAGGGACATCGTTGGCATGGAGTCATGTGCCTTCGTCGAATCGGGACCGGCGCACCGGGATCGATACCGGGCTTTGTCCGCAGGATCGTTACGCCGCAGGCCGGTCCGAAGTTGAAGTAATGCGATCCAGAATAATTTCGGCAGCTTCCCGTTTGCTCATCATAGGTAGCGCTTCCTCGTGCCCGTTCCGGTTGAGCAGTGTGATCCGATTGGTTTCCGTTTCGAATCCTGATCCAGCAGTAAGCATGTTGAGCACAATCCAGTCCATGTTTTTTTCGTGGAGCTTTTTGCGCGCGTTTTCCAGTCCCTCACTGGTTTCCATGGCGAAACCCACAAGGAGTTGCCCCTCGGCCCGGCGTTGTTGCAGTGCATAAAGAATATCCGGTGTACGCCGTAAGTGCAACACCATATCGCCGCTTCCCTTTTTGATTTTTTGCGCGGCGCGTTCCATGGGCGCGTAATCCGCGACAGCAGCGGCCATGATCACAATATCCGCTTCGCGATGCGCCATGACGGCGTCGTGCATTTCTTCGGCGCTTTCCACATTGATTCGCTCTACGTGGGGAGGAGTGTCGAGGTGCGCCGGGCCGCAAATCAGCGTTACTGCGGCGCCGCGTCCGGCGGCCGCTTCCGCGAGAGCAAAACCCATCTTGCCGGAGGAAGGGTTGCTGAGGAAGCGTACCGGATCTACATGTTCCCGGGTAGGCCCGGCCGTTACGAGCACCCGTAAGTTTTCGAGATCACGATGTGCAGGATCGTCGCCTTCCTTGCCTGCAGCGATCATTTCGAGGATGCGCTGCATAATCTCTTCCGGTTCCGGCAAGCGGCCTTGACCTACCAATCCGCTTGCAAGAGGGCCGTAGGTTGGGGACATCAGGACATGTCCGTAGGCACGGAGAGCCTCCAGATTGCGCTGCGTGGCCGGATGGACCAGCATGTCCTCATCCATTGCGGGGCAGACGAGGAGCGGACACCGGGCGGCAAGCGCTGTGGCCGTGAGGATGTTGTTGCAGAAACCGCCCGCCATTTTGGCCAGCGTCTGCGCAGTCGCCGGGGCAATGACAAAGAGGTCCGCCCAGCGGCCGAGAGAAATGTGCCGGGTCCATGATCCGTCTTCCGCCTCCGGGAAGATGTCCGTAAGGACGGGATGTCCCGATACCGTGCCCAGCGTCAACGGGGTAATGAAGCGGCCCGCATCCGGCGTCATCAGGACCTGGACATCGGTGCCTGCCTTCTTAAGCAGGCGCACGAGTTCGACGGATTTGTATGCAGCAATACCGCCCGAAACGCCGAGCAGGATATGCCGTCCGCGCAGTTCGGCATATGGCTTGCTGGCCGTCATGTTCTCACCGAAAGGCCCGGAATATGCTTGAGTGCCTGCAGAGAGAGGCGCTCAACCGGGAAGTGTTCCGGACACGTCTTCTTTGTCGGGGTTCCGGAAGTAAATCTCGTTTTCCTCAAGTTCGCCGATAGCGACCTCGGAGGGTTTGGCGCGCTTCTCGTATTCCAGCGATATGCGGGCCTGTTCTTCCTGCATCCGGAGATTGTCCATCTCGGACGTAAAGCCTTCGTAATACGCCAGTTTCTCGTCAAGTTCAGCCTTCTGTCGCGTGGCTATTTGACGTGCACGCTTCGAAAGCACCACGACGGTTTCGTACACATTGTCACTCTGCGCCGTCAGGTTTTCGATGTCTATCGTCTTCATTCCCATGAAAGGGCTCCCGTATGCATTTTCAGAAATTCCGTAATTCAACCTCTGATAAACCGGCGGACCACGCGCAAGGTTTCCTTGACAGCTCGCTCGATGCTGTCGTTTTCGATGACTTTGTCTGCTTTCCTGGCGGCATCGAGTTCCCGACGCGCCCGGTCGAGGCGAACTCGAATGGTGTCTTCGTTTTCCGTGGCGCGTTCCCGGAGGCGTCGCCCGAGTTCCATGACAGATGGGGGGCGAATAAAAACGATGAGCGCATCGTTGCCGAAGATATGCTTTATTTTGAAGGCGCCGTCGATGTCGATATCGAGCAAGATCGGGTTTTCCGTGCTGGCGCCTTCCAGTTCGGACCGCAGGGTACCGTACAATCGCCCCGGATACACCTCTTCATGTTCGAGCATCTCGCCGGAGTGGATACGCGCCTGAAATTCCTGGTGGGAAATGAAGTGGTAGTCCTTGCCATCCTTTTCGTCAGGACGTCGAGGTCTCGTGGTGGCCGATACCGAAAAGCGAAAAGCCGGTATGGCGGCCATGATCCGGTTGGCTATCGTGGTTTTTCCGGAACCGCTTGGGGCAGTGAGTACCACAATGCGCGGGGTATGGTCGGGGGAGTTCATTCCACGTTCTGTACTTGCTCGCGAATTTTTTCCAGTTCGTCCTTCATGGCTACTGCAAGGTAGGAAATCTCCGTGTCTCCGGATTTGGATCCGAGCGTATTCACTTCACGATGTATTTCCTGTGCAATGAAATTAAGCTTGCGGCCTTCCGCATGCTCGCTTGCGAGGCACTTTTGGAACAGGTTCAAGTGGGATTTCAGGCGCACGCATTCCTCTGTAACGTCCAGGCGGTCGGCCAGTATCGCTATCTCCAGTTCCAGACGGTGGGGGTCGATACGGTTGTCTTCGAGCATGTCGGCGACCCGTTGGCGTAGGCGTTCACGTGCGTCCTCGACTCGCTTTGGCGCGTGTGTTTCGGCCTGCTCCAGCAGCAGGTCGATAGCCTGTAGCCGCTGCTTCATATCTTGCAGGAGGGCGTCTCCTTCGAGGCGCCGCATGGCTTGCAGGTTGGCTATCGCCTTGTCGAGTGCTTGTTCCGAGGCGTCCCACCCCTGGGCCGTTTCTTCGGGCGAAACCTCCGTCGTCTGAAAAATATCGGAATATCTCAAGAGATGCTTGAGTCGAATCGGTTCGGTTAATCCGGCCGTTTCACGCAGCTCATTGAGCAGTTCCATGCTGTGCCTTACGCCTTCGGGGTTTATCCGGAGGGAAGCGAGTTGATCTCGTGCAGTCTCTACCTGAATGTGGGCGGTGATCCGGCCCCGTGTGAAGTTCTTTTTGATGCGGGCCTGGACTTCCGATTCGTATTCGCTCAGGCTGCGCGGCAGGCGCACCGATACTTCACAGAAGCGATTGTTGACCGAACGAAGTTCGACGGTCGACGACGTGCCGTTTACCTCCGCTTCGCCAAGACCGAAACCGGTCATGCTGTGTATCATGGAGGCGTGTATTCAGATGAGCAATGGGCGCGGTCCGAAATTTTTCGGTTCGGTTTCATGCGGTCCGGCCGCAGAAACAGAGCGGAGAGGGTGGGATTCGAACCCACGGTACCGCGTGAACGGTACACTCGCTTTCCAGGCGAGCCCCTTCGGCCGCTCGGGCACCTCTCCGGGGCATGGTAAACGATCGCTTGTACTTGAAGAGCCACGGAGTTCGTTCCGGGATATTCCCGCGCCAAAGCTGCGCCGCCTGGCGCAAGGCCGGATTATACCTCCATAATTTCTTCTTCCTTGCGGGCGGTAATCGAGTCGACAAGGTTTATCAAACGGTCCGTGATCTCCTGCAGTTGTTCGCCTCCTTCGAACAGCATGTCTTCCGGAATATGCTCTGCCTCGCCCATCTTGCGCATTTTGTCCTTGACGTCGCGGCGAATGTTGCGAATTCCGATCTTGGCTTCTTCCCCTCGGCTTTTTGCCGTTTTGACGAGATCCCGCCGCCGCTCCTCCGAAAGCGGTGGTACCGGGATGCGAATCATGGCGCCATCGTTCGACGGATTGAGCCCCGTGTTCGACGCTATAATGCTTTTTTCGATCGCTTCAAGCGCGCCCCGGTCCCACGGTTGTATGGTGAGCAAGTCGGGCTGTGGGGCGCCGATGCTCGCAATCTGATTCAGCGGAGTTTGGGCGCCGTAGTAGTTCACCCGGAGGTTGTCGATCATGGCCGGTGTAGCCCGGCCCGCCCGAATGATATGTAGTTCGCCCCGCAACCATTCGAGGCTTTTCTCCATGTGTTCTTCGGCCTCTTTCAGGAGCGCCTTGAGATGCTGATTGATCATGGCTGGGCTCGTGTGAAGGAGAGTATGTCCGTTCCTGGATGCCCCTCGAGTTTTCAGGTCGCCGTCGCCGGGTTTTCGTTCCAGTGGACGACGGTGCCGATGCGCTTGCCGGAGACGATGCTCTGCAGGTTGCCCGGCTCATTCATATTGAACACAAGGATCGGCAGTTTCGATTCACGGCAGAGGGTAAAGGCGGTAATATCCATGACGCGGAGATCCCTGCGAATGACCTCGTCCCCGGCAATTTCGTCGTACATTTTCGCATCCGGATCGGCTTCGGGATCCGCCGAAAAAATGCCTGCGACACGCGTACCTTTCAGGAGAACATCGGCTTCGATTTCGAGGGCCCGAAGCGCAGCGGCCGTGTCGGTCGTGAAGTATGGATTCCCTGTGCCGGCGCCGAAAATGACCACCCGTCCCTTTTCCAGGTGGCGGATAGCCCGGCGGCGGATGAACGGCTCGGCGATTTCCTCCATCTTTATGCTGGATTGCAACCGTGTCTGGAGGCCCGCTTGCTCAAGGGCGTCTTGCAACGCCATGGCGTTGATCATCGTGGCGAGCATACCCATGTAATCGGCATGTGCACGGGTCATGCCGGCATGGGTGGTTCGAACGCCGCGAAAAATATTGCCGCCGCCGATTACGACCGCCACCTCTATCCCGCGTTCCACGATGGTTTCGATCTCCCGGGCGTATCCGGCAAGCACATCGGGATCGATGCCGTACGACCGGGCGCCCAGCAACGCTTCCCCGCTCAGTTTGAGCAGAATACGCTTGTATGCGCTGCGCTGCGTATCGCTTGCCATGATTTCAGGGGGGGGGTTAGGAGATTATTCTCCCAGCGCGAAACGAACGAACTGGCGTACGCCAGCCCCCGCTTTGTGTAGCATCGCCTTTACACTCATCGAGGAATCCTTGACGAAAGGTTGTTCGACCAGCACGTGATCCTTGAAGTACCGTTCCAGCTTACCGTTGGCGATTCGGTCAATAATGTGATCCGGCTTGCCTTCGTTCCGGGCGGATTCCCGTGCAATCTCAAGTTCTTTCTCCTTGACACTCTCGGGGATGTCTTCCTGGGTGGTGGCGACGGGGTTCATGGCGGCCACCTGCATGGCCACGTCGGTTCCGGCGTCTTCCACTTGACCGTTGCCGTACATGTCCACAAGGACACCGAGGCGGGAGCCCGGGTGAATATAGGCAACGATCTGCCCGTCCTCGCTTTCAAGCAGGGCAAACCGGCGCGCGACAATCTTCTCGCCGATCTTACCCGTTGCTTCCACCAGGGTCTGTTCCACCGTCCGGCCCCCTGCAAACTCGACGCCTTGCAATGCATCGGTGTCTTGCGGGGCTTTTTCCAGTACGATCCGGGCAATTGCTTCGGCAAGTTGTCCGAATTCCTCGTTCCTTGCGACGAAGTCGGTTTCGCAATTGAGTTCGAGGAGCGCTCCCCTTTTCCCGTTGTCGGAAAGCGCAGCCACGACGAGGCCTTCGTTGGCTTTCCGGGTGGCTCGTTTCTCCGCCACCTTCTGTCCTTTTTTGCGCAGAATATCCACGGCGGCTTCCAGATCGCCGTTCGCTTCCTGGAGTGCTTTTTTGCAATCCATCATGCCGACTCCCGTGATTTCACGGAGTTTCTTGACGTCGGCTGCCGTTATAGTCATGGTCGGTTCTCGTCTTCAAAGAGGAATTCACCAGAGGGGCGATCCGTGCGGCTGCGAGGATCGCCGGTTCGTCAGGATTTTCGCTTGTTGTCTTCGTGGGCTTCCTTGATTTCTTTTGCGCGCTTGCCTTCGTTCACCGCATTGGCGATGACGGAGGTAACAAGTTGAATCGACTTGAGTGCGTCGTCATTGGCCGGGATCGGGTAATCGACCAGGTCCGGATCGCAGTTCGTATCGATCATTGCAATGATCGGTATGCCGAGTTTGCGTGCCTCCTTTACGGCAATGTGTTCCCGATTGATGTCCACCACGAAAGCCGCTCCCGGCAGACGCGGCATGGTGGCTATGCCGCTGAGCACCTTCACGAGTTTTCCGTGTTCGCGGGTATGCATCAGCCGCTCTTTTTTCTTGAGCGTCTGGAAAGATTCGCCTTCCTCGAATCGGGCCAGTTCGTCCATTCGCCGGATGCTCCCGCGAATGGTCTGGAAATTCGTCAGCGTGCCGCCAAGCCAGCGTTCAACCACGTACGGAGAATCGCACGATTCCGCATAGTTACGGACCGTTTCCCTGGCCTGTTTTTTTGTGCCTACGAAGAGGAGCGGTCTGCCGATGCGCGCAAAACGGGAAGCTGCCTCTGCCGCGGTGTTCAGCATCGCCTGCGTTTGCATCAGGTCGATGATATGGATGTTGTTCCGCTGCATGAAGATGTATTTCTTCATCTTCGGATTCCAGCGGGATGTGAGGTGCCCGAAATGCGTACCTGCTTTAAGGAGTTGCTCGATGCTGACCTGGCGTCCGGATTTCTGTCCGGCTTCAGGGGCTTCCTGCGGGGTTGCTCCGGGCTCGGAGACGGTCGTTGCGGGTGTCGTTTCGCTCATGAATAGGGCGGAATCCGCCGGGTTTGTTCCTCTACCGCCGTCCCTCATGAAACATGACCGGCGCCCCGGCCACCCCGTTGCATGTCAGGCGGTATGTGTGATTAAAAACGGTTGTCCGGTGCATGCGTTACCGCTTGCTGAACTGGAACCGTTTGCGGGCCTTCGGACGACCGTACTTCTTGCGTTCGACCATGCGGTCGTCCCGGGTAAGCAGGCCGGCGTCGCGAAGAGGTTTTTTGAAATCTCCGTTAAAATCGAGCAGCGCACGAGCAACGCCGAGGCGGATGGCTTCGACCTGTCCCGTCAATCCCCCGCCTTTTGCATTGACCAGTACATCGAATTGCCCGGTCGTACCGGTCACCTCAAAGGGCTGGAAGATGATCTTACGCCGCCAGTCGAGCGGAAAATACTCTTCGTAGGGACGGCGGTTGATCGTCACCTGACCGTTGCCGGCGCGCAGATAGACGCGCGCAGTGGATGTTTTCCGACGGCCTAAGCCGATGTGCTGAACAGGTCCTGCCATGAACTAAAGAGTCGTCGTTTCTCTGGTTATAAGGTGAGTTCCTTTGGTTGCTGCGCCGAGTGCGGATGATCCGGGCCGGCGTACACCTTCAGTTTTTTAAGCATCTCACGGCCAAGGGGCCCTTTCGGCATCATTCCCCGGACGGCGTTCCGCACGATAAAATCCGGTTTGGAGACGCGCATTTCCTCGGGCGTTGTGAACCGTTCGCCGCCTGGATACCCGCTGTGACGAAAGTACTCTTTCGCCGTTTCCTTGTTGCCGGTGAGGCGGACTTTGTCCGCATTTACGACAATCACAAAATCGCCGGTATCCACATGGGGCGTGAACCGGGGGTTGTGTTTTCCGCGCAGAATAGAGGCGATGCGCGATGCAAGCCGTCCAACTACCTGCTGGCTGGCGTCGACGACGTACCAGGTGCGCTCAATGTCGCTGGGCTTGGCGGAATAAGTTTTGAAGCTGTTCGCATCCATGGGTAAAATTATTTATCTTATGTCCCTACGCAGCACATCCTTAGCCTGATGCCACCGCGCAAGCGCCAATCAAGGCGGTTCCGTGGCGTCGGATCATTCCAGTGGAGTCCCTGGACGGCTCCGAAGACACCCGTTACGAATCATCGTAGCCAAATAAGATACGGTCTTTGGAGTATTACGTCAAGTCTTTCCACGCAGATGCAGACCGTCGTTTCATATAGCGGTCTTGTGGCGTCTTTGATCGGCCGGAACCCACTTTGAAAGTGTCGCTCGTGCGGGTTTTTCCGCCGTCTGCCTTATTTCCACGCCCGTCGCCGGGTTATCGATGCCGTACTCATCCTTTGAGTCGCTGGACGAATTGGTGGCCACCCTGCCTTTTCACCTCGACGACATTTCCGCTATAAACGCAACCTATTTACGCTGGCACGCTTCACGGGACGCTCATGAGCGCGAGGTGATTCAATTATGGACGTACTGTTTTATCCGAAGATATTTTCTGGTGAAATTTGTTCAGGAAGCATCCTGGAGCGCCGTTGATCTGGATGCGATCATCGAGACCGCGTTTCGTAAAACGGAAGCGCGGGAAGCCCAGATCAGGGAGCCGTCGCGTTATGCGAGCTGGGTCAGCGTAGTGTGCAAGAATACGTTCCGCAACTACCTTCGCTCGAAGCGCCACCAGATACCGATCGAACGTGCCCCGTCGCTTTCTCTCGTGGCGGAAACGCCGGTTACCTACAATGAACCCGGGAAAAGGCAACAGGCCCTGGCCCGCGCCATCGATAGGCTTCCACCCCATCTGCGTTCTTGCGTGCGGCTTCGCTTTCTCTCCGGATTGTCATATGCAGAGATCGCGCAACGGACGGGTCGGCCGCTTCCGACCATTCGCGCATTCATTTACAAAGCAATAAAACGTTTGCGGGAAGATGCGGAATTTCTAAGGAATTTCGAATAAAGCAATGTACCTGGAGCAGGGCACGTTTTTGTTCGTCAGGTGTTAAAATATGCTGTGTAGTGTGGGTTGTGTTGTAGTGTGGCCCCCCGTTCCTCACTGATGCTTCGAGCAGGGCCATGGAAGAGAAGACACGACGATCTACTGTCGATAAGGCGCTGGCGGTTCTTGCCGTTATGCGCGATCAGGGCGCAGGATGCATGCCGGTTGAGTTGATCGCTGCGTTGAAGCGCCTGGAACGATCCGTTCAGCGCTGCCCTTCGCTAACGACGCGCTACGATCATATGCGGCGTCGGCGAGACGAACTGGAAGCCTCTTCGTGCGCCGGGAAGCAATTCCGCGAACTGGTAGGAGGAACCCCTGCGATTTTGCAGCGATCCTCTTTTGCTACCTCGCGGGGTTCCTGGCGGAAAAAGTTTCGGACACATGGGCAGGCGAGCGGCCTTTCGCAGTGTTCGGTTCTATTCTTGCTGGCCTTCCTGTCGGTATGGGTGCTGTGTCTGTTCGTCTCCCGGGGGGCAAAGGCGAAAGCATGATGGCGCCGGGCACGGTTCCGCCACTGACCTGTCAGTTGTTCAACATCACCGGCATGATGAGCATTAAGACATGTTCGCCGTCCCGCTGGGTTTGGGGCGTAACGACGCCGGCGCGGTTCGGAGAACTGAACTCGATGACGATTTCATCGTCGTCAATGTGCCCCAGGACCTCGTTCAGATAGGTTGCATTGAATCCGATAGCCATCGGCTCGCTGTTGTATTCGCATGGTACGGTTTCATGCGCTTCGCTCGCTCGCTCAATATCCTGTGCATCAATTTCGATGTGGTTTGCACTGAGTTTCAGGCGTATCTGGGGCGTTAGACTGGACGAATAAAGGCTAACGCGTTTCACGGCGGCGAGCAGGGCGTTCCGTTCCACAACAATCCGCTTGTCGTTGTCTTTCGGAATAACGGCTTCGTAGTTGGGGTACGCTTCGGCGATAAGCCGCACAAGGATGCGGGTATTGCCGGCAACGAAGCCCGCATACCCTGCGTCCACGAGAATCGTGCATGTTTCTCCTGAGAGGACCTTGCTGGCCAGCGAGATGGCTTTTTCCGGAATGATGAAGTTGACATCTTCCTGCGCCGTTATGGAGTCGATTTGCATACGGACAAGGCGATGTCCGTCCGTCGCAACGGCACGTCCCGGTTCCGGACCGATTTGAAAATACACCCCCATCATGGCCGGGCGCAGAGCGTCCCTGCTGACGGCGAAACTGGTCTTGTCGATCGCACGTCGGATCAGATCGCCGGTTGTTTCTATGCTGTGTTCCGGGTCGAGTTCGGGCAGGGATGGGTAGTCGCTCCCATCGTGTCCGGACATTTTGTATTCGCCCACATCGGTTTTGAGCACGATCCGAAATTCGTCATCCGCTTCGAAGGAGATCGGTACTTCGGGCAAAGCGCGCAGCGTGTCCAGCAGGCGCCGGGCCGGCACGGCAATGTGTCGGATATGGTTCTCTTCAAATTGCACTTCGACCCGTTGTACGATAGTGACCTCCAGATCCGTTGCGCTCAGGCTGAGGCGCGTTTCGTCAACCTGTTCGAAAAGAATGCACTCCAGAATGGGCAGGGTGCTTTTTGTGGGGACGGCTCCCCCGGCGGTAGTCAGCGCCTTGAGGAGATCGGCGCTGGAGGCGGTAAATTTCATAGTGTTAATGTATCGATCCTTTAGGTGGTAAGTGTGCGACGGCTTGCAGCACTACGGTTAGCGAAATAGTCATGCCCAGGTTCCCAAGATAGCAATGCGCGAGCGAAAGAATCACCGGTGACGTATCTCAATTTCCCGACGGATTCGTTTGAGGGTTTCCCGGAAGTTCGGGTCTGTCTCCATGTGGTTCTCGACGCCCCGGCAGGCATGAATCACGGTCGAATGATCCTTACCGCCGAAATACCTGCCTATCGTTGCGAGGGAATGCCCCGTCAATTGTTTGCTGAAGTACATACCTACATGACGCGCTTGAACAATCTCGCGCTTTCGCCCCCGGCCAAGCACCAGATCCTCAGAGACCCCGAGGTATTCGCAGGTGATGCGGCGGATTTCTTCCACGGCCGGTTTCGCGTGCGTGTCGATGAGCAGTTCGCCCAGCACTTCCCGGATGAGCGGGATATCTATTTCGCGCCGGTGCAACGTGGCGTGCGCCAATAGCCGTATCAGTGCGCTCTCCAGCTCGCGGACGTTGTTTTTGACATGGTGTGCAATGAATTCGATGAATGCGTATGGGATGTCGATACCCTGGTCATTGGCCTTGCGATTGAGAATAGCGATGCGCGTTTCCAGTTCGGGTTGCTGGAGATCGGCGACGAGTCCTCCCTGAAACCGCGAGAGCAGCCGGTCGGCCACGCCGGCCATTTCCTGCGGAGCCCGGTCTGTCGAAAAAACGATCTGTTTGCCGGCCTGATGCAGGATGTTGAAGATGTGGAAGAGGCCTTCCTGCGTTTTCTCCTGATTGCTGAAGAACTGGACGTCATCGATGATTAACAGGTCTATGTCGCTGTAGAACGCGGCAAACTCGTTGTTCCGGTTTGTCCGGAGCGATTGCATATAGTCCGAGGTGAAATGATCACTCGACGTATACAGGACCTTGTAGTTGCTGTGCTGACAGACATGGTTGCCGATGGCCTGAACCAGGTGCGTTTTTCCTAACCCGACGCCCCCATAAATCAGCAACGGGTTAAAGGCCGTATGGCGGGGCTGCTGTGCGATGGCCAGAGCAGCGCTGCGGGCGAACTGGTTGCAATCGCCTTCTATGAATCGGTCAAAGGTGTACGAACCGTTGAGCGGAAGTCCCGATGCGACGAAGAACGGGTCTGAGGATTCGAAAGCGCTCGGCGCAGCGTTGAGCAAATAGTCTGGCGTCGCCGGGTCGGAAAGGGGCTCTGCTCCGGGAACAGACGCCGGTCGTTTCTCTGCACTGCCCGGCAGATGTGCGGATGCTTTTTGGTGGTCCTGTTTCACGCTGTCGTTCACGCTGGTCATATCGTCGAGAAACCCGCCGGATGGCGTGGTTTGTCCGATATGCACCGATTATTCACAATCGGGAATAATTCCCTCGAGGATTCGCACGCTCCATGTTCGGTTTCCGGTTGAAACGCTCACAGGTTATACACACTGCCTCCTTTCGTGCAGGTCGCTATGAATAAACGACTTAGATCAAAATTCCAGGCATTTTTTCACACTTCCTGCTTCATTTTATCGTCGCTGGGTACTCATCTCCAGCGGATCAGGCAGATTTGTCAACAACTTACTCACAAATATGCCGTTTTGCGCGCTATCCGGAGGAATCCCTCTCCTGACACTCGACAGCGCCTTCTTTTTCCTGCGGAACGCATGGCAGGATGGTAACCATTTCGGGATCAAAAGACAAGCCGGAATCCCTTGATTTCGCATGTACGGGCCGGCACGGAATCTCTATTTTCACAACAGGGTACACCGTACGACATTTTTGGCGAATCCGTGGCGCCGTTTTTGTCCCGGAACGCTGGCGTGCATATCTTCGTTCGATGGAACAGATTTGACATGCTGTCATGTTTGCGATAGATATCGAAGCGCTGGCGCCGGGAGTGCATGAACGAACGTTCAAGCCGAAGGTCGAGGCGCTGGAATTGGATCCTTCGGCGTTTCGGGATGTGGAAGTCACGGCACGCCTTGACGTGGCCGAGGGGCGAGTTCTCGTTTCGCTGACGGTTCGAGCGCAGGTTACGCTGGAATGCGACCGTACGCTGCGTTCTTTCGATCAGCCGATCGAGGGTGCGTATCGCATCCTGTTTTCTTGCGCGGGGTTCGCAAGCGAGAGGAAAGGCAGTTGTAACGAGGTCAAGATGCTGGACCCGAGCGATCAGGTTCTGGACCTTACCGATGTTACGCGAGACACGATTTTGCTTGCGGTGCCGGCGCGGTGCGTCGCTCCTGGAGCAGAGGACATAGACATCCCGATGACGTTCGGCGTCCCGCAAGGAACGCAGGACAGCAGCATAGATCCACGCTGGGAAGCACTCAGTGCATTGAAGTCAGAGGAGGACCGGAATTAAGGTTGGCGTTCACGCCGACCTTATGCTTATCGGCGAACACAGAAAATCATGGCGAATCCAAAAAGAAAACACTCCAAGGCTCGAACACGGCAACGCCGGGCCCGGTATTACGGTAGCTTGAAGGAACCACAGATAGCGGAGTGCCCCAACTGTGGCACGTCGAAGCTTTTGCATCACGCTTGTCCCAGTTGCGGTTATTACCGGGGCCGTCAGGTGATCGAGCCGAAAGAAGCCGTTTAGGCCATAGCATTGCGTCCGGTCCGCCGGCCGTTTCTCCATATCTTCCAACATGGCCATTCGGGTAGCGGTTGATGCTATGGGGGGCGACAAGGCCCCCTCCGTTGTCGTTGAGGGCGCTATACGTGCGCTGCAGGTTTCGGGCGGCGATCTTGAGGTGCTTCTTGTGGGGCAGGAAGATGCCTTGCAAGCTGAGATAGCGCAGAGGAAGGGGGCTACCGACCTGTTGCCATTGCACATCGTTCATGCCCCTGATGTGATCGCTATGGACGAGGCCCCGGCCGCCGCCGTAAAATCGAAGCGGGGTTCCTCCATTCATGTTGGGCTTGGCGCGGTGCGGGAAGGCAGGGCTCACGGATTTGTCAGCGCTGGAAATACAGGCGCCATCATGGCGGCTTCGCTTTTCATACTGGGCAGTTTACAGGGCGTTGCTCGTCCCTCGGTCGTTTCCTTTTTCCCGACGACCAGGGGCCATTGCATCATACTCGACGTGGGCACCAATGTTGATTGCCGCCCGGAGCACTTGCTTCAGTTTGCGAAGATGGGTTCGATCTATGCGTCCACTGTGATGCAGCTTGAGAAGCCGAGAGTGGCCCTGGTGAACCTGGGCGAGGAAGCCCGGAAGGGCAACGAGCAGGTAAAGGCTGCCTACAAACTCCTCCAGGCGTCTCCGGACATTCATTTCTGCGGGAATATCGAGGGACGTGACATCCTTCACCACATGGCTGACGTAGTGGTCTGCGACGGATTCGTCGGCAACATTCTTCTCAAGTTCGGGGAGAGCGTTGCATCCGCGTTCCCCCAGATGATTGCGGAAGAAATGGAGCAGCAGGCGTTTTCCGACCCGGACAAGAAGATGGTGCGTAATGCGCTTTCTGCCGTGCGGCTTCGTTTCAGCTACGAGGAGTACGGCGGAGCGCCACTTCTTGGGGTGAATGGCAATGTGATGATCGGACACGGCGGGTCGACGGTCCGTGCAATCGAGCGCATTATTCTTATGGCCGCCGACGTGGCGCGGCATGGGGCGCTGGAGGCGATGAACAAGGCATTCGGCAAATGACGCCCCGAACCATCATCTTTGCAGGGGGTTTGCAGAAGGGGTATTCCCAATCATGCAACCAGCGATGAACAGCGCCATGAGATATGCGGCTATTACAGCGGTTGGGCACTTTCTCCCTGACGAGCGGCTTACGAACGCGGATCTTGAGCGAATCGTGGATACCGATGACGAGTGGATCCGGACGCGTACCGGCATTCGGGAACGCCGCATTCTCCGCGATCCCGATAAGGCAACCGCGTACATGGCATCGAAAGCAGCGCAGGATTTGCTGGAGAAGCGGGGGCTGGATCCGGAAGAAATCGATGTGATCATCGTTGCCACCATAACGCCGGACATGTTTTTCCCCGCGACAGCCTGTCTTGTGCAGGATAGCATTGGCGCGTCGAATGCCTGGGGCTTTGATCTTTCCGCGGCGTGCAGCGGGTTTCTTTTCGCTCTTTCGACAGGTGCGCAGATGATCGAAAGCGGCCGCCACGAGAAGGTGCTTGTCATTGGCGCAGACAAGATGACAGGTATTGCGAATTTCGAGGATCGGGCAACGTGCGTTCTTTTCGGGGACGCCGCCGCCGCCGTACTACTGGAGCCTGATCCCGGGGAATGCGGAATTATCGATTTTTACCAGCGTATCGACGGGAAATATGCCGACCTGCTCTCTATGCCGGGAGGAGGGAGCCTGAATCCCCCCACCTACGAAACGGTTGCGAAGGGTATGCATTTTTTGCGGCAGCAAGGGCGTGCAGTGTTCAAGTATGCCGTGGACGGTATGGCCCGGTCCGCCGAAGAGATCATGAAACGCCACAATTTGGGGGTGGACGACATTCGCTACCTTGTTCCGCACCAGGCCAACCAGCGGATCATCGACACGACAGCGCGGCAAATGGGTCTCGATAGTGACAAAGTTATACTCAATATCGACCGCTACGGTAACACGACCGCAGCAACCATTCCCTTGTGTTTTGCAGATCGGGAAAGCGACCTGCGCCGGGGAGACATCCTTATTCTGGTGGCGTTCGGCGGCGGATTTACCTGGGGGTCCTGTTATCTTCGCTGGGCCTACGACGGCAGTAAGGTGGTGAGAAAAGAGGCGGAAGTACGCGTAGCCGCGGAGTTGTAACCGGCTGGCGCCGGCTGTATGCCGTCCGCACGACCATAGCGAATGATGAATAAGGCCGTCTTTCTTTTTCCGGGGCAGGGGAGCCAGTACGCAGGTATGGCGGAGGACCTGTACGAACGCTTCGCCGAAGCCCGCGAGATCATTGACCGGGCGGATCGGCTGTTGAGCTTTCCGCTTTCGGAGATCATGTTCGGCACGTCGGGGCAAGAAAGCAGTGCCGTGCTGAAGCGGACCGACAGGACACAGCCTGCGCTGTACGTACACAGTATGGCGGTCATGGCGATACTGCGCCGCACAGATTTGCAGGCGGCGATGGCGGCCGGCCACAGCCTTGGTGAATACAGCGCACTGGTTGCTGCGGGTGCTCTTTCCTTCGAAGACGGCCTGCAGCTTGTACGGCGGCGCGGCGAACTCATGGCGAACGCAGACGACGAACGCCCTGGTGCGATGGCCGCCGTGCTCGGTATGGAAGATGACCAGGTGGTGCACGCATGCGAGGAGGTCTCGGAGACCTCTGATTCCGTGGTGGCGGCGAATTTCAATGCTCCCGGGCAGGTGGTTATATCCGGAGACGCATCGGCCGTTGAACGGGCCATGCAGGAGATGCGCACGCGAGGCGCCCGGCGCGTGGCGCCGCTGCCTGTGAACGGTGCTTTTCACTCGCCGCTCATGGAACGGGCCCGCGGGGGGCTCGAGCGCGCGCTCTCGGGATGTACTATTCGGCCTACCCTCTTTCCTGTATACCTCAATGTGACGGCCTCGGCCACCTGCGATCCGGACGAGATACGTCAGGCGCTGGTGGCGCAACTTACGGCGCCTGTGCACTGGTCCAGGTCGCTTCGGAACATGCACGCGGACGGCGCCGACGGTTATATCGAGATCGGTGCGGGCAATGTGCTGTGCGGGCTGGCACGCCGCACTCTTGGGCGAGACATCAAGACAATTTCCGCAGGCAAAGCCGACGAACTGGCGTTGATTCTTACTACCGGAGCCTGAAAGACTATCGCATTCGAGCCAACTTTTGCGCTGGCTTGTTCTCATTCACCGATTTCTTCGGGACCATGGCTTTTGATTTGGACGGGAAAACGGCGCTCGTTACGGGCGCTTCTCGAGGCATTGGGCGGGCTGTCGTCGAAACGCTGGCCGCGGCCGGTGCGCGCGTGGCCTTTACGTACCGATCTTCCACCGACGAGGCAAATGCACTTTGCCGGCAATTGCAGGAATCCGGCTCGGAATGCCTCGTTTTTCAGGGAGACGCCGCTGAGATTTCGTCTGCCGAGGAAGCAATGGGCGGCGTGCTGGAAGCATGGGGGTCCATAGACGTACTGGTCAATAACGCCGGAATTACGCGTGATGGACTGATGCTTCGGATGAACGAGCATGACTGGGACGTGGTTGTGAGCACCAACTTGAAAAGTGTGTTCAATTTTTGCAAAATGGCGTACCGGCCCATGATGAAGCAGCGGGCCGGGAAAATCGTGAATATGTCTTCCGTTATAGGCGTTGTCGGAAACCCGGGGCAAACGAACTATGCGGCTTCGAAGGCCGGCATCATAGGCTTTTCGAAGAGCCTTGCCAGGGAACTCGGCGCCCGTGGGGTTACCGTAAATGTTGTGGCCCCCGGCTATGTGGAAACGGATATGACCGCTGGCTTGAGTGACGCCGCACGCAGCGCGCTGCTTGATACGATTGCGCTGAAACGTACCGCAACACCGCAGGACGTGGCAAACGCCGTGCATTTTCTGGCCTCCCCCGCAGCAGATTACATTACGGGGCACGTGCTTCATGTCGATGGGGGCCTTGCCATGTGACGCCAACCGGGAGCATATCGCTCCCGGCCCGTCCACCAGATATCAGAGGTTATGAACGCGAACGACGAAACCCCGTCATCTTCCTACACCAAGGTCATTGATCTGACCCGTCGCGCACAGCGCGAGCAGCATAGCGAACGCCAGATTCAGGAAATCCAGGAGGGTGTCGCAGAGCGTCTTCCCGACGCTTCGATTGACAACTTGCCCGTGAAGGTGCGGGCGGCTCTGAGCGCTGCCGGATGGGACAGCCTTATGCCCGTGCAAGAACAGGTCATTCCGTACATTCTTGAGGGCGCCGATCTGATTGTACAGTCCCGCACCGGATCCGGCAAGACCGGCGCTTTTTTGCTGCCGCTTTTCGAACTTCTGGATCCGTCGCGCCACGTCACGCAAGCACTTGTCATGACGCCCACACGCGAACTGGCGAAGCAGATCAACCATGTGTTCAAACACATGAAGCAGGCCACCCGCGAGACCAGTGCGTTAGAGTCTGTTCTTGTGTATGGGGGGGTCGAGTACGGGCCGCAAACCAAGGGTTTGACAGAAGGCGCCCAGGTAGTGATTGGTACGCCCGGCCGTATTCTCGATCATCTCAGCCGGGGCAATGCCGATCTGCGGCAACTCGAATATGTCATCTTCGATGAAGCCGACGAAATGCTCTCCATGGGCTTCTACCCGGACATGCAGGAGTTGAGGCGGTATTTGCCCGCCGAACGATGCACCCTGATGTTTAGCGCCACGATTCCTCCAAGGGTGCGGTCGCTCAGTCGCGATTTTCTCACGGAGCCCCGGTTCATTTCGTTGAGTGCGGGCAAGGAGAGCGTCGAGACGATGGAATACCGGTATTATGTGACCGATCCGATGGAAAAAGATCGCGTTCTGGTACGTCTGTTCGAGATTGAAAACCCCGAATCAGCTATCGTATTCGTCAACAGGAAAAGGGATGTCGAGTATTTGACGACGTTTCTGCAGAATTATGGCTATAGCGCTGACGCCATCTCTGGAGATTTATCGCAGAAGGCCCGGGAGGCCGCCCTTGCCCGAGCCCATTCGGGAGAGACGCGCTTTCTGGTCGCCACGGATGTCGCTGCCCGGGGGATTGATATATCGGACCTCAGCCATGTATTCATGTATGACGTGCCGCAAGATCCGGAATACCTGATTCACCGGTCCGGCCGGACAGCCCGCGCCGGGAAAATGGGCGTCGCTGTCGTGCTTGCGACCGTGGAGGATGAGACGGACCTCATCCGCTCGGCAATGCGCTATGGAGTACCGGTGGAAAAACGTCCCCTCCCGACGCCGGAGGATGTGAGTGCGCGTGTTGCGGAGCGCCTTACGGTCGTGTTGGAGAATCGTCTTCGCGAACGAACGAATATGGAGCGGGAGCGCGCCCGACAATTTGTGCCGCTTGTCCAGGAATTGGCCCGGGAAGAACCGGAATTACTGGCCATGTTCGTTAGCGACATACATGTGAACAAGGGGCAAACGGTGCGGCCGGAAGCGAAGGAGGATGAGCAAAGTGCTGACAAGAAGCCGTCCAATCATGCTCGGCGCCGCGACAAGAACCAGTAAGGAGTTGGCGCCTTTTCCGGTGCGCTATCCGGTTACTTCAGCCGTTACCTCTGCCGGCGTCAGGGGTAGTTCAATGACCATTTCGGTGAATTCACCTGGTTCGGTGTTAACGCGGATGGTCCCTCCGTGCTCGCGTATAATGTCGCTGGACATGGCGAGTCCGAGTCCGGTGCCCTTGTCTGTGGGCTTCGTGGTGAAGAACGGATCGAATATCTTTTTCAGAACATCAGGGGGAATCCCATTTCCGTTGTCCTTGATACGTACCTCGACCTTGTCTTCCTTGCGCTTGGTGATGAGCCACAGCGTCGGCATGTAGGTCTCGATCCCCTCCCCGGCTGCTACCTTTTCGCGTCGCTTTTCGTCGATCGCATAGCAACTGTTGTTCACTATGTTCAGGAAAACGCGGCCTAAATCCTGGGATATGACCTTGAGGATACCCGCATTCGGATCGAAATCTTCTTTTATGTCGAGCTGAAAGTCGGAATCGCTTGCCCGTACGCTATGGTAGGCAAGGCGGGCATGTTCATCGAGCAGGTTGTTAATGTCGGTTTCCTGGTGTTCCGCTTCGCCCCGCCCCAGCATCAGCATGTCATGAACGATGCGATCGGCGCGCTCGCCGTGGTGCTTGATGCGCTCGAAATTGCTGTTCAGGTCGTCCGTGATTTCCTGGATGAGGCCCTGCTGATCGTCGCTTAGCTTTTCGTTACTTTCCTCCAGCACCTCGTGCAGTTCCTCAAGAAGCTCTTCCGACGCTTCGGAGAAGTTCTTGACGAAGTTCAGCGGGTTTCTGATTTCATGCGCCACACCTGCCGTCAATTCGCCGAGGGCCGCCAGTTTTTCCTGCATGACAATCTGGTCCTGGGCCCGGCGCAGTTTGTCCAGAACACTTTCCAGTTCATTGTTTTTCGCCTTCAGATCTTCCGCCAGCATTTCCACGAGGTTGAGTCGTTGGACCTCCAGAGCATGGCGCCGGAACACCTCCAGTGCTCCAGCCATGTCGGTAACCTCGTCATTTCCGCCGATCTCGACCTCAAGCTCCAGATCGCCCTCGGCCATGCGATGCATCCAGTCCGACAAGCGTTGAATGCGAGAAAGCAATATGCGCCCGACGAATAACCAGGCGATAAGAATGGCCCCGATTATACTGAGAATACTGATCGAAAGGAGTAATGTGCGGCCCGTGAAGATGGCATTGGCAGAAGCATCGGTGGCTTCTTGCGCACTGTTGCGCGCAGCAATCACCAGACTATCCACTTCAGCGATAAGGCTCCCGGCCTCGTTTGTGTTGTATGCAAGCAAGTCTCGTTGATTCTCAGCGAGCCGGAGTTCCTCCTGCAGTAAAACAAAGCCGCTTCCCTCCCCCGTCCCCAGCGTGTATAGTTCGTCGAAAGCGGGGGCGAGTTCGGCATGAAACGGGGAATCCCGGAGCACTGCCAGATTACGTTCAATGCGGCTGGCGGCTGCCTCGAAACGTTCCCGTAACGGCTCGATAGTCGCAGCGGAGGAGTGGGTAAATGCGTTTACCAGTAGCTCCGTTGCAATGTTGGCGTCCGCTTGCAACTCGGACAAGTGGCGGTACCGTTCAAATTCCTCTTCCGAGAAATGCTCAGAGCGATCTACAGGGGGGTCGCCGAGGTTGCGGTAACCGGTGATCGTGTAGAACAACTGGTCATCAATTGCCGAGACCACGATGCGTTCAAGGTGGTTACGCAGGTTTATGATTTGTTCTCGTAAATTTTCCCGCGCGTCGGCCAGTTCAAATATCCTGCCCCCCTGGTTTTTGATAGCCTCGAGGTTGGCGGTCAGCGTGTTGGAATGGGCGCGAATGCGCTGAGAACGCTCATCCGTTCCCTCGCTGCTTTCCTCCAGAACCGCCAGTTGCAGATCAAAGGATTCACGGGCCTCGATAATGCTCACATAGATTTCTTCGAATATTTCAGGCGTCGCGGCGACCGTCAGGCGCGGAGCAGCAACCACCAGGGTCCCACTGTATTGGGCAATCTCAAAGGCAGCCGCCATTTCGGGAATAGTGCCTTCGTTTACATCGCTCTGGGCGTCGCCGACACGGTTGAAGGAAAACCACCCGACCAGACTTGCGGCCACGGTCAGGGCAACAGCGCCTCCAATACCGGAATAAAGTTGGGTGGAAATCCGGAAGCGACGGTTTCTCAGGCTTTGCAGTGAGTTGGCCACAGATATTCGTCTATGAGCGAGTTGCCGAGGTAACTAATTCATGGGCCACAGAACGGGCAGTTGTTTCCACAAACGATCTGTGTCCATGAGCGAGTTGACGGGGTAATACCGACCGTCTTCCCCTATCATGGTCAGGAATACGGCATCTGATCCCTGATTGTCGTTTTCCCCGTAGCGGAGTTCGAATCCGTCGATGTCGATGCTGCTCGTGCGCTGCAAAACATCCATGAAACAGCTCCTTGTCACGTCCTGGGCACACCGCTCCAGTCCGGCGGCGGCCAGGCGTCCGGCCAGATAGCCTTCGAAGGAGACAAATCCGGGAACTTCTTCGGGAGCGTAGGCTGACAGGGCGCGCTGGTAGGCGGCAACGACCGGGAGTGTTTGATCCAGGGGGAAAGGCACCACCTGGGTTACGAAGACGCCGTCGCCTTCCTCCCCGAGTTCTCTGGCCAACGCGTTACTGCCCACGAAAGAAATGGTTATAAAAACAGGATTCATTCCCGTATGCCTTGCCCATGAGATCAGCGCGGCAACCGGTTGGTACGCTCCGACGAGAATCACTCCTTCGGGGTCACCCTGTCGCAGATCAAGGAGGGCTGTCTTGACAGCCAGCGTGTTACGCGTATACAATCCGATCGAGGCTGGCGTCATCCCGCGTTTTTCGAGCGCCTTTCTTGCTCCCAGATACCCCGCACGACCGAAGGAATCATCTTGATAGAGTATCGAGATACGCTCAATACCCAGATCGTTTGTCAGCCGGGCGACCATTTCCTCGGTTTCCTGGTCGTACGAGGCTCGCAGGTTGATTATGTTGCGCCATGTGGCGTCGCGCAGAAAGGCGGCGCCAGTGAACGGGGCGATGTAGGGAATATTTGCCTCCGCGGCAACCGGAACGGCGGAACGGGAAGTGGGTGTGCCGACAGCGCCAATCAGCGCAAACACCCTTTCCTCCTCGATCAATCGAACGGTATTCCGGATCGCTGCTTCGGGTTCATAGGCATCGTCAAGGGATATCAGTTTCAATTGCCGCCCATGAACCCCGCCGCGCCGATTGACTTCGTGAAAAGCGGCCTGGATACCCCGCTGCATGCCTTGACCGAGTTCCTGAGCCGGTCCACTGAAAGCCGCGGATTGACCGAAAAGAACCTGTTCGTCGGAAACGCCGACCCCGGTTGCCCGAATCGTTACCGAAGCGGTATCCGGCAACTGAGCATCTTGCGGAGTGCTTTCAGAGAGGGTGGTGGCCTCCGCGTTATCTTCCGGAACCACCCGGCTTTCACTTTTTTCGACCCCATTGCCCAACCAGGTCCATCCCTCAGGAATAGTGATGGAAACAATGAAAGGGCCAGCTCCCGCCAGAACCAGCATCAGAAGCACAGCTGCCAGTAGGCCGGGTATTCGCTTCATGAAGGTTTGTGCATGATCAGCGTCAAATGATTCTGGTCTGCTTCCCGCCGGTAACGCATATCGTCTGTCATGGTACGCACCAGATGTATACCCAATCCGCCTATGGCGCGATCTTCGATATCCGAATCCGTATCTACTTCGGGGGCATCTGTCAGCGGGTCAAAGGGTCGTCCGGCATCGATAATCTCAATCGTAAGCACATCGTCCTGAGGGTCCATCGTTATCTCGAAGTCGGGCACTCCCTCCATATGACAGTATTTTATGCAATTCATTGCCACTTCTTCAACCACCAGATTGATTCGAAACATGAAGTCGTCAGGCCAATTATTCTGACTCCCAAGTTCGTCCACGGCAGCGAAAATACGCTCCAGTTCTGCGACTTCCGTTTTGATTTTAAGAGAGAGCATGAAAAGTCGGATGTCAGTTTTCGGTCCGGTAAATGGTCATGCAGGTAATGTCATCCGATTGGGGCGCGTCGCCGACGAAAGTTTTTATTCCCTCAAAAATCGCCCGTGTGATTTCCTCAGGTTCTTTAGAGGAAGCACCTGTAAGGATCTCGAAGAGGCGTTCTTCGCCTAACTCTTCCTCGTTCTCGTTCATGGCTTCCGTGACGCCGTCCGTATAGAAGGTGAGCGTATCGCCAGGCGAGAGGGTGATCGTTTTTTGCTGGTATTCCAGATCGGGCATGACCCCGATAGCAATTCCGTCGGTCAGCGGAAGCATAGTGCAGCTTTTATCGGGATGGACTACGATCGGGCTGTTATGTCCCGCGTTCGCATACGTCAATTCCCCGCTGGCGGGGTCATATATCCCATACAGGAGGGTCACAAACATCATGGATTCGTTTTTCTCGCACAGCATATCATTCACTTCACGCAGGGCATCGCAGGGCTCGGTGCTTCCAATAGCTGCGCCTTTCAACAAGGTGCGGCTGGACATCATGAATAGCGCCGCCGGCACACCTTTGTCCGATACATCGGCTATGGCGAGGCCGACCCGACCATGTTCCAGTGGGATCACATCGAAAAAATCCCCTCCCACATTGCGGGCAGGCTCCATGTCGCCGAAAATGCGGTAGCCGGGTTTGTTGGGGAATTCAGTGGGCAGAATTGCCCGCTGCATCTTTCTGGCGATATCAAGTTCGTGCTGCAGCGTAACCAGTTGATCACGCGAAGCGAGTGCTTCACGCCACCGCGCCATGTGTTCCAGGGTCCGGTCAATGGTAATTCTGAGGTCTTCGAAGTCGACCGGTTTGGTGATGAAGTCGAAAGCGCCACGGTTCATCGCCGTGCGAATGTTCTTCATGTCACCGTATGCGGAAATAATCACAGAGCGAATATTCGGATCCAGTTGCGCAATCTGGTCAAGCAGGGTCAACCCGTCCATTTGAGGCATATTGATATCCGAGACCACCATATCGATATCCTCCTGCTCACGCAGTCGCTCCAATGCTTCTACACCGTTACCTGCAAAGACGAAAACATATCTACCGGCCCGGATGCTCCGTCGCATACGTTGCAACATGAGCGGTTGTAAGTCCGGTTCGTCGTCCACGACGAGAATCTTGTACGGATTTGTGCTCATCACCAAATATTTTTGTCATTTCCCGGTTTGAGCGGGGCCATGAAACCTGTTTCAATCAATTATCCGAGTGCCGCCATCGCCTCCTTTTGGGATGCGTGAATCGGGATGATTCTGTCGAAGCCGCTAATTGCAAAGATATCCTTGACCGAAGCGATGAGCGAGCATGCCGCAAATGCTATATTTTCTCTCCGGAGCTGCTTGGCGAACATCAGAATGACACGGAGGCCGGCGCTACTGATATACGAAAGGCGCTCGAAATCGAGGATCACTTTTTGCCCGCCCTCTTTGATAGCGTCTTTCAAGGCTTCCTGGAATTCAGGGGCGTTGCTGCCATCGACACGCCCTTCGGTCACTATGACAAGGCTCCCGTTTTTGTTTTCGGTAGTTACTTGCATTGACTCTACCTCCGTGAGAGTAGTTGTTTCGCAGTTTTCTTTTTTGTTTCGCTACAGGTCGTAGCCGCGTTTTTCGGGGCGGCCAAGTAGAATCCCCCCTATTTAATCCTCCTCACCAACCTACAGCCCGTGGGCACAGGTATACTCCTGTCAAGGATGTACGGACCTGTCCGGGTTATAGGTGCGATGTAGTTCAAGGTCCTGTATCTCCGGTTGAGCAGCCGGGGAGGGGGCTGTTCCGCCAGAAATGTGTTGCCCCCGTAGCGTCCATTACCGAATATGAATCGTTCTGCGTCATTGCGATACAGACCCGGCCCGGACCCGAAAATCGGGAATCCACCGGACAGAATCCGGTGCAGTCTAATGCTTTTGACACAGGAAGTCAAGGGGGGAACGACAAGGATAAAACAAGCGTACCTATTGTTTGGGTGGGCGGTACCGGATTCGAACCAGTGACCTCCTGCTTGTAAGGCAGGCGCTCTAAACCAGCTGAGCTAACCGCCCGGTTCGCACCGGTATGATACGTGGCGACGCTGTCGCCACGCACCCCGAACCACCTGACTGAGCGGGAAACGGGATTCGAACCCGCGACCCTCAGCTTGGGAAGCTGATGCTCTACCCCTGAGCTACTCCCGCTGTACCCTTCCCCGGTACTCCGTCAAGACAAAAGGGGTTCCGCGGACGTTACTTCACGGATGCGAAAACATACCCGCGAGTACGTGCGTATAACTATGTTCTGTACCTGCGATAATTAAAATGTCGAGATACGTTTTCGGACCACCGTATTATGAAACGTACTTATCAGCCAAGTAGACGCAAGCGCGCTAACAAGCACGGCTTCCGTGCCCGTATGAGTTCGAAGAACGGGCGCAGGGTGCTCAAGCGCCGCCGCGAGAAAGGCCGCAATGTCCTTACCGTAAGCGACACGCGGTCCGGCAAATAGTCTGAGGTCGTAGTCGTGCCAGAGGATGGGAGCCTGCGCCCGTTTCAAAAATTGCCGCGCTCATTCCGCCTCAAGCGGAAGCGCCTGATTCGCCCCTTGTTCGACCGTAGCCGGGAAGATGTCGGTACGGTCAGCAAAGGGTGCATTCGGCTTGTGTACCGGATAGTGCCTCGTACGCAACTCGAGGTAGATGCGCCCGTCCAGATCGGATTTGCGCCCAGCCGCCATGCAAAAGCTGCAAGCCGGAACCGCATAAAGCGGTTGCTGCGCGAAACCTACCGGTTGCATCAACAGGGAATACTGGATTGTTTTGCCGGTACGGAAAGCGCATTGACGATGATGATCATTCATCGCGCCGGTCGACAAGACGACGCCCGGCCGGGCTGCCGGGCGCCTGCTGATTTGCCGGAAGCGTTGCAAGAACTTTGCCGCCGTCTCGACGAATCTTCGACGTGTTCGGAACGTCGCACATGACTTCCCGTTTAGCGCGGCGGCGTTTCGGCACTTTTGTGCATACGTTGCAAGCGCAAGCATTACCCGTTATTATCGTCATACGAGCAAGGGGAACCTGATTTGGATCGCAATGTCGTCATCTTCAGCGTCCTGGTGGCGATTATCATGCTCGTCTGGCTCTGGGTGTTCGCTCCTCCCCAGCCGGTTGCGCCCGCCGGCGATCCGGCAGCGCAGGGGGAACTCGCTGAAGATTCGCAGGCCACGGAACAGACAACCACGGGGAGCGACGCTTTTGCACCCGGGTTTGGCGACGTACCATCAGGCGGGGGACTGTTTGCCGAAGAGCCTGTTGTGCAGGATACTACGCTTGTCGCGGCGTTGGCGGGCGAAGCCCGTTCCGTCACGGTCGAGACCGATCTCTATAGAGCGGTTTTCTCCACGAAAGGCGCCACATTGACTTCTTTCTCCCTGAAAGAATACAAGAAATTCGATCAGGAAACGCCCGTACAAATGGTGGACACCACCGGATCGGGCGCGCTGGGGATCGCCTTTACGACGCCCCGTTCCCATCTTGTCGATACGCGCGCGCTGTATTTCGATACGCCCCACGAGGGGGACACCCTGCACGTTGGCGCCGAGCCCGCCACGTTACACTTCGAAACGGGTATTCAGGGAGGCGTGTTGCGCCAGACCTACACGTTCCATCCGGGCGAATACGAAATCGGTCTGCGTGTGGACCAGGAAAATGCTGCGGCCTTTTCCACAAGGGAGGGGTACGAGTTGATATGGACAGGAGGTATTCCCTTCACGGAAAACGATACGAACGAGGAGGCCAAAGCGGCCGGGTCCTATGCCCACAGCGGGGGCGAGGTGGAGAGCGTACTGCTCAGGAAAGAGGACTTCGAGGAGCAACGCCTTTCCGGAGACGTGACGTGGACTGCTATCAAGACCAGGTATTTCACCTCCGTCATGATCCCCCCGTCCGGCACCCGCGGCGCCGAACTCATCGGGGAGCAGACGGGCGAGCCGGGTAGCGAAGGCTTCCGGCAAGACTACGCCATGCGCCTGCTTATGGCGCAACCGGAGGACGGGCCGGACGAGTTCCGGCTGTACATCGGGCCGATGGAGTTTTACCGGATCAACGACTACGATCTGGGCCTTTACGACATGGTGGATTACGGCTGGGATTTTTTCGAGTGGATTACGCGGCCCCTGGCCAGATTGATTTTCATTCCTGCATTCACGTTTCTGGCGAAGTTCATTCCCGGATACGGCTACGTCATCATTGTCTTCGCCATTCTGATCAAGCTGGTCCTGTACCCGCTGACGAAGACTTCTTACAAGAGCATGGCCCGGATGCGCGAGCTGCAACCGAAGATGGAGGTCATCAAGGAGAAGTACGGGGACAATCCCCGGAAGCAGCAGGAGGAAATGATGAAGATGTACAAGGAAACCGGCGTCAATCCGGTGGGCGGTTGTCTTCCTATGCTGTTGCAGTATCCCATCATTATTGCGCTGTGGCTTTTTCTTCCGCAGTCCATCCAGATCCGGCAGCAGGGATTTCTCTGGGCCAATGACCTGTCGGCGCCGGACGTTATTCTCAATCTGCCGTTCACCATCCCGTTTTACGGCGATTTCGTGGCCGGCTTCACGTTGCTCATGGGCCTCTCGATGATCGTTCAGATGCGCATCCAGATGACTCCTTCCTCCAATCCCCAGATGAAGATATTCACCTATGTAATGCCGGTGATGATCTTCGCTATTTTCAATCGCTTTGCGTCCGGCCTGAGCTTGTACTACCTCGTGTATAACGTGGTAACCGCTGTGCAGCAGAAGGTCATCAATCGGAATATCGCTGCTTCCAAGGAGGAAGAAGACGGGAAGCCTGCGTCGAAAGGTCGGAGCAAAAAGCAAGGAGACGGAAGAAAGAGGAGCCGCCAGGCCATTACCCGGACAGGGAAGGGCAAGGCGGGGAGGCGGAGACCCGGCGGCCCTCGGACCACCGGGAGGCGCAAGTAAGCGCCGAACGCGCCGCAGGGCGATTTTTTCAAGCGCATCTTTTCATGCGCCATGCAAGCTTCCAGCGACACCATTGCTGCGATCGCAACGGCCAGGGGGCGCGCTGCACTGGGTATCGTGCGCATCTCCGGTCCGGAAGCCGTGGCGATCGCTGCGGCCTGCTTTGAGGGGGCGGACCTTCGGGAGGCCGCTTCGCATACGGCCCATGTGGGTTATGTGGCAAGCCGCGACGGGACACGCATCGACCAAGTAGTCGCTACGCTGTTCCGGGCTCCCCGTTCGGCGACCGGCGAAGATGTCGTGGAGTGTTCGTGCCATGGGGGCGATTTTGCGAGCCGGCTCATTCTGAACCGAATGCTGCAGGCGGGTGCGCGCCTGGCCGCCCCCGGCGAATTTACCCAGCGAGCTTTTCTGAACGGGAAGATGGATCTGGCGCAGGCCGAAGCCGTGGCCGATCTGATCCATGCCTCGTCCTCTCTGGCGCACCGCGTGTCCGTTTCGCATCTTCAGGGCCGCTATTCCGAGGTGCTGACGGATTTACGGGCGGACCTGCTTGAACTCTGTGCGTTCCTCGAACTCGAACTGGATTTTCCGGAAGAGGATGTGGCGTTCGCCGACCGGGAACGCCTTGAGGGTCTTCTGGATCGTAGCGAACGACTGCTGGACGAGTTGCTCCGATCCTGGCGACTCGGACGCCGGGTGCGCGATGGGGTGCGTGTCGTAATCGGCGGGCGGCCCAATGCAGGTAAATCCACCTTGTTGAACGCTTTGCTGGGGAGCGATCGCGCCATTGTGAGCCCTGTGCCCGGCACGACGCGCGACGAAGTGGAAGGCGAGGCGGAAATCGATGGCTTGCTGTTCCGGTTCACGGATACGGCGGGTCTCCGGGATGCGGCCGACGCCATCGAGGCGGAAGGCGTGCTGCGCGCCGAGCGGGCCATAGACCGGAGCGATATCCTTGTGTATGTGTACGACGTCACGTTGGGTATGGACGCGGGCGAGCAGGCCTTTATCAAGGCTATAGCGGAGCGGGGCGCTCCCCCGGTGCTTCTGGTGGCGAACAAGACGGATCTCCTGGGGCGGAATGGTGGACCGACCGGTGATGGGGAACGCTCCGGCGGTTTTGCCCTGTCGGCAAAACGGGGATTCCGGGACGAGAAGGAGATACAACCTCTGATTGCCTGCCTGCTCAAGACGGCGGGCGGCGATCTGAGCCTCTCCGAGGGCTCGCTCGTGGTGACGAACGAGCGGCATCGAAATCACCTGCACAAGGCGCTCGACGCGGTGCAGGCGGCTCGCCGGAGCCTCGGCGCCGGAAGCACCGGCGAACTCCTGGCGTTGGATATGCGCGTTGCCTTGCATGAGATCGGCGCCATCACCGGAGAAATCACGAATGAGGACGTGCTGGATCAGATTTTCTCCCGGTTCTGTATAGGAAAATAGACGGTGGGAGCCATTGCCCGTCCCCTGTCGTTTCTTTACACACAAGTCAGCGTTTCCGCGGTTACACAGGACGGGGCATTATTGAAAACCGGAACCATGCACCCTTTTGAGTACGATGTCATTGTGGTTGGCGGAGGGCACGCCGGGACCGAGGCGGCTGCGGCTGCCGCGCGTATGGGCGCTCGCACATTGCTGGTCACCATGAACCTGCAAACCATCGGGCAGATGTCGTGCAATCCGGCCATCGGCGGCATCGGCAAGGGGCATATTGTCCGTGAGATCGATGCGCTTGGCGGCGTCATGGGCAAGGTGACCGATCGCGCCGGCATACAGTTTCGGATGCTGAACCAGCGAAGAGGCCCCGCCGTGCAGGGGCCGCGCGCGCAGTGCGACCGGGTAGCTTATGCGGCGGCGGTTCGGGAAGAGCTGGAGCACATCCCCGGCCTGTTCATGCGGGCCGATATGGCTGTCGATGTGTGTACGGAGCAGGGTCGGGTGACGGGCATACGTACGCAAATCGGGCAGACGTTTCATGCCCCGGCGGTCATTCTGACCAGCGGCACCTTTATGAACGGCGTCATTCATATCGGGGAACGTCAATACGGGGGCGGGCGCATAGGCGAACGCGCCTCGACCGGGTTGACCGCGTGTCTCGAAAAGCTCGGTTTTGAGAGCGGGCGCCTTAAGACGGGCACCCCTCCGCGCATTGACGGGCGCACCATCGACTACGATCGGCTGGAGGAACAACCGGGCGATCCGGCGGCAGCGCCGTTTTCTTTTCTTACCGATCGGCTTCCGGAAGATCAGGTAAGTTGCTGGATTGCCTATACGTCCCCCGAGGTGCATGACGCGCTGCGGGAAGGGTTCGATCGGAGTCCCATGTTCGCCGGGCGGATCGAGGGCGCCGGGCCCCGGTATTGCCCGTCGATCGAGGACAAGATCGATCGATTTGCCGGAAAAGACCGCCACCAGCTATTTCTGGAGCCGGAAGGGCGGAATACCTACGAAGTGTATGTGAACGGCTTTTCGACGAGCCTGCCTGAAGAGGTGCAGTTCGCGGCGCTACGCAACGTGGTCGGTCTCGAACAGGTGCATATGCTGCGTCCCGGCTACGCTATCGAATACGATTATTTCCCTCCGTATCAAATACGGTACAGCCTGGAGACGAAGCGGGTCCGGGGATTGTTTTTCGCCGGGCAGATCAATGGCACGACGGGCTACGAGGAAGCCGGCGCCCAGGGTCTCATGGCCGGGATCAATGCGGCGCGGTACTTGCGGCGCGAAGACCCGGTCGTCCTGAAACGGTCGGAGGCCTACATTGGCGTGCTCATCGATGACCTGGTGGCCAAGGGCACGGACGAACCCTACCGCATGTTTACTTCGCGGGCCGAACACCGGCTGCTCTTGCGGCAGGACAATGCCGATCGACGCCTGACGGCGCTGGGTCATACGCTGGGTCTGGCGACAGATGCCCGCTACGAGCGGATGCGGGCCCGGCAACATGCGATCGAGGCGACGCGGGAGGCCATCGAGGCGACGACCGTATCGCCTGGCGCAGTGAACGCTTATCTGGAGCAGGTGGGCACGGACGCTGTCCGGCGTCCCGAACGCCTTGTGCAACTGGCGAAGCGTCCGCAGGTCTCGCTCGACGACCTGCTGGATCATATAGGCCGCAAGGAGGAACTGGTAACGCCGGCGCCGGGGCCGGAATCTGCAGCACGGCAAGTCGAGATAGATCTGCGGTACGAGGGATATCTCGACCGCGAACGCGACCTGGTGCGGAAGATGGAAGAGATGGAATCGCTTCGCCTGCCGGACGATTTCGATTACGAAGCCATCGATCATATCACGCTGGAAGCGCGGGAGAAATTATCGAAAATCCGGCCGGACAATCTGGGGCAGGCGTCGCGCATCAGCGGAGTCAGCCCGGCGGACGTGTCGGTGCTTCTGGTGATGCTGCGGAAGCGCCCGGTAAGGAAGCAGTCTGCCTTGTCCGTTGCTACTTGAGGGTCCTGGCATGTCCTGGGATCCTTTTCAACCACTGATCGACGAGCAGCGGCGTCTCCTGGAGGCCTATCAGGCGATGCTCCTCGATTTCAACCGGCGCATCAATCTCATTTCGCGCGACGCCGATGCGGAAGCGGTTCGGATGCATTGTCTGCACTGCCTGTTTCTGACCTGCCGGCGGTTTCCGCCGGGGGCTGTTGTGGTCGATTGGGGTACCGGGGGCGGTCTTCCGGCTGTCCCCCTTGCGATCGCGTGCCCGGATATTCAGGTCATTGCTGTGGACAAGGTCGAGAAGAAGGCACAGGCCCTGCGCGCCATGATCCGGCGCCTCGGGCTGGCGAACGTCGTGGCCCGGCGCAGCCTCGCTGAAACGTTCGATGCGGACATGCATGCCGAATCCACCTATTCGGTATCGCGCGCCACGGCGCCGCTCAGGGATTTGTGGGGATGGCATTGCCGGATTGCACGGCCTTTCGCCCGCCCGATGGATGCGGATACATGGCGGCCCGGCGTGATTTGCCTCAAGGGGGGCGATCTCACGGATGAAATGGCGTCCCTCTCCGACGAGGCGGATATCGAGCGGATCGAACTTGCGAATATGGACCGGCGTCCCTGGTTCCGCGACAAGGCGATCCTGGCCTGTGCGCCCCGCGCCTGATCCGGCCTGTCGGGCGCTTATGCCGCCGTTTTCGCCGGTTCGGGTTGCAGGCGGCGCAGAATCTTTTGGGCGTCGGAAAGCCTCGGTACCTCCTGTACAATCGCCCGCAGCGTCTGGCTTTTCGTTTCTTTCAATACATACCTCCGGTCCAGCCCGCTCAGCCGCTCGAGAAAATCGTAGAAGAGCTGCTCGTGGAAATACGGATCGCTTTCCTGGGACGGCATGTATAGAAAAAGCCGCTCGTTTTTGAAAAGCACCCTGGACAGGCGCAGCATCTGGCCGAGGAATTTCATTTCGGCAGCGGCAAACAGGTGATCCACTTCGGCGGGGAGGGCGCCGAAACGATCTTGCATCTCGTCGCGGATAACCGCCAGCGCCGGAGCGTCTGCAGCTTCGCTGATGCGGCGGTAGATATTCAGGCGCTCTACGTTGTTCGATACGTAGCGCTCCGGGATGAAGGCGTCTTCCTCGATATCCACCGTGGTTTCGGGTACGGCCGGAGCCTTTTCGTTGTCCAGCACGTCCGAGAATTCTTCTTCCCGGAGTTCCAGCACGGCCTCTTCGAGAATCTTGTGGTAGGTTTCGAAGCCTACGTCCTCGATAAAGCCGCTTTGCTCGCCTCCGAGGAGATTCCCGGCTCCTCGAATGTCCATGTCGCGCATGGCCAGATTGAAACCGCTACCGAGCTCCGAAAACTCTTCGACGGCTTGCAGCCTTCGCCGCGCCTCCCGCGTAAGCCCGTGGATGGACGAAACAAACAGGTAGCAGAAGGCCTTCCGATCCGAGCGGCCGACTCGCCCGCGTAACTGGTGCAGTTCAGCGAGTCCGAACCGGTCGGCCCGATTGATGACGATCGTATTGGCGTTGGGTATGTCGAGACCGTTCTCGATGATACTGGTGCTGACGAGTACGTCGAAACGCCCTGCAACAAAGTCTGCCATGACCCGCTCCAGCTCGCTCGATTTCATTTGCCCGTGGGCCGTCCGCATGCGCACATCCGGCGCGATGAGGCGCAGGCTGTCGGCCATTTCGTCGATATTACAGATGTTGTTGTGCAGGAAGAACACCTGTCCGCCCCGGCTGATTTCGTACAGGATCGCGTCCCGGATCAGGTTCCTGTCAAAGGTGTGAATCTCGGTGTTGACGGGTTGCCGGTTCGGTGGCGGCGTCGTGACGAGCGACAAATCGCGGGCGCCCAGCAGCGAGAACCGGAGCGTTCGGGGAATGGGCGTCGCCGTAAGGGTCAGCGTGTCCACTTCGGCGCGCAATTTTCGCAGGCGCTCCTTGACGGCTACCCCGAAGCGCTGCTCCTCGTCGATAATGAGCAGCCCCAGGTCCTTGAACCGGATATCCTGCGATGTCAGGCGATGCGTGCCCACCACGATGTCGACTGCTCCTTCCGCGATCTTCTTGACGATCTGCTTTTGCACGGCGCCGGAACGGAAACGCGACATCATTTCCACGTTTACCGGGTACTTGTCCAGCCTTTTCGAGAAGGTTTCAAGGTGTTGTGCGGCAAGGATGGTCGTGGGTACCAGCACCGCCACCTGTTTGCCGTCCTGCACGGCCTTGAACGCTGCCCGGACAGCAACTTCCGTTTTGCCGAACCCGACGTCTCCGCAGATGAGCCGGTCCATAGGCACCGGAGCTTCCATGTCGCTTTTGACGGAATCCGTTGCGGTGGTCTGATCCGGCGTGTCTTCGTAGCGGAACGAGGCTTCCATTTCCCGTTGCCAGACCGTGTCCGGAGAAAAGGCGACACCGGTGGATTGCTTCCGCTTTGCATAGAGCGCGATCAGGTCACGCGCAATGTCCTTGACCTTGCTCCTGGTGCGGGATTTCGTGCGTTCCCATTGCCCGGAACCGAGTTTGGTGAGCGTGGGCGGACGACCATCCTTGCCCGAGTATTTGTGGAGTTTATGGAGCGCGTTGACATTGACATACAGGACATCTTCGTCCCGAAAAAGCACTTTGACGGATTCCTGTTGTTTTTCGCGCACGGTGATGCGATGGAGTCCGGCGAACCGCCCGACGCCGTAATCCACATGGACCACGAAATCGCCGGGCGAGAGATTCTTGAGCGCCTGCAGGCTAAGGCCGCCGTAGCGTTTCTTTTGCCCGCGTACGGAGGGCCGGTGGTACCGGTTGAATATCTGGTGATCCGTGTAGACGGCGAGGCCGAGCGAGGGGATTCCGAACCCTTCGTGCAGCGATTCGATGGAGAGCCGGACGCTTTGTTGCGCTGCCTCGTCGTCGAGCAGTTCGGAGAGGCGGACCTCCTGTCCCCGGCTATCGCAGAGGATAAACGTACTGGCGCCGTGTTCGGCATTGGTCAGAATACGGGTGCGCAGAAGGCCGATATTTCCATTGAAATCCGGTTGCGGCGCTGCGTCGAATTGGAGGATGTCTTCGCCGGCGCCGGCGAACGAACCAAGTAGCATCCGATTGTACCGGAGCAGTGATTGCTCGAAGGTTTCAGCGGAGAGATACCGCGTAGCGGGGGCGGGCGCCTCGCTGTTTTCCTCCAGCGTATGGCGCCAGGCTTTTGCAGCGGCATCGAACAGTTCGGCGGTTTTTTCTATGAGTCCTTCTTCGTCCGTGGTGACGAGCAGGGTTCGTTCGGGGAATTGTTCGAAGATGGGGGCGTGCGCACTTTTGCCGGACAGGTCGCTTCCCATATTCGGAACGAGGCGGGCAACGGTCAGGCGGCTGATGGATCGTTGCGAGGCGGGGTCGAATTCGCGCAGGGATTCTATCTCGTCGCCGAAGAATTCCGCCCGGACCGGCCACGAGCCGGTAAACGGATAGATGTCGAGTATGCCGCCCCGGAGCGCTATTTCCCCGGGCCGTTCCACGAACTCGGCATGCTCGAAGCCCAGTTCCACAAGACGGTTTGCAAGGTCCTCGGGTGGGAATACTGCTCCCGAAGCGATGGAAATCGTCCGGTTTCGGATCGTTTCCGTCGCCGGGGCCATTTCCACGAGCGCCTCGACACTGGTTACGACGAGGCCGCGGAATCCTTCGGTTATCTGCTGGAGCACATCGCCCCGGGCAATGAGCGGGGCCGGATCGTCCAGTTGTTCGGCGTCGTAGGGTTTGTGTCCCGTGGCCGGCAGCCGCACGGCGCCCTGGTCTTCCTCGACAAGCTGGGCAATGTCCCCGAAGGCCCAGGCCGCCATTTCTTCATCCGGCGCTATGTAGACGCAGAGGGTCTTCGACGCCCTTGCGGTTTCGTGGAGCTGTCCAAGCAGAAAAGACGAGACGGATCCGGCCAGCCCTTTCACCTGAAGCGTGGAAGGCGCTCCGGGGTCCATCTGCTCGCACCATGCGGACGCCTCGAGGAAGGTATCCGTGGAGGCCAGTTGCCTGCGGATCGAAACAAGAGCCACGAGGTCGAACGGGTTTTGTGGAAAAAGACGCGGGCCGCTGCGGTGTGGCGAGCGTCCGCGTACCGGGCGCGTCGAAAAACGACGAAACGGGTCGAGAGGTTCGCAAGGCGGGGATGGAACATCGCATTCCCGTGTCGTACCATGTCACATACTTGAGACGAATCCAGGAGGCATGAACCAGATGCAGGACTCTACAACAAGGTGCAAAGCAATGAAGCGATTCGTATCCGCAAGCGTCATGCAGGGCGCAAAAATTATGACCCTGGGGATTATGCTCGCCATGTTGCCCTGCGCAGCGCAAGGGCAAACATGGGAAGGGACGACAGGCGGTGTAATAAATGATCATGATCAACGCGAAGAGGCCCAGCGGAAAAAGGTAAGAGCGACTCGTCCGGGGACATACACCACCCTGGCGCGGGCGGTCCGTAACGATTCCCGGAATGCGGCAGAATATGACGCATTGGCGGTGCAGGCGCGGGCTGCGGCGGCAGAGGCGTGGCAACACGCGGAAAAGGCGCGGAGATTGGCGGTGGAGGCGTCCTATATGGCGCGGATTGAAACTCCGGAGAGGTGGTGGGAGATCGTGGAAGCACAGGAACGCGCAGCGGAAATGTGGGCGCAGGAAGCAGCGCTATGGAAACAGGAGGCGAAGGTATGGGATCACGCTGCAGAGGGCGGCGTCATGGTTCACGGAGTGCTGCGCTTGTGTCCCCTTGCGAGTCCGCCTGGGGTGGACCGGAACCCACACCGGTCGGAGTTATGCGCAAAGGTAGCTATACGGTAGGGATGGGAATTCGTGCATGGTAGCGCCAGAGGGGATTGTCATGCCGTGCTCATAACATCAACCCCGGCAAGTGAAGACATCGAAGAAGATACCTCCAGGATCGGCACGTTCTGAAAAAAGCACGCTGGAGGAACGCTTTTTCCTGAGTGGACCGGGCAGGCGGCTGGCCGAACTGATCCGAGCCGGGCGCATCTTCGTCGAGTTCCTCCGGGGTTTTCGCAAGCTGCATTTTGTCGGGCCTTGCGTGACGGTTTTCGGATCGGCCCGCTTCCCCGAAGATCACGTCTACTACCAGTTGGCCCGACAGGTGGGTAGCGAACTGGCCGACGCAGGGTTCACTGTGATGACCGGAGGAGGGCCCGGCATTATGGAGGCCGCCAACCGCGGAGCCCAGGAGGCGGGCGGGTTCAGTATCGGCTGCAACATTGAGCTTCCCGAGGAGCAGGAATACAACCGGTATCTGGACCAGTGGGTGGAGTTCAACCACTTTTTTGTTCGCAAGGTGATGCTGGTCAAATACTCCTATGCATTTGTGGTGCTGCCGGGTGGTTTTGGCACCCTGGACGAGATATTTGAAACACTTACACTGGTGCAGACCGGGAAGATATTGGATTTGCCGGTCGTCGTGATGGGCGCCGAGTACTGGGCGGAGATGATCGACTTCGTCTCCCACACCATGGTTCGCGAGGGAACGATCAGTCCGGAGGACACCGCTCGGTGGGTGATTACCGACTCCCCCGAGGAAGCCGTCTCCACCATCGTCAAAGCGGCCAACACGCGATTTCACCTCGATCTGAAACCCCAGTGGATTCTGGGCGAGTCCAGGCGGACCCGCAAACGGGCTCCGTAAGAAAGTAGTACCGAACCGTGAAACCTCGCGCCATCGATATCGGCGGCCTTGGGGCCAATCGCCGGGCGCTTCTGCGGGCATAACAGGAGCGCGGCCTAGCTGTGTAAACCCACCACGTTGTTCAGTGGGATATTCAGGGATTGGATAGGCGTTTGGTATTTCAATGTAAAACGACAGCAAATTGGCACTGAAACGACAAGAATTTGTCACTAAATAACTGAGGTGAAAAACGGTTAGCTTTACAAGTCGCCAAGGCTATGCCGTTTTGTCACGCCGGTGCGGAAAATAATAATCGCCCGGCTTCGGATTGCTCGTAGGGATCGGTGAGATCAACCTCGGCGTGGAGCGTCTCGCGCGTAGTCACACTGCAAAAGCCGCCCAAGGATGCGGCCGCAGGACTGGCGTGCACATCTGCACCTTGTGTTTGCGCGCAAACATATGCTGCGCTGGGCGGCCGCCTCGTTCCTGGATGCCGAGAAGAACTACTACAAGATCATGGGCTACCGGGGATCTCGGGATGCTCTCGCAGCCTCCTTTCTCGCAACCGGGGTGCTGAGCTCGTTCAAGTTCGCCTTGACATCCTATATCCGCATTTGTATACTGCTATATCAATGGTGATATAGCATATGAGCCTCGACCACATTCTGCTCGGCCTGCTCCGCGAACCGTCGGCTGGCTACGACCTCAAGGCGGCGTTCGCTGATCGGATACGGCATTTCTGGTCCGCCGAGTTCGGTCAGATATACCCCGCCTTGAAGCGTCTCGAGCAGCGCCGTTTGCTCCAGAGCCGAGTGGAGCCGTCCCCGAAGGGACCGAACCGGAAGGTCTACACGCTGACGGCGGCCGGCCGGGAGGAGCTGCTGGACTGGCTTCACGGTGGTCCGGTGGTCGGCACGGAACGGTTCGCCTATCTCGCGCAGCTCTACTTCATGGATGCCATTGGCGACATCGGGGAGACGCGGGCGTTCATGATCAGTCTCCGGGACTATCTTGCCCGCTGGCTCACCCACCTGCAGGAGATTGAACGCGAGGTGACCGACACCGCCGGCCACGCGCCGGAGTGCTACAGCGACGCCGGCTTCCATCGCTTCGCGGCGCTCCGCATGGGCATCCATTCCGTCGGATCGAAGGTGGCTTGGTGCGACGAAACGATCGCGGTGATCGACCGGCGACTCGCGGGCGGCCCACACGACGACGAACCGGGCTCCCCCGCGTCTCGGCCCGATCATCCAGACGCACCCGCACCCGGGAAGGACGGCACATCATGACCCCGCTGCTCGACGTGATCATCTGGCCGCACATCGCCACCGGGTTTGTCGGCCTCGCGCCGTTCCGGGCGCGGTCTCCTTGGCTACCCGGGGTGGCGACATTCGAGCTCCGATTGGCATCCTTCTCACCTCATTGGTAGTGTCCATATGATACCGTCCAACATATTGCTCGTCATACACATTACAGCAGGGTCAGTCGCCTTGCTCATGGCAGTGGTCGCGCTGGTCACGCAGAAAGGTAGGCGTTATCACGTACTGGCAGGAAGGGTTTACGCCTGCGCAATGACAGTGATATTTCTTACCGCGTTGTCGCTGGCGATACTCGGCTCAAGCGTATTCCTGCTGCTCATTGCCGTATTCAGCTTCTATCTGGTCTTCGTCGGTTGGCGCTTTGCCCGCAACCGCCGCGGGCGTCCTCGACCTGTGGACTGGTTTGCCGTCGCGATTATGGGGGTAACCGGCCTGGCGATGTGGGGCTACGGAATCGCCCTGGCCGGCGCCGGCGACGAACAATGGGTGACCATGCTCTTATTCGGCGGCCTCGCGTTGGCCCTGGGCCTCGTTGACACCCGATACCATTTTCGCCTCACCCAGGGAGAGAGGCCGTCTGGCAGTAGGCGCATCAGACGGCACCTTAGCAATATGCTCGCCGGAACCATCAGCACCGTTACCGCCGTGTTCGTCGTAAATGTAGACACCAACCCGACCTGGCTGGCGTGGATTCTGCCCACCGTCGTCATTACCCCGCTAATCGTCTGGTGGAACGCGCGCATCCGCAGGCAGATGAGCAGACCGGAGCCGCGTCCCGAGGGTGGATAATCGCCCACCCAAGCGGTGGCCTCCTCGGTGCGTTTTATCTGCCTTGCTACCGCCATCCTGGCGAAAGCTGGAATCCAGTCCCTCTACAAAGCCCAGCTATACCCCTTATAGGGATCGGACCTCAATGTTTGCGCGCCAACATTGAGGTGAAGATATGCCGCGCCTGATCCTTGGTCGCATCCTTGAGCGGCTTATGCAGCGTGGCTGTAAAAGGTACCCTTTCGCGATGATAAAGACAGTGGTACGCTGATGAACTGGCGGCGCATTTTTCGATGACGCCCGGAGAACACGACCTCGTCGCCGGCAACGGTCGCAAGGACCCGAACCGGTTAGGTTTTGCCGTCTTGCTGAAGTTCTTCCAGTTCGTCGCGCGTCTGCACCAGGTACCTGATACGATCATCGTGTACTTGCGGCGGCAGCTCGAACTGCCAACGGACGCGGTGCCAATCTACGATGCCGAACACTCCCAGTACCACTACCACCAGGTGCTGCGCGCCCAACTCGGCGTCTACCTGCGCATGTGCGACATTGCGATCCCGGGCATGTACGGCCCCTCCGCCGACGAAACGATGTAGAGCCGGTTCGCGCGAAGCTTCGGCGTCAATGTCCGTCCACCATGTGCCAGGTAATCGACAACTTCAGACGCCGCCCCTTCGGACTGTGCGTAAAGCCGTCGAATGCAGCTTCCCAATTGACAAAAGGCGGATCTGTGCCCAACAGATTGAGCGCGGAAAACGTAACGTCGAACCCACCGGGGAAGTGCCGGTATGCGCTCACATCCAGGGTAACGAACCGGTCGATGGTCCGAAACTCCGATCCTTCCGACTCGTCCGCATTGGTATAGGCAGGAATGTAATTCAGATAGCTGACCAGCGAGTAGAGACTCCTGTGATAGCCGAAGTTCGCTCTGGATTTCCACTTCGGAATCGGCGGTGCCGACGGATTGTACCGGTTCAGGTAGCCGGCGCCCTCCAGCTCACCCGCCAACTCCACACCGTTCACTTCCAGCGCCTTCACAAAGTAGGAGCTGGTATAGGTACCTTCGAAGCCCCCTGAAACGACCCCGGCCCCGGCAGGGAAACGCGTGCTGAGATGCCAGTCGATACCGGAGGTGGTAATTCCTGGCCAGTTGACCGCGTTTACGCGGATGCGCTCAATAAGCTGGGCTTCGCAGCCCGATGCGCCGCCAGGACATGTAATGTACTCCTGCACCGCCGCACGGGTGGCTTCCTTGTCATACAGCGCTGTAATCCCGCCATGCGGCAACACGCCGATGGCGTCCCTGAAATTGTAGGACCAGTAATCGAGGGTCGCCCGGACGTGATTATGGATAAATACACACTCTGGAATTCGGAAGGGCATCCGGTTACCTATAAGTGGCAGTGAGCCAGTGCAACATATGTTTGCGCGCAAACATTGGGAGTGTTTCCGATCCCTGTAAGGGGTATGCAACGCTCGTTCGCAAAGCCAGAACCACCCACCTTGTTTTATCGTCAATACGGTACGGCATAGGCGTCCCTTACGGTTTCTGGACCAGCGTTGCCGGGGCGCTTGTGCGGTCCTTGTCTCCTGCATCGCCTATGTCCCTGCGCGGCACATTCCAGTCAACGGATGCCGGCTCGGGCACACGGCCTGATCCCCTGGGCGCAAAACGCAAAAAGACGGCCCCTTCTTCAGGTATACGATCCAGAGGCACGCGCACGCGGCTGCGCGTGTACACCAGCGTCTCGCGGCGGCCCAGCTCCCGGCCATCCCCGTCGTACGCCACCACCTCGCCCGCAAACGGATGATCCGTTGTCTCCAGCAAAAACGTCGCCGACATCGAACCCACAAACGATACCGACAATAGCGTAGCACGTAGCTGAGAGGCTCCTTCTCCAGGTACGTACACCCCCGGAACGCGCATCGTCACACGAGCCGTCCGGTCCCCCGTAACTTCCTCTGGCATTTGATCCAAACGAACATACAGACGAGGCTCGGACACCACATCGAAAAACGCCGCGTAGCCCTTCTCCGTCATAGCCGCAAGCGGCCCTTCCTTCACTCCATACCGGATGAGACCCTTCTCGCCCGGCATAAGAACCAGCACGCCCGGATGAATGTCCACCACCTCGGACAAATCGCCCAAGCGAGAATCCAGGGTGTCCTCAATCACTACTTCACGACCATTCTCCGTCGCCTCCGTATACCCAAAACGAGCCGACACCGATACCTCCAGCGGAATGAGCGACGGATTCGACAGCTCGAACACGCCGTTAGACTGCCCTTCCGTCAAGAACGCAACATCGGGGTAGATGCTAAGGTTCTGCTCCTCGGTCAATCCCGCAGGCGCCTCCCGCGACGTACTGAAACGCACCCCGCCCGGGCCTATCGTGATTACCCGACGCGCAGGAACGACCGTCACTGTAACCTCCACCGCGAATGTTTCCCCGCTCTCACCCGAACGTAGAATGATGTCCAGGCTTCCTGTATACTGCCCCGATAGCGCGTCCGTAAGGTCCAGTTCGCCTCCGAAGCGAAGAAGGCGGCAGGCGTCCTCCGAAAGCGTCACCTCCGTATACAGACCCCCTACCGCCTGAGACGACAGCTGCTCGCACGACTCTGCAAGGGACCAGTTGGGCGTAAGAACGAGCGAAGACGCCTCGATAGCATCCGAACGTTTGAGAACGATGGGAGAGGTTAGCTCTATGGAGAGGTCCATCTCGCCGTTTTCACCCGTCGCTTCGCTTCCCCCAGGCGCAAGCGTCATGCGGCCCGCATGGTATGGTCCCGATATGTATGTCGATATCCGGTCCGTCATTGGATCAAGCGACACCTGTGTATCCGCCGACTGCACCCCAAAACGCAAAGCCGAGGCGCTTACCGTTACGCCAAGCGCCGACGGCTCCGGCAACTCCGATGAAGTCTCCGCTATGGGAGGAGATGTGGTATCGGCGGCAGGCGCCACCTCTATGAAAAATGCAATCTGCGCTGTCTCGGCGTTGGCGTCGGTGACCTGCCAGATATACTCGGTCCGGGGACTTACCTCCAAAGGCGTACCGGAGATCGTGCGCGTCGTATCGTCATCGACTTTAAGGCGTAAGCCGCGGGGCAGCACCGGCTCGAGCGTGTAGGTATAGGGAGGTAAGCCGCCCGTGGCCTGAGGAAGAAGGATATCTTCGATGACCTCGCCCACCGTAAAGATGTATACCCGGCCGGCTATCGCATCGTCCAAAGAAAGCGGCGCCCCGTCAAGCACCGTCACCATAACCTCTGCCGAAGCGTCTTCTGCATTCTCCGCGCTCGCCGTTAAAAGGTACTTGTACGTCGTCGTCGAGTCTACCTCGTCCGGCACGTAGAAGATCGGCGAAGAAATGTCCGCCTGGCTCAAGAGGTCCGTGTTCGCCGTACTGTCCCGTGCCGTCCAGACGTATGTGTACTCGGAGTCCTCAGGTGCACCCGAAGCCGTGCAATTGAAGGCGAAGTCTTCGGATCCCTCGTACACCGAACCAGGATCCATACATACCACCGCAAGCGTTTCCTTTTTAAGCACTGTAACCACAACCTCTGCCGAAGCGTCTGCCGCATTTTCTACCGAGACCGTCAGAAGGTACTCGAAGTCCGTCGCCACGTCCACTGCGTCCGGCACGTAGAAGGTCGGCGAAGGAATGTCCGTCGCGCTCAATTGCAACGTGTTTTCCGTATCGCCCTGGGCAGTCCAGGCGTATGCATACCCGGAACCCTCAGGCGCACCCGAAGCCGTGCAGTCCAGCGTAATGTCCTCCGAGTCTTCGTACACTGAACCAGGATGCATGCACACCACGCTCAGGGCGCCGCCGCGGTTAAGCACTGTCACCGTCACCTCTGCTGTAGCGTCCTCCGCATTCTCCGCACTCACCGTCAAAAGGTACTCGTACGTCGTCGTCTCGTCTACCTCATCCGGCACATAGAAGGTCGGCGAAGAAATGTCCGCCCTGCTCAAGAGGTCCGTGTTTGCCGTACTCCCCCGAGCCGTCCAGACGTATTCGTAGCTGGAACCCGCAGGCGCACCCGAAGCCGTGCAGTCCAGGGCAAGGTCCTCCGATCCCTCGTACACCGAAGAAGGATCCGCACATACCACGTGCAACGCTCCCGCATTCAACACTGTAACCGTCACCGCTGCCGAACCGGACTCCGCATTCTCGGCACTCACTGTAAGCAGGTATTCGTACGTCGTTGTGGAGGCCACCTCGTCCGGCACGGCAAACGTCGGCGTGGGACCGTCCGTGCCAGCTATCAAAAGATCCGTGTTCGCCGTGGAGCTTCTGGCCGTCCAGACGTATTCGTAGACAGAACCCACAGGCGCACCCGAAGCCGTGCAGTCCAGGTCGAAGTCCTCCGAGCCTTCATACACCGAAGGCGGATCCGTGCATACCACGTGCAACGCTCCCGCATTCAACACCGTCACCATAACCTCTGCCGAAGCGTCTTCTGCATTCTCCGCGCTCGCCGTTAAAAGGTACTTGTACGTCGTCGTCGAGTCTACCTCGTCCGGCACGTAGAAGATCGGCGAAGAAATGTCCGCCTGGCTCAAGAGGTCCGTGTTCGCCGTACTGTCCTGTGCCGTCCAGACGTATGTGTACTCGGAGTCCTCAGGTGCACCCGAAGCCGTGCAATTGAAGGCGAAGTCTTCGGATCCCTCGTACACCGAACCAGGATCCATACATACCACCGCAAGCGTTTCCTTTTTAAGCACTGTAACCACAACCTCTGCCGAAGCGTCTGCCGCATTTTCTACCGAGACCGTCAGAAGGTACTCGAAGTCCGTCGCCACGTCCACTGCGTCCGGCACGTAGAAGGTCGGCGAAGGAATGTCCGTCGCGCTCAATTGCAACGTGTTTTCCGTATCGCCCTGGGCAGTCCAGGCGTATGCATACCCGGAACCCTCAGGCGCACCCGAAGCCGTGCAGTCCAGCGTAATGTCCTCCGAGTCTTCGTACACTGAACCAGGATGCATGCACACCACGCTCAGGGCGCCGCCGCGGTTAAGCACTGTCACCGTCACCTCTGCTGTAGCGTCCTCCGCATTCTCCGCACTCACCGTCAAAAGGTACTCGTACGTCGTCGTCTCGTCTACCTCATCCGGCACATAGAAGGTCGGCGAAGAAATGTCCGCCCTGCTCAAGAGGTCCGTGTTTGCCGTACTCCCCCGAGCCGTCCAGACGTATTCGTAGCTGGAACCCGCAGGCGCACCCGAAGCCGTGCAGTCCAGGGCAAGGTCCTCCGATCCCTCGTACACCGAAGAAGGATCCGCACATACCACGTGCAACGCTCCCGCATTCAACACTGTAACCGTCACCGCTGCCGAACCGGACTCCGCATTCTCGGCACTCACTGTAAGCAGGTATTCGTACGTCGTTGTGGAGGCCACCTCGTCCGGCACGGCAAACGTCGGCGTGGGACCGTCCGTGCCAGCTATCAAAAGATCCGTGTTCGCCGTGGAGCTTCTGGCCGTCCAGACGTATTCGTAGACAGAACCCACAGGCGCACCCGAAGCCGTGCAGTCCAGGTCGAAGTCCTCCGAGCCTTCATACACCGAAGGCGGATCCGTGCATACCACGTGCAACGCTCCCGCATTCAACACCGTCACCATAACCTCTGCCGAAGCGTCTTCTGCATTCTCCGCGCTCGCCGTTAAAAAGTACTTGTACGTCGTCGTCGAGTCTACCTCGTCCGGCACGTAGAAGATCGGCGAAGAAATGTCCGCCCTGCTCAAGAGGTCCGTGTTTGCCGTACTCCCCCGAGCCGTCCAGACGTATTCGTAGCTGGAACCCGCAGGCGCACCCGAAGCCGTGCAGTCCAGGGCAAGGTCCTCCGATCCCTCGTACACCGAAGAAGGATCCGCACATACCACGTGCAACGCTCCCGCATTCAACACTGTAACCGTCACCGCTGCCGAACCGGACTCCGCATTCTCGGCACTCACTGTAAGCAGGTATTCGTACGTCGTTGTGGAGGCCACCTCGTCCGGCACGGCAAACGTCGGCGTGGGACCGTCCGTGCCAGCTATCAAAAGATCCGTGTTCGCCGTGGAGCTTCTGGCCGTCCAGACGTATTCGTAGACAGAACCCACAGGCGCACCCGAAGCCGTGCAGTCCAGGTCGAAGTCCTCCGAGCCTTCATACACCGAAGGCGGATCCGTGCATACCACGTGCAACGCTCCCGCATTCAACACCGTCACCGTCACCGCTGCCGAAGAAGACTCCGCATTCTCCGCGCTCACCGTAAGCAGGTATTCGTACGTCGTCGTAGCGGCCACCTCGTCCGGCACGGCGAACGTCGGCGTGGGACCGTCCGTGCCGCTGATCAAAAGATCCATGTTCGCCGTGGAGCCTCTGGCCGTCCAGACGTATTCATAGGCAGAACCCGAAGGCGCACCCGAAGCCGTACAGTCCAGAGCAAAGTCTTCCGAACCTTCGTACATCAAAGGAGGAGGTGCACACGCAACAGCCAGCGTACCGCGGTTAAGCACCGTCACCGTCACCGCTGCCGTCGCATCCTCCACATTCGCCGCACGCGCCGTCAGCGCGTACTCGTACGTCGTCGTCTCGTCTACCTCGTCCGGCACGGCGAACGTCGGAGAAGGTATATCCGTGGCGCTCAACTCATCCGTGTTCTGTGTCGCGCCCCTGGCTGTCCACTCGTACGTATAATTGGCGCCCCCCGTATCCCCTGAAACCGAACAGACCAAGGCAAAGTCTTCCGAGCCTTCGTACACCAGGGGAGGCGATGCGCAAATGAGCGCAATGGATCCAAGGTTAAGCACCTTCACCGTTACCTCTGCGGAAGCGTCTTCCGCATTCGCCGCGCTCACCGTCAGCAGGTACTCGTGCGTTTCGTTGTCGTCCACCTCATCCGGCACGGCGAATGTCGGGGTGGGACCGCCCGTACCGCTGACGAGAAGATCCGTGTTCGTCGTCGCGCCCCGCGCTGTCCAGACGTATGTGTACGCGGAACCCGCGGGAGCCCCCGTAGCCACGCAGTCCAGAGCGAGGTCCGCCGAGCCCTCATACACCGGAGAAGGCGTTGCGCACGCAACATTCAACGCCTTCTTGTTCAGCACCGTCACGGTAACGTCCGCCGTAGCGTCCTCCGCATTGTCGGCGCTTACCGTCAGCGTATATTCGTAGTCCGTGTCCGCATCTACATTGTCCGGCACATCGAACGTCGGCTTCGCAACAGTCGTACTGCTCAACTGGCCCGGGACCACGGTACTGCCCCGGGCTGTCCATACATAGGTGTAGTTGTCGGAACCCGAAGGATCGCCCGAAGCCGAGCAGTCCAGATCGAAGGAAGCCGCGCCTTCGTACACGGGAGCAGGTGGCGTACATACCAGCGCGAGCGACGGCTTGTTCAGCACCCGCACGGTAACGTCTTCGGTGACATCATTAATGCCCGAAGCCGACAGCGTCACCGTGTAGTCATAGTCCGTGTGCGCATCTACATTGTCCGGCACGTCGAACGTCGGTTTCAGAATGGTCGTACTGCTCAACCTATTGGCGATATCCGTACCTGTCCACGCGTACGTAGCGCCCGTCGGCTCATCTGTCACCGAACAGTTGAGCGTGAAATCGGCCGTAGCCTCGTATACATCGCTATCTGTGCAGGTGATAACAGGAGCCGTCGGTTTCAGGCCGCGCACTACTACCGTAACTTTCACCGCAAGGTCATCCGCGTTCTCTGCACTCACTGTCGCTGTATATGAGTACGTCTCGTCGCCCTCCACCTCCTCCGGTATGTCAAACCTCGGAGCTGCTATGTCTGTTGCGCTAAGCCGGCGCGTATCCGGCGTACTGCCACGTGCTGTCCATGCGAATGTATAGACGGGATTAGCGCCCGGCGCACCTTCCCATCCTTCTGGACAAAGGCGTAAATGAAAATCCGGCCGACCTTCAAGCGTGAAGACGGTTACTCCATATACGGGTTGATTATGACAACGGATATTCGGCTTCTCCAGAACGGTTACTTTCACATCCTCGGTGACATCAGTGATGCCCGAAGCCGACAGCGTCACCGTGTATTCGTAGGCCTTATCCGCCCCACCCGGCTCATCAATATCGTACGGCACGGAAAACGCCGGTTTCAGGATAGTCGTGCTGCTCAGGTCATTCGTATCCGACGTACTGCCGCGGGCCGCCCATGCGTACGTAGCGCCCGTCGGCTCATCTGTCACCGAACAGTCCAGCGTAAGATCAGCCGTAGCCTCGTATATCTCGGAATCATTGCACGCGAGAACAGGGGCCGTCGAATCCGTGTCTCTGACCGTTACCGTGACCTCGGCAGTGCCGTCATCCGCATAATCCGTCGTAGCCGTTACCGTGTACGTCCAGGTCGTATCCTGATCTACATCGGCAGGCACAGCGAACGTGGGACTATCTGTGTTGTGATCCGTCAGGCTGGCGGTCGGTGACCAGGACCATGTATAGTCTGGATTGTCCCCTGGTACAGCCAACACGGAAGTATCCGTTGATGCCTCACATTCCAATTCAATGTCGGCATCACCCTCGTCCACCTCATAGGGGCTGTCTTCGCATGTGATCGTTATATCAGGCTTCTCAACCACCGTTACATAAACCCACTGAGAAAAGTCATCCGCGTTCTCTGCGCTCACTGTCAGCGTGTATTCGTACGTCTCGTCCCCGTCCACCGCATCCGGCATGTCAAACACCGGAGAGTCTATGTCCGTTGCGCTAAGCCGGCGCGTATCCGGCGTACTGCCACGAGCCGTCCATGCGTATGTGTAGACGGGATTAGCGCCTGGCGCACCTTTCCATCCTGTGAAACAACGGAATATTGGAAAATCTGGCTCACCTTCATACACGCCGTGGCCATAAACGGTACTCCTACAACCGATATCCGGCTTCTCCAGAACCGTGACGGTAACATCGGCGGTAATGTCAGAGATACCCGAAGCCGACAGCGTGAGTTCGTATTGGAAAATTTCTTTATAGGTGGTCTGACCAGGGATACTGTCCGGCGGGCCGGGGATATCGTCCGGCACATCGAACGTCGGTTTCAGGATGGTCGTGCTGCTTAAATCGTCTGTATCCAACGTACTGCCCCGTACCACCCACGCGTACGTAGCACCCGTCGGCTCGTTCTCCACCTCGCAGTCCAGCGTAAAATCAGCCGTGCCCTCGTATACCTCACTATCTGTGCAGGTGAGCGAAGGATCCGCCGAATCCGTATCGCGCACTGTCACCCTAACCTCGGCAGTGCCGTCATCCGCATTGTCCGCCGTTGCCGTTACTGTGTACGTCCAGGTCGTATCCTGATCTACATCGGCAGGCACGTCGAACGTGGGTGTGTCGGTATCGTGACCCGTCAGATTGGTGGTCGGTGACCAGGACCACGTATACTGCGGATCGCTCCCCGGCGCACCGGACGCCTCGCAAGCAAAATCAATGTCGACATCACTCTCGTCCACCTCGTAGGGGCTGTTTTCACATGTGACCGTTATATAAGGATAAGGCCACACATATACAGTCCACCACACCGAAGCATCATCCGCGTTCTCTGCGCTCACTGTCAGCGTGTACTCGTAGGTCTCGGTGCTCTCCACCGCATCCGGTATGTCAAACGTCGGAACTGCTATGTTCGTCGCGCTAAGCCGGCGCGTATCCGGCGTACTGCCCCGAGTCGTCCATGCGTACGCGTAGTCGGAACCGGCAGGTGCGCCTCCCCATTCATCTCCTCTATCTCCACAAGTGAGTAGTGGGAAATCCCCTTCACCTTCCCAGAAGCGTATTGCTAATTTATCTAGTATTCCTCCCAAAAATGGTGGGCAATAGATATCCGGCTTCTCCAGAACCGTCACGGTGACATCGGCGGTAATGTCCTCAATGCCCGAAGCCGATAGCGTCACCGTGTATTCGTAGTCCTTATCCGCCCCTTCCGATTCATTAATATTGTCCGGCACATCGAACGTCGGTTTCAGGATGGTCGTGCTGCTTAAATCGTCTGTATCCAACGTACTGCCCCGTACCGCCCATGCGTACGTAGCGCCAGACGGCTCATTCGCCACTGAACAGTTGAGCGTGAAATCAGCTGTAGCCTCGTATACCTCGGTGTCTTCGCACTTGATGGAAGTCGCAGAATTGACAATAGGCGACACATAAACTACTACGGTTTGGGCTAGTAGGCCCGCAGCAACGCTATCTTTCTCAATAATTGCGCTATATGCATATCTGTAGGCTGTCGTCGTGGCCACTTCGTCTGGTACTTCGAACACAGGGTTCCTGATATCTGTGCGGCTCAAACGAACTGTCTCGTTATTCGCGGAACGCCATAGATAAGATCGAACACTATAATCCCCCAGGTTCGACACTCCGCAATCCAGAACAAAATCGGTCGAGTCCGGCGTAGCCAGATATACGTATCCTTCCGTCTGAGTCAATCGATCATGATTATTACATATCAAAAACTCATTACGTGTCAATGAAAAGATAGAACTGTTGCCAACCGCCTCGGTTTTGTCTCTTGCAGATTCTGCGACCCTGACCGTCACGCTCACCCTCCTTCTCGCCATGCGGGGCACTCCCGAAGCCGAAGACGTCATGCTCGCTATGTAATGGTACTGCTTGCCCGCACTGCCAAGAGGAGCCGTAAACAACGCAGACGATCTGTCCGTCGCATCGAGCGGCGCCGTACTCGTTCCCCAAAGACCTTCCCACTCCCATAGTACCGACGCGGCTTCCTCGTCGTAGTCCATACGAGCCGACAGCGGATCCACCCCCTCGCAGTCAAGCTGAGTCGTCTCGCTCTCTTCCACCACAATCTCCAAGGGGCAATACACGCTCGGACGACTGCTCGATACGTACACCTCCACCTCCGAGGACGACGAAAGACCCGTAGCGCGGGAGGTTACCGTCAAGCGGTACCGGTAACGAAACGCCCGATCTCCCGAACGGAACGACTCCAGCGTCTCGTACGCCGGAGCCTCCGGAGCCACCACCGACGGGTTCGGAGCATCCTCGGGCATCAAGCGGGGATTGTCCAGATAATCCCGCGTCGTACTTCCTGCAGGCTCCCACGCGTACTCCAGATATTCCTCTCCCGCGGCGTCCCACGCATGACACTCGATCTGTCCCGTCTCCAGTTCTTCCAGAAACACCGCCACAGGGCACTCCAGACGAGGAGGCGTCTGACGAGCGGGTCCGCCGTCCCGAACAGGCCCGGAAGGCCGATCGGGCAGGCCGGGCGCTTCCGGAAAAAAAAGACCCGGGCCTTCTTCCTCTTCGAAGCCGCCCCCGAAAGGCTCGAAGGCCCCAGGCGCCTTATCCTCCCCAACGCAACCTTCCCGAAACCCCTCAAACGCCCCAAACGAATCGCACCCCTCCGGCAAACCCGGCGACTTGCCCCTGTCCTGAACAGAACCACCCGAAACGCCGCCAACGACAACCGTCACCGTCTCGTACACGCCTACAGACATAGCCGTCAGGCGGTATGCGTATTCCGCGCCTTCTCCCGACACAGGAGCCGTGAAGAGCGGCGAACGCTCGTTCGCATCGCTCAAAAGACGGAGCCCGTCGCCCGAGAGCGACTCCCACTCGTAGCGAACGCCTTCTTCGGGAACGCTTGTCACAGAACACGAAAACAGAACGGATTCCCCCGCTTCAATATAAAGACGAGGTGGACAAGACAAGGAAAACGGCTCGCCCCCAATGCCGCCGCCTTTTACAGGAAACCCGTCTTCCTCAATGACCTGGGCGTGTGACAGCGATGGGACGAACAGAGCCAGCAGCGCGAGCCCGCAAACCAGGCACTTGGCCGAGGGAGAGAAACGACAGATAAATCCCGAACGCATACTGGATTGGAGGATTATACAAAAGTTTCCAGGCTTCCAGTTGCTTCTTCGGCTCCAGCCAAGGCGCCTGACGGCTTCACCCGTCTCGGCCTTACTCTCCAGTGCACACATAGGGGCAACGACTCGGCTTGACTGTGCTCACCCTGTTATAGTTGGCGCAGACTTTGTAATTATTATATACAGGCCACTGTGTACATTGCATGGTAATCGAGGACTAATAAATGTTTTTTTCATTTCTATTTGCTTCCATCTCTAATGGAGCGTCGCATTCCAAACAACGTACATGCCATGTTGGACAGCGACCGACTACAAATCCCTTTGGCAACCTTTGTATATAATCCCCTAAACAGCAATTCTACCGGCCGATGCAGATGTGCAGTCAGCCGCCCGGGCCTGCGCGAATACATACGCGTTCCGGAATCCAGATGGGATAGTGAGGCGCCGCAGCAGATGTTTGCGCGCAAACATTGAGGGGGTTTCTGGTGCCTGTAAGGCAGCCTCGCTCGTTCGAAAAGCCAAGATTATCCGCCTTATTTTAATGCCAATGTGCTGTCGTTTTACAACGGGGCAGGATGGGAATTTTTGGATACAGGTATCGGTGGCGGCAGACTCCGCAAGGGCGGCATGGACCGGGACCGTCGCGCTGCGCTCCAGCGGGTGCGGCGCCCCAAGCAGAGGAATGCATCAGCTACGGGATGCCTGCGTTCCGCCTGAACGGCAAGCTCATCGCCGGATTCCGCGCTGCCGCGAACCACTGCTCGTATCATCCCATGAGCGGCGCTACGGTCGCCACACTGCGGACCGAGTTGACCGGATACGACACCAGCAAAGGGACGATTCGGTTCTCGCCTCGGGACGGGCTGCCGGCCGGACTCGTTCGTCAACTGGTCAAGGCGAGGATCGCCGAGCTTGTTCTTTAACCTATCGCGGACTTAATCAGAGTATCCTATATTGAACTGTCTCACTTTTTTCTGGCGCAAAGGGAGCATGCGAAATCCGATCATCGTTGTATTTGCGGCGCTTGTTGCATGTAGCGCAGTCGGTCAGGCAACTACTGCTCGAAGGCAAGGAGATGCTGACGGACGGAGCCAATCATGACGATCAGGACAAACTCCTCGAGGTCCGTGCGCTTTTCGAGCAAGCCATCAATGACGATAGCCTGGCCATATTCGCCCATTACTATGCCGCGTCGGCGGCAAGCGAATTGGCCAACATTCTGGCAGAGCTGGATGACTCGGACCACAATCGTAAAATCCTGGAGTACGTCAACTACGCCATTGACCATCTTGAAGCGGCGACCGATCGGGACGAAGTTTTTGCCGAAGGATGGTTAATGCTTTCCGCCGTATATGGCCAGAAGATGACGGTGAGACCCCTGCAAGCCGTGTCCCTGGGCCGCAAGTTCAACAGGGCTATGTCCAGGGCTCGGGAACTCGCACCCGATAATCCGAGGGTTGTGCTATTGAGGGCTATTACTGCCTATAATCTCCCGCGCATTGTGGGAGGTAACAAGGATCGCGCACTGGACGGGCTGTACAGAGCGGCTCGCCTCTTCGAGGAAGAAGTGGTGGAAGATCCTGTCTTGCCGTCATGGGGTCACGAGGATACGTATGCGCGTCTCGGGATTGTCTTTATGGACCGGGGCGATCTAGAAGAGGCCCGGAGGGCATTCGAGCGGGCGCTTGAGATAAACCCCGAGTTCGGATGGGTGAAGCACACGTTGCTCCCGTCACTCGAAGAAATGGAGACAGCTTCGGCCGAAAACTAGCCTGAACCGCCAAGCGCTAAGGGTACGTTGATCCTGTCAGCCAATTTGTGAAGCAGCTGGCTGCGGGATCAAGGGAGAAGAGTCTCGGTCTTTAACCAATCGCACAAGCCCGTAATTTATCATTCCGATAATCCTTGACACGTCAGGATATGTATAGTATCTTTTACACCATGTCAATTACATCAGTCACTTCATCAGAATTGGGAGACTCCATGGATACGTCCTTCGAGGAGAAAAGCGTCTGGATTCAACTCGTCAGTCTCGTCGTCGGCCTAGGCGGGTACCTGGTCGTCGCCGGCCTCATGCTGTCGAACGGTGTCAGTGCCCTGCCGCCCTTCGTGCCGGTCTTCGCCGTGGCGATCATCCTCATCGTGGCCGTCAACATCGCAGGACACATCGTCGCGGCGATCGCCAGCCGGCCGGACGAGGCCGACGAGCGCGATCGGCTCATCGGCTGGCGCGCAGAGAGCCGGTCGTCGTGGATCCTGGCCGTCGGGGTCATCGGCGCGATCATGGCGCTGATCCTGTCGGTTGGCGGCGTCTGGGTGGCGCACCTGCTCCTCATCTCGCTGTTCGGTTCCGAGGTGGCGAAGGACGTGTTGCAGATCGTCTATTACCGCCGGGGGATCTGAACGTGGCTCAGTCGGGGACGAACATCCGCAACCAGATCCGGACCCTGCGGTTCCACCACGGCGAGATGACGCAGCAGCAACTCGCCGACCAGGTCGGCGTCACCCGGCAGACGGTCAACGCGATCGAGGGCGGCAAGTACTCGCCGTCGCTCGAGGTCGCGTTCCGGATTGCCCACGTGTTCGGCAAGCCGCTCGAAGAAGTGTTTCAGTTCGTCGCCGCGTCCGGGTGACGGGGACGATCTCTATGCTCGGCCGACACTTCCCGTTGACGCGGCATTTCACAGCGGAATGTCAAGCCCATAACTTGACATTCCGAAGATTTATGGAAACGTGACCCCTACCACTTCCAAAAATGGGCCGTAGAACAGGTAGACGGTTTCGTTACCGCAAAGAAAACTGCCGATGGCGGGATTGACGGACGAATTTATTTCGATGTACCAGGAGAACGAGATTTTCAGTCGATGTTTATCGAGGTGAAGGGCGGGCAACACGTCGGAGTAGGCGTGTTGCGTCAATTACGGGGGATACTTGAAGACGATCTTGCCTTGATGGCAGGCTTGATAGTCATGCACGAGCCGTCTCCGCGTTCCCTTTCCAACTGGGCAAGCATTATAGCCAGTGCCGGTGAACTGGAAGTACACGGGCGCATGTACCCCAAAATGCAAGTATTAACCGTAGAGGAGATACTTGAGGGGAAGAGCTTCGACACCCCAAGTGTCGTAGGCAGGGGTTCTTCGCAAACAACCCTTCTCTCTGATGCGCTGCCACGCCGAATTAGCGCCTAACGACTATGCGGGAAGCGATATGGATCAAATGAGCGACTGTGGTACGCGGACCTGATTGCGTAGGGCGAAAGGGGTGTTAGAGGCGGGCAGGCCGTTCGGCAAACATTTCCTGAAGGACCTTGAGAACCTGCGATATTTTCCGCCGAGGTATTTCACCCATATACTCGATAAGCCTACCTTGGTCTATAACTCTTAACTGATCCGCCACAATAAAGGCATTTTTATCGTCGAACCTGCATGGGATTCGGGTATCATACCGATGCCCACCAGTGGTCATCGGTGCCACAAGGAATGTTTCCAACTTACAATTCAAATAATCCGGGGACACGATCATGCATGGCCGTGTTTTCTTGATCTCCTTTCCCTCTGTAGGATCAAGGGATATCCAATACACATCGCCTCGCCTGGGACTACTCATTCCCATTCCCACTCCTCTTCGTCAAATTTTGTGGGAACGTATGGATCAAGGAGGCGATCATCACCACGTTCATGCATTAACGCGGCATCCTCGGCCAAACTGGTGTGCAAATTTCTCTTTGCGGAAACAGGTTTTACCCTCCCAACGCGTGTCCATGCATCCTCCGATGAGCTGCCTGCATAGAGGGGTGGCAATGACAGGGTATAAACAGGTGTTCCCATAGTAATCTCCTGTTTTCTATTCCGTAGGGGTAGGGGGGCGAAGCAAATTAACGACAGTATGCATTTTTGCGTAGTATACCGGGTTTCCATCTTCATCCAACTGGTCATCTACACGAAGGGCCTCGCTGGCGGTTGCCTTAATTCTGAGGACTGCCCCATCCTCAAGCGTTAGGTCGCTGTACCTCTCGATAGATTCGACAACAGGGATGGCCTCACCCGTTAGCGGTGCGCCGCCTGGGCCCTTGACCGTCTTCTTTATAAAACCTACGTTTTCCACCGATTTTCCACATGTTTACGCAAATCATTTACGCGCAATGATACGATATGTTACCTTGCGTTGCAAGGCGCGGACCGCAACGATAAAGATGGGATTCGGTAGACTTGTGTGGAATAACGGTTATTCGCTTGCGCCCCAAACACCTTTGGATATGCCCCCCAGCGATGGTTGGGTTTTGCACAATAACAATCCGGGCAATAACGGTTGTTGATGCGAAAATTTTATAAATTTCACCATCCGGTCCGTCGATACTGGATATTGCCTGTACGAACGCCCTCAAGCCCGTAACTTATCATTCCATATATTACTCATAAGTATAATAAAAACAATAACTTATTTAAAAAATAAAATCATTCACGTTTCACGTGAAACATCACTCCGATCCCCCAAGCACTGCCCGCACAAATCCCCCGGCTTTCTCAAGTCGCTGCGCCGCCTCCTCTGCATCCACCCCGGCAAGATGCATGACCAGCGCCGTCTTCATGTGCCCCCCGGCGCGATCCAGTAATGTCGCTGCCTCGGCATAGGACACGCCCGTCACCGTCATTACGGTGCGTTTCGATCGCTCGACCAGCTTCGCGTTCGTCATCTGCAGGTCCACCATCATATTCTCGTACACCTTGCCGAGGCGAATCATCGAAGCGGTTGTGAGCATATTGAGCACCAGTTTCTGCGCCGTCCCGGATTTCATACGCGTCGATCCCATGATTACTTCGGGGCCGACCACTGGACAGATGGCCACATCCACCTCCAGATCGAAATCCTGGCGCGGATTGCAGGTTACATAGATTGTTTTACAGCCGATAGAGCGGGCATGCCGGATCGCGCCCACTACAAACGGGGTTCGTCGGCTCGCCGCAATCCCGCACACGACATCGGGCGGCTGCACGCCGGCTTCGATCAATGCCTCGACCCCATTGGACTCGAGGTCCTCGGCGCCTTCCTGCGAACGGAAAACCGCCGCAGGACCGCCCGCAATAATGCCCTGCACCATCTCGGGATCGCTTCCGAAAGTAGGGGGGCACTCCGAAGCATCCACGATGCCAAGGCGCCCGCTCGTTCCTGCACCTACATAAAACAGCCGCCCGCCCTGTTTAAATGCATCCACAATCAACTCGATGGCCTCCGCGATGTACGGAATCTCCGTGCGAACGGCTTCGGGGACCTTCCGATCTTCTGCATGGATGATCTCCAGGATTTCGTGAACGGGCGCCAGATCGATGTTTCGGGACCTGGGATTGCGCTGCTCCGTGGCCAACTGCTCGAGTTCCGAGAAAAGGGGAGGCGGTTCGGGTTGTGGCATACGATCCGGTTGGAATTACAGAAGTTGGGAGCCGACGCCACGCTTTAAGGCGCAGATCCGTCGAGTGCTGCGCCCCCGAACGAAATCGTCGCAGCCGACGTACATATGCTGCGATGTCATGAGCAGGCCATGTATCTCAAGTCGATTCGCCTTACGGATTTCCGCGTGCACGAGCGTACCGAGTGTACGTTTGCCCCATCGGTGAATCTTCTCTACGGTCCCAATGGGGCAGGGAAGACAAATGTACTGGATGCAATTCATTATGCCTGTCTGTCGAAAGGCTTCGTCACGCCAGGCGACCGGTATATTGTGCGGCGCGGCGCGAAGCATACCGAAGTGGAAGGCTTGTTCGTGAGCGATGGCGGCCGGGACCGGCGTGTGCGCATGGCGTATGTACCGGGAGAGGGGAAGCGGATGTTCGTCAACGGGGTTCCACAGGAACGGATATCCTCCATGGTAGGGCAATTGCCGGTGGTCGCGTGCTCTCCGCAGGATTACGCCCTGACCTCCGGGGGGCCCGATAATCGCCGCCGCTTCCTGGACAATCTCCTTTGTCAGGCTACCCCGTTGTATCTCGACGCCCTGCTCAGGTTTCGGCGGGTGCTGAAGCAGCGTAACCGCTACCTCGCCGGCATGAAAGGAGGCGGGCATATCGATGCGCCGGCAATCCTTGCTTCCTGGGACGAACAACTGGTGGTATTCGGAAGCCAGATTGTGCAGGCCCGGCAGGGCTTTACGGATGCGTTTGCAGAGTACCTTGATCACGCCTATAAGGCCATCGAGTCCGTGGCGGAAAAGCCGACCATGGAGTACCACGCCAATCTGCGTCTTTCCGCACCAGCGCCCCTTGAAACGATCCAGGTAATCTACCGGGACAAACTGGCCGCTGTCTTCGAGGACGAATGCCGCCGGGGAACCACGCTCGCCGGGCCGCACCTCGACGATCTGGCGTTTCGTCTGGACGATATGCTGGTCCGCCGGTATGCTTCGCAAGGACAGCACCGCACGTTCGGCATGGCCCTGAAACTGGCCATGTACGCTTTTCTGCAGGAACGCACCGGGGAGCGCCCTATCCTGCTCCTCGACGACGTATTTGAACACCTGGATGCTTCCAGGTCGGAAGCCTTTCTCGATTTACTCCAATCCGACCGCATCGGGCAAACGATCATTTCCGCCACGGATCGGCGACCTTTCGACGTGTTTGTTCCTTTCGACGAGGGGCAACACCGGGCGCTTTTCGTCGAGAATGGCCAGGTGCGTGCTCTGGCGTCTACCGAACCGGGCGCATAATCGCTGCGACGAAGCTGTCGGAGTGTATGCGCTTTAAATGTTTCACGTGAAACATCGGATCATCAGCACACGCTTTTCCTTGCAGGATTTTTTCGTGTAAATCCTTTATTATCAAGCATTTAACTCTCTTTTTCAACGTGGACCATTTGTTCCTGGTCCGCTTCGGACGCTTCACCGTTTTCTCCCACGTTGTCATCAGAGGGGGGAACGATGGTAGCCTCACCCCCGACGGCCAGATGTCCTTCATAGTAGACGTATACCCGGCTTCTGACGTGTTTCCGTTTCTCGATCTTTTCGCTGATCTTGATCTCGACCGTGATTTCAGACCCTACGGGCACGGGGCGCAGAAAACGGCAGGAAATAGAGGCGGCAATGCAACCGTGGCCCGGGAAATCCCGCCCAAGCACCTTGGAGATGATGCCCAGCAGCAGGATGCCGTGCACGATCGGCCGTCCGAACTGCGTCGTGGCCGCGTATTCGGGGTCCACATGGATCGGATTGTCGTCCCCGCTCAGGTCCGCGAACGTCTGTACATCTTCCGCGGACAGAAAGCGCGTGGTTGAAAAGGAGTCACCTATGTTTATCTTGTCGTATGTATTCATTCTTCAGGCCGTTTAAGGCGGGCATTTGTCGAACGCGTTTATTGCATACAAACCTGTAATAAACGAACCCCCGACGAAAATCGAAAGCCGATTATTTCCCGCAAATACCCCTGCAATACGGAACTTCCTCAAAAAATTCTTATTTTCGACGCGCCTTGTACGGGCTTGTTGCCCGGCATGCTCCCTGATTGCCGACGATCTGTGCATCCGTCTCCCCAAAGAGTTCTTCTACTGGCGCCTTACTTTCTGCCCCGCCGTCGTGTAGGGTCCATGCGCCCGTTCCGATTTGCCATTCATCTGCGTGAATTCGGCTGGGAGCCGACGATTCTGACCATTGCACCTCCGGGGGCGCAACTCACCGACAAGGAGGCGCATCTCCTGAAGGACATTCGTGTGCTGAGCATTACATCGCCCATAGACCGTACGTTCCGGTCCGAGAGTCAGTTGGGAGCGCCGTCGGGAAAAGAAGAAAGATCCCGTCAGGGTGCGCCGGCTCCATGGATTGCAGCGCTGGATCGGCAGTTTCCCGTAGATACCTGGCTTCCTCTCTTTGCCGCAAAATTCGGGACGATGCTCCGGCAAGCGGCCGAAGTCAATCCGCAGGTTGTCTGGGCTACCGGCAATCCCTGGTCCGGTCTGGTGGCAGGGCAGTGGTTGAGCAAGCGGCTCGGTGTCCCGTACATCGCGGATTTTCGCGACCCCTGGACGCTGTCCGAGGTGCGCACCCGGAAAAAATGGGCCTGGGTGCAACGGATCGATGAGCGAGCGGAACGCCGTGTGGTGGCTGGAGCGGATGTACTCATGTTTCAAATCCGGCGGCTGGCCGATGCATACCGGGAACGCTATGCCCGCCTTGACCCTGCGACGGTCGTCATTGGAAACAGTTTCGATCCGGATGTTTTTGACGACCCCATTTCCGTAGAGAGCCGTTTCAATAGGGAGGATGTTCTTTTGGATCCCTCGTCCATGTTGCGGATCGGTTTTTTCGGGCGTTTCCGGGCCATATCGCCTGCTGCGCCCATTATGGATGTGCTGGTCGAACTTCGGAAGCGGCAAGCTTCTCTCGTCGAGCGTGTTTGCATACATTCTTTCGGGCCGCTCTCCGAGATCGATGCTGCACAAGCGCGCACCCATGGGCTCGAGGGGCAGTTCGTATGCGAGGACGCTGTTCCGCTCGAACGGGCGCTTTCCACGCTTCGCCGGTTCGATCTTTTGCTTGTAATCACCGATATGCACCCCCGCCATGTCGTCCCCGCAAAGATTTTCGAGTATCTTGCGGCGGGGCGCCCCATCCTCTCGCTCTCGTCGAATCTGGAAGTGGGGGAAATGCTCCAGCGCACCGGGACCGGGGTACAGATACAGGATAAGACAGCGGCGGTGCGCCTTTTGACGGATTGCATCCATGCTCGTGAGCTCGGGCAGCCGCTACCCATCCCGTTCGATCCGAAACCGGAAGAAATCATGCGGCACGATGCGCGGGCGACCACGCGCGAATTTGTCCGCACGCTTGACGCCCTCGCAGGCCGGTAGCCATGAACCTTCCTCCCATTTTGGAACGCTGGCGAACGTTTGCCGGCTCGGATGCCGGCCGGCTGCTGCTGCGTGCCCTGCGAGGCGTTTTCCTCGTGGCGATCGTCGGTTTGCTGGTCTACCAGATCTGGAAAATCGGGTGGGATCGTCTGCTTCATGCGCTTCCGTCCGAGCCGGCGTTCTATGTGTTGCTGCTCGCTATGTATTTCCTGCTTCCGGTTACGGAGGCCATGATTTACGGACGGATCTGGTCGATGCATCCCTTGCAATGCGTCGCCGTGATGATTCGCAAACGGGTGCTGAACATGGATGTGATCGGCTACTCCGGCGAAGTATACCTGTTTATGTGGGCGAAGGACCGTGTGCAGCGTGCGCGCAAGGCGGTAATGGGCGTCATCAAGGATAACCTGATCGTTACCTCAGTCTCCTCTCTGCTTTCAGCTTCGCTTCTTATAGGCGGTGTGCTCCTTTCCGGTCATCGTGCCCTCGGCGAATTCGTCGAAATCCCCGGTCCGCTGTATGTGGGTCTTGGGGCCCTGGTTGCTGTGTTCATCGGTGTGCTCGTGTACCGGTTCCGGCACGAGATTTTCCTGCTTTCCCGTCGTACGCTGGCAATCCTGACTGCTGCGCACGTGTCCCGTTTTCTGTTGGGGTTCGTGCTGCAGGTAACGGCCTGGTGGGTGGTTCTTCCGGACGTTCCGTTCGAGACATGGGCTATCCTGCTCGTTGTCTTTGTCGTAATCAAAAGAATACCGTTCGTGCCCTCGAGCGATCTTGTCTTCGTGAGCGCGGGGGCGAGCATTACGCCGCTCCTCGACGTACCGGTCGCGCCGGTGGTCAGCATGTTCCTGGTTCGCAGCGCCGTGGATCGTCTTCTCAGCCTCTTTTTCTTTATGTCGAGCGTGTGGTGGGAGCGTCGCCATGGGGCGTCCCCGATACCCGCGCCGGATGCCGACGTTTTTGCGGATTGGTCAGGGGAAGAGGGGAGCGAGGCAGATCAAGCCCGAACCGATTTACCGTAAAAATTGTTAATTTGCAAAAAGTGACTTATCTCGGAACGATTTTTGCCTGAAAAAGACGTTTCGCGAACCCCCGCGTTATTCCGGCAGTTATCCTGTACCCGGATGTGCCGTAAAGAACAGGAAGGGAAGGTCGGATATTCGGGACGCGCACGGTATAGCATGCTGCGGCAGGTATGAGTACGCTTTTTCCGATAGTCGGTCTGTTGCTGTTCTTCGGGGAGCCGGCGCTGTGCACGGCGCCTCCCGACACGACCGTGGTGCTGGAGAACTTCGAAGCGGACGCCGAGGGCGGCTTGCCCGCTGCGTGGCGCTTCTTTTCCCGTACAAACCGCCGCTTCGAGGCGCCGGATCGGCTTATGGACGCCGAGGGAAGGTTCTTCGTGATGCAGGAACACGGCAATCGTTTTCTCCGCGCCTATACGGCGGGTACGGCGCGGCGCATCTCGTTGCCGGGCGAGGCCTTCCGCTGGGACCTGCCGGAGTTGCCGTACCTGCGGTGGACATGGCGCGCTCGCCGCTTGCCCAAGGGCGCCCGCGAGGATCGGGTCAACGACTCCGGCGCGGCGGTCTACGTGTCGTTTGCGAAAACCGACTGGCTGGGGCGTCCGCTCAGCATAAAGTACGTGTACAGCACTGCGTTGCCCCGGGAATCTATGGTATCGACCGGTAATGTAAAGATCGTCGTGGTTTCCAGCGGCCTTGAGGAAACGGGCGAGTGGGTACAGGTAACGCGCAATGTTGTGGAGGATTATCGGAATATATTCGGCGCCGCGCCGCCGAACGCTCCGACGGCGATCACGCTATGGAGCGATTCGGACAATACGAACTCCGTGGCGGAGGTTGATTTCGACAACATTATGCTCACGAACCTCCCATGAGTCGTCTCTCCGACGCGCTGCGCGTCTTTATCCGATTGGTGGTCCGGCAAGCCTGGACGGTGGCGCTCCTTGCCCTCGTCGTTTCGGTAGCGGGCTTGTGGTTCGCCCGGCAACTTCGCATCGACACGGATTTTTCCAACCTCGTTCCGCGCGATTATCCAAGCGTGCAGGCGCTGGAAGCGCTACGCGAGACCGTGGGAAGCGAAGCGACCGTGGACGTAGCGATCGTGAGCCCGTCGTTCGAGGCTAACAAGGCGTTTGCCGAACAGTTGATTCCGCGTGCGCTGGCCCTTGCTCCGTCGCCGCAGGCCGAACCCTACCTGAATCGGGTCGATTTCGAGAAGGACACGGCGTTTCTGGAGCAAAACGCGCTGTATTTCGCGACGTATGCCGAACTGGACAGTCTGGAGTCGTACCTCCGCGACAAGATCCGCGACGCAAAACTCGACGCCAATCCGTTTTTCTTCGATCTGGACGACGAAGAGGACGAATTCGATGACGAGGCGACGTACTATCCCGAACGCGATCTGCAGGAAGTGTACGATCATATCATCGGGAAGCGCTATCCGATCAACGAGGACAGTACGATCATGGCGCTCCGGTTCTACCCGAGTGGATCGCAGACCGATATCGGATTCATTGAGACCCTGTATGACGACCTGGATGCGCTGATCGTCGAGTTGACCCCGACCGCCTATCACCCGGAAATGAAAGTGGCGCCGGCGGGACGGCTGCTGCGCCAACTTGTGGAAGTGCGGGCGATCTCCGACGATGTGCTCGGTTCGTTCGCCGCGGGCGTGACGGCCGTCTTGCTGCTGGTGGTGGGTTATTTTTTCTACAAGGGGTATACAGCCCGTGCAGGTCATCGATTTTCCCGGCGCGTATTGATTGCGCAACTGGTGCGCATCCCGGTGCTTGCCGGCCTGATCGGGATACCGCTCCTGATGAGCCTGTCCTGGACACTGGGCGTGGCCTGGTTCGCTTTCGGGAAGCTCAATATGATGACTTCGACGCTTGGGCTTGTACTGTTCGGCCTCGGTATCGACTACGGCATACATTTTTATGCCCGTTATACGGAAGAGCGCAGCCTGGGCCGTACGGCAGCAGATGCGGCGGAAAGCACGTTCACCAGTACGGGAAAGGCTATCGCGCTGGGCGCCTTTACAACGGCCGCCGCCCTCTACGTGTTGACCGGCGCGGATTTCCGCGGGTTCAGTGAATTCGGTTTCATTGCGGGCACGGGTATTCTTTTTGCCGTGGGAGCGATGACGATCGTAATGCCGGCGCTGCTGATTCTTTTCGAGCGCTATCGCCTGCTCAATTTCGAGGTGGGCGCCGGGGTGCGGACGGCTCTGCAAGGATATGGGAGAATTCCCGGCGCCCGGGGGCTGGTGCTGGGTAGCATGGGACTGGTTATCGCCGCGCTCACGTTCCTTCCGAGGGTGGGCTTTCAGTACGATTTCGGCGCCCTCGATCCCGTGTATGAAGCGTACGACGCCAAAAGGAATCTCATCGGCGAGGTATATCCGTCGAGAGGACGCAACCCGGCCTATGTGCTTGTGGACGATCCGTCCGAAGCGCCCGCAGTCGAGGAGGCTATCGAACGGCATGCGCAGGCAGACACGCTGTCGCCCACGATCGACCGGGCGGAAACACTTCAGGAAAGGTTCCCCATGGCCGACCGGGAACAGCAGCACAAACTGGATCGCATCGCCGAAATTCGCGCACTGCTTGCCGACCCGTTCGTGCAGGCAGACACCGACGAAGGGCTTGCGCGCGTCGAGCTCGCAGCAGGCACGGTCCAGCCGCTTACGATCGAACAACTGCCCGAAAGCATTCGCAACCGGTTCATATCAAAAACCGGCGAACTGGGAGGATTCATCGTGATATATCCGTCGGTGGGGCTTGCCGACGGGCGGGCCTCGATGGCGTTCGCCGACGATGTGGGAAAGATCGTTACCGAGGACGGAAACACGTACTACGCGGGCTCTCCATCCATTGTCGCCGCGGATATGCTGCGGCTGATGCGCAGCGATGCGCCATGGATGATGGCGGGCGCCCTGATTATGGTGATCCTGCTCATGTGGATCAACTTCCGCGCAGTGCGGTTGGTCGCGTTGGCCACGGCGCCGCTTGTGGTGGGTGTGTTATGGATGATTCTTGTCATAGAACTCGTTGGCATCCAGCTCAATTTCTATAACATGATCGTGCTGCCCGCCATTCTGGGCATCGGCAACGATGCGGGCGTACACCTGGTGCATCGCTACCAGGAGGAAGGGCCTGGCTCCATCCGGCGCGTGCTTCGCTATACGGGTGAGCATATCGCCATGGGGTCCTTCACGACCATGATCGGTTTTGCAGGATTACTGCTGAGTTTTCACCCCGGCCTGCATTCGATCGGCGAGTTGGCCGTGGTGGGTATCGGGGCGACGCTGCTCGCAGCGCTCCTCTTTCTACCGGCGGCGTTGCAGTGGCTGGAAGACCGCCGTGCTCCCACTGTTGTTGATATGGGCGCGTCGTAGCCGCGTCGCTCTTTTCACGCGACAGCGCGCCGCCGGGTGGAACAGTCCTGCAGGACGCGCAGGTACTTTTGCGCCGCTGCATTCCAGCCAAAGCGTTCCAGCACATGGCTTATCGTGCGCCGGCCCGCCTCTTCGAGCGTTTCCGGTTTGCGGCGATACTCCAGAATGGCATCGGTGAAGGCTGTGGCGTCTCCCGAGGGGACAAGCCGTCCGTTCTTTCCGTCTTCGATGACATCGGCGATGCCTTCAAGGTCGGCTGCGACGGCAGGCAATCCGCATAACCCCGCCTCCAGCATGACTACGCCGAATCCTTCCATATCTCCCGGAACGGGCACGTTCGGCATAATGAAGAGATCGGCGGCGCGGTACATGCCCTCCAGTTCCTTGTCGGACAGGCGCCCGAGGAGCCGCACCCGGTGCGCGACGCCGGATCGTTCGGCAGCGTGCAGGATGCGTTCCGCCTCCGGACCTTCCCCGGCCAGCCAGTAATGCACGTCTTCGGGGAGCCGGGGCAGGACGTGTTCTACAAACCATACAAACCCCTTCCGTTTTACCTGACGACCCGCGCTGCACAGGAGCAGAACGCGTCCGGGGTTGTCTTTTCCCGTGTCTTCCGGTTGCCCGAACCGCTCGAACAGCATCGTGCGCGCAGTAGCCCGGGACCAGTCCGATGCGAAGCGGTCCGGCGACACGCCGTTCGGCACGACATGCAACTTCGCTGCCGCCAGCCCACGTTCGAGGCAGGCCGCTCCAGTGGCGCGGCTGACCGGGAATACGGCGTCAAGCGCAGCGAATATGCGTGGCACCAGCAACTGGTACGGGGCCGAGAGCAGGGTTGCGTCCCGGCCATGCACGATGGCTCCCGAGGCAACGCCGTGTTTGCGAAGCGTTCTTTGCAACAGAGGCGCGAGCGATGCCGTCACCATCGACGAAAAAAGTACGGCGTCAACCTTTCCCCGCTTCGCCGCTGCGGCGATTCTGAACAGGCTCGACCCGAGAAACAGGCTCGTCCGGATGTGCGTCCAGCGCCAGGAAGTACGCAGGATAACCGGCTCGACGCTTGCATTGCATTCGAACAATGCGTTGTACAAGTCCGCCGCGACGCGCTGCATGCCGCCGATATTCGCGAGCGGGCGGTTCCTCGGAGGAAAGGAATGGGAAACGTACAGGATGCGCACAGGCGGCTACGGGATACAGCCTCAGGGCACCCGAATGGCCCGGGTGGTCGGCGCCTCGATTCCGTTGCCGGCATAGCCGTCCCCCGCATAGCCGTCGCCGGTCCACGGCGCCTCCGGATACAGAATCTCGTCGTAGTAGCGCACCATGTAGGCCATGACCGTATTCCAGTCGTATTGGCGTGCGCAGTCCCGGGCCGCAGCGCCCATGCGGCGGCGTTCGGGTTCATGCTGGATCAGATGCTGCACGGCCTGCACAAATGCAAGGGTGTCGCCGGGAGGGGCCAGCAACCCGGTTTTGCCATGCTCCACAAGGGTGCGGCTCCCCGTGGCGTCGGCGCACACCGTCGGCAGCCCGGAAGCCATGGCTTCGAGCGTAACGTTGCCGAATGTTTCCGTATCGCTGGGGAAGAGAAAAAGCTCCGAGGAGGCGTATGCGCGGGCGAGTTGCTCGTTTTCGAGCCGCCCGGTGAAGATGGTATGAGGGAGTTGGTTCCGGAGCTCGTTCAGCACGGGTCCGTCTCCCACGATCATGCTCCGGTGCTTTATGCCCCGCTGCTGCAGGTTTCGCACGACGTCCGTAAAGATGTGCACGCCCTTCTCCCGGACGACTCGCCCGATAAAGCTGACGAGCACCTCGTCGTCTTCTACGCCGATCGAACGACGCCATCCCGTGTCATAGTGCGCCGGATTGAAGCGATGCGTGTCGACGCCGCGCATCCAGAGGCGTATTCCCTTGCTGATACCCCGGGAGTGCAGTACCTCGGCCATGGACTGCGAGGGTACGTAAACATGCCGGCACTGATTGTAAAAGTGTTGGAGGTATTTCCACGACCGGGCCTCCAGCCGACCAAAACCATAGTACTTGAGATACGAAGAGAAGTGCGTATGGTAGGAGGCAACCAAAGGAATGCCTTCCCTTGCGGCGAAGCGCAGAGCCTGGTAGCCCAGTAAATCGGGTGTGGCGATGTGGAACAGGTGGGGCCGGAACGTCCGGAGCAGGGAGCGGGCATTCCGCGTGAGTCCCAGCGAGAGACGGTACTCGGGTCGTTGCGGCACCGGCACCGAGGGAACAGGGGCCAGGATGCCGGCATGATCCACAGGAGGGTCGGCAATGGTCGGCGCAAAGATCAGTACCTCCGTATCGTGCGCTTCGAGATAGGACACCAGCCGGTTCAACGTGAGCGATACGCCGTCGGCGATGTGGTTGTATGCGCCCGTAAAGAGTGCAACCCGACGCAGGGCCGGCGGCCCTACCCGAACGCGTTCCCGGTGTATCGTATACGTTTCGTATTGCATGGAGCCTATGTGCGCAACAGATGCCCGGAGAACGCGTTGCCCTCCCGGAATTCTCCGCACACTTGAGTAAGCCGCAGGAAACCCCGGAAAAGTAACACGTCTACGGCAGTATGTTTTTCAAAAACTGTCCAGTGTGGCTGTCAGGTATAGCGGCAATTTCTTCGGGCGTTCCTTCCGCTACCACGAATCCGCCGCGTCTTCCGCCTTCCGGGCCGAGATCGATCACCCAATCCGCACATTTTATCACATCCATGTTGTGTTCGATGAGGATGACGGAATGACCTTCTTCGACGAGCGCGTTCAATGCCGCCACGAGTTTGCGGATATCGTCGAAATGCAGGCCCGTGGTAGGTTCGTCCAGCATGTACAACACGCGGTCCCGGGAGGGCTTCCCGAGGAAGGAGGCCAGTTTCAGCCGCTGCGATTCGCCCCCCGAAAGTGTGTTGGAAGGTTGCCCCAGGGTCAGGTATCCGAGACCGATATTCTGTAGCACCCCCAGCTTGCCCATGATGGGAGCATGGTCCGCGAAGAAGTCGCTTGCCTCGTCGATGGTCATCCGGAGGATATCGGCCACATGTTTGCCTCGGTACCGGATTTCAAGGGTTTCCTTTTTGTACCGGCTCCCCCGGCACGCCTGGCATTCGAGATACAAGTCCGCAAGGAATTGCATCTCGACCTTCACGATGCCCTCACCCTGACAGGTTTCGCACCGTCCGCCGGGAACGTTGAACGAAAAGTAGCCGGGCTTCAGTCCCTGCATGCGGGACTGGTGTGTGCCGGCCAGGATATCTCGCACGTGATCGAATACTTTCGTGTACGTGGCCGGATTGGAGCGGGGGGATTTCCCGATAGGGTTCTGATCGACCATTTCGATGCGGTCAACGAGCTGGTAACCGCGGATGATGTCGTGTGCGCCCACGCCGCCCTCGACCCGGTAGCCTTTCAGGCGCATCAGCCCGTTGTACAGCGTCTGGTGCACCAGCGTCGATTTGCCGGAGCCGCTTACTCCGGTTACACAGGTGATCATATCCAGGGGAAACTGCACATCGAGGCGCTTCAGATTGTGCTGACGGGCATGCTCGACGTACAGGGCATTGTCGTCGTAGACCGGCCGCCGCGCCGCGGGCACGGGAATCTGTTCCCGGCCGCTCAGGTAGGCTCCGGTCAGCGAGCGCCGGTCGCGCAGCAGTTCGTCGTAACTGCCCTGGAAGATTACTTCCCCGCCGAGCCGGCCGGCGCCGGGGCCGAGATCGACCACCTGATCCGCCCGTTCCATCATGACCGCCTCATGTTCCACGACCAGCACGGTATTGCCGATGTCGCGCAGGTTCTCGAGGATGCTTATCAGCCGATCGTTATCCCGGGGGTGCAGTCCGATGGAGGGCTCGTCGAGCACATAGAGCGAGCCGACCAGCGACGATCCGAGCGAGGTCGAAAGATGAATGCGCTGGCTTTCGCCGCCGGAAAGCGTCTGCGAAAGGCGGTCCAGCGAGAGGTAATCAAGCCCGACATCGACAAGGTAGGCCAGCCGCTTGCGAATCTCTTCAAGCACGCGCCCGGCGATCTGTTCGTCGTGACCGGAGAGCGTCAGATTCCTGAAGAAGTCGCGGGCGTCTTTTGTCGTCAGTTCGCATATCTCGCCGATATGCAGTCCTCCGACTTTCACGTACTGCGCTTCCCGGCGCACGCGATACCCCTCGCATTCCGAGCATGGCATATAGCCTCGAAACCGGGCGTGGAAGATCCGGTAATGCATCTTGTACTTCTTCTTCTCCAGAAATTCGAAGAAGCCTCGGATGCCGATGTAGTCGCCTTCCCCGTTCCACGCCAGTTCGCGTACATCATCCGGCAGTTCGCGCCAGGGCGTGTCGATGTCGATCCGGCGTTCGGCGGCGACCCGGACCAGGTCCCGGAAATACCGGCTCCATCGTTCCGTGCGGAACGGGGCAATGGCGCCTTGCCGGATCGAAAGGTTTCGATCCGGGATGATGAGGTCTTCGTCCAGGCCCGTGACCCGGCCGAATCCCTGGCAGGCGGGGCATGCGCCCAGCGGGCTGTTGAATGAGAACAGCAGAGGCGACGGTTCTTCGAAGCGCATCCCGTCGCGTTCGAAGAATTCGTTGAAATGCAGCGTCTCTCCCCCGTGAATATGTACGACGCAGCGCCCGGCGCTTTCCCGGAAAGCCTGCTCCGCCGAATCCGAGATGCGCGAAAGGTTGTCCTCGTCTCCGTGACGGACGGCCAGACGATCTACCAGCACGAGCAGGCGCCGGCGAGGATATCCGGCGGCTTTTTCGGGAGATTCCTCGTTCAGATCGAGAATGCGTTCCTCGTTGCCGGAGTTCTTTTCTTTCCCGGAAGGCAGGAGCAGCGCCCGAAAGAACCCTCGCTGCTGCAGTGTACCCAGTTCCTTTTCGAGGGAGGTCTTTTTGTGATCGGGAATGGGAAAGCAAACGTAGAACCGCGTCCGGTCTTCCGCGATTGCGTGCAGCCGCTCCGCCACGGATCGGGGAGCGTCCCGCGTCACTTCTTCGCCGCTCACAGGCGAGATCGTGCGGCCGATGCGTGCAAAAAGGAGCCGGAGATGATCGTAGATTTCCGTTTGCGTAGCGATCGTCGAGCGGGGGTTTTTCGACGCCGTTTTCTGCTCGATGGCGATAGCCGGCGCCAGTCCGGTGATCAGATCGACATCCGGCTTGTCCATGCGTTCGAGAAACTGCCGCGCATAGGCGCTCAGACTTTCGACATAGCGCCGCTGGCCCTCGGCATAGATCGTGTCAAAGGCCAGTGACGATTTACCCGAGCCGGACGGCCCGGTGAAGACAATGATTTTGTTGCGCGGCAACTCCAGGTCGATCCCTTTCAGATTGTGTTGCCGGGCGCCGCGAATGACGATGGGTCGCCGGGAAGAGCGCGGCGAGCGGGATGCGGCGTCGCGGAGCGCGCCGGATTGCGCCTTCGCAGGGATCGGTTTCCGGGTAGTCGCCATGCGTGCAGATGCAGGCCGCGTGCATGCGCAAGGCGTCAAGCGGGCCGTTGCACGCACCGCAGGGAATTGCGAAGCGGTAAAGAGGAAAAAGGACAAACCTAATCCAACGCATACAGTACAGATAGGATGCAGGCGGAACGGAAGATAAATACCTTGGCGCGGACTTCAGGCGTCGTAGCCGAGGTTTGGCCGGAGTAGCCGTTCGGCCTCTGCAACCGGCAGGCCCCTGCGCCAGGCATAATCTTCGACCTGATCTCTACCGATCAACCCTACTTCGAAGTAGCGCGCCTCGGGGTGCGAGAAGTACCACCCACTGACAGAGGCTCCCGGCCGCATCGCCCAGGATTCGGTCAGCTCCATGCCGATGCGCCGCCGGACGTTGAGCAGTTTCCAGAGTTTCTCTTTTTCACTGTGTTCCGGACAAGCCGGATAGCCCGGGGCGGGGCGAATGCCCTGGTACGATTCTGCGATCAGATCGGCACTGCCCAGCGATTCCTTTAGTGCATAGCCCCAGAATTCGCGGCGCACCCGAAGATGCAGATACTCGGCGAATGCCTCGGCCAGTCGATCCGCCAGCGCCTGCAGCATGATCGCGCTGTAATCGTCGCCTGCCTGCTTGAAGGCGGCTGTCCGCTCCGATTCTCCCAACCCTGCGGTGACGGCGAATGCCCCGACCCAGTCGTCGATGCCGTGCTCGATGGGCGCCACATAATCCGACAATGCGCGGTGCGGCATGCCTCCGGGCAATGCTCGTTGCTGGCGCAGCGTCGAGAGCCGCATCCGTTCGGTACGCCGTTGTTCGTCGGTAAAAACGAGGATATCGTCGTCCGCCGTCGCTGCTGCCGGAAAGAGGCCGCACACGCCGCGTGCAACGAGCCATTCCTCTTTCACGATGCGGTCCAGCATGGCGCGTCCGGCGTCATAGAGTTCCCGCGCGGCCTCGCCCTTTACCGGATCCTGGAGGATGGCCGGGAACAGCCCGTTCATTTCCCAGGCCGAGAAGAAGGGTCGCCAGTCGATGTAGTCGACGAGTTCTCCGAGCGGTTGCCGATCGATCGTATGCACGCCGGGTTGGTTCGGCCTTGGCGGCGGGCAGTTTTTCCAATTCCCATCGAAACGGTTTGCACGTGCTGCGTCGAGGGTCAGGCTCGGGAGTCGGCGCTTCGGTTGCGCATGCCGTTTTCGCCGGGTGGCATGCTCGCGATCCACCGTTGCGACATAGTCGCCGCGCCGGTCTCCGACCAGTTCCTTCATCACGCCCACGGCGCGGGAAGCATCCTTCACATAAACGACGGGCCCGGCGTAGACCGGGTCGATCTTGACAGATGTATGAATCGGCGATGTGGTAGCGCCGCCGATCAGCAGCGGCATACGGAATCCCTGCTTCTGCATTTCCCCGGCGACATACACCATTTCGTCGAGCGATGGCGTAATCAGCCCGGACAGGCCAATCATGTCCGCACGCTTCTCGCGGGCTGTGTCGAGGATGCGCTGGCAAGGCGTCATGACGCCAAGGTCCTCGACCGTGAAACCATTGCACTGCAGCACCACGCTGACGATGTTTTTGCCGATATCATGCACATCGCCCTTGACCGTCGCCATCACCACCTTGCCGCGTCCGTGCGTGAGCGAAGCGGATTCGTCCCCCCGCATGAACGGCACGAGATGCTCTACGGCCTGTTTCATCACGCGCGCCGATTTGACGACCTGCGGGAGAAACATCTTTCCGGCGCCAAACAAATCGCCCACCCGGTTCATGCCGTTCATCAGCGGCCCTTCGATCACATGCAGCGGGCGCGCCGCCGCCAGCCTTGCTTCCTCGACATCGCTCAGAATATGTTCATCGAGGCCATGCACCAGCGCATGCTCCAGCCGCGCCTCCACAGGCAACTCGCGCCAGGCATCCACTGTCGCACGGTCCGTTTCGGGCGCCTTGTCCACATGTTGCGCTATCTCAAGCAATCGCTCGGTAGCGTCGGGGCGCCGGTTCAGGATAGCGTCCTCGACAGCCTCGCGCAGTGCGTCCGGAATGTCGTCGTATGCGATCAGGGAGCCTGCATTCACGATCGCCAGATCCAACCCGGCGCGGGTCGCATGATACAGGAATACGGCATGCATGGCGCGGCGCACCGGCTCGTTGCCCCGGAAGGCAAAGGAAACGTTGCTTACGCCGCCGCTCACCAGTGCGCCGGGACAGGCGGCCTTGATGTGCGGGATGGCCTCGATGAACGAGCGGGCGTACCCGTTATGCTCTTCGATTCCGGTGGCTATGGCCAGGATATTGGGATCGAAAACGATATCTTCGGGCGCGAAGCCGAGCTGCTCCACAAGTAATGCGTAGCTGCGCGCACATATTTCCACCCGCCGTTCGGTTGTCGTTGCCTGTCCCTCCTGGTCGAACGCCATGACCACCAGCGCATGTCCGAGATCGCGGATCGTCCGGGCCTGACGAAGGAATGTTTCCTCGCCTTCCTTGAGGCTGATCGAGTTGGCGACGCCCTTGCCCTGCAAGCATCCAAGGCCGGCTTCGAGCACCTCGAAGCGCGAGGAATCCACCATGACCGGCACGCGGCTGATTGCAGGTTCGCAGGCCAACAGGTTCAGGAACCGTTGCATGACCGCCTTGCCGTCGAGCATGCCCTCGTCCATGTTGACATCGATGATGTTGGCGCCGCCTGTCACCTGTTCGGCCGCGATTTTCAGCGCGCCGGGGAAATCTTCGTCCCGGATGCGTCGCAGGAAAACTTTCGAACCGGCCACATTGGTGCGCTCGCCGATGTGCAGCAGGCCGGTGGTCTCCGTCCTGTTCAGCGGTTCAAGGCCCGACAACCGCATCCGCCGCTTCGTCTCCGGCGTCTTGCGCGGCGCTGCCGAAGCGACCGCATCCCGGATCGCCTCGATATGCGCCGGGGTCGTACCGCAGCAGCCGCCGACAATGTTCACGACGCGGTCTTCGGCGATCTCTTTCAGAATCGCGGCCGTGGTTTCGGGCGTCTCGTCGTATGCCCCGAACTCGTTCGGCAAGCCGGCGTTCGGGTGCAGGCTGAGCGGCGTATCGGCGATATGGGATAATTCGCGGATATGCCGGTCGAGGTCACTGGCCCCGAGTGCGCAGTTGAGGCCTACCGCCAGAGGGCGGGCGTGGCGAATGGAAATAAAAAACGCCTCCAGCGTTTGCCCCGACAGCGTACGTCCCGATTGGTCGGTGACGGTGCCCGATACGATCACCGGAATCGTTGCGCCTGTGTCCCGCTCAAGCCGGGCGATTGCGTACAGAGCCGCTTTCGCGTTCAACGTATCGAAAATCGTTTCCAGCAGCAACAGATCGGCGCCTCCCCGGCACAGGCCGTTTGCCGCCTCGTAGTACGTGCTGCTCAGTTCGTCGAACGTGGTTGCCCGGTAGCCGGGGTCTTCGACCTTGGGCGACATGGACAGCGTGCGGTTGGTGGGGCCCATGCTGCCCGCCACCAGCCTGGGCTCGCCCGTTTTGCCGGTCCACCGGTCGGCTTCCGCCCGCGCAAGCGCCGCCGCGCTGCGGTTCATCTCGAACACGAGATGCTCAAGGCCGTAGTCGGCCTGGGACGGCCCGTTCGCCGTGAAGCTGTTGGTGGTCAGGATGTCTGCGCCGGCGGCCAGATACTGCCTGTGGATATGGGCGATGGCATGCGGCTGCGTCAGGCACAAGACATCGATGTTGCCCCTGAGATCCTGTTCGGCATCCTTGAATCGCTGCCCGCGAAAGGCGTCTTCGTCCAGTCCAAGGGACTGCGCCATGGTGCCGAATGCCCCATCGAGCAGGACAATGCGCCTGCTCATCGTCTGGTGCAGCCAGTCGAGGCGCTTCGTTCTGCTGTTCATGTTTTCAGCGTCCGAACAATTTCTGTCGCCAGACGGCGCCGGTTCAACGTATACAGGTGCATGTGCTCCACGCCTTCCGCTTTTAGCCGCAAGGCTTGCCCGCAGGCGAGGTCCCGAGCGATCGCGAACGCTTCCGCATCGCTTTTTCCCTCGAATCTGGTGCGTAGCGCGTTGGGTACGATCACCCCGCATTTGTCGGCGAACCCGAACACTTGGGCAGCGTTGTGGATGGGCATGACGCCCGGCCAGACCGGTACCGCGATGCTGCGCCGGGCGCACTCGTCCCGATACGCAAGGAAGGCGTCGACGTTGAAAAAGAGCTGCGAGATGGCGAAATCGGCACCGGCCTCCAGCTTACGTTCCAGCACCGTGAACCGATCTTCGGGGCTACGGTCTTCGGGGTGTCCTTCCGGGTAGCAACTGACGCCTATTTCAACGTCCGGAACGGTATCCCTGAGCGCGGCGATCAACTCCCAGGACGAGGTGTAGTGCGCTGCGCTATCCACATGGCCGTCTGGCTTGTCACCCCGCAGGGCAATGATGCGCTGGATGCCAAGCCCGACATACTTCCGCGCCATGGTGGTGATCTGCAGGCGTGTGCGGCCGATGCTTGACATGTGGGGACAGCACGTCGCGCGGTGGTTGGTGCGCAATGCGCGCACCAGCTCGAAAGTACCGCGCTGCGACGATCCTACTGCGCCGCAGGTCACGCTCACGAAATGCGGCTCCAGCGCGAGCAGCGCTGGGAGGCTTGTTTCGAATCGTTCCTCGGCGAGCGCTGTGCGCGGCGGAAAGAATTCCAGAGAGAAGGTCATTGGTGTACTCTAACGTTGGACGGCTACCGTGTTCCCGGTACGGGAAACCACCGGGTGAGCATGCTTACGAAAGGGTTTATGATTTGCAATTCGCTAAAAAGGACGATTTAAGGGTGTTATCAGGGGCTTATATCGGATAGTAACCGCCAAGGTTTTTCGTCGAGTTGGCAGGAGAAGCCCGTTTCCCGGGACGGCAAAGCAGGTAAACCGCCGATCAGGAAAGCGGCCAATGGTCTACGAGCAGCGCATTCACATAATGCTCGGACCTGCCAACTGGACGAACAGATCGTTTATTTTATCCCCTTCCTGATTTTTGAATGATCCATTTACACAATATTAATAGTTAAAGTTCATGTACGAACCCAAGGTTGCCGACACCCCATAGATCTGCGACAAAAGCCCCTGCGTTGACCGCGCCGGTTTAAAAAGGGATAGCCCGCAAAGGGTTACTATTCGATATAAGCCCCTATTATTTATTGTTTAATCGTTATCGGCGGGGTCTCTCTCGATCTCCGGACGCTTGTTTGGGAGTGTCCTGGGCACTGTGCCCTATCCTCGATGCCGAACCCGCCCGGCGCGGCGCGGAGGAACGACGCGCGGCGCCGGGCCCTGGCTCCAATGCGCGATGCGGCGAGGAACGAGCCGCTTCGCGCTCAACGTACAGCCGGGCCGGTGCGACGCAGTCGCTGCGGTCCGGGTCTCCATTTGAGCGCTCGAGATGGTTTCTCACCTTATGCCCATTACCGGATTCATAAATTTTTCATGTATTGTTTCAGCGTCTCTTATTTTTTAACCCGTATACTGTTTGTACATATGTTTCGGATCGTTCACCGATCACGGTTCTTCGCCCGTTTCGTTCCTCCGGTACTCGACAGGAATCGTTCTCCTTTCTGCCGTCTTATGGACTCGCCGAGCCGTTAGATCGAACACGGATCGAACATATATTGCACACTTGTAAGCTGGACTGTATGGCCGTATCGAGGTCGCCGCGGTGGCGCGCCTGGCCCCAGTAGGCTTGACAGTGTCCGGGACATCGGTATAGGTTCAAGGTTCAGTGCCTGGCTTCGGTTGGGCTCTGTGCTCGTTTCCTGTTTCTTAAATCTTAGGAGTCTATCATGAAACGCATTCTCTCCTTGTCTTTCGCTCTTGTTTTCACGTTGGCTCTTGTAGTCTTCGTTGGGTGTCAAAATGATACTTTGACGGAAGTGGGTCCTTCTCCAGAGGGTTTAAGCCTTAGTCCTACTGATCTTGCCGAACTTATTGATGAGTATATAACTTCTGAAGATGAAGCGATTATAATTACTAGACAGGGATCTTCCGAAGATTTTGAGGGCGCAAGCATAACCGGAGAACTTCCTGGAGGTATAAGGTTTGGGCAGTTTGTCGGAAGAGAGGCCGGGTTAATTGGTTTTGCCCTAGGGCTTGGTAAGGCTGGACCTGACCCGGATTGTTCAATGCCTGTAGGTGGTGGTCTTCGTGATCTAAAGAAATTCGGGAGATGTATAATGGAGCATATAGAGGCTTGCGGAACAGGTGGTACTATTCACATAGATAGTGGTGAAGTGCATTACCATGATAGTTGCTGATTTTCCCTTATTTTTCTTCTAAGTGGAGTACGGTGCCCATTTTGGCCTGAAAACGGCTGAAATGGGTGCTCTCATTTCAAAAAGATTCTGAAAATCCGCATCCTACTACGGTCCGGAGCGTCTGAGCGCCACGTGAACTCGCCCGGCCTGCGGGGTCGGCTCTGTTTTCCGGACGTCCTGGGCCTGGCTCGGTCTTCGAGGTCCAGCACGCCCTGTTCCCATAGCGTATAGATCGCGTCTGCGACGGCGTCGGCGCTCAGGCCGGTTCCGCGCTGGATGGTCTTTTCGGACCCGTACACGTGGCCCTGGTGCGTCCACAGGTAGGCGTAGATTCGCCACACGCTGGCCGGACCGGACCGGCCAGCGACGTCTTCGAAGCTTCCCGGGCGCGTCTCTCTCGCTGCTCCCTGGCTTTCTGCTCCGGAGTCATCCAATCCTCGAGGTTTTCCGGAATCATGCCTGTCTGTAGATAGATTATGCCGAGCGCAAGCCGGTCCATGGGCCGATCCGGTCCGTATCCGCTGTCTCGTTTCTTCTTCATGGTCTTTCTGACGATGGGAGTTTTTGAAATATCCCGAAATCAGGGGTATCCCGGTATCGACCGCATCGTTTCTGCGCCTCCTGCGCCCGTACAGGGCCTCGAATTTCGGCTTCGGCCGAGAATCCGGTAGATCCTCGTTTTCGACCCCGGCGGCTCTCACAGGCTATTTCAGGGGCAATCGCCCCTGCGGCCTTGATGCAGGCTTCGGCGTGATCGAGGGTGATTCCGTGGCGTCGAACGACATCAACATCGCGCAAGCCGAAGGCTTTCAATGCCTTTTCGATCTCCGCGAGGCGGGTTCTACCTGGCTTGTACGTAGCAGGATGGTTTATTAAAAGATCCGGGGTCTCCTTCGGTGGGTTGGGTCTCGCTGATGAGACCCCCCCGTCTCATTGATGAGACCCCCCTGTGCAAGATATGTACGCTCGTACTCGCGCACGTTGCGCATGCCTACGATCCTTGTGCTCGAGGAGTAATCCAACCGGCTCAGCGGCTGGGTTCTGCGCAGCGTCAGCAGTTCGCCGCGGTCTTCGAGGGCCGCCAAAGCGTAGAACACCTGCCGCCGCGAGGCGCCCGTCTTCTCGCACATCGTGCGCACAGAGGGCCACACGCGGCCGTATTCGCCTTGCTTTCGGCTTTTCACTTCTTACGATTTATGCAGTATTAAAATTTATTCGTAAATAAAGGCGAATTATAATATATTATATCCATCTTATCGCCAGATAATACGATTTATGCCTTTCGAAAATCTGAATACCGACGAATACCTGCTTGCCGAACTCGGGGAGCGTCTTGCCCGCCAGCGTCTCGATATGGGCGTTACCCAGGCCGATCTTGCTTTCGAGGCGGGAATATCCAAGCGTACGCTGGAGCGCATCGAGGCGGGCGAGACGGTCCAATTTACCAGTATTATCCGCGTACTCAGGGCATTACGTCTCGTTCCGCACCTCGATGCGCTGGTCCCGAAGGCCGGTCCGCACCCTATGGACATTCTGAGGAGCATGCAAGGCAAACAGCGTCAGCGAGCGCCGTCTTCCAAATCCAGGGTCGTGAGGGAACGGCCCGCGGCATGGCGATGGGGAGATGAAGAATGACGCACGCCGAAGTCAAACTTTGGGGAAGCACGGTCGGCGCTGTCACGCTTGAGGACGGCAAAGAGGTCGCCGATTTTCAGTTTGCCCCGAAATTTTTGGAAAGCGGCATAGAGCCTGCCCCGCTCGTCATGCCCTTGTCCAGTAAGGTATACCGGTTTCCTATGCTGCGCCGCGAATCGTTTTACGGCCTTCCCGGTATGTTGGCGGATTCCCTGCCGGACCGTTTCGGCCATGCCTTGATCAATGTCTGGCTGGCGAGACAGGGTAGATCCCCGGATTCATTCAATGCCGTCGAGCGGCTGTGTTACACAGGGTCTCGCGGGATGGGCGCCCTGGAATTCATGCCCGCAGCGGGGCCTCGGGCAGACCTGGGGCAGCGTCTTCAGGTGGATCGGCTGGTGTCGTTGGCTTCCGAAATCCTGCAACAACGGGAAGCACTGAGTTTGTCCTTTGGCGAGCAAGACGATGAAGCGCCGCTTCAGGAAATCCTGCGGGTGGGTACATCCGCAGGCGGCGCCCGCGCAAAGGCCGTAATTGCCTGGAACCCTCAAACAAAAGAGGTTCGCTCAGAACAGGCAGAGGCTGGCGACGGGTTCGAATACTGGCTGATGAAGTTTGACGGCGTCGGCGGAGAACAAGACGGAACATGGGCGGCCCCCAGAGGATACGGCGCCATCGAATATGCTTATCACCTCATGGCGCGGGACGCCGGTATCGAAATGGCCGATTGCCGCTTGTTCGAGGAAGGCGGGCGGCGGCATTTCATGACCCGGCGTTTCGACCGGCTGCCCGATGGGGCAAAGCGGCATATGCAGTCGCTGGGGGCGATGGCGCACTTCGATTTCAACGACGCAGGCGCCCATTCTTATGAACAGGCGCTCATGACCATCCGGCGATTGGGGCTTTCGATGAGCACGATAGAGGAACAGTTTCGTCGAATGGCTTTCAATGTTTTTGCACGCAACCAGGACGATCATGTCAAAAACATTGCCTTTCTCATGGACCGGACCGGAGCATGGGCGCTGGCGCCTGCGTTCGACCTGATCTATGCCTGTAATCCGGCGAGCAAGTGGACATCGACTCACCAGATGACGCTGAACGGAAAACAGGAAGCCTTCACCATGGAGGACTTTAAGGCCTGCGCACAATCTGCCTCCATGAAACGCGGACGTGCGGAGGCTATTTGCGCCGACGTTCACGACGTTGTATCGCGCTGGCCGGACTACGCGGAAGAGGCGGGTGTCGGGGCCGTGCAACGAGACGCCATCCGAGAGCGTATTGAGGAGGCGGTAATCCTGTAACCGAGTCCCATGGAGTTTCTCAATCCATTCATGCTTTTTGCGCTGGGCGCGGCAGCGCTCCCGGTGATCGTGCATCTGTTCCATTTCCGCCGTCCGCGGAAGGTGGATTTCAGTTCGCTGACGTTCGTCCGGGAATTGCAAAAAACCACGATGCAGCGGGTGCGGCTACGGCAGTGGTTGCTGCTTGCGCTTCGCCTCCTTGCGATCGTCTGTCTGGTGTGCGCCTTTGCCCGTCCTTCTCTTACGGGCCAGGTAGCCGGCGCCGTCGGCGGCGCGGCGCGGTCTTCCGCGGCGCTCGTCATCGACAATTCGCTCTCCATGACGCTGCGGGATGCGGAGGGGGAATACCTCCGCCAGGCCAAAGACATTGTCTCCGGCCTGATCCGGGAGTTCGAGGAGCGCGACGAGATTTTTCTGCGGACAACAGCCGGGGGCGATGTGCCCCAGGGGCCTCTTTCGCCTGCTGCCGCCGTAGATGCGGTCGAGGATATCCGGGCTTCCGCCGCCGGAGTGTCGCTGCTCGAGGCCGTTGTTTCTGCTACGGAGGCGCTTGAGGAAGCCGCTCACCCCAACCGGGAAGCGTACATCGTGAGCGACATGCAGGCCCCGGCGCTGGCGGACACCGTGCGTGCTGCGCAAGCGGAAGGTATGCGGGCGTATTTGCTGCCGGTCGGGGGCAGAACGCAGGCCAACGTAGCCGTGGTCGATGTGCGTATCGACAGCCGCATTGTCGAAGCGGGTCAGCCGGTGCGTTTGTCGGCGACGCTGGTGAATTACGCCGACGAACCCGTAGAGGGCTATGTGGCGAGCGTTTTTCTGGAAGGTCGCCGTCTGGCCCAGGCCACCGCGGATCTTCTGCCGCGCGAGCCGACGGAGGTGCTCTTCACGATTACGCCGCCCGAAAGCGGGTGGCTCTCCGGCGTGGTGCAGATCGAGGAGGACGCGTTTGCCTTCGACGACCGCCGCTATTTCACGCTGCATGTGCCCGAGCGGCGGCGCATTCTGATCGTACGGGGGGAAGGCGAGAACACCGGTTTTCTGGAACTGGCCCTGTCGCCGGAACTGGCAAGGGGACAGGTTGCCTTCGACGTAACGGTTATTCCGGAAACGAGTCTGGCGGCGACGGGGCCGGAAGGATACGATGCGGTGGTGGTTGCGGGTGCGCAGACCCTGTCCAGCGGAGAAACGGAGGTGCTCGCGCGATACGTTGCGGGCGGGGGCGGATTGCTTCTCAGCCCATCCTCCGCAGGACAGGAAGAGGGGCAGGAGTACAACACCTTGCTGGAGATGGTCGGGGGTGGCCGCATATCCGGTTTCAATGGATCGCTCGGGTCGCAAACCCGCATTGCCTCGTTCGACCGCGTCGAACTGGAGCACCCGCTTTTCGAAGGCGTTTTTCATACCGAGGCGGAAGGAGACGCACCGAATGTGGAGCGTCCGGAGATATGGTTCGCCGCGCGCTATGAGCCGGAAGGCGCCGGGGAGCAGTCCATTATTCGTCTTTCCAACGGCGATCCGTTTCTGCAGGAAATCCGGCATGAGCGGGGCGTGGTGCTGCTGCTTGCCGTGGCGCCCGACGCACGCTGGAGCGAACTGCCCGTCCGCGGCCTGTTCATCCCGCTCGTGTATCGCTCCCTGTACTATTTGTCGGCTTACGAATCCATTTCCGGCGAGCAGTTTCCGGCGGCCCGCCCTGCCGAGCTCCGCATTGCCCGCCCTCCCGGAGAGGCGTTGTTGCGTCTGGCGGGGCCCGACGGAACGGAATATGTGCCCGAGCAGCGGGACCTGTTCGGCGCCGCGTTGCTGATGATCGACGAGGAGGCCGTCGAGCGTTCCGGCGTCTACGATGTATACGCCGGCGACGAAATCGTGCGGCGCATCGCGTTCAATGTGGACGAGCGGGAGTCGGATATGCTTATTCTGGAAGCCAGGGAGGCGCGCCGCCGCCTGGCCGAGGTTGTTGGCGCCCCCGTCGAGATCATAGCAGCAGGAGGGCGCTCCGCCGGGGATGTCGTCGAGGCGGTGGCGGAGCAGCGTACGGGGCGGGAATTGTGGAAAGCGTTTCTGCTCCTGGCGCTGCTGTTTCTGGCGGCGGAAATGGTCGTGGCGAAGCGATGGCGTCCGACGGCGAAAGAAGGAACATCCTTGTTCGCCGGGACGGGGTCATAGCGTGCCCCCGTATTCCCTGGTCGGGTCGCGGTACACGGAATGGTTGTGCCCCGCACTGTCTCCCACATTGCCCTGTGTAAAACGACAGCAAATTGGCACTGAAATAAGGCGGGTAATCTTGGCTTTTCGGACGAGCGAGGCTGCCTTACAGTTACCAGAAACCCCTCAATGTTTGCGCGCCAACATTGGTTGTTTTACAACCTAAAATGAAGCCGACGGGTGAAGTCGGCTTCGTGCGTGCAGAGGGCCGTCTGTAAAGACTATCAGGGAATCATATCGACAAGGGGAAATCCGCTTCCACTTCGGTTTCGAGAGTTTGACCCTGGCGTTCCTGGATAGCAAGCGTCTCCATGTATTCGCGGGCTTCGGCATCCATGACAAAGGTAGCGTTTGGGTCCAGTTCCCGGATCGCAGTTGCCACTTCTTCGAGGCCAGCACGGAAGAATTCCTTGCGCATGTTCACGGCATTAACCCTGCGGGCATGAAAACGCCGATGCAGTTCCGTTTCCATTGCAGGCGCATCATCCGTGTAGATCATGGCGTGAGTATCGAATATGAAAGGAACGACGCATCCCCCAATTCCTTCACCCGGTCATCGGGGTTCAGCCGACGTGTCATTCCGATTTTGACCACATTCCCGCCGAACGATCCGATATTCGAAATGATGTAGACATGGCCAACACGTGTTTGTTCGGCCATTGACTTCGCCCGTTCCGTCTTCGAAGATGCTTCTTCAAGGGAGCGTTCCAATTCCGCGATGCGTTCTTGCAGTTCGGCGTTTTCGGCATCTTTCTGCGCTTCCGCCTGTGCCTTTTTGAGTAGTTTACGGTAACGTTCTTCTTCCCGTTCGGCGGCCTTCGCTTCCTCGATAAGTTTCTTTTCCTCGCGTTCCAATCGGGCCTGTTCACGACGATGTTCTTTTTCTTCCTGCTGACGTTCCCTGTATTCGTGCGTCAGGCGCAGTTCCTTGATTTTTAGATTGACATACGCCTGTTCGATAACGACTTCATTGCTTTTGTTCAGTTTGTCGATCTGTTCGGCGGTACGGCGGATGCGTTTTTCCATAGCGACGACGTTACTCCAACGCACATTCGCTATTGCGACATCGCATTCTCCGTTGAACGCCCGTAGGGTCAACCGGATATTTCTGCCGGTCATTATTCTACCCTGGGCCTTGCTCCCCCCGACGTGCCATTCGAGATCGCAGGTTACGGCGGTCTTGTTTTTGACCATAGCCTTCTGTTCGGCACGTACTGACTTGATCTGTTCCTTGAATTCTTCCGGGTCGGTGAAATAAAAATGGGGTTCGTAGATGCCCTGTTCGATGAACGCCATTTTGTCTTCGTACAGTGCGACTTCGCTTTTCAGTCGATCGAAAACCCGGCGTTTGTCCCGGTAGTCTGTTCGGAGTTTTTCGGTATCCTTGACAATGGTATCCCGTTCGCCCGTACGTTTCTGTACTTCGGCATCGATGTCAATGATGGCTGCGTACTTCGTGCGCAGGGAACGAAGATTTCCGTGGGTCCGAATCAGTATGATTAGCAGGGCAACGGCGACGACCGCTACTAAGGCGACAATAATTTCAAGGGGCATGGGTTTTCCTGTTATGGTTTAATCCGGCGGATCGAGCAATTTGCACATCGCCGACCCGACCAATTCGTCGTAAAAACCGACATGACACGCCATGCGGGCCTTTTCAACTGGGTCGCCATTGTAGGCGCAAACATGCCAATATTATTGCTGCAATATCTGTTTCCTCAAGTAAGGATAGAGCTTATCGAGCACAATGGAGGCGAGGTCGATGGAGCGGCTTGCTTGTTCATCCGACGCTTTTTCTCCGTGATGAAGGATCTGGTTCCTTGTATCGGATATCTCCTGTATCTCTGCCCAGATGTTGTTGGACGCACCTTCCCGAGTAAGGCTCTTGGGATCCACGTCGTAGTATTCCAATACGCTGAAAAGCAGTTTGATGAATTGCTGATTTCTGATTGCGAGCTCGACCATCAAGGAACCGGCTTTCTCGTCGTGCACCATTCCGTACGCGAGCGGCTTTAGGAGTACATCTCGTAGGGCGATTTCGGTGGCTGAGCGGGAGAATACGAGCGATGCGGTTGGACTCGATTTCAACAGGGAGCGGGCTTCAACAAGTGCCGACGCTGCTGCTGCCGTTAGGTTGGGGTTGTTTTGATAGTACGATACCATTCGCTCGTGGGGCGCTCCATGTAGAGGCGGTCGATCTCTTTCATTACGGCAAGATTCTCTTCGCTCTCTTCCCGGGGACGGTAGTAGGCCGTAGAACGGCTCAGCTCGACAAGTCTGCACTGGCGAACGACGGGCAAGCGATGGGTACGCGCTATCATAGCGCGGCGCTCGGCTATCGGTCGCGTCCGAGCGCCTTCGATAAAAAATCCTTCTCCATAGACAACTCACCGATCTTCGCGTGAAGCGCCTCGATCTTCCTGTCGCGTTCGTCCGGAACGTTGCGACTGCGGGTGAACGCCTCCTCGGCGCTCTCCACAAGCTGCTTCTTCCACGACTGTATCTGGTTCGGGTGCACCTCGAAGCGTTCGGCGAGTTCGGTCAGCGTGCTATCGCCGCGCACGGCGGCAAGGGCTACCTTCGCCTTGAACGAAGGACTGTGGGTTCTGCGTGTTCGTCTCGACATGGGTCTCGTCTGGTTGATTGGGTCGGAACAAGGTCGCAACATTACACCTTAAATCCCGCCGAAATCTGTCCAATCAAACCGAACCACCTCTCATGTCGGCTGCTTCTCCGCGGTTGATCTAAGTTGAATAGTAACAGAGGTGCCGCTGTCCCTGCGCGGTGCATCCCACTCAACGGACACCGGTAAAGGTACCCGGCCCGATCCTCGGAGCAAAACGTAAAAAACAAGCTAATTATTGATGGTGCACATAGCCACGCTGCATAAGACGCTCCAAGATGCCGCCGAGGGGCTGGCGCGCACATCTGCATCTCAAATGTTTGCGCGCAAACACTTATTCATAGTCAAGGTATCTTTCGTTGCAATAGTCACATCCCGCACTGCCCGGTAGTACTGTACGCGCTCGCTGCCACTGGAAAGCGAGTCGATCAGAACACGGGGCGGAAGATTCAGGAACGTGTCCGGACGAAATACCTTGAGAGCCTCTGTTGCCATTAAGCCGCCCCCGCCACCTGACAAAAAGGCGGGAGGCCGCGCGGATTTAAAAGATTAGTGCAAATTTGCTGTCGTTTTACACTGCCCTGCACAAAAGAAAAAACCCTTCTGCCTCTGGTGAAGCAGAAGGGTCCCTGCACGGATCGTGCCCCGCAGAGTAGCGCATTAGCGCAGTGCTTTTCGCCTTGTTTCCAGGCACCTGCACATGCCGTTCTTCTTCATGAAGACAGGTTTACTTGACCAGTATCATGGTACGGATAAAAATCTTGTCCCCGCCTTGCAAGCGGTAGACGTACGGACCGCTTGACAAATCGCTTCCGTCGAAGCGGACCGTATGAAACCCTGCGGACTGTAATCCGTCAACCAGCACCACTACCTCATGCCCAAGCATATCGTACACCGTCAGGCGCACTTCTCCAGCTTTCGGCAAGGCATAACGTATCGCCGTTTCGGGATTGAACGGGTTCGGATAGTTCTGTCCGAGGGAAAACTCAACAGGCGTTTCCGATTCGGTATGCAGGACGACCGATATGATACGATCGGGCACGTAAGCGCCCACCTGGTGGTGTTGTGTCTTTTCGTCTCCCATGACGGCGCGAAGAAATACCGTATACTCGATAGCGTCGCTTTGTACATGTATGTCCTGCTCCTGGACATTGCCTGTCATAGTCCAATCGATCAAGGCGGGAAATACTCTGGCCGTGGGATGTCCTTCATATATCTTGTACTCGTACCCTGTAACTTCATCCTTATCAAGTTCAGGAGGTTCCCAGGTTAGAGTCAATATCAGGTTGTTAAGTGTGGACTTGTCGAAATTGACCCTAACATATTGAGGGCCGTTATATACAGGAGGACGAGGTGGTGGTGGTGGTGGTGTGGAAGTCTCACATCCTTCATAAAAAGTGATTCCAGCTATCCATGTCCGAAAAGCCGCATCCACAGGCGTAGCCACACCGGTGCATCGTATATTCAACGTCGTAATCGACAGATCCCTTAAACCCGACGGAAGTTCTCCCGTCAACTCTGCATTGTCAGAGAGATCCAGCTCCGTAAGACCTTCCAAGGCTGCAAGGCCGTTCGTAATTTCTTCCTTCAGGTTGTTGCCGGGCAGATTCAATGCGGAGACTCGTCCGGTGGTAGCGTCGGTTTCGACCCCGTACCAGGAAGAAAATGTGAATCTCTGCATTGCGGTTTCGTCAGAGGGGAACCATCCTTCCTTGATAGTCCACTCCGAACCGTTATTAACGTTGTAGAGTTTGCGCAGCACTGCCCTGTCCACCCTCTTGCCCAGTTCGTTGGAGATAGTCGCCGTAAATCCCTCGTTAGCCCAGAGCCCAAGTTCTTGCAAGGTGGCGCTGGTCGCTAAGCCAGTCGGGATTGCAGAGCCTGTCAGCATGTTATTGTCAAGGTATAGCTGCTGAAGGCTGGTCAGACTCCCCAGTTGGGTCGGTATCGATCCCGTTAACTGGTTATTGTTGAGGTATAGCCGCTGAAGGCTGGTCAGACTCCCCAGTTGGGTCGGTATCGATCCCGTTAACTGGTTATTGCGGAGGAATAACTGCTGAAGGCTGGCCAGACTCCCCAGTTGGGTCGGTATCGATCCCGTTAACTGGTTATTGTGGAGGTATAGCCACTGAAGGCTGGTCAGACTCCCCAGTTCGGACGGTATCGATCCCGTTAATTCGTTATCCTGGAGGTATAAGTACTGAAGGCTGGCCAGACTCCCCAGTTCGGACGGTATTGATCCCGTTAACTGGTTATTGTGGAGCAATAGCCACTGAAGGTTGGCCAGACTCCCCAGTTGGGTCGGTATCGATCCCGTTAACTGGTTATTGTAGAGGGATAGCCGCTGAAGGTTGGCCAGACTCCCCAGTTGGGTCGGTATCGATCCCGTTAACTGGTTATTGTTGAGGAATAACTGCTGAAGGCTGGCCAGACTCCCCAGTTCGGACGGTATCGATCCCGTTAATTCGTTATCCTGGAGGTATAAGTACTGAAGGCTGGCCAGACTCCCCAGTTCGGACGGTATCGATCCCGTTAACTGGTTATTGTTGAGTTTTAACTGCCGAAGGCTTTCCAGACTCCCCAGTTCGGACGGTATCGATCCGCTTAACTGGTTAGCGCTGAGGGATAAATTCTCAAGGCTGGTCAGACTCCCCAGTTCGGACGGTATCGATCCCGTTAATTCGTTAATCTGGAAGGTTAAGAACCGAAGGCTTTCCAGACTCCCCAGTTCGGACGGTATCGATCCCGTTAATTCGTTTTGGTTGAGGAATAACTGCTGAAGGCTGGTCAGACTCCCCAGTTCGGACGGTATCGATCCCGTTAACTGGTTATTGCTGAGGACTAGCTGTGTAAACCCACCACGTTGTTCAGTGGAATATTGAGGGATTGGATAGGCGTTTGGTATTCCAAGCTGGCGTGTGGTCGATGCCAATTGTATCGGTGCAGCCAGCGGGGGAGGTACTCGCCGCGCTGTCCGGAGTTGTCGTAGGCGCGTGCATAGGCCCATTCGCGCAGCGCGGTTTGGATGAAGCGTTCGGCTTTGCCGTTGGTTCGCGGGGTATAGGGCCGCGTTCGGATGTGTTTCATTTTGAGTTGTCGGCACAGTTTTGCGAAGCGTTTCGAGCGGTAGCAGGAGCCGTTGTCGGTCATGACGCGGGTGAAGGCGACTCCGAGTGTTCGGAAGTAGCGCAGGGTGTCGACGAGCGCGCTACAGGCGCTTAGAGCGGTCTCGCCGGGCTGGATGCAAGCGAAGCTCACTCGCGAATGATCGTCGATGGCCACATGCACGTATTCCCATCCGGCTCCTGCGGAGTTCTTTCGTCGGTTACCGGTGACCCGATGGCCCGGACGCACGAAACGCCCCAGCCGCTTTACGTCCAGGTGCAGCAGGTCGCCCGGATTCGGGTAGACATAACGGCAAGACGCAACCGGAGGGTCCAGATGGGACAATCGGTTCAATCCGGCTTGCTGGGCTATCCGGGCCACTGTGCTGTGCGCCACCCCGGTTCTTCGGCTAATCTCGCGATAGGTGCATCGGGCGCGGCGAAGGGCCAGGATTGTCTCCCGTTGCGCCTCTGAGGTGCGATGCGGGCAACTGACAGGACGCGAAGAACCGTCCCGGAGACCTTCTCGTCCCTGCGCGCGATACCGGGCCAGCCACTTGTAGGCCGTGCGTACGCTGACCCCCGAGGCCTGCGCGGCTTCTTCGACGCGAAGCCCCTCGTTAACGATGCGGCAAACCAGAATCTCTCGACCTTTCGGCGTCAATCGGGCATTCTTGTGAATCTTCATTCGGCGCTCTCCTTGACTTTCAGTTCGGATATCCCTAATAAATTCGGGCGTCAGGATCAAATGAACAACCTATTGAGAGGTCACAACTAGCCACCGAAGGCTTTCCAGACTCCCCAGTTCGGACGGTATCGATCCCGTTAACTGGTTAAAGCCGAGGTGTAACTGCTGAAGGCTGGTCAGACTCCCCAGTTCGGACGGTATCGATCCCGTTAACTGGTTATTGGTGAGGTATAATTCCCGAAGGCTGGTCAGATTCCCCAGTTTGGACGGTATCGATCCGCTTAACTGGTTAGCGCTGAGGGATAAAACCTGAAGGCTGTCCAGACTCCCCAGTTCGGACGGTATCGATCCCGTTAACTGGTTATTGGTGAGGTGTAATTCGGTAACTCGGCCATCGTTAACGGTAACCCCACGCCAAGTACCAATCGTCATACTGGACAGCCAGTTGGCACTGCTAATCCAGTTCGCGCCGTCGGTAGCGCAATAAAGCTTTACCAGCGCATCCTGATCCGTTAGTGGATCCGACGGCATATGCGATGCACAGGTTATCTGCGCCTTCGCCGCCTTTGGAACGAGGATCGTAAGAAAAAGAGCAGCTATTGCAACCGACAACGCCACCCTTGGCCAGCTAACGTTTCCCCTTTTTTTTTCTCTCTCTCCAGGAAAAAGCAAAGCCAAGTGGGTAGTTCTTTTTGATTTTTCCGTGTCCATACACATCTTTCTACTGCGTTTAGGCGAGATGACAGAAATGGACGGCTCCTGACGGCGCCGGGTCCGGGCAACCCACATTCTGCCGCTGGCTCGGTAGCGCGTCCTCTCTGCGATCCCCGCCAGCAAACCCCACAGCAGGTACAGTCGATGAACCCACTCACCAACGCCGAGACAATTTTCAAGTACGTTCCGCATGTTGTCATCTCCAAACCGGGTAGAAATGGTCCGAAAAAACTGGACAGTTTTCCCGGCGTTTTTAAGTGTAGCGCCGCGCCTGCCTTACTCTCCAGTGTGTACAAGTTTAATAATTACCCGACACTTGGGGTCTCCGTCGTGTGATCACCCTGTTATATGTTGGCGCAGTCTTTATGATTATATATATATATATCATTGTGTACATTCCATGGTAATTGAGGACTAATAAATGTTTTTTTCATTTCTATTTGCTCCCATAGAGAGGTGGTCCGGGTTGATTGGGTCGAAACAAGGTCGCAACATTACACCTTAAATTCCGCCGAAATCTGTCCAATCAACCCGAACCACCTCTGGGAGCATTTCTTACCCATTATAGGAATCGCCCCCCAATGTTTACGCGCAAACATATGCTGCGCTGGCTCACCACCGCTTATAGGCAACCGGATCCCCCTTGCGAATTCCGCCAAAATCTGTCCAATCAAACCGAACCGTTTCTCAACAGAGCCTTCGTCAAACGACAGGCTCGCCGAGGCCCTGCGCACAAGGAACCCGCAGTGGACGACCAGGGCCCTGTGGTATCCACCCGCACAATCACGCCGCCACTTGCCGAATGCGCACGAAGCGGCCCCCGGGCGATACCGCAATCAGGCGGTAAAGATACACAGTCCCGAAGACAGCGTCGTACCGCTCAGTTCAATGCGGTGCTCCCATCCGGCGGCCAGACCCACCGATGCCGCGCCTGCCCTTCACATCCATAACCTCAACCGTCACGAGGGTCGGCAAGGGAAGATCAAACACCAGAGGAGTGGTCTGCCGAAAGGGATTGGGATAGTTGCCGCGCACTGCGAACGATGCCGGCAATGTTTGCGCGCAAACGTCCAGCTTCAATGAGGCCGGAGCACGAAGGCTCCGCAGAACGGTGTTCGACGACATGTGAGACGCTGGTGTACACGCGCAGTCGTGTAGCATTGCATCGTTTGCCTGCTGGGCAGGCGGTGTTTTTGCGTTTTGTTCCTCGTTGTTCGGGCGGCTGTAAAACGACAGCAAATTGGCACTGAAATAAGGGGGATGATCTTTGCTTTACGAACGACCGGGGGATGCCCCTTATAGGGATCGGCAACACCCTCAAATGTTTACGCGCAAACATTTGAGATGCAGATGTGCGCGCCTGACCTTCGGCCGCATCCTTGAGCGGCTTATGCAGCGTGGCTATGCGCGAGGCGATGTACACCGGGGTCGATCTGACCGACGCGGTCGTGGATCTGGTGAACCGGCGTGACAAAACGGCATAGCCTTGGCCATTGGTAAGGCTAACTATTTCCCACCTCAGTTATTTAGTGCCAAATTCGTGTCGTTCCAGTGCCAAATTGCTGTCGTTTTACAGCGGCGGCTCGTTGCGTTTCATCCAGCGCCGTCACCAGCGCAAGCCCTCCCTCAAGCTCCGCCTTCAGCGGTGCGAATGCCTTGCCACCGTCCTCGTAGGTCGCAGGCTCCACGCCAAGAAACGTGGGGCTCAAGAACATCCGCCCTTCGTCGATTGTCACGTTCACGGCAAGGTGGTGTCCTCCGAATTGCCATGACCAGGCTTCCGTCTCGGAGGGCGTGCCGAACACGGCAAACCAGTAATTGTCTTCCGTCCAGCCGAACCGGGCCGCACGAGGCGACGATTGCGCCAGGATCTCGTCCGCCCGCACGATCTGGCGCACTTTCTCGAAGCCTTCTTTGCTCAGGGATGTCTCCAGCACTGCAAACACCGAGGCCCGTTGCTCTTCGTTCAGATCGCCCATGCGGATGCCGTTCCGCTCGAAGTCGAGGATGTTCACGGGCAGGTTCGACCAGTTCCGGCGCTTTTCGTCGTCCAGATCGTACGTCACTTCCTCCAGCAGGTTATCGTCGAGCGTATCGTACAGCGTTTCGATCGCAGCGACTACTTCCGCCACCTTGTCGTTGTTCGAAGCGGCGCCTGGGGGCTGCGCCGCCTCCTTATTCGGAACCGTGTTGTTTCCGGAAGCCCCTGACATTTCGCTGTACGCAGCGACAGAGACGGCCAGAACAAGAAACGCAAGGGCGAGAATGCGTGACGGTTTGCGGAGCATGGGGAAGGTTGTCTTTTGATGCGATGCCGTAAACTAATTATACTCCGGCACGGGGTGTTTCATTCCAACCCCCTGTTTTTCCGGGGATTCGGAAAAAGTCCGCCTGCTACCGATCGCATAACCTTCGGGCCGAAAGCATCGTCAGGCCGGCGACACGATTCAGGGAGGCCCGAACCCCAATCCCTGTCCTGCGTATATCATTAATGCCCCGTTTTTCCAAAGTATTCGGGGATGCGCTTATCCTCTGAAACATCCCAAGCCCTACTCTCTCTTTGCACGAACACAAACTTTCCGACACCGAAACGGCGGTGCTTGTCGGCGTCGTGACGCCTGATGCCTCTCGATGGGACGTCAACGACTCGCTCGACGAACTGGCCGAATTGGCCTCCACAGCCGGCGCCGTCGTTACCGATCGGATGACGCAGTCCCTCTCCAGGGTGAATCCGACGACCTACATCGGGACGGGCAAGGTCGCTGAATTGAAGAGTCTGATCGGAGCGCGGGGCAGCGATCTCGTCATTTTCGACGACGATTTGTCTCTGGTGCAAGTCCGCAATCTGGAAAAGGCGCTCGACTGCAAGCTGCTCGACCGCTCGGCCCTTATTCTGGATATTTTTGCTACGAGGGCCCGCTCGGCGGCCGCACAGACCCAGGTCGAACTGGCGCAACTCGATTATCTCAGGACGCGCCTTACACGGCACTGGACCCACCTTTCCCGCCAGAAGGGCGGCATCGGTACGAAGGGACCGGGGGAAACGCAGATCGAGACCGACCGCCGGCTCATCGGGGACCGGATCGCGGTTCTCAAGGAGCGGCTGGAGAAGATCGACCGGCAGCGCACCATCCAGCGCAAGGGGCGCGCCGGGTTTACCCGCGTCGCGCTGGTCGGGTATACGAATGCGGGCAAGTCCACCCTGATGAATGTACTGGCCGACGCCGATGTATTTGCCGAAAACCGCCTCTTCGCCACACTCGACGCCACCACGCGGCATGTTCAACTGGGCGCCAACAGGCGAGTGCTGCTTTCCGACACGGTCGGATTCATTCGCAAGCTGCCTCACAACCTGATCGAAAGCTTCAAGAGCACCCTCGACGAGGTCCGCGAGAGCGATGTGCTGGTGCATGTGATCGACATGACGCATCCCCGGCACGAAGATCACATCGACGTGGTTCGTGAGACACTGGGCGAACTGGGCGTGGCGGACAAACCGCTCCTTCCCGTATTCAACAAGGTGGACCGGCTGGAAGAACCGGAACTCCTCAATGCGCTCCGGTCCCGTTTTCCCGAAGCGGCTTTCGTGTCGGCGCTGCGCGGGATCGGTCTCGGCGACCTGAAGGAGCGCCTGCTTGAGGTGATCGAACGTGATTTCGTGGAGCGGACCGCGTACGTTCCCGTTGCGGAGGCGAAGACGATCGCACGCATTCACCGGGAGGCGGAAGTGATGTCCGAAGACTATCTGTACGCCCGAAACGGGGAGCCGGTAGACGAGGAAGCGCCCGAAGAGCCGATTCCCGTCGCCCGGCTGCGTTTCCGGTGCCCCCGGCAGTTCGACCGGGACATTCGCCCCGTCCTGAAACCATTCGCCGGGTTGCGGGCCTGCGCCCAGGAATGATTCCGGTTATGCGTTGCGGTTCTTGGGTTTTTTCCGTAACCATACTTATACCCCGGAATCACTATAAACAGGATGGAATCATGAATACCCTCAAACGCATCACGGGCGTATATCTCATTCTGGTGGCCGCCGCGGTTGCGGTTCACATGGTCGTCGAGCCGCTCTATTACGTTTCCACTGAAGCGCAGCCGTACAGCCCGTTCTGGGATATCCTGAACCCGTGCATGGCATTGGCCATCGCGCTGGCCGTGTTGTTTTGCCACCTTCGCATGAAACGCGCTAACAGCGAAGGAGAAAGCGGGCCGGTAACCCGCGGCTACCTTTGCGCGAACGTGCTGTATTTCGGCACCCTCTTCATCGGGCTTCTGTTCTTGTGGAACTGGTTCAACATCCAGAGCCCCGAATTCACGGCCGTAGGGCCGCAGGCAGTCGCCCTCGTGTGGGGAATCATCGATGCCTCGCTGCCGCTGCTTTTGGGCGCGATGGGCGGGCATCTACTGGGCTGTAGCTGGTGTGGCGGTGGGGAGTAGGAAGTGGTTCTGGATTGACGCCTCTTTCGTTGCAGTGGGGTACATAAAGTAGTTCGGAACGGAGGTGATCAGCCTTCTGCGATAACGCCTTCAAGGGTAGTGTCGCCAGGACTAACCCTGCCCTCATTCTGGAACAGCGTGGCCTCCTCAACGTTCGCAGCCTGTAATACAATCAATTCAGAGAAGAAAATCCATGCAACACGGGCGTCGCTACAAAAACCCTCCCATAGAGGAGGCGGTTTGTGAGTTTCGCTTCGGTCCAAGGCAAGATTGGGATCCTACCATTCCCGGCAAGCTTCAGAACGTATTGGGTGACCAATATGCTGGTAAGGCGCGGGAGCAAAGAGTCGTTGAAATCGGACTTGAGACTCATAAAGACAAGCCCGCCAATCTGCGGTATGGCGAAGGGGTGGCAAAGATTAAACTTGTCACGGAGGATGGCAAGAGGATGGTGGGAGTTGGGCAGGATGTGCTAACCGTTCACATGTTGCGTCCCTATCACGATCCTCTTCGGTCTGATCAAGGCGGGTGGGAAGAGTTTCAGCCCCGCATTTCGGAGGCGCTCGATGCATATTGGGAGGTGGTGAAGCCGAGCGGAGTGTGTCGGATCGGCATTCGGTACATAAACAAGATTGTGATTCCTCAGGAAACGGTAGAGGTTGAGGATTATCTCAAGTGCGCCTTACCGCAGGTGACAGGGTTGCCCGATCGCCTGAACGGCTTTATTAGCCGGATCGACTGTGTCTATGAAGACGACGTGCGTCTTGTTCTATCTCAGGGGTTGCTCCAGACGCCGCCAGAGCAAGTGGGATTTCTTCTTGATCTTGATGTCATCTGGGAGACCGCGGAGTTGGTTACACGGGACGAAGCGCTGGCGAAAGCCGATGATTTGAGAGACCGGGAAAGAACGGCGTTCGAAACCGTTATCACGGATAAAGCAAGGGAACTCTTCGATGCAGACTGAAACCTGTTTTCCTCAGAATTATACCGACTCGATTTCCAATCCCGAAGATTTATTCGGGATGGATCAGTCCGGTACGTATGATGCTCTACGCTTGCTTTCCCCGGGGAAGGGCTCATTTGTGACCTCTCCGCACGCCGCATTGTTACAAAAAGAAATAGCGGAGTCTGTAGATAGAATGCTCCATAATCGGGATTTTGAGGAAATAATTGGCAATCCGGTGGGTTCAAGTTTTTTCCCGATGCTTGTGGATGCAGCTTGCTTCGAGTCCGCAACCGGGGAACAAGCGCTTGTCGCAGGGCAGGAACAGGAGCGGCTTGCATATAGGCTGCGGGGTGCCTTTGAGATCGAGCCCTTTGAGGATGGAATGGACCATCCAGCCGATCAGGTCATTGAAAATGCGCTGCGGTCCAGCGGAAGTCAAAGAATTCTCGATTGGCTTAGCGCTTTCTCTTTGGATACGGAACGTCCAAATTTTGCGTCCTCGGTTTTGCGCTGTTTAGGACGTCAAACACATATAGGCACAGCCGCATGGCGCGCCGAGCTCGTACGCAATGCGTTAGCTACGGACGATATCGAGATCAGAGATGCTGCGGTGCAAGCAGCAGAGTCGTGGGGGGGATTGGAGGTGGTCAATGTTTTGATGTTGCATAACGAGCCGGAATCGTGGCTTCAGGAATACATTCTGGAAATTATAGACGACCTTCAGGAATAACCGATGTTCTTAGCTCGCAAGATCACGCGTGCCAAGTGGACCCATAAGAAAGGACAACTTGCGAAAGGCGAAATAGCGGCTGATGCGGTCACCGCTGACCTGAGGACACGGGACAATTCGCTGTCGTTCTGGCGTTGTTCTACGGAGACAACGGACGATCTCGAAAAGGCAGCGTTGGCGATAGCTGCAGCACGTGACAGGGTCGATAAAATCGAAATTGTCTGGTTAGCCGAGGACGAGCTACTCGATACCGGTCAATATTTGAAGAACACCGACGGCCAAACGCCTGTCCTGGAACTGACCCGGCTACATGTTGATGTATGCCGACTTGACTACGTACGCCTTGGAAAAGTGGCTCATCACATTATTAATGCAATAGAGAAGAAGCGATACCGTCGGCTATCAAGAAGATGCGTCACCGATCTCCTTGTGGCGGCGGTCAGACAAGAGCGGGTTGAGATTAGTCGCCTTCAAAAAGGCGTCCAGGCGGTGGTGCAAAAGTCGCTTGAGGCAGGAAAATGAAACTCCATTTCGAATCCAATCTCCCATTACTAACTACAGGTCATTGGGTCTGATTTGCGTCTAACATGATTTCCCTTCAGATCATAGATTCCGTGCAGCGGATACCCACGCAGTATTCGTTTTTGAAATTTCAAGACCCGACCGAAGGCTCATCCCGCTCATACCCATCGCACCGCAACACCGGAAGGCGCGGGTATTTCGGGTACGCGGGGTCGGTCCTGGAGCGTTTGCACAGATAAAACCGGCTTTCCGCCCGGGAAACGACGATGCGGGCGTGCCGGCAATGGAGGCAAAGCCCCACCTGTTCTTCCGCGTCAGGCGTTTTCGTGGCCATTCCAGTATCTCCACCCGCGTCCGCGGTGTCCGAAGTCGAAGCGCCCCGGATGCAGGAACTCCGACAGGATTTCGGCCGATTCCACGACGCGCGGTCCGGGGCGATTGAAGTACTGATTCCCGTCCGTCATGACCACCCGCCCTTGTTTGACCGCGGACAGTTCCTGCCATAACGGGTGCGTCGCCAGCGGCGTCATTTCCCGACAGGATCGTTCGATGTCAAAACCGCACGGCATAATCGCGATTACGTCGGGATCGGCTTCGGCGAGTTGTTCGATGTCAAAATAGCCGGAGTGTTTTCCGGGCTCGGCGAAGAGGTTCGCGCCGCCCGCGCATTCAACCAGTTCCGGCACCCAGTTGCCCGCACTCATCAGGGGGTCGATCCACTCGATGCACGCGACGGAGGGGCGGCTTTCAGCCGACTCCGCTTCGGTGCGAATCGCTTCGAGCCGGGCTGTGAGGTGCGTTACCAGATCGTCTCCCCGCGCCGGATCGCCGAGATCTGACGAGACGATTCGTATGCCCTCCCACACATCGCCCAAAGACATGGGTTCGAGGGACACGATCCGGGGCCGGGACCCCACGAGCTGGTGCTCGAAGCCCAGGGCGCACACGATTTCCGTGGCGCTGGCGATGAGGGTTACGATCCGATGGGTCATGGCGCGATGCGGAGGGGAGTCGCAGCGTTAAGAAGCTGTTGTATCCGAAAAGGGATAAAAAAGGAGTAAAAAGGGGGTGAAAAAGGAGTAAAAAGGGGGTGAAAAAGGAGTAAAAAAGGGAGAAAAAAAGGGAGACCGGTTCCGGATTTTCGCCGGCAGTTTGTCGGGATGTTGTTATTGGCAGCGTTCAGTTGCTTGCATGTCTCTCTCGCGATCTGTCGTAAGATAAGGGGTTGGGCTAGTTGTGACCTCTCAATAGGTTGTTCATTTGATCCTGACGCCCGAATTTATTAGGGATATCCGAACTGAAAGTCAAGGAGAGCGCCGAATGAAGATTCACAAGAATGCCCGATTGACGCCGAAAGGTCGAGAGATTCTGGTTTGCCGCATCGTTAACGAGGGGCTTCGCGTCGAAGAAGCCGCGCAGGCCTCGGGGGTCAGCGTACGCACGGCCTACAAGTGGCTGGCCCGGTATCGCGCGCAGGGACGAGAAGGTCTCCGGGACGGTTCTTCGCGTCCTGTCAGTTGCCCGCATCGCACCTCAGAGGCGCAACGGGAGACAATCCTGGCCCTTCGCCGCGCCCGATGCACCTATCGCGAGATTAGCCGAAGAACCGGGGTGGCGCACAGCACAGTGGCCCGGATAGCCCAGCAAGCCGGATTGAACCGATTGTCCCATCTGGACCCTCCGGTTGCGTCTTGCCGTTATGTCTACCCGAATCCGGGCGACCTGCTGCACCTGGACGTAAAGCGGCTGGGGCGTTTCGTGCGTCCGGGCCATCGGGTCACCGGTAACCGACGAAAGAACTCCGCAGGAGCCGGATGGGAATACGTGCATGTGGCCATCGACGATCATTCGCGAGTGAGCTTCGCTTGCATCCAGCCCGGCGAGACCGCTCTAAGCGCCTGTAGCGCGCTCGTCGACACCCTGCGCTACTTCCGAACACTCGGAGTCGCCTTCACCCGCGTCATGACCGACAACGGCTCCTGCTACCGCTCGAAACGCTTCGCAAAACTGTGCCGACAACTCAAAATGAAACACATCCGAACGCGGCCCTATACCCCGCGAACCAACGGCAAAGCCGAACGCTTCATCCAAACCGCGCTGCGCGAATGGGCCTATGCACGCGCCTACGACAACTCCGGACAGCGCGGCGAGTACCTCCCCCGCTGGCTGCACCGATACAATTGGCATCGACCACACGCCAGCTTGGAATACCAAACGCCTATCCAATCCCTCAATATTCCACTGAACAACGTGGTGGGTTTACACAGCTAGTACAGTGGCTTCGACCAGGGTTCCGCTTTGCTATTGTCGCTTGCCACCATGCTGCGGATACTAGGCTTGGAAGCCTTTGTCATAGATCACCTCAAGCCGATTCTTTTGAGCCACGCATCGATTTGTCCGAAAGCGTCCAACTGCCATTGATCGGCAGTACGATCGTCAAGGGCATCGGAATCTTCCACAAAAGACCGGACACTCGTCGGCCCGAAATCCTCTACGTCGCGAAACTTGGTTGAAATCAGGCGATAACCTTCCCGGGCGGTTTCGATGTCAAGGAGCGGTAATGTTGCCGCGACAAGGGCGTCGAGGCCACCGGGGAAATTCCTTACGCAGTAATAGATGTCGTAGGCATCCTTTTGTTTTTTGCGCCCGGCGATGGCATAGCCCTTCATGGCCAACAAAGCCGGGATAGAGGCCACGGCGATGGACACGCGGTTTCTACCACCGTCGGGCATCTTGCCGTCGAGAGGAACGGTTTCGGAAAATTGCAGAGCTAAATTGACTCCATCGGCACGCTGTACCGCAAAATTGTCGATAATCGGTGGATGGTTCTTTGCGATCTCTGCATCCTGCGGCATTAGAAAGTCTACGACGATGTCGATGTCGGGCCCTGCATCGCGAGCGGGTACGGTGCGCATGAGTTGAAAGCGTCCGAGATGTTCCTGCTGTCGGTAGCCCTGCGCTTGGAGAGCCTCCACCAACTTGACGTATTCGCCGTCTCCCAAGGCCTCGGCGTTGAGACCGAGATCGATGTCCTGGGTGCCGATATGGGGCGTTTCGGCTTCGCGCAACAGGAGCCAGGGTACGGCTCCGCCGACAACTACAAACTTTCCCTGGAAGCTGCCAAGGATCTGTCCGATATCGATCAGCACGGACTTGACCGCCTCGGTTGTTCGGTCATCGTAGTCATTAGCGGACAGAGGTTTTTTCACAGCCATGGGAAGAATTTCCTGGCAATATGTTCGGCAGCCTCACGGTCGCGTTCACTGCCGTTCCATAGGTCCAGATAGGTAACGATTAGATCGGTGCAGAAGATGCCCGGCGCCGGTTCGACAGCGTCTTCAAACAGCGTGTTATCAATGGGGATCCGCAGGATGACGTTCGCTCCCCTTTTGGCTGAGATCAGCTCCAGTGTCTCCTTTAACAGATCAAGACCGGGCTGGTCGGCATAGAAGGTAGTGGCGCCGTCGCGAGCGAAGGGTGCGAACCATTGGGCAGCGGAATTCAAGGAGTAAATTGCGCGCGGGCGATGTGGGTGTGGATTGAGCCTGCCCGACAGCCGCTCGTTGAGTTGCTCGCCGTGGAGATGGGTGTATCCGGTGAAGCGATGGCCAACAGGCCGGCGATAGTTCTCACGCCAGGTTTCGAGAAGCGCACCTGGCTGAGTGAGAGCAACGCCGTCGTCCAGCTTTTCTATCCATTCCCGTTCGAGAAGGGCTTTGCGAACATTGCTGACGTGACCAAGGCTGACATTCGCCTTTTGGGCAAGATCGGCAACACGCCATGCGCGGTCTGGAGAGCGTAGCATGACGCGTAGGACAGCGGCTGCCCTCGGGGTAAATATAGACCGCAGAGCACGGGTCTCGGTTTTGGGTCTATTCGCCACGGCCTGATCAATATATACGTTGTCAAAAGCGAGATGGGCGTTCCCAATCAGATCAAGGTAGGCGACACCGTGATCTGTGCAGATCGTCCGCGACGCGGGAGACAGGTAGGGACTCACCAGCATGGGGATCAAGCGCTGGCTGGAGTTCCCGTGACTAGACTGATGTAAATGCGCCAAATAACCTTTGAGTTGATAAACAGCAGAACGGACGAAACGGGGAGCGCCTTTCGACTTGACCTCAATGATGAGTGCATAGGTGTTATCACCATGCTCAAACTCGATCCGTCCATCTATGGGGTAGTCGAGACCGGGTTGTTGGCCATAGCGAACCGACTTGATCTCCAGATGCGGTACATGGTTGAGCAGAACGCGGGTGGCGTTCACGGCCTCAATTTCCAGTTTTTTTCCTAAAAGGGGCTCTTTCATCATATGCTGAAAATAGCGATTTTGGTGAAATATGTCAATAATTTCACTTATATTCCGTTTTCATCGTACTGTTGATAATCCCGTAATGGTGAAATAGTCGATACCAACGAAGGGATCGCCCACCGTTTGGAAGGGGCTGATTTTTCTATTTTCCAGACCAGAGCGTCATTTTGAGGTGCTTGAATATTAGATTATGATGAGGTCAAACTCTCTCATCATTTTCTGTACCAGAGAGTCTTATTTTGATTAAAACCTCTCCCTCAGGAGACAGCAGTGATCTGATGTGGAACCGGATCAGGTATCTGGCGATGCCGGTTCCTCGTTACCTGAGGGACATGGGATACGCGCGGGGGCTGAGGCGGCTCGATGCCCGGGGGCGGCGCTGTGAGGCCGCATGGGCGCCGCATGTGGCGCGTAGCCGGTCGCTGATACTCGAGGCGGCGGATCGTTGCGGCCAGAGAGGGAAAGCGCTGGTCCTCGGTTCGGGTCCGCTTTTCGATGTGCCGGTCAAGGAATTGAGCGAGCGTTTCCGGGAAGTCGTTCTGGTAGACCTTTTGCATCTCTGGAAGGCTCGTTCGGAGGCGCGCCGGTATCCCAATGTACGCCTCGAATGCATGGACGTGACCGGGGTCCTCAAGGAGGCGCATGCCCTGGCCGGCATCGGACGGGCGCTGGAAGGGACGGAACGCAAGCCGGATTTCTTTCTGGAGGACGGGTTCGATCTGATCGTTTCGGCCAATATCCTGTCCCAGCTTCCTCTGGCGCCCGTTCGCTATGCCTCCCGAAGGAGAAACAGGGCGGAACCCTGGCGGGTGCGGGAGTTTTCCCGCCGCCTGATGGTCGACCACCTGGACTGGCTGGCGTCGTTTACGGGCCATGTCTGTCTGATATCCGACCTTGAGCGCTTGTATTGTGACGGGGAGGATGTCGTCAGCCGGAAAGAATCTCTGTGGGGCGTTGCATTGCCCGAAGGGGGGCAGGAATGGATGTGGGAGCTGGGTCCGAAACCGGAGATAGACCCCAAGCACGACGTACGTCACCGGGTGGTGGGCTACGCCGAGTTTCCGAAGGGGGTTTGGTTGGGGAGGGATGGCCCCCGGCAATCCTCTTCATAATACGAGTCTACCGGGCGCGAACGACCAATACTATTCCGCTGCTTCAGTCCGGCTTTACGAGTTGACAATGGGAATTATATACAAAAGCGCCGGAGGTTTTGGAGCGGGCCGCGACCAACCACGACCCGGGGCGTGTCCGCTTAACTGTGTAAGTGGGGTTATTGTTCAATGGGGACTCTGTCCCCGTAGAGTATGACGAACTGGTTGAGGGCGGCCTTCCAGTCGCGTATGGGCCGCTTCCATTTCTTCGACGCTTCGCGCAGACCCAGGTAGAGCAGCTTGCGCACCGCGTCGTCGCTGGGGAAAGCGCCCCGCCCCTTGACGATCTTGCGCAGGCTGTAGTTCAGCGATTCGATCGCATTGGTGGTGTAGACCACCTTGCGGATCGCAGGCGCATAGTCGAAGAAAGGCGCCAGACGCTCCCAGTCCTTCCTCCACAGCGGAGCGATAGCCGGGTACTTCTCGCTCCATTGTCTCTCGAAAGCCTCGAGCGCCGCCAGAGCGGCCTCTTCACTCGGCGCCGTATAGACGCTGCGCAGGTCGCCCACCACCGGCTTGCGCTCCTTCCAGGGCACGTAACGCAGGCTCTTGCGCACCTGGTGCACTATGCACAACTGCACCCGCGCATGTGGAAAGACCGTCTCTATCGCCTCGGGTAGACCCTTCAGGCCGTCCACGCACGCAATGAAACAGTCCTCCATGCCCCGCGCCTTCAACTCGCCGAAGATGGTAAGCCACGAAACGGCTCCCTCCGTCGGAGCGATCCAAAGGCCAAGCACCTTTTTCTCTCCTTCAATGTCTATCGCCAGCGCCACGTAGACCGCTCGCGTCTTCACCGATCCCTCCTCGCGAGACTTCACGAACAAGGCGTCGAAGTACACGATCGGATACACACGCTCCAGAGGACGAGCCTGCCATGCGGTCACTTCTTCAAGAACGCTTGCGGTAACCTCCGAGACAAGCGTAGAGGAGACCTCCGCTCCGTAGAGACGCCTCAACGTGTCCTGGATAGCCCGCGTGCTCTGGCCCTGCGCGTAGAGATACACGATCGTCTCGTCCAGGCCCGCTACCCGGCGCTGGCGCTTCTCTACGATCCTGGGCTCGAAACTGCCGTTGCGATCGCGAGGAACCTCCAGATCCAGCGAACCCGACTCGCTCTCGAGCCGCTTCGCAGTGCGCCCGTTGCGGGAATTGCCGCTGCCGCGACCTGACGGATCATGCGGAGGGTAGCCGAGATGATGCGTCATCTCCCCCTCCAATGCCGCCTCGAGAGCGCGCTTGCCTATCGTCTTGAGCAAGCCCCCCTCGCCGAATATGTCCCGCGCGTCCCCTTTGAAGTCCTTCAGCAACTCCTCAAGGAGCGCCTGCTGTTTGTCTGTAAGTTCGGCCATCGTCTTCACCTCCTGATGAAACTATGTGTACGATTGACCACTTACACAGTTTACGGGACACGCCCACGACCCGCTCCATATCTTACCTACTGTTCACGAACCGCCTTCCTGATTTCGTTATGAAATACCTCTCTGATTTTGCAGGCCCCGTAGTGCGCTCCTATGTTTATTGATGTTAATGCAATTCTCGCATTAACCGGCGCCTCGGCCGCCGTAGTTACAACAAGAGAGAATATTGCTATACCCCTGGCCTTTTTTCTGATCTTTTTGTAGCAACCGGGTTCCTGATCCAATTCGGGAACAACCAGATCAACCGGCTCAACCTTATCGAGGGCAAGGGGGAGTATCTCCAACGGCCTTGCTTCAATCAAAGATAGTTCTTCGGCCTTGTGGTCCCGTTCGATATCGTCGCCATGCGACGAATACGTGAGAAGAACCGACAGTAACAGTACTGCTGCACATCCCAGGTAGCGAGTTGTCTTGTTCATGGCATTGGTTGTTTTAAGTGATAAGGGCTTCCTGCATGTCAGCCTTCAAGGTCACGGATATTGCCGATATTGCCCCTGTACTCCATGACTTCCCCTTCCCCCTCTGGGAATATAGCAGACAGGTCGGACTTGTTCCCGGGAGGCGGCAAGTCTTGCAAGTAAATACACCTTTCCCGTCTTCGCAGGCTTCATACGTTTCCACGCCCGCGGCTTGAAGGATACAGACGGCCCGTGCTCCTCCTCTTTTTACCGAAATCAGAACCCTACTCCACGCTGAAGGGAACGGATAATTCCGTCATCCCCCACTGTAACTTGAGCACGCCGCCTTCCTCCGTTTCCTCGACAAGGATGGTGAAGACTTCAACCGATTCGTCGAGGGTGGTTCTCGTCAGGTCGACGCGGCCCAGGTCCGCGTCGTAGGTCGTGCCGCCCTGGCCCGTCTGCGTGTTGATGAGCAGCAGGCCGCCTTCTTCGGAGGGGATGGAGTAGAGGGTGTATTCGCCGGCAGGCACTTCGAGGTCGCGGACGACAAGGTTGCGGTCGGTGGTAAAGTGCGTGGCCCGGTTGGCGCCGGTTCGCCAGACCTCACCGTAGGGCGCCAGCGCGCCGAAGAGTTCCCGGCCCCGCTTCGAGGGCGTGCCGTAGTCGACCTGGATTGCCGCGCCGTGCACGGTAGAGTTTACCTCGCCCCGGCCCGACAGTGCGCCGAACGAACGGCCTTCCTGGTCCCGCGCGGCAAAGGACTCCGCCAGTCCTTCGATATCTACCGACGGTACGCGTTCGACGGTCAGTTTGCGCGTAGTGGCTCCGGCGTCGAGGTGGAGCAGCCGTCCTGCTTCGTCTACCCGAACGTCCATCGTGCCCCGGAAGGGATGCTGCGCCGTCATGGCGCTGTCGGAGATGCGCCGGACCACGAAGGGCATGGAGCCCCGACCGGTGAAGAGGTCCTGCGTGACGCTGTCTGCGCCGGAAGCATAGGCGCGCGTCAGCATCAGCTCGAAGGGCCAGTGTATCATGTCGAGAAAGGGTAGCGCTCCGTCGTGTGCGGCGATGGGGGTGCGGGTCTGCGTTTCGTCTCTCTCTGTGATGTTCACGATCAGGCTATCGCCGACGAGAGTTCCCATCTCGTGACGGACAGGCGGAGCGTCGGCGGGCTCGGAAGGCGCCCGGATCGTTGCCTCGTACCGTTGCAATGCGCCAGTCTCGTCCATCTCCAGCACATACTCGCGCACGGTGGTAGTGGGCGTGCGCAGCACGACCTCGGCTTCCATCCGGGTGGGCGTCCGCACGAACTGCTCCACGGCGAGCGTATCGTTGCCCAGCAGGGTGACGAAGGCTGCGTTGTTCGGGTCGGCGTCCTGGGCTGAATTGGAGGGGGCCCTGCAGGACAGCAGCATCAACGGGATCAGGGCGGCCAGGATTGCGGCCCGGTGAGGGAGAAGCGGTGCGTTCATGGAGTGGTATTGACGTAAACAATTGGGAGCACGGGCCGCACAGCACGCTCACCGAAAAAGCACCATCTGTCCGGTCTTGCTAAAGGAACCTACTGTGAAACGGTAGAAATACACTCCGTTGGGTAGCCCTTCCGCCTCAAAGCTTACTTCGTGCGGCCCCACCGGCTGTACCGTTGATACCAGCACATCTACCTGGCGTCCCACCGCGTCGTAGACCACTAACTTGACCGCCGAAGGACGCGGCAACGCATATCCGATCCGTGTTGTGGATTGAAACGGGTTCGGGTAGGCTCCCGCTAAAGAGAACCGCTCAGGCACAACCTCCTCCTCTATGCTGGTTCCGATAGCACTAAATGACAAGAACGAGCGGTCGCCCGTGACCGGATCAACCCGCAGCACCCCAACTATGGCCGCATCGGCAACACCGTATGGGTTTAGCACCACCAGATTGCCATCGGCCTCTACCTCAACGTCACGAAGCCAATCAAAGCCGTATTGAGCGTAGTGAGACATAAAGCCCAGGTTACTGCCGGTCGTGTCGTCCGATACGATCGAGCGATTGCCCGTGACCGGATCAACCCGCAGCACCGCACGCCGGGACAAATGACTATCTACTATCACCAGATTGCCATCGGCCTCTACGGCAAGGCCCGAAGGTTCCAAAAAGGATGGGCCACTTCCGGTGTTGTCATCCGATATGATTGCGCGATCGCCGCTAATCGGATCAACCCGCAGTACCGCATCGCTTCCAGTATTTATCACCACCAGACCGCCGTCGGCTTCTACGGCAAGGCCACGCGGGTTCGAAAAATATGGACCGCTGCCGGTGTCGTCATCCGATACGATCGTGCGATTGCCGCTAATCGGATCAACTCGCAACACCGCATCCCTTCCAGCATCTATCACCACCAGACTGCCGTCGGCTTCTATGGCAAGGCCAAGCGGGTTTGAAAAATCCGGACCGTTGCCGGTGTTGTCGTCCGATACGATCATGCGATCGCCCGTGACCGGGTCAACCCGCAACACCGCAGCCGAGATTCCATCGATGGGCCCGTAATACCTTTGGTAGGGATTTACCACCACCAGACTGCCGTCGGCCTCTATGGCAAGGTCAAACGGGTACCAATGGCCGCCGGTCGTATCATCCGATACGATCATGCGGTCGCCCGTGACCGGATCGATCCGCAGTATCCTTGCATCTATCACGATCAGATTGCCATCGGCCTCTACGGCAAGGCCCGTAGTAGGCGGATTAAAAAAGGGGCCATTGCCGAGGGTCTCTTGTCCAAAAAGCGGGATCGGAAGAGACACTGCAAGCAAATACAGGGCGGTAAGCACGGAGCAAATAAGAGATGTGCTCTTTGAGCGCCGAGGCTCTTCCGACGTTATATATAGCACTCTTCTCATGGCCCCCACCCCTTATTCTGCTCTATTGGAACTGCTTGCAGGAAAAGTAAGGGAGAGAAGTGGCCCATACAAACTGGACAGCATTCTTGAAAACACAAAAACCCGTCTGGATTTTATGGGCTATTTTTGCTTCGAAAGGTTCGGAAAGCGATAGAACGACTGCTGTGTACCGTTGCAATGCGCCGGTTTCGTTCGTTTCCAGCGCATACTCGCGCACGGTGGTTGTGGGCAGAACAGCAGCATCAATGGGATCGCGGCACGGAGAGGGAAGAGAGGTGCGTTCATGGGTGGTTTTCGGGGAGGAAGTGGGTGTCGGGGGTGGGGAAGCAAGCAAACTCGTGAGGGGTGGGGAGGTTCGGGGGGGGATTTGACGTCGATGAAACGTTCTCTTTTTGTAACATGTTTTATCCGCAGCCAGGACATCCAATGTGTTCGTTAGCGAAGAGGCGAATCCTTCATGACCAACGTAATCGCATGGTACGACGCGCATGCTGAAGAGGTAGCGGCTCAGTACGAGGACGTTGCGTCGGAATCGGTGCATGGTTGGCTGACGGATTTGCTCCCTGTCTCCTCAGCGGCTGTGCTGGACATCGGCGCCGGCAGCGGGCGGGATGCGGCATGGCTGGCTGACAAGGGATACGAAGTAGTCGCTGCAGAGCCGTCCTCGAAAATGCGGGCATTGGCGGCGCAGAAACATCCTGACTCCCGGATTCAGTGGAGCCACGACGCATTGCCTGCGTTGCCGGAGCTTACCCGATCCGGTCTTTCCTTTGACTTGATTCTGGCAAGTGCGGTCTGGATGCATGTTCCTCCGGGTAAGCGCCTGAGGGCTTTTCGGAAGATGATCAATCTTCTCAAGCCCGGCGGGCTCATGGCGATTACGTTACGCCAGGGATATGTCGATCCGCAACGGGGTATGCACCCGGTTACGGCAGGTGAGATAGAAGATCTGGCGCGCAGCCACGGGGCGTTTGTGGAGCGCTGTGTGGAAAGCACGGACCGATTAGGACGGAACGATGTCTCCTGGACTCAGATCGCTGTCCGGCTTCCCGATGATGGCCTCGGGGCACTGCCGCTTCTCCGGCACATCATTCTGAATGACGACAAGAGTTCCACGTACAAACCGGCTTTGTTGCGAAGTCTTTGCCGGGTTGCGGATGGGGCGTCCGGTTTCGTCGTGGACAGGGATGACGATACGGTTGCCGTGCCTCTTGGGCTGGTTGCCTTGACATGGGTTCGACTGTTCAAACCTCTTATCTCTGCCGGCTTACCGCAAAGCCCCGTCAATATGGGGAGCGATGGACATAAGCTCGGCTTCGTCAAAGAAGGTTTCAAGCGATTGAAAGACGTATCTCATCTGGATATGCGGGTAGGCATGAGCTTTTCCGGTGATGCCGGGAAGGCACTGCATGCCGCTCTGAAAGATGCGGCGGAAACCATCGCGAGGATGCCCGCAACCTACATCAAGTACCCGGACGGCAAGCCCATATTCCCCATCGACAGGGTGGGAAGGGTGCAAAGACCTGCGAGGGTTCTGTTGAACAAGGAATATCTCGCCAGTTTTGGGAAGATGATCGTTCCGCGGCATTTGTGGCGTGCCTTGCGGCGATTCGATGTCTGGATAGAACCCGCGCTGATGGCGGAGTGGGGGCGTCTTATGAAAGGGTATGCAGAGCGGCAGGAGCGGCAGATTACGGATGGAGATATTGCTCTTGCCATGGACTGGTCCGAACCTTCCCGGGATGTCAGGATCGCAAGGGAGCGGGCCGTTCGATTATCTGCGGAAGAGAAACTTTTTTGCGTCTGGAGCGGCAGGCGTTTGTCAATGACCGCTGCGGATATAGATCATTGTTTTCCCTGGTCCGCCTGGTCGTGCGACGACCTTTGGAATCTGATGCCGGCGCACTGGAAGGTGAATCAGCGGGAGAAAAGAGATCGGTTGCCGGGGAACGCCATCCTGAAAGTAGCGCAGGACCGGATCCTCAGTTGGTGGGATCATGCCTATCAGGATGAAAGGGCGCTGGAAAAACGATTCTGGCTGGAGGCTACCGCGAGTTTGCCTACGGTCAGGTCCGATGGAGGCGAGTTGAGCGACATATTTGATGCCCTTTGCTTGCAACGCATGCGATTAAAGCGTGACCAGCAAGTGCCCGAGTGGGAGGGGGAGAATCATTTGATATCCTGATGCCCCGCAACCCCGATCTCCAGCAACGTGGATCGTTCTCTGAAGATGCCCCACGCTTATGCGCACCGCCCAAACCATCTACCTGGATCATCAAGCCACCACGCCGACCCATCCGGATGTGTTGGCCGCGATGCGCCCTTGGTTCACGGAGGCGTTCGGCAATCCGCATTCGTCGGATCATGTTCTTGGCTGGAAGTCTTCGCAGGCCGTCGATAACGCGGCGGAGCAGGTAGCGCGGTTGATCGGCGCAGACGCCGACGAAATCCTGTTCACGTCGGGCGCCACCGAATCCAACAATATGGCATTGCTGGGGTTGGCTCGACGCGCAGCGGGGAGCAAGCGCCGCCGGGTACTGGTGAGTGCTATCGAGCACAAATCCGTGCTTGCGGTGGGACGAGCGCTTGAAGAACAGCTGGGCTTTGATGTCGAGTATATCCCGGTGGACCGGGAGGGATTCGTAAACATGAAAGCGCTCCTCGACACATTGGACGAGGATGTGCTCGCCGTGTCGATCATGGCCGTCAATAATGAAGTCGGGACGGTGCAGAACGTAGCGCGGATTGCAGAGGTAACCAAAGCGTGCGGCGCCGTTTTTCATTGCGACGCTGCCCAGGCGTCTCTCGCCATGCCCATAGACGACTTCGCGTCTCTTGCGGACATGGTGAGCCTTTCCGCGCACAAGATGTATGGCCCGAAAGGAATCGGGGCCTTGTATCTGTCGCATGCGGTGCAGCCGCGCATCGAACCGTTGATCTACGGAGGCGGTCAGCAGCACGGTTTGCGGTCGGGCACCACCCCGGTTCCGTTGTGCGTGGGCATGGGTGTGGCGGCGGAGATGTTGTGCAAGGAAGAGATTGCCCAAAAACGTTCGGAGTTGTCTCTGCGCCGCGATGCATTTGTGGAACGACTCCGCCGCTTGTCGTGGCCTATCGCGCTCAACGGCCCTTCTGGACCGGCTCGCCATCCCGGTAACGCGAATATCCGTTTTACGGGGTTTTCGGCGCATGACATCCTGGGCGCCTTGCAACCGCATCTCGCGGCATCGACCGGTTCCGCCTGTACCTCAGGTACGCCGGAGCCGTCCCATGTGCTCAAGGCCATTGGCCTTTCCGGCGACGAGGCCGAGTCCTCCATTCGCTTCAGCCTTGGTTTCGATACCAGCGACGAAGATGTGGAAGCGGCTGTGGAGCTGATCGAAGCCGCGCTGGAAAAACTCTCCGCGGTCGAGCAATTACATCTCGTTTAAGGCTTGCGTCGGTTGTGTCGGGCTTTTACCCCGGCATCCACCCCTACTCCGCAACTTCCCATCCCAATTTCCCGTAAACAATTTGGGCCTATGCGCTTTTTTTTCGTACCCCTTTGCCGACGATGTCGCCAAGACCAACTTGGCCGCCATTCTGGAACAGCGCAACCTCCGAAACGTGCGCAACTTGCAGGGGTACTAAACATTGGGAAGATAGCGTGATGCGGAACGATGAGCTTATGAGGAGGATTCTGAGCGGCCGCGAGGAAGGTGACTGATGCACAAGTACGAGGTGATTCTTTATTGGAGCAACGAAGACGGCGCGTTCGTCGCTGAAGTCCCGGAACTGCCCGGATGCACGGCGCATGGCGACACCCAGGAAGCCGCGCTCAAGCATGCTCAAGAGGCAATGGCGCTCTGGATCGATACCGCGCGTGAATTTGGCAGGCCGATTCCAGAGCCCAGGGGCGAGCGGCTGATGTTGGCGTGAAGTTGCAGGGCCTTAACCCCGATTTCAGGCGCAACCGATGGAGTCAGTCTATCTTCTCCGGAAACAGCCCCGGCATCCAGCGCCACGCGAGCCTGGCGGGGAAGGCGAGGCGCAGCGGTGCGCGCGAGCTTTCCGAAGTGAGCGCTTCGCATTCGATCAGAGCGGACGTGACGCGCCGGGCCTGCCGCTCGCTGGCCCCGGTGATTTGTGCGACGTCGCCTCTGGGCAGTTCGCCGCGGTAAAGGACGGCCTCGAGAACCACACCGGATTTTTTAGGCAGGGCGCCAGCCCGGATTTCCTCTTCGATCCAGATCAGGATGCGGTCGCGTAGCCGCCCGGGCTGCAGGAGCCTTTCCATGAAATCCACCTGGTCGATGCAGGTGGTCAGGAAGAAGCGCGTGAATTCCGCGAGCGCCTCCTCGCTCAAGTGGCCTCTGCCGTCGAGATCGTTGCGGCGTTTGGCGTCACAGGCCATAAGCTTGATCTTGTAATTCCTTTCGTTGCGGGCCAGACCTCTGGCGATCGACCAGAGGCCGCCCGTATCCAGCGATTCCAGCAGCATGGCATGGGACATCAGGCGGGCGACGCGCCCGTTACCGTCGAGAAACGGGTGAATCCAGAGAAGTCGGTGATGAGCGGTCGCGGCGGCGAGGATGCTGTCCATCCTGCCGAGCCCGCTATAGGCGGTTTCGAAGCGCTCAAGGAAGCGGGGCAGTGCGCCGGGGCTCATCGGAATATGCCGGCCGATTATCACGTAGCGATCACGCAGCGCACCTGGGACCATCCTGCTTCGCTGCCCCGTTTCCGGGTTCTCTGCCCAGAGCAGTTCTTCGGGCAGCAGCGCGCCGAAGCGGCGATGAATTTCAGTGAGGCCGTCGACCGTCGTGGCGCGGCCGGTCAAGCCGCCCTCATCGATCCATTTCTGGACCGCGATATGGGCCTCGGCTTCAATCCGGAGGTTCCGCTTCTCGGGATCGGCGCTGTAATCCTTCTTCAGCGCTCGCTCGATATCGACTGGATGCGTATTGTGGCCTTCGATCAGATTGCTGTAGTAGCAATCCGTCGCCCGCACCAGATCGGCAAGGGCGCTGAGCACGCCTTCGGGCAGGCTGCGGCGGAGGCCGGCTGATTTGGCAGCCAGCTCGATGGCCAGGTCCGTCAAGGCGGCCCGATGCCTTGAGCCGCCGCTCACCAGCATGGGCTCCACCAGACTAACCGATTCGCCCTCGTAGGCCGCAGAATTGTCCGCTTTCTTGTCCGCTTTCATATTTTCCATAACATTAAATATAATAGATATTTATAATATATTCTAATTCCTTATAGATTCATTTTTTGGCCGCTTCAGAGACCGCATGTACATAGTTCTGAAAGGCCGGGAAGCGGCATTGAAAAAACTCTCCGAGGTCGAGCAGTTGCATCCCGTTTGAGGCTTGCGATCCGGTCTTTGCGCCGTTTCCATCCCCACCCCGCAACCCCACCCCCAATCTCCCGCAAACCATTTGGGCCCTGTACTTTTCTTTTCGTACCCCTTTCCCGCGAGCGCCCTCATTACTGTTTCCCCTTGCGCTTGTGCATTCTTATTCGTAAATGACCAATACAGACGGGTACGCAAAGGGTCTTTGACGCTATGGGAACGACCATTCGGGATATGATGCTGGTTTCGCCGCTGCCCCTCGGGCCGCGCGATACGGCTGAATACGCGCTGGGCCTCCTCATGGAGCTGCGCGTGCGGCATTTCCCGGTAGTGGATGCGGACGGCTTGCTCCTCGGAATCGTTTCGGAGGAACATATTCTGGAATCCGCTGCGGGCCCGGACGCCGAGATCGCAAGCGTTCCCGATCTGGCCCCCCTTTCCGTCCCACCCGACGCCCACCTCTTCGAAGCCGCAAAAATCCTGGTCGGGCACGATCTCACCACACTCCCCGTCGTTGACGAAACAGGCCGCTACGAGGGCCTGATACGCCGGGGAGACGTATTCGAGCAGTTCGCGGCGATGCTTTCCACGCAGGAGGCCGGCGCCATCGTGGCGCTCGAAGAGGACCCGGATAGCTACTCGCTGTCGCAACTGGTCCACGCCATCGAACAGAACGACATTCGCATCCTGTCCGTCGTGTGCGAACGTCCCCGGACCCCGGGCGGCAAAATACATGTCACGCTCAAGCTGAATGTGCAAAGCGCCACCCGCGTGCGGCATTTGCTCGAACACTACGGATACCATGTCGTAGCCGTCTCCGGCGACGACTCCGTGGACGAAGAAATGCAGTGGCGGGCCGAGGAATTTCTGCGGTATCTGGAAGCTTAAACGAGCATTCCACCTGTCCGGATCGTATTTTAGGGGGATATGGGCGACATGCGCCCCACGTCCTTTCTGTCCGGCGCAGCGGTCTGTCCCCGCCGGCCCACGATCCTCCGGTTTACGAGTTACGAACAGGTCTATGCATAGCGATCAGGCAACGGATCAGCCAGTAAAGACGGCCGAGAACGGCTCTGGCTCTGAAGACGGCTCCGGTTACGGACGCGGCGCCGGCTACGGCTCTGGCTCCGCAGATGGAACCGGCTCTGGCTCCGCAGATGGAACCGGCTCGGGCTACGGCGCCGAAAACATCCAGGTACTCGAGGGACTGGAAGCCGTCCGCAAGCGTCCCGCCATGTACATAGGAGACCTGGGGCTCCGGGGACTGCACCATCTGGTGCACGAGGTGGTGGACAATGCGATCGACGAGGCGCTGGCCGGGTACTGCGACCGGATCGAGGTGTCCATCAATGAAGACGGCTCGGTGTGCGTCGTCGACAACGGGCGCGGCATTCCCGTGGAGGAGCATCCCAAGGAGAAACGCTCTGCGCTGGAAGTGGTGATGACGACGCTGCATGCCGGCGGCAAGTTCGACAAGGATACCTACAAGGTGTCGGGCGGGCTGCACGGAGTCGGGGTATCCTGCGTGAATGCCCTGGCCGTGACGCTGACGGCCATCGTGCGCAGGGACGGCTACGAATGGCGCCAGGAGTATGCCCGCGGCAAGCCGCTGGGCCCGGTGGAGCGGGGGCGTGCCCTCCGGCCCGACGAAGAGACCGGCACCGAGGTGCAGTTTCTCCCGGACCCGGATATTTTCAGCGAGAGGGAGTTCCGTTTCGACACGCTGTCGGGCCGCCTGCGCGAGATGGCCTATCTGAACCGCAACGTGTACATCGGTATCGAGGACCGGCGCGAGGAAGAGGAAGCGCTGCGCCGCGAGGAGTATCATTTCGAGGGGGGTATCGTGGAGTTCGTCGATTACCTCGACGAAACCCGGACGGCCATCCAGGAAGAAGCGATTTACATCTCCGAGGAGGATGCGGAGGTGCCCGTGGAGCTGGCGATGCGGTACAACACCGGCTACACCGAAAACGTCCTCTCCTTCGTCAATAATATCAATACGCACGAAGGGGGTACCCACATATCGGGATTCCGCCGGGCGCTGACCAGGACCCTGAAGGCGTACGCGGAAAAAAACAACCTTACGAAGAACGCAAAAGTCGATCTGTCCGGGGACGATTTCAGGGAAGGACTGACCGCCGTGCTTTCGGTCCGGGTGGCCGAGCCGCAGTTCGAGGGGCAGACCAAGACCAAACTGGGCAATTCGGAGGTGCAGAGCGCCGTCGAAACGCTGGTCAACGAGAAACTGGGCCAGTGGCTCGAAGATCATCCCCGTCAGACGAAGATCATTGTCGATAAGGTGATCCTTGCCGCCCAGGCCCGCCTGGCGGCCCGCAAGGCCCGCGAACTGGTCCAGCGCAAGAGCGCCTTTTCCGGCGGCGGCCTGCCCGGCAAACTGGCCGATTGCGCCTCGCGCAATCCGGAGGAATCGGAACTCTACCTTGTGGAGGGGGATTCGGCGGGCGGATCGGCCAAGCAGGCGCGCGACCGCCATTTTCAGGCCATCCTTCCCCTGCGCGGGAAGATTCTGAACGTGGAGCGGGCCCGGCTCGACCGGATTCTTGAAAACGAAGAGATCCGGAATATGGTTACGGCGTTCGGCACGGGGCTGGTCGGGCTGGAGGATTCCTTCGACTTGTCGCGCCTCCGGTACCACAAGATTATCCTGATGACGGATGCGGACGTGGACGGGGCGCACATCCGCACCCTGCTGCTCACGTTTTTGTACCGCCACCTGCGCCCGCTCTTCGAAAGCGGCTACGTGTATGTGGCGTTGCCGCCGCTTTTCAAGGTGCAGGCGGGCCGGCAGGAGTACTATTTGTGGACGGAAGACCAGTTGGCGGCGAAGACGCGGGAGCTGCGAGAGGCAGGAAAGTCAAAGATCGGCGTCCAGCGCTACAAAGGTCTCGGCGAGATGAACCCCGTGCAGCTCTGGAATACGACGATGGACCCCGCCACCCGGCGCCTGCAACAGGTGACGGTGGAAGACGGCGCGGTGGCCGACCGCGTGTTCTCGACGCTGATGGGGGATGCCGTGGAGCCGCGCCGCAAGTTCATCGAGCGCAATGCGAAGTACGCAACCATCGACGCGTAGCGCACCGGGGGAACACGCACGGCAACGTACCCGCAGCAACATGTTGGACCATTCCGATCGACAGGATTCCCCCGACGTTTCCGTCGTCGTGCCTGTGTACGATGAGGCGGATTCCCTGACCGAACTCGCCCGCGAGATCCGCTCGGCGTGCGAGGGCGCGGGATACCGGTTCGAGGTATGGTTCGTCGACGACGGGTCGCAGGATGCTTCCTGGCAGGTCATCGAGACGCTGCACAAGGGGGACGCCCGCATTGCCGGCCTGCGACTCCGGCGCAACTACGGCAAATCGGCGGCGCTGGCGCTCGGGTTCAAGGAGGCTCGGGGTAACTATGTCGTGACGATGGACGCCGATCTGCAGGATGTGCCCGCCGAGATTCCAGGCCTGATTGCCCGGATCGAGGAAGGATTCGACCTGGTGAGCGGCTGGAAGAAAACGCGGCGCGATCCGCTGAGCAAGCGGTTGCCCAGCAAATTCTTCAACCGGGTGACACGGATTATTTCCGGGGTTCGCCTGCACGATTTCAATTGCGGGCTGAAGGCGTATCGCCGGGAAGTGGTGAAAAGCGTGCGCGTCTACGGGGAATTGCACCGGTACATCCCGCTGCTGGCCAAATGGGAAGGGTACGACCGGATATCCGAGGTCGTGGTGGAGCACCGCGCGCGGCGCTACGGGCACAGCAAATTCGGCCTGGACCGGTTCGTCAAGGGATTTCTGGACCTGATTTCCGTGACCTTCCTGACCCGGTTCGCCATCCGCCCGATGCACTTTTTCGGATCGTTCGGTACGCTGGCGTTTTTTATCGGGTTTGTCCTTTCCCTGTGGCTTTCCATCGACAAGATCGCGTTTGGGAATCCTGTCGGAGACCGGCCGCTGCTTCTGTTCGGCGCGTTGATGATGGTGGTGGGCGTGCAGATGTTCACGACGGGCCTGCTTGGGGAGATGATCGTCCGGCCCAGGATGGAGCGCACCGATTCGTACCGTGTGATGGCCACCTTGCCCCCGGCGGACTGAACCATGGCAGCCGAGGCGTCCGAACGAACCCGACGGCGGATTGCTCTCGTAGGGCCGGCTGCGCCTTTCCGGGGAGGGATTGCGCAGTTTACCGACACGGTGGCGTCGGGGCTTCGGGACCGGGGCTGGCCGGTGTATATGGCGACGTTCCGGCGGCAGTACCCCGGGTTTCTTTTTCCCGGAACGTCGCAATTCGATCCGGGGCGGACGGTGGCGCCGGATACGCACCGGCTGATTGATTCCATAGGACCGGGTACGTGGGGTGCGGCGGCAAAGGCGATTGCGGAGCAGGACCCGGCAGCGGTCGTGTTTCAGTACTGGACGCCCTTTTTTGCGCCCGCCTACGGCGTCATGGCGCGGCGGCTTGCTGCGCAGGGCGTCCGGGTGGCGGCGATCGTGCATAATGTGTATCCGCACGAAAAGAGGCATGGCCTCGTTTCCCGTCTCGCGGGGTATTTTCTGAAGCGGTGCGATGCGCTGCTTACGCTGTCCGACGCGGTGGCCGCCGATCTGCAGGCGCTGGGCGTCGCCGCTTCCGTAGAGACGGCGCCGCATCCTGTCTACGGGCATTTCGGGGACCCGCTCCCGCGCGAGGAGGCGCGAAGGCGCCTGCATCTGCCGGAAGACGCCGACGTATTGCTTTTCTTCGGGTTTGTACGGGCGTACAAGGGGTTGCCCGTGTTGCTGCGGGCGCTGCCCCGAATTCTTGCCCGGCGGCCCAGGGCGCGGCTCGTCGTGGCGGGGGAGTTTTACGAGGACGAACGGACGTACCGCGATCTGATTGCGTCGCTTGGTATCGGGGATGCGGTGCTCGTGCGGTCGGAGTATATCCCGGAGGAGGAGGTGGGCCTCTATTTTTCGGCGGCGAACCTGGTGGTGCAGCCCTACGAATCGGCCACGCAGAGCGGCGTCGTGCAGACGGCGTATCATTTCGACCGGCCCGTGGTCGTTACGGATGTGGGCGGGCTGACCGAGGTGGTTGCGGACGGCGTATCGGGGTATGTGGCGCCGCCCGGCGACCCGGCGGCGCTGGCGGACGCCGTCGTACGCTATTTCGAAGAAGACCGGGAAGCCGCTTTTGCAGAGGGGGTGCGGCGGGAAAGGGAGCGCTGTTCGTGGGGGCGACTACTGGATACGCTTGAAACCATGCTGGGGTAAGATCCATGGAGTACGATCCGGTCAAGGATGCGCTGGGAAAGTTCTTTCGCATCCATCCCGTGTTGCAGCGTGTGTTTTTCGCGCTGCTCCACACCGTGTTTTTGCGGTCGTGGTACGTGCGGCGGGAAGTGCATGCGCTGCTGGACGATGCGCCGGCGGGGCGGCATACGAACGTGCTGGATGCGGGCACGGGATTCGGGCAGTATGCGGCGTATATCGCCCAGAGGTTTCCGCAGGCGCGTGTGCTTGCCGTGGACGTCAAGCCGGATTATCTCGCCGATTTGAGGCGGTTCGTGGAGCGGACGGCGCTGCGGGATCGGATCGCATTCCGCGAGTACGATCTGACCGGGCCGCCTCTGGACCAGGCCTTCGACCTCATCGTTTCGGTCGATGTGATGGAGCACATCGAGGACGACCGGACCGTTTTTCGCAATTTTGCGCAGATGCTTACCGGCGGGGGGCACGTCATCGTCAACACGCCGTCGGACCAGGGGGGATCGGATACGAAGACGCACGGCGAGGAAGGATTTGTCGACGAGCATGTCCGCCCCGGATACGGTCTTGCGGCGTTGCAGGAGAAGATGGAGGAGGCGGGGCTGGAAACGGTGCGGGCCCGGTATACTTATGGGACATACGGTTCCAAAGCCTGGCGGATACTCGTCAAGTGGCCCATACGGATGCTGGCGGCGACGCGGCTGGCCTTTGCGGTGCTGCCGGTGTATTACCTTGCGGCGCTACCCGCGGGTTTGGTATTGAATGCGATGGATGTGCGCAGCCGCAACGAAACCGGTACGGGACTGATTCTCGTTGCGCGCAAAAGAAGAGGGAATCCGCATGGAAACCGGGGCGCGTAACATGCCGTTACAACGTAAACCTGGGGGATCCATGCAGACAAAATATATCTTCGTTACAGGAGGAGTCACGTCGTCGCTGGGCAAAGGGATCGTCTGCGCATCGCTGGGGAGACTGTTGGAGTCGCGGGGATTGCGCGTCACCATTCAGAAACTCGATCCCTACATCAACGTCGATCCCGGGACGATGAACCCCTACGAGCATGGGGAGGTCTACGTCACGGAAGACGGGGCGGAGACGGACCTGGACCTTGGGCATTACGAGCGGTTCCTCGGCCGCCCGATGAGCCAGGCCAATAATGTCACGACCGGGCGCATCTACCTCGATGTGATTACGAAAGAGCGCGCCGGGGTGTATCTGGGCAAGACCGTGCAAGTGGTCCCCCATGTCATCGACGAGATCAAGCAAAGAATGCTGAAGCTCGGCGATACGGGGCGGTACGACGTCGTGATCACCGAGATCGGCGGCACGGTCGGCGATATCGAGAGCCAGCCCTATCTCGAAGCCATTCGGCAACTGCGGTACGAGATCGGCGCGAAGAATGCGCTGGACGTGCATTTGACCCTCGTTCCGTATCTCGAGGCGGCGGGCGAGTTGAAAACGAAACCGACGCAGCATTCCGTAAAAACGCTCCTGTCCTTCGGCTTGCAACCCGATGTCCTGGTGTGCCGGTCGGAGCGGCCGCTGGCTGCGGACCTGAGAAAAAAAATTGCGCTTTTCTGCAACGTGGAGCCGCGGGCGGTGATCGCGGCCCGGGATGCGGAATCCATCTATGAAGTGCCCCTTCTTCTTGCCGAAGAGGGACTGGACGATATCGTGTTCGAGCGGCTTGGCATGCCGGCAGGGGACGGCGCGCCCCCGATTTCGGACACGCCGGGTATGCAGGAATGGATCCACTTTCTGAAAACGCTGAAGAGTACGCAGGGCGCCGTGCGCATTGCGCTGGTGGGCAAGTATGTGGAACACCAGGATGCGTACAAGTCGATCACCGAAAGTTTTATTCTGGCGGGCGCGGTGAACGGGGTGCACGTCGATTTGCGGTATGTATTGTCCGACGACATTACGGAAGACAATGTGGAAGAACTGCTCGGCGATGTAGCGGGCATTGTGATTGCGCCGGGCTTTGGCGACCGGGGCATCGACGGGAAGCTGGCTTCCGTGCGGTACGTACGTGAAAACGACATTCCCTTCCTGGGGATATGCCTCGGAATGCAGTGCGCCGTGGTGGAATTTGCGCGGCGCATGTGCGGTTGGGAGGATGCCCATTCGACGGAGTTCGACCCCGATACGGCGTATCCGGTCATCGACATCATGGAAGAGCAGAAGCGGATCGTCCACAAGGGAGGCACCATGCGCCTCGGGGCGTACGAATGCCGCATTACCGAGGGTTCCCGCGTGGCCGGGATTTACGGGACCCTGGAAGTATCGGAGCGGCACCGGCACCGGTATGAAGTGAACAACGTCCTGCGGTACAAACTGCTCGAACACGGTATGCGCTTCACGGGGGTCAATCCGGGGCGGGACCTTGTGGAGATTATTGAACTGCCTGCGCACCGCTGGTTTGTCGGCGTACAATTTCATCCCGAGTACAAGAGCACCGTGGCGCGGCCGCACCCGCTTTTCCGGTCCTTCGTCGGGGCGTGCGTGGAGTTGGCCCGCGAGAAGGATCTGATGGAATCGCCGCGTCCTTCGCGTCGCCGGAAGGTGGTGCAATTGGCGTCCGCGAAGATGTAAGGGTGACCCGGTGCGCGAGGCCGGGAAAGGAATCGCCGAATACCTGCGCTGCTTCAACGAGGAACGCCCGCGTTACCACTTCAGCAGGCCCCGCACCCTGAATTCGGGCATGGAATCGAAGGAGATCGCCCTGACTTTGGGCGTGCTGCCTTCAACATTCAGAAGAAAACGCCTGCTGGTCTGCAGGTTGAACCCCAGAAGGAGGCCGCTTCGGCCCCGGTCGGAAAAAGCAACGCCTGCGTAAGGGGTCATAACCCCTGCGCCACCCGATGCGGAGAACCCGTAGCCCATCTCGCCTTCTATGCGCATGGGCTGACCGTAGAGATTAGCCCGGGACATACCCGTTACGGACCGGGGCAGGGGCTCACGCTCACGCATCGTCCCCATATTCTGCGAACCGCCGAATCCCGTCCGGGGAGTAATGCCCCACGACTGCGATACATTGAACGAGGCGCCCAAAGGAGAGGACGGATCGGGATCGAAAGCGATGACGCCCGATGCGCCCCACCCATCGAAGCCCACCTCTTCCTCCGACATCAAACCCCGCATCCCGGCCCGCATGCGCAAACCCAGCGAGCGGTTCGAATAGCCCAGCCCGCCGCCTATCTCCACATCCGTATCTCCCGCTTCACGCGCCGCTTCGTTGCCGGAGACGGAAAAACTGGCGTACGGCGACGCCACCCCGTGCTCTCCGAAAGCCGCAAACCCGTAATCGAATCGGCTGTCCAGACGAAGCGAACGGTCATCGCCACCGGTGCGTCTGAAGCCCGCCAGACCGGAGACCGTCTCGCGGGACCAGAGCGCGCGCATACCGCCCGTGGAAGACGACGCCGAACCCCAGGAGGGAATAAGACGCCACGACATACCCAGCTCCGAAGAAGGCGAACGGTCGAACAGTATCATGCCCGATACGCCCCACTCTTCGAAGTCGCTGTCTTCATGCACCACCAGACCGTGCATATCCACCTGCGCACGCAATCCCCAGCCGGAATGTATGAAGCCCAGGCCCCCGGCCACATCCATCCCCATTCCTTGCTCCGCGTCGCCGCCGTCCTGACGCACGCCCAACTGTACCTTCGGCGCAAGGGATGCGCGCTTGCCCATCCTCAGGATATAGGAGCTCTCCAGCGACAGACGCAGCCGATGCACCATCGCCGAAACCGCCGAAAGCGCATCCGAGGAAGCAAGCGAAGAACGAAGAAGCATCGCGTCGGTCTGCCACGACAAGCCGAAACCGCCCGAAGATCCGGCAGAGACGATATCGCCGCTCATACCTACGGAACCGAGCGCCATGGAAAGATCCGAGGACGAGGAAGCAAGCGAATCCCCCTGCAAACGTAGCGAGCCCCGACCGAAGCCGCCTGTGCCCCACACCCGCAAACGGTCCGTCAGGTTGTAACGCATATACGGGTATATGCCTGTCAGCGACGCCGACAGGGAGAGACTGTCCTCGCCGGCTATCCGGTAGGCCCCCTCGCTCTCGCTGCGCGAAACCGCTAACCCGTGCAACCATCCGGAGATGGTATTGTCGATGCCGACCGTTCCCGACATAACGTCTCCGGTCAGATCCGCGCCCGCCTCGCTGCCGCCGAACCGGGAAAACGAACCCTGACCCCATACCCCGAGGGAGTTTCCCCAGGACGTCTCTCTCGTATATCGGAAAGCGCTGCGCGAGAGCGCATCGCGCAACGTCATGTTCCTGTAGCGACTTGCCGCCGCGTTAAGGCCCGAGGATATCCCGTACGAATTTCCCGAACGCAGGCCGTCGCCGCCGCCCATCGAGGCAGAGGCAGTCAGGTAATCCTGCGAAGCGCTCCAGAGCGCCGAAGCCCCGGAGAGTTCCATACCCGGCCGTGCAGGAGAACCCCCAAATACGATGCGCTGGCCTGCAACGGACGCCTCCGCACCGGAGGCGCCGCGACCGCTGCTCTCCATGCGGTTCTCCACAGAAGAAAGAAGGTGGTCCGCGCCCACGCGACTGTAACGGGCAAGCCAGGCCGATACGTCAACGCCGCCGATCACGTCCGTTACGGTGACTACCACATCGGCAACGGTCACTTCGCCGTAATCGCCGCCGCTCGCCTTGTGGTTCAGCACCGCCGCGTCGTCGTCCGTATCGTTGTCCACCGCAGCCGATACCGTCACTTCCTGCGCCGCATCCCAGTTATCCGGCGTGAACGTTAGCGAGGTGTTGTCCACCGTAATGTCTTCGTCCGAACCCGAAGCGAAAGACGCCGTGATCGTTACGTTGTCCGAAGGCTGCGTGTCGAGCGCCACGGTATACGTTGCGCTGCCTCCTTCCGGAACGGGGAGCGCCGTCGGCGTCACCGTCACGCCCGCCGTATCGTTATCCAACTCGGTCACCGTCACCGAAGAGACCGTAACGCCGTCGTAGTTCCCGCCCGACGCGGCATGCTCTATCGTCGCTGCACCGTTTACGGCATCGTCGTCCTCCTCCGCCGATACGGTTATCTCCTGCGCCGCATCCCAGTTCTCCGGCGTGAACGTGAGCGAGGTGTTGTCCACCGTAATGTCTTCGTCCGAACCGGCAGCCAAAGACAACGAGATCGTCACGTCGGCGGAGGGCTCCGTGTCGAGCGCCACGGTATACGTCGAGCTGCCTCCTTCCGGAACCGTGAGAACCGTCGGAGTCACGGTAACGCCCGCCGTATCGTTGTCCTCCTCCGTCGCCGTCACCGAAGAGACGCTTACGCCGCCGTAGCCCCCACCCGACGCCGAATGTTCTATTGTCGCCTCGCCGTTCAAGGCATCGTCGTCCTCGGCCGCCGATACCGTTATCTCCTGCGCCGCATCCCAGTTATCCGGCGTGAACGTGAGCGAGGTCTTGTCTACCATAATGTCTTCGTCCGAACCCGAAGCGAAAGACACTGCGATCGTTACGTCGGCGGAGGGCTGCGCATCCAGAACCACGGTGTACGTCGCATTCGAGCCTTCCGGAACGGTGAGAGCCGTCGGCGTCACCGTAACGCCCACCGCATCTTTGTCGTTATCCTCCTCCGTTACCGTAACCGAAGAGACGCTTACGCTGCCGTAGCCTCCGCCCGACGCCGAATGCTCTATAGTCGCCGCGCCGTCTGTCGCATCGTCGTCCTCGGCCGCCGATACTGTTATCTCCTGAACTGCATTCCAATTATCCGACGTGAACACAAGCGAGGTCTTGTCCACCGTAATGTCTTCGTCCGAACCCGAAGCGAAAGACGCCGAGATCGTTACGTCGGCGGAGGGCTGCGTGTCCAGAACCACGGTGTACTTCGCATTCGAGCCTTCCGGAACGGTGAGCGCCGTCGGTGTGATTGTAACGCCCACCGCATCTTTGTCGTTGTCTGCTTCCGTCGCCGTCACCGAAGGGACCGTAACGCCGCCGTAGCCCCCACCCGACGCCGTATGTTCTATTGTCGCCACGCCGTCTGTCGCATCGTCGTCCTCGGCCGCCGATACCGTCACCTCCTGAACTGCATTCCAGTTATCCGACGTGAACACAAGCGAGGTCTTGTCCACCGTAATGTCTTCGTCCGAACCCGAAGCGAAAGACGCCGTGATCGTTACGTCGGCAGAGGGCTGCGTGTCCAGAACCACGGTGTATTTGGCATTGGAGCCTTCCGGAACGGTGAGCGCCGTCGGCGTCACTGTAATGCCCACCGCATCTTTGTCGTTATCCGCCTCGGTCGCCGTAACCGAAGAGGCGCTTATGTTGTCGTAGCCCCCGCCCGACGCCGAATGTTCTATCGTCGCACTCCCGTCTGTCGCATCGTCGTCCTCGGCCGCCGATACTGTAACCTCCTGCGCCGCATTCCAGTTGTCCGGCGTGAACGTGAGCGAAGTCTTGTCCACCGTAATGTCTTCGTCCGAACCCGAAGCGAAAGACAACGAGATCGTCACGTCGGCGGAGGGCTGCGCATCCAGAACCACAGTGTACTTCGCATTCGAGCCTTCCGGAACGGAGAGCGCCGTCGGCGTCACCGTAACGCCCGCCGCACATACTCTATCGGTATCGCGAAATGTAATACGCGCTAACCATGCCTGGAAATCGCTATCCGCAGGCGTAGTAATACAGGTGTTTTGTATATCCAATATCGTAATCGGCAGAAACCTTAAACCCGCAGGAAGCTCTCCGGTCAATCCTGTATTGTCATTCACATATAACGTCGCAAGGCTGGTCAAATTCGCTATTTCGGCCGGTATTTCGCCGCTTAAGGAGTTCCTTCTAAGGTCTAACCACCTAAGGCTGGTTAAATTTCCTGTTTCAGCCGGTATGGCGCCGCTTAATTGGTTATCATGGAGCCATAAAACCTCGAGATTGGTCAAATTTCCTGTTTTGGACGGTATTTCTCCGCTTAAGGAGTTATTGTCGAGCTCTAACCACCTAAGGCTGGTCAAATTCCCTATTTCGGATGGTATGGGGCCGCTTAAGGAGTTCCTGCTGAGGTCTAACCTTGCAAGGCTGGTTAAATTTCCTATTTCGGAGGGTATGGATCCGCTTAATTGGTTATCGTCGAGAGACAACGACTCAAGGCTGGTCAGATTTCTTGTTTCGGCCGGTATGGCGCCGCTTAAGGCGTTACGGGCGAGCCGTAACACCTCAAGGCTGGTCAGATTTCCTATTTCGGCCGGTATGGATCCGCTTAATTGATTACTACTGAGCGATAACCACGTAAGTCTGGTTAGATTTCCTATTTCAGACGGTATTTCTCCGCTTAAGGAGTTACCGGCGATCTGTAAATTTTCAAGTCTGGTCAAATTTCCTATTTCGGCCGGTATGGCGCCGCTTAAGGAGTTATTTTTGAGGATTAACCACTTAAGGCTGGTCATACTTCCTATTTCGGTCGGTATGGCGCCGCTTAAGGAGTTATTTTCGAGCCGTAAACCCTCAAGGCTGGTCAAATCCCCTATTTCGGGCGGTAGCGTTCCCGTTAAATTATTTTCTTCCAGGTTCAGGTCGGTGACTGCGCCGTTCTCAACCGTGACCCCGTGCCACTCCCTGACCGGTTCCTGACTTTTCCAGTTGGTATTATTCGTCCAGTTATCGCCGTCGGTCGCATCGTAGATCGCCACCAGCGCGGCCCTCTCCGCGTCCGCATCGTTGTCGTTATCCGCCTCCGTCGCTGTCACCGAAGAGACGCTTACGTTGTCGTAGCCCCCGCCCGACGCGGCATGTTCTATCGTCGCACTCCCATCTGTCGCATCGTCGTCTTCGGCAGCCGATACCGTCACTTCCTGCGCCGTATCCCAGTTGTCCGGCGTGAATGTGAGCGAGGTCTTGTCTACCGTAATGTCTGCATCCGAACCTGAGGCCAGCGACACCGAGATCGTTACGTTGACGGAAGGCTGCGCATCCAGAACCACGGTGTATTGGGCATTGGAGCCTTCCGGAACGGAGAGCGCCGTCGGCGTCACCGTAACACCCTGCGCGCACACTCTATCGGTATCGAGAAATGTAATACGCGCTAACCATGCCTCAAAATCGCTATCCGCAGGCGTAGTAATACAGGTTTCGCTTATATCCAGGTAATTAATCGGCAGAAGCCTTAAACCCGCAGGAAGCTCTCCGGTCAACTCTGTATTATGACCCAAACCCAGCCCCTCAAGGCTGGTCAAATTCGCTATTTCGGCCGGTATGGCGCCGCTTAAGGAGTTGTTCCCGAGCTCTAAGCTTTCAAGGCTGGTCAGCTCCCCTATTTCGGCCGGTATGGCGCCGCTTAAGGAGTTGTTCCCGAGCTCTAAGCTTCTAAGGCTGGTCAGCTCCCCTATTTCGGCCGGTATGGCGCCGCTTAAGGAGTTTTCGTGGAGCCATAACTCCTCAAGGCTGGTCAGATTCCCTATTTCGGACGGTATTTTTCCGCTTAAGTTGTTATCGCTGAGGAGTAACCCCTCAAGTCTGGTCAACCCCCCTATTTCGGACGGTATTTCTCCGCTTAAGGAGTTTCCGTGGAGCCATAAATCCTCAAGTCTGGTCAGATTCCCTATCGCGGACGGTATTTCTCCGCTTAAGGAGTTACTGGTGAGGAGTAATCGCTGAAGTCTGGTCAGATTTCCTATTTCGGACGGTATTTCTCCGCTTAAGGAGTTACCAAGAAGGACTAACGTCTCAAGGCTGGTCAAATTCGCCATTTCGGACGGTATGGCTCCGGTTAAGTTGTTAGCGGAAAGGTCTAACCGTTGAAGTCTGGTCAGATTCCCTATTTCGGACGGTATTTCCCCCGTTAAATTATTGTTAGACAAGTCTAACTCGGTGACTGCGCCGTTCTCAACCGTGACCCCGTACCAGTCCCCGACCGGTTCCTGGCTTTTCCAGTTTTCCTTATTCGTCCAGTTATCGCCGTCGGTTGCATCGTAGATCGCCACCAGCGCCGCCCTCTCCGCGGCCGTTTGCGCCTGCGCCACGCTCGGAACGAAGACCATTGCCGCTAACAAAGAACAATAGATCGCAACCGACCACGCCGCCCTTGACCAGCCAGCATGCTCTCTGTTTTTCAAGAGGGGAAGCCAGGAAGCAGTGGGTTTCGCCAGGGAATGGGGACCGCATGAAAAAATTCCCATACCCTTTGCTCGCGTAAAACTTTCCATAACCTTCCTCGCACCGGGGGACTTCTTCACATGGGTCTCCTCGGATTCATCGGCTGGAAACAAGGTCGCAACATTACGCCTTAATTCCCGCGAAAATCTGTCCAATCCAACCGAACACCTCTGCCGACGTATCGCAATATACGCTGCGCTTGCGTTCCGTAGTGGACGCCGAACGAGGAGACTGGGCGCGGGCAGGCGCGTACGCGCCCGACGGCTCCGTTTTCCGGAGGTCCCGGGCCTGGCTCGATTCTTGAACTCAACTACGCTGCGCTCCCGCAACGCATGGATCGCGTGGTTCACGGCGCCAGCGCGCAGGCCGGTTTATTCCTTGTTTGGGCAGCCAGCAGACCCCTCGCATTTCCCGGCATAAGCCGTCGGATTTTCGTCCGTTCGGCGCCGAACGCGCCCGCACATCCCCCTTTACCGTGTTGAGAAAGGAGGATACACAGCACATTTACATATCTTGCACATATTTTTGTAAAAAAATACCTGTTATACTTCGTCTTTTTTACCCATAAAGGACTTGACATTACAAATTTGCGCCGTAATTTGATCAATCAAGTGGGGAAAAGTGGGGAATATTCCCATAACTCGAACGATGAACCGGTATAGCGCACCGGATGTGTTTTACCGGTTCATGGTTTCAACCGCTGATTCTTTGGCGTCATGGCAAGCTTCAAGGGACAGGCAGAATACTCTGTAGACAGCAAGGGTCGCGTAGCGATCCCGGCCAGGATGCGGAGCGCGCTGAACCCGGAAGCGAATAACAGCTTTACGATCACGCGCGGCTTCGAGCAATGCATTCTTTTGTTTCCGCTTGACGAATGGGCAAAGCGCGAGGCGGAGATTGCCCGGCTGAACACGTATCGATCCGAAGCGCGCAGTTTCGTGCGCACGATCATGCGTTGGGCGGATGAAGTTATGCTGGATGGGCAGGGGCGGATTGTGGTTCCCAAGAGCCTGATCGCCTTCGCCGGCCTCGAAGACGCCGTGCTGATCATCGGCGTGCTGGATCGTATCGAAATCTGGAATCCGAATGTGTTTGCCGCTCAGGCCGAGCAGGAAGCCGATTATTCGGATGTGGCGGAAAGGATATTCGAGATGGGCAGGGATCTGTAGCGCCATGACAGGCGGAAAGTTTTCCGTCACGGGGGATGACAGGAGGAGACGGACATAAACGAATGGGGAACACAGAGGCGTGCGCTTTCGCAACCTCTTTCCACATTCCTGTTCTTTGCAAGGCTGTAACGGAAGGACTGATTACGAAAACCGGCGGCGTGTACGTGGATACTACCTTGGGTGGGGGTGGACACAGTGCTGCGTTGCTCGAGTTGTTATCACCGAGAGGCAGGGTGTTCGGCATCGATCACGATGTCGAAGCGCTCGATGCATCTTGTAGCAGACTCGCCGCCGATATGGAGCGCGGGCGGTTTACGCCTCTCCGAGGCAATTTTGAGCATATCGGACGATTGCTCGAGGAAGCCGGAGAGGCGCAGGTGGACGGTCTGGTGGTGGACCTTGGGGTTTCCTCTCGCCAGATCGACACCGCCTCGCGCGGATTCAGTTATCTCGCCGAAGGGGCGCTCGACATGCGCATGGATATGCGCGGGGGGCGCTCCGCCCACAGGGTGGTGAACTCGTGGGATCGGGGGATGCTGAAGGATGTGTTCTCGACGTTTGGCGAAGAGCCGCGGTCGGGCCGGATCGCTCGTGCGATTGTGGAGGCCCGACCGCTCGAGAGCACGACAGAACTGGCCGGGGTCGTCCGTGGCGTAGTGCCGGGGCGCGAGGCGGTTCGGGCCCTCTCTCGCGTATTTCAGGCGTTGCGCATCGTGGTGAATCGTGAGCTGGAAGTGCTTGAGCGGTTGCTCGAAGCGTCGGTCCGTGTGGTCCGGTCGGGCGGGCGGATGGCTGTGATAAGCTATCACTCGCTTGAGGACAGAAGGGTCAAACGGTTTTTCAGATACGGGAATTTCGAGAGGGAGCCGCAACGCGATATGTACGGCAACCCCCTGGTCCCGTGGAAGGAACGCATGCGGAAGCCGATACAGCCGGACGCCGGGGAGGTGGAAGCCAATCCGCGGGCGCGCAGTGCTCGCCTCCGCATCGCGGAGCGCACGGAGTTGGCGTGGCCCCCGGAGGAGGATGTGCGGACGATAAGGCGATGAACGAACGTGTGCGTCATGTACAAGTCAAAAACACATATCCGAAACAGGTCCCGGGAAGCAAGTCTGGCTTCGGGGACGGTTCGTATTGAGGAGCCTGTCCCGGCGTACCGGCAAGGGCATGCGTTGCCCGGATGGTCGGATATCCAGGGTCTGAACCGGCGCAAATCGGCTGCTCCCCGGGAAAAGGCCACATTTTTGGGACGCATTTCTACGGCGCGGTTTTCCCTTATCGTTCTGGGGCTTGGCGTTCTTTTCACGCTGTATGTAGGGCATGTCCATGCCACGCAACAAATTCTGGCCGAACTCGAAGAGGAGCGCCGGGAGAATCTTCGGCTTCACCTGCAGCACAATCGCCTGAAAGGGGATTTCGATCAGATGGTCGGCCCCTCCGTCATCTACGGGCGCGCCCATGAACTGGGGCTCGTTACGGATCCGGCGCCCGGGCCGCCGGTCGGGGTGGGGGAATGACGGGAAGCACACGAACATGGCGCAAGACGCTTGCGAGAGGTATCTCACGTGGAAGCAAAGGATTCGATACTGGTCCGGATGTACGTGGTGCTGACGGCGCTGAGCCTGCTGCCGCTGCTTGTCCTCGGTCAGGTATTTCGCATCCACCTTACGGAGGGCCGCGATCTGCGGGATCAGGGACGGCGGCAGACGAACTCGTTCGTCAGTATCCCGGCGATGCGGGGCGCCATCTACGATCGCGCGGGCAGGACGCTGGCGGTGAACACGGCGCGGTACGATCTGGCGCTCGATCCGACGGTTTCCGGCTTCGAGGAGCAACGGCATACGTTCTTTGAAAGATTGTCAAAGCTGACCGGTACGTCCTCGGCGTACTACCGGCAGCGCGTACGCGAACGAACCAGTCCGCAGTACGTGCAGCTCGTTCGGGGCATGCCGGGGCGGCAGAAGGAAGAGGTTGAGCGCTGGGATGCGCCCGGGGTGATTCTCGATCCCGCCTTCGCCCGCCGGTACAATCACGGACAAACCGCCTCGCATGTGTTGGGGTATGTGAGTCCCGAGGGGACCGGGCTGGGCGGCCTGGAATTGCAATACGACGAGTATTTGAGGGGGGTGGACGGCCGGCGCGCCGTACAGCGCAACCGGCTGGGCCGGATCAGAGCGTTCGTTTCCGGGCAAGTGGTCGAACCTGTTCACGGGGAGGCGCTCATCCTGACGATAGATCTGCTGAGGCAGACCATTCTGGAGGAAGAACTGGCCCGGGGCGTTGCCGAAATGCAGGCGGCGTCCGGAACGGCGGTGGCGCTCGATCCACGCACCGGCGCAGTGCTCGCCATGGCCAATGTGCCTACGTTCGATCCCAATCGGGCCGGGGCGTATTCGGCGGAAACACGCCGTAACCGCGCCATCACGGACCGGCTGGAACCGGGCTCCACGTTCAAGCTCGTGTCTGCCGTCTCCGCCATTGAGCAGAACCTCATTGGCATGCAGGATTCCGTCGAAACGGGGGATGGATGGGCCGTGGTGCACGGACGTACGCTCACCGACACGCATGCCCACGGTACGATCCCCTTTCGGGAAGTGATCTCGCTTTCGAGCAATGTGGGGACCGCCAAAGTGGTGTCCCGTGCAGATCGGGGTACGTTCTACCGGCATGCCCGCAGTCTCGGTTTCGGGCAACCTACATGGATCGATCTTCCCGGGGAGGTGCAGGGATTGCTGAAGCGGCCCGATCGATGGAGCGGCACAACGCTGACGGCCATGGGCATCGGGTACGAAGTGGATGTGACTCCCCTGCAACTTGCCGTGGCCTATGCGGCGCTGGCGAACGGCGGGCTGCTCGTGCAACCGCACATTGTGGTCGAGCGCCGGGATGTGACCGGACGGACCACATGGATAGCCCGGCAAGACTCTGTGCGCCGGGCGTTTATGTCCTCGACGGCGAAAACCATTATGCCCGCTTTTCTGGGCGCCGTGGAAGAGGGCACGGCGACCCGTGCGCAGATAGAGGGCCTGAAGGTTGCGGGAAAAACGGGCACGGCGCGGAAAGCGGACGCCGGCGGGTATCGCGAGGGAGCGTATCGTGCTTCGTTTGCAGGATTTTTTCCCGCCGACGATCCACAGGTCGTGCTTGCGGTCGTGGTGGACGAGCCGAAAACGTTCCGGTACGGGGGGGTGGTTGCTGCGCCGATTTTCCGGCGTACCGCCACGCGGTGGCTTGCGACGTTTCCCGAGCTGGCCCGGCAGGCTTTTCCGGCGGAAGAACTTCCGTATGCGGCGTCGACCGATGTGTCGGAGAGCGTGCGTCCTGTGCTTCTGCGTGAATCCGACGAACCGAACGAACCGGTGGCGTCCGGCGACGCCGTCCCCGATTTCCGGGGATGGACCATGCGCGAGGCCACGTACTGGTTATCGCGCCGGAATATCCGGGTCCGCGTCGAGGGGAGAGGGATCGTAGGGGCCCAATATCCCGAAGCGGGTAGTCCTCCTGGACAAACGGTGGTGCTGCGGTCCCGATGAAAACGCTCGGAAACTTAATGAAAGCATTGCAGGCCGCGGGCCTGCTCATGGAGACATGGGAAAGCATTGACAATATCGATATCGACCATGTGGCCGGAGACAGCCGCAAGGTCGGGCCGAACGGCCTTTTTGTCGCCATTCGAGGCGTTGAGGCCGACGGCCACCTGTTCATTGACAAGGCTGTTAAAAACGGAGCCATCGCGATCGTGTGCGAGGCGGCGCCGGCGAACCGGGCACACCGGTATCCCGGCGCCGCTTTCGCGCGCGTCCGTGATTCCCGATCCGCACTGGCTGTGCTTGCCGCCGCCTGGTACGGCGATCCGTCGCATGCATTGCGCGTCGTCGGCGTAACCGGTACCAACGGCAAGACAACGGTCGCTTTTCTCGTGCAGCAGGCGCTTGGGGTACTTGGCGTACAGGCCGGCTTTATAGGGACGGTCGGAATTCGCATAGCGGGCGAGGCATTTGCCGCCCGGCTTACGACCCCGGACGCCCCGGACGTACAGCGCCTGCTCCGCCGCATGGCGGACAAGGGATGCGATGCATGCGCTATGGAGGTATCCTCCCATGCATTGGATCAGGAGCGGGTCCGGGGGATTGCGTTCAATGTGGCCGTGTTTACGAATCTTGCACACGATCACCTCGACTACCATAAGACCTTCGAGGCATACCTTGCGGCCAAGAAGACGCTTTTCGACCGGCTGGATGCTGACGCTGCCGCCCTGTTCAACGCCGACGACCCGGCCGGCGCCCGCATGATGGCCGATACGCGTGCGACATGCACCTCGTACGGCCTGGATACGGCGGCCGATATCCGTGCCGATGTCGTCGAGGACGTCATGGATGGGCTGGTTCTTCGTGTCGAGGGGCGCACGCGCCGCTTTCGGCTTGCCGGGAGGTTCAATGCCTACAACCTGCTGGCGGCCTGGGGCGCCCTGTTGGCGCTGGGATGCGATGCCGGCGATGCGCTGGATGCGCTCGAACAGGCCCGGCCGGCGCCGGGGCGCTTCGAACGGATCCGATTCGAAGACGGCACGCATGTCATCATCGATTTTGCCCACACGCCCGCTGCGCTCCGGGCTGTGCTTGAGACAATCACTGCCGCCCGACCTTCCGGTGCACATGTATGGTGCGTTTTCGGTTGCGGGGGAGATCGCGATCGTGCAAAGCGTCCGATGATGGGCGCTGTGGCCGAACGGTTCGCGGACCACCTGATCGTTACGAGCGATAACCCGCGTACCGAAGATCCTGCCCGGATTCTGCAAGACATCCGGGCCGGCTTCACCGATCCGGACCGTGCGCTTCTCATTACCGATCGCGGGGAGGCTATTGCTGAAGCGAGTCGCCTCGCTCGTCCGGGAGACATCGTGCTCGTAGCCGGGAAGGGGCATGAAACCCGTCAGATTGTCGGAACGGACCAAAAGCGTTTCGACGACAGGGAGGCTGTGCGGGCGGCTTTTGCCCGGAAGTCTCCGGCCCGATTGCCGCAGCACCCCCGATAACCGGATATACGGGTTCTTTTTCGACTACGCCTTATGCTTTATTACCTGATCGACTATCTGGAGCAACTGTACCAGCCTCCTGGATTCCAGGTGATACGATTCATCACGGTCCGGGCTACGCTGGGCGCGATTACGGCGCTATTCATCTCTCTGTTCATAGGGCGCCGCATCATCAATATGCTGAGTGCAAAGCAACTGGGCGAGTCCGTTCGGGAAGGCGCGGGAGCCGGCGTGGTCAGTCATGCGCACAAGGCCGGTACGCCCACCATGGGGGGGGTCATCATCATCTTGTCGATTCTCATATCGACCTTCCTGTGGGGTGCGATCGCCGAGCCGTATGTCTGGCTTGCCATGCTGGCGATGGCCTGGATGGGGGTGTTCGGATTCATGGACGACTATATCAAGACGTTCAGGAAGGACAAGCGGGGCCTTGCGCCGAAAGTCAAACTGGCGGGGCAAATTTCCATCGGACTGCTGCTTGGGGCGGCGCTTTGTTTTCACCCCGCGTTCGAGGCATACAGTGCGCTCACGTACGTTCCCTTTCTGAAAAACAAGATGATCGACTATAACATCTTCGGTCACTTGTTTGGGGGCGCCAACCTGGGAGCGCTCGTGTACATTCCGGTCGCCGTCTTCATCATGACGGCGGTATCGAATGGGGTCAATCTGACGGATGGGCTCGACGGGCTGGCCACGGGGGTCACCGCGTTCGTAGGGCTGGGGCTCGTGGTGCTGTGCTACATTTCGGGCAATGTGCAATTCGCCGAATTTCTCGATGTGTTTTACCTGCCCGGGGCAGGGGAGCTCACGGTGTTCGCCGCGGCGATGACGGCGGCTTGTTTCGGCTTTCTGTGGTTCAACGGGTATCCGGCAACAGTTTTCATGGGCGATACGGGATCGTTGGCGCTGGGCGCCGCGGTGGCGTCGCTCACGCTGATGATCCGTATGGAACTGCTGCTGCCGCTGCTCGGGGCCGTCTATTTCATGGAAACCCTGTCCGTGATCATACAAACGACCTGGTTCAAGTGGACTCGCCGGCGGACCGGGGAAGGCAAACGGATTTTCCGGATGGCGCCGCTGCATCACCATTTTGAGGCGCGCGGCACGCACGAGGCAAAGATTGTGACCCGCTTCTGGATCATTACCGCGGTTACGGTGGTGGCGACACTGCTGGTTCTCCGCATCAGATGACGCATGTACTCCCACATTTTTTCGCAAACGGTATATGACGCCGAGCAAGCTGCGCGGAAAGAACGTAACGGTAGTCGGCGCGGCGCGCTCCGGCGTTGCTGTTGCGCGGCTGTTGCATGCGCACGGAGCAGAGGTGTTTGTGACGGATGCCGGCTCGATCGAACCGGCGTTCCTGGCCGCCTTGAACGAAGCCGGGATTGCGTTCGAATCCGGGGGGCATTCCGACCGGGCTGCGGACGCGCATTTTCTTGTGACAAGTCCGGGAGTGCCGTCCTCGGCCCCGCTTTTGCAACGGGTGACCGGCGCCGGTCTCTCCGTCTGCTCGGAAATAGAGGTTGCTTCGTGGTTTTGCCGGGCTCCTGTGCTTGCGGTGACGGGCACCAACGGAAAGACGACGACGGTCGGTTTGCTTGGGCACATGTTCCGACAGGCCGGGAGAAAGACGTTTGTCGGGGGCAACACCGGATATCCATTCTCGAATTTTGCGGCGTCGGTCCAGGCGCGCGACCTGGTCGTGCTGGAAGTGTCCAGCTTTCAACTCGACCACATCGCGGGGTTTCGGCCCTGGATTGCCGTGATGCTGAATATTGCGCCGGATCACATGGACCGGTATGACCATGATTTCGACGCCTACGCACGGAGCAAATTTCGCTTGGGTGAAAATCAGGGCAGCGACGACTGGTTTGTCTACAACCGGGACGATCGGCAGGTGCGGGAACGGACTTCCGCATTCCGGTCTTCCCGGACAAACGGGCCTGCCCTGCTGGAGTACAGCCGGATGGGCGAAGTGGAAGCGGGGGCATTCGTACGGGATGAGGAAATCGTTCTGAGAATAACCGACGAGGAGATCCTTATGCGATCGGAAGAGCTGGTTCTACCGGGGCCGCACAATCTGCACAATGCATTGGCGGCGGCCGTTGCGGCCCGCGTGGCGGGGTTACCCCCCGCTGTCGTACGCGAAGGTCTGAGGACATTCATGGGTGTACCGCATCGGATGGAGCTTGTACGGGAGACCGGCGGCATCCGGTACGTCAACGACTCGAAGGCGACAAATGTGCATGCCGTCCGGTATGCGCTGGAAAGCGTGGACGACCCGGTGGTGCTGATTGCGGGCGGACGCGACAAGGGGAACGATTACGGGCCAATCAAGCCGCTGGTGAAGCAGAAGGTTCGGGCCGTGATTGCCGTGGGAGAGAGCGCCGGCAAAGTGGCCGAGGAACTTGGATCGGAAGCCGGTTGCGCCATCGTTGCCCGTTCGTTCGAGGATGCGGTGCACCGGGCCAGCATAGCCGCCGAAGCCGGGGATGTGGTGCTGTTAAGCCCGGCTTGCGCCTCGTTCGACATGTTTCGCAGTTACGAAGAGCGCGGCGACGCCTTCAGAAATCTTGTAAACGACCTGTAGCATGGCTTTTTCCACTACCGCATTGCCGGGTTCCGAATCCCGTCCGAGACGACCGCTCGATAGATATATCGTGTGGGCCGTGCTCTTGCTGGCGGTGTTTGGCGTGGTGGCCGTGTACAGCGCGATTTCGTTTCTCGCAGAGACGAGAGCCGGGGGGGATACGGAACGTTTTCTGGTGCGTCACCTTGTGCGCGTCGGCGTGGCGTTTGGCGCCATGCTTGTTTGCAGCGTGATCGATTACCGGAAACTGGCGCGGCTTGGCCGGATCGCCCTTCTGGTATCGCTGGGGTTGCTCGTAGTAGTGCAAATTGCGGGCGTCGCTTCGGGCGGCGCGACCCGGTGGCTACGCATCGGATCGTTCGGATTTCAACCCTCGGACCTGGCCCGCGTGGCGCTCATTCTGTACACGGGCGTGCTGCTGTCGAAGAAGCAGACCTACATCAAAAGTTTTTCGCGGGCCTTCATGCCGGTGCTGGTGTGGGTACTTGCTACCTGCATACTGATCGGGATAGAAGATCTTTCTTCGGCATTGATGCTGCTGACTACGACCATGCTGATGTGTTTTGTGGCGCGCGTCAGCACCTTGCATCTCGGTGGCCTTTCCGCGCTGGGCGTGGCGCTTGCCTTTCTGCTTATACTCGGGTCGCCGAACCGGGCGGCGCGCCTCGAATCGTATCTCGGCATGAACATATTCCCGCATACCGGGACCGAAGAGGTTTTCAGCGATCAGGCAGAAGGATATCAGGCCCAACAGGCCCGGATCGCCTTCGCAATGGGCGGGCTGACCGGCGTAGGGCCGGGCAAAAGCACACAGCGGGATTTTCTGCCGGCCCCGTACAACGATTTCATTTTCGCCATTGTAGCGGAGGAATACGGGTTTTTGGGTGCGATGGCGTTGCTTGCCGCTTTTTTGACCGTGTTGTTTCGAGGATTTTTGCGCATCGCCCGCCGTGCACCGGATCCGCTGGGGTTGTTCATGGGCGTCGGACTGACGACGAGCGTGGCGTTGTACGCTTTCGTGCATGCCGCCGTGGCTTGCGGTTTGCTCCCGGTCACAGGGCTTCCCCTGCCGTTTGTTTCGTACGGCGGGACATCCATGGCGGCGACCGGCATGATGTTCGGCATTTTACTCAACATATCGAGGCAATGCGTCGAGCGATGAGGTCTGCGCCCAACATATTGTTTGCGGCGGGCGGCACAGGGGGGCATGTATATCCCGCTATTGCCGTGGCGGATGCGCTTCGCCGGCAGATTCCGGACGCGCATATCCGGTTTGCCGGAACGCGCAGTCGCATGGAATGGGAGGCTGTGCCCAAAGCCGGATACGAAATGTATCCCATTACCGCGGCCGGTTTGCACCGTACCCGAGCGTACCGCAACCTTGCGCTCCCGTTCAAACTGGCGCGTTCGATGGTCGAAAGCCATACGCTCGTGCGGCGGTTCGATCCGGATGTAGCTGTCGGCACCGGCGGGTACGTAAGCGGTCCCGTTTTGCTCGCGGCCAGCATGGTCGGCAAACCGATCGTGGTGCAGGAACAGAACGCGTATCCCGGATTGACCAACCGGTTACTCGGAAAGCGGGCGGCGACCGTCCACGTGGCGTTTGAAGAAGCACGGAAACATTTTCCGTCCGATCGCTGCTTGTGCAGCGGCAATCCTGTGCGCCAGGAACTCGTTGCAGTTGACCCGGAAGAATCGCGGCGGGGTTACGAACTGCCTGCCGAGGCATTCGTGATCGCCGTATTCGGGGGCTCGCTGGGGAGCCGGGCCATCAATGAGGTAATGGTGCGCAATCTCGAAACGTTGCTGCGCGACGAGTCCGTGCATGTCATTTGGCAGAGCGGTCGGCGGTATTTCGAAGAAATGCGTTCCCGCGTACCGAGCCACCCGCGTTTGCGGCTGCTCGAATATGTTGACCGGATGGATCGGGCGTATGCTGCCGCAGACCTCGTGGTATGCCGCAGTGGCGCGCTCACATGCAGCGAACTGGCGATCACGGGTACGCCTTCTATCCTCATTCCTTCTCCGAATGTGGCGGAAGATCATCAGACCCGCAATGCCCGGAGTATGGTAGCTGCGGGGGCCGCGGAGATGATTTCCGAGTCGATGATGGTCCATGCTTTGCCGGAGGCGATAGACCGGTTGCGAATGCGCCCCGAGCTCCTTCGGGATATGTCGAAAGCGGCGCTTGATCTGGCCCGGCCCGGTGCTGCGGATCGGATTGCCAGCGATGTGTTGCGTCTGGCGGGTTTCGCCGCAGAGGCGAAAACGGACGAAAACGAATCTACGATGACCGGTCGGCAAGCGATACGTGTTTGAATGATGAAAAGTAAACGACAATCGGCTCTTGGTCGTATCCGGCGGGTCCACATGGTGGGCGTCGGCGGGATCGGCATGAGTTCCATCGCAGAGGTGTTGCTCAACCGGGGGTATCGGGTGACCGGCTCGGACTTGCAACTATCGGACGTGACGGAGCGGCTGATCTCGCTTGGCGCTGTCATACATGAGGGGCATGCCGCCGAAAACGTGCAGGATACCGATGTCGTCGTGTATTCCTCCGCCGTAGCGCTGAAAGACAACCCGGAAACCGTGGAGGCGGAACGGCTGCGTATCCCCGCCATTCCCCGTTCGGTGATGCTCGGGGAGTTGATGCGCATGCAGTTTGGCGTCGGCATTTCCGGCACGCACGGCAAGACCACGACGACCTCGATGGTCGGATTGGTCGTTGCAGAGGGAGGATTCGACCCCACGATTATCGTGGGCGGCAAAGTAGCGGTTTTCGGTTCGAACGCGGTGGTCGGCGAAGGCAATGTCATTGTGATCGAGGCCGACGAATACGATCGTACGTTCCTGCGGCTCACCCCTTCTCTGGCCGTCATTACGAACATCGAGGCGGAACACCTCGATACGTACAGGGACCTCGACGACATCAAGCAGGCATTCACGCAATTCGCGAACAGCGTGCCTTTCTTCGGAGCGGCTGTGCTTTGCCTGGACGATCCGATCGTACAGGAAATCGTCAGCCGGATAGATCGCCGGATCATTACGTACGGTATGTCGCGACAGGCGGAGATACGCACCGACAAGGTCTGGCAGGACGGCGCGACGACCCGGTTTCATGTGCTGTGCCGCAACCGGAGCCTCGGTGAGATTGCGCTGCATGCACCCGGACGGTACAACGTGCGCAATGCGTTGGCTGCTGTGGCGGTCGGGATCGAACTGGAAATCGGCTTTGAAGAAATCCGGGCGGGTATCGGCCGGTTCACGGGAGTGCAGCGGCGCTTTCAGAAAAAAGGCGAGGCCGCGGGCGTCATGGTGGTGGACGATTATGCGCATCACCCGACCGAGATTACGGCGACGCTTGAAGCAGCGCACGAGATGTGGCCCGACAAGCGGATTATCGCGGTGTTTCAGCCGCATCTCTACACGCGTACGCGCGACTTCATGGATGATTTCGCAAAGGCCTTCTTCAATGCGGACATGCTGGTGCTTACCGATGTGTACGCCGCCAGGGAGGCGCCCATTGACGGAGTTAATGGAGAAATGCTGGCCAATCTGGCCAGACAGTACGGGCACCGGAATGTGCATTATGTCGCTGACAGGAAAGAAGTGTCAGGCTTTCTCGCGGGCAAGGTGCGGGAGGGGGATGCTGTTGTGACCATGGGCGCTGGAGATATCTGGCGTTGTGGAGGCGCATTGCTTGCGGAACTCGAACAACGGTAATGTTGCAAGAGCGAAAAAATGGGTAAAACAAAACGGATTCTGGCGCGCATGGCGGGATTGATGGCGGTCGCAGCGATCGTCGGGCCCCTGTCGTTTGCCGGATGGACCTGGGTTGACGGGATGGTTGTGCGCGAGGTTATGGTGGAGGGAGCCCGGTACGCAGACGAGGAGACGATCCTTGCTCTGGCCGCCGTCGACACGAGCATGCGGGTGCTGGACGTGGATCCGCTGCTGGTCGCCGACCGCGCTGTCCGGCATCCCTGGGTGCAAACCGGTGTGGTCCGAAGGCTTCCTTCCGGCGTGGTGCGGATTGCTGTCAAGGAACGGCTCCCCGTTGCACTGGCGCTTACTTCCGACGGGCAACCGGCAGCCTGGCTGGACGCCGAAGGCCATGCCATGCCGTTGTCGGACGCCGCCGCTTGGGACGTACCGCTGGTGTGGGGTGCTGTGTTGCCTGAGAACCGGACGCAACCGTTGCGCGAAGCCTCGCTGCGCGAACTGCTTGCTACGCTGCCGGAATCCGATCCGCTGCAGGATGTGCTGCTTGTGTCCTCGTTCGAAGTGGACCGTGCCGGCGGCGTCACGATGTATGCAGCGATTTCCGGCGGCAAGGAAGCGATTGCGGTGCGGCTTGGAAGCCGCGGCTATGCCGAGAAATTCAAGCGACTGTATGCCTTCTGGACGCAAGCTGTATTGCCGAGTCCGGACAAAACCTTTACCACCATCGATCTCCGTTTTGACGGTCAAGTCGTCACGAAAGAAAGCTGACCCTTCACTGGGTATTTGCTTATGGAAACGAGCATGAATGAACGTATTGTAGTCGGCGTAGACATCGGCACCACCAAGGTGTGCGCCGTGGTTGCGGCTGTCGACAATCTCGGCTGCATCAACATTCTGGGGGTTGGGGTTGCAGAATCGGATGGCTTGAATCGCGGCGTCGTTGTGAACATCGACAAGACGGTGGCTGCCGTTCGGGTTGCCGTCGAAGAGGCGGCGCGGACCGCCGCCGTGGATATTGACAGGGTGATCGTCGGGATCGCCGGGGACCATGTTCAGAGTTTTCGGACGAGCGGCGTCATCACGATATCCCCTCGGGATCGGGAAATCGTGGCGGACGATGTGCAGCGTCTCCTCAAGGACACCACCCATGTGGCTATGCCAGCCGATCGGGAAATTCTGCATGTCATCCCGCAGGAATTCGTGGTGGACGGTCAGGACGGGGTAATCGATCCTGTGGGGATGAGCGGAGTGCGCCTCGAGGGGACCGTACACATTATCACCGGACTGGTATCCGCAGCCAAAAATGTCTATCGCTGCATTGAGAAAGCGGGCTATCAGGTCGAAGATATTGTTCTGGAGCCATTGGCCTCTTCCTGCTCGGTGCTCCATCGGGATGAAAAGGAAGTCGGCGTAGCGCTTATCGATATAGGCGGCGGCACGACGGATATCGCTGTGTTCGAGGATAATACAATCCGCCATACCGCCGTCATCGGCATTGCCGGAAACAACGTAACCGACGACATCCGGCGAGGCCTTGGCGTTATGCGCGACCAGGCTGAGCAACTCAAATGCCGCTTTGGCGTCGCCCTCATTGACATGGCTTCGGAAGAGGAGGAAATCACGATACCCGGATTGGGCGGGCGCCCGGAGAAGAGTATCGGACGCAGTCCGCTTGCACAAATTATCCAGCCTCGTATGGAGGAGATCCTGGAGATCGCAGCCATCGAGATCAAGCGCAGCGGCTACACAGGAAATCTGGCGGCCGGTGTGGTGCTCACCGGTGGCGGCTCGCTCATTCCCGGCGTGGGTGAACTCGCCTCCGACGTACTCGGCATAGAAGCGCGTATAGGCATGCCGACCGGCCTGACTGGCGGGATGGTGCAGGAAGTAAGCGACCCCAAGTATTCCACGGCTGTCGGGCTCGTGTTTTACAGGCTGCAAGCCGGGGCCAGGGACGGTGCGATATTCAGCGGGGGGCTGGCGCACCATGGAGAAGACCGTGCCCCTCGTGATTCTCTCGTCAACAAAATTGCGGCGAGAATGAAGGGCTGGTTCGACGAACTATAACATATTGCCGCCTTCGCCGCCGTGCGCATGCACCGGTCGGTACTCACCTATGGAAATAATGGAGAAACCCATGAGCAACTCCTTCAAGTTCACTGGCTCGTTGACCGACAATCCCAAATTGTGCGTGGTCGGCGTTGGCGGCGGCGGCGGCAACGCCGTCAACGACATGATCACCCGCGGGATCAGGGGGGTCGAATTCATCGCGATCAATACGGACGCGCAGGCGCTTCGCAAGAATCTTTCGCCGGTGAAGATACAAGCCGGTTCGATCATGACGAAAGGCCTTGGGGCCGGCGCCCGGCCTACTGTCGGCGCCGATGCGGTCGAAGAGAGCCGAGAGGAAATCAAGCAGGCGCTCAAGGGCTTCGATATGATTTTCATTACGGCGGGGATGGGTGGCGGCACCGGCACCGGAGGCGCTCCCGTTGTCGCTGCGATTGCACGGAAACTCCACATCCTGACGGTTGCCATCGTTACCCAGCCCTTCGATTTCGAGGGCAACCGCCGCAGAACGGCTGCCGATCAGGGCATCGAACTGCTTCGCGATATCGTCGATACGCTGATTGTCGTTCCCAACGAGCGCCTGATGGAAATATCGGACGACAAGACCAGTTGGCTCGAGGCGTTCAGCATGGTGGACAATGTGCTCTACAATGCGGCGCGAGGCATATCCGATCTGATCACCATACATGGCCTCGTCAACCTCGACTTTGCGGATGTCAAGACCACTATGGAGGTGGGTGGCCAGGCAGTCATGGGAGGAGCGGAGGCAAGCGGAACCGCACGGGCCGAGGTGGCGGCCAGGGACGCCATTTCGAGCCCGTTGCTTGACGGTCTGTCCATAGCAGGGGCCAGCAATGTGCTTGTCAACATTACCTCCAGCGAGAACATCACAGTCCGGGAGGTTAGTACGGCGGTTGACATCATTAAACAAGAAGCAGGAGAAAAGGTGGAAGTCATTTTTGGTACGGTGATAGACCAGACCATGGGCGACAAGCTCAGCGTTACGGTCATTGCCACGGGATTCGATCTGTCCCGAGGCTCGGGCAATCCGCCGCAGTATCCCCGGAGGACGATGCCGCTTAGCCCAACGGGGGTTGTACCGAGTTACAAGGGCGAGAATAATCTGAAGGTGCTGGATGAACCTGCCTACCAGCGTCGTCAGATTGTCCGGCAGGGCGAGGAGCCGGAAAGATCCAATCGGGAAAAGAAGGTGGAAGAAGAAGCAAACGAGCGAAAGATCAATGTGCTTCATAAGAGTGAGTTGCGCGATCACCCGGAGCGGAACCGGAAAGAGGACATCAATACGCCGGCATTTTTGCGGAAGATGATGGACTGAAACGGGGTACGAGGTGCCTGTCTTGCCGATGGCCTTTCTCCGTTCAGCGTATATAGCGACGTTCTGGGCTTTCGCGGTCCTTGTCCCGCGACCCGTCGCTGCGCAGCAGGCATCTCCCCTGAAGGGCATGGTGTGGACGCCTCCCGGCGACCGCATACAAGCCGTGCAGGATCTATACGCCATGGCGGGAGCCGGCGTGGAAGCGGTGCGCACAGACTTTTTCAGGAACGACGAGGTCCTGGATATCGCCGATACGCTTGGGCTGCACATCTATCTTGATCTTCCCCTCTCTCACTTGTCGGTTTCCGGGCTGGCAGACACGCTTGCATCTGCCCAGGCGTCCCTTGACGCCGCTCTGGATGTAGCACATCGGCATTCTTCGATCCGGGCGATAGGGCTCGCCGGGCATAGCGATACATCCGACCCGGCGGCATGCGCCTGGTTCGAACGGTTATCGAGCCGTTTGCATGAGGCGGCGCCGGATATATCGACGTACTACGTAACCCTGTTTTCGGAAGACGACGCCTGTGCGGATGCTGTGGACTTTGTCCTGATGGATGTGTTGGACAGGCCTGATCCGTCGGCCTGGATCGAAAAGGCCGGTATGCCATCGGTTGGCGTGGGTGCTCTTGGAACCGGCGTCAGGTACGATGGCCCCCGTGGATTGCTCGCGCCGTTTTCGCAGGAGCGTCAAGCCCGCTATTTTGAGGACACGCTGCCCGAACTTTTCGACAGTTCATTGCGGGCTGTGTTTGTTTACCGTTGGCGCGACAGGCCATCTTCCGGCATGGCGTCTGATCCTATACGCTACGGGCTGCATACGCCGGATGGACGTACGCGAGCGGCTTTCGAAGTGATTTCGGGAGTTTTTTCGGGCCGCAGAACGGTTTTCGCGTTCGATGAGGGTACACCGCCGCCTGAACCCTTCCCCTGGGTTATTCTTTTCGGCTGGATGATTATCCTTGCGTTTGGGGCAGGGTATGCGTTTTCTCCCCGGTTTCGCTACATGTTACCCCGGTATTTTCGATCGCATGCCTTTTTTGTCGAGGCGGTGCACACAAACCGAGAGAGCCTTCCCGGGGTAAATTTCGTGGCGTTCTTCATGCTGGTTGTGACGAGCGGATCAACGGGAATTCTGATTCTCTACAATCTGGCCGTGACGGACGCCTTCATGGTGGCAATGCACCATCTGCCTCCCTTCGTACAGTCTTTCGTGGGGCAGATGATCGACAAGCCTGTCCTTTGTTTTTTGCTCGCAGGGGGCATCCATGCGCTTGTTCTGGGAATATGGGCTATCGCATGGTCGCTCCTTCTGCGTCTCGGGCCCCGGGTAGTACGGGTCCGGCAGGTTCTCATGCTCATCGTATGGGCACACTCGCCGTATTTGCTTGTCATGGCAGGCGCCATGGTTGCCTCTTCGCTTCCGGCGCCGAGCGGCCAGGTAGCCTCCATGTTGGCCATAGCCTGGATATGTTTCGGCATATTCTCCTTCATCCAGATACTGATCGATATATGGTTGATGGCGCGGGCATTGATCTGGCTACCCGTTTTGGGCGCCTTGCTCTATCCTTTTGTGTGGGTGTTTTTCTTCCTGTTTAATATGTTGCTCGGGCATCCGTCCGAGGTTGCCTTTGTGTGGCACGCTGCGCTGAGGCAATAGTGGAGTTCAATGCGTTGCGGTCGCTGCACGCTCGCTGTGCTGGACAGGCGTTGCCCACATCCGCTCGGAAAACTCCTGAAAGGGTTTCTTGTAATGAAGCCAGCTGAAATGGAGGGAGACAGGCGTAAACTCCTGATAATCGCCTCGTCCCGGCAAGCTGGACACAAAGTCTATCAGGAAGGTACGGAGCGCCCGGTTTCGAATGCCTCGCAACGCATAGACCGAACGATCGGTGTAGTACCGGTAGGTGACCTCACGGAAGTCCGGATCGTATGTCGTCCATCCCTCGATAAAGTCCAGTTGGGGGCTCAGCCGCCCCTGGAGCCAGGGAAAAACCTCAAGGTTATGTTGACCCATGGCCATCGCGAGGCTCCATTCGCAGGATTCCTCGCTGCGCCCCTCGGCCAGACGGCTTCGGAAATGGGTTTGCGCCCTCTTTGCAAGTAGCGAGGCAGCGGTCTCGCACACGCTTTGGGCCATATCCCGATGTGCACAATAGATCATGCCGGCCTGAACGCGGGGCAGGTGGGTGATTCCGAACCGCCTCATAGTGCGTTGCCGGCGGTTAAGCATAACATCGATCGCGATTCGCCAATCCTTGGGCCCCCCGAAGAAAAGATCGGCGCGCTCGACGCCTGTTGCGGTGAAGGGATATGCCTGTAGTTGTTTCCAGAGCGGATCGGGGCTGCGGCACCAGATGATATCCGCATCCACGAACAGGGTGCGCTCGTACGGCATGAACCGGTGCAGGTGGTGTTTGAAACCCGTAATGGAAGCGTGCTCCTCCGGCAGGACATGGATGTCCTCGAAGAGGGTGTCCTTGCCGTGCCTGCGTAGGTGTTCCCGGTGTGTTTCGGGGCAGAAGAGGGCAACGGGCCGATGGGCGTCGTGACGCCTGAGCGTCATGATGGAAGCCGCCGCATGGTGCACGAACCGTTCCGGTCCATAGGTGTGCAGCACGTAGCCTTCTTTCGGAGTATGCATGGCTTGTTCTCGTCTACGCCGTCCATTCTCCGACGTGCGTCCGGCGTGCGTCCGGCGGCCCGGGCTTACGAACGCATCCCGTCCAGTTTTTTCCGAAGACTTTCCATCAGGGAATCGAAACCGCGCTTGCGGACGACCGACTGAAAGGATCGTGCATATCCTTCCGAGGTGCTCACGTCATCCAGGATAATGTCCCGGACTTGCCATTGCCGGCCCGTGCGTCCAAGCACATATTCCACTTTCGTCGGAATGTCCTTGTAGACCGTAGTAGTGGTTACATATGCCAAGGTGTCGTTGGCGGTAATGTTTCCGTAGGTAACCACTGACCGGTAGACATCAAGATCGGAGAGCGACTGATTCCGGACGATCCGGCTGAACACATCCACGAATTCCTCCCGTTGAGCCGGCGCCGGATCGGTCCAGAAAGGCCCGAGCGCTGCACGCCCCATCGCAGCGAAATCAATACCGTCGTTGATAACGCGTTTGAGTTGTTCGCGCTGCTCGTCGGTGAAGGTCTCCCGGTCGCCCAGCATGTCCTTGATCTCGCGATCCCGATGTTCGAGGAAGCGACGCACTTCAGCGGATCGATCCTGGGCCCGGACCGGGCTCTGCAATTCGAGCAGGATGCCGAAGAGCATGAAGAGAAGAAAAGCGCTGCGTGCCATGGCGTATCGGTTTTTCGGCGTTTGCGGAAGCAAAGGGACGCATACACATCTACAAGAGATATGTAGCCGAAAGGTATTTAACAACAATCATGCCGGAATATCGCATAATAATTTATTCCGGGAGTGTACCGCCCGGCGCCGGTGGGCCGGCGCCGGCCCAGCCCGTTTCTGCCCATAACCGCAACACGGCGATGTTGAATGCGCGCACGCGCTCGTAATACATTGCTCTCAACTCAAGGTTTGCCCGGACGGCATCCACAAGATTTTCGGTGTCGCCCAGATCAAGATCGAAGTTGATTTGCTCGGTGCGCAGCCATTCTCCGCTGATGGTCAGGGCTTCGCCTTGTGCTTCCATGGCGGCGCGCGCCGTGATGACGTTCCGCCAGGCTGCTTCTACCTCGAACAGGATGAATTGCCTGGCCGCAATCAGCTGATGATGAACCTCATTGCGCTCCGCTTTTGCCTGGGCTACCCTGGCGCGCGTTTGCGCCATATTGAGCGGGAGGCGGAAGCCTATTCCCGCACGTAGACTGCGTCCCAGATACGGATCGTTGACATAGGGATTCGGTTGACGGAATCGCCCTGTCGTCAGCGTAATTTTCGATTCGACGCCGAAGAAAAGCTGCGGAAAATAGTCTGCGCGCGCGACCCTGATTTGTGCTTCCCTCGCTGCCAGTCCCGCGGCGCCCTGGCTGATTTCCGGGCGATGTTCCAGGGCAATACGCAGGTAGGTATCCAGGGAGTCGAGCAGGAAAGACATGGGTTCCAGCACGATTTCTTCCGGTTCGGGCATCGTGGTTCCGGGCAACATCAACTGATGTCCAAGGGCGCTTTGCGCCGTGCGCAGCCCCTGTTCGACTTCAACCACTCGTCGCAGAAATTCCTGCTCCGTAATGCGGACCTTGAAAAGGTCGGCATCGTCCACATCTTCTGCGCCTTCCTCGAGGAGACGGCGAATCTCCGTCTTGGCTTGCTCCAGGATATCGCCTGCCTGTGCGGTTAGCCTGACGAGCTGTTTCGCAAGCAACAGGTTATAGTACAGCGTGCCGGTGCGGAGCGCGATCTCGATCTTTTTTTTACCTACGGACGCCTCCTCCACACGTACGCCCTGTCGAGCCGCCTCGATGGTTCCTTTCAGGGCGCCCCATGTGTACAGGGGCTGCACCAGGCTGGTCTCGAACCGGTTCAGCGGGCGCAGGGATTCCCAGTCGTTCCGAACCCTGGGATGGAGATACAGATTGTCTTCGGAGACGCCGGACGGGAGGTCGCGAAGTCCAGGTGCGGCGGCATGTGCTGTCTGGAGTGAAAACTCGGTGGCGAATCGGCTTGCACGCGCAAGCCGTTCCCGTGCCTGGGCAAAATCGAGATTCGAGGCAGTGACGTTCACCTCCGGGCTTACTTCCAGCGCATGCCGGATCGCCGTTTCGAGGCGTACGCGGATCGTATCCGGCGCCTGGGCAGAGGCGGCAAAGGGGATAAGGGCGCCGCAGATGTACAGAAAGGCGCTCGTCAAGCGCGGGGCGTGCCGTTGCATGGCGCTGTACGCTATTAGTCAACGAGGTCCGGTAATTCTTCCAGGGTGTCAATGACGACATCCGCCCCCCGCTCATGCAACAAAGACGCCATTTCCTCCCTGTTCTTGATATAGGGGGGGATAAAACCTATGGCCCGTATCCCGGCTTTCCGGGCGCATGTCATGTCGTCCACCGAATCGCCGACGTACACAGCTGCTTCGGGGTGAACGATGCGTCCTGCCGCGTTGAGCATGGCCAGCGCATGCTGGAGAGGAAATGGATCCGGCTTGAAACGTTTCTCCTGTTTTTCCTTGGCGACAATCAGGGGGAAATATTTTTTCCAATCGAAACGGTTTACGGTCCACTTCGCTTCAGCTTCCGGACGCCCCGTGACAATGCCCATAGCACGCCCGTTGACGTGAAGCCGGTTCAGTGTAGCCGCTTGTATGAGGGCGGGTTCTTCCGCAATGAAGCCGTTCCATTCATCTCCCCGATACCGCTTTTGAAAAGCCTCCACCACACGGCTTAGCGGCACGCTCATACCCGTATCGGTGATGATGGCGTGCGTCAGTTTCCAGTCGTCGTTGAAGTCGCCGATGTTTTTGTAGCGCTGGATTGTGCTGGGGAGAAGCCGACGGCCAGTGAATTGCTTCACCGTTTCTTCCACGGCGCGCCGATAGGAACGGGACACGTCCACGAGCACGCCGTCCATGTCGAAGAAAAGCGCCTTGACCTCGGTCTTACCCGGCATATGCGCTATGAATTCATAGTGACGAGGAATTCGTCGTTGTTTTTTGTGCCGCGCATTTTGTCGAGCAGGAACGTCATGGCGTCGATCGGCGACATATCGGCAAGGAGCTTCCGCAGGATCCAGATGCGCCCGAGCTTGGCGTCGAGCACGAGCAATTCTTCCCGGCGCGTCCCTGACATGATCACATTGATGGCAGGGAATATCCGGCGATCGGCGAGATTGCGATCCAGCACGATTTCCGAATTGCCCGTCCCCTTGAATTCCTCGAAGATGACCTCATCCATCCGACTTCCCGTGTCGATGAGGGCCGTGCCGATGATCGTCAGCGATCCTCCTTCTTCCACATTCCGGGCCGCGCCGAAAAAGCGTTTGGGATTTCGCAGCGCGCCTGCCTCCATGCCGCCGGAGAGGGTTTTGCCCGTTGTCGGGGTAACCGTATTGTTTGCTCGCGCCAGACGCGTGATCGAGTCGAGAAGAATGACCACGTCCTGTCTTGCCTCGACAAGCCGTTTGGCTTTCTCCAGCACGATATCCGCAACCTGGACATGCTGCTCGGCTTTCTGGTCGAAGGTCGAAGAGATCACTTCGCCGCGAACGTTTCGCTCCATATCCGTGACTTCTTCGGGGCGTTCGTCCACGAGGAGCACAATCAGATACACCTCCGGATGGTTTGTAGTGATCGCATTGGCGATCTTCTGCAGCAGAACGGTTTTACCCGTTTTCGGCTGGGCTACGATCAGTGCTCTCTGCCCCTTTCCAACAGGCGTAAAGAGGTCGAGGATGCGGGTATTGTAATCGCTCGGGTGCGTTTCGAGCCGGAGATGCTCCGTCGGGTAAAGCGCCGTGAGATAATCGAAACCGTTCCGTTCTTCGATTTCTCCCGGTTTGTGTCCGTTTATCGTATTCACCTGGATGAGTGCAAAGAAGCGCTCTCCCTCTTTTGGAGGGCGCACTTCTCCGTCGACCGTATCGCCAAGCCGCAAGCTGAAACGCTTGATCTGCGAGGGGGAAACGTAGATATCGTCCGGGCTGGGCAGGTAATTGTATTCTGCCGAACGCAGAAAACCGTAGCCGTCGGGGAGCACTTCCAGCACCCCGATTTTGCGGATCATGCCCTCCAGTTCGGTTCTCCTCGGATCGTGTGCGGCCATGTACTCCGGCCGCCCTTCGTAGACATTTTTGCGCCGGGCTTCGTGTCCGTTGCCGCCCTGCCGATGATCCCGGCCGCGCCGGTTCCCCTTGCGCTGGTCCTGATTACGACGCTTGTTGCGTCGATCGTCTTTTCCGTGATCGCGATAGTCCGGGCGCTCTCGTTCGTCTCCGCCGGGTTCGCGGAGAGGTGGTCTCGTGCGCTCGCCGCCCGGCGCGTTTCTTTGGTGTGTTCGATCACCGTCATGCGGTCGAGGCGAACCATGTCCGGCCGGATTACGAGGCGCTTCGCCCCGACGCATTTCGTCGGATGCCCGAGCGGGGCGTTTGCGTTCCGGCGCAGGCGTTTGTTCTCGCCGGGGCTTGCGTTCCGGGTCCTTTTCTTTTCTGGGGGGGCGGTGTTCGTCGCCTGGGCGTGCGCGGTCGGCCGTTGGACGAGCGCGGTCATTGTCCGGGCGAGTGCGTGGAGCTGGGCCGGCTGGGGCCGGCGGCTGGTTTTCCCCGGAGGTGGTATGGTTCTCCGCCGAACGCGCACGACTGTCTTCCGGGTGGGCGCGGTCTTCGGATGGCTGGCTGCGATCCTGATTCGGACGGGTCGGGCGGGTTCGCAAGGAGCCGTTGCCTGCAACGACCTCTGCATTCGCCTCAATGATGCGATAGATCAAATCTTCTTTGCGGCTCTGGGAATAGCCGCTCAGGCCGAGGCCACGAGCGATTTCCTTGAGCTCCGGCAGTTTCTTTTTTTGCAATTCGTGGATGTTCATCGTTATCAAACGAGGGATTGAGAACAGATCGGGTCGATCCGTACGAAGGATGAATGCCGGCATAAACGATCGGAAAAGTGCTCCGCGTTATTCTTTCCGGCTTCACAATGGACGCTAAAGCGTCTGACGGGGGTACAATAAACTCGGTGGGATGAATGATCTGCCGTGGCCCAGACAGGAAAGATGGGCTGCCGGAACCAGGGAATTTCGATAGCGAGCGCAGGGTAATAAATTGCTCACCAAGTGATAAGATAGGTTTTCCCGGCGGGAAGTCAAATTATCATTATGAGAAATGGCACAATGCATCTCTGAGCAAGCTCATAGGGGCAGGTCTTCCGGACGCACTGCAATCCGATGCGAACCGGTCGTCAGCAACGTGTCCTCAGTAGATGCTTCGGCAAGGAAAGCCCGGATACCTTCCCGGATAGTGCAGGGCGCGCCGACCCGGGCGCCTGCGTTCCGGAGTACCTCTGCCAGCTCCTCAGGGGCGCACATCCGGTCGGACGCCGGCTTTACGGGTCGGACGTACGCGCCGGCCTCTGCGAGCAGTTTCCCCATGGCCCCTGTATCTTTATCCCGCATGACGCCGAATAATACGGTCAAGGTGCTTCCCGTCTGCCGGAAAGCCTCCAGATGATGGAGGATCGCCGCCAGGGCATCCGCATTATGCGCTGCATCGGTCACCACAAGAGGCTGTTCGGCCAGCACCTCCCAACGGCCATGTAGTCCGCTTAGTGTGCAGACCTCTCGCATGCCCCTGTGCACGGCGCGTTTGCCGATATGCAATAATTCCGCCCCCCGCAGTGCGGTCATGGCATTCCGGATCTGATGTTTTCCCGCCAACCCCACGTGCAGGTCCCGGAAGGTTCGGCTCGGCGTGGATACCGTGACCGTCGATTCCGTCAATGCAATGGTTTTCGACAGCACCTGTATATCCCGTTCGACCCTGTGTACGGGAGCGCCGCGCGTTTCGGCAATTTCCTCGATCACTTCGACGGCAGGGGACCGGGCGCTCGTTACCACGGGGATACCGGGTTTGACGATACCTGCTTTCTCCTGGGCAATGTGTTCGATGGTATGTCCCAGAAACCGGGTGTGATCGAGGCCGATGTCGGTGATGATCGACAGCACCGGGGTGAGTACATTCGTGGCGTCGAGCCGCCCGCCCATGCCCGTCTCGACGACGACCAGGTCAGCGCCATGTTCTGCAAAGTACAGCAGGCTGAGCGCGAATGTCAGTTCGAAAAAACTCGGTTGCGTTTTCTCGACAAGAGGCTGTGTGCGCTGCAGGGCGGCGGCCAGCCAGTTTTCCGGCGCGGCTTGTCCGTCGATCCGCATACGTTCCGTCACCTGCCAGAGGTGCGGCGACGTATGAAGCCCGGTTCGCAATCCCGCAGCGCGGCTCATTGCGGCAAGAAACGATGCGGTGGACCCCTTGCCGTTCGTACCGGCCACATGCACGATATCGAACGCATCCTGGGGGCGTCCAAGCTCGTCGAGAAGCCTTTGCGTACGTTCGAGCCCCGGCTTCCATATCCCTTGCTCTGAAAACCGGGGGAGTTGTGCAAGCAGTGCGTCGATCTCGCGCATCATGGCGCAATCCCGCCGAAGTGGATGCTTCGTTCGTCTCCCGTTTCGTGCTTCATGCGGAACCGCAACGTTTCCGGGGGCAGCAGCGGCTCGATGCGCTCGGCCCACTCGATGATGCATACGCCGTGTCCATAGAAATACTCCTCGTACCCGAGGTCGAAAAATTCGTCCAGCTTTTCAATACGGTAGGCGTCGAAATGATACACAGGCCATGTACCGCCGTCGTACTCGTGGAGGATAGAGAACGTTGGGCTGGTAACCTGTTCGCTGGCCAATCCGAGACCCTCGCAGAGCCCTTGAGCAAACACCGTCTTTCCTGCCCCGAGATTTCCGTACAGGGCGACCACATCCCCCGCCTGAAGTTGTTCTGTAACGGCGCGCCCGAGCCGGCGGGTTTCCGCGGCGCTGGAAGTGTGTGCAGGGAAAAGGTTCTTCATGCCTTGGGACGCAGAGTCACGACGGGCAGAATCATTTCTTCGAGCGAGGCGCCTCCGTGCTGCATCGTGTCCCGATACAGATTCTGGTAGTGGTGAAAATTCGTGGGGTACACGAAATAATAGTCTTCCTTGGCGATGATGTAATTTGTATTCGCCTCGTTTTTCGGGAGGCCGTACGCGTCGGGGTTCTCTACTAAAATCGCATGTTTCCCATCGCATTTCACGTTGCGGCCATACTTGTAGCGTAGCGCCGTGGAGGTATTCCGGTCGCCATGGACTTTGGTGGAACGCAGGCTCCGGATGGCTCCGTGATCGGTCGTAACCACGATGGTGCATTCCGTTCGGGCAAATTCGGCAAAGGCCTGGTACAGCCAGGAATGTTCAAACCAGGTGCGCGTCAGGGCCCGGTAGGCCCGCTCGTCCGGGGCAATTTCCTTGAGCACATCCGAATCGGAACGGCTGTGCGCCAGAATATCCACGAAATTGATCACGATGGCGCTAAGGTCCTGCGAGACGAACGCATCCGTCTGCCGGGCGAATTCGCGCCCGTCCCGCGACTTGACCAGCTTCTCGTAGCGTATTTTCGGATCGAGGCGCCGCCGTTTCATCAGGTCCCGTAGAAACTGCTCCTCGTTGCGGTTTCGGCTGTGTTCGTCGTCCTCTCCGCTTTCCCACATTTCCCGGTAGCGTTTCGCAATGTCCGCGGGCAACAGGCCGCTGAAAATGGCGTTGCGGGAATACGGGGTCGCCGTTGGAAGGATCGAGTAGTAGAATTCCTTTTCTATATCGAACAGGTCGTACAACAGCGTTTCAAGTTCCAGCCACTGGTCGTACCGCATACAATCTATGACCAGAAAGATGACGGGCTTCCCGGATTCCATCTTCGGAATGACGTATCTCGGAATCGCTTCGTGCGAGAGGACCGGACGTTCTTCGCCCGGGCGCGCATGAATCCATGTTGCATACTGGTCTTCGATGAACCTGCCGAATGCGCGGTTCGCTTCCCGGTACTGATCCTCGAGAATCTTCCGGGCGCCTTCGTCGCCTTTCAGTTCGAGATCGTAATGCACCAGTTGTCTGTATACGTCCACCCACTCCGAGTGCGTGAGCGGGTTCATGAGGGCCTGGGTAATCCGGTTGAACGACTGGAGATAATCGCGGGAGACCTTTTCCGTACGCAGCCGGCTACGATCGAGCAGCCGCTTGATGGTGAGCAATATCTGGCTCGGGTTGACCGGCTTTGTCAGGTAATCGCTGATTTGTCCGCCGAGCGCCTCTTCCATGAGGCGTTCTTCTTCACTTTTCGTGACCATGACCACCGGCGTTTCCGGGGCCTTCTGCTTGATTTCTTCGAGAATATCAATGCCTCCCATGCCCGGCATCTGCTCGTCCAGCAGGATCACGTCGTAGCGTGTGCGGTCCGCCTGCCCGATCGCGTCTGCGCCGTTGGTCACGCTGGTGACGTCGTATCCCCTCGTTTCCAGAAAGAGAATGTGCGGACGCAAGAGATCGATCTCGTCGTCCGCCCACAGGATTTTCGGTTTGCCGGGCATAGGGTTGTGGCGTGTTGGCGCTTGCTGCGGGGCGCGGCGGGGGGCGGCGCGCGGACTTTTTCGTTAGATGTTCGCGTTGCGTTTTTCGTACTTCGCAACCGGCCTTCATACATTCGGGAAGGGGCTTCGTGTTCCTCCGGAAAGGCGACATTGTCGTACCTTATGCCCGGCATTACCTATTCCTGACGCAAATACGCTCTACCGGATCATGGCGCACCATGCCCTTGCAGGGAAGCCGGTTCCCCCCGATCTCGTCGTCAACATCCCGCGGCTGATCGCTGCCTATTTTTCGGTCAGGCCGGATCCCCGGGAACCGGGCCAGCGCGTTGCGTTCGGCACATCGGGTCATCGCGGCACTTCGTCCAGAGGGTCGTTCAACGACGACCACATTGCCGCGATCTGCCAGGCCGTTACCGAGGTGCGCGCCGCAAACGGGATCGATGGCCCCCTCCTGATCGGCATGGATACCCACGCCTTGTCGGAAGCAGCCTTTACGACGGCCCTTGAAGTGTTTGCGGCCAACGGGGTGATCGTGCACGTGGAAAAGGGGCAGGCCTGCACGCCCACGCCGGTGCTGTCGCATGCTATTCTCCGGCACAACGCACACCGCACAGGCGGTCTGGCGGACGGCGTAATCATCACCCCGTCCCATAATCCCCCGGAGGACGGGGGGTTCAAGTACAATCCGCCTACGGGCGGCCCTGCTGACGCCGCAACGACCGGACAGATACAGGATCGGGCGAACGAACTCCTCGGAACCGGCTTGCAGGGCGTCCGGCGTACGACGATCATGCAGGCCCGCAAGGCAAGCACGACCCGGGAAGTCGACTTCATGACGCCGTATGTGGAGGACCTCGCGCATGTTCTGGACATGGAAGCCATTGCGTCCTCCGGGCTGAAGATCGGCGCCGACCCCATGGGCGGGGCGGGGGCGGCGTACTGGGAGCCTGTTGCGGACCGGTACCGGCTCGACATCGAGGTGGTCAATCCTGTCCTGGACCCGACTTTTTCGTTCATGACGCTCGACAGGGACGGCAAAATCCGCATGGATTGTTCCTCGCCGTACGCCATGGCAAGCCTTGTCGGGCTGAAAGACCGGTTCGATATCGCGTTCGGCAACGATCCCGATTTTGACCGGCATGGCGTCGTTACGAAGACGAGCGGATTGATGCGCCCCAATCATTACTTGTCGGTGGCCATCGGATACCTGTTCCGACATCGCTCTCTCTGGCCCGGGACCGCGGCGATCGGCAAGACCCTCGTATCCAGTTCCATGATTGACCGGGTAGCTCACGGCCTGGGACGGCGGCTTGCGGAAGTCCCGGTGGGGTTCAAATGGTTTGTGGACGGGCTGGTCGACGGATCGTACGGTTTTGGCGGAGAGGAGAGCGCCGGGGCGTCGTTCTTGCGCAAAGACGGTTCGGTATGGACGACCGACAAGGATGGTATTATTCTCAATCTGCTTGCTGCGGAGATGACTGCCGTCACGGGCAAAGACCCTGCCGAACACTATGCGCTCCTGCAGGATCGTTTCGGAGCCCCCGTATACGAACGCATGGATGCGCCCGCCACCCGCCCGCAGAAGGCGGTTCTTGCGAGCCTTTCTCCCGGGCAGGTGACCGCTGCCGATCTTGCCGGCGAGCCGATTGCCGCGAAGCTCACGCGCGCTCCGGGCAACGATGCTCCGATCGGCGGTCTCAAGGTGGTTACGGAGAACGGGTGGTTTGCCGCAAGACCCTCCGGTACGGAAGAACTGTACAAGATTTACGCGGAGAGTTTCCTCGGGGAAGAGCACCTCCGGCAAATCCAGGAAGAGGCGCAGGCTATGGTCCGGCGCGTGTTCGAGGACGCGGGCGTGTAGAGAACAGGAGGATCATTCATAATCCGGACGCAAAATGGACGACCTGAAGAAAGACCTTGCACGCGCAATCACGCTTGGACTCGCTTCCATACCGTTTTTGCTATAGGCAATCCCGAACGAACGGCATACAGTACGACAGTCCCTGTACGATGTTCGGACGCCAGCGGCTTACTTCAAGAGCATCATCGTACGCGCAACGGTTTCGCCTCCCGCATGCAAGCGATACGCGTATACGCCGCTTGGCAAGTCGCCTGCTCCGAAACGCACCGTATGATTGCCCGCAGGCTTCGATCGGTCGACCAGGACCGCCACTTCGTGCCCCAGCATGTCGTACACCGCAAGACGCACTTGCCCCGCCTTGGGCAATCCGTAGCGTATCGTCGTCTCCGGATTGAAAGGATTCGGATAATTGGCCGAGAGCGTCACCTCGGCGGGCAGTTCCTCGCTTTCTGTGTTTACCCCGGTAGGCAGCGTCACGGTTACCGCTGCGCGCGCCCCTCCGCCGTGCTCGTTCACCGCGCGCACATGGAAGACGTACTCCAGGCCGTTCGTCAGACCCGTGACCGTGTAACTGCGGGCGTTCGCTTCGCCGGGGCCGCTGTCGGGAATGTCCGTATAGTCGATAAAGTCCCCGCCGCTTTCCTTGTACCGGTAGGCGTAGCCGGTGACGTCCGCTCCGCCGTCATCGTTTGGCGCATCCCAACTCAACGTCACTTGTGAATTGCCCGTAGCGGCTTGCAGGTTTTCCGGGGCCTGCGCGGTCGTGCTCGGCGGTGGCGGCGACGCCAGGGGCGTACCCGTCTCTTCCGCCGAGGGCGGGCCGTCCGCAGCATTGTTCTTCGTTGCAATCACGCGCACCGTATACTCGACGCCGGCGGTAAGATTTGAAATCGTATGCTCCGTCGTGGCGCCACTACTGACAATGTACTGCCTGGCGCCCTCGTTGTAATCCTGCCCGCCCGACTTCCACTGCACCTTGTAGCCGCTTGCCCCCGCCACTTCATTCCAGGACACCATAAGCTGTTCTACTTGATTGGTCACGGACACACCCGTCACCTGACCAGGGGCCATTACCTGCTTGTCCCGCGTGGCGCCGGCGCCCGAAAGCGACCAGTCGCCCGTGCCCTCGTCGTTGGTGGCCCGCACCTGCACGTCGTAGGACGTGGTCTCCGAAAGGCTCCCGATCGTCGCCGACAGACCCGTGATCGTCGTATTCGTCACTTCTGTCCAGTTTTCCTGCGGTGAGGTCGTCCGGTACCGATAATCGTAATCCGTGATGGCCGGGCCCGCGTTGTCCGGCGCCGACCAGTTCACCGTCAGGCTCGTCGCCGACGCGGCCGTCACCGCCGGCGCGGCCGGCTTGCCCGGCGCCTCCGTATCATCATCGGTCACAGTAACCACTACCGTCTGCTCCGTCGCCATCTCCCGGGCGCCCGTGCCGCTCGTCGCCCGCACTACCACCACGTATTGGTTGTTGCCGGCGGCATTGGCCGGATCGACACTCACAATGTCCTGCGCGTCCTCGTAGTTCGGCGCCGCGTCGAACGTCAGCGCCCCCGACGTCGCCCCGATGGAGAAGAAACTCCGGTCCGCGCCGCCGGTGAGCGCGTAGCCCGTGACGTCGTCGTCCGTGTCGGAGTCCGTCGCCCGCACCGTGCCCGCCGAGGTCCGGTTCTCCGCCGCGTCGAACGTCGCCGAGGAGCTGAACGACGGCGCCGCGTTGGCGTCCGTCCGGCGGCTGCCCGAGTCCGACCACGAGCCCGTCCCCTCGTCGTTGGTGGCCCGCACCTGCACCTGGTACGACGTGTTCTCCGACAGGCCCGTCAGCGTCGCCGTAGTGGCGGCGCCGTTGTAGTTGCCGTCGGTCCAGCCGCCGCTGTTGCCTTCCCGGTACTGCACGTCGTAGTCGGTGATCGCCGGACCCGCGTTGGTGGGCGCCGACCAGTTCACGCTCAGGCTGGTCACCGACGCCGCCGACACCCCCGGCGCGGCCGGCTTGCCCGGCGCCTCGCCAGCCACGTCGGTCACCGTCACCGTGATCGTCTGCGTCGCCGTCTTCACCCGCTCGCCCGCGCCGCTGGTCGCCGTAACCTCCACCACGTAGGTGTTGTTGCTGCCCTGGTCCTTCGCGTCCTCGTAGTTGGGCGCCGCGTCGAACGTCAGCGCCCCGTCCGTCGCCCCGATCGAGAAGAACGCCTGGTCCGCGCCGCCGGTGAGCGCGTAGCCCGTGACGTCGTCGTCCGAATCGGAGTCCGACGCCAGCACCATGGCCACCTCCGTGCCGTTCTCCGCCATGCTGAACGTCGCCGGTGATGTGAACGCCGGCGCCGCGTTGGCGTCCGTCGCGCCGCTGCCCGAGTCCGACCAGGCGCCCGTGCCCTCGTCGTTCTTGGCCCGCACCTGCACTTGGTAGGAGGTGTTCTCCGAGAGGCCCGTGAGCGTCGCCGTGACGGCGGTGCCGCTGTGGTTGCCGTCGCTCCAGTCGCCGCTGGCGCCTTCCCGGTACTGCACGTCGTAGTCGGTGATCGCCGGGCCCGCGTTGTCCGGCGCCGACCAGTTCACGCTCAGGCTGGTCACCGACGCCGCCGACACCGTCGGCGCGTCCGGCTTGCCCGGCGCCTCGCCGCTCACGTCCGTCACCGACACCGTGACCGTCTGCGTCGCCGTCTTCTCCCGCTCGCCCGCGCCGCTGGTCGCCGTAACCTCCACCACGTAGGTGTTGTTGCCGCCCTGATCCTTCGCGTCCTCGTAGTTCGGCGCCGCGTCGAAGGTCAGCGCCCCGTCCGTCGCCCCGATCGAGAAGAACGCCTGGTCTGCGCCGCCGGTGATGTCGTAGCGCTCGATCTTGTCCTCCGAATCGCTGTCCGACGCCATCACCATGGCCACCTCCGTGCCGTTCTCCGCCATGCTGAACGTCGCCGGTGATGTGAACGCCGCCGCCGCGTTGGTGTCCGTCGCGCCGCTGCCCGCGTCCGACCACGAGCCCGTGCCCTCGTCGTTCGTCGCCCGCACCTGCACCTGGTAGGAGGTGTTCTCCGAGAGGCCCGTGAGCGTCGCCGTGAGGGCGGTGCCGGCGTGGTTGCCGTCGCTCCAGTCGCCGCTGGCGCCTTCCCGGTACTGCACGTCGTAGTCGTCGATGGCCGGACCCGCGTTGTCCGGCGCCGACCAGTTCACCGAAAGGCTGGTCACCGACGCCGCCGACACCGTCGGCGCGGCCGGCTTGCCCGGCGCTTCACCGCTCACATCCGTCACCGTCACCGTGATCGTCTGCGTCGCCGTCTTCACCCGCTCGCCCGCGCCGCTCGTCGCCGTAACCTCGACCACGTAGGTGTTGTTGCTGCCCTGGTCCTTCGCGTCCTCGTAGTTCGGCGCCGCGTCGAAGGTCAGCGCCCCGTCCGTCGCCCCGATCGAGAAGAACGTCTGGTCCGCGCCGCCGGTGAGCGCGTAGCCCGTGACGTCGTCGTCCGAATCGGAGTCCGTCGCCCGCACCGTGCCCGCCGTGGTCTGGTTCTCGGCGGCGCTGAAGGTCGCCGAAGAGTCGAACGACGGCGCCGCGTTGGCGTCCGTCGCGCCGCTGCCCGAGTCCGACCAGGCGCCGGCGCCCTCGTCGTTCTTGGCCCGCACCTGCACCTGGTAGGAGGTGTTCTCCGAGAGGCCCGTGAGCGTCGCCGTGACGGCGGTGCCGCTGTGGCCCCCGTCGCTCCAGTCGCCGCTGGCGCCTTCCCGGTACTGCACGTCGTAGTCGTCGATGGCCGGACCCGCGTTGTCCGGCGCCGACCAGTTCACCGAAAGGCTGGTCACCGACGCCGCCGACACCGTCGGCGCGGCCGGCTTGCCCGGCGCCTCGCCGCTCACGTCCGTCACCGACACCGTGACCGTCTGCGTCGCCGTCTTCTCCCGCTCCCCCGCGCCGCTGGTCGCCGTAACCTCCACCACGTAGGTGTTGTTGCTGCCCTGGTCCTTCGCGTCCTCGTAGTTCGGCGCATCTCTGAACTCCAGATGCCCCGACGACGCGATGACCAGGAAGAACGTCTGGTCTGCGCCGCCGGTGATGTCGTAGCGCTCGATCTTGTCCTCCGAATCGCTGTCCGACGCCATCACCATGGCCACCTCCGTGCCGTTCTCCGCCATGCTGAACGTCGCCGGTGATGTGAACGACGGCGCCGCGTTGGCGTCCGTCGCGCCGCTGCCCGAGTCCGACCAGGCGCCGGCGCCCTCGTCGTTCTTGGCCCGCACCTGCACCTGGTAGGAGGTGTTCTCCGAGAGGCCCGTGAGCGTCGCCGTGACGGCGGTGCCGCTGTGGCCCCCGTCGCTCCAGTCGCCGCTGGCGCCTTCCCGGTACTGCACGTCGTAGTCGTCGATGGCCGGACCCGCGTTGTCCGGCGCCGACCAGTTCACCGAAAGGCTGGTCACCGACGCCGCCGACACCGTCGGCGCGGCCGGCTTGCCCGGCGCTTCACCGCTCACATCCGTCACCGTCACCGTGATCGTCTGCGTCGCCGTCTTCACCCGCTCGCCCGCGCCGCTCGTCGCCTGCACCACGACCACGTAGGTGTTGTTGCTGCCCTGGTCCTTCGCGTCCTCGTAGTTCGGCGCCGCGTCGAAGGTCAGCGCCCCGTCCGTCGCCCCGATCGAGAAGAACGTCTGGTCCGCGCCGCCGGTGATCGCGTAGCCCGTGACGTCGTCGCCCGTGTCGGAGTCCGTCGCCAGCACCGTGCCCGCCTCCGTGCCGTTCTCCGCCATGCTGATCGCCGCATCGGAGCTGAACGACGGCGCCGCGTTGGCGTCCGTCACTTCATCGTCCTCGATCAGCACGCGCGCGGGATCGGCGGGAAGATCGATACGCCGGTCCGTTGCATTGGACAGCCGCACCTTGAAGTCCTCCTGGTCCTCGTCCACGGCGTCGTCCAGCACCGTGATCGCGATCGTCTGCTCCGTCACCCCGGCCGCGAACGTCACCTCCCCGCTCGCCGCCGTGTAGTCCGCGCCCGCCTCCGCCGTGCCGTTTTCGGTCGCGTAATCGATCGTGTACTCGGCGGTCGAGGGTGCCGACGCCGTCAGCGTGAGCGTCACCGTCCCCACGTCCTCGGCAACCGTGGTTCCTTCCATCGTGATCGCCACCCTGTCCCGATCGGCGATCCTGGCTATTGCCGAGGACAACGTGCCCAGCGTGACGACGGCGTCGTCGGTCCCGATCAGGTGTACCGTGAACTCTTCCACGCCTTCGTGAATGGCGTCGTCGATGAAGGTGACATTGATGGTTTTCTCCGTGTCGCCCGCCGCGAAGGTCAGCGTCCCCGACGCCTCCGTATAGTCCATGTCGGCCTCAGCGGTGCCGGCACGAGTCTCCCAGTCCACCGTGATCGGCACGGTGCTCGCCTTGTCGAGCTCGACTTTGAAACTGATTGTTCCAAGTTCCTCTAAAACGATTGCGCTCGCTTTCTCGAAGCCCACCGTCGGCTGGTCGTCGTCCTCGATCGTGCCCGTCGCGGTCGGGTCCGCCGCCAGTTGCGCATTCGACGCGTTCGAGAGCGTCACCGTGAAGGTCTCGTTCCCCTCGGCCAGATCGTCCGTCGCCGTCGGCACCTCGAACGTTCCCGTGCGCTGGTTCGCCGTGACCATCACCGGCCCCGTCCTCGTCGTCCCGAGATCCGCCGCGACCGCCGTGTTACCGCTCTCGATCGACATCGTCCAGGTCGCCATCACTTCCGCCGCGACCGTGGCCGACAGCGTCGCCGTGAAGGTCACCGGGCTGCCCTCGCTCCCCCCCGCGTCCGCGATGCTGAGCGTCGCGTCGTCATTCTTGATCGTGCCCGTCGCGGTCGCGCCCGCAATCGTCGCGTTGGTCGCGTTCGACAAGGTCACCGTGAAGGTCTCGTCCTCCTCCTCCGTCATGTCCTCGGTCGTGGATACCGTGAACGTCTGCTCCGTGACGCCCGCCGTGAAGGTCAGCGTCCCCAAATCCGCCGTGAAGTCCACGCCCGAGGTGGCCGTGCCGCCCGAGGTCGCCCAGTCCACCGTCACCGTCTCCGTGCTCGCCGCCGACAGCGTCGCCGTGAAGGTCAGGTTCTCGCCTTCCTCCGCCGAGACGTCCGCCACGCTTACCGTTACCGTCGGCACGCTCGCCGGACACACCTGCCCCGCGGTACGCAGGCACACCTCCACCTCGGAGCCGATCGGCAAGTCGTTCACCGGATCGTTCAGATCCTCCGGAACAGCCCAAAACAAAAGGGTACTGAGGCTAAACCGGTTTCTGTCCTTGAACGGGAACTCGTGCCCGTCGATCACCAGCGTCAGGGGGGCATCGCGCGGAACTCCCCTGTCGACACTGAAAGACACACCAGTAAGAGCACTCGGGTCCACCGTGACCGCCTCTACGACATAGGTGGTATAAGTGGCCGCTGTCAGCCCGTACGCAAAATCGTCGTCGGAGAGCGAACCGCCCCGGCCCTCTTCTTCGTAGCCGTGCCCTCCTATCTGAGGAGTCCCCACCGTCATGGTCGCGGACCAGACCGGGGACGTCCCGTCGTCGTCCACGATTATTCCTGTCGCCGGCGCGCCCGTAATCGTCCCGCTGGTCGGGTTCGACAGCGTCACCGTGAAGGTCTCGTGGTCCTCGTCCGTCACGTCCTCGATCGTCGCCACCGTGACCGTGACCATCTGCTCCGTGACGCCCGCCGTGAAGGTCAGCGTCCCCGTACCCGGCGTGAAGTCCGTGCCCGAGGTGGCCGTGCCCTCCGAGGTCGCCCAGTCCACCGTCACCGTCTGCGCGCGCTCCTGCCACAGCGTCGCCGTGAAGGTCAGGTCCTCGCCTTCCTCCGCGGAGACGTCCGTCACGGTCAGCGCCCTCGCCGGACACACCCCCGTCGAGTTGCGCAGGCACACCACCACGCCTTCGCCGACCGGCAAGTCGTTCACCGGATCGTTCAGACCCTCTGGAGGGTCATACCACTCCCATTCCCCATATTCATGTAACTCGCTCTCTGAGAAGGGCAACTCGTGCCCGTCGATCACGAGCGTCAGGATTTCGTCTTCCGGAAGTCCTTCCTTGTCGACTTGGAACCTCACGCCATCAAATCTTGATACAAATATCTCCTCGACCGTATAGGTGGCCGAATCGTACTGGAAGTCGGCGTCAGCGAGCTCGCCGCCGTTGTTCTCACTGTAGCCGTATGAATCACCAAAGACCTCGGCCACCGTCATGACCGTGGACCAGGCCACCAGGGGCGGCGCATCGTCGTCCTTGATCGTCCCCGTCGCGGTCGCGCCCGAAATCGCCGCGCCGGTCGCGTTCGACAGCGTCACCGTGAAGGTCTCGTTCACCTGGTCCGTCACGTCCTCGGTCGTCGCCACCGTGAACGTCTTCTCCGTGTCGCCCGCCGTGAAGGTCAGCGTCCCCGTACCCGCCGTGAAGTCCGTGCCCGAGACCGCCGTGCCGCCCGAGGTCGCCCAGTCCACCGTCACCGTCTCCGTGCTCGGCGGCGACAGCGCCACCGTGAAGGTCAGGGGCTCGCCCTCCTCCGCCGAGGCGTCCGCCACGCTCAGCGCCGACGGCACGCTCGTCGGACACACCTGCCCTCCGGCGAGCAGGCACACCACCACCTGGTCGCCGATCGGCAAGTCGCTATTGCTCAGACCCTCCGGAACAGCCCATTCCCAATAATCTCCACCTCCGCCAGTTGTATCCTCGAACGGGAACTCGTGCCCGTCGATCTCCAGCGTCAGGGTGCCATCTTCCGGAAGTCCATCCTCGTCGACTCGGAATGCCACTGCATACGTATCGTCCAAGTCGACCAGCTCTACCGTATAGGTGGTCGACCTGTACTCAAAATCGTAGTCGGAGAGCGAACCGCCTTCGTTTTCCTCGTAGCCGTGCCCATAGAAAGTCGCCCCCACCGTCATGGTCGCGGACCAGACCGGGTCGGGCGAGGGGGTCACCGGCCCCGCCGTCGCCGCATCGCCATAGCCGCTGATGTTCACCGCGCGGAGCTCGAAGGTGTAGGCCGTCTCGTTGGTAAGCCCGAGCACCGTGTAGCCCGCCTCGTTCGCACCGCCCACTCCGCTGTTGGGAATCTGCACCCAGGTTAGGTCGTTGTCGTGGCGGTACTCGTGGCGCGACACGCCCGAAGCCGACGCCGGCACGTCCCACGACAGCAGAACCCGCTCGTTGCCCGTATCGGCGGTGAAGCCCGTCGGCGCGTCCGGTCGCGGCGGCACTGGGGTCACCGGCCCCGCCTCCACCGCCTCGCCCTCTAAGCTGTGGTCCTCGAAGTCGTCCTCGGGGCTGTCGCTCGCCGCGGTGTACTCGCTCACCGCGCGGAGCTCGAAGGTGTGGGCCGTCCCGTTGGCAAGCCCCGTCACCGTGTAGCCGGCCTCGTTCACCTGGCCCGGCCTGCTGAGGGGAATCGACATCCAGGTCGCGGGATAGGCCTCGGTCCCTGTCTTGAAGCGGTATTCGTAGCCCGTCAAGCCCGAAGTCTCCTCGTCCGTTACGGCGTTCCACGACAGCGCCACCTGCGCGTCGCCCGCCCCGGCGGTGAAGCCCGTCGGCGCGTCCGGGACCCCCGGCGTCCCCTCGAGGGTCATGAGAAGAACGAAACCTATATGGGGGACCAAAGATCCGCCCGGCCTTTGCGCGTGAAATTGATGAAAGATGTCCCACCCGACTGCCCCTGCACCCCCTTCCTGAGAAGCAATGTTACCGAATCGCGTGATTCCCCAACCCCCGATCCCCGTGGGATGAGTCACCACCACCGCGTAGGTGGTGCCTGGGTCGAGCGCGATAGCCGACGGGACGGTGAAGGACACCGTCCCCGCCGCAAAGGTGCCCGGGGCCGTGAGATCCGTACAGGCCGTCGTGGGCAAATCGTCGGAGCCGACCTCGCACACTTTCGCCGAGAAACTTTCGCTGTTTTCAGTGACGAAGTCGATGCTGGTCAGGGTTTGCCCGGACATATCCGAACTGGTGGTGAATCTTTGCGAAATGCTTTGCCGAGTAGTGTTGACCAGCTTAGTCTGCTCGATGTTGCTGACCAGGGTGGCGACGGTCTGGGTCGATGTCCTCTCCTCCTTCACCGTGCCGCGGATCTCCATCCTGACAATGCCCGTGTTGGCCGTGCCCCAGTCATCCGCCTCCGTCCAAACGACGTGCCCGTTCGCGATACCGAATCCTTCCGCGCCGGTCTCGTCTTCGGAGTTGGCGGTCGAAGCGGTGTAGTGCTCTTCGCCGGCCGTACTCTTGGTGTCCTTCAACACGAGCCAGTAATTCGTGTTCGCAGCGAGGGAGAGGGCGCTCGCTGCGGTGAACGTCCTGTTTCCCGCCTCGAGACTGGTGACTCCGAACGGATCCGCGGGATTGTCCAGCACGCCCAGCAGCGTGCCGGGCTCTCCGGAGCTGTCAAGGTGGATCGCCACCAGCGGCACACTGCCCGCGCCGCCCGCCTGCCTCAGGTTCAGCTCGACGCTCCCGAGCGTGTACCCCGCCGCGTCGGCTCCGGTCGAGAACTGCTGGGCCCGTCTCGTTTCGCCTTCGCCAACCACAAACCCGGCAATCTCTTTCCTGTATGTCGGAGAAGTTACGAGGGCCGATCCGGTGCTCAACGCCGCCATGTTGGAAACCAGCACGACATCCTGCGCCCGGGCCGTGGCGGGCAGGGCGAGGGCGCCGGAGAGCGCGAGCAGCGCCGCGCCGGAGAGCGCCCGGCGAAGCGGACGAGGCCGCTGCCGCACCAGCCGCTGCCGCACCAGAGGCGGGCGCGCGCGATCCGGACCCGGAGGTCCGCCCGCGGCGGATTCGGCCTTCGAGGAAGAATGGCCGCCCCGGCGGGACGGCGACAGGTCAGCTGGCGGGCGGGTGTTTTCCCGGAACCGGTACGCAGTCATGGCCCCGGCGCTCGGGTCGGAAGCCGCCCGGCAGTCTCTACTCTCTTCTCTCTCTCTCTCTCTCTCTCTCTCTCTCTCTCTCTCTCTCTCTCTCTCATAGAAGCCTTAAATTATTAACCTGTCACTGCGGGGGTCATGAAAAAGTGGAAGAAGGAAAGAACAAGAGAGGTGCTCAACCTGTCCAGTCAATCAGAATCCGGTTCATATATACGAGTTCTGATCTAAAAAATCAAATGGCTATACAAAATCGTCTAAAAATATAATATAAAGACAGCGCTTGTAACAAGCCGGACACGACGATGAAGTACGGCGTATTCGAACCCGCCAGGGTGGTGTTCGCGGGGGCCGTGAACGTGTTGACCGCGTCGGCGGTAATTCCGGAGGTCGAGCGTTAATCAGTGATCATTTTGTGCCTGTTTACTGCCATCTTCAATGCAGCTCCCAAACACTGGCTTGATCAGAGTATCCTGCATATACTGTACCGGATACTTTCAGAGTAGAGGCTGGAAGGCATTCCCGTTCCACCGGGAGACTACCCCCCACCATTAGGCATCCATTTTCACGTTGAACCTGTTTCCTCCATGTCGAACCGAAGCATAGGGCTTTCCCCCGAACTCCATGAATACCTGGTCCGTCACGCCGTCCGCGAATCGGACATGTTGCGGCGATTGCGGGAAGAGACGGCGTCCATGGAGGAAGCCGACATGCAGATTGCGCCGGAACAGGGGGCGTTCATGGAGATGCTCGTGCGCATGACGGGCGCCCGGCGCGCCCTCGAAGTCGGCGTGTTCACCGGATACAGTTCCATTGTGGTCGCCCAGGCGCTTCCGGGCGACGGCCTCCTGACGGCGTGCGACGTGAGCGAGGACTATGCGAGCGTAGCCCGCCGCAACTGGCGTGAAGCGGGCGTGGAAGACAAAATCGAATTCCGTATAGGAGATGCGGCAGGTACGTTGCGGGCGTTGCTTGACGAAGCACGCGGAGGCACGTACGATTTTGCATTCATTGACGCCGACAAGGCGTCGTACGGGAGCTATTACGAGCTGGTCTTGCAGCTACTGCGTTCGGGGGGCGTTGCCGCCCTGGACAATGTGCTGCGCAGGGGCCGCGTCCTCGACCCTGCCGAAGACGACATGGACACCCGCGCCATTGCAGCGCTTAACGACACGATTGTTCGCGACGACCGCGTGGACTGCTGCATGCTGCCCATTGCAGACGGCGTAACGCTGGTGCGGAAGCGGTAAGAGAGCGTACTTCGGGATACTACCGGTACCCCTCCGCGATTTTCGCAAGGTATCCCTGTATCTCCGATTCGGATACCCACCGCCCGCGCGCCATTACCCCGGCCCGGTCGAACACGCGCATCACATCGTCGAGGGGGTTGCTATTGAGCAGGATGAAATCCGCCCGGCTTCCCGCCGTAATCGTTCCGACCGTGTCTTTTTCGTGCAGGTAGTCACCGACCGCACGGGTTCCGGAAACCAGGATTTCGTACGGCGACATGCCCGCGTCCACCATGAGCGGCAGTTCGCGCACCAGCGAAAAGCCCGGTACGCTGAACACCTGCGGGGAATCCGTCCCCATAAGGATACGCGCGCCGGACTCGTTGAGCGCTCGCAGCAGGTCAATGCGCTGGGCTGCAATCCGGTCCTGGCGTTCCTGACGGAACCCACTGCTTGCCCGGCGCCGGTCCTGGGACCGGGCCCACGAAGCCACCATATTCGGCGGCATATATTGCAGCTCTTCGTAGTGCGCCATATCTGCCGCGGACGGTACGCCGAGGATGGTTTCCCAGAGCGCCATGGTTGGAATGACCCATACCCCATGTTCCTTCGTCGTGGCGATGGCGTTTTCGAGACGTTCCGGATCGACGGCGTCTCCTCCGTCGGTCAGATATTCTACGTAGCCGTCAAGGTGGTCGATCGTTTGCTGCCCCATCTCGATGGCGTGGAGCAGTCCCACCTCGAAAGGAACATGCCCGATGAAGGGAATGCCTTCTTCTTCCGCGGCCTTTGCCATAGCGTCGTACTCATCACGGGTCAGGCCCGGAAGCACCTTCAGATAATCCCATCCCTCGGCGACTTGCTCCCGCACGCGCTGGTCGGCTTGTTCGGGCGAGGAAATGGAGCCGCCGCTGAAAGCAGGGCCTGCGAGATACAATGACGGGCCCAGGAGGCTTCCGTCCGCCGTGGCTTCCCGCAGCGCCAGTTGGCCCGGTTCTCCAAGCAAGCCGCGCACGGTCGTAACCCCGTTGGCGATGTACAGAAACAGAATGGACGCGATGTATTCTTCGGATTCGTTTGGGGAGGGGACATGCCCGTGCATTTCGGCCAGACCGGGAATGAGGTATTTCCCTGTTCCGTCGATCCGCTCTGCCGCCGCCGGGATATCCACTTCTGCAGCGGGGCCGGCTGCCGTGATCCGGTCGCCCTCCACGAGCACGGTCCAGTCGGTTCGCACTTCTTCATCCGTCATGGGCAGGACGTTGACATGCTCGAACGCGATCTGTGCCTGGACGAAGCGCGGTGCGGTCATGCATGCAACGAACATGCACACCAACGCAAGGAATGACGTAATTTGACGCATCGTATCGACCTCCATGGGTAGATTGAGACAGAGGTTGTTCTGAACGGGGTAGTATACGAACCCTCGAACGAATCGTCTCGTGAAAACGAACGATACGTATTTTGCATAAAACTAATCCGATCTATGCATATTTTGCATAGATCACCGGAATGCACGACGTTTACAGTGCTTCGTCCTGTATGAGAAGCACCTGCTAACTGCCATGTACGCCTACATTGCCGGCCAACTTGTCGAGAAGCAACCCACGCGCGCCGTGATCGATGTGCAGGGGGTGGGGTACGAATTGCTTGTTTCCACCTCGACCTTCGAGCATTTGCCCGAGGTCAACAAGCCGGTGCGTCTTTTTACCCATTTTCATGTGCGGGAGGATGCGGCGTTGCTGTACGGATTTTTTTCCGAACGGGAAAAACAGGTGTTCGAGGTGATGCTGAACGTTTCGGGCATCGGGCCGAAACTGGCGCTGGCCGCGCTCTCGGTGATGCGCCCGGACGACCTCCGGACCTATGTAATGCATGGCGACGAGGCGATACTAACGAGGATTCCGGGGGTCGGACGCAAAATGGCCCAGCGCATGATTGTGGAGCTGCAGGACCGTTTTGCTGCAATGGAATGGCCGGAGTCCGGTGCATCGGCGGCCGGAGAAGGCGCGCCCGGAGCGGATCGATCTGCGCGCGTCGATGCGCTGGCCGCGCTCGAATCGCTCGGATACACGCGGGCCGCCGCCGAGAAAGCTCTGCACAAAATTCTCCAGCGGCATCCCGAAGCCGGGACCGTCGAGGAAATGGTGCGGTTCGTGCTCCGGGAGCCTTAGCGCACCATCGCAGGGAATGACGTAGTTTGACCCCTCGTATCGCCCGCCATGCATGTAGTGAGACCAAAACGTTGCGAAGAGAGGGTCATGCGTAACACCGATTCCCGCAAATCTTGCCACAAAGGGCACGGCGCATGAGCCGGAAACCGATCCGCAAAATTCTGATCGCCAACCGGGGCGAGATCGCCGTACGCGTCTTTCGAACGTGCCGGGAACTGGGCATCCCGACCGTGGCCGTCTTCAGCGAGCCGGACCGCAGCGCTTTACACGTCCGCTTTGCCGACGAAGCCTTCCCGATCGGGCCTGCTCCTGCCGCACAGTCCTATCTTGACGCCTCGAAGATCATCGACGCAGCGCTCCGCTGCGGGGCCGACGCCATTCATCCCGGATACGGATTCCTGTCGGAGAATGCCGCATTCGCCGAAGCTTGCGCCAGAGCGGGGATCACGTTTATCGGACCGCCTCCGGGAGCCATTCGCAATATGGGGGACAAGACGAAGGCGCGGGCGATGATGCAGCAGGCGGGCGTGCCCGTGGCGCCCGGTTCTCCGGCCGTTGCGGAGAACTCACCCCTCGATGAGGTCACGGAAATTGCCGCGGAAATCGGTTTTCCCATACTGGTCAAGGCTGCTGCGGGCGGGGGCGGCAAGGGAATGCGTATCGTTCGCTCCGAAGACGATCTCCAGCGGGCCGTAGCCGCCGCGCAGAGCGAAGCCCGGGCTGCGTTCGGCGACGGGCGCATTTTTATCGAGAAATATATCGAGGAGCCGCGCCACATCGAGTTTCAGGTGCTGGCGGACGAGCAGGGCCATACGGTGCACGTGTTCGAACGGGAATGTTCGATCCAGCGGCGGCATCAGAAGGTGGTCGAGGAAGCTCCCTCGCCCGTGATGACCCCCGAGGTGCGTGCGCGCATGGGGCAGGCGGCCGTCGACGCGGCGCGCGCCTGCGGATATGTGAATGCGGGAACGGTCGAGTTTCTGGTGGATGCGGACCTGAACTTTTATTTCATGGAGATGAACACCCGCCTCCAGGTCGAGCATCCTGTGACGGAATGGATCACGGGTATAGATCTTGTGGCCGAGCAGATCCGTATCGCTGAGGGGAAATCCCTCCGCGTAAAACAGGATGACCTGCACATGCATGGGCACGCCATCGAGTGCCGGGTGTACGCAGAAGACCCGGAAAATGCATTTCTTCCCGATCCGGGTACCCTGGTGCGCCATGCACCTCCTTCCGGGCCGGGCGTGCGGGTAGACGCCGGCGTGGAATCGGGAGATTGCGTGGAAATCCACTACGATCCGATGATTTCCAAGCTCACGACATGGGGCAGGACGCGCCCGGAAGCCATCCGGCGCATGGTGCGGGCGCTGGATGAGTATGAAGTGGCCGGGGTACGCACCACGATCCCGTTTTGCCGGTATGTCATGGAACATGCCGCCTACGTGTCCGGGCGGTTCGACACGCATTTCGTAGCGCGGCATTTCTCCGGCGGGCTACCCGCACCCGACGGAGATGACCTTATCGAAGCCGTAGCGCTGGCGGCGGCGCTTCACCACATCGGACAATCCGCTTCTTTTGGAGCGGCAGGCGCCCCCGGCAATAATGACCATGCCAGCGGGAACGAACGATCCGGCGCAGCGGGTAGTCGCTGGTTGGATCGCAGGGAATACCGGTAGGGCGCGTTCCCTAAACGATCTCGTCCGGCCCGTACTCCAGCACTCGGCCCCGATAGCCGAACAGGCGCTTCAACACGCGGATGAGCGCCGGCGAGTACCGCTTGATGTACCATTGGTCCGCCGCCCGCCGCACGCCTAATCCATAGGAAGGGTAGGGGTGGATGGCGTCCGAGATATGCCTCAAGGAGATGCCCCGCCGCATAGCGAGGGCTAACTCGCAGATCAGATCGCCGCCCCGGGCGCCCAGGATGGACGCCCCCAGTATTTTCCCGTCGCGCGGGCGTGCGTGCACCTTGATCATGCCATACTCCTCCCGCTCGGTTATGGCGCGGTCGATCTTGTCATACGGGAACCGAAGCGTCTCGTATTTCCTGCCTGCCGCACGGAGCGCGTCTTCCGTGGCGCCCACATGCGCCAGTTCGGGGTCGGCATAGGTGGTCCAGGGGAGGTGCGCGGCGTCGATTTTTGCGGGCGCCTTCAGCAGAGCGTTCATCACCGCCACCTTTGCCATATGCTCGCTCATGTGCGTAAAGGCGAACCGCCCGGTTACGTCCCCGACGGCGTAGATACCCGAGCGGGAAGTCCTGCACCGGTCATCTACCTTGACGCCTCGTGCGTCATACGCTACCCCCGCGGCTTCAAGGTTGAGCGCCGCCACGTTGGGTTTCCGTCCGGCGGCCACAAGGAGTGCGTCGCCATGGAGGACAAGGTTTTCGGAGTTCTCGCCCGATGTTCCGCCGCCTGACGTTTCACTGCCTATCAGCACGTCTATCCCGTCCCCACGCTCTTGCACGGAGGACACGTTCGCTTTCAGCACATACCGGATGCCCTCTTCTTCGAGGCGAGCCCGCAGCATGCCCGCGAGTTCCTCGTCGTCCCGAAGGAGAATGCGGGATTCCCGGTCGATCACGGTGACTTCCGATCCGAGGCGCCGGAATGCCTGCGCCATCTCGGTGCCGATGGGCCCGGCTCCGAGCACGATAAGGCGCCGGGGCTGTTCGGTCAGCTCAAAGATTGTTTCGTTCGTGAGGCAGGGTACGTCCCGAAGGCCCTTGATCGGCGGAATAAAGGCCATGCCCCCCGTAGCGATGATGAACCGGCGTGCGGAGAACCGCTCCGCCGTTCCATCCGAGGCAATCTCGATGGTCCGGGAATCCGTGAACCGGGCTACTCCCTGTTTCACGTCGATCCCCATGTTTTCGTAAATCTCCGGGGCGTCCGCATCTTCGTAAATTTGCTCGCGCAACGCGTGGACGCCCGCGATGACCTCCGGAAAGTTCGCCGACACATCGCCCGTCCGAATGCCGAATTCCCCGGCTCTTCGCGCGCTGTGCGCAACGTGCGCCGCGCTCAGGAGCGCTTTGCTGGGCACGCAGCCGTACCAGGTGCAATCGCCGCCGAGTCGGGCTTGCTCCACCATGAGGGTGCGGGCGCCGAAACTCGCGCCCACACCCGAAGCAGTGAGGCCGGCTGCGCCGCCTCCAATGACAATGAGATCGTAGTCCGTGGACATCGTACAGGTTGATTTTTTCAGGAGTGAGAAGGTGCTACATCCAACCGGGTATGAGCCTCTTGTTTGAGCACTTTCTTACGCTCCGGTCCAAGCGCGTTCCAGTGTTTCCCGGAAAGCGCGCCATCCAAAGCATAAAGGAGCAGGATCGTAACCTGCTCCGGTCTCTGATGCTTGAGTATTTTCCAGGCCATGACCGCGCCCATTGCTTCAAGATCGGCGCGCGTATGTATGCCTGTATCGTGCAGCCATGCGGCGGTCTTCGGACCAATGTTTTTCAGGCTTTCGACATGCATGGCGGCCGCTATATGGTGTCAGAGGCGTCAAACTACGTCATTCCCTGCGATGGTGTGCATTTTCACGGAAATGCGTCGAAAATACCCGCACTAAGAAACGCTGGCTTCGGTACATTCCTTACAGTAAGGGGTATCCTGTGGGCAGGATGTGTACGCTGCATTTCAAGGGGAGGGTAGCATGGAAACGACTTCGAGACTGATATGCGGTTCTGCCCGGTCGATGGACAAGGTTCCGGATGCATCGGTTGACCTGATCGTCACCTCGCCGCCTTATCCGATGGTCGCCATGTGGGATGATGTGTTCATTTCACAGGATGACCGTATCAGCGTCCGGCTGGCCCGCGGAGAGGGCGGACCTGCTTTCGACCTCATGCATCAACTCCTCGATACGGCCTGGGAGGAATGCAGCCGGGTCCTGAAACCGGGCGGCCTTGCCTGTATCAATATCGGCGATGCGACCCGAACCCTTGACGGCGATTTTCAGCTGTATTCCAATCATTCCCGAATACTTGGCTGTTTCCTTGGACATGGATTTGCAGCTTTGCCCGACATACTCTGGCGCAAGCAAACAAACGCTCCCAACAAGTTCATGGGGTCCGGGATGTTGCCCGTAGGGGCGTACGTGACCTACGAACACGAATACATTCTCATTCTGCGCAAGGGCAGGCGCAGAAGGTTCGATAACGCAGCCGAGAAGGCCCGGCGCCGGGAAAGCGCGTTCTTTTGGGAAGAGCGTAACGTCTGGTTTTCCGATATGTGGTTTGACATAAAGGGGGTCGACCAGCGTCTGGTCAACACCGTGGCCCGAGAGCGCAGCGGGGCATTTCCGTTCGAGTTGGCCTACCGGCTCATTAGCATGTTTTCCATCAAGGGGGATGTGGTTCTGGATCCCTTTGCGGGTACCGGGACCACACTGGTTGCGGCGCTGGCCTCAGGGCGAAATTCCCTGAGCATTGAGATCGACAATACATTAATACCTGTCGCGCGGACTTTCCTGGAGGCTACGCCCCGCATTGCCGGCGAATACAATCGCCGCCGGCTGGTCCGGCATCAAGATTGGGTTCGTACGCGCACGGCAGAGCACGGCCCGCTGAAATATGCGAACCGCCATTACGATTTTCCGGTAATGACCGCACAAGAGCAGGACCTGTTACTGGATGATATAACAGGTATAGGAATCGCCCCTGAAACCGACGGCGTGACAGCCAGGGCGCAATATGACAGGGACACCCGGCCTGACGAAATGCCCGCCATCAAACCGGGCAATGCGCACCGGTTGATGGACGTGGCGACAAAGCCGCCTGTGATAAAGCAAAACACTCAGGCGTTGCCATCCGGTAATCGACCCCCTTGCGTTGTGCATTCTGGTTGGCCAGGTTCATAATCTGGGTTGTATACTTCGGAAAAGCATGCTGTTTCTGCGATACGGCCTCGGCAAGTTCCGCGTTCTTAATCTTGAATTCAGGCATATTGACTGGTGGCAGGTTCCTGAGGTATGCGTTGGCATTTTAGGGATGTATACTGATTCATAGCGTCGATCTTCCTATCCCATACTACTCTCCAGCACCACTGCCAGCTCGATGGGCTCCAGCTCCACGGAATCTCCGGGCTGGAAGGGCATCCCGTTATGGGTGTGTACGAGGTATTCGCTTCCGTCCAGCAGAACGGTAAACGTAATGTCATGCCCCTTGAAGGCTCTCGCCAGGACAGATCCGGCGCACGTTCCACCCGGGGTAGCCTCTTTGAGCGTCAGGTGTTCGGGCCGCAGAGAGAGTAGCACCGGGCCCTGTGCTTTTCTGTTCAGGGCCACACGCCCTACCGGCGTATCCGCTTCCATGCCGTCCGCATCGGAAAGCAGCAGGTTCGTGCGTCCCAGAAACTGGGCGACGAAGAGCGTTCGGGGGCGGTAATATACCTCTTCCGGCGTACCGATCTGTTCGATTCTGCCGTTTCGCATCACGCCCATCCGGTCTGCAAACGAGAGCGCCTCCTCCTGGTCGTGCGTAACCATGACCGTGGTCGTACCGGCTTCCTTGAGCACATCCCGGATTTCCTGCCGGGTGGTTTGCCGCAGCAGGGCATCCAGGTTCGAAAACGGTTCGTCCAGCAGAATCAGGTCCGGTTTCGGCGCAAGCGTTCGTGCGATCGCAACACGCTGCTGTTGCCCCCCGGAGAGTTCGTGGGGCTTGCGTTCCTCAAATCCCGCCAGACCAACGAGTCGAATCGTTTCCTTGATGCGCCGCTTGCGATCCGCCCGAGAGAGAGACAAGAGTCCGAACCCCACATTTTCCGCCACATTCAGATGGGGAAACAGGGCAAAATCCTGGAACACGACCCCGACGCCGCGTTTCTCCGGGGCCACATGGGTTGTTGCATCGGCCATGCATTGCTCACCGATGCGGATTGCTCCCGCGTTGGGGCGTTCGAAGCCCGCGATGAGACGCAGTGTCGTCGTTTTTCCGCAGCCGCTGGGGCCGAGCAGCGCGAAGATCTCTCCCTCTCTGACAGAGAACGTCAACGCACTGACGACCGGCGGCCCGGTTGCCGGGAGGCGCTTGGTCAGATCGTTGACGGAAAGCAGTTCGCGCATGGTGGGATGATCCTGTGTTTCGGATCGGCTGGCGCCGGAGGCCGGTTGTACTGCCTGGTAGCTACGATCGCATGGGGCGCCCGCTCTGCATGAGCAGGAGCCCGACGAACAGGGACGAAATGAGCATGATGGTCAGCGCATAAGGCGCCGCAGCGCCGAACAGAGCCTCGTTCGTGTGCCCCCAGACATTTACTGCGAGCGTTTGGAACCCGATCGGTGAAAGCAAAAAAGTGATCGGGAGTTCCTTCATGGCCGACAGAAATACGAAGGCAATGCCCACAAGAAGACCTCTGCGGAGGAGGGGAAACGTGGCTTCAAGGAAAGCCCGAAGCGGCGATCTGCCAAGCGTGCGCGCCGCTTCCTCCATGCTGGGCGGCGCCTGGTATAGTGCACTGCGGATGGGCCCTACGGCCTCGGCCATGAAGTGCAGTCCATAGGCGACAATGAGCAGGCCAAGCGTCTGGTAGGCCCACGGTATCGACCGGAGCGAGAAGAAAATGAGCGCAAGCGCAAAAGCGAGTGGGGGCGTCGCATAACCGAACCAGGCAACGCGCTCCAGCGCTCGCACCGGGCGGGAAGGCGAGCGCACGCCAAGGTAGGCGATGGGCAGCGCCAATGCCGTCGCCAAAAAGGCTGCCGGGGCGCTGGCCGATAGCGAGGCCCACAGGGCCTGGGCAAGATCTGCCAAAGATCCGGGTTCTGTCCGGAACATCCAGTAGGCCACCGTGGTCGCCGGAATGCCGACGGATAGGATCGCCGTTCCAAGCAGGAAGAGGTAGGCAGGCCCTTTCCATGCTCCGAGCGAAGTGCGCCGAATGCGCCGAGGGGCCCCGGCGCCGGTCCGGTGAAGAAGCAATCCGCGCAGCAGGCGTGCTTCGAGGAACAGCACCATACCGGTGAGCGCCAGCAGCATGAGGGCCAGACATGCGGCGTATACCCGGTCGTACGAGGCGGCATACTGGAGGTAAAGAGCGTAACTGAATGTTTCGAAGCGCATCAGGGACACTACCCCGAAATCGCCCAGTACGTGCAATCCCACCAACAGGGCGCCCGCCGAGAACGCAGGCCGGAGTTGCGGCCCGATCACTCGTAACAGCACGCGCCGCGTACCGCTTCCCAGCGACCGCGCCGTTTCTTCGAGGGCGGGATCAAGGCCCAGCAGGGCAGTGCGCAGGTTTAGAAACAGGTATGGGAATGTTGCCAGTGTGAGGGCAAGCACTGCACCGGCGTATCCGCTGATACGCGGTATTTCGATTCCGAAGAGGCGGGCCAGCGTACCGTACGATCCTGTCGTAGCAAGCAGGACGTACGCCATGATGTAGCCCGGGATAGCCAGCGGCAGCACACCGAACAAGGTAAAGACGCGCCGGAAACGGGTGTGTGTGCGCGTTGTCAGCCACGCCATCGGGAGGGCAATGACGGAACCGAGCGCCAGTACGCCCATAGCCAGCAGGAACGTGTTTGCGAACAGGTACAGATTCCTCGTTCGGAATACGAGATCGCCCAGCGTGTCGGCATCGGCCTCGAAGGCCCGCAGCACCAGGTAGATTACAGGAACGATCACACCGATCACGACAAGCAGGATCGGCGCGAGGACGTACCAGGACCACGGGCGGCGAAGATAGGTGAGGACACGGGTCACGCCAGCGGCCTCCGAAGCGAATAGCCCGTTCGGTTATAGATGTTCAGAGGAGTTCGACCTCACGCAGCATGTCGAGCGTGCCGTCAAGGTCGCTCAACGCGTCAAGATCGATATCGGGAACCACCTGGTTTGCGCCGGGAAGCCCTGCAGGCGACTCGATTCCTTCGATGACCGCATATTCATACGTTTCCTGCACGAAGTATTGTTGGGCTTCCTCCGAAAGCAGGAAATCGATCAGTTTCAGGGCGGCGGCTTGTCGCGTGGAAGACGCCAGCATAGCGATCCCCGCCACGTTGATCAGATTGCCTGCATCGCCTGCTGCAAAGAACTGCTGTTCCACCGGAAAGTCCGGATCCTCGCTCAGGAAGCGATACAGATAATAGTGGTTGGGCAATCCCAGATCGATTTCTCCATCGGCAATGGCTTGCACGATGGTTCGATTGTTCGGATAGTTTTTTGCCCCGTTTTCCTGCATGGCCCGGAGCCAATTTTGTGTGGCTTCGTCGCCTGCTATGGTGCGAAGTGCGGTCACATGCGCCTGGAACGAACCGTTGGCCGGCGCCCATCCGACACGGCCGGCATAGGGTTCCTGCGCCAGATAGAAAATGCTTGCGGGACGTGTTTCCGTCGTGGTGCGCTCGGGGCTGTATGCCAGTACGCGCGCTCGACCGCTCGTTGCCACCCACGTTCCCGAACCATTTCGAAAATATTCCGGGACTCTGGTAAGCAACGAGTCGGGAAGAGTCGCCGGGAGGCCTTCTTCCTGTACGGCGCCCAACGCGCCGGCGTCCTGGGCCCAGAAAAGATCCGCCTCGGTTTGTATGCCTTCTTCCGAAAGGGCTACGGCCAGTTGCGCCGTGTTTCCATACCGGACCTCTACGGTGATGCCTGTTTGCGCCTGGAAACGTTCAAGGATGGGGCCTGCGAGCGATTCGCTTCGCCCGGAGTAGATCACGACCGTTTGCGGCTCGGGTTCGCCGCATGCTCCAATGCATAGGGCAAGCAGAATAGCAGCCGCGGATGCGTATGTACGGGGCATGTGGCTATGCACGTTTTCTGGAGAATGGAACGAGCCGGACACAATATAGACAAAGTCTTAATAAAAATAAAAGATCGTGGGTGGCGGCTCGCCATCCCATCGGCATTATGCCGGAGTCGCATGAGTCAATTCGCTCACGCCCCGTTTTCTTCCCGGCGGCGTTCCGTCACGCCGTTCTTGATATCCGTCAGATACTGCCAGGCGGCAGTGCGGTCCTGTGGCAGATCCCCGGAGAACACGACCTCCTTGATAGCGCCGATTGCGGCGTTTTCCGGTCCTTTTAGTTCAGCGATAAACTCCTCGAAAAGCGTACCGCGCCGCAGTGCATCGTCCTTGATTTCCATCATGAGTTGAAAGGCGGCGTCATGTTCGTTGGGGATGTCTCCCTCCAGAATCGCCTCCCGGATCGTTTCCTTGACGATGCCGACAACCACAGATTCTCCGATACCCAGCGTCTGCATGATCTCGCGTCCGTCCACGGGAGGGCGGAAATTACGAAGGCGATCCTTTTCCTCGACCTTCTGCATTTTATCCTCGACATGATTGAACGCAGCGAGATAGCGACGGACACGCTGTGGATTCTTCGACGTGATGTCCGCCCGAACCAGCGTCATCAGATCCTCGATATCGTCCCCCGCCTCAAAGAGGAGCCGCCGTACGGCGGAATCGGTGACTTCCTCGTCCACAAGGGACACGGGCCGGTGATGCAGCCGGATGAGTTTCTGTACATACTTTACCGGATCGCCGGAGGGAAGCCGGAGCTTTTTGAAGACGCCGGGTATCATTCTCGCACCGACCTCCTCATGCCCGTGAAAGGTCCATCCGGCGGTACGCGACAATCGTTTGGTGCGCGGCTTGCCGATGTCGTGCAGAAGCGCCGCCCAGCGCAGATAGCATGTCTCCTCGCCGCCCCGGTTCGCCGTCATCGCCGAGAGGTTATCGAGGACTTGCAGCGTATGGAAGAAATTGTCTTTGTGGCGATGCCCGTCCACGGTTTCGACGCCCTGCAGCGCCGTGAGCTCCGGCAGAATATGCTTCAGCAGGCCGGAATTGAAAAGAATCCGGAACCCCACCGAGGGACATGCCGCACAGATGATCTTCTGCAGTTCGTCCGTAATGCGCTCCTTGCTCACGATAGCGATCCGCCCGCCCTGCCGTTTCATGGCATGCAGCGCCTGTGCGTCAATCCGGAACTGCAGTCGGGTTGCAAACCTTGCGGCGCGAATCATCCGGAGCGGATCGTCTTCGAACGTAATGCCGGGGTCGAGAGGGGTTCGGAGTATACCCTCGGACAAGTCCGCCAGCCCATCGAACGGATCCTCCAGCACCCCGAAACGATCCGGGTTCATGGAGGCCGCCATCGCGTTTATCGTGAAGTCGCGTCGGCGCAGGTCGTCCATCAGCGAGCCGTCTTCGACGACGGGCTTTCTCGATTCGCGGCGGTAGCTCTCTTTTCGCGCTCCTACGAATTCCAGCGCAAGCACCTTGCTGTCGCCGGATTTCCCATTGACTCCGGGCCGGGGTACGCGGATGGCGGCGGTTCCATAGGTCTCGTACACATGAACGGTACGTCCGCCGAGTTCTTTCGCAAGCGCCTGGGCAAGACGGATGCCGCTGCCCGGTCCGACCGCTACGAAATCCAGTTCCGGGACGGACCTGTCCAGAAGAATATCCCGTACGGCTCCTCCCACCAGCCATACGTCGATACCCTCTCTGTCGGCAACACGTCCGACCGTGCGCAACAAAGATGCGAAAGGACCGGCACGCAAGGTGTCGGCCAAGCCAGATGCTATGTTCTTTCGGGGCTTCAGGGGATTATCCGTAATACGTCGTACCAGGGATATGGCATTGGTTATGCCGTTCATGGACGTACAAGAGGGCTTGCCGGTTTCACGCAGCGATGTCGGATACTGATCGCCGTATGGATCCGTCCAGACGAAGAGTGCGGGGCATCGCAGGGGGCGGTGGAAAATTCCATGTTTTTCACAACCTCACCCTTGATTCCTGCACCTTATTATGGTACACTACGTACACTGTTATCGGCCATATATGGCGCATGGTTATGCCGTTCAGGAGTACAAGCCATGCGCTTGCCGAGGCCTTTCGTGCTGATCGAGGATAGACCGTGTAGAGCCGATGATTTCGCCGCAAACCGACGCGCCCCAACTCTATTGTCATAGCAGCGAGCGGATGCCGGAACTGGAGGAAGGGTCTGTTGCATTGACTGTTACCTCGCCGCCGTACTGGAACGCCATCGACTACGATCTCCATGCCAATGGAAACGGGGAGGCTTGGTATCGCACGCGCAAATACAGCAAGGGGTTCGGGGATTACGACAGTTACCTGAAATTACTGGTCCAAATTTTCACTGAGGTGCATCGCGTGACTCGGCCGGGCGGTTTTTGCGCCGTGGTGATCGGGACAGTTCTTATGGATGGGCGTCATATTCCGGTCCCTTTTGATTTGACCGCCCGTATGGCGAGATCCGGTTGGGAATTTCACCAGGACATCATCTGGCACAAGACCACCGCCGGGGTGAGGCGGGCTGGCGTAGCGATCCAAAATCCGTATCCGGGTTACTTTTACCCGAACATAATGACCGAGTATATTCTGCTTTTTCGGAAGTCCGGCCCCCGGATTTATCGTCAGGCAAACGGCAACAAGGAGGCGAGTCGGTTTGAGATAGACGATGTGTTCAAGATGGATACCGCCAACAACATCTGGCATATTGCACCTGTGCCGCCGGGCTTGATCGATCACCCCTGCCCTTTCCCCGAAGAGATTCCCTGGCGCCTTGTCAAGATGTATTCGTATTTAGGCGATATCGTCCTGGATCCGTTCGTCGGTTCTGGTCAAACCACCAAGGTCGCCGCAGCGCTGGGGCGCCATCCTGTCGGTTATGATACCGAGGCAGGGTATGTGCAATGCGCCAGAGAGCGCTTGCGAGAACCCTTGCGCTTGCGGCAGAAACAATTGATTGCCAGATTCGAGAAAATTTCCTTCGATCCTTCCGGCAATTCCGCTACACTGTTTGATGCAGTACAATAACGAATAGATTTGTCGTCCAGATGCGGATCCGCTTACAGGAAATTCCGTAATCGCTGAAACACGGGTTGTCCTGCCGTAGTGCGTTGCAGGATTTCCGTGGCCACTGCTTCACTGGCCGCGCGGCGCTGTGAAGTATCCTGCCCTTTTGCCGGTACGCTGCAAGGCAACAACCATTGCGGTTGTGCATCGTGCAAGGCATCCAGCGGTCGGCGTGGCAGAACCACGGCATCTCCGCCGGTTTTCGCTTCATTGGGTAGCAGGACAGGGTCGGCGTACCCGATTCCCCTGTTCGCCATAACAAAAATTGTTGCCGCTTTCCACATTGTATCGGAAGAATCTCCCAATGTGTTAATGAGGCGAATAGCATCTCTTTTCCCGGTAAAAGATGCCTTGACCGACAATTGATGGTCGCCTACTACAATGTCCTCCTCGCTCAGGTTGAGCCCTCTGGATCGGGCTTCGGAAATGCCTGTGCATCGCATTGTGGCCGCCAGTATCCGCTCTGTAGCGCCTCCTGCGATAAACCGGTTTTCCCGGATACTGGTGTCGTATTCGCTAATCAGCAGGGTTAGCGCCTTGAGAAATTCGTCCAGTACATCAGGAGCGTTTTCGAGACCGGTTCGAAGCCGCCGGTAAATATCGCGGTGCGGTGTGTAGTCCATGGTTCACTTCCCTGCATTTTGCAGCAGCGCTTCTACCCGTCAATCAGCGGGGTTGACATCGTTCGGACGTACGTCCCAGGTTAGCATGGACTCGATATCTGCGTAGTCTTCTTCGTTGTCTGCATCCACGAAGCGATAATCTCCCATTTTGTCGCGCTTTGACGCCGGGATGCGTGACCATCTGGTTCTTTCGCGATCCGAGAAGGTATCCGGATAAGGATTGCGCGTCCTGTAGGACGGGTGGTAGGAACGATAGGTTTTTTCCGCTTCGTAGAGTGCAGCGCGGCGGGCGCCGGCCTCCGTGCGGCTCTCGCCCGTGACGCGAAACGGCGAGACGGTGATGACCGCTCGGAAGTAGTCGTTTTCTGTTTCCGAGTACTCCGGGCGCATAACCTCGAATTCCTCAGGATGAGGATATGCACTGCGCTCGACGCTTTCCTGCAACATTATGCCTGCCGTTGATTGTATAAATGAGGATTGCCTGTGGCTCTCCACTGTGTCCGTCGCCATGGCAGGGGCACATGGCGCCCGCAGTAAACGACCGACCTTGCCTTTGGATTCATTCTTTCACTTCGGATGCGGAATGCAGCCGGAGACTGTTTGCTCCGCGGAATATATAACCGTTATTGCAAACAAAATCTTGTACGGCGCCTCCTCGATTGTGAACAAAATCGTGGATAACTTCGTGAATAGGATGTGGGCAAAGGAACATTTACTCAATAACGGTATTAAAACAAAATGCTGTCCGCGAGTCAGTGCGATGCTTCTATGCTTTACATCTCTGTGGATACTGTGTGGATTCCGGGAATTGTGAAATCCGACATTGTCGATAAAAAACGCTTGCATAACGGTTCTCTACCTTTTTTATTATACACTCCGGCTTTCGCCCCTGCACGGTTGGGTCGGAGGGCAAACGGTAATCCGTTATTTTCGATCTGTTCGCCCGTTTTTCCCGGGTGGCCAGGAATAGCAGTATAAACGGCAAGGAAGGAGCAGCGATTATGAAGGATAGCATATCCCCCCAGGACGGCTTCACCCAGGATACCCTCGACAAAAACTTCTCGTCCGGCCTGTTCTCTGGATTGAAGGCCGATGATGCGAATGTCGGGGAAGTGTCTCGCGAGGCCGGCGGCGCGGTTTTCGCTCACGAGCAATTTGCCGGGGGATTGCATATCGAACGGGTTTTCTCCGAGAAAGGACAGTCGCCTTTCGACGCGCTTGCATGGGACCGGCGCGATGCCGCCATCAAAAATCAGCATGGCGACGCTGTCTTCGAGCAGAAAGATGTGGCTTTTCCGGAATCCTGGAGCCCCTTGGCCACGAACGTGGTGGCCAGCAAGTATTTTTACGGAGATGTCGAGCAATCGGGAACGGATCCTGCGAAGGGGGGGCGCGAACACTCACTCCGGCAACTCATTCATCGCGTCACGCGCACGATTGCCGACTGGGGCGCCGAGCAACATTATTTCGCCACCGACGAAGATAGCGAACGCTTCTACGATGAACTTACTTGGCTTTGTCTGCATCAATATGGCGCCTTCAACAGCCCGGTATGGTTCAACGTCGGACTGCATCAGCAGTACGGCGTCCGCGACTCGGGCGGCAAGAAAATATTCGGCTGGGATGATAGCAAGGGCAAGGCTGTTTCCGTGGACCCCTACCGGCGTCCACAGGCCTCCGCCTGCTTCATCATATCGGTTAACGATTCCATCGACGACATTTGGCAGTTAATGGCGGAAAGCGCCCGGCTGTTCAAGTTTGGTTCGGGGGTAGGCGCCGACTGGTCGAGGCTGCGTTCCTCCAGAGAAAAACTTTCCGGCGGCGGGCAGCCGTCAGGGCCTGTCAGCTTCATGCGCGTGCAGGATGCTACCGGTGGGACCATCAAGTCCGGGGGCAAGACGCGCCGTGCAGCCATCATGCAGACGCTGAAGTCCTGGCACCCGGATATTCTCGAATTCGTTACGGCGAAGCAGGAAGAAGAACGGAAGGCCTGGGCACTGATCGAGGAAGGCTACGACGGTTCATTCAATGGCCCGGCGTACGGCAGCGTAGCCTTCCAGAACGTCAATCAGTCTGTGCGTGTGGACGATGCGCTCATGCATTCCGTGCAGTCCGGAAGCCAGTACAAACTTCGAGGCGTGCTCGACGGTGAGGCGGTCGAAACCATTGCCGGAAAAGATGTGCTCCGCAAGATATCCGAGGGTACCCATGTGTGCGGCGACCCGGGCGTACAGTATGAGGATACGATCCAGCGGTGGCATACCTGCAAGGATTCGGGACCGATCAATTCGAGCAATCCCTGCTCGGAATACATGTTTCTCGACGATTCAGCCTGCAATCTGGCCAGCTTGAATCTTCGCAAGTTTCAGCGGGAAGACGGCTCGTTCGATGTGGAGCGCTACCGGGCCGCCACGCGAATATTTATCACGGCGCAGGAAATCCTGGTAGACAACGCCGGGTATCCGTCGCGTCCGATTGCCGAAAATTCGCATGCCTACCGTCCCCTCGGGCTCGGGTTTGCCAACCTCGGTGCTCTGCTGATGGCTATGGGGCTTCCCTATGACAGCGACGAAGGCCGTGCTGTAGCCGGGGCGCTGATGGCGATCGAGCATGGCGAAGCATATGCCCGCAGCGCCGAGATTGCCGCCAACGAAAAGATCGGACCCTTCGCAGGCTTTGCCGAAAACCGCTCGTCCATGCTTGATGTGATGCGCATGCACGCGGCTGCAGTCGATACTATCCATACCGGTTGCCCGGGCTATCTCCTTGAGGCCGCCCGCGAAACGTGGACGTACTGTATAGCTGCCGGCGAGCAGTTTGGATACCGGAATGCGCAAGCCACGGTGTTGGCGCCGACCGGCACAATCGGGTTCATGATGGATTGCGATACGACAGGCGTCGAACCCGATATCGCGCTGGTCAAATACAAACTGCTGGCCGGGCAGGGCGACGGGATGATGAAGATCGTAAATCGCAGCGTGCCTGAGGCGCTCGCTCGCCTCGGCTACCCGTTCCCGGAAATCGATGCGATCATTCGGTATGTCGATGAGAACGACACCATCGAAGGCGCGCCGGCATTGCGCAAGGAACATCTTCCCGTTTTCGACTGCGCTTTCAAACCTTTCAAGGGGGAGCGTTCCATTCATCACATGGGCCATATCCATATGATGGCGGCAGTTCAGCCTTTTATCTCCGGCGCTATTTCCAAGACGGTCAACATGCCCGAAAGTGCAACGGTCGAGGAGATCGCCGACGCCTATATGCGGGGCTGGGAACTGGGGCTCAAGGCGCTTGCCATTTACCGCGAAAATTCCAAGCGGAGCCAGCCCCTCTCGACATCGAAGGGCGGCAATACCAGAAAAAGGCAGGAATGGGATGAGGAATCTTCCGGCGATGGGGTGGCGACGCCCGAACCGGAAATTACCGAAAGGATCGTGTATCAGCCGATCCGCAAACGGCTTCCCGACGAACGTCCTTCCATGACGCACAAATTCTCAATCGCCGGGCACGAGGGCTACCTGCATATCGGGCTGTATCCCGACTCGCGCATGCCTGGAGAAATCTTCATTACGATGGCGAAGGAGGGATCTACGATCTCCGGACTGATGGATGCGTTTGCGACATCGATATCCATCGCGTTGCAGTATGGTGTTCCACTGGCGGATCTCTGCAAAAAGTTTAGCCACATGCGTTTCGAGCCGAACGGCTTTACGCAAAACAAGGAGATCCCGATCACGAAGTCGATCATGGATTACATCTTCAGGTACCTGTCCCTGAAATTTATACGGGTGCCCAAGGAAGAGGAGACCGACAGTGACCATTCCGGCGAAGAACAATCCACTTCCGGTTATGTGACCCGGCCTCAGGCCCAGATGCAGACGCAACTTTCCGCGCCGCCCGAGCCTGTGGATGCACTCGTCGGCAGCACCGTGGAAGCGTTCATGGAGGCCATGGAGGGGAGCCGTGCAGGCAAGTCGAATATGGCCACATTCCGCAACCAGGAGGACAGTCCGGCCTGCCCCAACTGCGGGTCCATCACCGTCCGCAGCGGCGCATGCTATTCGTGCCTCAACTGCGGTTCCACAAGCGGGTGCGGGTGATCCGGCACCGGGCCGATTCGCTGGCCTTCCCTACGGGAAAATACCCATCTCGTTATAGAGCACGGCGATCTTGTCGATGGCGCTTACGAAGGCCGCCGAGCGCAGATCGGTCTTCAAACGTTTCGAGATGTCGTAAATCTCGTTGTAGGCGAAAACCATCGTCTCTTCAAGTCCCGAATTGACGATATCGATTTCGTCGGCGCCTTTCCCAATGGTTGCAAGCACCTCCGGTGAGAACGATTTCCCTGTGGCCGCTTCGATGGCTGTAAACATTTTTTGCTGTGTATTGTGTTCGAACCGCTTGCTCATTCGCCCGAACCGCACGTGAGAAAGGTTTCGCAGCCATTCGAAATACGATACGGTGACCCCGCCGGCGTTGAGGTACAAATCCGGCAGCAAAAGTACATTTCGTTCCCGTAGTATGTCGTCGGCTTCCGAGGTTGTCGGTCCGTTTGCTGCTTCGGCAATGATGCGCGCCTGAATACGTCCTGCGTTCTCACTCGTAATCTGTCCCTCAAGGGCGGCGGGCAGCAGGATGTCGCAATCCAGTTCAAGCGCCTTCCCGGAAGGTTTGATAATGCGCCCCTCCGGAAATCCCTCAATGGCGCCGTGTTCTTGCCGCCAGGCGCCCACTTCCTGTACGTTCAGCCCGTCTTCCTTGACGAGTGCGCCGGCCATTTCCGCAATGCCCACAATGAGGGCGCCCGCCTCCTGCAGGTAGTGCGCCGCGTGGAAACCCACATTACCCAGGCCTTGCACAATGACGCGTTTCCCTTCCAGACCGGTTTCCAGACCGAGCGCTTGCATTGCTTTCGTATCGCTGCAAGCCTCGCGGATACCGAAAAAGACGCCTCTGCCGGTAGCTTCCATGCGTCCGTGCACCCCCCCGTGGCCGACCGGTTTTCCAGTCACGCAGGCCTCCGCATCAAGCGGGTTCTCCGATAGTTGATTGTATGTATCGAAAATCCATGCCATTTCCTGGGGCCCCGTTCCGTAATCCGGAGCGGGTACGTCAATGCCCGGTCCCATGAAGTTTTTGCGGACCAGCTCAAACGTGTAGCGCCGGGTAATCCGCTCCAGTTCGTAGACCGAGAATTGTTTCCGGTCGATTTTGACGCCGCCCTTGGCGCCGCTGAAAGGGACATCGACCACGGCGCATTTGTAGGTCATGAGCGCAGCCAGCGCCACAACCTCGTTTCTTGATACGCTTGGCGCGTAGCGGATACCACCCTTTGCAGGCTGCTTGTGATGGCTGTGCTCGGCGCGGAACGCCTGAATGACATGGATGGACCCGTCATCTCGCACAAGGGGAAATTCCATCGCATAGACGCTGTTGCACATGCGAATTTGTTCGAGGAGCCCTTGGGGGTGGTTCGTCAGTCGGGCCGCTTTCATAAACGACCGGTTTACGTCCCCCAGAAAATCTGCTGTGTACGACATATGGGAAACCCGTTTTTCGTGCAAAGGAGAGGGTGTTTTCCAACGTCAGCATGCGGCTTGCATACGGCTGCAAGCATATGTTACGATGGAGTTACGACAAATATGCAGTGGGCCTTCAGAGAAAAGAAATAATTCATTGGTCAAGGGCAGACATGCCCCGCATTGGGTGCAGGAGGGTCGGAATCTTCGTCGAGTCGGAACCGAGCGCATATTCTGCAGAGTTAGATTAGCCGTTTTTCGCCGGATGCTGCGTAGCAGCTCCTTGTTTTCGTGTATGGATGCTGCGAAGCAGTTCCGTGTTTCGCAATGGATGCTGCAAAGCAGTTCCGTGTTTCGCAATGGATGCTGCAAAGCAGCTCCGTTCGGGTCTGCGGCGTCTCCCATTAAGGTCTTGTTCCCTGTATAGTGTCCGCGCTTTTTAGCATAGCAGCCGTTTTCGTGCTCGGCGTCAGCGCACAGTGGATTGCGTGGCGGTATCGCTTGCCATCCATTTTGTTGCTGCTCGCGTTCGGGTTCATAGCCGGGCCGGTCACTGGTCTGCTGGATCCGGCTGCGATGCGCGCCGAATGGGTTTTTACGTTTGTTGCGCTTTCGATCGGGATCATTTTGTTCGAGGGGGGGCTGAGCCTGCGCCTCGACGAACTGCGCGAGGTAGGCGGTGCTGTTAGCCGTCTGATCAGTATCGGTGTACTGATCACCTGGATACTTGCGTCGATTGCTTCCCTGTTTGTGCTGAATCTGAGTCTGAGCATTTCCATTCTCATCGGGGCGATTCTGACCGTTACAGGCCCCACCGTCATTGTTCCGATCCTCAGGCATATCCGACCCAAGGGACGCATAGCCGCCCTGGCGAAATGGGAGGGCATCACCATTGACCCGATCGGCGCGATTCTCGCCGTGCTCGTGCTGGAAGCGCTCTTGCTGATCAACGAGCAGGGCGCAGGCACGGTGGGCAGCGTTGCATCGCATGCGCTCAAAGGCTTGTTGCTGGAATTTTTTGTCGGCGTCGGGATAGGGGTTGCCGGAGCGGGAATCCTGGTTTTTCTGCTGCGCCGTCGCATGGTGCCGGATTATCTCCAGAATCCCATGGCGCTCATGGTAGTCATTGCGGTCTTTGCCGTTGCGGATGCGCTGCAGCCGGAAAGTGGCCTGGTGGCCACGACGGCTATGGGTTTCGTCGTCGCAAACCAGCGCCTTGTCGCGGTGCGGCGCATCGTGGAATTCAAGGAAGACTTGCGGGTTTTGCTGATCGCCGCGCTCTTCATCATGCTGGCGGCGCAACTCGATCTGGGCGATATACAGTATCTCGGTTGGGAGGCGATCGTTTTTCTCCTCATACTCATGCTGCTCGTACGGCCGGCCGCGGTCTTTTTGTCGATGCTCGGTACGCGCCTGTATGTCAAGGAAAAGGTATTTTTGTCCTGGCTGGCGCCTCGCGGTATTGTTGCGGCTGCCGTGGCCTCCCTTTTTACGTTCCGGCTTGCCGAGATATATCCGGAGGAGTCGCAAGTTATCGTGCCCATCGTATTTCTTGTGATCGTCGGCACGGTCGCAATCTACGGCCTTACGATCTCGCCGGTTGCACGCTGGCTGGGGCTCGCGGAACCCGATCCTCAGGGCGTGCTCTTCATTGGAGCCCACGACTGGGCCCGCTACATTGCCAGCGCCCTGGATCAGGTCGGATTCAGCGTGCTTATGATAGATACCAATCCCGGTAACGTTGCCAGTGCCCGTGAGGCCGGTCTGCGAGCGTTGCGTGGTAATGTGTTGTCCGAGTCCATTCTGGACGAACTGGATCTGAGCGGGATCGGGCGGCTTATCGTACTTACTCCCAACGATGAAGTCAATTCACTTACCGTGGTGCGCTTTGCGCAAGTTTTCGACAGTGCGGAAATGTACCAGTTGGCCACGCGAGACAAACAGCGAGGCAAAGGTGCGGACGAGACACTGGCACAGCACCTGCGGGGGCGACCTCTCTTCGGGACGGGCGCAAACCATGCATCGCTCACTGCGCAATTCGCCGCGGGCGCCGCGGTAAAGACGTTTACTATCGAAGATGAGAACACGTATTCCAGGCTGGAGGCGAAGTACGGCTCCCGCATGATTCCGCTTTTTGTCGCACGCGGGAAAAATCAGTTACAGGTGTTTTCCGAAGATAACGGCCTGCCCAAACCCGATCCGGGTAATGTATTGATAGCGCTCATCGATCCACCTGCCCGGGAAACAGGTGGTGCGGCAGCGCCGTCCGTCGAAGCGCCTGCCCGGTAGCGTGGGGCCCGACGCCATACATATCGATGCGGACACACGGATGATCGCCCTGCTTGGCTATCCTGTGGGGCAAACGCTCTCTCCGTTTATTCATAACACGGCTTTTGCCGCCCAGGGCGTCAATTTCGCGTTCGCTGCCTATCCCGTAACCCGCGAACGTATCGGGGATGGGGTGCGCGGTCTTGCGGCTCTGCATTTCGCGGGTGCAGGCGTCACAATTCCTCACAAGCAGGCCGTCCTTCCATATCTGGATGAATTGTCTCCGTGTGCACGTGCTGTCGGCGCTTCAAACATGATTGTGCGCCGCCGCGACGGCACACTTTTTGGCGATAATACAGATGTGACCGGTTTTCTGGCTCCGCTTCTTTCCCTGACGGATCGGCTCCGGGGCGCCGATATGGCAGTGCTGGGCGCCGGAGGCGCAGCACGAGCCGTCGCCTACGCGCTGCTTGTTACGTTCCGTCCAAAGCGTCTTACGCTCATCGCACGGACCCCTTCAAAGGCAGACATACTGGCAACCGATCTGGCTGCATTCGACGAGAACAAAGCTCTTGGAGTACACCCCTTTTCGTCTGCTCGGGCTGCTGTTCGGGGTGCACGGCTTGTTGTGAACGCAACGCCGATAGGTATGTATCCTGCGGTGAACGATTCCCCGTGGCCGGACGCCGATGATTTTGGCGATGGCCATATCGTGTACGACATCGTGTACAATCCCGAAGAGACCCGCTTGCTTAGCGACGCTGCAAGCCGGGGCGCCGTCACGATCGGGGGGCTTGACATGCTCCTGGAGCAGGCTGCTGCGGCCTACGTGCAATGGACCGGACACAAGATGCCTGTCGATGTGGTCAAGAACGCCTTGCGCAGACGGTCGGAGATGTTGCATCGTTAACGGAGAGCGGCATGCTGAAGCTCGATACCATCGAGATGCGCGAGATCCGATTACCGCTGAAGCAGCCGTTCGTGACAGCTTCCGGCATACAGGATTGCCGCCGCATTTTGTTGCTTGAGATAAGCGCACGTACCGGGGAAACGGCATGGAGCGAATGCGTGGCGCAGGAAACGCCGCACTACAGCCCCGAAACGATCGATACGGCATGGTTCGCCATCCGGGAATGGTTCGTCCCGGCGCTTAAAGGCCACGATATCAGTGCCCCCTCGGATATACTTGTCCCGCTTCGCGCATTCCGCGGGCATCGGATGGCGAAAGCAGCGCTGGAAATGGCTTGCTGGAATCTTGAAGCGCAGCGGATGAAGACATCGCTTGCCGTTCTGCTCGGAGGCACGCAGCGCCATGTCCCTGCCGGGATTGCGATCGGCATGCAGCCAGAGGAATCCATGCTCGTGGAACGCGTGCGGAATAGTCTCGGGCAAGGATACCAAAATGTGAAAATAAAGATCGGGCCGGGCGCCGATGTGCGCTACGTCGAAGCCATACGGTCAGAATTTGGTGCGGACGTTCCACTGTCTGTCGATGCGAATGCTTCCTATACTCTTGCCGATATCGAACTTCTGCGAACCCTTGACGCGTATGGGTTAACCATGATCGAGCAACCTCTTGCGCAGGACGATCTTGTGCGCCACGCTGTCTTGCAGGAGCAGCTCTCCACGCCTGTTTGTCTCGACGAATCCATTACCGGTCCGGACCGGGCGGAAGACATGGTTCGGCTTCGCAGCGGGCGTGTCGTCAATGTGAAGCCTGGTCGAGTGGGCGGATTATCCGCGGCGATCTCGGTGCATAACGTGTGCCGCAAGGGCCGTCTCAACGCTTGGGTTGGCGGCATGCTCGAAACGGGCATAGGGCGTGCCTATAACGTTGCCCTGGCCTCTCTTCCCGGCTTTACGCTACCGGGCGATCTTTCCCCGAGCAGCCGCTACTGGGCGTGTGATATTGTGCAACCGGAGTGGACCATGTCCCCGGATGGCTTCGTTGAGGCGCCTTTGGACCGCGCAGGATTGGGCGTCGAGATAGATCGCGACCGGATTGACCACCTCACGTGCCGCCTCGAACGGCTGGTGTTGTGAGATGCACGTTCAGGGGCCGTTCGTTTCCGGATGCCTCATGCGGTTTGCCTGTCGCGTCATGATTGCTATGAACGCAAAGCCTGTCGCCGCCAGCAGTACGACCATTCCGAACGGCTCGCCTTCTCCGGGCATCCGGAGCGCGTGTCCGGCTGTTTGCCATGGCCAGAGTGCTCGCAGTGCGCCGATCATCAGGCCCACCAGTGCCGCCATGGTCAGGTCGCCGTATCGCTTGAGCAAGTGGTTGAGTAATCGGGAGAACAATCCCAACCCGGTAATCGCTCCACCGGCAAACAGCGCAATATATCCGATATTCCCGTCATTCAATGCATGCAGCGTCACTTCATACATGCCCATTGCCTTGAGAAGGAATGCTCCGGAAACGCCGGGCAGGATCATTGCGCAAATGGACGCGGCTGCGGATAGGAATACACGGATGCCCGAAGGCGCCAGAGCATCTCCTGACGCAGGGATACCCGTAAGAAGGAAAGCCGCGCCGCAGGCCACTACGACCATGCACAGCACGGACATGTTCTTGCGTTCGATCCGTTTCCACGGCGCCCCGACGGATCCTGCCACCAGGCCCAGGAATAATCCAAGTGTCTGGTGGGGCCAGGTTTCGAGCAGGATCGGGATTACTTTGGCGCCGACAAGAAGCGCTGCGGCTATTCCTGCCGCAAGCGGTATGACGAGTCCCCATTCAAGATGGGCGCCATGCCGGCGCATTTCGCCGGGCCGGCCTTTGACCAGGGAGGTCAGCATCGCAAATCCATGGCTGATAGCGGTAATCAGCCGGGGATAAATACCGACGATGAATGCGATCGTGCCGCCGCTGACGCCGGGAACGATATCGGCGGCGCCCATCAGAAGGCCTTGCACGACGTGTGTCAGGCTTTCGCGGATGTTATGCCCGCGGCGCAGGCCCATTCCCCAATCCCAGCATGTGTCGGATTTGTGCGTCGCACCACATATCCGGACAAGTGCGCCGCAATTCCTCTTTCATGTTCGGATCCATCCGGAAGGCCATCTTGAGCGAGTGCATGCTCTCGTCCATCTGGCCCAGCGCAAACAATACTCTCGCCTGTAAAAAATACGCGCCGGCGTCGGGATGCAGCGCAAGAGCCTTTTGGTAGGCATCGAGTGCAGGTTCGGGGTGGCCCGTTTCGAAATAGGTTTCGGCCAAATCCAACCAGGCATCCCTGTTTTCGGGATGGGTGGTTACGACATGCTTGTATGTCTTCAGTGCTTCCGCAATGTTTCCTGCATTATACAAGCAATCCGCTTTGGCATGCCAGAATTCCCCGATGTCAGGTTTCAGCGCCAGAGCCCGCTCGAAGAGCGCCAGCGCTTCCTCGTGCCGTTCGAGCGCATCAAGGCAGCATCCCATTCCGTACCAGGCTTCGGGGTGCGCTTCGTCCTCCCGGATGACTTGCTCGAAATATCCAAAGGCTTGCGGGTAGTCTTCCATTTCCTCGAACGCGAGTCCGAGGTTGTACCAGGTCGCTGCATCGCCACCTTCCAGTTCAATGACTTTCCGGTAGCATTCCACCGCTTCTTCGGGACGGCCTATGTTGGCCAGCGCATTGCCCCGGTTATACCACGCCGAGGCGAAATCGTCCTGTATGGCAATGGCCATATCGTAGGAGTCCACGGCGGCTTCGAAGCGGGACATCCGGCTGAGCACGATGCCTCGGTTGTACCAGGCGTCCTGCGAGAAGGGCTCAATGTCGATATGTCGTTCGTAGCAGGCAACGCTTTCCGCGTCTTTTTCGAGGCAGTCATGGCAGAACCCGAGTTCGTACCAGACCTCGGGATGCTCGGGGTTCAGTTCCGCGCAGCGCCGGAAAGATGTAATAGCATCCTGCAGGGAGTTCAGGTGTTCAAACGTTACACCGCGATTGAAGAAGGCTTCGTCATTGATCGGATCGATCCGGATGGCTTCCCCGTACGCTTCCATTGCTTCCCGGCTCCGGCCAAGCGTATTGAGCGTGATTCCCCGGTTGACGTGCGTTTCAGAGTCGACCGGATTCAATGTAAGCGCCTTGTCGTAGGCTTCCAGAGCTTCCTTGTGTCGCTCGAGATTGTTCAGGAGAATGCCACGCCGCATCCAGGCATCCGAGGAGTGGGACATGATGCCCAGCAACCGGTCAATGACGCTCAGGGCATCTTCGTAACGGCCCTGTTCGAAGTAGTAATTGGCGATATCCTCCAGCGAATCCGAATCGAGCCAGGCAGGCGCGTTCCCCTCATAGGCGGAAAGCAATGCGTTCATTCGCCCTTCGTCAGCAGGCTCGTCGAAGTCCTCGAACTCGAAATCAAACATGCTCATGCCGACGCAGGAATACAGGTTGCGGGGGGTGTGCGTACAGGGGCAGGATGGTGCCGGACACGAAGGAATAAAAGATACAGCGAAAAAAAAGTTCGCCGTATTATAGCAGGGTACTATACAATTTGCAAAGAGTTCGCTTTACCTGTATTCAAGGAATGCGGGTGGAAGCAGAGGTGTTGTCCAATGATCCGGCTTGCCGTCTCGTTTCTTAATCGTTCTGCAGGGAGTGGAAACGGCCGATGATTTTCGTAACGATCGAAGGTGTCGACGGCGCCGGGAAAAGCACCCAGGCCCGCCGGCTGGTCAATCGACTGAAAACCGAGGGGTACGATGCCGTGCTCTTTCGCGAGCCCGGGGGCACACCGCTTTCCGAGCATATCCGATCCATACTGCTCGATTCCACACTTGCGATCGATCCCTTGCCGGAATTATTGCTGTTTTCTGCAGCGAGAGCGCAGCTCGTGGAAGAATGCATTCGTCCGGCGCTGGCCGATGGCAAGGTAGTGGTGTGTGACCGGTTTTACGATTCGACGACGGCTTACCAGGGTGTGGGCCGCGGGATTGCCGACCCGGACTGGATATTGTCCCTGAATGTGCGGGTCGCGGGTGGACTCCGGCCGGATCGGACCTGGTTGCTTACGCTGCCGCCGGAAGAGGCCTTGCGACGCCGTGCACAGCGGTCCAAACCGCTTTTTGAAGACTTGTCCGTTCAGCCGGAGGATGCATTGCGAACCGGACCGGATCGCATGGAGCAGTCCGGGCAGGCATTCTACGACCGGGTAGCGAAAGCATTTGACGAACTGGCGACGACTGAGCCGGACCGCATCGTACGCCTTGATGGCGCCATGAGCGAGGACGATCTCGCCGATACGATTTGGCGCGGCATCCGGGATTTGCTGGCCGAGCGGGCAGTCACCTGAGCAAGCTCGCGAGACGCGGCATGATCCAAAACCTTCGCATGTCTTTTTCGGAACCGCATCTCCCCGGCAACGGTTGAGAGAATAGTCAGGCCGTTCGCACCCTTCAGCATTGCCCTATGTCCGTTCCGCCCCAGCAAATGGAAGAAGTTCGCCGCATATTCGGCGTTTTTCTCCAGAAACGCGGTCGCAGGCAGACCCCGGAGCGTTTCATCGTTCTCGAGGAAATTTACGCCACGAACGATCATGTGGATGCCGACGAACTCTACATCCGTTTGAAAGACAGCGGGCACCGGGTAAGTCGTGCGACCGTATACAACACGCTGGAACTGTTGCTGGATTGTGATCTTGTGGTCCGGCACCAGTTCGGGAGAAATCAGGCGAAATACGAACGGGCCTTCAGTTATTGGCAGCATGACCATCTGATTTGCATGGATTGCAACGAGTTGTTCGAATTCTGCGATCCGCGCATACAAGGTATCCAGGAAATGGTCGCGGACATATATCAGTTCGATATCAAGCACCACTCGCTCAACATGTATGGGCGGTGCGTACGGGAGCATTGTCCGAACAGAGCGGCTGTCGCACAAAAAGCATGAACAGGAACATGCCACCGTATCTTGACGTTACGCAGAATTGGGAATATATTATGTGTGATATGCCCGCGAGCCAACCCTCATCTTTTCTCCTTTTGTGAAACAATTCGCCTTCATAGTGCTTGCGGCGGTGGTATCGGGAAGCCTTTTCGGTTTCAACGCGCTTTCTTTTGATGCGGCGCCGGAGGCGCACGCTCAGTTAGCCCGTGTCAGTGGCTTCAAGGCGCTCCGTTTTGACGTGGTGCTGGATGAAGGGGTGCCTGTAGTGGAGTGGGCCGCAGAGTCCGAAGACGATTTGGACCACTATGAGGTTGAAGTGAGTGCGGAATTGGGCGCCGGGACAAGGGTAGTCGAGGTTGAGCCGCTTGGCGCACAACACCCCTATGTTTTTCGGGATGACGATCTGTACAAGGGGGCTGAAGTGGTTCGGTACACGTTGTATGCCATCCTGGACGATGGGGGGCGACAGCTTGTAGGATCAAAGCAGATCGCCTATACGCCGACAGCGGTTCGGCGCACATGGGGCAGTATCAAGGCCATGTTTCAGTGAGACGAGGATCTCTCGCAGATACTTCGTCCGCAATCTCTTCATGCTCGGCGTATGGCGCGCAGGCTCATCATGTCACCGGAGCGCGTGCAGCGTATGCTGGTGAGGCTTTCCTGCGAGATTGTCGAACGCAACCGCGGAGCGTCCAACGTCGAACTGGTCGGTATCCGGCGGCGCGGCAGTGCCGTGGCGGCAGCGATTGCCCGTGAGATGGGAGCGCTCGAAGGGCGTACGTTTGAGGTAAGCGATCTGGATGCGTCCGCATACAGGGATGACCGGGACCCTGGCGAAGAGATCGCAGACACGTCTCACATGGTGCGCGAGATTGCAGACCGGGATGTCGTACTGGTGGACGATGTGCTGTTTACGGGGCGAACGGCCCGCGCCGCGCTGGATGCGCTTGTGCACTACGGACGCCCGCGGAGCGTACAGATGGTTGTGCTCGTTGACCGGGGGCATAGGGAGTATCCGATTCAGCCCGATTACATAGGTCTTTTTCTCCAGACGAAGCATCGCGAGCGCGTGGATGTGGACGTGAACGACGGGTTCGCGATCCATGTGGTGGAATAAATTTGCACTTTTTAAGCATTTATTTTTTATAGTCTGTATCTATCGTTGTTTATCGGTGCGTTTTTCGCCCGATTTACATTCCCCATCAGTATAGTCCAAGTGCGGCCATGTATATAAACGACAGATGTGGTTTAGTCGCGTTAGCACGATGCGTTTCAATTTTCGGCCTGACGCTGTTCGTTGCCTTGCTGGCTGCGCCGGTTCATGCGCAATCGACCGGTAGTGTTACAGGCACGGTGGTGGACGCCTCGGACACTCACCCGCTGGAAGCAGTGGAAGTGTATATCACTGGCCTGGATGCGAGCGTGTATACGGACGCAGAAGGGGCGTTCGGCTTCTCTTTTGTACCGGCGGGCGAGCAGACCGTAAGAGTCTCTCTTATTGGCTACTCCACGCTTGTACGTGAGGTTACGGTGGCGGCCGGGGAGACCACATCGTTGTCCTTGCGGATCACGCCCACTGTGCTGAAACTTGACGAAGTGATAGTGACCGGCACATCCATCGAGGAATTTGCTATTGATCTACCCTATGCCGTTACGGCGGTTGACCGGGCTGCCCTGGCGGAACAGGGTGCTCCGCAACTTGTCGAGCTTTTCAAAAATCTCAGTGTAGCCCACGGCGTGATCGGCGAACGCCAGAGCTGGTACAATAGCACAGGGCCGCCTGCCTCCGTGCTGGAGAGCGTAGCCAGCGTAAATCTCCGCGGTCTGGGTCCTTCCCGTACGCTCGTGCTGTTCAACGGGCGCCGGCAAGTATACGTCCCGGCGCGTCTGATCGGTGGCCGCTTCGTAGATGTGAACGCTGTGCCTTCGATCGCTATCGGCCGTATAGAGGTCCTGAAGGAGGGGGCTTCCGCCGTGTACGGATCGGATGCGGTGGCCGGCGTGGCCAATTTTGTGACGCGCAGCGATTTCGAGGGTCTGGAGGTCGCGACCTCTCACGAGTATTATGCCGACGCCGGCGATACGTATGCCGGGGCGATCTGGGGGGGGTCTGTCGCCGGCGCCCATGCGGTGCTTGCTGCGGAAATGATGTATCGCCAGGAGTTGAGAACCCAGGAGCGGCAATGGGGCTTGCGTCCGTATCTACAAGGCGGAGGCTGGTCGTATACAGGCAATCCCGGCGCATTTTATATGCCCTCGCTGACAGGGAGTGAAGACGCGAACGCCTTCGTAAACGAACTCGTCGCTGCCCATGGCGATGCGGAAAGACGATTTCTCGATCCTCGTTGCGTGGGTTTTGGCGGCCATATCGAAGCCGCCACGTGCCGTTTTCGCTATGCGCCCTGGGATAACCTGATCGAAAAAAGCAGGCATATCCGGGCTTTCGGGGAGATCAATGGACGTTTTGGGGACCGGTCCGGTTACCGCATCGAGGGGCTATGGGCTCAGGCCACAACGCCTGACTGGTTGACTACCCCTTCGTTTCCGCCTATTTCTCCGTATGACGGTACACAGATCGTTCCGTCCGGCAACCCCGGGCGGCAAGCCTTCTGTGGCATGTATGCGGACCGTGTGGGTTTCGCTTCCGGAGCCGAATGCCTTGAAGACGACTGGTATTTCTTTGGCCGTCTGGTAGGAAACAGCGGTCCCGGACGCACGTTGTCCCGCGCGTCCGGCACGCAGCGCATTTCCGCCTCGGTCGATCATGCATTCGAGGCATTCGGCGGTCGGAGCGCAAAGCTTGACTTGGCTGTCAGCTACTCGCGCGCTACCAACAACGTGAATATTCCGGCGGAATACGCGTACAGGAAATTCCTCGCCTTCCGCGGGTTCGGCGGCCCCGAGTGCGGCGTGGACGTGGAGGTAGACCGCGCGGCTCCTGCCGGAATGCGGCTTGGCGCGCTCAATGGGGCCGTACCGGGCCAGGGATCGTGCATGTATTACAATCCGTTCAGCAATGCACTCCCGTATTCCGCACAGCCCGGCGCTGCGTTTCGGGATATGGCGAATCCCGATCATGCCGGGAATCTGGCGAACAGTCCTGCGTTAATCGACTGGATCAACGAGGAAGTGGACCTGGATAACAAGGCTCAGTTATTTGTGGCCGATGCCGTATTGACCGGCGGTCTGATCGAAGATCTTGCGGCATATGCGGTCGGGTATCAGTTTCGCCGGACCGCCGTGTCCGCCGTGCCCAACGACCCGGCCAATCAGAACACGAATCCCTGCCTGGTTCCTGGAGACGTCGGTTGCAAGGACAAGGTAGGTCCCTATACGTTTACAACCGGGTATTATCCCTACGACGATGCACGTAAGGTCCATCGGTTCTTTGCAGAGGTTCCGGTTACGATAGGTGCGCGTTTCGACGCGCAGGTTGCTGCAAACTATGAATTTCACGAAATCGTACGCAGTTTCGATCCGAAGTTCGCACTGCGCGTACAGGCGACGGATGCGTTGATTTTCCGCGGTTCGGTGCAGTCTACGCTTCGGGTGCCGTCGGTGGACGAACTGAACGAAGACCGGGCTACGGGGCTTGATTACGTCGCGGAAGCGGAAACGTACAAGCCGATCGACACGTTCGGAAACGCCGATCTGAAACCCGAGCGGGCGCTGACATACAATGTCGGCGCGGCATTTTCCCATAATCACGTCCGGGCGACCCTCGATTACTGGTCTTACAATTTCAGGGACGCCATCGGCGTGTTGCCGCATGGCGGGATTACAGCGCTGTATGACAAGGAAGCCACCCGTGCGGCGGTGCAGGAGTACATTACATGTCCTGGCGGCGCATCGGGCTGCGAATCCCAGCTTATTGAGCGCATTCGCGTAAACGCGGTCAACTGGCCGGGGATTACCACCTCCGGCATCGACTGGCATCTCAGTACCCGTTTTCCTGCCGGGGCCGGGGTCGTTTCAGGGGGCTTTGAAGGGACCTATACCAGATCCTACTATGTGAAGGCGCTGGAAGTGAACGGTGTGGAGTTGGCGGGTGAGCTGGAGGGCGCCGGCTACCTGAACCGGTACAATCCGTCAGCGCCGCCGATTCCGAAGTGGAAATCCAGAGCGAACTTCGGCTATCACAGGAGTCTCTACTCGCTGGTCAGCTACCTGAATTACGTTCCTGCCTATACCAATGCGGGCGAGTCAGAGGACTCGGATTTTCGGACCATCGACCGGTTCGTTACCCTGGATGTGAGTGCATACCGGCATTTACCCGGTGGGTTCGACGTTACGTTTTCCGCGCTCAATCTGTTGGGCACAGATCCGCCTTTTGTCAATTGGGAAGCTGCATTCGACGGCTTTACGCACAGTCCGAAGGGGCGGCGTCTGAAGTTGTCGATTACCTGGCACATGGTGGAAGGACATTGACGCCGAAGCTTCGCGCGAACCGGCTCTACATCGTTTCGTCGGCGGAGGGGCCGTACATGCCCGGGATCGCAATGTCGCACATGCGCAGGTAGACGCCGAGTTGGGCGCGGTGATGGATGATGTGGTTCAGGACGAAACTGCGGAATACGGCGCCTTTCGGCATGGTGAAGTGAACCCGGTCTCCTGACTTTAGTGTCCAGGGTTCAAAAAGCGTATCAACTGATACGCTTTCCAGGATGCTGCGTGCTTCCGAGGCTGCCTTGTCGAATGCGGCAAGGATTTCGTCCGTGTTTTCGGGAATCCAGCGTTCGAATGGCTGCGCCATATCCAGTTCGTCCATCTGGAATGTCGGGCCGGTCCATGTGGGCAGGTTCGCCACATGGGAGGCGAGTTCACGCAGTGTCCACGATTTTGCGTGAGGGCGATAATCCAGACATTCGTTAGGCGCCAATGCAAGCATTTTGCGGGTATTTGCGATCTCGTGATCGAATTCGGGAAGCATCGCGGCGCCGTTCATGGTTATTCTCCTTGTGGATGGGGATGATGAATAGTTAAGGTGAGCGTGGGGGTAGAGGCTATAACGTTTCGCGCGTGTGCCGTCATAGCCCAGCTCCCGGTTCGTTCTCTTCGTATCGAAAGGGAAGAGGTCTGTCAGGTTCAGGCTGTTCGGCGCGCCAGGTATGAAGGCGCACCTCGAATCCGGCGCGCACGCGCGTTCCGGGGGCAGGGATCTGGCGCAACACCAGAGAATCGGGTGCGTTCGGGTCGGAGAGGCTGTCCGGCGCGCTGATCACAATGGAGCGCAATTGCAAAGAGAGTAAACTGTCTCGTGCCTGGTTTACGGCGAGACCGGTGATGTCCGGTATCGTGCTGTAGCCTATGCCCAGGCCTGTACTGTACCACAAGGATATGGAGGCT
>OZ244993.1:0-817500 GCA_965223485.1 Rhodothermales bacterium | reverse complement strand
GGGAAGCAAAAACTTGTAACGCACGCCACGATATGGTTTGAACGGCTCTACGAGACGGTTCCCCGGGGCGAAACCGTCTCGTTGGCGGGAGCGGCTGCGGCCGGTCTGCGGTTCCTGGAAGGCGGTCTTGCTCCGGTGCTGGAGACGGATCGCGACCGGAAGGCGGCCAGTTCGCTTGGGAACCGGTTGCGCGGGATGGGAAACGACCTGGATACGGTAACCGGCATTTCGGCATCCGGTCCATTATCCGACATGGCCCGCTCGATCACCGACCTTCTCGCCGGTCACAAGACGCAGGCTGCAACAGCCCGGCCGGGTCATCTCTACGTAGCTCCTGTTGAGCGGGCAGGGTATACGGGCCGCAAGTATACGGTGGTCGTGGGATTATCGGAGGCGACGTTCCCGGGCGCAGCGCTGGAGGATCCGATACTGCTGGACGATGAGCGGGATAACGTTTCCGGCGGGCGCCTCCCCAAGCGGCGCGAGCGCGCCAGCGAGGCGGTCTGGAACCTGGTCCGGCTTCTTGGTATGGCCGGTTCTCATGTACTGCTGACGGCCAACCGGCGGGACATGGTGGAGGGCCGGGACGTGTATCCTGCGCCCCTGTTCGAACTATTGAAGCAGCAGCTTGGACAGGAGCGCCCACCGGTTTTACACATTGTACCCGCCCCGGGGGATGCGCTTACACCTGCGGAGGCCGCCATGGCGCTGCGCGATTGCTTCTCCACCCGTGAGGATGTGCAGAAAAGGCATCCCGCACTGCACAGGGGATTGCAGGCGGTGCGGGCGCGCGCGGCGAAGGAGATCAGTGTCTATGATGGTTGGCTGGGCCGACCTATGCCGGCGTTGCACCCGTGTGCGGACGACACGAAGGCGTTGTCCGCCTCGCGCCTCGAAACACTCACCGCCTGTCCCTACAAGTATTTTCTTCGCTACGTATTGGCCGTGCACCCGCCGGAGTTACGGGACCCGGGGGCGGGCCACTGGCTCACGCCGCTGGAGTTCGGATCGCTCCTGCATGAGGTGCTTGAGAAATTCATGACGACCCTGGCGGAACGCGGTGAACGTGTTGATCCTGACCGGCATACCGGATTGCTGTTTGAAGACATCATGGAGCGCGCCGTTTCGCGTTTCCAGGAACGGATTCCGGTGTTGGAAAAAGCCGGTTTCAACACGGACATGCGCCGCCTGAAGCAGTCCCTGCGCATTTTTCTGAACGAAGAGTCACGGCGGGATGTCCGCCCGGCCGGTTTCGAGGTGAGCTTTGGCTTCCGGCAAACCGGAGGGTTATCTGCGCCGGAACCGGTGATGCTCCGGCTTTCGGAGGACGTACAGTTCAGGCTGCGCGGGAAAATAGATCGCGTAGACGAGGTGGCGGGCGGATATGAAGCGTGGGATTACAAAAGCGGATCGTCGAGCAATTACAACGAACAGAATCTGCTTGCGGAGGCCCGCCGGCTGCAATGGGCCTTGTATGCGTTTGTGCTTGACGAATTGCTTATGCGGAAAGGCAATAAAGGCCACGCCACCCGGTCGGGCTACTTTTTCCCGAATGAACGGGCGCATGGATTGCGCGTCGGGCAGTCTCCGCCCTCAAGGGAAGCCGTGGCGAAGGTGCTTGCGCCGTTTTTCGATATGGCCGGGCAGGGCGCTTTCCTGCATGTGCAGAAATACGATGCTTGCGCCTGGTGCGATTACAAGACGGTGTGCGGATCGGAGAGGAAGGAGAAACAGGGGGTTTTAGAGGCGCTGGCTGCCGGGTATGCGCAGTCCGCAGGTGGGCAAGGCTCCGTAACGGAAGGGGCGCATACGCTGGCCGAAGCCATGAAGGGGGACGATCCCCTCCCGCCGTTTTTCCCTGCGCTGGAAGCCTGGGTGGAGGTGTGACCATGTCGAATGTTTCGAACGCGGGGAAGACGTTGTCGGACCAGGGTGCGCGGGATGTGATCGCGCAGGATCTGGACAGCAATGTCATGGTGCTTGCCGGCGCAGGCGCTGGCAAGACGACGGCGCTGGTGGATCGTATGGTCGCGGTGGTACGGGAAGGCAAGTGCGAAATCGACCACATGGCGGCGATCACGTTCACGCGTAAGGCCGCAGGCGAGATGCGCGGGCGCTTCTTTCTCGCGCTCCGGGAAGAGGCGGAAAAAAATTTGCCGGACGAGAAGAAGGAACGCCTTCAGAAGGCGCGAGACCGGATTGACCAGTGTTTTATGGGGACCATCCATTCTTTCTGCGGCCGCCTGATTCGCACGCGGTCCATAGAAGCGGGGTTGGCGCCCGGTTTTCGAGAGATCGAAGGCTATGAAGAAGCCGAGTTGTTGCGGGCAACCTGGGGGCGGTTTTTGCAGGAGCGGTATAACGCCGGAGACGACCGGATGGAGGCGCTCCGCGAGCGCGGCATTGCCCCGCAGGACCTCTACAAGTTTTTTATCGACCGCTGTGCCTATCCCGACCTGCCGCTAAAGCAGACCGAGGCGGAGAAGCCGGACCTTGCGGCGTATGTAAACGAGGTGCGGGAGTTCATGGCCAGAGTGCTTCACGCACGCTTACCCCGGAGCGAAACCGGGGAAATAAATGTGGACGGGATGCTCGCCCACATTCCTTCCTCGCCGGAGTCCCTGGACGACTTGATGCATGCGGTGCGTCATGCGCAGCGCCTCATGAACAATCTCGATTCGATGGAAGATGGGGATGTCGTGCGTCTGCTTACCCTGTTTGAAAGTAATCCCGGCGTTACCCTGAATCGCTGGACCAACAGGGAAGAGGCGAGGAGGATACGCGATGAGACGCTGCCCGCCTTTCAAGAGATGACGGTGGCGCCAGCGCTGAGACGGTGGCGCGAGTACTTGTATCGCGGGGTGACGGATTTTGTGACCGAGGCTGTCGAGTATTGCGATGCGGGGCGGCACAAGGAAGGGAAGTTGACCTTCCAGGACCTGTTGCTCCGCGCGGCCGAGCTGCTCCGGGAAAACCCCCCTGTGCGGCAATACTTCCAGGCCCGGTACCGCACACTGTTCGTGGATGAATTTCAGGATACCGACCCGATTCAGGCCCAGATCATTGCTTACCTGACCGGCACAGACATCCGCGAGCGGGACTGGCGGAAGCTGATTCCCCGCCCCGGCAGCCTATTGCTGGTTGGCGACGACAAGCAGTCGATTTACCGGTTCCGCCGGGCCGATGTCGCCGTGTTCCATTTCGTGAAGGAGCGCATTAAGGCGACCGGTGGCAACGTGGTGCACCTCAATGCGAGTTTCCGCTCGCTCGGCAATCTCTGCCGCTGGATCAACAATGCGTTCCCCCCCATTTTTTCGCCGCAAAACGAAGGCGTGCCTTATCGAGCGGTGTCCGCGTTATCCAGAGAGCCTGACGAAGACGAAAACCCCGGACAGCCAGGGGTGCAATCCTCGCCCTATCAAGCGGAGTTCACCCCGCTCGACCCCTATCTTTGCGATGGCCCCGATGCCTGGTGTGTACGCCGCATCGCTGTGCCGAAGCAGAAGGGGAACAATCGTTCTTTGATTACGGAATACGACGCCAGGCGCATCGCCTCGTTCATAGCCCGGGCCATGCGCGGGCAGACGGCGCTGAACCGTACCGAAGGGAGCGTGGAATCCCTGCTCGCCCCGCAGGCCTCCGCAGGCGATTTTCTCATCCTGACCCGGCTGAAAAGTCAGATTCCGGTGTATACACGGGCGCTCGAGGCTCTCGGGATTTCCTATGACGTAACCGGCGGCGGCCTCCTTGGCGAAAGCAAGGAGGTCCGGGCGGTTGTGACGTTGCTCGAGGCAGTCTATGCCCCGGAGAATCCGGTTCCCTTTGTGGCCTATTTGCGCGGCCCCCTTGTCGGGCTGTCGGACGGCGCCCTGTACGAATACCGCCGGGCAGAGGGGTGCTTTGACTGGAGGTCTTCTTCCCCGGATGGCTTGTCCGGGGAACTTTGCGGGCGCTTCGGCGAGGCAAAGGCTATGCTCGTACAGGCCGAAAAAGATCTCACCGTGCTTCCGGCTGCCGCCGCGCTGGAGCGCATCCTCGGACGATGCGGGTATCTGGCGTTTGCTGCGGTGCACCCGGACGGCGAAGGTGCGTCACGTGCGGGCAATCTGATGCGCATGGTTTCGTGGGTGCAGCGGTTGGCGGCGCAGGGTCTCCCGTGGGGGCGTATCGTGGAGGAGTTGAGCAAGTTGGTCAACGATTTGGCGTATGAGGTGGAGCAGATGTCCCTTGAGTCCGGACGCGAGGACGTGGTCCGGGTGATGAATGTCCACCAGGCAAAAGGGCTGGAGGCAAAGGTCGTCTTTCTTGCAGATCCGTACCAAAAATCGGGCTCGAAACAAAGACATCCATCGAACCATGTTTCGCGGGTTGGCGGGGCTACGTATCTCTCCCTGCCGGTGATGAAACCGCGGGGTCCCTGGCATCGCGACATAGTGGCTCAGCCCGCCGGTTGGAAAGAGGATCAAGAGGAAGCGATGCGGTTTCAATTAGCGGAAGAAGCGCGGCTGTTATATGTGGCGGCCACGCGCGCGCGCAGCCTGCTGGTCGTCTCCGTGTATGACGGAAAATCCGATACGGGACCATGGGCGCCACTCAATCCATCCCTTGCGAATGTGCCCGACTTGGAGGGGGGAGGCAATTGGGAAGACAACGTGGCGTGGGCCAGGGACCCTGTGAATATCCACGAGGTGGAGGCTGACGGCAGCAACGGGCAAGACGATGCCGGCGAGCATAGCGTTGCGAACACCTCCGAACCGAACGGCAGTACATTGGACACATCGCATCGCGCCCTGTATTCTAGGCCCGGCTATGAGGAACTCTGTACGCAAGCCGCCGAACGCCTGCGCCGTGCGCAGGAGGCCAGCTATTCACTCAGATCGGTAACGCGCGCGCGCACGGAGGAGGAATGGGTGTCAAAAAGCCCAGTGCGGGCGGGGCGTGGCATGAAATACGGTCAGCTCGTTCACCGGTTGTTCGAGGAAGCCGTCCGGGATGGGCTTCCCGGCGATCCATCGCTCCGGGTGGCGCAGTTGGCGGACCAAATCAATCTGGATCGGGGCGATGCCGGCGGCGATACGGGTGTGTTGCTATCGGGGGTTGATCCCATGGGAGAAGACGTTGAGACTTTCGCCGTTCAACACTCTGAAGCCTCCAAAGAGGTCCGGTCGCAGGCTGATCTCACGGCGGAAGACGTCAAAGCGGCGGTCCGGGCGGTGGGGCGCTTGAAAAAATCGCCGCTATGGGAGACCTTGCAACGCGCCCATGAAGTCTATACGGAGGCGCCGCTGGCTGCAACGGAAGGCGATGCGGAACATGCGACCGTTACGCGCGGCGTCATCGATCTGGCGTATCGCGACGAAGCAGGTTGGCACATCGTCGATTACAAGACAGACCGGGCCGATACGGAAGAGGCTTCGGCCGCCATTGAGAAGAAATACAGGTCCCAGCTGGATGCGTACGCAACGTACTGGAGCCGCCTGACAGGCACACCCGTAGCGGATGCGAAGTTATGGCTGGCGCACGGACCGACCGGATAAACACGCAATCTTGCGCCGGTCGCCGGTCGGGTGCGTCCTTGCAGGCGGGCTACGCTATGCCGGCAGGCGTTGCCGGGTTATTTACAAAGCATGGATGAAGATACTTTCCTGCCATATCGAAGCGTTCGGGGCGATGCGGGACCAGTCGTTTCCGGACCTCAATGCGCCGGTAGTAATTATCGAGGGGGACAACGAGGCGGGCAAGAGCACGTTTTTTCATTTCCTGCAGACGATGCTCTACGGAATATATCCCGTGAGCGAAGAGAAGCATCCCTATGCGCCGCGTGACGGCGAACGCATGAAGGGAAGTCTGGCGATGGAGTCGGACAACGGCGGGCAATATATCGTAACCCGCCTTCTGCGCAGTACACCTTCCGGAGAACTCGTTTCGCCAGGCGGGGGCTCGGAGACGTTGGGCAACCGGGATGTGCCTTTTATGCACATTTCCAGAGAGGTGTACGAGGCCATGTATGCGCTCTCGCTGTACGATCTCGTGGCCTTGCAGGATAAAAACAAGGCATGGCAGGCTGTGCAGGATCGGCTGGTGGGCGGCGTCGGCGTTGATTTCATTCGACCGGCCCGGAGCGTCATGGAGGAGCTGGATGCGGAGGCGAAAGCGCTGTGGCGGAGCAAGTACGACCGCGGCTCGGAATCGAAAAAAATTGCCGAACGCCTGGCTGAATTGAGAGGAGACATCGGAGATGCAAAGAAGCGCGACGAGGAATTGCGCGCTTTGAGTAACCAGGTGGAGGAAGATGTGCAGCGCAGCGGGGACCTGCATGAGGAGCGGAGAAATCTGCGCATAGAAAAGCGAAAGATCGACCGGCTCGCGCCCATACGCGAACGCTTGCGACAGATTGACAATGCCCGGCAGGAGGCCGGCGATCCTGCGGAACTGGCCGGGCTCCCCGACGACCCGGGTACCGACATAGAGGCGATCCGGGAAAAGATTGAGGATGCAGAGAAGCAACGGAAGCAGCTCGACTCAGAACGCGAGGATGCCGGGCGGATCCTTGCCGCTGTCGAGGTGGGCAAGGGGTTCGATATGGATATCAGGCCAGGGAATCCGTATGACGGTCTGTTGCGCGACCGGAAGCGCGCCGAAGACGATCTGAAACGGGCGCAAGGGCAACTGGTTGAGAAGGCCCGTCAGATGCTGACCGCGGCATGGGACGACCGCTTTGCGGATATCCTGGCGGGCATTGCGCCCGTAGCGTTACGGGAGCGCATTGAGGCATTTGAGGATATGCAGAGACAGGCAGACGTCCGTAAACAAGCCGAGGAGGCCCGAAGGCAGGCAGAGGCTTCACAGCGTGCGGGAGAAGGGCGTCGTCTCCATGCGGACGCTGCTCGCAATGCGTCGCGGAGTCGCGCCGTTATAGCGGGGTTGCTTCTGGTGACGGCCATTGTTTCAGTCGCACTGGGCCGTACGGAACTGGCTATAGGGATTGGCCTTGCGGGGGCTTTCGCCGGGTACATGGCCTATCAGGCATGGGCGCAGGGCAAGCGTGTTGCGCCCTCGCCAGTCCATCCTCTTGCGTCTACCCGGCCTCTTGAGGATGTCGAAGCGGATGTGGTGCAACGACGCGGCGAGGTACACGCCCTCGTGGACGGGTTGCCGATTCCGGAAAGTCGTCTTGAGCGACCGGACATGACGCTGGTCAGCGAATTAATGTCGCTTCAGGATGCGGTACAGGCGCGGCGGGATGCACAGGAGCGCATGACGGAGCGCATGGTCGAACTGCAAGCAACGGCCCAACGGGAACAGGATCGCATTGCGGAGGCATGCGGTGTCCGTGAACAGGAACGTGTCCTTCTTGCAGCGCAGCAGCATGAATTGGAGGCGAGTCTTCGCGCGGTCGGCAACGACGATCTCCAGCAGGGGATCTCCGTTGCAGCGGTTCGTAAAAAGGCGTACCGGCTTGCGCAAACGCTCGAAGAAAAGATGGGGGCGGATTTTGCGGACGAGGATATGACGGAAGTCCGCCGGGAGATCGAAACTCTTGAACGCGAGGGCGTTGCGTGGGCCGTTTCGGATGACAGCGTAATCCGGCTCGACGATCGGCTGGAGGAAGTGGACGAAGAGATCCATGCCTTGACGGAACGCCGGACGGCAGCGCAAAAAGACATTGAAAATCTTCTCAAACAGCCTACCCTTGCCGCCCTCGAAAGCGAGCGGGAGCAGCTCAGGTCGGAGTTGAAAGCCATTGAAGAACGCCATGACCGGCTGTGTTTGCTGCAGCATATCGTCCGGGAGGCGGACAGGCGTTTCCGGGAAGCGCACCAACCGGATGTACTGAGGCGCGCCAGTGGGTATGTGCAGACCATTACCGGGAGACGGTACGAACGCTTCGACTATGACGAGGATGAAAAACTCCGTGTTTACGAAGCAGGGAATACACGGCGACCCTGGCCTGTCGGAGCGCCGCTCAGCCAGGGCGCCCTGGATCAGATGTACCTGGCTATCCGATTTGCTCTCGTGGATCATCTGGACGAGAGCAAGGAATCGTTGCCTGTGTTTCTCGACGAAGTGTTTGTGAACTGGGACCGGGACCGGCGCGCCCGGTGCTACGACATTTTTTCCGAGGCGGTGGCTCGGCGGCAGGTGTTTGTCTTCACGTGTCATCCGTGGCTGGCCGAAGAAATGGAGGAGACGCTGTCAGCTAAACGCATTCCCTTGTAAAAGCACCCGGTTCCATGTTCAGGTTTCTTCATCTGGCGGATGTTCATCTCGATACGACGTTCCATTGTCGCAGCGAGGCATTGCGGAAGCAATTGCGGGATGCCCTGCGCCGTGCGTTCGAACGGGCCGTCGACACGGCCATAGCGGAAGCGGTTCATGCGGTGCTTATCGCGGGCGATCTGTTCGATAACGAGCGGCTCAGCTTCGCGACGGAAGAGTTTCTTCTTAAACAACTACACCGGCTGGACGGGGCCGGCATTCCCTGTTTCTACGTTACCGGTAATCACGATCCGTCCGGGCGCCCACCCCGGGGCGGCAAGATGGCCTGGCCCGCCTCGTTCCATCTTTTAGGCAAACGCAAGCCGACCAAGCACCTTGTTCAAGACGCTTCCGGCGAACCGCTCGCCTGCATTGTAGGCGCGGGGCACAAGACCTCGAAAGAAGCGGACAACCTGGCTGCTTCCTTTCCGGCGGTGGAGCGTTCCGTGCCGCATGTGGGTCTCTTGCATACGCAAGTGACGTCTGCGGACGAGGCTGCCTCCCATGACCGGTATGCGCCCTGCTCCATCAAGGATTTACAAGGGAAAGGGTATGCGTACTGGGCGCTGGGCCACATTCACAAGCGGCAACGGGTCGCTGCCGATCCGGAAGCATGGTATCCGGGCAACGTACAGGGTCGGCATCCGGGGGAAACGGGCGCCAAGGGCGGCTTGCTGGTCGCGATAGACGAAGGGGGCCATGTTGAAACGGAGTTCCGGTCTTTTGCGCCTATCCAATGGGTCGAAATGGTGCTCGACAACATGGATGATATGCACACGGTACAGGATGTTTGCAGCCGGATCGCCGCTGATTTTTCCAGGTACACGAGCGAAGATGTCGCCGAAGCCTGGCTGCTTCGGGTTCGGTTGCAGGGCCGCACGCCGCTGGCGCAAGACCTGCGCGACGATGAGCAGCGGCGGGAACTCGAAGAAATCATCCGGTCCGATCTGGATGTGCTCGATGTCGATCTCCAAACGGACCGGGTAGCTCCGGCGATCGATGTGGATCGGTATCGGGGCGATCCGCACCTGCTGGGGGGTGTACTCGACCTGATGGATCGGGTCTCGAAAGGACACGAAAAATTGAGCGATCTGGTGCAGGTCAACGATCTTGCTCGCCGATTCGACACGGAAGAGGAACGCGAAGCCTATCTGCGTTCCCTGGTACAGGACCTCGACGCCGAGGCGGCCTATCGGCTGGTCAAAAATCCTGCTGGAGCCGGATAGGCCGGATTCAGATCGGATGCGCGCCTGATCTCAACCGCCGCTCGTTTACAGACATCGCTTCTTTTGCCGATTTGCAAATAGCGAGGCAAGTTTCGCCTCCGGTGCGCCGTAAGTAAGGGCATTGATGCATACCCTCCCGTCGCCCGGCAGCGCGTGCCTGCAGAAAAACCGGACGTCATGGCGCATACCGCGCACGCGATGTATTCGGGATATTTTTCTACGGAATTTGTTTATTTGTACATATATTATACATATATTATACATATATTTTCGTGTATGGATTTTGTGACTATCTCTCCCGCATGTGATGAATCAACGCACCCGGAAAGCCTCGTTGCTACCTCCCGCGTCGGATCGTGAAACAGTATCCGAGGCAGAGACTACAGAAATCCCCGTTCGCCAGGGACGGGGCGCCCGCATCAACCCGCCGAACCGTTTCGAGCCCTTGTGTCTCGAAGAAGACCCTGCAGCGCTGGACGAGGACGAATTGCGCCAGGTCCCCACGAAGTATTATGTAGACGCCACCAAAACCCTGCTGGCTCGCAACGACAGCCCGGATATTGGTTTCACCTTTAGCCTCAACCCGTATCGGGGCTGTGAGCATGGGTGTATTTACTGCTATGCTCGCCCCTCTCATGAATACCTCGGTTTTTCGGCAGGCCTCGATTTTGAAACCCGCATTCTTGTCAAGGAGCGGGCGCCCGAGTTGCTGGCGGTAACGTTTCAGAAAAGGTCCTGGAGGCCACAGGTGGTGGCTTTATCCGGGAATACGGATCCGTACCAACCCCTCGAACGCCGTCTTGCCCTGACGCGCGGCTGCCTGGAAGTATTTCTCCGCCACCGCAACCCGGTGGGAATCATCACCAAGAATTACCTGGTGACCAGAGACATTGATCTGTTGGAAAAGATGGCGAAATACAATCTGGTCCGAGTCATCCTGTCGATCACGACGTTGCGCCCCGATCTCGTGAACATCATGGAGCCGCGCACATCCCGCCCTGAAAGGCGGCTGCAAGCGATCGAAATGCTTGCGGAAAGAGGTATACCTGTTTCCGTGAATGTAGCGCCCATCATACCCGGATTGACGGACGAGGAGATGCCATCCATCCTGAAGGCGGCCGCAGGCCGGGGCGCCTCCGGTGCGGGATACACGATTCTCCGGCTGCCCGGAGCGGTGCAAGACATTTTTCTCGATTGGGTTCGACGCGAATTTCCGGATCGCGCCAACAAGATCGTCCGCCGGCTTGCCTCGCTTCGCGGCGGTGATCTCACAGATAATCGTTTCGGGAAGCGGATGCGTGGAGAGGGGGATTGGGCGGATCTGATCTCCCGTCTTTTTCGCATCGAGTGCAAACGGTGGGGCCTGGACGTTCCCCGGCGTTCCCTCTCCACACGGCATTTCCGGCGCCTGGCGGATGGACAGCGGAGCCTGTTCGATATTGAATGATCTGGCTGGGGAGGAACTCTTCACTCGAGGCGAAAGGGATTTCAGCTCAAAAATAGCAAAAAAAAGACGAGGCTTGACCCCCCCTCCTTTCCTAAAATGCCCATCGATGTGTACAGTGATGAGACGAATATCGGGGTCTATTTTCACATGCTCGATTCTGTGCTTGAATGGGACTTCGATGACAAGGATGGATACGTCAACCGTACGTTTTTGCTGGATCTGGCGCCTCAGGATGAGGCGCGGGTGATGGATGGGCGCATTGCGCCGCACGAAGGCGATTGGCATGAAGCCTTTCGGGTTTTCAAAAAGCACCTTCGCGATCACTTTGATTTTACCTATTACGAGCGGCCTGTGCAGGAGCGATACCGGGAGCGCTTTGTTTCTCACTTCACGTTTCTATACGGGAGGGACATATATGATTTCGAAGCGAACCGCTTCCGAATCGACGAATTTCTTGATGAGGGGGAGGAGAATTTCGGAGGATACGATTACATGCTTCTTTGGCGCGATTATCCCCGGATGGGCATTGATGGCCGTGACCAGTTCGCGATGTACCAGGACCTTCCAGGAGGACTCGACGGGTTGCGTGAAATGGTGGAACGCGCCCACCTGCACGACGTGCAGGTGTTCATTCCGTACAAGCCTTGGGACATCATGCGCAAGGGCCAGAATCATTTCACGGAGGAAGCGCGCATTGCCAAAGCCATCGGCGCGGATGGGGCTCGAGCGGTTACGCGCATGGGGATTCGATGTATCCGAAATTCCTCTGGGCAGTTATCTTTATGAGAGCACCGGCGGGGAGGACCCTGCTGTACGCCTGGGGATGTTGCATCATTTCGAGGCCAAAAATATTGGCAAGAAGGTGCAACGGCGCGATATATTCGAGAGCTACCGGGACCGCGTGAGCCAGCACGATATGGATTTTGACTGGGCCGACGAAACAATGCACGCGCATTATGGCAAGGTATGGCTTCATGCCCTTGCTAAAAAGCACCCGGATCGCATACCGGACATTCCAGCGCTCCGCGCGCTGCGAAGAGCTGGTTCTGCGTGAGATAGAAGATGCTACGGAGGCGGAAAAAGAAGACATACACACATTGGCCGAAGCCATGATTACAAAGGCTGAATGCCTGCTACCTGCTTGAACGAGAGCGCCTGGCGGTTTTCTCCAGTGAGCATACCCATATTCCACTCATGAAAAGCACCCCGGAAAACATGAACGGCAGCTTATACCATCCCGATAACAAGGCGAAAAACATCACGTGGATGGTTTCGCTTTTCACAGGTTTTGCCTTTTTAGTGGGCTTTGCCTTCTTGCATAGCCCGGCGGACCCGGGTCCCACAGAGGATATGGCTGCACTGGCGGTGCAGCACTCCACAGATATTGCGTCATCGGCTCAGCCTTCGCAGAGTTTGGCGACAGACCTCGTCATCAGGCAGGATGCGGAAGGTTCGAGTCTTTCCGTGTTCAGAGCGGGAGGCGAGGATACCCTGCTGACGGTGCAGGCCAAGCCGAATTTCCGCCCGTTTCTTCATCCCATCCGTGCGCCGGACGGACAGGGCTTCTTTACGCAGTACAGTCCCGGTCATCACCCCCACCAGACGGGTCTTTACTGGGGGTTTACGCGCGTCAACGGTCGTGATTATTTTCATCATCCCGAGGGGGAATACTGGCGGCGGGTTTCCGTGGATGTGTTGACGGAGCAGGGCGATCAGGTCAGTTGGAGAACCGTCTACGATTTGCTCGACGAGGAAGGAGAAACCGTGCTTACCGAGACGCAGGTCTGGTCCATGCGCGAAGAGGACGGCCAATATTTTCTTGATCTCGAATGGAGTGGGGAAGCGAAGACGGATGTTACTATCGGTGAATTTGATTACGGCGGTCTCTTTCTGCGTATGCCGTGGACCCGGGGTATAGAGGGTTCGGCCGTGAACGCAGCGCGGCAGCGTGATCGGGCGGCCGAAGGCCAGCGCGCCATGTGGCTGGATGTGGGTATGCAGGTCGAAGGACGTGATGACATGGCTCACGTGGCGATTTTTGATCACCCCGATAACGAAGGATTTCCGCATCCATGGCGCGTGGACGGACAGTTGGGCGTTGGCCCGGTCCGGGCCCGGCTCGGAGATTGGACGATCCCGGAAGGGGAGACGGAAGTCATACGTCATCAGCTCGTGTTTTACACCGGCCCAATGAGCGATGTCGAAATCCGGAATCAGTGGGAGCGTTACATTGGCCAGGAAAGGCAACAGTATTCTGTCGTGGCGCTCTGGGCTCTGGCGCAACGGGAAGGCCGCCAGGCGGAATTTCTGACGCCGGATCGGGCGGTCGACATCATGACGCTTCCGGACGGCTTTCAAGTCAATCCCTGGGCAAGCGAGCCGATGATCACGCAGCCCATGGCATTTGCCTGGGATGATCGCGGGCGGTTATGGGTCGCTGAAAATCGTGACTATGAAACCCGCCGGGTCGGATTCTCGAACTTCGGGGACAGCCGTATTCTCATTCTGGAGGACACGGATCGGGATGGTGTGGCTGATCGCCGCAGTGTGTTTGTGGAAGGTATACCGTTTCCGTCGGCGATCGCGGTTGGATTCGGCGGCGTATTTCTTGGTGCGCCTCCCCACTTCTTGTTCATTCCGGATCGCGATGGAGACGATGTGGCCGACCGGGACGACATCGAAATTCTTCTTACGGGTTGGGGCATCCGGGATCGCCACGAGACGCTCAACAGCTTTCATTGGGGACCGGACGGCTGGCTCTATGGTCTTGAGGGGTTTGCTACCCCGTCCAGGATTCACAAACCGGATCCCGGAGAGCAGGTCTACAAACATGGCGACCCCTTTCCCGAAGATATTCTCGAAGGAGAGGGCGTCGACATAGACGGGGGGGTATGGCGGTACCACCCGGTACAGGATCGTTTTGAGGTGGTTGCTCACGGCTTCAGCAACCCTTGGGGTATTGATTATGACGCCAAGGGCGAGATGTTTATCACGGCCTGTGTGATTCCTCATGTATTCCATGTCATCCAGGGCGGCATTTATCATCGTCAGGGCGGGCAGCATTTCAATCCGTACGTATACAGCGATATTCGCGCTATCGTCGATCACCGTCATCGATCGGCTCACGGAGGCGCCCGGGTATACCAGTCGGATGCTTTCCCGGAAGAGCATCAAGGACGGTTATTCATGGCGAACATTCACGAACATGCGGTGCTATCGGACATCCTTACGCCCCGGGGATCGGGATATGTGGCGAGCCACGGCGAAGATTTCATGATGGCCAACAATGCGCAGTGGATCGGTTTCAGCATGGAAGTGGGTCCCGAGGGAGGACTGTATGTACTGGATTGGCATGATGGCGATATCTGTGGCAACGATGTGCTGGACAAGGATACGGGCCGGATCTTTCGTATTACTCCCGAAACCTCGCTCGCGGAGGACTGGGACGGCCGGTACGACGATCTCCGAACCATGTCCGATATGCAGTTAGCTGCTTTGCAAACGAGTACAAGCGACTGGCATGCGCGCCGCGCAAGGGTCATTCTGCAATACCGCGCCACGCAGGGACCGATTGATGCGGAAGCACAGGAGGCGCTTCGTGCACAGTTTGATGCGCACGAAAATCCGGACTATCGCCTGCGAGGCATGTGGTCCTTGCGCGTCACCGGGTCGCTTGACGAAGAACGCCTGCTGGAAGCGCTCGGGGACCAGGACGAATATGTGCGTGCATGGGCTATTCAGATGCTTGTAGAGGATATGGATCCCAGTGAAGCTGCCCTGGAGCAGTTTGCCCATATGGCGGGGATGGACCCGGCTCCTGTGGTGCGTAAGTATCTGGCTTCCGCCTTGCAGCGAATGCCCCATGAAGCCCGGTGGGCCATTGCAGAGGGCTTGCTTGGACGGGAGGAGGACGCCGACGATCACAACATCCCCAAGATGGTCTGGTTTGGGGTGGAACCGCTTGTAGCGGAGGATCCTGACCGGGCTCTTGCCCTTGCGGCAGGGAGTGACCTTCCACTTGTGACCACATTCATTGCGCGGCGTACCGTGGATGCGGATGCGCTCGGGCCGCTCACGGAAGCGCTTTCCCGCTATGGCGAAGTACGTAAGGAACTGTTGCAAGGCATGCGGGATGGACTGGAAGGGTACGGCGATATAGCATCGCCTCCCGGATGGGATCGCCTGTATGTTATGCTGCAGGAAGATGGGGAGACGGCTCCGTTAGCCCTTGAGATTGCGCAGATTTTCGGGGATACGGGTGCAGGGGCAGCGCTTCTTGATGTGCTCCGGGATGAAACGCTGGATATGGACCTCCGCAGCGGCGCACTGAACAGCCTTGTCGAGACGCAGCATGAGGGGCTCATTGCCGAGATTCCGGCGCTTATTCGCGACCCCGCATTTCGGATCGACGCTATTCGAGCGGTGGCGGCCTTTGATCAGGAAAGCCTCGGCGCCGTATTGATGGAAGAATATCCGGCATTCAACTCCTCCGAGCAGCGTGCGGCGCTTGAGACGCTGGCGTCTCGACCCACCTACGGCTGGATGCTCACAGAGGCCATTAAGTCTGGCGATATCTCGCGGGAGGAAGTGCCCGCGTATGTCGCGCGGCAGTTGCGGCGCGTTGTGGGGAGCGGGTTTGTAGAAGTATGGGGTCCCATCGACGACGGCCCCTCTGACGACGACGAGGCCTTCGAGGCATATCGTATGTTGCTTACCCCGGAAGCGATTGCCGCCGCAGACCCGTCCAATGGCCGCCGTCTTTACGAGCGCACCTGCGCCGCGTGTCATATCATGTATGATGAAGGAGGTATTATCGGTCCTGATCTGACAGGGTCGAATCGGACCGATATCGAGTACATGCTTTCCAATGTGCTGACTCCCAGTGAAGAGATCCAGGACGACTACAGGATGGTGATTGTCACCATGCGTGACGGCCGGACCCTTATTGGAAACGTTTCCAACGAGACGGAGCGGCAATTGACGTTGCGCATTGTCGGGCGTGGGGATGTGGCTCTCGAGAAGTCCGAAATTCAGTCGCGGGAAGTATCCGCTAATTCGCTCATGCCGGAAGGCCTCTTTCGCACACTGACCGACGAAGAAGTGCTGGATCTTACATCGTATCTGCACACAAGCGAGCAGGTGGATCTACCGGATCAATAAGGGGATTATATACAAAAGTTGCCAAAGGGCTTCGTAGTCGGTCGCTGTCCAACATGGCGTGTATGTTGTTTGGGGCGTGATTCTCCATTAGGGATGACAATAAATAGACACGAAAAAATCACTAATTAACTCTAAAAAATCACGAAATGAGTACAACTATATGCATATAATTAATGGTGAGGGCTGGGTCAACCCATGACGGAGTGAACGCGGTCAGGCTGAGTCGTTGCCCCTATGTGCGCGCCGGAGAGTAAGGCTAAGGCAAGGCGGGTGAAGCGGCCAGGTAGCCAGACCGGAGCCGAAGAAGAAAACGGAGGCTTGGAGCGTGTCCTGAAAACTGTGTAAGTGGTCAATCGTACACATAGTTTCATCAGGAGGTGAAGACGATGACCGAACTTACAGACAAACAGCAGGCTCTTCTGGACGAGTTGCTGAAGGATTTCAAGGGAGACGCGCGGGACCTTTTCGGGGAGGGCGGTTTGCTCAAGACGATAGGCAAGCGTGCTCTCGAGGCGGCGCTGGAGGGGGAACTGACGCATCATCTCGGTTATCCGCCGCATGATCGGTCGGGTCGCAAGAGCGGCAATTCCCGTAACGGACGCACTGCGAAGCGGCTCGAGAGCGAGTCGGGTTCGCTGGATCTGGAGGTTCCTCGCGATCGCAACGGCAGTTTCGAGCCCAGGATCGTAGAGAAGCGCCAGCGCCGGGTAGCGGGCCTGGACGAGACGATCGTGTATCTCTATGCGCAGGGCCAGAGCACGCGGGCTATCCAGGACACGTTGAGACGTCTCTACGGCGCGGAGGTCTCCTCTACGCTTGTCTCGGAGGTTACCGCAAGCGTTCTCGAGGAAGTGACCGCATGGCAGGCTCGTCCTCTGGAGAGGGTGTATCCGATCGTGTACTTCGACGCCTTGTTCGTGAAGTCTCGCGAGGAGGGTTCGGTGAAGACGCGCGCGGTCTACGTGGCGCTGGCGATAGATATTGAAGGAGATAAAAAGGTGCTGGGCCTTTGGATCGCTCCGACGGAAGGGGCCGTTTCGTGGCTCACCATCTTCGGCGAGTTGAAGGCGCGGGGGATGGAGGACTGCTTCATTGCGTGCGTGGACGGCCTGAAGGGTCTTCCCGAGGCGATAGAGACGGTCTTTCCACATGCGCGGGTGCAGTTGTGCATAGTGCACCAGGTGCGCAAGAGCCTGCGTTACGTGCCCTGGAAGGAGCGCAAGCCGGTGGCGGCGTCTTTGCGCGCGGTCTACGCAGCGCCGAGCGAAGAGGCCGCTCTTGCGGCGCTCGAGGCTTTCGAGCAAGAGTGGAGCGAGAAGTACCCGGCTATCGCTCCGCTGTGGAGGAAGGACTGGGAGCGTCTGGCGCCTTTCTTCGACTATGCGCCTGCGATCCGCAAGGTGGTCTACACCACCAATGCGATCGAATCGCTGAACTACAGCCTGCGCAAAATCGTCAAGGGACGGGGCGCTTTCCCCAACGACGACGCGGTGCGCAAACTGCTCTACCTGGGCCTGCGCGAAGCGTCGAAGAAATGGAAGCGTCCGATACGCGACTGGAAGGCCGCACTCAACCAGTTCGTCATACTCTACGGGGACAGAGTCCCCATTGAACAATAATCCCACTTACACAGTTAACGGGACACGCCCGAGGCTTGGCAACTTTTGTATATAATCCCCCTTATTTCCACCCCAGTCGCTTGCGTAATTGCCTTTTCGGGAGTAAGTTTCGTGCATTACAGGTAGTTTCTACCTTTGCTCAGGTCACTTTGGGCGGCCTTGTGCAGCATTGATCGCCTGTTCGGAACCATCAACGTATCTGCCTACCTAAAGTACTCATACACACATGGCCTACTCGCACACCAATTCGAAAGGAACGACCTATTATCTCCACAGCAAGCGGACCACGCTGAAAAACGGCCGCGAGCAGACCATTTATTACTTCGGTAAACAGGCGAAGGATGGATCACTTGATGCCGTTCCGGATGGCTATCAGGTCACCGAGACATCCAATGGTTTGCCTGTCTTGAAGAAAAAGTAGGGGGCAACGCGAAACGCTCGGCGCCGTGCGCTGAGCGTTCGTCCGTGCAAGTCAATGCAGGGAGCACAACGACAGTGCTCCCTGCCCCCGGTTTTATCAATGCCTGACCGAGCGGCCGGGCGTGTAGCGTTCCAGCCGTTCCCGGGCGACAGCTATCTCGTCCCGAAACGCACTTTCCAGTTCCATACGGTTTTCGATCGTTTTGCAAGCGTGTATAACCGTCGAATGGTCACGCCCGCCAAAACGGTTGCCGATGCTTTTCAGGGAATGGGAGGTTAGTTGCTTGCAAAAATACATAGAAAGATGGCGGGCGGTCACTGCCTCTCGCTTCCGCGTTTTCGCTGAGAGCAACTCGGGCTCGATCCCATAGAATTGGGCAACGCAACGCTGAATGTCTTCGATCTCGAGACGCACCTGACAATCCTCCATCAGGTCCTGGAGGATACCTTTCGCTATGTTTATGTCGATATCCCGGCTGTGATGTGTAGCGTAGGCAGACAACTTGTGTAACGCACCTTCCAGTTGTCGAATGTTGGCACGGACCCGCTCGGCGACGAATTCCAGCACGTCCAGCCGTAGCGACACGCCCATTTTAACTGCCTTGTGTTGCAGAATCGCGATGCGCGTCTCAAGTTCGGGTGGCTGAATATCAGCGGAAAGCCCCCATTGAAACCGCGAAAGGAGTCGTTCCTGAATCCCGGTGATCGCGGATGGAGGCCGGTCGGCGCACAGAATGATTTTCTTGCCCGTTTGATGGAGCTCGTTGAAGATGTGGAAGAACTCCTCTTGCGTTTTCTCTTTCCCGCTGAGGAACTGTACATCATCCACGATCAGCAAGTCGATTTGCCGGTAGAAGTTGGAGAAACAGTGGACGCGGTTCTCCTGAATCGAGTGGATGAACTGTGAAGTGAACTGTTCTCCCGATACGTAGTGGACGCGCAGGTTCGCGTTTTTTTGCAGGGCGTAATTTCCGATGGCCTGTACCAGGTGGGTTTTCCCGAGGCCGGTGTCTCCGTAGATGGTGAATGGATTATACCCGGTGCCTTTCGGGTCTTCGGCGATGGCAACGGCCCCGCCCCGGGCAAACCGATTGGAATGCCCTTCAATGAAAGAGTCGAAGGTATACTCCGGCTTGAGGCAGGTATTCCTGATGGGCGCTATGTTTGGAGAGGGGCGCCCTGATGGTGATGGTATCGTCGGATAGGTGCGGGGCAGGTACTCTCTGTTCCGTCGCGAAGGTTCGAGTGGCAGGACAGGCGGTTCGTCCTTTTCCTCGCCCAAGGCTATATCCGGAGCGACCTCGTAGGCGACATTGGTCTGTCTCCCAAGGACTCTCGAAGCTGTTTTCCTGACGACATGGGCATAATGAGACTCCAACCATTCGGTATGGAAGGCATTGGGAACGGCCAGCCGAAGCCGTGCGGTCTCACTGTTTTCCTCCAGGTTAATCAACCTGATCGGAGCAAACCATGTGCGAAAGGACTGCTTGGAGATTTGGTTGGAAATTTGGGTGAGGCAGGTTTCCCACGTTTTCTCGGCAGCGATGGAAGGCATGTACTATATCGAGTGGGTGGCGGTTCAAGGTAACGAACCGAGGTGGGGGTAAGGCATAATATGGTCGCCCATTCGTTACCAGCCATTTTATGTTTGCCCGCCACGGATTGCAAGTACAATTCGTTACAATTTTCTAACAAAGAATACACGACGTATACGGGTTATCCACGGGTTATCCACATTTAGTCTGCAGTCTGTCGAGAGGATACTTTCTTCCGCTCGGATTGCCGGGACATTCTGTGTGCATTGTCCTCGAGAGCATTCCTGCTTTTACGTACAAGCCCTCTTTGTTTTATTGTAAGTTCCTATAAAAAAAGGACTTGTGTAAAACAAAGACGGTATATGCACTCTTTCTTCGTCCTCCCGATGGGCCCGCCGAGCCTGAATCGCTGCATTTACATATACGTACCGAAGCGAAACCGTTTTTCCAGACGCAAACACAGTTCTTCACATATGTATGCCCCTGCTCCGGGTCTCTCCTGGAGAGGTATCTCAGGGCAGGGGCATACAGCCTTCAGGCATGCTTGTAGAAGCCCTCGTAGAGGCGCGTTGCGTGCTATGAGAGGGCTTCGGCAGCCATCGGCGTGACGGCGGCTACATCTTCTTCGCCGGTTCGGATACGGTAAATCTTTTCTACCGGCAGGACGAATATCTTTCCGTCGCCCACCTCGCCCGTGCGTGCCGCTGCAAGCAAGGTGTTGATGGCTGTGTCGAGCACAGGATCCGAGACACCGACGTCCAGCATGACCTTCTCGGTGAGTTCCTTTCTGACCGTGGCGCCCCGGTAGGTTTCCACGATCTCCGTTTCGCCGCCGTGGCCGCGAACGCGCGTCACCGTCAGGCCGGTGATTTCTGCTTTGAACAGTTCGATGAGCACCTCGGTGAGTTTTTCAGGCCGGATGATTGCTCTGACTAATTTCATGGCGATAATCCCAAAGGGTGGAAGATGATTGAAGTAATGGTGCGTGCGGTCTGGTTATGCAGCGGATGATGCTCGTACTTCCTCGTCGAGCAGCAACACGATGCCTTCTCCGTCGGAATAGGCTTCTTCGCCATGGCTGGCGATATCCAGCCCTATGCCTTCGTTCGGGACATCCGGACGCAACGCGGTGACCAGACTTATGCCCTTGAGGATGAGGTACGTAACCCCGCCGCTATAAAGCATTACGACGACGATAGAGATGGCCTGGATGCCTAATTGGGCTGGATTGCCGAATAGTAGCCCGTCCGCACTACCATTCCATGCGCTTTCCGCAAATACACCGGTAAGGAGAGCCCCCGTGATACCGCCAAGCCCGTGTGCGGCGAATACGTCAAGGGAATCGTCCAGCCGTGTACGCGACCGCCATTGAATGGCGAAATAGCACGGGAAGGCAGCGATGGCGCCGATCAACAGCGAGGAAATCGGAGAAACGAACCCGGCGGCGGGTGTGACGGCAACGAGGCCGCACACAATGGCTGTTGCAGCGCCCACGGCCGTGACTTTTCCTGTGCGGCTCAGGTCAATGATGGTCCATATGGTAAGCGTGGCTGCCGGCGCCAGCATGGTGTTTACCAGGGCAAGGGCCGCGATGCCGTCCGCAGCGAGGGCGCTCCCCCCATTGAATCCGAACCAGCCGAACCAGAGCAGCCCTGCGCCCAGGAGGACGAACGGCACGTTGTGCGGGATGATGGCTTGTCTGCCGTAATCCTTGCGCGTACCAAGGACGAGTGCAGCCACGACAGCTGCTATGCCTGCATTGATATGCACCACGGCGCCGCCTGCGAAGTCGAGCGCCCCCATATTGCCCAGCCAGGCATTGTCACTCCATACCCAGTGACATACCGGAGCGTAGACCAGCAGGGCCCACAGCGAGATAAAGATCAGGTACGCCCTGAAGTTCATCCGCTCAACCACAGCTCCGGAGATCAGGGCGGCGGTAATAATGAAGAAGGTGCCCTGGAATGCCATGAAGAGCAGGGTAGGAATGCTTCCCCCGTCGGTTTCCAGGCCTACGCCGTTCAGGAAAGCCATCGAGAAGTCGCCGATCCATTTATTTCCGTCCCCGAAGGCCAGCGAGTATCCGAACAGCGCCCAGAGAACGCCGGCTACGCCGAGGGAGATCACACTCATCATCATGGTGTTGAGCGTGTTTTTGGATCGAACCAGTCCACCGTAGAAGAATGCGAGTGCCGGCGTCATCAGGAGAACGAGCGCCGTGGAGATCAGCATCCACGCCGTATCGGCGCCGGACAGGGCTCCTTCCGCAACTGCGTCTTGCGCAAATGCGGGTTCGGCCAGGGCAAGGGCGGGTAGAATTAAGAGGCAAGCAAGGAAACGCATGATAGCGACTGTGTTTGTTAAAAACTTAATCGGAATTGGGTCAATTGCGAAAATAATAATACATATACTACAATATAACCACACTTGATTTGGCGCCGAAGGCGTTTTTGTTCCTTTTTCATCAAATTTACACCCAACGCATATCTATGGGGCGCCGGGTGGTGAGCATGTCCGCTTACCCCCCGTCGGATTCTTATCGGACCGCTTCCTGCCTGGTTCGCATGGCGGAAGGAGAAGAAAAGAGTAGAAGTATTTTCCGCACGCCGTGATCGCCGGGCCGGGCATACGTTGTTCTTGGAAGATGGCGTCCCAGGGCTACACCGTGACGCCCTTTTTTACGTCACGCCGGGGTGCTTGTATAGACGAGCTTTCGGCGGCACGCCGCGCATCCGGCGCACCGCCAAAAGGGAAAAACAAATGCGGCGCAACGACCATGCGCCAAGTAACTATTCCATGCCCTTGTAGACGATCCGCCAGATACGCCCCTTCATCGAGTCCGTCACGTACAGGGAGCCGTGCGGGCCGAAGGCCAGACCCATCGGGCGGTATACGGCATCGCCGGAGCTCGCAAGAGTATCTGCACCCTTGAACCCGTCGGCGAAGTTTTCCCAGTCGCCGGTCGGTTCGCCGGAAGCGTCCATGGGCACGAACGCCACCATATATCCCTGCTGGGGAAGCGGCGCCCGGTTCCAGGAACCGTGAAAAGCGATGAAGGCGCCGTTCCCGTAATGCGCCGGGAAGTGCTCTTGCGTGTTGAAGACCAGATCGTTGGGGGCGTAATGCCCCGGGAAGGCGACCACCGGATCTTCCTTGTCGGCGCACTGCCCGACTTCCATGCCGTCTCCACCGTATTCGGGCGAGAGGACTTTCATTCCCTGCTGATGGTCATAGTAGCAATACGGCCAGCCGAAATCCGCTCCGTCCTGCAGCCGCTGCATTTCCTCGGCGGGCAGCTCGGCATTTTGCTCGTTCGAATAGTATTCCGGCCACAGCGTGTTCAACTGGTCGCGACCATGCTGTACGACGTAGGCACTGCCGGCGCCGGGGTGCCACGCCATCGCCAAGCCATTCCGGATGCCCGTCGAAAAATGATGCCCATCCGCTTCCTGGGTCTGTCCGGCTGTGGTCGCGTCGAATCGCCATACGCCGGCCTGCCGCTCAAGTTGGGGGCAGGGGTCAACACCCGAAGACCCGGGTGAACGCGGCGTTTCCTGGCACGCGTTCGATGGCGCGCCCACGTTCACGTACAGATGTCCCTCGTCGTCAAAGGCGATCGCCTTTGAGGCGTGCTGTCCCTGTCTCGGGAAGTCCCCGACGATGCGCTCGGGCTCACTCATGGGCGCCAGTTCGTCGCCGTCGAAGGCAAACCGGTAGACCGAAGTATCTGTAGCAGCGTACAGGTGGCCGTCATACAGTTCGAGACCGGTGCCGGCAATGGCGCCGAAACTGTGCATGGAATCGGCCTTGCCATCCTTGTCCGTATCGCGGAGCGCCGTAATACCGCCGCCGTCATCTGTGACACGCCGGTGTATGACGTAAATGTCCTCGTCTGCGTCCACGACGATGTGCCGGGTACGCCCCACGCTGTCTGCAACGACGCCGGCACAGAATCCGTCGGGCAGGACAAGGCCGCCGTTATCTTCGTCGCACATGGATGCGTCTACCATGTACCGGTCGTTTCCTTCGGATACGCTGCATCCCGCAATAACGAGTAGGGGCAGGCTTGCCAGCAGGAGCAGTATGTTCAAGCGATGGGTATGCATGATTCTTGCAATTCGGTATGGGGTGGGTGGCGCCGGATTCGATGATCGCAGTAATAATGATGATCCTGGTAATAATAGCGACAGGGCATGATTTTTGCCACCATGCTTTTTATTACCATGCCGGCGCCCATGAGGGATCCACCATGCGTTTCCCGCATGACAGGGCGTCGATCCGGCGCATTTCCTCGTTATCCAGCTCGAAATCGAACAGGTCGAAATTTTGCCGCCGGTGCTGCGAAGCGGAGGCCTTCGGGATAGCTGCTACGCCGTCGAGCTGGAGCAGCCACCGCAGGGTGATTTGCGCGGGCGTTTTGTTGTGTGCTTCCGCAATGTCTTTTAGTGTTTCGTCGCGCAATACGGCGCCGCGGGCAAGGGGTCTGTAGGCCGTAAGCAATGTGTCGCACTCCTGTGCCAGAGCACGTAATGCACTCTGGTCCAGATAGGGATGATATTCCACCTGATTGCAGAAAATGGGCGCGTGCGCAGCGGCCTTTTGCATCAGGGCGGGAGGAAAATTGCTGACGCCGATGTGGCGCACCTTGCCGGCTGCCTGCAAGGCCTGCATTTCATTGAGGCACGCTTCAAGCTCCATGGCCGGAGTCGGCCAGTGAATGAGGAGCAGGTCGACATAGGGCGTGCGCAGTTTCGACAGGCTTTCTCCGGTTGCCGGGGCGATCCGGGCCGGAATCAGATCATCCATCCATATTTTCGTCGTGAGGAAAATATCCTCCCGCGCGATACCTGCGTCGCGCAGTCCCTGTCCCGTTTCTTCTTCGTTGCCATAGGCCACCGCCGTGTCGATGTGCCGGTATCCGATATCGATGGCCTCCGCCACGCCGCGCCGGCACGCCTGCCCCGTGAGCAGGTACGTGCCCAGTCCAAGCGCGGGCACGTCAACGCCCCGGATGGTTTTATAGATCATGGATTACAGGGGCCTGGGGTGTAGCGCAAGCCTGTACGTCGCAGGAAAGGCGTGCTCCCAGGTACTCCGGGCTCGTTCCGCCGCGTACAGCTCAGTACTGCGGCATGGAGGGGTCGATCTCGTCGCTCCAGGCCAACACGCCGCCTTTCAGGTTAAGGGCGTTCTCGAACCCGTGCTCGCGCATCAGTTGCACCGCCCGCGAAGAACGCCCGCCCGAGCGGCAGTGAACCACGATGTCCGCGTCCTTGTGCTCTTCCAGTTCGTCCAGCCGGCCGGGCAGTTCATCCAGCGGAATGAGCGTGCCGTCGAGGTTCACGATGTCGTACTCGTGCGGCTGGCGCACATCCAGGATAAAGGGGCGGTTCCCCTGATCGATCCGGTTCTTGAGTTCGCGTACCGTGATTTCGGGGAGAGATGTTTCCTGTTTCATGGTGTTGCCGTTCGGTTGTGCGGCAATGCCGCAGAAAGCCTGATAGTCAATGAGTTCGGTCTGGGAGGGATGGTCGCCGCACACCGGGCAGTCCGGATTGCGCCGGATACGCAGCGCCCGGAAGTGCATGCCGAGTGCGTCGATGACCAGCAGTCGTCCGATAAGCGGTTCTCCGATACCGGTAAGCATCTTGATCACTTCGGTGGCTTGTATGGTGCCGGCCAGCCCGGGAAGGACGCCCAGTACGCCTCCCTCTGCACAGGACGGGACGAGCCCCGGAGGAGGGGGTTCTTCGTACAGACAACGGTAGCACGGCCCGTCTTTTGCAGCGAACACGGATGCCTGCCCTTCGAATCGAAAAATCGAGGCATAGGCATTCGGAATGCCCAGCATCACGCATGCATCGTTGACCAGATAGCGCGTGGGAAAATTGTCCGTACCGTCCGCAACGATGTCGTACCCCGAAAGAATATCGAGCGCATTTTCGCTTGTAAGCGCCACGTCGAAGGTTTCCACCTCGACGAACGGGTTCACGTCGCGGATCGTCTCGCGGGCCGCCGCGAGTTTTTTTCGTCCCACATCCTTCGTCCCGTAAAGAATCTGCCGTTGCAGGTTGGTTTCGTCCACTACGTCGAAGTCCACGATGCCTATTTTTCCGACGCCGGCGGCAGCAAGGTACAGGGCCAGCGGCGAGCCGAGCCCGCCTGCACCCACGACGAGCACGGAGGATGTTTTGAGCTTTCTTTGTCCCTCCATCCCGAATTCGGGGAGGGTGAGATGTCGGCTGTACCGCCTGATTTCTTCCGGCTTCAGGTTGCGCATCATGCAGGCGTCGCCTTCCGCTCCCCCGGCCACAGAAGGCACGATAGATATTTCGTCCTTCGGGTCCAGGGCGGTTTTTTCGCGGTCCAGATACCGGATGTCTTCCTCGTTCCGGTATATGTTGACGAATTGCCGGAGCTTGCCGGTTTCTGCGAACAGATGCTTCCCGATAGCCGGATGCTGCCGTACGAGGTTCGCCAGCGCTTCCTCGACGGTGGCGCCTTCGATATCTATGGTGCTCTGACCGTCAACGTACGCACGCAGCGGGGAGGGGATGTAGATGTGGGCCATTTCGCGTGTGGTTATGATTTTTTCTGGGCGGCTTGTATGCCGATCTCTTCCGGCAGAAATCGCGAGCGATCTTCGGTCAGCGACCATGCCGAAAGGTTCGTGGCTTTCCCGTTTTCGATCGACACGATGATGTAGGTGTATCCGGGAAAGGTCGCCAGTTCGAGATCGGTTCGGGAGGGAACAGCCGGGTGATCCGGGTGCGAGTGGTAGATGCCCACAATATCCAGATTTTCCCTGTGGGCGGCAAGATCGGCTTCGAGATATTCCCCGGGCGCGATGATATACCGGTCTTCCCGCCGGTTTTCGTTGCGGTTTACGGCGCGGCGCGCATAGACCGCTTCGTTCCCGTCCGCATGCAGGCGTCCGATCAGAAAGCCGCAGCATTCCTCCGGATACGTTTCTTCGCCGTGCCGGCGAATATGGGCGAGTACGTCCGCTCGCGTTTGCATGACAGGATGTGAATGTGCCCGGGACTGGATTCGAACACATGTCAATTATATGTTATAATGCCCGAAAAACGGCTATTTCAGGCGATCTGGTGCCCAGTCTAGGTGTGTAACCCCACCACATTGTTCAGTGGTATATTCAGGGATTGGATAGATGTTCGGTATTTCAAGCTGGCGTGTGGTCGATGCCAATTGTATCGGTGCAGCCAGCGGGGGGGAGGTACTCGCCGCGCTGTTCGGAGCTGTCGTAGGCGCGTGCGTAGGCCCATTCGCGCAGCGCGGTTTGGATGAAGCGTTCGGCTTTGCCGTTGGTTCGCGGGGTATAGGGCCGCGTTCGGATGTGTTTCATTTTGAGTTGTCGGCACAGTTTTGCGAAGCGTTTCGAGCGGTAGCAGGAGCCGTTGTCGGTCATGACGCGGGTGAAGGCGACTCCGAGTGTTCGGAAGTAGCGCAGGGTGTCGACGAGCGCGCTACAGGCGCTTAGAGCGGTCTCGCCGGGCTGGATGCAAGCGAAGCTTACCCGGGAATGGTCGTCGATGGCCACATGCACGTATTCCCATCCGGCTCCTGCGGAGTTCTTTCGTCGGTTACCGGTGACCCGATGGCCCGGACGCACGAAACGCCCCAGCCGCTTGACGTCCAGGTGCAGCAGGTCGCCCGGATTCGGGTAGACATAACGGCAAGACGCAACCGGAGGATCCAGATGGGACAATCGGTTCAATCCGGCTTGCCGGGCTATCCGGGCCACTGTGCTGTGCGCCACCCCGGTTCTTCGGCTAATCTCGCGATAGGTGCATCGGGCGCGGCGAAGGGCCAGGATTGTCTCCCGTTGCGCCTCTGACGTGCGATGCGGGCAGTTGACAGGACGCGAAGAACCGTCCTGCAGACCTTCTCGTCCCTGCGCGCGATACCGGGCCAGCCACTTGTAGGCCGTGCGTACGCTGACCCCTGAGGCCTGCGCGGCTTCCTCGACGCGAAGCCCCTCGTTAACGATGCGGCAAACCAGAATCTCTCGACCTTTCGGCGTCAATCGGGCATTCTTGTGAATCTTCATTCGGCGCTCTCTTTGATTTTCAGTTCGGATATCCCTAATAAATTCGGGCGTCAGGATCAAATGAACAACCTACTGAGAGGTCACAGTAGCGAACAACCGGTTCCACGTTTTCGAATCGATAGGGTCGCAGGATGCCTTGACGACGAAATACACATCGAGGTCGCCATCGCGGTCGTAGTCGGCCACGGCCACACCGTTGGTGCCGGTGACCCGTTCAAGGCCAACCGCTTGCGTACGCCGCGTGAACTGCTGCGCCACGCCTGGTTGCGACGTGGCAAGCAGCGCGAGCACGGCCACCAACACGCTCGGCAGCCAACACGCCCGTCCAAGACGGCAGGTATTGAAGTTCAGCGCGTTCATAAGAAAACCCGTTTGCTGGCGCCGTCGCGCCCGTAACACCGGGGGGCCATACTGGAGAATAGGAATAGACGGCCTTCACGCGCAAGCCGCCGACTCCGTATTCCAGGGTACGGCGTCTGAGTCTGGATGGCCGACTGTAGGCTTGACGGTTCTGCCAGTTTACAGCGTTGGTGTCTCATTACTATCTTGAAGTGGGGGTCATCTGCTATGCCTTACCTGCTACGACTCATCTTGTTCGTAACGTTGTCACTGGCGCACGCGCACGTCGCCGGCGCCCAGTGGGAATTCGTGCGCGTCGACGACGGGACGAAACCGTCCACTGACGATCAGAAAGAGTAAGCCCAGATTACTCGCACCGGTAATGCCTCTTCCGATTACCCGGCTCTCTCCTGACGTCATCAGCCAACGATGCAGGTTTCTTACATCTCGGAAGAACGGTCTTACCGTTTCCTCGGACAACTTAGACCGTTCACCGAGAATTGTGCCTAAGTAGCGGTCTATGTACAACGTCGGCCCATTTTCAAACGAGAGGGCAAGCGCTTCGTCTGCCGCTGAAAGCTTCTTGATGGACTTCGGCAACCCACAGCCCAATCCTGGTCAGGGTCTTCCGGAGGTTCGCCGAGCGAAACAACCCCAGGGCCGTCAACTGTAGCCACGTTGCCGGACTGAAGCTCTCCACCGGATCTATGCCCTGCGTTTGTTTGGGGGTGATGGGCTGAGTAGCCGCTCAGAGTTGTTCGGTGTCGTAGTAGAGGTTGACGTTGTGGACGTGGGGGACTTCGCCGAGGGCGCCCAGGAGCGCTTCGCGCTGCTCTTTGTCGTGCAGGTTGACGAAAAACGTAAGGTCGAGCCCATCGCCCTTGTCGACGGCCCTGACGTTGATCAACTCGTGCTTCTTACAGTATTCGTTGAGCACCTGCAGGTAGGCCGCCTCGCCGTTGTCCTGCGGCGCGTCGTACGAAAGTTGCAAGACGAACGACTGCTTATGGACGACGGCGTAGTTGCTCTTGGTCGTCAACACGATCGCCAGGCTGATCCCTACGGTCCCGATGAGCGCGATCGCATACATGCCCACGCCCGCCGCCATGCCCGTAGCCAGCGCGAAAAAGACAAAGACGATGTCTTGAGGATCCTTGAGCGGCGTGCGGAAGCGGATGATGGACATGGCCCCGACGAGCCCGAAGGCGCGGGCGAGGTTGTTGCCAATGACCAGCATGACCACCGCCGTGATCATCGCCAGGAAGATCATCGACCGCACAAAGCTCGGCGCATAGCTCGATCCCTGGTACGTCCATCGATAGACCAGCGAGACCATGAAGCCGCAGAGGAAGGCTACGATCAGGGCTGCCACGACGTCGCCGACGCTGGTTGTCTGGAATGATATATTCTGAAAGTCTTGCAGCATCCTCACGCAAGGTTCTCGTTCATGGGGGTAGGTATGCTGCTTGGTTCAGACATGTGTTGCAGCCTGGGGGGTGTGGTCGGTAGCTGGGACGCATTCGCCATGACGGTGACCTTGTCGTCCCGGTGTTTCTTATGGACGGTCGCGCACAGGCAATACTTGGAGAGGGCCTCATTCCGTAGGCCATAACGGCCCAGCACCGTTTTGAGCCATGCGGGGAAGCGCGTGTTGTACTTCACTTCAAGAATGAAATGGCCGGGAAAGACCTCGCGCAGTCCCGCCTCCTGGTAGATCTCGCCCAGCGACGGGTAGGAGCCCCCGCGCAGGTTACGGTCGAACGTCACCCGGAGGGTCGCGTCGAAGCGGCCCAGGAAGGCTTCCCGTTCGTAGACCGTCAGGTGGGTGGGGCGCAGGTTGTAGCGATAGACGTGATAGAAGAACCGATGCGCGTCGTCGTGCGCATGGGGATAATGGTCGTTGGTCTGGATATAACGATCGATGTCTCCGGTGGCGAAGAGCGAGGTGAGGTTCTCGAACGAGACCGGGGCGCGATTCTTCCTGATCTTGCCGCCTACTTTACGTTTGATTTCCAGAAAGAGCCAGTCGCCCGCTTTGTGGTAGTTGTAGCCGCGCACGCGAAGCTTTCTTCGCACCTGAATACCGGCTTTCTTTTCATGATAATATCGCAGGGAGGCTGTATCGAGGTAGAGGCTGTGCACGGTGTAGCCGCGCTCCTCGAAGCCCAGGCCATGCCGGTCGAGGTGTACGAACGGAGCCATCCGGGCGCGTAGCTCGCGTAAGACCTCGCAGGGTACGAGATATTTGTACTCTGAACGTATCGCGCAGGGCTATTGAAAGGTTGATTGGGCCATTCGTCTCAGGTATTCTCGTAGCGGAACGGAGCCGTTGGCGATGGTACATCGCGCCATAGCGCCAGGGGGGAGGGCTGCAGGGTCGTCGATGGAGGCCGTCACGAGCATTACCTGTTGCCCCTTGAGGAGATGGACGACATCGCCGAGTTGCTGGAGACGGCCACTGACGCGCTTCCCGATGCCAAACACCTCCACATCAACTGTTTGCTCCGGTACCAGATCGTAATGCGCTGACCAGGGTACGGGCATCATGACGATGTTATGCCTGATGTCGAGCACCTGGAGCAGCGTGTCAGGGCCAAAGGAACGGACGACCGTACCGGGGATGGGGGTGGTCATCGTGAACCGGTTCAACCGGTCGTTGAGGGTAGCGATTTCATTCTGCAGCGCAGCAGCTTCGGTGCTCATGAGGTCGAGTTGCTGCGGTTTCGCACCGGTCTGCACCACGTCGAGGCGTGCGCGGGCAGTGGCGATGTCGGTCGCCAACACGCGCTGGCGGCTCTGGGCCATTTCCAGGTCTTGCTCGGCAATCAACGCACGTTCGCGAAGCTCACGGAGGCGGGCCAGTTCGCTGTCATGTTGACGGGCCTGTTCTTCGGCGCGCGCAAGCTGCGTCCGGGCTTTGTCCACGATGGAGACTTTCTCACCGGAGGCATACACCTCGAGCGAGGCCAGGACGGTGGACAGTTCGCCCGTGAGCTGCGCCAGTTGCCGCTCGGTCTCGCTCGAAGAGATGGAGGCGATGGTGTCGCCGGCTTCGACGTAGACGCGGGGTCGGATAGCGGGATGCAGAGTCAGGCGTACCACGTCGCCGCGCTCGAAGCGATTGAGGGCATAACTTTGCACCGTGCCCTGTGTGTGATCGCGCAGCAAGGCACCGATGGAGCCTTGCTGATCGCGCAGCAGGGTCCACTCGCGGGCCGGCATGATTTTTCCCGGCACGACGAGGCGTAGGGGCACGCTGATAGGCAGGAACAACACGCCTACGAGCGCTACAACGGCTATTATGACAGCAAGGTGGCTGCGTTTCATGATGTGGGACAAGGTGGTAAGAAGACCAACCGGCCGCGGACGAGACCATTACATAGTTGACTCCTCCTTAGTAGAAAGATCCTGCATGTCAATTCCTGGCCGATTCATTGTTGTACTTGCGCTCCGTTTCAACGGGTATGCGCAGCCGCGTTATCAATCGAATTATGGGGATTATATACAAAAGTTGCCAAGCCTCCGTTTTCTTCTTCGGCTACGGTATTCGCAGCCATCTGGGAAGCCGCATTATCTTTGCCTTACTCTCCGGCGCGCACATAGGGGCAACGACTCAGCCTGACCGCGTTCACTCCGTCATGGGTTGACCCAGCCCTCACCATTAATTATATGCAAATTGTTGTGCTCATTTCGTGATTATTTAGAGTTAATTAGTGTTTTTTTCATGCCTGTTTACTGCCACCTCTAATGGAGAATCACGCTCCAAACAACCTACCACGCCATGTTGGACAGCGACCGACAGAGGTGGTTCGGGTTGATTGGACAGATTTTCGGGGAATTTAAGGTGTAGTGTTACGACCTTGTTCCGATACAATCAACCCGACGAGACCCATGTCAAGACGCACACGCAGAACCCATAGTCCTTCGTTCAAGGCGAAGGTAGCCCTCGCCGCCGTTCGCGGCGACCGTACGCTGGCCGAACTCGCCGAGCGCTTCGAGGTGCACCCGAACCAGATACAATCCTGGAAGAAGCAGCTCACAGAGAGCGCCGAAGAAGCGTTCACCCGGGGCCGTGGCGGCGCCCCGGACGAGCGCGACGATCAGATAAAGGTGCTTCACGCGAAGATCGGAGAGTTGTCGATGGAGAAGGATTTTTTATCGAAGGCGCTCGGTCGCGACCGTTAGCCGAGCGCCGGTCGAGGATAGATCGCGCCCATGCATTGCCGGTGGTTCGCCAGTCGAGGCTCCTGTCGTTGAGTCGTTCGACGGCCTACTATCGTCCCCGGACAGAGAGCGAAGAGAATCTTGCCGTTATGAAAGAGATCGACAGGCTCTACATGGAACGTCCCACGAGCGGATCGCGCACGATCAAGAGCATGCTCGAGGCGCGCGGGCGCAAGATCGCCAGAAGCCGCGTCGTTCGCCTTATGCGTCTGATGGGCCTAAGGGCCATCTATCCGAAGCGCCGCACGTCTTCTCCAGGAGAAGGGCACAGGATTTATCCTTATCTGCTCAGAAGCATGAAGGTTACGAGACCCCGCGAAGTCTATGCGGCGGACATTACGTACATCCCTATGGCGAAAGGCTTTCTCTATCTCGTGGCCGTAATCGACTGGCATAGCCGCAAGGCGCTCGCCCACCGGCTCTCGAACACGATGGACGCCGCCTTTTGCGTCGAAGCGATGGAAGAAGCCATTGTCCGCTATGGCGCGCCACAGGTCTTCAACACCGACCAGGGAGCGCAGTTTACCTCCGAGGCGTTCACCGGTGCGCTCAAGGCGCACGGGGTGCGCATCTCTATGGACGGCAAGGGCCGCTGGCTCGACAATGTGTACGTGGAGCGCCTCTGGCGCAGCCTCAAGCAGGAAGAAGTCTACCGGCGCGCCTACGAGACGGTGAGCGAGGCCAGGAAGGGAATTGCCGACTACCTGCGCTACTTCAACGAAGAGCGTCCTCACCAGGGACTTGACAACCGAACCCCCGACGACGTATTCTACAAACGAAAGCCGCTGCCCAAGGCGGCATAACCCGACGCAGCGCTACACTTAAAAACGCCGGAAAAACTGTCCAGTTTTTTCGGACCATTTCTGACTACGAAGCCCTTTGGCAACTTTTGTATATAATCCCCCGAATTATCCTGTTCCACGTCTTGCTCTCTTTCTCCACTCCCGCAACCGCCTCAGCGACAGCGAACTGCCGGTCCATACGAGGAATAGTGATGCGAGGGTGAATATCCCGGCAATGGTCTGTCCAATCACACCCAGCCACTCACCCGTGTGAGCAAATCGGATGACTCTATTGGCGCGATGGCCCAGGGACTGCGCTGCGAACGGCTCCCACAACAGTCGTTCTCCTGTTCGCCAGTCAAAGCCGATCGACGCGGTCTTGTGGGGCTGCCCACCCGCGGCAGCATAGACTCGGAACTCAACAAGTGTATCGGCAAGCGCCGGTACCTGCAGAGTATAGCTCCGCCAACCGGGCGCGTGTTCAGTAGCTCTTTGCTCCAACTCACGAAGCGACAGACGATCCAACTGAGCTGGCCACACTTGATCTCGATCAGCATCACCCGAATTAGATACCGTAGAGTTACTGGCAGACGATGTTTCTCCGAGGACTGTCAAGACCAGATCGTCCGCCCACTGATACCCGAAAACAACCCCTGTAGAGACCATGATCAAGAGGGGTAGTAGTGACCACAAGCCGAAGACGTTGTGCCAATTGAAATCGCGCGCCTTCGGGGAAAGACCACGCCTGAACAGCATAACATTTCGCAGAGCGCTTCTCCGCCAGTTGCGCGGCCACCACAGGTACAATCCACTGAGAATCAGAAAGAGTAAGCCCAGATTACTCGCACCGGTAATGCCTCTTCCGATGGCTCGGCTCTCTCCTGACGTCATCAGCCAACGATGCAGGTTCCTTACATCTCGGAAGAACGGTCTAACCGTTTCCTCGGACAACGCGGACCGTTCACCAAGAATTACGCCTGTGTAGCGGTCTATGTACAACGTGGGCCCATCTTCAAACGAGAAGACAAGCGGTTCGTCCGCCGCTGAGAGCTTCTTGATCGAATTCGGCAACCCGTAGCCCGCTGCCTGCAGCGTCGAGATGATGGACTCCAACGCTATCTCCTCGGTGCCCTCAGGGGATGTGGATCTCTCAAGCCCTCTGGTGTCCGCCCAGTCTTGTATCTGCCTTTGATAGGTCAACACAACACCGGTAGCGGACATGACGACGACGACGGGCATGGCCAGAAGTGCGACAACCAGGTGACACCAGAAGATGATTTTGCGGAATTGGACCATCCTATCGACTCACTCTCGATTCTGTCTGCGCAGTGATCTCTGGACGAACCTGCTAGGCGCACTGAGTCGAAGTCCTCGCGGTTTCGCAGGACCGACTGAAGAACGGCAGCCGCTCAAAGTGTCCTGGCTCTACTCCGAGCGGGTCACCAGCACGGCCCAATCCTGGTCAGGATCTGCCGGGGGTTCGCCGAGCGATACGATCCCGCCGCCTTCGACCGTCGTCACGTTGCCGGACTGGAGCTCTCCGCCTGATCTTGGGTTGTACCACTGTACGTTAAACGTACCCTCGTCTCTTTGGAGATCAAGCGCAGTATGGCCTCCTGTCGGCAAATACACCGCGTATGTTTGGCCCGGCTTGGCGAGCACGAGGTTGCCGTATGCGAATGCAAGGCCGTTGTCTGGCTCCATTTCCCAGAACGGCAGATACGTCTGAAAAAATTCGAGTGCGTAGCGCGTTTGATCCCACAAGATCTCGCGCGTCCGCCAGTCATCGCAGTCGATGTCCATACAGGGGTTACGGCTGCCGAAATACCACTCCACACCGGAACCGCCACCCATGAGGTTTCCCCAGAGCGCTTGTTTGCGTGGCAAGTCGTGCGTCGGGTCGACGGCATCAGGAGCGGCGCCCAGCCATGCCGGCTGCTGCTCGTCTCCGAAGATGGCCCACTTTCGTCCAGCGCGCTCCGAGTGCTGCCGCAGCACAATAGCGTCTCTATTGTAGTCACCCATGTCGGCCTGGATGGAGGTCGCTTCGAAGTTTGGATCCCCAAGAATGCCGTCGTAGAACCACATCGCCCGGTTGGCCTTCGTGTGGACGGTGATCGGATGATCATAGGGATCCAGTGAGCGTATGGAGCCCGCGATCATTTTCCGATCGGCATCGGGAGTGTTGTTCTCCTCTCCCAGGTTCCAGGTCACGGCATTGTGATGGCCGAAGCGCGCGACGAGTTCACGATGGTATAGCTCACGAACTGGATTCAGCCCAACACTGCCCCCGAGGTTTCGATCATTCTCTGTCTCTTGCGTGACGACGTGAAGCATGACGCCAAGTCGGTCCATATGAGCGAATACAATCTCCCACTGCGCCAATTTGCTGACGTCGAATCGTTTCCTCTCGTCAACATCGGTCCACATCCATGTGTCCCGGCCATCCCCGCCTTCAATGTTGTAGGTCAGGAAATAGACACTGTTCATCCCTTTTCCTGCCAGATAGTTGAGGGCGCCGATGATTCCCTTGCCCTTGCCATCCTTCCAACCGGGATCGCCGTCACGCCAATCCTGGACGTGCGGTTGGTATTGGTGGATGAAGGTCCCTACCTGCTCGTAGCTTCCTGAGCCTGCGTCGGCGTCGAAGGTTCCGTCTATCTCGTCGTATGCAAGGAAATTCTCCGGACTGTCCGCCCCGCCCTTCAGATAGTACGTACCGCTTCCGGCGAATCGGTAGTGGTGTTCGCCCACATACTGCAGTAGCCCGTGACGCCGGAGATCTTGACCTCCTTTGTCCGAGGGAAGCACAGTGAATGACCCCGAGGCTCCGTCAAATGCAGTCGGTTCCCCAGCCATCGGATCAGTGGCGATCGCAACATCCTGACCTGTGCGGAACGATGCCTTGTAGCTCCATTCGCCCTCTTCGTTTGGTGAAAAATGGACCTGCCATATGCTTCCGCTCTCGGCGCTGGAGTTCGCCGCATCACCATCCGCTGCGTAGAAACCCGGGACGACCACAGTCTGATTCCCGCGCGTAAAGGCGACATCCAGTCGATAGTCTGTAAATGGATTTGGGGTAGACGTTTCGCTGGACTCCGGACCGACGAATGAGATTGTCACGCGATGCCACGTCTTCAGCTCTCCGGAAACCTCAGCCGCCGTTGGCTCTCCGGAAAGGTCGCTCGACTGCTCACATGCCGAGGACATGACCAGTGGGAAGAGCAAAACAAAAAGAAGCGTCAAAAGACGTTCCGGGGGCATAGATCCCGGATATCCCGGCCTGACACCCGATCTTCTCTTGAGGGTTGCTGGCATCGCGGCGACCCGGTTTCGGAGCATGATGTCGTTCATCGGTTCGGTCAAGGTTCGTTATCTGAGCAATACTAGTGCTGGGAGTCCCTGTCAGCCCTGGTAATGAGGGCCACCCAATCCTGATCGTCATCTTGGGGAGGCAGGCCCAGCGAGACGTAAGCCTCGCCTTCAATAGTGGTTACAGTACCCGTCTGGAGAGCACCGCCAGTCCTCGGATTATACCAGCGCACGTCGAAAGTGTATTCGTCCTCAAGATCCAGTTCTGAGGGACCGCCGTTGGGCAAATAGACAGCATAGATCTCGCCGGGATTGGCCAGCACGAGAGCACCGTAACTAAACGCAAGGCCGTTGTCAGGCTCCATTTCCCAGAACGGCAGATACGTCTGAAAAAACTCGAGTGCGTATCTGGTTTGTTCGTACATCGTATCCCGCGTCCTCAGGTCCTCACAGGTCGTGTCTGCGCATGGTGGGTATTTCGAACCGAAGTACCACTCAACACCGGAGCCTCCGCCCATGAGGTTTCCCCACAGGGCCTGTTTACGTGGCAGGTCGTGCGTAGGATCAACGGCATCGGGAGCGATACCGACTCTTGCCGGCTGTTGCTCGTCTCCAAATATCGCCCACTTGCGTCCAGCTTTTGCCGAGCGCTGCCTCAATACATCGGCATCCCGGTTGTACACGCCCATGTCTGCCTGAATGGAGGTTGCTTCGAAGTTCGGATCACCCAACAGACCGTCATAGAACGTCATGGCCTCGTGAGGGTCAGTGTGGACCGTGATGGGGTGGTCGTACGGATCTATGGATCGGATGTAGTTCGCAATGTCCTTTCGATCGGAGTCCGGGGTATTGTTCTCTTCACCCAGATTCCAAATGACAGCATTGTGGTGTGCAAAGCGCGCAACAAGTTCTCTGTAATAGAGGTTGCGCACGGGGTTCAGTCCTGGAGATTGCCCAAGGTCAAAGTCATTCTCGCGCTCCTGGGTCACGACATGCAGCATCATGCCGAGGCGGTCCATGTGGTCGAAGACGATCTCCCATTGGTCGAGTTTACTCGTATCGAATCTTTTCCTCTCGTCCGGGTCGGTCCACATCCAGGTATCTTTGCCGTCGCCGGCATCCACATTGTAGGTGAGGAAGTAGACACTGTTTACCCCCTTGCCTGCGAGGTAGTTGAGGGCGCCGATAATTCCTTTGCCCTTTCCGCCCTGCCAGGTCGGATCGCCCGGCCGCCAGTCGCTGACGTGGGGCTCAAACTTGTGGATGAATCCGTTCGGTCGTCTTATGTCGTACGTATTGTCGAATTCGTGGAATCCCAGGAAGTTCTCCGGGCTATCGGCCCCTCCTTTGAGGTAGTAATCCCCGCTACCCGCGAATCGGAAGTAGTGTTCACCGACATACTCCAGTCGTCCGTGGCGCCGAAAGTCGCGTCCGGTCTTGTCTGTAGGCTCGACGGCAAACGAACCCCTTTCGCCATTGAATCCGGTCTGGGAGCCTGCATGTTGGGCAGAGGACAACGCGATATTGGGACCCGTGCGGAACGATGCCCTGTACGACCATTCGCCAGGCATATTCGGAGAGAAGTGCACGCGCCAGACGTTTCCTCTGTCGGCACTGGTTTCTCCGGCATTGCCATCGGCCGCGTAGAATCCCGGTACGACCACGGAATAGTCTCCATTCCTGAACGTCACGAGTAGTCGGTAGTCGGTAAACGGATTTGGTTCGGCAGCTTCACTTGTCTCCGGCCCCGCAAACGAGAGCGTAACCCTGTGCCACGTTTTCAGCTCGCCCGTGATCGTAGCATCCTGAGCCCCGGCTGCCGCAACAATTCCGAAAAGCAGGCAGGCGATTGGGATGACGGCAAGCCTTCGCCGTACCTGTCTAGTTGTTGACCGCGCAAGGTCTTTGGTTTCTATTTGTACGTGCCGCAACGACAAGGCTGCAGCGGATCGAGTCCGCGAACTGACACTAAGGCAGAATGCTCTCATCGGATCCCCCGGTGATTGATGGAAGGAAAAGTCTAGTATTCTTCAAGCGGCCGATCAGGCTTCATGGCCAGCCAGATGAAGATCGCGAGAACGTTGAAGACGGCAGCGGCCAGGAAGAATGGCGTGGTTGTGCCGGTCCATGTCAACATGTAGGGGAAGGCCAGCGCGGTCACAAACGATCCCAGGTTGCCGGCCATGTTCATTGTTCCGGAAACCGCGCCGGAGTGACGCCGACCGATATCGACGCAAAACGACCAGGACGGGCTAAGGGTCATGTCGGCGCCGAAAATGGCAATGGATAGGAAGGCAATGGCGCCGACCACATCATTTGTGAACAACACGCTCGCCACCAGGCCCACGGCTGCGAGCGAGAAGCCGAGAGCGGCCGGCAATAGTCTGGACAATCTCCAGCGTCCGGAGGAGTAGATCTTGTCAACGAGCCAGCCCGAAAACAAGTGGCCGATTGCGCCCGCGACGAGTGGCGCCGCCGAGAACACGGCTGCCTCCATCATCTCCAATCCGTAGGTCTCCTTGATGTGAGGGAACAGCCACGTCAGCGTGAAGAAGAAGGTGAAGTTGCTGCAGAAATACTGCACCATGGTCAGCCACATATTCCTCGAGACCATCAGGGTTTTGAGCGACAACACGGCCGACTGATTCGGGTCAGGCTGCTGGCGAGTCTCAAGTATGTAATCCCGCTCAGCACTTGTGATGCTTGCGTGCTGGGTGGGATCGTTACGAAACCACAGGTACCAGAAGACGGCCCAGGCGATGCCGATTAGTCCAAGCACCCCGAACATTTGACGCCAGCCCATAAGCTCGATCATCCACGCCACAACCGGCAGGGCCATTGCCGGGCCCAGGCGCGCGCCAGAGAAGTTGATCCCATTCACGATTCCTCTCTCCTTCATCGGGATCCAAGAGAACGTGGCGCGGGCGATCCCCGGGAACGCACCAGCCTCACCCACGCCAAAGAGAAATCGGTAAATGAGTATTGAGACGAAGCTGAACGCGGCTCCCGTAAGAGCTGTAAAGATGGACCAGAACGTAACTACGGCGGTGAGTATCTTTCGGGGTCCAATCCGGTCGGCTAAGATGCCGGTTGGGGTTTGAAAGAGTGCGTATCCGAGGGCAAAGATGGATAGCACCCAACCCATTTGAGTCGGGCTCAGCGACAGCGATTCGGAGATCGCTGGGGCAGACGCGGAGATCGCAATTCTGTCGAACAGTAGAAGAACTGAAAGGAGGAACGTACCGAATACCAGGACAAACCGTTTGGGAATAGTCATGATCTCCTGCCTAGTTGCGTGGCGCTATCCGCGGTGTGTCTGTGGTTCCAATCCCGGTCGTTAGCTACGGGCCTTGGTAAACCTTTACCAAATCAAGCCCTTTAATTTCATATGTTAGTAACAGTAATGTAGACATTGTAGACAATGGATACAATAGGGACATCTTACAAAACCGGACCCGGGTGTAAATGGGTATCGTCACAGCGTTGGGGCTTTCGCTTTTGTTGTCGCCAGTACCGTCCGACACGGTATTCGTGCTCCCCGACCGGCTAGCTGCCTCCCCACCCGAGATCGACGGTCCAGTTGTTGACTCCGTGTGGGCTGACGCCTCCGACAGCTCCGAACAGCGCGGGGAGTACCTCCCCCGCTGGCTGCACCAATACAATTGGCATCGACCACACGCCAGCTTGAAATACCGAACATCTATCCCATTCCTGAATATACCACTGAACAATGTGGTGGGTTTACACACCTAGATAAAGCAACAATCCAATGGGTAAAGATATACATACTGTATCGGTCTCTCGCGACGAGCACGTCTATACGGAGATTAGGTCGATGATTATCCGCGGCGAGTTGAAGCCCGGAGAGCAAATCGTCCAGCAGGCCGTGGCAGCGAAATTGGGAGTCAGCCGCACGCCGCTACGAAAAGCGATTGCCACACTTGCCCGCGAGAATCTTGTCGAGATGACCTCCAGGGGGTCGGCATATGTGCGTTCGTTCTCGGAGTCCGAGTTCATAAGTGTTTGGGAGATCCGCGCCGTGCTTGAAGGGCTTGCTTCACGCATGGCCGCCAAGGAAGTGGAACCGAAGCATGTCGCCTACCTGAGAGCCTTGATTACGTCGGCTGCCGATCAGATTACGGACATCGACTGGACGCATTACAGGAATGCCGACAGGGAATTTCACGAATACCTTTTGAGGGTGGTCAACGACCCACTGTTGATCAGCATACTCGAGTCGTTTCATGTTCTGAGCTTCACTCTTGCTCAAGGACTGCTTCGCAGTCCCGCGGATACGCTACCAGAGCATCTCGAGATACTCGACGCTATCGAAGCGAGGGATGCTGACAGAGCTGAGCGCGCGATGGTGTCACACATCCGAAAGAGCAATAGCCATCTTAAGAGAAAGCTCTCGCAACCCACATCATTTGGAATGTTGCCCGACGCCTTCCAGACACTGATTATAGTTCAAGCCGAGGAGCTTGCGGCAGGCTCAGGAGAAACGGTTGTCTTGGCTGTGGAGGACAAGGGTGAGGCGCGGATTATCTTCGTGGTGGAGGGCCAGTCCCTTCTGAGAGCCGCTATACCGATCGGCACCCGGCTTCCGCTGCATGCCACCGCAGTTGGAAAGGCACTGCTCGCATCGAAGGGCTCAGACGAACTCGCGTCATTGCTGGGTCGGTACACCCTGACAAGGTTCACGGATGCAACGATTACGGATCCGGACGAGTTGACAGGGATGCTTTACGAAATCCGAAAAACGGGTATCTCGATGGAGAACGGTGAATACCAGGCTGGACTTGCGGGCGTCGCGATGACCTTGAGACACGCGGACGGCTCCACAGTAGCAATTGGCACTAACTTGCCTGAAGTACGGCTTGGTGGCCAATCCCTCTCGGAGTTGGGAGAGATGCTCCTGGCATCCACAAAGCGAATCTCCTCTGCGGCCTAGTGGGTTCGCAAACCAACTTGGTCGGGTGAGGCACTGGGAAAAGCGCTGATTCTCGCCTGTTTCGAGCGCTTTTTTGTTCGGGCCAGGTGACAATTTTGTATTGCGAACCCACCAGGTGCATCCTGCCACCGGTCCGTTGCGCCCCATTGCACATTGTGTATGCGTTGTGTACGTTGTGTACATCGGTTGCGAAAGTTATAGTCCAGCTAAAGGAACAGATGTACGGAGTGAGCCCCGCGTTCATTTTCTCCCGCTATGGCAAGGACTTCGGGATTTCAGATTTCAGCGCCGCCTTGAAGGAGGCAGCAAGTCTCGGGTACGAGGGTTATCAGGGAGAAGTGTTCCACGAAGAACGACTCGGCGAATGGTCGACGGGAGGTGCGCGCGCCGTGCACGACGTGGCGACGTCCCTTGGGATGACGATGACACAGTTCGTTGCCCACTTCATGCTGAAGTACTTCTCCAGGCCTGAACATCTGGATGCCGAAACAGGAAAGGACTCTCTGAGACGGGTGGTCGAGATCGCGAAAACGTCTGATTGGACCGAGGTGCTGACAGTGCCGATGGCCGCACTCGAGGTTGACTGGAACACCGTATCGGGACCCAATTGGTACGCAGACGTGCGCAAGCGTCTGCATGAGAAACTTGCCGGGTTTCTGCACATCGTTGTTGATGCAGGGTTGAGGATGGCTGTCGAAATCCTACCCTATTCGGTAATGGGAGGCATGGCCGGGTTCCAAGAGGTCTGCCGTGTACTCGATTCACCTGATCTTGGTATCAACCTCGATACCGGACATGCTTGGGTGTCCGGTGAGATCGTACCGTTGCTCCCCTTCCTACTGCAGGATCGAATTTTCGGCGTACATCTTAGCGACAATGACGGGATGGTGAACAAGTCACTTGCGCCAGGCCGAGGAACTATCGACTGGGTTCCTCTGCTGGACAATCTCGCCTCGGCCGGTTATACCGGGAGTCTCGATATCGAAATCGCCTGCGAGGCAAACGAGGTGATCGAGGCCTATCGCGAAGGCAAGGCCTACCTCGAATCGTGCCTGGAGCAGTGCCGATTTTACCAGCCTACCCGGGTGACCAAGCAGCAACAATCGACTTGAGCCCTAAGCACCGTGGACCCCACCGATCGAGAGTCTTTCCGTGGTCAGGCTCTAAAGATGATCTCCCAATCCGGCTTTGTGCTCTCAGCCGGCGATTTGAGTGCGCTTGCCGTTGACGATTTCGGTCTCGGTCACTTTGAGTCGGAAGGATTCGTCTGGGTAGATCTCTTGCGAAGCGCCAAGGTCAGGGTCGCTCTCATCACGTTGTTACCCGGCCAGTCCTTGCCACAGCATGTACATCCGCCGTATGAAGGTGAGGCTGGAAAGGAAGAGACGATGCGTGTGTTGTGGGGCCAGGCGAGAATCTATGTGCCAGGGCCCGCCAATAACCCGAATGTGGCGGCGCCGCCGGGAAAAGAAGCTTACTACACTGTCTATCACGAGGTGATTCTCGAAGCGGGTGACCAGTACGCCATCTCGTCGAACACCGAACACTGGTTTCAAGGTGGGCCGGGGGGCGCAGTCACCATCACGTTTCAGAATCGTGTAGACGAGACGCGCAACATCTTCAAGGACGGGAGAGGCTGTCCAATCAAACTGACTGATTGAAAGTGTCCGCCAGAGCCCAAAGAACTCTTTCATGCAACGCGTATCCACTCCGACGCGGTGGGCTCGCCTGATTTACGTGCCGGCTAACGGTTCAGGACGATGATAAGCCGTCTGGCTTGCAGTGTGTCTCCGTCATCCAGGTGCATTAGGTATATCCCCGGCGAGACAAGAGGCAGATCCACCTCGACCCAATACGAGCCCGGATGAACACGAACGTCATGCATGTATCCCGCCTTTCGCCCAAGTATGTCATACAAGGCAATGTGGATGGAGGTTGGCCTGCAAACTTCGACCGGTAGGGTAACGCGATCATGAACCGGATTTGGATAGGGACTGCCGACGGCATGGCGGCAATTAGTCTCGGGTGTTATCACCGATGTTGCTGCAGCATCGTATGCACCTGGTGAACCCCCTACCGAAGAGCTCGTACGCCAACTGGACGGCGAATTTGGCGGACGTTGTTGGTCCGGTTGCACAAGGACCAGCGAGTAGCCGCGCCCGTCGGCTCCCTCTGGCCAGGGCGTTTGATCCCTGTACTCCATTTCCCAGATGACATCTCCAAACGCGTGCTCGAGTGCCACCGACTCACCCTTGTTGGACAGTCGCCCCGTGTATTGCCCGAATGGACCGAACCCGTACCGCTGGCGGAAAGCCGCCGAGTCAGAGGCAAGAACGAGAAACGCTCCCGGTTCTATGCTTGTAGGGTAGGAGAAGGCGAAGCCAATCCCGTCAGAGAATGACGCTCCGTAAAGATCAATAGTGGTGTTCCCCGTGTTCTGCAGCTCGATGAATTCGCAGTCGTCCGGATCGTGCTGCATGCATTGGTCCGGGTGGTACATCAGCTCGGTAACCTTGAGGGGTACATAGTCGGCCTCAATTATGAAGAGCGCCTCATGGAGGGGGCTCCATGTTGTTTCGTGGCGTATCCGTGCCCGAACCAGCGTCGTCCGGTTTATTTGAACCGAAGCGTTGGCCGTCGCTGTGAATGCATGAGGTGAAACATCTCCGCCGGGCAGGCGCGGATCGGCGCCGTCCGTTGTGTAGAGAATCTCGCCAGATCCGGAGGGATTTGGATTCGAGATACTGAATGTCGTCGCTCCCTCCACCTCACCGCCAGGTATACTGAAGGCTGCAGGCAACAATGAGGGATAGTAGCCTTCCCTTCCAAGTGCGGATATGAATCTCTCCACGTTTCCATTCATGAGTGCGTCGACGGCATCCACTTCATTCTGCCAATCGACGTCCCGCGTGCGGGTAGGGTGCCCGCGTTCTTTCATGGCGTCGCCCCACCGCGCAGACTCTGCTACAATTGCCGTCCTGACGTGGTCGTTGAGTTGTTGCCACCTCAGACGAGATGCATCGTCGGAAAGCGCCCCTCCGTTGAAGGAGTGTTTGTAGACCCGATCTGCAAACATCATCATGAAGTCAGGATTCTTGCGCAATGCGTGCCACAGCCCGCCAGCGTTTGCACGCGTACTGTTAGTACCTGATCTGAAGTCCGGATGTACCCAGGCGCCTCCGGACGAGTAGCTTCCAGTCTTGTACCAGGACCATTCATTGTCCCACCCGAAGAATTGCGTTTTACCGGGAGGTACATTTCGAACCGCCGCCCACCAGTTGTTGCGTGGCCAGTCGGTCATCCGAGTGAACCACGTCAGCATGACATAGTCTGCGAAGGATTCGACATCGATGTACTCTCGTATCAAAGCATAGTTGGATGGGTTGCCGAGGGCACGCCGCATGATATCTCCTGTGAGCGTGTTCCACCGCACAGGGTCGCCGCTGCGTGCACCGCCGTGGCTTATCGAAAACCACTCTTCCCTATCGCCACCGAAATATGCTGAGGCAAACCACAAGTCTGGTCTTTCGGTAGGATTGTACAGGCCCCAGTAAAGGCCGTTAATGTAGAGATGGACGAATACGCCCCTTGCGCCAACACCCGACATGGATAGCTGGGCGTCACGGTACCACTGGTCGCGAGTATAGGCGGCCTTGCCGTCGTTCCAGCTTCGTGCCCAGCAACGGTTATTGCCACCCCGCAATACAATGCGATCGAACCTGTCAGTCGCTGAATCGCCGTGAAAAAGGGCACGCCTGAAGAGGTCGGTGTCGAACTTCCCATCACCGTACTCGGAGCGAAAAGTCAGACGAAGTGACCTCTTGAGCCGATCGTGGCTGTGCGCGACCAGTCCTCCCACGCTTGCGTGACTTGCTTCGGGGTCGTCCGGATACAGGATCTCAACGGTAACCACTTCCTCTGCGTCACCATCATAGACCTGCCAGAACAGGTCGCGATTCATTGATAGCGAAATCGTAGGGATCGCAAGTAATCCGGCCCTGATCTCATCGCTGTAAGAAGGATGGTCAACGATTTCCGGATCCATTTCATAATCGTGGTCGACATCCCCCCTACCGGCCGAGTATCTGTCGGCCTTCCAGCCATCGATTTCCTTCGGCTGTCGGACTACATCGTTCACAAAAATGTAGGTATGCGTTTCCACATCCGACACCTGGCCGTCTGGAAGCGCCGCGACGGCCTTGACCACGATGGTCTTGTATATGTACAGATCTTCTTCAAATGCAAAACCTTCCGACGGTGTAGGCGTGCTTCCGTCAACCGTGTAGTAAATGGTGGCCCCCGGGTCGTTGGCGCCTACAATGATGTGGAATGGAGCATCATAGAATCCCCTCTCTACGCTAAAGGAGGGTCGCTGGGGCTGAGCGGCCAGAAGGAGAGGCGTCAGGAGAAGCGCGAGCACAGCGATGCCAATGCCCTTGATCCTGATGCGAGATGCCTCCGGGCGATGCCACACCATACCTGAGCGCGCTCCGATAACGCGTAAACTCGTTTCAGTCGTTGAGGTTGTCTGCCGGTATGCTACTCCGAAGCCTTCAGACCGGCGTCCGACCGCTTCACGTCACCCGGTAGATCTCTCGGTTCACTAGATCCATTAGTTCTTCGGCGTTCTCCTCCTCCATCAAACGAAGGTACTTGGCACGATCAAGATCCTGAACCAGTCGCCAGATCCCCAGGCTGATGTCCGAATGGCTGTTAAAGAACCGAAGCATATCGAAGACTCGCGGCGAAGCATCGGTTGTGAAGTACTTGTCGTACCCGAATTCCATCGCATAGAACAGAAATTCTACGTAATGGAGAAAATTCCGTGTTGCGCCCACCAGGTCCCAATCAAATCGGTTGTCGTTGTCGTTCGTGTGCAAATAGTAGTCGATGCCGGATTCTACGCAAAGAGCAATACTCTGCGCCGGGTTTTCCGCCGCATACATGGCATGGCCGAAGTCGATGGTTACCCCGACACTTGGGTTGCCAACCTCTTTTAGCAACAGCAACGTCTTCGCACACGTTGACAAATGACAGTGTACCCTCGTTTCAGAGAACTTGTACTCGATGAAGAGAGGGATTTCAGGCAGGTAGTCGGCCGCTTCTCCAACGGTTTCGATCATGTATCGCCACGCCTTGGCGTAGTTGACCTGAAACAGATTGTCGTACCCGTCGGTAAGCGGGCAACACGTCACGTGGGGAGCGCCAACCTTTTTTGCATAATCCTTGGCGCCCTTGATTATCTCGATCGCGTGCCTTCTGATTTCCGGATTAGGCCGCGACAACGCCCCAGGTACGACCCGCGGTTCCTTCTTGATGTTGGCATTGATCGCCGCGAAGTTCAGACCGCGCTCGTCCATCCAGGACTTGGTTTCCACGGGGTCCCCGGTTTCGTAAGGGTAGACGATCTCAATGCCGTCGACACCCTTGATCTGGGTTACGAGGTCCAGTCGTTCGCGAACAGATGTAGGCTGTTGGTACTCGGAGAACCTGTCCTGCGTTCGACCGAGGAACGCTGTAATGATGCTGAGTTTCATAATGGTCTATGTCTGTGTGGTCTTAGTCTTCCACGATTTTGGTGGACCGAATGATGTTTGGATCGGTGAATCCATCGAGGCCGTCCCGAACACACGTTGAGAACGAGTAAAGCACGCAACCCTCTGGTCCCGCCTGAAACCAGTGTTTCGTCCCTGGCGGCAGGTGAATCTGCTCACCAGGCCGCAAGACCACTTCGTGTCGCATGGTGTAGTAATCATCCTTTCCGGCTGGGATAAATCCCACCGTCATATTGTCGTCACCCGGGACATAGAATCTCAGGTTCCCGGATATCGAACGAACGATCTCCTCCTTGCCGGGATCGTCGCTGACGGGAGGGTGCCAGTGTTCCGGCTCAGTCTGATTGGGAAAGAGGACCAGCACTTTGGCACTGATGCGATCGGTACTGAAGTAGGTCAGGATCTGGACACCCTCAACTTCAAGCTGGCCTAATCCAAAATCTACGGCTTCGATATCCTGTTTTTCCTTCTCGGTGATGATGATACCGGCTTCTTCGATCATGTCGGCGGCTCGTTTCCGGGCCTTGTTGACTTCGGATCTGGTTATCATAGCTTCGCTTCTCGAGTTTTTGTCTCGTTATTCGAGTTTATACTAATTGGAGCAGGACAGTGAATCGAAAAGGGCGTTTTCCAAACCTAATGACGGTTTTGACGCTTTCACCCGGACGGAACCGGCACTTATCGCAACGATTGGCACGCCCAGCCCGGTGACCAAACCCTGCGATAAGTGATAGACCCGTTCTCGGAAGCGAGCCAAACAGGCCATTGGAGGTCATTTTCGCACTTGCTCGGTTGCGCCACAAGTGCACCATGACAATTCTCCTCCAGCCAAAACGTGTTGCCATCAATCAATGTACACTATGTATACATAGAATACAACCACGCAGGACTCGGCGTGCCGAGAGGGTTCCGAGACGCGGGTGCGCTCGGACCCGAAGCTTCGGCGTCTGTGTGGGTGGGAGCGGCTGAGCGATGTACCGAGCGAAGCGACGTTTTCGCGTGGTTCAGCGAGTTTGCGGAAGCTGCGTTACCGGCTCGGATGCACACGGCGTTGATTAAAGCGGGGTATGCGGAGCCAATCGTTGGTCATATTTCGCGGGATGCGACGGCGATAGAGGCGCGGGAGAAGCCTGCGCCGAAGGAAAAGAAGCCGCAGCGATCGAAGCGCAAGCCGGGGCGTCCTCGCAAGGGGGAGGAGCGTCCAAAGGAGCCAAGTCGGTTGGAGCGTCAGCGTGTGATGCGTCTGGAGGAGATGTTGGACGAGTTACCGAAGCAGTGTGCGGTGGGTGTCAAGCGCAATGCGAAGGGGTATAAGGACTGGTGGATTGGATACAAGTTGCACATGGACGTGGCCGACGGGGGGTATTCCGATCGGTTGCATTGTCTCGTCTGCGTCCCTGCATGACAGCCAGGCAGCCATTCCATTGGCGACGATGACCGCTGCGCGTGTGCGGAACCTGTACGACCTGATGGACAGTGCGTATGACGCGGAGGAGATTCGCGCACACAGTGAAAGCCTGGACCATGTGCCGATCATTGACGATAATCCGCGGCGCAAGGGTACAGCGGAGCGCAGCCGTGAGGTAAGGGCGCAGCGTGCAGCTGGGTTTGTTCCGCCGCAGCGAGCGCGGGCGTGTCCCGTAAACTGTGTAAGTGGTCAATCGTACACATAGTTTCATCAGGAGGTGAAGACGATGGCCGAACTTACAGACAAACAGCAGGCGCTCCTTGAGGAGTTGCTGAAGGACTTCAAAGGGGACGCGCGGGACATATTCGGCGAGGGGGGCTTGCTCAAGACGATAGGCAAGCGCGCTCTCGAGGCGGCATTGGAGGGGGAGATGACGCATCATCTCGGCTACCCTCCGCATGATCCGTCAGGTCGCGGCAGCGGCAATTCCCGCAACGGGCGCACTGCGAAGCGGCTCGAGAGCGAGTCGGGTTCGCTGGATCTGGAGGTTCCTCGCGATCGCAACGGCAGTTTCGAGCCCAGGATCGTAGAGAAGCGCCAGCGCCGGGTAGCGGGCCTGGACGAGACGATCGTGTATCTCTACGCGCAGGGCCAGAGCACGCGGGCTATCCAGGACACGTTGAGGCGTCTCTACGGAGCGGAGGTCTCCTCTACGCTTGTCTCGGAGGTTACCGCAAGCGTTCTTGAAGAAGTGACCGCATGGCAGGCTCGTCCTCTGGAGCGTGTGTATCCGATCGTGTACTTCGACGCCTTGTTCGTGAAGTCTCGCGAGGAGGGATCGGTGAAGACGCGAGCGGTCTACGTGGCGCTGGCGATAGACATTGAAGGAGAGAAAAAGGTGCTTGGCCTTTGGATCGCTCCGACGGAGGGAGCCGTTTCGTGGCTTACCATCTTCGGCGAGTTGAAGGCGCGGGGCATGGAGGACTGTTTCATTGCGTGCGTGGACGGCCTGAAGGGTCTACCCGAGGCGATAGAGACGGTCTTTCCACATGCGCGGGTGCAGTTGTGCATAGTGCACCAGGTGCGCAAGAGCCTGCGTTACGTGCCCTGGAAGGAGCGCAAGCCGGTGGTGGGCGACCTGCGCAGCGTCTATACGGCGCCGAGTGAAGAGGCCGCTCTGGCGGCGCTCGAGGCTTTCGAGAGACAATGGAGCGAGAAGTACCCGGCTATCGCTCCGCTGTGGAGGAAGGACTGGGAGCGTCTGGCGCCTTTCTTCGACTATGCGCCTGCGATCCGCAAGGTGGTCTACACCACCAATGCGATCGAATCGCTGAACTACAGCCTGCGCAAGATCGTCAAGGGGCGGGGCGCTTTCCCCAGCGACGACGCGGTGCGCAAGCTGCTCTACCTGGGTCTGCGCGAAGCGTCGAAGAAATGGAAGCGGCCCATACGCGACTGGAAGGCCGCCCTCAACCAGTTCGTCATACTCTACGGGGACAGAGTCCCCATTGAACAATAACCCCACTTACACAGTTAAGCGGACACGCCCGCGAGCGCGGTACAAGGAGCGTTCAACGTTGTACCCACACTATTGAGAGGGAAGAGCCCTTGCTTTTAAGGATTGCAATGCGTACCCTTGCTTTTAAGGATTGCAATGCGTACCCTTGCTTTTAAGGATTGCAATGTATACAATGTACACAGGATATCACGGAGACGCGATAAATAATAGGTCATGGCGTAGCCAGTAGCCGATTGGTTTTGCCTGTCCTTGACTTGCTCGCGATCCGATGGATGACCACTAACAACACGCCGTTTTCGAGTTTAACCCACCCGGACCAAGTCATGAAAAACCCTACGATTCCCCGGCTATTGAGTCGGGCCCTTTTCATTATAGTGCTCCTGCCTGTCATGAGTTTGAGCCTATATGCCCAGCAGGTACCGTCGATCACCAGTTTTAACCTTATAGATGCGGATACGGATACCCCGATAGCCGTTCTCGAAGACGGGTACGAACTTCCGCTGGACTCTCTGGCCAGCCGGAACATCAATATTGAGGCGATTGCCGACTCGGGCGATTTTTCTATTCGCCGGGTTCACTTCCACTTGGCCACCGATGGGGTTTGGGATTACTATCGCAGAGGCGAATCAGTTGCTCCATACGCTCTATGGGGCGATAATCCCAACACCGGTGACTTTTTCCCCGGGAATCTCGATCCGGCGGCCTACATGGTGTCGGCCACCCCCTATTACCATCCCGACCCTGTAGGGGACCCGGACACCCAGATACCGGGGGACTCGCTTATCGTGTCCTTCACAGCGACGGGTACAGCCGCCATATACGGGCTGGATACGACCTTGGTCATCACCGACTGGATACTGTCTGATGGAGCAGGAGAAGACAGGGATGATCTAGATCTCTTCTCGCTCGAGGATGGCATGAATCTCTACCGGGGGGACGAAGAGGGCGACGTGCCAGACAGCCTGTATATCCGTGCAGAAGGCACTAACATCGCTAGCATATTCTTTGTGCTTACGGGTGCGGGGGTAGATGAGGAGACAGATGATGGGACTGGGACAATGCCTTATGAGAAGTCGGAAAGGGGTGCGCCCTTCGACATCTTTTCAGATCCGCATCACACCGAATCCGGTGTCATGAACCTCAAGGCGACTCCTTGGTCCCTCAGCCCTCCTGGTACCGGTAATGAGGGCATCTCGACGGAGATAAACATCGCTTTCCCTGGTTTCGTTCTGATAGATGCGGATGCCGACATGCCCATCATGGGAATTGCCGACGGCGATACCCTCGACCTGTCCGCGCAAACGACAAACATCAACATTCAGGCTGCATTCCTGAACGTAGGCAGCGTGGTTTTCACGCTTGAGGGTGTAGCTGACCCGGTGAGGACAGAGACGGCGCCGCCCTATGCACTCGCGGGAGACTCAGGAGGAGATTACGCTCCGTGGATGACCCCTTTCCCGCCAGGGACGTACACGCTCGTGGCCACTCCATACTCGGAACCCAGCGGTGGAGGCGATCCTGGAAGGAGCGTTTCGGCGACCATCCACGTCACCGGGATGCTCACTGTTACCGGCGCGGATGACGGTCCCGAGATCCCTGATCGGTTTGCTATTGAGAGTCTATATCCCAATCCGTTCAATCCGACGACGACGATGCGCGTCACCCTGGACCGAAGCGGTGATTATCAGATGCGCGTCTTCAATGTACTTGGACAGCTCGTTGAGCAGCGCTCGTTCGCAAACCAGATACCCGGTTCCGTGTCCGTGCCTGTAAGCATGGAAGGCCGTGCAAGCGGGATGTACTTCTTTGCTTTCGAGCAGAAGGCCACCGGAAAGGTTGTGACTGCAAAGGCAGTGTTGATGAAATGAAGTAGGGGAAGAATATCCGTTCCGAGCGCGGCGGGGGTTGCCCCGCCGCGCTCGTGATACTTTATGGAGGACCGGGCCATGACGGGTGTTCGCGTCTTATCTGTGGTTACCGCGGGTTCATTACGCTGGACCCGCGCGGTCGGTCAGGGAGTCGTTACCGATTTCGTTCTGGTCGATTCGGGTTCGGATGCCGTATGGCTACGACTGCCGGAATCCGTTGCTGGTAGCCCAAATGGAGGTCCAGGATCTTGGCAGGAATTCCAGCTTGGCGGCGAAGCGGAAATGTGATCCTGGTCGTTCGATGGTGAGCTCAAACTCTGGCACCCCGTCACCGTAACCTTCGACGGGTCGTATGTGGCGGGAGCCTCAATTCAAACAGACTATCGTCAGGTGCATGCTGACACAGAAAGATGGGTTCGGGAATCTGCTCTTGCACACAAAGAGATCCGGCACTATTGTGCTCTGGGGGAATCTTCTGGCAGGAGGTGCAGGCGTTACTACTTCGGGTACGGAAATCCAAACAACGATCTAAACGCCGAAGACTGGAGAAGCCGCGATCGAATGTGGGACTTCACGCGCTATGCACTGGACTTCTTTCAGCTGGAGATCCGGGGCACTGTGCTTGTGAGTCCTATGCTGTTGTTGAGATGATCAAGGTCGGCTGGCAACTTTCGACCATGCCACGGAACGACTAGATACGAGATCTATGGAAACGAGGTATCGGGTGCAACTACTCTGTCGGAGCCTGTTAATAGCCGTCGTGTCGCTGGGGCTCACGGCTGAAGCGATTGCCGGTGAGACTGGCAAGATTGCAGGGACGGTGGTGGATGACGAGGGTTCTCCTCTTCCCGGCGTCCAGGTGATCGTTGAAGGAACCAGCCCGTTACGCGGTACCGTCACGGATGAGGATGGCTTCTACCAGATAATCAGACTTGATCCCGATAGGTATACCGTGTCATTCAGGTTTATCGGGTTTTCTGAAACCAGGGTCGAAAACGTGCAGGTCAAGGTCGATCAGACAACTCGAATTGACGTTACAATGCGCATTGCCTTGATAGAGGGCGAGGAGGTCGTGATCATAGCGGAACGGCCTATTGTCGAAATCGGCCGTACGACCACCACGTCGGTTGTCGATGAACAGCAACTTGAAGCCCTCCCTGTGGCAAGTCTCGAAGACGCAATCAACCTTCAGGCAGGAGTCGTCGACGGCCATTTCCGCGGCGGCAGGACCGCGGAAGTCTCCTACCTTGTCAACGGTGTTCCGATCACTAACGTCTTCTCGAATACTGCAGCTTTCGAGGTCCAGGAGAATGCGGTGGCGAATCTTGAGGTCATCAGCGGGGTTTTTAACGCCGAATACGGCCAGGCCTTGTCAGGTGTCGTCAACATAGTTACAAAAAGTGCGCCGCAAAAATGGAGTGCGTCTGTGCAAGCTGACGTTGGAACCTACTTGAGCAACCGGAAGGCGCCGTACCTGAATCGAATGGCAAATGATCAGGATACGTACTCGGTCGCCGATTTTGAAACCGTTACGGTTCCGTATACCGAGGCGGCAAATCTACCAAACTGGCGGAACTACCAGTTCGACATTGGTGGACCACTTATGCGGGATCGTCTGGGATTTCGCCTGACGGGAAGGTACCGAAAGCAGTCGTCGCACGTGATTGGGCGCGACTGGTTCTCACCGAGTGACTCCTCGGCAATAGATGTCTCATTTCCTGCCGACGAATGGATCATCAAATCCTCCGGAACGGGCGACTTCGTTGCGTCAGAAAGTGAGCAGCTTTTTGCCAACCCCAATCTGATCTGGCAGGTATCTCAAAACGTCAAACTCGACTATAACGGCTTTTTTTCGCTGGGTGAGGGCCGCGATATCGGCCACCGCCACAAGTACGTACCAACGGGGCAAAACAAGTCGTATGAACTGAATCAGACACACATCCTGACGGCTCGGATTTTACACTCTAATACCGCCTTTTCTTCATTTTCGTATAGCTTTCTACATGATAAGTCCGACAGGTACCTGTATGAGATTCCTGACGACTTTGAGTCCACCGGCATACTCGACCAGCGATACGTATCGCCTGAGCATAATCAACTTGTCGGCCAGAATGCCTTTTCAATCGGAGGTAACGACCTCTCTACGTGGGATGCACTTACCGTTTCTCACACGTTCCGAGCGGACTATACGAATCAGTTGACGAGAGTCCACCAGATGAAGGTTGGCCTTCAGGGCCGATTCCATCGTTTGGACAACCGCCTTTATGGCATCGAAATTTCCTCTCGCACGAGGTGGCAGCCGATAGTGTCCCCCAACAAGTTCAACGATGACCGGCTACGTGTGACGCCAACGGAGTTGTCAGGCTACGTCCAGGACAAGATGGAATTCGAAAACCTCATAATCAATGCCGGTTTGAGAGCAGACTATTTTGATGCTGACTACTTTCAACCGATCGAGTGGAGTCAAGCCTCGAGGGAGATCATCGCCGACCTTTCGACTCCCGAACCCGGCGATTCGACGTCGAACAGGATAAACACTGAACCCCGATTCCAGTTGAGTCCTCGGTTAGGTGCTGCGTTCCCCATATCCGCGACGGGTGTCGTGAGATTCTCGGCAGGTCTCTTTTTCCAGATACCGGCACTGAGCCTCCTTTATACAAATCCCGAGTTTGAGGTCGATCCGACGGCCGGGTCGAACACGTATGGTAACCCGGGCATCAATCCTGAAAGGACGCTCGCATTTGAGGTCGGCCTGCAGCAGGCCTTGACCAGTAACATGGGCGTCGAGTTGACCATTTTCTCAAAGGACATACGAAACCTGACCGGACAGGAATTCACGACGGATCTAAGGTATGTCACACCCGCCATTCACTGGACCAACATCGACTACGGGACCATTTTCGGCCTAACACTCTCGGTCTTCCAACGGCGGAGAGGTAGTGTCGCCTGGGATATCGACTACACGCTTCAGTTCGCCGACGGCACAGCTTCAGATCCGGCCCAGGCATATGGCCGGTTCCTTTCCGGCCTCGATCCCATCCGGCGCATGTACAGACTCGACTGGGACCGGAGGCACGTTCTGAACTTCCAGTTGATCTACAATCCGTCCGACCGGTTCTCTGTATCCCTGATCAACCGGCTTCGGGCCGGAGCACCGTACACGTCCGCACGAGATTTTGTGAGATCCTTCGTAGAGAATAACGTGAATCGCCCGACCCAGATCATCAGTGACGTACGGATGTATTGGGCTCCCGGCTTTCTGCCCAGAAACTTCCAGTTCTTCCTTCAAGTCGAGAACTTGTTCGATCAGGAGGTCATCGATTTTGTCTATGCGGATACGGGTTTGCCGACCACATCCTACAACCGCCTTCTGTTTGAGCGGAGCGGCAGTGAAATCGGGGGCGTGAATACGCTTGACGACTGGTTCTACAACGCTGCGTTCTATGGCCCACCTCGCCAAGTCAGGTTCGGCATCCGCTCGAAGCTTTAGCAGGACGAGAAACGGCGCCATCATCGTGAAAAAGATTGACACCTTGTGTGCAGACGACCTATGAAAAACTCAATGGTACACGTGCTTCTTCTCCTGCTGGTCTTCGGAAGCATACAGACCGCTGATGGACAGAGTCGCAAGGGTACGGCGGCCGCGACGTTTCTGACCCTTGGTGTGGGAGCACGCGCCACCGCCGTAGGTCATGCCTTCACTGCGATGGCTACCGGGGCGGACGGACTGTTCTGGAACGCGGCGGGTATTGCACGACCCCACCCGTCCTCCGGACAGCGCGGATCGGTGATGTTCTCGAATCACAGGTGGTTTGTTGACGTCAATTTCGCCGGTCTGGGCGCTGTTGTCCCCGTCACCGGATCCGGAGCCGTGGGCCTGAGCGTGGTTAAACTCGACTATGGGGATCAGCTGGTTCGAACGATCGATATGCCGGAAGGGACCGGTGAAACGTTCTCTTCGATGGATATCTCGATAGGGCTAAGCTATGCGCAGCAACTCACCGACTATTTCTACCTCGGTGGTTCGGCAAAAGCGGTGAGACAGAACATTCGCGATATGAAAGCGTCCGCCCTCGCGTTCGACATAGGATTCGTTCTCGAGACCAATTATCTGAACGGAATCCAGTTAGGCGCCTCCATTCAGAATTTCGGAGGGAAGATGCGGATGGACGGTATTAACTCCGAGGAGTACATCGATATCGATCCCAATACAAACTTCAACCAGGATGCTGTACCAGCCCGCATAAAAATGGACGCATGGAGTCTCCCGCTGACCTTCAAGTTTGGCGTCATGATTCCGGTAGTGCGGGCGGGCCAGTACAAGGTCTCTTTGATGGCAGAGTCGCACCAGACCAATGACAACGACGTCAATGCCGACGTCGGGGGCATTGCAAGTTATGAACTAAAAACGATCTTGTTCGAGGCCCGTATGGGCTACAAGGATCTCGGGTTGACCGACGTCGATAGCCATCTGACCTACGGTGCCGGGCTCGACATTCGCTTGAGAGGCCTCCGGGTCGGCTTCGATTTTGCGTATGTACCCTTCGACCGACTTGGGGACGTTCGAATGATCGACTTCCGCTTACACTTCTAGCATGCCGAAGATGAGAATCCATCACATGACATCGACCGTTTATCGATCCGGCAAAAAACGGGTCCAGATGCTTATCGAGTTGGGCATCTGTGGATGTAGCACGCTGTGTCTCCTGGCCCTGATAGTCATGCCTCTTCAGCAGGTGTACGGCCAGAGTCCCGTGCCGCCAGAGTACCACGGAGACGAGAACTGGAGTGCTCAAGGGTTCATGCTCGGAAATCTGATAAAGTCGAGCATTGTGAACTGGGGAGTTGCGGGGAGCTCCGTTCGTGGCGCCTGGCCAACTGAGTTTAACAAGCACACGGATGGGCTCGCTGTCTTCATTCTCGGCGAGGTTCCCGGAGACCGGACCAGCACGCAGATGCTGCAAGATTTCTATGGCGGCAAGCCCGACACGGTGCTACATCCCCTGGTCATCAGGTACCGCGGATATGGCACCGAGGTTGGTCCGTATGGGAATATATGGGGCTGGTTGCCGCTTCCCGGGTTCCACAATCCGGAGCGCGTTGATCTGTTCACGGGCGAACTCAAACCGGAACCGGCAACGAGTACCGACCCCCGGTCATGGCCGGAGTTCTGGCCCGACAGGCTCGACAATGTCGACGATCCGGGATGGTACGGAGCCTGGAACGGGCTATTTGGAAGGAATGTCTTCCACTCTGATTGGGAAGTCTACTACATCATGGACGACTGGCAGCAACGCGAGTACATGATCGACGAGCAGACTGGCCTTCCCTTTAGCCAGTATGGCGTCTACTACCCGGATCCGGCCGACAGGACACGCGGTGGGATGGGTCTTCAGGTGCAGGTTCGTGCGCTGCAGTGGGCAAATCCGATTGCCGAGGATATCATGTTTCTCATCTTCGCGATCAACAACGTAGGGCAGACGAATCATGAGAAGTTGTATTTCAACAACATGATCAATTTCTACATGCCCCCGGAGGGAGACGAATCGGCCGCCTTTGATCCCCAGCTTGACGTCTCATTCGGGTGGGACAGGAATGGAATCGGACTGATAAACGGCGTTACCTATCCGTTGGGTTACACCGGCGAAGCATTCCTCGAGAGCCCGGTGCGTTCCACAGACGGCCTGGATAACGACGAGGACGGGATCATTGACGAGTCGAGGTTTACCGGACCGGGAACACTAATCGAAGGCAAGGACGCGATAAAGAGCTACGTCCAGGCGAATTTCAATGTCGATAACTTCATTCGCTTCTACGGTGTGGATGGCGCCTCCACGCTCGACGAGGTGCTCGAACAAAGGTTACCCTATCAACGGGGCTTCTGGTGGACCGGTGACGAGAACCTGGACTGGGTCGGCCTTCAGGACGATAACGGAAACGGCGTTTACGACGCCGGAGAATTGCTCTTCAACGACGTTGGCCTGGACGGCGTTGGGCCGAACGATCTGGACTATCCGGGACCGGACAACGGAGAGGGCAACAGCCGTCCCGATTGCGTCATAGGGCAAGGATGCGAGCCGAACTTTGATCTCCTGGATGTGGACGAGTCCGACCAGATTGGCCTGACCGGTTTTGACCTGGGGAATCGTTCATTCTATAGCTCCGGGGGAAACATGATCCGAGACTCCTGGATGTGGAATCGGATTGTGAATGTCGCACAATTCCCGCTCGGAACAGACCCTCAGTCAGTGGAAGATGCCGGGATCGAACCACTTCTCGTCTTTGCCTCCGGTCCTGTCACGCTTGGGCCAAATAGAACAGACTTCTTTTCGCTCGCATGGATGTTCGGAGTCGATCAGGATGACTTCCTGAGTAATCGAAGGCGGGCGCAGCGGATATACAAAGCCGACTATCAGTTCGCTACGCCACCTTTTTCCACGACACTGACAGCGATTCCGGGCGACGGGCAAGTCCATCTCAGTTGGGATGCGGTGCCCGTGAGGAGTTTCGACAGGTTCTCGCAAAAATTCGATTTCGAAGGATTCAAGCTTTACAAAGGCACCGACGAAAACCTGTCTGATGCGTTACTGGTGACGAACGTCTTCGGAACGCCCGTCTATAGAAAACCGATTGCACAGTGGGATCTGGATAACGGGATAATCGGGACGGTCGATGCCCAATTCGGTGAGTTGAAATACTTTCTTGGCTCCGATACAGGACTCGAGTTCAACTACGTCGACAAAGACGTCAAGAATGGAATGACGTACTACTATGCGTTGGTGGCCTACGACCACGCGGACCTGGATCCCGAAGCCGGTGTCGAGGCGCCGACAGTCGACCCGCAGGAGAACGTGTTCAATTTCCGGCTGGATCGCACGGGCAGAGTTATAGAGGCGTCCAAGAACGCCGCGATCGTGACGCCGCAAACACTCCCGGCTGGCCAGGTAGCGGGTTCGGCGAACGAGGATCTCTCGAGTCCATCGGGGACGTTGTCGGAAAAGTTTGTTGATCCCCTGGGGACCGGGAGCATCTCCGTCAAATTGCTCGATTCAGATCGCGCCAAGTTGGATCATGCGTATCGCCTGTCATTCACGTCTGTCACGATGCCCGCCTCCAATCCGGTGATGTACAAGACCTCTGGTTACAAGCTGGAGGATCTGACCGCCGGAGAGCCACTGGAGGAGAAAAGTACAGAGCAACTCGAACCCACACGCATCGTCGATGGCTTCACCGTCGAGATAGTCAATCACGACATTGAGATTGATCTCGACAGGTCCGGTTGGAAATCGAAGGCCGGCAATACCGACGAGTACTCGCTCAATCCCGGGGAGGTAGACGGCTACTCGACCAACTGGGTCGCAACCATTGAACCCTCACGTAATGAGTTCACAGCCTCTCCGTACGACTTTTTGTTGGAATGGACTGACCAGCCTGAAAGTGTCGGACCCTTTCCTGGAGGCTACATCAGGGCCGAGCTCCCAATCACGTGCAGGATTCTCTCTACCGATGCCGCATGTAAGTTGATGGTTCGAGATGTAGACAAATCCGGGGACTACGACCCCGGTGATGCCATTACTGTGTACTTTTCATCCGGCTTCTTACATCCAAGGCGAGTCCGATTTGCTGTAACGTTCCAACCGGATGGTGAGAGTGTTCCGCCTTCGCCGGGCGACCAATTCCATGTCCATCAGCGGCGGTCCTATCACGAGGGAGACTACTTCGACTTCACGATCAGACCGGCATCGGTTGATGTTGAAAGAGCGGCGGATGAGTTGGACAAGATTGCCGTCGTCCCCAATCCATATGTCGGCGCTTCCGCCTTCGAACCGCGGTCTATCCTCACGGGCCGAGGTGAGCGACGGGTGCAATTCATCCATCTACCCCAGACGTGTACAATCAGTATCTTCAACCTGCGGGGTGAGCTCATTCGGACGTTGGAGCATTCCGGGTCCTCAACGGAGGGTGCTCTATTCTGGGATCTTTTGACGGACGGTGGCCAGGAGATTGCGTTCGGTACATACTTCTATCATGTCGAAGCACCGGATATTGGCGAGACGACAGGGAAGTTCTCAATAGTAAAATAGCGGTACTTGTGAATGATCCGCAGGGCGATCCTTCACGTCTTGTTTGCATGCGCCGTTGCAGGGCTCTGCTTCGGCCAGGCCGGGATAGACAATCGCATCGTCGCCGAGGTCGAGGGAGTCTCCATCTCGGTACAGCGATTCAAGGGGACCTACGTCCAGTACCTCATCCGCACTGGCCGCGACGATACGAGGGAGAATCGATACCAGCATCTTGACAACCTGATATCAACGTATTTACTGGGGCTTGAGGCAGAGCGGTTGGGGCTCGGTGAATCCGAGGAGGTTCGCGTCTATGTGGAGCGGCAAACCAGGCGCATAATGGGGAGCCGGTATGTGGAGGTGACCTTTACGGAGCAGCTTCCCCAGCCCACTGACGAAGAGCTCCGGGAAGCCTTCAAAAAGAGCAAAGAAACGCGGATCTTGCGGCACCTGTTGTTCAAGACGTTCGATGACGCCCGGATTGCCTATGAAGAGCTGCAGAATGGTGCGGACTTTTTGAGATTGGCTATCGAAAACACGGGTGTGCAGGATTCCACCGCCGGCCTGATTGGAGAGATTGGGTATTGGGGCGGCGACGACGCGTTCACTGAAGCCGCTTTCTCGCTCGACCTGGACTCGGTCTCCACACCCGTACGCTCCGGCATCGGCTGGCACATCATTCGCGCTGAGAATCGCCTCTATGATCCGCTGCTCACGGAAGATGAGTACCAGCTTCGAAAAGAGCATCTGCGATTTCAAACGCGTCGGAGACGCTATATCATCGAGGGCGACCGCTACGTCCGCACACAGATGGAAGCGCTGAACGTTCGGGTCAATGCCCCGGTGATAAATGCCATCCATGAGGCCCTGAGTGATGCAGTAGCATCGGACGAACCGTCCAAACGGGTAACGGTGACGTCGTCCGAAGTGGCTGTTGTAAGTGAAGGCTTGTCCGAGGACGCCATTCTCCTTGAGTACTCGATGGATGGCGAGCGCCGGCAGTACTTGTTTCGAGACTACCTGGCATGGCTGGATGGGCTACCCTTTCAGGAAGCCATCCAAAACACCGCGGCCTCAGTGGGGCGGGCACTCCGGAACGACGTGCTGGCATCTCGAGGTTTCGCAATGGGCGTGGATCGAGAACCGTTCGTTGCGGACGAGATTCGCTACTACCAACTGGTCTACCTGGCCAATGCTGCTGCGCGAGCACTTCGAGACCATGAAGGGATTGAGCCTACCGAGGAGCAGATCAGGAATGCTTTTGAACAGGCCGGAATGGGAGAAACAACCAGGGTCATGGCCGACTACTGGAGCGTGCACCTAACCTCATACGAGCAGGCCGTACAAGCTCAGGAGAGGATTTCCGCCGGCGTTGACGCGGAAGCCTTTGAGGGATTTTCGAGATTCGAGGCCGCGGATATCACCAGCGGAGGTGGCCTGATGCATCACCTGCGTACCATTCCTCTCGGTCGCCCCATACTTCTGGGCGCCGACGGGGGCGACTGGTACGTCGCTGAAGTCGTTCGGCGGACCTCAGAGACGGCGGATCTGGATGAACGACGCGAAGTGATCGTGGGCGAATTGACTAAGCATCTTCCACTCGCGATGGCGCTGGAGGACCTGCGAGAGAAAGCAGTCATTCAAATCCACACCAACACGTTTGAGAAATGGTTGCAGGAGGATGGGCTTGACTAGGATTCGGCGCCTGCAATAACCTGACTGCGCACCCGTGAGTCCGGGACCGAGCACAACATCAGAGGCGTCCAGAATGTCGACGTACAGAGTGATCCGGTTTCTTTTTGCCGCCGCATTAGCATCCGGAACGGCTGTCGGACAGACCATTGAATTCGACGCCGAGTCTCCGATGCTGCGCTTCGCCATACCAATGCTTCAGGAGGCCGCATCCGAGCTTCTTGCACAAGGTGTGAGTATCAGTGTCATAAGCGGCGAGGGCTTTACGGCAGAAACCTACGGCGGGTGCCGCGAGATCGGACCTGAAGGCTTCTGCATATACGTAGACAACGACCACCCTCCTCATCACATATATGTAGGCGCAAGTGAGGAGATCGGCGCCATGTACGGCGTGCTCGACGTGGCGGAGCAGGTCAGGATGGGCGTTTCCCCGCAATCGATTGATGGAAGAACAGTCGATCCGGAGCTGCCGTTTCGGGCGATCAAATTTAATCTGCCCTGGTCGCCATACCGCGAAGGCGAGGCGATGCAGATTCACACCGAAGTCAGTCGAGATCTGGATTTCTGGAGAGGGTTCCTCGACATGATGGCGATGAACCGGTTCAACGTGTTGAGCCTCTGGAACCGGCACCCCTTTCCGTACATGATTCGAGCGACCAACTTTCCGGAGGCAAGTCCTTTCAGCGATGAGGAAATGGATGAATGGCGGTCCTTCTGGAAGTCACTGTTCAGGATGGCCAGGAACCGTGGGATCGAAACGTATATCGTCAACTGGAATATCGTCGTGTCAGAATCATTCGCATCTGCTTATGGGGCTCGCGAAGACAACGACACGTCGGATCTCGTCAGGAGGTATACGCGAGAGAGCATTACCCAGGTGATCAACGAGTATGAGGACCTGACGGGCGTAGGTGTCACCCTCGCAGACTGGATGGTCGGGATGACACCTGCCGAGCGGGAGGAGTGGACAGAAGACACGTTCATTGATGGAATGAAGGCGGCCGACCGGCCCGTGAAGTTTATCCATCGATCCGTCCTCTCAGGATCAGCGGAAGACATGAGGAGCCTTCTTGACCGGGCGAATCTACCCTTTCCAACGCACGTGGAAGTGAAATTCAACTGGTCACACGGTCTTTCTTCGCCCAAGCTGGCACTGACGCACGCCTCAACAACAGGGGAGATCAATACGCGATTCTGGAACCCCAAGCCCCTCAATTACAACATTGAGTGGATGATCAGAAACGAAGACGCGTTCATTCTACGATGGGGAGAGCCAGATTTTGTACGGGAGCATATCGGAACAAACATGGCCGATTTCGTCGACGGCTATTTCATCGGATCTGAGAATTACATCCCGGCAGTCGACTATTCACATCGATCAGGCGGGCATCGTGAATGGGAGTACGCATTCGAAAAGCAGTGGCTTTACTACATGGTCTGGGGGAGGCTGCTATTCGATCGTGAGACCCCCGACGATGTTTTTGTCAGTGAGTTCAACCGGCGCCATGGGTCAAGTCTCGGAGCGGACCTGCTGAACGCCTTTCGACTGGCCAGCCGAATGCCGTTGAGATTGGCATCGTTTCATGCGGGCACGTGGGACTACACGCTCTACTCCGAGGGCTTTCTGTCTCCGTTCACGTCAATGGGTCTGAGTGACAGCCTATCGAGTTTCATTTCGATAGATGAGTTCATCAATCACAAACCTCTTGACCCTGATTTCATCTCAATACCTGAGTTCGTTCGAAGCAAAAGCTCGGTCGATTCAAGACTCATCACGCCACTGCAGTTGGCTGATGCGTCCGAGAAGGATAGTCGCGAGGCGCTTGCCATAGTCGACTCCGTCAGGAGGAGGGCAGCTACAGTGTCCGGCGCCCTGGATTGCGAGCTGGCAGATATCGAAGCGTGGGGCCATCTGGGGTTGTACCTGGCGGACAAGCTCCGGGCCGGCGTCGCGCTGGAGACCTATCGCGAGACCGGCGCGGAATCGGAAAAGAGGACTGCTGTGAGTGCGCTGACCATGGGCGTCGACCATTGGGACAATCTGGTCCGTGTGACAGATGCCCATTATCAGGAAACGCCATACATGCTTTTCAGCCCCTACAACGAGAATACCAATCGTCCACGGTACAAGAGCGACGCCATCACCTTCTCGTGGAAAAAGTTTGCTCCTCAGGTAAGTCTCGACATCGAGATCGCGGAAGAGGCCCGTCCGAATGTTGACGACGGGCGACAGTAGCTACAGAAACGCAAAACCATTAAACAACAAAGGGTGGGTGACATGAGGACAACACTTATTGTGTGCACTATGATGCTTCTCTCCGGGTGTGGGCAAGGCAGCGCCGAGAGCGTTCTGTTTCAGGATAGTTTCGACGCCGATTCCCAGGGTGAGTATGTCGAGAATGTTCTCCAGCTACCTCCACCCGAAGGACTTGGTTTTACAGGCCATGTGCTTCCTGGCGGTCATGTACCACTGAACTGGACGCACAGTGATGAGCTCGACCTGCGCGATCCCAAGAAAGGATTATGGGTCATTCCCCCCGATTCAGGCTACATGGAGCAGGGCGGGCGATCCCACAACTCGGTGCTTTTTGCGAAGACACCCATTCCGGAGGACGTAGAGAGCATCGATATCAGTTTCAGGCAATACCGAGCTGACAACGATCCTGTCATGTTCGTCTTCGGCGCCACCGAACCGGTCTGGGACCGGGGCTGGGAGTTCGGATATATGACTCAGGTTCCTGATACCGACTCAACGACCACCGATGCCTATGTATCGGGAATTGCGGGAGATACGATTATTGTTGCCGGGGCGGCATTTCAGGAGGAATGGGCCAGTCACCGAATCCAAATCAGGGGTTCGAATCTGAGATGGACCATCAATGAGCTTGTCCTTGTCGATGACACGATCACTGAACCGATTTCGGGCTACTTCGGAATCAGGCAGAAATATGAACGAGGGACGAGGTATGACGACTTTCAGATAACACTGAATCCGAGGTAGAGTCCAGGCACAGTCTATGGAGCTTTATGTGCGAACCGGCCAACCACATCCGGGGATGGAGACATGAGAGGAACACACCTGATTTCAGGCCCTGATCTCAAGGTTTATTCATTTGAGGGCTCTGCCTTCACAAGCTGCTCAAGCGGACAGCCAGTGGAGGCGGGCTGTCTCAGAGAGGAGGTGTTTCCACTGAGCGACACTGAAAAACAGAAGAGCAGAGAATGGAAGAGCTAGGGCCCGATAAATCTTCAGACGTTCGTTGGGCTCCCAAAACATTGCGGTCGCGACTGCTATTTGTCGGCCCGGGGCTCGTGATTGCAGCAGGTGTGGTGGGGTCGGGCGAGCTTGTCGGTACGACCAAGGTAGGTGCGTTGGCTGGCTACATGCTGTTGTGGCTGATTATCATCGGCTGTGTGGTAAAGACGCCGATTCAGATCGAGCTGGCACGCTATGCAATTTCGACCGGGCAGGGAACCATGGCCCTCCTGGCCGGCTTCCGCGGACCACGCATCATGAGATTGAATCTGGTTATGTGGTTCTGGCTGATAATGATGGTGGCGGTCATTATCCAGTTGGGCGGCATTGTCCATGGTGTCGGGCAGAGTGCCGCAATAGCACTGCCACTCACGGGAGACTACAATGAACTGCTGGCAGCCCAGGATAGCTGGGACGCTGCAGCGGTTCAATCCGGGATGGATAGTATGCTTGAGTCGCGCCCGACAGGATTTACCTGGGACGATGTGATTTGGGCTACCCTGGCAACGGCGCTAACGATGCTCCTGCTTGTGCGTGGACGCTACCGTCTGATCGAGCGCATGGCCATGATCCTGGTTGGTTTGTTCACGCTAGCAACCCTGTTCTGTCTGGCAGCACTTCAGTTACAGACCGAATGGGCAATATCCTGGGCTGACATCGGATCGGGACTGAGTTTCCGTATCCCACCGGTGGTTGAGGGTCTTACCAGGTCTCCGGTTGCGGCCGTTCTGGCAACATTTGGCATCATAGGTATGGCGGCAACCGACCTGATCGCATATCCATACTTCTGCGTTGAAAAAGGATACGCGAAATGGACCGGAAAGCGTGACGATTCGGATGTCTGGGCCAAGCGTGCGCGTGGCTGGCTGGATGTTATGCGTCTGGATGCGTTCGCCGCTGCTGCAGCTTTCACCATCGGCACGGTTGCATTCTATCTGCTCGGGGCCTCAGTGCTTCACCCGCAAGGACTCGATCCGATGGGCGAGCAAATGATCCCGACTCTGGCAAAGACCTATCAGCCGGTATACGGCACGTTAGGGGTTTGGCTGTTTCTAATGGGTGCGATAGCAGTGCTATACAGCACCTTATTTGTCTCTCCAGCCGGACATGCTCGCGTTTGCGCGGATGCCTTGCGCGTTGCGGGCGTGGGTGCGAAAACCGACGAGACCAAAGATTGGTGGGTGCGCCAGTTCAGTTGGCTTTTCCCGTTAATTGGTTTGGTGTCCATGCTGATCATTCGCAGACCGGTCTTTCTGATCCTGGCGGCCGGGATTTTTCAGAGCATGATGCTTCCGATCGTGGCCGTTGTCGCTGTTGCCTTTCGCTATCGCACCTGCGACAAGCGGATCCTGCCGGGGCGGGCGTGGGATGTTTTTATAGTGACATGCGTTCTGATTCTGGTTGTCATGGGCGTCTGGGCGGTCGGGGATCGCATCCTGGATGTCTTTTGAGCTGAAAAACCAGGAAAATCAGCCCGCCTTATCCCCGGCGAAAGCTCATGATTCGCACCAGGCGAGTGCCGAACCGATGGGCCATTTCAATGCATCGCTTGAAGCCATCCATGTGCTGGGTATAAACCGCATCCTCAGGCTCAACGGCTCCCACAAGCATGCCTGAAAAGTTATGGCGGGAGATGCAGGAGACGGTTACCTGGTAACGTTTGATCAAATCCTGTGCCTTGTCCATTTCCTGGGGAGTGAGATCGCCGACCTCTTTATCCCAGAGAAACTGCAATTCGGCATGCATCAGGCCGGCTTCCGTCATTACCTGGAGCGCGCGTTCGAAATCCCTGCTGATGCCATCTGTGATTACACCGAGTTTGACCATGTGCCTATATTTTGTTACAGCCTTCTGAACAAAAGCCGGTCGCGCTACCAGTGCACTTCCACGCCGGCAAGTTGCTCAAGCACCTTCACAACCGACCAGTTGTCTTCCTCTGGAAACAACGAGATGCCCGACTGAAATAGTTCGTGTGCGGTGCTCGTGGTGAACATCGCCACCCCTTGCTCCCTGGCCATCGCCATCGTGATGCCCAGGTCCTTATACATCGTTGTGATCTGGCTGCCGGTATCCTTGAAGGTGCGGTCCATGATGCGCTTCATGCAATCGTCGATCAGAGGGCTGCGCACGCCGCTGGCCGTAAACACTTCATACATCGTCTTCCCGTCGACGCCGGCCTTGGCCCCCAACACCAGCGATTCGAAGAGCGCCGTGAACGTGCAGCCGATCAATCCCTGAAGCGTTGCCTTGACCATCTGCCCTCCGCCGATCTCCTCACCCACGTGAAAGATATGCTCGCCGACTGCCTGCAAGACATCTTGCTGGGCTCCGAAAACTGCTTTCTTCGCTGCTGCCATCATGGCTAGCGTGCCTGCCTCGGCCCCAAACCGCCCCCCACTAACAGGGGAATCGATCAGATGGATGCCTTTCGACTCCAGGGGGGCGATCAACGCTTGGATTTCAGCTGGCTGGATGGTCGCCGACACGATAACGGTCTTCCCTGGATCCATACTCGCCAGCAATCCCTGCTCGCCAAGCACCACGTCTTGCACCTGAGAACCGTTCATGACCATCACAAACACAACATCCGTCGTCGCCCCGATGTCGGCCACACTTTCGGCCGCATTACCGCCGGCCTCCACCAACATCGTCTTGCGTTGGTCGCGAAGATCGAAACCACTCGTGTCAAAGCCCGCCTTGACCAGGTTCTTGGCCATCGCGAGTCCCATATCACCGAGTCCAACGATACCTACTGTCTTCATATGTTCGTACAAGCGAGAAAATGTTCAACAAAGCCTCAATATGCGTCACGCCGCCCACAAGAGTTAATGAAACACGAACAGACGAACGAAGCAAGATCCACAATGAAAAGCCGTTCGTAGACGGTCATGGCTGCATATTCGGATCTGCTTGAGTTCAGTTCTCTTTGAGCGCATAACGGCCCAAGCTCACCCGCGAAGGGCAGTGACATCGATCATACGTAGCAAGGAAACACTTTCCCCACTGCGAAGCAAGACCCCCCGTGCCCTTTGTCGGGTGCAGCGCCTGGTTATTGGGCGTAGCACCACGATCAGGACTACCGCGCCGTTCGGACTCTGGCCCCGTCATCGAAGGCACGACTTAGACGCCAAGACCCCAGCGCTTTAGCAAGGCGAACGGGGCAAGCGATTGCAGCGGGCGTCTTGCTAAAGCGCTACGCGTGAAAGGGTCATTTGGATGCCGGATCGGGCTGTATTGATTGAGGAGGTTGGTGTTTTCTTTGGGGAGCCGTGCCCAGGGGAAGGCTGATGCCTTGACCTTGAGGGGGTAAATGCGGGGCTGTCAGTGGGGCCTTGCGAGAGCTTCGAGTAGCCCGATAACTGCTGTATCTACGTCACGGTGATGGATAACACACGGAAATCACCAAGCGCTATCCCGTTTGTTTCCGAGAGCGTACGCAAAACGCGTGCGTGTTATCCATCACCGTGATAGATACTATGCATTATCACCCCAGCGTGACGCATAACACGCAGGGATAAAAACCGTCTCCTCCTTCGTGATTTGAAAGGGATTTCATATGTTGTGCAAAACATGTGCGACCTAAGAAATTCATCTTGCTCATGGGACGGACTGGCTGCTTTCCATTCTGGTTTGACGGGCGCATGGTATCCGAGGAGGAGTACTAGGCTTGCGTCTGTAGCATACATGAACGGGTCAATACGCTGAGCCTATCGAAGACCTGGATTGCTCGGAATATCAGACGGAGCCGTCCGCATGTCTCAGCCGTCCTTCATGGCCGGGACCGAGGACCGGAGACGCTACTTCTTATTGAGAGACTGATAGCACAGGTGGAAGCCGGTGAAGTGATTTCGAGATGAACGGCGGATGGATACACCGTCATCTGGACTGGAAACAGGGGCACGGATCAATCTAAAAAATATCGCACGTTAGCATACGAAAAAGGGCTACACATGCATATTTTGTTGGCATTGTGTTGACAAGCCCCCAAAAGAAAAGCGCTAACCCATTGAGGATTAACGCTTTGTAAAAAACAGTTCGGTGCCCGGGACTGGATTCGAACCAGCACGCCCTTTCGAACGCTGCCCCCTCAAGACAGTGCGTCTACCTATTCCGCCACCCGGGCCTGAAGTTTATGGAATGTACGAATGGATGCAACAACGGAACGCTCTTGCGGGTTGCCTCGCACACGTCCGGCGTACGCGTTATCCAATGCGCGCTATCCGTATTTATGCTTTTTTATACTTTGTGCGTGATCCCGGCAGGAATCGAACCTGCGACCCACTGATTAAAAGTCAGTTGCTCTACCAACTGAGCTACGGGACCATGCCGTTCTCTAAATAATATCTTGTCATATTACAGCGCGCCCGATATACGCTATCCGGCGCAAAAAGATGCAGTATCCTGCCACAGATCGGCCATCGGCTTGCGCAGTACGAGGACGCCCTCCATCAGGGAGCGATCGAAGTTGATGAACCCGTTGGCCAGATAGATTTCTTCGGGGGAGCAGTCGTACAGCAGCTTGAATTCCCGGTCTCCCTTGCGGTGATCCACACTGAGGATCGCGCCCGCAAGCCCCGTCCCGGTCGTGCCGCGAAAAACATCCAGATCCTGTCCGTCCGTGGCCCTTGTGCCGTTCACGTAGCCGTAGTCCATCGGATAGATAATGGAGGGATGTACGGGGTGCCGCGCGCCGTGCGGGCGATCTATGGTAATGCCGTTCCTGCGGATCAGCGCTTCCCAACGCTCCCAGTCGATTTCGCGCCGGGCAAGTTCCGTGAGCCGATCCGGTGCTTCCATGATAACGCGAGGGGTATGTACCCGGCGGTGGGCATGATTGCCCTGCAAGGCCTGTTCTGCGGCGTGTGCCCGCTACCTATTCGGGATCTTTGTCCGCTACGATCTCGATATGCAATGCTGCCAGTTGCTTCGCATCGACCGTATCCGGCGACCGGACCATCAATTCCTGTGCGCTCTGGGTTTTAGGGAAGGCGATTACGTCGCGGATATTCTGCGTGCCCGCCAGCGCCATAACGATACGGTCGAGGCCGAAGGCAATGCCCCCATGGGGCGGTGCGCCGTAGCGAAACGCATCCAGCAGGAAACCGAACCGCTGTTCGGCTTCCTCCTCGTCGATGCCGAGGAGGCGGAACATGCGGTGCTGCATGTTCCTCGAATGAATCCGGATCGAACCGCCGCCCAATTCCACCCCGTTGAGCGCCATATCGTAGGCGCGGGCCCGCACCTTGCCCGGCGTTGCGTCAAGTGCTGCCGCATCGTCAGGGTGGGGCGCCGTGAACGGGTGATGCATGGCTGTGAACCGCTTGGCGTCCGCATCCCATTCCAGCAGCGGAAATTCGGTGACCCATACGAAATCCCACCGCTCGCCGTGCGCCGGAATCAAGCCGGTTTCGCTTGCCATGTGCAGGCGCAGTTTGCCCATGTGCAGGAAAATATCCGGGTCGGGGCCGGCCAGCACCAGCACCAGATCGCCGTCTTTGGCGTCGACCGCCTTGATGCAGGCATCCACGTGTTCCCGGGCAATCACGTGTTCCTTGACCGAGGAATACATCTCCGAGCCGTCCGACGGCAGCTTGAAGTAAATGAGCCCCCCGACGCCGATCTGCCGCCGGACAATCTCCTTGTCGAGGCGGTCCATCTGGCCGCGCTTCCGATCTCCCTGCCCCTCGGCGACAATCGCCACGATGCGTCCGTCGTTTTCGAGGATGCGATCGAAGACCCGGAAGCCGGAGCCTTTGAACACATCGCTCACATCCTGGATTTCCATGCCGAAACGAAGGTCGGGCTTGTCCGAACCGAATCGTTCGATGGCTTCGCGCCAGGTCAGTCGGGGGAACGGTACGGGCAGATCGATGCCCTTCACCTTTTTCCAGATCGCCTGCATGAGACCCTCGAAGGTCGCATAGATATGTTCTTCGTCGGGGAAGCTCATCTCTGCGTCGATCTGCGTAAACTCGGGCTGGCGGTCCGCTCGCAGGTCTTCGTCACGGAAGCATTTGACGATCTGGAAGTAGCGGTCCAGGCCGGAAACCATCAGAATCTGCTTGTAGGTCTGGGGCGATTGCGGGAGCGCGTAGAACCGGCCCGGATGCACGCGGCTCGGCACCAGATAGTCTCTGGCGCCTTCCGGCGTCGATTTCATGAGCACCGGCGTTTCGACTTCCACGAAGCCGTTCTCGTCGAAGTATCCGCGTACGGCCTGGTACGTCTTATGGCGCAGCACCAGGATGTCCTGGAGTTCCGGGCGCCGCAGGTCCAGATACCGGTAGCGCAGGCGCAGGTCCTCGCCTGCAGCGCGCCGTTTTTCCTCATGGGCCGATACGGCAAAGGGGACAGGTTCGGAGCTGTTCAGCACGATCAGGTCCCGGACCCGCACTTCGACCTTGCCGGTCGGAAGCTTCGGGTTAATGGTTTCCTGCGTTCGTTCGCCGACCGTGCCCCGAACAGAAATCACATACTCGTTGCGCACCAGATCGGCGCGTTCGTAGGCTTCTTTTTCGTCCTGGGGGGAACACACGACCTGTGTCAGTCCGTAGCGATCCCGCAGGTCCAGGAAGATGACCCCGCCGAGATCGCGTCGGGTATCCACCCATCCCTTGAGCACGACCTTCTCCCCGACATGTTCGGGGCGGAGTGCGCCGCAGGTGTGCGTGCGCCTCGGATGCATATCTTTGCCGGTGACCGGCTTGTGGGGGTGTCGCGTGGTCATGGGGGTGAGTGATCGGCGGTGCGTTGCGGCGTCCTTTGACGAAGCAGGCGCCGTATGCGTTCGCAGATCGGACGGCACGGGTGCGGGATCAAGCGTAAATTACGCATGAAGACGATGGAAACGATGCCCTCTTTCGAACGTCTCGACGAATAATCGTTGGATTTTCGCCCACATTCCCTGAAAAATCCCTGTGCTGGCGCTTTTTGATAATCCCTACATCCTTGCGATCCTTATTTATCTGACCGCCCTGGTCGGGGTCGGGTACTACAAGAGCCGGATCGTGAAGACGGGGGAAGATTTCATGGTGGCGGGCCGTACGCTCCCCTGGTGGGTGCTGGTGGGCACGCTGCTTGCTACCTGGATGGGAAGCGGGTCCCTGTTCGGCAGCGCAGGTCTCGGCTATCGTAACGGCATGGCGGGGCTGTGGTCCAGCGCCGGCGCCTGGGCCGGCATCGTACTCATTTATTTTATTGCGCGCCGCATTCGCCATTTCGGCAAGGTGACCGTGCCGGACATTTTCGAGGCGCGCTACGGACGGGTTTCCAGCGTACTGGCGACCATCGCCACCATTATTGCCTACCTGACCATCGTTTCGTACCAGTTTCGGGGCGGCGGCAATGTGCTGCACTTCATTACGCAGGGGACGGAAGCGGAGATTTCCGTACAGGCGGGTATTGTTATTACGGCGCTCTTTGCCATCGCCTATACGGCGCTGGCCGGGATGTTGTCCGTCGTATACACCGATGTCGTGAACGGCATACTCATGGTGCTGGGCGTGTTCGCCACCGTGTTTTTCATGGTGGATGCGGTTGGCGGGATGGACGAGATCGTGATGTATGCGGAAGCGGCGGGAAAATGGGAGTTGTTCGGCAACTGGGCGAACGAGCGCACCGGCGCCACGTCCGGGCCGATCGTGGCCATATCCTTTCTGATCCCGACTATGCTTCTCCTGATGGGCGACGCCAACATGTACCAGCGCATATTCAGCGCAAAGGACGGCAACGCGGCGCAGAAGGCCGTGTTTTTCTGGGTGATCGGCGTGGTGGTGCTTGAGTCCGCCGTGTACTTCGTGGGCCTGACCGGAGCAGTGGCGGCTGATCAGGGGCTCGTTCCCGAACTGTTTGCCGGAGGGGCAGCGGATGTGGCAGGCAACCGGTCCGAGTACATTATTCCGACCCTGGCTATTTCCTCCTATATGCCGCTCGTACTGGGCATGACGCTGGTGGCCACCATGATGGCGATCATCGTTTCCACCGCCGACTCGTTCCTGCTGGTGCCTGCGACGAACCTGACGCGGGATGTGGTGCAGCGCTTCATCGCCCCGGATATGAGTTCCCGTGCTATCGTGCTGATGAGCCGGGGCTGGGTTCTTTTGCTGGGGGTGATCGCCTATTTGCTTGTGGATCAGTTTCCGACCATTCTGACGGCGGCCTATACGGCCTATCTGGTGTACGGCACGTCCATAACCCCGGCGCTTCTTGCCGCATTCCTGTGGAAGCGAGCTACCGCCGCGGGGGCGATCAGCTCCATTCTGACGGGGACCACCGTCACGCTCGTATGGACGTTCTGGATGTCCGACCAGGCCTGGTTCGGCGATCTGCATCCGTTTTTGCAAGAGGTAACGTATCCCGCCGTGGCGTTGTCCATTCTGGCGCTTGTCGGCGTGAGCCTCGCCACTCCTCGTCCCGATCGTTCCCGCTGGGAGCCATTTTTCGGAGGATAGGAGATGGGGTGGCAAGCCTCAGTGCGAACGGTTTACGAATCTGCAGAACATTGCTGATTGTAAACATGCTGTGCATTGTCCTCCAGCGCCGTTATTTTGATCGTCGGATTTTGGTGGGCGGGCGGTGATCCGGAAATCGGGCGAATGGGGGAAAGTTTTCGAGGCTTGCGCGTTGCTATTGTCTGAAGCGGGTCAACCACGGTCCAGTCCCGCAGGCGCCCCCGGGAACGGAAACTCTCTGAAGCCCACCTCGTCCATCCATGGCGGACGGTAATCAAACCGCACGAAGCGCGATGACGGAACACAGCGATAACGCCCCGATGCAGGTTGAGGTACGCGATTTCGGCCCGATTGCAAGAGCCGACATTGAATTGCGCCCGCTTACTGTGTTCGTCGGCCCCAGCAACACAGGGAAGTCGTATCTTGCGATGCTGCTGTATGCGCTGCACAGGGGATTGGGTAGAGGGGCATACTTTTCTGATCAGGTGCACCGGGTATTTCAAACGATGCAAGAAAAGCCTGTTAATGCCAAGCAAAATATTAGCGAGTGGTTTGTCGATATTATAGATAGAGCTAGTAAAGTACAAAAAATATCGACAAGAAAAGAATTACCTTCATTTGAGTGGATTATGTTACCTGTCAATGTGAATAAATTTGTACATCAGGCATTTAATATTGGAAATAAACATCTAGCAGAAAGTATAGATAACGAGATTTTAAGATGTTTTGGGATAGGCCAGCGATCAGAGTTAGTACGTCATGGAGCGTCGCGTAGTGCTTCAGTTCAACTACGCCAACGTCTGGCGACAGGAAATAATATCGATCAGACTTCAGAACATCGTTTGGAAATAACATCGAATGAAACGGCGTTGGAAACAATAATACCAGAGCAATTAATGATCGATTTGTATAAAGTCAAAGATATTTTCTTAATGCCAAACACCCTTAGTCCAATGTTAAGATTCGATGATGATTGGTTATCTGCGTGGTATCTGTTCTATTCGGCAGATCAGGTACGTTCCCGTGCTCTCGGATCGCTTGAACATCAAGTATATTACTTGCCCTCAGCCCGGACAGGGATCATGCATGCCCATCAGGTCGTGGTGAGTTCGCTTATAGAGAAAGCTACTCAAGTCGGGCCGCGACCGGCTACACCAAACCCTGTTCTATCCGGGGTTCTGGCTGATTTCCTCGACCAACTTACCAGCAAGTTGAACTTTTCCAGACGACGAGACGAGATATCGCCAGTAATAAATGTGGATCACCTTCTCGAAGACAAGGTACTACAGGGGGAGGTTAAGGCCAATTTTTCGGAGATAGGTTATCCCTCGTTTACCTATCGTCCATCCGGATGGAGTAAAGATGTACCCCTGATGAATGCATCGTCTATGGTGTCCGAATTGGCACCCATAGTGCTTTACCTCCGTCATGTGGTAGGGCGTGACGACGTACTTATCATCGAGGAACCTGAATCTCATCTTCATCCGGCGATGCAAGTCGAAGTAACCCGTTTGCTCGCTGCCATGGTGCACGCCGGGATACGTGTCATTGTAACGACGCACAGCGAATGGATATTGGAAACGCTGGCCAATCTCGTGCAGTCTTCGCACTTGCCGAAGAAAGAACGCGAGAACCTTCCTGGCGGTGAGTGGAGTCTTCGCCCCGATCAGGTCGGAGCGTGGATGTTCGAGCCGAAAAAATCGCCCAAGGGATCCATTGTGAAGGAGATACCACTGGATCCGGAAACCGGTACGTTCAGAGCTGGCTACGAGACAATTACGGAGAGCCTGTATAACGACTGGGCCACGATTTTCAATAGCGTAAGAGAGCGGAATGGGCAATGAGTATGCTGTCGGAGAAGGTGCGCGGGAAGGTCGCGGACGAACGTTGCATTGTGAAGCGATGCAGAAAAGAGGGGTGCCGCGTGTCGCTCGAAAAGGCTCCCACCCCTCGTATTCTCCTTGATCTGGATTGTCCGGGAGTTCCTTTTTTGTTGCCGGACGATACCCGATGCGACTATTTGTTTGTAGGCGGTCCGGGTGAATCCGAAGAGGCCCGGGTGGCGCCGATGGAATTGAAGAAGGGCGAGATCAAGGCCGCAGACATCGTGAGCCAACTGCGTGCCGGGGCCAATCTTGCCGAACGCTTGATTCCAGCGGAAGCCTCGCCAAAATTTGTCCCGGTAGCTGTACATGGCAGAGGGATGGCGCGGTATCAAGCAGATATTTTGAGACGCAGTGGGAGTCACATTCTGTTTCGCGGTGAGAAATATGCAGTGAAAATCATCAAATGTGGTGCACGGCTGGTAGATGCACTCCGCTGATTCCAACAGATCCCCTAACATCTCCTCCAAACCCATGAAAGGAATCCATGCGGGTTTGACCTGTTTGGTCGTCTTTGTATTGGCCGGCTGTTCAGCGGGGTCTTCGCTTGCGCCGGCGGGCGATGCCGGGAATGCACTCGTTTCGACCGCGGCGCCCGTTGCCGAAGTTGTTCGTGATCCCATATCGTCCGTTACCGAAGCTCCTCGCGAAGAAATTGGACCCGTTCCCGAAGCCGGTGCACCCGTTCCATTTTTTAACGATGCACATTTCCACCTACTGAATTATGTGCAGGAGGGCCCCGCGGTGCGCGAATATCTCGACATGGTGGGCGACCGGGTAGGCCGCACGGCGCTGTTCGGCATTCCGTTGCAGCAGAAATGGGATTACTTCGTGTCCGGAGACCGGGCCCCGGACTATTACCTGCGCTCGGATGCTGCACTCTACTATTATTCGTTTGTCGATGCGGCGATCGCGCACGAGTACCTGTCGTTGTCGGACGCGGAGCGGCAACGGGTGGACCCCATGCTTACGGGTTTCAATCCTACGGACATGTACGCCGCCGACCACATCGAGCGCGTCCTGCGCACGTTTCCCGGCGTGTTTGCCGGCATCGGCGAGTTCGCCATTCACAAGGAGTTCGTATCGTCGAAGATCGCGGGGCATACGGCCAGTCTGCACAACCCGGCGCTGGACCGGATCCTGGCCAAAGCCGCAGAGATTGGCCTGGTGGTCATCCTGCATTGCGATATCGACAATGTGCGTCCCGGCCCCGACCCGGATTATTACGAAGATCTGCTGCGCGTCTTTGCGGCGCATCCAGGGGCCACCATCATCTGGGCCCATACCGGACTGGGTCGCTTTGTGGCGCCGTCCCCGGAGCATGTCGAGCTGCTCGACCATATGTTGAGCGATCCGCGTTACCGGCACGTGATGCTCGACATTTCCTGGGACGAGGTGGCGAAGCACCTTGTCGAGGACGACGAAACGGTGGAGGCATGGGCCGCGCTCATCGCCAGGCGCCCCATGCGATTTCTCTTCGGCACCGATTCCGTGGGGCCGGCGGATTGGGAAGCCTATGCCCGGACCCATACGATGTACCAGCCGCTGTGGGATCGCCTTGCCCCCGCCGTGCGCGCCCAGGTGGAGCGCCTGAACTACGAGCGCATCTTCGACGCCGCGATTCCAAGGGTGCGCGCCTGGGAAGCGGAGCAGGAGAATTAATGAGGGAACCACTCGTTATACGAATATAGCCCTGGCGTTTTTTGCTGAAACGCTGATTCCGCTACCGCAATGCCCCCGGATCGTCGCCCCATTTATTACTTCGCCCGGATGATTCCCTGGTACCGCATCCCGGTGCTGGAGCAGTTGAACGAGCGGTTCGACGGGCGGCTGGTGGTGTGTGCAGGCGATCCGCCGGGAGCTTCCTCATTACAGAATCTGGTAACGGGGAGTACTCCCCCAGGCGCCTCTGATTCTGCCGCCGACACCCGTACGGATGCATCCGGTACCCACTCTGCGAGCCCGGGCTACAAGCAGGTCTCCCTCCGCAACCACTGGTTTTTCGGCGAAAGAATACACGCGCAGCCGTTTCGCAGCGTCTTCGAGAAGCATGGTTCACCGGCGGCGATCCTTGCGGAGGAGAGCCCTCGCTCCGTTACGTTGCCGTTTTTGCTGCGTTACGCGAAGTCGCTGGGGGCGGGCCGGGTTCTCTGGGGACACTTTTCGTCGAACCACAGGGCATTCGATCCCCGGCGCCATTTCCTGGACAAATACCGCCTTGCGTTGGCGAAAGGGGTAGAAGGGTGCACCTGTTATACGGAGGGCATAGCAAACTTGTTACGTCCGTTCGTGCCCGAACGCAACTTGTTCGTTGCCCGGAACACGATGGACCTTGGTCCCATGTTTGCACAGCGAGACGCGCTGGCGGCGGAGGGCAAAACGGCGGTCCTGCGCCGGCTCTCTATTCCCCCTGATGCTCCGGTTCTCGTCTACATAGGGCGGCTGATCCGGGAGAAGGGTACGGATATGCTTCTCGAGACCTGGGCTCGCCTGACGGAGGAGAGTCCTGCCAGCCTGTTGATTATTGGGGACGGTCCGGAGCGGGCGGCTATGGAAGCCGAAGTGTCGACCCGCTCGCTACAGGGCGTGCGTTTCCTCGGCTCCCTGTTGCGCGAGGAAGCGAGTCCCTGGCTGTACGCCTCCGACCTGATGCTCATGCCGGGGTACCTGGGATTGGCCGTGAACCATGCGTTCGCTTTCGGGCTGCCGGTGGTGTCGCTGCGTAATCCTGCCGGAGGGGTGAAATTCCACAGTCCCGAAGTCGAATACATCCGCTCCGGGGAGACGGGTCTGCTATGTTCGGGCAATTCTTCCGAAGCGCTTGCGGCGGGTGTTCGGGAGGTGCTGGCGGATCGGGAGCGGTACTCGGCCAACGCACTGGCCTACGCGCAGGAACACCTGACGCTCGACAGGATGGTGGATGGTCTGGAGGCAGCGATTCGGCACGTGCTCTGAGTCGTGCGCATGGATATGGAACCGACAAAAGAAATCTCAGGAAACGTCAAATCAACCATGAGACCGAAACTTTCCTGGCGTTACTGGAAGACACCCGCGCTTTTTGGCGTGGGCCTTTGCATCCTGCAAATCCTGGCGGCTTTTGCACGATTCGGAGGCCGGGAAGGGTGGACGCCGCCCATGCTGTTCGAGATACCGGCCATTCTGTTCGGGCTTGCCCTCTTCTTCCTGTGCGGCGTGCTGGTTGGGTTGCTGGTGCAACGCCTCTTGAGGGGCTCTACCGGCGCCTGGCGCGTTGCCTTGATAGTCTGTGTTGCGCTGGCGACTCCGTTAGCAGTCCTGTTCAGTCTGGTCGGGGGGTTGCTCGGTCCCCATGTCGTACTGATCGGAACGCTGATTCCTTATCTGCTCCTTGTCGGGGTTCCGGTATTGATCCGTAAATCCCGATTACGCTTCGTAAGCCCGCCTCGCGCTAAAGAGGGGGACTTATAGTATTTTTCAATAAATCTGGATACTTTGTATCCTGTGGATGCCATAGAAATACAGGAATGGGGCGTGGACTGAATTTCGTCAGCTCCGGCGCGAGATGAATATGCACATTGGAACGCCAATGACTTCTGTACGAACCGTTCTGTTCTTGCTTGTTTCGGGCTCCCTGTTTGCCGGTTGCTCGTTGGCGCCGCGGACCTCTCTTCCCGAGCCTGTTGCCGAACTGCCCGGTGATTTCACGGAGAGCCTTACGACAGGCCCCCATGAGCCGGTGGAATGGTGGCAGGCCTTCGCCGATCCGGCGCTCAGCGCCGTAGTCGATTCGGTGCTTACCTCCAACTTCGATTTGGCAGGGGGGATTGCCCGGGTCCAGCAAGCCAGGGCGCGGGCCCGTATTGCGAGAGCCGCGTTTTTCCCGGCAGTTCAGGTCGGTGGGGGCGCCAACGATATCAGTTCGCCCACCAACGCCGGCATTGGCGCCCAACTCCAGGAGTTGGGACTGGGCGGGGATCAGGGCAATTTGCCTATCCCCTTCACACTACCCGACCGGTTGGCGCTCACCACCTATGAACTGAGCGCAGGCTTTGCCTACGAACTGGATTTCTGGGGCCGTGTCCGTAATGATGCGCTTGCGGCAGGCGCCGAATACCTTGCTTCGGAGTCGGACTTTCACGCGGCTCGCATCGGAATCCTGTCTGAGACGATCACGACCTATTTCGAGATCGCCGATCTACGGCGGCGGACCGCTCTTACCCGCGAGATCGTGGATGTTCTTCTGGAGCAAGAGCAATTGGCCTTGACCCGGTACGACCGTGGGCTTGCCGGTTCTTTCTATCTCTATCGGGTGCGTCAGGAGTTGCGCAACGCGCAGGCAGGGTTACCGCAACTGGAAAGTCTATTGGCCAACGCCGAGGGACGCCTCTCCGTATTGCTGGGTGGCTATCGGGTGGATATGGAGGCGATTCTTCCCGATGCGCTTACTCCCTCGCCGGTGGCGGACCCTGTTCCGGCGGGCGTCCCGGCCGATCTTTTGCTCCAGCGGCCGGATGTGAGAGCAGCCGGACAGCGACTGGACGCGGCCCGCTACGCCATCGGGGCCCGCCGTGCTGAACTTCTTCCCACCCTCTCGTTATCGGGGTCGATCGGGTTGCAGAGCTCGGAAGCCGATGGGCTCTTCGATGTGGATCAGTGGTTCCGCAACCTGGTAGTGAATCTGACCGCGCCGGTCATACAGGGAGGTCGTCTCAGAAACAATGTTGCGCTTGCGCATGCCCGTTTCGACGAGATGGCTGCTGCCTACGGGCGTACCGTGGTTACGGCTGTAAACGAGGTTGAGGCTGCCTTGGCCGGACTGGAAAACGCAAAACGGCGTCATGCTTTTCTTGGTTCCCGTCTGGAGGAGGCCCAGGCTTCGGTAGAGCTCAAGTCACAGAGGTATGCATCGGGGGTTGGGAGCTACGTTGAATACCTGAATGTGTTACTCACTCGTCTGAATGTAGAGTCTGCACTCGCAGGCGCGGAGCGAGATATGGCTCTCGCCCGTCTTGCAGTTCACCGTGCCCTCGGGGGCGCCTGGACGGCGCCGGATTCACCTGATGCGCCGCGAATGACCTCTACTCAGCCAGTATTAAATAGAGAAGACAGATGACTCGACGTAAAGGCTTGTTAGTGGCTGGCGGTATTCTGCTCGCATGTCTGGTTCTGGCCACTCTGATGGTTCAGCTCAGGCCCGAGCCGGAACTCCGGCCCCCTCCCGACAGGACGCCCGTTGCAACCACGGCTCCTGCGGTGGCCGGGATCGGTCCAGTCCCCGTCTACGGGGCCGGGACAGTTCGGCCCACCGCGGAGATAGATGTCACTGCCGAAGTCAATGGTAAGGCGTCCTGGGTGGATCCTGCTTTTCAGAGTGGAGGGCGTGTCGAGGAGGGGCAGGTTCTCTTTCGCATCGACGACGCCGATTACCACAACAGGGTGCAGCAGGCGCGCGCCAACGTGGCAGCCCAGCAGGTAGCGCTTCTTCAGGCGGAGGAAGAAGCTCTGATCGCACGCTCCGAATACGCGCAATTCCAACGTCGCCAGACGGGCGCCGCATCTCCGGACGAGGCCAGCCCTTTGACGCTTCGGGAGCCTCAACTCGAGGCTGCCCGGGCCGCTCTGGTCAGAGACAGCACCCTGTTGGCCGATGCCGAATTGGCGTTGTCCCGCACGGAGATCCACGCGCCCTTCAGCGGGGTCGTGCGGCACGAATCTGTGGCCGTAGGCCAGTTTGTGGCGGCCGGCCAGGGTGTCGGGCGACTCTACGCGGCTGATGTGGTCGAGGTGGTGGTTCCTCTGTCCGATACCGATGCGGCCCTCATCCCCGGTCTTTGGAACCTGAAAGCGGGCGACGGGGATGCGCGGGTGGCGGCCCGCGTCATCGCAGAGTACGGCGATCGAAGCTACGCCTGGGAGGGTTATGTAGATCGGGCGGAGAGTTCTCTGGACGAACAAACGCGGACTATCGACGTGATTGTGCGCGTTCCGGACCCCTTCGCGGGTGGCGCCCTGGCAGGGGACAACGGTTCTCCCGCCGGCCCTGGCGCACCGCCTCTTCTTGTGGGCAAGTTCGTGGAAGTGCACATTGAGGGTATCGTCCCGGACCGGTATTTCGTCTTTCGGCGTTCGGCCCTCAGGCCCGGCAACGAGGTCTGGGCAGTGCGCGGCGACACGGTGCTGACTATTGTCCCGGTGCGTGTTTTACAGCGTTCCGATGACGACGTGTTTGCGACCGGAGCGCTCGAAGCGGGTCAGGCGGTTGTCGTGGGCGGGGTCCAGTTTGCGACGGAAGGCATGGTAGTACGGACCACGGCTAGAGGAAGTCCATGAACCGGGATGATAGTCCTGTCCGGGAGCAGAGTGGTCCCATAGCCTACATGGCTAGAAACAGCGTCGCCGCCAATCTGCTGATGCTGTTCCTGGTAGTTGCCGGACTGGCGGCGGCTCGTGATCTCATTCAGGAGGTTCTGCCCGACTTCTCCCTGGACCGTGTCCAGATACTGGTGCCCTACCCTGGCGCCGCACCCGAGGAAGTGGAGGAGTCCATTGTCCGGAAGATCGAAGAGCAGATCCGAGGAGTAGACGGCCTGAAGCGCGTGGAGGCTACCGCCTCCGAGGGGCTCGCGTCGGTGATCGCCGAGTTCAAAACGAATACGGATATCAACCGCGCCTTGAACGACATCAAGGCTGAGGTTGATCGCATCCCCACCTTTCCCGCCGGCGCCGAACGGCCTGAAGTGCGCGAAGTGACGAGCCGGCAGAGCGTAATACGCCTCCTGGTCTATGGAGAGGCGCCGGAACACACGCTCAAGGAGTTGGCATACGACATTGAGGAGGGGATTTCGTCTCTACCCGAAGTGTCCCTGGCCGAGACCAGCGGTGCTCGCCAGTACGAAATTTCGATTGAGGTTCCTCTCCACCGGCTTCGGGCCCTTGGGCTCACCCTGGATGATGTCGCGTTCGCGGTCCGGCAGGGCTCACTCGAGTTGTCCGCTGGCAAAATTTCCACGGACGAGGAGGAAATTCTCGTCCGAACCCTAGGGCAGAACTACGACCAGGCAGACTTCGAAGACATCATCGTCCTGACGCGGCCCGACGGAACATCGGTTCGCCTGGGTGACATCGCGACCGTACGGGACGGCTTCGCAGATACCGATCTCATTGTGCGTTACAACGGGCAGCGGGCTGTTCGCGTGGATGTGTACCGCACCTCGGAGGAACAGGTTCTTGAGATTGCCGAGGTCGTCAAGAACTATCTCGCCGCCGAAGTCCAACCGACCCTTCCTGAAGGCGTCTCCGTCGAGATCTGGAAAGACGATTCCGAGGAAGTCGGGGGACGCCTTGGCCTGATGATCAAGAACGCGCTGATCGGAATGATCCTCGTCTTTCTGCTGCTGACGCTGTTCCTGGAGATTGGGTTGGCCGTGTGGGTGGCTGTGGGAGTGGGCGTCTCGTTTATGGGAACCTTCCTGGTGATGGGGTTCCTGGGCGTGTCCATCAACATGTTCTCTCTGATGGCGCTCGTCCTGGCGTTAGGAATCGTCGTGGACGACGCGATCGTGGTAGGTGAGAGCGTCTTTGCAGAGCGCGAGCGGGGCATCCGCGGGTTCGCCGCGGCAATCAGGGGGACAAAACGGGTGAGCACTCCCGTCATATTTTCGGTCCTCACGACAGTCACGGCTTTTGCGGCGCTCCTTTCCGCACCCGGGCCCCAGGGGCAACTCGGTCGCGCCATTCCCATCGTGGTGATCACGGTACTGTTGCTCTCGCTGATCGAGTCTCTGTTTGTGTTACCGAACCACCTTTCGCACCTGTCTCCGCCGGGAGAGAGGGTGAGCAACTGGCTCGGCCGGCGCATCCGCGGCATTCAGAAAGCCGTGGATGTTCTGCTCAAGCGAATCGTGGACGGCCCCCTTGACCGTGGACTGCGACTGGCCGTCGACCACCCCCCTATCATTCTTGTCTCTGCCGTGGGCCTGATGTTATTATCGATGGGGGTCGTGGCGTCGGGTATCGTCCCAAACCAGTTCCTCACTCCTATCGAGGGCCAGGTCGTCTCTGCCAATCTGGAGATGCCCGTGGGCACACCGGGGGAGCGGACGACTGCGATCGCTGCCGACCTCAAAGCTGCGGGACACCGCGCGGTGGCGCGGATCGTGGAGGGCCGGCCCGAGGACGCACATCCGCTGGAGGTTGGCGTGGCTGTCACCGTGGGGGAAGCGGTAACACTCTACGACCCATTGGGCGGCAACGCAGTGGAAGCGCCGCGCGGCCATCTTGGGGCGGTCCAGTTCAAACTTGTCGACTGGGAGCGGGCGGGCATTGCAGCCTCAACCTTCGAACAGGTATGGCGGGAAGAAGCGGGTAATTTCCCGGAAGCGAAGTCTCTCTCGATTTCTTCAAACCTGATTTCCCTGGGCCTCCCGGTTCACTTTGAACTCTCCCATCCGGACCCGGATCGATTGGCCGTGCTTGCCAACGAATTCACCACAGAGTTAGCCGGCGTCGAGGGGGTTTTCGACGTCCGGAGCAACCTGGACGAAGGGTTCAAAGAACTTCAACTGGAACTCAAGCCCAGGGCTCGCACCCTTAACCTGACCCTTGATCATTTCGCAGCCCAGGCGCGGGCCGCCTTCTTTGGGGCCGAAGCGCTCAGGGTGCAGCGAGGGCGCGAGGACATGCGGGTATACGTGCGTCTCCCAGAGGAAGAGCGTAATTCCGCGACCGATGTCGAGGACTATCTGATCCGTACACCGGGCGGCGAGGTGCCCCTGGGCCAGGTTGCGACTGCCCGGTTCTCGAGGTCCTCGGCTGCCCGGCACAGGGTGGATGGACGACGTGCGGTGACTGTTACGGCCGACGTGGATGTGCAGATCGCCACGGGACAGCAGGTAAACCGCCGTCTGGAGCGCGGGGTCCTCGCGCGTCTGGAGGCCGAGAACCCGGCCTTTGCGTACACTGTTGGCGGCCAAAGGAAGCAGCAGGAGGAAGCCAATGCCGATCTGGGCAGATCGCTTTTCCTGGCCCTGCTGATCATGTATGTGCTGATGGCGATTCCTTTTGGTTCCTACTCCCAGCCGCTCATCATCATGGCTGCAGTTCCGTTGGGCGCCATAGGGGCCATAGCAGGGCACATGCTGCTGGGCCTGAGTCTGGGAACCTGGTCGATGTACGGACTGATCGGTGTAAGCGGGGTGGTCGTGAATGACTCGCTGATGATGATCAAGTTCATAAACGACCTGAGAAAATCCGGCGTACCGGCCAGAGACGCGATCATCAGCGGAGCAAAGGACCGTTTCCGGGCCATCTTGTTGACCTCAGCCACCACGTTCGCAGGGGTCGCTCCCCTGATTTTCGAAACCAGTACGCACGCTCAACACCTCGTGCCGCTGGCGACATCCGTCGGTTTCGGCGTCCTCATCGCCACCGTGCTTCTGATGCTGGTCGTACCTGCGCTCGTCATGACGCAAGACAACTTCTGGGCATGGCGAAAGAGACACTTCGCGTCGCGCTTGTAAGCAACTGGTCGATTTGCTAAGGGTTCGTCCGGCACGCGCCATTTGCAGGAAGCGACAAATACGGTCGTCTGTTCAAGCAGAACCGGACGCGAGCAATTCAGCAGCTTCGCTCGCTGCATCGATGCCGCTGGCCAGGGCGCCGTTCACCGAGGGCACCCGCATATAGTCGCCCGCCAGGAAGAGGTTCTTGATATCCCGGTCGAGTTGACGGCGCATCTCCGCTACTTCCTTGAACATGCCGGGCAGCCCCATGCACACGGCCTCTCTCCAGCGGTACACGCGGGTAAACAGCCCTTCGTCGTCGCTTGGGAGGTTAGAGCCGGGAGGGGGATTTCGGCGCGCATCACGAAGCATCTGGCGCTTTATTTCCTTGTCGTCCAGCGGAAACAACTCTTCGGCGCGGTCGCGACCGACAAGCAAGTCGAGCATGCTTTTGCCTGGAGGTGCGCAAGCAGGAAGGTTGATAGACCTGTCCAGAAGAAGTGGAGTGTCGTCTTCCGGGTACAAAGCGCCATTCCAACCTGCGGGAAGCGGCGGATGATCCAGGCCGATAACCACTCGACACCCGCGCGAATACGTTATTTTACCGAGCACCCGGCGAACCCCGGCCGGCAGGTCGGGAATGATTTCCGGCGCCTTCGAGGCGGAGGTGGCGCAGATAACGGCGTCCGCTTCGATAGGGCCGTCATCCACAACCACGCTCGCCACGGTCCCGTTTCTGATAACCACCTGTTTGACAGGCGTAGAGACGCGAATAACGTCTCTACAGGCATCCGCCAGGGCGTAGGAAAGGGCGCTGGCTCCTTCTTTCGGCACGTATATCTGATCGGACTTCATCAGCATTTCCGCCAGATAGGTCCGCATATACGCCGCGCCGGAGTATTCGACATGGCCCATCGTCATCTCCAGGAATCCCTCCAACGTCATCTGGAGCGAGTCGGGCACGCCTAGTCTCGCCAAGTAGTCGCCGAAATTCTCCTCTCCGTCGAGTTCTGCGATTCGAGAGTTGCTGGCGAAATTAAGATGTTCCGATTGGTCCCTGATCGCCTTGGCTATCTTCACAAGCGACCAGATAGCCTTGGGTGACAGGAACCCTATGTTTCTGAACGCCGGCAGATTCTTCAGGAGTTCGCCAGCGGATTGGATCGGCGTTGTCACAACCCACTGACCATTTCTGTACCAGCCCAGGTTCATCTTCGACCGCAGCAAGGACAACCCCAATTCCTCGCATATGCGGAAAGCAACATCGTAGGAGTCACAGAAGAAGTCCGCACCCTTATCAATGCAAAACCCATTCACTCTATCGCCTCCCATACGCCCGCCTACCCGGTCGTTGGCCTCAAGCACCATAGCGTTGATGCCGCGCTTCTTGAGGGCGTAGGCGGCACTCAGCCCAGCCGCTCCCCCACCAATTACTATGACTTTCTTCATTTCTTGTGATGTGTTTCTTCGTTAAAGGGTTTCGTTTGGCATATTCTTTTCCACTCACGCGTTATAACGATAAAATAGCCATCTTCAAGGGTTTTTATCAACAATCCCAGTGGAGAGAGAACATCCGTGATGACCGCAATCGTAGACGGTGACAAGCGGCGCCCCCATATTGCAATAGCCGCATGCTTTCACCACTGGCTATCCCTTTCCGCATACACATGACCAGGCAACCTGTAGCTTATGCCTGCCAGATCGAACGCCGAGGCCTCAAGCAGGGATGTGAAACCGGAGAAGTTATTATCTTGCTTGCGTTTCGGGAATAACTTATTCATTATTTGGGCATAGCGAGATTCGAGCCGAAACCACCACAGTACCCCAAAGGACCAATTTGCAGGATAACGCAGTTCATCGGCAAGGGTATTCCCGATGAGTGCTCGAGATATACGGTACACGTATCGCGCCATTCCACGACGGCCCACCGGATCATTAATTCCTATAACCAATGGGGCAGAGTTGATCAGTGAATTCGCCATCGCGATGGCCTCCAACTGGCTGGTAGGTTCGCACGTCCTGCCGATCTCGAATAACCTCAGCGCGTCATGCTCATTGTGAAACAAAATGGTCTCGGGAATACCCATCAAAAACCCTGAATGGCGCCAGACCTTCATGAAACTCTCTCGCTCTTCGTCATTGTATTCAGCTCCCAGACTTTGCAAATGTTTTAGTAACCTCGCCGAAAAAGAAGCAATGGAGAAACCCATATGTGCTGAGCTAAGAGGCACACCCCACGCTTCAGTACTCCACTCGTCCGAGTTGTTCAGCAGGTATCTGATCTGGGCGTGGATCAGCCGCACGCGGACAGACAACTTCCAGCCGTCCCCACTCCGTTCCAGGCCGCCAGGCATGAATATCTCGATCATGTGGCGGTTGTTCTGTCTTAAACGTCTGACGCCGTGTTCGCGCACCCGCCCCGTTATGAAGAAAGACTTGCTGATATTCGTAGAGAAACCTTCTATCAAAACGCCTCCCACGAATGCTCCGAGAACCAGTTTCGAGTTCCTGTGGAACATGTGGATGCCTGGGGTATAGGCCGAAAGATCAGCCCAATCAGGCGGTGTGTCCAACTTTCTCAGGAAATCCCGGAGCGCGGATGGCGCATCGCGCAGAACTTGTTTTCTCTCCTTGGGGTCTTCCGTATTCAACCCCAATTTGAATAATCGCGCTGACGTTCCCCGGCCCAGGGAAGCCATCTGTTCGATCACTTCATCGGCTTCCGGGTCTCCGATATGTGTGTGGGCGATGTAATTGGCTGCCATCTCCGGATGGAGAGCACGGGCCTTTGCATAGCCTGAGGTGTAGCAAGAAGGGATATTCTTTGGTTCAGCGATCTTCATGTGACCGGTTCAATTCTTGCCGAGACGTTACATTGTCAGACCACAAGGTCAGAGAGGCAGCCCGACGTCTCTATAACGTATTATAGGATACTCTGATTTAATACCCGGTTTGTATTTTACGGTATAGCCCATTACCAATCGAGGAAATCCGATGCTCCAGTTTTCATTCGAGGACGTAGCCTACCAAAGCCGGACGAAAAAGACGCGTAACCAGCGATTTCTCGAGCAGATGGACGCGGTGCTTCCATGGGAGGCTTTTCTTTCGGGACTTATATCCTTTAGTTGCCAAGCCTCCGTTTGCTTCTTCGGCTCCGGTCTGGCTACCTGGCCACTTCACCCGCTTTAGCCTTACTCTCCGGCGCGCACATAGGGACAACGACTCAGCCTGACCGCGTTCACTCCGTCATGGGTTGACCCAGCCCTCACCATTAATTATATGCATATCGTTGTACTCATTTCGTGATTATTTAGAGTTAATTTGTGTTTTTTTCGTGTCTATTTACTGCCATCTCTAATGGGGGATCACGCTCCAAACAACGTACCACGCCATGTTAGACAGCGACCGACTACGAAGCCCTTTAGCAACTTTTGTATATAAGCCCCTTTCTTTCGGAGTTGGAGCCTTTCTATCCGAGGGGAGAAAAGGGCCGTCCTCCGGTCGGTCTTGATACGATGCTTCGTATTTACTTCATGCAGCAGTGGTTCGGGCATTCGGATCCGGGCATGGAAGACGCGCTGCACGACAATATCGCGATGCGTCGTTTCGCTCGTCTTGAGGCGGGCTACGCGCCGGACGAGACGACGATATGCAAGTTTCGCCACTGGCTCGAGGAGCGCGAGTTGACGAAGAGGCTTCTGTCGATTAGCAACAAGCACCTTCGTTCTCACGGGATCATGGTTCGCGAGGGCAGCATCGTGGACGCGACGATCGTTTCTGCTCCTGTGTCTACGAAGAACCTCTCCGGCGAGCGCGATCCTGAGATGAAGTCCACTCGCAAGGCGAACAAGTGGCATTTCGGGATGAAAGCGCATATCGGCACGGACACGCAGGGCTATGTGCACAGCGTAGAGGTGACGGCTGCGAACGTGCACGACGTGACGATGATGGAGCAGTGTCTTCACGGCGAGGAGAAGGAGATTTACGGCGACAAGGGCTACGCGTGCCGAAAGCGCAAGGAGCAGGCCGAGTCGCAAGGCGTCGCCTGGCGGGTGTTGCGCAAGAACGCGGCGCAGGTCTATACGCTGTTTGCGCTGGCGAATTTCTACATGGCGCGCAAGAAATTGATAGCTGTCGCGGGACAGGTATGCCCGAGCGCCCCGTTTTGAGGCGTTCGGAACGCGAAAATGCAACAATATGGCGGATTCGGCCTTGAATCCGGCCCCTGACAGCCCCTTTCTAACCTCAAATCGCCCTTCCCGGGCCTCGAATCTTCAATTCGACTCCCAATGCCGGATTGATCAGAGTACCCTCAAATATATCAATGCGTCATGAAAAAATCAATAGGGCGTGGAGTAAACGATCCGCTCGTCCAGTTGGCATGTCCCGAACGCGATGCCGATGCGCCGCTCGTAGACTATGGACCGCTTCCCTGATCGGCGGTTTATCTACTATGCCGTCCCGCGAGACGGGCTTTTCCTGCCAATCCGACGAAAAATCCTGGCGGTTACTATTCGATATAAGCCCCAAGCGGAACCGGTCCGGATGGCGACATGATTCAGGAAGAAGGCAGCTTTCTGGTCAATACCCCGAAAAGGAACTTCAGCGCCAGATTCGAGCGCGCCAGGGCGCTGGTGACGATGACAACAGTCCATACGTTGCGCCGGGAAATTTTTACTTCCTGTCCGCTGCTGAACGTTGGCGTTGCGTGAATGCGGCGCAGGGTGAGGACGGCCATGCCCAATGCCCACAGGCAGTGCCGGCGGATACCCGTCTCGTGAGCGGGTATGATCAGCGTATACCGTAACGCGTTCGCGAGGTGCCGGCGGGCGATGGCCACGAGTTCGGATAATCCCTTGACGAAGCCGGGATCGGCCTGACCGGGGGATAAGGAGCGCAGATCGAAACCGGCGGCGAGGAAGACATCCTGCGGAAGCCAGCACGCGCCGCGATCCCGGTCATCCCATACGTCCTTGAGGATATTGGTCATTTGCAACCCTTGCCCGAAGGAGACGGACAGGGCAAGCAATTCCTTGCGTCTTTCGTTGACCTCGGGGGAATAGTCGCAAAACAACTCGGTGAGCATTTCGCCGACCACGCCGGCGACATAATAGCAATAGCGATCAAGGTGAGGGACGTCGTTCAGGCCGTCGGGCGTGGCGTGCTGCTGGAACTCCGCCATGCCGCCCGCCATGATTCTGACGCAGCGTTCGAGCGCTCCTCGCTGGGTGGTATTGAACCCACTGGCGATGCGAATGACGCGCACGGTGTTAGCGATCAGGTCGTGTTCGCTTGGGGTCGTGGAAGACGACAGCAATGCGCCGAGTTCCCGCGCGAAAGGCTTCGCTTCCGCCCGGCCTGCAACGACTTCGGCAAAACGTTCCGCGAAAGCTCGCTTCTGTCCGGCGGACAGTGCGGGCTCGTCCTCGATGGTGTCCGTGATGCGGCACAGGAGATAGGCATTGCCCACCACGTCGCGCAGTTTGTCCGGAAGCTGCGGGATCGTGAGGGCGAAAGTGCGGGAAACGCCTTGCAGGATTTTCTCCTGATAAGCGAGGTCGCTATTCGCCAATTCGTTTGAGGAAGGCGCCGCCATCTTAGCCGTACGTGTCCTGCTCTCTGCAAGGGTAGAAAGTACACGGTTTACTGCGAGCCTGTCAACAGAGGGGCGGACGGGGGGAGGGGGAGCGTTTTGATCGGTTTTCCTCTGGTATATGGCACAATACCGCAGTATCCGACAGCAGCGTCTTTGATTCCCGGACTCGCAGATAGTCAACGCCTACGGGCTGGAATTTGAGAATGAGCAGAGCATCCCTGCAAGGACGCTATGCGATCACTTCACGTATCCGGGAGCACGGTAAACCCTTCCTTATATCCTACCATCCGCAAACGTTGATCGAGCGCAACGAATCCCTGCCCCTTCGTGTGCGCCTCACATGCCATCAGTGCAGCGGCGAGCTGCAAGGCGTCTGCCGCCCGCAGTGCGTGCACGGCCAGTAATCGTTCCGCGATGCTTCGTACGGTTTCGCTCGGCTGTATCTCCATCCATGACTGAGCCAGTCTATCCAGCACGCGGCGAGCAGCTTGTTCGTCGGTTGGGGGCATATAGCCTTCTCTAACCCGCCGCATCAACGCAGAAATACACTCGGTGTGTGTACCCCACCACACAACCATGGAGGTATTGCACATGAGAAGGTCCTGCACCGTAGCCGATGACGGTTCCTGCACGCACAGCGGTATCACGGCGGATGTATTCCAGAAATTCACCACCCTTCCTCATCCTCCTGTATAGCGGCTGAACGCACCGCTGCCTGAGGATCCGATGGCCGCGGGAGGTCCCAGAAATCCCCCGACAACGGTTTCTCTCCGCGGGTGAGCAGACCTTGCGTTTCCATATTTCTCAGGTGCTCGGTCACGGATTCAGGCATCGCCAACGGCAGCAAGCGCGCAATGGGGCGACCGTGCTCGGTGATAATCACTTCTTCGCCCTCCTTGACCTGGCGCAAGTAGGCGCTTAGCGACATTTTGAGTTTCGACACGGTTGCGGTTTGCATGAAAATATCCTGATTGGTTAAAATATTAAGACTAAAATAGTCAAATTCAAGATGTTATGCAAACGTTTGTTCAGGTTGAAAGTTCTTCCTTCGCCGGCTGGCTTGGTGCGAGGCTACAGTCTGCACCGACTTGACGCCCATTTATAGCAAGATTAGGAAGTTTAGCAATTTTCAATAAACTTGGGTAAATCCCCCCTATAAACTGATGGAATCCGGGCCCATGGCGACACCGCTTTCACCGTTCCGCTGTTCCACGAGTTTATGGTGCGCATAATCGCCAAATTCTGATCAAAGTTTGGTGTCTGCAATGACCCATTCGAAGAAAATCGATCTAATGAAAATTCCCGGCGATCGTTGGGGTTGTCGGGAATACCTGTTATCTGAGACCTTGCCCGACGTGTTGGCGCGCTCGACGGAATATGTCCATAATCGCTACAAATTGCGCGAACAGCTTGAAGCCAGTTGCTGGTTCATGGAGAACGATCTGCTGGATGCGCCGCCCGGGGATGGTAGATCGCTAATACGTATTGGGTTTTTCCCCTGGACTGAGGCTCAACACGAGTTAAGCGTTGCACTCGACCACACTCTTCTGGGATTTCACCGTGCCTCTTACGACCACCAGCGACGTGCCCTGGAGTTGATTCTCGTTGGCGCATGGTTCGTTTCAGAGCAGACTACCTTTGCGGATGCGCAGGGCTGGATGCGTTCTGATAAGATTACCCCATTTTTCTCGAAGATGCTGGATAGTCTCTCCAAGGAGGACTTATACGCGAAATTAGAAGCCGAAACCGGCTGGGTCGATGATGTCAAGAAGTTCTATTGGCGCCTATGTGACATCACGCATGTCCGAGGTACCCGGAACGGGATTCGCGCCTTTCGGCGTAACTGTTTCATATTCAGCGGCTTCTTTCTTCCAAGGTACTCAGAGGAGGCATTGGAGCAAGCGCTGGACTCATTCGTAGAAACACTCAGTTACGCGGCTTTGTTGATGGCTCTGTCTAATCCTGTTCTTCTGTTTGGCTTACCAGTCGAGGACAAGTACGGCATCAACGGACCTTCCTCCGGCTTCTTTGAAGAGGGGCAGGCTGAATGTCTCCAAGCTCTGATTCCAGAGAGGTATCGGGATTTTTTAGTTGCTCTTGCTGAAAAAGACCCTCGGGTTATAGGCGCCAGGGACCACTTCTGTTCACTTCCTGACCTGACCGATCAATAGCTTCAAACACAAATCGTTTAGGCAGGAAATGGAAAACTGGTCCGAATGAGAAGACGACAGAGGTCTTCAGGGACCGCAGTTCACCTTGGCGGTCTCACCGACGCGCTCAAGCCGCGCGATGGACGGCAAGGGCCACTGGCTTGACAACGTGTACGGGTGGAGTGCCACTGGCGCAGCTTCAAGCAGGAAGAGGTCTACAGGCGCGCATACGAGACGGTGGCCGAGGCCGGAGAGCGGATCGCCGACTACCTGCGCCACTTCAACGAAGAGCGTCCCCACCAGGGACTTGACAACCAGACCCCCGATGACGTATTCTACAAACGAAAGCCGCTGACCGAAGCAGCATAATTCAACGCGACAGGACACTTAAAGACCTGTCCAGTTTTAACGGACCACTTCTGAGTACGCGTAGGGTGTCTTATTTTTCCGATCCGTTTTCCGTTGGTGTTATTTAATGCGCTATGTGCGTCGCGTGTACCGATCTGTTCGTCGAATCCTCGTGAAGACTATTCGGCGGCATTGGTTCAGAATGCAAGGAATCCGATACATTGCCCCCGATTTCATATTCTTCTATACACCAGAGAGAAAAAAGCGTCTCACGATCATCGATGTCGGTTGTGGTCATGAGGCCGAATTCTCTACAAACATGATCGAGCGTTATGATGCGAAGTGCATTGCGGTTGACCCGACCTTGAAGCACAAGTCTGCATTAGCCCATTTCGCCCAAAAATATCAAGATCGTTTCATACATGTCCCTTTTGCAGTATGTGCGAGTAATAGTACCTTGACCTTTTTTCAGTCGAATGTAAACGAGAGTGGATCCATCATGACGGACCATGTTAATGTAGTGCGTGATGAAGGCATTTCGTACGAAGTAAGAGGAATTACTCCGGTATCCTTGCTCAATTATCTTGGGCTTGATTCCGCTGACATACTGAAACTGGACATCGAAGGGGCCGAATATGAACTGCTGGAAGGAATTGGGAAGGATGAACTGATTCCCTTCGAACAGGTATTCGTTGAGTTTCATCACCATGCGGTGGAACGTTATACCGAGACGGACACCCGGAAAGCTGTAGAAAAGATATGCGACTTTGGTTTCGAGAGTTATTCCCTGGACGATCACAATTACCTGTTTCGTCGAATTGCCTGATGGAGATCGCCTAGAGGCTTGCCTGATCCGGATTTCTTCTTACCCCACCACCCTCAACCACTTCTCCCGTACCCGTTCTGGCGTGAATGTGCTTTCGAACCGTTGCCGCGCCTGGATGGACATGCGAGTCCAGTTCTCCATGTCGCAGAGTTTTTGCAGGGCTTCGGCAATGGCTTCGGGGTCGCGGGGTGGGACCAGATAGCCTTCTGTTCCGTTCGCGACCATATCCGGAATGGCTCGATAGGGGGTGGATATGACGGGGGTACCTGCATTGAGGGCTTCGATGATCACCAAGGGTTGTGCTTCGTTTCTGTACCAGGTCGGCAGCACGAGTACATCCGCGTTCCGGTGCAAGGCCCGCATCGCCTGACGGTCGGATACGGCTCCGTGGTGGAACACGATGTGCTCCAGATTATGTGATGCAACCCGGGTCAGAAAAGCCTCCCGGTCCGCCGGTTTCATCCAGCCGCCGGCAAAATGTGCTTCCACCGGTATCGAACGAGCTGCCAGAAGTCGAACGGCTTCCAGCGTATCCAGATAGCCCTTGGAGGGCATCATGTGCCCCACGAACAAAACGTTCAGTTTGTCTCTCTCTGCCCGTTCCCGGCGTTTGGCCGCGACATCCTTTTCGGGCAAGACAGTTGCATCGTCAATGGTGTTGGGAATGACGACACGTTTTTCTTCGGGAATCGCACTGGCGCACTGATTGGAAAGACCCTGCGAGAGGAATACGAATTTGTCTACGCGGTCAACGAGGCGGCAAGCGGTCGCCGACATCATCCCTGATTCGAACAGGGAGTGAAAGTTGCCCCAATGTACCACTGCAACGATACGTTGATCTCGCCGGATAGCGGGCAGGGTGACAAGCACATCCCGAAAGTGCCCTGTCGGATCGGGAGAAATCGAAGGCCACAGGATCGTTGCTCGCGGATACCGCTTTAGCGTCTTCCTGAGCTGAGGACGTATCCGTAGAAAATGCGCCAACCGCTTCACGTTGGATGTGGCCTCGACAGGGGGTTCTATATTCAGACGGTGTACGTCTGCATCCCCGTTCAGGAGGTCTGCGAGTCGCTTGGTAGCGAGACTGCCCCCGTCGAAAGGGGGAGGAAACCGTCCGACAACCAGAATAGACACAGGCAATTTTATTTCGCCGGGAGTGGGGAAGCAATAGGCATGTCGGTATTTCCCGAGCCTTTTCTACGGTCACGTGTAAACAGTACATCGGCTTGTGTGGCGTTATATGCCGAGGTTATTACCTGATTGAACACGCCGCGTATGCGATAGCCCTTTGCGTCCAGCTCACGGAACACATCGCTGAAGAGGGATTGTCCATCGTACAGTTCGACAAACGAAGCTTCCACGTAAATATGATCCACATGGTCCAGCAAGCATCCCGCGGACCGGATAACATGTTGTTCAGCGCCCTGCACATCGATTTTCAGCAATACCGGAGCGATCAAATCCTCCGGGTTCACCACCTCGTCAAGGCGAGCGGTCTTAACGGTTATTTCGTGAGATAATGCGCTGCCGAAAGCCACTTTTTGTCCCGGTCCTGGGCGAAACAGGGACGAAGAGTCGCTACGGTCGGCCACGTAGAAGGTACGTTCGCCGGCGCTGGTATCCAGCGCCAGGCGGTGCAATGTCGTGTGCCTGTCATCGCTGAAAAGCCGTTCGTAGCGATCCGCTGCTTCCGGGAGCGGCTCGAATGCAATGATCCGGGTTTCGGGGAATAACTTGTGCACCACCAGGGAAAATTGCCCCTTGTTTGCACCCACGTCGATCAGCGTGCGTGGCGCGAGGTATTTCACCATGGCATAATGCTCTATGCCTCCAGCCACTCCGTGACGCATCAGTGCCGGGATAAAACCGGGGCGCCGGCACAATCCACCCAATTTTTTCCAACGTTTCATCATGGATGTACTCACTCGGATGAGGATGCTTCGATAGATCTCAAACCCGTCCGCCCATAATACACCGCAAAGATTCCCGTGAGCAGCACTTCCGTAAGGATCGTCGCAATAGCGGCGCCCTGAATGCCCTGCGCCGGAATCATGAATGCATTGAGTGCTACGTTAACGAAGACAGCGAGCCCAAGTGCAATGGCCGCCAAGCGTTGCCGATCCATGGAAATCAGCGCTGAATACAGGAGGGTTTTGCCACACATGAACGGGAAGGTCCAGGCCAGTATCCGCAAGGCGTCGGCGGCGGGGGCATAGGCTGGATCCGGATCCAGTAACCGGATCACCGTACCCGATAGAGCGGCAAGCGCAAAACTGACGAGCACGCTGGCGCCAACAAGGCCCAGGAGACCGTTCCGTAGCAGGCGTCCGAAGTCAGCATGTGCCCCATCATGGTACAGTCGGGCAAGCCGGGGGTAGATAGCGGCCAGCCCCACGATGGTCGGCAGTACATACAGCGCTTCCAGAATCCTGTAGGCGGCTCCGTACTGTCCGGTAGGGACCGCTCCGAGCAAGGCTTCGATCATCACCATGTCCACGCGGTAATACATCACCGTGAACAGGCCGGCCAGACCGAAGGGGATCATGACCTTGAGTGATCGCTTGAGGAAGCGCCTGCTCACGAGGGACCTGCGCATCTTTGCGAACCGCCTGTCGATGCCCAGGATGTTGATGCCCGTGGTCACTGTCATACCCATCGCCATGCCGGCGAGCGTCCACGCCGCCGAGCGGGTAGCGAACAGCAGGAGCAGGCCACTTCCAATGACCAGTGCCTTTTCCACAACCAGCATGACGGCTTCCTGGCGCAGGTTCTCCAATGCCTGGTACACGCTGCGGCAGTAGTTCGTGAGGTTCAGCGTGAGGGCATACGCCCCGGCAAAGCATACGGCCAGTAGCGCACTGCCGCGATAATTCAGCAAGACCGCAACAAGCATAGCGCCTCCCCACGCAAGGAGCGAGTTCCCGATCCGCAGCGTCATGAAGTTGGAGAAGTAGAGCGATGCCTTGTCCGGCGTCCGAGAGACTTCGCGTACTGTGTACGGCGCCATGCCCAGATCGACGAAGCCTGCGGCGATCATGGTCAGCGACAAGGCCGCCGTCAGGACACCGAATTCCTGCACACCGAGGAGCCTCATGCATGCCGCCGTAATGAACAGAAACCACAGCGGTTTCACGATGGCGTTGGCGACGCTCAGCCAGGATATGTTTGCCAGCAGGCCGGGTCGGGGTTGTTCCTGCCCGCCGTTGCCGGCTGTACATTCATGCGGCATGGATTTCGGGCCGGGCAACCGGGTGGGTTGCGCGATGGGCAGATGCGGCGGCAAGGCCGGCCAGGGCCCCGATGAACAGGGTCTTGTCGCCGGTAGCGAACGGGTTCTCGGTGTTTCCTACTAGGCTTTCCGCAATCAGGCACGCCATGACGAAAATGGCCACCATGCGGTCGATACGTGCTATGGCGGGCATGCGCAGTATTCGAACGCTCCGTACGATGGTTCCGATGTAGAACGTGCCGAGGAGCGCAAGCCCTACGAGACCGTGGCGGTACCAGATACCCACCGGGCCGTTATGAATGAACGAGGTTTCATGGGTCCACTCGTAGACGAGGCTGTAATACTTGAACGGTACTCCGAAGCCGTAGCCCACGATGGGGTTCATGCCGATGTGTTCCAGTGCTGCGCGCGCTTCGAAGAAGCGGTTGATCAGGGAAAGGTCCTTGACTATGGCGGTTTGCAGGGAGAGAAGCCGGTTCGCAAGACCGGCAATGATGAGCGAAAAGAAATTATCGAAAACGAGTGCTCCCACCGCGAGGAACATTGCACCCCCGAGGAGCCCGATGGATACGATCCGGAATTTCTTTTGGCGATCGACGCACAGGAAGATGACAGCAATGCCCAGCATGTAGGACACCCACAGGGAGCGGCTTTGTCCGATCACGATGCCTGCGGAAAGGAGCGTGAAGACTCCGGCGATAGCCGTGGCATGGAGCCCTTTCCGGCTGTACAACAGGATGGTCAATGCGACGAGGCCACCCATAAGAAGCACATGTTCGTTCGTGACGACGCGCCCTGTGGCGATCTGCCACAGGAATTCCGCGTTGTTGATGTGGGTTTGGTAAAACCAGAAATTGCGAAGTGCAATGAAAAGTGCAACGAAGCCCAGGCTGAGCAGGATAGGTTTTTGGGGAAGTAGATCAGACCGCCGAATGCAGATTTCCTTGATCGGAAAGTAGAAGGCCAGCATCGAGATGGCCACCCACTCGCTGACGGCGATTTTCATGTCGCCGCCGAGCAAGGGGGTGAGTCCGAGGGACAGCGTAACGTAGACCAGAAAAAGAAAAAGCGCCCAGTCGATGGGTGTTTTCAGGACGGGATCCCGGTAGAAGAAAAAACGGCTTAGGAACCAGTAGGTCAGATACCCGAAGTACAGCAGTCCGTAGAAGACTTCCTGTATCTGAAATCCGGCTTCGTAGTTGGCTGAAACGACGAAGCCGGCCAGCACAGCGCACAGGAGAAAGATTTCGTTGCGCGCCACTGCCCCCAAGACAAGGGCAGCGAGGAAGGCTACAGCGAGCACAGCGAGCAGGAGGGTCGAAAGCCAGGTCCCCAGTACAATGAGGAGAAGACCGAAAGCCAATCCCGCGTACAGTAATGGCCGTGTCCACGCGAACAGACGCTCGGGCGTGAGTGCGTCAAGAGAAAGGGACAATCTCTCGCTGGTCATTGCGCCGGGATTCGCGCCTGGAGCCTTCGCAGAAAGTGCCCGTGATTCCTGGCCCACCAGTCGTATACGAGCACGTAAACCACGACCAGCAGGAAGGCGGAGAACGTGGCGAGGACGCAGATGATCGATCGCTTTGGCTTCGCCTTGAGAGTTGGAGGAATGGCCTTGTCGAGAACCTGTACAGCCAGCGCTTCCCGATCCTCCTGGAAGCGCGCTTGCTCGTATAGCGGCGCCAGTACTTCGAGGATGCTGCGCTGGATCATGGTTTCCAGTTCCAGTTCGAGATAAGTGCGTACGACCGCAGGCACTTCCTCCTGCGCCACGGGGAGCATTTGCTCCTTGCCCGCCAGCGCCTGTTTGTATTTCTGGTCGGAGGCGAGGGCGATTTCCTGTATGGCCTGGACCTGCGCATTGTCGCCGCCGTATTGCGACAGGAGCGCCTCGTACTGGATTTCAGCCTCAAGTACACCTCTGCGGAGCGCACCTACCTGCTCGAAAAAACTTTCTGTCTGAGATGTCAGGTCGTACACACCGTACTCTTCCTGAAATCGTTCTGCGGCGTGCAGCACAGAGTCCATGGCGGCCCGGGATTTGAGGTAGCGTTTTTCCAGCGAGCGGCGATAATCGAAAGCTCCCTCGCTGGAGAGTTGCACGCTCACCTCGTTGAGACGGCGCACCAGGAAGTTGGCCATGTCGGCGGCGCGCTGCCGGTCCTGGTCCAGCACGGAGACGGATAGGAAATAGTATTCCATATCCACCTCGAACGCCACGTTGTCCTGCAGCATGCCAATAGCTTCTTCCAGCGGGTATTCTTCGTTCTCCGTTTCGTAGACGGTGATAAGGCCGAACGTATCCACTGCGGCTTCCATCATGGAACGGCTGGTTAGAATAGCCAGGTAACGCGTGTAGTCTCCTCCGGGACCGCCTCCGAATAGAGCAGACACGCCCCCCGGAAGATTCCCCAGCAGTCCGGCGGCCAACGAACTTTCGCCTCCCTGTGGAATGAGCACGCGAGCTGTGCCACGGTACCAGTTGGCCAACAGCAGGCTGATGACCACGGAAGCCACGCCTGCAAAGACCGTAACGCCGATCACCAGCCGCCGATACCTGTACAACGTACCCAGTGTGGTCCAGAGCGTACCCTCCGCACGCTCGCGGCGCATTCGCTCGTCGTATCCGAATGGGGTGCTTCCCTCATCTGGCGAGTGCATGGTTTCAGGGGTTATTTTTGGCGGGACAGCAGGTATGCGAAGATGATGCTGGACGCGGCGCCGATGGATGCCACAATGGTTTGTACGTTGCGTGACCGCCGTTCCAACTTGAGTTGCTGGTCTTCCGTCAGGAGGCGTTGCAAATCTTCCGTGTCGGCCAGGATCGTTTCCTGATTCACGAAAATGCGGTCTCCCGATTCGATTTCCGCTTCGGAAGCCTTCACGAAGCGGTTCGTGCCAGCCTTGATGACGTAGGAGGTCCCAGCGTTTGTTCCGAGTCCGTTTGCCGCGTTTATATAATACTCCGACGGCATCCCGCCCCGGTACGTGACATATCCCGGACGATTCACCTTCCCGAATACGAAAACCTGATTGTTGTCGCGCGGGACGTATATCCTGTCGCCGTTCTGAAGAAGAATCGGCGGGAGCCCCTCTGCAAGCGCGACGATCAGGTCTACCGGAACGGTGTAATGAATCCGCAGGCTTCTTGCCAGATAGGCGCTGCCGAAGAAGTCCATATCTGCCGGCTGGGCGGATCTTATCAGACCCAGCAGGTTGGCCGGGCCCGGATCGGGTATGCCGGCAAGCGTTCCGAACCTGTTTGGGTAAGCCGGTTCGGGGCTGGGCAGAGTGGGGCGTTGGAGATGCGCCGCCCGTGCAAGCGCCCCTGGGCGGATTCCCCCTGCAAGCGCTACGAGGTCTTGCAGGGTCGTTTCGCCAGAGAGGATGGGGTAGGTGCCGGGGTATTGTACCCAGCCATCGATATCGGCGACGCCGCGTATCGTTTTTTCGGCCAGCACATGCACCTGATCCCGGGCCAGCACCTGTACGTCCTCGCCGCCGTACAGCGCGGCCACATCATATATTTCGGCTTCCACGGAGCCGTCATGAAGCACGCGGGTAAGCCGAACCTGTCGTGCATAACCGGGAATTTCCTGTCCGGTAGCCAGTGCAAGGAGGTCGGAAAGCGTGTCGTTGGGCCGGTGGTCGTAGATCCCCGGGAAGGCCACATTACCCGAAATGAAGACGGCGCCGTAATCAGGGTCGAATGCAGGCACCGATACAATATCCCCATCCCTCAGGTACGGATTGTGTTCCGTATTGCCCGTGGCGTGGTATCGCAGCAGGTCCACCGTTTCCTGTGTTCCGTCCGTATGAGCAAGCAGGACATTCCGCAGAGCGGGGCGAAACGTCAGGTTTCCTGTTGTCGATTGGGTACTGTCCGCATAAGCCAGACTCAACACCCCAGCCAGACGCCCCACGGGCGTCGCCAGATAGCGTCCCGGGAACGGGACGGCTCCCGAAACATGCACGTAAAATCGCCTGGGTTGCGAAAGAGCGATTTCCACGCGCACATTTTCGAAGGATTCTCGGAGCGCCTGTTTCGCCCGGCTGCGCGCTTCCTGCAGAGAGCTCCCCCCCACCTGAACAGCGCCGGCTTCCGGTAAGATCAGGTAGCCGTCCGCCGATACGGCTACCGGGGCGATCAGTGGTTGGGGGCCGCCCACGGATATGCCGAAGATATCGCCCGGTCCCACGATATACTGGTTCGCATCAACCGTTCCCTCAAGAGGGATCATCTCGTCTGCGCCCGGGAATTGAGTCAGCTGCCGTTGGAGAGGATTCATCTCCGAGCCGATCGTCGCCGGAGACTCGGATTCGTTCCCTTGCGAATCGAATTGGGCTCGCGCCGCCGTCGGCGCGAGCAGGAACGATGCGAGGAGGATCCACGCCATAGTGGCTGCCGAACCGTCCCTGATGGATGGATGTCTGTGAAACGAGAAAAGCAATAATTGGTTTGTCATGTCGGATACCGATATACCGAGAGGCACAGGCAGTGCATCTCGGAGCATATGGAAGTACGAGAGAATTTTGTAACGATTCCGGGGCAGGCTCGACCGAAATGGATGAGAAGGCGCCGAGGAGAAGTGTACAGTGCGTATTTTTGAAACCCACCTCTTTTCTTCGGATGTTGCAACAGCCGGGGCGTTACCGGGTTCCCTGCGCATCGGTCCGTTTTTTCGAGTGCGCGCTCGAATTCGTAATCCGATCCACGCATTTTGCGGGGACCTGCTTCATTATTGTTTCACACATGATGCTTCGAAAAGCTGCTCCCGCCAAGATCAATCTCGGTTTGCATGTGCTCCGCAAGTGCAGCGACGGGTATCACGACATCGAAACCGTGTTTCTGCGGATCGGCTGGGCTGATGAGGTGTCTGTAGAACCGCCTGCAGGCCGCAGGGAGGCCGGGGCGCCGGCGTTTTCCGGCCCGTTGCATGTGACTCCCGTGGGGAATGCTTCGCCTGACGATCTTTTGCTTCAGGTTCCGTCGGGGGCCGGTAACCTGATCCATCGTGCAGCGCGATGTCTTGACCCGCACAAGGGGGCAAGCATTGAACTCCGCAAACATATTCCCGTTGGCGCCGGGCTGGGAGGCGGGTCGAGCGATGCCGCGACGGCGCTCCGTCTGCTCAATGATTTGTGGGGGCTGGCCCGGTCCCGGGAGGAACTGATAAATATGGCCGCAAGCGTTGGTGCGGATGCGGCGTTCTTCGCAGCGGGAGATGCGGCGGCGTTCGGCGCAGGCCGCGGCGACAAGCTGAAACCACTCATGAAGGAAGACGGGGCTCCGTACGTTTTTCCGTATCTCCTTGTGGTGGCGGCGCCGCCCATACAGGTCTCGACCGCTGGGGCGTACGCCCTCGTGCAGCCGAACGATCGGAATCGCCCGGATCTGTGCGGGGTCTTGTTATCGGGTGACCCCGAACGCTGGCGCGCAGAGCTGACGAACGATTTCGAGAGGGTCATACTGCCTCGATATCCCCGAATCGCTGCTGCGAAGACCGCTCTCGAAGAAGCCGGCGCCGTGTACGCTTCACTGTCCGGTTCGGGCTCGGCGGTGTACGGTGCGTTCGAGGGCGAAGCACAGGCCGAGGAAGCCGAGGATGTTCTCCGCCGATCCGGTTGCCGAACCTGGCGGGGACGCGCATGAACGAGCGGTTCGACATGAGAATGCGCATGCTATCCGGAACGATAGTCCGGAACGTGCAGGCGTTTCTTATCCCGGGCGCTTACCAATCGACGCCACGCTCTCCGACGTTTGCCTCTCTTTCTTCGCCGACGGGCGTGTCGTAGGTCAAGCCCAGTTCTTCGGGGCTGGGGAACGGGTCTTTCGTGATCTCGATCTCCTCGGAATCGGCGAGGCCCCGGAAGTAGGTTCCCACCAGAAACAGCGCATTGTGCGCACCCTGTCCCCACCAGAACGTCCGAAAGGCCACGCGCCGGTCGTTGAATCCCACCCATGCGCCGGTCACCAGGTTGGGATGCATGAGACCAAACCAGCCGTCAGCGTTGTTCTGTGTGGTGCCTGTCTTGCCCGCCAGATCGTAATCGTACAGCTCGTACTGACTCCTGATGCGTACCCCTGTGCCGCCGTTGATAATGCCCCGCATCATATTGACGACCGTGTACGCTGTCTGTTCGGAGAGCGCTTCTTCGGGCGAGGAGGTGTGCTCGTACAGTACGTTTCCGAAACGATCCTCGATGCGCGTCACGAGAACGGGATCATATTGCAGCCCGCCGCTCGCCAGCGTGCTGAATGCCGTGGCCAGTTCAAGCAATGTGATGTCGCTGGTGCCGAGGGCCAGCGCCGGCACCGCATCCAGCGTACTGTTTATGCCCATCCTGCGCGCATAGAACGCAACCAGTTCCGGGTTCACGAGCTCCGTAATCACGCGAGCCGTGATGGTGTTTTTCGACTTGGCCAGCCCTTCGGCAAGGCTCATCATGCGTCCCGTCGATTCGTCGTCCGCGTTTTGCGGCTGCCATACTACCTTGGTGATCGGATCCACATACGTGAACGTACTGTCGGGGAGTTGATGCCAGGGGGGCCATCCATTGTCGATCGCCGCCGTGTAGACGAACGGTTTGAATGTCGATCCGGGTTGCCGAGCAGCTTTGTTGACATGGTCGTACCACTCGGTCTTGAGGTTTCGTCCGCCCACCCAGGCTTTGATATGCCCGGTATGGGGATCGATGGATACGAGACCGGCCTGGAGCCGCGTCTTGGCTGTTTTCAGCGAATCCATGAACGCCGCATTATTGCGAAGTTGGGCTACGGCGTCGTCCTGCGACACCCCGGGCTGGCGCAAAAGCGAGCGGTAGCGCCCCGTGCCCTGGATGAACGACACGAGTGTTTTGGGATTGTTGCGCCAGTACCGGGCCCAGGGTTCGTATCCCGTCTGCTCCAGGTATGGGTCGAGCGTATTCCAGAAGCCGCCCCCGTAACTCCATTCATAATCCACGACCGCCTGGAGTCCCTTCATATTTTCCTCCACGGACTGTTGCGCAATTTCCTGCATTCGTGAGTCGAGCGGCGTGTACACGCGCAGACCGTCCGCATACAGGTTGTGGCCGTTTTCCGCGGCCCACTCCCGCATCCACAGCCGCACCTGCTCGGCGAAATACGGGGCAAGGGCGGCAGTCACTTCCGAAGACGGGTTGTAGTCGGTGCGCACCGAGTCGGCATGGTGTTCGTCATAGAATGCGCGCGAGATGAGGCCCTGACTCGCCATCTGGTTCAGGACGACGTTCCGCCTGCGACGCGCATTCTCGGGATTCCGGTGGGGATTGTAATACGTGTTCGCTTTCAGCATCCCGATCAACGTGGCCCCCTCCAGAGCGGATAGCTCTGCTGCCGTTTTGTTGAAATAAGTGCGGGCTGCCGCTTCGATGCCATACGCATTGTTGCTGAAGGGCACCGTGTTGAGATACATCTCGATGATTTCCCGCTTCGTGTAGCGGCGTTCGAGTTGCACCGCCGTAATCATTTCCTTGAGCTTGCGGGAGACAGATACCTCGAAACCGATGTCCTGGTTGTACAGGTTCCGGGCCAATTGCTGGGTGATCGTCGAGGCGCCGCGCAGTTCGCCTTTCCGAACCACATCCACGGCAGCGGCAGCGAGGCCGCGCGGGTCAATGCCCCAGTGACTGTGGAAGCGCCGATCCTCTGTGGCGACGAGGGCGTTGACTGCATGGGGTGAAATATCGTCGTAGCCGGCCCAGGAACGATTCTGGAAGGCGTAGCGCACGAGTTCCTTGCCGTCGGCGGTATAGGCGACCGTCGCAAGCTGCAAATCGGGATTGTCCAGCTGCCGGAAATCCGGCAGTTCATCGGAGAGAAGCAGGGCCCATCCCCCGAGGAAGAAGGAAAAGGCGATTACGCCGCCGCCGATCACAGAAAGCAGGAACGCGGCCTGCGCCTTGTTTTCGTTGCGAAAAAGGCGGTAGAAATAACCTCGCCGCTTACCGGTGGATGACCGGAGAGGGGCTGCGTGACGCGCTGCCGGATCGCTGAAATAGCGCTCCAGCTCTTCCTTGGAATATCGCGAATCCGACATAAAATGTGAAAAGCAGGACAATGCTCCTTGAATGCCGGTTTTCGACGGTTCGTTCCGCAGGAGAACGCAACTTTACGGGCGTTTGTCGCTAAGAGGGGGGTATATCCAAGGCAGGGATACTATTATTGCACGCACACATCGTACGATGTACCAGAATTCTTACCGACCCCCCACGCGATTTTCGATGTTTCCGCCGGTCATCAAGAATCTGCTGATTCTGAACGGGCTGGTATTTCTCGGCACGATGACGCCCCCCCTGAGCCGGGTGCTTGTGCAGTGGTTCGCCCTGTGGCCGATAGGAGACCCGCAGTTCTCGGGCGGTTTTGCGTCGTTTCTGCCGTGGCAACTCGTGACGTATTCCTTTCTGCACGGAGGCTTCACGCATCTTTTGTTCAATATGTTCGCGCTGTGGCTGTTTGGCGTGCAGATCGAAAATACATGGGGCGCCCGCCGTTTCGCTGTGTTTTACTTCGTCTGTGTCATCGGTGCGGGGCTGATTCAGCTGATTGTTGCTTCTTCCAGCGGTGCGGTATATCCGACGGTGGGCGCATCGGGCGGCGTGTTCGGCATCCTGCTCGCTTTCGGCATGCTGTTTCCCAACCAGCTCATCTACATTTATTTTCTGTTTCCGGTCAAGGCCAAATGGTTCGTGATCATCTATGGGCTGCTGGAATTGTGGGCCGCCGTGACAGGCACCCAGGCCGGCGTCGCCAATTTTGCCCACCTCGGCGGCATGTTGTTCGGCTTCCTGCTGATACGGTACTGGCGGGGTAAACTTCCGGTGCGCCCCGGCCGGACGAGGCATTAGTGAGCATCGGCGATGAAACGGCTTGTGCGCACAATTCTTGCTGCGGTTAATCTCCCGATCGCGCTACTTTTTCTGGCCGGGTACCTTGCGTACTACGTGCCTTTCGGCGTTTTCTGGTGGTTCGAACTCGTCGCCGTCTTCTTACCGTACCTTGCGCTGGTTCTCCTCGGAATGACGGTATTGCTTGCGCTGGCGGGAAACCGGCGGGCTCTTGTCGTCAACGGGGTGTTGCTGGCGCTTTTTCTGATACGTGCGAACCCGTTCGACCGCTTCGATACCGCCCCGGACGCCCCGGACGATTCCCTGGCTCTTCTCACGTTCAACGCCCCCGCCATCTGGAGCGATGCAACGCCGGCGCGCCCCGCGCACATGGCTCGTCTTGTCGGGGCAAGCCGCCCGGACATTATCGGGTTGCAGGAAGCCTCCATCGCCTGGTATGACGAGGCGCCTTTTATCCGGGCCGACCCGTATGTTTCGATTTTGTTCGACTCGCTGGGTTTTGCGTCCATGCGTCCCGATAATGCTTCATGGACGCAACAGCCCGTACTCAGCAAGCCGCAGGTCGTGCATGTTTCCCGGCGTCGTCTGTATTCGTCGGACAATCGTACGTCGCATGTCATCAGGGCCCGGATACGTTGGCAAGACCGGGATTTCGTACTGTATAACGTGCACTTGCGCACGTTCGGGGAGAGGAAGCCCTGGGAGGAAACGCGCTCGTCCGTTTTCGATGTCGAATATGTCATGCGTTATTTCAGGCAGTACCGCGCCGCGTACCGGGTCCGCGCCCGGGAGACCGACGGGATCGTAGCGATGATCGACGAGGAAACGCTGCCTGTCATCCTGTGCGGCGATCTGAACAGCACCCCGAACAACCGGGTGTACCGCACGTTGTCGCGCCGGTTACGCGACGCCTTTACGGAGGCGGGCGAGGGGTGGGGCATGACCTACCATGCGCGGTTGCCCGCGGTGCGGATCGACTACGTATTCGTGAGCGAGGAATGGGAGGTTGTCGCTGCCCGGGTGCAGGAAGCGCATCTTTCCGACCATTTGCCGCTTCTGGTAACCTTGCGGCTCCGGGATTGACGAGCTTCCGGATACTCCTTGGCATAAACCTGTTTGGTGCAACACAAGGGCGCTCGGCTTCGTTAAAGAGGCGCCCGCTCATCATCTTGATTGGCAACCATGGAACGATTTCGGCGAGAATCACGGCCCGTACAGGTGGGCTCCGTGCAAATCGGCGGTGGCGCACCGATATCGGTGCAGTCGATGAACACCTCCAAGACGCATGACGTGGAGGCGTCTCTCAACGAGATTCGTGAGCTTGCCGAGGCCGGGGCCGACATTGTGCGCGTGGCGGTACCGCGCCCGGAAGATGCCGAAGCACTGGCGGATATCGTACAGGGCGCTCCCGTGCCGATCGTCGCCGATATTCACTTCAATTACCAGTACGCACTGAAGGCTATCGAATCGAACGTGGCCAAAGTCCGCATCAATCCCGGCAACATAGGCAAGGAAGAGTGGGAGCGGGAAGTACTGCTTGCTGCGAAGGAAGCCGGCATTCCCATTCGCATCGGGGTCAATTCCGGGTCGCTGGAAAAGGATCTGCTGGACAAGTATGGCTACCCACAGCCCGAGGCCCTCTTTGAAAGCGCCATGCGGCATGTGGAGATATGCCAGCGGCACGGGTTCGAGGACCTGGTTATTTCGGTCAAGCACTCGGACGTGTTTTTTATGATCCAGGCTTACCGTCTGCTGGCGGAGCGGACGCATTTCCCGTTGCATCTCGGGGTCACCGAGTCAGGGGCCTACGATAGCGGCTCCGTCAAGAGTTCGATAGGAATCGGGGCGCTGCTGGCCGACGGAATCGGAGACACGATCCGCGTTTCGCTGGCGACGCCCTCCGTACGGGAAGTCGAGGTAGGGCACCGCATTCTGAAGTCGCTCCGGCTGGGACGTCCGGGCGTAAACGTGATTGCCTGCCCCACATGCGGTCGCATGGAAGGCGATTTGTTCACGATCGTGGAACAGGTGGAGGCAGCGGTCAAGGAAGCTCGTTTCGAGAAGGATCTCAACGTAGCGCTCATGGGCTGTGCGGTGAATGGGCCGGGGGAGGCCGCCGGTGCAGACCTGGGTATTTCGCTTGGGCGTGGACGGGCGCATCTTTTCAAGCGGGGCAAGGTGGTGGGTACCGTGCCGTCCGAGGATATCGTGGAGGCGGTGATGGAGGCCATCGATGCCTGGGAGGACGAGGCTGATGATACTACCCCGTAAGTTCGGGCGCTTTTCCCCCGACGGGAATTTCTGGACCGTACCAAACGTACTCAGCATGGGGCGGGTGCTTCTGGTGGTTCCCGTCGTATGGCTGATCCTGGTCGACGGCCCGCTCCGCTGGATTTTTACGCTGCTTGCCGTCATGATTGCGAGCGACTGGTTCGACGGGCGGATAGCGCGCTGGTCGGGCAGGGTGTCCGAGTGGGGGAAAATACTGGACCCGCTGGCCGACAAGATCGCCGGTATGGCCATCGTGCTTGCGCTGGTTCTTCGGGGAATGCTGCCTGTCTGGTTTCTGATTGTGCTGGTCACGCGCGATCTGCTCATTCTGCTGGGGTCGGGCATGCTCGCGCATCGCAGAGGGCGCGTGGAAATGAGTGATTGGTGGGGCAAGATAGCCGTAGGGGCTGTGACAGTTACCCTGCTTGCGGCGCTGATGCGGGCCGACGAGCCGGTGATGCGATTCTGTTTGTTTGCGACGACGGGGTTTCTGGCAGGGTCTTTCGCAACGTACGGGTTCAGATATGCCAGACTGATGAAGCAAAGTGAGTCGCCTGTGGCGGCTGCGCCGGGCGCAACGAATGGTGCGATAGGCGCAGAGCCCGGTTCAATGGATTAGCTCGAATTTTCTGTTATTGTTGTAGGACGGCACATGGTTTTTTTTGATAGTTTCCAGGCTGGCGAAGCACCGCCTGCAGGGCTTGACAAGGTGCTGGACAAAACCAGAACGGGGTTTCTTGGCAAGATCCGCCGGATCGTCCACGGGAAAAAAACCGTGGACGAGCAGGTGCTGGACGAGTTGGAAGAAGTACTGGTCACCAGTGATGTAGGCGTTGGCACGACCCTCCACATCATCGACCGCATCGGGAAGCGAGTCGCCGAGGATCGCTACGTGTCGACGGCGGAACTTCATGGCCTGATCCGGGACGAGATTGCCTCGCTGTTGCTCGACGATTCCCCGGATGCTCCCGGAGGGTTTGACGCACCGTTGCCGAACCGACCGCATGTGATCATGGTCGTTGGCGTTAACGGGGTCGGCAAAACGACCACCATCGGGAAGATGGCGCACCAGTACAAGGATGCGGGCAAATCCGTGTTGCTCGGCGCTGCCGATACGTTCCGCGCTGCTGCTGTGGAGCAACTCTCGATTTGGGCCGAACGCGCCGATGTACCTATCGTTCGGCAAGCCCAGGGGAGCGACCCGGCCTCCGTGGCGTACGACACCGTAGCGTCGGCCCACTCGCGGGGCACGGACGTGGCGATTATCGATACGGCGGGACGTCTCCATACTCGCGGGGGGTTGATGGATGAATTGGCGAAGATCCGGCGTGCGATGTCCAAACCCGTTGCCGGAGCGCCCCATGAGGTGCTGCTGGTACTCGATGCTTCTACGGGGCAGAATGCCTTGCGGCAGGCGGAGGAGTTCACCCGTAGCGTCGAGGTGACGGGGCTTGTGGTCACCAAGCTGGATGGTACCGCAAAGGGAGGTATTGTGATCGGTATTTCCAATGATTTCCGGATCCCCGTCAAATACATAGGGGTCGGGGAGCAGATCGAGGATTTGCGGATATTCGACCGGCGCACGTTTGTAGACGCCCTGTTCGGGTGATGCCCCGGTCTACTGCCAATCTGATCGTCGGACATTCCCATGCAGGATATGCGGATCGTTTTTATGGGTACGCCGGATTTTGCCGTGCCGTCGCTACGACGGCTCGCCGAGTCGGGCTATGGCCCGGTCGCCGTGGTGACGGCCCCTGACAAGCCCCGGGGGCGAGGCCGCCGCGTGCACCCGACACCCGTGAAGGCGGAGGCGCAACGGCTGGGTATCAAGGCGATTCTGCAACCGGCATCGCTTCACGATCCGGCCTTTAGGACAGCGGTGCGCCGATTAGCGCCGGACTTGATTGTGGTGGTGGCTTTTCGCATTCTTCCTCCCGACGTGTTCAAGATTGCCCGAAAGGGAGCTTTCAACCTGCATGGCTCGTTGCTCCCGAAGTACCGGGGCGCTGCCCCGATCCACCGCGCTGTCATGGCGGGTGAGACGGAGACGGGCGTGAGCACGTTTTTTCTGAGGGAAGCTGTGGATACAGGAAACGTCATCTTGCAAAAAACCATGCCGATCGGTCCGGACGAGACCACGGGGGAAGTACATGACCGGATGATGGCGATTGGCGCCGAAATTGTCGTGGAGACGGTGCGGCGCATTGATCGTGGGCAGGCTGAGGGGTATCCTCAGAACCACGACGAGGCTACTCCGGCCCCCCGGATTTGCAAGGAAGACACTCGCATTGTATGGGATCGACCCGCGCATCAGGTTCATAACTTTATACGCGGACTGTCGCCACATCCCGGCGCCTGGACCTACGATGGCGAAAGCATTGTCAAGATATACAGGACGCATGTAGTAGATTTGGGCCAGGAGGAGGGAGTGCAAGGCATGCCGGGGCAGGCGACGGATGTGTCGGGTCGCCTCGTAGTAGCATGCGGCAAAGGGGCTGTAGCGTTGCTGGAACTGCAACAGGAAGGTCGTCGTCGGCTCCCGGCGACGGATTTTATGCGGGGACATGCACTACCCGTGGGCCATCTGTTCAAATAGTGCGGGGAGGATCCATCATGTCGCCAGAATCGATTCGTGATCGCGCCGGCGCGTTTTCTCGCCTGGCCTCCCTGGCGAAGGTTCCACATGGGGTCCCTGAGCGCTCGTTCGAAGCCCCGTCCCGCCTCATGGAACGTGCGCGGACAACACTCGAAGGACATTTTGGGGTTGTGGAAGAAGCACGCTCCGGGATAGATTTTGCACACGGGAGCATGGGATTGCTCGCTGAGCATACGCATTACTTCGACGGGTTCGCCCTGCTTTTTTCAATCCCGTCCGGTACGGCAGTGGCGATGCGCGCCTCGACGGGCGAAGCGTCCCGGCTCGCGTTTGGACACGACGACAGGACATGGACATACGGCCCGGATCATCCGCTTCCCGATACTGCCCCCCCGCCCGTTCGTATTGTTTTCGAAACGCTCCGCCGTCTGGCGCCCGAAGATGCGCGGGCCGATGTAGCTGTGGCAAACGCGGTGCCCTCTTCGTGCGCGGATGCATACGTTGCTGCCCTTGGCGTGGCAACGGCGCGTGCATGCCGGGAAACTTTTTTGCCCGCTCAGGAGGACCGTCGGGTATGCGAACAGGTCCATGAAGTGGTCGAGACGAGCCTGGGCCGCTCCTTCAGCCCTGCCTTTCTCATAGCTGCCGAGCAGGGGCGCCCCGAACAGTATTCCTTCGTGGATGCCGCTACGCTCGAATGTATGTTGCTCGAAGCTCCTCCAGAGGATGCGCTTGCGTTCGGGCTGGTAGAGACGGGGGGCGATACCTTCTTCGAAGCCGGAGCCGTTGCAAGGAAAAGGAAAATGGCGTCCGAGGCGGTGGTCATTCTGCGCAGGAAGGGATTCGATACGGTAGCGTCGCTGCGAGATCTGGAGCACCGCGATTTACCGGCGACGACTGACGCTGTCCCCATCCGTTTGCGGCCTGCTCTGCGCTGGTTGGTGAAGGAGAACCAGCGCGTGCCGAAACTGGTAGGAGCGGTGCAACGTAAAGACTGGCAGCTTTTTGGAGCGCTTCTTCTCATGTCCGACGCATTGACGCGCCGGGACTGGGGTGGCACGACGGATGTTTCGAATAGTGTGGTGGACGAAGTTGACGCCATGAGCCTTGACGGTATGTACGGAGCGTTTTCCATACATAGAGGGAGTACGGTGGTGATGGCGGGACGGCCTTTTGTCGTCCCCCGTTGCCTGGACCGTGTGCAAACCGGGCTCAAAAGAAAATTCGACATGGACGTACGCGTTATGCTTCTGTGACGACCTGCGCTTCCTGCGCCGTGCTCCTGACCCTGTTCTTCATACCTATCCCAATCAATCCGTTTTTTCTGTCACGTGGAAACCGTAGCAAACTTCGATATGGCCCGGGTCAGCGACCGCATCCGCAAGGAAAGTGCGTTCGTGGACCAATTATTGAACGAGGTGGGCCGGGTTATCGTGGGGCAGCGTCACATGATCGAACGCCTGCTGATCGGGCTGCTCGGTGATGGACATGTGCTGCTCGAAGGCGTACCGGGTCTTGCCAAGACCCTCACGGTCAGTTCTCTTGCCCGTGCAATCGGGACAAAGTTCCAGCGTATCCAGTTCACCCCGGATTTGCTTCCCGCCGACCTGCTGGGTACGCTCGTATACAATCAGAAAGAAGGGTCTTTTTCCATCAAAAAGGGGCCTATCTTTGCGAACGTCATTCTGGCCGACGAGATCAACCGGTCCCCGGCCAAGGTCCAAAGCGCCCTCCTCGAAAGTATGCAGGAGCGGCAGGTGACTATCGGCGAGACGACCTTTCCGCTCGGGGAGCCGTTTCTGGTACTGGCCACGCAGAATCCGATCGAGCAGGAAGGCACCTATCCTCTTCCCGAAGCGCAGGTGGATCGGTTCATGCTGAAAATTCGCGTGGAGTACCCGACCCGTGACGAGGAGCTGGAAATCATGCGCCGCATGGCCCGGACCGGCGAGAAAGAAGAGGTCGGGGAAGTGGTTGGACCGGAAGATATTCTGTCAGCACGCGCAGTGCTGAACGAACTCTACATGGACGAGCGAGTTGAGAAGTACATGGTGGATCTTGTGATGGCGTCAAGGCGTCCGGCGGAGTACCGCTTGTCGGATATCGCTCCGCTGATCGAGTTCGGCGCCTCACCCCGCGCGACCATTCACCTGAACCTTGCGGCGCGCGCCCATGCTTTTCTGGAGCGTCGGGCCTATGTTACGCCGGAAGACGTTCGCATGCTGGCCCCGGACGTAATGCGACACCGCATTGCGGTATCGTACGAGGCCGAGGCGGAAGAGGTGACGAGCGACGATCTGGTGCGGCAGATCCTCGAAACCGTAGAGGTTCCGTAGCCGCCTTGCATACCAAGCGGTTAAGTACAAGCCGCCCTCTCCCGAATCCGTTTATTGAACCAGGCCCGACGCCATGCCCGATACGGCGAAAGCCTTCAAGAAAGAATCCATCACCGTGGCGTTCATGGTGGAACAGTTGCGGACGGCAGTGGGGATCGATATCGAATCCGTGAACGATGTTCCCGGTGAGGACCGATTGGTGACCGAGGTCGATTTGCACCGTCCGGGGTTAGTGCTGGCCGGGTATACCGATCTTTTCACCCATCAGCGTGTGCAGATGCTGGGCAACACGGAAAACCAGTTTCTCCGGCATCAGCCGGTTGCTGTCCGGCACAAGGCATTCGAAACACTGGTTTCCTTTCCCGTGCCCTGCATTGTGCTCACCGTAAACAACGTGCTCGACGACGAGATGGTGGGTATGGCGACGCGGCAGGGCGTACCTGTTTTCCGGACGCCCTTGCAGTCCATCGACTTCATGGCGGCCTTGCGGGATTTCCTGAATGACCAGTTTGCGTTGCAGCAAACGATTCACGGATCCCTGGTGGCCGTATACGGCATAGGCCTGCTCCTGATCGGCAAATCCGGTATCGGCAAGAGCGAGGTGGCGCTGGATCTGGTTGAGCGAGGGCACCGGCTGGTGGCCGATGACGTGGTTATCGTCACGCGCAAGGAAGAGCAAGTGCTGATGGGCGCCGGCACGGATCTCGCCCAGCATTTTATGGAGGTGCGGGGGCTTGGATTGGTAGATATTCGCGCCATGTTCGGCGTCCGGGCCATTCGTTTTCGTAAGCGAGTCGAGATTGTGGTGCATATGGAATTGTGGGATACCGAAGAGGAATACACGCGCTTGGGCATGGTGAGTGACACCTTCAGCGTGCTGGATGTCGAGTTGCCCATGGTGAAGATCCCGGTCACGCCCGGCAAAAACATTACGGTGATCTGCGAAGTGATCGCCATGAATCATCTGCTCCGCAACGCCGGCTACGACCCTGCCGAGGTGTTTGCAAAGCGTCTCGGCGACCGTATTCGCGCCAAGGGATCCGACCAGCCTGCCCGGATGATCGAGTACTTCCAGCGTGATTACGAGTAGCCGATTCGCCTCCCTGTCCAGGCGAATCTATTTGACAATCAGACGGAACACCCCTATCTTGCACTGACATGGCCTGAATTTTTAGCCTCCGTTTCAGGATTCATCATCTGTGCGGGGACATTACGTTATTCCCGGCCCAATACCTGAGGGGCGGGCATAATGTCGTCGTAAGCCAGGGCGCACGTTAACACAATCACGCATTTATATGTCGAAAAAACGTTACTATTACGACCCCAAATCTTGCAGGTATGTGGAGGATAAATGGGGCGGGCTGTACAGTGGCCGGCAGGTATTGTGGGTGGCGTTGCTGGCGTTCGTGCTTGCTATGCCGTTGTCATGGATCATTGACACGGTCGCCGAGACGCCTCAGGAAGTAGCCCTGAAGACCGAGAAGACGGTGCTTCAGGAAGGGATTATGGAATTCGGCGATCGGCTGGATCTGTACGCTCGCCAATTGGAAAGGCTCGAGGAGTCAGACCATCAGTTGTATCGCACGCTTCTCGGCGTAGAGCCGATTTCCGAAGACATCCGGCGCCTGGGCGTGGGTGGTTCCGATCCGTACGAGGAGTTCGACCGGTTGGGATCACCAACGGGTACGCTGCTCAAGGAGACGGCGCAAAGGCTTGATCAAATCGAAAGCCGTATCAATCTCCAGGGTGCAAGTTTGCGGGATTTGCTGACGCTTACGAACGAGCAAATGGATCGGAACAACCAGATGCCGGCGATTCTTCCAGCTTCCGGACCGGTCGTGTCCGGGTTCGGCATGAGGAAGGATCCGATACACGGAGTCCGTAGAATGCATTACGGGGTGGATATTTCCGTAAGACAGGGTTCCCCGGTGGTTGCTTCCGCTGCCGGTCGGATCCTCAAAAGAGGATTCAACACCAGTTATGGCCACCATGTGATTATTTCGCATCCTGCATCGGAAACCGAGACGTTGTATGCGCACCTTTCCGCGATCGACGATACCATACGGCGCGGACGTGAAATCGAGCGTGGCGAACGAATTGGTCTCAGTGGCAACACAGGGCGTTCAGTGGGTCCCCATGTGCATTTTGAGGTGCGGGACGCAGGTGGAAGGGCAAGAAACCCGATTTCCTTTATGTCCCCATCCATGACGCCGGTGCAGTACGCAAAATTGAAGGAGGATTCGGAGCGAGCGACCAGATCGCTTGATTATTGAGCCCGGAGAGCGCCACGCAGCATGTTACGGAGCCGTTTTGCGGCTGACGGGTGGTAATAAGCGTTATATTTTGTGTATATATTCAGAGTAACACCATTCATTACTTGCTTTTATCCTTTCGGGAAATTATAGTGCCTGCTCAATGTGCAAGCTCGGTCGCGTAATCTGCACCGGTTGCCTTGTCGGCCCCTTCAACAAATTCTCACCCGATGTACTGGAGTCTCGAATTGGCATCTTACCTTGAAGATGCGCCCTGGCCTGCAACGAAAGACGAACTCATCGACTATGCAGAGCGTACGGGAGCTCCGCGTGAGGTTATGGAAAATCTCGAAGAGATGGAGGATGATGGCGAGCCGTACGAAAGCATTGAGGAAGTTTGGCCGGATTACCCCACGGCTGACGACGACTTTTACTTCGAGGGAGAATGACCCGTCTCCTTGCGGGCGTTTACATCGCGTTCTTCTTCGGGCAGTCTGGTTTGCTGTCGTTCTGACGATTGCCGGTGCGGCAGACGCTCAGGACGCTGAGGGGGACACTTCTTCCGGCGCAAGGCTCGGAGAGGCGTATACCGATACCCTCATCGTACGCCGTGTTGCCTTTGAGGGCAACGAATTTTTTGGCGAGGCGGCGTTGGCCCGCAGGGTGCGTACGCAACCGAATCGCAGGTTTGCCAAACTTCCGGGGGTGACCTGGTGGCTGTGGCTGTACCGCCTTGGAAACTCCGGAATACTCGGGGACTGGTTGAGCAATTCGCTGATGGCCGGCGGTGAGCCTCCCGCCGCACTCGACATGGATGTGCTCCATGCGGATCTGGATCGTCTGCGCCTTTTGTATCGTCAGGAAGGGTTCTTCGAAGCCGAGGTGGCGGTCCGGATAGATACAATAGCGGCAGGCAAGGCAGCCGTCATCTTTCGAGTGACGCCCGGGCTTCCCACCTATATCCGGAATGTGTGGTACGACGGGATCGACCACCTGACGCTCGATCAACATACGCGGCTGGTGCAGGATGCCGTACTGCGCGTTGAGCGCATCGATCCGGATCGTCCCCTGTATCTTCGTGCACGCCGGCAGCGGTACTCCGGAACGATGCTGCATAACGAAGTACGGCGGATACTGACTTTTATGCGGGACGAAGGATATCCCGCCATTACCCGCGATTCCATTCGCGCGGTGGTTGTCCCCTCGGTGCCGGACAGTTTCGATGTGCGCTTCGAGATCGGGACAGGTCCGCGTTATCGCTTCGGAGACATCTCGTTCGAGATAGCGGGGCCCGAACCGAAAGTAGCGGAGCGCTCCGATACCCTTTCGCTCAAGGCCCCTTCGGATTCCGTAGCCGGCGGTACGGCGTCTTTCCGGTTTCGAAACGAGAAGAAATTGTCGCCGGGGCTACTTGTCCGTACGCTTCAGTTTACGCCAGGGGATTGGTACTCGCAGTCGAAGGTGCTTGCTACCCGGCGGCGTCTCGAAGGCACTGGCGTATTTCTGTTTACTGATATCGTTCCGCAACCATTGACCGGTGACTTCGGGGATGCCGTTCCGATCTTGTCGCATCGTGTCGATCTTCGTACCCGCGACCGGCATCAGATCGGTTTGGAGCCGTCCGTGTTTCAGCGCGTGGATCCGTTCAATAACTCGGACAAGGAATTAGGTACGGGGGTCGCCGTTACGTATGAGAACGCCAACCTGTTGGGCCGGGGCGAGGCGTTTCGCGTACGAACATCCGGGTCCATATCGACCGACTTCTACGATGTAACCGCGGCGCAGGCGGAGGTCGTGACGTCGCTCACGATGCCGTACCTCATGCGTCCGTTTCGTGGGCTCGACGCTGCGCTCCCCCTGTACGATGTCCGAACCCATCTGACACTCAGCCTGCTCACTGCCCGCCGCGACGATTTTGGTCTCATCATCCGGGCGCGCGGCAATGCCCGGTACCGTCTCGAATTGCGCCATACTGCGACCTTGACGTCCTTGTTGGATGTAATGGACGTGAGTCTGAGCAACCCCGATACGTTGCGGGACTTCCGGAACGAGATTCTGAACAACCTGCTCGATCCGGTTTCAGACCCGGTTCAGCAGGCGCAGATTCTCGAGGATTACACGGTGCCGCAAATCAATACGGCGTTCCGGTATGCGCTGCGCTCGACCAATGTGAATCCGCTCCGGCGCGACCGAGGTCGTAGTATCGAGGCATCGGTGGAACTGGGCAACAATCTGCCTTATCTGCTGGACCGTGTTGCATATTCTCCCGGTAAAGTAGAAGGATATCTTCCTGGTCTTTCCATCTTTTCTTCCGAGGGGCCATCGAATCGGCTCCTGTACCGGCGATATGTGCGCTTCGCAAGCGATTTTCGCTTGTATCATGCCGCCAACCCTTCTTCTGTCATTGCACTGAAGTTCATCGGCGGCGTTGTGCATCCACTGGGCGATACGGGGCTGGCGCCGTTCGGTCAGCGGTTCTACAGTGGCGGCGGCTCGAGTGTGCGGGGCTGGGACTGGCATGAACTGGGTCCTGGCGGCGCCCGATTTCAGTCTGTACAGGACTCCGGGGAAGGCACGAACATTCTTGGCGGGGACATCAAACTGGAAGCGGGCGTGGAGATGCGGAGAATTCTTTTTCACTCCTTTCTCGGCATGGACTGGATCGGCGCATTCTTTGTGGACGCCGGCAACGTGTGGTTCGGCCCTCGCAATCCCGGTTTCGGAAAGGATGTATCCGGGAAGCTGGATGGGCGCTTCCGCTTCGATTCGTTCTATCGCCAGATAGGCGTCGGGTCCGGGATAGGCCTTCGGCTGGACTTGACGTATCTGATCGGGCGGATCGATCTGGCCGTGAAGGTCTACGATCCTCGTCGTCCCGATTTCGGAACATTCCCCGACGGCCTCGAGAAACCCCAGTTGCATATCAGGTTGGGGCACGCTTTTTAAATTTTTGTTTTTCCGATCAGGTTTCGACCTGGCGCATCCCTTTCCGTAATGCATATCGTTCCCACTCCAATCATGTTTGCTGCCCTGTCCCTGCTCGAAAGCGTTGCTGCCCGCATGGAGCATGGCTTTCGCTTTCGTTCAGATCCGGCAATGTACCTGATTGCCGATATGACCGGCGCATGGAATGAAGCCGCAAAAAAAGCCAGGAGGTAACAGCATCGTAGAGCGCGGAGCACATATCGAACTATCCATCGAGAAATTCGCCGACGGAGGGACATCTCTTGCCCGCGTAGACGGGTTTGTGATTTTCGTTCCCTGGGCCGTACCGGGAGATCGTGTACGCGCCCGCATTTACAAAAAGAAAAAGGGATATGCGGAGGCGGCGATCGAGGAGGTGCTGGAGCCGAGCAAGCTGCGTGTTGCGTCGCCGTGCCGCTACTTCGGGACGTGCGGCGGATGCCGGTGGCAGCATGTGGAGTATCAGGCGCAACTTGACGCCAAGACAGAGAGCGTGCGCGATGCCCTGATGCGTGTCGGTCAGTTTGCGGAGGTCGCGGTTCGCCCGACCATCGGATCGGAGAAGCGCTATTTCTATCGCAATAAGATGGAGTTCTCGTTCAGCGCGAATCGCTGGCTGACGCGGGAGGAAATCGATTCGGGCAGTGCTTTCGACACGAAGTTTGCCCTGGGTCTACATGTCCCCGGGCATTTTGACAAGGTGCTTGATCTGCGCGAATGCCATCTGCAATCGACGGCAAGCTATGAAATGGTGAATCGGATACGCGATTTTGTCCGGGAGCAGGACTGGTTGCCCTGGAACATCCGCAAGCATACCGGTTTCCTGCGGCATTTGGTCATCCGGACCGGCGAGCGCACCGGCGAAGTCATGGTCAACCTGGTGACGAACGGATTCGATGCGGAGCGGATGGCCGCGATGGCTGCTTTTCTTCGGCAGGGTTTTCCTGAGGTTACCACGTTCGTCAATACGATTCACACGGGGAAAGCCCAGACTGCTTTTGGCGAACGGGTCGAGACCATATTCGGCTCCGGCGTCATTCGTGACCGGATCGGGCCATACACCTTCGAGATTGCTTCCAATTCCTTTTTCCAGACCAATACCGCCCAGGCGGAGCAGTTGTACGAAACGGTGTGCGCTTTTGCCGAACTGCAACCGGACGACAGGGTCTACGATTTGTATTGCGGGGCGGGGGCCATTTCCATCTTTGTGGCGGATGCTGTACGCTGTGTGACGGGAGTTGAGCTCATAGAAGAGGCGGTCCGTAATGCACGCGCCAATGCCGAAGCCAACGGCGTGGAAAACTGCACATTCGTACAGGGGGATATGCCGGAGGTTTTCGGGGCCGGTTTCGCGGAGCAATACGGGGCAGCGGATGTGCTTATTGCAGATCCGCCGCGCGCCGGCCTGCATCCGAAGGTGGTCGAGCGCATAGGTGAGTTGGGGCCCGAACGCTTCGTCTATGTGAGCTGCAATCCGAGGACACAGGCGCGTGATCTCGGCATGCTCCGGGATGCATACCGCATCGAGGCGGTACAGCCCGTCGATCTGTTTCCGCACACGCCCCACATCGAAAACGTGGTCAAGTTGCGCCGGAAGATATAACCTCATTGCATGATCGTCGGGGATACTTGTCCCGCTCACTAATGAAGAAGGCATTCGTTACCGGGGGTACGGGGTTCATAGGGAGTCATCTCGTCGAGGAATTGCTGCGCCGGGGTGCAGACGAAGTGCGATGCCTCGTCCGAACCCGGCGCAAATGGCTGGAGAATCTTCCGATCCGGGAGGTGCGCGGCGACTTGTTCGATGAGGCGCTCATCGCTGAAGCCGTGCGTGGTGTGGATTACGTGTATCATAATGCCGGCGTCACGCGCGCTCGGGACGATGATGCCTTCCGGCAGGGGAATGTCGAGGCGACGCTCCGCTTGATGGAGGTGCTTGCCCGCGTGAATCCGGGAGTGCGGCGCGTAGTGGTTACCAGCACCCTCGCTGTCATTGGGCGGTGCTCTGACCACATAGCCACTGAGGAAAGCGCCCTGCAGCCCTTGAGCCGCTACGGCGCCAGCAAGGCATGCATGGAGGAGGCGTTATCTGCCTGGCAAGATCGCTTGCCTATAACGATCGTGCGTCCCCCTACCGTATATGGGCCGAGAGAAGCCGACCTGTTTACGTTTTTTCGGATGGTGAACAAGGGCATCTGTCCGGTGGTTGGAAATACCCGCGAGCCGACGATGAGTCTGGTTCATGTCGCCGATCTGGTGCGGGGCATGATGGCTGCGGCGGAGACGCCGGCTGCTGTAGGGGAAACGTTTTTTCTCGGCGGCGAGGCATTCTATTCGTGGCGCGATCTCAAGGAGGCAACTACGGCGGCGCTGGGTCGCAGGGCTGTTACCCTATCTGTACCATCCACGTTCGTCAGTATGCTGGGGACGCTGGTGGAAGAGGTGGCCCGACTGGGTGGGATGCTGCCGCCCTTCCACCGGGAAAAAGCGCGTGAAATCAGGTATGCATGCAAGATGTGCTGCATCGACAAGGCTCGGCAGCTTCTCGGTTATCGTCCCGCCATCTCGTTGAAGGAAGGGGTTGCGGACGCCATTGCATGGTATCGCACGCGGGGATGGTTGTAAGGTGGCGCTTTACCCAGGCAGAGGGGGCGCCGATAGGCGCCTCACGCCGGCAATGATGGAAATGCTTCCCGGTATCGCCGGGAGAACCGATTTCGGGCGGTATCGTTGACGGTACGGAAGGCTGTCTTCATGTCAATTTTGCAATGATCAAAACCATGAGTGCGCTCGGATTCAACACGGGGTACATCGAGGAGCTCTACGACCAATATCTTGAAGACCCGGAAAGCGTAGCCGAGGCCTGGCGGGAATTCTTTGCCGACTACACGCCCGACGAGCCGTTTCGCGCGGTCACGGAGGCACGGCACGTTACGGCGCCTCTTCCTGACGAGGTGGTCGTAGAGCCGTCTCCTGAGCAGGGGGACGGGGCTGCACCCGAGCCGGCGGCGCCGTCGGCGGCGCCCTCTCCTCCCGAGCTCAAGGCGGACAAGGATGTTATTCGGGGGCCGCAGGCAAAGATCGTCGAAAACATGGAGGCGAGCCTTGGTGTCCCCACGGCTACTTCCATGCGGACCGTTCCGGTCAAGTTGATGATCGAGAACCGCATTCTTATCAATGCTTACCAGCAGCACCAGGGTGGGGAAAAAGTTTCGTTCACCCACCTGATCATGTGGGCGCTCGTAAAGGCGCTGGCCCGGTTCCCCAACATGAATACGATGTTCCTGCGCGAGGACGGGGTTTCCCGGCACGTGCTCCCGAAGCAGGTCAATCTCGGTCTCGCCATCGATATTGAACGGAGAGGCCGGCGCACGCTGCTCGTGCCTAACGTCAAGGGAGCGGAACGCATGAATTTCCCTCAGTTGATGGGCATTTACAACGATATTATTCGCCGTGCAAGGGATGGCAGACTCACCGTTGCAGATTTCGAGGGGACGACCGCTACGCTCACCAATCCGGGCATGATCGGCACCAACATGAGCGTTGCGCGGCTGATGCCCGGCCAGGGCGTGATTATCGGCGCCGGCGCCATAGGGTATCCCCCGGAATACCATTCCTATCCGCCCGAGGCGGTGAGCAAGGCGGGTATCTCGCCAGTGATGAACATTACCTCGACGTATGATCATCGCATTATCCAGGGGGCCGAAAGCGGCTCGTTTCTGCTCTATCTCGCGGACACCTTACTCGGTAAGCACGGATTTTATCAGCAGATTTTCGAGCAACTGAACATTCCCTATCAACCGTACGAGCTCTCGATGGATACGACCCCGCAGATTGGCGGGGGACAGCCCGGGGATCGTGTTGATATGGTGCATAAACAAGCGCGTGTCCTGCAATTCATCCGGGAGCATCGGGTGCGTGGGCATTTGCAGGCGGACATCAATCCGCTGGGCTATAGCTGGATGTATCATCCCGAACTGGATCCTTTCTGGTACGAGTTGACGATTTGGGATCTGGACCGGGAATTTTTGACAGGAGGGATGGGCGGCCGGGATGTGCTGCCGCTACGCGATATTGTGGAGATTGTGCGCAATACCTATTGCCGCAAGATCGGCATTGAGTATATGCACATATCAAGCCCCACCGAAAAACGATGGCTGCAGGATCGGCTTGAGCCGACGGGGCGCGAGGAGCCGGTAAGCCCCGAAGCCAAACGCCGCATTCTTCGGAAACTGAATGCGGCTGAGGCATTTGAGCGATTCCTGCATACGAAATACATAGGGCACAAGCGGTTTTCGCTCGAGGGCGCCGAGTCGGTGATTCCGATGATCGACGCCATGTTGTCGGAGGCGGCGGAGCACGATGTTCAGGAGGTGGTAGTCGGTATGGCGCATCGGGGCCGCCTGAACATCCTTGCGAATATTCTCAACAAGCCCTACGAGGCGATCTTCTCCGAGTTTGAGGGCAACATCGATCCTGCCACGACGCAGGGTTCGGGCGACGTCAAGTACCATTTGGGCGCTCATGGCGAGCATACCGCGCCTGGAGGCGCAATCGTGAAACTCATGCTGGCTTCTAATCCGAGCCATCTTGAGGCAGTCAACCCGATCGTCGAAGGGATGGTGCGCGCCCGGCAGGACCTTCTGCGATATGGCGAGCAGGGTTTGCTCGAATCGGAATCTCGAGATGCGGTTATTCCGCTCCTGATCCACGGCGATGCGGCCTTCGCCGGACAGGGTGTTGTAACCGAAACGCTCAATCTGAGTCAGCTTGCCGGGTATACGACCGGCGGGACCATTCATATTGTTATCAACAATCAGATCGGATTCACGACATCGCCTTCGGATGCTCGCAGTTCGACGTATGCGACGGATGCAGCCCGAACGATCCAGGCGCCGATTTTTCATGTGAACGGGGACGATCCGGAGGCGTGCGTACGTGTGGTGCAGCTTGCGCTCGAATACCGCAACGCCTTCAACAAGGATGTGGTCATCGACATGTTGTGCTATCGTGTTCGCGGGCACAATGAGGGGGATGAGCCGACGTTCACCCAGCCATTGCTCTACAGGAGGATCGAAGACAAACGCTCTCCCCGAAAGTTGTATACGGAGCGCCTCCTGCGCCGCGGGGAAATGAATCCCGAAGAAGCGGAAGAGATTCTGCATGACTATCGTGACAGGTTGCAGGAAGCCTTCGACCTCACGACGGCGATGGATGCCGAACGGGCGAAGAATCTTGCTGCCGCGTTAGCGGCTCCCGCTCCTTTGTCGCTCGCGGAGCCGGACACCTCTACGCCGGAGGAAAATCTGCACGCAGTGGCCCATGCCATGACCGAATTTCCGGACAATGTGCGGGTGCACCAAAAGCTGGTCCGCCAGTTTCAGCGTAACAAGGCATTGTACCTCGAGCAGCAGCAGGTTGGCTGGGCGTACGCAGAGGCACTGGCCTTCGGGTCCCTGCTTCTCGAGGGGACTACGGTCCGGTTGAGCGGTCAGGATTCACGGCGCGCCACGTTCAGTCAGCGCCATGCGGTGCTCTACGACCAGCGCACAGGGCGGGAATATATCCCGCTGAATAACATCCGCGAGGAACAGGCGAAGCTCCTCATTTACGATTCGCTCCTGTCCGAATATGCGGTACTTGGTTTCGATTATGGTTATTCCGTTGCCGATCCTTCCGCCCTCGTTATCTGGGAAGCGCAGTTCGGGGATTTCGCCAACGGCGCACAGATCGTGTTTGACCAGTTCCTGGTTGCGGCCGAAGCGAAATGGGCCCAGCAAAGCAGTCTTGTGGCATTGCTTCCGCACGGGTGGGAAGGACAGGGCCCCGAGCACTCGTCCGCTCGCCTCGAACGCTTTTTGCAGATGTGCGCCGAGGAGAACATGATCGTATGCAATCTCACGACCCCGGCCAATTATTTCCATGCGTTGCGTCGGCAGGTGCGCTTGAGCGACCGCAAGCCGCTGATTGTGATGGCCCCGAAGAGTCTGTTGCGCCATCCTCTTTTCGTTTCTCCGGCGTCGGAGCTCGCCGGCGGGCGATTTCAGAAGGTTATTCCGTCCGATGCCGATCCGATATCCGTGCGGCGGCATGTACTGTGTACCGGCAAGGTGTACTACGATCTGGTACAGGCGCTTCGAAAAAAGGAGGATACGTCCATTGCCGTTACCCGGATCGAGCAGCACTACCCGTTTCCCGAAGAAGAAGTTCTGACCGAACTGGTGCGTTACGGAGACACCACGGAGGTATGCTGGGTGCAGGAAGAGCCTGCCAACATGGGCGCCTGGACGTACATGCAGTGTCGCCTCGATGCCTTGCTCGACAAGGTAAGCCGTGTTGGATGGGGGCGAACGGCGTACGTCGGACGTCCGGGCAGTGCGAGTCCGGCGACGGGCAGTGCGGAAATGCACAAAGCCGAAACCGAGAACATCCTCAGCACGGTGCTGGGGAGGTCCCGCCTGCCTGTCTATGAACCGTTTCGGTGAGTGCTAATGAGCTGGGCGACGGGTGGGCTCAGTGCCTTCTGGAATGCTTTCTGGACATGCGATGCGATTTCTCGCGGGCAACCCGCCGTTCTTCGGAGGGCTTCGTGAAAGCCATATTCGCACGATAGATGCGAAGAATGCGGCTGCGGTTCACGGCGCGTTTGAAACGGCGCAGGGCGCGATCGATGGATTCGCTGTCTCGAACCTTGACTCCTACGGACAAAATTATTCTCCTTGCGATACCGGGTATACAGGTGAACGGGCCGGATGGTCGGTTGGCTTCGTTAACCGCTTTTTGCGGTAATCTTCTAAAACCGTTGTTCTCCGCAGATTGTTCCTGTATCATGACACTTCTTCTTTCCACGAGGAACCCGGGCAAGATAGCGGAGATGCGCTTGCTATTGTCGGACTTGCCGATTACGCTGCGTTCCGTTTCGGAGATAGATGGGGCGCCGTTCGTTGAGGAGGATGCCGACACGTTGGAGGGCAACGCGTGCAAGAAGGCCGAAACGCTGCATGCCTTCGAAGGTCTTCCCGCTCTGGCTGACGATACAGGCCTGGAAGTGGATGCGCTCGGCGGCTTGCCCGGTGTGCAGTCGGCCCGGTTTGCGGGCTTGCTCGCCGACGATGCGGCAAATCGCCGGAAGTTGCTCGCCGATCTGCAGGGCGTTCAAAACCGATCCGCCCGTTTTCGCACCGTGATTGCCCTTGCAGACGAAACGGGCGCCCGCTTTTTTGAAGGCGTTTGCCGGGGTACGATCATTGACGAAGAGCGGGGGGGCAAGGGGTTCGGTTACGACAGGATTTTTGTGCCGGAGGGCAGGGACCGTACGTTTGCGGAGTTGGATGCGGAAGAAAAGAATGCTATAAGCCACCGGGGAACGGCGCTCCGGCGATTGGCAATGTATCTCCATGATCAGGTGGGTTGAGGAACGGCATGGTTGCATTGATTCAGCGGGTTCGGGAGGCATCGGTGCAGGTTGAAGGGACGGAGGTCGGACGCATAGGCCCCGGTATGCTGATTCTCTTCGGCGCCCACTGCACGGATACGGAAGCAGAAGTGGACTGGCTGGCCGGTAAGTGCGCCCGCCTACGCATTTTTCCCGATGAGGAAGGCAGGATGAATCGTTCGGTCGTCGAAACCGGCGGAGAGGTGCTTGTAGTGTCGCAGTTCACGTTGTACGGGGATGTGCGGCGTGGCAACCGGCCCTCCTTCGTGGATGCGGCGGTCCCCGAGCAGGCCGAAGCACTGTACGAATCGTTCGTGGAGCGGATGGCCGCACAACTCGCCGCACCCGTCCGAACGGGCGTGTTCGGCGCCATGATGGAGGTGCATCTCGTGAACGATGGGCCGGTGACGCTTTGGGTAGAACGCCGCCATGGCGCATAACGCGCTTGCCGGTCAGCCGGCGTGCGCCTATTTTTTGCTATGTTCCTGTTTTCGCAGGGCTTGTCGTGTTTTCCCGGATCGTTTCTTTCCCCCATCATGCCAGACGATGCTCCTTCCCTGACCCATTTGAATCCCGAAGGCGGCGTACGCATGGTGGATGTGGGGTCAAAACCCGGCTCTGTCCGCACGGCGACGGCTGCGGGGCGTGTCCACCTTGGCGAGGAAGCCTTCCGTGCCGTGGCGTCCGGAACCGTGAACAAGGGAAATGTTCTCTGTACCGCCCAGGTGGCCGGCATACAGGCGGCCAAGCGCACCGCTGGCCTCATCCCGCTATGTCATAATGTGGCGCTGGCGGGCGTCGAGGTGACCTTTGACCTGTACGAGGAGGATTTTTCGATAGAGGTGCGGGCTTGTGCAAAAGCCGTCGGCCAGACAGGCGTCGAAATGGAGGCCCTGACCGCCGTTTCCGTTGCGTGTCTCACCGTATATGACATGTGCAAGGCAATTTCGAAGGACATCCTCATCACGGATATCCGGCTGCTGGCCAAGGCTGGCGGCGCAAGCGGCGCGTACGAACGTTCTCCGAAAGCGAGCACGGCGTAACCATCGGGCGGTTTCGTCGTATACTCCCGTACGGCTGTTTGCTGCCCGCATTTTTCACGAGACCCCGCCCCTCGCATGGAAAGCCTTTTTACAACGCTCGGCTTGCTGATTATTGCGCTGATCGTTCTGTTTTTCGTTTTTATCCTGTACTTCGTGCCGATCGGGCTGTGGGTAACCGCCTATTTCTCGGGAGTCAAGCTCAAACTGTTCCGCGATCTGGTCGGGATGCGGTTGCGTAAAGTGCCGCCCCATTCGATCGTCAGGCCACTCATTACGGCGCACAAGGCGGGGATCTACGTGGATACGCCGCAACTCGAGGCGCATTATCTGGCCCAGGGGGATGTGCAAAAGGTCGTGAATGCATTGATTTCGGCAGACAAGGCCAGCATTGATCTTACCTTCGAACGGGCGACAGCCATAGATCTTGCAGGCCGGGACGTATTCGAGGCCGTGCAGGTATCCGTCAACCCGAAGGTTATCGAGACGCCTGCTGTGTCTGCAGTGGCCAAGGATGGCATTCAGGTACGCGCCGTTGCCCGCGTGACGGTTCGCGCCAATATCGAGCGTCTTGTGGGCGGAGCCGGCGAAGAGACCATCATTGCGCGTGTCGGAGAAGGCATCGTGTCCACGATCGGCTCCTCCGAAACACACGCCCTTGTGCTGGAAAATCCCGATTCGATTTCCAAAGTGGTGTTGTCCAAGGGGCTTGATTCAGGCACCGCATTCGAGATTCTTTCCATTGACATTGCGGATGTCGATGTGGGCGAGAATATCGGGGCCAAGTTGCAGACGGATCAGGCGGAAGCCGATCTGCAGGTGGCGAGGGCGAAAGCCGAAGAGCGCCGCGCCTCGGCGGTGGCCCGAGAGCAGGAGATGCTGGCGGCCGTTCAGGAACAGCGGGCCAAAGTGGTTTCCGCCGAAGCGGAGGTCCCCAAGGCTCTGGCGGATGCGCTGCGTAGCGGTAATATGGGCGCCATGGATTTCTACACGCTGCGCAATGTCGAGGCGGACACGCGCATGAGGGATTCCATCGGGCGCGAAGGTGCTGACGACAAGCAGAAATAGCCGCGCCGGACAGGCCATGCCATACCCTTGGCCGGATAGCACACGATGATCACCCGTATTGTGGCTTTTTGCTCGCTGGGTGCGCTGAACGTCACGCAGGAATTGGCCGGGGCAATTCTCCGGGATATAGAGGGGGCGGACCCTGATCTTGTGGCGGAGGAGACGTTGTGTCTCGTGGCCATCGCCACGTTGCGGGCAGCGCAGGCCGGTCTTCGGGAATCCCCGGACGCAGCTGCTGCCGCAGAGCCTGTGTTGGCGGCATTGCCGTACACATACCGGCGTTATCTCACAGGTCTCGATATGCTCGATCGCAACGATCCGTCGTTGGCTGAGCCGGCATCGGTCGAGGCGGTGGATCGCCGGTTGCAGCGCAAGCAGCGATTTTATGAAGGACAGTTTCCCGAAGCGACGTTTCCCGGAGAGGAGATGCTCACAAGCGGGATGGAACTCTGGATGGGCCGCATCAGCCCTCCGAAATTGCCCGAAACCCCGTCCGTAAGGCTACGCAAGATGGGCCTTGCAAGATTACTGGGGGCGCACCTCCGTGTCGTAGGGGCATACTGCCGGAGTGCCGCGGCTTCGGAGAAGGACAGAGCTGGCGATGCGGCAGGGGGCGTGTAGCATCTCGCACCTTGCTGTTTCCCGCCGCCGGTCTCGTCAGGCGTCGAGTTTCGTGAGGCGGACCAACTCGATCCGGTTGACCTCGGCTTTCAGGATGTCGAACCGGTATCCGTCGAACGCGAAGTGTTCGTGCGGCGTTGGAATGGAGCCGATCCGGTCCAGCAAGTAGCCCGCAAGGGTTTCATAGTCCCCTTCGGGCAGCACGATCTCGAACCCGTCGTACAACTCGTCGATTTCCACGCGCCCCGCGGCGATGTATCTGTTCTCGTCGATTTGCCGAAGCACTTCTTTCTCGCTGTCGAATTCGTCCTGTATGTCTCCGAAGAGTTCTTCCAGCAAGTCTTCGCGCGTCACCAGGCCAGCCGTCCCGCCGTATTCGTCGATCACGATAGCTACCGACGTGTTTGTTTCGAGGAACTCGCGCAGCAGGTCTTTCGATCGCTTGGCCTCCGGTACGAATTGCGCCGGACGCATGATCTCCTGCATGGTTTTCGGACCGTGAAACAGGTCATAGGCAAAGACCATCCCCACGATATGGTCGATGTTCTTCTGGTAGACCGGCATTTTTGAATGCCCTGTTTCAAGGAACCGGCGCAGCAATTCATCGACGGGAGTATGCTCCTCGACCGCCTCTATTTCCGTACGCGGCGCCATAGACTCCTTCACCCGAATGGCGTTCATCGCAAAAACGTTCGAGAGCATCTCGGTTTCTTCTTCATCCAGATCGAGTTCGCCGCTCTCGCGGCTTTCCTGGATGATGGCCTCGAAATCACGGCGCATGAACCGGACGAACGAGTCCGTTTCAATGCGAATGCGAAACAGGCGCATCGCCAACGTTGCCGCTCCGGCTGCCGTTTTGACGAGGGGCAGCAGCAGGTAATACGATATGCGGAGAGGGATTGCGAGCAGGAAGACAGCCTGGTTTGCCGCCTCGCGCATGATGGATTTCGGCAGGATCTCGCCGAATACGAGCACGAGGGCGCTGACTGCCAGCGTTTGCGTAATGAGCACGGCAACCTCGATTCCAGAGCTTCCCAGTTCTGTTGCGAGCCAGAAGCGATGGAGCGGGGGATTCAGGTAAAACGCCGTCAGCGTGGAAAAGACGACGAGCGCTATGTTATTGCCGACCAGCGTGGTCGTCAGGAACGCGGACGGGTTTTGCATGAAGTCGCGTACGATGCGACCCACGAATCCCCGCCGCCGGGCAATCACCTCCACGCGGAACCGGTTCGCGACCACGAAAGCGATCTCGGAACCCGAGAAAAACGCGCTCAGAACGAGCATCAGAAGAATGATCGCGAACGTCATTCGCGTCAGTTTCGTGTGCGCGAGCTGTCGGAATGGTGTAAGGCTCCGGTTTCCGGGTCCTGTTCTTGTCCTTCCGGCTCGTAGCTGTCCATGTCGTCGAGGAGGAATGTCGCCGGAGCGAAGACATCTTCGATTTCCGAAATGGCGGCCTCCGTTTCTCCTACCTCCTCCAGAAGCGTATCAAGCTGGAACGTGATTTCTTCCGGGTTGCGGAGTGTCAGGGACTGCTCGTGAATATATTTGACGACATCCTCGATGGTCTCGATTTGCGCTTCGAGGATTTCAAGATGTTCGGCGCCTTTCTTGAAACGCTGCAGGCGTTGTTCGAGAATCTGGAGCCGCCGTTCCTTGATGGACCGCACCTTCTCGGAATCGTCCTCCATTTCTGTGCGAAGGTGAGCGATGGACTGGATCACTTCCCGTTCCCTGCTGCTGTTTGTCGAAAGTTCGTATTGCTGTTTTTGATACAACATGCTCAGGTAGGAGGTCAGCAGGCGGTCAATCTTCCGGAGATGGCTTTCCAGCAGACCCTGTGTTGCATAACTCAGCTTTTGGTAATTGTTGGAAATCTCTTTTTCGAGTTTGCGAAGGCGTACGTACCGGCGCTGGCTCGATTTGCTCAGCAGGCGAAAAATCTCTTTGCCGGAAGGGGGTTTGGCATGTTCGGCGGCCCGCCGTGACCGGATGCTTCGGCGAAATCGCTGGTTACGCGGGACGACGCCCAGATACATGAGCTCGATGGCGGAGCCCATGATCAGCACGACATTGACGAAGATTTCCGAGCCGCTCACGAAAAACGCGGTGAGCATGGTCGCGATCAGGAACCCGAGATTGAGCGGGTTCAGGAAGGCCTCTTTCGTGTAATTGATCTTCGAATTGTTCACGGTGACATGGTGGATCTCCGACGAGCAGTATTGGACAGGGATAGTTCCATGTGCTCCCGGTGAGTTTTTTTGGCCTGTTGTCTTCCTACGTAGTGCCGGTACGCTGTTTCCCGATGGTTTTTGCCGTTTCCGGCGCTTCCTCTTCGGCCGCTTCCAGGTCGCTGTCGCCGGCTGATTCCTCTGCAGGCGCGCCCGTCATGCCCATTTCCGCCTTGAATTGCTTGACGATCTCGGATGCGCGGATTTGTTCTGCATCCTCCTCGATCCGGAGCGCGTCCTGATCCACGGAATCCAGTGCAATTTCCAGTCGGGCTTCGCTGTGGGCCGTTTGCTCCTGCAGGCGCTGGATCATTTCGTCATGGGTCTGGTCGATGCCCGTAACCTCGAACTGCTCCAGTGTGTCAGCGATCTTCGTCTGCCATTGCGCCCGCTCGTGATCGCGCAGCGCATTCTTCGCTTCCTGAATCTTGCGATCCTTTTCCCGCATGAAGGTTTTCTTGACCTGGAGCGCCTTGTCGTAGGCAGCCGAGGCATGCCCGAGTTGTTCTTTTGTACTGGCGACGGACTCCCTGGCTTTTTCAAGCTGCATCGCATAGCGCTCTGCGATATCGTCGCGTTCCGCCTGAATGCCGGCTTTTACCTTGGCGATCAGGTCGGCGATCTCTTTTTCTACTCGCTTCAGGTGCTTCTGCAGCATGATCACATTCGCCTTTACGCTGGCGATGTTCTCGTTCATTTTCGGCACCTGATCGTTCAGTTCCCGGATATTCTGCTCCAGGATGAGCCGGGGATTCTCCAGAGCCGAAACGAACCCTCCAAAGAGCGATTTGACGAAACGAGTGAACCGGGACCAGACGGACATGGCGTACGGAGGCGTGCTTATTGATGGAAGCGATTGCTAAAATATAGTGAATCCATCAAGGGTGTACGAAAAGTGCCCCGGAAGGATTCGCTGGAAGGATACGATATGCAATTTGTTGTCCCCGGTGCGTGATGCGGGGTCCAACGAGCATGGGCTCGGCGATGGTTCGGGGAGGATACGGGTCGGAGGTCTCCTTCTACCAGTAGAGGAGAGCGACCGCCTTTTTCGTAGCCGGGGCCGCAACGGCTGCGAACGGCAGGGCAGGGAGAGATGGGGTCGGCAGCCCGGGGGCAGGGCCACGGCAGGTATTCGCCCTCGTGTTAGCCCCCGCGGAGCTATGGGGCTACAAGGAGACTCAGGCCTGTTCGTCCTCCTGTTCGTCCTGCTTGACGCCATAGCGCCGGCGGAATTTTTCGACGCGTCCGGCGGTATCCACGTACTGGCGGCGTCCGGTATAGAAGGGATGATTCGTCGAATCGACCTCCGATTTGTGTACATCGGACGCCATCGTCGATCGCGTTTCGAATTTGGCGCCGTCGGCCAGATGGACCGTGAGTTTCTTGTAATCCGGATGGATATTCTTTTTCATCGCAAGAGGATACTGCGAGCTATAGAGGCAAAACGTATCAGGAACCCATCGACTCGAAAGCACCAGGGCTGTCGATATAAGTCGAAAAAACAAGCGCGACCGTCAACGCATGACAAACATGCCGGTTCCGCAGCGTTTACCCGGCACTCAAACGCATCGCCTGCCCTGCACATTCATTTCCTCGTTATCCGGAGACTTTCTTTTTTCCCGTCCAACAGGGTTTCGATCTGTTCGATCTCGTCGCGTAGTCTGGCGGCGCGCTCGAAGTCCAGTGCCTCGGCGGCCTGCCGCATGTCCTTGCGCATCTGGTCTGCCAGATCGCGTTTCTGGTCATCGGTGAGATGTTTCATGACCGGGTCAACGATTGCTCCCGCCTGGTCAGGGCCGCTGTAGTACCTCTCTTTCCGTGTCTCGTAGGCCACCTGCTCTTCTGCGATGATCGTTCCCTTTCTGATATCGTCTTGCGATTTGTAAATGGTTTCCGGCGTGATGCTGTGTTCCTCGTTCCAGGCGAGCTGGATTTCCCGGCGACGGGAGGTTTCGTTCATCATCTTTTGCATAGACCCTGTGATCGTGTCGGCGTACATCACGATGGATCCGTTCGCATTGCGGGCCGCGCGTCCTGCGGTCTGGATCAGGGAGCGCTCACTCCGCAGGAAGCCCTCCTTGTCCGCGTCGATGATAGCCACGAGCGAAACTTCGGGCAGGTCGAGCCCCTCCCGGAGCAGGTTTACTCCTACCAGCACGTTGAACATTCCCAGGCGCAGATCGCGCAGAATCTCCACGCGCTCCAGCGCGTCGATGTCCGAGTGCATGTAGCGCACCGCTACCCCGTACGAGGCCAGATAGTCGCTGAGGTCCTCGGCCATGCGCTTCGTGAGGGTGGTGACGAGCGTTCGCTCCCGCTGCTGCACGCGCTTGCGAATCTCCTCAAGCAGGTCGTCGATCTGATTCTTTGAGGGGCGCACTTCGACCTCCGGGTCGGGGATGCCGGTGGGTCGGATGATTTGCTCCACAAATACGCCGCCGGTTTTTTCCATTTCATAATCGCTCGGCGTTGCGCTGACATAAATGACCTGTTTGCTTTCCGCCTCGAATTCCTCGAACGTCATGGGGCGGTTGTCCAGTGCCGAAGGGAGCCGGAAGCCGTGCTCCACGAGGACCAGTTTACGGGCCCGGTCGCCGTTGTACATGGCTCTCACCTGCGGGATGGTCACATGGCTCTCGTCGATGACGAGGAGCATGTCCTCGGGGAAATAATCGAACAGGCAGTACGGGCGTTGGCCGGGGGCGCGCCCCGACAGGTGCCGCGAGTAGTTTTCGATGCCTGAACAGTACCCGACTTCTTTCATCATTTCAATATCGAACCGGGTGCGCTGTTCGAGGCGCTGCGCTTCGAGGAGGCGCCCCTCGTCGCGCAGCACAGCCAGTCGCCATCGCAGTTCTTCCTCGATGCCGCCGATGGCCTGTTGCAGCTTGTCTTTCGGGGTTACGAAGATTTTGGCCGGATATATGGTCAGGTAATTTTCTTCCCGGATCGTTTGACCGGTCTGGGCTTCAAAAAAAGTGATTTTCTCCACCTCGTCTCCCCAGAACTCAATCCGGCAGGCCACGTCTTCCGAATACGCCGGGTAGATTTCCACCACATCGCCCCGGACGCGGAAGGTCCCCGGCGCAAATTCGACGTCGTTGCGGGCGTAGTAGATATGGATGAGGCGGCGCAGGAGGTCATTGCGAGGGATATCCTCCCCCCGCTTGATCTGCACGATTTCCGAGCGGTATTCTTCGGGCGAGCCGAGGCCGTAGATACAGGATACGCTGGCCACTACGATCACATCGCTTCGCCCCGAAACCAGCGAGCTGGTAGCGCGCAGGCGCAGGCGGTCGATCCGGTCGTTGATCGACATATCCTTTTCGATATACGTATCCGTTGGTACGATGTAGGCCTCGGGCTGGTAGTAATCGTAGTAGGAGATGAAAAATTCGACAGCGTTGTCCGGAAAAAAGGACTTGAGTTCGGCGTACAGTTGCGCTGCGAGCGTTTTGTTGTGGCTCATGATCAGGGCAGGACGTCCAGTGCGCTGGATCACATGCGCCATGGAGAAGGTTTTTCCTGTGCCCGTGGCCCCCAGCAGCGTCTGGAAGGGATCCCCGCGCAGCACGCCCTCGGTCAGTTCGTCGATGGCCCGAGGCTGATCGCCCGTGGGCTGGAAAGGCGACGTCAAACGAAAAGCAGAGCCGGTTTGCGCGATATGCTGCATAAATGTTCGCCGTTTTGCGTATGTTACGCCCCATACATACGCACAGGTTGCGGAGATGTGCATTGCAGGGTGTTCTTCATCGCTCCGCTCAAGGACTTCACGAAACTCTTTTCGATATGAGCATCAGCGTTCAAGACCAGTACCAGGCGTCTGTTGTCCAGATCAAGGGCAAATTCCTCGGAAGCGTACACGGCTCCGAACTCAAGGATGTGCTGGATCAACTCAAGGAGGCCGGTAAGGTTAATGTGGTTATCGATCTCGGAGCGACGGATTTCATGGATTCTTCCGGCATCGGCATGCTGATCGGCGGGTTGACGACCATGCGGAAGGCGGGCGGCGAGGTGCGCTTAGCCAACATGGAGAAGCGCATTCGCAATTTGTTCATGATGACCCGTCTGCTCGGCCCGGTTTTTACCGCCTACGATTCCGTGGCTGCCGCTGCCGAGAGTTTTCGCACCGATCCGCCTGCTGCTGCGGAGTAATAGAAGAATTAGTTATGATGCATGTCTTTCGTTTCCAGGTAACGGCTGCCTTGTGCGCCGGCCTCATTGCTTTTTTCTCCGGGGTACCTGCTGTTGCGCAGACCTGGTCACCTGAGGACCCCATCCCTCCGGATTCCTCGGTTTCGGTCGGACAGCTTGACAACGGGCTGCGCTACTTCGTGCAGGAGAACGACAGGCCGGAGAACCGCGCGGAATTGCGTCTGGTCGTGGATGTGGGGTCTATCGTCGAGGAGGAGGATCAGCTCGGACTGGCGCATTTCGTTGAGCACATGGCGTTCAACGGCACCGAGAACTTCGAAAAACAGGAGCTGGTCGATTATCTGGAGTCGATCGGCATGCAATTCGGTCCCGACGTCAATGCCTATACGAGTTTCGACGAGACCGTCTATATCCTGCAAGTGCCTATGGACGATCCCGAAATCCTTGCGACCGCATTCCAGATCCTCAAGGACTGGGCCGGGGGTGTGCTCTTCGAGAGCGAAGAGGTCGATAAGGAAAGGGGTGTGGTGATTGAGGAGTGGCGTCTCCGGCGCGGCGCGGCGTCGCGTATGCAGGATAAACAGCTCCCGATTATGCTTCACGGCTCGCTCTATGCGGAGCGCCTGCCGATCGGGGAGCCGGAGATTATCGAGAATGCTCCGACGGAGACGTTACGGCGTTTCTATGACGACTGGTACCGGCCGGACCTGATGGGTGTGGTGGCGGTTGGGGATTTCGACGGGGCCGGGATCGAGGCTATGATACATGATACGTTCGGGGGGTTGACCGGACCTGATGAACCCCGGCCCCGGACGTTCGCCGACGTGCCTGTGGATCACGCGCCGCTTGTTGCGATCGCCACGGACGAAGAGGCGCGGATGTCTCAGGCGGGCGTGTTGTACAAGCAGCCGCGAGCTCCTCGTGGCACCGTTGCAGACTTCCGCCGGTCGCTTGTCCAGAGTCTCTATTCGGGGATGCTGAACGCCCGCCTGCAAGAACTGACCCAGCAGGCCGATCCTCCATTTCTGCTTGCTTTTTCCGGACAGGGCGGTTTCGTGCGGGGTGTCGATGCGTACCAACTTATTGCGATCGTTCCGGAAGGTGGCCTTACGACAGGGCTAAGTGCGCTGCTCACCGAGGCGGAGCGCGTGGTGCGGCACGGGTTCACCGCCACCGAGTTTGACCGCCAGAAGGCCGATTTGCGAAGAGGCTACGAGCGGCGTCTTGCGGAGCGCGAGAATCAGGAATCGGACGGGTTGGCCAGTAGATACGTGCAGGCGTTTCTGACGGACGTTCCGTATCCGGATATCGAGACGGAAGTGGAACTGGTGGATGCTTTTCTGCCCGGAATTACGCTGGAGGAAACGAATGCATTCGCCGAGAAGTGGCTGAATGAACAAGGGCGTGTGGTATTGGCGAGCGGTCCTGAGAAAGAAGGCCTGGAGACGCCCGGCGACGATGACCTGAGCGCACTATTCGAGACTGTTGCTGCTGCGGAACTCGACCCCTACGATGATGCGGTCGTCGACGCGCCGCTCCTGCCGGTGATTCCGGAGGGTTCTTCGGTGATGGCCGAAGAGACGGTGGACGAGGTGGGGATCACGATCTGGACGCTTGAGAACGGCGTACGCGTTTTTCTGAAGCCCACCGACTTCAAGGACGATGAAGTGCGGTTTTCGGCAACCAGTCCAGGCGGTTCGTCACTGGGGTCCGACGAACATTTCATAAGCACTAACAGGGCCGCCACCCTGGTGGCTCGGGCCGGCGTGGGCGCATTCGACGATACCGCGCTACAAAAGAAACTGGCCGGCAAGGCAGTGGGTGTGTCCCCTGGACTGGGGTCGTTGAGTGAGAGAGTCAGCGGGTTTGCATCGCCCGAAGATCTGGAGACGGCGTTCCAGCTTGTCTATTTGTACTTCTCGGCACCCCGCAAGGACGAGACATCGTTCGAGGCGTACAAGGCGTTTATGGCCGGCATCCTGGCAAATCGGGAGGCCGATCCCAATGTCGCGTTCTCGGATACGATCCGGGCGACGATGACGCAGGGGCACCCGAGGGCATCGAGGCCGCTGACTCAGGAACTCATCGAGGAGATCGACCTGGATCGTGCTTTCAGCTTTTACCAGGAGCGCTTCGCGGACGCGAGCGACTTCACGTTTTACTTCGTAGGCGCGTTCGATCTGGAGGAAATTCGCCCGCTGGTGGAGCAGTACCTGGGGGCGCTGCCGAATTTGGGCCGGGAGGAAACCTGGCAGGATCTGGGTGTGGACCCGCCGTCCGGCGTGGTCGAAAAGACCGTGTACAAAGGTGTGGAGCCTCAAAGCCGGACGCGGATCATCTTTGCCGGCGAAGGAGTGTATTCGCCCGAGGAATCGAGTGTGATCGGTGCGCTTGCCAGTATACTGGAAATCCGGCTTCGCGAGCTGTTGCGCGAGGATCTTGGCGGTACGTACGGGGTGGGCGTGGGAAGTTCGCTGACGTACAGGCCCGACGAGGAGTATGATGTCACGATCAGCTTCGGCTCGGCGCCTGAGCGGGCCGAGGAACTGGCGACCGTCGTTTTTGAGGAGATCGAGCGGATCAAGGCCGACGGTCCCGACGCGGAGACCGTCGACAAGGTGCGCGAATCGCAGCGGCGTGCGAAGGAGACCAACCTGCGCGAAAATGGATACTGGCTCGGCCGGATAGCGGGCATGGATCAGGAGGGGCGCGATCTGGCGCTGATCCCCAGCTATGACCTGATCGAGGGCTGGACGGCGGAACAGGTCCAGGAAGCAGCGGTCCGGTACCTGCGCAACGACCGGTACGCCAAATTCGTGCTGTACCCGGAGGAGCCGGTAGGGGCGGATAATTAGGCCGGGTGGGGATGGCGCCACGGGTAGAACGATGCATGCCACGGTTGGTGCGATCCCTGGGAAAGTGTGTTTGGTCGGGGCAAGAGGCGCTGAAATATGCTGATCCGTTCGCTTGCCTCGAATTATCTGAAAGGCCTCCTGCGATACCCGTTCGGGGGATTGCGCCTGACCGGCAAGATATTGCTTCTCCTGTTGTTCTGGGGGCCGCTCTTCGTGCCGGTAACCCTGTCGGGAGTAGCGCTGGGCATGCTTGCCCAGTCCGGGGAGTCGCTCGCCGCCACCAATCGGCTGGTGCTGTACTTCGCCGTTGTATGGACGGTTCTCGACCTCTTCGTTCGGGGGCAGATATACGCGCCGATCTTTCCCTATCTCATCACCCCGATGGCGCGATGGAAGCTCCTTTCGTTTTACCAGATCGTTACGCTTTTCGGCATCCTCAACCTGTTGGTGCTGGCGTTCGTCGCAGGGTTCTGGATCAACAGTTTTTATGTTCAATCCGGCGCCTTCGCCTGGCTCTGGTTGCTGTCGTTTCTCTTAGTGTTTCTGTGCGTCCACTTTGTGGCGAATATGCTCAGAGCATCCTGGGGAAAAAGTTACCGGTCGGTGCTTTTTGCGCTTCTTGCGGTTGTTGCGCTGGCCGCGCTGGAATGGGGGCTCGACCTGAGGATGCTTTCCGGAACCTCCGCGGCCCTTTTTGACGCTACTCTGAAAGGGGCTTTCTGGCCGCTCGGGCTTTTGATCGCGCTGTCCGGGGCACTGCTGTACGTATCCACGCAGAGCATAGCCCGGGGTTTGTATATCGATGTTGCGGCGAAGCGGGCCAGCAAGGCAAGGATCTCCCGCTCGAGTGTTTCCCGGGGCCGCTTGTTCGATCTTGTTTCCTGCGACTGGAAGCTGATTACCCGGAATCGGCGTACCCGCTTCTCTCCGGTACTGGTCGCCGCATTTACGGTGTGGGGGATATCGCACGTACTCGGGATGTGGCCCGAGGGGCCGAATGCAGACGACGCCGTGGGTCCCTACAAGTTTGTAGGCTTCATATTGGCTGTAACTTCGGTCGGGATTTTTTATACGGAGCAGATATTTTCCTATCGCAGCACGTACTATGACGGGATGCAGGCGAGGCCCATATCGGAAATCCTGACAGTGCAAGGGGTCTTGCGCATGTCTCATGCGGGCACGTTGCTGGGTTTCGCCGTCGCCGCGCCGATGGTTATTCTATCGATTCGCTTAGGGGACATCCGCCCCGACATGCTGCTTTGGACAGGATGCATGTTCGTCTATGGATTGGGCGTGGTCAATTACGCCCATGCGCTCACGGGCATGTTCCTGGCCATGCGGATGGCCTTGAATGTCAGTGCGTTCGGCGTAAAAAAATGGGGTGGACCAGGCAAGTTTTCTGCTTTGCTGATTGTAATAGTCACGTGGCTGCCTGCGGGCCTTCTCCTTTTCCTGATTCCGGACAATGGTTGGGGTTTTCTGGCCATAGGCGCGATGGGCGTAACGGGTTTGCTATGCCATACCCGCTGGGTCGCATTCCTGGCGGCCACGCTGCGGCGAAGGCGTTATATCATGCTGGAGCGTTTTCGGATCAGTTAATACCCGGCGGAACCGCATACTGCTTCCGCTGGTTGTGCTTTGCCCCCACCGACACATGAAGTTGACACATCAGGGGAAATCGCCATGCCCAATCAGGTTACTGCCGTTCCTGCTGCATCCTCGCAGGAAGCCGAAGCATACTTTTCCAGCAGATTCGCCCTGGAAACGGATTGCTGGGATGTTCATGATGCGCTGTCTCGCGGCGCGACGGATTTTGTGCTGCTCGATGTGCGCAGCCCCGATTTATACCGGGCAGGCCATGTCCCCGGGGCGCTTTCCCTTCCCCATGGCAAAATCACCGAGCGCAGCATGCGAGCCTGGTCCGACGATACCTTCTTTGTCGTGTATTGCGCCGGTCCGCATTGCAACGGCGCGAAGCGGGCGGCGCTCCGCCTGGCCCGTCTGGGCCGCCCGGTCAAGGAGATGACCGGGGGCGTAACCGGTTGGGCCGACGAGGGCTTCCCCTTTGCCGCCGGCGAGGAACCGGGTAGGGTTGGAAACGCGCCTTGAGACGCCGCTATGCTTTTTGCGTATCCCAAACAGGGTGTGTAATGAATTTCTTTGCCGATTTGTAAACCCGCGGCAGGAGCGAGGTCCCGGCTTCTTCGAATCCCCACTGCTGCACGAAGTACCAACCTGTCTATTCCATGCTGATCCGTTCGCTTGCCTCGAATTATCTGAAAAGCATTCTCCGATCTCGTTTCGGGGGGCTGAATCTGGCAGTAAAGATACTCGCCATCGTGTTCATGTGGATGCCGCTGTATCTGTATGCGATCGGTGCGGGGTTATTCATTGACCTGGCGTTCAACGAGCTGGCGTTCAATGTTGATATACCGGCGATCGCCAGCCGGGCTGTCTTGTATTTCCTCATTTTCTGGAGCGGCCTGGATATTTTCCTGCGAACCCGGATATCTCTTCCTCTCTTTCCGTATCTCACGACGCCGATCACCCGGCAGAGGCTCGCGCTGTTTTACCAGGCTATAAGCGCCTTCGGAAAAATTAACCTTCTGCCTTTTTTGTTCATCCTTGCATTCTGGCTGAAGAATTTTCTCCTGAAGGATGTGGCATTTGCCTGGTTCTGGCTGCTGCTGTTTCTGTCGTTGTCCGCATGTTTTCATCTGCTCGCAAACCTGCTGCGGATGTCCCTCGGCAGGCGCTATCTCCCTATGCTGTGTACGCTGCTTGTCGTCGTTGCGCTGGCGGCGATGGAGTGGCGCTACGGTATTCCAACTTTGTCCGCCCTCTCCACTGCCCTTTTCGAGGCGACGTTGGGAGGCGCTGTCTGGCCCTTGGCGATTGTGCTCGCCGCGGGTGCGGCGGTGCTTTATGCATCCACCGGGCAGATTGTCCGGGCGCTGTACGTAGACGATACGGTACTGTCCCGACCGCGGAGGAAAGTTGCCGGGAAAGGCGCGGACCGCTCGTTTACGGCCGGGATGTTGTCTTTCGAGTGGAAGCTTATCCGGAGGAATAAGCGTCCGCGGACATTATTTTTTCTTATGCCCTATATGGCATTTTATGGCATATTTGTGACAGTGACTTCTGATGTTATGTCAGATGTTTCGGATATTCTTGAAGTGCTTAATTTGTCGCTTGGTCTTGTTATGCCCCCCTTCTTTGTATGTATGCTATTTATCGGTAGCGCATTAAATTTTCGGAGCACATTTTATGACGGCCTGATGTCAAGACCTTTGTTGACAAATACTATTCTAAACACCGTTTTGTATATTTCAAACATAATGCTTTTGGGGTATTTTGGTATTATTGTAATAGTTTTCCTTATTATGCGAGACTTTACGACGCTTCCTTTAGCCGGATATCTGCTCTTGTACAGTATGGGAGTGAAATATATTATACCATACACATGGGTATTCGAGGCAAGGCGGATTGAATTACATGGCAATGTTTTTGGCAATGTCAATTTTCAGTTTGGTCAAAATTGGTGGATATCGGCTTTGTGTGGGGTGTCAATCATTCTCCTACCCCCATTACTCATAGTGCTCTTGCCCGGGATCCATTGGGGAGGCATGGCGATAGGCGCGCTGGGTTTGGCAGGGCTTCTTCTGCACTCCAGGTGGATTGGTGCGATCACGAAAAATATGGAGAAGAAGCGCTATGTGCTTATGGAGGAGTTCAGGAAGGGTTGAGGGGGGATCTGGCGGTCTGTCTCCGGGGCGCCTGCATGGTTAAACGGACGTGGCCTTGGTCGGGGCGTGTCCGCTTAACTGTGTAAGTGGGGTTATTGTTCAATGGGGACTCTGTCCCCGTAGAGTATGACGAACTGGTTGAGTGCAGCCTTCCAGTCGCGTATGGGACGCTTCCACTTCTTCGATGCTTCGCGCAGGCCCAGGTAGAGCAGCTTGCGCACCGCGTCGTCGTTGGGGAAAGCGCCCCGTCCCTTGACGATTTTGCGCAGGCTGTAGTTCAGCGATTCGATCGCATTGGTGGTGTAGACCACCTTGCGGATCGCAGGCGCGTAGTCGAAAAAAGGCGCCAGACGCTCCCAGTCCTTCCTCCAGAGCGGAGCGATAGCCGGGTACTTCTCGCTCCATTGTCTCTCGAAAGCCTCGAGCGCCGCAAGAGCGGCCTCTTCGCTCGGCGCTGCGTAGACCGCGCGCAAAGACGATGCCACCGGCTTGCGCTCCTTCCAGGGCACGTAGCGCAGGCTCTTGCGCACCTGGTGCACCACGCACAACTGCACCCGCGCATGTGGAAAGACCGTCTCTATCGCCTCGGGAAGACCCTTCAGGCCGTCCACGCACGCAATGAAGCAGTCCTCCATCCCCCGCGCCTTCAACTCGCCGAAGATGGCGAGCCACGAAACGGCCCCCTCTGTCGGAGCGATCCAAAGGCCCAGCACCTTTTTCTCTCCTTCAATGTCTATCGCCAGCGCCACGTAGACCGCTCGCGTCTTCACCGATCCCTCCTCGCGAGACTTCACGAACAAGGCGTCGAAGTACACGATCGGATACACACGCTCCAGAGGACGAGCCTGCCATGCGGTCACTTCTTCAAGAACGCTTGCGGTAACCTCCGAGACAAGCGTAGAGGAGACCTCCGCTCCGTAGAGACGCCTCAACGTGTCCTGGATAGCCCGCGTGCTCTGGCCCTGCGCGTAGAGATACACGATCGTCTCGTCCAGGCCCGCTACCCGGCGCTGGCGCTTCTCTACGATCCTGGGCTCGAAACTGCCGTTGCGATCGCGAGGAACCTCCAGATCCAGCGAACCCGACTCGCTCTCGAGCCGCTTCGCAGTGCGCCCGTTGCGGGAATTGCCGCTGCCGCGACCTGACGGATCATGCGGAGGGTAGCCGAGATGATGCGTCATCTCCCCCTCCAATGCCGCCTCGAGAGCGCGCTTGCCTATCGTCTTGAGCAAGCCCCCCTCGCCGAATATGTCCCGCGCGTCCCCTTTGAAGTCCTTCAGCAACTCCTCAAGGAGCGCCTGCTGTTTGTCTGTAAGTTCGGCCATCGTCTTCACCTCCTGATGAAACTATGTGTACGATTGACCACTTACACAGTTTACGGGACACGCCCCTTGGTCGGTATCCTTTGCTTGAACTGTACATACCGAGCTGCGAAACTCTCCTCTTCGGGTTGCTGTTAACCGCTATGGGATTTGTGGTGGCGCCCCTCGAGAATTTCTCCATCAAATCCACCGGCTATTTGATGCGTAAGCATCCCTTCCTTTTTCAACGACATCAGCTGTTCAACATGCCTATCCGGGCATACATTGCGGTCGCAGGGCTTATTCTGACTATTGCTGTGGGGGCATGCGCGTCCGAGGCGCCTACGCCGGAGCCCGAGTCCGAAACGGGATCGGAGGCATCTGCTGCACTGGCTTGCCCAACCCCTGTTTCTGCCACTACACTTCCCCCTCAACAGGATTTGGCGAGGAATATCCGTACGGTGCTGACGGGCGTGAAGTCCCCCGTTCAGCAGGAAGCACTTGTTCAAGCGGGTAAGATCGCGCCGGGGCACATGAGCGACGCCTTGCGCGAAGTGCTTGTCGATGCAGCTGCGTTTGTATCCTACCTCGATCGCTGGGATGACATTGGCGATCCGCGTCTGGACAGCCTTGCTCATTTTCTGATCTGTGCTTTGCAGCCGCATTTTTCGCAAGAAGAACTTGCGGCGGATATTCTTTCGATTGCTCGTTCCCAGGAGGAAGAAAGCCGCCTCGAACCGGTTCGTCAGGCGCGCCAGAAAACGGCGGCCTGGCTGGCCATGCATCTGCCCGTGGGAGACATGGGAGATGATTTGCGGCGCGCTGTGATCAAGGTTCAAGAGTATTTGCTCTACAGTGATTTTTATCCCATGTACACGGCCGAGGTTTTTTTGTCCGAAGCATTATTCAGGCAGTATGCCGGGTATTCCGAAGAGGATTTTGCGGCGGAAATTGCACGGGGCGTACCTGCTGCCGATGTAGAGAAAATTCGACAAATAGTGCAAATAAGAATGCAAAGGCAAGCAGCGCAGGAAGCACAGGATGCGTCTTCCGAACCGGAGGTCATGCATTCGCCGCAGGCCAACTACTTACCGCAGGAGCTTGCAGGTTTGTCACAGGAAGAACTTGTCGCCAGGATACGGGCCATTATGGAAGGCGAAGAAGGTGATAGCCAATTCACGGCGCTTCGCCAGGTGTTGCACATCGAACCGGGCCAAATAGGAGATTCCTTGCGCATGGTTCTGACAGAAGCATTTTCGTACAAGTACGAAGAGATAATGCAGCAGAAGGAGGCGGACCAGGATTTTTACAGTAACGCTGGAAATCCTCGAAACATAATGCATCCGCTGGAACAGGCCATTGGGCAATTGCAAGACCCGGGCTTCATTGAATTTATTGTACGAATGGGTCGGTACGGGATATGCGGGTATGACCCGCCCGCATGGATATTGCAGGACTTTCCCGATACCAGCGTGGCGTTATTCGTTGAAGCCATGACCAGCCCGACTACGCCGCCTCAGGAAAAAATAAGCGCTTTGGAGTTACTGTCCGAACTAGTGGTTTCCTGGAAAACAGGGCGATCCACGCTTGGATATCGGGGAGGGGCCTTTCGTTTGTCGGAAGAAAGCCGGGCGCTACTCATTGCCGCGGCCCGGCGTTTTATGGAAGGGGATGTCTCGTTCTTTTACATAGGCATTGACTTGACCGTGGCGCTGGACGATCCGGGCCTGATAGAAACGCTGGAAGCTTTGGCGACGGGCCCGGGCAAGCTGATGGCCCTCGGCTTTTCCGCCGAACAGGCCGCGTCTGTGCGGCAAGACGTCAAAAGCGCATTGAGTCGGCGTCCGCACATGGGTTATACGGATTGTTAGGGATGGGGATGTTCTTTCGTGAGGAGATCGGTATTTCACGGCGTGCAGTTACTCGCGATACGTAGTCTGAACCTGCTCATTCCATGCTGATCCGTTCGCTTGCCTCGAATTATCTGAAAAGAACCCTGCGCTCTCCGTTCGGGACGTGGATCCTTGGGGGCAGTCTGCTTGCTGTCATATGTTTATGGATCCCTGTCTTTCTGTACGCCTTTTTTGTAGGCTTTTCTGTCGTTCAATATCTGGAGATTGACCGTTCCGTCGATTTGCTCGCCGGCGTGAACCCGGCAATACTCCCTGTTCTTATCGCATGGGGCCTTTTCGATGGCTTGCTTCTCGGACGCAAGGTATATGTACCGCTTTTTCCTTACCTGATTACTCCAACGCCGCGGCGAACGCTTGCCCTGTTTCGCCAGATTGTTACGCTGTTCGGCAAGTTCAACCTGTTCGTGCTGGCGTTTATTGCAGGGTTTTGGGTCAAGAACCTTTATCTCCGGGATATCGCTTTTGCCTGGAACTGGCTGCTGGTCCTGTGCCTGCTGTGCGTGTGCATACACCTTGCGGCGAATATTCTTCGCTCCTGGCGGGGAGAAAAATTCCTGCCGGTGTTGGGCGCATTGCTTTGCATTTCGGTACTGGCGGTACTCGAATGGGGGCACGATGTCCGGGTCCTGTTCGGAGCCTCCGCCACGCTTTTCGATGCGGCCGCAGGAGGCGCTGTCTGGCCGTCGATACTTCTGGCAGGCTTGGCGGGATGCCTGTTTTACGGGTCCACGAAGAGGATAAGCCGGAGCCTGTACATAGATCATTCGGTAGTGCCGCGCTTTTTAAGGGGTAAAAGAAGAGCGCCCCGCAGAAGAAAGTCCCGTACCCTGACGTCCGAATTGCTTTCCTGCGAATGGAAGCTTATTCTCAGAAATCGGCAACCCCGGTCGATGATGATGACGGTAATAATCGCGGTGTCTTTTTTTGCTCTCATGATGGTTGGTTTAAGTACAGAAATTGATATAAAAGAGGTGCCAGAAAATTTTAATATTGTTGTTATACTTTCAATAAGTATTGCAGGATTGTATCTTAATTATTGCTTTGGCTGGAAAAGCTGTTTTTACGATGGTTTACAATCGAGAGCGATATCTGAAATTGTAATATTGAAGACAATGATTCTCATGTCTCAAAGATGGACATTATTGATAGTATCGATTTGTGTAGCGGCTACAATGATTTTCGATATAGCACTTGATGGAATGATTTACCCCGACTGGATTTTTGTGATGGGTAGTGTTTTGTATAGTATGGGAATCTTTAATTTCATTATGTTGTTACCGGTCATTTTATTTCTTCCTGTACCCTGTAATCCGAATGCCGGAATGTTTGAATTCAGTACGCTGATACAAATATCTGTTATCAATCCACAATCATGCGTGCTTATGCTTATGGCGATATTTTATGGTATTCCGCTTGTTTTTACGTTGTTTGTACCCGGCTTATGGCTGGGCCTGACTCTCGGCACGCTGGGCTTGGCAGGCCTGTGTCTTCAGCCATGGTTGACGAGACTCCTTGCCCGGCGCCTCCGAACGAAGCGGTACGCTATCATGGAACGGTTTCGCATCCACTGACGGCGAACCTGCCGCCGGATTTTTCGTTTTACGTTCCCGACCGGAATTCCCTGTAGTCTTCTTTATCGAACCGCACTCATGCAGATTACTCTGAACGATCTTGTTAAGAAGTACGGCGATCTCGTCGCCGTGGACGTACCGCACCTGGAGATACCCACCGGTCAGGTGGTCGGCCTTGTGGGGAACAACGGGGCGGGCAAAACCACGCTGCTCCGCCTGGTACTGGATCTCGTGCAGGCCACCAAGGGGCATGTGCTGCTCGGCGGCGAGCGGGTGGACAAGACCACCGACTGGAAGTCGCACACCGGTTCGTACCTCGACGAAGGCTTCCTGATCGACTTCCTGAATGCGGAGGAGTATTTCGGTTTCGTCGGGAAGGCGTACGGTCTGTCCTTACAGGAGATCGAGGAAGCGGAAAGCCGGTACGCGAACCTGTTTACGGAGGAAGTGCTGGGAACGGGCAAGCTGATTCGCGATCTCTCGGCAGGCAACAGAAAAAAAGTCGGACTGCTGGCCGCGCTGCTGGTGAAACCCTCCGTGCTTGTGCTGGACGAACCTTTCGCCAACCTGGATCCGACGTCGCAATACGTCTTGCAGCAGATACTGGCTGAAATGTCGAAGGAAACGAACGCGACCATTTTCGTCTCCAGCCACGATCTGGGGCATGTCACGGACGCCTGCGAGCGCATTCTGCTGATGAATCAGGGGCGGATCGAGCGAGACGAGCTTATTTCGGAACAGACGCTGAAAGAGCTGGAACGATTTTTCGCCCGGTCGGTGGCTGTATAAGACGCGACCACTATCCATGAAGGCTCCGGACATGACCGTATCTCTTGTGCAAAAGAAGCAAAGCGCCTCCCGGCCAAGTGAGGCTTCGGGGCTGCTGCGCGAGCTTCTTTCCGTGGAATGGAAGCTTTTCCGGAGGAATCGGCGTCCTCGTTGGATGCTGATATTTTTCGGTATTATCTCGGTACTCTTTGGTGTTGTTTCACTATTTGCTGCACTACTTGCTGATGTGACGATAGGTTTTAACATCACATTTTTATCATGGTTTATATATTTCACGATAATATTTACTGTGACCGGTGTTGGCCTGCGGAGCAGCTTCTATGACGGCTTGATGTCAAGGCCTGTATCGCAGGTTATGATTGTACATAATGTGGTATTGACATTTCATATATTCGTGTCCTGCTTTTTTGCATTGCCGGCGCTGGCGTTTCTAATAAATCTTGTTCAGGGTGAGCCCAACGATCTTTATATGATGACATCAATGTTCTTGTACGTTTTAGGGATAATAAATTATTTAATGGTTTTTTTCTCCGCATTAGAGCCAAACAATATTGAATTGAATGTTAAATTATCCGACATGAATGTTCGTTCTCCTATCGTAAAAGAGTTCCAAAATCTGCGCGCTACTCTTATGATTGTGCTTCTTCTCATTTTGGCGGTGGCGGCGCCCTTGGTATTAGGGGGCTTTTTTCCCGAAACGCACGGCATAGTATTCCCGGCGATGTTCGTGCTGGGCATCGCTGGCCTTCTTTTTCACGCCGGTTGGGTCCGCTTGATTGCCCGCAGCCTGGAAAAGAGACGGTACGAATTGCTGGAACGATTTCGGTTACTTGAGGAGTTCTGGCGTGGTTGAGGAAAGGGCGCCCTACGTTCAGTTTACGTATCACTGAATTGGCCGGGTCAGCGCATCTCCTTTGTTCTTCATGGCGCGCGCGGCTTCGACGAGCGCGGGCCAGTGGGTAAGCAATTGGCCGTAGGCGAGTAACTGCCGCCGGAATGCGGCGAGGCGTTCTTCGGGGTTTCCCGGCAGGTCAACGGGAACGAAGAAATCGGGTTTTGCCACTGATTCCCGGCTGAGGTCAGGTACCGCATCACGTCGTTTCTCCAGTAAGCCGGCTTTTGCGGATAGCTCCGTTTTTCAGGCGGCAGGTGCTGCACGGCGTACCGTGGGAGATGGCCCCCAAAGGCATTGGGGAGGCAGAGTACGTGGGCGCTTCCCAGTTTGGCAGATCGACCCCGGCCGCGTCGATTACAGGATCGTCTGCAAGATGCATTATTGGGAGAATATGAAATGTATGGGGTGTGTGAGGCCACTATAAATAGGTACGCAGAAGCCTTAGCAGGCCCTTGGTCGTGTCTTGTGCTTCTGGTTCAGTGCCTGGTTTCGGCTGGGCTTCCGTTTAACCTGATTTAGAGGTACTTACGATGAACGATGTGTCTGCTCACTCTAACCGGGAAATGACCTATTGGCAAGCCTGGGATGCTGTGGAAGAGATGTACAGTGTGCAGGAAGGGCATGTGCCTGGCCGTCTCACGCGCCCGGCGCCGCGAGCCAACCCGCCAAGTGGAGAATCTACCCCATAAACCCCCTGTATGCAGGGCTTCGATCCGGAACCGATTTTCCTTCGAAGTGGGGTACGGTGCCCATTTCGGCCTCGATTGGCTCGAAGTGGGCGCTTTCTCGTTCGATAGACTGTAACCCTTACTCGGATTTCCGAGATTTACAGCGTCTCAGGACATCAGAGGTGGTTCGTCTTGACATGGGTCTCGTCGGATTGATTGTGTCGGAACAAGGTCGCAACATTACACCTTAAATTCCGCCGAAATCTGTCCAATCAAAACGAATCACCTCTCTCTCTCTCTCTCTCTCTCTCTCTCCACCATATGGATTAGGAGCAGGATTATAGCTACCATACCCAGAAGAAGAACTACCAGAACTTCCACTATTACCGGAAGAGCCAGAAGAAGTAGGATAACAAATACCACTACTGTTACAAGTTCGTGATTGAGCATTAGCACCAGTTACACCCGTAACAGGAGACAACAAGGTACCAAGAAGAATAGCAAAGATTATCAAAACAACAAAATGGATAAAAGCCCGCAATTTTCGCCTAGTTTGAGTATAGTAAAAACTAGGATTCAAATAATCCTTGGTATGCATACCATAAGGAAAAGACTTCACCCAGAAATGAAACCAGGATAGGGCGTGTCCCGTTAACTGTGTAAGTGGGATTATTGTTCAATGGGGACTCTGTCCCCGTAGAGTATGACGAACTGGTTGAGTGCGGCCTTCCAGTCGCGTATCGGACGCTTCCATTTCTTCGACGCTTCGCGCAGGCCCAGGTAGAGCAGTTTGCGCACCGCGTCGTCGTTGGGGAAAGCGCCCCGTCCCTTGACGATTTTGCGCAGGCTGTAGTTCAGCGATTCGATCGCATTGGTGGTGTAGACCACCTTGCGGATCGCAGGCGCATAGTCGAAGAAAGGCGCCAGACGCTCCCAGTCCTTCCTCCACAGCGGAGCGATAGCCGGGTACTTCTCGCTCCACTCTTGCTCGAAAGCCTCGAGCGCCGCAAGAGCGGCCTCTTCGCTCGGCGCTGCGTAGACCGCGCGCAAAGACGCCGCCACCGGCTTGCGCTCCTTCCAGGGCACGTAACGCAGGCTCTTGCGCACCTGGTGCACTATGCACAACTGCACCCGCGCATGTGGAAAGACCGTCTCTATCGCCTCGGGAAGACCCTTCAGGCCGTCCACGCACGCAATGAAGCAGTCCTCCATCCCCCGCGCCTTCAACTCGCCGAAGATGGTGAGCCACGAAACGGCCCCTTCCGTCGGAGCGATCCAAAGGCCCAGCACCTTTTTATCTCCTTCAATATCTATCGCCAGCGCCACGTAGACCGCGCGCGTCTTCACCGAACCCTCCTCGCGAGACTTCACGAACAAGGCGTCGAAGTACACGATCGGATACACCCTCTCCAGAGGACGAGCCTGCCATGCGGTCACTTCCTCGAGAACGCTTGCGGTAACCTCCGAGACAAGCGTAGAGGAGACCTCCGCGCCGTAGAGACGTCTCAACGTGTCCTGGATAGCCCGCGTGCTCTGGCCCTGCGCATAGAGATACACGATCGTCTCGTCCAGGCCCGCTACCCGGCGCTGGCGCTTCTCTACGATCCTGGGCTCGAAACTGCCGTTGCGATCGCGAGGAACCTCCAGATCCAGCGAACCCGACTCGCTCTCGAGCCGCTTCGCAGTGCGTCCGTTACGGGAATTGCCGCTCTTGCGACCCGACCGATCATGCGGCGGATAACCGAGATGATGCGTCAGTTCCCCCTCCAGCGCCGCCTCGAGAGCACGCTTGCCTATCGTCTTGAGCAAACCGCCCTCCCCGAAAAGGTCCCGCGCGTCTCCCTTGAAATCCTTCAGCAACTCGTCCAGAAGAGCCTGCTGTTTGTCTGTAAGTTCGGTCATCGTCTTCACCTCCTGATGAAACTATGTGTACGATTGACCACTTACACAGTTTTCAGGACACGCTCCCAGGCTTGCCAATAAGTCATTTCCCGGTCAGAGTGATCGCGTACATCATTCATGACAAACACCTCAAAAGTTAGCGAAATATAACCCAGCCTAAGCCAAGAACCTAACCGCAAGTATAATCAGCGCCCCGGAGACTGTCAAGACTTCCAGACCCGACTCGGGCAGGCCCACACCCATTCTTCAACCCACCTTCCCGTTCCTCGTCGCGGCTTCCGACAGTTTGCAGCCGAGGTGTAGTTTAGTATTTATCCGACAGTTCGCCCCTGCCGCCGTTCGCGGCGACAGCTCCGTTCGGGCGTACCGCTTCGTTGGAGCCATGGTAGTCTTCGGGACATTCTCCACCCTGGAGAAAATCCGGGGGCAGGTGTAGGTGAAGGAAAAGAGAGGCGGACCCTGATGATCCGCTTTTACCCCTTTTGAGTAATTTTTACTCCTTTTTGGAGTAGTTTTTACTCAAAACGGTGTGTTAGGGGCACACTGGCCGACACGGCGGGAGACCCCGGTGTCTGACGTCGTTTTTGGGCAGACCGCCGGATAAATACTAAATTACTTCAACTCGCCCCGCTCGTTTTTCTTGTTCGCAAGCGATGCGCGCCCATACGCATTCTCCCTTTTGGCTGTATGGCGCGTTCAGCTACCCATGATTCAGCTCCACGACATATCGCTCCGCTTCGGCGATCAGGTGCTCTTTGACCGGTTGTCGTGGGGTATTCCCCCCGGAGAACGGATCGGTTTGATCGGGAAGAACGGAGCGGGAAAAACCACGATGCTCCGCCTCATCGAGGGGCATATCGAACCGGACGAGGGGCGGCTTGCCATTGGCGCCAGCACGTCCATCGGATACCTCGAACAGGATGTGCAGACTCTCGATTCCGAGGCGTCCATCCTCGACGAAGCGTTGAAGGGGTTTTCGAACATCCGGGAACTTCAGGCCGAGGAGGCCCAACTCGTCGCCGAACTGGACGCATTGCAGGAACATGAGGGTGCGGATTACGCCGGGCGACTCCATGTGCTGGACCGCATCCATGCGGCGCTGGTTGTGCACGAAGCCCATTTGGCCCGCCCACGGGCGGAAGTCGTCCTTGCCGGTCTCGGATTTGCCGCCGACGATCTCGAGCGCCCCGTAAAATCCTTCTCCGGCGGATGGCGCATGCGGGCCATGCTGGCCCGGCTGCTGCTCCGGCAACCGGACTACCTGCTTCTGGACGAGCCGACCAACCATCTCGACATCGAAAGCATCGACTGGCTGGAGAACCATCTGAAAAATTATGAAGGCACGGTGGTCATCGTCTCTCACGACCGCTATTTCCTGGATCGGATGGTGACCGCCATTGCCGAGCTTGCCCACGGGCGCATCCATTTTTATGCCGGCAACTACAACTTTTACCTCCAGGAACGCACCCAGCGGCGCGCCCTGCAACAAGCCGCTTACGAGAACCAGCGACGGGAAATCGTTGCCACCGAACGGTTCATCGAACGATTCCGGTACAAGGCGTCCAAGGCGAAGCAGGTGCAGAGCCGCGTCAAAATGCTCGAGCGCCTGGAGCGTATTCCTCCTGCTCCGTCGGACGAGGCGGCCGTGCGCATCCGTTTTCCGGAGCCCCCGAGGTCCGGGCGGGTCGTCCTCGAACTGAGCGCGTTTTCCAAAACCTACCGTACCGACGACGGCGACATTCGCGTTTTTGAGGATGCCGGGCCGCTCACGGTCGAACGCGGGGACAAGATCGCGCTGATCGGGAAGAACGGGGCGGGCAAGTCCACCCTGGCGCGCATGCTCGACGGAACCGAGCCGTTCGAGGGCGAGCGTTCTCCGGGTTATCGTGTCGAGCACGCCTTTTTCGCTCAGCATCAGGCCGATATGCTGGAGCCCGCCGACACGATCCTCGAATCCCTGCGCCGCGCCGCCGGGGACAAAACCGATGGGGAACTCCGCTCGGTGCTGGGCGCCTTTCTTTTCTCCGCCGACGATGTGTTCAAACGAATCCGCATGCTGTCCGGCGGCGAAAAGAGCCGTGTTGCCCTGGCGCGCACGCTGCTTCATCCTTCCAACTTTCTGATTCTCGACGAGCCGACCAACCACCTCGATGCGGCGTCGATTCCGGTGCTCATCGAAGCGTTGCGCCAGTATGCGGGCGCTTTCGTCGTCATCAGCCACGACAGGCATTTCCTCGATCAGGTGGTTAACGGCGTCTGGTATGCCGTCGGGGGGCGGGTACGTACGTTTATCGGGAATTATTCCGAAAACAGGGAGCGTATGGGGTTCGGAGTGCCCCGTTCCGGATCGGAGGGGCAGGTATCGAACGGGTTGAGTAGCAAGGCGCCTCGAAAGAGTCGATCCACCCCCGTCGGAAAGCGTTCCGGAGGGCCGCGTTCAAAAGAGCAGAAGCGGCGGGAAGCCGAGGAACGCAACCGCCTGCACCGGGCCGTGAAGAAGGGAGGCGCGGTCGATCCCGAAGCGATGACGACCCATCAATTACGCACGTATTGCGATCGCCTGGAACGCGACATCGCGGAAAAGGAACGGGCCTTTCAGGAAGTACAGGACCAGATGGCCCAACCTGACGCCTACAAGAACGGCGCGCTTATCCGTACACTGCGTACCGAGTACGGCCGGATGAAAGAAGACCTGGAGCAGGCGTATGCCCAGTGGGAAGCGGCGAGCGAGCGTATGGCGGTGCGGGAGGAGTAGGGGCTCCGCAAGCCTGGTTAATCCGGAAGCGTTTTGGCATGACTTCAGCCCGATAACTCCTTGCATTGGGCGCAAAGGCGGCTGCTCTAACAATCGGAAATGCCCGTATAGGGCCGCCAATTCAATAGCCTTCTGGCAGTCTCTTGAACGTATTTCACCCGTTCATCGGAAATACCAAGGGCAGTCACCCTGTCTGCGTCTGTCGCCAGGGTTTCTACGATCTCTATCAGTTCCGGGTCGTCCAGCGCGACGGCGAGCGCACCGGCTTCACGCAGGACCTCTGAACGGCTGAACGGATATACGCCGGTTGTGTCCTGCATTGGCAAGGAGGATAGAAAATCTCCCTCCAGGAAACGCCGCCCGGTTGCAAGCAGCAACGCGCTGCTTTCGGGCGAAAAGTGCAGGCGCCCCATTTTATGGGAAACCGCCAATTCCGATAAAAGCGCCAGACCATCGTACATTTTTTTGAGCGGCGTCGTCGGCGTGGAAATAGCTTCGGCAAGCAGCACCGCACTTGTATCGGGGAACTGGCGGAATATTCCATCGGGATCAGAAAACATCCCCGGCTCATTGCCACATATCCCGTACCGCCCCATATGCACAAACAATTTAATGAGGCTCGGGTCTCGCAGTTGCCTGACAGCATCTTCAAGTGGATACATTATGACTTCATAATAATCTTCAGCATAAGAGTCATAAAAGTCGAAATCCGCTCCCGCCTCTTTTTGCCGCATCGTCGCCTCATATTTGTACAAGAACGTTGCCGTCAGAGCAGCACGCAAGGAGTCCCCTATGCGCTCCGGTTCCATGCGCGATACCTGTCGGAGCGCTTTGACTTGGGCGTCTCCCTCTTCTCCTTCCATGATGGCCCGTATCGCAGCAACAAGTTCGTCCTGCGGTAATTCCGGCTCGCTAAACGGGTCCCGAAATTCTTTTCTACGCTGCTGAAATTGCAGCATCTCTTTGATATACTCCTGAAAATACTCCACCCCTCCAGGGGTAACGCCCCGCACAATCGCCTCCTCGCGGTTCGCAGCCAATGTTTCTACGACCTGTATCAGATCCGGCTCATCCAATGCGAGCGCGAGATCCACAGCGCTGGACAAAACTCCCCGTATATGCAGTCCCTGAAAATCTTTCAACCCCTCCCTGTCAAGAAAACGGCGCGCTGTACGAACGATCAGGTCTCTGTTGTCAGGAGAGAGGGGTTCTATCCCCTTCCATTGTGACGAACGAACGATGTCGGTCAAGAATGCCAGGCGGGCCTGTGCCTGCCGGGTATACAGTTGCTCCCCGGAAAGCACGTCGACAATCGGGGCTACGCTACGGTTGCCACTACGTATGAACGAAAAATGGAGATCCCCTGCGTTTGCCAGTGCTTCGATAGCTTCGGACATTTCGAGGCTCTCAACGACGTCTGCCAAGACCGAATGAAATATTCTTCTGCTACGCCATTGATCTCGATCGCTCATTTCCAGAGCCTTCTTGCCTTCCTCATCGTCCACAGCCTCCAAGCGTTCGAGTAACCAGGCGCGTTCATTTATTTTTTCATTCAACCAGGTCAGGGTTTCTATCATGGCCGCCCTTGCCTCGGGACCAATGTTTTCAGGGTCACCGATGCCGCCAAACCCTGGATGAACCCATCGGCCGGCCCCGTGTATTGCTGCAAGCGGTGCATATATGTCTTTTTCCCCTGCCTGGATCGTCCGGATTTCCGCCGCAAGGTCCGCATCGGAATAGCCGGCATATTGCTTCGATAGCGCTTCGGACAAAAGATACCAGGCGGTGTACATGGGATAATTTTCGGAACTAATGCCCAGCATTCCCCTGACCACGGCGCGTTGCAATGCTTCCTCCATCTCCCCAGGAGGAATGTGCTTGGCCAGCCAGGCCGCTGTGGTTTGACGCGCTCTGTTTCCGGGAAGGTAGTGGCCTTGCTCATCGAAGGAAATAATGGAAAGAATGTCCGCAGTCAGTTCTTCCTGGGAAAAGTGAGGTTGCAAAGCGCAGGCCAGAAGCCGGGAAAGGCTGTCCGGACGTGCATTGCCCGTACTATCCTGGCCGGGAAGATAGACTACAAACGTAGCCGCATCGACGAGCACCTCGCGCAAGGCGTCGCTCATTTCTCCCGGCGCGATGCGGGCTGCCTGTACCAAGGCTTCTTGCTGGGCGGGGTGTTTTTCGCCCGTCACGATCGTACGGATATCCCGCGCCAGTTCCTCCTGGGGAGGAAGTGCGGGCGCAGCCGGATCATGTTCGGGGCAATCCGGCGCGGCGGATATTTCCGTTTCCGGAGATGCGGCGGAATACGCGTCCTGCGCGTACGCCTCGGGTGTACAGGCCGCCAGAAAGACCAGTGCGGCAAGTGCCGTAATTGCGATGTGGGTTCGGGTGTGCATGGTGCAAGGGAAACAGGGAAAATCGCTTTGCCTAACAATCGCCGCCGCCCATATAGGGACGCCGACTCAATAGTCTTCTTGCATCCTCTTGAACATATTTCACCCGTTCATCGGGAATGCCCAGAGCAATTATCTTATCCGGGTTCGTCGCCAATTCCTGTACAATGTCTATCAATTCCGGTTCATCCAGTGTAACTGCAAACAGAAGGGCAGGATACAGAATAGTCTCACGGTTGTAGGAATCGGCGCCTTCCGAAATTGGCAAAGAAGGAAGTAGATCTCCATCGAGAAAGTGCCGGCTTGTAGCAATCAAGAGGGCTCTGCTTTCCTGTGAAAGATTTAACCTTCCCAGTTTGTATCCTGCTATCATGTTGGTCAAAACATGCAGGCCATCGAACATTTTTTCGGGTCGTGTCGTCGATCGGGAAATGGCCTCGGTGAGCAATGGCGCGCTTTGATCGGGAAATTGCCTAAAGATGAGCTGGTGCCCGCTGCCACATGTTCCATACGCTTCCATTTCTACAAACATCTCGCCGATATCCGGGTCTTTCAGTTGATCGAGGGCAGCGCCAAGCGGATATCGCAAAGGGCTGTATCTTTTTTCCCAAACCGTTTCTTCTTTTTGTTGGGCCTCTATATGCAGATAGCGGAATGCTCTTATCATTGCGACACGTAGCGTATCTCCTATCTGTGCCGGATCCGTTTCTGCTATTCTCCTCACATGCCTTGCAGCTTCTTGTTGCCGGTTCCCCTTTTTCCCTTCCGAGATAGCCTGTATAGCGGAGACGAGGCTGTCGAGAGGCACGATCTCCGGATTTGGCACCGGTGAGGGGATATACGGTGCTTGTGTCCGTATCATTGATTCTTCCCGAACAATCGATTTCAGGTAAGACATGCGACGTGCATCGAGAATGTCGGGGCCGATCGCTTCCTCGGGATTTGCTGCCAGCGCTTCCATACCTCCCGGGGTCTGATTTATTAATGTTTCAAACAGTAATTTTCTGGTCGTATACATGCCATAATTCTCTCTGCTGATACCCGCCACTCCTTCAATCACAGCATGTCGCAGGTTTTCTCCCATTTCCCCGGGAGGAATATGCATGGCCAGGTATGCGGCCGCTTGCTGAGTTGCAAAGCGCACATGTACAGAGTCGGAACGATTCGCGATCGAGAGAATGGCTGCTGCTATTTCTGTCTCGGAGAAATGGGGCTGCAAGGCGTGGACGAGCAAGAGGTTGAGACTGTCCAGACGCGGATCGTCGGTTTCATACCTGTCGTCAAGATATGTTATAAAGGCTGTCGCATCGACGAGCACCTCGCGCAAGGCGTCGCTCATTTGCCCCGGCGTGATCTTGCCTGCCTGTACAAGCGCTTCTTGCTGTACAGGAGATTTCTCGCCTGTTATGATCGTACGGATATCCCGTGCCAGTTCCTGCTGTGGAGGGGCAGCGGGATCTGAATCCGGCGGCGCCTCGGATGCGCAGGCCGCCAGGAAAATCGGCATGGCAAGTGCCGTAATTGCGATGCAGGTTCGGATGTGCATGGGTCGTCGATCAAGTGTAGGATGCCTGTTCAGTCGCGAAGTTTTATTTCTTCCATATATACATTTCTTCGCTCAAATTCTGCGTGCAGCCCCAGATGCTTTAATCCGCTATCGGTTAGCCAGTTCATGTCATCCGGTTCGGTGGAACAGCGATGCAGCCTCACGGGCACGGCGTCCTGCAGATTCCGCATGCGCTCGTTCGACCACAGCCGCTGATCCAGCACTACGAACAACCCCTTGTCTTTTTCCGAACGGATAAGGCGCCCGAATCCCTGTCGCAATTTCAGTTTGGTGGTGGGCCGGTAATATCTTTTCCAGAATGCATCGCCCATGTATTCTTGCCGGTGCGCGATAAGCGGATCCCCCAGGTTCGGGTTGGGCAGGCGCACCACAATAACCTGCGAAAGGGTTGCGCCGGGAAAATCCACACCGGTCCAGAATCGATCCACTCCGAAGAGCACGCTGTGCTCCGTGGTACGGAATGCATTGATTTCGGCAAGGCTGCTTCCATCCTGCAACAGAGGATCGATGCCGTATCGCTCCAGAACGGGCTGCACCTGTTCGTAGATGTCGCGCATTTCTTCCGTACTGGTGAACAGCGCCAGCGTGCGCCCGTTCAGCGCCACGACAAGCCGGGCAAGAGCGCCTGCGGCTTCCTTGCGCCACCTGCTTTTTCGTTGCGCGGAACCGCTGGATACGTAGGGCGGGATGGAGGTCGTTACGAATCCCTGTACGTTTTCTGCATAATCGAAAGGCGAGGCGATACGTGTCGATGTATGCGTATCGAACGGAATCCCCAGGTTATCGGAAAACAGATCGAGACGGTTGTCCACGAACAATGTCGCCGAGGTGAAGAGGGTGGTTGCATAGTGCTTGCAACATGTTTCTTTCAGGACTGTCGAGATGTCATAAGGAATTTTTTGCAGGGTCCATCCCTCCCCATAGAAGGTGCAGATATGTACGAAATCGTCCGAGGGGTAATCGTTTGCAATTTCCGACGCCTCGAAGCCCACTTCCTTTGCGAACCGGATATATTTTACGATGCGCGCTTTTTCGCGTTGCATACGCTTGTTTCCGGCGTCCGCGTATAGCTTGCTGTGCAGCAGGGCGTCCCAGCATGCGGCAATGTGATCGCAGCGGGCAGCAAGCGAGGTCAGGTGTGTCTGGAAATGCTCTCCGGTTGAAGGGTGCATTGTGACCCATCGCCGGGTTTCGCGGTCAGGATAGTCCTTGGACATCCCGCCGATGATGCCCAGAAGAACGTGTATTTCTTCGCAAGCCGCGCGAATGGACTGCATGTTTAACACGGCTTTTTCGAGCGCCTCGTTATCCGCAATGCGCTTCCCGGAAGTTTGCAACGATTTCGTAAAACGATCTTCCAGAATTTGTGCAAATCCTCGCCGGCGTTCAGAGCCTGTGATCCGTTGCAAGAACCTGCGGCGAATGCGGTAGCTGGACAGGATTATGGTGACGGCGTTGCGCAGGTTGTCGGGGAATTGATCTGCCTCGTCGATCAGGCATACCTGCGCAGGTTCCTGTATCTGGCTGTCCATGACGGGCAGTTTGTAGTGGTTCGTAACCACGATGTCCGCCTCGCGGGCCTTTTGCAGGCGCCGGGGGTAGATACAGGATGCGCCCATGCGGCACAGGTCGGATGTGCAGGCCACCGCTGCATTTGCCTCATCGAGAAAATCGTCCAGATCGGGGAATCGCCGCCGGAAAAAGGTCCAGGGAATGTTTTCCGTTTCGCTCCGGTTGCGCAGGAGGATCAGGAACAGGAACAGCCAGGCGAGACGCTTCTCCGCCGGGGCGCCGCGGGATGTACTTGCGGGACGTTTCCGTCGTGCCGAGGAAATCTTCCCGGTGTTCCGGTCCGGTTCTGCCGGTCCGTACGTTTCCTCAAACAGATCGACCACGGCAGTTATGCACAAAAAGTTGCTTTTGCCCTTGAGCGCTGCTGCCTTGAAGTCCTGGTAGAGCGATCCCGTACCGGTGAGGCGGGGCCATTCCGTTCTGAGGAGATGGTCCTGTAAATTTTTCGTGGCCGTGGCGACAATGATTTTTCCGCCCTTGATTCCGCGCTTCTTTGGATCGCTCTGGCCCTGCCGGATATATTCGCAGGACGGCGCCAGATACCCCAGCGTTTTCCCCGTGCCCGTTCCGGCCTCGATCGCGTACATGCCTCCCTTATTGATGGCGTCGGCGCAGAAGCGGGCGAAGGTCTGTTGTTCGCGCCGGGGCTGGAAGCCTTCTATCTCTTCGACCAGCCGGTCAAAGGCCTCGTCCACATGCTGGAGGCCGACGATGGGCAAGGATGTTGCTTCCCCGGAGGAGTGTTCCGAGCTGGTCTGTTCGGGCGACGGCATGCGCCCATTGCCCTGGTGTGGCCCGCTCCCGGTAAGGAGCGCGATATCGGGCGGTTCTTGCCGGCGCGGACTCGTTTCCGTTGCAGGAGGCGCTGTAGCCGTGCGCGCTTCCCGGGTCAGGAGACTGTTCCACGCATCCGCATCCCCGACGATATCAGGCGCCTTGTCGCCATAGGGTTTGGCGAACAGGTCGTTGCTCCACCGGATGCGATGCGCCATACCGGCCACCTGTAACAATGCACAGAAATCTTCGAACCCATTGGAGGATTTGTCTTCCTGCGCCACGGCTCGGTCAAGCAGGCTGTATACGAGCGCATATCCCGGTTTTGTCTGCGATTCGGAGCGAATCGCATCGATAATGTCTTGCAACAGGTTGCCAAAGCTACGTACGAGGAGCGGCAACCGGGGATCGGAACGGTTCCATTCAGTTTCGGGAATGGATTCCCGGATCAATGTTTCGTCGTCCGGGAGATCGCGGTCGGGAAGAAAGAACCGGGCCATCTCGCGGAGATCGACGCAGACAGGGGGGCTGTGCGCGGTTCGGCCGTTTCCCGTCCGGTTCGATGCGGGTCGGAGGACGGTGTGCCGGAACCAGTCCCGTTGCCGGTTCCGGTTGTACAGGAAAAGCACGTCCAGATCGGCGAAGAAGGGGGCAATGTCCGGTTCTGCTTTTTCCCAGGATGGTTTTCCTTTCCGGAGTTCCTTGCCAACCCGGCTTTGTTCATAGAGCCGCCGTGTCAGATTGCGCCCGGGGTCAAGAATCCAGTCTTTTGCGAGAGGCGCGACGCGGTCGGAATAGCGCATCCCCGCCACATGGAATATCCGGTCGCGATCAGGATCGCTTCCCGTAGCGAAAAGATGCCCGACGCCAATCTTCAGAGTTTTTTCCGGCAATGCTTCAGTGCGATGCGCGTATCGTGCAATAGCAATGCCGAAGGATACTTCATACGGGCTTAACGGGTTCGCTGTATTCTATTGAGAGGGGCGCCGTCGGCGCTCGACCGCATGCGGCGCACCCACTATATTGCAGCCCCCTCAATACGCATTCTTGTTCACGAACCCGGACCAGAGCGTCATGATCATGATTTTGATGTCCAGGCGGAGGGACCAGTTTCGGATATAGTACAGGTCGTACTCGATGCGTTTTTCGATGGAGGTGTCGCCTCGCCAACCATTGACCTGCGCCCATCCGGTGATGCCTGCCTTCACCTTGTGGCGCAGCATGTAGCGGGGCACGCGCTCCCGGAATTGCTCGATGAATACCGGACGCTCGGGCCGCGGCCCCACAACCGACATGTCGCCCTTGAGCACATTGATGAATTGCGGCAGTTCGTCGAGAGAGGTACGCCGCATGAGTGCCCCGAGCCGGGTGGCTCTTTTTTCACCCGGCTGTGCCCATATGGCGCCGGTGGCGGCTTCGGCGTCCACGGGCATGGACCGGAACTTCAGCATATCGAAGGTGCGTCCGTTCAGCCCCATCCGGTTCTGTTTGTAAAACACAGGCCCGGGCGAGGAGAGTTTTACGCCTACGGCAAGCAGCAGCAGGAGCGGGGAGAGGAGAACGAGTATCGCCGAGGCAAAGGCGACATCCACGACGCGCTTTGTGATGCGGGCGAATTCCAGGGGCGCCTCGTCGACGAGGTGGATGATGGGCAGGCCCTCCACGCTGGTGACGCGGCAGTTCACGATGTCGAAGTGAAACAGATCCGGGACGAGGCAGATGTGCGCCAGCCGGGTGGACAGCTCGTTCACGAGGGGCTGGATCCGATGCAGGACAGTGAGCGGGAGGGCAATATAGACGTAGTTGATGGGGCGATCTTCCTGCTGGAAACGGTCCACGACGGCCACAACCTCCGAGATGCCGCCCAGTACGTCTTCCTGATCCTGTTTGTGGTCGTCGAGGAAGCCTGCGATCTCGAAACCGATCCAGGGATATTGCCGCAACGCTTCTTCCAGTTTGCGTCCGGCGGCTCCTGCTCCCAGAATAAGGACGCGGCGCAGGTACATTCCCTGCTTGCGAGCGCGCCGCAGCAGCATATACATGGCGATGCGGGCGAGTATCATCAGCATCGGGGTAATGGCGCCGAAGAGCATCATGTGGAGGCGCGAGAAATACAGTTCGCGGTAGAAGGACAGCGAGGCAGTAACCACGATCAGGCCCATGACCACCGCTTTGGTCACGCTGAGCGTGAGATGCGTCATGCGCTGCAGGCGGTCGGGGGTGTACAGGCCGGAAAACCAGAACACTCCCATCGAAACGATGAGTACCCACGGAAGAAAGCTGAGGTACCGGGAGAGGGGCAGCCATTCCGGTGGGGGTATGAACCCTATCCACGAGAGGACTTCGAAGCGGATGAACCAGGCGAGAATCCACCCGATGACGATCAGGGCAAGATCGACGGCGAACAGGATGCGCTGAAACAGCCGGCTTTGCTCTTGTAACATAGAGGCGCTGCGTCGTTACGTTGTAGATGCTTTTGCCGTAGCGCTACTGCATGCAAGGAGGTCCTGACAGGTTCGGAAGGGCGGGCCTGGGGTGAAGCGGGTGTGTGCGGAATCGTTGCCGGTCAAATCCTTCTTCGTCAAATCTTTCTTTCGGCGGAATGTTTCTGCGCCTGGTCGATGTTCTGTCCGGCGGCGTGCCGGGCCAGTGCAAGCGCACCGACCACGCCGGCGTCGTCTCCCAGTCCCGGGGGCACGATGAACGTTTCCGGATGGTTGACGATTTCCGGGCTTTGCAGGTAGTCGGCCAGCAGGTTCTGTACGCGCCGGCGGATGCGCGGGAACAGGTGGCGCTGGTGCATGACGCCCCCGCCAAGGACGATGCGCTGCGGGGAGAGCACGCATGTGATGTTCACCAGCGCGGCGGAGAGATAGTGGACCGCATGGTTCCATATTTCGTGGTCGGGGGGCAGGCGGTCCGGTGGGCCGCCTGCGCGGGCGTGCAGCGCCGGACCGGATATCATGCCTTCGAGACAATCTCCATGGAAGGGGCATACGCCCTTGAAGTCGTCGCCTTCGGCGCGGGGCAGCCTCATGTGCCCCATTTCCGGATGCAGCATGCCGTGTATTCGTATGCCGCCGACCAGTGCTCCACCGCCTACCCCTGTGCCGATCGTCAGATACGCGAACGTATGCAGGCCCTTCGCGGCGCCGAGCGCGCCTTCCCCCAAAGCGGCGGCGTTCGTATCCGTATCGAAGCCGACGGGTACGTCGAGCGCTCGTCCGAGGCGGCCTGCAAAATCGGTGTGGCGCCATCCCTCTTTGGGCGTGGTGGTGATATACCCCCAGGTAGGGGAGCCAGGACGGGGATCTACAGGACCGAACGATCCGATGCCCAGTGCGGTCAGTGCGCCATTTTCCGCCCGGGACCGGAAGAAGTCGATGGCTCGGCCGATCGTTTCGGCGGGCGTAGTAGTGGAAAATTCGATACGCTCGAGCAGTGAGAATGAAGCGTCGCCGATGGCGCATACGAACTTTGTGCCTCCGGCCTCGATGCCGCCGTAGCGTGCAGGCATGTTTTGTGCCGGAGTGTTCACAGAGCCATTCATGGGATTTATCGCAGGAGCAGGTCCTGCATCGTGCAACAGAAGTCCCTGCTACATGATGCGCAGTTGCAGTGAAATGTCCAGCGCATCGACGGAATGGGTCAGGACGCCGCAGGAAATGTACTGTACGCCGGTTTCGGCGATGGCCCGGACCGTGTCGAGGGTCACGTTGCCGGACGCTTCGGCAGGGATCCGTCCGTCGATGAGGGTCGTGGCTGCCCGGAGCCGGGATACGTCTATCCGTCCGCCGCCGGGCAGGTCCACCATATTGTCCAGCAGAATACGGTCTGCGCACCCGGTGTGCAGCACCTCGCGCACCTCGTCCAGTGTACGTGTTTCGACCTCGATGAGCACCCGCAATCCCTGTTCCCGGCGATACCGGTCTGCCGCCCGAAGTGCTTGCGCCACGTCTCCGGCGGCGGCAATGTGGTTTTCCTTGATGAGGAACATGTCGTCGAGGCCAAGACGGTGGTTTGTCCCGCCGCCCAACCGGACGGCCCATTTGTCGAGCCGGCGCAGACCGGGCGCCGTCTTGCGCGTATCCATAATCTGTACCGGAAGCCCCTTGACGGCATCCACGAACCGGTGCGTAAGGGTTGCAATGCCGCTCATGCGCTGCATGAGGTTCAGGACGAGGCGCTCGGCGATGAGCAGGCCTCGTGCCGGTCCATGGGCTGTTCCGAACGTTGCGCCGGCGTGAATGGCTCCGCCGTCTCCGCATTTCCAGAAACACCGGATGCGGTCATCCACCATGGAGAAAACATATTCGGCCATCGTCAGGCCTGCCAGAATACCGTCTGCCCTGGCGAGGAATTGCCCCTCGGCCTGTACGGTCCCGTCGACTACGGCTTCCGTCGTCACGTCTCCGGAACCGATATCCTCCGCCAGCGCGTCCTTGACGAATCTCCGCAACGCCTCCTCGGAGATATAGTCGGGCAGATCGTTCATTGCGGATGGCGTACCGGGCGGATTCCGGTCATTGGTCAACCCGAACACTCCCCATGTGCTCGAACTTTTCGATGCGTTTCCGGACAATATCTTCCGGGGGCGTTCCTCCGATTTCCGCGAGCGTTTCCTCAATGACCGTACCCACACTGCGAATGGTGGCGACCGGATTCCGGTGCGCGCCCCCTTCCGGTTCCGTGACGATCCGGTCGATAATACCGAATTCCATCAGATCGGGGGCGGTAAGTTTCAGGGATTGCGCCGCGTCTTCCTTGTAATCCCACGAACGCCACAGAATCTGCGAACAGCTCTCGGGAGAGATCACGGAATACCAGGAGTTTTCGAGCATCAGGATGCGGTCGCCCATGCCGATGCCAAGCGCTCCACCCGATGCCCCCTCGCCGATGATGACGACCACGATGGGTACGGGCAGACGGGCCATCTCGAACAGATTTTTGGCGATGGCTTCAGCCTGACAGCGTTCTTCCGCCTCCAGTCCGGGGTATGCGCCGGGGGTGTCGAGCAGCGTGATTACCGGCCGGTTGAATTTAGCGGCGAGCCGCACGAGCCGCAGCGCCTTGCGGTATCCTTCCGGGTTCGGCATCCCGAAGCGCCGGTGCTTCCGGCTTTTCATGTCGCGCCCTTTCTGGTGTCCCAGGATCATGACGGAGCGGTCGACGCCTCCGTATTCGGCGCCGCGAAACTTCGCAAACCCTCCCACGATCGCGGGATCGTCTCCATACAAGCGGTCGCCGTGCAGTTCCACGAAGTCTTCCGTCATGGCCTCGATGTAATCGAGCGTGTACGGCCTCATCGGGTGGCGCGCGATCTGTACGCGCTGCCACCGCGTCAGATTGCGGTAAATGGATGCGCGCAGTTCGTCTACGCGGGCCTCCAGCGCGGCGATTTCCCGGGACAGGTCGACCTTCGCGTCTTCCGTGTCGAATGCTCTCATTTCGTCGAGCTTCTGCTCGAGTTCCACGAGAGGTTTTTCGAAATCCAGAAGATATTGAGGGGATGGCGTCATGAGCCGATGCGTTCGTGAATCCCGGCGGCGTCCTTGAGTGACCGGACGATAATATCCCAATCGAGGGACATGGTCCGGTTTCTGACATAGAACCAGTAGGCGGAATCAAGTTCGTCCACGGCGTCCCGGGGGAGGTTGACGACATCCACCACGGTGAAAACGCCGGGCCGGAGGTTCCATTCCGGGGGCGGGCGGTAATCGGTGGTTTCGTCGTAGCCGACCAGGGCGCGTCGTCCGAGAAGAATATCGGGAAATTTTTTCGTTTTACTTGCAAGACGCGTCGGAAGCGAGTTCTGACCGGCGAGGCGGGCGATTGCCGCCAGCACAGGATGCATGGCAAGACCGATCGCCGCAATGCCTTTTTCCAGCAGACGCCGGGCCGCTGACGGGCGCGCGTGTACGAATGCATTCTCCGTTTCTACGAGATTGACCATCGAAAGATCGTCCACCGATGCTCTGCCGATGACATGGTCTCGCCCATCAGCGAGGATGCGGATGTGTACGTTCAGGTCGTGCAGTTCCTGGATATACCGGAAGATAGACCGGTTTGAAAGCGCGGCGGAAGCAAAAACGACATCGTGGAGCATTCCGAGGCGGACCATGTCGCGCAATTGCCCGGCCCGGCCGAGCCATGCCGGATCCGTGTTTTCCACGGAATCGCCGGGATCGTCCCCTGACGTTTGTTCGTCGAGGCCGCGGACAAGCACTGCATCGGGATTGTTTCCGTTGCGCACAGGCATTTCCTCATCCGGCGTAACGAATCCTTTCAGGGAGAATGGGGGTCTCGGGTGCCGGGCAAGCATGTTGTGCAGACGTATGGCCTCGTCCCGGTGTCCCACGAGGACGGCGTGTCGCCCGTGCATCGGTTCGGCGTCCCGGCGCATGCGGATCCACCGTACGGTCCAGGACGCGAGGACGGCCACGGGCAAGGTGAGCAGTACGACAAGCCGCGAAAAGGCAATGGTTTTTACGAAAAAGGACAGGGCGGCCACGAGGAGGAGGCCCGCAAGTATGCCCACCGGAACGGAACGGAAAGAGTTTTTTCGCCGGTATCCCCCCAGGGCGGCGATGCCCGTTACGGAGCCGAGGCCGTAGATCGGCGCCACGACGGTAAAGAAGAGCGGCGCCACGCGGGTGCCGAGCATGGAGGCATAGGCTGTCGCCAGAAGGCCTGCGGAGGCATATACCATGCAAAAATCCATGAGGGGCAAGGCGGCGATGCGCCCGAACTTTGCCGCCACGGACATTCCGGCCCGGATCAAGATGCCGCATCGAAGCAGCAGGGCCAGCAGTTTCGAGTATCGACTCTCGAAATGCTTCTCCGTAAACCGGAGCATGGCTCCGTAGAAAAGGCGCACGTAACGCAATTCGCCTTTTCGGGTGCTCTGCCCTTTGTAATGGATGATTTCCGTTTCCGGGGTATAGTAGATTTTCCAGTGGGCCTGCTGGATGCGGTAACACAAGTCGATGTCTTCCCCGTACATGAAGAACTCTTCGTCGAAGAGGCCCGCTTCGGCGAGTGCAGTCCGCCGGATCATCATGCACGATCCACTTAGCGCATCTACTTCAGCCGTCTCGTCTTCCGGCAGGTGGGTCATATTGTAGCGCCCGAACACAGGGCTGCGCGGAAAGAGCGCCGCCAGCCCGGTCATACGGAAAAAGGCTACGCGGGGCGTGGGAAAGGCGCGCCGGCTTTCGAGGGCGAACGTCCCGTCCGGATGCAGGATCTTGCATCCGGCAGCGCCGGCGTCCGGGTGCTCATCGAGGAATCGAACAAGGGTAACGAGCGTGTTTTCCTGTACGATCGTGTCCGGGTTCAGCACCAGGGCATAGCGTCCGCGCGCCTTGCGGATCGCCTGATTGTTGGCGGCGCCGAAGCCTGCATTGCTTGCATTGACGATCAGATGCACTTCGGGGAAGTGCGTGCGCACCATGGCCGGGCTGCCGTCCACGGAGTTGTTATCGACCACGAACACTTCCATGTTCAGGTCGGCCTGTGCACGAAACACAGAACGGAGCGTCTGTTCGAGGAATTCCCGCACATTGTAATTGACGATAACGACCGAAAGGTCGATTACGTCAGTGCGGCGATCAACCGTCGCAGCAGGAGAATGCGATACATCCATAGAATGGAGGGGCGGGTGCGCGGTTTGGCATAGAATTTCGTGCGCAATTTATCCTAAATTCAATCGACGAACGTCTTGCCGGTTCAATATAAGCATTACCTTATACGCTGCCGGACCCCTCCGCGCTTCGGGAATTCCCCGATTCACGCAGTTTACATCCATTTGCATGCCTCAGCTTTTTCCCAAAGGAGCTAACGCGTTGCCAATCCTTTCCCTGGTTGGAGCGCTTGTAGGAGGCGTGGCGACTGTCGGCTTTGTCTGGTACTACTTTTCCCCGGAGTACACGGATGTGGGCTATGCCCCCGAGCAGCCCGTACCGTATAGCCACCGGCTTCATGCAGGTGAATTGGGGCTGGATTGCCGGTATTGCCATACGAATGTCGAAATGACCGCCGAGGCGAATCTCCCTCCCACCCAAACGTGCATGAACTGTCATGCGCAGGTGCAGACGGAGGCCCTCTCCCTGCACCCGGTGCGAAGAAGCTGGGCGGAAGATACGCCGGTGGAATGGATCAAGGTCAATTTTCTTCCGGATTATGTGCATTTCAGCCATGCCGCCCATGTCAACAATGGCGTGGGGTGTGAGACGTGTCACGGCCGGATAGACCTGATGGATGTCGTTTCCCAGCCGGAGCCGCTTTCTATGGGGTGGTGTCTCGATTGTCACCGCAATCCGGAGGAGCAGTTGCGCCCCGATGAGACGGTGACCCTCATGGGATACGAACATCCGGCGGATTTCATGGAGCGCAATGCGGAGCGTATCGAATGGGAAGGTATCCGCCCTCCCGTAAATTGCTCCGCTTGCCATTATTAGAATCAGATCAGACGCGAGATCGGCATGATCGACCTTCCTGTCCTGAAAGATGCAGAGGCGCCGGCGCCGCGCGAGCGGTTCTGGCGTAGTCCGGCCGACCTCGAAGGAGGGCTTGGCGACCTGCATGCCGGGGAGTTCATGCCGGGCGCAAGTGATCGTCCGGATGGTGCGTCCCGCAGGGATTTTCTGCGCATCATGGGCGCTTCCATGGCGATGGCCGGTTTGTCGGCCTGCCGTCGTCCCGTCGAGCAAGTACTTCCGTACACGCGCCAGCCGGAAGAGATCGTTCCGGGAGAACCCCTCCATTATGCTACGGGCATGCCGTACCGCGGGGTGCTGCGCCCGATTCTTGTGAAGAGTCATGAAGGGCGTCCTACCAAGGTGGAAGGGAATCCGGAGCATCCCATGTCCTGGGGGGCGACAGGGGCGTTTGAACAGGCCTCCATCCTCAATATGTATGATCCGGATCGCTCGCAGCGCGTGCTGCGCCAGGGCGCCGGTGCAGAATGGCGGGAGTTCATGCGTCTTGCGCAGGAACTGGACGGCGCCACCCGGATTGCGGTTTTGTCGCCGCCGACCTCCTCTCCTACGATCCGGTCGCTTCGCGGCCGCCTTGCGGAGCGTTTTCCGGAAATGCAATGGATCACGTATGCGCCTGAAGGGGACGATCCGTCCCGGACGGGGCTGCGGACGGCGGAAGGACGCACGGTGCGGCCCTTGTACCGGTTTTCCAATGCGGAAGTCATTGTCAGCCTGGACAGCGATTTCCTCGGCCCGACGGAGATCAATCTTCTGTCCAATACGGCGGAATACGCTCAAAACAGACGGATGGCGTCCCCGGAGGATAGCCCCGGCAGGTTGTATGTCGTAGAGAGCAGCTATTCGCTTACGGGGGGTATGGCCGATCATCGCAAGAAGTTGCGCTCCAGCGATATTCCTGCGTTTGCGCAGGCGCTGGCTTCGTACCTCGGCATCGGCGGACTGTTAGGCGGGGACGTCATGGAGGATGCGTTCCTTCGTGCGATGGTCCGCGATGTGCAGGCGGCGGGTCCGCGCGCCGTAGTGGTTGCGGGCGATACCCAACCGCCCGAAATCCATGTGCTCGCGGCGGCTATCAATCAGGCGCTCGGCGCAGTGGGCAGTACGGTTTCTTATCTGGATGTGGATGACGAGGCGGCATCCTCGCAGATCGAAAGTTTCTCCGGCCTGGCGACCGATATGCATGCCGGCGAGATCGACCTGCTTTTGATGTTGGGGGTCAACCCTGTGTACAGCGCTCCACCCGAACTCGATTTTGCCGGCGGAATGGAGCGCGTTGCCCGGACGGTGCACCTCGGGTTGCATCTTGACGAGACGGGACAGGCTGCAGAGTGGCATATTCCACAAGCGCATTATCTCGAAGCATGGGGAGACGGGCGTGCCTACGATGGTACGCTCTCCGTCGTTCAGCCGCTGATCGCGCCCCTGTACGAGGCGGCGAAATCCGACGTGGAAGTGCTCGGTCTGCTGGTGACCGGCATGGATACGCCGGGGTATGATCTCGTGCGTGAGCAGTGGTCGGCGTACCTTCCCGACGACGCGGAGCAAGCGTGGCGTAAGGCACTGCACGACGGCTTCTTGCCGGACAGTGGCTACCCGGAGACGGTACCGGTGTTGGAGGCGCCTTCCTTTTCTGTTTCTTCTCTCGGCGAGGAGGAAATCGAGGTCGTCATTCGCCTCGATCCGACCGTGCTGGACGGTTCGTACGCCAACAATGCCTGGATGATGGAACTTCCCGATCCCACGACCAAGATCGTGTGGGATAATGTGGCGTTGATCGCTCCGGCGATGGCTGAGCGACTGGGTGTGTCGCCGAAATACGACAAGGGACAGTATGCCGTCGATGTGCTGGAAATCACCGTGGACGGCCGAAGCATTCGATTACCGGCCTGGATACAACCGGGTTTGCCGGATCGTTCGGTGCACCTGACCATGGGATACGGGCGCAATATTTCAACCACTCGCCCGCCGAGAAAGGCGCGTTTCTTCGATCTGGATCATTATACCGATATCTACGCCGACGGCCCGCTTGCCAACGGAGTCGGGGAAAATGTTTCTGTGCTGCGTCGTGCGGATATGCGCCGCGTACTTGCCGGCGCCGAGGTGAAGACGACCGGGGATACTTGGACGATTTCCACCACGCAGGAGCATGGCTACATGGAAGGGCGTCCGCTTTTCCGCAAGGCCACCCTCTCGGAATTCAGGGAACACCCTACGTTTGCGCCGGATGCGGTTCCTTCGCTTCACGGACAGGAAGAATGGGAGGATTACCCCGCGCTCTGGCAGAAACAACATCCTTCCGAACAGCCCGCCATCACGGAAAACCCCTATTACGAGAATCAGTGGGGGATGGTCATCGACCTGAATACCTGCACGGGCTGTAACGTGTGCGTTGTCGCGTGTAACAGCGAGAACAATGTGCAGATGGTGGGCAAGGAGGAGGTAGGCCGCGGGCGCGAGATGCACTGGTTGCGCATTGACCGTTATTTCGTTTCCGGGGAAGGGGATACGGACAATCCGGCCATGGTCGTGCAGCCGGTGCCGTGCATGCACTGCGAGAATGCTCCGTGCGAAGCGGTGTGTCCGGTGGCGGCCACCGTGCATTCCCCGGATGGCACGAACCAGATGATTTATAACCGCTGCATCGGTACGCGGTACTGCTCCAACAATTGCCCGTACAAAGTGCGCCGGTTCAGTTTCTTCAACTGGACGAAGACGCTGCCGGAAACGGTGCAGATGGCGCAGAATCCGAATGTGACGGTCCGTTTCCGGGGCGTCATGGAGAAATGCTCGTACTGCATCCAGCGGATTCGGGGAGTGCAGCAGGCTGCAAACCTTGCCGAGCGGGCACTCCAGGACGGCGAAGTAAAGACGGCGTGCCAGCAGGCGTGTCCCATGCAGAGCATTACGTTCGGCGATCTGAACAACCCGGACAGTGCGGTTGTGCAGGCGAGGAAAAATTCCCGCCGGTACGAAATGCTGGCCGAACTGTCCGTCAAGCCGCGCACCTCGTATCTGGCGCGCGTAACGAACCCGAACCCCGAACTCGAACCCCGGGGATAATCTTCCGTCGAACGCATTGGGTCATTCAACGAGCCATAGTACCGAGACGCCGCTGGTTACCGGCAACCTGAGTTTTCACGAACTCACGGAGCTGGTGGCGCGCCATGCGGAAAAGAAACCTCCCATGGGCTGGTATGTGGCCATCGGGATTTCTTCGCTGATGTTGCTCAACCTGCTGGTGATGATCGCCTATCAGGTGTGGAATGGCGTGGGTGTTTGGGGCAATAACGTGCCTGTCGGATGGGGGTGGCCGATCGTCGATTTTGTGTTCTGGGTGGGTATCGGGCACGCCGGCACGCTGATTTCGGCCATTCTGTTTTTGTTCAGGCAGCGCTGGCGGACATCGATCAACCGGGCCGCGGAGGCCATGACGATCTTTGCCGTCATCTGCGCCCTGCTTTTCCCGACGATTCATGTGGGGCGGATCTGGGTGATATACTGGACGCTCCCGATCCCGAACCAGATGGACATGTGGCCGCAATTCAAGAGTCCACTCTTGTGGGATGTTTTTGCGGTGTCGAGTTATTTCATCGTTTCGCTGCTGTTCTGGTATGTGGGGATGATCCCGGATCTGGCTACGCTGCGCGACCGGGCCCGCTCGTTCATCAGGCAGCGTGTGCTGGGCATATTTTCCATGGGGTGGACCGGTTCCAACCGGCACTGGCGCAACTACGAAAAGGCGTACCTGCTGCTTGCAGGCCTTGCCACGCCGCTTGTTCTTTCGGTGCACTCGGTCGTGTCGTTCGATTTTGCCGTATCCATCGTTCCCGGCTGGCACACCACTATTTTTCCGCCCTATTTCGTGGCTGGCGCTATCTTTTCCGGGTTCGCCATGGTTGTGACGCTCATGGTGATTGCCCGGAAGGTCTATGGCATTGAGGACCTGATCACGCTCAATCACCTCGAGAAGATGAACATCATCATTCTTCTTACGGGGTCGATGGTGGGCTTTGCGTACATCACGGAGTTTTTCATGGCCTGGTATTCACAGGTCGAGTACGAGCAGTTTGCCTTCATCAACCGGGCCACCGGGCCGTATGCATGGGCCTACTGGATCATGATGTCGTGCAATCTCATTGCGCCCCAGGTCTTCTGGTTCAAGCGCCTGCGACGCAGCGTGCCGCTCATGTTCGCCATTTCCATTCTCGTGAACGTCGGTATGTGGTTCGAGCGTTTCGTGATCACCGTGGTCTCGCTGCATCGTGACTATCTGCCTTCCAGCTGGGGATACTTTACACCCACCTGGGTCGATGTGATGACCTTCGTGGGATCGATGGGGCTGTTTCTGACCCTGTTCCTGCTCTTCCTCAGGTTTGCGCCGATGGTGGCGCTTTCTGAGGTCAAGGGCGTTGTGCCGCAGGCCGATCCGCATTTTCACGACCGGGAATCGTCATGAAGAAAATCCTTGCGGAAATAAAGGCGTCGATGGGCATCTACGAAAGCGAGCCCGTGTACGGGCTGCTTGCAGAGTTTGCCGATCCCGGAGCGCTGCTGGATGCGGCAGCACAGGTCCGAGAGGCGGGCTACCGGCATTTCGACGTGCATTCGCCCTTTCCGATTCATGGCATGGACAAGGCCATGGGGCTGGGCAATTCGCTGGTCGGGTTTTTTACGCTGGGCGGCGGAATTACCGGTTTCGCTCTGGGGTACTGGTTGCAATGGTGGACGGGCGCCGTGGCGTATCCCCTGAACATCAGCGGCAAGCCGTTTTTCGCCATTGAGCCGTCCATTCCTATCATATTCGAATTGACGGTGCTTTTTGCGGCCTTTGGCGCAGTAGCGGGCATGTTTGCGTTGAACGGGCTGCCGCGCCCTCATAACCCGCTTTTTTACTCCCGCAATTTTACGCGGGCGACCGACGACGCGTTCTTCCTGCACATTGCGGCGTCGGACAAGTGTTTCAACGTCGAGGGGACCCGGCAGTTACTGACGGACCTTGGCGGGTATCACGTTGAATTGCTCACTGAAGAAGAATGACGGCATGCGGCGAGTCCGGTGCAAGCCGGTTTCCTGCACACATAAGAATTATGCTCATGAAGAGAGGGGGAACGGTCCTGGTGTTTGCAGCCTTTTTGCTGGCGTCCTGCCGCGGCACGACGCATGAACATACGCCTATCCATCCCAACCTGAACATGGATTATCAGGAGCGGTTCGATCCGCAGGAGGCCAATGCCTTCTTTGCGGACGGGCGCTCCATGCGGCCGCCCGTCCCCGGAACGGTTGCGCGCGGTTTTTTGCGTGAGGATACGCGGTTTCACGAGGGCCGGAACGCCGACGGGAGTTATGTGGAGGCCATGCCGATTCCGCTGACGATAGAACTCCTGGAACACGGGCAAACCCGGTACGACATTTTCTGCACTCCGTGTCATGGCGCCGCCGGCGATGGCGAAGGCATCATTACGACAGGCGATTTCGGGTACACTCCGGCCACGACCTATCACAGCGAACGGTTGCGTGATGAGGTAACGGACGGCTATCTGTATGATGTGATTGCGAACGGCGTGCGCACCATGCCTGCGTATGCACACCAGATTCCGGTAGCGGACCGGTGGGCCATCGTGGCCTATATCCGGGCTCTTCAGCGCAGCCAGTATGCGCCTGAGAGCGACGTGCCCGCCGTACTTCTCGACGACATCCGGCGTGGGGCGGGCGCCGGGGACAACGAATAGATTCGATGGCGACACTGAAAAAGAGCCATATCCTCCAGCGTTTCCTGGATCCGTTTGCATCGACCGGCGCCGATGCGCCGGATGCGTTCCGCTATAAGGGAGACTGGCGCATATGGGGGATTCCCTTGCTGGTCGGTGCGCTCGGGCTTACGTCGGGATTGTCAGGCTGGCTGACGGATCCGCATCAGTTTTATTTCTCGTACCTGGTGGGGTGGGTATTCTGCCTGACCATTGCGCTGGGGGCGTTGTTTTTTGTGCTTATCCAGCACCTGACAAGGGCGCGCTGGAGTATCGTAGTGCGGCGCATGGCGGAAGCCCTGTTGTGGACATTCCCGTTGCTGGCTGTGCTGAGCGTTCCCGTTCTCTTCGGGATGCACGATCTCTACCATTGGACGCATACGGAAGCCGTCGCAGCCGATCCGATCCTCGCCGGAAAGGCGCCCTATCTGAACACCCCGTTTTTTCTGGTACGCCTTGCGGTCTACTTCCTGGTGTGGAGTCTGCTTGCCTACCATCTGTACCGCAATTCGCTTGCGCAGGATTGCACGGGCGACGCCGGCATTCCGGCCCGTCAGCGCAAGGTTAGCGCCTGGGGGCTTGCGGCGGGAGCGCTTACCATTGCGTTTGCGAGTTACGACTTGTTGATGTCGCTTGACCCGCACTGGTTTTCGACCATTTTCGGCGTATACGTGTTTTCGGGCGCCTTCATGTCGATTCACGCATTGCTTGCGCTTTGCGCCATGATGCTCCAGGGTGGGGGCAACCTGCGGGGGATCGTTACCACGGAGCACTATCAGGACCTCGGCAAACTGACCTTCGGTTTCGTCGTGTTCTGGGCTTACATTGCGTTCAGCCAGTACATGTTGATCTGGTACGGCAACATACCGGAAGAAACGCTCTGGTATCGTCACCGTCTCAGCCATGGCTGGGAAGTGCACTCCGCCGTGCTGCTTATGGGACATTTCGTCGTGCCCTTTTTCCTGTTGCTGTCGAGAGCCATCAAGCGGTCCAAGGTGCTTCTCGGATTAATCTGCGTCTGGCTGCTTGCGATGCAGTGGTTCGATATCCACTGGTTGGCCGCGCCGGTGCTGCACCCCGACGCCGCCACGATTCATTTTCTTGACGTTGCGAACTGGCTGGGTCTCTTCGGGATCGTACTCGGTGCGTCCATGTACCGCCTCGTCCGGCACAGCCTTGTTCCTTTCCGGTCTCCCGGACTGGACGACTCGCTGCATTTCGAAAATACCTGACGTTGGCCATGCCGAATCCCACGGACATTTCGGAAGGGGCGCAATGGGTCGAAGGAACGGAGCGTCCGCACGTCGAGCAGGAAGGTATCGAAGCCGGTCAGATTCTTGGTTTTGTGGTTATGATCGCGTTCCTCATTGGTCTGGCGGTCGTAGCGCTTTTTCAGTATACGGACCTTACGGCGCAAGAGGTGCTGGTGGAAACCACCGACCGGAGCGCCTATCCCGAGTTGGAGGAAGTGCGTCTGCATGCCGCTGCGCTCCTTACGCAGTACGAGGCCCTCGCCGGACCGGAGGAACGCTATCGTATTCCCATAGCGCGGGCCATGGAACTGATGGCGCAGGAGGCGCCGGTCCATCCCGAGGAGTTCTACGCCCCCGAATACATGGTCACGTACCGCAAGAGATGATAGCGCGTCGCAAGCCATATCGAACCCAGGCGAGGGGAACTGCCCGGCGGTTTTTGCCCGCGCTGTTTGCATGGGTCGTATCCGGCGCGGCGGTGCTGGCCGTTGCAATTGCTCCGGCATTCGGGCAATCGACAGACACGTTGCCTCCGCAGTTCGAAGGGATTGGTCTTGACCAGCGGATCGGCGCCGAGCCGCCCCGCGACCTTGTTTTTCGGAACGAGGACGGAGAAGAGGTTGCCCTCGGACAGTATTTCGACGGCAAACGTCCTGTGTTGTTGACGCTGGTTTATCACGAGTGTCCCACCATGTGCAATATGGTGCTGCACGGGCTGACCGAAACGCTGAAGGAGATGCCCTGGACGCCCGGCGATCAATTCGATGTCGTGACGGTGAGTTTCAACCCGCTCGAAACACCGGCGCTGGCTGCGGAGAGGAAGGCTATGTACCTGGATATGCTGGGCAAGCCCGAAGCCGCAGAGGGATGGCATTTTCTTACGGGAGAGGACGCTTCGATTGCGGCGCTTACGGAAACAGTGGGGTTCCGGTATAACTGGATCGAGGACGAGCAGGTATACGCGCATCCGTTCACGCTCATTTTTCTGAGTGGGGAGGGGACGGTAATGCGGTACATGCCCGGTATACAGTTCGCTCCCTCGGATGTGCGGGCTGCGCTCATCGAGGTGTCGGAAGGGCGTGCGGGTTCGCCCCTCAATCGGGTCCTTCTGTATTGTCTGCAATATGACCCGAACGCTAATTCGTACGTGCTGCACGCCGTCAATCTGATGAAGTTCAGCGGCGGTCTGGCTGTCGTCATGCTGGGCTTATTCTTTGTTGCGATACGGCGCCGGGGAGCGCATCGCACATGGCCAACCCCCACACCCACACCCGCGGCATAAATCCCCGACCGGTTTTTTGCGCTCATATGGCGCCGCTCTTATCCAACGCATGAACATGTCCGCAGCAGGAGGCCCCGGCTCGGGAAACAGGAATCGGCAACTATGACCGGATCGTTTTGGCTGCCCGATGGCGCGTCGACCCTGTCGTCCGAAATCGACAGCCTGTTCTACTTTGTAACGTGGGCAAGCATCATCCTTTTTGCAGGGGTGGTGGTGGCTATAGCATACCTTGCGTATCGCTACCGGCGGCGGCGCGGCGGGCCTGCTCCGGTGCGCGTGAAGCCCAACAAGATGGTGGAAATCTCATGGGTGGTGTTGCCCACGATCCTCGTGCTGATCGTCTTCAACTGGGGGTTCCGGTTGTTCGTCGAGCTGAGCGTGGCGCCGCCGAACGCCTACGAAGTCTATGTGCGCGGCGCCATGTGGAAATGGGATTTCGAGTATCCGACCGGTGCCGTCACGACCAATGAGTTGCATGTGCCTGTAGACCGTCCCGTGCGCCTTGTTATGAGCAGCGCCGATGTGCTGCACAGTTTCTTCGTTCCGGCCTTTCGGGTCAAGCAGGATGTGTTGCCGAACCGGTATTCGGCGGTCTGGTTCGAGGCCACGCGCGTCGATACGTTTCAGGTGTTCTGTACGGAATACTGCGGAATGGGGCATGCGGCGATGCTGGCATCGGTCATTACCCATTCGCAGGGAGATTTCGAGGCATGGCTCGCCTCGGCGGGCGTGGACGAGGATACCCCGCTTCCCGAACTGGGTGCGCAACTGTACGAGCAGCAGTCTTGCTTCGCATGCCATAATCTGGACGGGACTCCAGGCGGCTTTGGCCCGACCTTCGCAGGATTGTACGGAAAGACCGAAACGTTCGAAGACGGATCCACCGTGGTGGTGGACGACAACTACCTGCGCGAATCCATCGTCGAGCCCGGCGCAAAGATCGTGGAAGGATATGCTACTGTCCCTATGACTGCGTATAGCGGTCTCAGTGAGCGGGAATTATCCGCACTGATCGCCTTTATCCGGGAGCAACAATAGCGGCGGGCGCCCGGACGCCGCCGTGTACGAAGACGGATCGACGGAATCTATGACGGAAGACATTGATCGGAGCGAAGAGGCGCAGGCCCGGGATGCCGGAGAGCATCCCGCGCACGGCGACTACATTACCCATGCGAAAAGCATCAGGTCGTGGATGTTTTCCGTGGACCACAAGCGCATAGGTATCCTCTATGCCGTCACGGCAGCGATCGCCTTTCTTGCGGCAGGCGTCTTCGCGCTGCTGGTGCGCGCCGAACTGCTGATACCCGGCGAGACCTTCCTGTCCGCCCAGAGCTACAACCAGTTGTTCTCGCTCCATGGCATCGTCATGGTGTTCGGATTTGTCATTCCCGCCATCCCGGGTTTTCTGGGAAACTTTCTGTTGCCCATTCATCTCGGCGCAAGAGACGTGGCGTTTCCCCGGCTGAATCTGTTCAGCTACTATTTGTATTTGCTGGGCGTCACTCTCATCATCGTGGCGATGGTGGTCGGCAGCGTGGATACGGGATGGACCTTCTACACGCCCTATTCGGCCCGCACGGGCCCCGCGGTGCTGTTTCTGGCGATGGCGGTTTTCGTTGCGGGGTTCGCCTCGATCTTCACGGGGATCAATTTCATCGTCACGGTGCACAAGATGCGCGCGCCGGGCATGACATGGAACCGCCTTCCGCTTTTTGTCTGGAGCATTTATTCGACGAGCATCGTGCAGGTGCTCGCCACCCCCGTACTCGGCATCACCGTCCTGTTGCTCTTCCTGGAGCGCCTCCTTCAAATCGGCATTTTCGACCCGGACCTCGGCGGCGATCCGATCCTTTTCCAGCATTTCTTCTGGTTCTACTCGCATCCGGCGGTGTACATCATGATTCTGCCGGGCTTCGGGATCATTTCCGAACTGATCGCGACGTTTTCGAGGCAGCGCATCTACGGATACACGGCCATTGCGTTGTCTTCCGTGGCGATTGCGATGCTGGGTTTTCTGGTCTGGGGGCATCATATGTTCGTCTCCGGGCAATCCGCTATTTCCTCGGTCATTTTCTCGCTGATTACCTACCTGATAGGCATTCCGTCGGGCATCAAGGTGTTCAATTGGATCGCCACCATGTACAAGGGGTCCATTTCGTTCAAAACCCCGATGCTGTACGCCCTTTCGTTTCTGGTGCTGTTCACGATCGGGGGCGTAACGGGCATCATGGTGGGCGTGCTGGCCGTGGACATTCACCTGCACGACACCTATTACGTCGTAGGCCATTTTCATTATGTGATGATGGGCGGCACGGTCATTGCTCTCCTCGGCGGATTGCATTACTGGTGGCCCAAAATCACCGGGCGCCTGTACAACGAGGCGTGCGGCCGGATCGCTGCGCTCCTGATCTTTGTGGGGCTGAACCTGACCTTTTTCACGCAGCTTGTGCTGGGGTCGCGCGGCATGCCCCGGCGCTACAACGACTACCTGCCCGAGTTCACGTCCCTGCATCAGCTTTCGACGATAGGTTCGTGGATCATGGGGCTCGGCCTCTTTCTGGTGTTGGGATACTTGCTGGTTTCCCTTTTCCGAGGAAAGAAGGCGACCGCGAATCCATGGGGAGGCGCCACGCTGGAATGGACGCATACGGGCCCGCGCCCGGATCCCCATAATTTCCATCGCACGCCGTTCGTCACGCGGGGGCCCTACGAGTTTGACCAAATCGGGGCATCCCCTTCTGAAACCGTCGAAGCGCATCGGGGCGCGGATCCGCCGGATGTCGTTCAGAACCAGGACCGGACGTAAGCATCATGGCCAATACGAGCGCGGCAGAACAGGCCGCACAGGAGCGCTCCCCGGCGCATCTGAAGCATTACTTCGTTTCGTCCGATCAGCAGTTCGACGCGGCGAAACTCGGGATGTGGCTTTTTCTCATCACGGAGATTCTGCTTTTCAGCGGGATGTTCGTGGCCTACGCCGTGTATCGCGTCTGGTATCCGGAGGTGTTTTCGGTTGCTTCTACCGAACTGAATCCCTGGCTGGGCGGCCTGAACACCGTGGTGCTACTGGCCTCTTCCCTCACGGTGGCGCTGGCCATCCATGCTGCGCAGACCGACAAGCGCAAGGCGCTGGTTACCAACCTGTTCATCACGGTTTTGCTTGCCGGTGTGTTCATGGTGGTGAAGTACTTCGAGTACACGCACAAATTCCATCTCGGCATTTTCCCCGGCGGCAATTTTGCGTATGCGGAGATGGACCAGCCGATCGTTCCGATCTTCTTCAGCATCTATTATGTGATGACGGGCATTCACGGGGTGCATGTGCTGGTTGGCATGGGCGTACTCAGTTGGCTGGCCGTGCGGGCGATTCGGGGGGATTTTCACAGCGGGTATTACACGCCCGTGGAGCTTTCCGGCCTGTACTGGCACCTTGTGGACATCATCTGGATATTTCTTTTTCCATTGCTTTATCTCATTTAGTCGCGAACCGGCGCGCCGGTTCGCCTTGCGAGCATGAAAGGGCACCATATCACTCCGCGGAAAACGCTGCTGAAGGTATTCACCGCCCTGGTGGCGCTGACCGCTCTGACGGCCTTCACGGCACAAATCGATATGGGGGCGTTCAACATACCGCTGGTCCTTGCGATCGCCGGGACCAAGGCCCTGCTCGTGGTGCTGTTCTTCATGGCACTCAAGTACGACAAACCGGTCAATGCGTTGTTTTTCGGGCTGGGGATTCTTTTCGCGGTAGTGTTTCTCACATTTACATTGTTCGATACCGCCTTTCGGGGCGATCTCGGTAATGTGGGAAAAGAAACGATTTTGAACACGGAGGGGACGGGACAGGATGAGTGAACCGGAAACGGTTTGCGAAATGGCGGCTCTGTTCGAACAGAGCCGATGGACATTTCATCGGGGCATTACTTGAGACCGGTGCATGGTTAACCCGGTGCTATAGGGGCGATTACCCTCTACCACCCCACCATCACCGCCCGGTGCACCGTTCCGTGCGACGAGGCGATACGTACGAAGTAAAGACCCGCTGCCAGTTCGCTCGTGTCCAGTACGGCGCTTCCGGGGAGAGATATGCGGGACGCGGGAACGGGGACCTGCCGCCCGCGCACATCGAACACCTCGATCTGGACTGCGCGCCCTGCTGTCCCTGAGACGGACACGGTAGCCTGCCCGGCCGAGGGGTTGGGATAGATATCAATCCGGAGCGGTGTTTCCGGGGTTTCCCGCTCTGTTGCCGTGACACCCGGAAAATTCGCCGCGCCGGGCGTACCGTTCATCTGCTCCGATGCGCTCCAGCATTCGGGCAGATGGTTATCGCACGTCGGATCGGCGAGCGCCAGGGTATAGCCGTCGCCGTCCGGTTCTTCGGGCCAGGGCGCCGAGTCGTCGTACGTGAGCGAGTCCGCTATGGCGCCCGATGCGTCGAAGATGCGCACGAGTTCCCCCCCGCCGGCCAGCCCGAAGTCAGCATCTCCCACTACATTGGATACGCCGGGATGTATGGTGGAAAAGCTGGCTATTTCCTCGGCGGCAACAAGGTATTCCCCACTTTTCAGGATAGTGCCGTCCGGAAACGCGAATACATGATCGTCGTCTGCGTCGGAGTAGGTCCACCCGGTCAGGTCAACATCGGCAGCGCCGGCATTGTACAGTTCCACCCAGTCCTTGCTTTCGTAATCGTCGTGCGAGTTGTAGTTGATTTCGTTGATGACGACGGTGTCGGCGGCCGCTACTGCGTTGACCGGTTCCGTGATGTGCGCCAACACAGTTGTCTCCACTCTGAACCATAAGCTGGCTTCGTCACCGGCAGGGAGCGCGGCCCGTGTCGGTCGGCAGACCGGCGAGAACGCTCCTGCGACGATCAGGGCGCAGGGCATGAGACGCAGGAAACGCGCGCGACGCTGCGCAGAAGTCCCCCGAAGGTTTTTGTTTGCGCGCCGGGCCGTATCGAAGAGCATGTGGATGTCGTGAGGCTGAAAAGGGATGAATAAGTTACATCAATATCACAAAATCCCATTGAAATTTTTGCACTCTCGCCGCCGGTTACGTATTCTTCGCCACGGAACATCCTTATCACTACGAAGACAAGGAGACGGATGAAACTGCTTGCGAGGAGGTTACCCTCCGGGGTTCTCCTGTTTTTGATGCTTGCGGGCATGGCCCTTGTTGCGTTTTGGACGCCCGATGCGTGGGCTCAGGAAGCTGCGGGGCAAGTCGAGTACCGCTCCTTTCCCGTCGTAGGCAGCCGCGTGGTGGTTTGGGTGATTGCCCAGTTGCACCTCATGTTTGGTGCGTTCGTGCTCGCCGTCCCGATGTTCGCTCTCACGATCGAGTTCATCGGCTTCCGCAACGGCGACAAGCGCTACGACGATCTGGCGTATGAATTCACGCGCCTTTTGTCCGTCTCTTTCTCCTTTACGGCAAGTCTCGGCGCGCTCCTGACCTTCTTCCTGTTCATTCTGTATCCGCGGTTGATGCAGTACCTGGTCTCCATCTTCGACTGGACATTCATGCTGTACGCAGGTGTCTTCTTCCTCGAAGCCATTTTCCTGTACAGTTATTATTACGGATGGGGCAAGATGCCGAAGTGGGTGCACCTGCTAATCGGTCTCGGTCTCAACCTGGTCGGCATCGCCATCATCTTCATCGCCGACTCCTGGCTCACCTTCATGAATACTCCCAACGGCATCGACGCCGAAGGGAATCTGCTCAGTACCTGGGACGCCATCAACAACTTCACGTGGATGCCCATCAACATCCACCGCCTCATCGCGAATATCTGCTTCGGCGGGTCGATTGCGGCGGCGTACGGGGCCTACAAGTTTCTCGGCGCGAAGACCGACGAAGAGCGGGCGCACTACGACTGGATGGGCTACATGGGCAATTTCATTGCGATCGCAGCGTTGCTCCCGCTGCCGTTCGCGGGCTACTATTTGGGCCGTGAAATCTATGCCTTCTCCCAGAGCCTCGGTATTGCGCTCATGGGCGGCACATTCTCCTGGTTGTTCATCATTCAGGCCGTGCTTATCGGCAACCTGTTCCTTGCAGCCAACTATTACCTGTGGCTGAGCATGGAGCGCATTCACGGGGCGGAGCGCTACCGCAAGTTCACCAAGTGGCTGCTCGCTTCCATTACCGTCTGTTTCATCGTCTGGGCGACGCCGCACTCCCTGGTCGCCACGGTGGAGGAAGCCCGCGCCATGGGCGGATCCCATCACCCGATCCTGAATGTACTGGGCGTGATGTCGGCCAAGAACACTGCCGTCAATGTGCTCATTCTCACCACGTACCTGAGCTTTTTATTCTACCGCCGGGCCAACAAGGAGGCGACCGTTTCGTGGGCGAGGACCGGCAATATCATTCAGTTCGGCATCCTGGCGGTTGTCGTGGGGGTCGTTATTTTCCTCGGGGTCTACGGCTACTTCGTCGAGGCGTCCGTGCGGATCGGTTTGTCGATCCCGCAGGTAGGCCTGGTGCTCTTCGCCATGATTTCGATCACGATCATTGATGTCTTCATGTTCAGGAAGGCGAAGATTCTGGGGCCGATCGAGTGGGGTAAGATTCCCAACCGGGCGCAGTACGCGCTTTTCTTCATTGCCATCACGTTCGCGTGGACGATGGGTCTCATGGGCTACGTCCGCTCGGGCATTCGCCAGCACTGGCACGTCTACGGGGTTATGCGCGACACGTCGGAGCATGCGTTTACGCCCACGCTGGGCTATGCCGCCAATGTCGTGTCGGTGACGGTGCTGATCTTCTTTGCGTTTATCGCGATCGTGTTTTTCCTTTCCAGTCTTGCAGGTAAGAAAAAACTCGATGCCGGGGAGGAGAAATCGTCATGATGAACGCCGTCAAGATATTCGTCTTTACGATCCTTGTGGCTGCATTCTATAGCTACGTCGGGCAGATGGTGCCGCAGAAGGTGACGTATCCGCCCGAGGAGACGGAACTCGGAGCCGACATGACTACGGAGGAGCTGGTAGCCGTCGGCGAGGAAATCGCTGCGGGCAAGGGAACGTGTATTACGTGTCATACCACATCCGGGGAAACCGGGGGGCGTTTCCCCGATCTGGCGAACGTTGGCCTGGTGGCCTCCGAGCGGAAAGAAGGCTTCAGCGACGTGGAGTATCTGGCCGAATCGCTCTACGAGCCGAATGAATATATTGTCGAGGGCTTTCTACCCGGCATGAATCGTATTGCCGACCCGCCCATCGACCTGAACGACCAGGAGATTCTCGCGGTGATTGCGTATCTCCAGAGCCTCGGCGGCGCCCCTACGGTTACGCTGGACACGGAGTTGCGCTGGCAGAGCGAAGAAAATTCGGCCAGCGCCTCGACCGCTTCGCAAGCGAGCGCACCTGCTGCGCTTTCTTCGGAAAATCTGTCCGGGGAGGAGCTATTCACCATGTATGCCTGCGGCACGTGCCACAGCGTTACCGAGCCCACACCCTTGCTGGGTCCCAGTTTGTACAATGTGGGAAACGATCTTTCGACCGCCGAGATATACGAGGCGATCATGGACCCGGACGCCGTCGTGTCGGAGGGATTTGTGGCGGGTCTGATGTCGGTCCAGTTGGGCGCGACCGGATTCTACGACAAGATATCGTCCGGACAGCTCAAGACGCTGGTTGACTATCTGGCGTCGCAAAAGGGAGGATCATGAACATCATCATCCTGCTTGTGGTGCTTGCGGGGCTCGTAGCGCTGCGCTTCGTGCCGAAGATGAACATCCTCGGCTGGCTGGCGGGGTGGTGGGTAGCCGCATTCGTTTTCCTGCGCTGGGGCGTCAATCCGCCGCTGCCCACTTCGATCCAGGGGATGTTCGTGGCCATCCTCACGCTTGCGTTGCTGGCGTACGTATCGGCGGATTCGGCTCATTTCCGGTTTGTGCTGGACCGGTTCGTGGCATTCACGACGCAGAAAAAGTATACGATTCCCCTGTTGGCGGTTATCGTGCTGCTGCCTGGTCTTGTGGCGCTCCGGGTGTATTTCGACGTGACGCAAGGGCCGGCGCCTCCTCTCAGTAGCCGGACGATTCACCCACCGCCGCCCACGAGTATCGAGGTGGCCGGCAATACGATCGACCTTGTCAACGACGACAACCCGTACCGCGCCCTTGAAACGGAAGACCCGGCGGCATTTGCGGAGCATGTGGAGAACGGGCGCCGTGTGTACTACGAGAACTGCGTGTACTGCCACGGGGACGATATGGCGGGAGACGGTCTCTTTGCCCACGGGCTCGACCCAATTCCTGCTAATTTTCAGGACGCCACGACCATCGCCATGCTCCAGGAAGGCTACATTTTCTGGCGCATTGCCAAGGGCGGGCCGGGTTTGCCAAGCGAATCCACGCCGTGGCTGTCGGCCATGCCTGCCTGGGAGAACTTCCTCTCGGAAAGGGATATGTGGGACGTGACGCTTTTCCTGTATGATTTCACCGGACACCGACCGCGGGCGCGGGAGGACCATGCGGAATAAAACCGACATAGCGATTCGCCCTGCTCGCCTGGAAGGGCGCGCTTTCCGGCGGGCTGTTGTGCGTCCGCCCAAGTGGGCGCCTCCCCGGGGCGTCATGTCGTGCGTCCTGGGAGCGTGTTTGTGCGTCATTTTGCTACCCCTGACGGCGGTGGCGCAACCCGCGCCCGACCTCGGCGCCGACGAACAGCGCGAGGCCGGCCGCCTGCTGTACATGGACAAGTGCGCGCAGTGTCATGGGGAAACCGGCAGAGGGGATGGGATTGCCGCACCCTTTATGCGCCCGATGCCCCGCGATTTTACGGCAGGCGTCTACAAGGTGCGCATCACGCCGAGCGGACAGTTGCCTACGGATGACGACATCGCACAATCTATTCGCAACGGTATGCCCTATACCGGTATGCCGGCCTGGCCGCAGCTAAGCGACAACGAAATCCGCAACCTTGTCTACTACATTAAAACCTTCAACGACGATTTCTCCGGACCGTACGGCGTACCCGATGTGATCGATATCCCTGATCCGCCATCGTTCAGCGAATCGTCTGCCGAACAGGGACGCGTGGTCTACGAAGAGAATCAGTGCTTCGATTGCCATGGCATGGCCGCTCGCGGCGATGGGCCTTCCGCACTGACGCTGCAAGAGCAGTGGGGCAACCATATCCGCCCCGCCGACCTTACGAAACGCTGGACCTTTATAGGGGGCAACACGCGTCAGGACATCTACCGGACGTTCACGACGGGCCTCGACGGTTCGCCCATGCCGTCCTACAGCATTACCCCGATCGAAGACAGTTGGGCCCTCGTCGATTACGTCTATTCGCTGTCGCAGGACGATCCTGACTATGCGACCGCCGCGACGGCGCAGTATGCGAACGATCCCATCGACCCGATGCAGGGCAGGGCAGGCTTCGGCGAGGAACGCGGAGCCTATCTTCCCGTGGTCGGACAGGTCATTGAGCCCGGACGGTCGTTCATGCCCGGCGTAGACGGCATCGAGGTGAAAGCGCGCTACAACGCGGATGAGATAGCCATTCTGCTTTCATGGCACGACATGTCTGCGGAGACGCTGGGGAGCAATACCCCGGACATGGAAGTTCCGCCCACGGAGCAGGTCGTTCGGGACACCGTGACAGGCGCCTGGTCCGATGCGGTCGCCGTACAGTTTCCTCAGGAGCTTGCGCCGGAAGGCCTGCCGTACTTCCTGTTCGGGGACGCAAAACAGCCGGTCGATCTGTGGTACGCCGATCTGGCTTCGGGAGAGGGGCGCTCGTATGTCGGACGAGGAAGTAGCAACCTTGTGGCCGGCGAAACCGCTCCGGCCGTTCGTGCGACCTACGAGGACGGTGCATGGACCGCTGTCTTCACCATGCCACGCGACGAGCGTTTTGCGGAAGACACGTTCGTTCCGATTTCGTTCTCCGTATGGGACGGTTTCAACGACGAGCGGGGCAATCGCCGGGGCGTCACGGGATGGTATTATTTGTACCTTGAACCCTCTGAACGTCCTTCGCCGGTGATGCCCATGTTACGCGCTGCCGGTCTCACGCTTCTCGTGCTGCTCAGCATTGTCGGTCTGGTTCGCCTCCGGCATCGCGCACCCGTTTCCGCCTGACCCCCGGAGGTTTGCCCCTCGAATCGATGGAAGCTGCCCGTTCCCTGCCTTTCTTGTCTTCTTCCGTGGGGTACCGCCCCTCGCTTGTTTCCTGGAATCTGACCAGGAAATGTAATCTCAAGTGCCCCCATTGCTATATGGAAGGGGGTACTGCCGAAGAAAACGAATTGACTACGGACGAGTGCCTCGCACTGATCGACGAGATGGAAGCGCTCGGCACGGAGATGCTCATTCTTACCGGCGGAGAGCCGCTTTTGCGCCGGGACATCTACGAGATTGCGCAGACGGCCTCCGCAAAGGGAATGTGGGTGGTGATGGGCACGAACGGGGTCATGGTCAATGATTTCGTTGCACGCAAGATGGTGGAGTGCGGTATCAAGGGGGTAGGCATCAGCATCGACTCCATCGACCCGGAGAAGCACAATACATTTCGCGGGGGCCCGAACGCCTGGGAGCATTCGGTCCGCGCCCTTGAAATATGCCGCCGGCATGGCCTCGAAGTGCTCGTGCAAACGACCGTCATGGACATGAACCGGGATGAAATTCCGGAACTGATGGCGTTTGCGCGAGAGAAAGGCGCCTGGTCCTTCAACCTGTACTTTCTGGTGCAGACGGGCCGGGGGCAGGCAATGAACGATCTTTCCGCCATCGCCACGGACGCCATGTTACGGGAAATGGTGACCGTGCAGGACGAGTACCGCCCCATGCTGGTCCGGTCGAAATGCGCGCCGCAGTTCAAGCAGATCGCCTATGACGAGGGGCTTGGCGGACTGGAGAGCGGAGGGTGCATGGCAGGCACGCAGTATTGCCGCATCACGCCGGGTGGAGATGTTACGCCGTGCCCGTACATGACGGTGGTGGCCGGCAATGTCCGGGAGCAGTCTTTCGCGGAGATATGGACATCTTCCCCTGTGCTGACGGATTTGCGCGATCCTTCCAGGCTCAAGGGCAAGTGCGGTGCGTGCGAGTTCAACGAACTCTGCGGCGGTTGCCGGTGCCGGGCCCAGGCGGCCTTCGAGGATTACCTGGCCGAGGATCCGGCCTGCCTTTACCAGCCGACCGGCAGGGCGCTCGAACGATACGATATAGAGTGGTCTCCCGAAGCGCAAAAGCGACTCGATCGTATTCCGATCTCCTTCATTCGCGACAAAGTTCGCAAAGGCCTTGAAGCGTATGCAGACCGGCACGGCGTGCGTCGCATCTCCGCCGGCGTCATGCAGGAAGCCCTTGCCGGCATGGATCGGGGGGCGCCGTCCTTTTCGGGGCCTGTCAAGAAACCGCTGGACTCCGGGGTTATTAAAGAACCCACCATCCCGGAACGACTTGTATAACCATATTCATTCATTAACCAACCCATCCATGGAAAAGCTCGACGCGAAAACGCTCACAGAGCAGGTGCAGGTAACCGATGGTGTCGCCCGGCTCAAAAAGCACGGCGCCGATCAGAACCTTGACGTTATTGAGCTCCCGGAGAAATTCATCCGGTGGCAGCTCGACTACAAGCACAGCATTTACGACGCTATCGAGCAGGATCAGTACATCGCGTTCAACGCGGGGCATCTGCCTGTTGTGGCCACATGGGCTGACGATGCGCTTGTGCCGAATCTGGCCAACAAGGGCGTAGGGTTCACCCCGAAGGACGAACATATCGACTATTACCTCGAGCTGGTGGAAGACGCCGTCGCCCGGATCCAGGAATTGCCGCCCCACGCCGTCAACGAGACACGCGACCTGCGCATCCGGACGGCCCGCGAGTTGTATTCCCATCCCGAACATATCGACTGGCGGCGCGTCGGGCTCCTTGAAATTTTCGAGGGATCAACGCTCAAAAATCTTGTCGAAAACCCCTTTGCATCCGTACTGTGGACGGGCAATTCCCCGGTATTCGTCAGTTTTCAGGCAGACTGTGTCGTTGAAATCATTGAGCCGCAGGACAAGCGGTACCGTTTCCCCTGGGCGATGCGCCGCCTGTTCGAATACGAGCCATTTCATGTGGTTCAGACCATTTATCCCTATTCGTACTGTTTCTGGATCTACCGCTGGAAGGATAAGACGCCCAAACGCCGTTATCCCGGCAAGCGCAGCGACAACACGGTGAACGAAGCCGGCGGCGTGGTCGACAAACAGGCCATGAACGGACAGGGGCGCGCATAGAGGGCCCTTTCCGGATCGCCTCGCATCCGTTTTTCACACATTACTTTGCGGCCATGCCTCACATGATCACAGACGCCTGCGCGCAATGCGGCCTGTGCGTCGATGTGTGTCCGATCAGCGCGATTTCGCCCGGAGACCCGATCTACGTCATCGATAATACCTGTTGCGATTTCACGGAATGTGTCGCCGAGTGTCCCGAGGAAGCCATCGTGCCGATTCCGGACTGGGAGGAACCCGTCGCCGTGTCCGATGCGGAGGAAGCGTCATGACCGGATCGTTGGTAACCCGTTTTGTATTGCAGGATTTTTTGGCTGCGGCGGCCCACAGTTATGCTGCTTCGGCTCCTGAGCAGGGGCGTACCGGGCGGCTGCTTCTGCTTGGAGAGACCTCGCAAGTCCTGGAAGGATGGCGGTCGTGGACGGATGCCGTGCGCCTGTATGCCGATGTGGCGTACCGGCCCGAATGGGATGCGGCGGCGGCTCGCACTGCTGCACAGTTCGGCGTGGCGATCGAGCAGGAGTTTCCGGGCGATCTGATCCCCTTACCGGCAGGAGCCGAACAGCGGCACCGGCCTGTCCGGGACCTGCCGGACTCCGGATTGAGCTTGTGGCATTTCGATCCGTACTCGGTGGCATTCCGGCACGTGGCTCGCGGCGACGAACCGGACTATCATATTGTGCTGGCCTATATGAAATATGGCTGGATCGAGCGGGAAGAGATGGACGAGCGCCTCACGGCGCTTCTACCTGACTTCTCCATGGAAACGATCGCCCAGGACCCGGCGGAGTTTCGCCGTAAGTACAAGGGCTTGCTTCAAATGGGGGACCGCCTCGAACCCGGCACCGTACACCGTCCTTTCTGATCCCGCCTGTCGCCATGGAGCCATCCCGGGACATAGCGCCGCCTGATGCGCTCGAAGCGCGTGCTGCCGAGTTGGCCGCGAGGCGTCTTGACTGGAACGAACTGGATTTTGTAGGCTGGAAGGAATTTCGCCGCATGGCGCCGGCCATTGTACGCATGGAAACGGGACGGCTGGAACGGATCATGGAAGAGGCCGATCCGGGCAGCGATTCCTACAACGCGATGGTGCGGGCGCGTTTCGAGATGAATGCTTTCGCCGAGGGACTGGAAGAGGCGGAACGTTCTTCCCTCGCGAGCCGCGCCGACCATCTCCAGCGCGCTCTCCTTGCCGTTTCACTCCTTGCAGAAGATTCCGAAACGCTGCGATATGTTATGTACCGCCTCACGTACATTTACGATCGTCTCAAACTGATCTATTAGCCGTTATGTACAAGACTATATTCGTTCCGGTTGACAATTCGGACCATTCGATGGCGAGCATCGACCTTGCCATCGAACTGGCGAAGCGGTTCGATGCGGATCTCGTGGGCAGCCATGCTTACGCAGCCCGTATGCACGACTACCGCTTCAAGCAGATGGAGTTTACGCTGCCCGAGGAGTACCTCGTCGAAGAGGAGATGGAAAAGCAGCGGAAGGTGCACGACACGCTCATCACGATGGGTCTCGAACTGATTTCGGATTCGTACCTGACCGTGATGGACAAGCGGTGCCGCGAGGAAAAATTGCCCTTCCAGCCGAAGATGTATGATGGGAAGAACTGGAAGATCATCGTACAGGACATCGAGGAAAGCGACTACGATCTGGTCGTGATGGGATCGCTCGGCCTCGGCGCCGTTCGCGACAGCGTGCTGGGCAGTGTGTGTTCGCGGGTTGTGCGGCGGGCGCGCACCGACATGCTTATCGTCAAGAACACGGATTCGCTTGATCATCATATAAACGGGCACGCCGCGGGAGAGGCCGATGGCGGGCACATCGTGGTGGGTATTGATGGCAGCCCCGAATCCTTCGCCGGTCTGAAAACGGCCCTCGAACTGGGCCGGAAGCTGGACAAGCGCGTGGAGGCGGTGTCGGTCTACGATCCCTACCTGCATTACGCGATGTTCAACAGCATTGTGAATGTGCTTACGGAAAAGGCCTCGAAGGTATTCCGGTTCAAGGAGCAGGAGCAGCTCCACGAAGAGGTCATTGACACGGGGCTTGCGAAGATCTACCAGTCGCACCTCGAAGTGGCGCACCGCGTTGCCGCCGAAGAGGGCGTGGACCTGAAGATCACGCTGCTCGATGGCAAGGCCTTCGACAAGATTCTCCAGTACGTCCGCCGCGAAAAGCCCTGGCTGCTTGTCATGGGTCGCATCGGGGTGCATAGCGACGAGGACATGGATATCGGCAGCAATACGGAAAACCTGCTGCGGATGGTTTCCTGCAATGTGTTGTTGTCGAGCAGGCGGTACACCCCCCCGCTTGATGTGCGGGCCGAAGAATCCATGATCTGGACGGACGAGGCCACGGCGATCCTCAATACGGCCCCCGACTTTGCCCGCAACATTGCGCGCACGACGATCCACCGGTGGGCCATGGAGCGCGGCCACTCCGTGATAACCCAAAAGGTGGTCGAGCAGGCGATGGCTACCATTCTGCCGGAATCCGCCATGCGGTCCATGGGCATTATCGCCGAGTCGGTGGCCCGCGAAAAAATTGCTGCCGTCGATGAAGCGACGTACGTATGCAGCCGGTGCGGCTACGCGGCGCGCGGGTTCAAGCCCGCCGTGTGCGCTGTCTGCGGAGCCGCTCCCGAGGAGTTCCAGGAAATCGACAAGGAGGCGCTCCGCAAGCTGGCGCCCCTCGAAGGCGCCACCGAAGAGGTCGAAACCTTCGACAAGAAAAAGATCAAGTGGACGCGGGATGCTCGCGAACTGCTCAGGAAGGTCCCTGACGGGTACCAGATGCGCCGCGCCCGGGCGCAGATCGAAAAGGGCGCCCGTGTCAAGGGACTTGACACAATCACCCGCGACATGGTGGCAGCGGTAGTGGGAGATTTGCTCGAAGACACTTCGGTGCTTTCCGCGCCCGGTTCCGGATTGAAGGAGAATCCGGCGGAGCAGGCTCCGCCCCGGGAAGCCGTTTCCGTCAAACTGATTGACCAGGGGGCGTACAAGTGGACGCCGGACGCCTGGGCTCGTCTCGAACGGGTCCCTGAAGGGTTCATGCGCGACAAGACGAAGGGTCGGATGGAGACCGCTGCAGACGGGCATAACACCACCATCGTCACGCTGGAGATTGCCGAAGAAGGCATCGAGGTGGCCCGGCAGGCAATGGAAGAGGCCATTCGCAAGCAACAGGCGGAAGAAGCCGTGTCGTGATCGGGGCGACGGGGATGTGCGGATGAAAACCTGGCACGATATAGCAACCGACGGCGGCTCCGATGTGGCGGGCCAGGTGGGGGTGCAGGCCGACCGGCTTGCGGAACGCCTCCGTGGCATTCGCTATATCGTCGCTGTAATGAGCGGCAAGGGAGGAGTGGGCAAGAGCACTGTGGCGGTGAATCTTGCCGCGGCGCTGGCTCGCGCCGGCGCCCGCATCGGTCTTGTGGATGGAGATATCAACGGCCCGTCGCTCGGGCGCATGACCGGCGTGCAGGCGACGACCTTGTCGCAACGCACAGGAGGGGCTATTCTCCCCCCCGAAACGTCTTCGGGTGTGCGCGTCATGTCCATGGCCCTGTTTTTGCGCGACGAGACGACGCCTGTAGCGTGGGATGCCCCGTCGCAATCCGGCGGAGCCGCCTGGCGCGGGCTCCGTGAGGCCAGTGCATTGCGGGAGCTTATTGCGGATACCGTATGGGGCGCCCTGGATATGCTCCTGGTAGATTTGCCGCCGGGCTCGGATCGTTTGCCGACACTTGCCGATGTGGTACCACGCATCGATGCAGCCGTCGTGGTTACCATTCCCTCGGCAGTGGCCCTGGATGTGGTAGGCCGCTCCGTGCGCATGATCCAGGAACACCTCGACGTGTCGTCGCTGGGGCTTGTCGAAAACATGGCGTCGCATGCTTGTCCGCATTGCGGGCAGGCAGATCCGCTGTATCCGCCGGACCGTACGGACCGGTTGGCAAAGACCCTCAACGTGCCTGTGCTGGCTCGTATCCCCTTTGATCCTGTCCTCGGCATGGCCGCCGACGAAGGACGTTCGTACGTGCACGAACATCCGGATCGCCCGGCGGCGCGCGCCTTCACCGAACTGGCCCATCAACTTAAGGATACTCTGATCAAAACCGCTTCGCCCAGCGCGTCACGTTCGTGCGTAAAGGATTCATGATTGCATCGTTGAAACCAGCAAAAAACACTGTAGTTCGGTACGTTGTGGACGTGACGCGCCCTTCGGGAGACTGCGAGGGGCACGCTGGCTGTGTCATTCCTCATTACGTGGGGCCTGCCACGCTTCTTCGTCATTCCTTGCCAGCGCACCCCTCGCAGTCTCTGAGATTTGCGGACTTAATCAGAGTATCCTTACTTCAAATCCTGCTGGATGCCTCATGAAATTTCTTTGCGTGGAATGTGACGAGGCCATGAGCCTCGCCGAAACGCGCGGTCCCGACCGCGGCTCCATGACGGTCATATTTGGTTGTCCGGTGTGCGGGAAGCAAACGGCCATGCTGACCAATGTGAGCGAGACCCAGGTGGTGCGCTCCCTTGGCGTAAAGATCGGTGGACAATCCGTGTCTACCGAGCCTATGGAAGGCATACGGACCGGGCTGGCTGCTTCATCGGTCGGGGCCTCCGGCCCTGCTGTGGAAGGCGGTGCTTCGAAATGTCCGTTTACGGGTATGGTCAACGAGGCCTTCGGGCGCAGCGACATGCCCTGGACGGAGGGCGCGCGCCAGCGCATGGAGAATATCCCCGCCTCTGCCCGCGGCATGGTCATGCAGAGCGTGGAGCGCTACGCCGAAGCGGAGGGACTCGCTGAAGTTACCGAGGCCGTCCTGGATCAGGCGCGCAGCGGCATGGGCATGTAACAAGCCATGTTTACCTTTCGCGCCGTCGTTCTATGGATTCACTTGGCGGCGATCATCGTCTGGGTGGGCGGGATGATCGTCGTACCGTTTGTGGTGGCGCCTTCCGTCCGCCGGTTTGCGGGCGAACATCTTGCCCCTGAACGCACCGCTGCACTTATCGAGACGCTGGTTCGTCGGTTCCAGCGGTTCAGCAGGGAGCTTTTCTTCACCATTCTTCTGACAGGGATTTTTAACCTCATCAATGTGGGGTGGCTGACAAACTTCAGTTACCCGGCTGCCTATCTCCAGCTGGTCGGCGCCAAGTTCATCCTGTTCCTTGCAATGGGCATCAACCAGGCATGGTACAGTCTGGCGCTCGTGCCCCAGGGAAAAACGCGGACCGCCCTGTGGTCTGCGCTTGTCAACGCCGTACTTGCTGCTGTCGTGCTGTACTTGGGGCTCAGGTTGCGATTCGGATGATTGCGGCAATTTCTCCGGAAGCATCCCCGGACTCTGCAAGCCTCCGGCGGAAATTTTCCGCATCGCCTCCGATGTCTTCCAGCAGATAGCCTGCGTCCTTCATCAGGCTCCGCCAGCGGTCGTCTATAGGGATGCGCCGCGAGGCGGTCATTGCATCCGGCAGCATATCGATGCGCAGTTCGAAGAAACGGTGGAACCGCTCCATGGCGGCCAGTTCCACGGGATCGAAAGCGTCTCTGAACGTCTCCGCCGCCTCGGGTGACAGATCACCCTTCAGCCCATCCATATAACGCTCGCTCGGGACATACACGTCATCGAACCAGGCACAAGCCAGTTCGTAGGCCAACCTCGAACGTCCGAGGCGATGCGACAGCGTTTTCTGCGCTTCCTCGCTTGTCAGCAATCCCAGTAGAGTAGCAATACGCCGGCGGGGGTCAGGGTTTGTTGCCGGCGCATCCCCCATGTTACTTGACCAGTATCATGGTACGGGCAACGATCTTGTCTCCAGTCTGCAAACGATATACATACGGACCGCTTGGCAGATTGCTTGCATCGAACCGCACCATGTGACGGCCTGCCGACTGCAATCCGTCCACCAGCACAGCCGCCTCGTGACCGAGCAGGTCGTACACCGCGAGATATACCTCGCTTGTCTGTGGCAACTCGTAGTCTATGGTCGTTTCCGGATTGAACGGGTTCGGATAGTTGCCCATGAGCGCTACCTCGGTGGGTAGTTCTTCGCTCTCTGTACCCACTGACGTAGGCCCCCCTGCCCCCGCTGACCGACCCCCTGACAGGGGCAGCCTGACGGTTGTATTTGCAGAGGTTCCACCTCCGTTCGGGTTTTCTGCCCGCACCTCGAACATGTACTCCAACCCGTTCGTCAGGCCTGTGACCGTGTAGCTGCGGGCATTCGCTCCGCCGGGGATGTCGCTCCAGGTTACAGGAGCGTCGAAGCCAAAGTATTGGTTACTTTCCCTGTACCGGTACGCGTAACCGGTGATATCCCCCGGGTCATAGAACGGAGGGCTCCATGTTAGCCTCACCTGTTCGTTACCGGGAGTGCTCCTCAAGTACAGCGGTGGATCCAAAGTCGGCTTGGGTGGGGGCGAAGGCTCTGACGGAGATATGAACGGTATTGATAGCGGTGGCGGACTCTCGTCATCGATGATCATCAGCGCTACGGTGAAAGGCTTCGCTGCAACCTCATTAATTGGATAATCCTCTCTCAGCACCCTTACCATCACGGTCTTATGCCCTTCTTTCACATCATTGTCCACTGCTGTGATCGTCAATGTGTCGGTGCTCGTTGTTGCGCCCTGTGCAATGGTCAGGGTGGCTGTGGTTCTGCTCAGCGTGAAGGAAGTATCCACCGCGGGAGCTATCGGCTCCGGGGTGAGCGTCAAGGTGACCTCCTCTGTTATGGGAGAGGGTATCGTCGCCGTCACGGTACCGACACCGCCTTTTTCATTAATCGATGCCGGATTCAGCACCAGCGTGATCCGTGGCGGGGTGTTGTTGGTCACGCTATTCCACATAGTTTTCTCGACCGGATTTCCGGCCGGGCTCTTCAGGCCGCCGGACATTGGAAGAAAAACGTCTCCCTCTAAATACGTTGGCTGGTAATAACGAACGTGTACCCTCTCGCCATGATTTATTCCATTTTCTTCCGCCAGTGTGAGTGTGACCCTGGCCCCCTGTATCGTTACGTGCTGCGGACGATAGTCACCCCCATTGCCGAAGACCTTTATCGGGAAAAAGACTTGTCCTGGTATCGAATTTGCATCCAGGGTATGATCGAAGGTTATCTCCATCTCGGTGTCATTGACGGTCACCGAATTGATTGTCGGCGCCGTACCGCCACCGAGCAAGCCCGTCCTGGCTTCATCCTCGTTCGATGGTTCGCTTACGCCATCGTCGTTGATTGCCGAGACCCGGTAGCTCAAAACAGTATTGGGTGCGAGCCCGGTATGGCTGTAGGATACGTTGGTATCCCCGGTGTTTTCCACCAGTACACGCCATTCTCCTGTTTCTTCTGTGTCTATTCGACCCAGGTTGCTTTCGTACCTCGATAATGCCTCGATCCTGTATCCGGTAATTGCAGCGCCGCCGTTGTTCGTTGGAGCAGTCCATAACAGGTTGACAGTCGCCGTTCCGTAGGCTGTCGCCGTCAGGCTGGTCGGCGCATCGGGGGCAGCGGCTACTGCTGTGGCTGCCACCCTGTCGCCATCGCCGCCACGCCAGTGCTCGGCTTCCGTGGCGTGCGCACGCATTGCCGGGTTGGTTGCAGCCACCATGAGCAAGGCAAATGCAACGCAGAGGGTCCGTGATGGAAAAACGGTTCGAATGGGGTTTGGTACCGGGCTACCCCAGACGTGGGGTCGCCGGTTTGCGGGAAATGGCACCGTTCAGCCTCTACAGGTTCGTTGCGAGTTGCAGGATCACAATTCCTCTGTACACCCGATAAACTATTCGGGAGTTGTGTACAGAGGTGAACGGGGTGGGAAGTGAGGCTGAAAATTAAGTTACTAACCATATAAATGGGACGCAATACCATGCAAGTGATTTTGTTGCGAGGAAGATAATTTGAAAATTATTCATTCTACTTCGGGTGAAATCTCGACCGGTCCGGGCATCTTCAAGCGGGGTAATGCGCCAGCAAACAATATATATGTTCCGGCGTTCGTTGTATGCATGTTCTGGCTCGGCTTGTCATCATGCTTCCCGGACACATTATCCCTGTACACACCATGTATTCCCCTCCTGATTTTTCCGTAAACCCCGGGATGCGTTCTGCCTGCAAGGGAATGGCGCCGATCCTGTTGCTGTGTACTGCCCTGTATGCTCTGGCTCCGTCACCGGTGCTTGCCCAGACGACAGGAACGATCCGTTACCAGCGAACCGTAAAGCCGGAAATCCCCGAGGGTCTGGAACTCCCGCCGGCCCTGGGAGAAGAGATGAAAGAGCAGATACTGGCTTCGATGTCCGCGGTGGACACCACGGCCTGGCGTCTTCATTTCACGGAAAAGGCATCGGTGATGACGCCGGCCCCCGATTCGGCGGCAATGCCCGATCGATCGGTGAGTCGTTCCCGGGGAGATATTTTGATACGGACGAAGCGTTCGCAGGATCGTACCATAACGTACACCGACCTTGAAGCCTGGACGGTTACCGAGCAAAAAGACTTTCTGGGTCGCACCTTCCTGATCCAGGGCGACCGCCCCGAATATGCGTGGCGCCTCACAGGACAGCAAGGCGAGTACCTCGGTTTTGCATGTCAGCAAGCGGTCACGGAAGCGGACAGCGCCACAGTAGAGGCCTGGTTCGCTCCGGAGCTCCCCGTACCGATCGGTCCCGCCTCGTTCGGAGGGTTGCCCGGTGCGATCCTGGTGTTGTCCATCGACGACGGGAGCCTGACGGCCTATAGCGCCACACATGTTTCATCCGAGGCGCCTGACGAGGTGTCGATCCGGGCCCCGGAAAAAGGAAGGGCGGTTACACAGGAGGAGTTCGCCGCTATCGAGAAGGAGAAAACGGAAGAAATGCAAAATCAGGGCGGCAATAGAAGAATTTTTATTCGGGTTGATCGCTGACGTGCGGATACCATGCTTTGCTTTCGATCATCCCGATTTATTCCTTTCCCATGCACGATGAAACATGTGTGCATGGGCTGGCAGGCGGCAGGTCTCGGAGTAGTTGTTTGCTTTCTTACCCTTGTCTTCCGTATGGAAACGGCTATGGCTCAGGCCAGTCGTTTCGAAGTTGCCGGCGTGGTTGTGGATTCGACCGGGGCGGGGCTTTCGGGCGCGACCGTGGTGGCGCTTACTCGCGAAGATTCGGTGCTGACCCGGTTCTCGACGACCAATCGGGACGGAGCGTTTACCCTCCGGCGCGTTCCTGAAGGGGCGTATATCCTGCAGATCACCTATGTCGGGTTCCGGACGCACCGGCAGGACATGGACCTGTCGGGCGGCGACTACGAAGCGGGAACCATCGTTCTCGAAGCTTCGACCGTCGAACTGGACGAACTGGTGGTCGGCGCCGAGCACGTTCCTATTGTGGTCAAGGCGGATACGCTCGAATACAATGCTGCTGCCTTCGCGGTGCGTCCCAACGATATGGTGGAAGACTTGCTGCGGCGATTGCCCGGCATAGAGGTAGAGGACGATGGCACCATCCGGGCGCAAGGCGAAGAGGTGCAGAAGGTGCTGGTCGAGGACAAGGAATTTTTCGGAAACGATCCATCCATCGCCACCAGAAACCTGCCCGCGAATGTGGTCGAAAAAGTGCAGGTATACGATAAGGCGTCGGACATGGAGGAGTTTACCGGTATCGAGGATGGAGAAGATATCAAAACCATCAATCTGGATCTGAAGGAGGAAGCGGAGAGGGGGTATTTTGGTCACTTGGTCGGAGGATACGGGAGCGAGGAACGTTACGACGGCGACGTGTCCATAAACCGGTTCGGCCCGTCTACGCAGTTGTCCCTCATCGGGAATGTGAACAACGTCAACCGGCAGAATTTTTCGTTCAGAGACATCGTTACGCTGCTGGGAGGCCTGGAGGCCATGGGGGGGAGGTTAATCATTCGCGACGGCGGCGGTTTGTTCAATACCCAGGACGGGTTGTCCGAGACTTCTTCGGTCGGGTTCAATGTGAACAGGGATTTCGGGAAAAACACCTCGGCGCACGCCAGCTATTTCCTGTCGAACGTGGATAACCGGCAGGATCGCGTGGCGCAGCAGCAGCAATTGCTCGGGCCCGTACAGTCCTCTTTCGTCAACGAGACCGGCGGGCAGACCAGCGATAACCTTACTCACCGGCTGACCGTGAACGCCTTGCATGAATTTGGAGACGGGCACGACCTGCGGCTGCGCGGCGACCTGACGGCGGGCGCCTCCTCGCTGGCGAATATCTCGGAAACCGAAACGCTGGCCAGAGGAGCGGGTGGGAACGAGGCTCTGACCGACTACCGGTCGGAAAGCGACAATCTGGGAGGAAACGGCTCGCTTACATGGCGCCGCCGGCTGGACGAAAAGGGCCGGAGCCTGGTGGGGGAAGTGGGTGGCAGTCTGAACGACGACGAGATGTCCGGGAATCTCCGTTCGATCACGAAATTCCTCGAGGAGGGGAATGTGCTTTCCAGCGACGAGATCATGCAGTTACAAACCCGCCCCGGGAGTTCGTTCCGCTCGACGCAGAAGGTTTCGTACATCGAGCCTGTCGGGGAAGGGGGGAGGCTGGAATTTCAGGTCGAGAGCCGGCAGATAGAGGAAGATCGCAGGCAGTCGGTGTTCGATACGGTATCCGGCGTTTCCGTCTTCAACGACAGGCTTTCTTCCGGATACGACCGTACGTATTCCTATGTGCAGGGGGGTGTGCGGTACCAGGCAAGCGGGGAAAAATTCAAGGCCGGTATAGGGGCCAATCTGCAAAGATCGTCGCTGGACGGAAAGATCGTGGACGCGGCGGGCGCCTCCCCCCATGCGCGCATCGAAAACGCCTATACGCATGTGCTGCCCCGGGCGCACCTCGACTATGATTTCGGCGAGCGTACGGACTTCTCGCTGGAGTATTCGGCGCGCGCGCGCGAGCCGTCCATTACGGACCTTCAACCCCTTACGGACAATACGAACCCGCTACTTGTACGTACGGGAAATCCTGCGCTGAAGCCGGAATATCGCCACAACGTCAATCTGCGTTTTTCGTTCTACGACCCCTTCACGTTTATGAAGGTATTTGTATTCGCCCGGAGCGAATACGTAAACAACGACATCGTACAGTCCAGAATGGTGGACGAACGGCTCCGGCAAGTCATCACCCCGGTCAATGCGGACGGCGCCTGGATCTTTTCCGGAAGCGCCCATTTCGGAATGCCTGTTCGTCCTCTCGGCGTGGAAATCAATGTATCCAACAATCCGTTCTTCGAGCGCAGCCTCGAATACGTCAACGGAGTTGAGAACAGGGCGCGCATTCTGCGCCACACGATCAATGTGGGCCTGAACAACCGGAATTCAGAACTGTTCGATATACGGGCAGGCGCCCGGTACACGTTCAATGCGGTGAACTATTCGCTGAACGAAGCACAGAACCAGCAGTACGTCAACCGTACGTACTACGCCGATGCGACGCTGTATCTCACTGAAAAATGGCGGGTAGCCGGTTCGCTCGATTACCGGATATATTCCCGGGAGGTGTTCGGTGACGTGAGCAGCGTGCCCATCCTGGGAGCTTCGGTTGCGCGGTCCGTGATGAACGAACGCGCCGACATCGAACTGGCGGCATTCGATCTGCTTGGACGGAACGAGGGTGTCCGGTTTTCCAACACGAACACATACATCCGGGAAGAGCGGATCGCTTCGCTGGGGCACTACATACTGCTGAAATTCTCCTACCGGCTTTCTCCGGCGTCAGGCGCCGGATCGAAGCGCAAGGGGCGCGACATAAGAATAAATATTAATTAACCATTGCAGGCAGAGGGTTCGTCTTGCGCCCCCGGCAGGACACAGTCCGTTGATCCCGCTTTCCCCTGTCACAAATCCATACCGGGCAGGTTCGTCCACTTCGGTTCGCCTTCGGGTTTGAAGTTCTGGGTGGCCACGAAATTCCATCCTTCGTGGAAATTGAGTTTGTACTTCCCGCCCCCGAAGCGTTCGAACAGATATCCCTCCGGGTCCCGGAACAGGTCCATGCATTCCGCCGCCGGGAGGCGATCCAGTCCCTTGAAGCGGACGGAGCCGCGCCAGGGTTCCTGCACCAGAATGGTCACGGTGGCCGATCCCAGGAGACGCATGAAGGCTGCGTCAAGATCGGACATGTCCGGGGCGTCTATCCCCCGGCGCTCGAAATTTTTACGCACGTAGGGTTCGAACAGGGGCCAAAGCCACTCCATCTTTTCACAAAAAGTTATTTTTAGTATTGCTATACTATCGACGATAATCGTGCATAGATACGCACACGCCGTTTCTTAACCAAACGCAAGAGCGTACCCCATGAACAAATTTACGTTTTCCATGCTTCCGATCGCCCTGGTCGCGATGCTTATCGCGGGTTGTGGCGGCGGTGGCGCCGATGCAGGCAGCGACTCTACGGAAGGCGGCGATATGGCCGCAGAGGAATATACACCGGCGGGAAGCGCCGTCGTGTCGGGCTCCATTCAGTTTACGGGTACGGCCCCTGAGCAGCAAGAGCTTAATCTCGACCGCGAATGCATGGGCCTGCGTGACGAGCCGGCCCTCAGCCGGAGGGTGGTCGTCAACGACAACGGCACGCTGCGCTGGGTGTTCGTGTATGTCAAGGACGGCCTCGGAGATATGACGTTCCCGACGCGTTCCGAGCCGGTTTTGCTGGATCAGGTAGGATGCACCTATCATCCGCATGTGTTCGGCGTGCAGACCGGACAGCCCATAAAGATTCGTAACAGCGATCCCCTGCTGCACAACATCCATGCGCTGCCGGAAGCGAACCGTCCGTTCAACTTCGGTATGCCCACGGCGGGGCAGGAGCGTGAGGAAACTTTCCGGGTTCCCGAGATCATGGCGTACATCAAGTGTGACGTCCATCCCTGGATGGAATCATGGGTCGGCGTCACGGCGCATCCCTATTTCAGCACATCCGACGAGATGGGCGGTTACTCCATAGGCGATCTGCCCGCAGGCGACTATGTCATCGAAGCCTGGCACGAAGAATACGGCGTCGCGGAGCAGAGCGTGAGCGTGGCCGACGGCGAATCCGTCATGCTCGACTTTACCTTCGGCGACGGAGCAGGGGCGTAAACACCGGCGATGATACGCGTCCGGCGCAGTGAGGCGTTTTTCCACGCTGCGCCGGGCGCGAGCCGCCCATCCATTTTCTTGACGAAAAAGCCCGATTGATCATTATGGCTGATCACGCAGCCGTCCCGGAAGGCCACCACGGGGAAGACGTTCACTATACCTCTTTCTGGAGGAAATACATTTTCTCGACCGACCACAAGGTCATCGGGATGCAGTACGGCATTACAGCGCTTCTTTTCCTGCTGTTCGGATTCTTGCTCGTGATGCTCATGCGGTGGCAGCTCGCCTACCCCGGACAGCCGGTGCCGCTGATCGGTTGGCTTTTCACTGACGACACGATGCCCGGCGGGGTCATGCTCCCCGAGTTCTATAACCAACTGGGGGCCATGCACGGCACCATCATGGTGTTTCTTGGCATCGTGCCGCTGGCGGTGGGGGCGTTCGGCAACTATGTCGTGCCGCTTCAGATCGGTGCGCCGGACATGGCGTTTCCGAAGCTCAACATGGCCAGCTACTGGGCCTTTTTCGTGGGCGGCGTGATCATGCTGGGCAGCTTCTTCGTGCCCGCCGGCGCCGCCAAGGCCGGTTGGACCTCGTACGCTCCCTTGTCTGTCATCGAGACGATGGGGCAGACGATGTGGCTTCTCGGCATGATTTTTCTCATTACTTCATCTCTGCTGGGCGCCATTAATTTCCTGACGACCATCGTGCAACTTCGGGCTGAGGGGATGACCTTCATGCGGATGCCCTTCTTCGTGTGGGCGCAGTTTATCACGTCTTTTCTGTTGCTTCTGGCGTTTCCTCCACTGGAGGCCGCTTCCTTCCTGCAACTGTCCGACCGCTTGCTCGATACCAGTTTCTTTATGCCGTCGGGCCTCGTCGTAAGTGGCGAGGTTGTCGATGTGGCGGGCGGGGGCAGTCCATTGCTCTGGCAGCATTTGTTCTGGTTCCTTGCTCACCCGGAGGTGTATGTGCTGGTTCTGCCGGCCATGGGCATCGTCGCGGAGATCATCGCCAACAACTCGCGGAAGCCGCTCCGGGGATACAGGGCGATGGTGTATTCCCTGATTTTCCTCGGCTTCATGTCGTTCATCGTCTGGGCGCACCACATGTTCATTACCGGCATGGGCCAGGTGATGAGCGTCTTCTTCCAGACCACCACGATGATCATCTCGATCCCGTCGGTGATTATTCTCACGGCGCTTTTCCTGTCGCTGTGGGGCGGTTCCATCCGGTTCACGACGCCCATGCTTTTTGCACTGGGCTTTTTGCCCATGTTCGGCATTGGCGGACTCACGGGACTGCCGCTGGGACTGGCTCCCACCGACATTCCCCTGCACGATACCTACTACGTGATCGGGCACTTCCACTACGTGGTGGCGCCGGGCACCATTCTCGCGCTCATGGCCGGGCTTTATTACTGGTTCCCGAAGATAACCGGGCGAACCATGAACGACACGCTCGGCAAGATCCACTTCTGGGGCACGCTCGTCAGCATGAATTTCATCTTTTTCCCCATGCTCATTCAGGGAATGGCCGGCGTTTCGCGGCGGTTGTATGACGGGGGGGAGATTTACGCCCATGCACAGGATGTGATCGTCTACAACGAAGTGATGTCGATCGCCTCATGGGTGCTGTTCGTTTTCCAGATTCCGTTTATCGTGAATCTTCTTATCAGTATGAAGAAGGGGAAAGCGGCCACCGATAACCACTGGAACGCCACGACGCTCGAATGGGCGGCGGCTCCGTCTCCGCCTGTCGGGCACGGCAACTTTCACGACCTGCCGCAGGTGTACCGGGACCCGTACGAATACAGCCACCCGGACCATGACGAAGATTACTGGCCGCAGAATGCTCCGCCTGCCGAAGCATCGGAAGATTAATTCGGACCAGAGCGCCTACCGTATGTATGAAACTCGTTTGTGAACCCTGACCGCCATGCAAATTCCATTCACCGTTGCGCCCCGGCCTGACACGGGCGTGAACAATGCAAAGATCGGGGTGTGGCTTTTTCTCGCCTCCGAAGTCATGCTGTTCGGCGGGCTGTTCTCGGCGTATATCTTCCTGCGCATCGGCGCGCCCGAATGGCCCGGCGAGATTGGCGGACATATGTACGAACGGGCTTCGGACATTCTGGATGTTCCGTTGGCCACCCTCAATACGCTCGTGCTTATCGGGTCGAGTGTTACGATGGTGATGTCGTGGGCTTCCCTTGCGATGAAGCGGTTCGACCGGTACCGGTTGTATATGGGCGCAACCATTGCGCTCGGCTTTGTCTTCCTGATTGTAAAAGCCTTCGAGTACGGCGAAAAGTTCAGCCACGGGTATTTGCCCGCCGAGAACAATTTTCTCGCCATCTACTTCGTGTTGACCGGCTTGCACGGCTTGCACGTGATCGGCGGTATTATTGTCAACATGTACTTCATGTGGCCGGGCGCCCGCATGTGGAAGACCGACCCGAAACGATTCACGAATCGGATCGAGATTGCGGGGCTTTACTGGCACTTTGTCGATCTCGTATGGATATTTCTCTTTCCGACGATTTACCTGCTTTAACACTCCGGGTGCACAGGCCTGACCAACGTACAGCGCATTATGAGCGATACAGGGCATTCTGTTGAAGAAATAAAAAGGCACGTACGCGTGTACATGTTCGTTTTCGCGTCGCTGGCCGTCCTTACGACGGTTACAGTGGGTGTGGGATACCTTGAACTTCCCTTTTTACCGGCGCTCATCATTGCCTTGCTGATTGCGACGGTCAAGGCGGGGCTGGTGGCGGCCTATTTCATGCACCTCGTTTCGGAGGAACAGGTCATCCGGTTGCTGGTCTGGCTCAGTCTCGGACTGTTATTGGTCATGTTTCTCCTGTTCAGCGTGTACTACGTCGATCAGATCGGCGTCATGATTTTCGGATTCTGACCATGTCGCTGAGAGCGTTCCATATCGTATTCATCGTTGCTTCGGCGCTGTTGTCGCTGGGCTTCGGAGTATGGGCTCTTACGGGCGATGGTGCGTCGTCGACCGTGGCTGCGGTGGTTGCGTTTATGGTGGGCGCTGCGCTGGTCGTCTACGGCGTGCGTTTTCTGAAAAAAGTAGCACATACGGGCCATATCGCCGGAGGCAAATCATGACGCGCACCGTCCGTCGTATCGCTGTTTCCGCCGCTGTGTTCAGCTTGGCGTGGTTGGTCCTGCTTCCTCATACGGCCGCTGCCTGTGAGATGTGCTGGGGCGCCAACGCCGCAGCAAATCCGACGACGCAAGGCATCAGCATGGCCATGTTGCTCCTCGTTGGGGTGACGGGTTTCGTCGGTGGGGGCGTCGGGGCGTTTTTTCTTCGTATGCGTCGCCGGGCCCGGTTGCTTGCCCGGGGCGAGGCCGTCATGACGGACGAGGGCGAGTTACGCCCTGTGAAGCAGGATTTCACTCGATGAAACGGTTCGTGTGACAGTACAGCGAATCATACCATGAATGTCAATCAATCCGCCCGGCAATTCACATGTTAAAGTGGCTTGACCTCACGAATTATCTCGGGATGCCCGAGGCAGCGTCAGCGCACAGTGCGGAAATCGACGCCATGATGGGGTTGGTGCACTGGCTGATGCTGGTGCTTTTCCTCATCTGGGCGCCTTTCTTTCTCTACACGTTGTACCGGTTCCGGGCTTCCAGAAATCCGAAAGCCAACTACTACGGGACTACGTCGCACTTTTCTACCTACCAGGAAGTGGGTGTGATCGTAGCGGAACTGGTGCTGCTTTTCGCGTTTGCGATTCCGACCTGGGGCGCGCTCCGCGCGGAGGCGAACTACCCGTCCGAGGAGGAATCCACCGTCGTACATGTGATCGCCGAGCAGTTCGCCTGGAACATCCATTACCCGGGGCCTGATGGCGTGTTCGGGCAGCGGGACATTCATCTGCTGGACCTGCAAACCAACCCGATCGGTTTACAGCCGGACGATCCGGCGGGTGCAGACGACATCGTGACCGTCAACGAGTTGCATGTACCCGTGGACAAGCCGGTGATCGTGCACCTCACGTCCAAGGATGTGATTCACAGTTTCACCCTGACCGAAATGCGGGTCAAGCAGGATGCCATTCCCGGGTTGTCCATTCCACTTTATTTCACGCCCATCCGCACGGGCGACTGGGAAATCGCCTGTGCGCAGCTCTGTGGCGTGGGTCACTATCGGATGCGCGGCTACTTCACGGTGCACACCGCGGAGAGCTACGCCGCATGGCTGGCGGAGCAGTCCGGGCGGGCCGGAGTATAGTGACCTCCTGTGTCTGATGCGCCATAAATCGTCTTGATTGTTTGGCCGGGGACAGGTACAATGCTTAGTCTGTACCACGGGGAAATCCACTGCGAACGATATCCTTCGAATCGCTGCCTTGTGCGATATAGCCGGAGGCGCCAGCGTTTTGTATATGCCGTGATCCTTGTCCCCGCTTTTCCATGAGCGTGAGTATGCTTGGTTCAGCCGTACGGAATGGCATAAAGATACCATCCGCTTATGAGGGCGGGTACGACTGTGCGTACGCACTCAATCCGGATCTTGTCGAGCAATACATCAAGCATACGCGCCTCGGCGATCCACTGGCCGATGCGGTCATAGATTCTTTGACCCCATTTTCACCGGGGGAAGTAAACCGGTTCATCAAGGCCGGCATGCAGCAGGATACAGGGGTTCTGGCTGAGGCGCCCCGGTTGCTGCACGATTTCTTCGATTCGCTTGAAACGCTGCCCGAGTGGTTCGATCCGGCTATCCTGAGAGGGGGTTACCGGGCTTTCCATAGCTATTCGGATTTGTTTATTCCGGCTTTTTTCGTGGCCACCTTGCAGAATGCGTCCACCATGATAGCCAAGGCGTTCTATGCTTCGGGGCGGACCATGAGTGGTTTTGGTCCGCGGCGAGTCCGGCAGAACACTCGGCATTTTATTGAGATCATGTTGCCGGGCGCCCTTGATCGCCAGGGAGACGGCTGGAAACTGTCCGTGCGTATCAGACTGGTGCATGCGCAACTCAGACGGCTGATTCGCGACCAGGGTAACTGGGACGAAGAGGTTTACGGTACGCCGCTTAGCGCTGCGCACATGGCGCTCGCGTCCGCCAATTTCTCCGCGACCACGCTGCGACAGGCGCAGAGACTCGGAGCCGAAATGGACGAAGAGATGCGTTACGGCTACATGCATGCCTGGCGTTACGCTTCCTGGCTGATCGGTACGCCCGAGCTTTTTCTGTTCGAGGGCGACGAGGAAAAAACCCATGAACTGCATCGGATCGGCAGTTCGTGCGAACCGCCGCCTGGCGATGAGTCGATCGTTATTGCAAATGCCCTGGTCAATGCGTTACCCAAGATTGGAGGCAAAACCGATCTCACAGAGCACCAGGCCTTTTTGGCCCGCACCTACCGGGTCTCCAGGGCATTGCTTGGCGACGATCTCGCAGACCAGCTCCAATTCCCGAAATGCGACACCAGGGGACTCCTGCGGCGGATGCGTGTATTGCGCCAGGTTCACGCCATGTCTCACAAGTTGGCTCCAAACATCGCTCAGAAGTGGCGGGGCAATAATTTTGTCTTTTTGCTGGAGGCGTCGATGCTCGATGATCTCAGGTACCGGTTGCCTGATCACTTGCAAGCGAATATGGCGACGCCATGGTAAAGCCCGTGCCTATTCCGCCTGTCCTGGTTCTGAGTACCGGACGGTGCGGATCGACGATGGTGTCGAACATTCTGAACCGGCACCCGCGCGTTCTCAGTCTTTCCGAGTTTTACAGCTACATCGGGATAGGTACGTTTCGCCCGCGGCGCCCCACCGGCGACTGGATGTGGGATCGCTTCAGTAAGCAACAGCACAGGACCCGTCTCATGCTGCGGGAGCCTGTTCCGGAGTTGATCTATCCGTTCGGTTCTCCGGATGCCCGCTTCACGCCAAGCGATGTACCGCCGATTATGTGCGCCGCGCTTCCCCATATCACGGATAAGCATGAGGCGCTGTTCGACGAGCTCGAACCGGTAGTTCGGGGACAACCCAGGCAGTCGCCCGCCGATCATTTACGGCATCTTTTCGGATGGCTGTGCGAACGGTTTGACCGGAGCGTATGGGTCGAACGCTCGGGCGGATCGCTGTTGTATGCTTCCAGGCTGCTGCGTGCATTTCCTGAAATGCGGGTGATCCATGTGTACCGCGACGGGCGTGAGACAACCATCTCCATGAGTCGCCATTATCTCTTCCGTCTGATCCTGGCGACCTTGCAAAAGATGCAATTCGGCGGCTTTGACGCCATGGCGTTGCTGTACAGAAGGAGGCTTTGGGAGGCCATCAATCCCTATATGGAGCCTTTGTCCCGCATGGTCACCAGGCCTGAGGACTTGCCGTTCGACAAACTCACGCTTCCTGGTTTTGCGGCGCTCTGGAGCGCACTGATCGAGCTGGGAGATCATATGGTGGGCGATCTGCCGCCTGATCGCCTCCTGAATCTCAAGTTCGAAGACATGCAAGCGGCGCCGGAAGCCGAGATACGGCGACTCATCCGGTTCATCGATCCGTCTCTGGAAGACGATGACTGGGTTCGTGAGGCCTCCACCATTCCCCGGCCGACGCCGTCGAAATTCGCGCAACTCGACCCGAGTGAACAGGCCGCTATCACCGAGGCATGCCGTCCCGGTCTTGAACTCCTCGGCTATTCGCTTTGAAGTCTGCTGCGGAGTTTCTGTAAACGTTTCCGGTTGACTCCGAAGTCGTAGAAACCAACCTGCGAGGTCGAGCGGATGTGGATCATAGCATGCCCGGCGTACAGGCGGCACTCGATGTCGTCCAGGATCCACGGGCTTACCATCCAGACTACGTGCAGGTACTCGTCTGTCGCAGTGAGGGTGGTGGTGCGCCACGAGGAGGTTAACGCATCCTTGACTCGCAGGAATTCGGCGGCCGGATCCCCTGAAACAGCGAGCGTTGTATAACAGGTGACCTTCGAAGTCGAGCGGATGTGGATCGTAGCGTGCTCTGTACAGAGACGCAATTCGAGATGATCCAGGCCCAACTGGGTCCGGCAGTCCGAGAGCAGTCTGCTCCGATAGGTCGCGTGCACATACTCGTCCGTGGCGGTGAGGACGACGGTACGACGCAAGGAGGATACCCAGTCTTTGACCCGTAGGAATTCGGCGGCCGGATCCCCCGGAACAGCGAAAGACGCAACGCAGCGCGGATCGGAGGGCGCCCGGCTGCAAACGCAACCGGACCCGTCCAGAGAGGGCGCAAGTTTTACGGGCATAGTAATTGGCGGGGGCTGGGGGTCTCGGCGCCGGTTCGGGATGATGGATCGATTCCCGGGGTATTAAGGGGGCTGGTTGGGATCTTGTTCCGAAATGTGGAACAGTGTGGCGGACTTGCAGGGGGATATCGACGCTGGTGCAACAGACGCCAATTCAATTGTCTGGAAATTCCGGATAACTGCCGCCTCAAACCGGCCAAAGCCTACCTCTCCTTTCTGTCCCGCGCCCACTCCGTGAAACGCCCGGTACCGGTCGGCGTTAGCAGTGGTATTGTTTTTCCTGTACATGCCATGCATCCATGACCACACATAGAATCGTTGCGGGCGCCGTTTTTCTGTTCGCCCTCGTGCTGTACGGGCTCACCGTAGCGCCGACAGCCTCTTTCTGGGATGCCGGCGAATTCATTGCCATCGCTAATCTGCTCGAGGTATCCCATCCCCCCGGAGCGCCGTTCTATATGCTCGTCGGGCGCCTCTTCTCCATGTTCGCGCCGACCGCGTACGTCGCCCTTTCCGTAAATCTCGTGTCCGTGCTCGCCAGCGCCGTTACGGTGCTGCTCACACACCTGATCATTGTCCGGCTCGTGCGCGAGTGGCAAGTGCAGGAAAGAGGCCAGGAAGACCCGTCCCCGGAACACCGCATCGCGGCCCTTTCCGGCGGCGTCATCGGGGCCATCACGTTCGCCGCCACGGATTCGTTCTGGTTCAATGCGATAGAGGCCGAGGTCTACGGTCTGTCGATGTGCTTCACGGCCCTTGCCGTCTGGCTGGTCATGAAGTGGAGCGAGGAGACTCGCAAAGAGGAGGAAGCGTTCGCCGGGGAACAGCGCCCGCTGGGGCGGCACGCTCACCGGTACCTCGTCCTCATCGCCTACCTGGTAGGTCTTGCTATCGGGGTGCATCTGCTCAATCTGCTTGCCGTGTTCTTTATTGCCCTGATCGTTTATTTCACGGAGATCGACAAACCTTCCTGGGGAACGGGGCAACGATGGCGCGGCATACTGTTGACCGGATGCGCCGCCGTAGTCGTTTTCCTGGTTGTGTACCCCGGTGTGGTGCAGTATCTGCCAACCATAGCCGAACAAATGGGGAATCCTGTCCTGTTCATGCTGTTCGTGATCGCCGCCGTGACGTTCGGCGTATGGTACACGAATAAAAAAAGGTGGGCCACGGCAAACCTCGTCGCCCTGGGCATTGCCGTCGTGCTCATCGGATACTCGAGCTATGCGCTGATTTTCATCCGCAGCGCCGCAGATCCCCCCATCGACGAGAACGACCCGGAAACGACCGAGGCGATCGTTTCCTACCTGAAACGCGAACAATACGGCGCGTTGCCGCTCCTGAAGGGGTACACGTTCGACAACCGGATCCGCAACATCGACTTTGCGAACGAGAAATTCTTTCCCCGCAGGTACTCCCCGGAACCGGCGCACCTGCCCACCTACGCGCTGTACGATTCGGACGCTGAATACTTCCGGAAATATCAGATCGGGCACATGTACATCCGCTACTTCCTGTGGCAATTCATGGGCAGAGCAAGCGATGTGCAGGATGCGCCGCCGGCCACTGGGTTCGGGTTTATCGATGAGCGTATCGGGGCAAACGACTACCTCATGACAACGCCCTCGACAAGGGCTACCCGGAACGTGTACTATGCGCTGCCATTGCTCCTGGGGTTGATCGGCGCAGGCTTTCACTTCAACCGGGACTGGCGCCGGGCGCTGAGCGTGTTTACGCTATTCTTCGTAACGGGCGTCGGAATCATCGTGTATCTGAACCAGACGCCGTTGCAGCCCCGCGAGCGGGACTACGCCTATGTGGCCAGTTTTTTTGCATTCTCCCTGTGGATCGGCTTGGGAGTTACAGGCATCCTGTACTTCTTGCGCGAGGCTGTCCAGGATATGTGGGACCAACGGAAAGTACGCGGCGCCATGCTGGCGCTGGGGGCGCTCTTGTTCCTTGCGGCGCCTGCCTGGATGGTACGGGAGAACTGGTTCGAGCACGACCGGTCCGGCAATTACGTCGCGCCGGATTACGCCTGGAACATGCTGAACGGGCTGGAGGAGGAAGCCATCCTGTTCACTAATGGGGACAACGATACGTTTCCGCTCTGGTATTTGCAGGAGGTTGAGGGTGAACGGACGGATGTGCGCGTCGTCAACCTGTCGCTGCTCAACACCCCCTGGTACATCCGGCAGCTCAAGCACCAGTGGTCGCGGGAATCGTCGCCGCTTCCCCTCTCCATGTCCGACGACATGATCGACCGGATCGGCGTGGCTCCGTGGACTCCGCGGGACATCGAACTGCCGGTGAATACCGACCGGTTCGCACCGGAATCCGAGGTATTCTTGCCTGGGATCGCCGACACCAACCTGATTATGAACCCGATGCGCTGGCGACTCGAAGGCCGGCCCTACAACAACGAGACCGGCATGTTGTATATCGCCGATCAGGCTTCGCTGGACATCGTGGCCACGAATGCACGGGAGGGGTGGCAGCGTCCGGTGTACTTTGCCGTGACGGTAAGCCCGGACGGCCAACTCGACTTGCAGGATTTCTTCCACCTTGAGGGACAGGCACTCAAGATCGTGCCCATCCGGCACGGGGAACGTTTCGGCCGGGTCGTACCGTCCGTAGCGCCCCGTATTCTGTCGAATTTTCGGTTTCGCAACCTGAACAACCCGAATGTCTACTACGACGAGACGATCCGCGGTATGGTGGACAACTACCGCAATATTTTCGCCCACACCGCCCAATCGCTTGCCTTCGCCGGGGAAACGGAGCAAGCAGCGGCACTGCTCGACACCCTGATGGCGAAGGTGCCGTTCGATACGATCCCCGGCGACGAACAATCTTACCTGTTGCTGGCGCGGGCCTATTTCGAAGCCGGGTATGTCGACAAGGCCATTGATGTTGCAAAGGGCGCCGAACCGCTGGTCTTACGGCGCCTCGAACAAGCGGAGACGGAGCGCGATCTGGAACTTACCGCATCGTATCTGCAAGTACTTCGGGGCATTTATCTCCAGGTGAGCGATTATGACGCAGCGTCGGCGCTCAGTGGACGCCTTGCGGATATTTTCGGGGACTCCACGATCAGGAGATCGGTGGAAGATTACCGGCGGATGAACGAGGAATACGAGCGATCGCTCGAAGAAGAGGCCAACCGCGAATAGCCCGCCGGAGGGCAAGAGAACCCATCGGAAGACCGAGCGCTGTTCTTCACGCAGAAGTGTGAAAATTTGACAGAAGAAGGCTTTGCCTGTATATTTATTTCTTGTATATTCATTACATGCCGGATTTTTGCCAGAAATTCGGTGCGGGCTCCATGGAAAACCTCGTGCTAAACAGGCCGCCTGCCGCCAAAAGATCCCGAATTTCAGAGGCATTGTCATGAGCACGCACAGGAGCGTCGTAAAATGGTTCGACGCCAAAAGAGGTTACGGCTTCATCGTGCACCCCGACGGGGAGGCGGACATTTTTGTGCATTACTCCTCGATTCAGACGGAGGAACGTTTCAAAACATTGCGTAAGGAACAAGCCGTTACGTTCGATCTGGAGGAAGGTGACAAGGGGCTGCACGCCGTCAATGTCGTGCCCGACGAAGAAGTGGAAGATTTTGATGACCCCGTGTCGGAAGACGACGAGGTTCCCCCGGAAACAGAGGAATATCCCGAGGAGACGTACTGAGGCGCCATCCGGCCCTTTCCTCAAGCAATCCTTCGTTTTTCGCAGGCGCGCCCCTGTTATGCCCTTCGCATTTTCCGACAAGGACTTTGATCGTATTGCCAGCGTGCTGAGGGTACCGGCCCGGCACGAACCTGCGCTGGTCCGCTACGAACTTCTGGACAAAGCGAGCGGCCGGCGGCTCTCGCTGGAAATCACGCCCGAACTGGATCTGCCCAGGGATGTACGGGACGATCAGGCCGAAAATCTCATCTCCGTATACGCTATCGGCTCTTTTCTGCAACTCCAGGGATGCACGGGCTTCATCGCCAGCGAGGAACTGGGGGAAGTCCTTTTTTTCGCACGCCGTGCAGGAACCGCCCACGGACTCGTGATCGAACGGGAGGCAGGATGCTCCCTGTATTCGAACGTGGACGAACGTCTGCTCTCCGCCGACTTCACGCAATTGGCCCCGGAACTCGTGATGAGCAGTGTTGCGCTCTCGATGACCGAGACGCTCTTCGACGACCTCCGTTGATGCACGGGGGCAAGACCGATCCGGGAGGTGATTTCACGGTAGCGTTGCAGCATCCTTCCTGCGGCCTCCCTGCAGATCGTTTCCGCCGCGTACTGACGCATGTACTGTCTGCCGAGGGCATAACGGTCCGGCGCCTCGTCCTGGTGGTAGCCGGTCGCGAGGCGGTGCAGGACCTGCACCGGCGCTACCGGGCATGCGACGAGCCTACAGACGTACTGGCCTTCGACTACCATCCCGCAAAAGAGGAAGCGAAGGAACAGGTCGTGGACGGGGAAATTTACATTGATTTCGATACGGCGTGCGAACGTTGCCGCGAATTCGGTGCGGACGCAGAGGAAGAGGCCATGCGCTATGCGATCCACGGCCTCCTGCACCTGATCGGCTATCTCGACAAAACCCCGGCAGCGAAAGCAAAAATGCGCGCGCTCGAAGACCGTTACCTGCGCACAACGGGACATTAACCGTCATGATCGGCAGGAATCTTCTGTTTTACCACCGTATCCGTTGATAATTTCGCACCTATTCCGTAATACGAAGGGAGCGCGTCTGCGCTGTATCGTAAGGTTGTTCGACGTAAAGAGGTATCCTATGCAAACACAGATTACGGCTCGCCATTTCGATGCTCCTTCAACGCTCAGAGAATATGCCGAAGCCCGACTGGCGAAACTCGAACGGGTATACGACGGCATTACAGAAGCACGCGTCGTATTCTCGGAAAATGGCCACCCGGAAAAGATCAAATCCGCTGAAGTCATTGTGAATGTGTATCAGCAGACACTCACGGCTGCGAGCGACGGCGCCACCCACGAGGAAGCGCTCGACGAATGTGCGAAGGCACTGCGTCGCCGGCTCCGGAAATACAAAGCGCGGCTGCGCTCCACAAGCCGGAACTATCAGAAATAGATCATACGTACGTCCATGACTCTGTCGCATCGCATCAGGGCGAACCGCGATCTCGCTTTCGACCTGCTTCGCATATATCTCGGGATCGGGCTCTTTGTCCGCGGCCTGTTTTTTTTGATCCGTCCGGAGACCTTCACCGCGCTCGTAGCGGGAAGCGAGGCATCCATGCTTGCGTCGTCCAGCGTCATGTATGTCGTGGTGGGCGCACACCTGCTGGGAGGCGCCATGATCGCCGTCGGCCTGTTCACGCGTCTGGCTGTGCTGTTGCAAATACCGATTCTCGCGGGCGCCGTCTTCCTGATCCACCTTAGGGGCGGCATGTTCACCGCCGGGCAGTCGTTCGAGTTCTCGGCGCTTGTACTGTTTCTGCTGATCCCGATCTTTCTGCATGGATCCGGCCGGTGGTCCGTCGATGCATCATGGAGCACGCGGCGTTTCATCCCGTTCCGTTCGATTGGCGACCGGCTCGAGCACCTCGGCCACATTGCATTCGAACTGCTGAGAATCTATCTCGGCGTCGGACTCTTCGCACGGGGAGTCCTGTTCATCTCGAACTCTTCCGCATTCATCGACCTGCTCGGCTCCTCGTCGTCGTCGTGGCTCACCTCTGTTGTGCTGATCCACTATGTGGCGCTGTCCCACCTCGTCGGCGGAGTCATGATTGCCGTCGGTCTTTTCACGCGCGTAGCTGCGCTGGCCCAGTTGCCGATCCTCATCGGGGCTGTCTTCGTCGTTCACTTGCAGAGCGGGCTCCTTGCCCCCACCCAGTCGCTGGAGTTCTCGGCGCTCGTTCTGTTCCTGCTGATCCTGCTCGTGCTGTGGGGATCCGGCAGATTATCGGTAGATAAGTACATCGTGGAAAAGCCCGCAGGCGCGGAGCATTACCGCCATGCGCAGGCGCTGGACAAAGAGGCTACCGATGCAGAACCGCTCCTGCCTTCGGAGTTTTCCCCGGCGCCCGCCGCCACCTGTTCCTGCGGGCATGGCAGGGATCATCCGCGCGTCTCGCCCCACGCCCGCTACGGCATGTTCAGCGCCGTGTACTTCCTGGCTGGCGCTACGGGCCCGCCCAAGGAGATCGTGTTTCGATGTGGAGATTGCGGCGAGACGGTAACCAGAACGCGGGAGCCGGAGGCGCTGCGGCGGCATCGGTACCAGCAGTAAGGGGAAGAAAATCCTGAGCACCCGCGCATGGCCCTGAAGAAGTCTCAACTTTATTCCTCGCTCTGGCAAAGCTGCGACGAGTTGCGCGGCGGTATGGATGCCTCGCAGTACAAGGACTATGTCCTGACGCTGCTGTTCATGAAGTACGTCTCCGACAAACCCGACACGCTCATCGAAGTGCCTGACGGCGGCGGCTTCGCCGACATGGCGATGCTCAAGGGCGATAAGGAAATCGGAGACAAAATCAACAAGATCATAGGCAAGCTTGCCGAGGCCAACGATCTCAAGGGCGTCATCGACCAGGCCGATTTCAACGACGAGAGCAAACTCGGCAAGGGCAAGGAAATGCAGGACCGGCTCTCGAAACTGGTCGCCATATTCGAGGATCTCGATTTTCGCGCCAACCGCGCCGGCGGAGACGACCTTTTGGGCGATGCGTACGAGTACCTGATGATGCACTTCGCCACCGAGTCCGGCAAGAGCAAGGGGCAATTCTATACGCCTGCCGAGGTGTCGCGCATCATGGCGAAGGTCGTAGGCATCGGTTCGAACACCCGCCCGGACCAGACCATCTACGATCCGACCTGCGGTTCCGGCTCGCTATTGCTCAAGGCGGCTGACGAAACGCCGAACGGCGTCACCGTCTACGGTCAGGAGATGGACAACGCCACTTGGGCGCTGGCGCGGATGAACATGGTGCTGCACGGTCACTCGACCGCCGATCTGCGGAATGACAATACGCTGGCCGCTCCATACTTCACGAATCGGAACGGCGGTCTCAAGACATTCGATTTCGCCGTCGCCAATCCGCCTTTCTCCGCCAAAGCATGGACCAACGGGCTTGATCCGGTCCACGACCAATTCAGGCGTTTCGAGTACGGCGTCCCCCCAACCAAAAACGGGGACTACGCCTTCCTTCTGCACCTCATCGCATCCCTCAAGAGCAAGGGCAAGGGCGCGATTATTCTGCCTCATGGCGTATTGTTTCGCGGGAACAAGGAGGCCGACATTCGCAAAAATCTGATCCTGCGCGGCTTCATCAAGGGTATCATTGGTCTGCCCGCCAACCTGTTTTACGGCACCGGCATCCCCGCTTGCATCCTGATTGTCGACAAGGAGCATGCCCATGCCCGCACCGGCATCTTCATGATCGACGCAAGCAAGGGATTCCTCAAGGATGGCAACAAGAACCGCCTGCGCGCACAGGACATCCACAAGATCGTGGATGCGTTCAACAAGCAGATTGAATTGCGCCGCTATTCCCGCATGGTTCCGGTAGCCGAGATCGCCGACCCGACCAACGATTTTAACCTCAACATCCCGCGCTACATCGATTCCAGCGAGCCCGAGGACCTGCACGATCTGGACGCTCACTTGAACGGGGGCATTCCCGACCGCGATATCGACGCGCTCGAAGACTACTGGAGTATTTTCCCCTCGCTGCGTCAGGCATTGTTCACGCGAAACGGTCGCCCGGGCTACAGCGAGGCCAGGATCGAGGCGCGGCAAGTAAAAAACACGATCCTCGACTACGACGAATTCAAGGACTACAGGAAGCGGGTTGCGAATATCTTCGACGTTTGGCGCGAGACGCACGAACCACTTCTAAAGGGACTTGTACCGGCAGCCAGGCCCAAGGACCTCATCCGCACCCTGTCGGAAGACCTGCTGAAGCGTTTCGCCGATCTGCCGCTACTTGATCGGTACGATGTCTATCAGCGGCTGATGAACTACTGGGACGAGGTCATGCAGGACGACGTGTATCTCATCGTTGCGAATGGCTGGACCGGTGCCGCCAAGCCGCGCGGGATTATCGAGGACAAGGAAAAGAAAATCAAGGAGACGCCGGATCTGACCATCAAGCGCAAGAAGTACAAGATGGACTTGATTTCTCCGGGATTGATCGTCGCACGTTACTTTGCCGATGAACAGGCCATGATCGAGGCGCTACAGGCCGGGCAGGAAGCCGCAACCCGCGAACTGGAGGAATTTGTCGAAGAACATACCGGCGAGGAAGGCTTGCTGGGGGAGGCGGTCAACGACAAGGGCAAAATCACCAAGAGCGGCGTGACAGCGCGGCTCAAGGCCATCCGGTACGAGCTGGAGAGCGATGAGGAACGCGATGCGCTCAAGCACTGCCGGACCTTGATTGAGGCCGAGACTCAGGCGGCCAGGGCTGTCAAGGAGGCCCAGGCCCGCTTGGACGAGCAGGTGCTGACCCACTATGCCAAACTTACCGAGGCCGAGATCAAGTTGCTGGTGGTGGAGGACAAATGGTTTGCCGACATCCGGGTCGCTATAAAGGGCGAGGTGGAACGGCTGACCCAGCGACTCGCTGGGCGCGTGAAGGAACTGGAGGAGCGCTACGCCCGGCCGCTGCCTGAGTTGGAGCGGGAGGTGGAGGCGTTCGGCGCGAGGGTCGAGGGGCACTTGAAGCGGATGGGGTTGTCGCTGTGAGTGTGAATGAAGGATTCGACTTTGACGGGCTTGTCGAGCTGTGCCGACGGACCCATGAGCAGACGCAACGGTCGGCGGCCCGTGTCGTGGACCGCTCGCTGGCGGTCCGCAACTGGCTGTTCGGTCGGTACATCGTGGAGTATGAGCAGAAAGGCGCCGATAGGGCGGAATACGGCAGCCAGCTTCTGGCCAAGGTCTCCGGACGCCTGCAAAAGATCGGGATCAAGGGCAGTTCGGCGACACGCCTGAAGCTCTATCGACGCTTCTATCGGCAGCAGAAGGAGATTGGGCCTACAGTGTCGGCCGAATCTTTTGCGCCGGAAACGATTGATGCGGCCAGAGAGAGTTGAACTATCGGGAAGGCGAAGACGATGCATAGTAGGCAAGAGACAATGGGCAGAACCGTCGGAGCCGGACGCCGTGCGCTATCGGAAGAGGTTCCGGTGGGTTACAAGCGGACTGAGGTGGGGGTGATTCCGGAGGAGTGGACTGTTACTTGTCTTGGCAACTGTGGTGAGATAATCATGGGTCAGTCACCGCCCGGTACGTCCTATAACCGGTCAGGCGTTGGCAGTCCACTGATCAACGGCCCTACTGAGTTCACGGAATTACATCCAGTCAAAGTTCAATGGACTACACAGCCTGCAAGGTTTTGCTTGCCCGGAGACCTGTTGATTTGTGTGCGAGGAAGCTCTACCGGGCGTACCAATTATGCAGACGAAATATATGCGATCGGTCGCGGAGTAGCTGCGATACGAGCCAAAGCTGACAATGACACGCAATACTTGAGCTATAAAGTGGTATCGGGGGTATCCGATCTTCTGGCGGCAGCGACGGGATCCACATTCCCAAGCGTCGATGGCGCATCATTCAGGAAGCTCCTCGTTTTATTGCCTCCCCCAGCCGAACAACGCGCCATCGCCGAGGCGTTGTCGGATGTGGATGGGTCGCTCGCGGCTTTGGAGGCGCTGATCGCCAGGAAGCGGGCCATCAAGCAGGCTGCCATGCAGCAACTCCTCACCGGCAAGACCCGTTTGCCGGGTTTCAGTGGGGAGTGGGGGACGAAGCGGTTGGGGGAGATTGGGGGTTTCTCAAAGGGCCGTGGGATCAAACGCGAAGATGTCTCTGATACGGGCCTGCCATGTATCCGCTATGGAGAGCTATACACACGATACAAAGACTATATCTTGAACCCGGTATCGCGTATTCCTCCAGCTGTCGCCTTGGAGGCGCTGCCGATCAAGAAGGGCGACCTTCTATTTGCAGGATCGGGTGAGACAGCAGAGGAGATCGGTATATGCGCGGCGTATCTTGGCGAAGAACCGGCTTATGCAGGTGGAGACATCATCACATTGACACCGTCAAGGCAAAATCCGATTTACCTTGGTCACCTGATGAACCATCCAACCGTGGCGACACAAAAGGCCCATATGGGTCAGGGAGACGCGGTCGTTTATATCAGTGCCAGTAACCTGGCTCAAGTGAGTATTAGGATTCTACCTAACACGGAACAACGCGCCATTGCCGCCGTCCTCTCCGACATGGACGCCGAGATCGCCGCACTGGAGCGCCGCCGGGACAAGGTCCGCGCTGTCAAGCAGGGCATGATGCAGCAGCTTCTTACAGGGCAGGTGCGTCTGATATGAAGGAAGAGCGGCAGCCCACTTGCTGGATCATTGCCGGTCCCAATGGGGCGGGCAAAACCACCTTTGCGCTGGAGTATCTGCCCCGAACCGTCGGCTGCCAGGTCTTCGTGAATGCCGACCTCATCGCCGCGGGTCTGGCGCCTCTGGCGCCTGAAGGCAGGACGATGGCAGCGACCCGTGTTTTCCTGCGCGAGATTTCACGCAACATTTTGGCCAGGCGCGACTTCAGCTTCGAGACCACGCTGTCGGGCCTCGCTTACCGGGGGCTGATCAAGCGTTTGAAATCGGAGGGCTGGCGGGTGGAGTTGATTTACCTGGCGCTGCCGAGCGTAGAGATGGCGAAGAATCGCGTGACCGAGCGAGCGCTTCACGGCGGGCACGACATAGCGCCTGAGGATATTGAGAGACGCTATTTTCGCAGCTTGAACAACTTTCTCGGCGAATACGTTTTCTTGGCCGATCGCGCCGTGTGCTACTGCAACGCCGACAGGCGCCCGGTAGTAGTATTCAGGCAAAGCGGCGAGCGCCGGGAAGTCGCGGAGCCCGCTCTTTTACGGATGCTGGAAAAGAGGAGGCAGCATGGCGTCGGATGATTTTGCAACGAAAGGGCTTGAAGCGCTGCAGCGCGCAGTGGATCAGGCTTTGGAGCGTAAGCGCCGTTTGGGGCAATACGCCGTCTTTTGGAAAGACGGCCGCGTGGTTTTTGTTGGCCCGGACGCACCTAAGGAACAATCCAGGTCTGAGCCGAGCGCTGCAAATGAACCAGAGCCGCCACAAAACTGAGCCCCATGACCCCTCTCCGCATCTTCAACAGCAGCGTGCAGGCGATGCTCTTCGCGGACCGGCTGGATGTGATGAACCCCGGTCGGCTACCGCCTCCTCCGACGGTGGAGAACTGGCGTAGCGGCGCAGATCGGCCCGTATCCGGCCCGTTGCTACCCTACCCGCTTTTCCGCCTCACCCCGCCCAAAACACGTGAATAACACGATCAAATCAGTTTGTAACTGATTTCATATCGGCATATAACCGATTTAATATCAGTATGTAACTGATTTAAAGTCAATAAGTAACTGACTTCAGATCAATTACTTATTGATCCATCGTGCGTAAAGAGAGAGGCGTCGGGTACACACTACACGAACTCACCCCCACAACTCCGTCGTGACGCCGGCCCCTGCTACAATCAGCACAATCTCCCCCCGGACCTTGGGCTGTTCTTCGAGAAAAGCCGCCAATTCCCCCACCGTCCCTCGCCGGACTTCCTCGAACTTCTTGGTCATTTCCCGTGCGACCGCTGCCGGACGATCGGCCCCGAAGATTTCTGCAAACTGGTTCATTGTGGCAGCCGCCCGATGGGGAGATTCATAGAAAACCATGGTCCGCGGCTCGTCCCGGAGCGCTTCGAGCCGGGAGCGCCGTCCCTTTTTTACGGGCAGGAACCCTTCGAAAACAAAGCGCTCCGCAGGAAGCGCCGAAACAGTGAGTGCAGGTATGACAGCGGAAGGCCCGGGCAGCGCCTCCACGGGAATGTCGTGTTGCTTGCATGCCCGCACCAGGTAGAACCCCGGATCTGAAATCCCCGGCGATCCGGCGTCGCTTATCAGGGCAATGCGTTGTCCCGCCTGCATGCGTTCGACGAGGTCCGGCGTCCGGCGCCGCTCGTTGTGCTCGTGGTAACTGATGGTCGGCGTGCCGATTTCGTAGCGGGCAAGGAGTATGCCCGAGGTGCGCGTGTCCTCGCAGGCGATCAGGTCCACCTCCTTCAGAATACGGAGGGCGCGGAGTGTAATGTCTTCGAGGTTGCCGATCGGCGTGGGGACGAGATACAGCATCGGACAGATAGAGGATCGGTGCGGTGCGCGCCGTTATGACGTATGTTTTTGCAACAGGCGCAGGAGCCGGGTGCGGAGAGGCGGTGTGGCGCGCAGATCCAGCGTTACGTAGAACATCAGCCATAGCCCTGCGGCGATCATCACCAGGTTGGCGATCCACATACCGATCCAGGGTTCGAGAAAGCCGCGGTCGGCCAGCTTTTCTCCCTGCACGAGCGTTACCCAGTAAAAAAGGAAGATACCTGCTGCCGGAATGCCTGCCGAGCTGAGACCGCCGCGCCGGGTGCTCAGCCCCAGCGGGGCGCCGATGAGCATGAAGATAAGACACGCGACGGCGATCGAGTACTTCTTGTGGATCTCGACGAGGAACCGGTCGGCGCGCTGCATTTCCCAGGCAGTGGCGCGCTGCGTATCGTCAATGGTCATGCGCATATTTCGGGCTTTCTCGATGGCTTTCGCAAGAATCTGTTCGTCTCCGGGAGGGGAGCGCCCGGGCGATTCGGCGCTCCCGGTTCCTCCTGCCGGGAGCGCTGCAAGGAAGGGTTCTCTTGCGACCTGCATCCTGGCCCCCGGCGCATTGCTCCCAAAGCTCCCCGGCTCGAAATACGCGGTAAGGCGGACAAGAGATGAATCGATGCTTTGCCGAAGGGAATCGACAAAGCCGATCATGTCCCGGGTGGACATGGTGCGGTCCGAACGATTTGTCCGGCCTTCCGCCGAACGCTCGAAGGCAAATTCGGAAGCGTCCAGCGTCATGCGGTACTTGTCGAATGTGAGCCGCTCGTAGCGCTCTTCGGCTCGGAAGAACTGTTGCCCCTCCGGCATGCGGTGTATTTCGCCATCGAACAGGGTGAGCGCCAGCTCCGGTCGATCCGGCAGGGGGAGCAGGCGCCCCTCGCGCGCCTTGATCACGGTCTGGGCATTGTCCGTGTAGTCGTAGATGAGAATATCCTCAAGCGCTCCGGAGCCGGCGGCGACATTCTGCACGAGGATGCTGTAGCCTCTTACCCCCTCGTAGAACATGCCGGGACGCAACTCGAAGTCCGGGCGCTTCCGGCGTATGTCGTACCACAGGTTGCGGGCGCGGAAGTTCGCTTCCGGCAACACCCGGTTGTTGAAGTACGTCATGCCGGTGGCGACAAATGCTCCGATCAGGAGCGTGGGCCAGATAAGCCGGATAGGCGAGACGCCGGACGCCTTGATCACGACCCAGGCCCGGGATTCGGCGATGCGTCCGAACGTCATCATGGCGCCGATAAGAAGCGACATCGGCACGGCGAGAACCACCATGTAGGCCAGGTTGTAGGCGATCAGTTCAAGCAGGACCCCAAGAGGAAGCCCCTTGCCTGCCAGATCGGGCAGGTACTTGATCAGAAACTGCATCACCAGCAGGAACATGAGCGTTCCCAACCATCCGAGAACGCGTCCCGGGAGCATGCGCAGAATGAGTCCGTGAAGTCGTTTCATGGGGGGAATACAAGGAACGGGTTCGTTCGCCGCTCCTCTCCAACGGTCGTGACAGGGCCGTGACCAGGATAGACGTGTACAGTGTCCCCGAGGGGAACGAGCTTCTCGAAAATGGACCGCATCAGTTCGGGCAGGTCGCCGCGCCACAGGTCCGTACGCCCGATGGATCCCCGGAACAGCACATCCCCGGAAATCACTGCCTGTGAAGCGGCTTCGTAGAAGGAGATCGATCCCGGAGAGTGCCCCGGCATATGCAGCACTTCGAGCGATGTGTTGCCGAAAGGTACGCGATCCCCTTCGTTCAGAAAGCCCTCCGGTTCGGGCGGGGTTTCGATGGCTTCCCCGAACAGCCGGGCCTGCTCCTCAGCCTGGGCAATAAAACCCCGATCTTCGCGGTGCATCAGGAATCCCATCCCGAACGTCCGCGCAAAGTGTGCGCATCCGAAGATATGGTCGATATGACCATGCGTTAATAGCAGGCGGCGAATGGTCAGTCCTTGTTCGGTGATGTAGCGCTCGACCTGTGCGCATTCTTCCGGGGTTGAGCAGGATGGATCGATCAGTACCGCCTCGCTGTCGTCATGGCAGACATAACAATTCGTCTGGAACGGATTGCAGGTGAATCCCTGTATCTGCATGGGGGGTGGGGCGCTGGATCAATCGGTCCGGTAGGAATCCTTGCTACATACGCCGTCTGTTCGCGTTCCGCCGATGTGCCCGGGGTTGAACCCCGAAGCGAATACGGGAACGGCCCCGCCTGCATCGCAGACGGGGCCGTTCTGCCAGGCGCCCCTCGCCGGATCAGACGACAGGCGGTCAAGACCGAATGGTGCTCCCTGGTCTGATCTTGTATAAGAGAAAATCTATACTATGCGAGCTTGAAGGTAATCGGTAGCGTCATCCGCACCGGGACTGCCTTTCCGTCCTGCATGCCGGGTGTGAATTTTGCCTCGCTCACGACGCGGACGGCTTCCTCATCGCAGCCAGCGCCAATGCCACGGGTGACAACCACATCCTCCACATTGCCCTGTTCGTTGACGACGAATTGCACGATTACGCGTCCTTCCACGCTGGCTTTTCGAGCTATTTCCGGGTATTGGATATCTTGCATAAGAGTCTTGAATTCCCCGACAAGTTCGGGCATATCCTCGACAACCATGTATACGCCATCTTGCGCCACTCCAATGGTAACGCCCATGTCATCTTGCAACGCCTCAATAGCTTCTGCAGAGGTCGAAACAGGCTGCGGCAAAACGAGATACGCCAGTACGAATCCGGCGCAAAGCGCCACCGAGGCGATAACGATCCTGTTTTTCATAAGTGCTGTCAACATGGCTGTTTCCGTTGTATTTGTGGGGGAATCCGCGCGGGGTTTAATAGTAATGAATAAGATTCCCTGAGCAAAATTGCAAGGGGGAGAGGGCAAGTCTCGACCAATTTTCCCGCATAAGCCTGTTATCAATCTGTTATGTAACACTTCCTTCCGCCGATGTGCAAGGCCGGTGTCGCGGCGTCAGGCTTCTTCCAGAACCCGCTTGTAGTGGGCCTCGTACATGGGCACGATCCGGTCCTGATCGAACATCTCCACCGCCCGGCGGCGGGCGCCTTCCGCAAGACGCTGTTGCAGTGCATTGTCGCTCAGAATGGCGCGGGTCTTTTCCGTCAGCGCCTCGATGTCGCCAAGCGGACACAGGAAGCCCGTTTCGCCGTCCACGTTCAGTTCCGGCAGCCCTCCGATATTGCTCGATACGATCGGCACGTTGCACGCCATTGCCTCCAGTGCGGCCAGTCCGAACGTTTCCGAGCCGCTGGGAATGAGAAACACATCGGCGATGGATAGCAACTCCTCGATCGGCTCCTGTTTGCCAAGAAAGCGAATCTGTCCCCATATCCCCAGTTCGCGGGCCAGCCGCTCGGCGGGCATCCGGTCCGGTCCGTCTCCTGCGAGCAGCAAAGTGACTGCCATGCCGTCCCGCACGAGGCGGTGGAAGACGCGGATAACGTCCTCCACGCGCTTCACGGGGCGGAAATTCGAGACATGTACGATGATTTTTCCGCCGTCCGGGCATACTGCCCGCTTGAACGCTTCTTTGTCGGAACGGCGAAAGCGCGTCGTGTCGATAAAATTAGGAATGACCTCGATCGGTTTATCGATCTGGAAATGCCGCTTCGTTTCGCTGCGGAGGTATTCGGAGACAGCCGTTACGCCGTCGGAGTGGTTGATCGCATGGTTGACCACCGGCGCGAAGCCCGGATCCTGCCCCACAAGCGTAATGTCCGTACCGTGCAGCGTGGTGAATACCGGAACGCGCAGGCCCTGCTCGCGCAGAATCTCCCGGGCCAGTACGGCGCTTGTGGCATGGGGAATGGCGTAATGCACATGCAGGAGATCAAGGTGTTCGAACCGTGCAACGTCAACCATTTTGCCCGTAAGGGCCAGCGAATAGGGGGGGTATTCGAAGAGCGGGTACGTATTGACAGCTACCTCATGGAAGGAAATGTTTTCCGTAACATGCGCCAGCCGGAACGGCATGGAGTAGGCGATGAAATGAATCTGGTGTCCTCTGAGTGCAAGAGCCTTGCCCAATTCCGTGGCAACGACCCCGCTTCCCCCGTACACGGGATAACATGTAATGCCGATATTCACAGGCGTTTGTCTGTTTGTCCGGCTCGCGGAGCAGTGAATATTTTCGATATGCGTAACGCAGAAACTTGCGTTTGCAGTTAAGGTTGCAATACATGGCCTTCATGCATGCAGCGTTGCACGAACTATCTTTGCGGAGCGTTTTTATGCGAAAAGGATTTGGTACGATCGGTCTCGTCCTGGTGCTTTGCTGCGGCGCGGCGGCGCCCGCGAACGCGCAGGTGGGTATCGCCGGAGGGGTAACGTTTTCCGAACTGAGCGACATCGCGACAGACGACCAGTCGGCTTCGCTCAAGCGGGTTCCCGGATGGCACGTTCATCTGTGGGTCAATCTGCCGTTGGGATCGTTCGCCCTGCGTCCCGGATTGCGGTATATGGATGCAGGCCGGCTTTTCAATCCGACGAATACGTCGGGATTTGCCACGATGCTGGATCCGTCGGGATTTGGCGGTGAGCCGGGTTCCGAGTTTCCGGATGCTACCGGCTCCGTCAGCGACGATCACTTCGTGACCTACATTGAAATCCCGATAGACGTGCGTTACCAGTACGACCTTTCCTTCATTTCCCCGTATGTGCTGGTCGGGCCTGTCTTGCGATTCACCACGGACACCAACAACCAGAATCGCCTGCGTACGCTCAGCATGGCCGCTGCCGTAGGGGTGGGTCTGGAAATTCGATTGGCCGGCTTGCGGTTTTATCCTGAGGTGAAGCACGCCTTCGGCGTGTCGGGATTCACCAACGACGAGTACGAGTTTGCCGATATCGTCATACGTCCCGACGAGCAGCGCCTTGATGCGACCATGCTCAGCATCGGGATCGGTTTTTGACTTTTCAGCGCGGCTCGCTGCGCATTTCGGTACGTCATGCTGCCCTTGCATATCGTAGCTGACGAGAATATTCCGCTTGTGAGCGACCTGTTTGGTTCGCTCGGGCCGGTACACACCATGTCGGGGCGGGATATGACCCCGGAGACGGTCCGGCATACGGATGTGCTGCTCGTGCGCAGCGTCACCCGTGTCGATGCAGCGTTGCTCGACGGCAGCGTGGTCCGGTTCGTGGGGTCCGCGACATCCGGTCTGGATCATATCGATGCCGGGTATCTACGCCAGCGCGGAATTCCGTTTGCCTATGCGCCGGGTACAAACGCGGATTCCGTGGTCGAGTACGTACTGGCGACGCTTCTTTATCTGGCGGCAGACCGGGGAGAGGCGCTCCAAGGCAAGACGCTGGGCATTGTGGGGTGCGGGCACATCGGGAGCCGGCTGGCGGTGCGAGCTGCCGCGCTGGGCATGACGGTGCTGTTGTGCGACCCGCCGCTTGCGGAGGCGGCCGACCCGGTGGGAACGGCACGGAACTACCTTCCGCTGGATGTCCTGCTCGAGTGGGCGGATGTGCTCACCTTTCATGTACCGCTTGTCCGGGAGGGGCCGCATCGCACATGGCATATGATCGGTCGCGACGAACTGGCTGCACTGCGTCCCGGAACCTGGTTGATTAATACGTCGCGCGGGGCCGTTTTCGACAACGAGGCGCTTCTCGAGGCGTTGCAGCACTCCGAACGACGGCCTGCCGCCGTTGCGCTCGACGTGTGGGAAGGCGAGCCCGTTCCCTCCGCTGCCCTGCTGCGCCGCGTGGACATCGGCACGCCCCATATCGCCGGGTATTCGTACGACGGAAAGGTAGCGGGCACGCGTATGCTGCGCGCCGCCATTGCGTCTCTGCCGGGCATGGATATGCCTGTAGGCGGGGGAGCCGCCGGCGAAGTGTACGGGAGGGCGGAAACGCTCCCGGTGTGCGCTCCTGATCCTGTCTTACCGGCAACGGACTGGTTACACCATCTGGTCCGGAGCATGTACGACATATGGTGCGATGACCGCCGGATGAGGCGGTCATGGCCTGTTTCGGATGAGGCGGCGGCGCTGCATTTCAGGCAACTCCGGCGAACGTATCCCGAGCGGCGCGCCTTTACGATCCGGCGGCTGGCCCGGGAACACGTGCCGGATGCACTGCACAGGGCGGTCCGGGAAGGATTGGGTGTGCAGATCAGCTCGTGATCCGGCGCGGCGCCTGGTGGTCAGGCCTGGTAACCGAACGAGCGTAGGAATGCAGGTCGGTTGCGCCAATCGCTTCGGACCTTCACATGCAGATCCAGATATACGGATCGGCCCAGAAAGGCCTCGATGTCCTTCCGCGCCGCCGTGCCCAGCCGCTTCAGGGCATGTCCTTTTTTCCCGATCAGGATACCCTTCTGCGTATCCGCCGTCAGCACGATTTCAGCCGACACAAAATCTTTTTCGTTCTCCCGTTCCTCAAAGTGCACAATGCGTACTTCGGTGGAATACGGAATCTCCTGCCGGTACAGCCGGAATACTTTCTCCCTGATGATCTCGGCCACGAAGAAGCGTTCCGGCCGGTCGCTGATCATGTCCTTCGGGTAGAGAGGCGGCCCGATCGGAAGGCGCTTCAGAATAGTGTCCAGTAAAACGTCCAGATTCGTACCCTTTCGAGCCGAAATCGGCACGACATCGTCGAAATTGCCGAGCGTGAGCCAGGCCTCTACGAGAGGCAGGGCGTCTTCCTGCCGGATGAGGTCCATTTTGTTCAGGGCGAGTATGGCGGGCCGTTCCCGGATGAGATCCATCCCGGATGCATCGGGCACGCTGCGAGAGGCGTCGGCCATGAATACCAGCAGGTCTGCATCGGCCACCGCATCCCGCACGGCGTGCATCATCGCCTTGTGCAGCTTGTAACGCGGGACCACGATGCCAGGTGTGTCGAGGAAAATGATCTGGTGATCGTCCGCAGACAACATGGCGGGGATCCGGTGGCGCGTGGTTTGCGGTTTCCGGGTAACAATGGATAGTTTTTGTCCGATGAGGGCATTCAGCAGGGTGCTCTTTCCCACATTCGGTGGTCCCGCCAGCGCGACATAGCCGCATCGGTGGCCTTCAGGGGCGTCTTCCGGCATGAGGAGCGGCGAATCCATGGGTTTTTTCGATGCGTGGGCGTGTGCCGGGTGGTGCGTCACGATTTTACGATATCCCGCATTTCCCGAACAGCCTGTTCCATGCCGACGAGCATGGCCCGCGCCATCACGGCAAATCCAATGGAAACCTCCCGGACATGAGGGACTGCGGCTCGAAACGTGGCGTAGTTGTGGTAGTCGAGCCCATGGCCGGCGTGTACGATGAGGCCGGCGGCGTGGGCGTGTTCGGCGGCCCGGGCCAGGTCCCCTGTACATCGTTCGCGTTCTTTCGCGTTCTTTGCATTGGCGAATTCCCCTGTGTGCAGTTCGATGCAATCGGCTCCGGTTTCCACTGCTGCGTCGATCTCGTTGCAAACGGGATTGATGAAAAGCGCCACTTCTTTTACGCCTGCTTGCCGCAATTGTGCAACGACATCGCGGAGACGCTCCTGGCAGGCGATCACGTCCAGACCGCTTTCCGTCGTTACTTCCTCGCGTCGTTCCGGCACGAGGGTAGCCAGATCCGGTTGCACCTCGCAGCAGATACGCACGACATCGGGATCCGTAGACAGTTCAAAATCAAGTTTTGTGCGGACCACTTGCTTCAGGAGGCGTACATCGCGTTCGGTGATATGGCGGCGATCTTCCCGTAAATGGAAAACGATGCCGTCGGCCCCTGCGGCTTCTGCGGCGGCGGCGGCATGGACCGGATCAGGCAGCGTTTCCTTGCGGGCGTTTCGCAGCGTGGCCACATGATCTATGTTGATGAGCAGGTCGGTTGTCATGGAAATGATCGGTATGGGGCGGACGGTGGGTCCGCTTACAACAATATCGCAATCTGCGGGAGAAATCCCGTTCTCTGTGCAGATAGCATTTGCATGGTTGCTTTTCGGGGTATGTTCATGTATTTTTTCGCAGAGGCGGGCGGCGTCGTGCGTATGTACCGTGGAGTATGGTTCCCGTTTCTTATTCGTCAGACAATCAGACCCTTGCGGGAACAGGAGCGCACTATGGCGTCAGGCAGTCAGAACAAACGGACCTATATTCAGGTGGCTTTGGGGATACTTATCCTCTGCATGGGGTATGTCCTCTATATTTCGATTACCGAACCCTGGGAGGCCGTGGAGCGCCAGGAGGAAATCACGGATCGCACGCGCATGCGCATGAGCAATATCAGGGCGGCGCTCATCCGGTTCGACGAACGCACCGGGCGTTTTCCGGGTTCACTGGACAGCCTGCATATCTGGGTTCGAACCGATTCGGTGATCCAGGCGCATAGCGACAGTCTTTTCGGCAGGGGCATAAATATCGATTCCTTTATCTTTTCGCCGCGTACAGGCGCGGAATTCGAGTACGAAGTCAACGATACGGCGCGCGTCATGATGTATCGACTCCGCGATCCGGATTCCCGCGATGAGATCGGGACCCTCGATCCGGATCCTACCCAGTTGAACGCCGCGAGCTGGGAGTAGTCTCGTGGACGGCGGTGAACGCCGTGTATTCATCGCGCCGACCAACCTGATTCATGGACGCGTACGTACGGGCGGGGGTCGATATTACAGGCCGCGTGGTCCGGTACGCCGAGGTAGCGCAAGATGCGTCGGGATGCCGGCTATCGCGACTCGGGCGCATTGACGTGGACGAGGAGGTTCTCAACAGCGTGCTTGCCGGTCGGGACGATGAGCGCATTCCTGCGTTTTCAGGGGCGCTGGCAGAGGCTTTCTCCAGGCTGGAGGACGGCAACGGGATTGACGATCTGCGCATTGCGATTTCTCCTCGGGCAGGCCATTCCTTTCGTGTGCCGCTTTCTGCGGAGGCCGGGCCGGATATCCGCCGGAGTTGTCTCAGGCAAGCGATTGATCTGCTCATAGCGCCGGAACAGCCGCTGCGTATCACCGCCGATGCGATTCGCAATGAAGCGATGTCCCACGGCGCTGCAGTGGCATGGACGCATGTGCTGGCGGTTGAAGAGCGCCTTGATGAACGCCTGCGGCATCTTGTTCGGGACGTGCCGGCGAAGCGTACGCGGCTCATGTCCGGCGCCCAGGCGGCAGCCGGTATGATCGGATGCGTGGAAGCTGCAAGGGAAGGCGCCGGCGAAGATTCCTGTGCATTGGGAATCGGCTGGTATGCAGACCGGCTCGACTATGTTCTTTGCACCGGCAAGGCCTGGCGTTTTGGCGGGTTTTCAGAGGGCGCAGAACCGATTGATGCGGCGTACCTGGGTGCGCACACAGCGTCCCGATTCGGAATACCGCCATCAGGCGTGAAAACGGTCTACGTGTACGGAGATACGGCCCCCGGCGCCTTGTTTTCCGAGCTCCGGGCCGTGTTCGGCGGGGATATCCGGATGCTGCATCCTGCGGCTCTTCGGGACGTTCCTGTTACATGCCCGCCGTCCGATGTGGATGTTCCGGCATATGCCGGGTGCATCGGCGGCGCTCTGTATGAAGGCGAGGAATTTGTTTTCCGGGCCATTTCCACTGTTCCGTCGTGAGAATTATTGCGGGAAAATTCGCTCGCAGGAAGCTTTTCGCTCCGAAAGGTCTTCTGACCCGACCGACCATGAACCGGACGCGGGAGTCGCTTTTCCATCTTGCGGAAAACAGGAGGGAATTCGCCGGCGCATCCGTGCTCGATCTGTTCGCCGGCGCCGGCTCCATAGGGTTCGAGGCGCTTTCCCGCGGCGCCCGCTCGGTCGTATTTGTGGAAAAAGAAGGACGTGTGCTTCAGGTTGCCCGGCGGAATGCGCGCGAACTGGATGTGGAAGATCAATGCATCTTTTTGCGGGCGGATGCCGTACGTTACCTGCGCCGCTACAAGGGACCGGCGTTCGATTTCATTGTCGCCGATCCGCCGTACAGCCTCGAAGCAATGCGGGACATGCCTTCTTTGGCGCTGCCGCATGCGACGCAAGGGGGCCTGTTTATCCTCGAACATGACCGGCGTATTTTTTTCGACCGGGAACCGGCGCATCCCGACCTGGATGTTTCCCGGTCATACGGGCGCACCATAGTGTCGGTGTTCCGGCGCGGACAGGCCGTTGTCCCGTCGGAAGGGGCTTGACTCCTTCCACCGGGTGGGACTATCCCCGGAGCGTCAGGCGGAGGTAGTTAAACCGGTAAGACTGGACGGTGCTTCGGTACCCGATAGCACGGTCATGGCGCGCAACCGTAGCATTACGAACACACAACCTGTCAAGTAATGGATATAAGTCCCAAACTGGCGCTGTACCCCGGTACATTCGATCCGTTTACTTTCGGACACCTCGATATCCTCGAACGCGCGGTTACGTTGTTCGACAGGGTGGAAGTGACCGTGGCCGTCAACGCCGGGAAGAAAACGATTTTCCCCATCGAAGAGCGGTGCGATCTGATTCGCCAGTGCATACGGCATTTGACCGGCGTCGAGGTGGTTGCGCACGAGGGGCTGATTGCGGACCGTGCCCGCGAAACCGGCGCCGCCGTGCTGATTCGAGGGCTTCGGCAGTCCCGAGATTTCGATTACGAATTACCCATGGCGCTGGCGAACCGGGTGCTCCGGAAAGACCTCGAAACCGTCTTTTTGCCTGCTTCGGGGCGGCATGCCCTGGTAAGCGGCACGCTGGTGCGTGACATTCTTCGCTGGAACGGCGATGTGTCGGCCTTCGTACCCGAGCCTGTTTCGGACGCTCTTGCGCGGCGTGCGCGCCCCTGATCTTTTGTGATTTCCATCATGATCCGTTTCAATCCCAACGTGGAAGCCGTCCGGCCCTCCGCTACTCTGGCGATGACCGGGCGTGCAAAGCAACTGCGGCGAGAGGGTTTTCCCGTCATCGGCCTTAGCGCCGGAGAACCTGATTTCGACACACCGGCGCCGATCGCCGAGGCGGGCCGGGCCGCCATCCGGGAAGGGTATACCCGGTATACGGAGAACATGGGTATGCTCCCATTGCGCGAAGCCGTTTGCCGAAAATTCGAGGAGGATAATGGGCTTGCGTACACACCGGATCAGATACTTTGCTCCAGTGGCGCCAAGCAGTCGGTCGCCCTTGCCGTTGCAGCGCTCTGTCGTCCCGGGGACGAAGTGCTTATCCCGGCGCCGTACTGGGTGAGTTATCCGGAGATGGTGCGCCTCGCAGGCGCTACGCCAAAGCCCCTTGCCACCACAGCCGCCGGCGAATACCGCCTCAGTCCCTCCGCTCTGGAGGCAGCCATTGGCGGAGCTACACGCATGCTGATTATGTGTTCGCCCTCCAATCCCACCGGTTCGGTGTATCCCCGGGAGGAACTGGAGGCGCTGGCCGAGGTGTTGCGACGGCATCCGGATGTGTTCGTGCTCTCGGACGAGATTTACGAACATGTTCTTTTCGACGCAGAGCACGTTGCGTTTGCATCGCTCCCCGGCATGAAGGAGCGGACGATCACGGTAAATGGCTTTTCGAAAGCCTATGCCATGACCGGCTGGCGTTTGGGGTATATGGCCGGCGATCCATCCATTGTAAAAACGGCGGCGAAAATACAGGGACAGACGACATCGGCTCCGTGCAGCATTACCCAGAAGGCGGGTATTGCCGCGCTGGAAATGGACAAGCGGTATGTGACGGATATGGTGCGCCGGTTCCGCACCCGCCGCGATTTCATGCTTGAGCAACTTGGCGCCATCGAAGGCATTCGTTGCCCGCGTCCCGAGGGGGCCTTTTATCTCTTCCCGGACGTATCCGTCTACCTTGGTTCGACATCCGCTTCCGGCAGGGCGATCGAAACAAGCGAGGACCTGTGTTTCTGTTTGCTTGAAGAATACCACGTGGCGCTCGTGCCGGGGGGCGCATTCGGTGATCCGGGGGGGCTGCGTATTTCGTACGCTGCCTCCACGGAAGATTTGCGGGAAGCCATGCGCCGGATTGCTAAAGGGCTTTCCGAACTCCGTTGACGCCTGGCCTCTCCCTGCCACACACCGTTCCCGCCACGTATATCCCGTATGTATGTATCCGTCGCATAGCGAGCCTTCCGTATTCTCTTCAGAGACAGATCATGCCGTCGGAGCCGGTTCCGGCGGAACCGATTTGCGGAAAGGCCGGGATCGCTACTGGCTCCATGCTCTACTCTTCGTGCTTACGCTTGCAGCCACCGTGTGGGAGGGGGGCAATCTGGTCGGTCGTTGGGCGGTGTACGCGAGCGAGGGCTGGCCGGCGTTCCTGGCCGACGGCTTGCGCTTTGGTCTTTCCCTGCTTCTTTTTTTGACCGTGCACGAGTTCGGCCATTATTTCGCCGCCCGGTTTCATGGTGTGGCCACTTCGCTGCCGTACTACATTCCCATGCCTTTCATTGGCGTGGGTACGCTGGGTGCGGTTATCCGCATTAGAGAACCGGTGCCCAGTTTGCGGAAATTGTTCGACATCGGCGCCGCCGGGCCGCTCGCCGGTTTTGCAGTCGCTCTTGCGATCCTGCTTGTGGCTTTTGCTGCATTGCCGCCCGCCTCGTACATCTTTGGCGTGGGGGCGGGGCACGAGACCATTCAGCAGTATGTAGAGCAATTCGGCAGGTATCCGGACAGCTTGACCGGATCGAGCGACGGAGCGCTTTCGCTGGTCGTGGGCGATACGCTGTTGTATATGCTGCTCAAACAGTTTTTCACGGATGTGCCTCCAAATTGGGAGATGTACCACTACCCCATGCTGTTTGCCGGGTGGCTGGGCCTGTTTTTTACGGCGCTGAACCTGCTTCCCATTGGGCAACTCGACGGCGGACATATTACCTATGCACTGTTCGGGCGCGTCTGGCATGCCCGCCTCGCCCGGGGGTTTTTGCTGGTGTTGCTGCTTTCGGGCGCCATCGGGTTTGTGCTCGAAATATCGCCGCTTCTCTACGAACTGTATCCGCCTCTCGGGAGCGGCTCCTGGTTTATCCTTGCAGGAATCCTGTATTTCTATCTGGCGAAACTGTTCGACGGGAATCTAACGCGTATTGCGCCGGCCATGGCGGGTCTTATGGTGTTGGCTGCACTTGCAGAGAACGTTCTGCCGTGGATGCAGGATTTTTCCTACAGCGGCTGGTTTATCTGGTGCCTGTTGCTCATATTTCTGGTCAAGATAGATCATCCTCCTGTGCTTCATGAGCAACCGTTGACTCCCGGGCGCATGGCGCTGGGCCTTCTCAGCCTGTTTGTCTTTATCCTGTGTTTCAGTTTCAGGCCCCTGTATGTCGTGTGACGATCCCATGTCTGTCGGCCAGCGTCCATAAATATCTTTCGGGGGGTATATTTTGTCGTCCCGGATCTTTTATATCGAAGGCTTGTTAGGAGCCCATGCCCGGTATCGGTCGCAACGTTTTTGCGTACGCTGCGTGCGTATTTTCCGGTCGTACCCTGTCCTGTCCAACTGACGGAGCATTGATGAGCGCAGATTGATACGGTTACGTTTTTTCCGAATCTGAACCCTTCGGGACGCTCGTCTTGCTCTATTCCTTTCGCTATCCGGCAGCGGTTTTTGCCGCAGGACTTCTCGCCCTGAGTGCGTGCGATCAGGCTCCTGGTCTGCTTGACGATGCAGGCGTTCCGCCGGAACTGTCCGAATTCTCCTTTTCGCCGCACGAGTTTATTGCGCCGCCCGGCGATGCCGATGCGGTCGTTCCGCTCTCCCTGGAGGTTACGGTGCGGGATGCGGACAATGATGTGGAGGCCGTTTCCTTTGTGGTGTTCGGGGATACGACGATCGCCGAAGGCGTGCTTGCTTCCGGCTCCGGTGGGCAGTACGCAGGCAGTTCCGATGTGGTCGTCCCGGCCGGCGAGGTCGGCGTGTACACCGTGCTGGTTTTTGCGGAAGATCGGGAAGGGATGCTCAGTAATCAGGTGCGCGGCATGATGCATGTTTCGGCGGAGGGGACGCCGCCGGTCATAAGCATGGTCGTGGCGCCGGATACCGTACGTCGTCCCGTGCAGGGTGACCCCAGTGCGTTGCTGGAGTTGATAGCCGTCGTATCCGACCCGGACGGGCTTTCCAATATCGCCTCCGTCGAATTCTGGAACGTGACAAGACCCGCGGCGACGATCGGTATGTTCGACAATGGGACCGAGGGCGATGCAGCGGCTGCCGATGGACGCTATACGCGCATCGTGCGGATTGAATCGTCCAATCAACCCGGGGTCAACATATTCGCCTTCCGGGCCAGGGATAGAGCCGGTCTCCTCAGCGATATCGTAGAAGCAGCCGTGGTGGTGGAATGAGGCGGGCGCTGTTCGGCATATTGACAAGTCTCTTGCTCGTTCCACAGGGGCAGGCGCAGGTTGGCCAGACGGGCGAGTTGTTGCCTGTGACCGGCATCCTGCGCAACAGTGTGACCAACCTGCATGCGGAGGGCGATACGCTGTGGGCCGGGCCGTTTCTCAATATGACCCGGGACGGTGGGCGTACCTGGTTCGTTGCCGACGTCGATTCGCTGGCGGCCCGCCGTCTCAACGTGTACTCGCTTGACGTGGAAGGCCCCGTAGTATGGGCAGGCATCGGTTCTTCGAGAATGGAGGACGGCCAGACGATTAACAGCGTTGCGGGGTATGTCTTCTCCACAGACGGGGGCGCGACGTTTACCTGGCGTCCGTCTCATCTCGACGCTCCGGACGCCACGACCGAGGAATATGGCGTATCCGTGTTGCCCGCCCTGCCCATCATCGCGCCGGAGCAAAGCCCTCCCTTCGACACCGACTACGATTCGGTGCGGGGCGATGTGTGGATTGCGGCCTGGGCCAGCGGTATACGCCGATCCCGGGATGATGGGCAGACCTGGGAGCGGGTCGTGCTGCCCCCCGATTTTCTACATGCCATTCACCCGGATTCGTCGTACGGGTTTTTCGTGTCGCCTGTGTCGCGGGAAATGGACGGGCACCTGAACCACCGGGGATTCAGTGTGCTTGTGGACAAGGCCGGCACGATTTGGGCCGGTACGGCGGGCGGCGTGAACCGGTCGTACGATGGCCTGGCTTGGCAGCGCTTCACCGCCGACGGCGCCTCATATTCCCTGACGGGCAATTGGGTTACCTCCATAGAAGAGCAGTCGCTGCCCGGAGGACGAAATCCGATCTGGATGGCCACATGGCCGGTGAACGATCCGTCCCGGTCTGGGCCGCCGGAACAGTACGGCGTCACCGTGACCCGGGATGGCGGCGAAACGTTCGAGCAGATGCTCCTTGGCGAAAAAGTCCACGATTTCGCCTTCCGGGGAAGCAAAACGGTCTATGTCGCCGGGGAAAACGGATTATTCGTTACGCACGACGGCGGCGTGACCTGGCGAACGATCCGCCGTTTCCGGGACGCAGAGGATCCTGACCGGATCGTGCGCCCGGACCTCTCCGTGTATTCCGTGGCTATCGCGGGCGCTGCGTTATGGGTGGGCACGTCGGACGGGCTCATGAAGAGCACGGACGGCGGAACCACATGGCGCATTTATCGGACCGACGTGCCGTTGCACCCGGATACGCCAACCGACGACAAGCCGGATGTGGACGCCTATGCATACCCGAATCCGTTTTCGCCCGCAAACGACCGGTTCGTTCGCATACGGTATGATTCGGACGGGGGCGCCGACCGCATTCGCATACTTGATTTTCGTATGAACCTCGTGCGTGAACTGGCGGCAAACGCCGGCGCCGGAGGCGAACGCGAAGTGACGTGGGACGGAGCCGACCACAACGGATTCCGGGTGGCGAACGGGGTGTATTTCTATACCGTTGTCGGCGGGAAGGCCGCGCACGGAAAAATCCAGGTGCTCGAATGACCGCAGGCATGGCGCACAAGACGATCCATTGCCTCGTGGGGTTGCTGGCTCTGATGCCGGTGGCCAACGCATGGGGGCAATCGGCGGGAGCCTTCTCGAGAATGGGCTTTGGCGCCCGCGGCATGGCGTTGGGCAATGCGCTTGCCGCAGACGTGCGGGGCGATGCCTCCCCATATTACAATCCGGCCCTGGCCCCGCAAGCCACACAACAGCATATCATGGCTTCGACGGCCTTCATGCGTTTCGACAGGGAGATGCAGTTTCTGCAATTCGCGACGCCTATTCAGCCGAGTGCGGGCCTTGCTGCCGGGCTGATCCATGCCGGGGTGTCCCATATCGACGGGAGGGATGCCAGCGGGTACCACACGCAAATGTATTCAACGGACGAATTTGCATTTTTCCTGGCCTTCGGTACGCATCTCGGTCGGCGTTTGTCGGTGGGCGTCGGCCTTCAGCTTTTCCGCACGGATCTCCTCGACGACATCGAGCCGGTCCACAGCATTGGTATTGATGCGGGGGTCATGGTGGATGTGACCGATCGCTTGCGTCTTGCATTCGTAGCGGACGATCTGCTGGCCCGTTATTCCTGGGATACATCCGGTTTGTACGGAGCGGAGGGCGGCACGACGTCCGATAGATTTCCCCTGCGTTTGCGTGCAGGCGCGTCATACGTCATGCTGGGGGATCGTTTGCAGTTGCTTGCCGAATACGAATCCCGCTTTTCGGATCTGGAATACCGGGTCCGCAGTATGCAACGCATCGGCTCCGTACCGTTCGAAGCGTTCGAGGCGCGCCGGGCAACCTTGCACGAGGCCGGTTTGCGCGCCGGCGTCGAGTACGAACTCTCGGAGATCCTGGCGCTTCGCGGCGGCGTCGACCGCATTGGCAGTGCCCTTTCGGGGAACACCCCTTCCGCTGGATTTGAGATCGAACAACCGGTAGGCGGCCTTGCTTTTCGGGTCGAGTACGGCCTTCTGCTGGAACCGCACGGTGCGGGCATGATGCACCTGATTACGCTCCGGATGCTTCTGTGAGGATATTGATGAAAACGCGCTTGTGCATGCTGGGAATGCTTGCGTTTTTCGCTGCATGGCCGGCAGCGGCGCAGGAAGGCGGATTTGCGTTTCTGCGGAATGGAGTGAACGCCGAGGCAGGCGCCATGGGAGATGGGCAGGTTGCCTGGAGCCGCGATGCATTCAGTACGTTCTGGAATCCGGCCGGTCTGTCTGCAGCCGAACACAATACGGCCTCGTTGTCTTACTATGCGTGGGTACTCGGGACCGGGAGTTATGCTGCGGCCTCTCGTCTGGGTCTGGGTGACAAGGCGGGCGTCGGGTTATTTATTACGGCGATGGAAAGCGGCAACCTCGAGGCGCGCTCCGGGCCCGGGGACCCGGAAGGGTTCTTTAGTGTGCAATTCGTCAGCAGTGGAGCTTCGTATGGCCGGCGGTTCGGGCGTTTTCGGGCCGGCGCAACGGCCAAGTATCTGCTTGAGCGCATTTTCACGAGCTCTTCCCGTGGATATGCCTTCGATTTCGGCGTACAGGCGGACCTGCCCATTCGGGGGGTGCAGTTCGGTGCGGCATTGCAGAATATAGGCAGGATGTCAAGGCTGGCAGCGCAGGCCACCCGGTTACCGCGCGCCCTGCGCGTCGGCGTGGCGGCGCATCCATTCCATGTGAGGCTCCGGGAAGACGATGCTACGCTGGCCCAACTGTTCGTCACGGTGGAAGTCTCGCGCCTGCTTGAGGCGCAGCGTACGAAACTGCACCTTGGTCTGGGGGCCGAGGTGCTCGAAATTGTGACGCTGCGGGGGGGATACATTACGAACGAGGCGCTTCGAGGGCCTTCTTTCGGGATAGGCCTGGATCTGGATAAGGCGCTTGTCGATTATGCCTATGTGGCGTTCGAGAGCGGGTATGAAGGGCCGGGGCATATGATGACGCTGACCTACCGGTGGTAGACTGCGGCGATGTACACCGCCGCGCGAGGCTATCCCGCCAGCCCATCGCCCAGTGCTCTACCCAATGCATCCAGTCCGATTCCGATTGCGCCGGAGCGCGTTCGTAGCGTGCACCAGAAATCCAGTACAATCATCTGGGCGGCATGGATCGGGACGGCGATCCAGAATGACCGGCAACGCCATACGAGGGCCCCGAGGGCTATGCCGCCGACAAGGGAAAGCACGGTTTCCGGAAGGGGTTTATCGAGATGCAGCAAGGTAAACGGGATGGCCTGGATGAAGATGGCGTACGCCCCGAACGTATGCGCCGTGCCGAAAAGCACAAACCCGCGCCAAAGGTATTCCCAGCCGATCCAGTAGAAGAGGAAGCACGTTTCGTAGATCAGAAAAATCGTCCAGTCCGTTTCCGCGGGACCATGATGGGGATACTGCGCCTGAAAGGCCGGACTCGCCGAAAGGAACCACGTGCCTGCAATTACCACCGGAAGATAGAGGGCCATAGCTATCCCTGCGAACTTCCAGTCGCCTCGCCCCAGTCCCGCGTCTCGCGCAGATTGCCGGAACAGACCGCACAGGATCGCGAGCGGGAGCACGAATCCGGTGACGCCTTGCACGAGAAACCGCCATACCCATGCGAGGAGGCCGGTGTACTCGACCGGGAAAATTTCGCCCAGCGTGTTATGAAAGAACCGGCGGCTTCCCACGGCGTCCTGCAGGATAACGAGGGCTGCGACCGTTACCAACACGGTCACCGTCCGGCGGTCAAGGCGTCCGAGGGCTGTCGCCAGACGATCCGTTTCCAGTCGGATCCAGTTACGCATGGCGGCAGGGGAGGGAGGTAAGCGGAGACGGGCGGCAATGAGAATGAGCGCCCCGGATGTAGAAACCAATCGGCAGGCCGCCCGCAAGGGTACGGTTTGCCCCTCGAAAAAACGTGAACAGCAAAAACGTTTACCTTTTCCGGAACGTTCCGAACAGGAATCCTTCCCGGGTCTTCTTCGATTTGTCGATCTCATGCACTCAGGGCTTGCCCGGATTCCCCGAAAAAGCCGATATTACAGGACCTTTGCGTCCCTTAACTTTTTAACCGGTCTCTGTTTTCATGCTGCTACGACTGCACGCGCCCGCCCCTTCGCTGATCGACGCCCTTCGGGGAGAACGAGCCTCTACGCTTGTGCAGGCGCTTGGGATCGTTGGCTTTGCGCTGCTTACCGCCGCCGGGGCCCAGGTCCGCATTTACTTGTGGGAGGTTCCCTTCACGCTCCAGACGTTGTTCGTATTCGGCAGCGGCCTTTTTCTGGGCGCTCGTAACGGGATGTTCGCACAACTCCTGTATCTCGCAATGGGGCTTTTTGCGCCGGTGTTTGCGGGCGACGGACACGGACTTTCCTATATGCTGGGGGCGGTGAGCGCGGGCTACCTGCTGGGGTATCCGCTGGCGGCTCTCGCAGTGGGCCGCCTTTCGAGGAAGTGGAATACGCTGACGGGCAGTGCCCTGGCGATGCTCGTCGGGTCGGTGGTGTTCTTTGCCACGGGCGTTATCTGGCTGCATTACGCCGCCGATCACGCCACCTGGATGGAATCCATCGACAAGGGCTTTCTGCGTTTCATTCCTGCGGACCTTGCTAAAGTGGCCTTTGTTGCCCTGATCTACTCCGGGACGCGGCGTCTGGGCGAGCGGGGAGCATAGACCGTTACGAGCACATGCCTGACGGTTTCCATGATGCGACCTGCTATTGGCGGGCTGGCTGTAGTCTTTCTTCTGGGGTTCGTCTCCGTCCAGGCGCAGCCCGCCGAATCCATTTTCGACGATCCGGTCGTACAGGCCGAGGTGAGCGAAGGGCTGGATCGTCTGTATAACATGGAATTCGAGGCGGCGGCCCGTCGCTTCGAACACATTGCCCGGCGTTATCCGGAACATCCTGCCGGTCCCTTTCTGGAGGCGCTCAACATATGGTGGGAGATTCTTCCCGATCTTGCCGACGATACGCATGACGCCGCGTTTTACGCTGCTATGCAGGAAGTCATCGAACGCTCGGACCGCCTTCTCAAACAGCGTGCCGATGCTTTTGACGCCATGTTCTTCAAGGGCGCTGCACTGGGGTTTCGGGGGCGGCTCCGGTCGAATCGCGGGGAATGGTTCAAAGCGGCGCGGGATGGTCTGCGGGCGATGGACTACGTGCTGGACGTCGTGAAACGGGAACCGGACGTGGCCGACTATGCTTTCGGAAAGGGCATGTACGATTATTATGCGGTCGCTATTCCGGACAAGTACCCGTTTCTGAAGCCCCTGATGCTCTTTTTCCCGGACGGGGACCGGGAACGGGGTATCGAGGCGCTCCAGCGTACGGTGCGCGATGGGCGGTTAGTCCGTACCGAGGCGGCCTATTTCCTGCTGCAGATATATTATCTGTTCGAAAACGATTTCGACCACAGCGTGCAGTATGCGACCTGGCTGCGCGAGCGGTATCCCGGTAATTCTTTTTTTCATACGATAGAGGGGCGCGTCTATGCACGGTGGGGGAGGTGGGATCAGGCGGATCCCATTTTCGAAGAGGTTTATGCGCGTCATAAGGCCGGCCGGACAGGATATAATGCGTCGCTGGCCGGGCAGGCGCTTTTTTTCATGGCGCGAAGCCGCATGGCATATGGCGAGTACGAGGCGGCGCTCCCGCATCTCGACGCCTTGCAGGAACCCACGATACGCGGAGCGGTGGATTACCGGTTCGTCACCATGGGGCGGCTGTACGCAGGCATGGCCCATGATGCTCTCGGGCGACGCAGTCGGGCGGTGGCTGCCTACCGGGAGGCGTTGACTACGAAAGACTGGTCCAATGCGCACGAACGGGCAAGGCAGTATCTTGAAATGCCCTATGGACAGTAGCGCCGGACCTTATCCATATCCATGTCCATTCTTCCCAGAAGATCGCTCGGACAACATTTTCTCCGTGATCCGAATGTGGCGCGCAAAATTGTAGCTGCGCTGCAGGCTCCGGAGGGGGCGCATGTCGTCGAAATCGGGCCGGGCGAGGGAGCGCTCACTGATTTTCTTCAGGATCGGTTTGCAACGTTTACCGCTGTCGAGATAGACCGGCGCGCCGCTGCGTTCTTGCGGGATGCGCGGCCGGAAATCGATGTGCGACAGATGGATGTGCTGGACGTGGATTGGCGGGCGCTCGCCAGGGAAAAAGCCGCCCCGGTTTGTGTTGTGGGTAACCTGCCGTACAATATCACGAGCCCCATCTTGTTCAACTTGCTCGATGCGCGCGATGTCGTGCAGGAGATTGTTGTGACGATGCAGCGGGAGGTTGCCGAGCGCCTTGTGGCTGTTCCCCGGACCAAAGCATATGGCATTCTGAGTGTGCTGTGTCAGGCTCTTGCGCATCCCGAAATCCTGTTCCGGGTATCTCCCCATGTGTTTTACCCACGCCCTGCCGTAACCAGTGCCGTTGTGCGTCTGACATTCTCGGGCAAGGAAGAGGCGCCCGAGGGCGTGGACATGGCGTTTTTTCGCAGCGTTGTCCGGACCGCCTTCAACCGCCGTCGCAAAACACTGCGCAACGGGCTCGAACGCTGGACAAAGGGGGCGACGGCTATTGCTCTTCCCGAGGGGATGGATGCGCGCAGACCAGAGGAATTGACCCCGGAAGAGTTTGTCGCTCTTGCACGTTATCTTAAGGCGCGCGTATAACGTCCGCCGCTTTACTCGCAGGGCGGAGCGCCCATTATCCGACCTTTAACCGTTTGCGCATCGCATGGAGCGTTCTTTCGATACCTTTCGAGACGAAGAACTCCCCGCATACCTTCCCGGAATCGACGACGATCTGGCAGAGCGCCTTGAGGACCTGCTGGAATCCGGCGACCGGGAGGAAGCAGTGCGTATAGCGGCCGGTTTGCACCCCGCCGACCTGGCCCGGCTACTGAATTACCTCCCTACCGGAGAACGCGAGACCCTGTTCGGATGGTTGCCGAGCGAACAGGCCGGATTGGCGTTGGCCGAACTCGACGAAGAGCTTCGCACCCGGCTTCTCGAAGAAACGCACCCGGAGCGGCTCTCGGAATTTCTGGGCCATCTCGAAACGGACGATGCAGCCGATGTGCTGGCGGATTTGCCGGAAGAGGTGGCCGCCAGGGTGCTGCCCTTGCTGGATCGCAGCGAGGAAGTCCGGTCGTTGCTCCATTACGATGAGGAGTCCGCCGGAGGTATCATGGGTACGGAGTTCGTCATCGTCCCCGAAACGTGGACCGTGGCCGAAGCGACGGAAGAAGTGCGCCGCAATGCCGAAACCGTGGAGGCGGTCTTCGCCGTGTTCGTAAGCGATGCACAGGGGAGAGTACAGGGCATGGTTTCCCTGAAAAATCTGTTGCTGACACTTGCGGATACGCCTGTATCCGACATTATGGACGAGGATGTCATCACGGTACCGCCTGAGATCGACCAGGAGGAAGTGGCGCGCATCATGCAGCGATACGATCTCGTATCGCTGCCTGTGGTGGATGCGAGAGGCGAGATGCTGGGCCGGATCACGATCGACGATATTGTGGATGTCATTCGGGACGAGGCAGAGGAAGACATCCAGCGCATGAGCGGCATGTCCGGTAGCGAAGAGCCTTCCGACTCCGTGTTCCGGGTGGTTCGCGGGCGGTTGCCCTGGCTGCTCATCGGCATGGTGGGCGCCGGCCTGTCGGGCCTCGTCATCGGGCAATTCGAAAACGCGCTCCAACAGGCGGTTATACTGGCCACGTTCATTCCCATTGTAATGGCCATGGCTGGTAATGCAGGCATTCAGAGCTCGGCTATTGTGGTGCAGGGGCTGGCCAGCGGGGAGTTGTGGGCAAGCGATGTGGCGCGTCGCCTCGGCAAGGAACTGAGCGTGTCGCTCCTGAACGGGCTGGCGCTGGCGCTCATTCTGGGGGCCGGGGTCATGGCGTTGCCCATCGGCGGCGCGTCACTCGAATTGCTTGCGCTTACGGCGTCGCTCTCCATGCTGACCGTGATCGTACTCGCCACGATTATTGGAGCCACGGTGCCTCTGCTGCTCCATCGCATGAAAATAGACCCGGCTCTTGCCACCGGTCCGTTTATCACCACAAGCAACGACATTCTCGGCCTGGGTGTGTTCTTCCTGCTGGCGACGCTGATCTATTTGTGAGAGGCAGGTGCCGATGCGCTTCTCCAGACCCTCGGCTGCGTCCTTAAGCCCCCATGCGTTCTGTGCCGTGATCGCCGGGAAAGCATAGGGGCTATCGTTATCGTCCGGGCTGCGGTCTACGATATCGGAACGTGTTCCGGAAGAAAAACGGATAATAATATTCCTTTTTCTTCTTCTTTTCTTGATATTGTGGCGCCATTGGCCCAATCCTTTCAACCCTGTGACGACGATCCGCTACGGACTTGCCGAAGAAGGGCCGGTTCGCCTTACGGTCTATGACGTTCTGGGGCGTAGGGTAGCCGTTCTCTTGGATGGGATCCAGACACCCGGGAAACATACCGTGCGTTTCGAGGCCTCTCACTTGTCAAGCGGATTATATTTTGTTATTCTCGATGCAGGAGGAAAAACATTTACGAAATCCGTGCTGCTTATGAAGTGACTGGAGACAGGCATACATTTCCATGAATCACCATGTAGGAGGGAGGGACTTATGAAACATACCGTGCGTTTTTCAGCAGTGTTGTTTTCGGGCGCCCTGCTCATTCCCGCAGGCGCCAGGGGGCAGTCTCATACCTCGGCGTCGTCTTCTACGGTCCCGGTCTGGGTTGAGCACACTTGGGAGGAAGGGAGCCACGTTTTGCCCTACGCCATCGACGTAAACGACGAGAATAAGGTATATGTAACCAAGGTGCTCCAGGATACTGCTTATCACTATTTTTGCGAAGAAGGAGAATCTTACTGTGTACAGGGTAGCTTTGTCTACGTACAAGGCAACTTTATTGTCAGCTACGATGCCGACGGTTCGCTGCGCTGGGAACGAGAAGGAAGCGCCCCCCGTGAGGAAACGAGATTTTTCAATACGTTCATAGGATATGGCATAGCAGCCTGGGGTGATCGCATCTACACGAACGACGGGACGCCCTATATAGACTTTCCAAGCCATGAGTCTTATATCTCCCACGGCGGTATTATGATTAATACATATGCCGACGATGGAGACCCGCTCCAGACTATCTCTCTTTTTGAGGATGAAATTCATTTCCCATCCGCCGTGATCAATGGTTTGGGTCTCGATCGGGCCGGCAACATCTACATCGCCGGCATGTACAATCAGATCTCACTCTTTCCCGCCCCGCACGCGCTCGCTCCTTTACCTACGAATTCTATCGGTGAATCGGGCCTTCCCGATATTTTTCTGGCCAGCTACACACCCGAGGGCGCTATTCGCTGGACCCGCCGTATGGGTGGGCCAGGCCGCGACCTGTTCAAGGAAGGTGTTTTTGCTGTCGATGACGACGGAAATACGTATCTCGGTGGGTCTTTCCGCTTGGATGCTGTGATCGGGGAGGGCCAGCCAAACGAGGTGACAAGTTTGGCTGGCTTTGTCCTGGCGAGCTTTACTGCCGAGGGCGATCTGCGCTGGGTCCGTACCCGGGATGATCCGGGTTTTGATATCCCCGGGGTCCCCTATCGCCTTACCGTCGACGCTGCTGGACATCTCCTGACCGTGGGTGCTTCGACAATCACAAAACTATCTCAGGATGGCGCCCTCCTTTGGAACCAACAACTCCTGGCGGATAATGTGTACATCTCCAGCATCACGACAGATGCACAGGGCCACGTTTATGTGGGGGGATCCTTTTCCGGCGGCTCGCTCCGGCTCGGAGATACGGTGCTGCATTCTCCCGACCACGCACAGCCTCCCGGAAAAGACGGCTTCGTAGCGCATTACGACGCCGACGGCAATCTGCGCTGGGCCGCGCACGCAACCGGAGCGGGAGCGCAAGACATCACGGCCATTGCAGTGGGTCCTTCAGGGGATCTCTATGTCACGGGCAAATTCGAAGGAACGCTTTACCTGGGGCCGGAGAAACTGGAGCAAAGGGGCGGCGGCTCAAATATGTTTGTGGCGAAGTACGCCGCCGCTACGATCACATCAAGCGAAACCACCCCGGAACTCCCGAGCACCGCCACGCTGACATCGAATTACCCCAATCCCTTCACCGATGCCACGACGATCGAATATGCTTTGCCCGCATCCGGTCCCGTACACCTGAGCGTATACGACATGCTGGGGCGGGAAGTAGCCATTCTCGTCGATGGTGTGCAGCATGCAGGAAAGCACGCCTCCTTGTTCGACGGAATGTCTTTGCCCAGCGGAACCTATCTCTACCGTCTCGAAGCCGCGGGGCAGGTGCGTTCGGGTCTGATGACGTTGATGAAGTGAAAGGGACTGGCTTTTAACTCAGGTCTCTATCCGAATCCCCATCACATGGTTGCCGAGTTTCTGTAAGCAGGCATCAGGTAAGAAACCGGCATACCCTTGGCCATTTGCGGGCCAACCGTTTTCCGTCCTGGTTATTTAGCGCCAAAGTCGCGTCGTTCCTGTGCCAAATCACTGTCGTTTTACAAGGATTTCACCAGAGGTAACTTACCGGGTACTGGCGGATGGCCGTATCCGGCGTAAGAATAGTTGCGTTTGCGCCAAGCGCTGTCGCCACCAGCCAACGATCGAAGGGGTCTTTGTGATGATTCGGCAACTCGGTAGCACGGTAGATATCAAACCGACTCAACGACAGACACGTTAATCCCCAGACGGCTATTTGTTTTTCCAGCCAGTGCCGCGGAGGATCGGGAATATCGAGTTTTCCAGATTGCCACTTGAGCGCCAGTTCGATTGCGGAGACATCGCTCAGCAGCAACGGAGCTTGAGCGGTTTCAATGGCCTCTCTTGCAGTTTCTGATATCCGCTTTGGATCCGTGCACAGCCAGATTAGCGTACATGTGTCCAGGATGTACGAAGTCAAAGTCCCCATTCCGCCAGTTCCTCGTCTGTCATCGGATCGAATGCATCCGGGTCATAGCGTACGGGAGCGGATGTGACGGTACCCACTTTCGGTCGCTGGAACACGGGCGATTCAATGGCTGTCAGCTTGGCGACCGGCGTCTTGCCGTTCAAAATGATTATGGTTTCGCCTTGCTGGACTTCCTTCAGCATTCGGGACAAATGCGTTTTCGCCTCATGCGTGGTGGCGGTTTTCATGGCATGTACGGTTTTTGATCCAATTACCGACAAGGGTACGCAATATACGACTTGGTCATGACTAAGTCAATAAAAACGTATCGAGTGTAAAACAATCCTCGGCTTGCGCCTACGCCGCTGCCTCGAATTCGGCGCCGTCGTTGTATTTCGAGGGGCACTTGACGAGGATATGCCGCGCTTCGAAGATGTCGCCCTTTGTGGAGCCCCGCACGACCAGCCGTTCGGCGTCTTCGAAGTTGGCCGGTTTCGGATTGGGATACTGGACCAGACGCACATGGCCCGCTTCGTCCTGCATATGGAAACTGAAGACGTTCCGGTCGCGGTCGTACGCATACTGTTCCGCCTCCACCCATTTCCCGACTACATGTGCTTCGACGCCCGTTTTCTCGGCTTCGGCGAAATCCATGTACCCCCCGACCTGTTTCCCGAAGTTGAGGAACAACAAGGCGCCGAAGCCGAGCATCAGCGCGAGGCCTATAATTGTTTTGGGTTTCATGCAGGGCGTTGTTGAAAGAGAAAGGGGGCGCGTGCGAGGATACGGGGGCGATCAGGACACATGCTACGGCGAGGCGTCTTCGTCTGAAATGCGCGCATCCAGTTTCCGTTCCAGCCGGTCTATTTTGCGGTCGGTCCGGTATATGAATGCCGCAAGCCCGATCCAGATGATGAGCACCACTGCCAGCACCACATAGAGTTTGTCCTGCGCCAGCATGGTTTGCTCCAGAGCATCCGGCTGCTGCACCGGCACTTCCTGCGAAGTCCATATGGAATCGTACGGCGTGGCGCCGTACGTCGTATCCGCTTCCTGAATGGGGTGAATTTTCATGGCTTGGGGGTGTCTTCGGCCCGTTCGTTGAGGGCGGCCAGCCGGACTCGTTGCGTGTAAAGCACCCAGAAGAGTCCGATGAAACCGATCGCCGCCGCATAAAAGACCACACGCATGTTCAACTGGGTAATGTCGCTGAAGGCGGGATTGCCCTCCGCGCCGGGGTGCAGGCTCTCCATCTGGCGGGGGAGCACGTACAGGAGAAACGGGACGCAGGCGGCCGCGAACAGATTATATACGGCAGCGATGCTCGCCCGCTTTTCAGGTTCTTCCACGCTTGCGCGCAGGGTGAAGTAGGCCCCGTAAATCAGCAACTGTACGGCGGCCATTGTTTGCTTGGGATCGAAATTCCACCAGATACCCTGTCCGACGTACCAGGTAAAGCGCGCCCACACGATGCCCGTCACCAGACCGAGTATGCCGAATACGGCGCCGACCCGGGCGGCTTCCAGCGCCCGCACGTCGCGTACCCGGTCACGGGACGCAAGGTATCGCGCCGAATGCCATGCCGACACGAAGAATGCCGCCATCATCGTGAACCACATCGGCACGTGGAAATACAGATTCCGCGCCGTGTGTTCCAGAATGTTGATTCGGGGAATATCGAGCAAAAACCCGCCCAGCACGACCAGCGTCAGCCATGCCAGCACCATGTTGCGGATACGTTTGTATGTTTTCCCTGAAGCAGCCATGAAACAGAAAATAAAATACGGAAAGGGGTACGCAAATGACGCACGCCCTCAATCGTTCCAGACGAAATCGAAGAGCAGCACGGCAGCGGTAATGACGACCCCGGCGAATGCGGCCAGCGTGGTCAGGGCTTCGCCGCTGGCGCCCCATCCGAAGCCGCCTTCGAGGGCATGGCGCGTGGCTGCTACCACCGATATGAGCAAAGGTACGAGCAGGGGAAAAAGCAACACCGGGAGCAGCGGCCCTCGTGTTGCCGCCCGGGCGATCAGCGCAGCGAGGAGAGTCGTCGCACCGGCGAGGCCCAGTGAACCGAGCAGGATCGTACTTGCGAGCAAGCCGCCATGCGCCACCTTGATATTAAGGAGCACGATCATGGTAAAGACGGCTACGGCTTCCAGCACAAGGATCAGGAGAAAATTGAACAGCAGTTTTCCTGCATAGACCATACTGGCCCGGGTGTGCAGCCGCAGGAGGAGCACCGTACCACGATCTTCTTCACTTACGAACGATCGTCCGAGGCCGATGGAAGCCGCAAAAAGAATCACGATCCACAGGAGTCCCGACTGGATGCGGGGAGAAAGCGGTTCCTGGCCCGTGGCGAACAGGATGAGCAGGATCGAGGCGGGGACGAACATCAGCAACGTGCCCACCGCATAGCGGCTTCGCAGTTCGAGACGCAGGTCCTTCTCGAAAACGGCCCATGCTCCGGCAAGCCACGCTGTGAACGGTTGTTTCATGACAGCGGGGGCCGGGGAGCGCCGATATGTTCTATATCCGCTTGTGCAGTATACGGCAGTGCATCCGGTCTCTCCTCGAACTCGCCAATGAACGCAATTTCTGTCTCGAGCAGATAGCCCGTGTTGCGCGCCACCACTTCCTGTATGTATCGGATCAAGGCAATCACGTCGGCGGCCTTGCCCCCGCCCCGGTTGACCATGATATTGGCGTGCCGGTGCGTGATTTCGACACCCCCGATGCGCATCCCTTTGAGGCCGGCCTCGTCGATAAGCCGTCCCGCTCCGATCCCCTCTATTTTCTTGAAAATGGATCCTACGCTGGGCTCCGTATCCAGCGGGGGATGCCGCCCACTGCGCCATTCGAGGTTCGCAGCCATGATTTCTTTCATCCGCGTCCGATCCCCCGGTTCGAGCTGGAACGTGGCCGAAAGCACGATATCTTCGCGGTCGTGCAGTACCGAATAGTCGTACCCGAAATTGAAATACTCCACGCCGACCGTACGACGGTCGCCTTCCGTGGTCAGGATTTCGGCCTCCTCCAGCACTTCCTCGATGAACATAGTGCGTTCCCGCTCGGGAGGCGGCGACAGGAAGTGCAGGTTTTGCCAAAGTGCGCCCCCCACGGTGGACGGAATGCCGACATAGTGTTCCAGCCCGGAGAGGCCGGCCTCCACGGCCGCCTCGATCACGTTCGGATACATGATGGCTCCGGACTCCACCCATAACCGGTGCGTATCGGGGTTTATCTTCGTCCGGCGCGCCGTATTGTAGATGACGAATCCGCGTACGCCAAGGTCGCTCACCAGGATATTTGCTCCCCGTCCGAGAAGGAAGTACGGAACGCCGCAGGCCCGGACCACTGTGATGGCTCGAACGAGTTCCTCCACGGTGCGCGCCTCGTAGAACAGGTCCGCTGCCCCGCCAATCCGGAACGTGGTGTAGGGGGCCAGTTCGACCTGCCGGATAAGGCGTTCTGCCCCCAGCGCATTTTCCAGCGCAGCACGCGCCGGATCTGGCAAATGAGGCGCCTTCGTCATAGTTTTACAAGTTTCTCCGGGATGCAACAACATAATAGAGGGAGGGCTGTATACGGCGTATGAACGCCTCCCGGGACAATGATTTCTTCGAACGGGTCTGGGCCGTAGTGGACCGGATCCCTTGCGGTAAAGTTACGACCTACGGGCATATTGCCGGCTATCTCGGTGTGCGTTCCGCTGCCCGCACGGTCGGCTGGGCACTGGGCGCGGCGGCGGGCGCCATGCTTCCTTGCCACCGCGTCGTCAACCGGTTTGGCGCACTGACCGGCAGGATGCGTTTCGGGGGGCCGCATGTCATGGAGGAACGCCTGCGCGCCGAGGGAGTGACGTTCGACAAGGATGGGTGCGTCGTGCTGGAAGCGCATTTGTGGGATCCGTCCGCGGAAACAGGTTATGAGGCCACCGACGCAAGCGTTTCCCAATAGTTCGGGAACGACACCGCTGCGCAGGAAGCGTCCTCGATGATCGTTTCTCCGTCGGCCATCAGCCCGGCCACGGCCATGGCCATCGCCACACGGTGATCGCGCCGGCTTGCTACGACGTTTCCGTGCAGGGCGGCAGGGCCTTCCACGGCCAATCCGTCGTCGAATTCTTCCACGGGTACGCCAATCCGCCGCAGGTTCTCCGCCATTGCGCCGATGCGGTCCGTTTCCTTGAAGCGCAATTCGCGTGCGTCCCGTATTTCGGTGCGTCCCTTCGCCAGGGCGCCCGCCACCGCAAGGATCGGGATTTCGTCGATCAGGAGGGGGATGCGCGCTCCGTGCACGCGCACGCCCCGGAGCGGTGAGGCCTCGATGTGGAGATCGCCCACCGGTTCCCCTCCGGATTCCTCCCGGTTGGCTACGCGGATAACAGCGCCCATTTCCTCAAGAACCCCGATGAGCGCGCTACGAGTAGGGTTCAGGCCGACTTTTCTGAGGAGCATGGCGCCATGAGGCGCTGCTGCGCCGGCGACCATGAAAAAGGCGGCGGCGGAAAAATCGTTCGGCACGGTCCAGGTGCGGGCCGGCACGGACATGTTTTCCTCGACGGAAATGTGTCGCGCACCTCCTGTCTCGAGCGGCGCCAGGTTCAGCATGCGCTCGGTGTGGTCGCGCGACGGCAGGGTTTCGATGACGGTGGTGCGTCCCCGGGCCCGCAGGCCTGCAAGGAGTACGCAGGATTTTACCTGCGCCGAGGGCATCGGGAGGCGGTAGTCCATGCCATGCAGCCGGGGGCCGCGCTCGATACGCATGGGGGCGAAGCCGGCGTGCAAGGTTATCCGTGCGCCCATCTCCCGGAGTGGTTCTGCAACACGTTCCATGGGCCGGCTCCGAAGGGATGCGTCGCCTGTGAGAACGCTTTCGAAATCCTGTCCGGCGAGCAGGCCGGCAAGGAGGCGCATGGTGGCGCCCGAATTGCCGCAGTCCAGGGGGGCGTCGGGTGCGGAAAACCCGTCCAGCCCCTTACCGTGCACCAGCATGTCTTCCCCGTCCTTTTCTATAGCAATGCCTAACTGCCGGAGGCAACGCAGTGTCGATTGCGGGTCGGCAGACGAGGGGTAGTTGACCAGTCGGGACGTTCCATCGCCGATGGCTGCAAGGAGCGCAGCCCGTTGCGCGATCGACTTGTCGGGCGGCGGATCGACGATGCCGTCCACGTGCATACACCGCGTCACAACAGCCCGGTCGCTTGCCTTGTCGTATCGGATGTTCACGAAGTGGGAATCGTACGTGTTGCCTTGAGAAAAACGAGCGCATCTCTGGAAAGCGGGGCATCGTTGCATGTTCCAGTCCGGTTTCCAGGCGCGATCCGTGTTTTCGGATGGTCGATCTTGTTTGACCGGGACCGCCCCTTGCAACGCAATATCCCGTTAATGCGTTGCAGGGCAATGAACTATTTACTTGGACGGTTATTTGATCGGCGGCGTTATACTATGGCTCCATGCCTTCACATTCTCCGGTCCCGGAACCCCGCTTATACCCCTTCGTTTACCGGTAAAGCCGTGTTTTTGCCCTAACGGGCCGCGTTTTACTATCGTTCACAAGAATAGGGGGTTGGTCATGGGTCTGGGAACGCCGGAAATCATTCTGATCGCTTTGGCTTTACTCCTCATATTCGGCGCAAAGCGCATCCCGGAAATTGCGCGCGGGCTCGGCAAGGGCATGCGCGAGTTCAAGGACGCCACCAAGGACATCCAGCGTGAACTCACCGTGGATGTAGACAATCGGAACACCACGTACCGCCCCCAGCCGCCTGCTCAGGCTGCGCCGCAACCCCAGGCCCCCCCTGCGCAACCGCCTGTTCAGCAGGCGTCAGCCCAGCCCGCACAAGCTGCCCCGGCGCCGGATGCCGCTGCTTCCGGACCAACCCAGGCTCCCGATCAGGCGCCTCAAAGCTGATTGCACCGCTGCGGCGGTTTGTTGTTTGCCGCATCCTGCCCCTTCTTTGTCTACATTGAACGCCATCCCTTGCCGCTCGTCCGATGACTCCATTTGCGGACGCCCGGAAAGCCTTGCGGAACGGAGAGACCGATTGCGAACGATTGGTCTCTTCTTTTTTTGCGCGTATTCGGGCGCAGAACGATCGGCTCAACGCCTTCGTTTCGGTGGATGAGCAGGATGCCCTCGGACAGGCCCGCCGCCTTGATCGATTGACGGGCGCCGGCCCGGACCTGCCGCTGAAGGGCATGGTTATGGGCGTCAAGGACGTGATCTGTATGAAGGGGCGTCCCGTCACCTGTTCGTCCCGCATGCTCGAACATTTCGATTCGCTGTACGACGCCACCGTTATCGAACGCCTGCGAACGGCAGGCGCCATCTTCGTCGGGAAAACAAACTGCGACGAGTTTGCGATGGGTTCGTCCAACGAGACCTCGTATTTCGGCCCGGTCAGGAATCCGGCGAATCCCGAGTACGTCCCCGGCGGCTCCTCCGGCGGTTCCGCCGCCGCCGTCGCTGCCGGGATGTGTCATACGGCGCTCGGCACCGATACGGGCGGGTCTATTCGCCAGCCTGCTGCGCATTGCGGAGTGGTTGGCCTGAAGCCTACGTACGGGCGCGTGTCCCGGTATGGCCTGGTTGCCTTTGCTTCTTCCTTCGATTGCATGGGGCCGATCGGGCAATGCGTGGAGGATTGCGCGCTTCTCCTGAACCACATGGCGGGGAAAGACGAGCGGGATTCCACCAGTGCGCCGGTGGAGGCGCCTGACTACACGCAAGCGCTGACAGGGAACATCCGGGGCATGCGCATCGGGTTGCCGAAGGAGTACTTTGCCGACGGACTCGACGCCGGGATACGGAGCATGATCGAGGAATGTGTGCGCAGTCTTGAACGCGAGGGGGCCGTGGTGCAAGACGTGTCCCTGCCTCGTACGAAGTACGGCATTGCCACGTACTACATTCTCACGACCGCCGAAGCGTCCAGTAACCTGGCCAGGTACGACGGTATCCGGTATGGCCACCGCGCATCGCTTGACGATCTCCGCGAAACGATGAAAAACGAGCGGGAGGAACTGGAATTGGCTGTGGAGACCGCCTCCGGGACAGAAGTGGAAGCGCTCAAGGATCGCCTTGACGAAGACCCCATGCTCCACCGCTTCTATAAGGCTTCCCGGACGGAAGGCTTCGGGGATGAGGTCAAACGGCGGATCATGCTCGGCGCCTATGTGCTGTCTTCCGGATACTACGAGGCCTATTATGCGAAAGGGCAGCAGGTACGGACCCTGATCCGGAACGATTTCGACAGGGTCTTCGAGGAGGTGGATGCGCTCATTGCGCCGGCTGCGCCCGCACCCGCTTTCCGCATCGGCAGTAAGGCGGACGATCCGATGGCCATGTACCTCAGCGACATTTACACCGTGACCGCCAACCTTGCGGGTATTCCTGGTCTGGCCGTACCCCTGGGTTTGCATCCGGAGACGCCCCATCTGCCCGTAGGCATGCAGATTCTGGGGCCGCACTTCGGCGAAGAGACGATACTCCGTGCCGGGGACATGGTAGAGCGGTTGTGCGGGCGGGGGTCGGGCGGAGCATAAATACCCCGCGCCTGTTTTATCCTTAAAAATCATTCGCTTTCCTTCGGGATGCGCTCTCTGTGCATTCATAATCTTCCATATCTTCACCTGTTTAACGCTCCGGATTGTTCATATCTTGAGTCCGTTCATGTTTTTCGCCGCTTATTTCAACCGTTATGGCGATTCTCGTCGATAAAAACACCCGTTTGCTCGTCCAGGGATTCACGGGTTCCGAGGGCACGTTCCATTCCGAACACATGCTCGAGTACGGCACTGCGCTTGTAGCCGGCGTGACGCCCGGCAAGGGCGGCCGTACGCATCTCGGCAAGCCGGTGTTCAACACCGTGGCCGAGGCGGTCGCGCAGGAAGGGGCGAACACGTCTGTGATTTTCGTACCCCCTCCGTTTGCTCCGGATGCGATCCTGGAGGCGGCGGAAGCCGGTATACAGGTCATCGTGTGTATCACGGAAGGTATTCCCGTAGGGGATATGATCCCGGTTTTTCACTACGTGCATCGCAAGGGCGCGCGCCTCATCGGGCCGAATTGTCCGGGAGCCTTGACGCCCGGTCAGGCAAAGGTCGGTATCATGCCGGCGATGATTTTCAGCGAAGGGTCCGTGGGCGTGGTGTCGCGCTCCGGTACCCTGACGTACGAAGCGGTAGACCAGCTTACCCGGCAAGGTCTCGGCCAGAGTACGGCTGTGGGGATTGGCGGGGACCCCATCGTCGGGACGAATTTCGTCGATGTCCTGCGGTTGTTCGAGGGGGATGACCATACCGGGGCGGTGGTAATGATTGGCGAAATCGGCGGTACGGCGGAAGAAGAAGCTGCGGCCTTCGTTCGGGACCATATGACGAAGCCTGTATTCGGATTCATTGCGGGCCGGACGGCGCCGCCCGGACGCCGGATGGGTCATGCCGGCGCCATTGTTTCCGGGGGCAAGGGTACGGCGGAAGAAAAAATTGCTGCACTGGAAGAAGCCGGCGTGGTTGTGGTTGAGAACCCGGCAGTGATCGGCGAGACGGTAAAGGATCGGTTGACTACCGCGTAAATCAGGACGATTTGGACGGCCCCCCCTTGCATATCCGGGAAATTACGTTTGTCAAGGGATCGGCGTCCTGGAGTGGGCTGCCTTCGGACGGGCGGCCCGAAGTCGCGTTCGCAGGCCGCTCGAACGTGGGCAAGAGTTCTCTGTTGAATGCTCTTGCAGGGCGTCGGGCGCTTGCCCGGACGAGCAGGACGCCGGGCAAGACGAGGGAATTCAATCATTACCTGGTCAACGAAAGCCTGTATTTCGTGGATCTCCCGGGCTTCGGCTATGCGAAAGTCTCGAAGCGGGAGCGTGCGCACTGGGCCCGGCTCATCGAGCGCTACATTGCGGAACGCGACATGCTGCGCCTGATCGTTCACCTTGTGGACAGCCGGCACGAGCCCGGCGCACTCGACAGGAGCTTTATCGAGTTTATGTGTGGGAGCGACGTGCCATACGCCATCGCACTTACGAAGTGCGATAAACTCTCCGGTAACGATCGTGTGAAGACGGAACACCGTATGCACGAGACGCTTTCGACGTACGGGCTGGAAATCCCGGTTTTCCTGACCTCATCGCAGACAAAACGGGGCTTACCCGCCTTGTTGGAATGGATCGGGACGATGGCAACCATGGATACATGACGAAAAAAAAGATGAAGGTGCTCATCACCGATGCGGTCGATCCGATCTGCATCGACATGCTGAAAGCCCGGGGCATTACCCCCGACGTTCGGTTGAAGCAATCCGGGGAGGCATTGCGGAAACTGGCTGCAGAGGCGGACGGCTGGATCATTCGCAGCGGCACCACGATCACGGCGGACCTCATCGAAGCTGCAAGCAACCTGAAGGTGATAGGGCGCGCCGGGGTCGGGGTGGACAATATCGACCTCGCTGTCGCTACCCGCCGGGGTGTACTCGTGATCAATGCGCCTTCCGGCAATACGATCTCGACGGCCGAGCACACATGCGCCCTATTGCTTTCCATGGCCCGTCGCGTGCCCCAGGCGAATCGCTCCATTGCGGAGGGTAAGTGGGATCGCAAGGCGTTCACCGGATCGGAAGTGTACGAAAAGACCCTCGGCGTCGTGGGTTTGGGGAAGATCGGACGGGAAGTGGCTGTGCGCATGGCCGGTTTCGGGATGACACTGATCGGTTACGACCCGGTGTTGTCGCGGGAGGCCACCGAACGTCTCGGGGTACGGCTTGTGGACATGGACGAGTTATTGGCCGGGAGTGACTTCATTACCGTACATACGCCCCTGAACGACGCAACCCGCGGCCTGCTCCGCAAGGAAACGCTTGCGCGGTGTCGCAGGGGCGTGTGCATTGTCAACTGCGCCCGGGGAGGCATTGTCGAGGAAAGGGATCTGCTTGCTGCGCTGGATAGCGGACAAGTGGGGGGGGTGGCGCTTGACGTGTATTCCACCGAGCCGCCGCCCGTCGAACTGCACGAACTGCTCAAACATCCGAAGGTAATCGCTACGCCCCACATCGCAGCCTCGACGGAGGAAGCCCAGGAAAAAGTCGCAGTACAGATTACGGAGCAGGTCATTCGCGCGCTATGCGGCGAGGCGGTGCAGACGCCCGTCAACGCACTGGCCATCAAGATGGCGGCGCAACCGGATGTCCAACCCTATTTGGGTCTATCCGATCGTCTTGGCCAGTTGGTCGGTCAACTGGGGGGCGGCCGTATCCGGGGAATCACCGTGGGGTGTCGGGGAGATGTTCCGCGCCGTTATTCCGAAGTGCTGACAGTGGCTGCCGTGCGCGGGATCCTGTCAAAGTGGGTCACAGAACCCGTGAATCTGATCAATGCGCCGTTTCTTGCGGAGGATATGGGGATACATGTGACAGAAGAGCGGGATACGTCTCCTGGCGGGTACACGAATCTGTTGCGGATCGGTCTGGAAACGGACGATGGGAACCATACAGTGGCAGGTACGATCTTTGACCGCGACGAACCGCGCCTGGTGCGCATTGACAATTACTGGCTGGAAATCAAGCCGGAGGGCCACATGATCGTATACAGGAATGTGGACCGGCCCGGCATGCTGGCGGCGGTGGGGAGCATTTTGGCCCGCAACGATATCAACATCGGCGCCCTGGCGCTGGGGCGGGCCGGCAAGGGAGAGATTGCTCTGACGGCGGTTACTGTGGACGAGGCCGTTCCGGTAACTGTAGTCAGGGAGATTGCGGCGCTGGACGGTATTGAGGATGTGCGCAGAGTTGATGTCTAAGGTAATAGTTGTTTTTTTAGGGGGGGTATCTATAAAGTTGTTCTATATTCGAAACATTACTTGACAACTTGGTAACAATGTCGTAGCCTTACACCAAAGGCGTCACTGCGACGAACAACCTATTTTCATTCATACCGGACAGCAACGCCGGGCATGGGCTCCTTAAAAAGCGCCCGGCATTGCAGGCACATACCATACAAATCAGGAGGTAGCACATGTTGCGCAGGTGCGTTACGACCGTACTCGTTCTGCTCGTCATGCCCGTTGCAGCGCTGGCGCAAAACACGGGCAAGCTCTCCGGCGTCATCACGGATGTATCTACGGGCGAATCGCTGCCCGGCGCCAATATCGTTCTCGGAGGCACCCTGCTCGGGAGCGCCTCGGACCTGGATGGAAACTACTTCATCATTGGCGTGCCCGTGGGGGCGTATGATATTACGGCTTCCTTCGTAGGGTATCAGTCCCAGACCGTCCAGCAGGTGGAGATCAATGCCGGCTACACCCGGGAATTGAATTTCAGTCTCATGCCCGGGACCGAACTGGAGGAACTTCTGATCGAGTACGAACGACCGATTATCCAGAAGGACGCTATCGGCGCCCCGCGCGTGATGACCAGCGATCAGTTGGTGGTGCTCCCGATTCGGGGCGTCGCCAATGTGGCCTCGCTGCAGAGCGGTGTGGTCTCGTCGGAAGGTACGGGTCTCTTCGTACGCGGGGGCCGCGAACAGGAACTCACGTATTACGTGGATGGGGTGCGGATATCAGGGCAGCAGGCCCTTCCGCGCGTTGCCATTTCAGAGCAGGAAATGCTGATCGGAACCATTCCGGCCAAGTACGGCGATGCGCAAGCAGGTGTGGTGTCGGTCACGACGAAGAGCGGCGCCGACCGCTTTTTCGGCACGGTGGGAGCCTATACCTCTCAAGGGCTCGACAGTTACGGTCATAGCCTCGGCGAAATTTCGTTGGGAGGCCCAATCATCCCCGGTCGCCTCAGTTTCTTTGTGTCGGGGCAGCATGTCCGCCAGGAGGATTCCAGCCCGTACGGCGTACCCACGTATCAGCTTACGGACGAGCAGATTTCCGCGCTTAATGCCAATCCGCAGGTTGTGCGGGCCACGAATGCCGCCGGAGATTCCTTGTACCTGCCGTTTCCGTGGGAAGCCGCCCAGACCGCTTTCGACAACGAGGAGCCGCTTACACCGGACTCGCTGGCTACGATACTGGGTATCCCCGAGGGGTACAGCCTCGGAGGAGGGGTCATCAATGCGCCCGACACGTACCGCCGGGAAGATTTTACGCTGGAGCCGGCCAAAGATAGTCCTTTCGGAGAAACGATCGTAACCGGTAATGTCACGATCCGGCCTACGCAGACCATCACGCTGCGCGTGGGCGGCGGGTACGAAACACAAAAAACGGAGTCGCTCGGCTATCCCCGGCATGTATTCAATCCTAATTCCTTTTATCATAGAGAGAATGATACATGGCGGGTCTACGGCAGTCTGCGCCAGCGCTTCGCCTCGAACTTCTTCTATCAGATCGACGCTTCGTACCAGGACTGGAAGTACAAGCTGTATCCCAACGGATTTGCCGGTAATATAGAGGAGACATTTTCCTACGGAGACCTCGATAGCGATCATCTGGAAACGGTCGGCCGCTATTTTGCGGAGCGATCCAGCGGGTACGCCCCGCGGTATACTGCAGACGGTACAGCGAGCGGGGGGCAAGCCGTGGGCATTACCTTCTCGCTGCCCGGTTCCCCGTTGTCTACGTTCCAGAAGCAGGACCTGAAAACGCTTCAGATATCGGGGAACGCCACGGCGCAGATTGGTTTGCACCAGCTGGAGTTCGGCGGCGAGTACCGCACATTCACGCGGCGCTGGTACAGTATAGGCGGTTTCGGGTTGTCCCGCTACGCCCAGGACGACAATTGCGAGCAAGTGGCCTGTTACGATAACTACAGCCAGTTGCCGTTCGATGCCTTCCGGCCGCGGACCACCTATTACGGCTACGATTTTCGGGGTCTGAACGAGGTGGATGACCAGGACATTCAGGGATATTTCGACCGGACGAATCTCAATGTGGCGCCGTACCAGCCGATCTACTACGGCGGGTATTTGCAGGATAAGATCGAGTACCGCGACCTCATCCTGAATCTTGGCGTACGCATGGAAGTGTTTGACAACAACGCCCCTGTGTTGAAGGACATTTATGCGCCTCGTCCCATTGTCCGTGCGGGTTCGGTATCCGGAACGCCTGCAGGCGTCGATCCGGGCGATGCGGTGTACTTCAACGATGCAGGCGATGTCGTCGGCTACCGGGATCTGGACGGAAATTTCTTCGATGCCGGGGGATCCCGGGTGGATGCCCTGAACATTGTGAGCGATCTGTCCGGTCAGGTCCAGCCGGCCGATGAACCCATTTCCAATGCGTTCGAGGATTATACGCCGCAGACTACGTTCATGCCGCGCATCGGGGTCAGCTTCCCGGTTACCGACCGGGCCGTCTTCTTTGCGTCCTACAACATAACCAGCCAGCGGCCCACGGAGAATGCGTTTACGACCTTCCGGTCCTATGAGGAAATCACGTCGCAGAATTCCCGTACGTCGAATCCCAAGCTGGATCCGGAGCGGACCACCCAGTATGAACTGGGTTTCCGGCAGCGGTTGGGCGCCAGCACGGCGCTCACGATTTCCGGGTTCTACCGGACGCAGGAGAACAAGATCAGCAACCGTCGTTTGATCGGGGGCTTTCCTTCCTACGGCACGTATCTGAATGCTGACTTTACGACGACCAAGGGCGTCGAATTCGGCTTTGACTTGCGCCGGACCCGTAATCTCGCGCTGACGGCGAATTACACGCTGTCGTTTGCGCAGGGTACGGGATCGGACGCCGGCGCTACCTCGGTGGTCGTCTGGCGCGGTTCGGTGTTTCCGAACACCATTGCTCCGGCGGACTTCGACCAGCGGCATACGTTGAATGCGTCATTGGACTATCGCTTTGGCGAGGACGAGGGGCCGATGATCGGAGGCAATCGCCTGCTTGAGAATTTGGGCCTGAACATACTGGCCCGGTACGGCAGCGGTATGGCGTACACGGCATTGGCCGGATCGTCGTTCAATGTGAGCGATAGCTTTACCGATGACGCCGTAGGTTCCATTAACTCGGCGCGTCTCCCGTCCACCTCCCGCATCGATCTACGTCTGGATCGGCGCTTCCAGGTAGGCGGTGCTTCGCTGAATGCTTATATAATCGTACTGAACCTGCTCGACACGCAGAATGTACTGGCGGTTTTCCGGGCTACGGGCCTGCCTAACACCGATGGCTATCTGATGACGGATGGCGGCCGCGGGTATCTTTCCACACAGCCTGATCCCGCCTCTGCAGCGTTTTTGTACAACACGTACATCGGAGGCCCGGTTAACATAGGGAGCAGGCATACATCGGCATCCGGCCTGATGTACAGCCGACCTCGCCGAGTCCGACTGGGATTCATGCTCAACTTTTAACGTGATCAGGGATACATGGCGGGGCGTGTTACGCTCCGCCAACGCCTGATGAGGGAATTTCCCCGAATGCAACGCCTCATATACTCATGAAGCAGCTTACACGATACCTGACGCTGATTTTCGCTGTTTGTCTGATACCTGCGTCAAGCGCTTTTGCAGACAAGGACAAGGACGACAAGGACAAGAAGGAGCGGCAGGGTGAGTCTTCCGCTGTGCTCCGGACCAGCGGTTCGGGCCCCGACCCCGGTCAATGTACGCTTGGGCTGGCGCAAAAGGACCTTGACGTCAACAATGTCCGTGCTCGTCTTTTCAATCTCGGGGGCCTCGCCTACGGCAACGGTTCGGCGGCGGAGTATATCGTTCCCCAAGCCTCCGGGCATTCACCCATCTATGCGATGGGCATCTGGATGGGCGGCATGGTGGGAGACGAATTGCGCACGGCCGCAGCCACGTACATCAATTTTGAATTCTGGCCGGGTCCCCTGGGTCCGGACGGTCGTCCGGTGAATCCGGATGACTGTTCAGCGTACGATCGTCTTTACAAGGTGAGCCGGAGCGACGTTCAGAACTATGAGGCGACGGGTCAGGCTGCTTCAGACCTCGCGGACTGGCCGTACGATCTGGGCGCGCCGGTCATAGATGGGGACGGTACGGAGGGGAACTACAACCTTGCGGGGGGTGACCGTCCCGATCTGATCGGGGATCAGGCGGTGTGGTGGGTCATGAACGATGTGGGTAACGCACACCGCAACACGCAAGCCGCGCCTATCGGCGTGGAGGTGCGTGTGCACGCGTTTGCGTTCAATCGCGCGGATGCGCTCGGCAACACGACGTTTTTCAAGTACAATGTCACGTACAAGGGCGACGAGCCGCTCACCGATACGTTCTTCTCTATTTTCTCCGATCCCGATTTGGGCAATGCCGGGGACGACTTTGTGGGTGTGGACACGACGCTCAGTCTCGGCTACGTGTACAACGACAACGCGGTGGACAATGTATACGGCCCGGCTCCTGCAGCGGGCTACGACTTCTTTCAGGGGCCTATTTCAGAGGACGGCGATACGCTGGGCGTCACCAGTTTCATGTATTTCATCAACGGTGGTCCCGCGGGTACGGAGGACCCGCATCTTGCTGAGGAGGTATACAACGTACAGCAGGGTTTCTGGAAAGGTCAACAGCCGCTTACAGCCAATGGGATTGGTTTTCAGACGGACGGACCAATCACCAAGTTTGCCTATCCGGGCGATCCGGTGACGGGCGAATTCTGGAGTGAGGTGAACAGCGACGGCGACGGAGCCCGCAACCAATCGGGCGACCGTCGCCTTGTGGTATCTACGGGTCCGTTTACGGTGCGGCCGGGCGATAGCCAGGACATCGTATTCGGGATCGTGTTTGCGCAGGGTACGGATAACCTGAACTCCATTTCGGTGCTCCGGAGCGCGGACGTGCTTGCGCAGTCGGCCTACGATGTAGGGTTCGATATTCCTTCGCCTCCGCCTCCGCCTCCTTTGTGCAACCCCAATTCATCCAATGCCGAGTTGCATCCGGGCTCGGGCAATTGTCTGTATGCTTCGGAGCTGGACGGGCAGGCGCACCTCGTGTGGGGGTATCCGTCTACCAGCGAGAATTATTTTGGATCGTTCGACGCGGCCGATCCGTTCCTTGAGGAGCTTGACTTCGACGACAAGACATACACGTTCGAGGGCTTCAACATCTACCGGTATCCTACGTCTTCGTTTGCCCCGGAGCAGCGCGAGCATGTTATAACGTTCGACCTCGCGAACGGGATTACGAAGGTAACCGATCCGGTGTTCGACGGCGATGTGGGTGATTTTCTCCAGCAGGTATCTGCACGGGGGACCGACAGCGGGATACAGTATAACTTTCCCTTGTCGAACCTGACAAACTACACGGACTACTACTACGGGGTGTCGGCGTATGCCTACAGTCCGAACTCGACGCCACGTATTCTTGAGAGTCCCCCGACGGACATTACGTTTCGGCCCTCTCGTATCGCTGCCACAGACGGCGGCTCGTCTCTGAACAGCACCCCCGCCACAGCTGATTCGTCGGCAGTGGTGGTGACGCAGAGCGGTCAGGGCATTGTGACGTGGCGCATCGTGGATCCGGCCCAGGTGACGGGTTCGGACTACATGGTGGAGTTCATTGCGCTGGACGATGTGGAAGGTCCGGGAGGCGCTTCCGGTGCGGGCAAGCTGGCGTACAAGATTGTGCGCGAGTCCGATGGGAAGGTGATCATCGACGGCGCCGATTATTTTGCGCGCACGGGCGAGGTGACGCCGCAGGCGAAGAATGTGCTGGCGTTCGACGGTCTGACGGTTTCGATCGATGCTCCGGCGCCTGCGTTCGGTGCATTCCAGGTGGTAGCGAATGCAGCGGGGCCGCTTTCGCCGCCTGCATGGGCTGCTGGGAGTTGGACTGGATTCCCCGGTCCGACAGGTGTCGATGTACCGAGTGAGGCAGGTCTTCCCGGTCAGCAGTCCATGATCGACAGTATATTCGGCTGGTTCATTCACACATGGCCGAACGGTTCGCGTGCGGCTTACGATGCGTTTCTGGATCGCACGCTTCAGTACACGGGCGGTTTTGGGGCGTCGTTCAACGGGATCGGTCATGTCGTTCCGGACGATGTAGAGATACGTTTCACAGGCAACGGCAAGGCGTGGGTGAAGCCCGGGTGGGCGACAGTGCATGGAGGGGAGGTTGTGGATGTGCCGTTCGAGTGGTGGAATGTGGGCACGAGTCCGGATGCTTCGGACGATGTGCGTCTGGTGCCTTTCCTGTATGACTACGACGACGATGGGCAGTGGAACATTCTGTACGACGCCCTCGACCCGACGGCTTCTCCGGGCTGGGCGGATCACGAGATATCGGGCGCGGGCAACGATCCGTGGACGGAGCCGGTGTATGTGATGCACCCGACGAACGATACGCCGGGTCAGCAGGGGTATGAGGACGCGATGGCGAAGTACGAGGAGCTGGGCGCGGATGGGATAACATCGGGTTGTTCGGACTGGTACTATGCGCCGGGCGATGCGGACATACCGGAGTGCGACGTATGGAATTACCTGTCTCGTACGGTGTTTGTATTCTGGAACGGGGGCGACGTATCGGCGGCTACGGGTCCGCAAGATTACGTAATGTCCGAGCCGGAAACGGGTACGGTGTTTCAGATCACGACGACGAAGCCTCACCAGCCGGGAGATGTATTTCGTATAGCAACGGCGGGTATGGGTCGCACGGCGGGCGACGCGGGAGTTCTGGAAGCGTCGATCGATGACATCGGCATTGTTCCGAACCCGTACCGTGGTCGTTCGGCATACGAGACGGGCAACGAGGATCGTCGCACTCGTTTCACGAATATGCCCCAGACGGCAACGATTCGCATTTACACGGTGAGCGGTACGCTGATTCGTACGCTGTACAAGGATGGTCCGAGCACATCTTTGGACTGGAACCTGACGACGGACAGCAACTTGCCGGTAGCCAGCGGCATGTACTTCATTCATATCGACGTTCCAGGCGTCGGAGAGAAGGTCATGAAGTTCGGGGTCATTAACCGTGAAACGAACATCAATATCTTCTAACCGAACTGAACCGACCACATTCGAACTCGAGACCAAAGGCTTACAACCATGAAAAAGCAATATCGACACCTTGTCGTCGTGTTGACCCTCTTGCCGGGACTCGTCGCGTTCGAGGCCCTGGGGCAAAGCAACGAGCGGTTCGGAACATCCGCGCTTTCGGAGTTGACGGTGCCGGTTACTCCGCGAACTATTGCGCTTGGCTCTACCTTGACCGGCGGTATGAACGGGGCCTCGGGCGTGGAGGCGCTTATCTCCAACCCGGCGGCGATCCTGGTCAATCCGAGTACGACGGCTATGTTCAGTCGCATGAACTATGTGGCGGATGTGGGCGTCAACTACTTCGGGGTGGCTCAGCGGTTCGGATCAAGCAACATTGGGCTTACTGTTATGAGCTGGGATTACGGGGATATCCCTGAGACGACGGTAGAGAATCCTGAGATTGATCCGGACAATACCTGGTCGGCTGCCACGATTGCCGTGGGACTCACGTATGGGCGCCAGTTGACTGATCGCATCGCAGCGGGGATTACCTTCAAGGGACTTAGCCAGCGCATTGACAACATGGATGCCCGCACGATGGCGCTTGATGCCGGGATGACCTACATCGTAGGCGAGTCGGGATTGCGTTTCGGCGTTAGCCTGCGCAACTTCGGGCCGCAGTTGAGTTTCGATGGCGTGGGCCTCCAGGATCCTATCGTTACGGCGAGCCCCGCCGGGACGTACGAGGTGCCGGGCGAATTGCGGGATGTGCGCTCGGAGTTGCCCTCCATGCTGAATTTTGGCGCCGTGTATGAGAGCCAATTCAGCGGTAATATGACCGCTACGGTCCTGGCGAACTTCCGCTCGAATTCGTACGATGTGAACCAGTATGCGGGGGGGGTGGAGTTGGCCTTCCAGGGGTTGCTCTTCATGCGTGCCGGTCTGGATGTATCCAGCGAACAGGACTTAGTGCATTGGTCGGAATGGAATGTGGGAGCCGGCCTTTCGCTTCCGGTCGGTCCAAGCCGGTTGATGGTTGATTATGCCTACCGCCCTTCAAAGGTGTTTAACAGCGTCAACGTTTTTTCTGCGTCGTTCACGCTCTGAACGGAACACCGTTTTCATGGTTGAAAAGGGGCAGGCCGTTGGTGCGGTCTGCCCCTTTTTGCATCAGGTCTTTTTGGTAACATTTCGTGCGTGGCCATGAAGCAGCGTACACGATACCTGGCCCTGATTTTGGCTGTTTGTCTGGTTCCTGCGTCAGGCGCCTTTGCAGACAAGGACAAGGATGACAAGGACAAGAAGGAGCGGCAGGGTGAGTCTTCCGCTGTGCTGCGGACCAGAGGTTCGGGTCCCGATCCCGGGCAATGCACGCAGGGAGTGGCGCAGAAGGACCTTGATATCAACAATGTCCGCGCCCGTCTCTTCAATATCGGGAGCATCGGCTACGGCAATGGCGCCGAGGCGCAGTATATCGCACCCCAAGCCTCCGGACACTCGCCCTTTTATGCGATAAGCATCTGGATAGGAGGTATGGTGGGGAGCGAGTTGCGCACGGCAGGGGCCACCTTCAACAATTTTGAATTCTGGCCGGGTCCTTTGGGTCCGGACGGTCGCCCGGTGAATCCGAACGATTGTTCGGCGTACGACCGTATTTACAAGGTGAGCCGGAGCGACATTCAGAACTACGAGGCGACGGGTCAGGCTGCTGAGGACCTTGCGGAGTGGCCGTACGATCTGGGCGCGCCGGTCATAGACGGGGACGGCACGGAGGGGAACTACAACCTTGCGGGGGGCGATCGCCCCGACCTGATCGGGGATCAGGCGGTGTGGTGGATCATGAACGATGTGGGTAATGCGCACCGCAATACGCAAGCCGCGCCTATCGGTGTGGAGGTGCGGGTCCACGCGTTTGCATTCCACCGCGCGGATGCGCTCGGCGAGACGACGTTTTACAAATACAACGTGACGTACAAGGGCGACGAGCCGCTCACCGATACATACTTCTCTATTTTCTCCGATCCCGATTTGGGTGCTGCCTGGGACGACTTTGTGGGAACGGACACGACGCTTGGCCTCGGCTACGTGTACAACGACAATGTGGTGGACGAGGTGTACGGCCCGGCTCCTGCGGCGGGCTTTGACTTTTTTCAGGGACCTATTGCGGAGGATGGCGATACGTTGGCTGCCACAAGCGTTATGTATTTCGTCAACGGCGGCCCCAGAGGCATGGAGCTTCCCCGTCTTGCTCAGGAGATATACAACATACAGCGGGGTTTATGGCGTGAAGGACAGCCGCTTACGGCCACTGGGATTGGTATTCGCACGGATGGACCGATCACCAAATTCGCTTATCCGGGCGATCCGGTGACGGGCGCATTCTGGAGCGAGGTAAACAACGACGGCAACGGTTCGCGAAACCAATCTGGAAACCGGCACTTTACGGTATCCACAGGTCCGTTCACGATGCGGCCGGGCGACAGTCAGGACATTGTGTTCGGGATTGTGTTTGCGCAGAGCACGGATAATCTGAGCTCCATTACGGCGCTCCGGGATGCGGATGCGCTGGCGCAGGCAGCCTTTGATGCAGGGTTCGATATTACTTTGTCTCTGCCCCCGCCTCCCTTGTGCAACCCCAATGCATCCGATGCCGAGCTGCATCCGGGATCGGGCAATTGTCTGTATGCTTCGGAGTTGGACGGGCAGGCGCACCTCGTGTGGGGCTATCCGTCTACCAGCGAGAATTATCTTGGATCGTTCGATGCGGCCGATCCGTTCCTTGCAAAGCTTGACTTCAACGACAAGACGTACACGTTCGAGGGCTTCAACGTCTACCGGTATCCTACGTCTTCGTTTGCTCCGGAGCAGCGCGAGCATGTTGCGACGTTCGATGTCGTGAACGGGGTTACGAAGGTAATCGATCTGGAGCCGGTATTTGACAGCGAGGTGGGTGATCTTTCCCAGCGGGTATTATCTGCACGGGGGACCGACAGCGGGATACAGTATAACTTTCCCTTGTCGAACCTGACGAACTACACGGACTACTACTACGGGGTGTCGGCGTATGCCTACAGCCCGAACTCGACGCCGAAGGTTCTTGAGAGTCCCCCGACGGACATTACGGTTCGTCCCTCGCGGATTGCTTCCACGGAAGGCGGCTCGTCGCTGAACAGCGACGTCACGTCCGATTCCTTGGCGGCGGCGGTGACACAGCGCGGTCAGGGCATTGTGACGTGGCGCATCGTGGATCCGGCCCAGGTGACGGGTTCGAACTATCTGGTGGAGTTCATTTCGCTGGACGATGTGGAAGGCCCGGGCGGGGCTTCCGGTGCGGGCAAACTGGCGTACAAGGTTGTGCGTGAATCCGATGGCAAGGTGATCATCGACGGCGCCGATTATTTTGCACGTACGGGCGAGGAGACGCCGCAGGCGAAGAATGTGCTGGCGTTCGACGGGCTGGCGGTTTCGATGGATGCTCCGGCGCCTGCGTTCGATGCATTCTCGGTAGTGGCGAATGCGGCGGGTCCGCTTTCACCGCCTGCATGGGCTGCTGCAAGCTGGCAGGGATTTCCTGGTCCGGCGGGCGTTCCCGCCTCGGGAGCGGTAGGCGTTCCCGGTCAGCAGTCCACGATCGACAGCATATTCGGCTGGCTCATTCACACATGGCCGAACGGCTCGCGGGCGAGTTACGCTGCGTTTCTGGCGCGTACATTTCAGTACACGGGCGGTTTTGGCGCGTCGTTCAACGGGATCGGTCATATCATTCCGGATGACGTGGAGATACGTTTCACAGGCAACGGCAAGGCGTGGATCAAGCCTGGTTGGGCGGAGGTGCATGGAGGGGCTGTGGTGGACGTGCCGTTCGAGTGGTGGAATGTGGGCACGAGTCCGGATGCTTCGGACGATGTTCGTCTGGCGCCTTTTTTGTTTGACCTCAACGACGATGGCAGGTGGAACATCCTGTACGACGCCCTCGACCCGGCGGCTTCTCCGGGCTGGGCGGACCACGAGATATCGAGCGCGGGCAACGATCCGTGGACGGAGCCGGTGTATGTAATGCACCCGACGAACGATACGCCGGGTCAGCAGGGCTATGAGGACGCGATGGCGAAGTATGAAGAGCTGGGCGCAGGCGGGATCGATGCCGGTTGTTCGGACTGGTACTATGCGCCGGGCGCTGCGGACATACCGGAGTGCGACGTATGGAATTATCTGTCTCGGATGGTGTTTGTATTCTGGGATGGGGGCGATGTGTCGACCGCTGCAGGGCCGGAAGATTACGTAATGTCCGAGCCGGAGATTGGTACGGTGTTTCGTATCGCGACGACGAAGCCTCACCTGCCGGGGGATGTGTTTCGTATCGCGACGGCGGGTATGGGCCGCACGGCGGGCGACGCGGGTATTCTGGAGGCGTCGATCGATGACATCGGCATTGTTCCGAACCCGTACCGTGGTCGTTCGGCATACGAGACGGGCAACGAGGATCGTCGCACTCGTTTCACGAATATGCCCCAGACAGCAACGATTAGTATCTACACGGTGCGTGGTACGCTGATTCGGACGTTGTACAAGGACGGTCCCAGCACATCTTTGGACTGGAACCTGACAACGGACAGTAATTCGGCGGTAGGCAGCGGCATGTACTTCATTCATATCGACGTTCCAGGCGTCGGAGAGAAGGTCATGAAGTTCGGAGTCATTAACCGGGAAACGAACATCAACGTCTTCTAACCAGACCGACACGACCACATTCGAACTCGGGACCAAAGGCTTGCGAACATGAAAAGCAATGTCATGAAACAGCCTACACGTCACCTGGTCCTTATTTTGGCTGTTTGTCTGATCCCTGCGTCAAGCGCCTTTGCAGACAGGGACAAGGACGACAAGGACAAGAAGGAGCGGCAGGGTGAGCCTTCCGCTGTGCTGCGGACCAGCGGGTCGGGTCCCGACCCCGGGCAATGCACGCAGGGACGGGCGCACAAGGACCTTGACGGTAACAATGTCCGCGTCCGTCTTTTCAATATCGGGAGTATCGGCTACAGCAACAGCAACGGCTATGGCCAGGAGGCGCAGTACATCGTTCCCAAAGCCTCCGGACATTCAGCCATCTATGCAACGGCTATATGGATTGGGGGTATGGTGGGGGACGAACTGCGGACGAGTGCGGCCAGATACAACAATTTTGAATTCTGGCCGGGTCCCCTGGGTGACGATGGTCGTCCGGTGAATCCGAACGATTGTTCGGCGTACGACCGTCTGTACAAGGTGAGCCGGAGCGATATCGAGAATTATGAGGCGACAGGTCGGGCTGCTACGGACCTCGCGGACTGGCCGTACGATCTGGGCGCGCCGGTCATAGACGGGGACGGTACGGAGGGAAACTACAATCTTGCGGGGGGCGATCGCCCCGATCTGATCGGGAACCAGGCGGTGTGGTGGATCATGAACGATGTGGGCAACACGCACAATTCTACGGAATCGCCGCCTATCGGTGCGGAAGTGCGTGTGCACGCGTTTGCATTCAACCGCGCGGATGCGCTCGGCAACACGACGTTTTTCAAGTACAACGTGACGTACAAGGGCAGTGAGCCGCTCACCGATGCGTACTTCACTATTTGGTCCGATCCCGATTTGGGGGATTATTATGATGATTTTGTGGGAGTGGACACGACGCTTGGCCTCGGCTACGTGTACAACGGTAATGCGGTGGATAATGTATACGGTCCGGCTCCTGCGGTGGGGTTCGACTTTTTCCAGGGCCCTGTTTCAGAGGACGGCGATACGCTGGGCGTAACCCGTTTTATGTATTTTGTCCGTGGCGGTCCCGCGGGTACGGAGGACCCGCATTTTGCTCAGGAAATATACAACGCACAGCAGGGTTTCTGGAGAGGCGGGCAGCCGCTTCGGGCCAAAGGGAATGGTTTTCAGACGGATGGGGAGATTACCAAGTTCGCTTTTCCGGGTGATCCGGTGACGGGCGCCTTCTGGAGCGAGGTGAATAACGACGGCAACGGGTCGCGAAACTACTATGTCGACCGCCGCTTTGCAATGTCCACAGGTCCGTTTACGATGCGGCCGGGCGACAGTCAGGATATCGCGTTCGGGATCATGTTTGCGCAGAGTACGGATAATCTGAGTTCCATTACGGCGCTGCGTGATGCGGATGTGCTTGCGCAGTTGGTCTCCGACATAGGGTTCAATATCCCTTCGCCTCCGCCCCCGCCCCCTTTATGCAACCCCAATTCATCCAATGCCCAGTTGCATCCGGGATCGGGCCATTGCCTGTATGCTTCGGAACTGGACGGGCAGGCCCACCTCGTCTGGGGATACCCGTCTACCAGCGAGAATTATCTTGGGTCGTTCGATGCAGCCGATCCGTTTCTTGCGAAGCTTGACCTCGACGACAAAACGTACACGTTCGAGGGCTTCAACATCTACCGGTATCCGACGTCCTCGTTTGCTCCGGAGCAGCGCGAGCATGTCGCGACGTTCGATGTCGTGAACGGGGTTACGAAGGTCATCGATCTGAATCCGGTGTTTGACAGCGATGTGGGTGCTTTTCTTCCGAAGGTATTTGCACGGGGAACCGACAGCGGGATACAATATCACTTTCCCTTGTCGAATCTGATGAACTACACGGACTACTACTACGGGGTGTCGGCGTATGCCTACAGCCCGAACTCGACGCCGAAGGTTATTGAGAGTCCCCTGACGCATATTACGGTTCGGCCCTCGCGTATTGCTTCCACGGAAGGCGGCTCGTCTCTGGGCAGCGACACCACATCGGATTCGTCGGCGGTGGCGGTGACGCAGAGCGGTCAGGGGATTGTGACGTGGCGCATCGTGGATCCGGCCCAGGTGACGGGTTCCAACTATATGGTGGAGTTCATTACGCTGGACGATGTGGAAGGTCCGGGCGGCGTTTCCGGTGCGGGCAAGCTGGCGTACAAGATTGTGCGCGAGTCCGATGGGAAGGTGATCATGGACGGGGCCGATTATTTTGCCCGCACGGGCGAGGAGCCGCCGCAGGCGAAGAATGTGCTGGCGTTCGATGGCCTGACGGTATCGATCGATGCTCCGGCGCCTGCGTTCGATGCGTTCTCGGTGGTAGCGAATGCGGCGGGGCCGCTTTCGCCGCCTGCATGGGCTGCTGCGAACTGGACTGGATTCCCCGGTCCGACAGGTGTCGATGTACCGAGTGAGGCAGGTCTTCCCGGTCAGCAGTCCATGATCGACAGTATATTCGGCTGGTTCATTCACACATGGCCGAACGGTTCGCGTGCGGCTTACGATGCGTTTCTGGATCGCACGCTTCAGTACACGGGCGGTTTTGGGGCGTCGTTCAACGGGATCGGTCATGTCGTTCCGGACGATGTAGAGATTCGTTTCACAGGCAACGGCAAGGCGTGGGTCAAGCCTGGTTGGCCGGGGGATGCGGGGGCTGTGGTGGACGTGCCGTTCGAGTGGTGGAATGTGGGCACGAGTCCGGATGCTTCGGACGATGTTCGTCTGGTGCCTTTCCTGTATGACTACGACGACGATGGGCAGTGGAACATTCTGTACGACGCCCTCGATCCGACGGCTTCTCCGGGCTGGGCGGACCACGAGATATCGGGCGGGGGCAACGATCCGTGGACGGAGCCGGTGTATGTAATGCACCCGACGAACGATACGCCGGGTCAGCAGGGGTACGAAGACGCGATGGCGAAGTACGAGGAGCTGGGCGCAGGTGCGCTGGATGCCGGTTGTTCGGACTGGTACTATGCGCCGGGCGCTGCGGACATACCGGAGTGCGACGTATGGAATTATCTGTCTCGGATGGTGTTTGTATTCTGGGATGGGGGCGATGTGTCGACCGCTGCAGGGCCGGAAGATTACGTAATGTCCGAGCCGGAGATTGGTACGGTGTTTCGTATCGCGACGACGAAGCCTCACCTGCCGGGGGATGTATTTCGTATCGCGACGGCGGGTATGGGCCGCACGGCGGGCGATGCAGGGATACTGGAGGCGTCAATCAATGACATCGGCATTGTTCCGAACCCGTACCGTGGCCGTTCGGCGTACGAGACGGGCAACCAGGATCGCCGCGCTCGTTTCACGAATATGCCCCGGACGGCAACGATTAGCATCTACACGGTGCGTGGTACGCTGATCCGTACGTTGTACAAGGACGGTCCCAGCACGTCTTTGGACTGGAACCTGACAACGGAAAGCAATCTGCCGGTAGCCAGCGGTATGTACTTCATTCATATCGACGTTCCAGGCGTCGGAGAGAAGGTCATGAAGTTCGGGGTCATTAACCGGGCAACGGATCTGAGCCTTTATTAACGACTATGCGCTGTTTTATCATTTTTCTACCGGTCGTACTGGCATGGGGTGTGGTTACCTCCGGATGTGGCTCAGGCGCGTCGGATGTGCAGGATGCCACGCAGGATGCGGAAGATGCTGCCGATGGAGAAATTCGTTTTCGGAACCTGTCTGCCGAATTTACGGGGGACGAAGCCTGTTTCGATTGTCATGAGGAGCAGTACCGGGGGTTCCGGGAGCACGGGATGGCGAATTCGTTCTATCCCATGCGTTCTGCCGCCGTGGTTGAAGACTTCACAGGCGTGACGGTGCAGGACCCGAAGCGGGGGTTCTTTTATCGTCCATACCGGGAGGGGGATCGTTTTTGGCTTGAAGAATTCAGAAGGGGACCGGACGAACAAAGAACGCATAGCCTGATCCGTGAAATAGAGTACGTAGTGGGCAGCGGCACTGCTGCGCGTACGTACCTGGTAGAGGAGGGTGGACGCTATTTCGAATTGCCTCTGACGTGGTACACCCAGGAAGAGCGGTGGGACCTCAGCCCCGGATACGAGGTGTCCAATACCCGCTTTGACCGGCTCATTCCGGATCGCTGCATGGCCTGCCACAACAGCTATCCGCACTCGACGCCCTTTGCGGAAGGCAAGTACGAGGAAGTGCCGAATGGAATCGGGTGCGAGCGATGCCACGGTCCCGGTTCCGTACATGTGGAGGCCCGGCTTGCATCCCCGGAGCCGGCAGGCGATATCGACGAGACGATCGTCAACCCCGCACATCTTTCTCTCGAACGCCGGTTGGACGTGTGCCAGCAATGCCACTTGCACACGACGGTGTCGATGCTGCGGGACGGGCGCACGGCCTATGATTACCGCCCCTCCCGTCCGCTTTCCGAACACATGACGTTTTATGTGTCTGACACGCCGGATTCCGGAGAGGAAATCGACGCCATCTCTCATGCGGATCTGATGAAGCAGAGTGCATGTTTTATCGAAACGCAGACCTGGGAGGAGCCCATGGATTGCATGACATGCCACAATCCGCACGAGGCATTCCGGCTGGCTGGTCCGGATTACTTCAATGCAACCTGCATGACCTGTCACGATACGTCGGCACTGCAGGCCGCGTTACCTGCGGAGGCCACGCGTGCTGTGCATACGGAAGACGCCCATTGTTTTTCGTGCCATATGCCGAAGGCGTCCGTTCAGGGAACACCGCATACCTCGCTCACAGATCACCGCATTCGCGTAGTGGGAGAACGGGAGCAGCACGCCATGGATGGTGCGTCTGCGGTGGCTTCGAGCGGCGAAGCGCCGGTCGAACGCATTCGGCTACATCCCTATTATGCTGTGGACGACTCGGCAGGCGCCTATGCCGGCATGGCCTATGTCATCCGGGGGTTGCAGCAACAGGATACGACTGCGCTCCGGCATGGCGTGACGCTGCTCAGCGCAACGGCGGGAGCGTTCGGCGAAGCGCAGTATCTCCTCGGGTACGGATACATGCAACTTGGAGAGATGGCGCGCGCCGTGGAGCCGCTGGAGCAGGCGGTGGCTCTGGAACCCAAACCGGAGCGGCTCAATGCATTGGCGCAAACGTACGAACGACTGGGGCGCGAAGGTGCGGCGATTCGGGATTTGTACGAGCGGGCGTTGGCTGTGCAGCCCGCACTGGCGAGCGTGCGCGTCAATTATGGGCGTTATCTGGAGACACAAGGCGAACTGGACGCGGCGGTTGCACAGTACCAGGCGTCTATTGCCGAGTATCCGTGGCTGGAGGCCGCTCATTTCAATCTGGGAACGGCCCGGTTGCGGCAGGGGGATCGAGCGGGCGGCGAACGGTCTCTCCGCGAGGCTGTCCGTCTCAATCCGGACGGTGGGCAAGCGTTGGGGAATCTGGGGTTATTACTTGCGGGAAGCGGGCGGCTTGAGGAGGCGCGCACCTTTTTTGAGCAGGCGGTGCGCGTAGAGCCAGACAACCCGGTAGGCTTCGGGAATCTTGGCGCATTGCATCTGAATGAAGGGCGTCCGGATATTGCCGTGCAATTGTTTGCGAGAGCGGTGGAACTCGATCCGTCGTATGTCGACGGGTTGGTCAATCTGGCGCTGGCCTATTATCTGCAAGGAGACGATGACCGGGCGCGCATGTATGCGGAGCGAGCACTGCGCCTTGCGCCGAATCACCCGCAAGCCCGGCAAATCCTGGATGCGGTGTGATTGCGGGGGGGCGAGCCTGCTTGGGGTGTGCAGGGAGCAATCTGTCGCTGAGTCGCTTATTCTGCCGTAATCCAGTGGCGCTTCTCGAAATCGACGGGTTCAAACTCCCGGCCCGCGATATGGCGCATGATCTGCTGTGCATGGACCCGTCCGTTTTCGATGAACCACCGGCCTGTCCGACGTCCTCCGCATACGGTGCCCGCGATGTACAAGCCTTTGCGCGTGGTTTCAAAAGATTGCGCATCGAAGATGGGGGTATTCCATGCGTCCGTGGCGATCTCGATGCCGACAGTCTCCAGAAACGAGTAGTCGGGATGATAGCCTGTGAGCGCGAGGACGTAGTCGTTTTCAATCTCGTCTACGCCATCAGGGCCTTCGATGACCAGAGAAGATTCCCTGATTTCCCGAACGACGGTTTCGAACCGGGCTGCGATGGCGCCTTGTTTAATTCGGTTTTCGAGATCGGGCTTGATCCAGTATTTGATCCTATTCGAGAGTTCCGGCCCCCGCACAAGGAGGGTGACGTGCGCTCCATGCCGGCAACAGTCCAGTGCGGCCTTCGCTGCCGAATTTCGCGCCCCTATCACTGCTACGCGCTGCCCGAAATACGGATAGGGCTCTTTGTAGTAATGGGTTACTTTCGGCAAATCCTCTCCAGGGACATGCAGCAGGTTCGGGTAGTCGAAGAAGCCGGTCACGATTACCACGCGCCGGGCTGCTATGACTTCCTTGTCCGTGACGATCCGGAAGGCGTCGCATTCCCCGTCTATCCGCTGGACACGCTCGTACAGGCGGATGGCGATGTTTTCGTTCTGCGCCACGCGGCGGTAGTACTCGATGGCCTCTTCGCGAAGCGGCTTCTGCCCGTGTACGGGGAAAGGGTGCCCGCCGATCTCAATGAGTTCGGGGGTCGAGAAGAACTCCATCTTCACAGGGTAACCGACGAGGGACTGTACGACCGTGCCTTTCTCCACGACAACGGCACGGAGCCCTTCGCGTTGGGCCCGGATGGCGCAGGCCAGCCCAACGGGGCCGGCGCCGACGATAACTACGTCCGTCATGGCGCGTACAAGGGGGTTCAGGGGCTACAGGGCGATACGGCGCTTCCGAAAGAAAGCTTGCATGAGTTCGGCGGCGCGTTCTCCTTCGACGCCTGATACGACCTCCACCTGGTGATTGAGTCGCTGATCTCTCGGAATGTCGTACAGGGTCGAGGCGCCGCCGGCTTTTTCATCGAATGCCCCGAACACGAGCCGGTCGATGCGCGCCCACACGAGTGCGCCGGCGCACATGGGGCAGGGTTCAAGGGTTACGTAGAGCGTACATCCACGAAGGATTTTCGCCCCGAGGGTTTCGCACGCTGCCGTAAGGGCGATCATTTCTGCGTGGGCGGTTGGATCCTGCAGACGCTCGACCATGTTGCGGCCCCGCCCGACAATCTCGCCGGCATGCACCACGACTGCGCCGACAGGCACCTCATCCTCGTCCCAGGCCGCTTCAGCTTCCTTGAGGGCGAGTTGCATCCATTTTCTATCCGGTTCCAGGAAGTCGGACAAACTCATACGGACAGGCTCATGAGAACCGGCAAGATCAACGCCGGCGCCGGAGGGCGTCGATGAACCGGAGAATGATGGCGATGACGAGAAGGACAAGCAACACCGGCAATGCAATCCGGCCAATAGCCGCACCTACCTTGAGAATGACGCTGAGCACGCCACCTGCCACGATCAGTACGATGACGACCGCAATCCACCTTAGCAGTTTCTGGATGTCCATATCGTCGGTAATATACATTACTGGCATTTCCGGCGCCCATCTCCGCCCTACACAATCTCCCCATACACTACTTCCTCGAGCACAAGTCCATGGGCAGGCGCCGAGGGCCCGGCGGCGCGACGATCTTTCCGGGTAAGGAGGCGGGCCATATCGTCCACAGGACGTTTGCCGTGCCCGATTTCCAGCAGGGTCCCCACGATGGTGCGCACCATGCCGTGCAGGAACCTGTTCGTCGCTATTTCGAAATACGCATCGCCGTCGCCGGATTCGCGCGTCCAGTGCGCCTGGTGCAGGGTGCAAACGCGGTTCTTCGTCTCCGACTGCGTACGGCAGAACGTATCGAAATCGTGCTCGCCGAGGAGTGCATTCGCAGCAGCCTGCATGAGGGCGAAATCCGGCTCCGGCCGAATATGTACGCGCATATGTCGATCGAGGGCGCGAAACCCGGTTGTGATGTAGTAGCGGTAGCGCCGGAGGCGGGCATCGTAGCGGGCATGAAAACCATCGGGAGCAACGGCGAGGGTGCGGATGGCGATAGCGTCGGGAAGAAGACCGTTCAGGGAAGCAAGAAGACGGCGCGTATCTACAGTGCTCCCCGGGGCAAGGAAGTGTGCGACCTGTCCCCGGGCGTGTACGCCGGCGTCGGTGCGTCCTGCCCCGACAATTCCTGTCGGGGTGCGCAAGGCTGTTGCAAGCGCCTCTTCGAGCGCGGCTTGCACCGTCGGCCTTCCCGGTTGAATTTGCCATCCGGAAAAAGGCGCGCCGTCGTATTCTATCGTCATGCGGTATACAGGCATCGTATGCGCGTCGCATCGGCAGATATCGTATTTTGCACGCGCCGGTTGGGTCGTGCGGCCAGTAGACCAGACGTCTGCCTTATGGATCGTTCGGGGTTGCTACTGTCCCTGTTATTCCCTGCACCTGCGCCGGGGAACGTTTCTCCGCCGACAATCTGCACACAGACCGGGATATATTCCCGGAATATTCCCGATGACCGTTCCTACGCGCATCTATCTGACGGGTTTTATGGGGAGCGGCAAGAGCACCCTCGGACCCTGCCTCGCGGATCGGCTTGGATATAGCTTCGTCGATCTTGATCGGGACATCGAGCGGGCGGTGGGCGGCACGGTGCAGACTATCTTTGCCAATCAGGGAGAAGAAGCGTTCCGACGCCTCGAAACCGAGCAGTTACGTACAGCATCCTACGCCGACCGGATTGTTATTGCTCTTGGAGGCGGTGCAGTCACCCGGGAGGACAACTTGCGTTTCACAAAGACGCAGGGGCGCCTGATCTATCTCCGCATGACGCCCCGGCATCTGGCGGATCGACTTGAAAAAAGCGCCGCATCTCGTCCCATGCTGCATGAGGAAGGTCATCCTCTGTCCGGAGCCTCCTTGCGCGAACGCATTGCGGCATTGCTGGCCCAAAGGGAATCGTTCTACGAACAGGCTGACATCGTGCTGGATGTCGGGGAGGGGCCTTTGGAGAGCACCGTCTCAATGGCTATAGAAGCGCTGGAAAAGAAAGGCGGAAAGTAAAAGCCGGCTCAATGTATCCCGCTCCGGGCATCGCTATTCCTCCTCCGGCATGCTGCATAGCAGTCCTTCATGTCAGCCGGAACGAACGGCGGTGGTGCGGGGTCGGGCCGTGCCGGGCCAGCGCCGCATAGTGCTGCCTGGTAGGATATCCTGCATTCGCCTTCCACGCATAGGCGGGATAGTCATCATGCAACCTGTGCATCAGGCGGTCGCGCTCAACCTTGGCGATGACGGACGCCGCCGCAATCGTATGGCGCCGGCGGTCGCCCTGTACGATCGTTTCGAAGGGCCACGTTGCATTGGGGAAACACCGGTTCCCGTCGATCAGCAGATAGTCCGGTTCGGGAGCAAGGTTCGAGACCGCGCGCCGCATGGCCTCCATGGCCGCCCACAGGATATTCAGACGGTCTATTTCCTGTGGCGAACACAGGCCGACACCGATGCCCGACGCACTTTCCCGGATAGACGCGGCCAGTTTCTCGCGCATGGTCCGCGAGAGAAGTTTGCTGTCGGTCAGGCCCGGAAGGTGCGTGCCGGGAGCAAGAATCACGGCAGCAGCAACGACAGGGCCCGCCAGACATCCTCGCCCCGCTTCGTCTATGCCGGCAATGCGTTCGTAGCCTTGTTGCCGGAGGGTGTGTTCAGAGCAATATGAAGGGAGCTTGGGCTGGGCAGCCATAGCAATACCGGCGGCTATTCGTCGTACTGATCCGGCAGGTCGTTCTCGTAGAGGACGACATCCCCTTCGCGGAGGAACGATGCGAGGAAAGCTTGTGCGTCTCGCAAGGCGTCGAAGACGTGCAGATTTTCTGTCGGAAAATTTTTGGCCCGGAGCCCCTCCCGAATAGGGGCGGTTTGCTTGCGACCCACGAGAAGCGCAAGGTCCGCATGGTCGGCGATATGCTCGCCCAGCAAGCGGTTCTCTTCCTGTTGCCGCTCGCCGAGTTCAATCATGCCGGGAGTCACGACGATGCGCCGCCCCGAGCGGAACGTTCCGAGTATCTCCACGGCGCTCAGCGCTCCGACCGGATTGGCGTTGAAGGCGTCGTCGATGATGGTTACGGGGCCCTCCCGGCGCAACTGGAGCCGGTGCGGAACGGGCTCGATGCGCTCCACGGCGTGCGTCATCTGGCGCAAGTGCAACCCCATCTCGCATCCGACCGCCAGCGCCAGGAGAATGTTGGTTACGTTGTGCGCTCCGAGCAGCCGGGTCCGGAAACGCTGCTCCGTTCCGTTCTTGTCGCACACAAGAAAGGACGTTCCTCGATGGTCGTACCGGATGTCGAAGGCCGCAAGGTCGGCGCCTGGCCGACCCTGCGCGGAAATGCGCCATATCCGGCCGCGGGCATGCTCTCGCATGGCCACCACCCGGTCGTCGTCCATGTTGAGAACGGCTACGCCGCCCGCGTCCATGCTGGCGACCATGCGGGCTTTCTCGTCCGCAATACGGTCGATGGTCCCCATGCTTTCCAGATGCGCGATCCCGATCGACGTCACTACGCCGATATGGGGCCGGACCATGCCACACAGTTCGTCCATATCGCCGGGGCGCCGGATGCCCATTTCAAGCACAAGGACCTGGTGCTCCGCCCGCAACATGTTGTTGACGACGAGGCAGAGTCCCATGGGCGTGTTGTAGGAACCGGGAGTGATCAGGGTCTGGTAACGCAGTCCAAGAATGTCTCCGATGAGGGTCTTGGTGCTCGTTTTTCCGTAGGATCCGGTAACGGCAATAATCTTCAGATCGGACCGGCGGCTGAGTCGGCGGCGGGCCTGCCGCTTGAAACCTTCCCGGATACGTCGTTCCACAGGATGCATCAGGGCGGCGGCAAGAAGCACCCAGGCAGGCGCCAGGAAATCCGCCAGAAATAAGCCCCCCAGATACCAGATGAGATCGGCGAGATCGCCCCGGAGCCAGACGAACAATCCCCCTGCAATGGGAAGAACCGCCAGAAAAGCGGCGGTCACCAGCAGGCGGAGCATCCGGTTTGTGTACTTCAGGGGTTTTTTCTCACGGTCACTCCGGTAGCGGCGCGAGGAGGCAAAGGTAACGGCCCAGAGGGGCAATGCAACAGCGGCGACGGGAAGCGGGGCAAGAAAAGCGGCAGCGACGGCTACGAGAACCAACTCCGCGAGCGCAAGCTTGTGTGAGAGACGGAATACGAGCGTACGGAAACGATGGACAACCCAGGCCCGGAATTCGCCGGGCTTGTAGCCGTGCAACTGAAATGCATGCAGAAAATAGCGCAGCCGCCGCGCTGCGCGCCATCCCGCAAACAGGGTCGTGACAACAGCAAGAAACGGGATGATGAACATGGAGGGAACCCGGTGCGGCGTCAGGTGTTTTGCAGCAAGTCGGTTGTCGGCAGGCTGCTTGTAAACGAGTTGTTTTTCAGCAGGCTGTTTTCAGGAAATGGCGGGTGGCGGCAATGAACGTGGCGAAATCGTCCATGTAGCCGTAGTGTCCCGCATTTTCGAGTACCACAAGGCCCGCATCGGGGATGGTGTGTACAAGATATTCCATCTGCCGTTGTGATATGGCCGTATCCCGATCGCCTCGAAAGAGTAGTACAGGAACATCGATTTCCTGCACACGCTCATCGAGATGACAGGTCACCATGCGAACAAAGACGCTGCGCATGATGCCTTCGACGGCGCGGTAATCCGACGATCCAAGCGCCCGCCACGCGAGCGAATGCCTTAGCCAGTCGAGTCCGTAGGCACGAAGCGGCTCGGGCACAAGTCGGAAGGGAGCCTTGAGCAGATTTGCAATGGTTCGCCGAAGATAGTACCCGATGGATCGGTCTGGCGTAACGCCCGAGGGGCTGACGAGCACCAGATGACGGATGAGTGGTTTATAGACCTGATGCGAAGCCATGTAGAGTGCAATCCGGCCTCCGTTGGAGTGCCCCACCATCGTAACCGGTTCCCCGATGTGAGCGTCAATGATCTCCTTGATAAGTGCAGCATGCTCCGGTATCCCTATGACCTCAGTGGGCGCGGGCGAATGACCGTGTCCAGGGAGATCAATGTTTATTACCCGGTAATCCGAGGCAAGCGATCGGGCTATCGGGGCCATATTAGCGGCGCTGCTTCCCCATCCGTGGAGAAGGAGAACGGGAGGAGCCGATGCGTTGCCCGTTATCGTGCGACGCAGCATTTCCGCTCCGTACGATCCGGGGGCCGCGGCGCCGTTTTTTGCTTGCGATGACGATTCGGAACTCATTGTCCTGCTATAATGTTGGAGTTCTGTACATCCCATCTTTCTCCGGGTTTTCCGTTTTTCGGCCGCACGCCCTGGAAACCAGGTTGCGATCGTTCGTCGAATCATTCGCCGAGCCTTTCATCTATCGGTTTCCCGCCGCATGGCGTATGCGGTATTAAATGTACGAAGCGCGTCGCGCGCGTTCCCTCCCTGCATCGAATTATTGTTGCCGGGCAGGGTGGTTGCATGCAATGCGTTTGGTCCGCTTCCCTTGCCAACTGACTGAATTTCATGTCGGAACAACACTTTGAAGGTCTCCTCGAGATGATCGGGGACAAAAAATTCGGTTTCATCCGGGCCTTTCACCCGGATTTGCCAAAAGGAAACAGCGACCCCTTTACATCGCCCCCGCTGGTGCGAAAATTTCACCTTCGGGACGGGTGCCTCATGACAGGTACCTTGCGACCAGGGCGCAAGGGCGCCTTGCAGGTAGCTCGCATCGACAGCGTGATGGGCATGCCCGCCGAAGCGTGGGCCGAGGTGCCCGATTTCGACGGTGGGCAAACCATTTACCCCGATGAGAAACTGGAACTGGTCACAGCCCCTGGAGACATTTCCATGCGCGTCGTGGACCTCGTGTCCCCCATCGGGAAGGGGCAGCGCGCGCTGATCGTGGCGCCGCCTCGAACGGGCAAGACGATCCTGCTGAAAAAGATGGCCGCTGGTATTACGCAGAATCACCCGGATGTGGCATTGGTGGCGCTGCTTGTCGATGAGCGCCCCGAGGAAGTGACCGACTTCAAGCGGGCGACGGCAGCGCAAGTGTTCGCTTCCTCGAATGACAGGGAGGAAGACAATCATGTGCGTGTCTCCACCCTGGCGCTCGAATATGCGCGGCGCCTCGTGGAAATGGGAAAGGATGTGGTGCTGCTGCTCGATTCGTTGACGAGATTGGGCCGAACTTTCAACTTGTACCAGTCCGGAAGCGGGCGCACGCTTTCCGGCGGGCTGGACGCGAAGGCACTCCAGATCCCCCGGCGGATATTTGGCTCTGCGCGCAACATCGAAGGGGGTGGATCACTCACTATTGTTGCTACGGCGCTTATCGAGACCGGAAGCCGTATGGACGACGTCATCTTCGAAGAATTCAAGGGAACGGGCAATTCGGAGATCGTGCTGGACCGGGAGATGGCCGACAAACGCATTTTTCCGGCCATCAACCTGCGAAAAAGCGGTACGCGCAACGAAGAACGACTCATTGGAGATGCAATAGATCAGCATCATCGGCTGTTCCGGGCGCTCAACTCGCGGCCCCCTATCGACGCGATGCAAGCACTGCTTCGTCATCTGCAACAGTCCCCAACCAACGCGCACCTGCTCAACGAATTGGTTCCGAGCGAGGGGTACGGGTAAGCCAAACGCACGGGCTACAGTGGTTATATTTGCCGCCTTTCGGGGTCTATAGGATCTCTATGGACCCCTCTTCGATCGGCTTCTTTGTATGGCGCTGAATCCCCTTGCACGGATCGATCCCGTTTCGGATCCGGAAATTCAATACCGGGTTCCCATTCGCGATTGGGCGGAAGCAGAACGCCCGAGTGAGCGCGTTCTGAGCGGGTGTGCCGATGCATTATCGGATGCCGAGTTGATCGGGGTGCTATTTCGATCAGGTACGCACACCCGTTCCGGTTCCGTGTCGGCCATTCAACTTGGGCGTACGCTGCTGCATACGTTCGGCGCACTGCGTGACCTTTCCCGCCGCGATGTGCGGGAAATGATGCGCGTAGCAGGTATCGGTCCGGCCAAGGCAGCCCAACTCGCGGCCGCGTTCGAGATTGGCCGGCGCATCGAAGCCCAGCAAACCAATCGAACGGAAATTCAGGTGTGTTCACCCGACGATGTGGCAGCTGTCTACATTCCGAGATTGCGCGATATGCGCACGGAAGTGTTCGACCTCGTCCTGCTCAATACAGCGAACGTCATTATAGGAGACGTCCGAGTGAGTGAGGGTGGGCTTGCGGCCAGCATTGTCGAACCGAGGGCCGTTTTCCAGCAAGCCGTCCTTGAGAATGCTGCTGCGGTGATCTGTGTACACAACCATCCGTCAGGTAACCCGGAACCCAGCCAGGAAGACATCAGGGTCACCCGGCAACTGGTGGCCGCCGGCAAGATGATGGGCATTCCCATTCACGACCATCTCATCGTCGCGGGAAACGGATATACTTCCATGGCGGAACGTCAATTGTTGTAGACGCGCCGTCCGGCAAACCCTCATGCGGTTTTCGACCGCTTACGGAATCATACCGGCGCCTTCCCCGGTATGAGGCCCGCATTCCGGGGTCACTACCGGACGTTTCTCTCGTATTCGCTTGCTCTCCCATGGACCTTCTGGAAAAGATCGTTTCCCTTTCCAAGCGCCGCGGATTCATCTTCCCGTCTTCGGATATTTACGGCGGTCTCGGCGCTACGTACGATTATGGTCCACTGGGCGTCGAGTTGAAGCGCAACGTCAAGGAGCGGTGGTGGCGGGAGATGGTGTACCGGCACGATAATATCGAGGGGCTCGATGCAGCTATTCTCATGCATCCGACCGTCTGGAAAGCGTCCGGGCATGTAGACGCCTTCCATGATCCCATGATCGACGACAAGGCATCGAAGCGCCGGTACCGGGCCGATGACCTGATCGAGCGGCACATCGAGAAACTGGAGGCTTCCGGCAAGGAGGAACAGGCCCGCGAACTGCGGACCCGCTTTGTCGCGGCGCTGCATAGCGACGATATGCCGAAGGAACTGCATCGGATCATTCTCGACGAAGAGATCCGGGGGCCTGACTCCGGGGCCTTCGACTGGACCGAGGTGCGGCAATTCAACCTGATGTTCGAAACGCATGCCGGCGCGGTCGTCGATGACGAGACCAAAATCTACCTTCGTCCTGAAACGGCCCAGGGTATCTTCGTGAATTTTCGTCTGGTCCAGGAAACGGCCCGGCAGCAGGCGCCGTTCGGCATTGCGCAAATCGGAAAGGCCTTTCGCAACGAGATCGTCGCACGACGGTTCATTTTCCGGATGCGCGAATTCGAGCAGATGGAGATGCAGTATTTCGTCTGTCCCGGCACACAAATGGAGCATTTCGAGGCGTGGCGGGCCAAACGGATGCAGTGGCACATAAACAACGGTATCCGGCCGGAGCATTTGCGCTGGCACGAACACGAGAAGTTAGCGCACTATGCCGATGCAGCGTTCGATGTACAGTACGCCTTCCCTATGGGATGGCAGGAAATCGAAGGTATTCACTCGCGCACCGACTTCGACCTGAAACGCCACCAGGAGTTTTCGGGCAAGAAAATGGAGTATTTCGATCCGCATCGGAAGGAGAAATACATCCCGTATGTCGTCGAAACCTCGGCCGGACTGGACCGCACCATTCTCATGTTGTTGTGTGAGGCATACGAAGAGGAGCGTGTCGAAGGCGAAGAACGCATCGTCATGAAGTTTCATCCCGAGGTGGCTCCCATCAAGGCCGCTGTTTTCCCGCTGGTCAAACGGGACGGGATGCCGGAAACGGCACAAGCCCTCGCCGCCGATCTGCGCGGGCATTTCAATGCATTCTATGACGATAGCGGATCCATCGGGAAACGGTACCGGCGGATGGACGAAGCCGGCACGCCGTTCTGCATCACGGTCGATGGCGAAACGATGGAAACAGGCGCCGTTACCGTCCGGGATCGGGATTCCATGATTCAGGAGCGTATTCCGAAAGATAATGCGGCAGACTATCTGAAAGACCGGATGCGGGCCTGGTCACGGTCCGTATAATGATAAATTTGTTTTGATATCGCTGATGTAACACATTGCATATTGCACTGGCCACACAATATTTCTGCCCTCCGTGCGGTTTTTTACGTGTGCCGGTTGGTTGTTGTGTTTCGGGAGCCAAGACTCGCACGCGTTGTTAAGGGCCATTGCCAAATGATCGTCATGCTGAAAAACTACCTCAAAATTACGCTGCGAAGACTGCTTCGGTACAAAGGCTACACCTTTATCAACGTGGCCGGGCTGGCCATCGGCATTGCGGTGTGTCTGTTGATCGGCCTCTTTCTGCAACACGAATTGCGCTACGACCGCCACCACGCCCATGCCGATCGCATCTTTCGCGTGGTGTATCAGCCAAAGGATGACGACCGCTCTATTGACAGCGTCCTTACTCCGGAGTTGCTGGCCCCGGCTTTGCAAGAACACCTACCGGATATTGACCGCATCGCCCGCCTCGATATATCCTCCTACCCAAGGGTCGTTAGCGTCGCCCAACGTCGATTTCATGAGGAGCGCTTTTTTCACGCAGACTCTTCTTTCTTTAGCCTGTTCAGCTACACGTTTCTTCAGGGTAACCCGGCGCTGGCGCTCATGGAGCCGGAATCCGTTGTTATCACCGCTTCTACAGCGCAGAAATACTTTCCGGACCAGAATCCGATGGGCCAGACGTTAACGTACGATGGCAAGGACTACCGCGTCACGGGGATCATCGAGGATGTACCGGGGGCTTCCCACTTCCACTTCGATTTTCTGGCAAGGCTCGAACCCGAGGCCGACCGGTGGTCTATGTACAGCGCGTACACCTATGTGCTGTTACATCCGGACGTCAACCCTGAACAGGTAGAAGAAAAACTTGACCGCTTCGTTGAATCAACTGTTAAGTCACAGATGCGTGGAGGAAACTACGGCAGGTTTCGACTCCAGCCCCTGACACGCATCCATCTCTATTCCAACTTGAGCAACGAGATCAAACCGAACAGCGACGTACGATACCTCTACATTTTTGCCGCCGTGGCCCTGGTGCTTTTATTGGTTGCCTGCATCAACTACGTGATCATCACAACGGCCCGGTCATCGGAGAGAATCCAGGAGGTCGGCGTACGCAAAACCTTCGGCGCCCCTCGTAGCGAACTGATACGCCAGTTTATCGGCGAGTCCACGCTGCTTACATTTGCTGCGCTGCTACTGGGGTTGATAGTCACTGGCGTGTGCCTGCCAGTGCTGAACAATTTGACCGGATTGACGCTGTCGCTCCTGGCCCCGGGCGTCGTATCGCTGCTGGTTTTCGGCCTTGTCGTGATCCTGCTCGTGGGCGTCATCGCGGGCAGCTATCCCGCGTTCTACTTGTCACGCTTCCGGCCCGTACACACTCTCCGCGGCGTACCGACAAGAGGGATCACCAGGCTCACGTTGCGCAAGACCCTCGTGGTTTTTCAGTTTACCGCTTCGATAGTGCTGCTCATTGTGAGCATTGTCATGTACAACCAACTCGATTATTTACGGAGTAAACCGCTCGGATTCGATAAAGAGCACATCATCGTCATCTCTGACTGGGATCGGCAACTCCAATCCAGCTACGAGAGCTTTAAGCAGGAACTCACTCGTGACCCACGCATTCGGCATGTCGCCGCAGGCCATCCTCCCAATCGGGCTGGAGGCATGTTTCCTGGTGTTACTTCGGAGGAGACGCAAGAGGTAAGGGTACTCCGCATCGTCACCGGCGACTTCGACTATCCGGAGACGCTCGGGCTGACTTTTGTCTCCGGCGAATCTTTTTCCGAAGAAAAAGTGACCGATTCCACGACGATTTTCATTGCCAACGAACTGGCTATGCAGCACCTCCAAGCTGACGAGTCCGGCGAAGCTGCGTTCGAATTCTGGGCGGGAAAGGGCCCTGTCGTTGGCGTCGTCAAGGATTTCCACATGCGTTCGCTACACGAGCCGATTGAACCCATGCTCGTACAACTGTCTCCGGGATACGGCCGCACCATTCTGGTCCGCATTGCCCCAAACGATGTGCGTGGCGCGCTGGCTGCCATTGAGGGGATCTGGAATACCTTCACCTCCGGCCAACCCCTGGCGTTTTCGTTTCTCGATGATGAACTGGATGTTTTCTATCAAGCAGAGCAGAGACTGGCACGGATATTTGTACTCTTTGCCGGCTTGGTCATTTTTGTTGCCTGTTTGGGATTGTTTGGTCTTGTAGCTCTTACGGTCGAGCAGCGCACCAGGGAAATCGGGATACGTAAAGCGCTGGGAGCCTCTGTCATGAGTATCGTGTCTCTGCTCTTGAAGGATTTTCTCGTGCTTGTACTGGCGGCGCTTGTGGTGGCTACTCCCCTGGCTTACTTTGCGGTGAGCCGATGGCTCGAAGGTTTTGCCTACCGTATTAATCCGGGCGTAGGCACGTTCTTGCTGGTAGGGGTTCTGGTGCTCATCATTGCTCTTATGACGTTGAGCTATCAGGCTCTCAGAGCAGCACTGGCCGATCCCGTCAAATCGCTACGGTACGAATAAGGGTATCACACCTCTTTGTCTGTACATGCATGCCACGATGGACAATCCCGACGCACAAGACACACCGCGGAAGAGTTCTTCGATCCTCACGTCGAAGTTGAGCAACGACCCACAGGGCGCCTCAGGGGGTGAGGGGCTCGACCGCCGGCTCAAAAAGAAGATGTGGACGCAAGGGCGCATTCTGATGGCGGTAGGCGTCGCAGCGTTCGTCGCCGTGGTGGTCTATGGTCTCTCGACCGTTTCGGGTGGGCGGCGACTCCATATCGATAGAGACAAGGTCACCGTTGCGACCGTCGAGAGGGGGGCATTCCAGGAAAACATCGCTGTCCTTGGTAACGTGCTGCCATTGACGACCGTCTATCTCGATGCTGTCGAGGGCGGACGCATTGAGGAAATCTATGTGCTGGAAGGCACGACGGTCGACAAAGACCAGCCGTTGCTGCGTTTGTCCAATGACAATCTGGAGCTGAGCTTGATCAACGCGGATGCTCAGCGCATCGAGCAGATCAATCGGCTCGAAGATATCCGCTTTCGGATGAAGCAACGCGCGCTGGATCTACGCCAGCAGTTGGCCAATATGGATTATCAGATCCAGCGCCTGGAGTCCACCTATGAGCGCAACAGGCAGATGTACGACAAACAACTCATCTCCCGGGAGGAGTACGAGGAGGTCAAGTTCGAGCTTGATTACTATCGTCGGAACAAAGGGTTGACAGTGGACGGCTACAGCCAGGATTCACTCCAGATGGTGACGCAACTGGTGCAGATGGAAGCATCCGTACGGCGTATGGAGGTCAACTACGCCGTGCTGGAGCGCATTCTCAATGGTCTCACGCTCCGCGCACCGGTCTCTGGTCATCTCACCGCGCTGGAGGCCGAGATTGGTGAACTCAAACGCCCGGGTGACCGCTTCGGGCAGATTGATGTACTCACCGGCTATAAAGTGCGTGCTACCGTCGGCGAGTTTTATATTGCCCGCGTCAACCGGGGTCAGATGGCCACCACGCAGTCCATTGCCGGTACCGAGTACCGGATCACTATTACCCGCGTTTATCCCGAAGTGCGAGAGGGTCGTTTTGAGATCGACCTTGAGTTTACCGGTGAGGCGCCCGAGGACATTCGCCGGGGCCAGACCATTCGCTGCTTACTTGCAATGAGTGATTCGGCGGAAGCGCTGCTGCTGCCGCGTGGCGGCTTCTACCAGTCGACCGGCGGTAACTGGGTTTATGTTATCAACGCCTCCGATAATATGGCTGTTAAGCGTACCATCCGCATTGGGCGGCAGAATACCCGGCACTACGAAATACTTGAGGGTCTTGAACCTGGCGATCAGGTCATCACCTCCAACTACGACACCTTCGGCGATGCCGAGCGGCTGGTGTGGTAAACCATGAATACCAACGCGCTTTCAATCGATGGTATGGCGATGATAAAAACAGTCAATCTCAAGAAAACCTACCGCACCGACGAGGTCGAGACCACGGCTCTCGATAACGTGAACCTGGAGATCGAAGCGGGTGAATTTGTCTCTGTGATGGGGCCCTCGGGTTGCGGCAAATCGACGCTGCTCAACATTATTGGACTGCTCGACCACCCGACCGATGGCGATTACGCCTTCGATACCCACGACGTAGCCAAACTCTCGGAGGGGCAGCGGACCCGGTTTCGCAAAGGCAACATCAGCTTCGTTTTTCAGAGTTTCAATCTTATCGACGATCTCACCGTCTCCGAAAACGTGGAACTGCCACTGCTCTATCTGGGCGCATCGGCGGCAGAGCGCCGGGAACGGGTCAATGCTGCACTGGATCGGGCGAAGATCACCCATCGCAAAAACCACTTTCCGCAACAACTCTCGGGCGGGCAGCAGCAGCGCGTGGCGGTTGCCCGCGCCGTAGTGGCCTCCCCCAAGTTGATCCTGGCTGACGAGCCGACAGGTAACCTCGATTCGACCAATGGTGCGGAAGTCATGCAACTCTTGTCCGAGATGAATGAAGCGGGCACGACGATTGTGATGGTTACTCACTCGCCTGCCGACGCCGAATATAGCCATCGGATCATCCACCTCTTCGACGGCCATATTGTAACCAGGGACCACATCACCAGGAAATATGCCCGTGTTTCGTCTCCCAACGAGTGAACGGTCGGGTTTTGATCGGTTGAAATGCCCCTTTATTCCCCCTCCGCATCCTGCATGACGCGAGCCACCTGTTCCACGTCGGACCATACGCGCAGCGCGTTTTCGCCCAGAATCTTCCGGATGTCTTCGTCGCTGTACCCTTCTTTGAGCAAGTGGTAGATCAGGTTGGGATACATGGAAACGTCCTGCATGCCGTCCGGTAGCGCAAAGACGCCGTCGAAATCCGATCCCAGCCCTACATGATCGATGCTCGTCAGGGCAACGATGTGATTGATATGCGCCACAATGTCTTCGACTGAGCCGATCGGCTGCGCCTTGCGTTGTTCCTCGAACCGGTGCGCGTATGCCGCCGACCCTTCCTGATAGCCGGCGGCCTGCATCTCTTCCTGAATAGCCGCCCGGGCGGCGTCCCCTGTCGCGTCGTATTCCGTGCGCAGGAACGTTGATCCGAAGACGACCATAATGACTCCACCGTTCCCGGCGAGGCGCTGGATGATGGCGTCGCCCATGTTGCGTTCCCAGCCCGGCGTAAAATGTCGGGCGGAAGAATGGCTTGCCAGGACGGGCGCTTCGGTGATTTCCATCACATCGCGGAACGCTTCGTCGGAGATATGAGAGACATCTACGATGATCCCAAGACGGTTCATTTCGCGAACCGCCTCCTTGCCCAGATCGCTCAGTCCGTGGTGAACACGGGTCGAATCGTAGGACGAATCGCTGAGTTGATTGACGCGAGAGTGCGTCAGCGTGATGTATCGAATACCCCGCTCATGGAAATATCGCAGGCGCGCAAGGTCGTCGCCGATGGGTGCGCCGTTTTCCATACCCATCGGCAGTGAGATACGTCCTGCCTCGAAGTTGGCCCGGACATCGGCCACGGATCGCGCATGGGCAAACTTGTCCGGCCACTGCTCGACGAATCCTTCCACCATGTCGATCAGAGAATCCGCCTTTTCCGCGGCTCCGCCGGTTTCCTGATAGGCCGCCGGGATGTAGATCGACATGAACGGGGCGTCGAGGCCGCCCGCCATCGCTCTCGGATAGTCGAAGTCCCCACCGAGGGTTTCCCCGGAAATGTTTTCATGGAATGCATCGAGCCGGTACGGCACATCGATATGACCGTCCACGATGATGAAGGCATGCGCCAGCGAGTCGGCGCGGGCGCGCAGGGCGTCGTCATCAGGGTCGGCAGGGGCGGGGGGGGCTCCGGGGTCGTACCCGGACGATATGTTCATGGCGGCAAGCAGGATGCAGGACAGGACAGGAAAACTGCGCATGGAGGTCTTCGGATAGCCTGGGTCGTTTGCGGGAATGGATACAGGATACGGTATATGTCCGGTTGTTGCGCTCCCGGCTTAGTGGTATGCCGTTGCGCCCCGTATGTCTTTTGTGCACTGCATCATGCTGGCTTCGCCGCCACCGATTCACGCTTCCTGAGCGCTGCTATCAGGCGGGTATGGAGTCCGTCGAAGCTGCCGTTGCTCATGATCAGCGCCACATCCCCGGAGCGCAGGGTGTCCAGAAGCGGGGGAAGGAGACGCTCCGCATTGGGTCGGATGGTTGCAGGGATGCCGCGGGCCTTGAGCATATCGCCGACTCTTTCCGCATCCAGCAGATCGCCTGCCCTGTCGTTGTGACGTACCGGCGGTGCGCTGATAAACACGGCGTCGGCCCGGTCGAAGGCGTGTCCGTAGGGTTCCTCGAAGACTTTCCGCCGGCTTGAGTTGGAACGCGGCTCGAAAACGGCCACGATGCGGCGGTCAGGCCATCGTTCTGCGATTGCGCGGACCGTTTCGCTTACTGCCGTGGGGTGGTGCGCAAAGTCGTCCACTACAAGGATGCCGTCTGCCTCGCCAAGCACTTCCTGACGGCGCTTCATTCCGGAAAAGGAGGCGAATCCATCCGCGATCTGTGCGGGCGTAACACCCTCGTCCAGCGCAATCGCACAGACGCCCAGAGCGTTGAGCAGGTTATGCCGCCCGCTCATGGGCAAAAAAACCTCCGTCTGTTCCTGGTCATACGCCAGAAGCGTAAAACGCTGGCCGCCGGGGGCAGGGCGCACGTTCCTGACGGTGATCTTCTCGTTTACGAAGCCGATATATGCTACGCGAGCCCGGGTATAGTTTGCCAGCGCCCGCACTTCGGGATCGTTCCCATTCAATACAAGAAGTCCGTCGGGATCGACAAGGCCGGCGAATTCCCGAAATGCTTCGCGGTAATCTTCCCAGGTGTCGTAGATATCCGCATGGTCGAACTCCAGCGACGTGATTACGGCGCTGGCAGGCCGGTAGTGCATCATTTTCGGACGCTTGTCGAAGTAGGCGCTGTCATATTCGTCGCCCTCGACGACAAAATGAGGACCGGTTCCGACGCCGTACGAGGCTCCGCCGTTTGCGGGCAATCCTCCTACGAGGAATCCCGGGTCCATCCCGGCGCTCCGCAGAATGTGGACAAGCATGCCGGTGGTTGTCGTCTTACCGTGCGTGCCGGCAATGACCAGCGGTTTCCGGTCATACAGGAAGAAGTGCGCGATGGCTTCGGGCAGGGACAACTGGGTGAGGCCCTTCTCTCTGGCGTACGATGCTTCCGGATGGATCGGTGTGCAGGCGTTGCCTACGATAACAAGATCCGGTGGCGGGTCCAGATGCTGTGCATCGTACCCTTCGAGCATGGTAATGCCCGCCTCTGCTATCCGCGTGCTCATGGGCGGGTAATAGTGCTCGTCGGATCCCTGCACGGCATACCCTGCGTCCCTGAGGAGACCGGCGAGGGAGCCCATGCCGGTACCGCAAATCCCGATGAGATGTACGCTTGCTATTTCATCCGGTGCGGGGGCGTCGGGCCGATCGAATATGCGAAGATGCGCATCGGCGAAGTCGCTTAACCGTTTCATACGTCGGTACCGGTTCTTCCGGCGCGCCGGTTCCATGCATCTCCGCAGCTTGCTGCGCTACCGGTCTGCAAGGGTTGCCTCGTTCTGCTCGCTACCGGCGGCTTCGTGTTTTCGTCCGAAGATGCTCCTCAGTTTGTTCGCGAGCGAATCGAACGTCGAATACATCACGGGTACGATGACCAGGGTCAGGAATGTGGCGAAGATCAGCCCGCTGATGATGGCTGTGCCCATCGGCCCCCAGAACTGCGTGTTCTCGGAACCGAACTGGAAGTTGGGCCGCCATTCCGTCAGCAGTCCCACAAAGTCGATGTTGATCCCGAACGTGAGCGGAATCAGGCCCAGTACCGTAGTCAATGCGGTCAGGAGAACCGGTCGCAGGCGCGTGGCGCCGCCCTCGATGATGGCGGCGTGCTTGTCCATGCCCCGCTCTCGCAGCTGCATGATGTAATCGATCAGAACGATATTGTTGTTCACGACAATACCGGCCAGCGAAATGATGCCGATGAATGTGAACAGCCCGAACGGCGTACGCGTGAGGATGAGGCCCAGCAGGACTCCGATCAGGGAGAAACCTACGGCCAGCATGATGATGAACGGCACGGTCACCTTGTTGAACTGCGCCACCATGATCATGAAAATGAGCGATACCGCGATCATCAGGACCGTCGTCAGGAAGGCGAACGATTCTTCCTGCTCTTCGCTCTCGCCGGTGTAGGTCATCGCGTACCCGAGCGGCAGATTCGCCTCATACTCGGCCAGATATTGCTGCGCGCTTGTAAGCACTTGGGGGCCGGGCACGCCCGGCGCTGCATCGCCCGTCACCGTAGCTACGCGCTGCTGGTCGAGGCGCGTGATGGAGCCGAGGCCGCTGCCTACGTCGAAATCGGCCACGGCGGTGACGGGAATCTGGGTATCTTCGTCGAAGACCGTAAGGTTCTTGATGCTCTCCAGGCTGGTCCGGTCGGCTTCCCGGAGCCGTACGGTGATGTCGTATTCGTCTTCGCCCGTACGGAATTTACCCGCCTCGACGCCGTTGATCGCTGCGCGGATCGTGGAGGCGATCTTGCTGGTGTTCAGTCCGAAGCGGGCGGCCCGCTCGCGGTCGATGCGCACCTGCATTTCAGGGCGCCCCTCGTTCAGGTCGTTGGCCACATCCACGAGTCCCTGTATGTCGCCGCTTTCCGCTCCCTCCGCCAGCATCTGGCGCACTTCGTTGGTGATCCGGCGAATGACCGTGAAATTTTCCCCGGAAATTTCAATATTGACGGGCAAACCGGTTTGCGGCCCCAATTGACTCTGCTCGACTGTGATGTCCGTTCCGGGAATGCCTTGCAACCGGGCGCGGATCTTGGAAAGGGTCTCCGGGCTTGCTTCCTTGCGGTCCGCATAGTCCGCCAGATTCAGCGTGACGCGGGAAACCTCCGGGCTTGCCGCCCCGCCCCCGAACATAATGTTACCGCCTACCCCCACATTGACGAGGACGCTTTTTAGATTGGCCTCCGATTCGGGGGTGTTGTCGAGCAGGTTCAGGATGCGGGCGTGGGCGGTGTTCGCTATCTCGTCGCTGGCGTCCACATTGGTGCCGAGCGCTCCCTGTAAGGTGACCCACACCTGGCGGGGGTCGTTCTCGGGAAAGAATTCGACCCCGGTGGGCGCCAACTGGAATACTATGACGATACTTATAAGGGCGCCCATAGCGCCGGCAAGCAGGCGCCCCCGATTATCGGTGAGCAATAGCGTCTTGCGCTTGCGGCGGTTGAAGATTGCTCCGAGCAAGCCCGTACCGCAAATGACGGCGGGCAACGCCATGAGATTGACGACCACGGAGAAGGGAATGTCCTTCGGACCCAGCCAGATCAGGGACAGGATCGCCAGCATGACGCCGCCGAAGATGAGTCCGGCGCGTACGCTTTTCCATCCGCCGAGGAATATGCTTTCGAGGCAATGCAGGACAATGCCGAACACGCCAAGCAAGAGCAAGAGGCCGCCTGGTATCATCAGGAGCAGTGCGGATCCCGACATGCCCCCTGCAACGGGTGGCCCCACGCCCATGAGCAAGGCGCCCCCGATCAGCAGGATAAACCCCACAGTGAAGGAAGCAAGCGCTGCGGTGTTGCGTATCCAGGGCCGGCGGACGGTATAATCGCGGTAGAGCATCCAGTCGAGGAACGACCGGTATTTCGTCACGATGCGCGGCAGGATATCCTGCACAAAATGATCGCCGATCGGTTTGATGAATTTCCCGTGCAACCATATCAACACCGGGATGGCGATGGCGAGCACGACCAGCGTCTTGTAGTTGGCAAGGCCCACCAGCGTCGCCAGCATGAGCAGAAGGAGGAGGCTTCCGAGCCGGGTGCGCCCCCGCATCTTTTTGCGCTCTTCCGATTCGAGCCGTACGAAGATCCCTGTGATGACCGGATTGATGATCAGCGCCACGAAGAGCGAGGCCGAGAGGGTAACGATGAGCGTGAGCGGCATATTACTCATGAATTCGCCGATCACGCCGGGCCAGAACAACATGGGCGCAAAGGCGGCCACCGTCGTGGCCGTGGAGGCGATGACGGGTCCGGCAACCTCGGCGGTGCCGCGCCGCGCCGCCTCGAACCGCGAATGCCCCATTTCCCTGTAACGGTAGATGTTTTCGACGATGACGACGGCGTTGTCCACAAGCATCCCCAGGGCAATGATGAGGCTGAACAGAATGATGAAGTTCAGCGTGTAGTTGCCCGCCTGGAAGATGATGAACGACAGGAACATGGAGAGGGGTATGGCGATGCCGACCAGTACGGCGGTGCGCACCCCGAGGAAGAACAGCAACACGGCCACCACGAAAATGAGGCCGCTGATGATGTTGTTCTCCAGGTCGTCGATCATGTTCTGGACATCCTCGCTTTGATCGCCCGTGATGACGATGCGTGTACCGTGTGGGAATGTGAATCCATCCACCTTCTCCTGAACAGCTCTCGCCGTACGGATGATGTTCTCGCCGGATCGTTTCTTGACGTTGAGGCTGATGACCTGCAGGATATCCTGGTTGTCCGTCTGCACGAGGTCGCCATCGTCCGTTTCGGTGCGGAAAAGCTGGAGGCGGGCGTACGATGCACGGTCCTTGAAGCCGAAATCGACATTGGCGACATCGCGCACATAGATGGGTTGCCCTCCGGGCGCGTCGATAACGATGTTTTCGATCTCGTCAGGGTCGTCGAACGATCCGTCGACGCGGACCAGATAGTTGAGCCGGTCGACATCCACCGATCCGCCCGGCATGTTGGTGTTTTCTCCGCGAATGGCGTCCACGATATCCATGAAGGCGAGGTTGTATCCCTGGAGCGCATTCAGGTCCACATCGATTTGCACCTCGCGCTCGAGGCCGCCGACCAGGTCTACCTCGAGGACGCCCTGGATGGTTTCAATATCGTCCTCGAGATTTTCGGCCACCTCCTTGAGTTGCGCCAGCGAATAATTTGCCGCCAGATTGACGGTCATGATGGGAAATTCCGAAAAGTCGATTTCGCTGACGACGGGCTCCTCGATTTCGTCGGGCATATTTGGCCGGGCGACATCCACCTTGTCGCGCACCTTCTGGTAGGCGTCGTCTATGGAGACATCCGAGTCGAATTCCACGATGATCGTGGACACGCCCTCGGTAGACACGGAGCGAATTTCCTTGATGCCGTTGATCGCCTGCACCTCGCGCTCGACGGGCTGCGTGATCAGCGATTCCACGTCGTCGGGGCTTGCCCCGGGATATATCAATGTGACGATAATCTGCGGAATCTCGATGGACGGCGCGGCTTCCTTCGGAATGGTTATATAGCTGTACAGGCCGCCGATGGCGAGGATTGCCGTCAGGACGACAATGCTCGTACGATACTTGATCGAGATGTCGGTGATTTTCATAACTCGATGGGTAGCGCTTGGAGGCCGGACCGGCTAAGGGTAGGAGATGCGCGCAGCAGAGTGTTTACCGGTCCGTCGGTACTTCCGGCTGTTCTATAGACATGTCCTGGGATATGGAATGCCGGGTTGCTATCTCGACCCTGTCCCCGTCGATAACTCTTGATTGTCCGAGAACGATCACCTCGTCGCCGGGCTGAAGGTTCGTCGCCACGACATACGCTCCGAAATCAGGTCCCGGCACGAGATCGCGTTGTACGGCGGTCGGTATTCCTTCCCGGGTTTCGATCAGGTAGACGATATGGCCGTTCTCGGTGCGGATGACCGCAGCGCGCGGCACGACCAGCGCATCCTCGATGATTTCGCGTGTCACCTCTACGCGCGCCACCATTTCCGGCTTGATAGTGCCGTCCGGATTGTTGATGACGATCTCGATCGGGAAGGTGCGGCTTTGCGGATCGACGGCGCGTCCGACGAACGAAACCAGTCCATCGATGCGCTTGCCCCGGTACGCCTCAAAGCTGATTTGAACGGGGGTGCCGGGGAGGATGTCCGCGGCGTACCGCTCGGGCACGCCCGAAACGACTTTGATGCGGCGGGTGTTGATGAGGCGGGCCACCGCCATACCGGGCGTAACCTGTTCACCGGGTTCGACGAAGTGCTCTTCGACGGTACCGTCGAACGGCGCCACGACCCGGGTTTGCGCCAGCATTGTGCGGGCTTGATCCAGGGCGGCTTCGGCCTGCGCAAGGTTCGCCCTGGATTGATTATACTGCGCCTGCACGCCTTCCCACTCGATGGTGCTGATGACCGAGTCGGCGAAAAGCGGTTCGTTGCGCGTCAGGTTTTCCCGGGCGAGTCCGAATTGCGCCTCGGCGGCTTCGACAATGGCGCTGGCTTGCAAAACAGCCGATTCCGGCACCAAAGGATTGATTTGCGCAACGGTGGCCTGGTTGCGGAGGGAAGTCCCGAGGGGTGCGACCGCAATCACCGTGCCGCTTGATTGCGCCGATAACCGTGCGTCATCGAATGCATCGACCGATCCGGTGAGTTGGATGACGTCCCGAAATACGGTGGGTTCAAGCACGAGGGTTTCCACGCGGATCGCACGCTCCTCTGCGACATTAGCGGGTGCGCTACGGGCGGCGTTCGGGGGTTCTGTTCCGCAGCCTGCAAGAAGCGCTGCGGCGCAGAATGAAAACAGCCCTGCGGCAAGGATATTCCGCATAAGACCGTTGCGCCTGGGTATCCGGAATCGATAATCGGACGGAGTCATGAGATCCAGAAAAGGAAGGGATTATTTGCTCGTAAGGCGGGGCTCCCCGGCATTCCATTGCGTCATGCCCATGGACGTTTCCAGGGTACTCTGCGCTACGAGATAGTCGTACAAGGCGCGAAGTCGGTTGAGGCGACTCTGGTCCAGTTGCTCGGAAGCATTGCGTTCCTCGACCGGTGAGGCGATGCCTTCCGCAAGCCGCGCGCGCGCATATTCGTAATTCAGTTCCGCTCGCTGAACGTTCTGTTCCTGCGCCAGAATCCGTTGCTGCGCGGCTTCGAGATCTCGCAACGCACCCTGTACTTCCATGCGTATCTGTTGCTGGGCCTGATCATATTGCAGTTCGGCCTGATACAGTGCAATGCTGCGTTGCTGCACCCGGGCCCCCGTACGGAACCCGTTGAAGATGTTCCAGGTGAGCCGGACACCGGCGCTGATGGCAGGGTTCCAGTAGCTCTGCGAGAAAAAATCGACAGACTCGCGGCGGTATATGAAGTTGTCTCTGTCCTCCGAAACGATGCGAGTGCGATCGTCTGGCAGTCGGCCTATGTAACTGATATTGGCGACGGCGCTGAGTTTCGGCATATACTGTGTCATGGCCAAACGGCGGTCCACTCGCTGCAACTCGATCGCAAGGCGCGCCTGTTCGAGGTCCGGCCGGTGCGCCAGCGCCATGTCGATGGCGTTTTCCGCCGCGACCGTCAGAAAGCGGCCTCGTTCCTCGGTTTCCAGGTTGCCTCGCAGCCGTATGGGCTGGTCGACCGGAATACCGATCTGCATCTTGAGGTTGTCGAGTGCTTGTGCTGCGAGGCCAGCGGCCTCGACTTGTTGCGTCTCAAGATTGGCAAGCTCGACTTCTGCCGTCAGACGCTGAAATTTCGGCGCCAGACCCTGGCTTACTCGCCGGATCGTTTCGTCGAGCGTGATCTGCGTACGCGCAACGCTCATACGGACGATCTCTACCTGTTTCAGGGATAACAACGCCTGATAGAACGCCTGGCGCACCTCGTGGAGGACAAGTTGGCGCTGTCTGTTCAGGGCTTCACCGGTCAGGTCCTGGTAATAGCTTGCCCCCCGGATACCGACAAAGACCTCGGCAGAGAAAATCGTTTGGCTGAGGGAGATGCTATTCAGAAATTCGTTGGGCACTGCAAATGGGTTGGCGTCTCCTCCAAAGCTGGCCCCGATAGCGTCCAGCCCACTCTCCTGTCGGTCTGTATAGTCGTCGAAATCGATGGGGGCGGTTTCTGTATCGGTTTCTGTACGCGCCCGTTCGTTGAAGGACAGCCAGTCGACGAAACCGAGCGAGCCGAACAATCCTCCCGCTTCCGAACCTGCAAAGGGATTGGCGCTTTTCAGGTTACGCGTATAACTGGACGTTACGTCGATAAGAGGCCATACTTCACCCCAGGCTTCGCGAACCTGCGCGTTAGCCTGCTCGACATTAAGGCGTTCGAGACGCATCGTATAGTTATGAACGAGAGCAATCTGGAGCGCTTCGTCCAGCGTCAGCGTGAGTGGTTCTTGCGTACCCTCCGGAGCATTCTGTGCAAGGGTCGTTGAGGCGAGCGTCAGGCTGCCGGCGAACAGCGCGGTTGCGATCAGGATGGAGAGACGAATATTGGGCATGGCGTTGCGGGGGCGCCTCATAGTCGGCCTTGTGTCGACAAAAAACCGGTTCAACCCCAAGAAGTACGTGAAGGTTATGGTGCGGGATTCGGGGAAAGATGAAGAAAAGGCCAAGAGTAGTAAAAAGACAGGTTTTTTCGGCGCCTTGGCTCAAAAGTAGTCCTCAAGCCGGTGGGCATGCAGGTAATCCACAATGTTTTTAACCTGTTGGGCGCTTTCCCGGTTACAGATCAGCAGGGCGTCTTCCGTATCGACCACAATCGTGTCGTGCATGCCTATCAGAACGACGAGTCGCTGGTTCGCGTCAATCAGGCATCTACTCGAATCGTTCAGAATCACGTTCCCCTTGAGCGTATTGCCCTGTCTGTCTTTCTTGCGGAGCGCATGCACCGCTGCCCAGTCGCCGACGTCGCTCCAACCGAATGAGGCGGGTACCACAAACACCTTGTCTGCGCGCTCCATGACTCCGTAGTCGATCGAGATAGTGGGACTTTTAGCATAGGCTTCCGAGATAGCCCTGGTTTCCTGTGCTGTACCGAGTGCATCCCGTAGGGGGTCGAAAGCCCGAAAGACCTTCGGCAGATGGTGTTGTATAGCGTTCAGGATGGCATCGGCGCGCCAGACGAAAATCCCGCTATTCCAGAGAAAATCTCCGGAATCAAGAAAGCGTTCGGCGGTTTCGATGTCGGGTTTCTCGGCAAAGGTCCGGACAGGCAGGGCTTCCGGCGTTTTCCGGTCGTGATCGGCTTGTCCGTCGTATTGCACGTATCCGTACCCTGTCTCCGGATGGGTAGGTTCGATACCGATCGTAACGAGGGTGTCTTTTTCTTGTGCCTTGCCGATAGCGGTGCGGAGCGCCTTGTGAAACCGCTTGGTGTTGCGGATGACATGGTCGGCTGGCAAGGCGATCATGATGGCGTCGGGATCCCGCGCAAGCAATTTTATGGCGGCAAGAGCAATACAAGGCCCCGTGTTGCGTGCGACAGGTTCGGCAAGGATGTTTTCCGCGGGAACGGCGGGAAGTTGTTCCCGTGTCTGATCGACGTACCGGCGGTGCGTGACGACAAAAACGTTTTCGTCCGGGATGATGCCTCGCAAGCGGGACATGGTATTTCGGATCAGCGTATCTTCGCCGTGAATCGCCAGAAATTGCTTGGGATTGTTCTCGCGGCTTTGCGGCCAGAATCGACTACCGATTCCGCCCGCCATGATTACGGCATATGCCATATCCGGATGAAAGTGAGCCATGGAAGGAAGGGACAAGTAACCGCGTTAGCAGGTGTGCCGCATTATTTATGCGGGGTTTTGGGAGCAAGTCGGGCTTCTGCGCATAATACCTGAAACGGACGATGTTCCGGAATCAGGGATGTCCAATTGGTAATGAATAGTAATCAATCGTCTGGGTCGTGTCTTTGAACGATACTGGAGTTCCTGTTTTCGTCGCTGGCCACCGTGGCCTGGTCGGTTCGGCGGTTGCGCGTCGTCTCCGGGCCGAGGCCCGTCACCGATTGTTGCTGCGTACGCGCGACGAACTTGATTTGCTCGATCAAGGGGCTGTTGATGTATTTTTCGAGCGGGAGCGCCCGGGTTTTGTGGTACTTGCAGCCGCGGTTGTCGGCGGCATTCTGGCGAACGATCGATATCCGGCGGATTTTATCTCCGACAACATTGCCATTCAGTCGAATGTCATTCGCTCTGCGCACAAATACGGCGTACGGCGGCTTGTTTTTCTTGGAAGTTCGTGCATTTATCCGAAGCATGCACCGCAACCTATGCCCGAGGAGTGTATGCTGACGGGACCTCTTGAACCCACGAACCAATGGTACGCAGTGGCGAAGATCGCAGGCGCCAGAACATGCGAGGCGTATCGGAAGCAATACGGGGACGATTTTGTTACGTTGATGCCAACAAACTTATACGGTCCGAATGATAATTTCGATCCGGAGACATCGCACGTTCCGGCGGCCTTGTTGCGAAGATTTCACGAGGCAAAGCGTGTTGGGGCGCCGGATGCGCCGGTGACGCTGTGGGGGACCGGGACGCCGCGCCGCGAATTCATGTATGTGGACGACCTGGCGGATGCGATCGTCTTCGTACTGGGCCTGTCTGCAGACCGGTTGTATGAAACGGCAGGCGACGGCATGCTTAACGTAGGCGTCGGGAAGGATATCTCCATCACAGAGTTGGCCGAAATCATCCGGGACGTTGTGGGCAGCGAAAGCGCTATACGCTACGACACGACCCGGCCGGACGGTACGCCGCGGAAACTCATGGATGTTTCCCGGATGACGACGCTTGGCTGGAGCGCCCGGACTCCTGTACGGGATGGGTTTTCGGAAACATATGCCTGGTATCTGGCCAATGAATTGAGAAAAGTGGAAGCATGACCCGTAATAAACACATACGATATCTGTTTTTGCCGGTCCTCGTGTGTATGTGCACCGCATGCGCCATGTCGGAGGAAGAGCCCGAGCCTCTTCCCGAACTATGCGTTTGCGAAATAGGCGATCTGGTATGGAGCGACGAATTCGACGAGGATGGTCTCCCGAACGCTTCGAGGTGGCGCTATGACGTAGGAGGCCACGGATGGGGCAATGAGGAGTTGCAGTTTTACACCCCGGCGCGTTCGGAGAATGCTCGGGTCGAGAACGGGAGCCTGATCATTGAGGCGCACAAGGAATCCTGGGAGGGCAGCGATTACACGTCTACCCGTTTGCTTTCGAGAGCGGAATGGACCCCGTCCGAGATACGCGGCTATGTCAATGAAACGCAGTATTTTACGTTTGCGAACGAGCGGTTGACCAATTCGCAAGCCAATGATCGGCACTGGCCGTTCGATCACCCGTTCCATTTGATTTTCAACATCGCCGTTGGCGGGGCCTGGGGCGGGCAACCGGGGGTAGACCCCGACATTTGGCCCCAGCGTCTGCAGGTCGATTATGTAAGCGTGTACGGATGCGACTCCTGATGCACGCGTTCCGGTTTTTCGTTCCCCCTACGTTTTTATGCACAACTTTGCTATCACCGGCGTGGCCGGTTATATCGCCCCACGGCATTTGAAAGCCGTAAAGGATACGGGTAACCATCTACTGGCCGCCATCGATCCGCACGATTCAGTGGGTATCCTTGATCGGTATTTTCCGTCCGCCGCTTTTTTTACCGAGATAGAGCGATTCGATCGTCATCTCGAAAAACTTCGGCGAGAAAAGGCGTCTCGGCAACTGCATTACCTCTCCATCTGTTCGCCGAACCATTTGCATGATGCACATATTCGTCTTGCCTTGCGTCTGGGCGCCAACGCACTCTGCGAAAAGCCGCTTGTTCTGAAGCCGTCCAACCTTGATTATTTGCAAAAATTCGAAGAAGAACATCCCGGAACGGTGTATACCGTACTTCAATTGCGCCTGCACCCGGATATTCTGGCCTTGCGTGCACGGCTGCAACAGCAAACCGATCGCCGGCACAGTGTACGTCTTACCTATGTCACTTCACGCGGCACCTGGTATCGGTATTCATGGAAAGGCGATGATGAGAGGTCCGGCGGTATCGCGATGAACATCGGAATTCATTTTTTCGATTTGCTGATGTGGTTGTTCGGCGGTGTCGAAGGGCACCGCATTCACATTATGGAACCGCAGCGTGTTGGTGGCCTGCTGGCGCTGAAGAACGCGGATGTGCAATGGTTTCTGTCGATAGACGAGCGCGATATACCGGATGAGGTCAGGGACCGGCAGCGAACGTACCGATCCATCGAGGTCGATGGCAGCGAGGTTGAGTTTTCCAACAGATTCGATGACCTGCATACGCGTGTGTACGAAGAGACTCTTGCGGGGCACGGTTTTCGGATTGCAGACATTCGACCTGCGATTGAATTGGCGGACGCCATCCGGTTGGTCAAGCCCGTGAAGCTATCTTTGGGTGATGCACATCCGATGTCTGTCGGTTTCAAATCGTCGGAATCACGAGAACGAGTACGCCATACGCGGCAAACGTAGTGAAACTTGGAGTAATCGGTACGGGGTATGTGGGCCTGGTAACAGGTACGTGTTTTGCGGAGATGGGCAACGACGTCATTTGTGTCGATGTCGATGCGCAGAAGGTGGCGCAACTCCGTGCAGGGCGCATTACGATTTTCGAACCCGGCCTGGAAATCTTTTTCGAACGGAACATCCGCGAGGGGCGTCTTCGCTTCACGCTGGACCTTGAAGAAGCGGTGTGCGGATGCGACGTGATTTTCCTGGCTCTTCCGACACCTCCGAATGAAGACGGCTCTGCTGACCTTTCATATGTTCTCGACGTAGCGACCGATATTGCCGCATTGCTTCGCAAGGCTTCGCCTCGAACGTACAAGATCATTGTGAACAAGAGCACGGTGCCGGTCGGCACGGCGGATCGTACGCGAGAGACCCTTATGGCTGGAGGGCTGGTTCCCGGCATGGATTTCGATGTGGTGTCGAACCCGGAGTTTTTGCGCGAAGGTGCAGCGGTTGAGGATTTCATGAAGCCTGATCGTGTGGTGATCGGTACGTCCTCCAAAAAAGCGGCCGAGACGCTGGTCCTGATCTACGAACCCTTCGTGCGCCAGGGCAATCCCATTATGGTGATGGACGAACGTTCGGCGGAACTGACGAAATATGCAGCAAATGCTTTTCTTGCGACCAAGATCACGTTTATGAATGAAATTGCGAATCTGTGCGAGCGGGTTGGGGCCAACGTCGACCATATTCGTGCGGGGATTGGGGCGGACAACCGTATCGGGAAGCACTTTCTGTATGCCGGAATCGGGTTCGGAGGAAGTTGTTTTCCCAAGGACATTCATGCGTTAAGCCATACGGCGGAAGAACATTCGTATGATTTCCGCATCTTGCGCGCAGTGACACAGGTGAATGAGCGCCAGCGTGGAATGACTGCGGAGCACGTGCGCACTTATTTTGCAAAGGATCTGGATGTGCTCTCCTCTGGAGAACCGCTTGCCGGACGGACGATCGCGGTCTGGGGGCTTTCGTTCAAGCCGAACACCGACGATGTGCGCGAGGCGCCATCGCATGTAGTGATCCGCAAACTGCTTGCAGACGGTGCGCGTATTCGGGCATTCGATCCGGAAGCTATAGATGCGGCACGGCAAAGTCTGGGCGACACCGTGCAATACGCACGGGACATGTATGAGGTGCTTCTGGGGGCTGATGCACTTGTCGTGTGTACCGAATGGCACGAATTCAGGCGCCCGGATTTCGAAAGAATGAAGAAATGCATGAAGCAACCGGTCATTTTCGATGGCCGCAACGTCTACGACCCGAAACGGATGGCGGAAATCGGATTCGATTATTTTAGCATTGGCAGGCCGCACGTTCCGGTCCGCGATGCAGCCGTCCGAAATGCTCCATAACGAGCGGGTCACCGCCGGCTTTCACTTTCCAGTACCCAAAGAACAACGTATGTCTACAGCGAAAAAAGCCTTTGTCACGGGTATTACCGGCCAGGACGGGGCGTATCTTGCCGAATTACTTCTTGAGAAGGGGTACGAGGTGCACGGTCTCCGGCGACGCCTCAGTCGTCCCAATACGCAGCGAATCGATCACTTGATCAAGGATACGTCCGCGCGGCCCAAGGGGTTGATTTTGCACCATGGGGATATGGCGGATTCGACGCGGCTTACCCATATCGTTCGTTCGGTACAGCCGGACGAGGTCTACAATCTTGCTGCCCAAAGCCATGTACAGGTGAGCTTTGAAACCCCGGAATACACTACGGACGTGGATGCGCTGGGGACGTTGCGTTTGCTCGAAGCGATTCGCCTGCTTGGGATGGGTGATCACGTCCGGTTCTACCAGGCGTCCACCTCTGAACTTTTCGGTCAGGTAACGGAAATTCCCCAGAACGAGAACACGCCGTTTCATCCTCGTAGTCCATATGGGGTGTCCAAGTTATATGCCTATTGGATCACCGTGAATTACAGGGAGGCATATGGCATGTATGCTTGCAACGGCGTCCTGTTCAACCATGAGAGTCCGCGGCGCGGCGAGATGTTCGTGACCCGTAAGGTCACGCGAGCGGCGGCGCGCATCGCGTTCGGCGTCGACGACCGGCTGTACCTCGGCAATCTGGAGGCTCGTCGGGATTGGGGGCATGCGAAAGATTATGTGGATGCAATATGGCGCATTCTCCAGCAGGATGAACCGGAAGACTTCGTCGTGGCCACGGGTAAGATTCATACGGTGCGTCAGGTGTGTGAAATGGCTTTTGGCTACACGGGTATCGACCTTCGTTGGGAAGGGGAGGGCGTGGAAGAAAAAGGATACGACAGAAAGACCGGTGCTTTGATCGTGGAAGTCGATCCGCATTTCTTTCGTCCCGCCGAAGTCAATTTTCTGCAGGGGGACGCCTCCAAGGCACGCGAAAAGCTGGGGTGGGTCCCTCGCTACTCGGTACAGGAAATGATCGAGGAGATGGTGGAACACGACCTTGCGTTAGTGGGCAAGGACCAGGGGAGTGCAGTGGGACAAAACGGGTAACAGGTGCATCGTCTCTCGAGTTGCTGCACATACGTCCTGATCACCGGTTTGCATTAAAGCATGGGCCATTATCTCGTAACAGGTGCTGCCGGGTTCATTGCATCGAAGGTGGTTGAGTTACTGCTCGACGATGGGCATACGGTTACAGGGCTCGATAACCTCAACGATGCGTACGATGTGCGTTTGAAACAATGGCGGCTACAGCGCCTGCGTTGCCCGGGATTCGTTTTTCGCGAACTGGACATGTGCAACCGGGATGCGCTTCGGGAGCAGGTGTTTGAGGGAGTATCTTTTGATGCAGCGATCAATCTGGCTGCACGGGCAGGTGTTCGGCAGTCCGTTGCGGATCCCCATCTGTATATAAAGACCAATGTCGAGGGCACGCTGACGCTGCTGGAATGCTGCAGGACGTTCGGCGTGGGGAAATTCGTGCAGGCCTCGACATCTGCTGTGTACGGCGCCGCGACGAAGACGCCTTGCCGTGAAAACCAGCCGACGGATCGGCTTTTGTCTCCTTATGCTGCTTCGAAAAAGGCAGCGGAGTCACTGTGCCATACCTATCATTGTTTGCACGACATGGATATCACTGTCTTGCGATATTTTACGGTATACGGGCCGGCCGGCCGGCCGGATATGGCGCCCCTTCGTTTTGTTCGCTGGATTGCGGAGGAACAACCTCTGACCGTCTACGGAGACGGCAGGCAGTCGCGGGATTTTACGTACATCGACGATGTGGCCCGCGGCACTATTCTGGCCCTTGCACAGGTGGGATACGACGTGTTCAACCTCGGCTCCGACCAGCCGATCGTATTACTGGATGTTATTCATACGTTTGAGGAGCTTCTGGGCAAGGAGGCCAATCTTGTTTTTGCAGCCCGGCACAAAGCCGATGTGCCCGCCACCTGGGCGAACATCTCAAAAGCGAGCGCCCTGCTTGGATGGACTCCACAGATTAACTTTGCGGAGGGGGCAAGTCGTTTGGTCGCATGGTATATCGAGCATCGCGATTGGGCCCGGACTCTTCGGATGGATTAGTGTCCTGCGAGGATATTGCTTATGCGGGCTACAGGTATTCCTCGTTCGTTTCACGTTATTGTAACACAGTATGGATAATCAGGCATCAAATGCGGAAGCGCCCCATTCCGACGCGACGTTTTTTACAGGCGTTGCACGTGAACTGGCGGAAAAAATTTCCTCAAAACAGGCGATTATCAGCGTCGCCGGCCTGGGCTATGTAGGGCTTCCGCTCGCCGTAGAATTTGCCGGGCGCGGATTCCGGACGATCGGCATCGACCTGGATCCTGAGCGTGTGCACCAGGTTGTCGCTGGAGATCCTTCGATTGAAGGAACGTCCGTGGACGTATTGCGCAGGGTTATTCGGGAAGGAATGTTAGAGGTGTGTACCGATTTTTCGAGAGCCGGTGAAGCGGATGTCGTGTTTATCTGTGTGCCTACGCCGGTCACTACGGCAAAAAACCCCGAAATGAGACATATCGAGTCGGCGGCGGGCGCATTGGCGGAACACCTTTGCAAAGGGCAGTTGATCGTATTGAAAAGCACTACGTATCCCGGAACCACGGAGGAATTAGTACAGCCCTTGCTGGAGCAACAGGGTAAGGGGGCGGGTGTGGCGGATGGTTTTGTTGCGGGCCGCGATTATTTCCTGGCGTTTTCTCCCGAGCGAATCGATCCTGGAAACAGGCAGTTCGCCACTGCGAACACCCCGGTAGTAGTAGGGGGCGTTACCGGGACCTGTACGCAACTGGCCATGCTGGCCATGAAGCAGGTATGCGAACAGGTGCATCCGGTTTCTTCGCCGAGAGTGGCCGAGATGGAGAAATTGCTGGAAAACATCTTTCGTTCCGTCAATATTGCACTCTTGAACGAGTTGGCGCAATTGTGCGACCGGATGGGCGACATTTCGGTCTGGGAGGTGGTAGAGGCGGCTGCCACCAAACCCTTCGGATTCATGCCCTTTTTCCCCGGTCCCGGCCTGGGCGGCCATTGTATTCCCGTGGATCCGTATTACTTGTCCTGGCTGGCAAGACGCCATGACTTCGAGACAGCCTTTATCACGCTTTCGGCAAGGATCAACGAGACGATGCCGCATTATGTGGTGGAAGCAGTAATGCGGGCTGTCGCCAGGCAGCCTGTACAGTTGTCTGATGCCAGGGTGCTTGTGCTTGGCGTGGCATTCAAGCGAAATGTTTCGGACACCAGGCACTCGCCGGCGCTCCGCATTATGGAATTATTGTCCCGGCGCGGCGTGACGCACTTTGCCTATAGTGATCCGCATGTTCCAGAGCTTGATGCACCCGGCGCAGGGCTTCGGCTGGCATCCGTTGCACTTACCGAGGAGACGCTCCGATCTTTCGATGTCGTTGTCATCGTCACGGATCACAGTGCATTTCCGTATGCGGATATCGCCGAACATGCCCGGTGCATTGTGGATACGCGGAACGCCCTGAAGAATATTGTTTGCGACCGGGAGAAAATCATGCTACTGGGGGGAGGGGATTTTTAGCGGCGCTTCCGGGTACTGTAGAGACAGCAAAAAATTGTTCAGAAGAAGTTCCGGGGGCAGGGGTTACATCTGTGCAGGTTGGGTGTCTATGGGCGGAATGCGGTGGTCGTATGGTCTGTGGCCATGGGCTGCTTTTCATGTCTCATCTGACACGGCGCACATCGGAGATGTCGCGCATCATCCATCATGCCTGCTTCAATCGTTTTATTTTCTTTTTTCTGGCTGCTGTTGCCCGTGGCCGCCGGATATGCACAGACGACCGCTTTTGAAGAGGATTTTACCGGAGCGATACCGCCAGCCGGTCCGGCCGGGTGGACGCTGGGGAATGGATGGAAGACCGGTACTACAACCCCCTCTTCCGGTTCGGGGGGGAATAACCTGGAGCATAGTGGTTCGAGCGCCACGTACGCTGTCACGCCCGGCTTCAGCCTGAGCGGGGCCGGGCTCGCTACGCTAACGTATTCGATTCGCCGGACCAGCTCCTACGATCGCGCCAACCTGCGTATAACGGCCTCCATCGATGGCGGAGTCACGTTCCCGATCATCGTGCTTGGAGTGGGGACGGCTGTACCGGTGGCAACATCAAGCTACCGCGATGTTTCTGTACCGTTGCCGTCGTCTCTCCTCGATCAATCCAGCGTGGTGCTTCGTTTCGAGGGGCTCAGGGCGGGTAGTTCCGGCAATCTCCGTATCGACGATATACGAGTGATAGCATACGCCACGGCCGGTATCGCCAGCGGCACTTTGCAATTTAGTGAAAGGAGCGGAAGTCTTATATCCGGATCCGGAGATCACACCATAGATGTACCGCTCTCGCTTGATCTGACAGCGCTTCCTGGTGTAACGGGAATCCAGTTCGATGTGCGCTGGCTACTTGGCAAGCTGCGCCTCGGGGATATCGCACGCGGCGATGCAGTGTCCGACAACGTATCCTGGACCTTGCGATACGATGCATCGGGAAGCAACCTGAGGGTCGTGTTGCTGGGGCAAGGGATTTCTTCCTTGCCATCGGGACGATATGATCCTCTTGTTACTCTGCAACTCCGCGCCGATGCGGTAACCGTCTCTCAAAACGATACGCTTGTTTTGTCGAACGTGGTGGGGGCACAGGCAGTATCGGATGGCGCCGATGCGGGTATTGCGATCGGGGCTGCAAAATATGTGCTCACCGTGCGCCCCCCGGTGCCCGTGTTCAGTGTTTCTTCTGCGGTTTTCGATGTGGGCGATGTCAACGCGGGAGCGTCTGATAGCGTGCTGGTTCGGGTGAAAAACACTGCCGATCAAGCGGATCTGCATGTGACAAACATAACGAGCGATAATCCGCTTTTTACCGTGCGTCCGCGTTCCGGTATGGTGGCGCCAGGTGACAGCATGGATGTGTATGCGACGTTTGCTCCATCGAATACGGCTTTTGGGCATCAACAGGCCATGATTTTCTTCGAACATAACGGGGATAATTCTCCGGCCATCGTATCGATAACCGGAAAGGGCCACGGTGGCCGCGGCGACGCCGAGGGTGACGGCTCCGTTGATGTCATGGACATTGTGCATGCCATCGACTTCGTATTGGCGCGGCTGACGGCCACGCCTATGCAAGTGGCCGCCGTGGATCTCTTTCCGTTTCCCGCAGGAGACGATGCGCTCGACGTACGTGATTTGACCGTGCTGTCGCAAGCGGTTATGCGGGGTCAGTGGCCCGATGATGTATTTCTTCCGATGGACACAGTACCGACAGGTAAAACAGGGGACGCCATGGCGCACGTGGAACGTATCGATGAGGGGGGAGGCAAGTACGTGCTAAGGCTGCAATACGATACCTCCATGCGGGGCTTCCAGTTTATTGCGCCTTCCCCGGCGCCAGGCGCCTCGGTGTATGTTTCTACGGACAGCCGGGTCGTGTTGGGAAGCGGTTATGACGAGATGAGGGGCGAGGTCCGTATCGTGGGGTATGTTTCGGACGGGGAGGCGCTGGAGGCCGGAGTTATGGATATCGTCCTGTCGGGTCCGGTGGATTCGCCGCGTTACGCTACCCTGATTGACAAGGCCCGCAACCGGATTGTGGTCCAGGAACGCCCCCCCACATTGCTTCCCCCCGCCGAGTCCAGTCCGGATACGGATGCAAAGCCGCCGTATCCGAATCCATTCCATGTCTGTAGTGACATACTGCGCATTCCCTCGTTATCCCCTGGCACAGAAGCAGAGATCTTCGATATGCTCGGCAGGCGTGTCTTCCGTACGCGTATCGAACATTCCGGGTTTGAATGGGACGGGTGTGATACTTCCGGGCAGGGGGTTGCGCCCGGTCTCTATATTGTCCGCCTGAAGTTCGAAGAAAAAATCCGGACCTGGAGCATCATGGCGCTTCGATAAGCAAGCAACGGGATTTGCTGTGATTCTGTCCGTAGTTTTTCTGCTCGGTTTCAGCCGGTCGATATGACACGGTCGAAGTATTGCATGATGTTATCTGCAATGTATTGCTGCTCGGGTTCCGTGAGCAGGGGATGCATGGGGAGGGAGAGCACTTCGCGGGAAGCTTTTTCTGTCTCGTCGAGGGGGCCTTTCCGGCAGCCGCCGCTTGCAAAAACGGGAAGGTTCTGGAGAGGTACGGGGTAGTATATCGCGTGTGGGATGCGGTGCTCTTTCAGATGTGCGGCAAGGCCATCTCTTTTTCCGGGCAATTCCTCGGAGATACGGAGCGTGTATTGGTGATATACATGCGTCCGATCGGGGGCATGATGCGGTGTCGTAATAAATGGATGGCTGTCGAACAGGGTGTCGTAGACCTGTGCAGCCTGTCGACGGCGGGCATGGCATGTGTCGAGATGTCGAAGTTTGACCTTCAGAATGGCGGCCTGGATTGTGTCGAGCCGGCTATTCATACCGACGGTTTCGTTGTAGTATTTTCGTTCGGCGCCATGGTTTGACGTCATGCGGGCCTTTTTGTACAAGGCTGCGTCGTTGGTCAATATCGCTCCTCCGTCCCCGTAGCACCCCAGGTTTTTGGTGGGGAAGAAGGAAAGGCACCCGATGTTGCCGATGCATCCGGTTTTTTTGCCTCGGTATTCCGCGCCGATGGCCTGTGCATTGTCCTCGATGACGCCCAGCCCATGCCTGTGGGCGATTTCCATGATGGGCGCCATATCCGCCGGCTGACCGAACAGGTGTATCGGAACGATGGCTTTCGTACGCGGCGTGATCAACGCCTCGATGCATCCGGGGTCGATGTTGAAGGTTCGGGGGTTGATGTCGGCGAAGACGGGTGTTGCGCCCAGCAAGGCTGCTGCCTCGGCCGTTGCAATGAAAGTGAATGCAGAGGTGATGATTTCATCCCCGGGCTGGACGCCGAGAGACATCATGGCGATTTGCAGGGCGTCGGTTCCGTTTGCGACGCCGAGGACATGCGATACGTCGAGGTAGTCGGCCAGTTCGGATTCCAGTTCATCCACTTCCCGGCCCCGTATGAAGGCCGTGTGCTCCAGGACCGACTGGATGGCCTTGTCGATTTCGGGTGCGATCATTTCGTATTGACCGCGCAGATCCGCCATCTTGACGTTCATTTCGAATCAGGCGAGCTATGCTTTGTATGGTTCATGGTGCGGTATGCCGAAGTCAAACGTGCGGGTAGCGTGCACATTATACGTCTTCCCATCCCTGATTTTCGAGCAGTTGCTCTTCTGGAACGGCGCGGTGCGTACGTGCGGGAACTCCTGCGTAGATCGTACGCGCTACGGCATTTTTGGTAAGAAGCGCCCCGGCGGCTACGACCGCATCGGCTTCGATTTCCATCCCGGGCAAGATTACCGATCCGGCGCCGAGGCGGGCGCCCCGGCGCACGACCGCTCCCTTGAAGTGCCGGAAACGCTCTTTCGTGCGCCCCAGGAAGTTGTCATTGCTCGTGAGAACGCCTGGGGCTACGAATACACGATCTTCCACCACTGAGTATGCGGCGAGGTATGCGTTCGTTTCGATTTTGCAAAACTGCCCAATGGCGCATTCGTTTTCGATAGCGACGCCGCGCCCGATGATGGTATGGTCCCCGACAGTTACTTCCTCGCGGATTGTAGCCAGATCCGCTACCAGCACGTGTTCTCCCAGAACGCATCCCGCATATATGACTACCCCTGTTCCGAGCAGGCATCCTGATCCGATTCGGGAAGGTGGCTGCTTGTGTTTCCGGGTTACTGCGCTGTTCTGCGCCGCCATAGGTTGTTTGCCGATGACGGCGCCGTCATCGATCCGGACACCGTTGCCTATCTGCACGGCTTCGTGGATGACGACATGTCCGCCGATTTCACACCCTTCGCCGATTTGCGCATTACGAGCGATGGCGGTGTGGTGCCCTATACGAGTATATGAGCCGATACGAACCCCATCTTCAACGATAACGTGGTGTCCGACAGATACTTCTTCCCCGGCAGAGATCGAATCGGCGATGAAAGTAAATCGCCCCTTCACTCCGGTGGCCTTCCTTGGTGGCTGGGTCATGACGTCTCCTTTCGTATATGATGACGAGGGCATCTTTTTATTCCAAAGAAAAAGCCCTGTACTCGACCGGGTACAGGGCTTTCTTCTTGTCAGTGCAAGGATGTCGTACGCACGATGTCCATACAGCACCCAGGAAAGGACGATGCGTCGTCAAAGGGTTTCGAGATAATGTTCGGCCGGGCTCTTGTAACTGCCGAACCGGGCATTTTCGAACGATTCCTTGGCAGCCGTGATATTCCCTGCGTACATAAGCGCTTCACCCCTCGTGAAGTGAATTTTTGCTGCGTCTGTTCGGCTGCCACGGTGAAGGCTGAGTGCCTGGTCGGCATGAGATACGGCCTGATCGTAGTCGCCCAGCGCATTGTGGGCGACGGCGAGATAGAAGTAGGTATCCGCATCCGCATCGACGCGCTTCTGGAGTTCTTCCAGATTAGCAATGGCTTCTCGTGCATCGGAGGCCGAGGGTTCGGTTCGGCGGCCCAGCGCGGAAGAAGCCAGAAAATTAAAGTGGTCCCGGATGCCATCCTCGCCCTTGCGCAACGCCTGGGTATCGTTGTGCTCGTTTCCAAAAGCGATCAGGTCTTCGTAGGCCTGGATAGCTTCTTCGACCCGTTCCAGTTTTTTCAGGGCGAGCGCCTTGCCTTCGTAATTCTTGACGTAGCTCGGTAAAATCTCAATGCCGTCGTTGAATCGCTCAAGGGCGCCCACAAAATTTTCCTGCCTGATGAGTCCGGTGCCTGTATTATAGTCGATTTGTGCTACATACTGGGCCGATTTCGCAGCGATTTCCGCGTCGTTCTCCTGCCTCGCCAATTCATAGGCACGTGCGAATTCGGTCCGGGCCGCGGGATAATCCTTAGCCCTGGCGGCTTCTAAGGCGGCATTGTACGCTTCCTTGTGGGCCTGGGATTGAGCCTGAACTGGAGAGGTCTGGGATTGAGCTTGAACTGGAGAGGCATGGATTCCCGTCAGGAGGCAGAAAAGCAGTGCAAGTACTGCAAAGGACTTGAAAGTACTCATCGTCATCGCGTGTTTGTACGACTATGGAATTTGGACAGGGTGGAATCAACAAGAGGGTACATGCACATAGGGGTAGGGTTCCCTATGCGACTGAAAAAGCGATTCCCCCTGCTTACAGTGGTAAGATAGTGATCCTGACGATTTTCTTCCAAATCGCCGGTCAGGGAAGATATTCGTATCTTTCCATGAATATGCTGTCGCCCCTGTTATGCACTCCCGGCGGCGCCTTTTCTATTCACTTGATGTTCACAAAGCGCTTATCCGGCGATACGGTTTCCCGGGTGCCCGATAGAGGATCGGCTTTATGAAGCTCATTATTCCCATGGCCGGCCGCGGTACGCGCGTTCGGCCTCATTCGCATGTTACGCCCAAGCCTCTGCTTCCCGTCAGGGGGCGTAGTATGGTGGAGAGAATAGTGGATACGTTCAATCGCGTATTGCCCGTACGCCTGAATGAAGGAATTTTTGTACTCGGTCCGGATTTTGGAGAAAATGTTTATGAAATGCTGCGGGAAATATGCGCACGGCACGACATGCGCCCCCAATTTGCTGTACAGCAGACCGCAGAAGGTACGGCCCACGCAGTGCATGCTGCCCGGGAGTATCTGCAAGGTCCCGGTGTCGTTGCCTTTGCGGATACCGTTTTCGATATGGATGCGGGTCTTGATTTCAAGGATGCCGATGTGGTCGCTATGGTCAAACATATTGACGACCCCAGCCGGTTCGGGGTGGCGGTACGGAAGGGTGATCGGGTTGTAGAACTGGTTGAAAAACCATCCGAACCTATATCTACCGAGGCGCTTGTCGGCATCTACTATGTACGTGAACTCAGAGAGCTCCGGGGAGCGATCGAGGGGATTATTGCCGACAACCTGCGTGGCAAGGGTGGGGAGTTTCAACTAACCGATGCCTTTGATCGCATGATAAGGCGCGGCGATGCCTTTACGACCGCTTCCGTAACGGAATGGCTCGACTGCGGCACCATCGCTGCCCTAATGGATACGACGCGGCGTCTTCTTGAAAAGGAAGACACCGGCACATCCCAGGGGGATGTGGAAAACAGTATCGTCATTCCTCCTGTCTATATCGGGCCGGGTGCACGCGTCGTGGATTCTGTCGTAGGTCCTTACGTTTCCATTGAGGCGGGCGCTGATGTGCGCCGCTGTATCATTGAGCGGTCCATTGTGTTTTCTCATGCTGTGGTGCACGGTGCGGTGTTGACGGATTCTCTTGTCGGTAAATATGCCCATGTGCATCCGGGCGCCCGGATACTGAACATCGGCGATCATGCGGAGATTAGCTCTATTCCTCCGGACACGCACTGAGCGAGGTTTGCAGGTATAGGCGCAGTTTCGACTTCCGTCGAGTGGCTGTGTGCCGACCGCGTTATGCTTGCGTGCGTGCTATGCGTGCGGCGGACGGGGCCGGAGAGGTGGACTTCTGCGCAGGTCCATGTCCGCTGAAAGCGTTGCTGGTCGCGGGGGGACGGTTCGCGGCCACGGCTTCCAGGATAGACATGACGCGGTCTTCCGCCTTTAGGACCCACCTGCGAAAGTCGTCCCGCGTCGCATCGTACTGTGCAATGAAATTCGTCAGCAAGTTCATGTCGAATTTGTCGCTGCGGACTCCACAGCCCATTTTTTCTATTTCGAAAGCATTGCACAGTTGCTCATAGTGCCCCTCGACCGGCACGGCCAGCACAGGTTTCCCAAGGAAGAGTGCTTCGGAAACCGATTCGAATCCGGCCGTACATACCAGACCGCTGCAACGGGCCATGAGCTCAAGAAATTTGGTGTCGTGCAGTTGGTTGAAGCGAAGCGTATTGCTGTACTGCACGATGTCATCGACTTCCGGGTTGTCCCAAAAGCATTCGAGGCGTTGCGCCGGGTGTTTTTTGTGCCATTCGATCACCTGCTCCGCATAGCCTCGATTGAGGAGATAGATCAGAAAAAAATCCTCCTGGACATTGGTGTATGGCAGGGCCAGTGCTTCCTCGCGCAGAAGCGGAGGAATCACCGAAAGGCGAGCGTCCGGGAGATCTTCTGCCGGATACAGGGAGAGCGCGAGCTTCCATGTGGTCCGGAAACCGGTAAGGCGGGTGAACAGCTTCATGGCCGAACGATCGACCGGTTTGCCTGGAGCAAAATCGTATACCGGATGATCGAACATGTACTGATGCCCGATAGCTACAAACGGTACGTTCGGGCGATAAAGCGCCTGGTATACGCCAGCCATCGGTTCGTAGAAAGTCAGCACAAGATCCGGACGCGTTGTTTTAATCGTTTGGTCGAGAACTTGCAGGCTACGCCTGAAGATGGGTATGCGCCCGACGTTTTCGATAAGCGTGTCGAGTGAATTAATAGCACGCTGTTCTTTCCCGATGCTGAAACCCGGCGAGCCGAAATGACGGATCGGGGCGTTGATTCGTTGTGCAAATACGTCGGGAATATCTCGGTTATGAACGTTCCCGGCGAGCACACCGACCAATTCGTGCCCGGCTTTGCGCAGCATGGTTTGCAGAGCAAGCGCCTGTGTGAGATGTCCTCGCCCTTCCCCCTGCACAATGAACAGAATCTTCATTTCGATGACGGCGGCGATCAGAATGACCTGAAAAAACGGCTCGAACCTTTCGGTAACCATCGCCCCCCCTTACCGGTTTCCCGGATGTCCCTCGGAGCATGTCGATGTTTTTCCGTCAGCGGTGTCCCATGGAAGGTTGTGGTTCCATGGCTATTGCAAAAACATTCTTCGTAACGTGTAACACACTCTTTGCATGTACTTTCTGCCCGGTTTTGTTTTTCTTGTGGGCTCTGTTTCCTGATTTCTTCCGCCAATCATGCGCATCGTTGTAACGCGACCGTTGCCCTTCGAGGGACTGCACCTGCTGAATGGACACGAGCTTGTCCAGCATCAATTTTCCGCCGCCGGCCCGGATGAGGAACAATTGATCGATATTGCACAGGGGGCTGATGCGCTGATCACGCTATTGTCGGATCCGGTGACCGACCGGGTGTTGTGTGCTTGCCCCCGTATTAAGGTGGTGGCGCAGTATGCGGTAGGGTACGACAACATTGATCTGGCAGCGGCGCGCGCCAGAGGGGTCGTTGTAACGAATACGCCGGGTGTACTCACGGAAGCCACAGCGGATATGGCGTTTTCGTTGCTTCTGGCAGCGGCACGGCATGTTGTGCCGGCGGACCGGTATGTACGAGCCGGAGCGTTTTCAAGGTGGGAAGCGGATCTCATGCTGGGAGCTGATCTGAGTGGTAGAATAATAGGTATCGTGGGTTTGGGTAGAATCGGGGTTGCAGTGGCGCGCCGCGCCATCGGTTTCGGGATGCGTGTATGCTACCACAATCGTTCCCCCGCTAATCTGACTGTGGAGCGGCAACTGGGCGCCCAACTTGTTTCCATGGATACGCTTCTGGAAACCAGTGATGTCGTTTCTTTGCATTGCAGCCTCAATGCGTCCAGTCAGGGGCTCATCGGGCGCGAGGCGCTTGTACGTATGAAGCCGTCATCCATCCTGGTGAATACGGCGCGTGGTGCTGTCGTGGATGAAGAGGCGCTTGTCGATGCGCTTCGCAACCGCACGATTCGGGCGGCAGGCCTGGATGTTTTCGAGCATGAACCCTCGGTGCATCCGGGGTTGTTCGATCTCGACAATGTGGTGCTGGCGCCGCATCTTGGGAGCGCAACGCATGCAACGCGTTTGAGGATGGCGGAAATGTGTGCCGAAGCCGTTCAGGCCGTGTTCAGCGGAGCCAGAAATATCCCGTACCGGGTCGCATAGCCGGTCTCTGGCGTGCGGGGTGTGGCTATCAGAGCCACTTCAGGTAAACGGCGGTCAGTGTGATTGCCATGACGGCGATACTTACGGGCAGGCCAGCCCGAAAATAATCTCTGAAACGGTATCCGCCGGCGCCCATCACCATCAGATTCGTTTGATAGCCGAGCGGGGAAAGGAAGCTCGCCGAGGCCGCTATCGTCACCGCCAGCGCTACGGCACGCGGTTCCATGCCTATATCGATGGCTGTCGCCAGGGCAATAGGAATCATGATGACGACCGCGGCGCTGTTGGTGATGGTTTCTGTGACGATCATTGTGCCAAGGTACAGGAAGAGCAACACGATCAGAGGATGCTGGCCCGGCAATATCATTGCGATGGTGTGCCCCAGTCCTGTTGCCAGACCACTTGCCTGGACAGCGTGTCCAATACCGAAAGCTCCTGCAATCGTCAGGATAACGCCCATATCGACAGACTGGCGTAGCTCGGCGCCGCGCAAAAAACCGATGAGAATCATACCCAGTGCACCTGCGAAGGCTGCTGCGGCGAGGGGTAGAACGCCGACAATGTGCAAGGTGATCAGTATTGCCAGCATGGCCAGAACCGCCCCTGTCCTCCGGTCTATCTTCTGCTGTTCCCGAACATCTTGCGTGACCAGATAAAAATCTCCCTGGCTTTGGCGCCAGTGACGGTCAAATCCTTTTTGGGTGTCGATGATAAGAAGGTCGCCTGGCTTGAGTGGGACATTGCCGAGTGCCACGCGGATCGATTCGTCCCGGCGATGGATGGCCAGTACGACCCCTTCGTATTTTTCCCGGAAGTTAACGTCCTTCAGCGTTTTGCCGGCCAGGGTCGAGTTTGTTGAAATCACTGCTTGAAACAGTGGAGGTTCTGTTTCCTGGTTATCCTGCCCGTTCTCGGTGGGATGTGCAAAAAGATCGGTCTCGCGAAGCAGGCGCTCTCTGGCATCTGTACGCCCGATAAACGTGAGAATGTCCGCTTCCCGGATTATCTCTTCTGGAACGACTGGGCCAATCGTATCCTGATCGCGCCGGATATATACGAGATAGGCGTCGCCCAGCGACCGGAGATTCGCTTTTTGGATCGACATGCCCGCGAGGCGTGATCCGGTAGGGACGCACAGGTGGAATCGGTAATCCAGGGTATCGGCCTTGTCCCGGTCGCCGGGCGCCGCGTCCGGCATTAGCCGGTGTCCGACAAGAGACAAGTACAAAACGGTCAGGGTGGCCACGGGCAGGCCTATCCAGGCAAACTCGAACAGCCCGAATTCCTGCAGACCGGCGTCGCGAATAAGCCCCGAGGCAATGATGTTTGTCGAGGTGCCGATAAGCGTGATCATGCCTCCTGCAATCGCAGCAAAAGAGAGAGGCATCAACAGCTTCGATACCGATATACCGGTTTTTCGGGCCACCGCCTGCATCCGCGGTATTAGCATGGCGACCACCGGGGTGTTATTCAGAAAGGCGGATAACACCGCAGTAGGCGCCATGACGCGGAAAAGGAGCGCCGTCACGGTACCGCCGGGTGGCGCCAGCCAGCGATCTATCCAGGTGAGAATCCCTGTTTGATGAATACCGGCGGCCACCACGTACAGTGAAGCAATCGTAATGACCGCTTCCCATGCGACCCCCGAAAAAGCTTCAATAGGGCTTACCACCCCGGCCACGAGAAGTGTGCCCAACGCCAACAGAATGGTTACATCCACCCGTGCCCATTCGCGCACAAGTGCAACGATCATGACCAGAATGGTTGCAAGGGTAAACCAGGCTTGCCAGGGCATCAGGATCTGGATGGTTTGCGCAGGCAGCAAGACATCCGGCGGCGTGCGGCATGCATATCGGCAATTCGCTACGATATGTCCTGTATGATACCTTGCGTTACGAGCATGGCAACAATCCGATCCACGCATTCCTCTACGGACAAGACATGGGTCTGCAGCAGCAGCTCCGGATTTTCCGGGGGTTCGTACGGTGCCGAAATGCCCGTAAAATCAAGGATCTCGTCGTCGAGTGCTTTCCTGTACAATCCTTTCGGATCGCGATCCTTGCATATCTCGAGGTCGCAATCCACATGCACTTCAAGGAAATTCCCTTCCGGAATGATGTGTCTGGGATATGCGCGATCTTGCCGGTAGGGCGATACGAGAGCGCAGATGGTAATGCTGCCCTGTTCGAAGAACAACCGGGCTGTTTCGCTGACGCGACGAATGTTTTCGGTGCGATCCGCCTCGGAAAAACTCAGATCGCCGCACAAACCGTGACGTACATGGTCACCGTCGATCGACATAGTGCGGACACCTTGCTCGAAGAGACGTTTTTCCAGGGCGCGCGCGATGGTCGATTTGCCCGATCCGGAAAGTCCCGTCATCCAGATCACTGCGGCCTGGTGTCCCTGCCGCTGTTCGCGTTCTTCGCGCGGAATGTACAAGTCATCCCACACGACTCCCGGGGAGACAGGGCGTTCCATTGCTGTAACGCGTCCGACCGGCGGAACGTGCTGCGCTGCGCCGCGGATCATGCCGGCAGCCACTGTATTGTTGGTCTCCGGATCTATCAGGATGAAACTTCCGGTTTCCCGGTTGACCCGGTATGCATCGACGAAAAGCGGGTCGGCCAGTTCAAATTCGATTCGTCCGATGTCGTTCAAACCGAAAGTATCCGCTGTTTCGCGATGTAGCGTATCGACATTCATGCGATAGATCACATTGCCAACGACCGCCTGAACATTGCGGGTGGCATGCTGGAGGATCCATCGCCGATTCGTTTTCATCGGCTGCTCGCTCATCCAGCATATGTCGGCATCGATACTGCGAGTGATCTGAGGCTGATTACGGCGCCGGACGATCATTTCTCCGCGCCCGATATCTATGTCGCCTTCCACCGTAATTACGACCGAATCGCCCGCGCGGGCCCGTTGGATATCGTTCTCCATGCTAACGATGGAATGCACACGGCTTTCCTGACCGGACGGAAGCACGATGATATCCTCGCCCGGCGCAATGGACCCCGATACGACGCGACCCGCATACCCGCGAAAATTCTGGTTCGGGCGTATTACGTACTGCACCGGGAATCGAAAATCGACCACGTTACGCCCTTCGCCCACCTTGACTGTTTCGAGGTGGTGCAGGATGGTCGGTCCCCTGTACCAGTCCATCCGGTCGCTTTGTTCGACGACATTGTCTCCTTCCAGTGCGGAAATGGGGATGAAAACGACATCGTCGATATCTATTCTTTCGACGAATTCCCGATAGTCGGCGACGATTTCCCGGTATGTTTCTTCGGAGTAGCCGACGAGATCCATTTTGTTGATCGCCACCAGTATATGGGGAATCTGGAGCAATGAGGCAATGAATCCGTGCCGGCGTGATTGTTGCAATACGCCATTGCGTGCATCGATCAGGATGATAGCCAATTCGGCGGTCGACGCCCCGGTTACCATATTGCGCGTATACTGGATATGCCCCGGTGTATCGGCAATGATGAACTTTCGCTGCGAGGTGGAAAAATACCGGTATGCAACATCAATAGTGATTCCCTGCTCGCGTTCTGCACGCAGTCCGTCTGTGAGCAAGGCGAGATTGATCGCGCCGTTGCCTTGTCCTGCACTGGCGCGCTCAATGGCCTCGTATTGATCCTGGTGAATGGACCTCGAATCATAGAGCAGGCGGCCGATCAGCGTCGATTTGCCGTCGTCTACATTACCTGCTGTGGTAAATCTTAGTAAATCCATCGAAGGGGGCGGTTATCGAAAGAGCCGGTGTTCGAGTTGGTGCGAACAGGTTTCGATCCGGCCGGGATCGTTAGAAATAGCCTTGTCTCTTGCGATCTTCCATCGCAGCTTCCGAGCGCATGTCGTCGGCGCGTGTTCCGCGTTCAGTGACGCGGGCCGAGGCGACCTCCTCAATGATTTCTTCCAGCGTTGCAGCGGTGGACCGGATTGCGCCGGTGCATGTCATATCCCCCACGGTCCGGAAACGGATCGTTTCCTGCTCCCAGGTTTCGCCATCAAGCAAAGAGATATAGTCACATTTTGCGAGAAGCACGCCGTCCCGGTTCAAGACTTCGCGTTCATGTGAGAAGTATATGGACGGAATCTCGATGCTTTGCATGAGGATGTACTCCCATATGTCCAATTCCGTCCAGTTACTTAGTGGAAAAATTCTGAAATGCTCCCCCTGGTTCTTGCGTCCATTGAAAATATGCCACAGTTCCGGGCGCTGGTTCTTGGGATCCCATTGCCCAAAACGATCCCGGTGCGAGAAGAAACGCTCCTTGGCGCGGGCCTTTTCCTCGTCGCGCCGTGCACCGCCGAGGGCGCTGTCCACCTTGAGTTCCTTAAGAGCGTCGAGGAGCGTAGTTATTTGCAGCATATTGCGGCTTGCATTCGCCCCTTTTTCTTCTTTTACACGCCTCCGGTCTATGGAATCCTGCACGGTTCGGACAATCAACGTTGCCCCGATTTCTTTTGCCAGCCGGTCTCGCAGTGCAAGCGTTTCCGGGAAATTGTGCCCGGTGTCCACATGTAATAGGGGGAAAGGAATAGGCGCCGGCCAGAACGCCTTCCGGGCGAGGTGTACCATGACAAGAGAATCCTTTCCACCCGAGAACATCAAGCATGGCCGTTCGAATTGCGCGGCCGTCTCCCGCATGATGTATATGGCCTCGGATTCCAGTCGTTCGAGATGAATATTTCGCAAGGTGTTCGGCGTTTTAACTGCTTTGCAAAAAAGATACGCGGGATGACCGGGGGCGTCAATAACGATGGTCAATTCACATTGTCCCGGAGGCAGTCCAGGTGTTTTCGGGCATGGCCGATAGTGCGACGCAAGCCTTCTTTGCGGCTGATGGATGGTTCCCAGTTGAGGAGCGACTGCGCCAGGGTAATGTCCGGTTGTCGAACTTTTGGACTGTCTGCAGGCATGGGTTCGGAAACGATTTTGCTTGCACTGCCTGTAAGGGCGATAATTTCCCGGGCAACATCCAATATAGAAATTTCGTCGGGATTACCGATGTTCACGGGCTCGGTTATATCACTGATCAAAAGCCGGTAAATGCCCTCCACCGTATCGTCGATGTACTGAAAAGAACGCGTTTGATCGCCTGCGCCATGTACGGTAATCGGATCGCCGAGTAATGCCTGGCGCATGAACGTAGGTAGCACTCGTCCATCATTCAGGCGCATACGGGGACCGAAGGTGTTGAATATGCGCACGATCCGGGTATCTACAGCATGGTAGCGATGGTAGGCCATGGTCATGGCTTCCGCAAAGCGCTTGGATTCGTCGTAGACGCCGCGATAGCCGGTGGGGTCCACGTTGCCCCTGTAGGTTTCCGATTGCGGGTGTACGAGCGGGTCCCCGTATACCTCACTGGTTGAAGCCAGCAAAAAGCGGGCCCCCTTTGATTTGGCCAGCCCCAGTGCATTATGCGTGCCGAGGGCGCCTGCCTTAAGGGTCTGAATCGGGTATTTCAGATAATCGGCAGGGGACGCCGGGCAGGCAAAGTGGAGAATATAGTCGAGCGGCTGCTCCACCTGGATATATTTTGTGATATCCCACTCGATGAGTTGGAAATGCGGATGATTGACCAAGTGGGACACATTGGAGTGTGAGCCTGTGATAAAATTGTCCATGCAACATACCTTGTGGCCCTCTTCAAGCAGGCGGTCGCAAAGATGCGATCCGAGAAAGCCTGCGCCTCCGGTAATCATGGTTTCTGGCAATGACATGTTAATCAGGATGCATGGAACAAGCCCCCAATAATTTTAAAGCCGACGGCAATTTTCGATACATTTCCACAGCGCATGATCCGGGGCAACCATGACGTAATGCGTAAAAAGGTACGCGAGGTTTCCAGAAGGTAAAAAACACTGGATAATATGTTACTCTATGTAGGGACTATTGATGTTGGAAAGCAGTCCACAACCGGGGTTTCCGTCGATTTCGCAGACAGCCGGCATACGGCGGTATCCCTGATTGGTGGATCACGTTCGGCACTATGGTATATCATACTATCCAGATTCTCATTTTCTGCTTTGCCTCGATCATGACAAACCCATCATGACAAAACTCTTTCCGGTTCGAGGCTCCCTCATGCGTTTCATGGTGGCGGGAGGGGGGCTGCTTTTGCTGATACCACTCACGTGGATGGTCCGTGAGGTGCGCATTGCCAGGATCGAGCAGGCCCCCCCGATGCACCGGGAAAAGATCGTGTCGGCAGCGCTTGACCGCATTGAGCGTGACTTCGGGGTTATGCAAGGCGACCTCTTCGAGCGCGCCGGACACATTGCCTCTGCTCCGGCAGTCATAGAGGCTCTTGATGCGCAAGGAACTCTTGCTCAGCCCGATTCTGCAGCGCTCGTGCGCTACTTCTCCGCAATGGCGGTACCCTACGGAACATCGGTTGAGCTGTATACCCCGGAGATGGAACTGGTGGCCTGGAATGGATTCAGTATGCCCATGGATGCGGCCCCGACTACGGCAGAATTTCCTGCCGGATTGCACACGGGCATTGCACAGGACGGGGCATTTCGCCAGGCGATAGTTGCGTGGCGTCCGGTACAGCGCGACACCCGTGTCCTGGGTGTCGTCAGGGCAATGCGCCTTGTGGGGTATGCCCCCCCGGTCCACAACGAATATATCAAGGATGTGAGCCTTGTTCCTAAATGGCAGAGACTGGCGAAACTGCCTGTGGAGCTGACATTCGATGTATCTGCTGGAGAGGCTGCAGTTACCTCGCGTTTGCTGCAGGGGGTGGATGGCACGGTGCTGGGCCTTGTTACGGTAGGCGCTCCTTCCGTCAGGCAGATGACGGCCCTGGTTGCCGTGCTGCCCAATCATCTCATGGCGTTCTGGACCACATTGTTTCTGTTCTGGACGATGGGCGGGATGTGGCGCCTGTATCGCCGGGAGCTCCGGCGTTTGCAGGCGAAACCGAGCCGTAATCGGTGGTGGGCTGCTGTCGGGGGCTTCGCGATGGTTGCTGTATACTGGTGGTCGATTCGTTTCGTCCTACTGGAGATGAATGTTCCGTCCCGGTGGCAACAAGGCAAAACGCCTCTTGCTCCGCTTTTTGATCCCGCACATCTTTCGTCCGGGTTATTCGGGGGGTTGCTTGGCTCCACCGGCGAATTGTTGATCACCATTCTGTTTTTGGTTGTCTTTGCCGGGGCTTTCCTGGAATGGGCCAGTGCGCTCCAGAGAGCGCGAGACTGGCTGTTTCGCCCACCTCGCACTTCGTGGGTGGTTTTTACCGGTGTTGTGGCGGCATGCACAGGTATCCTTGCAGGTTTGCTCTTGTTACCGACGCTCGTAGCACGGCATGTGGCATTGGACAGCACATTCGACTTTTTTGCAAAGGGGGGACTTATTCCCGACCTGCACCTGCTTGTGGTCTTTTGCAGCCTTGTTCTGATGCAGATTGGTGTGATCCTGCTTGCCGCAGGTGTGACATGGATGGTGGGTACGGAAGCGCTTCACCGATTGCCGCCCGGGAGGTCTCCCTGGGCATACGGGATCATTGCGGGATTCTCCGTTGCAGTACCTGTCGCCACAGTGTATATGCTGACCCCGATCGGGGCCGTGCTTTCTCTTGCCGTATTGGGCTATATGCTTGTCGCTGTTTTAGGGCTGGTGTGTTTTGCCATGTTGCGGCCGGTTCGGCTGACAGACCTGATCACTCTTCGGAATGTTTTCCCGCTGGTTTTCCTTGTGACCTTTCTGCTGTACCCCATGTTTTATCTGGGGCTGGACGCCAGTCGGCATGTGCGCATGATTGCTGCTGCAGAGGCATTCGCCCAAGGCGGGGGCCCGCGTGTCACTTTTGCCGAAGGCGGCACACCCATACCCGGCGTATTATTGCCTTCCGGGTCGAACGATGCCCTGTTCGATACCTTCTCCGCAGCGGAGTTTCACGACGGGTTTCTGGTTCGGAGCACCGGGCGCGATTTCGGACGGTACCGGCTTCCGGAAGATGTGGTGCAGGCGCTGTTACGTCAGCCGACTCTTTGGAAGAACGAGCGATTGGAAGGAGGCGCCTGGCAGGGCTACTATATGCGTGGAGAGCCTGCACCGGCAATGGATTCATTTTCGAATGCGGTGCGGGTGTTTGCAGTGCGCGCGCCTCGCGTTACGCTCTTCGACCACTTGTACTACCTGTTGCGCCTGACAATGGGTGGTCTTGTGATCGGTTTGTTGTGTTACATCACTGGCGTCTGGGTCCGTCACCGGCGGGGGTTGTTGCCGGCTCCCCGCGTTCGTTTCCGGGACAAGGTACTGAATGCTCTTATCGGGATTGGCATCATCCTGGTAGGTCTTGTCGGCGTGGTAGGGCAGCAAGCGGTCACGGTCGAAAGCAGGCAATCCGTACAGAGGTGGCTCCACCGGCACCTTGATCGTGTCGAACAGGTACTGGCTGCAGAGGCGCGCAGCGGTGAACGTCCATCCAGCGTGCTTGGCCGCATGCCTATCGATTCGCTGGCGGCCCGCGTAGGTATTGACCTGAATGTATATGAAGGTCATACGATCTCTCGCCTCAGTCGCCCGCAATTGATTCGCGACCGGCTTGTAGATCGGCGGTTGCCCATCGAGGCGTACAAGGCGCTGTATACCGATGCGGATCGGGTTACGTTCACCGACGAGCGCGTGGGCAGCTTTACGTATATGGCGGGATTCAAGGCGCTTTCCGGAGAGCAGGGGCGCCCACGTTATGTTGTTTCCACACCCATTCTTCCCGAGCAGGAAATCATTGAGGAGGAACGTGCGGATACCGTTGCTTACCTCTTCGGTTCGTTGTTGCTACTCGTGCTGCTTGTCGCGTTGACGGGGTTGTTGCTTGCGAACGCCATATCGAAGCCAATTGCCCGGCTTCGATCCGGACTGAAGGCGGTTGCCGTGGGGCGTTTCGGCAACACGCTCCCTGTTGATTCGCGTGATGAGATCGGGGAACTTGTCGAAACATTCAATGAAATGCAGCAGCAGCTTGCCGAGAGCCATATCAAACTGGCCCGGCAAGAACGGCAGCTTGCATGGCGGGAGATGGCGCGGCAGGTGGCTCACGAGATCAGAAATCCGCTTACCCCCATGAAACTGTCCGTGCAGCACCTGCGTCAGGCCTTCGCGGACCGGGTCAACGAGCCGGGCGCCCGGAATAGATTCGGTCAGGTTTTCGACCGTATTACGGCTACGTTGATCGAGCAGATCGATTCGTTGGCGCGTATTGCGAGCGAGTTTCATGCGTTTGCCCGGATGCCTTCCCGCGAGATGCAACGTATGGATATGAATGACGTGATTCGGGAAGCCATTTCACTGATGCAGGAAGAAAGTGAGATAGGTATCCGATCCGCTTTATCCGAGGAGCCGCTTTTTGTCGAAGCCGACCGGGCGGAATTGCGCCGTAACTACATCAACCTGATCAAAAATGCCCTCCAGTCTATTTCGGAACCGAAAACGGGCAAGGTAGAGGTGCGCACCGAACGGGAAGAGGCGGATGGACAGGCATGGGGATGCAGCTATGTGGTCGATAACGGATCGGGCATTGAAGAAGAGGTGGGTTGGAAAATTTTCGAACCGCACTTCTCGACGAAAACGACCGGCACTGGGCTTGGACTGGCTATCGTGAAGAAGAGCATTGAGGAGATACGGGGAACCATCGGATTCACGACAGAGGCCGGCAAGGGCGCCATTTTTTGGATACGGCTTCCCTTGATGGATAACAACGCCACTGCTTCCTGAACCTTTCTTGTGCACCCTGCGTTCGAAGGGCCGGCAAGACCCGTTGTCGCGCTGCCCCCATGTCCGCGGTTGTATGCCTCGCTGGGGATACATCTCCGGGATATGTACGGCGACGCTTCCGACAATTATCCGTATGCGGATTGACTTCGCACATAAGCCGATCCGATCTTTACGGTTTTCACCCACGATCTTTTCGAACGCCTGCCATGTTTCGTCGACGCATTGGACGAAGCGACTCGGGAACACGCCGGGGGCATTTTCTGCTCAGCATACGCTACGGGCGGATGCTCTGGCAGCAGGCGTGGATCTTTTAGACCTGGCCTGTTTGAATTGCGCATTATTGTCGTAGGAGCAGGTGAAGTGGGCTACGATGTGGCTCGTATGCTGTCGTGCGAGGAGCATGACGTCGTGGTTATCGACCAGGATGCCGACGCCATCCGGCAGGTCCACGAAAAACTCGACGTGATGGCCATTGTCGGCAATGGTACGTCCTCAGACGTACTTCATGAGGCGGGTATAGCCAGGGCGAATATGCTGATTGCAGTAACGCCCGTGGACGAAGTGAATATCATTGCCTGTATGCTGGCGGACCGACTCGGTGTATCGACGACCATTGCCCGTGTTCGGTCCGATGAAATTACTCGTGCCCGGTCTGTGCTCAAGACGAGTGATTTTGGTATTGACCTTGTCATCCACCCGGAAGAAAGCGCCGCCAACGAGGTTGTGTGGCTGGTGCGCCGCGCCAGCGCCACCGATATTCTTGATTTCGCCGATGGCCGGTTGCAGTTGATGGGTCTCCGGATTGATTCCGATGCTCCCGTCGCGGGTAAAAAACTCCAGGAAGTGGCGGCGGCGCATAGCCATGTGCAGTTTCGCGTGATGGGTATTAGCCGGGGCGCTCGTACGATTATTCCCGGGGGTAGTGATACGCTCCAGAAAGACGACCAGATTTTCGTGCTTGCCTTGCCGAAATACATGGGATATATATCTGCTATGATGGGCAAGGCGGAAACCCGGGCAAATCACATCATGATTCTTGGCGGGACCGCAGTGGGTGTGGGTGTCGCTTCCCAGCTCGGATGTGAAAAGAACAAGGCCGTGAAACTTATTGAGCCAAACAGGGAACGGGCAGCGAAACTGGCGGAGATGCTGCAGAATGTGCTCGTCATTCACGGTGCCGCCACCGATATCGATTTACTGGTTCAGGAAGGGCTGGGCGAGATGGATGCCTTTGTGGCGGTTACGGACGACGAAGAATCGAATCTGGTCACCTGCCTTATGGCCAAACATCTCGGCGTCAGGAAGACGGTGGCGTTGCTTTCCAAGAATACGTATATCCCGATCAGTCAGAGTATCGGCCTGGATGCGGCCGTCAGTAAAAAACTGGCTGTATCTCGAGAGATTCACCGGTATCTGCGTGGAACGCATGTACGGAGCGTGGCTACCATTCATGGTTTGGATGCCCAGATCATCGAAATCGAGGCCAAACCCCAGTCGTGGATAACCGGAAAGCCTCTCAGGGAGTTGCAACTGTTACCCGGGGCGCTCATCGGCGCCGTGTTGCATAACAGCGAAGTATGCATTGCCACTGGAGATACTCACATAGCCGCCGGGGATCGGGCTATCGTGTTCGCCATGCCCTCTCGCATTGATGATATCGAGCGGAAGTTTGCCGCAAAATAGTGATTTCGTGTTGGCTCTGGTGTTCCGGAGCACAGGGATGCTCCCGTGTTTCCTTGATGGACCTGGGTTACTTTTACGTGGCTATCCACGGCTTCGTTGAGCGTAAAAGCATGTGCGAAACCCCATGACGCCCCTTTATCGCTGTTCCGGAAGCGCGCCATGCGTCTTCATATAAAGGCCGTTTGCGCCACCCTTGGCGTGCTGCTCATGTTTCTGGGGGCGGCCCTGCTATTGCCCATGGCTGTCGGGGTATACCATGCAGAGACGGCATGGTGGACGTTCGGCGTTACGGCAGCGCTTTCCTGCCTGACCGGATTTGCGATGTGGCGCGGCCTGAAGGATTTCTCCGGGTATCTCGGCATACGGGAAGGATTTGCCGTGGTGGCCCTTTCCTGGTTTGTGCTATCGCTGGTCGGCTCGGTCCCATTCGTTCTGGGCGGTGTGCTGGATTCCTACGCCGACGCCTTTTTTGAAACGATGAGCGGGTTCACCACGACCGGCGCCACGATCCTGGGAGGAGGCGGAAACCCGGCGATATCGGAGATTCCCTATGCCTTCTTGTTCTGGCGCAGCCTTACCCAGTGGTTGGGAGGGATGGGGATTATCGTACTCACCCTTACGATTCTGCCAATTTTGGGTATTGGCGGCATGCAACTTTTCAAGGCGGAAGTTCCGGGGCCGTCTGCTGACAAGATCACGCCCCGTGTGCGTGAAACAGCCCGGCGCTTGTGGTTTATTTATGTCGGTTTTACAGTGGCTCAGGTCTTGCTTCTGTTGCCGGCCATGTCGCTTTTCGACAGCGTCAATCATGCCTTCACCACGATGGCCACCGGCGGGTTTTCCACGCAGGACGGTTCCATCGGGGACTATGGTTCTTCCTACGTAGAGTGGGTCGTCACCGTATTCATGTTTATCGGGGGCATGAATTTTGTGCTGCATTACCACATGCTGAAGGGGCGCGCCCATCTGCTTTTCAGAGATGCCGAGTTTCGAGTGTATGCGGCCATTGCCCTTGCGGCGATTGTACTTATCACCATCGGTATCTGGGGCACTGCGGTGAACATCATGCCGTGGGCCGGGCGCGAAGCAGGCGCCTTTCATGGGTATGACACGTTATGGGATGCGTTACGCCATGCAGCCTTTCAGGCGGTTGCCATCATGACGACGACCGGGTACAGCACTGCCGATTATCAGATATGGCCCCCACTCGGCGTAGGTATCATATTTCTATTGTTCTTTTGCGGTGGAATGGCTGGCTCGACATCCGGCGGGGTCAAGATTATCCGGCACATGCTGATGTTCAAAAATTCCTCCCGTGAGATCAAACAATTATTGCATCCTGCGGCGGTCATTCATGTGCGGTTGGGCGGCGATGTCGTTCCCAAAGATATTTTGAGCAACGTACTTTCGTTCATCGTGCTCTATGTGGGCGGTATCGGGTTGGGCACGATGATCATGTTTATTCTCGGACTTGATCTTCTTAGTGCATTTAGCGCCGCCATTGCAAGTATCGGCAATATCGGCCCGGCCTTCGGCTCTCTTGGCCCTGCCGGCAACTATGCGGATATCCCTGTACTTGGGAAGTGGGTGCTCTCTTTTCTAATGATGGCCGGCCGACTCGAATTGTTTACCGTGCTCATCATACTGGCGCCGGCGTTCTGGAAGCGGTGACGCTGCCGGTACCCCGGTACCATGTCTTGCACGGGGGCTCCGAGCGTCCGCAATAGTTACCCCGAAAAATCGCGGTAGCCGAAGTAGTGCAATACGTACTTCATCTTGGCGGCTTTGAGGGCTCCGAATCCCGGCAGAGCGCGTACCCGCTTCTCGATCACGGCGAATGGGGCCCCGTCACTCCAGATACGCGAGGCATCCCCCTCGTAGGTATCCGTCACAAAGCGGGCTACCTGTTGCGTGTATTCGGCCATCTTGTTGGTGAAGCGATGTACAGCCGGGGTTTCTGCGAACAGGGATTGCAGTTTCTCGGGATCCATGTCTGCAATCAGCGAAAGATCCAGATGACCAAGGCGATCGTGCAGCCGGATTGGTCCTGTAAAGGCATACTCTGCCCGCACTCGCTGATCGTAAAGAAGGCCGAGCAGCGCACCAGCCGGGTTGTTGCGCAGGAAAGCGTCCGCATCGGGTTCGCCGGTCAGCGTGCCCTCATCTCTGAACCGGTCCATCATGCGGCTTAGTCCTCCTCCGAGATGGCTGTAATCAAGATGGACGATGCGAAGGGTTTCGTTGGTTTCTGTCATGGGCTCAGCGCAGGTGTTTTGCAGCTTCTTTTGCGAAATACGTCAGGATAATGTCGGCTCCGGCTCGCCGGATGGCCGTCAGAGATTCCATCATGGCCACCGCCCGGTCGATCCATCCGTTTCGTGCCGCTGCAACCAGCATGGCGTATTCCCCGCTCACATTGTATGCAGCTACGGGGACGGTCGAATATTGTCGCAACCGGTAAATCACGTCCAGGTAAGGCAGAGCAGGCTTAACCATCACCATATCGGCTCCCTCTGCAATGTCCAATTCGAGTTCGCGAAGCGCTTCCTCCCCATTGGCGGGGTCCATCTGGTACGTTTTTTTGTCCACGGGGATATCTCCGCTTGTCCTTGGCGCAGAATCAAGGGCATCCCGGAAGGGACCGTAGAAGGCGGATGCATATTTGGCCGTGTAGGAAAGAATGGCGACCTCCGTATGTCCGGTGGTATCAAGGGCGTTGCGTATCGTTTCCACGCGCCCGTCCATCATATCCGACGGGGCAACGATATCTGCACCTGCATTGGCTTGCACGACGGCCATGTCGGCCAGCAGTTCCAGGGTTTCATCGTTCTGTACGCGTCCTTTTCGCACTATTCCGTCGTGGCCGTCCGAAGAATACGGGTCCAGAGCCACATCGGCGACGACCAACATGCTTCCCGCTGCCTCTTTGGCTGCTCGAATGGCTCGCGGGATAAGGCCCTCCGGATCCAGCGATGCGCTTCCTTGCGCATCTTTCAGGGCATCCTCGATTTTCGGAAACAGCGCAATGCCCGGAATGCCGAGTTCGGCCAGTTCATGCACCTCCTTTGCCATTTCATCGGGACTCAACCGGTATTGACCGGGCATGGAGGCGATTTCCTCGCGGATTCCCTCGCCTTCGACCACGAACAGTGGCGCAATGAGGTGATCGGTCGCAAGGTGCGTTTCCCGGGCCAGTCGGCGTATGCCGGAATTCGCTCTCAATCTTCGCGGGCGGATACGCATTGAAACAGGGTGTAAAGCGGCGCATGGAGATGCGCTATGAAACATAACCGGTTATTTTGCGGCGCCACCGCGTACCTTCCGGGGTATCCATAATTTCGACATTCATCTCGTCGAGTTGGTCCCGGAGGGCATCAGCCCGTCGGAAATCGCGCTGCGCACGGGCCTCGGCGCGTTGACGCAGCAGCTCTTCCACCTGCCGGGAAAACAGGTCCTCTGTGGCGTCGGATTCAGGGGTTTGCGGTGGTTCATGAAGCGTTTCCTGACGCACAATGCCCAGCAGGTTATTGATTTTATCCAGCCAGATTTTTGCGGATTGCGCCGGGCCGCCACTGAGTTCCTGTCCGGATCTAACGATCAATTTTGCTCCCTCGATCGAGGCGGCGATGGCTTCCGGCGTATTAAGATCGTCAAGCATGGCATCGAGTGCACGTTCGTACAACTCCTCAAGCGGTTCCGCCAGATGGTTCTTGCCGGATGCGCCGCGAGCGATTCCGTGTTCTGCAAGGTCCATGGCCTCTTCGAACCGCTGGATATGTTTTGCACACGCCTGGAGTTGATCGAAGGTGAAATTGAGGAGCTTCCGGTATTGCCCCGAGATCAGTGCCAGGCGGAGGGCAAGAGGGTGTATGCCGTGCCCTCCTTCCGATTCGGGGCCGACGAGGCCGCGGACGGTGAAGAAATTTCCTGCGCTTTTAGCCATCTTTTCGCCTTCCACCTGCAAGAAGCGCGTGTGTAGCCAGTACCGGGCAAACGGCTTGCCGGTGAGGCACTCGGCCTGCGCGATTTCACATTCGTGATGGGGAAATTTGTTGTCCTCGCCTCCTGTGTGAAGATCGAAAGACGCTCCGAGATAGGCCTGCGCCATGGTTGAGCATTCGATATGCCATCCCGGAAATCCCCATCCCCATGGGCTGTGCCATACCATAAGATGGCCGGGGTCCTTTTTCCATAAAGCAAAATCGCGCGCGTCTCTTTTTTCCGGATCCTGCACGACATCACGGACGCCCTCGTCCAAATGGCTCGACAATACATTGCCGGACAGCTTGCCGTACTCCGGGAAGGAAGTCACCGAGAAATAGACGCCCTGCGCCGTTTCGTAGGCATGCCCTTTTTCTAATAGCCGGGCCACATCGCGGATTTGCTGTGCTACGTGATCTGTGGCTCGCGGGCGCACATCGGGTTCGCGAAGATTGAGTGCCTGCCAGTCGGACAGTAGTGTGTTTGTATAATAGCGCGCCAGATCCCAGATATTCGCAAAGCGTTCGCCTTCTTTCGATCGCAGCGCTTTCGTCATGCGGTCTTCCCCTACCGCATCCGCGATGTCGTCTTCGGTCAGGTGCCCTACATCCGTGATGTTTGTAACATAGGTCGTTTCCCATCCGATGGCTTTTGCGGTTCGCAGCACGAGATCGGCGGTCAGAAACGAGCGAAAATTCCCGATATGCGCATAGGAATAGACCGTGGGGCCGCATGCGTAGAATCGTAGATGGCCTGGCTGGGCCGGTTCGATGGCCTCCGTGCTTCGCGTCAGCGAGTTGTACATGCGGAAGATTTTTTCCGGCATTGGGGCGTGATATGCAGTTTCGATTCGGATTCTATACAAGCCGATATATAACGGCAGGACGTCGCGGAAGTGCCTGCATGGCGCCCGGACATTTTCCAGCGAAGGCCTTGCTTCGATACGGGCTGCTTTCGGCCTATGTTTGTTGCCGGATCATTTCCCGGACGAGATGATGGATTTCAGGCAGGATCAATTGTTCGATCGCCAGGCGCACGGCATGCAATGAACCCGGAAGGGAAAAGACAAGCACATTGCTCCACATTCCTGCAACAGCGCGCGAGAGCATGGCGCCAGCTCCGATTTCCTCATAGGAAAGCATCCGGAAAATTTCGCCGAATCCCGGCAGCGTTCGCTCGAACTTCCGAGTCACGACCTCAATGGTTGTGTCCCGCCGGCTAATGCCAGTGCCGCCGGTAGTCACGATCACCTCGCAACGCGCGCCCAGCTCATCAAGGGCGGTTTCAATGCGTTTCGGGGTGTCGGGCACGATACGGGCCTCGATGATCTCGACGCCGGCTTCCGCCAGGGTTTCCACTATGTATCGACCGCTGGTATCCGTCGCTTCCGTCCGCGTATCGCTGACAGTGATCACGCCAGCGCGCACGGGAGTGTTTTGTGCGGCTTGCTTGTGTTCGTCGTAGCTCACGGATGCTTTGCCACTTCTTTTTCGTTATACCAGCGCGGCGGGTCGTATCCTCCCTGGCCCCAGGGAGCGCATCGCAGGAGGCGGTGAATAGCCAGCACCGTCCCTTTCAATGCACCGTATTTCTCGAGGGCTTCCACGGCGTATTCCGAACACGAGGGCGTGTAGCGGCAGCCGGACGGCATATGCGGAGACAGCACGTGCTGGTAGAATCGCACGAGCCCCTTGAGCAGAATGCGCGGGATACGTACTACGTGTGTGATCGTGCGGTGCATGAACGCAAAGTAGGGACCGGGAAACGGACAGAGAACCGTTCGACAGGGATTCCGTGTAATTCGGCGAGAACAACTCCGGTTCCTGCATACTATGCAATCCGCTTGTGTGCGGGGCGTTAGAAGAAGCCCTCGTGCGGCAGCAAAACCGAATGTGGAATCATGGACAGGAATGAATTGCTCGAACAAGTGAAATTCGGTCCCGATGGACTGGTTGCAGCACTGGCGCAAGACCACGAAACGGGTGAGATACTGATGCTTGCCTGGATGAACCGGGATACCCTGCAACGTACACTCGAAGAGAACGTCATGACGTATTGGAGCCGTTCTCGTCGGGAAATCTGGGTGAAGGGTCAAAGCAGCGGTCATATTCAGGAGGTTATGGAAATTCGGATCGATTGCGACGGCGATACGCTTCTCTTTAAGGTGAAGCAGCATGGAGGAGCTGCCTGTCACACCGGGCACAAGTCGTGTTTTCATCGCCGGTACGAACATGCACGCCTTGTTACGGACTGCGAGCGCGTGTTTGATCCGGATGAAGTGTACGGATAGACCTATGAAGAGGTGTCCGGCGTGCCTCCTGTCTTCTGCCCGCGGTTCAGCACCAGGCGCCGAAGGCGTCCGTTCTCTGTGCACAGCAGATTATATTCCCGTTACGTGTTTTGATGGCGGCCTACCCGTCTTTAGTTTGTGGCTATGAGGCGACGCACCAAAATTGTTTGCACCCTGGGACCGTCTTCGTCGGACGCCGGCACGATCCGGGAGTTGATTCGGGCGGGTATGGATATTGCCCGGCTCAACTTTTCTCACGGCAGTCACGATGATCATGCCCGGCTTATTCGTTATGTGCGCGAAGCAGCCGACGACCAGGGGAAGGTGGTGCCGATTCTCCAGGACCTGCAGGGCCCCAAAATCCGGCTTGGGCCGATCAGCAACGGCGCCGTTCCGATCAGTAAGGGGCAGCGGTTAACACTGACTACCGAACCCATCGAATATGGTACGGCCGAGCGGGTGCAAATCACGTACGACCTGCTGGCGCAGGATGTCAGTGTAGGCGGGCGCATCCTGGTCGACGACGGCTTGCTCGAATTGCAAGTAGTTGACATTATCGACACCGATGTCATTACCGAGGTGATTGTCGGCGGGCCTTTGTCTTCCCGCAAGGGAGTCAATCTGCCCGACATCAAAACGTCTGCGCCGGCGCTTACTGCAAAAGATCAGCGCGACCTTGCATTCGGCTTGTCACAGGATGTCGATATGATTGCCCTGTCGTTCGTGCGCGACGATTCCGACGTAATCGACTTGCTGCAGCGTATACGTGCATCGGGCAAACAGGTTATGGCATTAGCCAAAATCGAGAAGCCGGAAGCTGTTCGCCGTTTTGATGCCGTTTTGGAGGCCAGCGCGGGCATCATGGTGGCACGTGGGGATCTGGGCATCGAAATGCCCATCTCACAGGTGCCATCCACTCAGAAAATGATCATCCACAAGTGCATTGTGGCCGGCAAGCCGGTGATCACCGCTACGCAGATGCTCGAGAGCATGATCAATAATCCTCGCCCGATGAGGGCCGAGGCAAGCGATGTCGCCAATGCGGTGCTTGACGGGAGTGACGCGGTCATGCTTTCCGGTGAAACGGCGGTGGGGAAACATCCGGTTCGAGTCGTCGAAGTCATGTCCCGGATTGTTGAGGAAGCCGAACGGCATCGGTGGCAATACCAGAACCCGCTTTCCAAGCCGATGGAGCGCCGTTTTATCTCCGAAGACGTTACGGAGTCGGTAAGCTTTACGGCGGTCGATCTGGCCGAGCAGGTGGGAGCTACCGCCATCGCTTGTCTTACGGCTACGGGAACTACGGCGCGCGCGATCGCCCGTCATCGTCCCGGGATGCCTCTTCATGCATTCACCGATGACGAAAGGGTGATGCGTCGGCTGCACCTTCTCTGGGGAACAACATCGTTCCTGATCCCGTTCCAGCGGGACACCGACGAAGGAGTCCAGAGTGTCCACTCCATCTTGCGAGAGCGAGAGTTGGTCCGTTCCGGAGACCTGATCGTCATTACGGCGGGGATGCCGTTGCCCGCAAAGGGGCGAACCAACATGATTCAGGTAAGCCGCATATTAGGATAGCGTATACTATTCCCCGCTTTCCTGCGTTCTGGCTGGGCTTCTTCACGTTTTCTCTCTCTTTCCTGCGCAGCACATTCGACTGCCGCTTTATGCCGCCATCCGTTCGCACCGGCGCCTATCTGTTTGCGGCGATCTTGTTTTTCGCTGCAGCCGGCTGCGGGGGTAATTCCTTCATTGGGAAGCGGTACGACAATTTCACCTCCTATTACAACACGTTCTATAACGCAGGGCAGGCCTATCAGGATGGCGTTAAAGCCATGGAGTCCTCCGAACAGCCCATAGACCGGACGCAGTATCTTGGCATCTTCGGCGGGCCGCCCCGATCGGGTGGTAATATCAATTTCCAGAATGCGATAGAGAAGAGCGCCGACGTGCTGCGGGACCATCAGCGCTCCAAATGGGTGGACGATGCGCTCGTGCTTATCGGGAAATCCTATTTCTATCAGGAAAATTATGTGGGAGCCGAGCAGAAATTCCGTGAAGTAATTGCTTTCGAAACCAGTCTTGAAGACGAGGCCCGGATATGGCTGGCCCGGACACTGATGGCGGCGCGAGCCTACGAATCGGCGCAGGAACACCTTGCGAGCAGCCTGGACAGGGAAAATACGTCTCGGCGATCGGCGGCGCGCCTGCGCCTTGCTCTCGGCGAACTTTCCGTTAAACAGGGGGCCTTCGAAAAAGCGGCTACTGAACTCGAAGCGGGTTTGCTGGATGTGCGCAGCAACGATCTCCAGGCTAAAGGGGCTTTTTTGCTCGGTCAGGTGTACGAAACACTGGAGCGGTACGAAGAAGCGGTCGAGGCCTACAGGCGCGTGCCCAAGGCGCGTCCCCCGTATGAACTTGACTATGCCGCGTCGTTGAGTATCGTGCGTGTACAGGGCATGCACCTTGATGGTGTTGCGGCCCTTGAAGCATTGCGTCGCATGGATCGTGACGACAAGCATTATGATCGGCGCTTCGAACTCGCGTACGTGCGCGGCCGGATTTATCATGCGCAAGAACAGTCTCAGGATGCGCTTGCCATGTACCGGCATATCCTGTATGAGGAAGAAAGCGTAGGTCAGGCTGTCAGGGGTTTGACCCACTATGCGCTGGCCGAATTGTACCGGGACGTTTTCAGAGATTACCTTCTTGCCTCGGCGCACTTCGATACTGCGCGCACATCGCTTCCATCCTCCTCGTCAGGCTCCGGAAGAGCCCTGGAATACGCTCCCGAAGCTGTGACGGATGCGGCTCGTCAGGCCGAAGTGTTTGCCAGTTTTGCCGATGTGCGTAACAACATCGCGCGAATGGATTCGTTGCTTGAGTTAGGGCGCTTGTCCGACGAGGCATTCGATGAGCGTATTCTTGCATTGCAGCAGCAGAAAGCCGAAGAACTTGCCGAGGAGCGCCGGCGCGCAGAACAATTGCAAGCGGAACGCGGGTTTCAGGATGCGGCCTCCCGGACGAGTGCGGGAGGTGCGGGCGCAGGTTCCAATGTCGCCGATACCGGTGAGGCCGGTTTTCTGTATCACCGGGATCGTACTCGCGTACAGGAAGCGCGTATGAACTTTGTAGCGCGCTGGGGTGAACGTCCCCATGTGCCCGGCTGGCGCCGTATGGAAGCCGTGTCGATTGCCTTGAGTGAGAGAGAGCATCCCGATTCCAGGGAGGGAGCGATTTCGTCGGGCGGCGGCGACGGTATAGGGATGTATGCGTTGCCATTGATCGACATTTCGGACGTTCCACGTGATTCGCTGAGTCAGGTGATTATGGAAGGGGAACGGGCGCTGGCCCGGTACGAACTGGGGAATGTCCTTTTTCTTTCGATGAACAAGGCGGATTCCGCGGCAGTCTGGTATCGCATGGTGATTGAGAAAGATGCTGATACGGAAGTCGCTCAGCGGGCGTTTTATGCACTGGCCGAAGTGCAGCGCTCGCTGGGCGATATCGCCAGTGCGCAAGGGATATACAGGCAGGTGTTGGCTGACTATCCGGATTCTGATTTCGCGGCCAGGGTCCGCATAGAACTTGGCTTGGAGCCGGAGGAAACGCCCGATAGTCTCGCCGTGGCGCTGGAAGAATACGATGAGGCGGTGCTCCGATGGCGTCGCGGGGCGTACGAAGAAGCGCTCAACCGCATGGTGCTCATTGCCTCCCGATATCGAAATATGGAGGTGGCGCCGAGGGCGCTGTTTGCGGCGGGGCGCATTTATTTCGAATGGGCGGCCTCCGATTCGCTGGATGTGCTTGGTCCGTTGCCCATACAGCTACCCGATTCGGTGCTTGCGCAGGCCGGGATTCTGGAACTTGCTCCGGCCTTTCCCTCTTCTGCAGACACGCTGCTGGCCGAAGAGCAAGAAGCCAACACAGGTCTTTCTCTGGAAGATTCAGAAGAGTACACCGCCCCGGATACGCTTGTTGCGCCATCCGGGAGCGACGTTGCGCCTCAAAGTGATCTTCTTGCTTCCGCCAGCACGGATATGGTTGACCTCCGTTCGGTGTATACCGGCGTGCGCACCTTGTATCCATCCACGACCTATGCCGATAGAGCCGGATATATTCTTGACATGCTGGATCAGGAACTTCAGGCATTGCAAGCTGCTGTGGACTCTGTAGCATCCGATTCCCTTGCCGGTTCGCCCCTCTCGGATTCCCTTGCCAGTGAACAGGTTGGCGATGTTCCTGCTGTTCCTGACGAGGTGCTCTTGCCCCCCGACGAAACCCGCTTACCCTCTGTCGAGGCGCCTTTACCTTCTGCCGAGGCGCCTTTGCCTTCCAATGAGACAACCCTGCCTGCGATCCCGAGCGGTGAATTTTCCGTGTACGGTGGCGGGGGCATACGGCCGGAATTGGGCGGATTCACGATCGTGCTCGACACGCACGCCGACCGCGAACCTATGGAAATGCTTGTCGCTCCATATATCCAGCAGGGCCTGCGTGCCGGTGTAGTGCTCAACTCGGTGGATGACAGGGTCGTTTATCGCGCTGCGCTTGGGCACTTCCCGGATGAAGCTGCTGCCGGTATGGCGCTGGAAGGGCTTGGGTATATGCTCGGGGAGCTTGCGGGAAGCTCCCGCGTCGAACCTCTGACTTTTCCGTAGACTCCCCGTCCGGGGTGCAGGGTGGCCCTGGCGCTATTCGCCTTGTTCTCTCTCCCGATGCACCGTGCCCCCGGAGGAACAGCCCCATCTGTTACAGGTAAACAATGTTTGCCCGTACGTATGCAACGCACCATAATGCACAAACAGGTTGACGGGGCGTAATGCCGTACTGGCGTAACCACTTGCGATATGTCGGAAACCGGTCCTGAACACACACAACCGGAAGTGGACGATTCGTCCAGAGAGGATAGCTCGCGGTCGCCGAAGCGCAGGCCGAAGCTTGCGGTGTGGATATATCTGGCGGTATTTCTGATGCTGCTCTTTCACATTCTGCTCTTCCGGTCTGCCGGGTCATCGAATTCGATCGACTACAGCACATTTCTTCAGTATGTGGAGAGCGGGTATATCGATAAGGTGGTCGTTATCAACGACCAGAGCATTGAGGGTGTTTATACACCGGAAGCCGTCGAGCAGGGGTTGGTCGAAGTACCGGAGCCGGCAAACAATTTTCTTGCCGACCGCTCCGATGAGCCCTCCCTTGCTTTTGCCAGCACGAAACCGGGCGACCATGATCTGACCGATTTCTTGCGGGATTACAATGACCAGGCCAGCACCGATGGCAACTCGACTGTGGAATTTTCCGCACGGGTCGAGGAGGGGTGGTTCGGCGGGGTGCTGGTATGGATTTTCCCCCTGCTTCTTATTGTTTTTCTGTGGATTTTTCTGATTCGCCGTATGAACCCGGGGTCCCAGGTGCTCAATATCGGAAAGAACAAGGCAGTGCTTTTCGACGCTATGGGGGACCAGCAGTTGACGTTCAAGGATGTAGCGGGACTCGACGAAGCCAAGGAAGAGGTTGCCGAAGTTGCCGATTTTCTAACGACCCCGAAAAAGTTCATCAGACTGGGCGGCAAGCTCCCCAAGGGCGTGCTGCTCGTAGGCCCCCCGGGGACGGGCAAGACCTTGCTGGCAAAGGCTGTCGCCGGGGAAGCCGGAGTACCGTTCTTTTCTCTGTCCGGATCCGATTTTGTCGAGATGTTCGTGGGGGTAGGCGCCGCCCGTGTGCGCGATCTTTTCAAGCAGGCCAAGGAGAAGGCGCCCTGCATCATTTTTATCGACGAAATTGACGCCATCGGACGGACTCGCGGGCGCGGCATGATGATGGGAGCCAACGACGAACGCGAGAATACGCTGAATCAGTTACTTGTCGAGATGGACGGGTTCAATACCGACAAGGGGGTCATTATCATGGCCGCCACCAATCGCCCGGACGTACTTGACAGCGCATTGTTACGTCCCGGCCGCTTTGATCGGCAGATCATGATCGACAAACCTGACCGGCGTGAGCGTGCGGAAATTTTCAGGGTGCATACCCGCCGGTTAGTGTTGCATGATGACGTGAATCTGGAGGTGCTGGCTGGACAAACACCAGGTTTTGCAGGCGCCGAAATCGCCAATGTATGCAATGAGGCTGCCTTGCTTGCTGCCCGGGAAGAAAAGGAATCCATTGAGATGGAGGATTTCGAGCATGCGATCGACAGAGTGATCGCCGGGCTTGAAAAGAAGAACAAACTCATTTCGCCGGAAGAGCGAAAGATTGTTGCCTACCACGAGGCGGGCCACGCAATTACGGGCTGGTTTCTGGAGAATACGGATCCGGTTGTCAAGGTGTCGATTATACCACGTGGCCTGGCCGCTCTCGGCTATGCCCAGTATCTACCCGAAGAACGCTATCTCTACACCAAAGAGGCGTTGCTGGATCGGATGACCATGGCCATCGGCGGGCGCGTTGCCGAGGAAATCGTTTTCGGGCGTATTTCGACCGGGGCGCAGAATGACCTCGAACGCATTACCAGGATGGGGTATGCAATGGTCGTCTATTACGGCATGAGCGAGCGAATCGGCTGTGTCTCTTATAATCGCTCGGACCGGGATGAAGACGCACCGGTTTTCGAAAAACCTTATTCCAACGAAACTGCTCGCATTATCGACGAGGAGGTGCGAGCCATCATTGACGAGATTCGAGAGCGTGCGCGCACATTGCTGGAGGAGAAGCGTGCATTACTTGAAGATATGGCGAAGGCGTTGCTGAAAAAGGAAGTACTGGGTCCGAAAGAAATTGTCGGGATTCTCGGGCCGCGCCCCTATGGTGAATATATTTCGCTGAACGGCACTCCCGACAAGGAAGCCAAGGCAGAGGCTGGTGGAAACGGTGTTGTTGCAGACGGCCTTCATGCAGAATTTGATGGGGAAACTGCTCCGGATTCGAAGGAAAATTCTGAAGAAGGCGGGGAAACTGCCGGCAGTGCATAGATCCGATGCAGGGCTGCCGCGCGGGTCCTTGATATTTTTTACTCGATCTTAACCGATTTTATTGAATCAAAATTAGATAAACACTATATTATGCGGCTTGCGTTGTTCTGGCCTCCGCCATGGAGTCGTTCAGAACGACTCTGCGGCATCCTGATGCGCGCACCACATTGAACCGATACCGATATCGTGCCAACCATTCAGCAACTCGTTCGCCAGGGGCGAGCCCGAAAGCCTGGAAAAACCAAGGCTGCGGCGCTCGAAGGCAGTCCGCAGAAGCGGGGTGTCTGTACGCGTGTCTACACGACGACGCCGAAGAAGCCCAACTCTGCGCTCCGTAAGGTAGCGAAGGTGCGGCTTACGAACGGCTATGAGGTTATTGCCTACATACCGGGCGAGGGGCATAATTTGCAGGAGCATTCGATTGTACTTGTGCGTGGAGGGCGCGTAAAGGACTTGCCCGGCGTGAAGTATCACATTGTACGTGGTGTACTGGACACGGCAGGTGTCGGAGATCGAATGCAGAGTCGGTCGAAGTACGGTGCGAAAAGGCCACGGAAGTAACGCACCGGATTTTATTGTTCACAGACAGGATGCTTGATCCGTATCGAAACAGGGTCTGAATCATGCGCAGAAACAGAGCAGAAAAACGCAAGGCGGTCGAAGATTCTGTCTATGGCGACGAGCTCGTTGGCCGTTTTATCAGCAGTGTGCTGAAAGATGGCAAGAAAAGCACGGCGCAACGACTTGTGTACAATGCTTTCGAGATTGCAGGGGAGCGTAACGGCGAACCGGGCGTCGAGGTGTTCAGAAAGGCAGTGAACAACGTGGCGCCGCTCATTGAGGTGCGGAGCCGCCGGGTGGGGGGCGCCACCTATCAGGTACCCGTCGAAGTGCGCCCCGAGCGACGCACCGCGCTGGCATTCCGGTGGATTATCAGATATGCGCGAGCCCGCAGCGACAAGAGCTTTGCGTTGCGGCTTGCAAACGAGTTGCAGGCTGCTGCAAATGGAGAAGGAGGGTCTGTGAAGAAGAAAGACGATACGCACAGAATGGCTGAGTCCAATAAAGCATTCGCACACTTTCGGTTTTAATGGAAACGATGTTGTTCGCAGCCTGTGGTTGTTTACGGCTGTGGGTTTGATCCATCGAAAAAAAGATTATGACCAGCGTAAAGACGATACCGCTTGAAAAAACCCGCAATATTGGGATCATGGCCCATATTGATGCGGGGAAAACCACCACGACGGAGCGCATTCTGTTCTATACGGGTCGTCTCCATCGCATGGGAGAGGTGCACGAGGGTGGTGCTACGATGGACTGGATGGAGCAGGAGAAGGAGCGTGGCATTACGATCACGAGTGCGGCGACCACCTGTTTCTGGAAAGATCATCGCATCAACATTATCGACACGCCGGGCCATGTGGATTTCACTATCGAAGTGGAACGCTCCCTGCGCGTGCTTGATGGAGCTATTGCGCTTTTCTGCGCTGTAGGAGGGGTGGAACCTCAATCCGAGACGGTATGGCGTCAGGCCAACAAGTATGGCGTGCCACGCATTGCCTTTGTCAACAAGATGGATCGCACGGGGGCCGATTTTGAGAATACCGTGCAGATGATGCGCGAACGGCTGAAAGCACATCCCATCCCTGTGCAGATTCCTATTGGTGCAGGGGACATGTTTCGGGGTGTAATCGATCTGATTGAGGACAAGGCTATTGTTTGGCACGACGAATCGCAGGGGGCGACCTGGGATGAGATCGATGTCCCTGCGGATCTCAGGAAAGAGGCTCGACACTGGCGCATTTACCTTCTCGAAGCGATTGCGGAGTACAACGATGCGCTCCTGATGAAGTATCTCGAAGGCGAGGAGATCACGGCGCAGGAAATCAGAACGGCGGTGCGCGCGGCTACATTAAACATCGACATCACGCCGGTTTTCTGTGGCTCCGCGTTCAAAAACAAGGGCGTGCAGCGTTTGCTGGACGGCGCCATTGCTTATCTGCCGGGCCCTGTTGACATTCCGGCGGTATCCGGCGTGCATCCCAGATCCGGACAGAAAGCGGAACGCCAGCCGGATCCGTCAGCCCCGTTCAGCGCCATTGCATTCAAAATCGCAACGGATCCCTACGTCGGGAAACTGACTTTTTTCCGCGTCTACAGCGGTACGCTCAACAAGGGTTCCCAGGTGCTGAATGCCTCCTCGCAGAAGAAGGAGCGGATTGGACGCATTCTCTTTATGCATGCGAACCACCGCGAGGATGTCGAGCATGTAGTGGCCGGAGATATTGCGGCCGCAGTCGGGCTCAAGCAAATCAGAACGGGAGACACTTTGTGTGATCCCGGACACCCGGTTGTGCTCGAGCACATGGAATTTCCGGAGCCGGTCATTCGCATCGCGATCGAGCCGAAGACCAAGGCGGACGGGGACAAAATGTCGCAGGGCCTCATGAAGTTGTCCGAGGAAGACCCGACGTTCGTAGTCCGTACCGACGAGGAAACGGGACAGACGATCATTGCGGGGATGGGCGAATTACACCTTGAAATCATTGTGGACCGTCTGAAACGCGAGTTCCAGGTTGGCGCCAATGTCGGTCGCCCCCAGGTAGCGTATCGCGAAGCGATCACTGCCTCCTGGGACGAGCGCTACGTGCACAAAAAGCAGACGGGGGGCCGCGGGCAATTTGCACAGGTGCACATCGAGTTCACGCCAACAGAGGATGGTGTGGGCTTCGAATTTGTCGACGAGGTCAAGGGGGGAAATATTCCGAAGGAGTTCATTTCCTCCGTAGAGAAGGGTATCAAGGCCGCTATGATGCAAGGACCATTGGCCGGTTATCCCATCGAAGGTGTAAAGGCTCGTCTCTACGACGGAAAATACCACGATGTGGATTCCGACCAGAATGCCTTCGAGATTGCGGGTCGTATGGCTTTTCGTAGTGCGGCCCGAAAGGCAAGGCCGGTTATGATGGAGCCCATTATGCATGTGGAGGTGGTCACACCGGAGGAGTACATGGGCGACGTGATTGGTGACCTGAACAGCCGCCGGGGGCGTATCGAGAGTATGGCCCCGCGTCAGGATGCACAGGGCATTACGGCATCCGTACCTCTGTCGGAGATGTTCGGGTACTCGACCGACCTTCGATCCATTACACAAGGGCGAGCCATCTATACGATGCAATTTGACCATTACGAAGAGGCGCCGAAGAGCATTGCCGAGGAGATCGTTTCGTCAAACGCCGGAGCCGTTGCGGCATAGCCGCCGGGATGGCCACCATCACTGAAACCATTTTTCCGAACACGTTATCGCCAAACAGAGCATTCAGCCATGGCCAAGGAAACTTTTGACCGCAGTAAGCCTCACGTGAACATAGGCACGATCGGACATGTGGATCACGGAAAGACTACGCTGACGGCAGCAATTACGCTGGTTTTGAATCGTCGCGTGGAAGATCCGGCGAATACAATCCGTTCGTTCGATTCAATCGACAATGCCCCCGAAGAGCGCGAACGCGGCATCACGATCGCTACGGCGCACGTGGAGTATGCAACGGAGGCCCGCCATTATGCACATGTGGATTGTCCGGGACACGCAGACTATATCAAGAACATGGTGACGGGAGCGGCCCAGATGGATGGAGCCATCCTCGTGGTGGCGGCAACCGACGGTCCCATGCCACAAACCCGGGAGCACATTCTGCTTGCTCGTCAGGTGGGCGTTCCCTACATCGTAGTGTTTTTGAACAAGGTGGATCTTGTCGATGACGAGGAGTTGCTGGAACTCGTCGAAATGGAGGTTCGCGAGCTACTGGATAAATACGAGTTCCCCGGAGATGATACGCCGGTCATTTCAGGTTCTGCACTGGGTGCGCTGAATGGCGAAACGGAGTGGGAGGACAAGGTCATCGAGTTGATGTCGGCAGTGGATTCCTACATTCCGACGCCTGTTCGCGAGATGGACATGCCCTTTCTGATGCCTGTGGAGGACATTTTCTCCATTACGGGTCGCGGGACGGTTGCCACAGGGCGCATCGAGCGCGGCGTCGTCAATGTGGGTGAACGGGTGGATATTTTGGGTATGCAGGAAGAGAAACTGACCTCCACGGTGACGGGAGTGGAAATGTTCAGGAAGCTTCTTGACTCCGGTCAGGCCGGGGATAATGTGGGGTTGCTTCTTCGCGGCATCAACAAGGAGGCTATCGAGCGCGGGATGGTGATCTGCAAGCCGGGTTCTATTAAGCCCCACCGCCATTTCGAGTGCGAGGTGTATGTGTTGTCCAAGGAAGAAGGAGGGCGTCATACGCCGTTTTTCAAGGGATATCGCCCGCAGTTTTACTTTCGCACCACGGATGTAACGGGGGATATCGAATTGCCTGCGGGCGTAGAGATGGTTATGCCCGGCGACAATACGCAGTTCGAGGTGAACCTGATTCAGCCGGTGGCGATGGAGGAAGGGTTGCGATTCGCGATTCGTGAAGGCGGCCGTACCGTGGGCGCCGGCGTGGTGACGAAAATACGGGATTAGCAGGAACGAGGTATAGCCACCGGCTCTCCGGGGTGGTGGCGTGACCGGAAGGATCATGGCGGTAAATCAGAAAATTCGAATCAAGCTCAGGTCGTACGACCATCGACTGATCGACAAGAGTGCGGGAAAAATACTCCGTACGGTAAAATCGACCGGTGCTGTCGTAAGTGGACCGATTCCTCTTCCTACGAAGCGGTCGGTCTATACCGTGCTGCGCAGTCCGCATGTGGACAAGAAAAGTCGAGAGCAGTTCGAAACACGGAGTCACGAGCGCCTGATCGATATCCTGTCCACAAGCAGCAAGACCGTGGATGCGCTTATGAAGCTGGAGCTTCCGAGCGGCGTCGATGTGGAAATCAAAGTGTGACCTCTGATCTCAAATCAGGCAAGAGAACGATGACAAGGAGAACACTCTCCATAGTAGCCTTACTGGCTTTTCTGGTCGCGGGGTGCGATTCGAACGATGACGGCCCCTCCGACGCGGAGAGGTTTGTCGGAACCTGGACGGCTACCGGTATCAGAGACGCCAATGGAGATCAATCGGGAGAATTTGTGGCGCTTGTGAACAGCCTGACAGCCGTATTTCAAGCGGGCGACGAAGACCCTGCTTTCTTGCTTACGGTGGATTACAAGGAGGAGTCGGGGCGCGAGGACCTGTCGCTTGGTGGAACCTATGCGGTGGATGACGGAGCGCGAACACTCACGTTGACGATTCCCAGTGGCGCGAATCTCCCGTTCAACTATGCTTTTCAAAACGACACGCGGGTGAATCTTGCGTCCAATGCGGCGTTCGTTAACCCCATTTTCAACCCGAGTACGCCGTACGAGGGTACGGTCACGGTCATTATTCAGAAGCAGTCATAACCATGGGCGGGCTGATCGGCAAAAAAGTTGGCATGACCAGTGTATTCGACGAGATCGGGAATAATATTCCCTGTACGCTCGTCGAAGTCACGCCGAATGTAGTCACCCAGGTGAAGTCTGCCGATGGAGTGGATGGCTACGACGCGGTGCAACTTGCAGCAGTCGAGCGCAAGACCAAACGGGCAACGCGCGCCCGACGCGGCCATTATGAGCGGGCGGGGACCTCGCCCAAGCAAAAATCGGTCGAATTTCGCCGTGATTTTGTTGGACAAGAGATGTCGCTCGGAGACGAAATTGCCGTAGGCGATGTGTTCGCGGAAGGCGATATCGTGGATGTCGTCGGTATTTCGAAAGGGAAAGGTTTCCAGGGCGTTGTGCGTCGGCACGGCTTCAAGGGGGTCGGCTCGCGCACGCACGGGCAGCACAATCGGCAGCGTGCGCCAGGGTCTATCGGTGCATCCTCCGATCCTTCCCGTGTCTTTCCCGGCATGAAGATGGCCGGGCGTCAGGGCAACGCTCGTACGACTGTGCAGAACCTTGAAGTAGTGCAGGTGCTGGGTGAGCAGCATGTTATTCTGCTGAAGGGCGCCGTACCGGGTCCCAAAGGAGGCTTTGTCACTATCCATAAAAAGAAATGATCGTCCTGTTTCGGGCCGGGGGGATGCTCCGCCGCTTGCCCGCGCAGGAACGCGCATGTCCGGATACATTATGAAGGTCAAGGTTTTCGGTTCTGACGGGAGTGCGACAAGGCGCCAGATTCAACTGGACCCCTCGGTGTTTGCTGTCGAACCCAATGACCATGTTATCTGGCTGGATGTACGGAGAATACAGGCCAGTGCGCGGCAGGGAACGCATAAAACGAAGGAACGCAGTGAGGTGCAGGGCAGCACGCGGAAAATGTATCGCCAGAAAGGTACAGGGTATGCGCGCGCGGGCGCCAGAACATCGTCGCTTCGCCGGAGTGGCGGAACGTTTTTTGGCCCGCGTCCGCGGCAATACGGTTTCAAGATGAATACGAAGACGAGCCGCCTTGCCCGTCGGTCCGCATTCAGTTACAAGGCGCAGGGAAATGCGTTGCGCGTTGTGGGAGCTCTTCAGTATGACCAGCCCAATTCCCGAAAGCTTTCCGGGCTCATGACGACGATGGGGCTTCCCGGCAACAAGGTGCTTGTGCTTACGGAAATGCATAGTCCGGAGGTGTATCGTTCAAGCAGTAATCTTCCGCGCGTCCGGGTTAAAGAGGCGCGGCATGTTTCGACACTCGACATTCTCGAAGCAGATGTGGTGATATTCGAGGAAGAGGCCCTGGCAATACTCACCCGGCTGCTTGGATCAAGTGAAAAGGTTGCGGCCTGAGCCGGATATAGCGAACGGATCGACGAAAAATCGCCATGCGTAACGACATACTCATCCAGCCACTGGTTACCGAAAAGCTGACGAGGCTCATGGAAGAGAACCATTACACATTCCATGTCCGGCTGGACGCCAATAAGGTCGAGATCAAAAAAGCGGTGCAGGAGCGTTATCCGTCTGCCTCGATCAAGAAGGTTCGCACCTATATCGTTCGGGGCAAGCAACGCAGTCAGCGTACCCGGCGTGGCATCGTGCAGGGACGCACCGCCCGGCACAAGCGGGCTATTATAACGCTTCACCCGGATTCGGAACCGATCGACTTTTTCGAGCAGGTTTAATGCACATTGCGAAGCAGGGGCCTATCCCCCGCAGGAGCTAACCCATGGCCATCAGGAAAGTAAAGCCGACGTCCAACGCCAGGCGGCAATATACGCTCGATGCCTTCGACGACATTACCTCGTCGAAGCCCGAGAAAAATTTGCTGGCTCCGCTGAAGCATAAGGCCGGTCGCAACAACACGGGTCGGATTACGACCCGCCACCAGGGTGGGGGACACAAGCGGCGGTATCGCATCATCGACTTCAAGCGCGACAAAACGGGGGTCCCGGCGCGGGTTGCTACCATTGAGTATGACCCAAATCGTTCGGCCCGCATTGCGCTTCTGGCCTACGCCGACGGTGAAAAGCGCTATATCATTGCTCCCGATGGCGTAGGAGTGGGTATGACTCTTCAGAATGGCCCGGATGCGCCGCCCGAACCGGGCAACTGCCTCCCGCTGTCCAGCATTCCCCTCGGCACGCAAGTACATGCTATTGAAATGCGCCCCGGAAAAGGAGCGCAACTGGCTCGCTCAGCCGGCGCCAGTGCACAGCTCACGGCGCGCGAAGGGAAGTTAGCCACACTCAAACTTCCTTCCGGAGAGACTCGCCTTGTTCCTGTGCGGTGCATGGCGACAATCGGTACGGCGAGCAACCCGGATCATATGAACATCGACATCGGAAAGGCCGGACGTAGCCGGTGGCTCGGCATACGTCCGAAGACGCGCGGTGTGGCGATGAATCCGGTTGATCACCCGATGGGCGGTGGGGAAGGAAAGGCCTCCGGGGGACTGCCACGCTCTCCGCATGGTGTGCCGGCCAAGGGGTACAAGACACGCAAGAAAAACAAGCAATCCAACAAGTACATTGTCCGACGCCGGAGCCGATAGGCGCCGTTCCGCGCCCGATCGTTTCCAGAGGGATCAGATTACAGCAAGATGGCACGTTCACTACGCAAAGGGCCTTACGTTCACTTTAAGTTACAAGGCAAGGTTGACGCCTTGAACAAGAGTAACTCAAAAAAGGTGATCAAAACCTGGAGTCGGGATTCCATGATCACGCCGGAATTCGTCGGGCATACATTCGCCGTACACAACGGGAAGCAGTTTATCCCCGTATATGTGACGGAGAATATGGTCGGACACAAATTGGGCGAGTTTTCGCCCACACGTTCTTTTAGGGGACACGCCGGGAAGAACACAGACAAGCGCATGAAACGATAACAGACAAAGTCGCGCTCCGCGTTACCGCGCTGGCCTTGCCGGGCTTTGCATAGTATACCAGGCCGCACGATGTATATGGAAGCACACGCCATCAGAAAGCACATTCGGAGTTCGCCTCGCAAGATGCGTACGGTTATCAATCTCGTTCGCGGGAAGACGGTCGCCGATGCACTCAGCATTCTGCACTATCAGCCGCACAGGATAACCCGCCCGGTCGAATTGACGATTCAATCAGCGGTCTACAACCTGATGGACAGGAACCCGGATGATCGTTTTGAAGAAAATGATCTGGTAGTAAAGGAGATACGAGCGGACGAAGGGACACGCATGAAACGTTTTCGTCCGGTGTCCCGTGGTCGTGCGCACCCCATACTCAAGCGTTCGTGCCACCTGACGGTGGTGGTGGCGACGACGGGCGAGGCCGAAGCGGAACAGCCGGATGACGACGCGTGAAGCGCCATCACGTACCCACAGGACTTGACACGCTAAACAGAGAAAGGCATTGGGTCAGAAAACACATCCGGTCGGATTTCGATTAGGCATCATTCGGGGTTGGGATTCCAACTGGTATGCTACCCGGGATCTTCCAGCAAAACTTGTTGAGGACGAAGAAATTCGCCGGTATCTGGCGACGCGTCTGCGTCGTGCGGGGTTGAGCCGTTGCGTTATCGAACGTACGCTGAAGAGCGTGGTGCTGACATTACATACGAGTCGCCCCGGCGTCGTCATTGGCCGTAGTGGCAGCGAGGTGGAGAAGCTCCGGGAGGAGATCAAGAAACTGACGAACAAAGAGGACATTCGGATAAACATCAACGAAATCAAGCGTCCTGAACTTGATGCCGAACTGGTCGCTCAGAACGTAGCTCAGCAGTTGGAGGGCCGCGTTTCGTTCCGTCGAGCCATGAAGCAGGCGGTTACGGCGGCCATCCGCATGGGGGCGGAAGGCATCCGTATTCGTGTTGCAGGGCGTCTTGGCGGTGCAGAGATGGGCCGCACAGAGCAGTATCTTGAAGGACGCGTTCCCCTGCACACTATCCGGGCCGACATTGATTTCGCCCAGGCGACATCCCACACTATTTACGGTTCTATCGGCGTGAAAGTATGGATATATCGGGGCGAAATTCTCGGTAAGCCAGATTTGAGCCCGAATATCCAGGCGCAGCGACAGCAAATGCAGCAACAGTTCCAGCCGCCGGCTCGCAAGCGCCGAAGCCGTCGCCCACGTGGTGGCGACCAATCGTCCTGACCATTGTTTTCTCTCACTCAGAGATTCGAGATAGAGGATAGCCATGTTAATGCCGAAGCGCACAAAGTATCGGAAGTACCAGAAAGGACGCATCAAGGGGAATGCATACCGGGGGGCAAGCGTCAATTTTGGGGATTTCGGTATCAAGGCACTGGAGCCGGGTCGTATTACCAGCAGGCAGATCGAGGCCGCACGTATTGCCATGACGCGTCGAATGAAGCGTGTCGGCAAGGTGTGGATTCGCATTTTTCCGGACAAGCCGATTACGAAAAAACCGGCGGAAACTCGTATGGGCAAGGGCAAAGGCTCTCCGGAGTATTGGGCCACCAATGTAAAGCCGGGACGCATCTTGTTCGAGATCGGCGGGGGCATCCCGGAAGAATTGGCTCGGGAGGCGCTTCGGCTTGCCCGGCACAAGTTGCCGATCAAGACAAAGTTTGTAAAGCGCCCGGATTACCAGCCCCCCGAATCTGTCGGACGATAGCGAATCCCATCGGAGCATGCCATGTTGAAGGCAAAAGAAATTCGTGAACTCGGCCTGGAAGAGGTCCGAAAACGCATTGACGAGGAAGAGGATCAGTTGCGCCGGCTGCATTTTCAGCATGCCATTGCGCAGATTGAGAATCCGACGTTGCTGCGCCGAAAGCGGCGTTTGGTTGCGCGGCTGAGGACTATCCTTCACGAGCAGGAAAAAGAGGCCTGAATAGGAACGGAAAGACTATGAGTACAGACACTACAGAGGCTGTGGAACGGCAGGTAAGCCGGTCGGCGCGCAAGGAGCGTATCGGCATTGTCATCGGCGATCGCATGGACAAGACGATTCTGGTGGCGGTGCAGCGCCAGATCAAGCATCCGATATACGGCAAGTTCATCAAGAAGACTACGAAGTTGATGGCGCATGATGAGCGCAACGATGCGAAGCGGGGAGATTCCGTTCGCATCATGGAAACGCGCCCGCTTAGCAAAAACAAGCGCTGGCGTCTTGCCGAAGTCATCGAACGGGCCAGATAGCCCCCAATACTCTCAGGGAAGCCATGATTCAGCAGGAGTCGAGACTTACCGTTGCGGATAACAGCGGCGCCAAAGAGGTGCTGTGTATCCGTGTACTCGGTGGAAGCGGGCGACGCTATGCGCGCATCGGTGATCGAATTATTGTGACGGTCAAATCCGCTATGCCGGGAGGCGCTGTCAAAAAAGGAGACGTTTCGCCGGCAGTGGTGGTGCGCACGAAGAAAGAGATTCGCCGCAAGGACGGCTCGTATATCCGCTTCGATGAAAATGCTGCCGTGCTTTTGAATCCCCAGGACGAGCCACGCGGCACGCGTATTTTCGGGCCTGTGGCCCGCGAATTGCGCGAAAAACGGTTTATGCGCATTGTTTCCCTTGCCCCGGAGGTGCTTTAGCAGCCATGCCGAGAAAACACAACGCACAAAAGAAGATGCACGTGAAGAAGGGGGATCGCGTACGCGTGATTGCGGGCAACTATCGGGGGTACGAAGGGAAGATACTGGTGACTTTCCCGGAGAAGGAACGTGTGATTGTCGAGGGGGTCAACCTCCGCTTCCATCACGAAAAACCGAATGCCGCCAATCCCCAGGGGGGGCGCATAGAGAAAGAAGTGCCTATCCATGTATCCAACGTACAACCGATCGCTTCGGATGGAAATCCAACGCGGGTGGGGCGCAAGCGAATTACGGATATGGAAACAGGGCGCGGACAATGGGTCCGATATGCAAAAACCACGGGGGAAGAGCTTGCATAAGGCATGCGCTCGCACGGATCTCGCGATGGCGGGGCGTTATTTCTCCACACCTTGCCCATTGAGATTGGACAGATGACCTACACACCGAGATTGAAGGACCGGTATCGAAAGCAGATCATTCCCGCGCTGATGAAGCAGTTCGGGTATGGGAATGTTATGCAAGCCCCTCGCTTGGAGAAAGTCGTTGTCAACAAGGGGGTGGGGGATGCTTCTGCGGACAAGAAAGTGCTGGACCACGCCATGGACGAATTGCGGCGCATTACCGGGCGGCAGCCCAGGGTGGCAAGAGCGCGGAAGAGTGTTTCGAACTTCAAACTGCGGCAGGGTATGCCTATCGGCTGTAACGTGACGTTGCGCGGAGATCACATGTACGAGTTTGTGGATCGTCTCATTACGCTGGCGTTGCCGCGCGTGCGCGACTTTCGTGGCGTATCGGATCGCAGTTTCGATGGCCGGGGTAACTTCACACTGGGCATCCGGGAACAGATCATCTTTCCCGAGATCGATGTGGACAAGATTGACCGGATCAGCGGGCTGGACATTACTTTTGTAACGACGGCAGCGACAGACGATGCGGCGTATGCGCTCCTGAAGGAAATCGGTATTCCTTTTGTACGGCGAGAAGAACGATCGGTAGCTGCCTGACCCCTTGTATACAGTCTCTGTATCCCTCCTTTATTCGACACCTGCACTTAAGAAAATCTTCAACGCTATGGCGAAAACCAGTTGGATTGCGCGCGAAAGGAAGCGACGGCGTGTTGTCGAGAAGTATGCCGAGAAACGTCGCCTGCTCAAGGAACAGGGTGATTGGATCGGTCTGCAACGACTTCCACGCGACGCAAGCCCCGTGCGGTTGCATAACCGGTGCCCGCTTACGGGCCGTTCCCGGGGGTATATGCGTGATTTCGGAATTTCCCGTATTGCTTTTCGCGAGATGGCGCTTGCAGGTAAGATACCCGGTGTGCGCAAAGCATCCTGGTAACGTTTTTCTACCCAATACGATATGAGTGGCATTACAGACCCGGTTTCAGATTATCTGACGCGCATTCGAAATGGCCAGCAGGCCGGCCGAAAGTACGTGGATATACCTGCCTCGAAGCAAAAGCGTGCAATCACGCAGATTTTGCTGGATAAAGGCTACATCCGCAGTTACCTGAATGTGGATGATGGCAAGCAGGGACTCATTCGAGTCCGTCTGAAGTACGATGCGCAGGGTGAGCCGGTCATTCGCATGATGAAACGTGTGTCCACGCCGGGCTTGCGCCGGTATACGGGGGCGCATGAATTGCCCCGTGTAATGAACGGATTGGGGATAGCTATTTTGTCCACATCCCGTGGCATGATGACCGACAAGGAGGCGCGCAAGGCGCACATCGGCGGCGAGGTGCTTGCGTATCTCTATTGATTTCTGAAGCTATCCCGCTGCGAATTGCAGGTATACCCACACTATCCGTGAACCCCGAAAGAGAAGAAACATGTCTCGTGTAGGCAACCAACCCATTGAGACCAGCGACGGCGTATCCGTCGACATCTCGGTGGACAATCTTGTGACCGTCAAGGGGCCCAGGGGAGAACTGTCCGTTCAGGTCGCTCCTGAAATTACGGTGGCGCACGAAGACGGAAGTATCGTAGTCCGGCGCCCCGACGAGCAGAAGCGTAATAAAGCGATGCACGGGTTATATCGTTCGCTGATCGATAATGCAGTCGAGGGTGTTACGAAAGGGTATCGAAAGCAACTGGAAGTGATTGGCGTCGGTTACCGTGCTTCGGTAAACGATGGAGTCCTTGAGCTGGCCCTTGGTTTTTCGCATCTGATTTATTTTGTGCCGCCAGAGACGGTCTCTGTTACGGTAGATGCCCAGCGAGGCAGGAACACGGTGGTTACGATCGAAGGAACGGACAAGCAAATCGTCGGGCAGGTAGCCGCGAAGATCCGGGCGCTACGCCCCCCCGAGCCGTACAAAGGCAAAGGGGTTCGCTATGTGGGCGAATATGTTCGTCGCAAGGCCGGGAAGACAGCAGCTCGCTAAATGCTTCCCCTCTCAACCCTCAACATCTTGATCTGAGTATCCGACAGAATTATGGCGGCGCATAAAAAGCAGGAACGGAAACGACGCGTAAAACGCGGCATGCGTGATAAGGTCGCAGGTACCTCTTCGCGTCCTCGTCTTTCCGTCTTTCGTTCGAACAGGTACATATATGCACAACTGATTGATGACCGGGAGGGCGTTACGCTGGCGGCGGCTTCGAGCGCAGAGTCTGACGTGGTCGGCGATACGCCCATGGAAGTCAGCAAAGCCGTTGGAACGAATCTTGCCCGCCGAGCCCTCGAAAAGGGTATTGAACGGGTTGTGTTCGACAGGAACGGCTATCGGTACCACGGGCGTGTGCGAGCTTTGGCGGACGGCGCCCGCGAAGGGGGATTACAACTGTAGTTTCTCACAAGACACCAGGTACACTCATTCAGGTTTTGTATGGCAGCACGAAAGGAGCAACGACGGCGTGAAGCGGCGGAAGGCCAGGATTGGCAGGAGCGGCTTGTATCCGTTTCCCGTGTGGCGAAGGTCGTCAAAGGCGGTCGCCGTTTTTCATTCAATGCCGTCGTGGTAGTAGGCGACGGGCAGGGAACGGTCGGGGCTGGTCTCGGCAAGGCAAACGAGGTGGCCGACGCCATTTCAAAAGGGACTGAAGATGCGAAGAAGAACCTTATTCGCGTTCGGCTCAAGGACAACACGATTCCACATCCCGTCGTGGGTCGGCAGGATGCCGGGAAGGTGTTGCTGAAGCCCGCAGCTCCCGGGACTGGCGTGATTGCCGGGGGGGGCGTACGAGCTGTACTGGAATGCGCCGGCATCCGGGACATTCTTTCAAAATCCCTTGGATCCAGCAACCCGCACAATCAGGTCTCTGCAACGATGCAGGCACTCGAGCGGATTGAAGACCCTATGGAAGTGGCCAAACGCCGCGGTATTTCGCTCAAAAGGGTGTTCGAGGGATAAACGACAACCGGTGTTTTCGCGCGCGATGGCTCGCGGTCAGATCGTACAAGGATATGGCGAACAAGATTATCATAACCCAGACAAAATCCGCAATCGGTTCAACGAAGCGTATAGTTCGTACCCTGGAGGCGCTCGGTATCCGGCGGATGCACCAGCGTGTCGAACATACGGACTCTCCGCAACTGCGAGGGATGATCGACAAGGTTCGACATCTCGTTACCGTTACCGAAGCCTGATCCACGTTAGAGACCGGGCGTTTTTCATTCCCTGGCTTCCGTCCGAGGACGGGCATCCATTCGAAATGCATTATGGATCTCAGCAATCTGAAGCCTGTTAAGGGCGCTACTCGAAAAAAGAGGCGCATTGCCCGCGGCGTGGGTTCGGGCAAGGGCGGTCACAGTTCCACAAAGGGGACGAAGGGCCAAAAGAGCCGAGCGGGAGCAAGTATTCCCGCATGGTTTGAGGGAGGCCAAATGCCGCTTCAGCGCCGTGTGCCAAAGTTCGGATTTTACAACCGGTTCCGCGTCGAATACCGTGCCGTAAACCTGTCCTGGATAGCACGTCTTGTAGAGGAGGGGCGAATCGATGGCGCCGCGGAGGTGACGCCCGAGGTGCTTATGGGCGCCGGGGTTGCGCGCAAGGCCGATCGGATTAAAATTCTCGGGGGCGGTGATTCCCCGCAAGGGCTTTCGGTTACCGCGCACGCTTTCAGTGCCTCCGCGAGAAAAAAGATTGAAGCGGCCGGAGGCAAGGCAACCGTCCTCGACTAATGTACGGACCGGCAACGGTCCTCTATCCAACACTCCATTATGGCGAGTATCGGCGAGAACGTACGCAACATCTGGAAAATAGATGAGCTCCGCCGCCGGATCCTGTACACGATCGGGTTACTCCTCGTGTATCGGCTGGGGGCATACGTAACGCTTCCCGGCGTGGATGCCGGTATTTTGGCGGACGTCAATGCACAAGGAAATCCGAACGACATTTTCGGTTTTCTCGACATGTTTGTGGGAGGGGCCTTTAGCCAGGCCGGTATTTTCGCACTCGGCATCATGCCGTATATCACCGCTTCCATTATCATCCAGTTGCTGGGTGCGGTGCTTCCCTATTTTCAGAAGCTTCAGCGTGAGGGCGAGGAAGGGCGCCGCAAAATCACCCAGCTCACACGGTATGGGACAGTAGGTATTACCGCTTTCCAGTCCATCGGATATGCGATCAACCTGCAGTATGGGGCCACCGGTCAGGCGATCGTAATCAATTCCACGTTTTTTATGATCTCGACGGTAATCGTGCTGACTGCCGGTACCATATTCGTTATGTGGCTTGGGGAGCGTATTACGGAAAACGGTATCGGGAACGGCATATCCATCGTCATTATGGTGGGCATTATCGCCTTCTTGCCCAATGCGCTTTTCAACGAGTTTACGCTCACGGGTAATCTCTTCATCTTCCTGATGGAGATCGGTATATGGGCCCTCGTGATGCTTGGCGTCGTGCTGATTTCTCAGGGTATGCGCCGCATTCCTGTGCAATATGCGAAGCGTGTCGTGGGGCGCAAAGTGTACGGCGGCACGACCCAGTATCTTCCGATTCGTGTCAATGCGGCGGGTGTCATGCCCATTATCTTTGCGCAGTCGATCATGTTCGTTCCGGCGACTGTCGCATCGTTTTTTCCCGACAGCGCCTTCATGGTCGAATTTGGACGCTGGTTCTCAGACATTTCCGGCTGGGGATATTCGACAGTGTTCTTCGTGATCTGCGTGTTCTTTACCTATTTCTATACCGCTATTGCGGTTAACCCGAGGGAAATGGCGGACACCATGAAGCGGCAGGGTGGATTTATCCCCGGGATCAGGCCGGGTAAGCAGACCAGTGAGTTCATCGACAACATCCTGACGAAAATCACCTTGCCCGGATCGGTTTTCCTCGGACTTGTTGCGATTCTTCCTGCATTCGCTATGCAGGCTGGCGTCTCGCCCGGTTTTGCAATCTTCTTCGGAGGGACGAGTCTGCTTATTCTCGTGCAGGTGACGCTGGATACGCTCCAGCAGATCGAAAGCCATTTGCTCATGCGTCATTACGATGGTTTCATGAAAAGTGGACGTGTTCGAGGACGATATATGTAGTAGTGGCGGTAGGCCGGTCGCAAGACCATTTCCGTCTCTCCAAGCCCATGGCCTTGACAAAAAGCGCATACAAAATCGACCGCCTCAGGGAAAGCGCGGAGCTTGTCGGGCAGACGCTTGGCCAGGTAGCACGGTACATTGAGCCGGGTGTCACGACGCGCGAGCTTGATCGGATAGCGGAAGCATTCATACGCGACCATGGCGCCGAACCGGCATTCAAAGGGTATCGTGTGGGCAACCTGGTGTTTCCCAGCACGCTCTGCACATCCGTAAACGATACGGTAGTACATGGCATTCCGAATGACAGCCCACTTCAACAGGGGGATTTGCTGTCCGTTGATTGCGGTGTGCTGCTGAATGGTTATTACGGCGATAGCGCCTATACCTTTGCCGTCGGCGAGATCTCCGACGAAAAGCGTGCCTTGTGCGAAACAACGTACGCAGCCTTGTACAAAGGTATTGAGCATGCGACGACGAAGGGGCGCATTGGAGATATATCTTTTGCCATACAAGAGTACTGTGAAAGCAGGGGGTATGGCGTCGTTCGGGAACTCGTCGGCCATGGCATCGGCAAAAAACTTCACGAGAAGCCTAATGTGCCGAATGTCGGCGCACCGAGAACCGGATCCCGGCTGGTGCGCGGTATGACGCTATGCATCGAACCCATGATTAACCTCGGAACAGCCAGGATCGTAACGGATCCGAACGGATGGGCTATTCGCGCAGCGGATGGAAAAGCTGCTGCGCATTACGAGCACATGGTGGTTGTGTGTTCCGGCAAGGCTGAAGTGCTAAGCACCTTCGAGTATATCGAAGAAGCGTCCGGCGTTGCTTTTGATTCGCCGACTACATACAAAATTTATGAACCTGTGTAGCCGATGCGCGTTACGTAACGGCTATGCCTTAAATTTTTCACGAACGAGACCGAGCGAACCCATGAAAGTTCGTGCCAGTGTCAAAAAGCGCAGCTCCGACGACAAGATCGTTCGGCGCAAAGGGCGCATTTACGTCATCAACAAAAAGAACCCGAAGCACAAGCAGCGACAGGGTTGATACCCTTCGGTGTCTGATGCAGCGTTTCCGAACGGACGCTGCCGGGAAACCAGAAAGCATATGCCTCGAATAGCCGGAGTGGACGTACCTCCGCATAAACGCGGAGAAATTGCCTTGTCCTCGATTTTCGGGATAGGGTGTTCTCGTGCTCAAGAAATCCTTGATCGTGTCGGCATCAAGCACGATGTGCATCCGAACGACTGGACGGAGGAGCAGACCCGAAGCGTGCGACGCCTTATTGAGGACGAGTACCTTGTCGAGGGGCAATTGCGTACGGAAGTACAGATGAACATCAAGCGATTGATGGACATCGGCTGTTACCGGGGTCTTCGGCATCGCCGGGGGCTTCCTGTACGTGGACAGCGCACGCGCACAAATGCACGCACACGTAAGGGACGTCGGAAGACCGTGGCCGGAAAGAAGAAGGCGCCGCGGAAGTAATCGTACCGTCTCGATCTCTCGTAAATTCAGGGTTATATGGCGAAGAAGCAGCAAAAATCGGGGCGTTCCGGCCGATCGGCTCGGAAACGAAACGTTATCGTCGAGTCAAATGGACAGGCGCACATCAAGGCCACATTCAACAATGTGATCGTGACATTGACGGACCAGTACGGAAACGTTATTTCGTGGGCCAGTTCCGGCAAGATGGGTTTCAAGGGCAGCCGCAAGAATACGCCGTATGCGGCTCAGGTAGCGGCTACGACGGCTGCGGAAGAGGCGCATGGCCTGGGTCTGCGGCGTGTAGATGTGTATGTGAAGGGTCCTGGATCAGGGCGAGAGTCGGCCATTCGGGCGCTTTCCGGGGCGGGACTCGATATTGCGTCAATCCGGGATGTAACGCCCATTCCTCATAACGGCTGTCGTTCTCCAAAACGTCGCCGCGTGTGATGGTAGCAGCACTGCTTGTCGACCAGACAGGCAGGCAGATAGAAGAAAGCAGAAACAGTAGACAGCGATAATGGCTCGATATAGAGGCCCCAAACAGAAAGTTGCCCGGCGTTTCAAGGAACCGATCTTCGGTCCGAGCAAGGCGCTTGAGCGCAAGTTGTATCCGCCAGGCCAGCACGGACAGGGACGCCGGTCCAGAGAAAGTGAGTACGCCGTGCAGCTCAAGGAAAAACAAAAGGCGCGGTATACCTATGGCCTTCAGGAACGCCAGTTTCGTAACCTGTTCGAGAAGGCATCCCGAAAAAAAGGCGTCACCGGGGAAAACCTGCTGAAATTTTTGGAGGCCAGACTGGACAATACGGTGTTCCGCCTCGGTTTTGCGCGTACGAGGCGTCAGGCCCGGCAACTGGTAAACCATGGACATATTATGGTGAATGACCAGATCGTAAATATCCCGTCGGCGCAACTGCGCCCGGGTGATACGATTGCGATTCGACCGAGGAGCCGCGCCATGCGGCCGATCGTGGAGTCGGTTGTGCAGAACCGACGGACTTTCGCTTGGCTCGAGGTCGATCGCGGCGATCTCCGAGGCAAAATGCTGGACATGCCGGCCCGGGAAGACATCCCGGAAAATATTCGTGAGCAGTTGATCGTCGAGTTGTATTCGAAGTAATTGCCTGACGATTTTCGCCGAACAGATGTGCTACGGCATCTGCTATCCACTCTTGTAAGACTTTGACCGATTGAGAAGCCATGAGCAATCATGTAATCCATATGCCGGACGGCATTCAGATTGAAGATGCATCGGAGTTTTCCGGGCGGTTTTCGTTGCAGCCCCTCGAACGCGGATACGGCGTAACGATTGGGAACGCGATGCGGCGTGTTCTTTTGTCGTCGCTCGAAGGCGTTGCCATTACGGGGGTGAAGATCGACGGCGTACAGCATGAGTTTTCAACGATTGAGGGCGTAACAGAGGATGTTGCCGATATCATTCTGAACCTCAAGGAGGTGCGTTTTCGTGCTACCGAAGAGGCGGAAGACGGTACCATTCACCTTGTAATCAGGGGTCCTGGTTCTTACACGGCCAAGGATATAGGCGCCGCCACGAATGATTACGAAGTGCTCAATCCGGATCATCATATCGCCACACTGGATGAAAATGCGGCGCTGAACATAGAATTGCGTATTGAGTGTGGCAGGGGGTACATACCTGCTGACGAAAACAAGCGCGCCGACGATCCGATTGGTGTGATTGCCATTGATGCTATCTTTACACCCATTCGGAATGTCAAGTATTCGGTCAAGACGACGCGCGTCGGGCATAAGATCGACTACGAATACCTTACGATGGAGATCGAAACGGACGGTTCCATTTCGGCAGAGGGGGCGCTGATGCAGGCTGCGACCATTCTACGGAATCATGTGGACCTGTTTATTTCGATGGATAGCGTACCCGGTCCTACCGAAAAGGCGGAGATCGTCGATACGGAAACACAGCGTATTCGCGAATTGCTTGTACAACCCGTGGACGAACTGGACCTGTCCGTACGTGCGCAGAATTGTCTGAAGGCTGCCAATATCACGAATATCGGCGATCTGGTCAGTCGAGAGGAATCGGAGATGCTGAAATTCCGGAATTTTGGACGCAAATCGTTGCAGGAACTGGTTCACGTGCTTAGTGATCGGGGTCTGCATTTTGGGATGAGCGAGGAAAAATACGAGGAAAAGGCGTAGTCGGATATTATGAGACACCAGAGAAAGCGACATAAACTTGGGCGCAACGCATCCCATCGAAAGGCTACACTCGTAGCGTTGGGCAATGCGTTGATCACACACAAGCGCGTTACGACGACGGTGCCGCGGGCCAAAGCCCTGCGCACCTTCATCGAGCCCATTATTACCCGGGCTAAAGACGATTCGCAGCATAATCGTCGGCAGGCATTTCGGCATCTGCGGGACAAGCAGTCCGTCACGGCACTGTTCACGGAAGTGGCTGAGAAGATTGGAGAGCGTCCAGGCGGGTATACGCGCGTTGTCAGGATTGGCCGCCGTGCAGGAGATGCTGCTCCTATGGCTATCGTCGAACTTGTGGATTACAATGAGACGGGCGAAACGACCGGAGCCGGATCGCAGCAAAGCAGTAAACGGACACGCCGTGGTGGCCGTCGCAGCAGCAAGTCAGTGACGCCGGCGACAACGAAACAAGCAGACGAGATCCCTGCGGCGGAGGCGCCCGAGGATTCCGGCGAGCAGGAGGCAGTGCCCGAGGATTCCGGCGAGCAAGAGGCAGCGCCCGAGGATTCCGGTGAGCAAGAGGCAGTGATCGAGGAACCGGCTGAAGAGGTAAAGGAGGTGAACGAGACGGAAGTACCTGCCCCGAAGACATCTGACACGAAGCCGGAGGCCTCCGAGGATACAAAGAAGAAGCCGACCGGTAAGGCTTCGGAAACCTCCTCGTAGATAGCCGACAACAAGATCGGGGACTACGATAGGGCTTGGTGCATCGCCGTGTCGCCCTTCGTATCTTCCTCCATGTCTCCTTCATCTCCTCCACGTCGCCGATTTCTTCCGCGCACCCGTGACGGGCGCATCGTAACCTTTGTCTTCGCAGCGCTGTTTCTGCTCGCGATGCCCCCGGTCACACATGCTTTTCTAAACCGGATAGAGCCGTCTTTCTTCGGAGTGCCTTTTTTATATGCGGCGCTATTTGTTGTCTATGTAGCGCTCATCGCCGTTCTGATTCTGGCGTATCGACGGGGCGTGTAGTCATCGGAGAAATCCCTTTACCTCGTTAGGGCCGTATGATGGAAACCTGGGTTATTGCCACCGGCCTGATTTTTATCTACTTGCTGGTCACGCTCGGGTTGGCCGTAGTGGCGGGCCGTCGTTTGACGGTCGATATGGAGGATTTCTTTCTCTACGGACGCCGAGCCGGGTTCGTGGTGCTTTATCTTACGGTCGTCGCCACCTTCCACTCGGCGTTTGCCTTTCTCGGCTCGGGCGGCTTCTTCTTTACGCACGGGATCGGTTTCTGGGCTGCAGGGGCGTGGACGCTGCTTGTCGGCGCCATCACGTACGTACTCGGTTCCCGCATCTGGGCGCTTGGCAAAGCTTTCGGGTACGTTACGCCGGCGGATATGCTCGCTGACTTTTACGAGTCGGAAGCAGTGCGTATAGCGGTCGCTATCGTCTCCGTGGTGTTCACCATTCTCTACATCCAGGTGCAAGCGATTGCCCTCGGCTACATCATGGATGTGGCCTCCGGTGGGCGTATCCCCTTCGAGATCGGCGTTATTGTCATGCTCGTCGTTGCGGTCGTACACCTTATGATCGGGGGATTGCGTGCGGTCTACTGGACCGATGTGTTACAAGGGGTCTGGATGTATATCGCTATCTGGGCGGGAGCCCTCGTGCTCTCCTTCGAACTTTTCGGCGGTCCGTTGGAATTGTGGCGGCACGTTGCCGCGGAGCGGCCCGATCTGCTCACACTTCCGGGTCCCTCGGGATTTTTTACGCCCGGCATGTGGATCGGAATGGTGATCACGCTCTCCTTCGGGATCGTTTTTCAGCCGCACATGATGATTCGCTATTACACGGCAGTGGACGGCAAGACGCTCAAACTTCTCGGCGCAACCACGCCTATCTATTTGATGACGCTTTATATTCCTGCAGCACTTGTAGGGCTGGGTGGAGCGCTGGTGATGCCGGAATTGGAGGCGGCCGACCGCATTTTCCCCGAATTGCTTTTCGCATATGCTCCGGCGTGGCTTACCGGCGTCATTCTTGCCGGGGCTGCGGCTGCCGCCATGTCCACGCTGGATTCGATCCTGCACGCTAACATGACTGTGCTCACGCGCGATGTGTACCAGCGCTATGTGGCACGGGGAAAAAGTCAGGCACACTACGTTTTCGTTGGGCGCATCATTGTGCTTGCACTTCTTGTGGCAGCCTGCATTCTTTCGCTGTCGAAGAGCGGTTTACTCGTTCACATCATCACGCTATCCGGTGCAGGCGCCCTTCAACTCATGCCTGCCATTATTGGTGTATGTTTCCCCGGTGGCCGCTCGCTCAGTCGGGCGGGTGTACTGGCAGGGTTGGCCGTCGGGTTGGTCGTACTCTGGCTTACGTTGGTCGAATTCCCCAATCCGTTAGACATACACGGTGGGTTGTGGGCCCTGTTTGCGAACGCAGTGGTTGCTGTAGTGGTCTCCTGTAAGACGCCGCGGCCCTCCGGCGAAACGGTTGCGCGCGTTCACGGCGAGTTGGAGCGCTTCATAGCGCAATGAAAGACGCCTCGGGATGGCGGCCGGTTTACACATTGCCCCATGCCTGATTGTTTTACGGACCTTCCTGTTTTTTGTACGGGACATTGTTCCGGTACAAATGCGCACGCTCCGGGGATGCCGTGTCCAACGGTATTCTTCCTCGAATGCTCTACGGGGAAACCGCACGCAGGCAGCGAGATTTAATCTTTTAGATGTTGTTGTTTGTGGCGGCCGCATGCGGTCGCACGCATATACCGATGGTTCTTCCAGCCATTCCATGTTGCGTGCTTCTTCCATCCTGAGCCAAACCGACTTGCAAGTCGAACCGGAATTCGAAGCCGGGCTCGACGAATTGCTTGATGCGTGCCGTCAATCTCTGCGGTCGGTGGATGAGGAAATGATCCGCCGTGCCTTCATGCTGGGCTACTGGGCGCATCGCAACGACCGGCGAGCCTCGGGGGAACGATTCATTACCCACCCGATCGAGGTGGCTGTGATCGTGGCCAGGGATATCGGGTTTGATGACATAAGCGTCGTCTCAGCGCTATTGCACGACACCGTGGAAGACACTGAGTTTTCCCTGGACCTGATACGGGAAGAGTTCGGCGATACCGTGTCGAACATCGTCGATGGATTGACCAAGATACGGGGGGTTTCCTGGAGCCGCGAACTGGGTCAGGCCGAAAATGTCCGCAAGCTCATGCTTTCCATGGCGACGGACATTCGCGTCATTCTCATAAAGTTTGCGGACCGTTTGCATAATCTCCGCACTATCGGGTCGCTTCCCAAGCAGAAGCAACTCAAGATTGCGAGCGAGACCCTGGATCTCTTTGCGCCGCTCGCCCATCGTTTCGGGTTGAACGCCATCAAGGCCGAACTGGAAGATATTTCTCTGAAAATCCTCCACCCGGAGGAATACCGCGATATTGTGCGAAGCCTGCAGGCGTCCAAAGCCGAGCGGGACGGCTATGTGGACCGTTTTGTCAAACCTCTGCGGGAGCGTCTTGAGAGCGATCGCTTCGATTTCGAGATGGCCGGCCGGTCGAAGAATATCTATTCGATCTGGCGGAAAATGAAGCAGAAGGATAAGTCGATTGAAGAGATATACGACTTGCTTGCCATTCGTATAGTCCTGAAAAGCACCGAGAAAAAAGGGAAAGAAGATTGCTGGAGGGTGTATTCGATCGTTACGGATTTGTACAAACCCTTACCGGAGCGCTTCCGGGATTTTATTTCAGTGCCCAAGTCCAACGGCTACCAGAGTCTGCACACGACGGTTCTTGGTTCAACGGGGCGACGGGTGGAGGTGCAGATTCGCACGGAAGAAATGCATGCCATCGCCGAGCGCGGTGTGGCGGCACACTGGAAGTACAAGGAACCCGTGAGTGATAAGGACCGGGGGATGGAGCAATTTCTTGTATGGGTGCGGGATATTCTTGAAAACCCCAACCCCGAACATGCCGCGGAGTTTGTAAAGGAGTTTCGGCTCAATCTGTACGACGAGGAAATATATATTTTCACCCCCAAGGGGGATTTGATGACACTACCTCGTAATGCGACCCCTATCGATTTTGCATTTCAGGTGCATACTGAAATAGGTATGCACTGCATCGGGGCGAAAGTGAACGGCAGGATGGTGCCGCTTTCGTACAAACTCCAGAGTGGTGATCAGGTGGAGGTCATTACGTCGAAGAAGCAAACGCCGAATCCGGACTGGATGAAGTTTGTCGTTACGCACAAGGCGCGCAGCAGAATACGGCACTTAATCAATGAGAAGCGGCGCCGCAGCGTTGACCTGGGCCGGGAAATGCTCGAGAAAAAACTCGACAAGGCCGGCCTGGATGTCGAAGAGCAAAAGTTGCGCAGAGCAGCCAACCGGCTCAAGTTTCCGAACACCCAACAAATGTTCTATGAGATTGGAACAGGGCTTTTCGATGCGAATGATTTTGTGGAGTTTATCAGGAACGAGTCCCGTGGGCGAAAGGAAGAGGAAGAAGAGTCCGCCGGGGAGGATGCTCTTCGGTTGCGGTACGAAAATTTTCTGGATTCGGCTCACGTGGCAGCTCGCCCGGCTCTCGAAATCGACGGCGAATTGCATACGGACATCGTCACGCGGTACGCATCTTGCTGCAATCCGATCCCTGGCGACGATGTTTTCGGCTACATAAGTCGCAGCGACGGCATAAAGATTCATCGCATGAATTGCCGGAACGCTCCCAGCCTGCTCGTAAACCATCCCGACCGCATCGTATCGGTGGAATGGAGCAGGCAGAAAGACGTGCAATTCCTGTCCGGCTTGCGCGTGATGGGAGAGGATCGCGTGGGTATGGTAAGTGATATCACGACCGTTATTTCCAAAAATCTGAAAACAAATATTCGTTCCATCACGGTGGATTCCGAGGATGGCGTTTTTGAAGGCACGATCGTGTGCTCAGTAACGGATTTGTCGCATCTTCGTCGTCTTATCGAGCGGCTAAAGCGCGTCGACGGGATTCACGGAGTGTACCGGTTTGAGGAGTGATGGCCCCTTTTTGTCCATGGGTCTTGTATGTCGCGTCCTTTTTGCCGTAAACTATTGCTCGTTTTTTGCCGATAAGTTCATTTATAACAGAAGGTTAAGGACTACTGTCATGCCTGATGCATCCAGTACGCAGACCCGGAAAGATGTGGCTCGTCGGGTTGCGGAATCCATGGGCGAGCCGGTTTACAAAGCGGAACCTTGGGTTCGAGCGGTCATCCATGCCATCCGCGATATAATGATCGATGCCGATCCGGAGGTTCGCATTGAGTTGCGCGATTTTGGCGTATTCGAGGTCAAGAAGACCAAAGCCAGGCCGAAGGCCCGCAATCCGAGAACGAACCAGACGATTTTCATACCCGGTCGGCGCAAGACGCATTTCAGACCGGGCAAGCGGCTGAGGAAGGTGTTGCAGACGCCCCTGTCCGAATCGACACATCGGATCCCGGACGGACATATAGCCGGCGATCCCATGCATACCCCTGATGCTGCCGAAGCATCGTAGGCTCTCCGGTTGTATGGACGCATTGCCTCGCATCATCGGCGTCGACTACGGCACGCAGCGAATCGGACTGGCCATGTCCGACCCGCTTCGGCTGTATGCGCAATCCCTCGGGGCATACTCCAGTGAGGAAGCAATACGGCAACTTGCGGCCCTGAACGCCGATCCCGGATTCGATACGATCGTAGTAGGGTGGCCTTTGACCTTGTCGGGCGAGGAGGGAGCGGCTACGGATATTGTCCGGTCTTTCATTCGCCTTCTGTCCAAGCGTTTCCCCGGCAAGAAAGTGGTTACGCAGGATGAACGTTATTCCTCGGTTCGGGCAAGGGATTTGCTGGTCCGGTCCGGCGTCCGGAAGAAAGCCCGCCGACGCAAGGAAAGAGTAGACGCCGCAGCTGCCGCGGTCATTCTTCAGGATTATATTGACGAGACGCAGGAGCAAACATCCCGACCCCGGTTCTTATGATTCTTCCTATTCGTTTGTACGGCGATCCCGTGCTCCGGCGCGGTACCGAAGATGTCCCTGGGGACAGTGCGAATGTCCAGCAACTTATCGATAATATGATCGATACCATGCGGGGTGCGTCGGGCATTGGTCTGGCCGCTCCACAGGTGGGCCGCACGGAGCGCATTTTCGTGGCTGATCTGGCGGCAGCTGAAACACAGTCTGAGGATGTGTCGGGGAAAGCGTCGGAGCCGATGGCATTCATCAACCCTGAAATTATTTGGGAGAGTGAAGAGGAAAGTGAATTTGAGGAGGGGTGTCTGTCCATTCCGGACCTATGCGAGACCGTCAAACGCCCCGGACGCATCCAGGTAACGTATCTGGACCGCCATTTTCGGCCGCAGGAACTGGAGGCAGCTGGTTTGTCGGCGCGTGTTATCCAGCATGAGGTGGATCATCTTGAGGGTATTTTCTTTGTGGATCGCATCAGTGCATTCCGCAGGCGTCTTCTGCGCCGTAAGCTCCGCGAGATCGCCAATGGAAAGGTGGAAGCCGATTATTCCTTGTACGCAGGGCCGAAGTGAGAATATTCTCGTCGGGTGTTGCTTTTGTACAGCCCTTGCAATAACCTTGCGCAAGGCGTCCTGTATAAGGGAATCGCCATAATCAGGCATGCGAATTCGGCAATCCACACTCGTACGGCATCCGGGGTATATGTTTTTTTTGTCCGCAAATATCAAACGGTCGGGAGGTTTTTTGCTCGCCGTGATTTTGTGCGGTGCGTTGATGGCGCCGTTCGGGCATAACCTGTCGCATATCCGCTCCCTGGAGCATGTGCATGGGATTGCTGCCGAGGGAGTGGAGAGCGGATCAACCGGCATACCTGTCGATTTTCTTGTCGAAGAACAAACGCCCTTACATTTTTTTGAGTGCGATCTGTGTGCGTTTCGTTCACTGACCGCTCCGGTTCTCGATCAAACCCGGGCGCCGCTGCTTCCCGTGCATGTGACCGGGCATACGCTTCGGTCCGTACCGTCTTCCCGCAGCCTTTTCTATCGCCCGATACGCGCTCCTCCTGTGGTGTCTTGATTCCACTCAGACGCCGTTCCGGCGGCGTTTTGTTTTCACAAGACACACTTATAAAGCATCAGAGGAGAGCCATGTTTTCATACAGGCGTAACGGCGTTGCCGTTATTGTATTTTTGCTCATGAGCGGGCTTGTTGCCTGTTCCAATCCTGCCGAGGATGAGGATGAGGATCATGCCGAGGTCGAAGGTCTTGTACTCGTTCTCGGCGGCGAAGAAGTCGTTCGCGTCCAAGAGGCTGAAGTGACGGGATCGCTTACCGTCGAAGCCGGCGAAACCACATCCGACATAACGGTCGAGTTTCTTGACCATGATGGGGATGAGGTACATGCCGAAGACCTTGACTCGGAATTTTCTTTGGGTGTTGAGGTCCGGGGCAGTGAGATCGTTACCGTAGCCAATACGGGTCGGTGGACGTTTACGCTGCACGGGGACGAAGCCGGCGATACCACCATACGGGTTCAGCTTCTGCATGATGACCATGCGGATTTCACGACGCCCGATATATCTGTCACAGTGGAGTAGGCAAGGACTATGCGTTGCTCCGGATTCTCCCGTTTTTGCTGGATGGGGCTTGTAGCGTGCATGTCGATGACGGCTGCTGCGTCGTTGCATGCCCAGCATACAGCGGTTATCGCAGGATCCATCGAGGATGCGGAAACCGGGGAGCCGATCCGCTTTGCCCAGGTCCTTGTTGAAGAGGCCAATCGAAGTTCAAGAACGGATCGGCAAGGTCATTTCGAGGTTCGTTTTCTGGAGGCCGGGAGCTACACCCTCAGGGCCTGGCGTATAGGCTATGAGCCTCTGGTGAGTATGGTAGCAGTCGGCAGCGCTGGTTCGGATACGTCGCACGTCATCCTGCGGATGCCGGTTTCGATGATCCAACTCGGTGAGGTCATCGTGGACGGGCAAAGCGAGTCCCACGTGATCACCGATTCGGATATGGATATGGGGGGCAAGCGACTTCGGCAGCATCTCGGAACGACGATCGCCGAAACGCTCGATAACGAGCCCGGCATTGCCGTGAGGTCTATGGGGCCGGCGCCCGCTCGTCCAGTCCTGCGGGGGTTGGGCGGCGACCGGCTGCTTGTCATCGAAGATGGTGGGCGTACCGGCGATCTGTCCTCCACCTCCGCCGATCATGCGGTCGCCGTAGACCCGCTCATGACGGAACGTATCGAAGTGGTTCGCGGGCCGGCCGCGCTGCTTTACGGGCCGAACGCATTGGGCGGTGTGGTGAATGCAGTCCGCGGGTATGTTCCCGTGATCATGCCTACGGAGGTTCATGCAGTCGGCGTTTTTCAGGGGCAATCCGCCAACGATGGTCTGTCGGGGGGATTTAGCCTGGAAGCTCCTATTGGTGGTTTTGCGGTTCGCACCGACGGCAGCGTGCGAAATTCGGGAGACGTATCTACGCCGGTCGGAATCCTTGCGAATACCGCTTTGACCACCGGAAACGGTTCCGTGGGTATTAGCCGCATCGGTGAATGGGGGCATGCGGGCGTCTCGGGCAGTTATTACACGTCCCGGTACGGTATACCGGGCGGGTTTGTCGGGGCGCACCCGAATGGCGTTGACATCGACGTATCCCGTTATCACCTGAAAACGAAGGGCATGATACTGGATATTCTGCCCCGGTTCTCGCATCTCGAATTCGAGGGATCGTTTTCGAGGTATTTGCATCAGGAGTACGAGGCGAGCGGTGCTCTCGGCGTCGAGTTCGGGCTCCTGTCGTACTATGGTCGGCTTCTTGCTCGCACCCATGGCCGCAGGCACAACCGTCTGGCGAGCATTTGGGGTGGGTATCGCGATTTTGCCTCCGGCGGTTTTTCATACACTCCGAATTCGAGGGAGTGGACGGTGGCGGTGTTCAGATATCAGGATATAAACCTGGAAAACATGTCGTTTCAGGGCGGGCTTCGTTATGACCTGCGTACTGTTCGCCCCCGGATGGTCGGGGAGGAAACGCGCGCCGGGCTGATCCGCAACCGAACGACCGGAGGCTTTTCCGGCTCTCTTCGCATGTTTCGCCGATTCGGCGGCGATTTCTCCGTGGGTATCGGCGGCATGCGCTCGATTCGCATGCCGGGGATCGAAGAACTTTTCTCGTCAGGGCCCCATCTGGCGGCATATACCTTCGAGATAGGCAATGCGGGTCTTGGCGTCGAAAAGGGGTTGGGCGTGGAAGCGTTTGGAGAATACCGAAGCGAGCGTTTTTCCGGATCTCTGAACCTGTATCACAACTACATCCGGAATTACATTTATCCCAGAAATACAGGTACGATCAGTGCGCGTACGCTCCTTGCGGTATACCAGCAAACCGGCTCGACGGTGCGTATGGCGGGATGGGAAACCTCGGTTGCGCTACAGATCGTTCCTTCCATAACCCTTTCCGGGTCGGGGGCGTACGTGCGCGGTACGCTGATCGACATCGACGAGCCGATGTCCTTTATTCCTCCCTTGCGAGGTCGTCTGGAAGCGGCGTACGCCAGGGGGAAACTCAGGGTGTCCGGCTCCGCAGAGGCGGCGCGCGATCAGGATCGGCTCGGCGTGTTCGAAGAACCGACAGCCGGGTATGTCGTGTTTGGAGGCTATGTGCAGTACTATCTTTCGATAGGGCGCTCTTTGTACACATTCGATATCGGCATCGAGAATGCGGCCAATGCCGAATACAGGGATCATCTTTCGAAGGTAAAAAGCATCATGCCGCAGCAGGGGCGCAATATCAAGATGCTTGTCAAGGTGTTGTTTTAGCAATTATTCCTTTGGCACAATGCGTCCTTCCGGTGTAATGGTTTCATCCGGCCCGGGCGGGAGCGTGGGGAATTTGCCGATGGAAACCTTCGGATCCCGATCGTGCGGTACGTAGTGGACATGGTTTCCGTGGGAGATTTCTATGTAGGGCTGGTCGCCGTACGGGTCGATAGCTTCGCGCAGGATGAGAATAAAAAACAGGGCGCCTACGATCAGGATCACCCATTTCAGCGTCTTTTTCGTACGTGAGTGGCCTGTTGCGCCGTCAGTGGAAGCATTCATGATGATAAAGGGCTATGCTGGAGACGAAGTATTATATTGCAGAACAACTCTCCCGATCCGGACTATGGCGACAAAACGAGCCTCAGAACATTTTCAGGTAGAATGTGCCGGTCGGGTTATGGATATTGCCGTGCGTGCGGACCAGTTGACGCGCAATGGCCGCACCACCCCGTTTTCGTGCGAACGCCTTGGGGAAGAACGTATGGCCTTGCTGATAGATGGCAAGAGTTATGTGGCCGTGGTCCTGGAAGAATCCGGGGATCGGCGGCGCATAGGGATCGGTGGCTATACGTTCGACGTGTCTTTGAAAAGTGAACGGGCACTGCTGCTTGAACGTTTCGGGTTATCCGGCGGGCCTGCAAGCGACACGCTGAAAGTGCATGCACCTATGCCCGGTATGGTTCTGTCCGTGGCGGTAGAACCGGGGCAGCTTGTCGAGGCGGGAACCGGCGCCCTGGTCCTGGAAGCCATGAAAATGGAAAACGAATTGCATATTGCAAGAGGGGGTACTGTAAAGGCGGTGCATGTAGCGCCGGGCGATGCGGTCGGCAAGAACGATCTCCTCCTCGAAATAGAGTAGTTGCCATGTCGATGACCCTTGTCACGGGGGCCACAGGATTTGTGGGGGCCGTGCTGACCCGGCGTCTTGTGCTGGAGGGTGTTCCCGTCCGTATTTTCCGTCGCGCCGGCTCAAAACTCGATTTGCTCGGCGAGACAGCACAGGAGGTCGAGCACACCTTAGGAGACATCACGGACGATCTCGCGCTCCGGAAGGCAATGCAGGGGGTGGAGTGCGTCTATCACGTTGCCGGAAATATCGGCTTTGGATCTTCTCGTGTGCGGAATCGCCTCATGTCCGTCAATGTGGATGGAACCGCAGCGGTTGTCAATGCGGCGCTCGCAGGCGGCGTTCGGCGCCTTGTTCATGCCTCGTCCGTGGCGGCTCTCGGCCGCTCCAACCGCCCCGACGCCCTCCTGGACGAGAACGCGGAATGGCAACGGTCAAAATCAAGTAGTACCTATGGCTACTCGAAGTACCTTGCGGAACTGGAGGTGAAACGGGGTGTTGCGGAAGGTCTGGACGCGGTGATGGTAAATCCCTCGCTCATTTTTGGCCTGGGTCGCAAGGGGGAAAATACCCGGCGCATTGTGGATCAGATTCGCCGCAAACGGATGCCCATGTTTCCGGCGGGTGTTACGAGTGTGGTCGATGTGCTGGATGTGGCGGACGGTATGGTGCGCGCCATGAAGTACGGCGAGACCGGTGAACGGTTTGTGCTGGCGGGACACAACCTGTCCTGGGAAGAAACTTTCCGGCAACTGGCGCGGGCATGCGGGGTGGCGCCCCCGACTATCCGTCTGGCGCCGGCAGCCGCTATGCTCTTCGCGTGTTTTTCGGAAGCAGGCGCTTTCCTGACACGTACGGAACCCCTTCTTCCTCGCGCCAATGCCCGGTTCATGTCGGCAATTAATCGGTACGACAACACGCGTGCCTGCGAAAAACTGGGCTGGCGCCCCCGTCCTTTTGAAGAAACAGCGCAGCGCATCGCCGACGCCCTCTGAACGTTTTGCCCACATCTCCACACCGTATGCCGCCGCCGGGACAGGCTCCCGGCAAGAAAGAAGCCGTCGAAGCCATGTTCGACGGGGTGGCGCCCCGGTACGATCTGCTCAATCGGGTGCTGAGTTTCGGTATGGACCGCATGTGGCGCCGTGCAGCGATTCGTCTGCTGCGCGCAGAGGCGCCGGCGCGGATTCTGGATGTAGCGACCGGCACCGCCGATCTGGCTATTGCTGCTGCTACGCTTGGCCCCGATCATATCGTGGGCGTCGATCTTTCCGAGCAGATGCTGGCGCGTGGCCGTAAAAAGGTCCAACGCCTGGGTCTTGGCGGGACCATCACGCTTGAATGCGGGGATGCAGCTCGTTTGTCTTTCCCGGATGCCTCATTTGACGCTGCCCTGGTAGGGTTTGGCGTACGAAACTTCGAGAACCTTCAGGACGGTATCCGGGAGATGCGTCGTGTTCTCCGTCCAGGGGGGGCACTGGTGGTACTTGAGTTCAGTCAGCCCGGCGTATTTTTGATCCGGAAGGTATACGAGGCCTACTCGCATGTTGTGCTGCCCTTCGCCGGTCGTCTTCTGTCCGGCAATCCGGCTGCCTACCAATACTTACCGGCTTCCGTGGAGGTGTTTCCGTCGGGAGAGCGCTTTCTGGACGAACTGCGGCAAGCCGGGTACGTGGATCTGTTGTGGAAGCCGTTGACATTCGGGGTGGTTTCGCTGTACAGGGGGCGGGTGCCGGTGGATTAAAGAATGCGGAAATCTGTCTGGTTAACGCGGAGCACGTCTCGTTGCATTTCTTGCGGCGCCCCGTTTTTGTTAGGGCAACCAGAGGTGATCCTTTGGATCCGGCGGCACAAAAACGCCTTGATTGCGTATATTAAAAAGTGCGAAATTACAGGCCGCACAAGCACGACATAAACCCCAACCCTTGAACGACCATGCTTATTACAATAGAGGCCGGGGATCCGCTGGCCAAGCAATCTGCGGCGGTGAATATACAATTTAGTGTGCAATCTCAAAAAAACGCCTCTTTGTCTTGGTCTATTTCCCTTAAGGCCGATGGGCAAGCGCCCCTCGTGGGAGATCAGGTTAAGGCTTTTTCTGGGAAAAGGACTGTTTTCGAGGGAGAGGTCGTTGGCATCAAGACCTCATCAGGTTATATAAATGTTTCAGCAACGGGGAAGCAGCCATGAGCCAAGATGACGTTAAATTGGGTTTTGCTCGACGGGTCTGTGGGTCAGGCGTTCTATAAACTCTCGCGAAAGCCATGAACAATTTGTGGGAAATCCTTTCCAATGTGGCCGTACTTTTGGCTATAGTGGGTGCAATCGTTGCTTTTGCGTATTGGCGGGGCGGTTTGGACGAGTGGAGAAATGGTTTGGGCGAGTGGAGGAAAGACGTTAACGACGGCTTTAAGGAGGTGCGCAATGAAATCCGGGCATTGGGAGACCGGATTGATAACGTGCTTCTTGGGAGACAGGGAGGACCCACATCGAACCGAAGCCCCATCACGCTCAACGAACTCGGTATTAGAATCTCCGAGGAGGTTGGTGCCAAGGATTGGGTACAGATCGTGGTGTCAAACATACATGTTCCCAATGAGATTCATACCGCATATGGTGTTCAGCAGTTTTGTTTCGATTACGTCCGAGGGGCGAAGAATTACGCGTCTTCACCAGGAATGTCTGACAAAATGCAAATTTCAGCCTATAATTACGGCCTGACCCTTACTGACATTGAGAACGTTGTGGCCATAGAACTCCGCGATGTGCTGTTGGCTATACATGGACTGGAAGCACCCGAATAGCCCCTCACGCAATCAAATCCACGTACCGCAGCCGTCGCCCCTCCATGCCCTGAACAACGGCGGCCCTCTGCGCCAGAGTATCGATCGGGGGTTATGGAACTGATGAGTATTGTTTACTATGTGCGCGAATTTTGACTTACAAAAAACAACGCATGCCCCTGTCTTGGGATAAAATACGCCCGCGTGCGGCGAAATTCGCTCGCAAGTGGGAAGGCGCTGGCTACGAAAAGGGTGAGACACAGCTTTTCTACCGGGACTTCTTCGACGTATTCGGTATGCCCGTAGAGCGGGTGGCGACGTTCGAGGAACCCGTGAAGATGCTGGGCGGCAAACGCGGGTTCATCGACCTCTTCTGGAAGGGCAAACTACTCGTGGAGCAGAAAAGCGTGGGGCGTGACCTCGGGAAGGCCAAAACGCAGGCCCTCTCCTACTTCCCCGGTCTCAAGGATACCGATCTGCCGCGCTATATCCTGCTGAGCGATTTCCAGACGTTCGAGCTATATGATCTGAAAGAAGACGAACGAGCCGCCTTTGCGCTCAAAGACCTGCCCGCCCATGTGGAGAAGTTCGGCTTCATCATCGGCGTACAGAAGCACTCGTTCAAGGACCAGGACCCCGTAAACATCAAGGCCGCCGAACGGGTGGGCAAACTCCACGATGCCCTCGAAGCCTCCGGCTACAAGGGACACGATCTTGAGCAGTTCCTTGTTCGTATAGTCTTCTGCCTCTTTGCCGACGACACCGGCATCTTCGGGGCCGGGGACATCTTCCTCAATCTGCTGGAGAACCGCACGCAGGAAGACGGTTCGGACCTCGGCGGATGGCTCGCCCAGCTTTTCCAGGTCCTCGATACGCCGGAAGACGAACGCTCCGGCAATCTCGACGAGGACCTTGGCCGGTTCCCCTACGTGAACGGGGACCTTTTCGACGGGCCGCTCCGCATTCCCTCTTTCGACGCCTCCATGCGGGAGCGGCTGCTCGACGCCTGCCGGTTCGACTGGTCGAATATCTCCCCGGCCATCTTCGGCTCCCTGTTCCAGTCCGTCATGGACAAGGACGAGCGGCGAAGGCAGGGCGCGCACTACACCACCGAAAAGAACATTCTCAAGGTCATCGAACCGCTCTTTCTCGACGATCTTCGGGCGGAGTTCGCCCGGCTCAAGGCCCGCAGGGACAGCCGTCGCCTTCCGGAACTGCTTGCTTTCCAGCAGCGGCTCGGCAGACTGCGTTTCCTCGATCCCGCCTGCGGCTGCGGCAACTTCCTGATTATCGCCTACAGGGAGCTGCGCACCCTGGAGATTGAGGTGCTGAAAGAAACCCGGCCCCGCAGACAAGTCGATGTGCTGGCCAGTCTGCTTTCGGTGGTGAATGTCGATCAGTTCTACGGGATCGAGCTGGGAGAATTTCCGGCCCGGATCGCGGAGGTGGCCCTGTGGATGATGGATCACATCATGAACAACCGCCTGAGCCTGGAATTCGGGGAGACGTACGTACGCATCCCGCTCAAGACGTCTCCGCACATCGTGCACGGGGATGCGCTGGAGATGGACTGGGGCGAGGTATTGCCGCCGGAGGAGTGTTCGTACGTGCTCGGCAATCCGCCGTTCGGGGGATTTGTCATGCGCATCAGGGAAAAACAAGTACAGGCCAAGGCGCTCATGGCAAGACTTGGCGCGTCGGGATCGCGGTTGGATTATGTCGCGGCATGGTTTCTCAAAGCTGGCGAATATTTTCGCGGGAAGCGCGCCCGGATCGGCTTTGTGGCCACCAATTCTATTACGCAAGGCGAGCAGGTAGCGCAGTTGTGGCCTGCTTTGTTCGATCGCTATAACCTGGAAATTTCCTTTGCCCATCGCACCTTCGCCTGGGGTTCGGACGCGAGGGGCATGGCGCATGTGCATGTGGTGATTATCGGGCTGTCCGACCGGAAATCCATAGCCAGTGGACGGCGGTTATTCACATACCAGACACCGACAGAGGCCCCGCATGAAATCCAGGTGTCGGCCATCAGTCCATACCTTATTGACACCGGTCATTTGACGAATCCGTATCTGGTGGTAAAGAGACAGCGAACCTCCATGGGCCATCTTCCGAAAATCCGCGTTGGGACCAAGCCCGTGGATGGCGGACACTACATTTTCCGGGAAAAAGAAAAAGCGGACTTCGTTGCTCTGGAGCCGCAAGCGGTTGACTTGCTGAGACCATTCGTCGGGAGCGCCGAATATATAAACGACAGAGCACGCTGGATTCTGCACGTATCCGGTCAATCGCCAGCACTCCTGCGCTCGTTGCCGAATGTCATGGAGAGAATTCATACAGTCAGGCGTTATCGAGCCGAGCAGGCTGGTCGATTGGGTCAGTCGCTCGCCGAGCGCCCCACCGAATATCACGTTTCCGTCATTCCGAAAACTGCATTTCTGGTCATTCCTGAAACCAGTTCGGAACGCCGCCAATACGTGCCCATTGGCTGGTTGAATCCCCCCACTATCCCAAGTAATGCATTACTGGTCATGGAAAATGCGCAGCTTTGGCAATTTGCCATACTGACGTCCGCCATGCACATGGCTTGGCTAAGATATATCGGCGGGCGACTGAAAAGCGATTACCGCTATTCGAGTGGTCTCGTGTACAACACTTTTCCGATGCCGCCGAGATCCCATACCAATAGCCCGAGCATCGCCAAACTGGAACCGCTCGCACAAGCCGTCCTCGACGCCCGCGCTGCTCATCCCGACTCTTCCCTGGCCGATCTCTACGATCCCGATATCATGCCGCCCAATCTCCGAAAGGCGCACCAGACCCTCGACCGCGCCGTGGATCGGCTTTATCGCCGCAGCGGGTTTGCGAGTGAGCGAGAGCGGGTGGAGTATCTGCTGGGACTGTACGAGAAGATGATGGAGCCGCTGGTGGCGAAGGGAGTAAGAAAAAAAAGACGCTCCGATCTGTGAGCGGTTACTTTGGTATATAAGCCCCAACTAAAATCCTAAAGCTTGATAAAATGACAGAAATTATCTTACCGGCAATATTTGGCCTATTGGGTGCTGTAATCGGAAGTCTTATTTCGTTTTGCGCATCAAAGATGGCGATTCAGGAGACCGTAAAACAACAAGAGAAAGACAGAGAACACCAACTCTCGATGGCTGAACTTGGAAAGCGACTAAAGGCTCATCAAGAAGCCTATGCTATATGGTGGGATGTTTTCTCCAAGGCGCTTGGGACCGACATGTCTGTGAGTTCGAGACAAGACCTTGCTCAGGATATAGCAAAGGGGTGGGGGTGGTGGAAAAATAACTGCCTGTATCTTAGCGACTCCGTCAACGACGATTTTGGGAAATTTATGGCAGCGGCTACTTCTCATCCAGTTCACGAACAACGCCTCGTGCAATCGGGAATAACAGACTCAGAGCGCGAGGCAAGACAGAAAAGATCGGAGGATAATCTCAAAGAAATGAATAAGTTAGGACGTACCATTGGAGATGCTGTAGGGCTGCCCAGTTTTGTAAAGAACCCGAGGTCGGCCCAACCCTAAGATTCGACCAAATGAGCATTTACCACGGTGGATCGGGACACTTTGTCAAGCATTGTATATAGTCCCCTGATTTTCGGGACCTTTATACAATGTTAGACAAACCGCCCGGAGGATGCTTGGATATATGAGCAATAACAACGTCGTGCAAACGCATGTGTCCGCATCTGGTAAGGAAACCTTAATCTTTTCACTGCCCAAGCCTGGTGAGAGCAAGCAATGGACCTTTCCATCGAAGTCTCAATGGGAGAGGCTTCCACTCACGGAAAGAAAAAAGAAAATTGCGGCGGCCTTTCCCGATTGGTGGTTCACATATTGGTAGGTATATGGATTATTTCACTGCGATTGCGCCTGGGACAAAGGGGGGGATGCCATCCACTTGCTCCTCCAGATTGCCAGACAGGAGATAGTCAATCGGCTTGTCTCCATGGCCAAACGCCGCAAGGAAAAGCTCTGCACCCAACGATGAGGGCTGTACAATGATTCCATAGCCGGTAGCGCTTGAGTGTACCTTTTGGAGTGCTTCTTTACCGCCCCAACCCGCGTTTTCGCCTATAAGGCCATCCGATACAAGCCCATAAAAAATGTGTGATATAAGGATTGGCAGATTAAGCATGTCATCTTTAGAGAGTGCCATTGAATTGAGATACCCGTCCATTGTAAAGAAAATCATCATTTTACGGCGATTCTCAGGTAACGAAAACGTGTTGTCGGATTTCGAGAAAATGTGTGCTGTCGTTGAGTATATGAGGTAATGAGTCCTGAGTTGATATGTCGAAAGATTGTCAATCGTTTTAATGATCCGGGCACCCCGGTCATCTCGGCCCGTTGCTGTTCTTGAGGAGGCCAATACTCCACCGAAGTACTCTACGGCAATAGGGTCCTCGGCATACGTACCTTCATTTATTACCCCTTTAAGAACCTTAGGAGGCACCCGGCCAGGCGAGTCGAGTCGAGGCCCTGCCTTTTTCGTTGCATTGGAGAGTATCTTTTCAAGATTGTCCCTTCTTCTCTCTACAAGCTCTTTGATGTTTTCGCCCAAATAATCCGCCGTGGGGCCGAGTAGCCTTTTGAGCATGTTTTGCGCTAAATAAGCACCGGCTACTGTTGTCGGGTCGGGAAGTTCTGGGATGGGGGGCATGATATTTGGGGCTTAATAGTTGTTGCCAATCCTCGTGGCCGTGTCCGCTAAACTGTACAAGCGGCGTTATGGTTCAATGGGGACACGCCCCGTACAGGGCCAATGATGCCTATGAAATAACCGTAACCCCCTCACTCCCCTGCAACAACCGATTCGCCGGAAACCAGCACCGCGTCCAGGGAGGCAATGAGTTGCCCGATATCCGTATGCAGGTCGGTTTCGGCGGCGGTCCGCCCCTCGCGTTCTGCAAAGAGTTCCTCGGCAATACCCAGCGCCACGATGACCGGGCCCGTTATGTCCGACTGATCGGGATGGTCTCGCTGGAATTGCCTGATCTTGGTATCGACGTATCGCGCAATGCTGCGTACACGCTGCTCGTTATGCCTGTCTACTTCCAGGGAATAGTCGCGGTTCAGAATGCGGACGCGAATGGACTGGGACACGGTGATTATCGGTTTATGCGGGATCAGGTGGCGGGTGCGTTATGCATCGTCGCGCTCCCGTTCCATATACTCGTCGAGAATTTCAATGAAAGAACGCAAGTCGTCCTTTAGCGAGTCCGGATTGCGGGGTAGCGAGAAGAATGCATGGTCCCGGTCGATCTCGGGGCGTTTTTCCAGTTCGCTCACTTGTTTCATGAGGGCGGCGTTGGTTGTGCGCAACTCTTCAATGACCTTGACGGCTTCCTCGACACGGCAGCGCAAGGCATCAAGCGAGGCAGGTTCCGGCGGTGGTTCCTCTTTTTCGGCACGTTCTCCCACGCCCTGTTCGATTCCAGGATCCATGTTCGGCGCATCGGCATCGGGTTCTTCTGGCATGGAAGCGCTCGTCTTTTCGGTCATCGACATGTCAGGGCGGCAAGGGGGATACTGTTTTGATGAATGCGCAACGTGTGCATAGAAGTCCGTTAGCTCCGCAAAAAGGCGCCGTGTTCTTTTTCCAGCGCATGGACGATACGAGTCATCCTTTTGTTCACTTCCCGATCTGTGAGCGTGCGGTTGGCGCCAAAGCGCAGGGCAAAAGCCACGCTTTTTTTGTCCGGGCCTACATGTTCGCCTTCGTAGAGGTCAAAGAGACGCGCCTGTTGTAACAGGCGCCCCCCGGCGCGTCGAATCGTTTGCAGTATAGCTCCCGCCGCTTCCTCACGGCCAACGACCAGGGCAATGTCGCGGTCCACTGCGGGATAGCGTTCTACAGGTTGATACGTGCTATCAAGGTACGGCGTTGCCAGCCGCACCACTTCGGTCCAATTCAGTTCCGCCGTATAGACGATTTCTTCCGGGGTGTTCCCGCCGGAAAGGTCCGGAGCCATCTCAAGGACGCTTCCAATGCGGACATCATTTGAAAAGATGTCAAGCCGGCAGGATGCTCCGGCCACGGGGGTATGGGCGGGCGCCATACGGACATCGGGCGTCCGAACGTGCCGGAGCAGCATTTCAACCGTGCCCTTCGCATCGAACAGGTCGAAAGCCCGGGCAGACGTATTCCAACCGGTGGCCGTTGCCTGTCCCGACAAAGTCAGCAGAAAGGATTCATACTCCGCATAGTTTTCCACGACGGTTTCGTTTCGATCCTGATCGTCCGTGCGACGGAACACATGGCCGAATTCGAAAAACCGCAGCGAGCGCTGTCCATGATTGCGGTTGAAAGCAATGACCTGCAGGGCGCCGGGCAACAGGCTGGGACGCAGGGCCGCCATTTCGCTGGAGATCGGATTCAGCGTCCTGACGACACTATCGGATGCGCCTCCTGCGAGCCTGGCAAACTGCTCGGCCGTTTCCGACCGTAACATACTGTTCGTGTAGATTTCGCGGTGGCCGGTGCAGGCAAGCAGGGTGCGGGCCGCCCGTCTCAGGCGTGTTTCGGGGCTTTCGTGCAACGTACCACTCGACAGGGAGGCCGCCTGGACTGGCTCAGGTACGTTGTCATACCCGTAGAGACGCACAATCTCCTCGATTACATCTACTTCTCGCTCGATATCGGGTCGGAAAGGGGGAACGGTACAGCGAAGCCGGGATGCCTCCGCATTGCCTTGTCGTTCAATATCGAATCCGATGGATTGCAACAGGCGTTCGGTGGTTTCGAGAGGGATGCGGACGCCAAGCAAGCTGTCTATCCGCTCTGTATGTACGGTAATATGCCTGGGCGAAGAAGGCGCGGGATGTGCGTCCACCATACCGGGGACGACCGTTCCATCGCCCAGTTCTGCTATAAGGGCGGCGACACGGGCAGCAGCGTGTACCTGCCCGGTGGGATCGACGCCACGCTCGAAGCGATAGGAGGCATCGCTCTGAATGCCGAGCGCCTTCGCGGCCCTGCGGATATGCGATGGGTCGAAGAAGGCGCACTCGATGAGTATGTTTCTTGTTGTTTCGCGGACCTCCGAATTTTGCCCGCCCATAACGCCACCGATTGCTACGTCGCGTTCGGCGTCCGCAATCATGATTGTGCCGGGAGGGATTGTGTGCTCCTTGTCGTCGAGGGTCGTAAAGGCCGTGGCCTTGTGTGTGAGATGCACGCGAATGTGCTGCCCTGCAATGGCGTCGAAATCGAAAGCGTGCACCGGTTGACCAACATCATGGAGAATGTAGTTGGTGATATCCACGATGTTGTTGTGGGGTCGCAATCCAATGGCTTTCAGCTTTGCCTGGAGCCAGGCGGGAGATTCGCCGACGGTTACGTCACGCACGATCATCGCTACATACCGCGGACACGCCTCGGGCGCCTGCAGGTCGACAGTAACGAGGTCGGCAGCTTTGCCGCCGGGTTTCGGTTCGGGCGCCTCCGGGAGGCGAAGCGGGATGTTTGTGAGAGCCGCTGCATCGCGGGCTACGCCAAGGTGGCTGGTTGCATCCGGGCGGTTAGGCGTGACGCTGATGTCCAGCACGGCGTCCCGGTGTACGACGCCGCGGGCCGCGAGGTATTCCGAAAAAGGTTGCCCGATGCGGGGTCCGGCGCCGGGCACACCTGTCAGCACCATGATTTCGTCGTGGCTATCGGAGAGCCCCAGTTCGTCTTCCGCGCAAATCATGCCTTCCGAAGGCTCCCCCCGAAGTTTTGTCTTTCGGATGGTGACGGGCGTGCGTTTATCGGGGTCTTCCCGATCGGGCAGCATGAGCGTTGCGCCCGGCGTGGCTACGGGGACATGTTGCCCCTCGGCGACATTCGGAGCGCCGCACACGATGCGGACGGTATCCGGGCCGCCCAGATCGACCTCGCAACAGGAGAGACGATTGGCATTCGGGTGTGGACGTACACGCTCCACGCGTCCCACGATCACCCCATCCATCGACAAACCTGTCTCGTCAATGTTTTCTACTTCCAGCCCACCCATGGTGAGGATATCTGCAAGCTCCTCCGGGGTCTCCTGGACGGGTGCGTATTCCCGTAGCCAATTGTACGAGATGTTCATGGTTTGCTGTGTTGTCGTGCCGGGACGGAAGTACCGGTGCGCCGTGCTTCCGCCGTAGTCCGGTAGTCGTTGCCCATGGTATGTGCATGTTCCGTCAACGTACGGGGCGGCGATCCCTGTTCCCGAGTTGTTCCCAGCCTCCCGGTACTTGAAAATGCGTGCGGCATGTCCTGCTCAAAATTGTTCCAGGAAGCGTATATCGTTTTCATAGAACGTACGGATGTCACGGATTCCATACCGCAGCATAGCGATGCGTTCTATACCCATACCGAATGCATACCCGGTCCATCGTTTCGGGTCCAGATCGACGGCGTCGAATACATTAGGGTCCACCATGCCGCATCCGAGGATTTCAAGCCAGCGCCCATTTTTCGGCAAGGCCTCGTCTGCCCACCAGATATCCACCTCGGCACTGGGCTCGGTGAACGGAAAAAAACTGGGACGGAAGCGCATCCTGGCATCGGCGCCGAACAGCGCTTGCACAAACAGACGCAGCACCTGCTTCAGGTCGGCAAAGGTGACCCCTTCGTCCACGTACAGCCCTTCTACCTGATGGAATAGGCAGTACGATTTGTAGGAAACGGCTTCGTTACGGTACACCCGCCCAGGCACGATGACCCGCGCAGGCGGTGGCTCGGCCAGCAAGGTGCGTATTTGTACGGGCGATGTGTGCGTGCGCAACAGGACGCGTTCCGGCTCCAGGAAGAAGGTGTCCTGCATGTCCCGCGCGGGGTGGTCCGGCGGAAAATTCAGCGCCGTGAAATTATGCCATTCCGTTTCGATTTCGGGTCCGGTAGCAATCGAAAATCCGAATCCTTCAAAGATGCGCGCGATTTCGTTTAGCGTGTGCGTCAGCGGGTGAATAGAACCCGGGGGCGCCGGAAATCGTCCCGGAAGCGTGAGATCAATACTTGTTTGCGTCCCGGAAGCGTCCGGCTTGTCCGGATCGGCTTCGAAGGCCGTCAGGCGCTCTTCCGCCCGTTTCTTGGCTTCGTTGATGCGCCGGCCGAGTTCTTTCCGTTCCTGCGGAGGGGCTTCCGGAATCCGTTTGAGCATTCCGGTGATCTTTCCGCTTTTTCTTCCCAGGTATTTGACCCGGAACGCCTCGGCAGCCTCCTTCGAGTCAATGATCTCCGACTCGATATCTTTCAGGATGTCGTCGGGCATCTTTCTACGCCCGCTTATTTGCCGGTGAGATGCTGCGTAATCCGCTGGAACGTTTCCGGATCGTGGACGGCCATATCCGCGAGCACCTTTCTATTCAGCTCAATGCCGGCCTTCCGCAGCCCTCCCATGAGACGAGAATAGGTTGTATCGTTCAGGCGTGCCGCTGCATTGATGCGCGCAATCCAGAGACGCCGAAACATGCGCTTGCGTTGCCGGCGATCCCGATAGGCATACGCCAAGGCTTTCTCGACAGAATGCTTTGCAACCGTATAAATTTTCGAGCGCGCGCCGCGATAGCCCTTGGCCATGCGGAGTATTTTTTTGCGGCGCCGTCTCGACGCTACGCTGTGAGCGGTACGTGGCATAAGAATAAAGGGACAATCAGGATTGAATGAGCCGTTGCATCCGCGGTGCGTCGGTTTTGTCGACGAGCGTGCTTTCACGCAGGCCACGCTTGCGTTTGGCCGATTTCTTGGTCAGGATGTGGCTTTTGTACGCCTTTTTCCGGACCAGTTTCCCGGTTGCGGTCACCTTGAAACGTTTCCGGGCTCCACTATTTGATTTCATCTTGGGCATAAGCATCCTGGCGCCGGGCGCGTTGGGGGCGTCGCGAGGGTACGCGTTTTTGGGCGGTGTGCATGCCTGTGTCACACGGAGTATGGCATGCCTGTCTTGTGCAAATGGGCTAAACGAAAAATACTTTGCCGATACCTGTCAGGTTCCCATTTCTCTGGGCGCCGGGTCGCCGCTATTTCTTGTCCGGGGTCAGAATCGTTGTCATACGGCGTCCTTCCATGCGGGGCGGCTGATCAATGCGCGCCACATCCTGCAAATCCTCGGTGAATCGTTTCAGCAGAGCCATGCCCTGCTCCTTGTAAATGATGTCCCGACCGCGAAACTGTACCCATGCCTTGACCTTGTTCCCGCTTTGCAGGAAGCTGCGCGCATGGCGCGTTTTGAATTCAAAGTCGTGCGTGTCGGTGTGCGGGCGGAAACGCACTTCCTTCAGTTGGATGGTTTGCGATTTTTTGCGCTGTTCCTTCCCTTTTTTCTGTTGTTCATAACGGAATTTTCCGTAGTCGACGATCTTGCACACTGGAGGGTCGGCCGATGGTGCGATCTCGACCAGATCCATTCTGTGTGCCCGGGCCCGCTGCAAGGCCTCGTCGATAAAGACCACATGGTGTTCTCCGCCAGGATCTACGACCCGAACCTTATTGGCCCGGATATCTTCGTTGATGCGTACTTTACGAGCGATGGTTCTGCGGCTTTTTTATCGGTGAATGAAGGGGGTTTAATCCGGGGGGTTGAATCCGGTGAGTCAGGCGCATTGTCTGGCGGAAAACAGGGATGCATATACAGGCATCCACAAGACCTGTTTCACGCGAGCCGGGATAGTTTGGTTTCACGCGAAATGTAACAAGGTTGTGCATTATCCGCCGGGTGCATGTCTTTGCAGAAACCTGTGGAGGACCGGGCAGAGGCGCAGGCAGGGTCGGACATTTGCCCTGCTTTTCCTCAACGCTTCTTCCCTTCGGCGATCTCGTTTGTCATCCGCTTTACACAATCCTCGACGGATATAGTATCCTGTTCTCCCTGGCCATGCCGCCGTACCGAGACGGTGCCCTTTTCCTGTTCGCGCGCACCTGTGATGAGCATGACGGGCGTTTTGTTCATCTCGGCGCTCCGGATTTTGTATCCCGCTTTCTCGTTGCGGTGGTCCACTTCCACGCGGATGTCGCGTTCCCGGAGCCGGGCGGCTACTTCCTCGGCATATTCGTGCTGATGGTCGGAAATCGGGATGACCATCGCTTGCACGGGAGCCAGCCACAGTGGAAAGTTGCCGCCACAGTGTTCTATCAGCACCCCGATGAATCGCTCCAGCGAACCGAACGGCGCCCGGTGGATCATCGCCGGACGGTGTCTCTTGTCGTCTGCTCCGACATAGGACAGATCGAACCGCTCCGGCAGGTTGTAGTCCAGTTGCACCGTGCCCAATTGCCATTCACGCCCCAGCGCATCCTTGACCATGAAGTCGAGTTTGGGACCGTAGAAGGCAGCCTCTCCGACTTTTTCGACCGCATCCAGTCCCGTTTCCCGGACAGCCTCGCGTATAGCCCGTTCGGCTTCTTCCCAACGTGTTTCGTCGCCCTGGTACTTTTCGTGGTCCGCCGGGTCGTGCAGGGAAAGCTGCACCTTGAAATCGGTAAAATCCAGTGCCCCCAATACGGTTAGCGTCAGGTCGATCACGTTCTTGAATTCGTCCTTCACCTGTTCGTCGGTGCAGAAGATGTGGGCATCGTCCTGCGTGAACCCGCGCACGCGGGTCAATCCACCCAGTTCCCCGGATTGTTCGTAACGGTAGACGGTGCCGAACTCTGCATAGCGTACGGGCAGATCCCGGTAGGAGTGTAACCGGTTTGCGTAGATACGGATGTGATGCGGGCAGTTCATGGGTTTCAGCAGGAACCCCTCTTCGGCATCGTCTTCGTCCAGCATCGGCGGGAACTGGCTTTCCCGGTAATAGGGATAATGCCCGCTCGTTTTGTAGAGTTCGAGGCGTCCGATGTGCGGCGTAACAACGGGTTCATATCCCCGCGCGAGTTGCTCTTTTTTCAGGAAATCCATGAGCGTTTCCCGCAACACCGCTCCTCGGGGCAGCCACATCGGTAACCCGGCGCCTACCTGCCTGTCGAAGGTGAAAAGCGACAGTTCCTTGCCCAGCTTGCGGTGGTCGCGCTGCGCTGCGAGAGCAAGCCGCTCGAGATGCTCGTCGAGCATACTCTTTTTCGGGAAGCTGACGCCATAGATGCGCGTCAGTTGAGGCCGCCGTTCGTCCCCACGCCAATAGGCTCCGGCGATGTGGAGCAGCTTGACATACTTGATACGGCCCGTTGAGGGGATATGGGGGCCGCGGCACAGGTCGACGAAGTTGCCCTGCCGGTAGAATGTGATGGTACCGTCCTCCAGGTCTTCGAGCAGTTCCAGTTTGTATTCGTCGCCCTTGTCCCGGAAATATTGGATCGCTTCCCCTTTCGAGATGTCCTGTCGTTCGTACGCTGCGTCACGTACAGCCAGTTCTCGCATCCGGTTCTCAATGCGTTCCAGATCGTCCGTGCCGATTTTGCGATCGCCTGTATCTATATCGTAGTAGAACCCCTCTTCGATAGCCGGCCCGATGCCGAACTTCACACCGGGGAACAAGCTTTCGAGCGCCTCAGCCATGAGATGCGCCGTGGAATGCCGGAAGGTCAACTGACCGTCCGGGTCGTTCCAGGTCAGAATCTCGATACGTGCGTCCCGATCGATGGGCCGGGTCAGATCCCATACCTCTCCGTTGACTCGTACGGCCAGTGCCTGTCTGGCGAGGCCTGCCGAGATGCTGCTGGCGAGTTCGTACCCCGTGACCCCGGTTTCGTGGTCATGGACGGAACCGTCGGGGAGCGTAATGGCGATGTGGTCGGCGGGCATGATTCGGGGCAATTCGCCGTATGGCGACAGGCTTGGCTGTGGGTCCTGACGGATTCGAACCATCGACCTCTACGATGTCAACGTAGCGCTCTAACCAACTGAGCTAAGGACCCGCGAAAGTTTCTCCGCCGGGCGACAGGCCAGCCGGCATCCACATGGTCCGTCGTTCGAACCGGCTGAGGGCCGGTGAAAACAACCACGAAAAAGCAGGCGGCAGGGAAGGTGTGCATTTTCCCGGCGAAAGGGTTCCAAATATACCGATGCAGAGGCTTGTGTGTCAAGGCATCAAGTGCGTCTGTTTCTTGCCGCCCTCTGTAGCGCGGCGGCTGTGTTCCGGAAACTGCCGGATTCTGATCGACCGGTTTCCGCCGGATCGGTTTCGATCAGGGTGCGTTGTTATGCCCTCCCTTATTGTTTTTCTGCTCCCTGACATGACGACATTCACGGATGCACAGTCGGATGCGGTGGCCGGCGCGATCCGGAACCGCCGCACGGTACATCATTTCGAACCGGTTCCTGTGCCCCCGGAAGAGGAGGTCCTTGCGGCGATCGATCTCGCACGGTGGGCGCCTAATCATCATCTTACCGAACCGTGGCGATTTTATCTGATCGGACCGGAGACCGCCCGGAAAATTTCTCGTCTGAATGCGGATATGTATGGGCAATCACGAGGCGAGCAGGCCGAAGCCGCAAAGTATGCACGGTGGCTTGGTATTCCGGGATGGGTGATTGTAACATGTCTGCGGTCTGACGATGAGGTACGGCAGCGTGAGGATTATGCAGCGTGTTGCTGTGCCCTGCATAACTTGCAACTGTACCTTTGGACACGCGGCATCGGGGTTAAGTGGACAACCGGGGTGGTCACCCGGACGGATCAATTTTTTGAAATTGCCGGGATCGACCCGGAGCGGGAGATGCTGGTCGGGTTGGTATGGTACGGCTTCGCCGCGGAAGTACCGAGCGTACAACGCAAACCTGTCCGGGATATTTTGCACCGGCGTCCCTGAGCGCCCCCGGAATCGCGGCGCCTTACAAAAGTCCGGGACACCGTTCCGGCAATGGATCAGAACGTGTACTCCATCCGCACGAGGGGTGCATCGGCTTCGATGGGCGGAGGGTCCAGCGAAATGCGCAAGTTGGACCTTTTGGTCCGTCCGGCACCGCGCAAGGCGGCAACGCCGGCAATCAACCGGTTGGCTGCCAGTGAGGCAATGAGCAAGGTGCGCCGCCGTCGTAACGATTCGGCATCCTCGCGGAGTTCACGAAAGAGGAGGAAATGCTCTTCCGTATCCCAGCGCCATCGAAACGAGGGATCGGCAGCATATGCTATCTGATCCAGAGCGCCGTTTCGGAACTGTGCGTCGGTAAAAGATTGCGAGGATCGGTACGTCGCAGCGTTCAGGTAAAACGTTCGATCCTTTCCGCCTGGATCGACACCGGCATGTCGGGTGGCCAGCGTTCGATAATTTTCGATGAGGTGACCACGCCGGCGGCTTGTGCCCAGGAGTCCTATCCACAAGCCGGCATCCGTTAACACGAAGGCGGTTCCCCAGCGGCCCCAATCTCCGCCGCGGACGTATCGGTGGCCAAGTCCGGGGGCAATCATACTGAGCGCAAAGGCTTTGCCCGAAGACGCCCTTTTTACAAGAGGTTCGACGATTTCAGGTGTTTGTCCCTGGGCGTTCCGAGCAGAGCCGGGCGCCAGTCCCCACAAGGCAGCGCACAGGATAACCAGGAACGCCGCGCCGGCTCGACGCACTGCATTGCCGTATCCGTATTTTGAAGTCATCGGGTCTTGTTTCTTGCTGATTCGCACACGCTATGAACCAGAGCGGCGCTACATGGCTTACATGTACCGATCAGGCTGTTTCCCCGGCTTTCCGGCCGGGTTGTCCACTTCGGAATTTCGTCAACCGCACCTCGTTTGTGTCTCCCTGGGTAGTGTATTCCACCTGATCCATCAGACTGCGCATGATCTGAACGCCCAGCCCGCCTCCCCGCCGGCTCTCCGCAATCCGGAAAAGATTGGGCTCCGACCATGATTCCGGGTGGAAGGGGCGGCCCTGATCCCGGATGCACACCGTGAATCGTTCGTTATCGACCATGACAAGCACCGAAATTTTCTGCCGGGAGTCGTCGTAGGCATGTTCGATGATGTTGGCGCACGCCTCGTCCACAGCGATCTTCACATGGGTGATCGCTTCCTCTCCAAGGTGCGCCTCGCGGGCATGCTTCTCCACAAACCGGCGTACCTTGCCGAGGTGCTGCGTAGCGCCGGGGATGCTAAGGCTATGTGCGGATTCGGGCATAGGGGAAATTGCTGCCGTCGCGATCCAGGCGCGTGTCAGGAATCGTTCTTGTCGTTGCGGTCTGCATCGAATTTTTGGATAGCTTCTTCCTCCGCTTTGACAATGTCGAACAGCAAGGGAAATCCCAGCAGGTCGAATATGTTGAAAACGTTGGCCTGAAGCTCCGCAATTTTGATATCGCCGCCGGCCTCGCGCATTTCCTCGATATACGCCATGAATACGCCCAGGCCGGCGCTTGAGATATACTGCAGGTGCTCGCCGTTGACGATGATGTTGTGGTTTTTCTCCTCCCGGCACTTTTGCAGTGCCGCTTCCAGTTCGGATGCAGTATGCGCATCCAGTTCGCCCTTTAGATCGAGGATGCGGATGTGTGCTTCTTCGCGGAATCCAACCGAGAAATTGCTCATGTTGCCGGTGAGTTCGTATTGGTTTGTGTGCCGTCCCATTTCAGGACCATGAGAGTCATGTCGTCATCGTATTCGGTACGACCGAGGTAATCGTGAAGGTCCGAGAGAAGCGCTTCATGCATGGCCGATGCCTCTTTCTTCCGATGTGTTTTCAGGGCTTCGAGCAGCCGCTCGTACCCGTATTCGGTCCCTTGGCTATCCCTGCTTTCTACGACGCCGTCCGTGTATACCGTAACGATGTCGCCGGGCCGGAGTGAAATATGTTCTTCTTCGAGCACATCCCGGAAACGCCGGCTTCGGTCCAGACCGAGTCCGAGTCCTTGCGGGCGAATGAAACGTCCCGTTCCCTCCCGGGAAACAAGAATGACCGGGCAATGCCCTGCCCGAGCCAGTACCAACTCTTCCTTGCAGACGTCGATCACGCCATAGATGACGGATACGAAGACGTGGCGCTCGAGAGTAGAGGAGAGCGCAAGATTGGCCTGTTCGAGAAAGTCTGCCGGCGAGGGCGCCATGCGTGCGGTGGCCCGGAAAATGCCCTGCAGTTCGGCCATATAGAACGCCGCCGAAGTGCCCTTCCCGGATACGTCGGCAATGATGAAGGCAAGGCGTGCTTCGTCCAGTTTCAGAAAATCGTAGTAATCCCCTCCCACCTCGTAAGCAGGAATACTGGAAGCCGCCACCGCCAGTCCCTCCATTTTCGGCAGGTCGTGCGGCAGGAGCCTTTGCTGTACCTCGCGGGCGATATCCAATTCGCGGGAGAGGCGTTCCCTTTCAAGTTGTTCCTCGAAGAGGCGCGCATTGTCCAGGGCAATAGCGGCCTGGGCGGCATAGACGCTGATCGATTCGACATCGTCCTGCTCGAACCCCTGGACGACATCCTTCGCCACGAAAAGCCCACCCAGCAACCTGTCCCGTGTAATGAGCGGCGTCATAAGGATGGTACCGATCGGATCGCCCGGTTTTCTCCGGATGCGCCGGTCTGCGGGGGCTTCGTCGAGGATCACCGGCTCACGCCGGGTAGCGAGTTCTTCATACAGCGCAGCCACATCCACCATGGTTTCGATGTCCTGGGTCGGGGTCTTCCATGCAGCCACGACTTGTGGGCGGAGCGAGCCGCTGCGCTCGTCCGCAATGGCCAGCCAAGCCATCTGCGCCGTGCCTGTATCCACAGGGGTTTTTGTAATGGCGAGGTGCAATTTGTCGGGGTCGAATGCCTGATTGATGAGATTCGTCAGCGAGTACATGGCGGTGATTTCCCCGGCTTTGCGCCGGAAATCGCCAGTCGTGGGGAGGTGGAAAATGAGAAAAAGGAATGAGGTTACGCAGTACAACAGGCCAAAGGTCAATGCGGCCAGTGTGAACTGCTCCAACGGGTAGCTGGCGTGGCGTATGTACATGAAATGAGCCGGCAGAATCCCGTTCGTGGCCAGCAAGCCGAACAATAACAGGATGAGCAGGATCGAGAACCCTACGCCGGCCACCTTGGCCCGGAACGACAAAAAAACGATCCATGACACGCGGAAAGCGTTGAGGATCATAAGGATCACGGCTGGCATGATGGCCACGAGTTGCAGTACGCCGGGATCCTCGGCAGGGTCTTTCACGATCGACAGGAGCGCATAGGCGACCATGAAGATGAGCATCAGATACCAGTTCCGCTGGCTTTGCTTCGTTCGCTTGAACAGAACCAGGTCCTGCAAGCGAAGCAACAGGTAAAAGGCAAGCAACGCGCGCAGGGAACTCACCACGTGCATTTTGACGACCGTGGCGAATGTGAGGGGAACGCCGGTTTCGTATTCGAAGCCGAGCAAGGCGGAGCTGCCTTCCACATTTTCGGCGGCGGTGATGCCTATCATCAACCGGATGACGGCTGCTGCGAGGAGAGCGAGCAGCAACGTGGTCCAGAACGTCTTCAGGGGGCCGATCGGTCGCTGTTTCAGGAAGTACGACAGTAGAAACCAGACCAGTACGAATCCCGCGACGACCACGAGCTGATAGGCAAAATCGACTGCGGCATGCCAGGGCGTGCCGGACAACCACTCGAATACATTGAACGCCACGCTTACGGCGAAACATATCAGCGCGGCGACGACGAACGCCACACGTTGGCCCCTGTTGCGCAACGCGGTATCGATATACCCCTGCCCGCTTCGGAGAATCCTATTTACGAAATGATTGGACACAGGTGGTCTGCCGGGTGAGAGGGCATCTTTCATACGGGGAACATGCTATACGGTTCTTGCCCAACGGTATGCCCTTTCACCGGAGCCGGTAACTTTGTTATGGATTGATACGTAAACGTAAATGGTTCGTTACGTCCATTGCGTACAGTTCCTTCGCGGGTATTTTTCCATCCATTTACGTCAGGCGCCAAAACCGCGTGAAAAGACCCGGCATCATACGTTTTCAGTTGCTGTTGCTTGCGGTTGTGACGCTGCTTGTGATATGGCGTAGCACGAAGCCTCCTCCTCCCCCGGATGGACTGATCGTATATTCGGGCATTGAACCCGGTAGGTTGCTGGAGGAGGCATTTCGCGTCGAGCAGCCGGTGCAGGTTGTTATTGACGCCACAGGGTCTTTCGAGTCGGAAGAGCAGGCGGATAGCATTTCCCTTGCCGCATATGGGTGGGTGCTGCGCAGGGAAGACCGTACGGTGGTCTGGAGCATGCATTCGGCGCCCTTGCAGAAAGGGGATAATACGCTGGCTCTCGTGACCGATACGGTGGAGTTCCAGCCAGGCGTCTACGATGTGTATTTTGCTTCGTACGGAAACGAGGATGTCTCTTCTATCGGACTATCGCTGCTGGATGGTCTGCTCGATCTGTCCGTGGGTGATGGGCATTTCTGGCGCAACGACGCCGACAAGTGGCAGATGGTTGTGCGCACGTTGGGAGATACACTGGCTCCCCCGGTCCATCTTGATACAGCCTCTCCTGTATTCCTTCCAGGCGAGGAAGAACTGCTTTGGACTTCGGCGCCCATGGAAGGGGGGGAAACCGCCGAATACCTGTTTCGGGTGATCCGGCCGGCGGAGATGCATGTGTATGCTGTGGGCGAAATAGGCCAGGAGCGGATGGATTTCGGCTGGATCGAAGAGGTCTCCAGTGGGGAGCGGGTGTGGGACATGCGTCGCGAGAATACCGTACCCGCCGGGGGATGGGAGGTCAACCGCTTGTTCGACGGGACCGTTTCCCTGCCGCCCGGCCTCTATCGGACCGTTTTCCGGACGGATCCGCGGCAGGACTATGGGGACTGGGTGCGGAACCCCCCGCTGGATCCGGCAGGGTGGGGTGTTTCGCTGTTTACCACCGTTCCGCAAGCAGTGCGGCCGTTCGACCCCTGGGAGGATCAGGAACCATTCATCCGGATCAATCGCGTAGGGGATAGTGAGCGCCATATCGCGCGGTTTCGCGTACGCGCGCCGGCTCAGGTTGCCGTCTATGCGTTGGGAGAAATGGGGGATGACGACCGGTACGATTACGCAAGGATTACTGCCGGACGCTCCGAGCGAGTGCTATGGGAAATGACGCCGGAGCGCTCCTTGCCTGCGGGGGGCTACAACAACCGGCGCGAGTTGGCTTTTCTGAATCTACAGCCGGGCATATACACGGCGATCTATCAAACGGACGATTCGCATTCGTACGCCGGGTGGTCGCATGGAGAACCCGATCATCCGGAAAGATGGGGCGTTACGCTGTTCCATGTCGATAGAGGCACGGATCCATCCGCTATCGAGGTGCTTACGGTAGACAGGGAGGCATTCATCGAAGTCCCGGACTCGGAAGAAGATTCGGTATTTGCGGTAGCGGCGCCCACGCGGTCCGCGGACCGGACACGATTTCCTGGCGAGGGAGCGCCGGGTGCTCCGCTCGTCGACCTTACCGGGCTCGGTAACAGGGAGCGCCTTTCGGCCCCGTTCACGTTCGATGGGGAAGGATTCCTGCGTATTCGAGCTGTGGGGGAGATGTCGTTCAGCGAACAGTACGATTACGGCTGGATCGAACATGCGGAGACAGGGGAGACAGTTTGGGAAATGATCTGGCAGAATACGATTCCTGCCGGCGGTGATGAGCGCAACAGGATGTTTCTTGGGACCCTCTCGCTGGCTCCAGGGGCCTATACTGCCCATTTCAGGACCGATTTTTCGCATGCCTACGGAGATTTTTCAGACATTCCGCCCAACGATCCCGGAGCCTGGGGGATCCGGGTGTTCGCATCGCGTACGCCAGAGGAAGTGGAGTAGGGAGCGGGTGCGGTCAGGCTGCAACCGGGCCGTTTGCGTTCGTCTGGAGGGGTTGCCCGAAAACGGGAAAAATGGGCGCGGTGTGGGGCGTGTATCTAAAACGGCGTAACTGGTTATCCGCACACGTGATTTTCATAGGGAGACAGATACGATGACCGAACTTATCGCCCTATGGGTACGGTGACCCCCGCGAGAATCGAAAACCCGCGGTTTTTTCCCTGTCCGTTTTCCCGAAAGAAATCTTCTGAATCCTTGAAGACGGAAAGCAGGCCGTAATTGTAGGCCGCATCGAGCGTAAACATCACGGAAGGGATCAAAGCAATATCCATACCCGCCCCGGCATGGAATCCAATGTCCAACGTATGGGTGTCAACGACCTCGCTGTTGTTGCAGGAAACAGAAATGTCTTCGCCCGAAAAACTACTGGAAACAGAGCAATCAGTAAGTATGGACAGTTTCAGGCCAGGCATTAAATAGGGCGAAAAAGTTCCAGTATTCAGGCTGTACCGAAAAAGAATGGGAAATTCCAGATAGTCGAGCTTGACATCTAAATTTATATCATATATACCTTCAAAAAACTCACCCTCCTCAAACTCTAAACGCTCGCTTACCGATACTCCCTTACGCGCATATGCGGCTCCAAACTGCATTCCGGTATTCTCATTGCCGAAAGGTACGTTCACGGCTACCCTGCCATTAAATCCTGTTAACCAAGTCTTCTTAGTGGTGGAACCAAGCTCTGCGTCGATGTCTCCGGAGAGGGTTGTCAAATTCACGCCTCCAAGAGCAGTAATACTCACTTGACCTTGTGCATACGCGCCAATGGGGACCAGGAAGGTTAACGAAAGAACAGTGGCGAGAACGCCATTTAGAGGTTTCATAAGGTTTCACCGGGTTAGAGTGTGAAGTAAAAAAAAGCTCAGCCGAAGCCAAGCGTAGAGCAGCACCAATGCCAATATACCCACAGGCCCGGAGACTTTCAGGCCTTCTGGAGCCAGGGACGGCGCCGCATGTCGTTCCTCCGCGCCGCCAGCATATTGCCCTGCATTTGAAAAAGTGATCGGCCTACCGGAGGTGAGCCCAGTAGCCTGCCGGCATTCCGTCCCGGAATCCCGGCGGCAAGTGTTTGTCATCGAACACGAACACAAGTAGACATCATGGGTATCGTAACAGTAGCCTCATGAGGCGTTGCACGTCATCCGAATCGGACGGATATTAGCGCACCGCGTTGTGCTATAGCGCCGTCGCATTACAGAAACGTTGGCCATCCCTTCACATTTCCTTTATGCCTGTCTCCTCTGAAGCGGTATTGCGTGCACTATCGACCGTCGTCGTACCGGACCGCGGCAAAGACCTCCTGCGCCTGAATCTGGTGAAGGGCCTTGTTGTCGAGGACGACCGGGTAGTTTTCACGATCCTGCTGAAGGATCCGCCGGCTTCGTTTGCAGAAAACGTGGCTTCCCTGTGCTGCGAAGCTATTCGCAGGGAAACGCGCGAGGAGGTAACGGTAGATGTCACCGTTGATTTCGAGATGATTTCCCTCGATATGCACGAAGGCGGATCTGCGAAAAGCGTACAGCCCAAGGGGGTTGTCAATTTCATTGCCGTGGCGTCGGGGAAAGGGGGCGTGGGCAAGAGCACGGTAGCCGTGAATCTGGCGGGCGCACTCCGTAAAAAAGGCTATGATGTAGGTCTCGTGGACGCCGATATATACGGGCCTTCCGTGCCGCTTATGTTCGGCGCCGGGGATGAAAAGCCTCGTGTCAATGAGCACCGCAAAATCATGCCCGTGGAGCGCCACGGCGTGAAACTGCTTTCGATGGGCATGATGGTGGACCCCCAAAAAGCCGTTATCTGGCGAGGGCCCATGGTTACGAACGCGATACGGCAGTTTCTCGGAGAATGTGCATGGGGCGACCTGGATTATATGATTCTGGATCTGCCGCCGGGCACCGGAGATATTCAACTTACCATCGTCCAAAGCCTTGCACTCACCGGCGCGGTGATTGTATCGACGCCGCAGCCCGTTGCCCTCGCCGATGCCCGAAAAGGCGTTGCCATGTTCGAGAATGTGCAGGTGCCGGTGCTGGGCCTTGTCGAGAATATGGCCTGGTTCACGCCGCCCGAATTGCCCGATAAAAAATATTATCTTTTTGGACGCGGGGGCGCCGCCGCGCTCAGCAGGGAATTGGACATGCCTTTGCTGGCCGAACTGCCGATCCAGGAGCGGCTGCGGGAGTCGGGCGATGAAGGGACGCCCATCGTATTTGCCGAGCCGGACAGTGTGTCGGCGAAACTGTTCGGAGAGCTCGCGGACCGGGTTGTACGCCAGGTCACCGTACGTAACGCCACGCAAGCCGCCACGCAAAAAGTAGAAATCCTGTACAAGGGATCCGCACCGGCTTAGCGTAGTTTGCAATACATCAGCATAGCCGATCACAGGGAAACGTACATGTCCGGAAAAAACGAGCACATCGGGCAACAGGAGTCTGTTGCAGACGCGGATAATGAACTCCGCGGCCGGATAGAGGAGGGGCTTGATATAATCCGGCCCTATTTGATGGCGGACGGGGGATCTGTGCGTCTCCTGAACGTGACGCCGGATATGGTTGTGGAGCTGGAATTGCTGGGCGCCTGCGGCACCTGTCCCATGAGCGCCATGACGCTGCGCGCCGGTATTGAACAGGCCCTCAAACGTTCCGTGCCGCAAATCTCTCGCGTCGAGGCTGTGAACGCCCCTGCGCCCTACTGAGTCGGTCCGGATTCTCCCGGTTTAAAACGGCATTGTCCGCCGATTTGCACACCGTTAAGGGCTGCTGTCTCGCCGCCTTTCCGCATGGTCCGGCGCCCAAGGGCGAATCCCGCTTATCCTGCCCGTTCCGTTAAATATTCCGTGGCCAGATACGCCATAAAACCCGGGGCCATTCGCAGCGTCTCCTCGTCGATCGTAAACCGGGGCGTGTGGAGGCCATGCACAATATTTTTTCCTTCGTTCCGCGTTCCGAATCGGTAGAAGGCCCCGGGCGCCTCCCGCAGAAACCAGGCGAAATCCTCCGAGGCGTACCATATGTCCAGATCGACCACGTTTTCTTCGCCCACATACTTGACCGCCGCATCCCGGACGAGTTGCGCCGATTCGGGGTCGTTGCGCAGTACAGGGTAGCCTGTGGCGATGTCCACGCTGACTTGCGCGCCGTGCGCTTCCGCGGTCTTTTCCGCAATGCGGCGAATATGTTCGTGGGCCTCGAACCGCCAATCTTCATCGAGCGAGCGGAAAGAGCCTTCGAGAACGGCTTGTGCAGGAATGACATTTGTCGCGCCGTCGGCCACGAACCGTCCGATCGTCAGTACGCTCGGTACGTCGGGGGGGCAATACCGGCTCACAACAGATTGCAGGGCCACAAGGATGTGCGCGGCAACGAGCGTAGGGTCGGTGTCCAGCAGGTGGGGCGTGGCGGCATGCCCGCCCGTTCCCTCCACCCTGATATGCACTTCGTCCGCCGAGGCCATGTACTTTCCGGATCGAATCCCGATTTTTCCGGCGTCGAGACCGGGGTGCACATGTTGTCCGAATATAGCTCCGGGCGCCGGGCCGAACGCCTCGCCGAGTACGCCTTCCTCGATCATGGGAAGGGCGCCTCCCGGGAGTTTCTCTTCGCTTGGCTGGAACAGGAAACGGATGCTGCCGGGAAGCTCCTCGCGCAGTCTGTGCAGGATGGTCGCCGTGCCGAGCAGCGAGGCCGTATGTGCGTCATGACCGCAGGCGTGCATGACCCCGTCGTTCGCGGAGGCAAACTCGAATGTATTCTCTTCCCGGATGGGCAGGGCGTCCATGTCTGCCCGCAGTGCAAGGGCCGGTCCGGGCCTCTCGCCGTGCAGCGTGGCGACGATGCCGGTGCGCGCCACCCCGGTTCGTACCTCGAAACCGAGTGGCTCAAGGGTGTCTGCCACCAGTTTCGCCGTTTCCCGCTCCGCGTACGCCAATTCCGGGTTCCGGTGCAGCGTACGCCGGATATCTACGATCTTCTCGAAAAGCTCATCATTCAATTTCCGTATACGTTCACGCATGAGAGGCGATCAGACAAGTTTCTTTCGCTTGTTCAGGTAGGCCAGCAGAGCCGTATCGTACGATTGTTCTGTATTCAGTTCCACGAAATCGATATCGTATTCGAGGCACTGGCGGCGAAACCGCTCCCCGAAGAACTGTGCAGCCTCCCGATAGTTTTCGCGTATGTGCGCCGGTTGCAGGGAAATTTCTTCCCCGGTTTCCATGTCGCGAAAGATCATGGGCACGTCGGGAAAGTCGAACGTGCGCTCGGTAGCGGATTCGAGCACATGAAAAACGAGGGCTTCGTGTCCGCGGTAACGCAGGTGACGCAGCGCCTTGAGCAGGTCTTCGTGGCACCCGATGTTTTCGAAGAGATCGGTGATGACCACGACGAGGGAACGCCGCGCGATGCGTTCGGCGATCTCGCTGAGCGCATTGGCGGCGCCTGTGCGTTTTTCCGGCGCCGGATTATCGACCGTTTGTTGCAGCCTGACAAGGAGTCGCCGCAACCAGGATGTCGTGCTTCTGGGAGACATGATGGTGCGGATTTCCTCGTCAAACGTAATCAGTCCGGTGGCGTCGCGTTGCTTGACCATGATATAGTGCAATGCAGCCGCGAGGTATGCGCCGTATTCCATCTTGGAGAGAGGCGCCTGCGCTCGATAGCGCATCGATGCGGACGTGTCGAGGACCACATAGTGCCGCAGGTTGGTCTCCTCTTCGAATCGCTTGACGTAGTGCCGGTCTGTTTTTCCATAGACCTTCCAGTCCACGTATCGGGGCTCGTCGCCGGCAATGTAGGGCCGGTGTTCGGCGAACTCCACAGAGAACCCATGGTACGGGCTCTTGTGCATACCCGTAATAAATCCTTCGACAATCATTCGCGCCCGGAGCTCCATGTTCTTCAGGCGGGATACGACAACGGGGTCGAGGTACTTAAGGGTAGTGTCCTGTGCGGTGGGCATGGCAAGGTGAAAAACAGATGAATGGGCGGGTTTACCGGCCGTTATATCGAAGGTACGTCAGACAGATTGGAAACAGGCGTTCATTTCTGTAATTTATACGGTATGGGGGTAAGAGATCGCATCAAGGCACAATTGATGGATGCACACGATCTGGACCGGACGCTGAACCGGATGGCGCGCCAGATCGTGGAGATGATGCATCCTGAAGAGGATGCCTCGCGCTATTTCGGGTTGATAGGCATGCAGACGCGCGGCGTGTATCTGGCCCGGCGGCTCCGCGACAAGATTTTGGAGTTCGAATCCCTGACTGTTCCGATCGGCGTGCTCGACGCCACCATGTATCGGGACGATTTCCGAATCCGCTTCAAGCAGCCCGTCGTGCGCGCCACGGACATCCCGTTCGACATCACGGAGCGTCGCATCGTGTTGGTCGACGATGTATTGTATACCGGGCGAACGGCTCGGGCGGCGTTCGATGCGCTTATGGATATCGGTCGTCCGGCCGCCGTACAGTTTCTTGTGATTGTTGACCGCGGCCTTCGGGAGCTTCCCGTATGTGCGGACTTTGTGGGCCGACAGGTACCTACGTTGCCGGGGGAAGAGGTGCGCGTACGTTTGAACGAGATAGACGATCAGGAAGGAGTATGGCTGGTGGAAACTTCGGATGAATAACTGATGCACGCACGCGAAGAAGCACGGGAGGATCGATCTGCCCCGGCGCCGTTGAGGCACCGGCATCTGCTCGGCCTTTCGACGTACGACGCAGAAGAAATACAACTCATTCTTCATACGGCGCGGGAGTTTCGCTCGGTGCTGGATCGGCCTATTCGGCGGGTACCCACACTGCGCGGGGTCACTGTCGTGAACCTTTTTTTCGAGTCTTCCACGCGGACGCGCATTTCCTTCGAACTGGCCGAAAAACGATTGTCGGCGGACACGGTAAACTTCTCTGTTTCCGGTTCGTCGGTGTCCAAGGGGGAAACGCTCAAGGACACTGCCCTCAATATCGAGGCGATGAAGGTGGACATGGTCGTGATTCGGCACCGGTCGCCGGGCGCGCCTGTTTTTCTTACGCGCTGCGTCGACGCCGTGGTAATCAATGCCGGAGACGGGGCTCACGAACATCCTACTCAGGCTCTGCTGGACCTGCTTACGCTGACGGATATCCATCCCTCTCTTGAGGGACGAAACGTTTCTATTATCGGGGATATTGCGCACAGTCGCGTTGCCCGTTCAAATATATACGGACTGCGGGCGCTGGGCGCACACGTAACGCTGTGCGCGCCCGGTACGATGACGCCGGTGGGCATCGAGGAAATGGGCGTGCGGGTGACGGACCGTCTGGATGAAGCGCTGGAGGGTTGCGACGTGGCGATGGCGCTGCGCGTACAACTTGAACGGCAGGGAGCCATGCTTTTCCCCGGGGTACGGGAATACCATGAGCGGTTCGGTATTACCCTGGAACATATGGAACGTCATCCCGATCTTCGCATCATGCATCCGGGGCCTGTGAACCGGGGCGTTGAACTGGCGGGCGATGTGGTGGATCACGAACGGGCCGTCATTCTGGATCAGGTTACCAACGGCGTTGCCGTACGTATGGCTGTGCTGTATCTCCTTGCCGGCCGGGGGGCAGAGCCCACATCCTGAGGCGCCCTTCCGTTCCGTGATGGGATCGCCCATGTTTTCCAGGTGGTTGCCAATCAGGAACAAAAGGGATCAAAATCAAGGGTAATTATATACTTAATTGCAATTTTCCCCGGTATTGTACATTATGAGTAGTTGTAATCAGGATCGGGGATACCATGGCGGAATCAGGCGGATCGCGCTGGGGGGCCTGGAGCGGGAAGCTTTTCCGACCTTTCCCTTCAATACCATCGAAGTGTCCGTGGCCTATCCCGGCGCCCAGCCCGAGAAGGTGGAGGAGTCGATCATTGTCAAGATCGAGGAGCAGGTCGAGGCGCTGGGGGATGTCAAGGCGGTCAAGTCCTTAGCGGCCCCGGGGCTGGCGTCCGTGAGGGTTGAATTGAAGACCGGCGCGGACATCGGCGAGGTCATGGACGAAGTCGAATCCGCGGTCGGGCGTATCCAGTCGTTTCCGTCCGCACCCCAAGTGCCGCATTCAGATAAAGCGTCACCGGCTCGCCGCTCGGTGAAGACCCCGGCGACACGGCGAAGGGAAGCGGCAAGGAATGCAGAACTGCTTTCAAGTATATTAAGCCCCAAAAACGCATCTTCAAGGAAACTTTACAAGAAAGGCGGTCTACCATATGTTTGTTACCGGGGATTTTGTTATACGCACCCCCATGCACTCCCCGGTTTTGCCTCAGCAAGTTTTACCTATTTTGTTGCGTTATGCCGATGCCGACACAGGTCCTTCTGGGAATCCCCAACAACCTCTATGTTTTCGATTTTGGCCGGTCCGGAACCGGTTCGGCCCCGTTCAGCGGGGACGAAGCCGAAATTGAGAAAAACTGGGATATGGTACAGCAAAACGTTTCGATCAATGGTTCGAAGGGGTCGCTCTATCGCCGACCCAAGGCCATGCCGGACATAACGGTTATTCAGAAAGATTGACCGGGGTAGATGGTTTTCCGCGGCTGAATCTTCCAGCCTGCCCTCTTCGCATCCGATCGGGGTCGGATAAAGATTCCCGATTCGTTTTCGATCCTGTACGCAAAAAATATGTGCGCCTCGTTCCTGAGGAATGGGTGCGGGGGCACTTTTTGCATTTTCTCATGCGGGATTGCGGCTATCCGCTGGCTCTGATTGCCGTTGAGATGCACTTCGAGTACCAGGGCATGTCCCGTCGGGCCGATATTGTCGCGTATGATCGGCGGGGCGTTCCGTCCCTGATGGTGGAATGCAAGGCGCCGCAGGTGCGCATAGGGTCAGCGGCGTTTGAGCAGATCGCGAAATACAACAGAGTCGTCGGGGCGCGTTATCTTGCCGTAACGAACGGATTGCGCCATTTCTGCTGGCGGTCTGATCGTCCGGACGATTTTATGGACCGCATTCCGCCTTTCGAAGCAGTCTCTGCAGGTGATCCTGCAAACGATACGAATACGACCCTATGAAATACCAGGCAGAGTTCGAAGTGGCCATCCATGCCGTGCGCATGGCGGTGCGTGTCTGCATGTCCGTTCAGAAAACACTGGGGCAATCCGCGCTCAAGAAAGAGGATCGTTCTCCGGTGACGGTAGCGGATTTTGGAAGCCAGGCAGTCGTATGCCATGCGCTGGAAGAAGCGTTTCCGCATGATCCCGTAATCGGCGAGGAAGATTCGGCCGTTTTGCGTTTTCCGGAAAACGAAAGCGTACTGGACAAGGTGGCCACAGAGGTGGCGCACGTCCTGCCCGGCGCAACGCGCGAGTCGGTATGTGCCTGGATCGACAGGGGCAACATGGCCGGATACTCCGAACGTTTCTGGACGCTGGATCCGATCGACGGCACGAAGGGATTTCTGCGGTGCGATCAGTACGCTGTGGCGCTGGCGCTGATTGTAGAGGGGCGGATCGAAGTAGCAGCAATGGCTTGCCCCGACTTGCCTTGCGATGCGGAGGGGGGCAATATAAAGGGGGCCGTGTTTGCGGCGCACCGGGGGGAAGGGGCGTTTCAGGCTCCGCTTCACGGCGCCGGGGAGCCTGCCTGGCAGCCCATTCGGGTGCGTACCGTAGCGACCGGCGCGCAAGCCCGGCTTTGCGAACCTTTCGAATCGAATCACGGCTCGCGTCGGGACGTGGCCGCCGTGGCGACCCATTTGGGCGTAGAAGCTGCCTCGCTCCGTATAGACAGCCAGGCGAAATATGGCGTGCTGGCGCGCGGCGATGCAGACATCTACCTCCGCCTGACATCCCGTTCGGGATATATCGAGAACATATGGGACCATGCTGCGGGCGCTCTCATTGTTGAGGAGGCAGGCGGCGTAGTTACGGACATGGCAGGCAGGCCGCTCGATTTCCGGTGCGGTGCGCAACTCGAACAAAACAGAGGTATTGTCGCCACGAACGGGCTTTTGCACGAAGCGGTGCTGGATGCGCTTGCGGACGCGACGGGATGAAAGTCTCAGGCCTTCCGGGTCGAAACGTCCACGAAGATATGGTTGGCGATCCGGTACCCGAGAATGTGCTCCCGGTCGCATAGGCGGATCTTCAGGGGCCCCTCGAAAGGTTCTTTCCCGATGACTTCGAGCGTAGCGCCGGGCAACAGGCCCAGACTTTCGAGATGATCCAGCAATTCGGGGTCTTCGTCGGACACGCGCTTGATCACGACATGTGTCCCGGGCTTCACGGCAGCGAGGGGGTTGGTGTTGCGTTCGGCTATTTCGCCTTCGCGTGTAGGGATGGGGTCTCCATGCGGGTCGTGGGTCGGATGCCCCAGCATTTCGTCAATCTTGCTCTCGAATTCTTCGGAAATGTGATGTTCGAGGAGTTCTGCCTCTTCGTGCACCTTGTCCCAGGGGTAGCCCATCACGTTCCGGAGATACAGTTCGAGCAAGCGGTGATGGCGGATGATTTCAAGAGCCACCTTGTTTCCCGTGTCCGTTAGCCGGACGCCCTGATACGATTCGTATTCTGCAAGGCCGAGCTGCGCCAGACGTTTGGCCATGTTCGTAACCGATGCGGCGGAAACGTTCAGGGCACGGGCAATATCGCTGGTGGACGCAGGCTGTCCACTTTGCCGGATCCGGTAAATGGCCTTGATGTAATCTTCAACGGCCTGGCTGAGCATGCGATGCCGAGGAAATGAAGAAACAGGGATAAAAACACGACTGCGAACCCCATATTCCGTCATATGATCCGATCTGGTCCACCCGTTGCAGAAACCACTGTGGGTAGCGGTCGTTGATTAGGCCGCACTTGCGCGATAATTTTCATTCCCTTGTTTCCGACTTCTTGCCCGGTCGTCTAATGGCAGGACAACGGCCTTTGGAGCCGTATGTGGAGGTTCGAATCCTCCCCGGGCAACGATGCATCCGGCAGACAATGAAGAACATTTCCGGTTGAGGTTGATTCGTTAACTATGACTACATCTGTCAGGGATACCCCCATTTCCATTTTTGCCGGGCGCTCGAATCTGCCCCTGGCGCAGAAAATCGCCGCTGCGTACGGGCAACAACTCGGCCGGCTTGCCATTCGGAATTTTGCGGACGGAGAAATTTACGTGCGGTACGGCGAATCCATACGTGGTTCGGACCTCTTCATTATCCAGAGCACCCAGCCCAGCTCGGATCACTGGATCGAGCTGCTTCTACTCATCGACGCCGCAAAGCGGGCGTCCGCGGAGCGGATCACGGCGGTCATGCCCTATTTCGGCTATGCGCGGCAGGATCGGAAGGATCAACCCCGTGTTTCCATTGCTGCGAAACTGATGGCGGATATGCTGGCGACGGCCGGCGTACATCGTATTCTTACGATGGATCTGCATGCCCCGCAGATTCAGGGTTTCTTCGATGTGCCTGTGGATCATTTATATGGATCCGGTGTTTTAACGAGCTATTTCAGGAAGTTGCAGCTCGACGATGTCGTGGTTGTAGCTCCTGATGTGGGTGCGATCAAGGTGGCGCGGGCGTACGCCAAGCGCCTCAATGCCGACCTTGCGGTCATCGACAAGCGCCGCCCCCGGCAGAACGAAGCCGAAGTGATGAACATTATCGGTGAGGTAAAGGGGCGCAACGTGATTCTTATTGACGACATGTGCGATACGGCGGGGACCTTGACCAAGGCGGCCCATGCGCTCCGCAAGGCGGGAAGTAAGGAAATCATTGCGGGCTGTACGCATGCGCTGCTGTCGGAACCGGCGTACGAACGGATAGAAAACTCGGAGATAGCCAAGGTGGTTGTGACGGATACGATACCGTTGAAGCGTTCCTCGGAGCGCATCGATGTGGTCAGTGTCGCCGAGTTGTTTTCGGACGCCATTCGCCGCATTTACACGGAAGATTCTATTTCGACACTGTTCGCCGATTAGGCGGGCGGTTTTCGTATTCATGGCACGATTCACCGTTATCCCATAGATCATGGATATTCTTACGTTTGACGTTGAGAAGCGCGCAGTCGGCAAATCGGCAGCCCGCGCCATTCGTCGCACCGGCAATGTGCCGTGTGTCTTGTATGGACATCACATGGACCCCGTAGCTTTTCAACTGGCCGAAGAGCACTTGAAAAGGCTTGTTTATACGGCGGAGACGCACATTGTGGAAGTGCGACTGGACGGGAAAACTTTTCGATGCATTCTGAAGGAGGCGACGTTGCATCCGGTTACGGATCGTCCTTTTCATGCCGATTTCATGACGCTCAAGACGGGCGAGACGCTGACGCTCGTGGTCCCTGTCCACTTCGAGGGTACGCCTATCGGACAGCGCGAAGGCGGCAACGTGCAGGCCGTTGTGCATGAATTGGAAGTACGCTGCCTTCCGAAAGATATTCCCTCGCACATCGAGGTGGACATTTCGTGGTTGTCTATTGGAGACGCCATCCATATCCGTGATCTGGAACGGGAAGGTATTACTTTTCTGGGACGTCCCGAACAGACCATTATGGCGGTGGTGCAGCCCCGCGTAGTGGAAGAAGATATCGACGAGCTTGAAGACGAAACGGACGATGCCGATGCAGGCGAAGCGGCCGATTCCGGAGAGGGGAGTGAAGAGGGCGATGCGTAATCGTCGTAGCCGGCCATGTCAAAATCGAAGCGCCTCATCGTCGGGCTGGGGAATCCGGGCCCGGAATATGAAGCGACGCGGCACAACATCGGATTCGAGGTGGCCGATGCGGTTGCAGAACGTGCCGGAGCGGTCTACGAGCACGGGCGCGGGAATGTATTGCTGGGGTGGGGGCGTATTCGCAGCTACCCCGTCGGGATCGCCAAGCCGCTGACCTTCATGAATCGCAGCGGCAAAGCCATTAGCGCATTGCTTGGTGTCTGGCGCATGGATCCTCGACAAATGCTCGTGATCGTGGACGATATCAACCTTGCGCCGGGCCGGTTGCGCCTGCGCGCTTCCGGGAGCGCGGGCGGACACAATGGCGTGCAGGATATTGTCGATCGCCTTGGCCACCACGATTTTCCACGGCTTCGCATCGGCGTCGGCAACGACTTTTCCCGAGGCGGACAAGTGCAGCATGTCCTGTCCCCCTTTTCCCCCCAGGAACGATTGTCCATGGACGAGGTCGTGGTCCGGGCCCGCGACGCTGTAGAGGTGTTCGTGTGCGAAGGCATTTCGGTTGCTATGAATCGATTTAACAAAGACGTAACGCAATGACTACCGAAACGATAGTTTTTCTCGTTCTTGTCTCCAGCCTTCTGGCGCTGGCCTATGCTTTTCTGCGGACACGCTGGATTGGTCGCCAGAGTACGGGTACGGAAAAGATGGTCGAGATTGCCGGCTACATTGCGGATGGCGCCCGAGCGTTTCTGCGCCGGGAGTACCGCGTGCTTTCAATTTTTGTGGTTCTGGTGGCCGTATTGCTGGCCGTGGCGAACATGGTTGCGCCGGACGCATCCTGGCTCATTGCCGTTTCGTTCGTGACCGGCGCGCTGACCTCCGGGCTGGCCGGATTTATCGGGATGACTGTCGCAACGCGCGCCAATGTCCGCACGACCCATGCGGCGCGGACCGGGCTGGCTCCTGCGCTCAACGTAGCTTTCTCGGGTGGTCTCGTTATGGGCCTGAGCGTGGTGGGATTGGGTGTGCTGGGCCTGGGCGGGCTTTTTATCGTGTACAGTGGCGTCGGCTGGGAGATCGCAAAAATTATCCAGGTCATTTCCGGCTTTTCGCTGGGGGCTTCTTCGATCGCGCTGTTTGCGCGCGTGGGCGGGGGCATCTATACGAAGGCTGCCGATGTGGGGGCCGATCTGGCTGGCAAGGTATATGAGGGCATTCCCGAGGACGACCCGCGCAATCCCGCTACGATCGCGGACAATGTGGGGGATAACGTAGGGGATGTGGCCGGTATGGGGGCAGATCTTTTCGAATCGTTTGTCGGCTCCATCATCGCCGCCATGGTACTGGGCGCCGTGTTCGTCGGCTCCTTTGCAGAGGCCGGAGTTGCGGAACTGAGCGGCGTTACGCTGCCGTTGGCGCTTGCGGGCGTCGGCGTGGTCGTTTCGATCCTCGGTTCGCTGGTGGTCAATGTGAAGGAAGGAGGGAATCCCCAGAAAGCGCTCAACACTGGCGGATTCGGAGCAGCGGGCCTTATGGCCGTACTGGCGTATTTTATTATCCGGGGTATGTTGCCGGCGCAATGGGAGGCCGCGGGCGTGGAATACACCTCGCTGGGCGTTTTCTGGGCTGTACTGATCGGCTTGCTTTCAGGGGTTTCCATTGGTCTCGTCACGGAGTACTACACATCTACGCAAGGTCGCCCGGCGCACGGCATCGCAAAGCAAAGCGTAACCGGACCCGCCACGAATATCATTGCCGGTCTCGGAGTGGGCATGTTCTCCACGGGTCTTCCGGCGGTCATTCTGGCTCTGGCGATCCTGGGGGCCCACCATTTTGCCGGGCTCTACGGCATCGCCATTGCGGCGGTAGGCATGTTGTCGGTGACCGGCATTCAGCTTGCGGTCGACGCCTATGGGCCGATCTCCGACAACGCAGGCGGCATTGCGGAAATGGCGGGTTTGCCGGAAGAGGTCCGGGCGCGCACCGACAAACTCGACGCTGTTGGGAATACGACGGCCGCGATCGGGAAGGGATTCGCCATTGGTTCTGCCGCGTTGACGTCGCTTGCTCTTTTCGTTGCGTTCATGCAGCAGGCGCAGGTACCCAACATCGATGTGGCCAACCCTAAAATCTTGTCCGGATTACTGCTCGGGGCCATGTTGCCGTATGTGTTCAGCGCCATGGCGATTGGGGCCGTGGGACGGGCGGCAGGTCGCATGATTGTCGAAGTCGGGCGGCAATTCCGGGAGATTCCCGGGCTGCGCGAAGGCACGGCTCCGGCCGAACACACGCGTTGCGTCGATATTTCCACGAAAGCGGCCATTCGCGAAATGGTGGCGCCAGGCCTGTTGGCCATCGCGGCGCCGGTCATCGTGGGCTTCATCGACAAAAGCATGTTGGGCGGATTGCTGGCCGGCGTGCTGGTCTCCGGCGTGCTTTTCGCTATTTTCCAGGCGAATGCCGGCGGCGCCTGGGATAATGCCAAGAAGTTGATCGAAGGGAACATTTCCATTGGCGGGACCATGTACGGAAAGGGCAGCGATGCTCACAAGGCTTCCGTAGTAGGCGATACGGTCGGCGATCCGCTCAAGGATACGAGTGGCCCCAGTTTGAATATTCTGATTAAATTGATTGCGGTAGTGGCGCTGGTTATTGCGCCGCTTATCGCATAAAATACGTTCGCGTGTCCCGGTAGCAATCATCGCAAAGCGGATATGGCCAGGGTTGAAATCATCATGCCCCAAATGGGCGAAAGTATCACCGAGGGCACGGTGGTCGAATGGTACAAGAAGCTCGGCGAGCGCATCGAGCAGGATGAAACGCTGCTTGAAATAGGGACCGACAAAGTCGACACCGATGTACCGTCGCCCGCTGCAGGCGTCGTGGCCGAAATCCTGGTGGAAGAGGGCGAGACGGTAGGTGTGGGAACGTTGCTTGCCGTGATTGCGGACGAGAACGAGGAAGCGCCCCGTGCTCCCGAACCGGTCAAGGAGGCGCCGGAACCGGTCTCCCAACCGACACCTCCACCGCCTCTCCCTGCTCCGGTTGCGCCCGATCCGCCGGAGCCGCCGTCCGGCCATGTTACCGAAGCTTCCGCGTTTACACCGAGGGACGCTGCTGCTCCAAAGCAAGGCGCAAGCGACTCGTTCTTCTCCCCGCTGGTGCGCTCCATCGCCGAACAGGAGGGGGTAAGCACTTCCGAACTCGAATCCATTGCAGGCTCCGGTCGGGATGGACGGGTCACGAAGAAGGATGTCCTCGATTACGTGGCCGGCCGGTCTGCGGACGGGTCCGGGTTTCCGGAGCCGCAACCTGTCGAGCCTGCAGAAGGGCCGGAGGTGCGGGTCGTTAAAATGGATCGCACCCGGCAGATCATTGCGGAGCACATGGTGCGTTCGAAGGCGACTTCTCCGCATGTGACCTCCTTTGCGGAAGCGGACATGACAAACCTTGTCTCCTTCATCCAACGGGAAAAAGAGGCGTTTCTGGAGCGGGAGGGCGCCAAATTGACCTATACCCCGTTTTTTGTCCATGCGGCGATCGAAGCGCTCCGTGAGCATCCGGTTCTGAATGCGTCCGTGAACGGAGACGAGATCGTGCTGCGGGATGATTTCCATATCAATATTGCGGTGGCCGTCGGCAAGACCGGGCTGGTTGCTCCGGTCATTCGCAATGCAGGGCGTCAATCTTTCGCCGACCTGGCGCGGTCGGTGGCGGATATTTCCGACCGGGCGCGCAACAAACGACTGCATCCCGACGACCTGCAAGGGGGCACGTTCACCATCACGAACATCGGCCCTATCGGGGGACTCAAGGGGACGCCCATCATCAACCAGCCCCAGGTGGCTATTCTTGCTGTCGGGCGAATCCAGAAGCGCCCGGTGGTTATCGAAGATCCGAAGCTCGGCGACGTGATCGCCGTGCGGCAGATGGCCTGGTTGTCTCTTTCCTACGACCACCGCATTATCGACGGGGCCATGGGCTCTTCCTTCCTGACGAGTTTTGTCCGCATCGTGGAATCAATGGGCTCCGGTTCCTGAGGTCTCCGTAATTCCGTTTTATTCATAGTTGAGCTTCGCCTAAATCGCACACCAAAACCCCCCGTGAACTAGCTCGGACACTCCGGCAACGACGGACTGTCCGCCGGCGATGTCCGGCGCGTCAGTGCCACCCTCGAAGCCTCGATCGTGCCCAACACCGCGAAGGCCTACCGGGCGGCGCTTGCCCGATTCGCGGCGTGGCTGGACGGCCGGCCGGTGTCCGATGCCACCTTCGCGGCTGCGGCGGTCGGCATCGACGGAGCCTCCGGACACAGCTGCCGGGTCGGCATCGTGCAGTCCTTCATTGAGCGGGGAGCAGTCAAGACGTACTTCGGGGGAAGTAGATGACCGATCAGAGACAGCGCACCACACTGAGAGCCACATGTTGGGGGTGATCGCCTTGGTCATCGCGGTCTACGGCGCCGGCGTGGCAACGATCGTCGCCGTCAATGCTCTCCGGGCTGACAGGGTCAGCGTGTTCGTGTCCCATGGATGGTCATACTCCCTGCACTTCGCGCCTGCGGACAGCGCCGCCGAGGGCTTGGCGCGACGGCCAAACGAACTCTTCCTCTACGCAGTCAACAACGGTCGTCGCGATGTGGTCGTCAGCAGCCTAATGCTGGACATACCAGGTCTTTTCAGGGTCGCCCCAGGCTTTTTCGAGAACGCCTTTTTTGAGGAGGACGGTCGGCTTCAGATGCTCTCCGAGGAGGCCGCCGATTCCGAGACCCACGAGAAGAACAATCAGCGGTTGGTGCCCGGCGAGACGATGGAGGTGCGGTTCGATACTCAGGCGTTGAACAGGTTTCTGGGCCATATTGAGCGTCACAGGGGCATCGTGACACCACGGGTTCGAGGCGTCCTTGAGGACACGATGGGGAAGGCTTACTGCGGATCCTGGTTCGAGTTAGACGACGACAGCGGCACCGGCTAAACCGGAAGTGTCCCCGTCCCCGCTTTCGCGGCTATATCGCTGTGTTACCATGTGACCATGTTTCCACATCTTCTTGTCGTCGCCGGCGACGCCGCGCCGCTAATTACAAAGCAAGATGGTGGATCTGCCGCTTCCTTTGTTCGGGCCGCCGCGGATGGCACTCCACTCACGGAATTCGCTGTATATAATTCCGTTATTGCATTTGATTTCCCGGGTGGCTATTCTGTGGTGTGTCGCAGGATACTTCATCATGGGCAATAATGGCTTCGTCGCACATCGAACTCCTCAAACTGACAACCGGTGAACTTGCAAAGCGGTTGCAGGATTTTCGGCGGGAGTACCTCAGGGAAAAGAGCGCCGATACGGTGGGGACCTACAGCAGGGCGCTCCGCGAATTCGAGCGGTGGTTTGCCGGGCAGGCCGACGCATTTCGTTTCTCGGAGGATGGGGTTCGGGCGTACAAAGCCTATCTGATGGAGACGCGCTCACTGAGCGAGGCGTCCGTATCCACCTACCTGACCGCTTTCCGGCAGTTCTGCCAATATCTCGTCGTCATCGGCCTGATGGACAAGAACCCGGCCCTTGCGGTCAAGGGGAACCGCCGCCCGTCGTCGCACTCTCGCGCCGTGCTCACGGAAGCGGACATCCGGCAGCTATTGCACGTGCTTGACGATACGACCCTGCTTGGGAAACGGGATCAGGCCATGGTCTACCTGATGCTGTATGCAGGACTCAGCGAGATCGAGATCGTACGGGCCGATGTACGGGATGTCGAACACACTTTGCTCGGGAGGTTTCTGCGGGTGCAGGGCAAGGGGCGTACCGTCAAGGATCGGCAGGCGCCCCTGGACGCCCCGGTGATCGAGAAGATAGAGCGCTACCTCGCAGCGCGCGACTCCGTTCTGCCTGAACATCCGTTATTCGTGTCTCACGGTCATCGCTCGAACGGGCAACGCCTGAATACGCGCTCCGTCCGAAGCCGGATCAACCGGTATCTGGCAGCGGCTGACCTGAAACGGAGCGGCGTCAGCCCGCACAGCCTCACGCACACGGCGCCTCTCATCTGGCTGAACGAGGGCATGGATATCGAGGAGGTCCGGGCGCGCATGCGGCACGGTACGCTCGACACGACTCTGATTTACTCCAGGAAGAGCCTGTTACAGGGAGGATCCTGAGTAGGAAAAGGAGATGGTGTCGTAGCAGCAGGGTCAGATTCCCGTACGTACGGTGATCTGATGCAGGCCGCCCAACGTTGACCACGAGTTGAAGGCATAGTCAAAACGGAAGTTTGCCACTCTGATCCCGCATCCCACGCCCACGCCGGCCATATCCAGCCGGTTTTTTATTTTCAGGTCCTGATGCTGCCGGTGGTTGTATCCCAGCCGGAGACGGAACACATCGCTGAAAAAGAATTCCCAGCCGACGGCTGCGTGCCGGAGCACGCCCGACGCTGTGCTCCGCCCTTCGCTTTCTTCGCCTATCCGGTTCAGATTGTAGCCCGACACAGAAAGAAGCAGGGGCAGATACCGGAAGCGTTTGGAAACCCCCACGCGCAGATCGAGCGGCAGCGTATCCCTGGACGAGCCGAGTGCATCCGCCACAATGCCTATGTTATGCACGGAAGCGCTCAGGGACAGTTGCTGTTCGGGCACATGGTAGAGCACGCCGGCGTCTGCGGCGAAGGCCGAAGCACTGGCTGTTTCGACGCTTGAGAACACCGCGTGGAGGTTTGCGCCGTACCGCAAGCGTTCGTCATGGGCGCGGGCCCAGGATGCGGTGAGCGCTACATCGTTTGCGCCGAAGCTTTCTGTGGCGTTGCCGGCCGCATCGTATCCTTCGGTGCTGCCCCAGGTTACGTAGCGCAGTCCCGCGCCCAGCGTACCGATGCCTTCCCAATGCCGGGCATGCGACACGAATCCCGCATGAATGCCCCCCAGATGGTTGAGGTACGTGACGGAGAGCGTGCGGTGCATGTCCGGGTTGAGCAGGGCCGGGTTGTAGAAGAGGGCGTTGACGTCTTCATCGTATACGGCGGAGAATGCGCCGGCCAGCGAGGCGGCCCGTGCGGAAGGGGCAAGCCGCAGAAAGGAAAAGGTGGTGGCCGGTCCGGGTTGGGCCGCCGATGGAAGGATGCCCGCTCCGGTCAGGACAAGGATTACCGCAAGGAAGAAGGGTCGAACATAAGAAGCGCGCATACAGCATCAACGGAGATCGCGGCCCGATGTTGCCGGTGGGAATGCGAAAGCAGGGGCTTTTGCCACGCTCTTTTTCCCGTCTGTATTGGGCTATCTGTACCGAAGTCGTTTTATAATGGCGTCCGAACGGAACAGAACCGGAGCAGGTCCATTGATTGATCCGGTATTCGATTATCCAGTTATGTTGCAGGTGGAGCGATAACACGTCTCCGACCGGGTGAAAAAATGAATCATAGCGAGATCGTAAGCTTTATCTGGAGCGTTGCGGACCTGATCCGGGACAGCTTCAAGCGCGGCAAATATCAGGATGTCATTCTACCGCTGACCGTGCTTCGCCGGCTTGATTGTGTGCTTGCCCCGACCAAGGATGAGGTGCTCCGGCGCCAGGCAGCGTTGCGGGGAACCGGCCTGGAGCATCTGGATGGACAACTGCGTATCGCCTCGGGGTTTGCTTTCTACAACATTTCCCGCTACGATTTCGGAAAACTGACGGCCGACGCACCCAATCTTGCCGCCAATCTCAGAAACTACATCGCGGGCTTCAGCGAGAACATGCGCGAGGTGCTGGACAAGTTCGATTTCGACAACACGATCAGCAAGCTCGACGAAGCGGGTCTGCTATTCCAGGTGCTGGAGAAGTTCAAAGATGTCGATCTGCACCCGTACATGATCGACAACCCGACGATGGGGACGATTTTCGAAGAGTTGATCCGCAAGTTCAACGAGGCCCTGGACGAGAATCCCGGCGAACACTTCACGCCGCGCGATGTCGTCCATCTGATGGTGGATCTCATGCTCGCGGGCGACGAAAAGCGCATTGCGGTTCCTGGCGTCGTGCGCAGCGTATATGACCCTTGCTGCGGTTCCGGTGGGATGCTTATGATCGCCAGAAAACACATTACGGTCGGATGGCGGGGAAACGGCGATCTGGTCCGGGACCCGATCAATCGGCGGGCGGACATCCACCTCTTCGGCCAGGAGGTAAACCCGGAGACCTGGGCGGTCTCGAAATCCGATATGTTCATACAGGATCCGAAGGGGCGCGACGCGGACAACATTGCTTTCGGCAGTACGCTTTCCAACGACCGTCATGACGACAAAACCTTCGATTACCTGATTGCTAATCCTCCCTACGGCAAGGACTGGAAGCGCGACAAGGATACGGTTACCGCGGAACACGAACGCGGTTCGGCCGGTCGGTTCGGCCCGGGGCTGCCGCGTATCAGCGACGGACAGACTCTGTTCCTGTTGCATATGCTTGCACGGGCCAAGGCGCCGGACCAGGGCGGCGCACGCATTGCGATCATCATGAACGGTTCGCCGCTGTTTACCGGCGATGCGGGTAGCGGCGAGAGCGAAATTCGCCGGTTTGTCCTGGAGAACGACTTGCTCGAAGCGCTGATCGCTCTGCCGGAACAGCTTTTCTACAACACCGGCATTGCCACCTACGTGTGGCTGCTGACCAACCGTAAGGCGCCGGCTCGCAAAGGCAGGGTGCAACTCATCGACGCCACCGCGTCCTGGTCGCCGATGAATCGGAGCCTCGGCAACAAGCGGAGAGAGATACCGCTGGGGAAAGCGGCGGATGTGCTGAAGATACTTGCCGATTTCAAGGATGGCGATACCCGAAAAATCGACACGAACGGCGCAGACGAGAAGGTTGTCGTCAGCCGTATCTTTCCGACCACGCAATTCGGCTACCGCAAAATCACCGTTGAACGTCCGCTGCGACTGAATTTCCAGGCCAGCGAGGAACGCATTGATCGTCTCCCGGAGCAGAAAGGCTTTCAGAATCTGGCGAAATCGAGGAAGCGGGGCGATGCAGGCGTTAGGGAAAAGGCCGATGGAGAGGCTTTGCAGCAAGCCATTCTGACTATGCTCTGGAAGCTGCCCGATACACTGTACAAGGACCGTGAAACGTTTCTTGCGGAAATCGAGACAGCGGCCAGAAGGGCCGATCTCAGACTTTCTGCACCAGTGAAGAAAGCGATCCTCAAGGCGCTCTCCGAGCGCGACGAGACGGCTGCGATTTGCCTTGATAAGGGCGGCGAGCGAGAGGCCGACCCGGCGCTGCGCGACACCGAGCGGGTGCCGCTCGCCGAAGGGGACGATTCTGTGGACGACGATGGCGTGCCTGCCAGCGTCCGCGTTTTTTTGGAGCGCGAGGTCAAGCCCCATGTTTCCGACACCCGGATTGACACGTCGAAGCGCGACCGCAAGGACGGAAAGGTTGGCCTGGTCGGCTACGAGATCAACTTCAATCGCTATTTCTACCGGTATAAGCCGCCGCGCCCGCTCGGGGAAATCGAAGCGGATATCCAGGTTGTCGAGAATGAGATTCTGGAGATGCTGCAAGGGATGACGACGGAGCCTGCAAAGTGAAATAAAAGTCGGCAGTTGCATATGAGTGCCGACATTATCCAGGCGCCGGAAGATATGATCGGCCAGATCCTGTATGCCGTCAAGTCGTCAACGATGCAATTAATATCGGTCTTGCCATTGACATGTAGATAGAAATTTCGTATAATGTCGGCATTCACAATCAATATGCCGACAATTTTAAAGAATGACAACGATTCAACTCGACAAAGATCGCCTTCACAGCGCTGGCCTTGGAGCCTTTTTTCGACCTGGAGAGGTTGAAAAACTGGGAATTACCTACGACCAACTCGTTCGGTTGGTCCGGGCCGGCGTGGTTGAGCGGGTCCAGCGCGGTCTGTACCGGCTCGTCAGCGCCGAACTGACTGAACACGCTACCGTGGCCGCTGTATGCGCCCGGGTGCCCAATGCAGTTGTTTGTCTCATTACGGCACTCAATTTTTACGAGATCGGCACCCGGCTTTCGCCCCGGGTCTGGATCGCCATTCACCACAAGGCAAGACCTCCCCGGCTACCGCAGATTCAGACTCGCCTGATCCGCTTCAGCGGTGCTGCCTGGACCTATGGGGTGCGCGACATCGCATTCGAGGGGGTTCCGGCGCGCATCACGTCGCCAGCCCGCACAATCGTCGATTGTTTCCGATTCGAACGCCTGATCGGACGAGAAGCCGCTCTTGAGGCATTGCACGAAGGGCTCCGGGAACGCAAGGTAACGGTCGATGCTCTGATGCGAACGCTTGAGGAACTTCCTTCGCGCCGGTTGCGCACAGCCCTGGAGCTTGGGGTCCTATGATCAGGAATTTTGCGGCGTCTGTCCGGACCCGCCTGTACAACAAGTCGAAAGAAAGTGGCGTGGAGCATCAGTTGTTTCTCGCTCGCTATGCTGGCGAAAGATTTGGGACTTATATACGATAGTAACCAAATAGGGGATCAAAACACGGGTTGAGATCGTGTAACCTGTTGCATGACAAGGGTTTACGCATATCGCATTGAGGGATTTACGGCGGCCAGACACGACCGCCTCGAATCCCTGTTTCTGCACCTTGGTTGGCTGCGGAATCAAACGGTGGCGTATTGCCGGGATCAGTACGCGGAAGACCAGAAAACACCGTCATTCTACGATCTGTGCAAGTGGCTGACATGTCAGCGATCCTCAGATCAACGCACCGATCAGTGGAATGTAGCTTGCCAGCGTTCGGTCTTGCAACGAGTACGCCGTGGTTACGACAAGTTTTTCCGGGACTACAAAGGTCTTCCTCGATTTCGCCCGATTGACGGGGGTGTGCATTCGTTTGAGACAGAAAAGGCTAAACCACGCAGGCGGAAACAGGGTGGTTATTACGTGCAGATCAAGGGCATTGGTCGCCTATCGTTCACGGACCGCCGCAATGTTTTGGACACTGCTACGGTGAAGATCGTCCGTGTCGTCCGTACCCCATTGCGGTACGAGATTCAACTTGTCTGCGACGTTGATAAAGGGCTGAAGGCAGTTGACAAGCGCGATGTGGTAGGTGTAGACTTGGGCGTGAAGGCTGCCGTAACACTATCAAACGGCGTGCAGTACGCACCGTTCATCGCCGACGACACTCGTCGCAAGCGTCTACAGAGGCGCGTAGCGAGGGCGCAGCGCGGCTCCAACGGGCGCAAGAAAGCGAAGGCGAGCCTTGCTAAAGAGTCCCGCCGCATAGCCGTACGCCGCCGCAACGCCATTCACCGAATGACGACGGCGATTGTCAAACGACATAGCGCCAACCTTGCGATCGAAGACCTGAAACTACAGAACATGACCGCAGCGGGCGGAAGCCGCAAGCGTGGTCTGAACAGGGCGATTCTTTCGCAATCGCTCGGTACTATTGCAACTCAACTGGTCTACAAGGCTGAGAGCGCCGGAGGCCAGTGCGTAACGGTTGCACCGCATTACACGACGCAGACATGCTCGCACTGTCTGTCGCTACCCCGTGAGAAGGTCACGCTGTCGCAACGCATCTACGAGTGCGAGCACTGCGGCTATGCGTCCGACCGGGACGTGAATGCGGCACGGAATGTTCGTCGAAAGGGTCTTGAATCCTTTCAGCGGGTGGGACTATCCTCGGCGGGTCAGGCGAAGGAAGATACTCCGGTAAGACCTGAAAGCGATTCGTCGCTCAAAGGCGCGGACATGACCCCGAATCGTAGCGGTTACTATCGTATATAAGTCCCAAAGATTTCTTTACCGCCTTGGCGCTTCGTCGGTACGCGACCGGTGCGTTCTGAAGGCAGCTACGCTACTGGTCGTTTGGATGGAGGAACCCTACCGCAGTACTCGCGACATCGACTTGTTGGCCTCGGGTCGCAGCGATGAGGCATCCGTTCGGAAAATCATGGCGGCTATCTGTAAGGTCGATTGCCCCGTGGATGGCTTGACCTTTGATCTCGACAGTGTGCGGATATCTCCCATCCGCGCCGGACAGCGCTTTCAGGGCCAGCGTGTCAAGATGATTTGTCGCTTGGGAACGGCAAGAATCCCTATCCAGATCGACTTTGGCTTCGGCGATGTGGTTACGCCTGCCCCGCATGAAATATCCATGAGCACGTTGATCAAAGGCATTCCCGTACCCGTTGTGCAAGTATATCCAATGGTGACGAGCCTTGCCGAAAAGTTCGACGCCATGGTGAGCCTGGGGAAACGCAACAGCCGCATGAAGGATTTTTATGACGTTTGGGCCTTGTCGGGGGCGTTTTCCTTCGAGGGTGCGGCATTGCGTGAGGCAATCCATAGCTGCTTTGAGCGGCGCAGGACGCCAGTATTCGAGGAAACGCCTGTCGCATTGACGTTGGCGTTTTATTCCGACGAAGCCCTCAATACCCGATGGCGCGATTATCGGTCCGAGGGAACACTTCTGTCGCCACCCCCGGAAGCATTTGAAGTTGTCGGCGAACGTGTGCGAAGTTTCTTTGCCCAGGTCCACGCAAGTATTGTTGCAGATACCCCGTTCGATTTGCATTGGCCTCCCGGAGGCCCGTGGGGATCGGTTGCAGAGCAGGATGCCGAGGACGGGGATCATGCATAAAGACATAAGACATGGAGAGGACGTGATCCCCCAGCGGGAGAGAACCGGAAATGCCGGTGCGCTACGGAGGCTAAAGCCCTATCCGGACTACAAGGACTCGGGCATCGAGTGGTTGGGGGAGGCGCCGGAGCATTGGGGGGTGAAGCGGCTGAAGCATCTTGCAACCGTCAATGACGAGGCGCTTCCTGAGACTACCGATCCGGGTATGGAAATTGACTACGTGGATATTGGGAACGTCGATCCCATTCAAGGAATCACGGATGTAGAGAAGTTGGTATTTGCGGATGCACCTTCCCGGGCGCGTCGCATTGTGCGCCAGGGTGACGTGATAATCTCGACGGTTCGGACTTACCTGAGAGCAATAGCCCAAATCGGGGCGACGGATGCGAATCTTATCGTGTCTACTGGATTCGCGGTAATACGCCCTTGGCAAATGGACGACGGATTTGTCGCCTATGCCGTAAACGCTCCTTATTTCGTCGAACGTGTTGTGGCGCATTCAGTGGGGGTGAGTTACCCGGCCATCAACGCGAGCGAACTCGTCTGTTTGGGTATTGCTCTCCCATCCCTCACCGAACAACGCGCCATCGCCGCTTTCCTCGACCGCGAAACGGCCAGAATCGATGACCTCGTGGCTAGGAAAGAGCGTCTGATTGAGTTGCTCCAGGAGAAGCGCACCGCGCTCATCACGCAGGCTGTGACCAAGGGCCTCGACCCGGATGTCCCGATGAAGGATTCCGGCGTCGAGTGGCTGGGGGAGGCGCCGGAGCATTGGGGGGTGAAGCGGCTGAAGCATCTTGCAACCGTCAATGACGAGGCGCTTCCTGAGACTACCGATCCAGGTATGGAAATTGACTACGTGGATATTGGGAACGTCGATCCCATTCAAGGAATCACGGATGTGGAGAAGTTGGTATTTGCGGATGCACCTTCCCGGGCGCGTCGCATTGTGCGCCATGGTGACGTGATAATCTCAACGGTTCGGACTTACCTGAGGGCAATAGCTCGAATTGAGGCGACGGATGCGAGTCTTATCGTGTCCACTGGATTCGCGGTAATACGTCCTTGGCAAATGGACGACGAATTTGTCGCTTATGCCGTAAACGCTCCTTATTTCGTCGAACGTGTTGTGGCGCATTCAGTGGGGGTGAGTTACCCGGCCATTAACACGAGCGAACTTGTCTGTTTGGACATTGCCCTCCCACCCCTACCCGAACAACGCGCCATCGCCGCCTTCCTCGACCGCGAAACGGCCAAAATCGATGCCCTTGTCGCCAAAATCCGCAAAGCCATCGACCTGCTGAAAGAGCAGCGCACCGCGCTTATATCGGCAGCAGTGACGGGTAAGATCGACGTACGGGAGGCTGCCGCGTGAACCGAGTCAGAGTGCAACCACACTTCTGCGCTGGATGCGGGCAGATGCGTGGCGCGCCCGGAGTACTCATGCGCACGCGCCGGGGCTTTGATATTCGGACATAAATGTCCTATTTTGGGGACGTGAGAGGCAGAGAATTCGTAAAACGGGTTTTTGAGATTGGCGCAGAGCGCAATGTTTCTGTTCGCATCGATACCAAGCGCGGCAAAGGGAGTCACTCCACCCTGTATTACGGCTCCCGAAAGACCGTCGTTAAAGATCGCCGCAAGGAGCTTGCCCCAGGTCTTCTGTCCGCTATGATTCGTCAGCTTGGCCTTGACCGCAGTGACTTTCGGTAAGACCAATAGAGAGGGAAATCGTCATGCAGTTCCGCTATCCGGCCCGGCTTCAGCCCGATTCTTCGGGCGAGATCGTCGTTTCGTTCCGGGACTTTCCGGAATGTTTCACTTCCGGCGCCGACAAGTCGGCAGCTCTTGCCGAGGCCCGCGACGCGCTGGAGGAAGCTGTCGCCGGCCGCATTGACGACGGCGAGTCCATCCCGGTACCCAGCCGTCGGTGCGCCGGCGAGCACTACGTTACTGTTCCGCCCGACATGGCTGCAAAGGCCGCGTTCGTCCTTGCGTTTCGGGAAAGCGGCCTCTCGCGCCTCAGCATCGCTCGACGCCTCGGCGTCAACGAGAAAGTCGTGCGTCGCATGCTTGACCCGCGGCATCACACCGCCGCCAACCGCCTTCACAAAGCCCTGCGGTCGTTGGGCCGGGAACTGATTGTAGAGTCCCGGGCGGCATAACGAGTGCCAGGAGTAGGCCGTTATGCATGTCAACGACGGCACGAGATACTCTATGAATTCCAGGAGGATTTCCGAGATTGCCTTCGAAGAAGCCATCGAGGCGGCATTGCTTCGTCACGGTCCGGACGGCGTTGCCGGTGTGCGCGAACCCCCGGTACCCTACGGCGATCCGGGGATGCATGCTGGTAGCTATCGCAGGCGGGAGCCCGAGGACTACGACCGTGCGCTTTGTCTCTTGCCTCGCGATGTCCTGGATTTTATTCTCGCCACGCAACCGAAGGAATGGCAGAGGCTGTCCGAGCACTACGGCGCTCAGGTTGAGGAGCAGTTTCTGAAACGCCTGTCGTCCGAGATCGAGCGTCGCGGGACCCTCGATGTCCTGCGGCGCGGCGTGAAGGACAGGGGCTCCGCGTTCCGGTTGGCCTTTTTCCGCCCGGCCAGCGGGCTCAACGAAGAAACCCGCCGGTTGTACCTGGCGAACTTTTTCGCCGTGGTCCGTCAGGTTCGATACAGCGCCAGGAACGAAAAAAGCCTCGATCTGGTGCTGTTTCTGAACGGCATCCCCATCTTCACAGCGGAACTGAAGAACCCGCTGAGCGGCCAGGCCGTCGAGGACGCCATTCGGCAGTACAAGACCGACCGCGACCCGCGGGGGGAGCCGCTGCTGGCCTATGGCCGGTGTCTCGGACACTTCGCCGTGGATACGGACCTGGTCTATGTCACCACCCGTCTGGACGGCGCCGGGACCCGTTTTCTGCCCTTTAACAAGGGTAAGTATGGGGGCGCGGGAAACCCGCCCGTACCGCCGACGCAAGCGGGCTACGCCACCAGCTATCTTTGGGAAGAGACCTGGGCGTGCGGTAGTGTCCTGGAACTGGTGCGCCAATTCATTCATGAAGTCGAGGAAGAAGACGATAACGGCCGCAAGACCGGCAAGCGTTTCCTCATTTTTCCGCGCTATCAGCAGCTCGATTGCGTACGCCGACTCGTAGCGGACGCGCGGAACGCCGGGCCAGGGCAGCGTTACCTCATCCAGCACTCGGCCGGGAGCGGCAAAAGCTTCACCATCGCCTGGCTTGCCCACCAGCTCTCCACGCTGCACGACGCCGATAATCGTCGCGTTTTCGATTCCATCGTGGTGGTCACGGACCGCCGGGTGCTTGACCGCCAACTCCAAAGCACTCTACGCCAGTTCGAACAAACACTGGGCGTGGTGGAAAACATCGACACCACCTCGCGCCAACTCAAGGAAGCGCTCGAATCGGGAAAGACCATTATCGTCACCACGCTCCAGAAGTTTCCGGTAATCGCTGAAGAGATCGGTGAATTGCCGGGTAGGCGCTTCGCGCTCATCATCGACGAAGCCCACTCGTCGCAATCGGGCGAGAGCACGAAAAGCCTCAAGGCGGTGCTGTCTTCGACCTCGCTCGATGATGCGGAGAGCGAGGAATCCGCAGCAGAAACTCCCGAAGAGGAGCTTGAGAACGCGATTCTGGCCGAGATGGAAAGGCGTGGGCGATTGCCCAATCTTTCCACCTTTGCTTTCACTGCGACGCCCAAGCCGAAGACCCTGGAGCTTTTCGGGGCAAAACGCGAAAACGATTCATTCGAGCCGTTTCATCTGTACAGTATGCGCCAGGCGATCGAAGAGGGGTTCATTCTCGATGTCCTTGAGCACTACACAACATATAAAGCCTACTGGCGGCTCTGGAAGAAGGTCGAAGAGGATCCGCGTTACGACAAGCAAAAAGCCGCCTATCTGCTGAAATCCTTTGTCGAACTTCATCCCCATGCTATCGGCGAGAAAGTGCGCATCATGGTGGAGCACTTTGCCGAGCGGGTGCAGAACCGGATCGACGGGAGGGCCAAGGCCATGATCGTCACCCGCTCGCGTCTGCACGCCGTGCGCTACAAGCTGGCGGTGGACAAGTATCTGGCCGAACAGGGGTACCCGTTCAAGGCACTGGTCGCGTTCTCCGGTGCGGTTGAGGATGGCGGCGCATCCTACACCGAGGCGAACATGAATGGTCTGCCGGAAACGCAGACGGTCAGGACGTTCGAGAGACAGGAGTACCGGTTCCTGATTGTCGCCAACAAATTCCAGACGGGATTCGACCAGCCGTTATTGCAAGCCATGTATGTCGACAAAAAGCTCGGCGGCGTAAACGCTGTACAGACGTTGTCCCGGCTCAATCGCACGCACCCCGAAAAGCAAGGCGCGATGGTGCTCGATTTCGCCAACGAGGCCGACGACATCAGGGCGGCTTTCGAGCCCTACTACGAGAGGACATTATTGTCGGAAGCGACCGACCCCAATCTGCTCTACGATATTCAGACACGCCTGGACGCATTTCCGGTCTATGCCCTGACCGATGTGGACGGCTTCGCCAAGGTATACTTCGATGGCAAGATCACGCAGGACCGGCTCTACGCCGTACTAACGCCTGTGGTCGAACGCTTCGGGGAACTCCACGAGGACGAGCGACAGGATTTTCGAGGCCAACTCACCGATTACGTCCGGCTCTACGCGTTCCTGGCCCAGGTGCTGAACTTCGCCGACGCCGACCTGGAGAAGCTCTACGTTTTCGCGCGGTACCTGCGTCGTTTGCTACCGGCCGACCGGGCCGAGTTGCCGACCGAGGTGCAGCAGAATATCGATATGGAATCATACAGAATTCAGCAGACGGGGAGCGGTAGAATCGGTCTTGAGCGCAGGGAAGGAGTGCTTGATCCCATTGGACCGAGAAACACACACGGACAGGCGCCGGAAGAGATGGAGACGCTTTCGCGGATCATCGCCGAATTGAACGAGCGTTTCGGGGTCGAACTTGGCCCGGAACACCGCATCACTCTCAGCCGGATGATGGGAAGGCTTGCCGACGACGCTGCACTCAATGCCGCGGCGCGGGTAAACACACGTGAAAACGTGAGGTTGACCTTCGATCACAAGGTCGAGCAGGTGATCCAGGAAATCGTCGATTCCAACTTCGATCTATACAAGCGTATCACCGACGATCACGCCTTCGGAGAGATCATCAAGGATCTTCTTTTCGACCAATACTTGCACGCACATCGAAGCGCCGAGGAACTGATCAAACAGAGCGAATCGAAGACCCTGGAATTCAAGTCCACGCTCCGGTGGAACCTCAAGGAGGATCGCAAGGACGACAAACGCATTACGCATGCGGCGCTCAAGACCATCGCGGCGTTCCTGAACACGGAGGGGGGCGATCTCCTGCTGGGCGTGGCCGACGATGGTTCTGTGGTCGGCATCGAACGTGATCGGCTCGGCAGCGATGACAAGTTCATGCTCCATCTTGCGCAGGTCGTCCGCAATGGACTTGGAGATCGCGCCGGGACATGCATTGATCCCAGGATACAGATCGTTGATGGGAAAGGCGTCTGCGTGGTGAGTTGCCAAAGGAGCCCGGAGCCTGTCTTTCTGACATGGAAGGAGGTCGAGACGGTGGAAGGCGGCGACTTTTTCGTTCGGAGCGGTCCGGGAACCGTGAAGCTTTCGCCCGATGACGCCAGGGAGTACATCCGCACCCGGTTTCCGGACGTGGAGCCGTTGTGACGCATGAATCGACAATGACCGGGTGTTTTCAGAAAATCCCGAAAAAGACTACGGAAGATTTCGAAATTACAATTTGTTACATTTTCGCCGGAGAACACGTGTTTCACCCTCGTATATTCCGGGCAAGCAAAAAGCGAGAGGAAGCACTATGGATAATGCAATGGAGTACAAGGAGCTGCTGGAGCATGACATAACCACGAAGACTTCGTCCGGGCCGAGATCAATAACGTGCGGGCTGAGATCAAGGCTTCTAAAACCCGCATGATCCAGTGGTTTGTCGGAACAGCGATTGCCTTAACACTTGCTGTCCTTGGTATCCAGAACCTTTTGTGAGGGTTCCTGCCTGAGGGGTTTGCATTATTGAGTTGGCGGCAATAAGAAGACAGCGTAATGCAGTACCCGATTGCAAGAATTCTGCTTCTTTCAGGGTCTTTGGTTGCCTTTTTATGCCTTGTCGGCTGCGAGGAAGACGTGGCGGGTCCGGCCGGGGTGGACGAGCCGTTTTCGCTGTACGGCGTCTTTAATCCCCAGCTGCCTATGCAGACGGTCCTTGTCGGTCCCGTGGAAAACCTGCTTTTTCCGGAATCGGGGGATGCTCTCGATGCGGTCGTATCCTCGACCGATCTGGGTAGCGGCACAACCTACGTGTGGCGGGATTCGGTGGTGGCCAACGCCACGGGGCAGCTGGATCATATCTACCGGGCCGATTTTACGCCCGGATACGGGAGCCGCCATCGCATGGAAGTGGCGCGGTCCGACGGAGCGAAGACCGTCGTGAATGTGGAGGTGCCCGGGGAGGTGCGCATCGAGGACGAAGATGCGGGCACGCGAAACCTGCATGTGCGCGTTTTGGGGTTCGACGATGAGCCATTTTTGCTTGTTCGCATAGAAACCATATACGATGTCTCCTTTTATATTCATTATAACCCCGATACGGTATGTACGAGTCCTCGCCGCCGCTATACGTTTTCGCACAAGGGCATGGAGAATAAAACAGATCGCGGGTGGGAATTCACCGTCGATCTGAACCTGCTGTACGAAACCATGCGATCTTATTATCATAGTGATGATCCGGAGTATGAATTCGAGGATCCGCATCGGGACGGTCTTGCTTTATTGAGGCTGGAGCTGGAAGTCACTATCGGGAGTTCCGATTGGGATCCGCCGGGAGGCGATCTATCGGATGAGCGCGTGCTGATTCAGCCCGGCACGCTTTCGAACGTGGAGAACGGTTATGGCCTGGTGGTCGGAGGGTACAATGAAGAAGCCACGTTATATCCCTCCAGCAGGGCGGTTGCCGACACCCCGTTCTTCGATTTCATACAGCGGAGAGGAGGCGATTACTGTCTGGGGACCATTGAGGATTCGGAGGGGTAGGCGAGTTTGCAGATATATCCGAAAGAAGGCAACATGATGAAGTATCCGATTGCAAGAAATCTGCTTCTTTCAGGGTCGTTGCTTGCCTTTTTATGCCTTATCGGCTGCGAGGAAGATGTGGCCGGGCCGGCTGGAGCGGACGAGCCATTTTCGCTGTACGGTGTCTTTAATCCCCGGTTGCCTATGCAGACGGTGCTCGTTGCTCCCGTGGAAGACCTGCTGGTCTCGGAATCGGGGGATGCGCTCGATGCGGTCGTCACCTCGACCGAACTGGGAAGCGGCACCACATACGTGTGGCGAGATTCGGTTGTGGCCAACGCCACAGGGCAACTGGATCATATCTACTGGGCCAATTTCACGCCCGGGTACGGGAGCCGTCATCGCATGGAAGTGGTGCGGTCCGACGGGGAGAAAAGCGTCGCAACTGTCGAGGTTCCTGGAGAGGTGCGCATCGACTACTACGATTCGGATACGCGAGACCTTATGGTTACTATTACAGGAGTGTCTGATTTTTCATTGGTTCGATTAGATGTCATATATAGTGTGCGTTTTTATGACAAGTTTGAACCGGGTACGCCGTGTAGTACACCTCTAAAACATTATGCGTTTTCGTACAAAAATCATGAGGTAGCTATTGAGAACGGCTGGAAAGTCGATATTAACTTGAACCTGCCGTACGAAACCATGCGTTCTTATTATTATGATGTTTTGGAAGGTTTAGGACTCAGATTTTGGAACCCGAATACGGACGGTCTTGCTTTATTGGGGATGCGGCTTGCCATTACTGTCGGCAGTCCGGATTGGGATCCACCCGGAGGCGATCTATCGGATGAGCGCGTGCTGATTCAGCCCGGCACGCTTTCGAACGTGGAGAACGGTTATGGCTTGGTGGTCGGAGGGTACAATGAAGAAGCCACGTTATATCCCTCCAGCAGGGCGGTTGCCGACACCTACTTCTTCGATTTCATACAGCGGAGAGGGGGCGACTACTGCCTGGGGACCATTGAGGATTCGGAGGGGTAGGCGAGGTATGCTCATGCGCCGGATTGTTCGGATAGTTCTTGCCGTCGTTGCCTTTTCGGCGCTTGCGGCGTGGTACGGCCCTGTCGAGGCGCAGGCTCAGGTTCAGGCCCGGCGCGCCGCCTTGAGCGGTTTCGTTACGGACGCCTCGGACGGGCAGCCGCTGGCCGGAGCCACCGCTGTGCTGCGGGACCTTGCGGACGCCGCCGGGGACGTTCCGTCGTACGGCGTCGCCGCCAATGCGGACGGTATCTATATCATTCCGGGTATTGAGCCGGGGTCGTACGAATTGACCGTCTCGTTCATAGGCTATGCGGCGTTCCGGGATACTCTCGCGCTTTCCGCGGGAGACGCCGCCCGCCGGCATGCCGCCCTCGTTCCTTCGCAGGCGGAACTCGACGAAGTGCTTGTGCAAGCCGAGCGCGAGCACGGGATGGCCCGCATCACCGCGGGGCGCCAGCGCATTCTGCCCGAAGAAATCGAGCTCGTGCCTTCCCCCGACATTTCCGCCGATCTGGCGAATTACCTTACGGTGCTTCCCGGCGTCGTCACGACGGGCGATCGCGGCGGCCAGTATTACGTGCGCGGCGGCGAACCCTCCCAGAACCTCGTGCATCTCGACGGGATGCTTGTGTACCAGCCGTTCCATGTGCTCGGGTTCTATTCCGCTTTCCCGGCCGACATACTGGACCGGGTCGATTTTTATGCGGGCGGTTTCCCTGCCCGGTACTCCGGCAGACTTGCCTCCGTTATCGATGTTGCTTCCCGCTACGGGAACACCCGTCGTTTCGCCGGCATGGCCAGCGTTTCCCCCTTCACGAGCGCACTGCGCATCGAAGGTCCCATTGTGCCGGGGCATGCGTCGTTTCTCGTTGCAGGCCGGGAGTCGTTTCTCGAACGCATTGCCGAACCGCTGATCGACAAGAACCTGCCCTTCCGGTTCGGGGATCTTTTTGCGAAGGTATACGGGCCGGCAACCAGAAACAGCAAGCTTTCGATCAGCGCCCTCAGAACGCATGACCGGGGCACGATCGCCGAGGATATCGGGGAGGCGCAGTCCGAGGAGGTCCGCTGGAGCAACGAAGCGATCGGGGCGCGCTGGGTAATCGTACCTCGCATCCTGCCGGTCATCATGAATGTGCATCTCTCGCATTCCCGTCACCAGACCGAATTTGGTCCGGTGGACGAACCTCTCCGCATGTCCCGTATCTACCACACGCGCTTCGCCATCGATGCATTGTTCGAGAAGGATCGTTTTTCCTGGGAAAGCGGTTGGGACGGATTGATATCGGGGGAAACCGAGAACCGCCTGGACGGCGTGTTTCATCTGCCGGAGGTATCCGTAAGGCCGTTTCTGGAATTCGGATTCTACGCGCAATCCGTATTCGATCTCGGACGGGGCCTGCGCCTGACGCCGGGCGCCCGCTTGCAATGGTATCAGGTCAGGATCGATCCTTGGCTGGAGCCGAGGCTGCGCGCGACATGGGACCGGGGGGCGCATCATCTCAGCGCCGCCGTCGGCATGTACAATCAGGAAGTGGTGGGCCTTACCGACCGGCGCGACGTGGCCAACGTGTTTACGATATGGTCTATCGTGCCGCGTCCGGAAAGGGACCAAAACGAAAGGGATCCGCTCGTCGGACGCCTCGGCAAATCCGTCCATGGACTGCTTGGCTACCGGGGAACGCCGAAGCCCTGGCTGGAGGTCTCCGTCGAAGGATTCTACAAGCGTATGCAGAACCTGTTCGTTGCGGAATGGACCGCATTTCCCGCGCTTACCACCCGGCTGCACCCGGCGCGCGGACGGTCGATCGGCATGGAAGCGCGGATGGAGATGCGCCGGGAGCCGTTCTACGCCTTCGTGAATTACGGCCTTTCCTCCACCTTGTACCACACGAAATACGAGGCGATACGGTACTGGTTCGACACAGAGTCCCTCCGGTTCCGACCGCCGCACGACCGCCGCCACCAGGTCAATGCGCTTGTCAGCGTTTCCTGGAAAGGATTCGACGCCAGTGTGCGCTGGGCCTTCGGTTCGGGCCGCCCCTACACCCGCCCGCTGGCTTTCGACAGCTTTGTCCTGCTGGACAGGGCTGCGAGCGTCTTCGAACTGATGCGGTCCCGGCGCGTGATTTACGACCGTCCTTTCAATGCGGTGCTTCCCACCTACCATCGCCTCGACATTTCCGTCGAGCGAACCTTCCGGTTCGACGGGGCTGCCCTTACCCTTCAGGGCAGCGTCATCAACCTGTACGACCGGCGCAATCTTTTTTACCTCGATCTGTTCACGGTGCGCCGGGTGGATCAGCTTCCGCTCGTACCGTCCCTGGGGATCCGGGTGAGCTTCGAGTAAGCGGACGCGGCGTTTCTTCGGGAAGTACCGCTTGCCGGATATGCGTTTCCGCAGGCCGGACGCCCGTTTATTCAAGGAACGGTTTTTGCTGTTCGGCGTGATACTCTGCTACCTGTCAGTCTGTCGGACCTTTCTTCCGACAAACCGATTCGCCTCTTATTTCCGCGCCCCGCGCCCCATGATAGATTTCTTCAAATCGCTGTTCGGCGACAAGAACAAACGGGAGCTGAAGCGGCTCTGGCCGGTTGTCGAACGCATCAACGCTGCCTATGAGGATCTGTCCGACCTTTCGGACGAGGAGCTGCGGGCCAGAACGGATAATTTTCGGCAACGCATCCGGGAAGCCGTTGCAGACAACGAAGCGAGCCAGAAGGCTCTGCGCGTCAGGTTGGGAGGCGCCGTTCCCATGCCGGAGAAGGGTAAGCCTGCTGCGGACGAGACTGCGCTTCCTGCATTTTCGGGGAACGGGGTCGGGACCGATAACGGCAAGGAACTCTCGCCGCAGCAGCACCGGGCGCTCTTCGATGAACTCGACGGGCTGGAAGAAGAGTGGCTGGAGGCTGTCGAGGAAGTTCTCGACAGCATGGTCGCGGAGGCGTTTGCCGTCGTCAAGGAAACGTGCCGCCGCCTGTTGGGCAAGGAATGGGAAGCCGGAGGGACCCGCATTTCCTGGGATATGGTGCCGTACGACGCCCAGTTGCTGGGCGGGGTGGTGCTGCACCAGGGGCGCATTGCCGAGATGAAGACGGGCGAGGGGAAAACGCTCGTGGCCGTCTTGCCGATCTATCTCAACGCGCTGGCGGACCGCGGCGTGCATGTGGTTACGGTCAATCCGTATCTGGCGCAGCGCGATGCGGAGTGGATGGGGCCGGTGTTCGAGTTTCACGGCCTCACGGTGGATGTCATCGACAAGCACGAGTCGCACACGGAAGGCCGTCGCAAGGCATACCGCGCCGACATCACCTACGGCACGAACAACGAGTTCGGTTTCGACTATCTGAGGGATAATTCATTTGTGTCCGAGCAGGAGCAACTGGTGCAGCGCGGCCACCATTTTGCGATCGTGGACGAGGTGGATTCCGTGCTGATCGACGAGGCGCGCACGCCGCTTATTATTTCCGGGCCCGTGCCGAAAGCGAACGACAGCCGTTTTATGGAGCTGCAGCCCGTCATCGAAAAGCTGGTCTATGCGCAGCAGAAGGCGGTGGCGGGATTTGCGTCCGAAGCGGAGCGGCGATTGCGCGAACGGGACCGGGCCGAAGAAGCCGGCGACCGCAAGACAGCCTCGGAGATGGAGAGCGAAGCCGGTCTTGCGATCCTGCGCGCCAACCGCGGATTTCCCCGCAACAAGAAACTCCAGAAGTTGCTCCAGGAAATGGGCGTGGCGCAACTGCTGCGCAAGACGGAGTTTTTCTACTTGCAGGATAATGCGAAGCATATGCCGCTTGTGGATGAGCCGTTGTATTTTGCCCTCGAGGAGAAGCAGCACGCCATCGAAATGACGGACCAGGGGCGCGAGTTTGCGGCGCGGGCGGCCGGGCAAGACACCGATCTGTTCGTGCTCCCCGACATGGGCGACAAGATTGCCTCCATAGAAGGCCGCTATGCGGAACGGCGGCGGCAGATCGAGGCGGACATCGAAGCAGATGCTTCGATGGACGAGGAGAAGAAGGAAAACAAACGCATGAACGATGTGCGTCTTCTCGCCAAGGAAGAGGAGGAGGAAAAACGCACGCTCTATACGCTGTATTCGGAAAGGGCGGAACGCCTGCACGCCATCGAGCAGTTGCTCAAGGCCTATACCCTGTACGAGAAAGATGTGGAGTACATCGTGCAGGAAGGACGGGTCCAGATCGTGGACGAACATACCGGCCGGGTGCTCTCCGGGCGGCGGTATTCGGACGGGTTGCACCAGGCGATCGAAGCCAAGGAAAAGGTGCAGGTGCAGGCGGCTACACAGACGTACGCCACCATCACGCTTCAGAATTATTTCCGGATGTACGACAAGCTCTCCGGCATGACCGGCACCGCCGAAACGGAAGCCGAGGAGTTCTGGAAAATCTACGAGATGGATGTGGTGGTCGTCCCGACGAACCGGCCTATCACGCGAGACGACCTCGACGATCTCGTATTGAGAACGAAGCGCGAGAAATACCGCGCAGCCATCGAGAAAATCGCCGAGTACAACAAGGCAGGACGGCCCGTACTTGTGGGCACCACCTCCGTGGATGTCTCGGAAACCCTGTCCCGCATGCTCAAGCGGTCGGGCATTCGCCATAACGTGCTGAATGCGCGCCGGGACCGGGCTAAAGCGGAGGCCGACATTATTGCCGAGGCCGGGCAGCGCGGGGCTGTGACGATCGCCACGAACATGGCCGGACGCGGTACGGATATCAAACTGGGGGCCGGTGTAATCGAGGCGGGGGGACTGGCCATTCTCGGCACCGAGCGGCACGAGAGCCGCCGGATCGACTTGCAGTTGCGGGGCCGGTCGGGCCGGCAAGGGGATCCGGGCGAAAGCCAGTTTTACGTATCCCTCGAAGACGATCTGATGCGTCTGTTCGGTTCGGACCGCGCCGCCAAGGTGATGGACCGGCTGAACATGGAAGAAGGCGCCGTCATCACGCATCCGTGGGTGAATAAGAGTATCACCCGGGCGCAGAAGAAAGTCGAGCAAAACAATTTCGCCATTCGCAAGCGCCAGCTCGAATACGACGATGTGCTCAATTCGCAGCGGCAGGTGATCTACGACCGCCGCCTGCATGCGCTCAAGGGGGAGCGGTTCCACGGAGAGATCCTGGAAATGCTTCAGGATGTCATCTCGAAGGTAGTGGAAAAGCACTATGGGGAAGGCACGCTCGACGATTTGCATGAGGAAATCCTGCGCAAACTGGCGTTCGAGTTCGAGCTCGAACGGGAAGAGTTTGTGAGCCTTGGGGAAGACGGCGTGGGGCAGCTGATCTACGATGCGGCCATCTCGTTTTACCGGCGCAAACGGGATGCATTGTCACGCCCGTTCCACAAGGGCATGCAGCAGGTGATGGAGCAGGATGAAGAGCGCCGCCCGGCCCGGGTGTTCGTGGATTTCACGGACGGGCGCCGTCTGCTGCGGGCGGTGGTGAAGGTGGAGGAGGCGGTAGGTACGGAAGGGCGCATCATCAACGATACGCTCGAACGGACCGCCATGCTCAATATCATCGACGAGAAGTGGATGGGGCACCTGCGGGAACTCGATGAAGTCAAGGAAGGGATCGGGCTCCGCGCCTACGGACAGCGGGATCCGCTCGTCGAATACAAGATGGAGGCGTTCAAGCTCTTCGCCGAGATGATGGGGACGATCAATGAAGAGGTCGTTTCGTTCGTGTTCAAGGCGGGGCCGCTTGTCGCCGAGCAATCCGCCCGGTCTGCCCGCTCCGCCCCTGTGCGCCGCCGTCTCGATCCGAAGCGGGCGCGGACGCGCCACGATTCCATGGAGCCGACCTACGGCGTCAAGTCGGGCGGGGCGCAAGCGGCGTCTGCCGACCGGGATCCGACCGCCCGGAAGGAGACCATCGTAGTGGACCAGAAAATCGGGCGCAACGAGAAAGTTACCATCCAGAATCCGTCTACCGGGCAAACGCAAACGCTCAAGTACAAACTTGCAGAGCGAAAAATTGCAGAGGGATGGGTGCTGGTTTCCTGAACCGGGGTTATGTCCCGGGGTGTTTTCTTGTCTGTTACTGCGGAGATCCTCGTTTAAGCATTTCGCGCTCCCTTGCTGAAGTCTCTTTACGTCCGCGATTACGCACTCATCGAGGAGCTTCGTGTCGAGTTCGATGCGGGGCTTACTATCATTACGGGTGAGACAGGCGCCGGCAAGTCCATTCTGATCGGGGCCCTGCAGGCGATTCTGGGAGAGCGGACATCCCCTTCCGCCATCCGATCTGGCGCGGCGAAGGCAGTCATCGAGGGAGTGTTCGATCAGGCGGACGATCCGTCCGTTGCGTCCTTGCTCCGGGAATATGCAGTGGATCCGGCCCCGGTGATGATCCTGCGCCGGGAAATCACGCCGTCGTACAGCCGCGGATTCGTCAACGACACTCCGGCTACGCTACAGGCAATGCGCGCCGTCGCCTCCCGCCTCATCGATTTGCATGGGCAGCATGAGCACCAGTCGCTGCTGAATGTTTCGACGCATATCGGCCTGCTGGACGATTTTGGCCGGCTCGGAGCGGCGCGCGAAGCGTGCATAGGTCATTTTCGGAACTTCGCGGCCCTGCTTGCCGAACAGGACGCGCTGGCAGCCCGGCAGCGCGACATGCAGGAAAAGCGAGCGCTCCATGCGTTCCGGATCGAGGAGATAGATCGCGTATCGCCCCGGGAAGGAGAAGAAGAACTCCTCGAAAACGAACGCCGCGTGCTGGAGCATGCAGAGCGTTTGCACGAGGCGTCTGCCCGGTTGAGTTCCGTCTTGTACGAAGACGGGCATTCCATTCACGATCAACTGGTCGCTGTCCGCAACGAACTGCGCGAACTGGCGGAGATCGATCCCCGTTTCGAGGAAACGCTCGGCGAGGTCGATTCCGCCTGTATCGTCACGGCGGAGATGTCCTCGTTTCTGAAGCAGTATGGCGAGCAGGCGGCGTTCGACCCCGAACGGCTCGAAGAAATCAGGACCCGGCTCGTCGATATACGGGGACTGGCCCGGAAATACGGCGGTACGCTGGAATCGGTGCTGGAGCACCGGCGCAAGATCGGCGAAGCCCACGCCGAGGCGGCGCATTTCGATGCGGCGCTCGATACCCTGACGGATCGCATGACAACGACACAGGGGCGTTTGTCAGAGGCCGCCATCGGCCTGAGCGCCCGGCGGAAGGAGGTGGCCCATGCCATCCGGGAAGCGGTGGAGGAGGAATGCAGCAAGCTCGGCATGGTCGATTGCCGGTTCGATGTCCGGTTTTCTGTGGACGAGGACCCGGACGGGTGGATTCTTGCAGAGGACCGGCGAGTGGCGGCGTATGCTTCGGGTATGGATCGCGTTGAATTTTACATCTCGACGAACAAGGGCGAGGCGCTGCGGCCGCTTGCCCGCGTTGCTTCCGGCGGGGAGATCAGCCGCATCATGCTGGCTCTGAAGACCGTGCTGGCGCGAAGCGAGGCGTATCCGGTGCTGGTTTTCGACGAGATCGACTCGGGTATTTCGGGAGCGGTGGCGAGCAAGGTGGGGCAAAGCCTGCACGCGCTGGCCGCCAACCATCAGATTGTCGCCATTACCCATTTGCCCCAGATTGCGGCGCAGGGAGATACACATTTTGTGGTCGAGAAATATGTGGAGGGGGATCGTACGAAGACGCGCATCCGGCGACTGGTCGAAAACCAGCGGGCAGAACATGTGGCCGGGCTGATGACCGGCGCCGATATTACGGATGCGGCGCTGCAAAGCGCACAGGATTTAATGGAAGCCAGCCGCAAGGGAGGGGCATAATGGCGGATATTCGTTTCGGAACAGACGGCTGGCGCGCCGTTATTGCAGAGGACTTCACGTTCCGCAACCTGCACAGGGTGGTCCATGCGACCGCCGAATGGATCCTTGAACGGTCCGGCGCCGCGCCGAGAGTCGTTATCGGGTACGATACGCGGTTTCTGGGACGTTCTTTCGCTGAATATGCCGCCCGCGTGCTGGCCTCGGCAGGCATCGAGGTCCTGTTGCCGAAATCGTTCGTCCCTACTCCCGCCGTAAGCTGGGCTACAAGGGAATTCGGATGTGCGGCGGGCATCGTCATCACGGCCAGTCATAATCCGCCCGAGTACAACGGATTCAAGCTGAAGGCGGATTTCGGCGGGCCGCTGTTGCCGGACGGTATCGCTGAGGTGGAGGCCCGGATACCCGCTGCGGGCGATATTCTGCCTGCTCCGCAGCCGCTGGATATGTTGCGGCGCAGCGGAGGGATTACGGAGCAAGACCTCACGACAGGCTACCTGAATTGCCTCAGGAGCCGTCTGGATATCGATGCGATTCGCGCTTCCGGCCTCCGCGTCGCACACGACGCCATGTTCGGCGCCGGTCAGGGCGTCTTCACCGAATTGCTCGGAGCCGGGCAGGTGGCGGCGTTGCGGAATAAACACAATCCGGGGTTCGGGGGGCAGCCACCCGAACCGATTGAGCGCAATCTGGGGATACTTGCCGAGGCAGTTGTCGCCGAGGGGTGCGCTACGGGGATTGCCAACGACGGCGATGCGGATCGGGTGGCCCTCTTCGACGAGCGGGGAAGATTTGTGGATTCGCATACCCTCCTTGCGTTGCTCGTCAGATATCTTCACAAGGAAGCCGGGATGTCGGGCCGGGTTGTCAAGGCCTTTTCAAGCACGTCGCTCATCGATCGCATGGCGGAAGCGTACGGGCTCCCTGTGGAAACGACGCGGATCGGTTTCAAGTACATTGCCGGGCATATCGTGAAGGGGGACGTACTTCTGGGAGGCGAGGAATCCGGGGGCATTGCCGCACAGGGGCATATCCCGGATCGGGATGGCCTGTACATTGGTCTGCTTGTGATGCAGATGATGGCGCAGCGGGGCAAAAAACTGTCGGAACTCGTGGAGGAACTACATGACGAGTTCGGTGCGCAAGCCTATCGCCGCATCGATTTCCGCACTACCGATGCGAACAAGGAACGCATACTGCAGCGTCTCCGGCAGGGCAACGGGCCGGAAGCGATTGCAGGCTCCTCTGTGCTGCGGGTGGATCCTTTCGACGGTTTCAAGCATCACGTCGAAGGCGGCTGGTTGCTGATCCGGCCCTCGGGTACGGAACCGTTGCTGCGCGTCTACGCCGAGGCGGAAACGCCGGAACGCGCCCAGGCGCTTATTCTCGACGCCGCCGACCAGTTGGGATTACCGGTTCCACAAGAGGATTAGAGATCCGCTCCGCGCGCAGGGATCCGAGCGCGCGTAGCCCGCAATCCGCCCAGGGTCAGGATGCCGCCGCGATCGTTTCCTGCCGCCGGGTCAGCAGCCGTTCTATGGCGCGTACGTCGTCTTCGGAAAGCGCAGCGTTGCCTGCCTGGGCGGTTTCCTCGATCTGGTCCGGTCTCCGGGCGCCCACGATAGCGGAGGTCACCTCGGGCCGCCGGAGCACCCATGCAATGGCCAGTTGGGAAAGCGTCAGGTTGTTGCGCTCGGCGATGGGCTTCAGGGAATCCACCAGGGCGAGGTTTGCGTCGAAGGCAGGCGCCCGGAACTCGACGTTCCCGCGCCGCCAGTCGTTTGCAGCCAACCCGGCAAGGCGGGCTTTGGAGAATTTGCCGGTTAGAAGACCGCATACCATCGGGCTGTAGACGATCACGCCGATGTTGTTTTCGGCGCAGTACGGCAACAGGGCATCCTCGACGCCGCGCCGCAACATGCTGTAGGGCGGCTGGAGCGACGCTACCGGGTGAATGGCCTGCACGACGCGCAGGTGCTCCACCGTGAAGTTGGATACGCCGGCATAGCGAATCTTCCCTTCCTCGACCATTTTTGCGATTTCGGTCCATCCTTCCTCAATTTCTCCGGGAGGATCGGGCCAGTGAATCTGGTACAGGTCGATCACGTCCGTTTTGAGGCGCTTCAGGCTCGATTCGCATTCCTTGCGTACGCCGGCGGCCTTCAGGCTCCTGTAGATGGCGCCGTCCTTTTTCCAGTGGGGTCCGCATTTCGTGGCCAGAAACACCTCGTCCCGGCGGCCCGCAATGGCCTCTCCTACGATTTTTTCGGAATGCCCGAGGCCGTAGACACGGGCTGTATCTATCCAGTTGATACCCACGTCGAGAGCACGGCGAATGGCAGCGACGGATTCCCGGTCTTCCTGGGGACCCCAGCCGTATTGCCAGTCGCCGCCGCCGATGGCCCAGGTGCCGAGGCCGACGCCGGTAAGTTGTTCTCCGGTATATCCGAGGGAGCGTGTGTCGAGAGACATAGTGCAGGCGTTTTACTCCGGACGGATTACTTCAGGCGGGCCGCGTACTCCTTGCGCAACCTGGAGACTTTGGGGGCAATGACAATGCGGCAATAAGGTTGCCGGGCATTGTCCCGGTAGTATGCATGGTGCTCCTCTTCCGCAGGGTAGAAGGTCTCCAGCGGTTCGATTTCGGTCACGATAGGATTGTGCCAGATATCCTTGCCGCCGAACCCGGTCAGCGTGCTTTGCGCCACGGCTGCCTGAGTTTCGTCATGGTACAGGATGATGGAGCGGTACTGCGGCCCGACATCTCCACCCTGCCGGTCCGGCGTAGTCGGGTCGTGCGTTGTGAAGAAAATGTTAAGAACGTCCCGATAGGAGATTTCGGAAGGATCGAAGTCGATTTGCACGACCTCGGCATGGCCCGTACGGCCTGTGCATACCTGCCGGTACGTCGGGTCGGGGGCATGGCCGCCGGCATAGCCCGGGACGATTTTACGTATCCCCCGAAGCGGCTCGAACACGGCTTCAAGACACCAGAAGCAGCCTCCTCCAAGCGTGGCTTGTTCCACAGCCTGTTCGGTCATGGCAATACGTCGAAGGAATAGATGGTGCGGGAGGTATACGTTTCGCCCGGTCGCAGAATCGTCGAGGGGAAACCGTCCTGGTTCGGCGAATCGGGAAAATGCTGGGTTTCGAGGCAGAAGCCGCTGCGCCTCTCATAGGATACGCCCTTGCCGGTAATGGATCCGTCCAGAAAATTCCCCGTGTAGAATTGTATCCCCGGCTCGGTGGTATGCACTTCCATGACGCGCCCGCTGACAGGGTCCGCAACCCGGGCCGCGAGCTTGAGCGCGCCTGCTTCTCCGTTCAGCACGAAGTTGTGGTCGTAGCCCCCTCCGCGCTCGATCTGCAGATCGTCCGCGTCGACGCGGGCGCCTATGGCGGCCGGTTCCGTGAAGTCGAAGGGCGTTCCCGCAACCGGTTGGAGTTCTCCGGTGGGGATCAGCGTCTCGTCGGCAGGCGTGAACCGGTCTGCATGGAGCGTGAGTTCATGGCCGAGGATGTCCCCGCTGCCCACTCCGGACAGATTGAAATAGGTGTGCTGCGTCAGGTTGACGGGGGTTGCTTTGTCCGTCGTGGCGCGGTAGTCGATTTCGAAGGCGTTTTCGTCGGTGAGCGTATAGGTCACTTCCATATCGAGCGTGCCCGGGTAGCCTTCCTCTCCATCCGGGCTGGTGTAGGCGAGCCGTACGCCGCGCCGGTCGGTTTCCTCGAAGGGTTCCGCTGCCCAGACTACCTTATCGAAACCTCGTTCGCCTCCGTGCAGGTGATTGGGGCCGTTGTTAGCGGCAAGCGTCCAGGTTTCCCCGTCGAGGGTGAAGGCGGCTCCGCCGATCCGGTTTCCGTACCGCCCGATGAGGGAGCCGAAGTAGGGAGACTGCTCCAGATATCCTGCGAGCGTATCGTATCCAAGCGCGATGTCGCCGGGCGCGCCCTCGGCGTCCGGCGCGAACAGATGGGTAACGATACCTCCATAGTTCGTGAGCCGGATTTCCATGCCGTGGGCATTCGCCAGCGTGAAGAGTTCTACGGGTACGCCGTCCGCCTCGCCGAACGGGGCAACCTGTACGCCGGGAGCGGTTTCCGGCGCTTCCGCATCGTCCGGCGCACCGGTACAGGAAGCCATGAGCAAGACGGAAAGCATCGGGAAGATCGTGCGTCGTCGCATGGGGAGGGGGGAAAGTATTTCGGGTTACTAAGGCAGGGCGCACCCGCTAACTGTCTATATGGCTTTACGGTTCATTGAAGTGCTATTTCCTCAAAGATAAAGACCAATTGATGAAAGATGTTTTCCGGTTCCTGCCCGAACCGGACGGCTCCGTCGCTTATTTCAAGTACCACTCAGCGATACCATAGCGTGGCGCGGTCATAATGTATTATGGAAAACGGGTCGTGGGGTGATGATCAGTTCCGGGAGGCGCGTATGATGACTGTTCTTCATTAGCACCCGCACAGCAGAAAATTCGTGCAGGCGTATCAGCGACATGATTTCGGGTGCACAATCATACGTCATCAGAAAATTCGCCCCGGTTTCGGCCAGTATGGCAAATAACCGTTCATGGTCGATTTCACTGTGCGCATAGAGTCGCGAGCCAGCGCGTTTCCCCCCCGCAGTGTATGGCGGATCGACGAAAACTGCGACATCTTCATTGAGATTGCAAGCGAGTGTCTCAAGGAATTGCATCCCGTCCGTCTCGCAAAAGGCTATACGATCCGCATGGCAGCCGATTGCTTCCAGACGCTTGACAAGGGTACCAGGATACCACCTTGATGCAATGCCGTGTCCGTTCTCACCCTTTTTGGAGAGGGATGCACCCGGGGCAAGGATACCGCTCCGTCGGGTGCGATTCAGGACAAGAGTGCGAAAACCATGTTCGGCAGTGTTTCGAGGGGCTGCGTTCGCCAGTACCTGCACATTGGATCGGGTTGGAGCGAATGCTTGCACACGGCGGATCAGTTCATCTCCCTGACGCAACGCGGCATGCCAAAAAGCCGCCACATCCCTGTCCAATTCGATCATTATGCATCGTTTGACCAGCCCTTCCATAACGGCTGTCAAGGAAACGATACCTCCTCCCGCAAATGGTTCAATGAGGAGATTGGGAGAGGGCAACCCTCCAAGCCATGCCCGAATATGGGGAATGAGCCATGTTTTGCCGCCGGGATATCTGAGGGGGCTGCGTTGCGGGACCTGGGCTACGTTGACCGCCGGAATCGGTGATTCCGGGATGGTCATGGGCGGTACGGCCGACGACGAAACTCCGACTTCCCATTCATGGCGAGAGCGGTCCGGGGTGCTTTGGGTTCGAGGGACAGACAGGGTTGCAGCCTCGCTACCTGTTTTTTGCGCCGGGTCGTCGATGTTCCGAAACAACGGTCCCGGATATTTGATTTGAATACCGCTATCCATCGCCTTACCCCTCCCGAACGTATATTCCCAACTGTGGCGTTTCTCCTCCTGACAGCATATGCAGTATACTGATTAGGGGGGTGGGCATCAAGAAAGGACTTGGCGAAATCTATCCATAATCGTATCAGGTTTTATCTGCCGGGCGCCTATACGTCAGAATGTCCGGCATGTATTTTCAGGCATCTGCCCCTATGATCCAGCCCGAACGATCCGGCGACGACTTTCTTGCGGATGTGCGTGCAGCGCATCGCCGTTCCGAACCCTTCCACCTCTGGTGGCTGGGTCAGAGCGGCTTTTTACTGCAATGGCAGGGCGCCCACCTGCTGTTCGACCCGTATCTGTCCGATTCGTTGACGAAGAAGTATGCCGGCGCTTCCAAGCCGCATGTGCGGATCACGGAACGCGTCGTGGCGCCGGAGCGCCTCGATTTCATAGATGTGGCGACCTCCACGCACAATCACACGGATCACCTGGATGCGGAAACCCTCATGCCGCTGATGCGGGTGAACGATGCACTGCGACTGGTCATTCCGGAAGCGAACCGGGGCTTCGTGGCGGACCGTCTGCAATGCGATCCCGCATGGCCTGTCGGCATGACCACCGGGGCGGAAAGCACGGTCGGGCCGTTCCGCTTCATGGCCGTGCCCGCTGCACACGAGACGCTTGAAACGGATGCCGCGGGGCGTCACACGTACCTCGGGTATGTGGTGCAATTCGGGCCGTGGACCGTGTATCACAGCGGCGATACGATCCGGTACGAGGGCATGGCCGATCTTCTGCGCCCGTTCCATATCGATGTGTGCATGCTGCCTGTCAACGGACGGGATCCGGCGCGCGGCGTACCCGGCAACCTTACCGGCGAAGAAGCGGCGCAACTGGCGCACGATATCGGGGCGCGGGTAGCCATCCCGTGCCACTACGAGATGTTTGCCTTCAATACAGCGTCGCCGGAGCCGTTTTTCGAGGAGGCGGCGCGCCTGGGGCTGCGCACGGTCCGGCTTGCCGCCGGGGGGCGATGGAGTTGCGATCTGCCGGAGTAGCGTTCGCTACCCCGGTTCCGCCCGCACGATGTGCGCGCCCTCCACCATGCTGTGCAGCTTGGCGCGGGCCGCCCAGCGGGCTGTCTGACTGAACCCGCAATCCGGCGTGATGGAAAGGCGCTCCGGGGGAACGTACGCAAGGAGGGCCCGGATGCGTTCGGCCACGAGTTCCGGCGGTTCGACGAAGTAGTTCTTCACGTCCACGAGCCCCGCCGCCACGTCTTTCCCGGCTTCTACAAGGCGTGCGGTCAGTTCGATTTCGGCGAGTTCGCGGTTTGCGAACTCCATGGCGAATTCGTCCGCATGCATATCCAGAATATGCGGAAACAAGGGGGCGTACGTGCGGTGCGCCACAGGCCGCCCCACGAAATTCCCGAAACACAGGTGAATGCTTATGCGGGCGTCGACGCCCTTGACGGTCCGGTTGAAGAGGTCGACGAATTCGGTGGGGGCATCGGGATGGACGGCGTAGGAGGGTTCGTCCAACTGGATAAAACCCACCCCCTCCTTGACCAGTTGCTTCAATTCGGCCCGGATGAGATCGGAAAATGCGTGGGCTACCTCCATGCGGTCCCGGTAGTGTTTGCCGGGGGTTTTGATGCGCCCGGCCAGCGTATACGGACCGGGACAGGGCATTTTGATCCGGCGGTTCGTACGCTTGCGGGCATACCGGTACTCGGCGACGAGGCCCAGGCCGTCCGGCGCAGTGATCGGTTCCACCGCTTCGTACCGTTCCCGCTGGTCGTGCCCCGCCGGGCCAATGCGCCGGGGGCTGGGTTCGATGTTTCCCAAGCCTGTCAGCCGCCCGTAGAAACCGGCGGTGAAGAAGCCGATGCGGCGCATTTCCCCATCGGAAATCACGTCTACGCCGGCGTCCTCCTGGTCCCGGATCGCCAGATCGACGGCGTCGTCCAGCGTTTCTTCTATATCCCGGACGCCGTATTCGCCCCGTTCAATAGCCTGTACACTGGTGAAAAACCAGGACGGCCAGGCATAACTGCCGATAATGCTTGTTTCGATCATGAAGGAATGGGACAGGGATCAATACCCCGGATGGCGAGCCGGCCGGGTCATCCATCGGATTCTATGCTGACGAGTTCGATTTCGTAGATGAGCGTGGCGTTCGGGGGAATGCCGGCTTCTCTGAATCCCGTTTCGCCGTAGGCGAGTTCCGGGGGCACCACCAGCTGGCGCTCGCCCCCTTCCCGCATGCCCGGAATGCCCTCGGTCCATCCCTCGATGACCGCGTCGGAATCAAGGTTGATAATGAGCGGCGCATTCGCAGAATACGAACTTGCTACCAGTCTGTCGTTCGTAAGCCATCCGGCATAGTGCACTGTGACGCTATGGGTGGAATCGGCTTCCTGGCCGTCGCCGATGACGAAGTCGTAGTACTGCAGGCCACTGTCGGTCGTCGTGTATTGGTTCTCATCCACCTCGCGCGGTACAAGAATGCGAACCGGGGGCGGGTCGTCGGTAAAATCGCAGCCGCTGGCCGCGACGCCTGCAAGGACAGCGAGCAGGAGTAGCTGCTTGACGCGTCCGTTATTCATCGGTTCGGAAAAAAATGGAGGTAGAGCGCCGTGGCGTACCGGCTTGTGCATGGGCCGGAAGATACCACATATTATCTCTCAGGCGGCGCCTGTCATGTAACCAACGTGCTACGTATCGGCAAGGGGCATGATCCCTGTATCAGGCTACGGGATTGGCGTCTGACCGTTTCGCATTTCTTCGACTATCCATGTATGTTTCATGCGTTCCAAAACAGTCTTGCGATTATGCCGGATAAAACAATGATTTTCTCTTCCCTGCGTTTCCGCTGTGCTGCACTGACTGCGCCGGCTCTCCTTGCAATGATGCTGACCGCAGTCCCGGCGCATCGTGCCGATGCACAGCCCGAACCTGCCTACACGGAGCGCTACCGCCCGCAATACCACTTTACGCCCGCCGTCAACTGGACCAACGATCCGAACGGACTGGTCTGGTTCGACGACGAGTACCACTTGTTCTACCAGTACAATCCCTTTGGCGCCCGCTGGGGGCACATGAGCTGAGGGGCATGCCGTGACCCCCGATCTGCTTCACTGGGAGCACTTGCCCGTCGCTATCCCTGAAACGGACAGTGTCATGGCGTTTTCCGGCAGCGCGGTAGTGGACTGGAACAACACGAGCGGGTTCGGAACGGACGGTAACCCATTTCGCTTAGTGATTATCCGGACAAGGCGTCCATGCGCGATCGTATCATGGATGAGCGGCTTTTCGAGTTGACCTACGAGGCGCGTCGCCGTCAGGACCTGATTCGTGTGGTCGTTCGGTGTCTTTTTGCTTTTTCGACAACCTTATGATCTCATCAACGTCTCAAAGATATAGTGTTGCAACGGCTTTGCATCATATACGAGGCGGGATCATGGCAATAAGAATGAACGCAATGCTCGCTCTACTCATAACGGGCGCTTTGGGTGTGGGCGGATGCGCTGCTTCGGGAGGCGCGCAAAATGGCAGGGCGCTTGGCGATTCCGAAAAAGAGGCGTCTACCGGGGCAGTGACCACGCTGAACGTCGCTGAAATTCTGGAGGAGCATCCGACAGCTACTATCGCCGAGTTGCTTCAGGGGCGCGTGGCGGGCGTGCAGGTCATCAACGGGCGCATCAGGATTCGAGGGGTAAACTCGATCCAGGGCAGCAACGAACCTCTTATTGTCCTGGATGGCATACCGCTTGCCGTGGATCCTTCCGCGTCGCACATCAATCTTCACGACATCCAGTCGATCAATGTGCTCAAGGATGCGGCGTCCACGGCCATCTACGGATCGCGCGGGGCAAACGGGGTGATCGAGATCAAAACGAAAAAAGGCAGATAGCGGAGCGCGCCGGGGGGTCCTGGCCGTCGCCCCACAGGTAGTACCCGCCCACGAGGGGCCCGTGATCGAATTTGATATGCTCTGCGAACCAGGGGCCGCGAAGATATTCCCTCAGCGGATCGGGGACCCGGTCCCAGTTGTAGGCGAAGGTCCCGAACTGCGAGGAATTGTACAGGGTCTGTAGGTCGGGCCAGTGGGGTTCGATGTAATTCCGGTAGGTGGCGTCCTGGTCGAGGATGATGTAGATCACCGCCTTTGCGGACACGCTGGCGTAGATGTCCGCCCATTCCGGCGTGTCCTTGTACGTTTCTTCGATGTATTTGAGGGCGCGGGCGATGGTGTTCGTGCCGCCCCAGGCCTGCAAATAGACGGGCTCCGGGTTGTCGTCGAGGAGGATGTCTTTGATGAAATTCGATCCTTCCGTTTCTTCCGCCATTTCTCCCTCGAACGTGATATTACCGATCCGGATCAGGCTCAGGAGTTCGTCGGGGGAGGGGTATTCGGGGTCGTGCAGCACCAGATTGTCGTAGACCTCGGCGTACATCCCTATGTATTTTCCCATCCAATCCGTCCCGGGCCATCTCAGCTCGGTCCCTCCCCGTAGCGCCGCGCCGTGTTTTCCATCTCGGACGTAAACAGCGTACCCTGTCCGTCTCCGGCGTAATGCCACTGGGAACTGCTGTAGACGAGCGCTTCTATGTCGAACTCATTGGCGTAGAGCAGGAAGCGAATGAAGGAATCTATGTCGTCTATTTCCCCGTCGGTGGTTACGACGACCCTTGGTTTGCTCATGGGTTGCTCGATTTCCGGGTCGACCTCCTACGTCGTGATGCAGCCTGCGGAGAGGTAGAGCAGAGTGGGTATCAGGATGGCGAGGTGCGGGAGGAGCGGACCGGGGAAGGATTTGGTGGGTCGGTTCATGGGGGGTGGGTGGGATTTGGGGGAGGGCGCTATATCCGATTATGCGGATTTTTGAAGGGAGAAACCGATTTGGGTGCGGTGTTGAATTTGTCTGTGATCTTCAGTGGGGATTATATCTAATACTACACAAACTTTGGGTTTGTACGAGTAATGTTGGTTCTTCACAGGTCGTCTGGCAATCGTGCAATCAGCCGGGAGCGGACACTTTCGGCAGCTTCTTTGCTGTTCCAGGAAAATCCGGTGGCGAGAAGCGGGCCGATATCAGCGTTGAACAGTGCGTCGCACAGCTTTGCTTCGATGTTTTGTTCAAATCGTGGGCGTGTCACATCGTGGCCACCGTGCTCCATATACTGTACAAACGCAGCAATGACCCGATCCGGATTGAGCGTCGTTTTTTCGAGCGCTACCGCAAGATCGAAAAGGTCGCGGCCTTTTCGGCGCTGATAGAGTGCGCGCAATTTGGTGGCCAGTAACTCATCAAGCGCGTATGTGGTGATCTTGCCGCTGCCTTCAAACCAGCGTGAAGAGACGGTGAATGGCAGCCGCGTAAATCCGTAGACCGTAAAGTGTTCCCGCGTATTGATTTCCACCTTCAGACGGAGCGTAAGCGGGGGTACATCCTCGGATTGAAAGCGGTAAACGAAGGTTACGCGTCCTTCGGTCTGTTTCCAATGCGGCCTTCCAAGCCAAGGATTGAGGACTTCCCGTATCGCGTCCATCATCGGCCCGGCGGGCTCAGCTCTGACCTGCACAAGATCTATATCTTCGGAATAGCGGGCCGGTGGATGAATGTGGAGTTTGTAGAGTGCTGTACCCCCTCGGAATGCCAATGCATCTTTCAGAACCGGGTGGGTGAAAATCTCGATTAGCGCCCGGCTGATGACAAGGTCTTGCTCGACCTGGAAATCTTGCACCCAGGGCGCTTGCATCCTCCACTCGGTGATATAGTCGCGTGGGATCATAGCTCCGGCTTGATGTCGGTGTTGACGAAGAGCTTCCAGTCCATGCTTTGAGGCGCTTCTTTGCGGGATGCGCCGGGGAGAAGAGAAATCGTTGCACGAGCTTGATTCTTTACATAGGTTTTCAGAAGGGTAGCCTGTTCGTGGTGATCGACAAGCGCGAGCAGGTATCCAAGCCTTTGTGCCCACGTGATCGGCGCAGTCTGCGCGGCCGTCACCAGTTTCTGTGGATCGATCTGCTCTGCGAGTTCGGAGAGGATGGTCGCCACTTGCTCGAGTCCGCCGACATGGCGGCAATAGCCGACGAGATCAACGGCTGTTGCCTCCGGCGTCGAGACCCGGATCATGCCGCGAGGCGTGTTGAAGATTTGCACGGGCACATTTGCAAGGCGTTTGCGGACAATGAAGGTCACGCGCACCCGACCGCAGTGGATCGGCCGGCGGGCCTTGTCGAGAAGCACCTGGAATTCCTGGGGTCGGTGGTGTGCCGCGCCGTGATATTGCGCGGCTGACAGCAGCCCGGCATAGTAGGGTTGTACAAGCCGCTGCATCAACTCCGGGACAAACTGGTCCGCCGGCAGACATTCAAGAGAGCGGTATTCCGGCGGAACGATCACATAGAAGCCCCGCGCGGGCTGGGCAATCATGTTTTGCCGAGCCAGTCGGTTCAAAGCGAGCCTCGCGGCGTCGGCGGATACGCCAAGCGCCTCTCGAGCCTCAACCGAACCAAAGTGGTAGCGCCCGGCAGCGGCAAGCTCGCTGACATAATTTCTCGCATGTATACGACGCAATCCGTTTTTCATATGCATAAAGTATCACTTTTTGATATTTTATGCAATCAAAACATAATTTTTTCAGGACACGCCCTGCATTGCTCAATTATCCAAACTTGGACTTTTGTGTAGCGTCTGCCGGTGCCCCATCCCCTTACAAACATCCCAGTCCTACTGTCGTCGAGAAAGTTTGCGATCAAGGTAAAGCACTATATCACGTGTCGCAGGAGGCTTACTCTGGAATCCGGGAAGAAATCTGTTCGATGTGAATCCGAACTCGTCTGCTTCCTCCGGAGTCGAATTCGAATTGCATACTGGTACAGCGGGGGGATTAAGGGTGCCTTTAATCAGAGCATCCTATACCTCTTTGAGTAAAAACTACTCCGAAAAGGTATAAAAAAGGAGTAAAAACTACTCAAAAGGAATAAAAAAGCGCTCGCGCTCGTGTTCAGGCAGGCGTCCGCCTGATCCACGGCCATCCGTATACGATTACGGAAAGTGTTTCTTCATCCATTCCTGCCACCCGGGCTCGTCGCGGGCGGCGATGGCGGGCGCGTCGCCGCCGTACAGGTAGATACCCATAGTGATCATGGCGCAGTCGCCCATCGCGAACGCGGTTGCCGACGCGATCCCGGGGATCGGCTCGTCCAGTCGAATCACGGCGTACGGCTGCTTCTGGTCGTTTACGTGTTCTATGACGCCTGTCAGGGATGGCGCACCGGGGGGCGAGGTCCAGCGGGCGCCTTTCCGGAGGCCGGCCATGCCGAGGGCATTGGTCAGGGCGCTCCAGGCATCGCTTGTTGAACCGGAAGCCTGTCCCATGGTCCGGATGATCGAAGCGGGCCGTCCGCGAAAGCGGGCGAGATAGATCCGCAGTATAGCGAAAAAGTACGGCCAGCCGGACTCGATACTCTCGAGCTGCTCGCCCTGGTCGTCGGTTCCCCCGGACATGCTGTGGATCACCCGGACGAGGCAGGCGCCCCCGGATCGGGGCTCCACTATCCATTCAGTGGTCATCGGCGCTGCATCCGGGGCCGCGCCCGGTCCCTCGGCGCCGAGCCGGCGCGGCGGATCCCAAACGGTGACGGTAGCCATGCTTTCCATCCCCGGCCCCATCCGGGTTCGGGTCGTTCCACCCACTCTTTCCTCGATTTCGGTGGGGCAGAACCAGGAAGAGATCCCCGGTCCGGTGGCGACGGCCTCCCAGACCTCCTCTACGGTTCCCGGCGCCTCGACCTCGACCTGGATCGACTGGCGACCGGACCTATCGCGCCTGACACTCATAATGCCTCCTTGATACTTGACGGATACCTCCTGATGTCTGCTCCGGCGTCACTGGAAGCGGGCGTTTATCCATTCCTGCCACCCGGGTTCGTCGCGGGCGGCGATGGCGGACGCCTCGCCGCCGTACAGGTAGATCCCGACGGAAGCCATCACCTGATTCTCAAAGGAAAAAACGGTCACTGATGCAATGCCCGGCCCCGGATCGTCGAGCCGCAGAATCGCATAGGGCAGCGGGCCCTCCGGGACGTGCTCTCGTATGCCCGCAAGCCTCGGCGCGCCATCGGGAGCACGGAAACGCTCTCCCTCGGATATGTCCGCAATGCCGAGCGCATTGCATGCCGCACTCCAGGCATCGTCCAGAGAGCCGAGCGCCGGACTGGTGACCCGGATGATCGAAGCCCGCTGCCCGCGAAAATGAGTCAGATAGCTTCGCAGGACGCCGAAGCAGCACGGCCAGTTGCTTTCGATCTCATCAAGCTCCTCGTCCCACTCGTCGGTGTCCGCAAACACACTGTGCGCCACACGCACCACGCACGTTCCCGAAGGGCGCGGCTCGACCGTCCACTCGCTGGTCATGGGCGGCGCTCCGGGGCGCCAGTTTTTTTCCAGGTTGACGAACCGGTGCGGCGGGTCCCAGACGGCCACGGTTGCGACGGCATTCATTTCCAGTTCCGGTCCCATGTCCCAGATGATCAAGCCGCCGACCCATTCCTCGGTCGTGTTCGGAAGGAACCAGGAAGACACTCCGGGTCCGGTGGCGACAGCCTCCCAGACTTCCTCTGCGCTCCCCGGCGCCTCGATCTCAACCTGGATCGACCGGCGACCGGAGGTGTCGTGCTTGATGCTCATGGCGCTTTCCGGGAGCCTGTTCCCGTTGTCGATCGAAGCGGATGTTTATCCATGTTTCCTGAAATGCTTCTCCATGGCGGCATGCGGTAGCAGTCAGCATGCTCCGCAAAATATACCGCATTCCAGGATGTTTGGCGTGCATGCTTTGCTACACCTGCATGCGCACGAGAGATTTTTGCTGCATGCGCTGTTGCCACTGGTCCACGACGACAGTCAGTACGATCTCCCGAGCAAGGGATGTATGCACTTCGGATATGGGCATTACGCGAAACAGCTCAGAATCGCGTGTTGACGATGTTGGCGAAGTCGGATCCGAACGTGTACGACAGGGTAATGGACCCGGAGAGTTCAAAATCCGTCGCCAGTTCGCGTTGTTGCAGCAGAATTTCTTGCAGCGAGGCGTCGCCGACCGGGAGTGCCAACTGGTCCTGGATCATTTCGAAATCCGCCTGTATGCGGAGCGACAACCCTTCCAGCAGCCGCACCGAAACGACCCCGAAGAACTCGGCGCTGCGCTTGGTCACGTCGTGGAAATAGTGAGAGCCTTCTATGCCCCCGTAAATATCGCCCCAAGGCTGGCGGATCGCCACGGAGGCTTCCAGTTCTTGGTGCAGGAGCGTTTCCCTGGTTTGGTCGAAGATGGTTCGCTCAAAATAATCGACGCGGGCGAGACCGAGCCTGTACACGACGGTTATGGCGCGGCGCGTGGCCTGTTCGTAGGGGAGGACGCTGTACTCGATGCCCGGCGCCACCTCGCCCCGGTGCCGGATATTCCGGTCGTTGCGGGTCACATAGTCCCCGAAGACGCCTACCGACCAGTGCGGGCCGAGACTCCGGATGGCGTAACTGTCGAACCCGTGCCGGGAGATGCTGCTCCTGACGTCAGGTTGATTGTCCCGCTTGATTTTCACCAGATCGTAGTTGAAGTAGGGGCGCAGGCGCAGCTTCCATTGCTCGCTCACATGATCGGCGAAAAAGCCCCAGCGGGAGTCGAACACGGTCCGGTTGGATTCCTTTTCCAGTTCGATGTCTCCCACGTAGGCCGTGAATATCCAGTGTCTCCATTTGTCGTCGGGCGTTTGCGTGCCGGCCGCCCCCTGATTTTCCCTGGAATAGTCGAGCGAGAATCCGGAGATGGATTGCACCTGCGCAACATACGGCACGAGGCCCAGCCGGATCGCCGTGTTGACGGCATCGCGGGCCTCGTCGTTCGTTGCGTTCCGGTCCACCGTTTGCTCGAACGTGTACTCGACGCTGGCAAAATCGCCGCGCCCCAGGAACGAAAGCTGGTACTGCCGCCCGCTACTGCCCGTACGTTGATCGGTGATGAATACATGCACGTCGGCCTGCTCCGGGTCGCGCACGTAATTCACGAAGGTGATCTCGCGGCGGATGTGGTTGAAATCGCAGCGATCGCAATCCAGGTAGACGCGCAATGCGTCGCTTGCCGGGAGGGCGGCATGCAACGTGTCGGGTGAGAGCTCCTGGGCCGCCAGCGAGGCGGGGAAGGCAAAGCATCCCAAAAGAAGCAGTCGGCAAAGGACGCGGCACGGGGTCCGCTGCTGGCGGGAAGGCATGAATGGCATGTCAGTCATTTTGTTTACTTATAGGATCTATCTTTACTTACAGAGTTTATCTTTACTTATAGGATTCGTCCTTACTTATGGGATTCATCCCAGAAACAGATCGAGTACGAGCCGCTGCGCGGCGAGCGCATCCTGGCGAGTTTGCGCTTCCCGGAGGGCTTCGACATCGAGACGGTCGAGTAGCGCATCGAGTTTGCGCAGAGTCACGATGCTTTCGCGAGCAGCTCTTACCGGATCTTCGCGAAACGGAAATTGATCCAGCAGCACGACATCGTCCCATCCGATCTTGCGCAAGGCGTCCACGGAGTATTTCCACAGGTCCTCGTAGTCGGCCTGAAACGGGTAGTCGTACCCGTCTTGGCCCGGCCAGAACTTTACGTACCGGGCGCCCAGTTCGCGGGCGGGCGGGATAGCTGCCTTGTATAGCTCGATGCAGTCGCGCCGCAGGGCGGGATCCGGGTTCGTCAGGCCGCCCTTGCGGTATTTGCGGCTGTAGGAAGCGGGGGTAATGGCGTGGCAGCGCAGGCCGTTCCGGTCGAGGGCGGCGGCGATGTCGGCCGCCGATACTCCTTCGTCGAACGGGAAATTGATGTCGAGCGCTACGAGATTGCCCACCTGTCCTGCCCGGTCGATGGCCTCCAGCACGCCCACGGGCGGGCCGTATGCATCGGTGGCGTACCGGTCGATGAATTGTCCGAACAGCCACAGGCCGGCGCCGAATTCATACTGTGAGGGTGCACTCATGACGATAACGTTCCTGTGTGATAACTGCCTGCCCGTGTCTGCGCTGTTAATCTTTTGCGACCGTCACGATGACCCGGCGGTACCGGTACAGGGCGGGTTCACTGTCGTCGTACGCTGTCAGGATCACGTGAATCTCTGTGCCGACGGCGTTTTCCGGGACCACAAGTCTTGCTTCCATGGACGAAGCATCCGTTATGGAGACATCGCCCGGATACGAACTGGCTTCGGTGTAGATCCACCAGTCGAATGCGAGGTGGTTCCCATCGGGTGTTTTCTTTCAGCGGTTTTTGCAGCAAGAACGCGGGGCCCGGCGGGTGCGGGGCATGATGAGGAGGCATCGCGCATGGTGAGGAAAATGGGGCGGCTTTCGTCCGGAGGGCGTATTTGGGGCGGCTTGATGGCGGGGTGCGTTTGTCCCGGGCGGGCATCTCGGAAGCGTCGTCCGGGGAGTGTTGTTGAAACAAGGGAAGATAGTGCAGGGAGGAAAAAAGGGAGAGGGGATTGGGGAGGAAAAAAGCGCGGCGCGGTTTGCAGGCGGTTCGGAATCACCTGTGGATGAGAATACAGCGAGCAGTGAGGGGCGCCGTTAATCTTTTTACGACCGTCACGATAATACGGCGGTACCGGTGTGGCTTTATTCCCCATCAGTTCCCAGCACAGGGCTCCATCAGGCATCCAGACGGGTGCGCAGCGCCCGGATACGTTCGACCTGCTCGGGATGCTGCGCCAGATTCGCGTTTTCCAGAGGGTCTTCCGCCAAGTGATAGAGTTCCAGCGGTTCGTCCTCGATTTCAGGGAGGATGAGTTTCCAGTCGCCGGCCCGGTGTAAAACGACAGCAAATTGACGTTAAAATAAGGCGGGGGATCCTGGCTTTACGAACGAGAAGGGTATACCTTTTTCTTATAGGGATCGGAAACACCCGCAGTGTTTACGCGCAAACATCTGCTGCACTGGCTCACTACCGCTTATAGGCAATCGGATACCCTTCCGGATTCCAGAGCGTGTATTTATCCGCGCAGGCATCGACGGCTAATTGTATATCCTGATCGTCCGGTAGAGTTGTATGCGCTCGCCGCCACTGGGAAGCGAGTCGATCACAGCAATCAGCGCGCGACGGCTATCGTATGCACGTCCACAGCCGCTGTGCTCCGCGACATCTCTGTCAAAAAGAACTGTCAAGCCCAGGAAGTAATCGGAAATCGTCAAGTTAAGCGTATAATTCCGACCCCCATCTTTTTGTATTTATTCCTATATTGCGGTTTCATAGATCCTTTAATAAGTATCCGAATCCATGGTCACCTTGCACAATTAGGACTTCGCACATGAGTTGCCTTACGACGTACGCTGGAGCCATGATTGATTCAATGCTGCGCGCTCGTTTCGCAATGAACGGCCAGCCTGATCAAGCCAGGGCTGCGGCGCTCATGAGAGCACCAAAGCCACTTATGGCTTTGGTTGCCATTGCGTTTGTCACGGGCACTGCCTGGGGGCAGGACAATGCAGTACAACAGTCGGTTGCCCAAGCGGACACGACGGCGAGCGTCTGTCTGATCGACAATTCTTCCGGAGTGGAAGATTCAGATGTACATACGGCTGCGCTGCTGGTATGTCAAGCACTGCGTGGTAAGGGCGTTCAAGTTGGAGAGCCTGTATATGAGGCGCCAGATTCGATGAGCATTTACCGCGTTGGGGTTCATTACCTCGGTGAAGCGACTCTCCTTCGGGTAAGGCACGAAATGCCTGTTGGTACAATCATTCGCGAGCGGCAGGTTAGACTGGCCTCGATTGAAGAGGTGTTTGAAGCGGCTGAACGGATCGTAAATGCCTTGCTCAACGAGGGTACGATTGAGTCCACGGCCACTACAGAAAACCTCATAGTGGAAGACCTGGATTTAGACATCAGTTTGTGGGCGTTTGGACTATTAGGCGGGATCGCACCAGGTGAAAATTCAACGCCTGCTCCGGGCATCCTGCTGGGCTGGCATTATGAGACGTCATCTTTTGGCCTCTTTGCCGATTTTCAGTTTGCAAATAACGAAAGCGAAAGGGGCCATTTTCAATTTGGCACAATTGCCGTTGGAGGGCGATATTTTATCAGAGACACGGCCATTTCTCCCTGGATAGGCGGTGGAGGTGCTATGCTGTTCGCAACCAAGTCTGACGCGTTTCGTCAGGACGGGTCAGGAATAGGTGTATTTGGGTCGGTCGGAATCGAATTTTTGCGCTTCAACCGAAACAGGTTGGCACTTGAGCTTAGGCTCAATGTGCCGTTCTCAAAATTGATCTACTCCGAGGAGGATGAATTCTTCTTTGATTTCCCCGACTTTGACAATGGTGAGCCTGTGGAATCTGATCGTTACGTGCTGCCGATCAGCCTTAGCATCTCGTACCTCAGGGATGCTCCCTGGCTGTCGAGGTGGTGGTGATGTTCAGTAAGCAATTCCAAGCCGCTGACCAGCGTCGGTCGCACGGGATATCAGGAGGGTCCGATGACATATAGCATTACCTCACCAATGTCATTGTTTGGGTGATTGCTTTGCCTCCGGTCGTCAATCGGTACACATAGATTCCGGTTGGGAGGCCGATCGCATCCCATTGGACCGTATGGTATCCGGACGGGTAGACGCCATTCACCAGAGTAGATAACTGTCTCCCTGTCATGTCGTACACATCGAGGCGGACATCTGTGGATGCAGGCAATTCATATCCAATGGTTGTCGCAGGATTAAAAGGGTTCGGGTAGTTCTGCGCGAGTGACACCTCTGTGGGCAATGTATCGTCGGAAATGGCGGTTGTCGTAGTGATCCATTGCGAAGTACTCCACAACTTGGCCTTGTCGAAGGAATCCGCCGTGGCGAACAGCGACCCATCGGGAGAGAAACGTACCGCCGTAACATTATCATCAACTTCAATGGTTGCGATATTGCTTTCGGCAGCCACGTCCCACAGCCTTACCGTGTGGTCCTGAGACCCGGAGATCAAAACTTTTCCGTTATATAAAAAATCCAATGCATCAATATTGTCATCATGTCCTTCAAATGTCACGATATGGGTTTCGGTTGCCACATCCCATAGCCTTATATGTGCGTCGTCACTAAACGCCCCATATCCGGCGGCCAGCATGGTCCCGTCTGGCGAAAAGCGCACCGACTGAGGCCTTGCCCTCGTATCGTCTTCAAGGGTAATTATTTCTTGGCCCGTGGCAAGGTTCGCCGTGTCCCATACCTTGATTTGTCTACTCGCCACAGCAGCGATCATCGTCCCGTCAGGTGAGAACTGTACGTCGTGTACATCAAAAAGCCCAAAGCCTTGCCACTCACTGCTCGCAAGGCTATCTCCCGTAGCTACATCCCATAACCTGATCGTGTTGGAATGGCTAGAGACGAGCAGTGCTCCGTCCGGCTGCTGGAAATCCAAGGCAGAGATTCCTCCCGAAGTATGTTCTTCGAGTGTTACCACAAGATCTTGCGTGTCTACGTCCCAAAGCCTTACCGTTCCATCTCCATACGCGGCGGCCAGCATTGTCCCGTCTGGCGAAAGGGCCACCGCATTAACGCTCATTCCTTCGATGGCGGCTGTTTTCACCCCTGTATCCACATCCCACATGGTGATTGTTTCGGGTTCATCCCCGAAGAGGTCAGTAGACCCGAGAATGAGCGTCTTGCTGTCGAGTGAGAAGACCACAGCTTCAGTCGTCCATCCATGCTCGTGTTCCCATAGTAATTGGGCATTTGTCGTAACAGGGGAGAACGACAGAATAAGGATCGAGGCAAGGGCGCCGACACGGGCGATGAATCTGGTAAGGGTAGACATGATCAGCTGGGGTATGATGAGGCGTTTTTGCGAGCGGGTTTTCAGGACACGCCCGCTCTCGCGGCGCTCGAGGCTTTCGAGAGACAATGGATTTCGGATTTTTCCTTCGGTTCCGGTCCGGCTGCCCGGCCATTTCACCTCACCCGCCTTAGCCTTACTCTACTCTCCGGCGCACGCATAGGGGCAACCGCACACATAGGGGCAACGACTCAGCCTGACCGCGTTCACGCCGCCATATATGTTGGGAATTATACGCAGAAAGTTGTACTCATTCCGTGATTATTCAGCGTTAATCAGTGATCCTTTTGTGCCTAGTTACTACCATCTTCAATGCAGCTCCTAAAACCGGATTAATCGGATTATCCTATATTGTTACCGCAAATACTTTTGTATCCAGATACTTTCTCTCCGATGTCGACCATGTTGCTGTCCGTTACTTCCGGTCATGACCATAGTCACGACCATAGCCACAGCCACGACCATAGCCACGGTTTGGGTGGGCATGAACACGACCTGCGCGGGGCGAGTAAGCGAAGCCCCTCGTTAACGATGCGGCAAACCAGAATCTCTCGACCCTTCGGCGTCAATCGGGCATTCTTGTGAATCTTCATGCGGCTCTCTCCATGGTTATCGGTTCACGTATCCCTGACAGATTCGGACCTGAGGACCAAATGAACAACCTGCTGAGAGATCACAGTTAGACCAAGGTCGCCGTGGCGTTCTCCGACCGTCATGCCTTCGCTGAATCCGCCGTTCCGGTAGGAGCCTTCCCGGAACTTGCCGGTCTGCAGGCTCGCATAGCCTGCTTCCGCCAGCAGCGAGGGAGCGGGGCCTGATTCGACCCGGCAGGATCGTTTGCGCCGGGAACCTGTGGAGCGCTTTCGCCAGTGCAGCCGATGAACGCGAGGACGGCGGCGAAGGAAACAATGGGTACGAGTATGCGCAGGCGGAGCGGGCTCATCGGCGATGCAGGATGCCAGCCGTATTTACGTCGGGATTATGCATTCCGAATGCATAATTGCAACAAAATAGTATATAGATAATTGTTTGGTTTTCCCGGCGCTCGGATGTGTAAAGAGGTGCGGTCGCGGTTCACAGGTGATGTTTGCACTCATCCCGTTTGATCTGCAAAACGGCAATGAATGGATTTTTGTTACCCCGGCAACCTTCCCGCGTTTTCCGTTTGTGCATTCATTGATGCGTTCTGTTCGCAGTCTCTTTGTTCGCTCTTGACAGGCGAATCTCCTATAGCGTATTCTGTAAGTTTAGCCGCTACTACGATGGCCTTGGACTGATTCTCCGTTTCTGCACTTGGGATAGTTTCCATGAAAATCGAGGATTTGACGAGCATTGCCGCCGACGGAGAATCGGAAGGGGTGGAATTCAAAAAATCCACTGGTGAACTCGAGGCGGCCGCCAGAACCGTTTGCGCCATGCTCAATGGGCGCGGAGGTGTCGTATTGCTGGGGGTAGGCGATGCAGGCAATTTCGTCGGCCAGGAAGTGTCGGCTGGTACACAACTGAAGATCACCCGGACTTTGCAGCGCATCGAGCCGTATGTATTGCTTCGACCGGATGTAGTGCCGCTTAACGATGCGCGAAGCGTTATCGTTGTTTCGGTGCCGGGGGGCGAGAGCGTCCCGTACACGTATGACGGCCGGCCCTATGTGCGGGAGGGGGGCAGTGACCAGACGTATGCCGCAGGGGAGATATGAGCAGTTGCTGGAAGAACGCATGCATCCGAGGCAGCGCTGGGAGTTGATGCCTGCCCACGAATTCGGCCTGGGGGATATTGACCATGCCGAGGTAACTCGCACAGTGGAGGCCGCCATACTGCGCGGGCGCATGGACGAGCCGGGTACGCGAGATATGGCGCACCTGTTGAGAGGCTTTGGTGTAATGCGCGATGGGCAACTTCTCAATGCGGCGGTTGCGCTGTTCGGTAAACAGGACTGCATGCTGCCGTATTATCCGCAGTGTCTGCTCCGAATGGCCCGTTTCCGGGGCACTACGAAAAACGAGTTCGAAGACAACAAGCAGGTTTACGGGCACGCGTTCGATCTTTTTGTCGAGGCGCAGCGCTTTTTGCGCCAGCACCTTCCGGTGGCTGGCCGCATCATGCCCGGCTTGTACGAGCGGGTTGACGATCCGCTCTACCCGCCCGAGGCATTGCGCGAGGCCCTGGCCAATGCCATTTGCCATCGGGATTATGCTTCCGCCAGTGGTTCCCTCGGTCTTGCCATGTACGATGACCGATTGGAAATATCCAATGCGGGACGTTTTCGTTTTGGGCTTACTCCGGAGGATATGGTTCGGGAGCATGCTTCCCGGCGCTGGAACCCGCTGATTGCCGAGGTTTTCTTTCGTCGAGGTCTGGTCGAGCTTTGGGGCCGGGGTACGCTCAAGATGGGGGAATTGACAAAAAAGGCGGGGCTTGCTCTTCCCGAATTCGAAGAACAAACCGGCACGGTCATTGTCCGTTTCCGTCCGGCACACTATATTCCGCCGGGTCGCGTGACGCATGAGTTGAGCGAACTTCAGCAAGACTTGTTGCGCGTACTTGCAGATTCGAGTATGTCTTCCCTTGTGCAAATCCGAAACAATCTGCGAATTAAAGCGGCACGCAGGACCGTGCAAAGGGAGTTGGGGATACTGCGCGGGTTAGGTCTGGTCACATTGCAAGGGCACGGGCGTGGGGCCTATTGGGCGCTCGAAAGCGGCCGATAGGCGTTTCCGGTACCGAGTTGGCGCATTTCCGGTGCCGAGTTGGCGCATTTCCGGTACCAGGTTGGCGCATTTCCGGTACCGAGTTGGCGCATTTCCGGTACCGAGTTGGCGCATTTCCGGTGCCGAGTTGGCGCATTTCCGGTACCAGGTTGGCGCATTTCCGGTACCGAGTTGGCGCATTTCCGGTGCCGAGTTGGCGCATTTCCGGTGCCGAGTTGGCGCATTTCCGGGACCAGGCTGGCGCATTTCCGGTGCCGAGTTGGCGCATTTCCGGTGCCGAGTTGGCGCATTTCCGGTGCCGAGTTGGCGCATTTTCGGTGCCGAGTTGGCGCATTTCCGGCGCAATTCATAGGCAACTCCAGTACAACTCCAGTCCGCCCCCCCCTTACAACCCACTGCCATATATTACTGTCCCGCATCCGTTCCAACGACACCGCGCCATGCGTTTTACCTACCTTTTTTCAGTCCATCTATTTGCGGGCCTCGCACTGCTTCTTCTCCCCGGGGTGGGCGCCCCCTGCCGGGCGCAAACGCCTGCACCCGTCGAATCCCGTCCGAACATCATTTTTCTCTTGACCGACGATCAGCGGGCGGACGCCCTCGGGATTTCCGGTCATCCGGTGCTTGAGACGCCCCACATCGACCGGCTCGCGCGGGACGGCGTCCGGTTCACCGACGCCCATGTCGTGGCGCCTGTGTGCATGCCGAGCCGCGTGAGTTTCATGAACGGCCAGTACGAGCGCGTGCATCAGATCGGTTTCTCGTCGCCGAATGTGCTCTCGGAAGCGCAGTGGAATCAAACCTACTCCGCGCTTTTGCGCAACGCAGGCTACCACGTTGGATTCGTCGGGAAAATCGGTCTCCAGCAGTATTCGTTCCGCGGGAGTCCGCTCGAGAAGTTCGATTTCTGGCGGGGCCACGACGACTGGGCGCGGTTCTGGCCCAAAGAGTTCGACCATCTCGCCATCTACCACGACGCGGAGGACGAGATCGTAACCCCGATTATGAGCGAAAGCATCGAGCGTTTTCTCGACCAGGCGCCCGCCGACCGCCCGTTTATGCTATCGGTCAGTTTTTCGGCGCCGCACGGGTCCATTTCGGGCAGTATGATCTATCCGGACGAACAGGGTCTGAACCGCATGTTCACGCCCGCGAACACGCATCCGAAACTGCTGGATCATCCGGTGTACGGTCCCCTGTACCGGGATCGCGAGATTGCGCTTCCGGCTTCCTACGGGGACGATACGGCACAGCATATTCCGCTGGATGTGCACCCGCGCGAAGGGCGCATGACCACGTATTCGTACAGCTACGCCGGCGACGATGTGCTGCGTGAGTATCATATTCGTTACTACCAGTTGATCCATGGACTGGATATCGCGGTCGGCAAGTTGCGTGAGAGTCTCGAACGGCGGGGCCTGGCGGACAACACGATCATCATCTTCTCGAGCGATCACGGGTTGTTGATGGGCGAATATTCGATGGGCGGCAAATCCCTGCTCTACGATGTGGCTACGCGCGTTCCGCTGATCGTGTACGATCCTCGAACCCCGGCCGGCGAGCGCGGCATTACAATCGACGAGCTTGCGCTCAGTATCGATGTTCCGGCGACCATCGTTTCCTACGCCGGTCTCGATGTGCCGCAGACCATGCAGGGCCGCACCCTTCGCCCGCTTATCGAGAATCCCGAGGCGGCATGGCGGAACGAGATATTTCTTGAAAGCCTCTTCCTGATGCGTACCGGGCCATTTATGGAGGCAGTGCGGACGAAGGGCTGGAAATACGTCCGTTACTTCCGCAGCGATACGTCGCAGTACACTGCGAAAGATGTCGATTTCACGGGGAGAGAGCCGGATTTCGAGCAGTTGTTCGATCTGGTCAACGATCCCGCAGAGGAGCGCAACCTGATCGAGGACGCATCGCAAGCAGCCCGGATCGCTGCGTTCCGGGAACGCAGCAAGCAATACTCGGCGGAACTGGTGCGGGCCAGCAAGGATATGAAGAAGTATCCCCGGTAGGGTGTGTGTGAACCATGTATGAGGGAGGTGGAGTGACCCTATATAAACATATACGGTATATGTTTTTGCCGGTCCTGGCGTGTATCTGCGGTGCAAGCGCTATGCCGGTGGAAGAACAACCTGAATCCGAGCCAGCCGCGGACCCACGCGTTTGTGAAATAGGCGATCTGGTATGGAGCGACGAATTCGACGAGGATGGTCTTCCGAACGCTTCGAATTGGCGCTATGAAGTAGGAGGACACGGATGGGGCAATCAGGAGTTGCAGTTTTACACTGCAGCACGTTCGAAGAATGCTCGGGTCGAGGACGGAAGCCTGATTATCGAGGCGCACCAGGAGTCCTTTTCAGGCAGCAGTTATACGTCCACCCGTTTGCTTTCGAGGCAGGAATGGACATACGGCCGGTTCGAGGCCCGCGCCATCCTGCCGTCCGGCAGAGGAACATGGCCCGCCATATGGATGCTGCCGGATCTGAGCCAATATGGAGGGTGGCCCCGGGCCGGCGAGATTGACATCATGGAGCATGTGGGGTTTGACCCGGACCGGGTGCATTCCACGGTACATACCGATGCATACAATCATATACATGGCACACACCAGGGCGCGTCCACCATAGTGTCGACAGCGCGTTCGGCATTCAATGTGTATGCGGTGGAATGGACCCCATCCGAGATACGCGGCTATGTCAATGACACACATTATTTTACGTTTCGGAACGAACGCTTGACCAATCCGCAAGCCGACGATCGGCACTGGCCGTTCGATCACCCGTTCCATTTGATTTTCAACATCGCCGTTGGCGGGTCCTGGGGCGGGCAACAGGGGATAGATCCGAATATTTGGCCCCAGCGCCTGCAGGTCGATTACGTACGCGTGTACTCATGCGCCGGCGTGGTTAGCGCCGAATCCGAAGAGTTACCCGAAAGCGTCGGACTCGATCAGAACTATCCCAATCCGTTCAATCCGGAAACGTCCATTCGTTTCGCGCTGCCTCGAACGGGCCATGTCCGTCTTGCGGTGTACGATGTGGTCGGCAGGGAGGTGGCGGTGCTCGTCGATGGCGTGCGGGCGCCAGGAACCCATACGGAAATTTTCAAGACACCGGACTTGCCGACGGGCATGTACGTATACGTTCTGTCCACGTCCGAAACGGTTTTGACGAGAAAGATGCTGCTTGTCAAGTAGGTCGGGAACGTACGGGAAGCGTGCAGACCGGGCGACTTTGCACCTCACTGCTCAAGCAGCCGTTCCAGATGCTCCAGCATCAGGTCGGCCACGAAACGGATGCCCTCCTCGTTGAGGCGCGCCGTCCGTGGACGGGTTATCTGCCCCGGTTTCATTACTCTTCCTTTCCCGGAATCACCCGCACCACGCGCCCGGTGCTGTCGACTACCTGGACGGATCCTCTTCGAACGTCATTCCCATAAGGGATTAGCCGGCCGGGTTTCGACAGGTTTGTATCCGGCAGGTCAGGCAACTGGCGCGGTTCGACCGCATTAACATCGACTGTGTCCGGCGGCTTTGCTGGAGCGATGTCTACCGTGTCTTTCGGTTCCGTCGCATGGGCGCGGATCGTATCCAGCGAAACTTCCGGGGGTCCGGTTGCGCTCATACCTGCTGAATCGACCATGCCGCCGTTTCTGTGCGCGCCGCAGGATGGCGCCCCCGGGTTTTCGCATCCGTTGCAAGCAATGCCCCATCCGACGGCCAGCGCAGGCAATGCGAAAGCTGCGACGCGGATGAATACTGCTTTTGCGGTAGCGGGCAGGGAGGTCATTGTTCGATCACCCGCACCACGCGCCCGTTGCGGTCGATCACCTGAATGGTTTCTCTCAAGATGTCGTTTCCATACGGGATCTTCCGGGAAGCTCCCTGTTTCGCGGCGGCAGCGCCGGGAAGCCGGTACAGTTCCGCCTGGCCCTCGTTGACCGTATACCCCATGTCTGCAAGGGACTGCGCCGTGATCGGGCTCAACGGGTTGAGAACGCCGCTGTTCAGAAATGGGGTCATGAGTTCGTCGTCCAGCACAGATTCCCTCCAGTGTGCTCCGCGGCTTGCCACTGGCACCTTCGCTCCTCCGGTATAGTTGGCGCCGCCTGCCTCGTCGAACGCTTCGATCGCCAGCGGACCCGTAAAGTGCACGTCCGCCTCCTCCTCACGCGAGGAGGGAAGGTTTTGGATCAGATCAAGATCATGCCAGATTACCCCGATCCCCAGGACATGGCCTATTTCGTGCAATATGACTTCTTCCAGATTGCCGCTCTCCCGTAGCCACGCTATGTCGTCCGCATCGATTACCACCACTCCGGTGATAGGCAGGTACGATTCGTCCCGGATACTGCACGGCCCCGCGAATGCCAACACTCCACGCTCGCCATCGACGCGTTCGGCCGCTATCACGATAGCCAGATCGTCTATTGTGCCAATTTGCTGATCTGACTCATAGCCCGCACAACCCAACCGGCTATTCTGCGTAACCGGCACATCGGGAAATTCCGTGTCCGCGAGGATCGACATCCACCACGAGGCAGCGTCCTGCAGCACGGATCCCAGAAGGTGCATATCCGGGCCAAGTAAAAGGAGATCGATATCGAACGATCCCGAACGGTCTTCCCGAACGCTTACCAGAAAGACGGATTCAACGCTCAGATTCCCTGTATCGGTGGCTGTGACTGTGACTTTCGTGGAACCTCCTCCCAGCGGACTCACCGCAATGCGCTCTCCGGCAACATGTGCGGACGCTACGCCAGGGTCGTCCACCGTCGCCGCGTAGGTCATATCGTAGCCCTCGGGGTCGCGGAAGTACGTGGATGCGATCACTGATTCGGCCGCATCGCCTGCACGAAATCGCATCCACGGCATTTCGCGTTCGGCAACCGGAGCGTTGTTCGTCGTTAATCCAAAAAGTACGACCGGGTCGGGCACCTCGAACTCGACGCCCGTAACTCCGGAAGGAAGTTTAGGGATCGGGCCTGCGGCAACCTGTACGCCGGCCTGGCTGTCCGCATCGCGGCTCACGGTTATTTCCGTGCTGCTTTCGTTTCCGGCTTCAAGGAGGGCTGCATCCGCCGAAAGCGCGCCGCCATGAACCGACAAGGGGATCTCCATGAAGAACGGCGCGGCCTCGGCCAGATGAATGTCTACTGCGGCGGGCCCCGGCTCCAGAAGGTCTTCGCTGTCCGTGCGACGCATTTTCAGATTGAACGTGAACGGCGCTCCAGGATTGTCTTTCAGGGCCAGAGCCCTCATACTGGCAAGACCGGAGAATATGCCTGCGGGCAGCTCGGTCAATTGGTTCATTTCCAGGTCCAGCAGTTCCAGATTGGTCAAACCCGAAAAAATATCCGCCGGCAAGTCGGCGATCCGATTATCCGGAGCATGTAGTCTCTGCAGGCTGGTCAGGCCGGAGAATACCCCCGCCGGCAAGTCGGTTATCTGGTTCGCTCCAAGTCCGAGCCGTTGCAGGCCGCCAAGGTTCTCGAATACGTCCGCCGGTAAGTTGGCGATCCCGTTGCCGGATAGCCGCAACTCTTCCAGATCGTGCAGCCCCCGGAAAACATTCGTCGACAGTCTGTCGATCTGGTTCTCGTGTAACCACAGCCGTTGTAGTTTGGACAGGCTGGTAAATGCATCCGCAGGGATTACGGTGAGCTGGTTTTCCTTCAGGAAAAGCCGTTGCAGGCTGGTGAGACCCGAAAATATCCCGGAAGGCAGACTTGTAAGCTGATTCCCGGACAGCGTCAGCTCCAGCAGGTCGTCGAGATCCGAGAACACGCCGTCCGGAATTGCGGTCAACCGGTTCTCGTGCAACCACAGAAAGATCAGATTGGAGAGATTGGGGAATGCCTTCGCCGGCAGGTTGACGAGCCGGTTATTGTTCAGCCACAGAAATTCCAGATCGGACAAACCGGAGAAGACATTCGCCGGCAATGCTTCGAGCAGGTTGTTGTCCAGCAGCAGGACTTCCAGGTTGTCGAGATCCGAGAAGACGTTCGGCGGCAATTCGCTCAGTTGATTGTACGACAAGACCAGTTCCCTCAGATTGACGAGTCCGTCGAAGTCGCCCTCGCGCAAAGAGGTAATGACATCTCCCGCGCCGGCGCTCCCGTCTTGCCGGCGCTCCGGATGCTTCAATGCGGTCAGGGCGCCCGGTTCGCATGCGCTACGCTTTTCCTGCGGGCGGCGAAGATCGTCGTCATCGCCGGAAGCCCATGCACTGGAAGCACATTCCTCGGAACGCATCGCAAGCGCCTGTTCTTCCAGTATATCCCGGTAATTCCTCTTTGCCTCGACGTTTATTACCGACGTTCCGCCCTCCAGCAGGAACAATTCCCTGATCTGGATCAACGCCTGGTCATTGATTTCCGTGCACTCGTTGCGGCCGGCTTCCTGCACGATCTCGTCCCGGACCTGCGGCGTACGGTCGCATACCCCTTCCCTGATTCTTACGCTGACGGAAGCTGGCGAGCCGAGTACATATCCATCCTCTTCGCCAGGCGCGTTCAGCGTGACGGTAAAGACTTCGAGCGTCGGTTCGATGTCGTCATCGTCGTTGATCGCGATTTCGATAACGCCGCTGCTCGATCCGGCTTCGATTTCGACGCTTCCGCCCGTGACGTCCGTATGATCCGCTTCGTCCGCATCCTCCGTTCCCGTCCGCATGTCCACGCCGAGTGTGTAATGCAGCATGACGGCGGATTCCATGGGCGAACTGGCCACAATGTTCAACATGACCGTGGCGCCCTCCGGCGAAGCCAGAGTATTCGTTTCGAACGCCACCATGGTCTGCGCGCCCTCGACCATTGTCTCGAAGGATTGCATAGCCGACAGTCCGCCCGGATCGCTGGCGGTGATCTCTATCTTTGCGGCGCCTTGCGCTACCCCTTCCACCGTAACGATACTGCCCGACACGGTGACCGTAGCTACGTTGGAGTCCAGCGTCGTGGCTTCGTACGTGAGTTCGTCGTCATCAGGATCGCTGAACCAGGGCGTGGAGTCTACATCGACCGTTTGGCCTGTGTCGACCGTTTGGGTCGGGATCGTGCCCACTGCCTCCGGCGCCTGATTGACCTCATCGACCGTTACGCTGATTTCCTGGGTAGCCGACAACCCGTCCGGGTCCCGGGCGGTTACCGTTACCGTCACGGTCTCCTGCGCCGCCGCTGCGATCGTGACCGTACTTCCCGACGCCTGGATGGCGGCGGCCCGGTTTCTGTGCAGTTCCTCGATTGCGCGGATCGAGGCGTCTTTTTCCATGTCGAGGTACCCGGAAGAAACGCCCGTCGTGTCCACAGGGAGGGTTTGGGCCGAAACCGTACCCGTCTTTTGGGCCGCCGCTCCGATCGTAACCGTACTTCCCGACGCCGACGCCGTAGCTACATCGGCGTCCGAGGTCCTGGCCGAATAGGTGAGTATGTCTCCATCGGGGTCGCTAAAGTAGGGAGACACATCTACCGTGACCGTTTCGCCCGCTCCGATTGTCTGGGCCGGGATCGTGCCCACGGCCACCGGCGCCCGGTTCGCCAAATCGGGCCCGGTGATCCCGTCCTTGTCGCAGGCTGCGATCCAGGTTGTTGCGAGGATAAGAAGCAATAGCAGGATCGAAGATGTCCTGACCGGGCAAGCGTCGGATCGAACGCATGGAGCGGTAAAGATTGAAAACATCTCGGGAAATTGTATTAGGAATTATATCGAACGGTAACGAGCGGCAATCGTCATTATTTTTTCGGAGCCCCCTGTGGTTTTCCTCCGGCCTCACTGCTCGAGCAGCCGTTCCAGGTGCTCCAGCATCAGGTCGGCCACGAACCGGTTGCCCCTCTCGTTGAGGTGCACGCCGTCGGTGGTCAGCACGCCCTCGTAGAGTTTGTCGGGATTGTGTGCTGCGAGATGGTCCTCGAACGCGGCCCGCAAGTCACACAGGGTAGCCCCCGAAGCCTCCGCCACGCCGCGCGAAATATCCGCATATTCCATCAGGGCCTGATTGACCTCCGTGTCGCTGGTCGGGTCTTCTCCGATCACGCTGGGGGTGCACAGAGAAACATGCGCGCCCGCACCCTGCATGGTCGAGATCAGGTCGTGCAACCCTTCCTCGAATACTTCTCGTTCCGTGCCCGTGACATGATCGCCTTCATAGAAATGCCATACATCGTTGATGCCGATGTAGATTACTACGTGCGTGGGATCGTGGGCCAGCACATCCCGGTCGAGGCGTTCTTGCAGATCGGGCGCCTTGTGCCCGCTTATGCCCGCGCCGATCACCTCGACCGCGCCGCCGGAGTACTGTTCCGCCAGGGCTTCCGCCACCAGCGTGACGTATCCACCCGGCAGGGCGCCCACCTCGGTGATGGAGTCCCCGAAGAAGACAATGCGGATGGACGGGGCCGGCTGCGTATCGGCAGGTTCCGGAGCGTCTTCCCCTCCGGCGCAGCCGGTCAGGATCAGGGCGAAAAGCGCCAGCACGGGCGTGACGATACACAGAGGATTGCGCATGAGGCGATTGTTTTCGGCAAGAGAGGGCGGGGAGACCGTACCCCTGCGATAAATAATCGAGAGGGACGGAGAGACATCTTTCACGGGCCTAATATATCGAATAAACGCACCACGAATGGGTTTTAGCCGGTCGCCGTCTCCACCACCTCTGCTGCCGGTCGAATCAGGAAGATTCCACATTATTCTTCACACCGACCATGGATGCGCTCGTAATCCATAAGGACATGCGAGGGCAACCCATTCCCACCTGCGTCTCCATAACATGTGCGGAATGGACTATTCCCCGGTGATGATCTCAATAGCGTGGCCAATACCGTCTTCTTTGGCGATAGCCTGGGCGATCGCGGCGGCACGCGTACGGTACGAGTCGGTTTGGACCAGTTCTTCCAATCCGCGTGCGAAGGAATCGGCGTTCAGGCGCTTGAGTCGCTGCGGTTCAGGGCCGCAGCCCAACGCCCACACGCGGTGGGCCCAGAAAGGTTGATCGACGGTCAGAGGACAAATTAGGGTCGGCCGTCCGGCTCGCAGGCCGGCCGCCGTCGTTCCGGCTCCGCCATGGTGGACGACCGCGCTGACGTGCCGGAACAAGGCGTCATGCGGAGCTCCCTTGATCACATGGACCGTCCCGGGAACATCGAACCCCTCAAGAGCGCCCCAACCCGTGGCCAGGAGGGCCCGCACCCCGGCGCGTCGCACTCCCTCGACGATCTGTCGGGCAAGATGGTCGGGGCGCCGCGTGGTCATGGATCCGAAGCCGATATACACGGGCGGCTCGCCGGCCTGGAGGAAATCGGCGAGAGCGGCTTCCGGGCGCCAGCCGCGCCCTTCGTCGAGAAACCAGTAGCCGGTCATGTGGGTGTCCTCGTCCCAATCGTCCGGGCGGGGTATGACGGACGGGGAAACGGCGCAGATCCGTGTCGCCATGCCGCCCTTATAGCCTCCAAGGGGGGCGAGTGCCGGTCCTTTGCCGAGCCCCATAGACTCGGAACGCCAGCGGTTGATGATTTTCAGATAAGGGGGGCGGGCCAGGTAATACGCGTTGTAGGTCAGGCGGTTAAGCCGGGACCCGAAGCTCCGCCTCGGGGTGAGGAGCGGGTATTCCCCGGTTGGAAAAAGCGGGATCGGAGAAGCGCACACAAGGCGCGCGCCAGTGGCTTCCGAGACATCCACGGCGCCGGTGACTTTGGGGTGGTAGACGATCACATCCGCATTTCGCCCGGCTTCCCAGGTGGCGTCCAGGACGTTGCGAACCATAGGCCGGATCGTCTGCCGCCAAATTTTGGCAAGAGCGAACCAATTGCCGGACATGACCTGGCGGATCTCAGGGGACCGGAGAAACGCCTCCATGTCGATCCCAAGGCCGTGAAACGTCAGCCCGTGCTCTTCGACCCAGGCATTGAAATTGTCGGGGGCGCCCAACAGCACATCGTGTCCACGCGCCTTCAGCGCCTTCCCCAGAGCGAGGTACGGCTGAACATCCCCGCGTGTACCGAAGCCGAGAAGAGCGATTTTCATTCAAGCCTGAACCCTACGGCCGAATCTCCACATAGCGTTCCAGACGCGCAACCTCGTCGTCATCGACATATTTACCTATCTCACGGCGAAACTGTTCGATCCGGCTGTACGGCCGGTATTCCTTGAATTCCCGAAGCATCCGGTTACCCAGGTTCGGAATCGTAAGGATGTCTTCGTCGCTGGCCGTATTCAGGTCGATCGGCACGAAGACGAACTGCTCCAGGCGTGCGACCTCCTCATCGTCCACGTACTTGCCTATTTCCCGGCGGAACTCGGCCATATGGGTATACGGATGGTATTCGTCGAACTCATGGGCCATCCGGTTGCCGACTCCGGGAACGAGGAGAATTTCCTCTTCGGTTGTGGCATTCAGGTTCAGCGGCAGGAAAAGCCGGGCGTATAACTCGTCCTGCCGGGCTTCATCCAAAGAGTCGCCGACCAGCGCGTTGACCCCGAGCATATCCGTAAACGGACGTCCTGCAATGACTGAGTCCGCCGTCGCTGCGTTCATATGGGGCAGCGCTGCGAGCTCGGCTTCGGTCGCCGTGTTCGGATTGAGCACGCCCATGTTCTGCCCCACCTGGGCCTCGGCAACAGTAGCGGGAGCCAGTGTGAGCACTGCAAACAGTACGAACAGTCGGGCCGGGATGCGTTGTATCATTGTTTTTCCTCGTGTGATTGGTTTGCCTCGCTCATCTCCAGGGATGCATTGGCCCTGTTCCGGGAGGCGGAGAATATCGGATGTCGCCAGGTGTACAGGAAGCCGATGAGTCCGAGATACGCCATGGTTCCGGGCGCCAGGGCCGGCATCGCTCCAGTGAGAGACTCCCGGATCAACTCCCATCCGGCAGCCGCAGGATTCATTTCCAACTCGAATTCGACATTGCTTTGGTAATGCAGATAGACGCCCAGCACACCCGCAGCGACGAACAGGAGCATGAAGACCTGAAAAACGCGCAGGACTCGTGCGTCGTTGCGAAAAAGCCGGACTGCGAGAACCACCAGGCTCAGTCCGATCATTCCCAGTGGCACGAGTTGCCACGGATCCTCATAGTGGCCCAGCAGGAACAACTCGCTGCCGGCGCCCAGGACCCCCAACAGGAATATTGCCAGCAACAGCGAGCGAATCCGTTTCACGTCTCAGAGTCCAGCGGCTTTTTTGAGCGTGGGGTATCTTTTTAGACCTCTCTCTGCGCCTGTTTTATTCCTTGCCCGGAAATATTCGGTCATCGCGCGTTGCTTTGCCTGATGCTTCATCCTCAGGGAGAATGGCCGGCTCAACACCCATCATGCACAGGAAAGAAAATGTCGGTGCGCCACTTGGACTGGTCCGGCTCGGCGCCGGGATCGGTAACGTAAACCTCCCAGGGTGCATTTGCCCCCTGGAGCTCATTTGACTCGATCCATTCCATCAGCGCTGTCCACGTCCTGGGGAGGTCGTCGTAGGGCCCCATGTGGGTGACCGCCACCACGGTTCCGGCGGGAAGTTCTCCGGACCGGATGCGATCCGTACCCTCCATCGGCGTAGATACGGGCATTGCGCACTCGAGGTCGATCGTGTTACTGTCCATCGAGTGGTAGATCGTCAGGGGCATGCCGGCCGGCGCCTGTCCACGCTGTTGAATGTACCCGTATATCTCTCCGAACAACGCTCCCATGATTTCGGGGAGCTTATCCATAGTGGTCGTAGCACGGATGCCAAGAATGGGTTGTGCGTCGACCTGTCTGGTCTTGAATTCCGGTTTCATCTTATTCCTCTTGATTTTCACCGATTTCCGTAAAGAAGTTACTTTGAGGCGCTTGGGAATTTAACAGATTTATGATCAAAATCAAGATGGGTTCATTCCAGAGGTATTTGGCGCTGGTGCGGTCCCTTTCCTCATCGGGTTGGCGCGTCGTCGAAGAAATCAACCCTGCCGGACTCCAGGGAATACTCCGCTCCGACGACCAGCAGGCCATCCCGATCGATGAGCTCCTCGAGGATTTCCGAACCATGCCGCAGCGCATTCGCGGACATGCGGACGTTTGCCCGCACCGCCTGGCGAATCAACGTATCCCGGTCGCATCGAGGCTCCGTCTCCAACAAGACCTCCACCGCAGGACGAATTCGACCGACAATCGACGCCATATTTTCCGATGGCTTCTCGCCGGGTTGCCGAAGGTTGTCCAACGTTGCTTCGACCGCGCCGCATCCGGTGTGCCCTAACACAACGAGAAGTCGCGTGCCGAGCTGCTTCGCCGCGAATTCTGCGCTACCCATCTGAGACGGCGCAACGATGTTTCCGGCAACGCGGATCACGAACAGGTCTCCACAACCCTGATCGAAGATATTCTCGACGGGAACCCGGGAATCGGAGCATGCGAGAATCACTGCAAAGGGCGCTTGACCCGCGACGAAACCATTCCGCTTTCCTCGGCTTGCGGGTGCTTCGGTATTCTGAACTCCGTCTACGAAGCGGCGATTGCCTTGCCGCAGACGTTCCAGGGCTTCAACTGCTGAAATCATCCGGTTCGAATTTTAGTGGACAGGGATAACAGAACGTGGTTTACACAGGTTTTTCGCCAGCGGGTGTTTTCTGTGCCGAAGGGGGCCCGATTAACGTTTTGAGGTCCCTACTCTTCTATGGATGCGCCCTGCATTTCTGTTTTTGTAGAATGTAGTGCTGCAAGGCTGGCACTGGCGATGGCGGCGCTTGTCGTATTTTCTGCCGTGATGACCTTCGTTGCGCCGGCGGCGTGCAGGGAGTTTTGGTCTATGCCGTACCAGGCGCGTGCGATGATGGTGAGGTCGGGAGCCATTCTACGAATGGCGCTGACCGCAAGCTCGGTGGCTCTGGTGTCATTGATGCTTATTACCACCAGACGGGCATGTTTACAGCCAAGTCGTTTCAGCACTTCCTGTTGTGTAACGTCTCCAAGCACTGCCCGGTCTCCAGCAGCTTTTGCCGCCCGGACATTATCGGCGTTTACATCGACGACAATAGAGGTAAACCCCGTATCGCGGACAGCCCGGCAAACTTCCCGGCCCGTCAAGCCATATCCGGCAATGATTACGTGGCCGCTGTGCGGTTCGTGAATGTCAATGCCGGGAGGCTCCGCATCCAGCACCCGATTCAGCCATGGGACGCGGGCTGCACCGAGAGCCAACTTTGGACCGAAAGCGATGACTACGGGCGTAAGCAGCATAGACAGGATGATTGCCATCAGCAGGTTGTGGGATAGCGTGGCGTCAAGGAGTTCAGTCCCCGAAGCGGTGCTCAAAAGCACAAACGAGAACTCGCCGATCTGGCAAAGCGTGGCCGCCGACAGGATTCCCACGCGAACAGGCAGTCGCAGGATCAGTGCTGTTCCAAGGATGATCGTGAATTTACCCGCGAGGATGATACCGAGAAGCCCAACGGTTGACACCAGGTGCTCAAGCACAGCCGAAACGTTCAGCAGCATACCTACGGAAACGAAAAATAGGCTGGCGAACACTTCACGCGCAGGGATCAGGTCCGACATCGCCTGGTGACGAAACTCGCTTCCGGCGACGATCAGTCCTGCCAGAAATGCCCCGAGCGCCAGGGAGATTCCCGCCAACGACAGGGCCCATGCGATTCCGAAGCACACGAGAAATACCGCAAGAATAAAGATATCCCGCTGCCTTGTTTTGGCCACGAATGCAAGCAAACGGGGGACCAGATAACGGGCTGCGACCAGCACGCCCGCGAGGATGGCCAGAGCAGTTCCGGCTGCAAGCAGGATTTCCTGAACGGTTCCGCCTCCTCCGGCCAGAATAGGTACGGCCAGGATCATCGGAACCACGCACAAGTCCTGGAAGACAAGAATGCCGACAGCCAGCCGGCCGTGAGGCGCTTCCAGTTCGCCCCGTGTGGAGAGACCGCGCAATACGATGGCGGTGCTGGATACGGCGACGACGCAGCCAAGAAATATCGCAGGTCCCGGCGCCAGACCAAACCAGTTGGCCAGTACGGCGGTGCATGCAACCGTGAGCGTTACCTGAATGCCTCCACCCAGTAGTACGGCTCTCCAGAAACGCCGTAGCCGATCGATAGAGAGCTCCAGACCGATTCCGAAAAGCAGAAGGGCGATGCCGATTTCGGCGAGGACCTCAACCTGATGCGTATCGTCCACCAGGCCCAGTGCGGTGGGTCCGGCCAGGGCGCCCGTTAAAATAAACCCGGCAATCGACGGGATGCCTGCGCGACGCAATGCCGTTACGACCACAATCGCCGATCCCAGCACGATGACCAGATCCTTGAGGTAGTCGATTTCGGGCATGGACTTTGGTCTTTTCCATGGATGTGACCTGACTCAACACGCCCGCAGCCTCCACAGTGTCAGCAGTGAAGAAATGGCTCCCCGGGTAAGCGGCGCGGGCGCGCGTAGCCATGTCATGCATGACCCTCTCCGCATTGCCCTGCCATTGCGCCATGGACGGGATCAGGCCTACCTGCTCCTCGAAAATGGCCTGCCTCATAGGGACCCCAGGGAACAGGGCAGGTTCCGCGAAAATCTGTCCAATCAACCCGAACCACCGCTATCAGGCGGCTTGTTTTCGGGTCTCTTTTTGCTCGATTGGAACGACGGGCGGCGGTTTCTTTCTTCCGAGGGCCTCGCGCCGCGCCATGTTGTGCCGATGCGGGCGTTGCTCGCAGATGAGTTTGCGACCGCGTTTCTCCCAGGATTCGTTTACCGAACAGATCGATGCCGACATGATCTTTTGTCAGCAGATCGCCGGTTTCGGGAGAAAAGAGATGAATGTAGAGGGAAAACGATAGCAAGAGAATTTTCGCCATTTCGGGCAAAAATTCTCCCTTCCGCATCGAGACCGGGATGTCCAGGGTCGTCGTCGCGGATACTATTCACCATCCTCTCGGCAACTCTATGCGGGCCACCAGCAGGATGGTGAACGGAATGGGCCGGTTCTCCAGGCGGATGAGCGGCCGCAGGGGTTGCAGACCGCTCATCCACCCTTCATAACGTTAACCCTTGAGGCGGTTTACCGTCCTCACTACGAGTACGGTGATAACACCGGCAAACAGAGCTACACTTACCTGATCGACCATGGCGTCCAGGTAGGAGCCAACCCAGTGGATGTGGCTCAACACATCTATAGCCGCAGCGCCGCCGACCGCTAAAGTAACCACCAAGTAGGCTGTAGCATCCTCGGCGTCAATTGCTACCGCCGCATAGGCCAAGCCCAGAATGACCAGCGCAAGCGCCACAATCCCCGAGGGGATTGCGTCGGGCGCCAAGCCCTCCACAATCGCCAAGAGGGCGATCAAACCGATAATAATCCTGACTGGCATTTTTTCCTCCTTGAATAAGTGGGTGGTGTCACGGACTGCACCATCACACAGCCGTGACGGTATACAGCGCAGTCGTTATGCTGTATAAGTATAGCACTCTGTCGCCAGATTGCCAAAAAATTCACAATTCTGCGTGCTCACGCCCATACGGAGATGGCGGAATAATCAATAGGGGGAGTTCAGAGGGTAATTCCCGGCAGGATTACGGCCTTTATCCTCATACGGCGTTTTTGACGGAAGGGAAGCCTCACGCCGCCGGACAATGTAGATGCGGACACGGACTATGACTACACGGTGACGATGACATCCGGGGGTTCCGATGTAGCCAGCGCCGACGTGACCGTTACGGTGCTGAACACGCCGCCTTCCATTGCTTGCACGGCTACTCCCGATAGGGTATACGAGGGTTCGGGGGATGACGTAACGGTATCCTGCTCGGCGCAGAACGAGCCGTCGGTCCCCTTATATTTATGCTTGGTCGGGAACGGACGACTTCATTAACCTATTCAAAGGCTGGAATGGGGATTGGCCGATATTCGGGGCGGCGGAGAATGGCCGCGAGACGCTGGTGTACACGCGCAGCCGCGTGCGCGTGCCCGAACGCCCTGATGGGGCGGGGGACATATCGGAAGGATTCGATATGAACGGATACGGTTTTGTTTTGCGTTGCATCGGCGCCAGCGCCTTCGCGATCGGCCGCATGGTCTTCTTGCTTGCCGTTGCGGGGCTGCTGTGCACGTCTGTCGCATACGGCCAGGTTGTCGGGGAAGGCGGGTTTCCCGTGAAGGGCGGGAGCGTTTCGGGTGAGTCTTTTTCCTTGATCTGTCCATCCCGCCTTGCTGTACAGGCGGGTTCGTCTATCGCACTGTCGTGTTCTGCGACAGCGGTACCCGAGGAGGGCGTTCGCTACGAGTGGGAGGCGGTCTCGGGCGACGGATTTCATCTTCTCAGCGCCTCGGACGAGTTATCGCCGCTGTTCACGGCTCCCCTGTCGGGAGAAAGCGCGGAATACGTGTATCGCCTGACGGCTATGTCTGTGGGCGTGTATGAGACGGCGACGTTGACGGTTGTGGTTGGCGGCGTTTGGGGGGAAACGGCCGGGACACCCGTTGTGCGGGAGGACTGCGATCCCTTTACGGTACCCGAAGGATTTGGGGAAAGCTGCGCAGAGGATAAGGGGCCGGCTCCGTTCGGATTCGGCCCGGAATCGGAAGGGGGATTTCTTTTTCCGGAAGCGCCCGGCCTGCCTGATCGGCCTTCCGGGCCTGTTCGGGGCGGCGGGTTCGATAGACAGGCGCCTCCTCGTCTGGAGTGTCCTGTAGCGGTGTTTCTGGAGGAGTTGGAGACGGGCGCGATCGAGTGTCATGCGTGGGATGCTTCGGGAGAGGAATATCTGGAGTATTCGTGGGAGCCTGTAGGAAGTACGACGCGGGACTATCTGGACAATCCCAGATTGCTCCCGGAGGATGCTCCGAACCCGTCGGTAGTGGCTCCGGAGGCTCCCCGTTACGATACGCTGGAGTCGTTCCGTTCCGGGGAGACGACGTTTCGTTACCGGTACCGTTTGACGGCGACGTCCCGCGCTACGGGTTTGTCGTCATGGCAGGAGGTGGAGGTATACGTCTCGAGCAGTCGTCCGAGCGTGTATTGTCCGTTGGAGGTAGTGGTTGAGGAGGGTTCGACGGTTGCGCTTGACTGCGATGGCGTGGACCCGTTGTCGTTTCGTATGGACTACGACGAGGACGGCGCGTCGATCGAATGGGAGTGGGAGGGTCTGTGGGGAACGAGCACGGGGCTGCTCGATGCGACGGACAGATCGTCGCCTTTGTTTACGGCTCCGCCCGGGAGCGCAGGCGAGGAGTATCATTACATAGCGAGCATGACGTCGCAGGCTTCGGGAGTGCCCCGCACGGCAAGGCGGAGGGTGACGGTCAGGGTCGCGGGCGGAGAAGAAGGCGGGCGGAATGCGGTAAACGTAACCGAAGAGGTCGCGGCGGACGCCTCGTCGCTGCTGCAAGGCAACCTTATCCTTACTATTACCTGTGATCCGGGCTATAGTAATACAGCCGAGGCTCCGTGGCATCATGCTTTCACAGGGCAAGACAAATTTTCCTTTGACTGCGCGGTTTCGGGCCTGCCGGACGGGGCTACTTTAACGATCGCCTGGACGAGCAGTACGGAGGGCGGCATGGCGCTTTTGCAGAATACGAACACGCTCGATCCTGAATTCCAGGTGCCGGCTACCGTGACTGGCGCGGTAACCTATGATTATACGCTCACGGTGTCGGACGGGAGTTCGGAGGCTTCGATTGATATCGAGGTGGTGGTGAATCGCTCATCGACGGCTGTCCTTTATTGCGTCCTCTGGTACGATATACTCGCAGGATCGACCGATTTCGACATTCACTGCAAGATACCTGCGGGGGGGCCTCGGGGGGTTACCCACCAGTTCAGATGGTCCGGCAGCGATGCCGCCATGGCGCGTCTGAGCGATAGGACTATTCGTACTCCGACGTTCGACGTGCCGGGTCCGAATGAAATAGATGGCGATCGAACCTACGAATACACTTTGCGTTGGTGCACTTTCGGATGTGAGAACAACGACTTTCTTGTAATCGTGCGCGATCCCGCGATCGCCTGCACGGACCCGGATCCGGTATACGAAGCCGCGGCTGATATTACGCTGGATTGTTCGGCGGAAAACGCGCCGTCGGACGCAACCTATAGTTGGACGGGCACGGACGTTGACGATCGGTTGAGCAATACGAATGGCCTTACTCCGACGTTCGCGCCGCCGGACAACGTGGATTCGGACACGGACTACGCCTACAGGGTGACGATGACGTCGGGGGGCTCCGTCGTGGCCAGCGACGACATCACGGTGATGGTGCTTAACAAGCCCGATATCGTTGTCGCCTGCGCCGGCAACCCCTACGAGGTGAACGAGGACGAGGCCGATTTCGATCTGGATTGCACGGCGTCGGGTGCGCCAGCCGGCTCTGTGTATACATGGTCGTGGTCCCCGATCGACAGGCTGGCGGATCACGATAGCGGTACGCCGACGTTCGATGTGCCTGACGATGGCGTAGAGCAGGATACGACCTGGACGTATACGGTGACGGCAATGGCGGACAATGCGGAGGGCGGCGGCGCCAGCGTTACGGTGACGGTGAAGGACACGCCGCCTTCTGCGATCGCCTGCACGGACCCCGAGCCGGTCTACGAGGACTCGGGCCCATTGACGCTGTCCTGTACGGAAGAGAATAAGCCGCCGGGGGCAACCTACGCCTGGACGGGCACGGACGTTGACAATCGGTTGACGGACACGGACGGCCTTACGCCGACGTTCACGCCGCCGGACAACGTAGATGCGGACACGGACTACGACTACACGGTGACGATGATGTCGGGGGGCTCCGAGGTGGCCAGCGCCGACGTGACCGTTACGGTGCTGAACACGCCGCCTTCCATTGCTTGCACGGCTACTCCCGATAGGGTATACGAGGGCTCGGCGGATGACATAACGGTATCCTGCTCGGCGCAGAACACGCCGTCGGTCCCCTTTATTTATGCCTGGGGTGGTTCGGACGACTTCGTTAACCTGTTGAAAGGCTGGAATGGGGATTGGCCGATATTCGGGGCGCCGGATAATGTAAATGGGGACACGGAGTACGTCTTCACGGTGAACATATACATCGGGCAAAACGGTTGTCAGCCCGACTTGCCAAGCTGTGCTCTTGACTCTGTCGCCGAGACCGACGTGACCGTAACAGTGCTTGAGAAGCCCGATATAGCTGTCACATGCCCCGGCAATCCCTATGCGGTGGATGAGGGTGACGGCCTTGCTCTGGATTGCTCGGCTTCGGGTGCGCCGGATGTCAATTCTCAATACACGTGGTCCTGGTCTCCGGTCGACAGGCTGACAAACCACGATACCGGTGCGCCCGTGTTTTCCGCGCCTGCCGATGTAGATCAGGATACGACCTGGACGTACAGGGTGACGGCTACGGCGGACAATGCGGACGACGCTGCTGCCGAGGTCACGGTTACGGTGCTCGACAGGTATTCGACGGTTCCTTCGCTCACATGCAATGATTCCGAGGTATACGAGGCTACGGCCGATTTTACGCTGTCCTGTTCGGTGACAGATGAGCCGACGGGCGCTACGTACGCGTGGACAGGTACGGATATTGCCAATCGGTTGAGCAGCATGACCATCCTGAATCCGGCGTTCGACGTGCCGGACAATGTAGATGCGCACACGGACTACGACTACACGGTGACGCTGTCGGCTTCGGGCATTGTTGATGTCACCGAAGACGTTACCGTGCGGGTGCTGAACAAGCCGTCGCTCGCGCTGGTATGTACGCCACCTGCTCCCGTGTACGAAGGCGCGGCGGACTTCGATCTGGACTGCTCGGCTTCGGGTGCTCCCGCGGGTTCGGTCTACACGTACGCATGGACGGCGCGCGGCGATACGCCGGACCTGTCGCTGTTGAGCAATACAAGCAGTCCTGCGCCTACGTTCTCGGTTCCTTCTTCGGTGAACGGCCACGAGACGTACGAATACCGGCTGACGGTGAGCGCAGACAATGCGGAGGACGCCGTGGCGGACGTTAGGGTGACGGTTCTGAACAAGGGTGCGCTGAGCGTTGTGTGCGCGGACCCGGGTTCGGCCTACGAGGGATCGGCTGCCTTCGATCTGGACTGCGTGGCGTCGGGCGCTCCCGCGGGTTCGGTCTATGCGTACGCATGGACGGCGAGAGGCGATACGCCGGACACGGCGCTGTTGAGCAATACAAGCGGCCCCGCTCCGACGTTCGCCGTTCCTTCCAATGTAGACGCCGACGAGACGTACGAATACAGGTTGACGGCGAGCGCAGACAATGCGGAGGACGCGACGGCGGACGTTAGGGTGAGGGTGCTCGACAGAGGGGCGCTGGCCGTTGCGTGCGCATCCCCTCCTTTGGTCTACGAGGGTTCGTCTGATTTCGATCTGGACTGCGCAGCGTCGGGTGCTCCCGCGGGTTCGGTCTACACGTACGCATGGACGGCGAGAGGCGATACGCCGGACACGGCGCTGTTGAGCAATACAAACGGCCCCGCTCCGACATTCTCGGTTCCTTCTTCGGTGAATGGCAACGAGACGTACGAATACACGCTGACGGTCTCGGCGGCGAATGCGGAGGACGCCGTGGCGGACGTTACGGTGACGGTGCTGAACAAGAAGGCGTTGAGCGTGGTGTGTGCGGACCCGGGTTCGGTCTACGAGGGTTCGGCGGCCATTTCGTTCAACTGCGCAGCGTCGGGTGCTCCCGCGGGTTCTGCCTACGCATACGCATGGACGGCTCGCGGCGATACGCCGGACCTGTCGCTATTGAGCAATACAAACGGCCCCGCTCCGACATTCTCGGTTCCTTCTTCGGTGAATGGCAACGAGGCATACGAGTACCGGCTGACAGTGAGCGCAGACAATGCGGAGGACGCCGTGGCGGACGTGACGGTGACGGTTCTGAACAAGGGTGCGCTGGCCGTTGTGTGCACGGACCCGGCTGCGGTCTACGAGGGAGAGGAAGACGTTGCTTTGGACTGCGCGGCGTCGGGCGCTCCCGCGAGTTCGGTCTACACGTACGTCTGGACGGCGCGTGGCGATACGCCGGACACGGCGCTACTTAGCAATGTGGACATTGCTTCCCCGACGTTCTACGTACCCGACGAGGTGGACAAGACGACGATCTACGAGTATACGCTGACGGTAAGCGCGGAGAGTGTGGAGTCTGCTACGGCGGCTGTTGCAGTGACGGTGCTGAACCGCGGCGCGCTTGCCGTTGTATGCACGGACCCTGGCTCGGTCTACGAGGGGGAGGATGACTTTGCTTTGGACTGCGCGGCGTCGGGTGCTCCCGCGGGTTCGGTCTACACGTACGCATGGACGGCAAGAGGCGATACGCCGGATACGGCGCTTCTGAACGCAACGAACATATCGTCTCCGGTGTTCTCCGTACCGGACGAAGTAGACGAAGACGAGACCTACCAATACCTGCTTACGGTGAGCGCAGACAATGCGGAAGATGCTACGGCAGAGGTAACGGTGACGGTGCTGAACCGCGGCGCGCTTGCCGTTGTATGCACGGACCCTGGCTCGGTCTACGAGGGAGAGGAAGACGTTGCTTTGGACTGCGCGGCTTCGGGTGCTCCCGCGGGTTCGGTCTACACGTACGCATGGACGGCAAGAGGCGATACGCCGGATACGGCGCTTCTGAACGCAACGGACATATCGTCTCCGGTGTTCTCCGTACCGGACGAAGTAGACGAAGACGAGACCTACCAATACCTGCTTACGGTGAGCGCAGACAATGCGGAAGATGCTACGGCAGAGGTAACGGTGACGGTGCTGAACAAGGGTGCGCTTGCCGTTGTATGCGCGGACCCGGGTTCGGTCTACGAGGGCTCGGAAGATATCGCGTTCGACTGCTCGGCTTCGGGCGCTCCGGGCGACAACCCTCAATACACGTACGTCTGGACGGCGCGTGGCGATACGCCGGACCTGTCGCTATTGAGCAATACAAACGGCCCCGCTCCGACATTCTCGGTTCCTTCTTCGGTGAATGGCAACGAGACATACGAGTACCGGCTGACGGTGAGCGCAGACAATGCGGAAGATGCTACGGCAGAGGTGACGGTGACGGTTTTGAACAAGGAGGCGCTGATCGCCGTGTGCGCGGACCCCGTTTCGGTGTACGAGGGGTCGGCGGACATTGCATTCGATTGTACGGCTTCGGGCGCTCCTGCGGGGAGCAATTACACATACGCATGGACGGCGAGGGGGAATACATTGGACACATCGCTTTTGAGCGCCACGGATGTGGCCTCACCGACGTTCCATGTACCGGATGAGGTAGAAGAGGACGAGACGTACGAGTACAGGCTTACGGTATCGACATCCGCCGAGAATATAGATCCCGGTACATTTGACCTTACCGTGAATGTGTACAATAGTAATGACCTTGAGGTCGTCTGCACCGACCGCACGGTTTATGAGGGATCGCCGCCCTTCAGGCTGCAGTGCACGGCGTCTGGGGGGCCGCCCGGCGTTCTCCGTGAGTGGGACTGGTCTCCGGCTACCCATCTGACGGGTCCTCGTATCCGCACACCCACCTTCACTGTGCCGGACAATGTTGAGCGTGATATGACCTTCACGTACACGGCAACGGTTACGGCGGGCAGTATGGTTGCCACTGGTGAGGTAACCGTAACGGTGCTCGACAGGGCGTCGCTTGCTTTCGCGGACGATTCGATATCCGATCGGGTCTACGTCTTTACCGTAGGCGAGACCATCGCGGATATTCTTCTTCCAGAGGCCACGGGCGGTCTATCCCCATATACCTATACGCTGACGCCTGCATTGCCCGAAGGACTTGACCTTGACGATCCGACGCGAACGATCTCCGGTACGCCTTTGGAGGTAAGCCCCCGGACGGAGTACACCTGGCAGGCCTCCGACGCCAATAACGAGACGGTGCACATTGCGTTTTTCATACAGGTGGTTTCTGCCGTCGATACCACTTCTCCGCCCGTAGCGGAATCTACGCCGCCGCCGGCGGAGTCTTCTTCTGTGGCGTTTGTGGAGCCGACAGCCCTTGGCGTAACGGTAAGCGCCTCGCCCCTTCGTTTCGGGGTGCAGTCGGCTGAGACAGAGGTGTCGCTCGATCCGGTGACCGATGGTATATCGACGCAGATATCGGGTCCGTACCATGCGGGGCGCATGACGCTTTCGCCGGGCGGCGGCGCAGCGTTTGACGAGAACGGGGAGATGGACTTGTCCATCGAGCTGGTCTCTCCAGTCGTGCTCCGGCGTGAGGGAGGCATCGAGGGTGCTTCGCTCGTTCTTTCGCCGGTCTGGTCGTTTGCCGAGTCGTGCGAGCAGCTTTCTTCGCAGTCCATAGGGAGTCTGTATACGGAGGTGACGCTGTCGGAAGAGGACTGCCGCCTTCTTCGCTTCGGAGGGGATCTGGATCTGATAGGCGCTCTGCCGGGCCTTTATTCGGGCCGTATGGACATCGTTCTTCGTTCGGGAGAACGAGAGGAGACGCATTCCGTGGAGGTCGAAGTGACGGTCGTTCCCGCGCAGCGGGTGATCACGATAGGTCCCGGGGGGGTGCGTTTCAGCACGTCTCGGGAGCTTCCTGCGGGCTTGACCGAGGAGCAGAACCTGAGCATTTACCCGGACGTTGCGTTTTTGACCAAGGAGAAGCCTAACGGCGCGTTCGAGTTATCCAATCCTTCGCTCATACCTCTGGAGGTTACGGTATCGGCCCGTTTCGGGTATACGGAGGAGGCGGAGAATGGCCGGGAGGTGGTGGTTGAGGATTCCGAAGGATCGCCTCTGGCCGATTTGTCGCAGGTGGTGGACATATATCCGGGGGTTGTGGTACTCATGCCCGGGGAGAAGGGCCTTGTGCGCTACGGGGTGCAGGAAGGAGCGCTTGCGGCTATGTCGGAGAAGGGCTACGCGGCGTTTTTCGATGTGGTGTCTTCTCCACGCCAGTATGTGCGTTCGGACCGCATGCCCGAGGAGGTTTCCGGTGACCGGACGGCCCGTGTGACGATGCGCATTCCGGGCGTGTATGTCCCTGGGGAAGGCGCCTCTCAGCTACGTGCTACGCTGTTGTCGATATCGTTTGTGGGTTCCTTGTCGGCGACGTTTTTGCTGGAGACGCAGGATCGTCCTTTTGCGGGCGAGGTGGTGGCGTACGACGGGGACGGTCGTGAGTTGGGTCGTCGCGAGACGCTGGTGTACACGCGCAGCCGCGTGCGCGTGCCGCTGGATCGGATGCCTGATGAAGAGGCGGTGTTTTTGCGATTCGTTCCGAGGGGATCGAGCCGCGTTCCCGGGCCGGTGAACATTCCCTGGAATGCGCCATTCTCCACGGAGCTGCCGTTCAGCCCATAATGGCTCCCCGGGTAGGACTCGAACCTACAACCCTGCGGTTAACAGCCGCATGCTCTACCATTGAGCTACCGAGGAGGGTAGGAGGCGCGGGCGACCACACCATGCGTGACTCTTTTCGCATTGCCCTGCCATTGCGCCATGGACGGGATCAGGCCTGCCTGCTCCTCGAAAATGGCCTATTTCATAAAAACCCCGGGGAACAGAACAGGTTCCGGAAAAATCGGCACAGCGTGCCTGATGACGATGCCATGCCGCAGCAAGCACAGGAACTTTCGGCGCCCGGCAGGCATTGACAATCCGCCGGACATTTGACGCAACATGCTCTTTCGGGATTCGGGATACGGAAACTCGGTACCGATACGCTGCGAGCAAGCGTAAGGTGCGCACCGGCCCAAGTGGCGGAATTGGTAGACGCGCATGATTCAGGGTCATGTGCCCGTTAGGGCGTGGAGGTTCGAGTCCTCTCTTGGGCACCAATGCAGAACGCATAAGGTTTTGAACGAACGGCGGGATGGGCTATCAGAACAAGAATGGCTCCGGTCCATCGGTTTTACGCTTCGAGGCTCGGCTCTTTCGGCATCCTCAAACGGCAAAGAAGGGGGTCTTGATCATTCCTCGACCCACTCCGCGAGGAAGATATTCGTGTCGTTCGTGTCCGCGTTGTTCCGGTTTGAGCCGAACGCCAGGTAGCGTCCGTCCGGGCTGAATACGGGGAATCCGTCGAACGCCTCGGAGTGCGTGATGCGTGTCAGGCCTGTTCCGTCCACTCCGATCATATAGATTTCGAACTCCCGCCCGTTCGGGTCCTCGTGATTGGAACTGAACAGGATACGTTTCCCGTCGGGGCGCCAGTAGGGAGCGAAGTTGGCCCCGCCGAGGTGCGTCACCTGGCGCATGTTCGATCCGTCCGCATCCATGACGTAAATCTCCAGCTCGCCGGGCCGCAGGAGGCCCTGTTCGAGAAGGCGGAGGTAGTCGTCCTGTTCCGGTCCCGGTTCGGGGTAGTGCGCCCGCCAGACGATTTGCGAGCCGTCGGGAGAGTAGAAAGCGCCTCCGTCATATCCGATGCGGTTTGTCAGCCGCTGCACATCGGAGCCGTCCGGCGCCATCGAGTACAGTTCCAGGTCGCCGTCGCGTGCGCTCGTGAACACGATCCGGTCCCCCACCGGCGAAAAGGTGGCCTCGGCGTCGTAGCCGTCGGCCTCGGTGAGCTGCCGCAAGTTGCCGCCGTCCGCATCGGCCGCGAAGATGTCGTAGCTCTTGTAGATGGGCCAGACGTACCCTTGCGAGAAGTCGGGCTCGGGGGGGCAGGCCGGGTCGGCAAGATGCGTGGACGAGTAGAGGATCCGGTCCCCCGACGGATAAAAATAGGCGCAGGTGGTGCGCCCGTCGCCGGTGCTCACCATGTGGGATTCTCCTGTTTCCAGGTCGTTCATGACGTAAATCCGGTCGCACCCGGCGCCCGGCTTGCGGGCCTGATAGATGAGCGCCGATCCGTCAAAAGCCCAGTACGCCTCGGCATTTTCCCCGCCGGAGGTCAACTGGCGGACATTGCGCAAGTGCGTTTCTCCGGGTTGCGCATGGTCGGGCGCGTGCGAGGCCTCCTGTGCTGCGTCTTCTCCGGCGGCGGGCTGCTCGCTATCCGCACCGCAGGCGACGAGGAACAACGCGGCGCCAAAGAAGATAGCGCCAGTGAACAGGGGTGCGGTTATCCGCGTACGACGGTGCAAGAACGTCATGCTTCCGTTACGTGTGAGATTCGTTATGATTTTTTCTCGATATGCGCCTTTTCTTGCGGCGCTGTGCGTGGTCGCTATCGCATGGCCGGTCAGCGAGCCGGCTTTCGGGCAGGCGTCGTGCCCCTCCGTGGAGGAACTGACCCGCGCCCTGCCTGCCGGTCCGACCGAGGCGATGCGGCACATCCGCTATCTGGCCGACGACCGGCTCGAAGGCCGCGAAGTCGGATCGCGGGGCGCCTGGTGCGCCGGGGAATATATTGCCGGAGAACTTCGCCGCCTCGGACTGACCCCTGCCGGATCGAACCACGATTTCTTTCACCATTTTTCGGTCCGGAAAGGCGTCCGCCTCGGTTCCGGCAACGCACTGCACGTAGCGGGGCGAGCATACATGATCGGCTCGGAGTGGGTTCCCCTCGGTTTTTCCGCGAGCGGCCACATGGAGCATGCGTTGGTGTACGGCGGGCACGGGTTGACCGGGGATGCTTCGGCGGACAACGATGGTGAGGCCAGTCACGGCGAGTACGCAGAAGAGGCAGGGGGCGAGTACGCAGAAGAGGCAGGGGGCGAGTATGCCCGCATGGATGTTTCCGGCAGGATCGTCGTCGTGGAATGGGGCGATCCCGATGCGCCGCACGGTATGTCGCTCCGGGGCGATTCCCATTTCAAGGCCATGGAGGCGTCCGAGCGCGGCGCCGCGGCCCTGCTGGTGCTGGCGCCCGACGGTATGCGCCTTCCCGATCCTTCCGGCGAAACCCGTGCTGCGTTGTCTATCCCCGTGGTCATGGTTAGCGGGGAGGCCGCCGGGACGATTCGCGCTGCTGCGCAGGAGGGAAGCACCGCAGGACTCGCCGTGGACGTTGCCCCGGAAACGGCCGAGGCCCGTAACGTGGCGGCCCTGCTGCCCGGCGCCGATCCGGAGCGCGCCCGGGAGTACATTATCGTAGGCGCCCACTACGACCACCTCGGTTTCGGGGGCGATGGCTCGCTGGCGCCCGATTCCCGCGACGTGCACAACGGCGCCGACGACAACGCCAGCGGCGTCGCGGCGGTGATTGAAATCGCCCAGCGCTTGGCCGACGGACCGCCTCTCGACCGGGGCGTGCTTTTTATGGCCTTTACCGGCGAGGAAAAGGGTCTGTGGGGATCGGCGCGCTTCGTGGCGGAACCGACCGTGCCGCTGGACGATGCGGCGGCCATGCTCAATTTCGACATGGTGGGCCGGATGCAGGACCGCAGCCTGACGGTTTTCGGAACGGGCACCGCAGAAGAGTGGGAAGGAATTATGGACGACGCCAATACCGATCTGTCCGAGCCGCTTGCGGTGGCCGGGGTAGCCGACGGATATGGCCCTTCCGATCATTCCTCGTTCTATGCGGAAGGCATTCCGGTGCTTCATTTCTTTACGAATACCCACGAGGATTACCACCGTCCCTCGGATGACTGGCAGAAGGTCAACGGGGAGGGGGTCGATCTGGTCATCGAGCTGGCGAGCGGGATCGTGCGCCGGCTTGCGGGCATGGATGCTGCGGACGCGGAAGCGGTCGCACTGACTGCCGTGGCGCAGGCGCGCCCCTCGCCGGGCGGCGGCAGTTCTTCCTCGACCAGCGGGTACGGCGCGGCGTATCTGGGGTCCATTCCCGACATGACCCCGCGCGACACGGGCTTACGGCTCACGGGAGTGCGTGAGGGCAGCCCCGCGGACAAGGGCGGCCTCCGGGGCGGAGACATTGTGGTGGAATTCGCCGGCAAGCCCATCGCCGACATTTACGCATACACCTATGCGCTGCGCGAGCAGTCTCCCGGCGATGTGGTGAAGATCGTCGTGGAGCGGGACGGGGAGCAGGTCACGCTGGAGGTCACGCTGGGCGAGCGGAGGTAGGGGGCTGGTGCAGTAAAAGGCTGTTCAAGGAGTGAATAGCCAGTGCGAACCTGGCAGAGAGCGGAAGGCGCCTCCGATCTTCACGCCCAGGCCGCCGCCGATCCGGAGCGGATCATTCCCCCGTGATATTGATTGCAATCATTCTGTAGATTAGATTCGCATTCGAAGAAAACGAAAAAGGTGTTGGCATGGCGAGCATTACGATTCGCAACCTCGACGACGATGTAAAAACGCGTCTTCGCAAGCGAGCGGCCGGGCACGGTCGTTCGATGGAAGAAGAAGTGCGCGTGATCCTGTGCGAGGCTGTCGAGCGCAAGGCAGGCCCGGAAAACCTCGCGCGTGCTATTCGCGCGCGCTTTGCGCCTTTGGGTGGCGTGGAACTGGAGATCCCCCTGCGTGAGCCCATGTGGGAGCCGCCTCGGTTCGTGTGAGATCGACCTACCGGAAGAATCCGTGACCATTCAGCGCTATTCGGTCAATCAACATCCTGTCCAGACCCTGCTCACCTGGATCGAGTCCGACGAGATCGCGATTCCCGAGATCCAGCGCCCGTTCGTTTGGAATGCGGCGAAGGTGCGCGATTTCATCGACTCGCTCTACTTCGGCTACCCGGTTGGCTACCTCATCGCGTGGCGTAATCCTTCGGTCCGTTTGAAGGATGGCTCGGCATCGACGGGCAAGCGTATTCTGATCGACGGCCAACAGCGTGTGACGGCGCTTCTGGCGGCCATGCTCGGGCGTTCGATTGTCGACAAGAACTACAGGAAGGTACGCATCACGATCGCGTTCCATCCCGGCGAGGAGCGGTTTGAGGTTGCGAACCCCGCAATCCGCCACGACCGGGCATGGCTTGCCGACATCGCTACCCTGTTTGCGCCAGGCACAAAACTGCTTCGGGTCGTCGATGCGTATTGCGAGGGCAACGCGGAAGCGAACAGGGACGAGATATACGAACGTATCGAACGACTTCGGGGCATCCTGAACAATTCGCTCGGCCTCATCGAACTCAATGCCGATCTGGATGTCGAGACCGTCTCGGAGATATTCGTCCGCATCAATTCACAGGGTGTTCCGCTGAATGCGGCCGACTTCGCCATGTCGAAGATGGCGGCGAACGAAAGGTACAACGGCCACCAGCTCCGCAAGTGCATCGACTACTTCTGCTATCTCGCCGTCGCGCCCGAAGCGTATGCCGATCTGGCAAGCGACCGCGAGTTTGCCGGCACCCGATATTTTCAGGCCATGGAATGGCTGAAGCGCGAGAAGGAGGACCTGTACGATCCCTCCTATACCGACATGCTTCGCGTGGCTTTCACTTCGGAGTTCGGGCGCGGGGGCCTCTACGACTTGGTCGCTCTGCTCTCCGGTCGGAACTTCGAGACCCGCGAGTTCGAGGAGGCAATCGCGGAAGAGTCGTTCCGCAGGCTTGAGGCAGCGATCTTGCGGTTCATGAACGAGACCGACTTCAAGCGCTTCATCATGATTCTGCGCTCGGCGGGGTTCGTGAACGCGTCCATGATCCGATCAAAGAACACCGTAAATTTCGCCTATATCCTGTATCTGACATTGCGCGGGCGGCATGAAAACCCGGCTCGCATCGAGACATTGGTAAGGCGCTGGTTCGTTATGTCTGTCCTGACCGGCAGATACACGGGCTCGCCCGAGACCGCATTCGGCGTGGACATCCGCAACATTGCCGAACAGGATGCGCAGGAATACCTGGACGCGGTGGAACGGGCGGAGCTGTCGGATGCGTTCTGGGACGCGGGTCTTCCTCAGCAGATGGACACGTCGGTCGCCAGCAGCCCATACTTCAATGTCTTTCTGGCGAGCCAGGTCAAGGCGAACGACAAGGGATTTCTTTCGAGAGACCACACGGTACGGACCCTGCTCGAAGGCGCCTCCCATGTTCACCATGTATTTCCACGAAACTACTTGAAGAAACACGGTATGGCGCGCAGCCGCTACAACCAGATCGCGAACTACGTCGTGATGCAGGGCGAGATCAACATCGCTATCGGCGACGATCCCCCGGCAGCGTATTTCGGGGCGCTTTGGCGCCAGTGCAAGAATGGAGAAGCCCAATACGGCGGCATCACCGATGCTGACGGGCTACGCGCGAATCTTGCGGCTCACTGCATACCGCAAGGCATGGATGCGGCCGAGGTCCGCGACTACGACGGGTTCCTGAAGGAGCGCAGGCTTCTGATGGCTGGGAAGATTCGCGACTATTACAAGTCTTTGTAGATCGGCGCTCTACCATCCCTGGGCGGGTGAATGAGCGAACATCCCCTATTATTGAGCTGCGGGCCGGATTCGCGGAAACCGGCCCCGACGGCGCTCAAATGGCGGACATGTTTCTCGGTTCGCTCACCGCTTCTGTTTTCCCCGGAAGGCGCCTCCGATCTTGACGCCCAGGCCGCCGTCGATGCGGAAGGCCTGTCCCGTGATGAAGCTGGCTTCGTCGCTTGCCAGATAGGCGATCAGGTGGGCGATCTCGCTCGGCTCGGCCACGCGGTTCAGGAGGTGCATGCCCCGGATCTCGTCCATCATCGCTTCCGGGTCGCCGGACTGGTCCGCCGCCCATTGCAGGAGGGGCGTGCCCACGCTGCCCGGGCACACGGCGGACGAGCGGACGTTGTACGGCGCGTAATCCACGGCGATGCTGCGCGTAAGGCCGAGCATGGCGGCCTTGCTGGTGGCGTAGGCGGCCACATGCTCCTCGCTCATCACCGCCTGCACACTCGATACATTCACGATCACGCCGTTTCTCTGTGCGGTCATGCTCGGGAGCGCCTGCTTTGCGCACAGAAATGCCCCCTTCACATTGACGGCCAGCACGCGGTCCCACTCTTCCTCGGACGTTTCCTCGACGGTGCCGTACGTCTGGACCGCCGCATTGTTGACGAGTACGTCGATGCGTCCGAACCGGTCGAGCACCTGCCGGAAGGCCCGCTCCACCTGATCCGCTTTCGACACGTCGCACTCGACATACATACAGTTTTCTGCGTCCTCCTCTTTTGCAGGCGCAAGGTCCAGGCAAGCCACGCATGCACCCTTTTCGAGGAACAGTTCCATGGCGGCGGCCCCGATTCCCCGGGCGGCTCCGGTGATGACGACGATTTTCCGGTCGAATGTCATGTTGCAGGTTGTTTGCGTATCGGACGTGGATATTCCGTAAGGATAATGGCGAAGGCATTATACCGCAATACACGGAACCATTCGGTATATTTCGGATTCGCGGGCCGTGTCGTACAAACGGCGAAAAAGAATGGACAAGAGAACCTTCCTGAAAACATGCTCTGCCCTGATGGCGGGCGGCATCCTTTCTCCACTGGCCTCCTGCAGGCCGGAGGAAGCAGTTCTTCCGCCCCGGACGAATTGGGCGGGAAATCTCATCTATTCTACGGACCGGCTGCATCTGCCGCAAACGGTCGCCGAGGCGCAGGAACTCGTGAGGAACACGCCCAGGCTCCGGCCGCTCGGTTCGCGCCATTGCTTCAACGCCATCGCCGACAGCACCGAGGCGCAAATCTCCCTTGAGCATCTCAATCAGGTGGTGCATCTCGACGAGGCGTCGAACAGGGTGACGGTGGGGGCCGGCATGCGCTACGGCGATCTTGCTCCCTACCTCCAGGAACGAGACTATGCTTTGCATAATCTGGCTTCCCTGCCGCATATTTCCGTGGCAGGCGCCTGCGCCACGGCCACCCACGGTTCGGGCGTGGCCAACGGGAATCTGGCCACGGCGGTCGCCGGGATCACCTTCATCGATGCGAACGGCGATCTGGTTACCCTCTCCCGTGAGGAGGACGGCGAACGGTTCGCCGGAGCGGTCGTGGGCCTCGGCGGACTTGGGGTGGTTACGGAGGTTACCCTGGATATCCAGCCCGCCTTCGACATGATTCAGCATGTCTACCTGGACCTCCCGGTGGCCTCGCTGGACGATCATTTCGATGAAATCATGTCGAGCGGCTACAGCGTCAGCCTGTTCACGGACTGGCGAACGGACGCGGTGAATCAGGTCTGGATCAAGCGGGTAGCGGGGGACGATGCGTTCGAGGCGGACCCCACGTTTTTCGGCGCGAATCTGGCGACAAGGAATGTGCATCCGATTCTGGAACTCTCGGCCGTGAATTGTACGGAACAGATGGGGACGCCCGGCCCCTGGTATGAGCGGTTGCCGCATTTTCGCATGGACTTCACCCCGAGCAGCGGCAAGGAATTGCAAAGCGAATACTTCGTTCCCCGGGAACACGCGCGAGACGTAGCGAGACTGTTTCAGGGGATGGGGGACCGGTTCGCTTCGCTACTGATGATCTCGGAGGTGCGCACCATCGACCGGGACGATCTGTGGATGAGTATGTGTTTCGACCGGCCCAGCGTCGCTTTTCATTGTACCTGGGAGCAGGACTGGGATGCGCTCCGGCAACTACTTCCCGTCATTGAAGAAGCGATCGAGCCCTTCGGAGCGCGTCCGCATTGGGGGAAACTCTTTACGATGGCGCCTGACCGGTTGCAATCGCGGTACGAAAAGGCGCCCGCCTTCAGGGAATTGCTCCGGGAGTACGACCCGGACGGAAAGTTTCGTAACGCTTTTGTGCAGGAAAATTTGTTTGGTGGTTGATTTGGCACGGATATTGTTTGAAAATCATGGTACAGTAAACAAGGCCGTTCGGTATATTCCGATTTACGGGCCGTATCGGAAAAGAGATGTAGCCGGCGCGCGGAATAAACGGTTCATGGACATCGCCACGGAGGTAACAACATGAAAACCTATACAAGCATTCCCCTGTTCTTCGTGCTCGCTGTGCTGGTTTCCGGCTGCGTCAGCATAAACCACACCATGCTCGACACGGGGCCGGGGTATGCTCCGGTGCCGGCGCCCGAGGTCCAGGTGTTCTTCGAGCGGGACGAACTGCCGGAGCATACGCGCGTTGCGCTGCTCTACGGCAAGACCTTCGATAACCTCACCACCGAGAGCAAGCTGATCGAAAAGCTGCGCGAAGCGGCGGGCGCCCTGGGGGCGAACGGCGTTGTGTTGCTCGGTCAGACGGATCTGGGCGGGGATATCAGAATATCCGGCGATCCTCTCACCGGCTATAACGAGTCCGGGCGGCGCGGTCAGGCGCTGGCTATACGGGTGCATTAGGCGTAGCGCGATAGGGTGTGCGCGTTGCGCCTGCGTCCTGTCAATTACCCTGTTGAGTGATTTTACTCAATGGGGTAATTGCGTTTTTGAAGGGCTGAGTTGGGCAGAGATGCATAGTCCGCGCGCTGGAGTACGCGATTCATGGTTTATCGTCAAGGAGGTAACGATATGAAAATCCACACAAGCATTTCCTTGCTCTTTGTGCTCGCTGCGCTGGTTTCCGGCTGCACCAGCATAAGTTACACGATGCTGGGGGCAGGACAGGGCCGTCCTCCGGTGCCGGAATCCGAGGTGCAGGTGTTTACGGAAGAGGACGAATTGCCGGAGCATACGCGCATTGCGTTGCTCCACCGCAGCTTGGACGTGAATGACATTGTTCGCACCAACCCTGGCAAATTGATCGCCATGCTGCGCAATAAGGCGGGCGCTTTGGGGGCCAACGGTATTGTGGTAGCGGGCGTGAAGGAGATGGGCGATGGGGTTTGGGTGGTTAACCATACCGACAGGGTGCGGATGATTGCAGATCCGGTCGCACTGGGTGTTGGATCGACGGGGAATCCCATCTACGTGGATGCGATCGCTATCTGGGTGGAGTAGGGGGGCAGATTCGGTGGATTCGAAGTTTTTGAATTACGCTATTGAGTAATTTTACTCAATAGCGTAATTTATAGGTATGAACCCTTTCCAGCGCACCCAAGTCAGCACCCTCGTTCAGCGGTTGGGCGAAGAGCCTTGTCAGATCATTGCTCTGTTCGGGCCGCGCCAGACCGGCAAGACCACTATTGTGCGTCAGGCGCTGAGGCAGATTCCCTGTGAGCACCTCTATTGCCCTGTGGACGAACCCGATTCGTCAACTCCTTTTCCTCCTTTCGATCCGGCCGAGACCACCACTTCTGTGTCTCATGGTCCGAAGGATAAGGATACGACCTGGCTTGTGCGTAACTGGGAGGTCGCCCGGCGCAAGGCGGGGCGATCAGGAAGATTCATTCTGACATTCGACGAGATTCAGAAAATTTCCGATTGGTCGGAAACCGTCAAGGGTTTGTGGGATGCTGATCGTGCCAGTGGTTGCCCCCTGCATGTGGTTATTCTTGGCTCGGCTCCGCTGCTCATGCAATCGGGATTGAGCGAGAGTCTTGCCGGTCGCTACGAATCCATCCATGTCAGGCACTGGTCGTTCGCGGAAATGTCCAGAGCCTTCGATTTCGATCTGCCGACTTATCTCTATTTTGGCGGTTATCCGGGTGCAGCTCCTTTCGTTCGGGAGCCGGGCCGGTGGCGGGGCTACATTCTCGATGCGCTCATCGCGCCGAATATCGAGCGAGACCTTCTGGCGCTGACCCGGGTGGACAAGCCTGCGTTGCTCAGACGACTCTTCGAACTGGGCGCTGCATATTCAGGGGAAATACTGTCCTACAACAAGATGCTGGGCCAGCTTCAGGATGCTGGCAACACGACCACGCTGGCGCGCTATCTCGACTTGTTGTCGAGCGCCGGACTGCTCGCCGGGCTACTGAAGTATTCGAACCGACCGCATCTGGGCAAATCCTCCAGTCCCAAGTTCAACGTGCTCAACACGGCTCTGATGACGGCCGGTTCGGGGTATTCTTTCGATGAAGCGCAGGCGGACCGGACATTCTGGGGGCGCATTGTCGAGAGTGCGGTGGGGGCGCATCTGTTCAATACTGCGACGTCCGACATCCGTCTTCATTATTGGAGAGAAGGGTCGGTTGAAGTGGATTTTGTCTTGCAACGAGGTGATCGCGCTATCGCCATTGAGGTCAAGAGCGGTTTGCACAGGGGGGCTTTGCGCGGCATGGACGAATTCAAGAAGCACTTTCGCCCCCATGATTCGCTGCTTGTCGGAGAAGGCGGTATCCCGCTCAACGAGTTTCTCTCAGTACCCGCCGGACAATGGTTCAGGGAGGTGTCGCCATGAGGGTATCCCGCACATGCACCGAGCTTCGGGAAGGGAACGACGAACGGCGCCAAGAGGTGGATCCCCAGCCTCTTGAGGCGTTCCGTTCTGTTCCGGCCTATGTATTGCTCGGCGATCCCGGCGCAGGGAAGTCAACAGCGTTCGAGATGGAGTGCGAGGTGCTTGGTGAGGAAGCGTATTATCCTCCGGTTTCTGCCGATGAATTTCTATCATATAATGCGAATGATTTGCCAGCCAAATGGCGAGGAAAGACGATCTTCATTGATGGGCTGGATGAGGTCAGGGCAGGCTCTCAGGATGTGGGGGCACAGTTCAGGGAAATTCGGAAGCTTCTTCGTGCACTCGGCGCTCCGCGTTTTCGTTTATCGTGTCGCCACGCTGACTGGCGGGGAAGACTCGATGAGAATAAGTTACAGACCATAACTGGAGATTCCGGCCTGATCATTCTTCAACTCGATCCCCTTACTCCCGGTGATATCGAGAAAATTTTGAAAGCTCGGTCAGATATCCCGAATGCCAGTGTATTCATCGACTCAGCCCACGAGAACCGCGTAGACGGATTTCTCAAGAATCCACAGACTCTTAAGATGTTGGCCGATGTCGTTGGCACTGGTGATGAGTGGCCCGCAAGCCGCAAGGATCTCTTCGAGAAAGCGTGCGACAAGATGGTTCGTGAGCACAATGAAGAGCATCAAGATGCACACGATTCTAATAACCCACTCTCATCTGAACAACTTCTCAATGCTGCCGGGCGTCTTTGTGCCGTTCAATTGATTTCGGGTGCTTATGGATATACGCGACGCGGCGCGCCGGACGAAAAATATTCCGCTCTGGATCAGTGTGACTACGACCTTGCTGCACTTCGTTCAGCACTCGCTACGAAGTTGTTCAAGGGCATATCCAATAATCGTTTTGTTCCGATTCACCGCCACATCGCCGAGTTTCTTGCTGGACGGTACCTTGCTGGCATTATCAAAGAAGGCGCGCGTGTGTCTGCCCGCCGCATAATCGCGCTCATTACCGGCAACGGCATGGTGGTCACGGAAATGCGGGGGCTTTCTGCCTGGCTTGCGGCGCATAGCGAGGATGCCCGTGCGTACCTCATTGAGCAGGATCCGGTTGGCGTCGGGCTATACGGCGATATCAGTACGTTCTTTGCTGATGAGAAACACACGTTGCTGTATTCCCTGAAGGGTGAGAAGTCCCGGCTTGATTACCCCGCGTGGCAACAGGCCGTGGCCTTTCGGGCGCTTGCCACGCCTGACATGGAATCCGAGTTCAGGGATATTTTGACTGATTCTGAACGAGGAGAAGAGCATCAACTGGTTGCCGATTTGGTGCTGCGTGTTTTGCAGGACAGCAAATCCCTTCCAGGCCTTTCCGGGATTCTTCTGGAAATCATTCGTGACGCCAAGAATCCATGGTGGTCGGTCATCAGGAAATTAGCTCTTGATGCCTTCATCCAAAATTGTCCGGCCAGCGAGGACAAAACAAGTGAACTCAAAGCACTGTTGGCAGACATTCAAAGCGAGAGCGTTTCCGATCCTGACAACGAACTTCTTGGTACGCTGCTCACCCATCTTTATCCCCGGGATCTGTCTCCATCGGAGGTTTGGGACTATTTTTCCGAGACTACAGGCGACCCTTTTTTCGGGAGATATTTTATATTCTGGGAAATTAGCCTTATCAGAATATCCTCGGATGAGCAGGTGATCGAACTTCTTGATGGTCTGAGTGAGCGGCTTTCCGAATGGCGACTTTCTTTGAAGTTAGGGAATCGCAAACTGTACAGTCTGCCGATAAACCTTTTGTCTCGCGGTCTGAAAACGCATGGAGATCAAATCGACGAAAAACGTCTCTACAATTGGCTTGACGCAGGTTGTGCAGGAGATTCTGGAATATGGGATAGGGATAAAGAAACCACTGCCGAGATACGCTCGTGGCTGGAACAGCGTCATGAAATTCGGAAGGCGGTTATCGTAGAGGGACTAAAACGTTGTTCTACATTAGATGGCAACATTGCTTTTGACATCTGTACATCGGGAGTCGAGAAGCGTCTCTATGGCGTAAATCCCCCGCCGGATTATGGCCTTTGGTGTCTTGAGCAGGCTGTTGCCTTGGCGGATTCGAAACCGCGAATTGCGGTGCGCTTGTTGGAAATAGCGGCCGGTACACTTGCAAGTCAGAATGGCAATGAGGGGTTGTCGCTTGATCTTTTGATAGAACGTGCAGGGTCTGTCAAAGTGTTGAAGGAGAGACTGGATCAGATGCTTGCTCCTTGTTCCATTTCTCCAGAAATACTGGAATATCGGGAAAAGAACAAGCAATACGCCGAGGAGCAGAAAAAGCGCGAGGAGGAATGGCTTGCCTATGTCCGGTCCAACGAGGCCGCCTTGCGCGAAAACCGGGCTATTTCTTATCTGCTTCATCAGATAGCACGAGCGTATTTTGGCGTGTTTGCAGATTCCAATGAATGCAATGGTCCCAAAGCCGTTGCGCAATGGCTTCACGGCGATCAGAATTTGACCGATGCGGCTTTGCAGGGTCTGCATGGCGTGCTGAATCGGGAAGATGTGCCGGCAATTGAGGAGATTCTCGATCTACACGACAAGGGTTCTATGCATTATCTCGCTTGGCCTTTTCTCGCGGGTCTGGCGGAAGTTGAAAGAATAGCACCGGAAGACGACGCATCGCAATGGGGCGAAGACCGGATTCGTAGGGCAGTCACGTTCTGGCATTGCAATTCTTACTCGAATGATTTGCCTCAGTGGTACGAACGACTGCTTTTGGCGCGTCCTGAAATTGTTGCCGAGGCGCAGGTGCAATTTTCCATTAGTGCGTTTCGTAACGGTAACCCTGTCTACGAGCTATATGCGCTCACGCGTCGTCCGAATCACGCGCAGGTCGCCAAACATGCGAGTCTTCCCCTGCTCCAAGCCTTTCCGGTTCGCTGTACGCTGAAGCAGGTCCAATCACTGGATTATCTGCTCTGGGCCGCGATCCAACATGCCGACCGGACATCGCTGACAAAATTGATTGAAAGGAAACGATCTCTAACGAGCATGAACGTTGCTCAGCGGATACGTTGGCTGGCGGCGGGCGTTATGGTTTCGCCAGAGACGTTTAGCGATACTTTGGAAGATTTCATGCAGGGTAAGGGACGCCGGATACGTTCGTTGTGGAAGTTCATTTCTTCCGGTGCTGGCGAGCATCTCATTGATTCCGGTGACAAGGCGCAATTCGCATTTCGTAATTTGGATATTTCCGTATTGGAACTTCTTATCCGCCTTTTTGGAAGTTACTTTGTTCCATATAGTCCCATGGGTTCGCGTATAATTACGGCTGAAGAGGAAGCCTCTGATTTTGTTGGTGGTCTGATAAGACAGCTTGCCGATTCTCCCGAAGAGGAGGCCAGCGATGCGTTGGCCAACCTTCTCGCTGAGCCTGCACTGGCGCGCTGGAACGACACACTAAAGCAGGCGCAAGACACCCAGCGAACGATTCGACGCGACGCCGACTATCGCCATCCCAATATCAAGCAGGTCTGCGAGACGCTGAATAATCGTTCGCCCTCCAACCCTGCCGATCTTGCGGCCTTGTTGATGGATCGGCTGTGTGAGCTTGCCGTGCAGATACGGACCGGCAATACGGATGACTGGCGTCAGTACTGGAATGAGGATGAAGGGGGACCGAGACACGAAAATTTATGCCGGGATGCGCTGCTTTCGGCTCTGCGGCGATGTCTCCCGCAAGGGGTTGACGCCCAACCCGAGGGGCAGTACGCCAACGACAAGCGATCCGACATACGTGTTTTCTATGCAGGCTTCAACGTGCCTGTGGAAATCAAAAAAAACTCGCATCTGGAACTCTGGAGCGCAATACATAACCAGTTGATTGCGAAGTATACGATTGACCCGGACACGGACGGCTATGGCATTTATCTCGTATTCTGGTTCGGCAAGGAAGAGACCAGGACTCCGCATGATAAGCGTGGGTACCCGGACGACGCCGAAGAAATGAAGCAGTGGCTGGAAGATTCACTATCCCCAGAACAAGCCCGCAAAATCCCGGTATGCGTCATTGACGTGAGCAAGCCGGACGGTAAATAAGCCATAAAGTGCCGGGAGATCCGGATGATTCAAAGTATTCACAACGATCCGATCCCTCAAGAGATTGACCCCGAATCGGGACTTCCGATCGGTCCGCGGGTGGAGAATGCGCGACCTGCGAGAGCGCCCGGGCGCATAGTGCTCGAGGGACGCTATGCGCGCCTCGAACCACTCGACCCGGCTACCCATCTGGAAGAGCTCTACGATGCTTCGACGCCGAAAGACCGGGTTGTACGTTTCCGCTACTTGCCGGAGCCGCCACCGGATTCGCCTGAATCGTTCAATGCGTGGCTAACAAGGGCGGCGGCGTCTGCCGACCCCCTCTACTTCGCCGTGATCGATCGCGCCACCGGGCGAGCGGAGGGACGGCAAACCTTGTTGCGCATCGCTCCTGCCCACCAGTCGATCGAGATTGGCCACATCTATTGGGGGCCTCGGATTGCGGGTACGCGGGTCGCCACGGAGGCTATGTATCTGTTTGCCGTATATGCGCTGGAGACCCTTGGATACCGGCGCTTCGAATGGAAATGCAATGCGCTGAATACCCCGTCCCGGCGGGCTGGGCAGCGCTTCGGTTTCACCTACGAAGGTCATTTCCGGCGCACTGCGATCATTCGTAACCGCAGTCGGGATACTGCCTGGTTTGCGATGCTCGCGGAGGAGTGGTCTGTGCTCAAGCCCGCCTATGAAAAGTGGCTCGCGCCGGATAACTTCGACGAGCAGGGGCGGCAGAAGACGAGATTGAGCGAGCTGACATCAGCGGTGCTTTCAATGTACCGGGGGAACCAAAAGGAACGGGCGCCGACATGTGAGGAGTGTATTGAAGAGCCAACGCGAACGGTACCTGAAGGGCCCGGCGGCGGACGGAAATAAACCATACGTTTCAGGCAACGCCATAGATTATCCTGTTTCCACGAACGAAGTTGCGATCCTTCCGGATCGAACCGAAAACTCCCCTATGCCCGGCCAACTCTTCACGCATTACTTCCTGACCGACGGCATACGCGAAACACCGGAGTGGAAAGCCTCGGTAGCCGACCGGGAGGCGTTCGATTCGTTCAGGGAGGGCGTTGCCCGCCGTTATGAGGCGCTCCGCCGGTCCCGCGATCCCAACGAGGCCGTCACCGAGCAGGACCTGATTCGCCCGGTGCTGGATCTGCTGGGATGGCGGGACTACCTGCCGCAGCAGGGCGCGGCCCGCAACGAGGATATCCCCGACCACCTGCTTTTTTCGGACGCTGCATCGAAGGCGCAGGCCGGCGCCCGCGCCAGCTCGCAGGATCGGTATCTGGATGCGCTGGCGATAGAGGAAAGCAAGCGCTTCGGCCTTCCGCTCGACAATCGCGACGGGAGCGACCGGGTGCAGCGGGGCACGCCGCACGGGCAGGTGCTGCGGTATTTGTCGACCGCCGAGGCTGTTACCGACGGGCGCATTCGCTGGGGCATTCTGACCAATGGTGGCGTGTGGCGTCTCTACGATTACCGCGCACGGCCCCGCGCCAGCGGCTACTATGAGGCCGATCTCGCGGACCTACTCGAACCCGGCAACGAAGATGCGCTCCGGGTTTTCCATCTGCTGTTCCGCCGGGCGTCGTTCGTGCCCGAACCGGGGGCCGCGACCACATTTCTCGAACGGGCGCTGGCCGAGGGTAAGCGCTACGAGGAACAGGTTGCGCAGGACCTTTCGGGAGTGGTGTTCGAGCGCGTCTTTCCGAGGCTTGTCGATGCGATCGCCCGGGAATCCGAAAGCGACCTTGTCGAAAGCCGGGATGCGGCGCTGATCTTCCTCTACCGTCTGCTCTTCGTGCTCTACGCTGAGGACCGGGGCCTGCTGCCCGTGAACGATGTGCGGTACGACGACTACGGTCTGCGCAAGCGGGTGCGGGACGACATTGCGCGCAGGATGGCCGACGAGGATACGTTTTCCGCGAAGGCTCCAAACTACTGGAACCGCCTTGCCGATCTTTTCCGGATCATTGACGAAGGGGACGCTTCCATTGGTTTGCCGCCCTACAACGGAGGATTGTTTGCGCCGGAAGCGGCTCCGCTGCTCGACACGGTGCGCCTGTCCGATGCGGAAATCGCTCCCATCGTGCACGATCTGAGCCATGCGAGGGATGCGCAGGGAGCACGCCATTTCGTGAATTACCGGGATATGTCCGTGCAGCAACTGGGTTCGATCTACGAACGGCTGCTGGAGCGCGAGCCGGTTCGGGACGACGAGGGGAAGATTGTTGTGCGTCCCAACAGTTACGCCCGCAAGGACAGCGGCAGTTTCTACACCCCTCAGGAACTTGTCGATCTGATCGTCGAGCGGACCCTGAAGCCGCTTGCGGAGGAACGACTCAGCGCCTTCGAGAAAAAGGCCGCCGAACTCGCGAGCGACCGCAGGCCCAGGGCGCAGCGGCAAGACGAGTTGCGCAAGCTCGATCCGGCGGAAGCGGTACTTGATCTGAAAGTGCTGGATCCGGCCATGGGAAGCGGGCACTTCCTGGTCACGGCGGTGGATTTCCTATCGGATTACATCGCCGAATTGATCGAGTACGTGCCTGCGGTCCCGGAATGGCTCGACGGGGAGTATGTGTCGCCGCTGGTCGAGCGCGTGGAGGCGATTCGCACTGAAATCGTTCGCCGGGCCGAGGCATCGGATTGGGTTCTGGACAAGACCCAGCTCACCGATCAGGCCATCGTCCGCCGGATGGTGCTCAAGCGCTGCATCTACGGAGTGGACAAGAACCGCCTGACGGTCGAACTGGCCAAGGTGTCGCTCTGGCTGCACAGTTTCACGGTGGGCGCGCCGCTGTCCTTTCTGGATCACCACTTGCGCTGCGGCGATTCGCTGATCGGCTTGCGGGTGCAGGAGGCGGTGCATGATATATACCGGCTGGGCGGGGGACTTTTTGCCGGTTCCGCCATAGCGGGGGCCGAGGCAGCTACAACCGGTATGCAACGCATCGAGGAAATGTCCGACGCCGATATAGCGGAGGTGCGCGAATCGGCGTCACTGTTCAGCACTGTGGAGGAAACGACAGCCGATCTCAGGGGCCTGCTGGATTTTTTCTGCGGCTGGCGCTGGTTGACGGCGGGGATGAAGAAGAAAGCACAGGGAGTCTTCGAGGCGCCGCTTCTCAAAACGCTCGGTCAACAGTCGGAGCATGTATACGAACTGCTGGCGCGCGGCCCGGAGCATCTCGGTGGCGATACGCCCGGTTCCGACGATGCGGACTGGACGATCTTTTGCGAGCGGTGGCATGAGGCCAGAGACGTTGCCGACAGGGAAGGCTTTCTGCATTGGGAAGTAGCTTTTCCGGGGGTGTGGCGGCGGTGGCAGGACGTCCGTCCCGAGGGCGGCTTCGATGCGATCATTGGAAATCCGCCGTGGGACCGCATCAAGCTGCAAGAGGTGGAGTGGTTCGCCACGCGTGCGCCCGAACTCGCCTTGGCCCCGACCGCAGCGGCGCGACGGAAAGGCATCCGGCAATTGCGCAAACAGGGATCGTCTCTGGCGGCCGATTTCGACGCGGCAAAGGCGCGCTCGGACAAACTCGGTTGTTTGATCCGGGAATCCGGGCATTACCCCTTGCTCGGCGGCGGCGACATCAACCTCTATTCGTTGTTCGTGGAGCGGGCCTTGAGCCTCGTCAAACCGGATGGTTTCGTGGGTCTGCTGACGCCTTCGGGCATTTATGCGGACAAGACGGCGGCCCGTTTCTTCCAATCCGTTTCCACGAAAGGGAGGGTGTCCGGGTTGTTCGATTTCGAGAACAAGAAGATTTTCTTCAAAGATGTGCACGCTTCCTTCAAATTCTGCGCACTCATTCTTGGCGGGGAAGCGCGGCAATTCGAACGGACCGAATGCGCTTTCTTTCTTCACGACATGCGGGCCATCCGCGACGAGGATCGCTGCTTTCCGTTGACGCCGGACGATTTCGCCCGCGTGAACCCGAATACAGGCACGGCGCCCATCTTCCGCACCCGGCGGGACGCCGACATCACGCGCTGCATCTACGAACGGCATCCGGTACTGGTGGATCGTTCGGGGGGCAAGGAGCGCAAGACGTGGCCGGTGAAATACGCCACGATGTTTCACATGGCCAACGATTCGCACCTTTTCCACACCGCCGAGCAACTCGAAGCCGAAGGTTTTTATCCTGTGGCGGGCAACCGCTGGAAGCGGGGAGAGGAGTTGTATCTGCAACTGTACGAAGGGAAAATGGTGCAGGCATTCGACCATCGGGCAGCGAGCGTCACCAACCGATCCGGTAATTTGTTTCGACCGGGACAACCAGACAGGACCTTGGAAGAAGAATACCGTGATCCGACTTTTTTACCTCGTTCTCGATATTGGATCAGCAACCGAGAGAGTGCTGTTACGCAAAGCATGAATTACTTTTTGGCTTTCAAAGATATCACGGCATCAACCAATGTTCGTACTATGATTGCCGCTGTCGTTGCACAAGTCGGATGTGGACATACGTTGCCGGTCATTCTTCCATTTGATGATAGTTTCGATGTTGTCAGTGTATCCTTCCTGTTGGCCAATCTCAATAACTTCGCTTTCGATTACGTCGCGCGCCAGAAGGTTCAAGGTACTCATCTCGCTTGGTACACAGTCGAGCAACTCCCCGTCATCGCTCCCGCCGACTACAACCGCCCGTTCGGCGACAAGACCGCGAGCGACCTCGTCCGCGACCACGTACTCCGCCTCACGTATACCGCCCACGACATGGCTCCCTTCGCCCGCGATCTCGGATACGACGGTCCGCCCTTCGTCTGGGACGAGGAAGAACGCCGCCACTTGCGGGCTCGGATCGACGCGCTGTACTTCCACCTTTACGGCCTGGACAGGAAAGATGCAGAGTACGTGCTGAGCACCTTTCCGATTGTCCGCCGCGAAGACGAGAAGGCATTCGGCCGCTACCGCACCCGCGATCTGATCCGGGCCTACATGAATGCCCTTGAGGCAGGAGATACGGAGACGGTGGTGGCGGTGTAGGGGGCAGTTTCGGCAGGGTTTTGTATCAGGGTATCCCAATATTAAACTGGAACAGCGTAGCATCAGCGGCGTTTGCGGTCTACAGGCAGTGAAATGAGTGAAGGCCAGGTAAACATCAGTGAGGCCATTCGGGCCAAGATGCTAAGAGGCGAGTTCGAGTTTTCTCAACACGCGACGGACCAGAGCATCAGGCGATGGATTACTGTACAAGAGCTTCGCGAAGCAATGCAAGCCCCTGAACTTATCGAAGATTATCCGGATGCCAAGTATGGTCCGAGTTGCCTTATTCCGGGGTTCACCAACTCTGGACGCCCGCTGCACATTCATTGCAGTCATGCGTCAAGGGAGATCGTAAAAATCATTACGCTCTACGAACCATCCCCGTCAATCTGGCTGGGCTTCAAACGCAGGAGAAAGGCCAATGTGTGACAACACCGGTTGGGACGAGACGTTTGTCGAGACAAAGGTCACCTACCATATCGAGATCGAAGGAACATCGATTCTTGTGCGGAATGTTCCCGCTCGGCTTAATGTCGAAACAGGAGAACGGATGTTCTCGCCCGAAATTGTTGAGCGCTTGCAGGAAATCGTTCGAAGCAAGCGCCTTCCCGCCCGCCTGATCAAGACGCCGGTATACGAATACGCCTGATTGAGTATTCCGGACCGCCCGCACGACGCAAACTGCGCACCGGACTGGTTTCGATCAGAAGTGGTTCGGGTTGATTGGACAGTGTTATGGGGATTCGAGGAGGCTCTTCGATCATAGCAGCACGAAAGGGTGTGCATGCAGCGCCTGTGCCTGGTAAATTATCTTATTGAGTGATTTTCTCAATGGAGTAATTGCATCCTTCCGACAACCACTCATTTACCCCCTGCTTTTCAGCACCTCGGCGGCCTCGGTCGCACCACAGGACTCTGCCCACGCAAGGGGAATGTCACCCTGCTCCGGCTTGTCCGAAAGTATACGGATAACCGGAGCGCAGTGTAACCGGCGATTGCTTTTGCGGCGACCTTTCAGCCGGGAGATACGGAGACGGTGGTGGCGGTGTAGGGGGGGTTACGCCATTCCAGCCAATGCCCGCATTTTATCCCGAAAGTAGCAGAAGCTGGGCGATGCGTTGGCGTCTACGTTCATGTGGGGAGTGATCTCTTCTGCCCACATTGATTTTTCTCTTCCTACGGCTTGCCACCCTCTTTCTCTAAGTTCCGCGGATCCTCCGGCGAATACAGCATCGGCCAGCAGTTCCCAGGTTCCACAAATGGAGTCATTTTCGTAGGAATTGAGTATATTGTTTTTGGCTTTCGGATAGGCTGCTTTGATTGCAGGCATGTCGCCGAGCAGCCATGCCTCGCCTTCTTCTATGGCGATACAGAACCTGGTTTCCGGTTTGGGATTGCACGAATCCAGAATGGTGAAAAGTTCCTGGCGAAATGTCTTGAGGCATTTATCGTCCAAGTCGCAGACCAGGATCACTGCTGCCGGATAATTGGAGGGATAGTCGGCAAATGTCTTTCCATATCCTTTGAGCAATCTGGGGATTTGGTCAAGGAGAATACGTTTATTCGCCTCACTTTTTGATCTAAGGCGCCTGGGAATTCGGCCGATCCCCCGGTAACTAATGATCCTGTATGTACCTTGTCCACCTGTAATTTCTGGTATCAGAATATCCAGCGCCTTTTTTCCGGACTGGTCTTCGACAAGTACTTCAAAGTGCATCCGATCACCTCGGGTCGAGATAGTCGCTGTACCAGAGACCGCCCAGCGGCAAGCCCTCCGCAACCATATTGTTCACGAGCGGATCGTCGCTTGCTCGGCGAATCTTCGAAAAGCCGTCGGCGCCCTTTTCCAGAATCCAGACCTCATTCGGCTCAAGGGCATCGACCAGATACGGCTGGTGCGTCGTGATGAAAACCTGCGAGCCACGACGTCTATGGGCGTGTTCGCGAAATTCGTGAGCAAGGGTTTCAAGCAGTTTGTGATACAACCCGTTTTCCGGCTCCTCGATACAGAGGAATGGGGGCGGAGACGGGTCTTCGAGCAGCAACAAATAGGCAAAGACCTTCAGTGTCCCGTCGGACATTTGCTGGGCATAGAAGGGATCATCAAAGCCTTCGTCATTGAATTGGAGTAGCAAACGACCGTCAGGGGTTTTTTGCGTATCGATTCGGTCTATGCCAGGAATCTTTTCCGCAATATTGTTCATGATCGACTGGAAACGCTTCGTATGCTCGCGCTCCATGAATTGCACGACGTTGCTGAGATTATCTCCACGAGTATTAAGATGTTTTTGAGGGCCAGCAATTGGCCAATTTCTACGAACCGCTTCCGGAGAGAAGTAACTTAAATACCAATCCTCAATGAAGCGTCGGAAAGCGGAAATGCGCGGGTGTTCTTTCAGATTACCAAGTGTGGAAATACCAAGTTTTCGATTGTCTTCCAATACAATCCACTCTGCATCCTCGAATTCTTCTCCTTTTATTGCTGAGCGTATTACTTTACCAAGATCGAAGCCCTCTTCTGCTGTCAGATCTCCCGTCCAGGCAAATCCTTCTCCTTTGTTCATAGCAAGAAAAGCACGGGGAGCTTTTTGTCTGATTTCGAACATATGTTCATGTAACACATAAGGGCGCTTTTTTTTATCTATATCAATGCTTATTTTGTAAATAAATAATGGTTTGTTTTGATGTCCTCTGTAATATAACTCGAACTCAATGGGGTCCGTTTGACCTTGTGTTCTTATTGTCTCGAATCCGCCGGGCCCTCTCGCATCGCAAGCATCTTCGACACCCAGATTCAGGGCATCGGCAAGGAATCCAAATGCATCGAACAAGGCGCTTTTCCCCACGCCGTTTTTGCCGATTACTGCCGTCATAGGAGTAAGCGGTTGGCCTTTTGGTTGGTTCCAAAGACGCCCCAGCGTTACATCCTTGAGCGCTTTGAAGTTTTTTACTCGAAACCCTTCTATTCTGGCCATCGTGCAGTATGCATTGGCTTGGCGCGACAAAACCGGAGTTTGTTTGCGGCTTCTAATCTCCTCGGTGCAGGCGTGTTTTCCTGTCGAACAAGGTACGGAACAGAGCCTATATCGGCCCGTGCGAGAATATACGGATAACCGCCGTGTGGCGGAACCGAGGATTTCGGGCCCTTGAAGCAGAGGATGCGGAGACCGTGGCAGCGTAGACCGCAGCAGCGAAGCCGTGATGCCGGCGCGCCGAACCCCCTTCCCCCTTTCTTCGCTTTAATGACGGCGACTACCCACCACCGCCATTAAAAGACGACCAACCCCCATGGCAACACCGTCCGACCCCGGGATCGTCCCCGCCCCATCGGACACAGTGAAGCTCCGTATGGCGGACGGTGCGCCTGTCATGCTGCGCAGGCACGGCAACCCCTCCGGACCCCGGATGTTGTTCAGTCACGGCAATGCCCTTGCCGCTGACCTGTACTATCCGTTCTGGTCGTCGTTTACGGATCGTTTCGACCTCTTTATCTACGATGTCCGCAGCCACGGCTGGAATCCGGCCTGGGACCGCCGAACGCATAATTTCTCGACGTTCGTCAGCGACAGCCAATGCATCGTACGGGAGATCGATGCCCGCTATGGAGCGAAACCGCTGATCGGCGTGCTGCATTCCATATCGGCGTTGGTAGCGCTGCTGCATCAACTACAGGCGGAAGAGGAGGAAGAAGGAGGGTTTGCGGCCCTGGTGCTGTTCGATGTGCCCGTTTGTCCTCCCGGGAGAACCGTGGACGATAATGTGGAAATCGGGGAAGCGATGGCGGAGCGGGCGCGCCGGCGCAAGATCAGATTCGATAGCCGCGAAGATTTTGTCGAATCCGCCAGTCGTTCGCGCCTGTTCCAGCGCTTCCGACCGGCCGCGATAGAGTTGCTCGCCCGGACTACGCTACGCTCCGACGGTGACGGCGGATACGAGTTGCGCTGTCCGCGAGAACACGAAGCGCAGATCGGCGAGTACTACTTCGGCTGGGCGATGCAGGCGTACGACGAGATAGAACGCGTTGGCCTTTCCTGTCCCGTGAAAGCGATCGGGGCCGATCCCACCCTTCCGTTCGCATATATGCCCGGCATATATCTCGATACGCTTTCCATGCTGGATTATGATTTCATTCCGGACTCGACCCATTTCCTGCCGCTCGAATTTCCGCAAGAATGTGCGTCGATGACCGTTGCGTTTCTGGAGGAGCGTGGGGTGGTTTGAACGAGGGGGAAAGGCAGGTCGAACTATTTCGATTGCATAAAGTATCAAAATTCAATACTTTTTGCATATGAAAACGAATCAGGAACGCATACGCGCTAAGGACTATATCGCCGACCTTGCCGCTGCCGGACGTTATCACTTCTGTTCCGGCGAGGTGCGCGAGGCTCTCGGCGTTTCCGCTGACGCAGCCAAACTGGCGCTGAACCGTCTCGTGCGGCAACATCTCGTTGCGACGCCGGCGCGAGGGTTCTATGTCATCATTCCTCCTGAATATCGTTCTCTTGGCTGCCTGCCGGCAGATCAGTTTATTCCGGAACTGATGGGGCGCCTGAATCTATCCTACTACGCGGGATTGCTTACGGCTGCACAATATCACGGTGCGGCTCATCACCGCCCGCAAGAGTTTCAGGTATTTCTGAATAAGGCACGGCGTCCTGTCCGCTGCGGTCATGTGCGTGTGGCGTTCATTACGCGCAAGCGCTTAGGCGACGTACCGGTGCAGAGTTTCAACACGCCCCGCGGCGTAGTTCATGTTTCCACTCCCGAAGCAACGGCTGTCGATCTGGTTGGCTATCACCATCGTGTCGGTGGGCTTGATCAAGTAGCGACCATCCTGTCCGAACTTGCGGAGCGGATCGATTCGCAGAAGTTGGTCGCGGCGGCAAAAACCGCGCCTGTTACCTGGGCGCAGAGGCTGGGCTACCTTCTTGAACTGGTGGATGCCGGTGAAACCGCCACTGCGCTAAAGGATTATATTGCGCGTGCTGCCCGGCAAGCCGTTCCACTTCTTACCGAGGCTTCTTGGAAGGGTTCGTCTCGTGCTCCCGAGTGGAAACTTATCGTCAATGCTGATGTGGAGGCAGAACTGTGATTCCGCGTGACTACATTACTGCGTGGCGGGCCCAGGCGCCGTAAGGGGGTTACGAGAAAGCCGCGCACGGCCACGAAGCCACATTCTTCTTATGCTTATCGTCGGCGTCAGAGAACTCAAGGATCGTTTAAGCGAGTGCATTCGCATGGTTCGCGAAGGCGGGAAAGTATATGTCACCTATCGTGGCCGGATTGCAGCAGAGATTCGTCCGCCGTCTTGTACCACGGAAGACGAGGCGCGTAGGGCTCTGTGGTATCATGTTCGAGCGGGCAAGGTGCGTATCGGGGCGCCCAATCGACCCGAAGTATATGCTCGAAGGATGCCCCTTCTCACAGGAAACGAACTTCAGAAGCTTTTACGCGAGACCCGGGGCGGTTCGTGAATCTCACTCCACCTCACTTCCCTCGTCAAGAATGGAAAGATACCGGTCGTAGACGAATAACCGACCGCGCTGCTTACCGGTGATTTCCCTTGCAATCCCGTGTGCAGCGAGCAGTTCCATGGCCGAGGCCGTTGTCCGAAACGCCAACCCCGTGCGGCGGCTTCCCTCGGGCAGAGACAGAATCGGTTGCGCCTTCAACGCTTCATGCACGCGAAGCGCTGAGCCTGTTCTCCGGCCTGCAATTTTTTCGATTCTCTCCCGGTCATTCCGGAACATTCCGGAAAGGCGCTCGGCTGTGAGAACCGCACTTTCGGCTGTCACCTTAATCCCTTCGAGAAAAAAAGCGAGCCATCTTTCCCAGTCGCCGGTGCGGCGTACCTGATTCAGCAGGTCGTAGTAGACCGTGCGGCGCCGCTTGAAATACAGGCTCAGGTACAGGAGCGGTTCGCGCAGTGCGCCGTAGTGACACAGCAACAATGTTATGAGAAGCCGTCCTGCGCGCCCGTTGCCATCGAGGAAAGGGTGAATCGTCTCGAACTGAACATGCGCGAGGCCTGCCCGGAGCAGGATCGGCAACCCATCCGTTTCATCGTGCAGAAAGCGTTCTAACGCACTCATGCAGTCGGGCAGGGCGGTGTGTGGCGGCGGGACGAAGGCGGCATTGCCGGGACGGGCGCCGCCGATCCAGTTTTGCGAGCGCCGGAACTCGCCGGGCTTCTGTTTGCTACCCCTCCCGCGTCGCATGAGCACATCGTGTACCTCGCGGATCAGGCGATTCGACAGGGGAAAATCCTCCCTGAGGCGGCGCAATCCGTACTCGAGCGCAGCCACATGGTTCGAGACTTCGATCACATCGTCGAGCGGAACGCCCGGCGTTTCGTCGATCTCGAAGAGCAGAAGGTCCGATAAGGACGATTGTACGCCCTCGATCCGAGAGGAGAGAACCGCTTCCTTCCGTACGTAGATATGCCGGAAAAGCGTATGGTCCGGAAGGAACGTAGAAATGCTGTCGAGACGCCCCAGGGCAAGCCCTGCCGATTCCAGCGCCTGTTGCAACGAACCGTCCAGCGCAAGTGGAGGGGTTGGAGGCAAAGGCGCTGGTACGAAGGCCCGGACCTGTTCGCCGCCGGCATTGGTAATTTCGTATCTGCCTCTCGCCGTGCGTTCCATGATGACACCCTTATGTGCAATGTGTAAATAACAGAATTTGTTATTTTATTTTTATAATTAAATTAAAATAAAAATATCCCATATGTAACCAGCCTTTAACATGGCGTTCATCTCTTCCCCATACGCAAGTTAGCCTTTAATATGGAACCCATCCCGTTTCATATGTAAGGTAGCCTGTAGCATGGGGGATACTCCACGCTTATATACAAGCCAAACGTTGACACAGGCAGGTGGGCTGGGCAGCCTCAAGGCCTCTGTCTCCTTCATCTTTACCACCATGGAAACCCTCGGCCAGTAGGCGCATTTCCTTCAGGACAGGAAGAGTGTACATCTCCCTTGCCATCATCCCCGCATCGGCTTACCTTGATTGCAAGAGATTCCGGGAAGTGCTCTCGGAAAACCATTCTCCACGCATTCCCATTCCGCCAACCCACCACCCGCCATGTTCCGCTCCATATTCGCCCCGCTATTCGCCTGCACCGTCCTGTTTCTTGCCGTTTCCTTCCCCGCGCAGGCCCAGGAGGACCTTGTGGAGGACCTTGTGCGCCCGGAGGGGTGGCAGGTCCGGTTCGACAATCCCGAAGCATCCGAGGATGATCTGGAAATGTTCGTTTCCATGCCGCCCGGATGGCACGTGACCTCCGGCCCGGCGGCGATCTACTGGGGGCCGGACATGGAAGCATCCGGCGAGTACCGCATCGAAATGGAAGTCTACCTGTTCGATCCGGCAGGCCGCCTCGAGGCGTTCGGCATCTTTGTCGGCGGGCAGGACCTGATGGGGGACGCCATCGAGTACACGTATTTCCTGCTTCGCGACGGGGGAGAATTCATCGTCAAGCGGCGCGAGGGACCGGAAGCGCCGACCATTCACGCCTGGACCGGGCATGACGCCATCCTCGGCTGGGCCGATCGCGAAGAGGAAGCCGCCACCGTGAAGAACGTGCTCGCCCTGGAAGCCGGCGCCGAAACGGTGCGCTTTTTTGTGAACGACGCGGAAGTGGCCGCTCTGCCCCGGGCCGATCTCGGCATGGACGGCGTATTCGGCATGCGGGTAAACCATGCCCTCAATCTCCATATATCGAGGCTGGAGACCGTGGCGATGGGAGGTGAGGAGGAAGAGGTTGGCGATCAGGGCGAAGGGGACGATCAGGCCGAAGAGCACGATCAGGATGAAGGGGCCGATCATGGCGAAGGGCACGACGGGGGCGAAGGGCACGACGAGGCCGAAGGGGACGATCAGGCCGAAGGGGCCGATCATGGCGAAGGGCACGACGAGGGCGAAGAGGATGATCAGAAAGAAGGGGACGATCAGGAAGAAGAAAGCGATCAGGATGATGGATAGCGCGCTCCGGAGATACGTCGTGGCGTTTGGACCGGCAAAGTGCGTCTCGGGGCGCCAATCTACCCCACCCCTTCTTTTTCGATATCCAGCAGAAAACGCCATGCCGGGACGACCTCGATGGTTCCTGCTTCCACCTGAATCTGTTCTTGCTCCCTGCGGGTCACAATGATGGCATGCATCAAGTCCAGCGAGGCCATCGCTTCGCCAAGCGCCCTGACTTCCCGCTGGCGGGTTTGCGGGTTCGCCATGGATTCGCATACCTGCACCAGCATACGAGTCCGATCCTGCATCAGAGCGATGAAGTCCACTTCCCGTCCGTTGCGGGTTTTGACGTAGAAGATATTCGGCGTGATTCTGCGCAGGGCCACAAAGATCAGGTTTTCCAGCAAATGCCCTGCATTTCTCAGAATGCCCGACCCGATGGATGTGGCAAGCGCATGGTCGATTCCGTAGATTTTCTTCGGGTTGACGTTAGCGCGCGCACGGGAGGCGTCAAAAATGCGCACCGTGAAAAAGACATAGGCGTCCTCGAACCATTCCAGATAGTCGGAAACCGCATCTTTGGGCGCTTTATGCCCAAGCGATTTCAGATACCCGGTAAGCTTGTTAACGGAATACCTTGAACCGATGTTGTCCGTCAGCCGGTGCGCCAGATCGGTGACCGCCCTCGGATAAGGTATATCGCGCCGTTCGATCAGGTCGCGAAACAGCATGGCGTTGAAGTATTCCTGATGCGTCTTGATCCGCAGACGCCGGTCAAGTCCAGCCACCTCCGGAAAGCCGCCTGTTTCACGGTATTCCTCGAAAGCTTGCTGTACGAGAAGGCGTTTCCGGGTGGTCAGGGGAGTATCGCCGTCGAGTCCCTTGTAATCAAGAAATTCCCGGAACGAGAAAGGGAACAGTTCATGGGACAGAGCCCGCCCGCGCATCTGCGTAGCAATCTCCCGGGATAGCATCTGTGCGGACGATCCGGTGATATATACTTCACATTTTTCCGTACGCATCAGGCGGTCCCTTGACAAGACACTCCCGGCAATATATTCTGCAAGGGAAAGTTGCTGCGCAGAACCGCACGAACCCAACGCGGTATTCCCCTGAAGAACTGTTCAGGCGCCTGGAATCATTTTTCACCTTGCGATCCCTGCTGTACGAGGTAGTCGATATGGAACATCGATGGGAAATACCCGAACCGCTTGCTACTGCCGAGATTGCTATAACCGGCGGCGCCGTCAGCATACTCCGGCGACACGGTAACCCGGACGGCCCGCGGCTCGTTCTGTGTCACAGCAACGGCTGGCGACCGATCTGTATTATCCTTTCTGGTCCCTGCTTGCCGACCGTTTCGACATTGTGCTCTACGACCTCCGAAATCACGGTTGGAATTCGTTGAATGATATCCGGACGCACAACATCGCAACGTTCGTTTCGGACAACGAATACATTGCCCGGGGTATTGACCGGCACTTCGGCGAGAAGCCCAAAACCGGCGTATTCCATTCCCTGTCGGCGGTGACGGTGCTTAACCACGAACCACCGGGGGAAGGGTTTGCGGCGCTTGTCCTCTTCGATCCGCCCATTTATCCACCCAGCGGCGACCCGTTCGAGGTCGATGCCTTGTGGAAGAGATCCGGCATTGTCGCCCAGATGCGCCAGGGGTGGTTCGAGACGCGGGAGGAGTTTGCGGACACGATCCGTCGCTTGCCGACGTTCGGGCGCCTGCAGCCAGGCGTAGCAGAGATCTTCGCCGAATAGACGCACCCCGGTTCGAACAATCTGCACAACAGTCTTTTTTGGCCGGACCGAAGTAGCATAAATAATTATGCGATATACTATATCTCCCTAAAAATTTTTACCCGCATATTCACGACTTTTTCGATTATCGCCGCAAGTGTCCCCTTCCGGCCTTTTGGGTTTCGGATACTCGGCGGAATCTTGGTTCCGGTCGATCTTTCAGGTTGACAACGGACCACATAGGACTCGGATTGCAGGCAATCGTGCAATTTGAAGACCTCACGGGGAATCTGGAAGAGGTTGTCAGTGATTTTACTGCACGGGTGGGTGGTGTAACCCGACCTGAACCTGTTACACCGCCCGTGTCGCATACTACCGCACCCACCCGTCTGCGGATCCGGGCGCTCGATGCGGATGCGGACAGTCTGTCCCTGCATATGTCCTGGCGGGCGCCGGAAGCGAATGCGGCGGCCGTAACCGGGTACCGGTTCCGGGTATTCGAGGGATCGGCCACCCGCCGCGTCTGGCCTCCCGTTGTCGACTGGACGCCCGTTCCCGAACCTCTGTACGAACAAAACGGTCGGTACGAGCACACCGTACGCCTGGGCGTCGCGAGCGCGTACACCGTATGGCTGCGCGCCGCCCTGACGAACGGGTTCTCCGACCATGCGCAGGCCGACGTCTACCATCTCCATACGGTCGCCGTCGAATTCGAAGAACCGCCGGATCGCGTGGCGTTGATCGGCAACTATCCCAACCCGTTCAATCCCTCGACCGGGATCGTTTACGAACTGCCCGGGCCCGGCCCGGTCCGGCTCGCCGTCTACGACATGATCGGACGCGAGGTGCGGGTGCTTGTGGACGCCCATCGGACAGCCGGCAGGCACACCGTGCGGTTCGACGCCGAGGGACTCCCCACGGGAACGTACGCCTGCGTACTGACTGCGGGGTCGGTCGCCATTACCCGGGTAATGGTTCTCGTCCGGTAGCGGGACCGTCGACCTTCAATTCCCGCCCGATTAATGTTCGGGCCTTTATTTTTTCTTCATATTTCCCTCCCTTTCCAGCCACGCCCCCTTCGGAAACTCGACGTAGCCCACCACCCGGTGGCGTACGTCGCGCCTGGGGTCCATCTCCGGTTTCGGGCCCGGTTCCCACATCCATTCCTCACGCATCCCGCTGTCCAGCATGGCGCGGCGCGTTGTCCGGAGCGTGATTCCCCAGGATTTTTCAAATAGACACGAAAAAAGCACTTATTAGCTCTAAGTAATCACAGAATGAACACAAAAATCTGCATATAATTGGTGTTAGCATGTAATTAACCTCAAGCCGAATTCGTAATGTCCGCACATGACCAGCAACAGAAGTTCAGAAGTAACCGGGCCAGAGAGAGAGAGAGAGAGAGAGAGAGAGAGAGAGAGAGAGAGAGAGAGCAATTTAAATTTAGGGAATTATCCAAGTCCGGTAATTAGGCCCCATTCCGGGCGCCGGGGCCATGACTGCGCACCGGTTCCGGGGAGAAGCACCCGCCCGCCAGCGCCCCGCCCGGGCGGCGGCTCCTCACCTTCTCCTTATGGATGTGCATCCGCCGCCGGCCGGGCGGCGGGTTCCGCGCGCCCGTGCGGTGCGCGGCGCGGCCTCGTCCGCTCCGGCCGCGCGCTCGCCGCCGCGGCGCTGCTCGCGCTCTCCGGGGCGCTTGCCCTGCCCGCATCGGCCCAGACCGTCGTGCTGGTCAGCAATTTCGGGGGCACAGTGTCGGCCACCAACGCTGCGATAGGCACGTACCAGTACGCGAAATGCTTCGGGACGGGGAAGAACAGCGGTGGGTACAACCTGACCAGCCTCGAGCTCGACGTCAAAGTCGTGCCGGCCTCGACGGCTAATCTTACGGTAGCAATCTACTCAACGGTCACCGACGCGTCGGACAACGTGGTGCCGGACGCCGAAGTGGTTGCATTGACCATCCCGACGCTGTCCGTGGGAACGAACACCTTCACGGCACCCGCGAACACGGTGCTCGACCCCAGCACGGAGGATGCCAGCAAAAGTTATTGCGTGTTCATCGTAGACTCGACGTCTACCGGGACTACCCTGGAGTTAGGGAGGTCCGGCAGCAGCTCAGCGGACATGACGGCGACGGGCTGGGGTTTGGACAACGGGTATCGCCGGAGAGGAACAGACCCTTGGGTTTGGTCCAGCTTTCCACACAGTCTGCGAGTCCGCCTGAACGGCACCGCGGCGTCTGGCCTGCCGACGCTGAGCATCGGGAATGCCTCGGCGACCGAGGGCTCGCTTATTTCCTTCCCGCTGACGCTGTCGGCAACGGCCTCAGAGAACGTGACGGTGACCTGTACGGCGTCGCTTGCTAGCGGCGATACGGGGGAGACGGACGATCTCACATTGGGGTCGGCGCGGGACGGAATCGTGCTTGCGGGGCAGACGGCAGGAATTTGCACGATTCCAACCAGCAGCGACACCATCGACGAGGAGGACGAGACCTTCACGATGACGCTGTCGGGCGTGTCGTCGAACGCGCAGCTCGCGGCGGACCCGACGGCCAAGGGCACGATCGAGAACGACGACGACTGTTCCGCCAACAACACTACCACTTGCGAGGTGGACGTGGGTGGCTCGGCCACGGGCGCCATCGATCCCGTCAACGACAACGACTGGTTCCGCGTCGTGCTAGAGGCGAACACGCGATACCAGATCGACGTGGAGGGCGCGGATACCGGCGGCGGCACCCTAGCTGTGACCTCTCAATAGGTTGTTCATTTGCTCCTGACGCCCGAATTTATTAGGGATATCCGAACTGAAAGTCAAGGAGAGAGCCGAATGAAGATTCACAAGAATGCCCGATTGACGCCGAAAGGTCGAGAGATTCTGGTTTGCCGCATCGTTAACGAGGGGCTTCGCGTCGAAGAAGCCGCGCAGGCCTCAGGGGTCAGCGTACGCACGGCCTACAAGTGGCTGGCCCGGTATCGCGCGCAGGGACGAGAAGGTCTCCGGGACGGTTCTTCGCGTCCTGTCAACTGCCCGCATCGCACGTCAGAGGCGCAACGTGCAGCGATCCTGGACCTGCGCCGCGAACGGCGCACCTATCGCGAGATTAGCCGAAGAACCGGGGTGGCGCACAGCACAGTGGCCCGGATAGCCCAGCAAGCCGGATTGAACCGATTGTCCCATCTGGATCCTCCGGTTGCGTCTTGCCGTTATGTCTACCCGAATCCGGGCGACCTGCTGCACCTGGACGTCAAGCGGCTGGGGCGTTTCGTGCGTCCGGGCCATCGGGTCACCGGTAACCGACGAAAGAACTCCGCAGGAGCCGGATGGGAATACGTGCATGTGGCCATCGACGATCATTCGCGAGTGAGCTTCGCTTGCATCCAGCCCGGCGAGACTGCTCTAAGCGCCTGTAGCGCGCTCGTCGACACCCTGCGCTACTTCCGAACACTCGGAGTCGCCTTCACCCGCGTTATGACCGACAACGGCTCCTGCTACCGCTCGAAACGCTTCGCAAAACTGTGCCGACGACTGAAACTCAGACATATCCGAACCAGACCCTATACCCCGCGAACCAACGGCAAAGCAGAACGCTTCATCCAAACCGCGCTGCGCGAATGGGCCTATGCACGCGCCTACGACAACTCCGGACAGCGCGGCGAGTACCTCCCCCGCTGGCTGCACCGATACAATTGGCATCGACCACACGCCAGCTTGGAATACCAAACGCCTATCCAATCCCTCAATATTCCACTGAACAACGTGGTGGGTTTACACACCTAGCGGACCCGAACGTAACTCTCCAGGATGCGATGGGATCGAACGTAACTGTGGGTACCGTGAGTGTGGGTGACAACGACTCGGGCGTGGGCAAGAACAGCCGGACGATCTACACGCCGACGGCGGACGTTACGCAATATGTGCGGGTGTATGACACGTCTTTCAGTGGAGGCACCTACACGGTGTCGGTGATCGTGCTGGGCGCGAACGGCGCCTCGGAGGCCGACACGGACTTTCCCGCCACCACCGCCACCACCGGCCGGGTCGAGGTCGGGGCCTCGGCCACGGGCAACATCGAGTCTGGCACGGACATGGACCGTTTCAAGGTCGATCTGGAGGCGGGCAAGAGATACCAGTTCAAACTAGAAGGATCGCATAACGGCCGTGGCACCCTGCCAGACCCCTATCTGTCGCTCTACGACGGGTCTGACAACCTTATTACGAACAACGACGACATCAGCTCCACGAACCTCAACAGCGAGAAACACCACGACGTGACCGCGACCGGCACGTACTACCTGGAGGCAGCTGGAGCGAGAGCTGCCGCCACGGGCACCTACACGCTGTCGGTGAACGACGTCACGCCGCCGCCCGACGATAACGCGGCGCCGTCGTTCAGTTCCTCGGCGGCGCGCAACGTGGCCGAGAACACGACGGCGGTGGTAACGGTGCTGGCGACGGACTCCGATACGGACGACAGCGTCACCGGCTACGCGATCACCGGCGGTGCGGACCAGGGTCTCTTCTCCATCGGGGCAACGTCGGGGGTGCTGACCTTCGACGCGGCGCCCAACTACGAGGACCCGAAGGATTCGGACAACGACAACGACTACGTGGTCGTGGTGCAGGCGACCAGCGGCATGGGGACGCGGGAGATGACCGCGGACCAGACGATCACGGTGACGGTGACCAATGCGGACGAGGGCCAGTCGGGGACGGTGACCATCGGCGACACCATGCCCATGGTGGGCGACGCATTGACGGCATCGATCACGGACGCGGCCGACCCGGACGGGCTGCCCGACCCGTTCGCGCCCACCTGGAAGTGGTACCGCACGCCGGACGGCGGCAGCGAGACGGAGATCGCCGGGGAGACGTCGGCGGCCTACACGGTGGTCGCCGCCGACCTCGGCGCGACGCTCACGGCCAAGGCGAGCTGGACCGACAAGGGCGGGTTCGCGAACACGCTGGCGAGCGCCCCCACGAGCGCGGTGGCCGCCGCCAGCACGACGCCGACGCTGAGCATCGCGGACGCCGCGGGCGCCGAGGGCGACAACGTGACCTTCACGTGGACGCTGTCGCCACCGGCGGCGGCGACCGTGACGGCGACCTGGACCGCGTCGATCAAGAGCGGCGACACGGCGGTGGCGGCGGATCTCGGGACGACGAAGACGGCGACGCTGACGATCGCGGCGGACGCGACGACGGGCACGATCGACGTGGCGACGACGGAGGATATGACCAACGAGGCGGACGAGACGTTCACGATGACGCTGTCCAGCGTGTCGACGAACGCGACGCTGGGGACGGCGATCGCGACGGGCACGATCACCAACGACGACGCCCCGGCCGCGCCGACCGATTTCCAGGCGGGCGTGGGCGACACGGAGGTCGAGCTGTCGTGGGACGCGCCGGCGCCGGCCGCGAACATCACGGGCCACGAGTTCCGCTACAAGGAGGGCGCCGGGAACTATCCGGCGGCCTTCACGCCGATCCCGACGAGCGCGCCGGGCGGGACGAACAAGGCGAGCTTCACGGTGACGGGGCTGACGAACGAGATCGCCCACACCTTCGAGCTGCGGGCGGCGAACGACGTGGACAATGGAACCGCGGCGGAGTCGGACGCGGTGACGCCGACGCCCGGCATCTGCGACCGGACGAGCGAAGTGCAGGCGGCCATCATCTACTTCCTCGGGGAGGCGGGCGTGACCCGGACCTGCTCGGAGGTGAACGTCGCGGACCTGGCGAGTCTCACGGACCCCTTGGAGATGGCGGGCGAGAGCATTTCCTCGCTGAAGGCGGGCGACTTCGCGGGGCTGACGAAGGTGCAAACCCTTGAATTGGCCAGGAACAATTTCACCACGCTTCCCGCGAACGTGTTCTCCGGAATGACGGCGCTGACACTCCTCAAACTTGATGCCGGCGCGCTGAGTTCGCTCCCCGCCGGGGTGTTCAGCGGCCTGACGGCGCTGCACACTCTCGAACTGAACGACAACGATCTGACGTCGCTCGACGCCGACGTGTTCGACGGCTTGACGGCGCTGGTAACCCTCTGGCTGCACGAAAACGATCTGACGTCGCTCGACGCCGGGCAGTTCACCGGCCTGACGGCGCTGGTAACTCTCAATCTGCGAACGAACGATCTGACGTCGCTCGACGCCGGGCAGTTCTCGGGCCTGACGGGGCTGAAAACTCTCGAACTGAGCAGCAACGATCTGACGTGGCTCCCCGACGGAGTGTTCGACCGCCTGACGGCGCTGGAAACGCTCACTCTGAGCCGCAACGACCTGACCTCGTCCTCGCTCCCCGCCGGGGTGTTCTCGGATCTGATGTCGCTGACATTCCTCACTCTGGGCGGCAACGACCTGGATTCGCTCCCTGACGGCGTGTTCACCGGCCTGACGTCGCTGTCGACGCTCACTCTGGGCGACAACCCCGCCACCGGCGACACGCTGCCGCTCACCGTGACGGTGGAGAAGGTGGGGACCGACCAGGTGCGGGCGAAGGTGCTGGCGGGGGCGCCGTTCGACGTGGAGTTCACGCCGACGCTGGTGAACGTCGAGCTCGCGGCCAGCGACACGAAGCTCGCCGTGGACGCGGGCGCCGTGGACGGCACGGCGGAGACCGTGACCCGCACGTCCGAGGATGCGGCGACGGTCGACGTCGACCTGAGCACCCAGCCGTCCCTGCCCACGAACCACTCGGGCTACGAGTTCGTGAAGGCGGACTCGGGGCTTCCGGCGGCGATCCTGTCGGCGGCGACGGTCACCGATGTCTCGGTCACCTCGATGCCGGTGCTGGGGACCGACACCTACGGGGCGGGCGAGCGGATCGAGGTCTCGGTGATCTTTGACGAGGCGGTGAACGCCACGCCCGACACGGACTTCGTGCTGTCCACGGGGTGGGGCAAGCAGCCCATGGCGCTGGTGGACGGCTCGGGCACGGCGACGCTGGTGTTCGGCTACACCGTGGCGCCCGGCGACGAGGACGACGACGGCGTCTTCATCGGGAAAGAGGAAGTGACCCTGGTGGGGGACCGCGACGGGGATCCCCAGACCGGCGAGATCACGAGCGCGGCCACCGGCGAACCGGTGTTCATCGACCACCCGTCGGAGGGCCAGGGGGACCACAAGGTGGACGGCTCGCGGTCGATCGTCTCGGTGGAGGTGACCTCGACGCCGCGGCTGGAGACCGACACCTACGGGGCGGGCGAGACGATCCTGTTCACGGTGACCTTCACCGCCGAGGTGGACGTGACCGGGGACCCGGTCCTGAAGTTCGTGCTCGGCAACTCGAGCGACGTGCGGGAGGTCGACGCGGCGTACGACGAGTCGGGCACCGGCAGCACCGCGCTGGTGTTCGGCTACACCGTGGTGTCGACCGACGAGGACAACAACGGCATCTATCTGAGGGACGAACAGGACTACGACAGCCCGGACGGCCCGGTGCGGCTCGATTCGAACGACGAGATCGAGTTCAAGGACACCAGCACCGACGTCCCGCTCTACTGGGCCGGCCGGGGGAACCACCCGAGCCACAAGGTGGACGGCTCGCAGACCCCGAGCAACAACCCGCCGTCCTTCACCTCCTCGGCGGCGCGCCACGTGGCCGAGAACACGACGGCGGTGGTAACGGTGACGGCAACCGACAGCGATGCGGACGACAGCGTCACGGGCTACGAGATTACCGGCGGGACGGACCAGACCCTGTTCGAGATCGGCGCGGCCACAGGCGTGCTGACGTTCAAATCGGCGCCGAACTTCGAGGACGCGCTGGACCAGGGGACTGACAACGACTACGTGGTCGAAGTGACGGCGACCAGCGGCGCGGGCACGCGGGTGATGACCGCGGACCAGACGATCACGGTGACGGTGACCAATGCGGACGAGGGCCAGTCGGGGACGGTGACCATCGGCGACACCATGCCCATGGTGGGCGACGCATTGACGGTGTCGATCGCGGACGCGGCCGACCCGGACGGGCTGCCCGACCCGTTCGCGCCCACCTGGAAGTGGTACCGCACGCCGGACGGCGGCAGCGAGACGGAGATCGCCGGGGAGACGTCGGCGGCCTACACGGTGGTCGCCGCCGACCTCGGCGCGACGCTCACGGCCAAGGCGAGCTGGACCGACAAGGGCGGGTTCACGAACACGCTGGCGAGCGCCCCCACGAGCGCGGTGGCCGCCGCCAGCGCGCTGCCGACGCTGAGCGTCGGGAATGCCTCGGCGACCGAGGGCTCGCTGATTAGGTTTCCGCTGACGCTGTCGGCGGCGCCCGGGGAGATTGTGTCGGTGCAGTGCATTGCATCGTTCGAGACCGGCGACACGGCGGCCGCGGCGGATCTCGCCAGCGACAACAGCACGGCAACGATCCAGATCGGCTCGACGTCGGGGTCATGCGCGATCAGCTCGGCGCAGGACGCCATCGACGAGGAGGACGAGACCTTCACGGTGACGCTGTCGAACGTGTCGTCGAACGCGCAGCTAGCCTCGGACCCGACGGCCAAGGGCACGATCGTCGACGACGACACGTCCGATGCGCCGACGGTCACCTCGGTGGAGGTGACCTCGACGCCGCGGCTGGAGACCGACACCTACGGGGCGGGCGAGACGATAGAGGTCTCGGTGACCTTCAGCGAGGCGGTCGGCGCCGCGTCCGACACGGACTTCGTGCTGTCCGCGGGGGGGGCCAAGCGCGCGCCGCTGGTGGACGGCTCGGGCACGGAGACGCTGGCGTTCGGCTACACCGTGGCGCCCGGCGACGGGGACGACGACGGTATCTGGATCGGGGACGAGACCCGGACCCTGGAGGGCGACCGCGACGGGAATCCCCAGAACGGCGCGATCGCGAGCGTGGCCAACAGCACGGCGGCGAACCTCGACCATTCGGAACCGGGCACGCAGAGCGGCCACAAGGTGGACGGCGCGCGTTCGATCCGCTCGGTGGCGGTGACCTCGACGCCGGTGGTGGAGACCGACACCTACGGGGAGGGCGAGACGATCCGCTTCACGGTGACCTTCACCGCCGCGGTGGACGCGGCCGGGGACCCGGTTTTGGAGTTCGTGTTCGACGGCAGCGAGGTAAGACAGGCCGGCGACGTGTCGGGCAGCGGCACGACCGAGCTGGTCTTCGGCTACACGGTGGTGTCGGGCGACACGGACGACGACGGCCTTTTCATCCGGGACGAGTCTGACTACGACAGCCCGGACGGCCCGGTGCGGCTCGATACCGGCGATTCGATCACCTTCGCGGGGACCAGCACCGACGTCCCGCTCTACTGGCAGGGCCGGAGGTCGGAGAGCGGCCACAAGGTGAACGGCCTGCTCAGTTCGGACAACAACCCGCCGGTCTTCACCGAGGGGGAGACGACGACGCGCACGGTGGCCGAGAGCAGCCTCCCCGACATTGGCTCGGGTGGCTCGGGCGTCGAGGTCGGCGCCCCGGTCGTGGCGACGGACGCGGACAACGACGATCTGACATACACCCTGAAGGGCGCCGACCGGTACTCTTTCCTCTTCGTTGAGGCCACGGGGCAGATCCGGACCGTGCCGCCGGCCGCGACGATCTATGCGACCTACTTCGACGAGGACGCCTACCAGGTGGAGGTGGAGGCCCGCGACGGCAGAGGCGGCGCCGCCACCATCAACGTGACGATCAACGTCACGGACACGGACGACGGGCCGCCGGAAGACGAAGAAGAGGACGACGGACCGCCGGAAGACGAAGAAGAGGACGACGGACCGCCGGAAGAGGAAGAAGACGAAGACGATGCGCCCGTGCCGCATACTGCCGCACCCGCCCGTCTGCGGATTCGGGCGCTCGATGCGGATGCGGACAGTCTGTCCCTGCATATGTCCTGGCAAGCGCCGGAAGCGAATGCGGCGGACGTAACCGGGTACCGGTTCCGGATATTCGAGGGACCGGCCACCCGCCGCGTCTGGCCTCCCGTTGTCGACTGGACGCCCGTTCCCGAACCTCTGTACGAACGAAACGGCCGGTACGAGCACACCGTGCGCCTGGGCGTCACGAGCGCCTACACCGTATGGCTGCGCGCCGCCCTGACGAACGACGGGTTCTCCGACCATGCGCAGGCCGATGTCTACCATCTCCATACGGTCGCCGTCGAATCCGAAGAACCGCCGGATCGCGTGGCGCTGATCGGCAACTATCCCAACCCGTTCAATCCCTCGACCGGGATCGTTTACGAACTGCCCGAACCCGGACCGGTCCGGCTCGCCGTCTACGACATGATCGGACGCGAGGTACGGGTGCTTGTGGACGCCCATCGGACAGCCGGCAGGCACACCGTGCGGTTCGACGCCGAGGGGCTCCCCACGGGAACGTACGCCTGCGTACTGACTGCGGGGTCGGTCGCCATTACTCGAGTAATGGTTCTCGTCCGGTAGCGGGACCGTTGATTTTCCGGTCTGCCCATGCCCGCACCGGCATGGACAGAAACATTTCCAAGGGGATGCCGTCCCTGCCGGATGGCGCAACCAGCGTACTTTTGCGGGTCCGCGAGTGCGGTTGCCCCTGTTTTACGCAATACACTGCGTAAAATTACTCAGTACGTTGAGTAAACGGGTATTCCCCGATCCTTGCACCAGTCTTCGCGAACGGCGATATTTGAAGGATAGATGAAGCAAATCGCCTTGCCCAATCCCGCATAGCCTTCCATCGCCATGAAAACGCACCCTGTCCGCCTGTGCATGCTGTATGCGCAGAGGCATTTTTTACAGACGCCGCGTTCGCGCACGCGCTCGCATCCGGCGTTCTTTTCGCTGTCCGGCCTCCCCGTATTCCTCCTTGCCGCCTCACTTGCTTTTGTGCTTGCCGCATGCGGCGCCATGTCGACGCCCGCGCTCGACAGCGACGACATCAGCGGCGTAGTGACAGGCGCAAACGGTCCGGAAGCGGGCGTATGGGTCATTGCGGAAACAGGCGACCTGCCCACGCCCTTCGTGAAGATCGTGGTGACGGACGATGCGGGGCGCTACGTACTGCCGGATCTGCCCGACGCCGAATACGAGGTATGGGTGCGGGGCTACGGTCTGGTGGATTCCCCCCGGCAGTCCGGCCGCCCCGGCCAGGTGCTGAATCTTGAAGCAGTCGAGGCTCCCGACGAGGCCGCCGCCGCGGAGATATACCCTTCCGGGCACTGGTTCTCCCTGATCAACGTGCCTGCAGAGAGCGAATTTCCCGGCACGGGACCGGGTGGAAACGGCATTGCCGAGCACCTCGACAATCAGGGAGAGTTCCTGCGCATCCTGAAATCCGGCACCTGTATGGCCTGCCACCAAATGGGCGGTTCGGGCACTCGCCGCATTCCGGAAAACCTCGCCGACCTGGATTCTCCGGAGCGCCTTATCGACCCGGAAACGGGCGCGTTCGTGTCGTCGGAAGCAGCCTGGGAACGCCGCCTCCAGGCCGGGCAGGCCGGGGGCAGCATGATGTATGGCCTCAATGCGCTGGGCCGCGAGCGCGCGCTCGAAATGTTCGCCGACTGGACCGACCGCATTGCAGAGGGCGCCTTGCCGCCCGCGCCGCCGCGTCCGGAAGGTCTCGAACGCAATGTGGTCATCACCATGTGGGATTGGGCCGATCCGAAAACCTATCTCCACGATCTCGTATCGACCGACCGGCGGGATCCTACTTTGAATCCCTACGGCAAATTGTACGGGGCGGCGGAAGCAAGCTCGGATTATCTCCCGGTGCTGGATCCGGTCACGCACGAACGGAGCGAAGTGCGGATGTATCCACGGGATCCGGCTACGCCCGACGCGGGCGGCAGCGTGCTGGCGTCTTCGCCGTACTGGGGCGACGAACCCATCTGGCATAGCCGGGCCAACGTGCATAACCCCATGTTCGACGAGGACGGGCGCGTCTGGCTCACGTCGCGGGTCCGTCCGGGGGACAACCCGGATTTCTGCAAAGAGGGCTCGGAGCATCCTTCCGCCAGACTATTCCCTCTCGCAAGATCCTACCGCCACCTTGCGGTGTACGACCCGGCTACGGAGGAGTTGACGAACATCGGTACGTGCTTCAGCACCCACCATCTGATGTTTGCCCTCGACGAGCAGAACACGCTCTGGACCAGCGGGGGCGGGCAGGTCGTGGGGTGGCTGGATGTGGAAGCCTTCCTTGAAACGGGCGACGAGGAGGCTTCACAGGGCTGGACGGCGCTGATCATGGACACGAACGGCAATGGACAGCGCGACGCGTACGCGGAACCGGGCGAGCCGGTGGATCCGGCCATGGACAAGCGCTACGGGCGGGCTTTTTATGCGGTCACGCCCATGCCGGACGGTACGGTGTGGGGGTCCGTCCTGGATTTTCCCGGCAGCGTGGTGCGGCTCGATCCGGGGGGCAACCCGCCGGAGACGGCGCTGGCCGAGGTATACGAACTGCCGTACGGGAACGAACGGGCGGACATATGGGGATTCTCTCCCCGGGGCATGGACGTCGATCTCGAGGGCGTGGTGTGGACCCCGCTGGCAAGCGGACATCTCGCGAGTTTCGACCGCCGCAAGTGCGAGGGCCCGCTGAACGGACCGGAAGCCACCGGACAGCATTGCCCGGAGGGGTGGACCTTCTATGAGGAGCCGGCGCCGCAACTGGGCGGCGTGGAGGGGCCGGGCGGCGGCGGAGGCAGCTATTACGCCTGGGTGGACTGGTACAACACGCTGGGACTGGGGGAGAATGTGCCCATAAGCACGGGCAACCAGTCCGACGCGCTGCTTGCGCTGAAGGACGGCGAATGGGTCGTGTTGCGCGTGCCGTATCCGACCGGGTTCTATACGAAGTGGCTGGACGGGCGCATTGACGACCCCGAGGCGGGCTGGAAGGGCCGCGGGGTATGGGCTACGATCGGCACGCGCACGCCGTTCCATATGGAATCGGGCGCCGGGACGACCAGCAAGGTGTACCAGTTCCAGATGCGGCCCAACCCACTGGCGAAATAGATATAACGCCCCAAGGCCGCCTTATTCGTCGCCGGCCGTATCGTCCGCCGCTTCCGCGGGCGCTTCATCCGGCAGCGCAAACGCTACCAGCATACCCCCGACGGGCCGGTTCGACTTGCCGCCGCCCGCTGAAATCGCTACATACTGCTTCCCGTCCACCATGTATGTGCTGGGCGTAGCGTTCCCGCCGAAAGGCAGATCGGCTTTCCACAGCACCTCGCCCGTTTCCTTGTCGAAGGCCCGTATTGTCTCGTCGGCGGTGGCGCCGATAAACAACACGCCGCCCGCCGTCACGACCGGTCCGCCGTAATTTTCCGTACCGGTCTGCGGAGTGCCGCGCGCCGTCAATTCCTCGTACTCGCCAAGCGGTACGGTCCATTTCACCTCGCCCGTGTTCAGATCGACGGCGTTCAGGGTCCCCCAGGGCGGTTTGATGGCGGGGTAGCCTTCCTGATCCAGCCAGCGCTGGAACCCCCGGAAACCGTACGGCGGCACATATTCGTCTTCCTCGTCTTCTTCCTCTTCCATGGCTGTTTCCTCGCCGAAGAGATAGTCGAGAATCATGTTCAGAAACTCCTCGGGGATCTGGTCGAAGGGGGGCATGCGTGCGCCACCCTGTACGAGTAGCGCCATGGCCTGCTCCCGGCCGTAGCGCTCGCTCATATCCGTGAGCGCCGGAAAACCTCCTCCCGGATCGCCGCTGCCGTCGAGACCGTGACAAGACGCGCATACAGCCCGGTAGTATCGTTCCCCGCGAGGCAGTGGCGTACCGTCCTCACGCCTCGTTGGGATGAGCTGGTAGAACCACGGCATCTCGTTGACATTCACGTACAATATGCCGTCAGGGTCGGCAGCCGACCCGCCCCATTCCATGCCCCCGTCGTATCCCGGAAACTTGATTTTCTGCTCCAGACTCGGCGGCGGGAACGACCCGTAGGCGCCGGACTGCGTAATCAGGTCAGTGGTCAACTGTTGGGCTTCCGGCGAGATATTCGATACGTCGTCCAGCGTGTATTCCTGCCGTGTGAGCGGCGCCGGCCATGTAGGGAAGGGCTGCGTCGGCCATGCGTCCATGTCCGGCAATTCCGATACGGGTGCAGAACGCTCTTCGATCGGCCAGAGCGGCTCGCCCGTAACCCGGTCGAAGACGTAGAGCAGCCCCATCTTCGTACCCTGGGCGGCTATGTCCACCCATTCTCCCTCGTGCCGGACGGTCAGCAGCGTGGCCGGGGTCGGGTTGTCCATATCCCACAGGTCGTGATGGACGAACTGGAAGTGCCACAGGCGCTCGCCGGTACGCGCATCCAGTGCAATAAGGGAGTTGGCGAAAAGATTCTCGCCGTACCGGTCGCCGCCATAAAAATCCGGGCCTGCGGTTTCCGTGGAGGAGTATACGATGCCTCGCTCCGTATCCATCGAGATGCCGGACCAGTCCGAGGCGCCTCCCGTGTATTCCAGATACCCTTCCGGCCACGTCTCCGACCCGAATTCCCCCGGACGGGGCAGGGTATGGAATATCCAGATGCGTTCTCCGGTCCGGGCGTCGAGCGCAATGACCGCGCCGGGCACGTTCTCCGCGACCCGTACGCCTAAAATAACCATGTCTTCAAAGACGTATCCGGGCGTGTTCATGCCCACGTTCGGACGGCCTTCCCAGTCGATGCGGTCGCCTATATGGAGCCAGCCGCCTTCGTCGAACGAGGGGACCGGTTCGCCCGTCTCCGCGTCGAGCGCGTACATCCAGGGGCCTTTCGTCGTGAAGATGCGCCGGTTTTCTCCGTCTTCCCAGTAGATGAGGCCCCGTTGACGGCCGCCGCCCTGGTGGCGGTTCCCTTCGAAGGGATTGGTTGTGTCGGGGTCGAAGGTCCACAGGTGTTCGCCCGTTGCGGCGTTCAGCGCCGTTACCTTACGGGTCGGGGTAGCCGTATACAGCACGCCGTCCACGACGAGGTTGTTGGACTGGTACTCGTCCTCGTCTCCCGTGTCGTACTCCCACGCCATTTCCAGCAGGTGGACGTTCTCCGTATTGATCTGATCGAGCAGGGAATACTGGTTGCTGCTCGGATGACCGAGGTAATTCGCCCAGTCCGCACCGGCGCCCACCGGCGCGCGCGGGGGCGCTTCCGAGCAGGCGGACAGAGTCGCGGCAAGCGCCACGGCGACGACCAGGCGGGAGAGAATACGAGTCATATCGTCAGGAGATTGAATGAGCGCAGAGCCGCCGGGGCGGATTGCGGCGGCTGTTGCGAAAGGGTGCTTATACCGCAGGATCACGAATCCTGGAAAAGCGAAGGATCGAGTCCGGGAATGATTCTGAGCGCGTTTTCGTAGTAGATTTTCCGTAGCACTTCGTCCGGGAGATCCATGCCGTACATGCTCCAGAAAGCATGCCGTTTGCGGTAATACGGAAAGTATTCGTCCGCCGTCTCGAAGATGCGGAAGTAGACATGGTATTCGTCCGGCGCCCAGGAGTCCTTGCCCATGAGCACGCGGTCCTGGTATTTCGTCAGGAAGGCGCTCGCGGTGCGCGGCTGGCGCCCCAGTTCGCCGATGACCGCTCCGAGTTCGGTGTACATGTTGGGCATTTTGTCCAGCAGAGCGCCCAGCCGCCCGAGATCGTTCCCCAGCCAGCCCAGGTGCGCGCTGATGAAAATGGTGCCCGGATGCCTGGCGATCAGGTTCCAGTGTTCGCCCATAATCGTTTCCCAGGACGGGACCGGCTCGCGCTTGCGGCGCGGGCGCTCCTTGAGTTCGAACCAGCGCTCGTTGAAGCGGTCGTGCGGCTCCCAGAAGGGCGCCGGGTCTCCCGTATGGATGAGGACCGGAATGCCCAGCTCGCCGGCCTTTTGCCAGATGGGGTCCAGTTTCGGGTCGTCGGTTCGGACCCGCGTACTGTCCTCGTAGAAGATGTACATGCCGAGGCTTTTGTAAATCTTCAGCCCTTTGGCGCCCTGCCGTACGTCTTCTTCCAGCTGGGCGGCTGCTTTCGCGCCGAAGTCGGGGTCGTCCACGGTTTCGAAGTCGATGTTCGCATAATGCACGAAGCGCCCCGGGGCGTGCAGGTCCGTGGCGGCGATCTTCTGCTGGAGCGCTTCGCCGCTTCCTCCGCTGAGGTTCACCATGACGGCCATGTTCATTGCGTTCATGTCCGCAACCACGGCGGCGATATCTTCACTGGACATCTCGGCGATGCCCCACTGGTGCGCATGAGCGTCCACGAACGGGAATTTCGCGCGGGTTACCTCACGCTCCTCGACGACCAGCGTGGAACGGGGCGCATAGTCTTCCCATTGCATTTCCTGGGCCTGTGCGGCAGGAACGGGCATGGTAGCTGCCAGCGCAGCAGAGGCGAACGCTGCGGCGAGGAGGAAAACGGATGTTTCGCGGGGGCGGCGAAGCAAAGCAGTCGGAAGCATCATAACCGGGATTAGGACAGGGGAAGCGTCAGTGAAGAGCGAACGAAGTACAAGCGGGAAATTCGGAACCGTACGGGGAAAGGCGCTTGGCGTGCATCAAAATAGCGGTATGCGACCTAAAAGGAAAAAAGAAGATGCGGGCGTGCGCATTGTATCTTTACTTCCGGGCCTGTTAGCCATCTTGTAATGAGAACCTCATGCAGCGTTTGATCCTCATAGCGCTTGTTGCAACCGTAGTGGGCGCACATGTTGCGGATGTCCATGCACAGGACCAGACCGGCGAAACGCTACTGCATAAGGCGGCACGCGAAGGGCAGGTCGAGGAGGTGAAGCGATTGATTGCCGCCGGCGCCGATGTGAACGTAAAAAACGACAGTGGCGCCACGCCGCTTGATACGGCCAAAAAGAATGGGGCTACCCGGCTGGCGGATCTGTTGCGTGCGCATGGCGGCGAGTAGGTATTGCATGCTTTCCCGTACGTTGTATTTCCCCATGAAAATATGCGGGGACCCATCCGCGCCGCACGCATGACCCATCTGCCCCAACGCCGCCTGAAGGAAATCCGCTCGCTGGCGCACAGAAAATACCGCGACCGGTACGGGGAGACGATCGTCGAGGGTGTGCGGGCCGTGGAAGCGGCGCTCGACGCGGGGGCCGAACTGCGCACGCTGCTCGTGTCGGAATCGGCGCAGAGCCGCCTTGCGGAACGGTTCCATATTCCGGAGGATCGGGTATATGTCGTGTCCGAACGCGAACTGCGCACGGTATCCGCGGTCGAAACCAGCCAGGGCGTGCTGGGGGTCGCGGGCATCCGGCGGGCGGCGCCGGAGACGCTTGCATCCATGCAGCGGGTGGTATTGCTCGACGGCGTAAGCGATCCGGGGAATGTGGGGGCCATCATCCGGACGGCGGCCTGGTTCGGCGTAGAGGCCGTGGTAACCGCTCCGGATTCCGTGGATGCGTACCACCCGAAGGCGGTGCGCGCCTCCATGGGCGGGGTGTGGGATGTCGAGCATGTCGAAACGCCCGATCCGGCTGGCATGCTCGAGGAGCTCGCTGCGCACGGATTCGCCGTCTATGGGGCGGACCTTGAAGGCACTCCGGTCGATGACTGGACGCCGGCGTTGCCGTCCGTCCTGGTGTTCGGCAGCGAGGCGCACGGGATTTCCCGGAACGTTCGGGAGCGGATCGCCGAGCGGGTGCTTATTCCGGGCCGGGCGCACGAGGGTGAAAAGCCCGGTGCGCAAGGCGTCGAATCGCTGAATGCGGCGGTTGCTGCGGGCATTTTGATGCACGCCTGGGCGCGGACGGGGTAAGGACGATCCATATTAAAATGGGTTTCCCGTGTTCGCATGTCAGGCCGTCTTTGCATTATATTGTAAGGCTGAAATGACTAACCAACCATACAAATAACATGAGAATCGGCATACTGACGGGGGGCGGGGATGTGCCCGGCCTGAACCCCTGCATCAAGGCGGTCGCCATGCGGGGGATGGAGCAGGGAAACGAGGTCATCGGCATTCGCCGCGGATGGGGCGGTTTGCTCTGGATGGATCGGGACGATCCGGCTACCATCGACGAATACACGGTCGAACTGGATTTCCCGACCGTGCGCAAGATCGACCGGACCGGCGGCACCGTGCTGCATACGAGCCGCGTCAACCCGGGGCGCGTGGCGCCGGGCGACGTGCCCGATTTCCTGAAGGGCACGGTCGATATGACGGAAGAAGACCCCTTCGATTTTACTCCCCATGCCATCGCGAACCTGAAACACCTGGGCATCGACATGCTCATTCCCATCGGAGGAGACGATACCCTGAGTTACGGGGAGCGCCTGCACTGCGAAGGATTCCCGGTCGTGGCCATTCCCAAGACGATGGATAACGATGTGTATGGCACGGATTATTGCATCGGGTTCGGGACGGCCATCACGCGGAGCATCAAATTCATTCACCAGCTCCGCACCAGCACGGGTTCCCACGAGCGCATTGCCGTGATCGAACTCTTCGGAAGAAATTCCGGGCAAACCAGCCTCATCAGTTCGTATCTCGCCGGGGTGGATCGGACGCTCATTTCGGAGGTGCCGTTCGACCCGGAGAAACTGGCGAACCTGATCATGCAGGACAAGCGCGCCAATCCCAGCAACTACGCCATGGTGACGATCAGCGAGGGCGCGTATATGATCGGCGGCGAGGTGATGGAAAGCGGGGAGGCCGATCCGTACGGACATCGCAAGCTGGGCGGCATCGGGGAAGCCACGGGAGCGATACTCAGCAAACTCACCGGCGAGAAGATCGTGCTGCAGCCCGTTGCGTACCTGATGCGCTCCGGCCCGCCGGATGCGCTCGACCTGATGGTGGGCGTCAACTACGCGAACATGGCGATGGACCTGCTCGGGGAAGGAGCCAGCGGCAGGATGGTGGCCTTGCGCGGCGGCGTCTACACGCACATCCCCATGGACGAGGTGACGACGGGCGTGAAGCGCGTGGATGTGGACGAACTCTATGATGTGGAGGCCTACCGGCCGAAGGTGCATCATGTGCTGAACAAGCCCATGTTCCTGTATTAGTTCATGGAGCCGGTCGTACAGATCTCGCTGGACGTTACGTCGATTCCCGAAGCAGTCGAGATGGCGGAGATGGCCGTACGGGCCGGCGTCGACTGGATCGAGGCCGGTACGCCGCTGGTCATTGCCGAGGGGATGCACGGCGTGCGCGCCTTGCGGGAGCGGTTTCCGGAGCGGCCCCTCGTGGCGGATCTGAAAACGATGGACGGGGGCGGGCTTGAAGTGGAGATCATGGCCCGTGCCGGCGCGACCCACGTGGTGGTGATGGGGCAGGCCGAGCCGGAAACGGTGGAACTGGTGGTGCGGGCCGGCAGGGAACTGGGCGTGGAAGTGATGGGAGATAACCTCGGGATGCCGGACCCGGTAGCCGGCGCCCGGCTGCTTGAGGAAATGGGCTGCGATTACGTCATTCATCATATCGGGTACGACTACCGGACGCTGCGGCAGGAGCGGGGGCAGTCTTTCGAAACGCCCCTCGACCGGTTGCGCGAGGTGGCGGCTGCCGTGGATATCCCTGTGCAGGCCGTGGGCGGGCTTGACCTTGAGCAGGCCGCGCAGGCGCCCGCCTGGGGTGCGCCCATCGTGGTCATAGGCGCTCCGATCGCCGTGGATGCGCATGCGTTCCGGGCGGCGTCCGGGGATGTGGAAGGCATTCTCCGGGAGATATGTGCGCGGGTGCATGCCTTCGGGAAAGGGACGACCGACTCATGAAGCATATTCCTCGCACGATGCAGGCCGTGGTGAATCATGCGGCGGCGCCGAAGAGCGTCGAGCTTCGCGAGATACCCGTGCCGGAGATCGGTCCCGAGGATGTGCTTGTCGAGGTGCGGGCGGTCGGCGTGTGCGGCAGCGACGTACATCAATGGGCAGGCGCGCATAGCTGGCCGGTCAACTACCCCTGCGTGCTTGGGCACGAATTCAGCGGCGTCGTGGCGCGGGCCGGGAGCGCCGTGCGCGCGTTTCGGGAAGGGGATCGGATAACGAGCGAAACCGCTGCCGTCATCGACCCGGATTCGCCGCTGGTGCGGCAGGGCCAGTACCATCTGGATCCCTCGCGTCTCGGTTTCGGGTACGGGGTGGACGGCGCCATGGCCGGGTATGTGCGCGTACCGGAACGCTGCCTGCACCGCATACCGGACGAACTGACCTTCGAGCAGGCGGCGCTTACGGAGCCGTGCTGCGTGGCGTATCATGCCGTCTGCGTGCAGACGCGGATTCGACCGGCGGATCATGTGCTGGTGCTCGGCCCCGGTCCCATCGGTTTGCTGTGCGGGGTCATGGCGCGGCTTGCGGGCGCGGGCGTCGTGCTGGTGGCGGGTTTGGCTTCGGATGCGCACCGTCTTGCTGTGGCGGCGCGGCTGGGGCTCGTTCCCGTACCTGCGGAGGATGCGGTCGAGACGGGGAGGGCGCTTGGGGATGGTCTTGGCGTCAATGCGGTGGTGGACGCCGCGGGCGTTTCCGAAGCCCTCCGGACGGCGCTGGACGCGGTGCGCCCCGGGGGCCGGATCACCAAAGTCGGTTGGGGTAAAGAGCCGTTTGGCGGCAGCCTTGATCCCCTGGTCCGGAAAGCCGTTACGTTACAGGGCAGTTTTTCGCACTATTGGGAAATCTGGGAGCGCGTGCTGCGTCTGCTTGCAAACGGCCGCCTGGATACGGCGCCTCTTGTGGATCGTATTGCCCCCATGAAGGAATGGGAAGATGTCTTCGAGCGTATGCACGAACGGACGTACGTAAAGGCGATCCTGATTCCGTGATTGCGTATGTTACGGGAGCGTCGAATCTGATAGAAACATGGGACAACTCGTCAGGGACAAGGTCATCCTCGTTACCGGCTCGACGATGGGCGTCGGGGAGTTCACAGCCCGCCGCATCGTGGCCGAGGGCGGCAGGGCGATGATTCATGGCCGGAGCGCCGGGCGCGCTGCCGCGCTCGTGGAAGAACTGGGGGAGGCCGCTGCGTTTTCACTGGGGGACTTGCAGGATCCTGCCGTGGCGCCGCATCTTGTCGAGGCCACCGTCGAGCGGTTCGGACGCCTTGATGCGCTCGTCAACAATGCGGCTCTTCTGACGCGCTCCAATCTCGATAATGCGGCCGTCGAACTCTTTGACCGGCTGGTCGCCGTGAACCTGCGGGCGCCTCTTCTTCTGACACAGGCCGCCGTTGCGCAGTTCAGGAAGCAGGGAGGAGGCGGTCATATCCTGAATGTGGGCTCTGTCAACGCACTGGGCGGGGAGCGGAATCTGCTCGTTTATTCGATGACAAAAGGCGGGCTGATGACGATGACCCGTAACCTCTCGGCGTATCTGGCGAGCGAGGGCATCCGCGTCAACCAGGTCAACGTGGGGTGGACGCTCACCGAAAACGAGAAGAAGATCAAGGTGCAGGACGGCTCCGAAGAAGGCTGGTGGGAACACATACCTCCCGAGCATGCCCCGTCCGGCCGCATTTTCGCTCCCGAAGAGGCGGCAGCGCACATCGTGTTCTGGCTTTCGGATCAGGCCGGGCCTGTCAACGGCTCCGTCTTTGAAATCGAACAGTGGCCGCTCGTGGGACAGAATGCATCCAAGTAGCCGATGCCGCTCGCCGTTTTCCCCAAGTGCTTTCTTGATGCGCTCTGCGTAACGCACACCATGCGCGTCGAGGAGTGGATCGATCTTGCGGCGACGCTGGACATCGACGGGCTGGAGTTCTACGAGGGATTTACGCCTGTGGGGGACGAGACGGCGCTGGCGCGGCTCCGCGAGCATGCCGCCGGTGCAGGAGGGCTTTCGATTCCCATGATGTGCCATTCGCCGGATTTTACCCGGCCCGATCCCGGGGAGCGGAAGGAGGAGGTGGCCCGGCAGTGCCGCACTATCGAAGCGACCGCAGCCCTCGGAGGCCGCTATTGCCGCGTCCTGACGGGGCAGCGCCGGCCGGGACTCGACCGCGAACGCACACTGGATTGGGTGGTCGAATGCATCCGGGATGCTGCCGCTTGCGCCGCCCGGCATGGCGTGACGCTGATTCTGGAGAACCATTACAAGGACGGGTACTGGATATACCCCGAATTTGCGCAGGATAGCAAAACCTTCCTCGAGGTGCTGGACCGCCTTGGGGATATGCCCTGTTTCGGCGTGAACTACGACCCGTCCAATGCAGTGATTGCCGGGGAAGACCCGATCGCCCTGCTCGAAGCCGTGAAGCATCGCGTCGTAACGATGCATGCCAGTGACCGGATGCTCGAGGGGGGCACGCTGGCGGACCTGCGCCGGATCGAGGCCGAGCCGGGCACGGGCTATGCGAACATCCTGAAGCACGGCGTGATCGGCGAGGGCCTCAACGACTACGACCGCATCTTTTCCATCCTTGCCGGGGTGGGCTTCGACGGCTGGATATCCATCGAGGACGGCGACGATCCCGTCCGCGGCATGGAACGCCTGCGCCGGTCCGTTACGTTCGTGCGCGGAAAGATGCTGGAGTACGGGGTGGGGTGAGGATCAGGTAAAACAGGACCTGTGCCTTATCTGTAATTCGAGACGACATCATGAAGGTTGTTGAAGTTTGTCGTCCACAGCGTTCAAAAAGGCCTTGCACACCTTGAGTAATCGATTGGTTGCCTCAATCATCTCGTCTCTTTGCCGAGGCGTTCGGTTGCGCCTTGCTTGTGAAAAATCGACATCCATCTCATGGATGATATCATTTCTCATTCGGAAAACTTCTCTCAATTTATTTGGCTCTTTGGAAATGATATTGGATTTAATGTCGAAGTACGAAGCGATTTTGAATAGCTCGTCTGCGGATTGCAGGCTTTTGGCAGTCAAATCGTTTACCAGCAGAGCAAGCATCCGGTCCATCGGATTCTCTGCAACGAGAACGTCTGCCATGATTTTGTAATCAGGTTGCTCGCCCTGCTTGATCTTGCGCTCCACGAATTCTTTGAGAAAGATATTGTGTATTGCAGAGTCATTCTTAATAGCGGTGGGGAGCGCGTCCTTTACAAGATGTTTTATCATTGAATCCAGACCGGCGCTGGCGAATACGAGCATTGCCCGCAGGAGATCCTGGTCCGATACGGTAGTATGTCCCCTGCCCCGCCCCGCATTGAAAATTTTCAGGAACGAGTCCGCCGTTTCATGTGCATATTCCAGTACGCGCCAGGCGTTTTCACAATCGTCGGATTTGGGAGCAGAAGGAACTGCATCCAGTGCCGGTTTTGCCGCCATGCATCAAACCTCAATCTCGACGTCGTATGCGGAGGCGGGAGGGGCCGAGGCTTCTGCGCGGTCCGGAGCTCCCGGGTAGCCCGGGTAGCCGGGGTTCTCCGGGCGCCCTGGGTATCCCCGATACTTGTGATTTGCGAATCGATACAGCCGATCTCCCAAGTAGACTGTGCCCAGATATTCGCCGCTGGGGTCCACAGCCTCTTCATCGTCCCAGGGAAACCACCCGAGCCATTCCCCCATGCGGGCGAACAGGTGCTTCCCCTTGCGGAAGGCGATCCATTCGCCCGCCGAATCGAACAGATACTGAACCTCCTCCATGGTAGTCGACTCCGTATGCCTGGGATGCTGGAGCGTTGCAAAGTCGGGGCGGACTGTCCCGAGAACGGATGCCCCGATGTCAAGGCTGTTGGCAGCCCGGCGTTTTTGAAGTCGGGTCGGCACAGGATGTTTCCGATAAGGAGATCGGCTCTTGAGAAGAAGGGAAGCGCCCCATGCCTTGCGCAAGATGTGCGCTGCATTCATGAAGAACGTAGACGAGAAGTCCGTCATTGCGATTTTTTATTCCATGAACGGGTATGCATCCGCCGGTCGATCGCGGATTTCAACGGGATCCGGCACGTTAGACGCCGTATGCGGCCGGATATAACCTTTCCTGAAAAATTATGCCTGTATCCCGGCGCGTGAAATGGTTCGTAAAACCCGGATGGTTCTTTAAGTCTACCCAAGTGTCCTGTCGTCCCCGGAGAACTACCCGGGAGTGGGACTGTCTGCGCCGAAAAGCCGTCCTTCGATCCGACCTAACCGGGAGTTGATTGCGCTGATGTCCTGGTGCAGGTCCTTGCGGAGGTCTTGCATGTCCTTGTTCATATCCTTGCGGAGGTCTTGCATGTCCTTGTTCAGGTCCTTGCGGATATGCAATGTACTGTACAGCAAAAAGCCCAGAATAACGGGCAGCGACAGGGAAGCCATTGCTACGATAGCGGACGTGATGGTTTCGGACAGGTTCATAATAGCTTCCTGCAGCGAGGTTGGGATTTGTATGCCGGTATCGACGGGCCGCTATGCGAAATATACGGGATAGGCGCACTATATGCGCCCGCTGCCCGATCAGGATTTCAAGGGCGTCCGGTACTTTAGACGCCGTGCGCGGCTGGATATAACCTTTTCGCAAAAATTATGCCTGTATCCCGGTGCGAGAGATGGTTCGTAAAACCCGGACAGTTCTTTAAGTCTACCCAGGTGTCCTGTCGTCCCCGGGGCGCTACCCGGGAGGGGGGCTGTCTGCGCCGAAAAGCCGCCCTTCGATTCGGCCTAACCGGGAGTTGATTGCGCTGATGTCCTGATGCAGGTCCTTACGGAGACCTTGCATGTCCTTGTTCAGGTCCTTGCGGATATGCAATGTACTGTACAGCAAAAAGCCCAGAATAACGGGCAACGACAGGGAAGCCATTGCTACGATAGCGGACGTGATGGTTTCGGACAGGTTCATAATAGCTTCCTGCAGCGAGGTTGGGATTTGTATGCCGGTATCGACGGGCCGCTATGCGAAATATACGGGATAGGCGCAGGCCTGTTCGGGAGGGCGCGTAATTTTTTTGCATTTTCCGACATGCAATCAGGTCTACGTACCGGAGCCGTTAGCCATCCGTGCCACTTTGCCGGTTGATCCATTTACAGCACCGTATCAAGGTTATGCGCGTTGTTTCGTCACGCGAGCCGGGATGCAGCCGTCGCCTGATCGCGGATTGCAAGGGGGCCGGTTACGTTAGACACTCTGTTGGCCCGGATATAACCTTTCTTTCCAGGGATTGACGGTTTCGACGTCGAGACCGTTGAAGTCCCCCACGTTTCGTGTCGCAATGGCGAGGTCATGGGCTCTCGCAGTTCCCGCAATCAGCGCATCGCCGAGGTGCAGGACACGCCCGGATCGGCGGGCATCCGCCCGGAATCTCGCGGCCCACTGTCCTTCTTCGTATGCGACAGGGAGGATGCGATTCGCGTACCTTTCTATGAAGTTCGCCAACATGGCCCGCAAATCTTCGCGTCGGCGCCCCTCGGGCAGCAACTGCAAGCCAAACTCCAGTTCGTGCAGAACGATGGCTGAGAACCACAGATCGGGGTGTCCCGCCAAAAATTCGATAACCTGCGGTTCCGGCGTATCCCTTGTCAGTTCCGAAACCACATTGGCGTCCAAAAGAAATCCGTTCACGTCTTGTCCCGGTTAGCAAACGGTATTTCGCGCTCGGGCTCGTTGCGATCGGGCGTTTCGAGATGTATTCCTCGCGGGACGTTGTCGATCAGCCATTGCCCAAGCGGCTCGTCCGGCGCCGTATGGGCGTCCCATACGTCTGCAGGCATCACCACAAAGGATTTTCTGATCCCGATGCGTTGGGGTCCCTCCGCTTCGGACAACCGCAAAATTCTGGAGAGGTGCGCTTTGGCTTCGCTTACGGTCCAGGATTTGCGGGAACGGGAATGAGCCACGATAGTCGCCTCTGTATAATACGTTTCGATAACATTTCAATATAGTCCATATTGGACTATATGCAATATACCGACGTTGCGGCCCCAATGTTGCATCGTCCCCGATTCTCCGATTTGGGCAAAAACCGTCCCATGGACGCCGCACTCGTCAGGCAAGCGCGGGACGGTGGTCATTAGCGCTGGCGCGGGTATGGCGCAGTGCAGATATTTCTTGACTTGTGATCGGCGCGCATCTGCTGCTTCGCAAAACAAGACATCTCTTTCTCCGGTTCTTATCTTCTTTTCGTTATGTCGCCTCGCCGTTCCGCCCGCATCTTTCAGGATTCCCCGATTTGTCCAGGAACCGTCTCATAGACGCCGCACTCGTCAGGCAAGCGCGGGACGGCGACGAAGCGGCGTTCGAGGCGATCGTCAGGCAGCTTGATCCCATGCTGCGCGCCTGGTTCGTATCGCGGATCGGGCAACGGGCGGAGGTGGACGATCTGGTGCAGAACACGCTCCTGCGCCTCCACCGGGGCCTGCCGGACCTGCATGACCCGCACCGGTTGGAGTCGTTTGTCATGAAAGCGGCGGTGTTCGAGACCCAGGATTACTACCGGGGACGTTATGGTTCCAGGGAACGCCTTGCCGGTCCCGATGCATTATCGAGATGGAGTGAAACCGCCCCGGATGCGGGCATTCGCATCGACGCCGAGCAAGCCCTGAGTCTCCTGAGCGAGAAGGCCCGCACGATTCTGGAAATGCGCGAATACGGCTATCGGTATGCGGAAATCGCGCGGTCGCTCGACATGACGGAAGCCGCTGTGAAGATGCAGGTGAAACGAGCGCTACGCAAGCTGCGCAAAGCGCTTGGAGAATCTGGCGGCGGGGACGCATAATTCGCCGTATCCCTTTTTCTTTTGGACGAGGCGTTACTTTTTCGGTCTTCACAGCGGCTTAACAAAATGTCAACGCACCGCTCTATGCCCGGATGTTTTCGTGCCTGCACCGTTTGAACATATCGATTCGATCGCCTTGTGCCGCGACCTGACTCCGGAGCGGGCCATGGAACTGCAAGATATCCTGGCTTCCGATCCTGCTGCCGCTGTGCTCCTCCGGGAGTGGTGCGCTCTACGCGCGTCGCTGGTTCGCGAGATGGGAGAAGTCCTGGCGGACCCGGAACGGTTTGTTCTGTTTGTGCTGCACGAGTACGGGCGAGCGGATGTGTTGACCGATTCCGAACGGGTGCGCATCGAAGAGGTTGCCCCTGCGTTTCGGCAGATTCTTGCAGATAGCCCCGGCCTGGCGGTTATAGCCGGCGACATTCGCCGCGATGCGCAGGATTTCGAGGCGCACCGGGCAGCGTGGTTTGCGGGGGCGTCCGTTGGGGAAGCGCCTGCTTCGCCGCGCGTATCTTCTTCCCGCTCTATTCGACCTGCCCGCAGGGATCGCATCCCCGCGCGGATCTCCCGAAGAGTTCCGGCGCCAGCGCCTTCTTCCCGACGCCGCGTTTTGCAGATAGGGGTCGGCGTGGCTGCCGCAGCCGTTCTCGCAACGCTTGTGTTTTTCCTGTTGCCGGCGTCCCCGGATACGGTGACTGTCCGGACCGCAAGCGCCGAAGTGCGTACGGTCGGGTTGCCCGACGGCTCCAGCGTACGCCTGCTGGGCGATTCGCGCCTGACCTACCTGACCTGGCCGTCCGGTGCGATGGACGAAGAGGGCCGCCGTGTAGAATTCGAGGGGCGCGCCTTTTTCGACATTGTCCCGAGCGCCGAGCGTTTCCTGCTCGTTACGCCGGATGCGCAGGTGACGGTTCTGGGTACGTCCTTCGGTACGCGCACCGCCGATGATGGAACGGAAGTCGTTCTGGTCGAGGGAAGTCTACGCATGAGCGCCCGGCAGGCCCCGGAAAGGGCCGTTGTGCTTGCTCCTGGTCAGATGAGCCGTATGACATCGGCCGGCGTTCCTTCGGAACCCGTATCCGTACGGGTCCACGAACACCTCGCATGGACGGGCTTGTTCGTTTTCCATGCCACGCTGGTGCGCGACATTCTTCCCATGCTTTCCGGGCATTACGGGGTCGATATTTCGGCGGACGAGACGCTGCTCGACGAGCGGGTGACCGGCCGTTTTGCGCAGGAAGAATCGCTTGCCGGAACGCTGGATATCGTAGCGCTGGCGATCGGCGCCGCCGTCGAACCGGACAAAGCCGAATCCGAAGCAGGCAGCGAGGGATATCACCTCACACCCTTGCGCTGACGCGAACCGCGACGGACTTTCCCGGTACCCTTGCTTGCGCCCTTTCCGGATGCACGGGGTCCTTCTCCTTGTCCGATTCCCGAGGGCGTGTCCGGGGGTAAATCGGTATCTTGGGGCGTGCGCTGGCTGTCGGTCATATTCCTCTCTCTGCTTTTGTCGTCCCCGGCGGTTGGGCAAACCATTCGCGTCGAGGTCGAAGAAGCGCCGCTGCGGGATGCGCTGCTGAACGTGCGCGATCAGGCGGGCGTCGATATCGTGTTTTCGGAAGCGTTGGTCCTGGACCGGCGCACGACCTGTACGTACGAAGGAACGTCTGTCGAGGAAGCCCTTGTGTGCGTCCTCCGACCGGCAACGCTTGAAGCGCAGCGCGTGCGCCGCAGGCAATACGTTGTGGTGCGCGCCTCTTCTGCCGACGCCGGCGAAGGAACCGCACGCCGGTGGACGTTGCGCGGATTCGTCATTGACGGGGAAACCGGCGAAGCGCTGCCGGGCGCGCACATCTATCTCTCCGAACTGCGCGTCGGCGCAGTGACGAACAACGCCGGGTATTTTGCACTGTCTTCCCTGCCCCCGGGCGACTATGCCGTGCAAGCTTCTTTTTTGGGATATACGGCCGGAGAGCGGCGGATTGCGGAGACCTCCTCGCCGGTTATCGTGCCGCTCGTTCCCGTGGCGCTGGAGGGAGGCGGCATTGTCGTGGAAGACGAACGCACGAGCTATGCAGTGGGCGCGGCTTCGCCCGGCCTGCTCAGGGAATCGGTTCGCCGCCTCGAAAGGCTGCCGTCCTTTCCCGGGGAGTCGGACCTGTTCCAGGCCCTTCAGCGGTTTCCGGGCATACGCAAGGCGGGCGAACTCCACGGCGGCATGCTGATTCGCGGGGCGTCTCCCGATCAGAATCTCTACATGCTCGACGGGGCGCCCGTGTATCATCCCTGGCACGCATTCAGCCTCATTTCCATCTTCCAGACCGAGACGTTCAAGGACATCAAACTGTACCGCGGCTCTTTTCCCGTGGAATACGGGGGGAGGATATCGTCGGTGCTGGATGCGCAGATGAAGGACGGGTCGCAGCAGGAGCCCCGGGCGCTCATGGCGGTGAGCCCGCTCAGCGGGCGTATGGTGATCGAGTCGCCGGTCTCCGCCAACAGTTCGTTCATGGCGGCGGCGCGCAGGTCCTATATCGATAAGATTATTGGACGCGAGCATCCTGTCGAGAACGCGGACGGTCGCCGGGACACGCTCCGCACGGGATACCATTTCTACGACGCGAGCGCAAAGTACACGCACCGGTTCGGGCGTTCGGATCGGCTTTCGGTCAGTTATTATCGCGGCGGCGACGAGCTCGACCTGCGTCTTCCGTTCGATTTGTCGCTGGATTTCTCGTCCTGGCTTCGCCCGGCGGACCTTTTCTTCGAGGTGGCGCAGGAGTGGCGAAATCAGTTGGTCAGCGCAAGATACCAGCATCTGTTTTCCGAGCGCCTTTTTGCGACGGGAACGGTCTATATGTCCACCTACCGGGCGCGCGAGAGCACCTTGCTGCGCCCGACCATCTCGGCGGTCATGCAGTCCGATTACCGGGTGGACCTGCGGGACATGGGCATGAAGATGGACATTGAATACTTCCGATCCTTCTCGCACCGGATACAGGTGGGCATGCAAGCCGGCGTGCGCGATTTTTCCTCGTCGCTCGATGCGCTGATCCGACGCTCGGCAGGCACGGTAGACCGGCACGCGCAGACAAACGAGGCGGCGGAGCCCGAGCTGGCTATATACGCACAGGATGTATGGCAGTTGAACGAGCGCTGGACCATCCACCCGGGTGTGCGCCTCAATGTATTCGGATCCGAATTTCGTACGGATGTCAGCCCGAGCCTTGCGCTTGAGCGTGTTATCGATCCCCGACGGCTTCGCCTGCGGGCCGGCGTAAGTCGGACCATGCAATACCTCCACAGATTGCGCGACCGTTATGCTTTCACCTACGATCTCGTAACGAGCCGCTGGATTCCGGCAGGCGACGACATTCCGCCGTCTTCCGGGTATCAGGGATCGATGGGACTCGAGAGCAGGCCGTTGCGGGGTTTGACACTGCATGGGGATGCGTACTGGCGCTATGTGACGCACGTCCTGTTGCCGGAGGATGAATTTCGCAGCAAAAACGAATTGGTCGGGCCGGGGATCGATGTGGGCGAGTTGCTTGGGCAATACGTACGGGGAAAGGCGCGGGCGTACGGCGTTGAATTTTCCGCCGTTGCCGACCGGGGTCCCTGGTCCGTTCGCCTGAACTATGCCGGCGGTAGATCCCTGACGCGCTCGGGTGCGTTGGGAGAGACCTCATTCCGGCCATCCCGATATGACGTGCCCCGATCCTTTGGGGCGCTCGTTGCCCGCGAAATCGGGAAGTGGCGGGTAACGTCCATTCTGGAGGTGCGCAGCGGCTACCCGACGACGGTGCCTGTGGCGCAGTACGCCATAGGCGATCCGCTCGACGAAACGGATCGGTATTTGCACCGCCCGTTTCTGAACAACGGGCGATTGCCGCCCTACTTTCGGATGGACATAGCCGCAGAGCACAGTTTCCGGGTGCTGGGCGCATCCTGGCTTGCCCGCCTGCACCTGTACAACGTGACCAATCGGCGCAATGTGACAGCACGGCAGTACCTTCCCTCGGACCAGGGTATGGAGGTACAGAACCGCCGCGGCCTGCCCATCCTGCCCCTGTTCGAAATCAGGATGCAATTATGAAGCCGCAAGGGATCCATAGCGCGAAGTGGGTGCTTGCGGGCATGCTGTACGCATGTCTTGCAGCGGCGGGGTGCGATACGGTAGCTCCGGTTGACGATGCGCAGGTCGTGGTGGAGGGATTCCTCAATACCGGGCAGCCTCTCCAGCCTGTGCACGTGCACAGGACATTGTCGCCCAGGCAGCCCTACGACGCTGTGCAAGCCGCCGTTTCGGATGCTGTCGTGGAAATGACGCTGGGGGACAGGGCGGTGCGTTATACCCCGGATGCAGCGCAGGCAGGCCGGTATTTTCCGGCGGGGACCGGCGTTGCGGCTGCCGGAGATGCGTTTTCGTTCAGAGCCGTCTGGCGGGACGCTGTGATCCAGGCGCATGGCTTTGTCCCGCCCGAAATCGAAATTCTCGCCGTATCGCTCGACATCCCGGAGGAACCCGTTTCGGCGGTGCTGCTCGACTCGCTGGCGTTGTCGGATACCCTGGCGACCGGTGCGTACACCGGGTACATTTATCCGATCGAAGCCACGATCGAATGGGCTGCTTCGCAAGACGGATTGTTTCCGGAAGAGTCCTGGGTGCGGGCGCAGTTGCAGCCTTTCACCACGTTTTCTTCGCCCATTGTAGATCTGTTTCTTCGTTCCGACCATGTTTTCCGGGAGGAAATGCAAGAGACCGGGGCGGATCGCAGGACATGGACCGGGGTGTACGCCGTTAGCGTGCCAGAGGAAGGCGATCCGTTGCCGGAACATGGTCTGCGCGTTTCGCTGGTGCGGTCCGGACCGGATTATGCCCGGTTCGCCGCGAGCAGGGACGATCCCGACCGGCGCGAGCCCATTTCCGGCGTGCAGGGGGGAATCGGCATCTTTGCGGCGGTCTCCGTCGATTCGGTTCATGTGCAGGTGGACGGGACAGGCGGAGCGTTTCCGTCGCCGCAGTAATCCATGATGGACAGGACGGGTTGGTCATGACAGAGGACATCGAATTCCAGCCGGGGCGCATTACGTTGCTGCGGGCGCCGGATAAATCCCCCGAGCGCATTTCGGTGCATATCGACGACCGGTTTGCGTTCTCTCTGCACCAGGATGTGGTTCTCGAATTCGGGCTGGCGAAAGGAAAACAGCTCGGCGTCGAGGAGCAGGCGCGCATGGTTCGGCGGGACCTTGTTTTCAAGGCGCGGGTGACGGCCTTCCGTTATATGGCGTACCGGGACAGGACGGCCGCAGAGGTCCGCCGGCGGTTGTGCAAGACGTATTCGGAAGAAGTCGCGGATGAGGTGGTCGAACGCCTGCATACGTCGGGCCTGCTGGACGACCGGGCGTTTGCGGAGGCGTTTGCCGAGCGCCGGTTCCGGCAGGAAGGACATGGCCCTGCGCGCGTGCGCGCCGATCTGATTCGGAAGGGGGTGGCGCCTGCCGTGCTGGAGGCTGCGCTGGATGCCGTATTCAGTGAGCAGGATGCCCTTGCGGACCGTGCTGCAGAGGTGGGGAGAACGTGGTGGCGGCGGCTGTCGAGGGAGCCGGATGAAATGAAGCGAAAGAAGAAAGTCTGCGATTATCTTGTACGCCGGGGATATCCCTTCGATCTGGCGCGCCGCGTCGTATTCGATCTTGCAAATGAAACGGATCGGCAAGCGTAGCCACGCCGTGCCGGACGCGGGAACACAAAAAATTGCCTCCGGGTTCACAGGATCGTTATATTTTGCGGTCGGATTTTCCGTAAGATGAATGCCGTATGCAGGGGTGCTGCGTGGTTTGTTGTGTCGCCGGCCCTTTTGAATCCCATCGATATCCTATAAACAAACGTACGCCGAGCACGTGACGAACGAAGAGCTGATTGGACGGGACAACCCGGTGGATATGTATTCGCACCGCGATGAAATCTATTCCAGGCGTGTCCCCGCAGGGAAACGAACCTATTACTTCGATGTCAAGACAACCCGGTCGGGCGAGGATTTCTTCGTAACCATTACGGAGAGCAAACGCGTTTCGGAAACCCGGCACGAGAAGCATAAAATTTTCCTCTACAAGGAGGATTTCGGCAAGTTCATTAGGGCGTTGCACGATGTCGTGAAGCACGTTGTCGACGAGCGGCTCCCGGGATACGAATTCCGTAATCTGCCGGAACTTACCAGCATCGACGACCGGGAGAATTCCTCGGAAGACCCGAACCGCCGCTAACGCGGACGGAGACGGTTTTGCATGGAAAGCCCTGTCGCTCGAACCGGCAGGGCTTTCGCTGTTACGGGCACGAGGCGCCGGCAGGGTGGCGCTGTTCCGGTGTCGTACGCTCGGTTCTTACGCAACCTTTCTCTTCTCATCATGCTTCCTGTCGTACCTTTTTGCGAGCGCCGGGAAAAACTGGAGCGCCTTTTCGACCGCAGCGCCGTGTTCGGCGACCGGATCGACGAGGCGGTGCGTCGTATCGTGGAGGAAGTCCGTTCGGGGGGCGATGCGGCGGTGCTCGATTGTACGGAGCGGTTAGACGGGGTGCGCCCCGCCTCGTTGTGCGTGGATGTCGATCGTCTTGTTGAAGCTCACGCACGCCTTGACGATACGCTGCGCGGCATTCTTTCCGAAGCGGCGGACAATATCCGGCGGTTTCACGAGAAGCAACTGCGGGCGTCGTGGTTCGACACGGAAGAAGACGGCGCCGGGCTGGGGCAACGGTATGTACCGATCGAAAGGGCAGGGGTGTACGTGCCCGGCGGCACGGCGGCCTATCCGTCCAGTGTGCTGATGAATGTCATTCCCGCGCAGGTTGCGGGCGTCGAGCATCTGTACCTTACATCGCCGCCCGGGCCGGACGGGGCGCCGCACCCGCTTGTGCTGGCGGCGGCCCATATTCTTGGCGTCGATCACGTATTCGCGGCGGGGGGCGCCCAGGCGATCGCCATGTTTGCCTTCGGGACGGAGACCGCGCCGCGCGTCGACAAGATCGTAGGGCCCGGCAATGCCTATGTGGCGACAGCCAAGAAGCAGGTCTACGGCATGGTGGACATCGATTCGGTGGCCGGGCCGAGCGAAATCGTCGTACTGGCCGATTCGGACGCCGATCCGCGTTTTGCGGCGGCCGATCTGCTTGCGCAAGCCGAACACGACCCCCGGGCCTCGGCGGTACTGGTGACCCCGGATGCAGGGCTGGCGGAAACCGTGCGCGGCCATGCCGTCGCGATGACGGCGGCCCTACCGCGGCGTGCAATCGTTGAGGCCTCGCTCACCGATTACGGCGCCTGCATCGTGACCGACACGCTGGATCAGGCCGTGGAGGTCGTCAACGAACTGGCCCCCGAGCACCTCGAATTGCTTGTGCGGGACCCCGAAGCCATCCTTCCCCGGATCCGGCACGCGGGCGCCATCTTTCTGGGGCCGTTCTCCCCGGAGCCGGTGGGCGATTATTTTGCCGGCCCGAACCATGTGCTTCCCACCGGCGGCACGGCCCGGTATGCGTCGGCGCTGGGCGTCGAGGATTTTTTGCGCCGGCAGTCCCTCATTGCATGGACGGAAGCGCGTCTGGCAAGAACCGGTGCGCGCATCGCCGCGTTTGCGAGAGCGGAAGGGCTGGAGGCGCATGCCCGCGCCGTGGAGGCCCGGTTAGGGGATATTTCCGCACACAGCGCATCGAACAGGGAAGAGGATGAGCAGGCAAATCCGCATGGATGAACTCGTACGCCGCATTCGTCCGGCTGTCCGTGCCCGGCGCCCGTATCTGGTAGGCCGCCCCGGGGCGACCATCGTAAAGCTGAACCGGAACGAAAGCCCGTACGATCTTCCGCCGGAGGTCAAAGAGGAGGTGCTCCGGGAGTTTGCGCGTATTCCGTTCAACCGGTATCCGGACGAATTTGCGGAGCGGCTGGTGCAGGCGTTCGCAGCGCATGCCGGATGCGATCCCGATGGGGTAATAGTGGGCAACGGCTCCAACGATCTTGTCGGCCTGCTGGGTCTGACGCTGATCGAGCGCGGTACGCCGGTGGTCCTGCCGCGTCCCACGTTTTTCCTGTACGCCAAAGTAGCGCTCCTCCACGACGGCGATCTCCTTGAAGTGCCCTGCCGGGAGGATTTCCGGTTCGATACGGATGCCCTGGTCGAAGCGGCAAAGGAGCGCCGCCCGGCGCTCATTGTGCTTGCGACGCCTAACAATCCTACCGGTCTCGCGATGACGCTCGACGAGATTGCGGCGGTTGCCGACGCCTCGGAGGGGTTCGTGGCGGTCGACGAAGCGTATCTGGAGTTTTCGGAAGAGGGGAGTGCGTTGCGGCTTATGGACGAACGCCCCAACCTGATTCTGCTCCGCACCTTTTCCAAAGCGTGCGGGCTTGCCGGGCTGCGCCTCGGTTTTCTTATAGCCCATCCCGATGTGCTGCGAGAACTGCGCAAGGCGAGGATGCCGTTCATGATCGATCCGCTGGCCTCCTCCGCCGCGCATATCCTGCTCACCGCCTACCCGGACGTTATCGAGGAGCGCGCCCGCCGCATTCGACAGGACTGTATTGCGATAACCGCTGCCCTTGCGGCGATGGACGGTGTAGAAATTGTGCCGTCCCAGACAAATTTCGTACTATTCCGAACACCGCAGGACGCGGCGGACCTGAAAGGGCGTTTCCTCGAGGAAGGCGTGCTTGTTCGCTCCATGTCCGGATACCCTGAATTACAGGATTATCTTCGCGTCAACGCCGGAACGGATGTCGAGAACAAGGCATTTATGACGGCGTTAAAACGTGCGCTGTCGCTATGAAACGCATAAAGGTAGATATCATCGGGCTTTCCACCACTCCTTCGAGTGGGGGGGCTGCCTATGCCCTTGTTCTGGGCGAGGTGGCCGGGGATCGCAGGCTTCCCATCATCATCGGCGCATTCGAGGCGCAGGCCATTGCGCTCGAAATGGAAAAGATTCAGCCGCCGCGGCCCATGACGCACGATCTGCTGCGCGATTCGCTGGAGGCGGTGAAGGCCGAAATAACCGAAGTCGTCATCGACGAACTCCGGGAGGGTACGTTCTTCGCCAAGATATGCTATACCCATGACGGGAAGGCAGCCCATCTCGATTCGCGTCCGAGCGATGCCGTGGCGCTTGCCGTGCGCGTCGACGCCCCCATTTATGTGGCCCCCGATGTGATGCAGGACGCCAGCATACGCAAGGAAAAGGAACTGGCGCCGGTCGCCATGACGCAGCTGGAGCAGATGGAGCACCAGCTCAATGCGGCCGTCCAGGAAGAGAATTACGAGAAGGCTGCCGAACTGCGCGACGAGATCAAACGGCTTCAAAGCGAGCGTCAGCAGAATTAGTGCGACGGCGCCGTATATCGGGTTACGCCGTTCCCATCTTTCGTCAACCGATATGCAGGCGTCCGTAGAGCGTATTTCGTTTACCGACCTGCACGGGTTTTCGTCTCTTTTCCGGGATTACTGCACGAACTACGAGGCGCTTTCGGACTACTTCGCGGGCGACTGGAGCCGGTCCGAAGCACGGGCAAGCGCCGTCGAGCGGGCCGCCGCATTCGACCGGGACCGGGACACGCTCGCCAATGCGCTGCTCCGGCAGCATGCGGCATGGGGAGACGGGGAAGCGGCGCGCGCCGGGATCGAGGCGCTGCGGGAGCCGGATACCGCAGCGGTGGTTACCGGTCAGCAGGTAGGCCTGTTTACGGGGCCGATTTATACCATTCTGAAGGCGCTTTCCGCTATCCAGTTGGCCGACCGGCTTGCCGAAGAAACCGGGCGGCGCATCGTGCCGGTATTCTGGCTGGGCGGCGAAGACCACGATGTGGACGAGATTTCGAGGGTCGTCGCGCTGCGCAAGAACCTACCCGTCGAGTTGCGCTTGCAGGCCGATGAAGCGGGTTCTCCGGGGCCGGCCGGGCGCATACGGCCGGGGAATGGGATTATGGGCGGGATTACGGACCGCCTGGAGGAGCTTCTTCCCGACACGGATTTCAAGGGGGACGTTCTGCATATGGTCCGGGAAGCGTACGGCGCCGGCGCAACGCTCTCCGAAGGCTTCGCCCGGATGCTGCGGGCCTTGTTTCCCGGTCTGGTGATCGTCAATCCCGACGATGCGTCCCTGAAACGACTGGCGACGCCGCTCTTCGCACGGGAAATCGAGGAGGCCGAGACCGCTGCTGCGCTCGTGCGCAGGGTTTCGGACGAACTGGGGCGGACGTACCATGAGCAGGTGTTCGTGCGTCCGGCCAACCTTTTTCTGCTGAACGAGGAGGGGCGTATTCCGCTCGATCTCGATGGCGAGGATTTTGTTGCGCGCGGTACGGGGCAGCGCATGACGCGGGCGGAAGCTCTGGACCTGCTGCGGCGATCTCCGGAATCCTTCAGCCCGAATGTGGTGCTTCGCCCCCTGATGCAGGACCTTTTGCTCCCCACCGCGCTGTACGTGGGCGGCCCGGGCGAGATCGCCTACTTTGCGCAGTGCCACCCCCTGTACGAATGGGCGGGCCTTCCGATGCCGCTCATCTATCCGCGGGCCGGCGCCACCTTCCTCGAACCCCATGTGGCGAAGGTGCTGGATACGTACGGGCTGGTCGTGGGGGATTTAGCCGGGGATGCGGACCGGCTTTTTCATCGTGTCGTGGTGGACTCGATGCAGGGCAATCTCGACGAGGCATTCGACGAGGCCGCCCGGCGTCTCGGCGAGGCCGTCGATCACGTGCGGGCGCCGCTCCGGGAGGTGGACGGCACGCTGGCGAAGGCCGCCGACGCTGCGCAAAAAGCGCTGACGGGCGAACTGGCCCGGCTGCAGGCGAAGGGCGTGCGGGCCGAGAAGAAAAAACAGGATATGGTGCGCGCCCGCCTCGAAAAGGCGCAGGGAAATCTGTATCCGAACGGGGTATTGCAGGAGCGCGAGCTGTCCGTGCTGCATTTTCTCAACAAATACGGCATGGGCTTTATGGATATGCTGCACGAGACGCTCGATACGGACACTGCCGAGCACCAGGTGGTGCGGTTGTAGGGCTGTAGCGTTGTAAACCCTTGCACCGTTCAGGTAGGCGCTCGAATCTATTGGCTGTTTCGGGGCGGGGCTTTTCCTGTATGAGTTCCGCCATGAATGAGGACGGTTCTGTATGCCGGCACTTGCTATCCAGGTCTTCCAGTCGTTAGATTAATCCCATGCGTTCCGTTTTTTGCACCATATTGACGCTCGGCTTACTGGCGCTTGCCGCTCCAGTTACAGCGCAGTCTTCCGGTGACCTGTCTTCCGAAGGCGTGCAGGCTGTCATCGACCAGCTCTTCGACGGTATGCGGGCAGGCGACAGCACAATGGTCTGGGAGACGTTTCACCCGGAGGCGCGCTTGCAGTCCGCGTTCGTGCGCGACGGCCAGCCCATGTTGCAAACAGGCAGCGTGGACGGGTTCGTCGAGGCGGTAGGGTCGCCCCATGATGAGGTGTGGGACGAGAGGATATGGGATGTGGAGATCGCCGTGGACGGCCATCTTGCCCAGGCGTGGATGAACTATGCGTTCTTCCTTGGGGAGACGTTCAGCCACTGCGGCGTGAACGCCTTTCATTTCTACCACGACGGCTCCGCCTGGAAGATTACGCAGATTACCGATACGCGCCGGAGAGAGGGGTGTGAGGTGGAGTAGCGGGTGGAAGTAAGTTCTATTTGCTGGATTCTTCTGATGGCTCCGAGGACTTCATATCTCAAACCTGGTAAGGCTTGCTACATGAGGCTTCGTAATGGCGATTGGGGAGTAAGAATTCCTTTCCAGTATTCGAAAGGTGCCTACGAAAGAATCGAAATCCGCAAAAAGAATGGAAGTATCAAGAGCCAAACTGTAAAAATAATTTGGAGCGGCAATGGCTACTCAATAGGTGTGCCGCTTTCAACTATGAGAAAGCGGCGAAAACGTCGAATAGAGAAGATACGCCAGAGACATCAGGAGTACGATGACATGTGGCAGTATGACACAAGACGTCGTATCGAAAGAGAGTATGGTATTCCATACAAGGAAGCTGATTGGCTTTTTGATGCGCTTGGAGACGACGAGGAAGCTGCGGAGATATACAATAACATCAGCTAAGACTATGGGATTTCTGATCTATATAGCTACAGTCATTCTCATGCTGATTTTTGGTCGCTTTATAGAGTCGCATGAAAGAAAAAAGGAAAGGGATAGTGTCAAAGGAGAAAGAGACGAAGTTCTCTTGGATATTCTGGACTCTATGAATAAAGATCCGTAAGATATGGCTGAAATAAGAAAGCCCCAGTCGGCTGGCACCGGGCCTGTCCTGAGGGCCTGTCCGGACAAGCCCGGAGCACAAATCAACGTATCCCGCCCACCGGATAAAACAAACGCCTTTTTGCGCCCGGCAGCCCAATAAAACCGAAGTGCTCGTAAAACGCCTGGGCCTGCTCGTCTTTTGCATCCACCACAAGGGCGTAAACCGCAAGGGCTGCACTTGCCCGAACTACCCGTTGCAAGGCATCCGCCAAAAGCGCTGAACCCAATCCCTGTCCGCACCAGCGCCGATCTACCGCCAGACGCCCGAGCAATGCTACAGGCACCGGATAGCGAGGCAAGCGTTTCGCTTTCTTTTCTGGCAATACGTTTCGTTCGATACTTCCTGCACTGAGCGTATAGAACCCCGCGATCTGGTTGCTTTCTTCAGGCAGAGCTACAAACACCCGGGTAACGTTTCGTCGTTCATCCTGGGACGCCTGTCGGCGGATGTACCGGTCAAGCGCTTCGGATCCGCAATCGAACTGTGACCGATCATGCGATCCTTGCAAGGCCTCTATGGAGAACATCACCCCCCGGTCGTTTTCACAATCAAGCGATCATGGTTGGCGAAGGCTTTTCGTAGGGCAGCGTTCGGTTCGGGAGGATTGACGAGCGCCGCGGCAAATATCTCCCAATCCTGATCGTTCAGTACGAGCCGCTCTCGTTCGCGTATCAGGTGATCGGCTGCTTCGAGCGCATTGTTCACGACAAAGGCCGATACCGTCATATTCGCCAGCGTTGCTGCACGCTCCAGCATACGCTTTGCTTCAGGGTCGATACGAACCTGTACCCGTTCAGTTTTTGTTTGCGAAGCCGCCATTCTCCCGCTCATCATTTTGGTCATTACATGTTATAATGTAAGCCAAAATGGCTCACAAATACAATGATGTAGACAATCGATTTCTGGATCTACACCAAGAATGGATTCTTGCTTCACCCTATTCCACAACCCCGTACCCGGCCAACTCCCTCGCTGCCATATCCAGCGCATCCCGTGCCGCGTCATACATCAGTACAGTTGTTGACGCCATCGCATACGCAGTGGTTGCTTCGGTGTACAGGCCTCGGGAACGCTCCCATATAACGGCTTCATTGGTTTCCTGGTCAAGTCGCTCACGCCTGCGTTCCAAAGAGCGACTCAAAACTCCAACGAATCGAATCAGAGGGTCTGTGCCAACATCTTCTATTGCACTCTCTATACGCCTCAGTTCATTCGTTCTCACCGGCTCGAGTTCCACCATGGTACGATGCAAGTAATCGGCCCGGCGGCGGGCAATGGAAGCGGCGTTCCATAATGCCCGTGGGGTCAAATTGTCCAGTTCCGTGAGTCTTCCGGAATAGAACCGCAACGCCGTTGATTCCGCTTTTATTCTCGCAGCTAACTGGGATATTTGCTCAATCTCCAATTCCAAAGCTTCTCGTTCATTCCCTCCGTGATGAAATCTTTTCTTTTCCAGGAACGCGTCGAGTTCTCCTTGCACCTCTTCCAGGGCAAGTTGGCTGTCCGTTGCCAGCATCCCGAGTAGCTCTATCTCCGCCTCAACGGCCAGCAGCATCGTATTTTGGGCCTGCGTTGTCAGTTCTGCTGCCGACTCAGGTTGGTTGGTTGCCCATGCTGCAGAAAGCAGCACTACCGTTAGTATCGTCCATGCTGCAATCCATTTTTCCCGTTTCATCGCCGTAATCGTGTGTAAGTGAAGGAGGACCAGGGTCTGCCCTGCTTACGACATGACGACGGGCCCCGTTTCCATGCTTGCCCGAGAGTCTCTTATTGTTGTGGGTATGGCAACGAACGCCAGCCCCTTTCGGGATGCTTGTCGGTCAACGCAAAGCTACCCGCTTCCCGCACTACCCTGCACCTACGTCGCAACAGCCGGGAAGTCTGCGCCGAAAAGATGCCCCTCAATCCGCCCGAGGCGGGCGTTGATCTCGCTCAGTTCCTTGTAAACCTCCGCCCAGAGATCGCTGATTTCCACCTATGCACCGCCGATTTCTGCCCGGACACCGGCGATTCCCCTGCGGACTTCACCCATTTCTTTCTGGAGACTGCTCATGTCTCTCTGGAGGGCGCTGATGTCTCTCCGGAGATTGTCGACCTTCCTGTGCAGCTCGGCGAGCGAACTGATCATCCAGCCGATCATGCCGGCAATCACTACGGCTGCAGACGATATGACAAAGAATTCGAGGTCCATGACCAGCATGATTTAGGGAATACCTGCAAGGTATACACCCCTTTCTTTCCCCGCAAGGCCCGATCCGGATCGTTGGAACATTGTTACTTTTTGCCTGCGCTTTATTTTCCGTGCTGTGTCGCCCGCGACATCCACGCCATGTCTCCGGCGTGCCCTGTAAAACGACAGCAAGTTGGCATGCATTCCCCGAAGCCCATGGAATTGCTCCGGGTTATTTTATCAGCGTCATAACCTTCGACACGATCCCTTCGGCAGTCTCCAGGCGATAGACATAGACGCCGCCCGGCAGGCTGGACCCATTGAAAACCGCTGTATGCTTTCCGGCGGGCCGTACGCCGTTTTCGAGTATCCGCACCCGTCGGCCTTGCATATCGTAGACCGCAAGGCGTACGTGGACGGGCGAAGTCAACTCGTAGTCTATTCGGGTTCGGGCGTTGAAGGGGTTAGGCCAGTTGGTAAGCAGTGTAATCGCATCAGGCAGTTCTTCTCCCTCCGTATTCAGGTCTGTCGAATCCACCTCCACAATCGTGATCTCGCGGCCCCACGGCGCCACGGAGAGCGCGTAGCGGCCACCGTCCCAATCGAACGGTTCTGACGGGAAGATCGCACCAGGCCTCACCCTGTTCCCGGAAGCGTCTTCGGAGAAGTCGCATTCGTTCAGCCAACCGTTGCGGTCGAGATCGAGGCACACAAAGTCCCTTTTGTCATCGAACAGCGCGTCGCTTCGCGAATCGAACAAGCCGTCGAGGTTCCCATCGACGGCGGTCGCCAGCACCCGCCCTCCGGACGGCGCCTCTACTTCGCCCCTCCAGACGCTGGCTGGGCTGTATCGGAGGCCGCCGGTAAGGCCGCCGTGCCCTGGATCCACCACGATGGCGTAGGGCAACACCTGGCCCGACGCATAGGGCACTTCCAAAACCGCCTCGGTTGTCGCCACAGCCCACGGCCGTTCCACGTTCCATGCCGTAATCAGGGGCGGCCCATCGTCCGTGAGGTCCCGGTTCCGATTCCGGTCGATCCAGATGCGGAAGAACTGGTCTTGAAAGTACGACGAGTAGTAGCCGGACGCCGCGAACCGTTCGACGTCGCACAACTGTGGCAACAGGACAGCCGGGCACGACTCCGGCCTGACGAAGCTGTCAACCATGATCTCGAATCGCGCATCCGCGCTGTTTCCGAGTTCCAGAAACTGGTAGGACTGCGAGTCCCCGCGAGCTGCCGGATAGACCACGCCGGATGGCCGACCGGCATGGACTCGTGCTTGATTAGCCACGTGAAGGCCCACGTAGCCGCTGATGGGGCCGTTTCGACTTACGAACGAAAGACTGCGACCGTTGTCGGTTCCAACGGTCGGCTGCGGATCGCGCGAGTCCGGAAGCCCGTCGTTGTCGTCGTCGTCATCCAGCCTGTCTCCGATGCCGTCGTCGTCGGTGTCGCGCCGCTCTCGCGAGTCCAGGGGGAAGGCGTCCACGGCGTTCGCGACGCCGTCGCCGTCGGCATCCGAATCCCTCGCGTCCGCGATCCCGTCACCGTCGGTATCGCGCCAGTCCCGGCGATCCTGAGGCAGGTCGTCGATGAAGTCCACCGCCCCATCGTTGTCGTCGTCAAGGTCGGAGCGATCGGGCGTGCCGTCTCCATCCGTGTCGTTGCCACTTCCAGGAAGTGGCGACACGGAGCCCGACGACAGCCAATCGTAGATCTCCCGTCGCGGCGTTTCGCCCTGGCCGCAGTGTCCGCCGGCCGCCTCCAGGTCCGTGCGGGTTTCGAGGCCCAGCCACTCCGAGTAGTATCGGGACATCGAAACCGCGGCGGGATGCAGGAAGTCTTCCGTCGTCGCCTCCACGAACACCTTGAAGCGGTTTCTGACGGCAGAGGCGGCGAAGGGAGTCCACTGGAACGAGGGCCTCCAGGGGGAGGTGTGGAAGGGTGGAGCGATGGCGTAGGTGTCGTGCGAGTCGTCGCCGTCGAAATCCAGCCAGAAGCAACCGCACCAGGCGTGGAAGCCGCCACCGTAGCCGCCGCCGTAGAATTCGACGAACTCAGCCAGGAAGCAGGTCCCCTGGGAGGCGCCGGTAAAGACGACTCGGTCGTGGTCGATGGCAAGCCGGGACTTGAGGTTGCTCTGAAGGAGCTCATGAATGAGGCGAGCGTCCTCAGCGGCCCAGAATCGAGTGCCCCCGCTGCCGACTTGCTTCGGGACCAGGGTGCGCTCTCCGAAGGAAAGATCCTCCGGTATCGAGTAAGGCGACGCCGGCACGACGGCCGCCAGACCAAGTTCGAGGGCCGTGTCGACCCCTGATCGTCTGACTTGTCGGACTACCTCGGCCGTGCCGGTGATGTTCCCATGAAAGAGGAAAACCACGCCGCGCGGCGCGGTCAGATCCCAACCGCTCCTGACCCAGTAGCGGTACAGGACCGTCCGTCCGGTTGAGTCGGTGAACGAGTCGTCGTGCCACGTCGTGGATTGCCCCAGGACGGTGCCGGAAGCGGCAGAGAGCGCAAGTGCTACTACTCCCGCCAAACGTGCGTATCCCGAAGTCTTCATCAGCAGAATGAAACGAGATATGCGCCGGGCAACATGGCCTGGTCGTCGTCGCTCCGGGTGATGGTGGAGTGGCATGATTGTTGTGAGCAATGGTCCGAAAAAACTGGACAGTTTTTTCGGCGATTTTAAGTGTAGCGCTGCGTCGGGTTATGCCGCCTTGGGCAGCGGTTTTCGTTTGTAGAATACGTCATCGGGCGTTCGGTTGTCAATCCCCTGGTGCGGACGTTCTTCGTTGAAGTAGTACAGGTAATCGGCAATACCCTTCCTGGCCTCGGCCACCGTGTCGTAGGCGCGCCGATAGACTTCTTCCTGTCTGAGGCTGCGCCAGAGACGCTCCACGTACACATTGTCCAGCCAGCTACCTTTGCCTTGAACGAAGGACTATGGGTTCTGCGTGTGCGTCTTGACATGGGTCTCGTCTGGTTGATTGTGTCGGAACAAGGTCGCAATAGTACACCTTTAAATTCCGCCGAAATCTGTCCAATCAACCCGAACCACCTCTAAACGAGCGGCCCCTTATCGGAAATGCCTTCAATGTTTGCGCGTCAACATTAAGGTACAGATGTGTGCGTCTGAACCTCGGCCGCATTCTTGGGCATTCGTAAGGCTAACTGTTTTCCACCTCAGTTATTTAGTGCCTAATTCTTGTTGTTCCAGTGCCAACTTGCTGTCGTTTTTCAATCTTCCACGTCACCTCGCACATTACACCCCCACAACACCTGCGTAATATTTATACTCCCGCCTTCTCCCGACCCCCCCTTCCGAACCCTTTCACCCCTCAGAGAGTATCTACTTGTTTTGACCGATATTTTCTTCACCGAGAGCAGGCATGGCCGGATATCCCTTCGCCGAAATAGAACAAAAATGGCGGCGGTACTGGGAAGAAGAACAGACCTTCCGGACGCCCGACGACCCGGATCCGGCCGCGGAAAAGTTCTACATCCTGGACATGTTTCCGTATCCGAGCGGAACGGGTCTGCACGTAGGGCATCCCGAGGGGTATACGGCGACGGACATCCTTGCGCGCTACAAGCGCATGAAGGGCTTCAATGTGCTGCATCCGATCGGCTGGGACGCCTTTGGCTTGCCCGCCGAGCAGTACGCGGTGAAGACGAACACCCACCCGCGCATCACCACGGAAGCGAACGTTGTGCGTTTCCGCGAGCAACTCAAGATGCTCGGCTTTTCGTACGACTGGGAGCGCGAGATCGACACGACCTCTCCGGATTATTTCCGGTGGACCCAGTGGATATTCCTCAAGCTGTACGAAAAGGGGCTGGCGTTCCAGAGCGAGGCGCCCGTCTGGTGGTGCCCGGAACTGGGCACGACCCTGGCCAACGAAGAGGTGGTGGACGGGAAGTCCGAAGTGGGCGGATACGACTGCGTACGCCGGCCGCTGCGCCAGTGGATGCTGCGCATCACGGAGTATGCGGAGCGGTTGCTCGAAGGACTCGACGAGCTCGACTGGCCCGAAAGCACGAAGGAAATGCAGCGCAACTGGATCGGCAAGTCCGAGGGCGCCGATGTGGATTTTCCCGTATGCGATCTTCCGGACGAGACGATCCGCGTGTTCACGACCCGCCCGGATACGCTGTTCGGGGCCACGTACATGGTGCTGGCGCCGGAGCATCCCCTTGTGGCGAAGGTAACGACGCCCGACCGCCTCGAAGAGATTACGGCCTATATCAAGGAGGCGTCCCGCAAGACGGATCTCGAGCGCACCGAGTTGCAGCACGACAAGACGGGTGCGTTTACGGGCGGGTTCGCCCTCAATCCGGTGAATGGGGAGCGCATCCCCATCTGGATCGCGGACTACGTGTTGATTTCCTACGGGACGGGCGCCATCATGGCCGTGCCCGCCCACGACGAGCGCGACTATGATTTCGCAAAAACCTTCGACCTGCCGATCCGGGAGGTCGTTTCGGGCGGCGACATTGCAAAGGAGGCCTATACCGGAGACGGCGTGCTGGTCAATTCCTCCAGCGAGCACAGGGCGATTCCGGGCGTCGCGGAGCGGGGCGTTTCCATCGACGGATTGCCCGTGGACGCCGCCAAACGGAAAATGATCGACTGGCTCGAGGCGCAGGGCTGCGGGTGCGCGAAAATCAACTACAAACTGCGCGATTGGCTGTTCAGCCGCCAGCGCTACTGGGGCGAGCCGTTTCCGCTGATTTTCGTGGACGGCGTTCCGAAACCGCTCCCGGAGGATGCGTTGCCCGTCACCCTGCCCGACATCGCGGATTTCCGGCCTTCCGGACACGTGGAAGGCCCGCTGGCTGCGGCGACCGAATGGGTCGATACGGTCGATCCCGAAACGGGCGCGCCGGCCCGCAGGGAGACCAATACCATGCCGCAGTGGGCCGGGTCGTGCTGGTATTTTCTCCGCTTCATCGATCCGCACAACGACCGCATGCTGGTCGATCCGGAAAAAGAGCGGTACTGGATGCCGATCGATCTTTACATCGGCGGGGCCGAACATGCCGTGCTGCACCTCCTGTATGCGCGGTTCTGGCACAAGGTGCTCTACGACGCCGGGGTTGTCAGCACCCGGGAACCGTTCGGCAAGCTCATACACCAGGGGATGATCCTCGGTGAAATGGAGTATACGGTCGCCGGGCAGCGCGTGGACGAATCGGAGGTGCGGAAAGAAGGGGATGGGTTTGTGCTCAAGAGCGATCCTTCGGTTCCGGTCGACGCCCATGCCTACAAGATGAGCAAGAGCCGGGGCAATGTGATCAATCCGGAAGACGTGGTGCAGCAGTACGGGGCGGATTCGCTCCGCCTGTACGAGATGTTCATGGGGCCGCTGGAGCAGGTGAAGCCCTGGAGCATGCGCGGCGTCGAGGGAGTGCATCGCTTTTTGAACCGGGTGTGGCGCCTCCTGATCGACGAGGAGACGGGCGCCTTGCAGAGCCGTGCGAACGGCGTCGCCGCGTCGAAGGAGCAGTTGCGCGTTTTGCACCGGACCATTGCAAAAGTCACCGCCGACATTGAACGGCTGCATTTCAACACGGCCATTGCCGCCATGATGGAGTTCGTCAATGTCGCCAACAAATGGGACGCGGTCCCGCAGGACGTGGCCCGCGCGTTCGTGCTTCTCCTCAGTCCGTTCGCCCCGCATCTCGGCGAGGAGCTCTGGCGCAGGCTGGGAGCGGACAACACGCTGGCTCGTGAACCCTGGCCGGAGGTCGTGCAGGAATACCTGCAGGAAGATTCCGTGGAGATCGCGGTGCAGGTAAACGGGAAGATACGGGCGACGATCACGGTGGCGCAGGACGCCGGGAAGGAGGCGGTGCTGGAGACGGCCCGCATGGAGGAGAATGTGGCGAAGCATATCGGGCAAGGCGCCGTAAAGCGGGAGGTGTATATTCCCGGGCGCATCGTAAACTTTGTGGTGTAACATGGCTTCCGGTTCCGCATGCATGACGCCCCCGCTGGACGTGCTCGCTTTTGGCGCGCATCCCGACGATGTGGAATTGTGCGCGGGCGGGACCATCTGTTCGCTGACGAAGCAGGGTTACCGCGTCGGCGTGGCGGACCTGACGCGGGGCGAACTCGGCACCCGGGGCACGCCGGAACTGCGCGCCGAAGAAGCGGCCCGCGCCTCGGAAATCATGCAACTGGCCGTGCGCGAGAACCTCGGCCTCCCCGACGGGGACATCGCCAATACGCCCGAAAACCGCCTTTCCGTCATCCGTGCGCTGCGGACCTGGCGCCCGCATATCGTGCTGATCGGCGGGCCGGAGTGCCGGCATCCCGATCATGGCGCCGGAGCCCGCCTGTGCGCCGACGCCTGCTTTTATGCAGGTTTGCAGGGCATACCGACCGAGGACGACGAGGGCGCGCCCCAACTTCCCTGGCGCCCGCACCATGTGCTGCACTACATGCATGTCGTCGAGTTCGAACCCACATTCGTGGTGGACGTGACGGATGTGTGGGAACAGCGGCTCGAAGCGCTGGGCGCGTTCCGTTCGCAATTTTACGTCCCCGGTTACAAGGCCGGGCCCGGCGAACCGGAGACCTTCGTGTCGAACAAGGGGTTTCTGGACTGGATACAGGCCAGGGCGAGGACCTTCGGTCACCGGATCGGGGTGGAGTACGGCGAACCGTTCCTGTACCGCCACGGCCCGGTCGGCGTGAGCGATCTTATGCGTGTGCTCGACAACAAGAAACAGTTTCGATAAGCGCAATCCTGCATCCCCAGACAATGGCCGAACTGAAAACCAGAAAGAACGACCGGAGCGTCGACGGTTTTATCGCATCCCTCGACGACGAGCGGAAGCGGCGCGCGAGCCATACGCTTGTTGCCCTGATGCGGGACATAACCGGTTCCGAACCGTCCATGTGGGGCGAGAACATCGTCGGCTTCGGGAAGTACCGGTTCAAATACGCAAGCGGACGAGAGATCGACTGGATGCTGACGGGGTTCTCGCCGCGCAAGCGGGCCTTATCTATTTACGTCATGACCGGATTTGACGGGCAGGACGAGATCATGGGCGCGTTGGGCAAGCACAAGACGGGCAAATCGTGCCTGTACGTGAACAAACTCGACGATATCGACATGGACGCGTTGCGAAGATTGCTGGAAGCCTCCGTGTCGCGTCTGGTCGAAAAATACGGTCCGGCGCAGCCTGCGGGTGCGTCCGGCAATGCCCGGATTGACTGACAGGCCTCTCCGGGGGTATATTAGCCCTTCGCTATACCCATTCCGCACAGGGATCCGGAAACCCTGTTTTACGGCTTTTGCCGTGCAACGCACTGGTTCTCATCCCGTTCGCCATGCCTGATACAAGCGATTTTCGCAACGGTCTTACCCTCGTCCGGAACGGCGATCTGTGGACGATTGTGGAGTTTTTGCACGTAAAGCCCGGCAAAGGGGGCGCCTTCGTGCGCTCGAAGCTCAGGCAGGTTCGCTCCGGCAAAGTCGTGGATCATACGTTTCGCGCCGGCGAAAAGGTGGAGACGGCGCGCATCGAGCGCCGTCCGCACCAGTTCCTGTATCAGGACGACCTGGGCCTTCATATGATGGATACGCAGACCTACGAACAGTTTTCGTTGCCTGAGGATCGTGTGGAGGGACGGGATTTTCTTATGGAGGGCGTCACCGTGGATATTCTGTTTCATGCCGAGGCCGAGGAGCCGCTCAACGTCGAATTGCCCGGAAAGGTCGATCTTACCGTGGTCGATACGGATCCGGGCGTGCGCGGCGATACGGCCACCGGCGGCGCCAAACCGGCCATCATGGAGAGCGGCGCCGTCGTGCTGGTTCCTCTTTTCATTGACGAGGGAGACATCATTACCGTCAACACGCAGACCGGCGGATACGTAACGCGCGCGGCCACGGCGGACAAGACCTGACCGACTGCTTCCGAATTCCGGTTTTTCCGGTTGCCACCCCGCTGAATTCGATCCTTGCTACCGCATTGCATATGGATCTTCCCCTGATCAAAAAACTGCTGAAAATCGTCAACGACAGCGGTGTCGCCGAGGTCGAGATTACGGAAGACGATCTTAAGGTGGTTATCCGTACGCAGCCGCCTTCCGGACCGGCGCCTCCCCCGCCGCCCCCGGCCTGGCCCCCGTACGCAGCGCCTCCTCCGGTCGCGTATGCGCCGCCTCCTGCGCCTGTTCCTGCAGAGTCTCCGCAGACGGCGCCAGGCGCTCCTGTACCCGAACCGCCTCCATCGCAGGAAGCGGCGAGCGAAAGCAAGCCGGACGCCGCCCGGAACGGCACGGTCGTCAAGGCGCCCATCGTGGGCACCTTTTACCGGGCTCCGGCGCCTGGTGAAGCGCCGTTCGTGGAGGTGGGGGATACCGTACGGGCAGGGGATACGCTGTGCATCATCGAAGCGATGAAACTCATGAACGAGATCGAGAGCGAGGTGGATGGCAAGGTGGCGGAGATTCTGGTCGATGACGCGTTGCCTGTCGAATACGATCACCCCCTCTTTCTGATAGAAACCTGACAATTACCGGGCAGGTCGATCCCGTTGCCGTCGTGATCAAGAAGGTGCTCATCGCCAACCGCGGAGAAATCGCGCTCCGCATCATTCGAACCTGCCATGAGATGGGGCTTCGGACGGTGGCCGTGTATTCGACGGCGGACCGGGACGCTCTGCATGTTCGATTCGCGGACGAAGCGGTGTGCATCGGCCCGCCTCCTTCCCGGGAAAGCTATCTGCGCCCCGACCGGATCATTGCCGCCGTAGAAGTGACAGGGGCGGACGCCGTACACCCCGGCTACGGGTTTCTTGCCGAGAACGCCGATTTCAGCGCCATTTGCGAAGATCACGGGGTGATTTTCATCGGGCCGAAAGCCGACACCATTTCCCTGATGGGAAACAAGAGCGCGGCCAAGAAAATCATGCAGAAAGCGGGTGTGCCGGTGGTGTCGGGTTCCGACGGGGTGGTGTCCAACGTACGAACCGGCAAATCGATCGCCGGCAGCATCGGGTATCCGGTCATGGTCAAGGCGTCCGCCGGTGGAGGCGGGCGAGGCATGCGCATTGTGCGGGAGGCGAGCGAGTTCACGCGCCAGTTTTCGGCAGCGGGCGCCGAGGCCGAGGCCGCCTTCGGCAACGGCGACCTGTACATTGAGAAATTCGTCGAAAGCCCGCGCCACATTGAAATCCAGGTGTTCGGAGACGGCAAGGGGCATGTCGTGCATTTCGGCGAACGCGAATGCTCCATCCAGCGGCGGCACCAGAAATTGCTCGAGGAATCTCCCTCTCCCGTGGTCGATGCGGATCTCAGAGCCCGCATGGGCGATGCGGCGGTGCGTGGGGCGAAGGCTGTGCAGTATGCCGGCGCCGGGACCGTGGAGTTTCTCGTCGACGCTTCCGGCGATTTCTGGTTCATGGAGATGAATACGCGCATTCAGGTGGAGCACCCGGTGACGGAAGAAGTGACCGGCGCCGACCTGATCGAACTCCAGATTCACAGCGCCATGGGCGAAGAAATTCCCGAAAAGGAAGTTCCCATGACGGGCCATGCCATAGAGTGCCGGATCAATGCCGAGGATCCGTTCAATGATTTCCGTCCTTCGCCGGGTGTCGTGACGGCTTTTCATACGCCGGGCGGGCAAGGCGTTCGCGTGGATACGCACGCCTATGCCGGGTACGCCATTCCCCCGTACTACGACTCCATGATCGCCAAGCTCATTGTGCATGCCAGGACCCGCGCGCTTGCGATTCGGAAGATGATGCGCGCGCTCGACGAATTCGTGATCGAAGGCGTACATACCACCATCCCGTTCCACCGCCGGCTTATGGAAGACCCCTCTTTTCAGGCGGGCGAGTTTACGACGGCGTTCCTCGATACATTCGATCTGGCGCCTGCGGAAGCGGAAGTCTGACGTTTTTTGCTGTATTTAGACACAACGGTTTCCATGAAATACCCTGTCGACCTTCTGTACACGAAAGACCACGAGTGGATACGCATCGAGGATGACGGCGCGGCGGCGACTGTGGGCGTTACGGACTTTGCGCAAGACGAACTCGGGGATGTCGTGTTTGTCGAGTTGCAGCCGCCCGGCTCGGAGATTGCCCGGGACGAGCCGTTCGGCGCCGTCGAGGCGGTCAAGACGGTTTCCGATGTGTATATGCCCCTGTCGGGCCGCATTCTGGAAATCAATGAGGACCTGGAGGCGCACCCGGACTACGTCAACACCGATCCGTACGGGAAAGGCTGGATGATTCGCATTGCGCTCGCCGATGGCGCCGAAACGGGTGAGCTGCTTTCCGCGGAAGATTACGAACGCATGACCGGGTAGGCCCGCGCAAGATGCACGAACGCATCGTTATTCTGGATTTCGGGAGTCAGTATACGCAGCTCATTGCACGGCGTGTGCGCGAAGCGGGCGTGTATTCCGAAATTCACCCCTGCACCAAACCTGCGGAAGAAATCCGGGCGATGAACCCGCAAGGGATCATCCTGTCGGGAGGCCCCTGCTCCGTATTCGACGCGGGGGCGCCGCAACTGGACGCCGCCTTGCTCGAAATGATGCGGAGCGACGGGTCGCCGACGCCGGTGCTCGGCATTTGCTACGGCCTGCAGGCCATGGCCCGCCTGTCGGGAGGGGAAGTTGCTCCGGCCGAACGCCGCGAATTCGGACGCGCTCATCTGCATATCGACGATGCCGCGGGACTCTTCCAGGGCGTGTCCGACGGCTCCATCGTCTGGATGAGCCACGGCGACCACCTGACCCGCCTGCCGCCGAAGTATCGGGTTATCGCCCATACCGGCAATGCGCCTATTGCGGCGGTAGCGTCCGACCGGTTTCCCCATTACGGCGTGCAGTTTCATCCCGAAGTAGTGCATACCGCCGCCGGGCGCCTGCTCATCGAAAACTTTGCAATGGGTATCTGCGGGTGCCGGGGCGACTGGACGCGGGCCTCCTTCGTGGACGAGAAGAAGCGGGAGATCCGGGAGACAGTCGGCGATGCCCACCTGATTCTCGGCCTGTCCGGCGGCGTGGATTCGTCTGTGGCCGCCGTGTTGCTGCACGAGGCGATCGGCGACAAGCTCACCTGCATTTACGTGAACAACGGGGTGCTGCGGAAAGGTGAATGGGAAGAGGTACAAGCCATTTTCCGGGATCATTTCCACCTGCGCCTGAAGGCCGTTGACGCCACCGATCTGTTTCTGGACCGCCTGGCAGGCGTCTCCGATCCGGAGAAGAAGCGCAAGATCATCGGCAATGCGTTTGTGGAAGTATTCGACCGCGCATCCCACGAAATTGCGGAAGAGGTGGGCGATAGGCCCGCATTTCTGGCCCAGGGGACCCTGTACCCGGACGTCATCGAGAGTATTTCGTTCAAGGGGCCGTCGGCCACGATCAAAACACACCACAATGTGGGGGGCTTGCCCGAAAAACTCGACTTCGAAGTGATCGAGCCTTTTCGGGAGCTCTTCAAGGACGAAGTGCGCGAGATAGGCCGCCTGCTTGGCGTCCCGAAACTTATCGTGGGGCGGCATCCCTTCCCGGGTCCCGGTCTGGCCGTGCGCATCGTTGGCCCGGTGACGCGGGAATCGCTTGCCATGCTGCGCGAGGCCGACGCCATTTTTATCGAGGAGCTTCGTTTGAGCGGCCTGTACGATACGGTATGGCAGGCCTTTGCGGTGCTGCTGCCCGTGCAGACGGTAGGGGTCATGGGTGACGAGCGCACCTACGAAAACGTGTGCGCGCTCCGGGCAGTGACCAGCGTGGACGGCATGACGGCGGACTGGGCGCGCCTTCCGGGCGATTTTCTGGCGCATGTATCCAACCGGATCGTGAACGAGATCCGCGGGGTCAACCGGGCCGTATACGACATCAGTTCCAAACCTCCGGCAACGATCGAATGGGAGTAACGAGACGATTCGCGATACGGCGCCCGGCTTATGCGTTGCCTTTTTGGGCGGCGTTGTGCGCATGTTTTGTGTTTACGTCCGCCCCTGCGTTTGCCCAGGATGCCCAGGTTCCGGATGTGCCTGCAAATGAGGAGGCGGAACGGACATTCGAGGATGCTGTCGAGGCGTTCGAACAGGGCGAATATGCCATGGCCGGCCAGCTGTTCGGCATCGTCCGATCGGCGTACGACCTGCACCGGAAAACCACGGCCGCCTTGCTCATGGAGGCGAAAGCGCTTTACCGGGAGGGGCGTTTCGAAGAGGCCGCGGAGCGCGCCCGCTTCCTCGAGTCGGAATTTCCGTCGAGCAGCTATGTCGAAGCGGCCCGGAGTCTCCGGGAGATGGCCGGAGAAGGGTTGGAACACGGCATTCCGCTGCCGCGCGATCTGGGCATTCTTTTGCCGCTGGACGGCAATGATGCGCCGCTTTCCCAGGCGCTTTTTACCGGGGTGCGTATAGCCGTGGACGAACATAACGAGCAGCATCCCGGTCGTCCCGTGCGCATGATTTTCCGAAACACGGGCATCGATTCGGCCCGCGCCGCCGGGGCCGTGGAGGAACTGGCCCTCCTCGGCGTGCAGGCGATCATCGGTCCGCTCTACAGCGGCGAGGCGATGGCCTCCGCCGGGGCGGCCGAGCAGGCCGAGGTAGTGCTGGTTGCGCCTCTTGCCACCGACGATAGCGTGTCGATCGGGAAACGCTACGTTTTTCAGGCGAACCCCACCATCGTCCTGCGCGGGCGGCTCATGGCCCGGTTTGCCGCAAGGAGCCTGCGGCTGGACGATTTCGGGGTGATCGCCGAACGGGACCGCGACGGCATCAGCGAACGTATGGCGCAGGGTTTCCTCGAGGAGGCCGTGCTGGAGGGAAAGACCGTGCGGTACGATACGTTGCTGGCCTCGCAAACGGCGTGGAGCCGTTTGTCCGAAACGCTGGTCCGGGACACTATTCTCAACGCACGCGCCGTCTACATGCCGATCGTATCGGGGGAGAGCGTAGCTCGCATCGATGCAGCCATGGCGAGTTTCGACAATATGGGTCTCGCCGATCGGATCCGCGTACTGGGAAACGGGGATTGGCGGCTTGCTCCGAATGCGATACGGGCTTCCCGGTATGCCACGACCTACGCCGACGATTTTTACGTAGAGGCGGATGATCCTGCCGTGCAGGCATTTGCGGAGCGGTACCGCGAGCTTGCAGATGCAGAGCCGGAAAGCCGCCTTGCGATCACCGGGTACGATGTGGCCCGCTTTCTGCTTCCGCTCCTCGTGGACGATGCCGAAGAGGCGCTTGCGGATCGCGTACGTACGGCCCCGCTCCGGGAAGGACTGGGTACGCGCATCGACTTTGAGGGGGGCAACGTGAACGCAGCCATGTTCTGGTTCAGGTATCAGGACGGCATGGTGCGGCGGCTGCGATAGGCGCCGGGCTAAACTCCGGGCTCGCGCTGTGCGCCGGATGACAGGAACAGCAGAGGCGGGCGGAGGTACATACTCTCAGTCTTTTCTTTCCCGTCGCGTTTCGCGCGCTTCCCTTGTTTCCGGGTAGTATTCACGCCGCTGGTTATGTCCTGGTCCTTGCGTCCGTTTCTTCCTGTCGTATTGTTGTTTGCAGCGATCGCGCTGTCCGCCTGCGCCGGCGCCGGGCGCATCCGGTACGATTCCCCTGAAGACGCCTATACAAAGGGCTTGCGCCTGTTTGAGGCAGAGAGGTACGATCGGGCCGTTCCGTTTTTTCAGGGCGTTTTCGATTACGGGCGGACCTCTGAGGTGGCCGCCGATGCGCAACTCCACCTTGCGCGGGCTCATTTTGAAAGCGGCGATTATATTCTGGCCGCCTCCGAGTACTCGCGATTCGTGAACACCTACCGGACCAACGAAAATGTGGAGGCGGCTATGTTCGAGCGGGCTGTTGCGTACTATCATCTATCTCCGCAGTACGATCTCGATCAAACCAATACCCGTCAGGCGATCACGTACCTGCAGCTGTTTCTGGACCGGTTTCCCGATTCCGACCTGAAGGAAGAGGCGGAAGATCACCTGAGGACCTTGCGGGAGAAACTGGCGCAGAAGGGGTACGAGTCGGCGGGCTTGTACGAACGCCGGGGCATCTATGAGGCGGCGGCGCTTTCGTATGAGCGGGTCTTCGATACGTATCCGGATACCCAGTGGGCCGACGATGCGCTGCTGGGCGCGATGCGCTCGTATATGTCCTTCGCCGATCTGAGCATCGAGTCGCGTCAGCCCGAGCGGCTCCAGTTGGCGATCGACAATTACACCCGGCTCATCGAGCTTTTTCGCGACAGTCCGCTTGCGAAGGAAGCGGAGGCGCTCTACGACGAGGCTTCCGGGCGGCTTGCCGAACTTGCAAGTAGCAATTGAGCGTTACGTGGCCGGATCCGCAACGGAAAGCGTGCTGCGCATCGGTGTCTTCGGGGGAACCTTCAATCCGCCGCACATGGGGCATCTTCGCCTGGCGGGGATGGTGCGCGAGCGATTCGGTCTGGATCGCGTTCTCTGGATTCCGAACAGCCGTTCTCCTTTCAAGACCGGCGAGGAGTTGGCTGATGCCGCTGATCGCCTTGCAATGATTCGCGCCGCCACGGAGGGAGACGCCGCCTTTTCGATCTCGGAAATCGAAATATGGCAAAGGGGCGCCTCGTATACGGTAGATACGCTGCGAAAGTTACGGGAAGAGCATCCCGACGCGGCCTTTCGCCTGATTGTGGGCAGCGATCAATGGTCCGAATTTTTCCGGTGGCGCGAGCCGGAAGAAATAGTGCGCCGTGCGCCGCTCATCGTGTTTCCGCGCGGCGGGTACGAGCAGGCGGCGGTCCCGGCAGGGTTCGAGAAGTACGTGGAATTTGCCGATACGCCCCTCATCGACCTGTCCAGTACGGACATACGGCAACGCATCCGGGCCGGGCGGTCCGTCCGGGACATGGTTTCCCCGGGGGTGCTTGAGATCATAGAGGAACGGGGATTGTATCGCCGATAGGGAGGGGGGCGAAACCCTGCCCCGGCTTTCCTGCGTATGATGCTCCGGCACCGTATCTCTTTTCACCATACCATTGTAAACCAGCAACATTATGGCGCTTACTTACTCGCTCATGAAGGACCTCGGATCGGCGGCTCTGCCCTTCGATCTGCCCGTCGCGAATCCCTCCGCAGACGGTCTGGCCGGCGATCGCCGGAGCCTCGACGATTACGACGCTGCGGCGCTGGTCGTCGTGTTTACCTGTAACCACTGCCCGTTCGCGAAACATGTGGAGGATGCGCTGATCCGGTCTGCCGCCGCCTGGGCGGCGCAAGACGTACAGTTCGTACTCGTCAACGCAAACGACGCCAGGGGATACCCGGAAGACTCGTTCGATGCGATGGCGGCGCGGGCTGCCGCAAAGGGCTATCCGTTTCCCTATCTGTACGACGAATCGCAGGAGATCGCCAAGGCGTACGGCGCCGTATGCACGCCCGATCTGTTCGTGTTCGACCGGGAAAAGAAACTGGTCTACCGGGGGCGCTACGACGAAACCCGCCCCGGCATGGGCGTTGCGACGGGCAAGGATCTGCACGATGCGCTCGACCTTTTGCTTGCGTTCGGGGAGGTTCTGGCCGAGCAGGTTCCTTCCATAGGGTGCAACATCAAGTGGAAACCGGGCAACGAGCCTGCCTGATCGTTCGCCTCCGTATCCCTCGGTGATTCTGTGGACTGGATTGTCCTTTTACCCCCCGTCATTGCTATTTCCCTGGCGTTATGGAGCCGGCGGGTGTACCTGTCCCTGTTGGCCGGACTGTGGGTCGGTACTATCATTCTTGCGGGGGGGGATCCGGTGCGCGGATTGGGCGAACTGGTGGCGCAGCTGGTGGCCGTTTTCGAAGATGCGGGCAATACCCGGATCATCTTTTTCTGCATGCTCGTGGGCGGCCTGATCGCGCTAATGCAGGCGTCCGGCGGCGTGCATGGCTTTGTGGAATGGGCGCAGCGCCGGGGATGGGGAACGTCGCGGAAGGGCGCTGAACTTATGGCCTGGGCCGTCGGAATGATTGTGTTCGTGGAGTCGAACATTACCTCCCTGACGGTCGGCGCGGTCAGCCGGCCCCTGTTCGATAAACTGAAACTGCCCCGGGAAAAGCTTGCCTATTACTGCGACGCCACGAGTGCGCCGGTATGCATGTCTATTCCCCTGAACGGTTGGGGGGCGTATTTGCTGGGCCTGTTGGCGGCGCAAGGGATTTCGAACGGCGCCGTGTCTCTGTTGGCCCAGTCGCTGCTGTTTAATTTTTTCAGCATAGGGGCCATCGTTTTTGCTCTGGTGCTGGCTTTGACGGGATGGGGGTTCGGTCCAATGAAGCGGGCGGAAGTGCGGGCGGCGCAGACGGGAGCGCTGACCCGGCCCGGGTCAAAACCGCTCATCGCCGACGAGCTGGCGGGCATAGAACCGGTCTCGCACGCGCCCCTTCACGTCCGCGACCTGATGATTCCTCTTGGCATCATGGTGGGGATGATCTTCGTGGGGCTGTACGTGACGGGCAGTGGGAATATCATGGAGGGGAGCGGCTCGACGGCGGTGTTGTGGGCTGTGGGATCCGCTGTGGCAGTGGCCATCATCCTGTATGCCTTGCCCCGGCGCGGCCGCCCGGTGATGACGATCGGGGATTCGATGGATCAGGTGTTGAAGGGGTCTTCCGGGTTGTTTGGTGTGTCCTTTCTGGTCGTGCTGGCCTTCGCGTTGGGGCGTGTAGCCCGCGAAATGGAAATGGGTCCGTATGTGGTGGGCCTGCTGGACGCCAGCGGCCCGGTGTGGTGGATGCCGGCCGCCGTGTTTCTGATCGGGGCCTTCATCTCGTTCGCGCTGGGTTCTTCCTGGACGGGGTTCGCGCTGCTGCTGCCCATCGCGCTTCCGCTGGCGGAGGGGGCCGGCGTACCGGCTCCGCTTATGCTGGGGGCAGTGCTCTCGGGGGGCGTTTTCGGCGATCATGCCTCCCCGCTTTCCGACACGTCCATCATTTCGTCGATGTCGGCGGCATGCGACCACGTTGACCACGTGAACTCGCAGATGCCCTACGCGCTCATCGTAGCGGGAGGGGCACTGCTCGCATACGTCGTGGCGGGGTTGTCGATGTAAGGGGAATCGCTATCCGATTCATCCGTTACACAGTACATGCTCTCGGCGTATTCCTTCACCATGCGCATTGCGGAGAAGCGGGGCGTCAGTTCCTCCATGGCGGCGCGCATGCGCCCGATCCACTGCGTCGGGACGCCGCGCTCGTCTCGTTCGTAGAACGCCGGGACCACCCCCTGCTCGAGTTGCCGGTAGAGGCTTCCGGCGTCGCGGCGGTCCAGCTCGTCCTCGTCGAAGCTGCCGTCGGCGTATCCATGGCCGATGGCCCAGCCGTTTTCGCCGTTATATCCTTCCGGCCACCACCCGTCGAGTACGGACAGATTCAGCCCGCCATGCACGGCCACTTTCTGCCCGCTCGTGCCGCTGGCCTCCATGGGGCTCCTCGGATTGTTGAGCCATACGTCGCAGCCGGATGTCAGCATGCGGCCTATCTGCATATTGTAATTTTCGAGAAACACGATGCGCCCTTGTAATCCGGGCCGTTGGGCTGCCTCCAGAATCTGCCGGATGAATTGTTTGCCTTCTTCGTCTTCCGGGTGTGATTTGCCGGCGTAGATGATCTGTATCGGGCGATCCGGGTTATTGAACAGGGAGATGGTCCGTTCTATGTCCGTGAACAGGAGCGGTGCGCGCTTGTACGTGGCGAAGCGGCGGGCGAAGCCGAGTGTCAGCGCGTCGGGATCGAGTTCGCAGGAGATAGACAGGGATTGTTTTTCGGTGTGCTCCGCAGCAAAGCGGATCAGTTGCCGCCGCAGCTCGTTGCGGTATTCCCACAGTATCTCGTCGGGAATGTCGTCGACGCCTCGCCAGAAGTGCAGGTCGTCGGCATGCTTTTTCCAGTCCCCGAGTTTTTCGTTGAGGAAGGCGCGCGCGATCGGGGCTGCCCAGGTGGCGACATGAATCCCGTTCGTGATGGCGCCGATGGGCACATCCTGTACGCGCCGGTCCGGGAACATGGGATGCCATTGCCGCTGCGCCACGTGCCCGTTGCGCTGTGAAACGCCGTTGGCGCACCGCGACATGTTCAGCCCCAGTACGGTCATCGTGAACCATTCTCCGGAGTTATCCGGGTCTACCCGTCCATAGGCCATGAGGTCGCGTTCGCTGTGCCCCAGTTCGTCCCGGAGGGCGCTCATTTCGTTAAGAAACATGCCGGGGTCGAACCGGTCGTGCCCGGCGAGAACCGGTGTGTGCGTAGTGAACACGCACTGGTCGCGTACAGTGCGTACGGCTTCCTCCCGACTTTTACCCAGGTCCAGTTGTTCGCGGAGTAGCTCGAGGGACAGGAAGGCGCAATGCCCTTCGTTCATATGGTATACGTCCGTTTCCACCCCAAGGGCGCGCAACAGCCGGATGCCTCCGACGCCGAGGACGATTTCCTGCTGGAGCCGTGTCCGACGCCCCCCCTGGTACAATCGAGTGGTGATATTTCGAAACTCCTCCGGATTGTCCTCGATGTGGGTGTCGAGCAGGTACAGGGTCGTGCGGCCAACCTGGGCCCGCCATGCCTGTATACATATCGGCTGGTCGCCGAAATGGACGGTGGCCACACAAGGATTCCCATCCTCTCCGCAAACGAGTTCAAGCGGGTGGTTTTCCGGATCGATCGCGGGATACCGTTCCTGCTGCCAGCCGTCTTCGGTGAAGTGCTGCTCGAAGTAGCCTTGCTTCAGAAAGAGGCCGATCGCCGTGAAGGGAATACAGAGGTCCGAGGCCGCTTTCGTATGGTCGCCGGCCAGTATGCCCAGGCCGCCCGCATAGATCGGCAGGCTTTCGTGGATGCCGAACTCCATGCAGAAGTAGCTGGTCCGGGGGACATGCGGGAGAGGGCAAGGCGCTTCGAGGTACGCGGTCATCGCGGCATGAGCCGTGTCGATGTCGCTCGCAAGGCTGTCCTCGAACGTTGTCTCCGGGGAAAGCGTTTGCAGTACGGCGATGGGGTTGTTTCCGGCGTTCCGGAACGTCATTCGATCCAGGCGTTCGAAGAGATCAAGGACTTCGGGATTCCAACTCCACCAGAGATTTTCTGCGAGCGCTCCGAGTTTTTCGTACGTATTCATAAAACAGGGATCGGTTCGATGGTTCGTGCCGCAATCTGCAAACACGGCTTAAATATAAATGGGTTCGGGTGAAAAGAACGGGGGTTTTGTGGGGATTCTTTTGGAAGACTCCCTGCAACGGCTGGTTGCCGCAGGGATCGACGATCCGCGCCGGAACGCGGAATGGCTCCTGTGCGAGGCCCTGGCGATGTCCCGCGCCGGGTTATACGCGGCATCCGGGGAGCGGATCGAACCGGAAGCGGCGATGCGCTTCGGCGAGATGCTGGCGCGCCGGTTGCAGCGCGAGCCCATCCAGTATATCCTCGGATATACGGACTTCATGGGGATCCGGATGACCGTTACCCCCGATGTGCTCATCCCGCGGCCTGAAACCGAGGAAGTAGCGGAGGCTGCGCTGGCGTGTCTCGATGCGCACCGGAGCCCGGTCGTACTCGACGCCGGCACGGGAAGCGGCTGCATCGCGCTGGCCATAAAAACAACCCGGCCCGACGCCGATGTCTATGCGTGCGACGTGTCGGGGGCGGCGCTTGCAGTGGCCCGGCGCAATGCGGCTGCGCACGATCTGGCCATTACGTGGATCGAGGCCGATATGCTGGAGGAGAAGTTCCTGGACAAGGTTCCTGCCGGGATCGATCTGTTCGTTTCCAATCCGCCGTACGTGCCGGAGGAAGAAATCCCGGATTTACCGGAAGAAGTGCGTAGTTGGGAGCCGTGTGCGGCGCTGATTGCGCCCGGCGATCCGCTCGTTTTTTACCGGCGGCTGGCGCAACATGGCCTGCACATGATCCGGAAGGGGGGCTGGATCGTGCTGGAGACGCATGCGGACTACGGCGAGCCTGTGCGGCGCATCCTGGAAAAAAACGGATACGCGGAGGTTTGCCTGGGGAAGGACATGGCCGGACGGGACCGGATCGTGATGGGGCGGCGGCAGGGATAGAAAATCCGGGTCGCGCCGGATTGCGGCTCGTCCCCCCTCGAGAGAAGCTAATATATTATTGATCATTTTTGTTGCCCCTTGATTTTTATTATAATGTTTCATATAAATTATTCATGAGGCGCCGCAGGGGGCGGCATATACAGTGTATTTGAGGTGCGGCGTGTATCCGTCGTACACATGCGGAGGGGTTTTTCGTACCCTGTCGGCTTCGGGTCATGCCTTTCGCCTTATTTTTTAAGGGGGGTAGGTATATGATTGCAGTGCGCGATGATGTCGGCTGTAGGATTTCACCGGTTGTTTCGCATTCCGGTTTTATCGGTCGCTTTGGCGTCCTGTCTGGTCGTATGGCATGCGTGTTTGCCGTTGGGGCGCTGCTCTGCGTTTCTTCGGCGCAGGGTCAGGTTATCCGGGAAGAGGGTTTTCCGGTAAAGGGCGGCGTTGCGGAGGAATCGGCCTGGGCGCCCGTTGTGCAGGAGGAATGCGATCCTTTTACGGTTCCCGGCGAGTTCGGGGAAAGCTGCGCGCCTCGGGAGAAGACGCCGGATCCTTTCGGATTCGGTCCGGAAGGAGAAGCGCGCCCGGGTGAGTCTTCCGGTCCTGCCTGGCGGACGCCTCCTCGTCTGGAGTGTCCTGTAGCTATTTTTCTGGAGGAGCTCGAGACGGGACAGGTCGAGTGTTATGCATGGGACGCTTCGGGAGAGGAACACCTGGAGTATTCGTGGGAGCCCGTGGGCAATACGACGCGGGACTATCTGGACAATCCGAGGTTGACGCCCGAGGATGTTCCGAATCCCTCGGTAGTGGCTCCGGAGGCTCCGGCGTACGAGACGCTGGAGTCGTTCCGTTCGGGGGAGACGACGTTTCTTTACCGGTACCGATTGACGGCGACCTCCCGCGCTACGGGTCTTTCGTCATGGCGGGAAGTGGAGGTGTACGTATCGGGCAGTCGTCCGAGCGTGTATTGTCCGCTGGAGGTAGCGGTTGAGGAGGGTTCGGCTGTTTCGCTCGATTGCGAGGGGGTGGATCCGTTGTCGCATCGTATGGACTACGACGAGGACGGGGCGTCGATATTGTGGGAGTGGGAGGGTCTATGGGGCGCGAGCACGTCGCTTCTGGATGCGACGGATATGTCGTCTGCGTTGTTTACGGCTCCTGCGGGCAGCGCGGGCGAGGAGTACCATTACATAGCGAGCATGACGTCGCAGGCTTCGGGCATGCCCCGCACGGCAAGGCGGAGGGTCACGGTCAGGGTCGTCGGAGGCGAGGCGGTTGGCGATACGGTTGCCGATATTGCCGCAACGAACGGTGCATCGTGGAACATAGATTGCACCCACGACACAGTGGACAACGAGTATCATTTCTTAACTGTGTGGTCCGGGACCATCTACCACGTCGATGAAGGAGATCCCGATTTTACAATCCAATGTCGCCTCACGGCGGAGCCGGGGGGGGCATATACCTGGAGCTGGACGGCTGCGGGGGGTACTGCGAACACGAGCCGCCTCGGCGCTGTGGACATCTCCAGCCCCGTCTTCGATGTGCCGGAAAACGTGAACGGGGACACCGAGTACCGATATTGGCTGATAGCCAGTGTCGTTACCTGTCCATGCGGAGATCCCCCGTACGAGGATAGAGATCTTATAAGAGTGCATGTGCGCGACACGGGTCCGCCGCCGCCTTCGCTCGCCTGTACGCATCCCGACCCGGTCTATGAAGGGACGGCGGACATTACGCTGGACTGTTCAGTGACAAACGAGCCGACGGGCGCTGCGTACTCGTGGGCGGTTCGGGGCAGTACATCGAATACGAACGACCTGAGCAGTACGACTATTCTGCAACCGACGTTCGCGCCGCCGGGCGATATCGCTGAGTCGGGCGGTGCGAATAAGGACTACGAGTATACGGTGACGCTGTCGGCCGGCGGCGTCAAGCAGGCCAGCGAAGAGGTTACGGTAACGGTGCTGGAGAAGCCGAATATCTATCCCCCATGCGGTATCACTGGTTACAGCTTTATAAGCTATGAAGGAGAAGCGGATTTTCAGTTGACGTACTGTCCAGAGTATAATTATACAGGCGCTCCGGGCCTCAGTCCCGTCTACAGGTACAACTGGACGACCAGGGGAAGCACTTCGAGTACCGCTATCTCTCTTTTGAGCGCCACGGACGTCGAGGAGCCTTTCTTCCGGGTTCCCGATGCAGTTTCCGAGGACAAGAGGTACGAGTATACGATGACCGTATCGGCGGACAATGCGGATCCTTTTTTAATGTCCTATGCGGTGAATGTCAAGAACAAACCACCCATTGTTGTTACTTGTGAGGATCCCGATTCCGTGTACGAGGGTTCGGCCGACATTGAACTGGAGTGCGAGGCGTCGGGCGCTCCGAGCGGCTCTTCATATACGTGGTCCTGGTCACCGACTACTCGTCTTACGGATCACGATACGGGTACGCCCACGTTCGCTGTACCCGGCAGTGTAGAGCAAGACACGACATATACCTACACGGTAAGGGCTACGGTGAATAGAGCGGATGCTGGGACCGCCGAGGTTACGGTGACGGTGAAAGACACGGATGCGGCGGCTCCTTCGCTCACATGCGCAGATAGCGAGGTCTACGAGGGTGCGGCCGATATTACGCTGGACTGTTCGGTAGAGAACGAGCCTTCGGATGCTGCGTACAGTTGGACGGGCGCGGATGTCGCCAATCGGTTGACGGGCACGGACAGAGCAACCCCCACATTTTCCGTGCCGGGCGAAGTAGGCGGGTGGGACAAGGACTACGACTATACGGTAACGCTGTCGGTTGCAGGCATCGACACGGCCAGCACCGACATTACGGTCAGGGTATTGGAGAAGCCGGATATCCAAAGTTGTATAGGCCGTCGGGCATACGAGAAAAATGAAGGGGCGCCGGATTTCAGTCTCGTTGGCTGTCTCGATCCCCTGCAAGGGGCTCCGGGAGACGATCCCATTTACAGATACACATGGACAAACCTGGGCGTTACGCCGACCAGCGCTCTTTCGCTCTTGAGCAGCACAGAGGTTAGTACTCCCGTTTTTCAGGTCCCTGACGATGTTCCGGAAGACATGGTTTATGAATATTCCCGTATCATATCAGCTGATAATGCCGATGAATTCAGGTCCAGATATACGGTGGTGATCAGAGATCTGGATTTCGATAGATTTAATCTTGCGTGTTCTGAGGTGTACTATGGTGTTTATGCAGGTTGGGAGGATATTGAACTGGAGTGCTCCGCCCCGGGTGCGCCGGAAGGCGCCATTTGGGAGTGGATCCCTCGCGAAACCACGTCAGATACGGATAGATTAAGCGCTACAAATATACCTAACCCCATTTTTGACGTCCCCCGATGGGATGAGATAGATACATACACGGAAGACTTGCTTTTCTATTACACCGTTTCTGTCAGTGCAGGTATTCAGAGTAACGAAACAAATATTGTTGTTAGAGTAAAGACTGCGGGTGGATGGACGATGAGTTGTTCAACGGAAGCATCTTTTTTTGAGGGAGATTCGGACAAAACTATAGCCAATTGTAGTGCTGTAACAGCTAATGGCGATATATTACCCGATTCCCATTTTACATGGGAATGGATGACACGGGGAACTACGTCAGATACGGATAGATTGGGCGCTACGGACATACCAAATCCCTCTTTCGATGTCCCCGATAGTATTGATAACCATGAAATCTATGAATACACCTTGAAAGTCACATGGGGCAGAGGCAGTGGTTCCTACCTCATTTCAGTGACAGTGCTTGACCGTGATGCGTTCGATGCGACACTTGCTCTTGTATGCGCGGATCCGCCTTCGGTCTATGAGGGTTCGGAGGATTTCGACCTGGACTGCTCGGCTTCGGGCGCTCCTGCAGGCGTCGCATATTCATATAAATGGCAGGGCAGTAGGTTAGACCTGGCGCGGTTAATTGCAGGCGCGGACGGTCCCACCCCTACGTTCGCGGTGCCTCGTGCTATAAACGAGACCAGGACCTACTCGTACAGGCTGACGGTTAGCGGGGGAAATACTATTCCTGCTTCGGCGGACGTTACGGTAACGGTGTTGAACAAGGGCGCTCTTGCGCTCGCGTGCGCGGATCCGGGTTCGGTGTACGAGGGATCGGCAGACATCGCGTTCGACTGTTCGGCGTCGGGGGCTCCTGCGGGCTCTGCCTACGAATACGCCTGGACGGCCATAGGCTCTACGACAAATACGGCGCTGCTCAGCGCTGCGGACATTGCCTCGCCCGTGTTCTACGTGCCGGAGGAAGTGGACGCGACGACGACGTACGAGTACCTGCTTACGGCCAGTGCGGAGAATGCGGAGTCCGGTTCGGCGGAGGTGACCGTTACGGTGCTGAACCGGGGCGCGCTTGCGCTCGCGTGCGCGGATCCGGGTTCGGTGTACGAGGGATCGGCAGACATCGCGTTCGACTGTTCGGTGTCGGGGGCTCCTGCGGGCTCTGCCTACGAATACGCCTGGACGGCCATAGGCTCTACGACAAATACGGCGCTGCTCAGCGCTGCGGACATTGCCTCGCCCGTGTTCTACGTGCCGGAGGAGGTGGACGCGACGACGACGTACGAGTACCTGCTTACGGCCAGTGCGGAGAATGCGGAGTCCGGTTCGGCGGAGGTGACCGTTACGGTGCTTAACCGGGGCGCTCTTGCGGTTGTGTGCGCGGATCCGGGTTCGGTGTACGAAGGCTCGGAAGACTTCGCGTTCGACTGCTCGGCTTCGGGCGCCCCTTCGGGTTCCGACTACGCGTACGAGTGGACGGCCCGGGGAAGTACGGCAAACACGGATCGGCTCATCAGTGGCACGGACGGTCCCGCCCCGACGTTCTACGTGCCGGATGCGCTGGATGCTACGACAACCTACGAGTACCTGCTTACGGCCAGTGCGGAGAATGCGGAGTCCGGTTCGGCGGAGGTGACCGTTACGGTGCTTAACCGGGGCGCTCTTGCGGTTGTGTGCGCGGATCCGGGTTCGGTGTACGAAGGCTCGGAAGACTTCGCGTTTGACTGCTCGGCTTCGGGCGCCCCTTCGGGTTCCGACTACGCGTACGAGTGGACGGCCCGGGGAAGTACGGCAAACACGGATCGGCTCATCAGTGGCACGGACGGTCCCGCCCCGACGTTCTACGTGCCGGATGCGCTGGATGCTACGACAACCTACGAGTACCTGCTTACGGCCAGTGCGGAGAATGCGGAGTCCGGTTCGGCAGCGGTGACGGTGACGGTGTTGAATGTGGGAGCGCTGCGCGTGGTATGCGCGGATCCGCCTTCGGTGTACGAAGGCTCGGAGGACATTGCATTCGACTGCGCGGCGTCGGGCGCTCCCGGGGGTTCCGCCTACGAATATGAGTGGACGGCCAGGAACGGTACGGCGAACACGGACCTGCTTATTGCCGGTGCGGACGGTCCCGCCCCGACATTCGACGTGCCGGAGGAGGTAGATGCGACGACAACGTACGAATACACGCTGACCGTCTCGGCGGAGAATGCGGATCCCGCCAGCGCCGACGTTACCGTGACGGTGCTGAACAAGGGTGCTCTTGCGCTTGCGTGTGCGGACCCCGGTTCGGTCTACGAGGGCTCGGAGGACTTCGCTCTGGATTGCGCGGCTTCGGGCGCTCCCGGGGGTTCCGCCTACGTGTACTCGTGGATAGCTCAGGGCGGCAAGCCGGACACGGGTCTCTTGAGCGCGACGGACATAGCGTCGCCGACGTTCCATGTGCCGGACGACGTGCCGCAAACGACAACCTACGAGTACAGGTTGAGGGTGAGCGCTGAGAATGCGGAGTCTGCGGTGGCGCTCGTTAGGGTGAAGGTGCTGAACAAGGGCGCTCTTGCGCTTGCGTGTGCGGACCCCGGTTCGGTATACGAAGGCTCGGAAGACTTCGCGTTCGACTGCGCGGCTTCGGGCGCTCCCGGGGGTTCCGCCTACGTGTACTCGTGGATAGCTCAGGGCGGCAAGCCGGACACGGGTCTCTTGAGCGCGACGGACATAGCGTCGCCGACGTTCCATGTGCCGGACGACGTGCCGCAAACGACAACCTACGAGTACGGGTTGAGGGTGAGCGCTGAGAATGCGGAGTCTGCGGTGGCGCTCGTTAGGGTGACGGTGCTGAACAAGGGTGCGCTTGCGCTCGTGTGCGCGGACCCCGGTTCGGTCTACGAGGGATCTGAGGACATTGCATTCGACTGCGCGGCTTCGGGCGCTCCCGGGGGTTCCGCCTACGAATATGAGTGGACGGCCAGAGGCTCTACGACAAATACGGATCTGCTCAGTGGGGCGGATATTGCTTCCCCGGTGTTTGCCGTGCCGGAGGAGGTAGATGCGACGACAACGTACGAATACACGCTGACCGTCTCGGCGGAGAATGCGGATCCCGCCAGCGCCGACGTTACCGTGAAGGTGCTGAACAAGGGCGCTCTTGCGCTTGCGTGTGCGGACCCCGGTTCGGTCTACGAGGGCTCGGAGGACATTGCATTCGACTGCGCGGCTTCGGGCGCTCCCGGGGGTTCCGCCTACGTGTACTCGTGGATAGCTCAGGGCGGCAAGCCGGACACGGGTCTCTTGAGCGCGACGGACATAGCGTCGCCGACGTTCCGTGTGCCGGACGACGTGCCGCAAACGACAACCTACGAGTACAGGTTGAGGGTGAGCGCTGAGAATGCGGAGTCTGCGGTGGCGCTCGTTAGGGTGAAGGTGCTGAACAAGGGCGCTCTTGCGCTTGCGTGTGCGGACCCCGGTTCGGTCTACGAGGGCTCGGAGGACATTGCATTCGACTGCGCGGCTTCGGGCGCTCCCGGGGGTTCCGCCTACGAATATGAGTGGACGGCCAGAGGCTCTACGACAAATACGGATCTGCTCAGTGGGGCGGACATTGCTTCCCCGGTGTTTGCCGTGCCGGAGGAGGTAGATGCGACGACAACGTACGAATACACGCTGACCGTCTCGGCGGAGAATGCGGATCCCGCCAGCGCCGACGTTACCGTGACGGTGCTGAACAAGGGCGCTCTTGCGCTTGCGTGTGCGGACCCCGGTTCGGTCTACGAGGGATCTGCGGACTTTGCTTTGGACTGCGCGGCTTCGGGCGCGCCTGGGGGTTCTACCTACGGATACGCCTGGACGGCCATAGGCGCGACGCCGAACACGTCCCGATTGAGCGCTGCGGACATATCTTCTCCAACGTTCCACGTGCCGGATGCGTTGGAGGAGACGACGACGTACGAGTACCTGCTTACGGCCAGTGCGGAGAATGCGAAGTCCGGTTCGGCGGAGGTGACCGTTACGGTGCTTAACCGGGGCGCTCTTGCGCTTGCGTGTGCGGACCCCGGTTCGGTCTACGAGGGATCTGAGGACATTGCATTCGACTGCGCGGCTTCGGGCGCTCCCGGGGGTTCCGAGTACACATACGCCTGGACGGCCCGGGGCTCTACGACAAATACGGATCTGCTCAGTGGGGCGGACATTGCTTCCCCGGTGTTTGCCGTGCCGGAGGAGGTAGATGCGACGACAATGTACGAATATCTGCTTACGGCGAGCGCCGAGAACGCAGAAGACGCGACGGCTGAGGTAACGGTGACGGTTCTGAACAAGGGTGCGCTTGCGCTCGCGTGCGCGGACCCCGGTTCGGTCTACGAGGGATCGGCAGACATCGCGTTCGACTGCTCGGCGTCCGGGGCTCCGGGCGACAACCCGCAGTATACGTACGCGTGGACGGCTCGGGGCGATACGCCGGACACGGCTCTGCTCAGCGCGACGAACATAGCGTCGCCGACGTTCCATGTACCGGACGAGGTGGAAGAAGACGAGACCTACGAGTACCTTTTGACCGTCTCTGCGGCGAATGCGAAAGACGCTGCGGCGGACGTTACCGTAACGGTGCTCGACAGGATACGGACGCCTGCCCCGGATCCTGTTTCGCCTCCCGCAGAAGAGCCCCCCGCCGATCCTTTGCCTGCCGTAGCGGAGTCTTCCTCGCGGGCGCCTTCGGATCCGACGGCTCTTGGCGTAAGGGTAAGCGCATCGTCCTTGCGTTTCGGGGTGCAGTCGGCGCAGACGCGGGCGTCGCTCGATCCGATGACGGATCAGATATCGACGCGCGTATCGGGTCCGTACCATGCGGGGCGTATGACGCTTTCGCCGGGCGGCGGCGCATCGTTCGACGAGAACGGGGAGATGTCGTTGTCCATCGAACTGGCTTCTCCGGTCGTGCTAAGGCGTAAGGAGGGCGGCGTCGAGGCTGCCTTGATCGTTCTTGCGCCCAACTGGTCCTTTGCGGAGTCGTGCGAGCAGCTTTCTTCTCAGGCGATAGGCGGGCTGTATACGGAGGCGACGCTGTCAGAAGCAGACTGCCGCCTTCTTCGCTTCGGAGGCGAGCTGGACCTTACGGACGCGCCTTCGGGGCGGTATGCGGGCGCTATAGACGTGGTTCTTCGTTCGGGCGAGAGCGAAGAGACGCACTCGGTGGAGGTCGAAGTGACGGTCGTACCTTCGCAGCGCGTGATCACGATAGGCCCCGGAGGGGTTCGCTTCAGCACGTCGCGGGAGGTTCCCGCCGGCTTGACGGAGGATCAGAGTCTTAGCATCTACCCGGACGTTGCGTTTTTGACGGAAGGGAAGCCCAACGGCGCGTTCGAGCTGTCGAATCCGTCGCTCATTCCGCTGGAGGTGTCGGTGTCCGCTCGATTCGGGTATACGGAGGCGACGGAGAATGGGCGGGAAGTAGTGATAGAGTCGCCCGATGGTTCTCGTCTGGGCGATTTGTCGAAGGTGGTGGACATCCATCCGGGCGTGTTGGTATTGCAGCCCGGCGAGAAGGGTCTTATCCGTTACGGGGTGCAGGAGGGAGCGCTTGCGGCTATGGAGGAGCAGGGCTACGCGGCGTTTTTCGATGTGGCGTCATCTCCTCGTCAGTACGTACGAACGGACCGTATGCCGGAGGAGGTTACGGGAGAGAGGACGGCTCGCGTGACGATGCGCGTTCCGGGTGTGTACGTACCCGGCGAAGGCGCGTCTCAGCTACGGGCCACGCTGTTGTCGTTGTCGTATGGGGTTTCCATGTCCGCGACGTTTTTGCTGGAGACGCAGGATCGTCCTTTTGCGGGCGAGGTGGTGGCGTACGACGGGCAGGGCCGCGAGCTGGGCCGCCGGGAGACGCTGGTGTACACGCGCAGCCGGGTGCGCGTGCCGCTGGCTCGTATGCCCGAGGAAGAGGTGGTGTTTTTACGATTTGCGCCCTGGGGATCGAGTCGAGTACCCGAACCCACATCCGTTGAGTGGAATGCGCCGGGAAGGGATATAGGGGATGTGGGTTATAAGGAAAAAACACCGGCAAGGGATTCTGTTAAGGCTGTAGTAGTCGCTGACGATCATTGACGGACAATTAGGCCTGACCGGCAGGAACCGTCCTGTACGGATGTCGTTGCGTTTTGAGGCTGGCGTACTTCATGCGTGCTGCTTTTCTGATCCGGTTCTCTTCCTTTCACCTGATTTTTCCGTTACCCCTGTGCATGCCGAAGACCGGTTCGATGTAGCATTTGCTCTGTACGGCGACCTGCGCAATAATTCGAGGGCGCTCCGGCAACTCAGGGTCCTTGGCGATGCCGGCCTGCGCATCCGGATCGTTGCCGCGGGATCGGGAGAATCCGGCGCTCCGGAAATACCTGGCGTACATCTCCACAGCATATCTGTCTCTTCGCGCTCCGGTCCTTCTTTTTTTCTGGAATTGCACCGCCGCGTACGGGAGGCGCTTCTTGAAACCCCGGCGCGGGTATATCACGCATCGGGCCTGTACGTGCTGCCGGCTGCCTGTTCGGCTGCCCGCAGGTACGGAGGGCGCATCGTGTACGACGCCCGGGAATTGTACACCCACGTTTCCGCTACGGCTGGAAGACCCTGGGTGCGTGCGTTCTGGTACATGATCGAACGCCGGTACATCCGCCGGGCCAATGCCGTCCTGACCGTGGGGAACGCCATTGCAGACAGGCTCGCCGGAACATACGGGGTGGTTCGTCCTGCAGTGCTCCATAACATTCCCGACCGGAAACCTCCTGCTCTGTCGCCGTCTCCGCTTGTTCCGGACCTCGATCCGGACACCGTGACGATGCTGCATCAGGGCCACATGATGAAAGATCGCGGCTGCGAGCAACTCGTGGACGCCATGCGGGACATCGAAGGCGCCGTGCTCGTGTTCCTTGGTGGAGGACCGCTTCGCCCTGCGCTGCAAAAGCAGACGGCCGACGCCGGGATCGCCGATCGTATACGTTTCGTCGATTCCGTACCTTCGGACCGGCTGCCGGCGTACACAGCTTCCGCCGATCTCGGCGTAACACTGCTTCAGGATACCTGCCTGAACCATCGCTTCGCCCTGCCGAACAAATTGTTCCAGTACTTTATGGCCGGACTTCCGGTGGTTGCCTCGGATCTGCCCGAAATCCGACGGGTGGTTGCCCCGCACGATACAGGTATCCTGGTCGAACCCGGCAATCGCACCGCGCTTGTAGCCGCCCTGCGCCGGGCCGTCGCACAGAAACCGCTTCGGGAGCAGTGGCGTCAAAACATTCCCCGCGTGTTCGAAACTTTTAACCCGGATTCGGTATCAGAACGACTTATGCATATCTACGGAGAATTGCTCCGATGAGCGTCATGAATCGTCCCGGATCGTTTATTTCGCTTGGTCTTGCCAGTCTGCTTGCGTTTTCGGCCTGCATGCTTGCGTCGGCAGACGTACGCGCGCAAGACGCCAGCGTACCTGCCGAAGGACTTGACTGGAAAGCATTCGAAGAGGCCGTAACGCAGGCAGAGACGCAGGACAAGAAATTGATCGTAGACGTTTATGCGGCGTGGTGTCCCTGGTGCCGGCGATTGCAACGCGAGGTCTACACGGATGAATCGGTGCAGGCGTATGTCCGTGACCATTTCGTACTGACCCGTCTCGATGCGGAGAACACGGCGGACAGTCTCAGTTTCCGCGATTATACGCTGACCCCCTCGGAAATGGCGGCCGGCCTCGGTGCTTCGGGATTTCCAACCACCGTGTTTCTGGATGAGGAAGGCAGATATATCACCCGTTTGCCCGGCTTTATGACGGCTCCGGAGTTTCTGGAGGTGCTGACCTACATCGGAAGCGACGCGTTCGTGGATTTTACCTTCGAGGAGTACCAGGAGGAAGAGGAATAGGGGAACCGGATTTCCCGGTGTATCTTTGGACGTTATCCTTTCCCCTGTGCGCATGTACCGCATTCTGAACGTCCTGAGGATATTCCGGCTGATGCTTTCGAGTACGTTGCAGGCGAACCGAAAAGCTGCGGGTCTGGAGCGTACGGACGAGTTGCGGTGCCGGGCCCAACAGATTCACGAGGTGTGCGTGCAGATTTGCGAACGGGTGGGCATCCGCGTACGGGCGAAAGGGAAGATGCCGGACCGGTCGGGCATGCTCGTGGTGGCGAATCACTTTGGAGTACTCGATTCGATTATTCTCGCTTCCGTGGCGCCCATGGCGCCTGTCGCCCGGGCCGACCTGCAGGGATGGCCGTTCATTGGCAACGTGTCTATCTCGCACGGCATGATTCCTGTGGACAGGGACCGCCGGACCGCTGCCGCTTCTTTTGTCAAACGAGTTGGCGAGCGGCTGGCGACCGGGTTGAACGTGCTTGTTTTTCCGGAGGGAAACACCAGCGAGGAGCGCTCTATCCGCCCCTTCAAGACAGGCGCATTCGAGGCCGTGGCCGGAAAGGCCGGCAGTATGGTGCTGCCCGTGTATCTGTCTCTTGAGAGCGTAGAGGGCGAAGCGGCAACCGAGAATGTACGCCGCCGCATCGTATGGCTGGAGCATACGTCCTTCTGGGCGCACCTGTGGGGTCTGGCTGCGCTGCGGGGCGTGGAATACACGGTGCATATCGGCCAGCCGATATCCACCGAAGGACGGAATCGCAAGGAATTGGCACAACTTGCCCGCAATGCGGTTGAACAAATTCGGGTATCTCTGCATCCGGCCCGCACCTGATCGGGTTTTCCATGACCCTTTCGCGAGGCCCACGAGGATTGTTGCGCCATGACCGACAAACGACTCGACAAGCGATTGCGTACGAGTATCCATGTCCTGATCGGCATTGGACTGGTGTTGGTCGGGCTTGCAGTGGGCATTTTGTGGGTGCTGGTCACGGGAGCTAACGAGCGTGCCCTTCCCCGGCAAACGCGCATGGTGGAGCGCATCCAGTTGGGTCGTCCGTATACGCCATCGGACATTCCGGTTGCGGATTCGCTGGAACGACTGCCTGACATCACTGCCCTGAATCGGGTATTTCGCCAGGTAGCCGACCGGGTCACGCCCTCGGTGGTTTACATAGAGGTGGAGGCGCCCTTCACAGGGGATCGGTATCACGATTTCGAGGACGAAGAGGGGCGCTTTTTCCGGAGAGATCCGTCGCAGGAAGCGGTAGGGAGCGGGGTGTTGATCAGCCCGCAGGGGTATGTGGTGACGAATCACCATGTGGTGGAGCATGCGGAACGCGTCCGGGTGACCCTTTCCGATAAGCGCGCGTTCGATGCCCGGATCGTGGGCGCCGACCCCTCCACGGATATTGCCGTGCTCGAAATAGAAGGCGGCGAGGATCTCCCTGCAATCTTATTCGGCGATTCCGACGGGTTGCATGCGGGCGAGTGGGTGCTTGCCGTGGGCAATCCGTTCCGGCTTACTTCGACCGTTACGGCGGGGATCGTCAGCGCTACGGGCCGCCAGGTGAATATCATCGAGGACGATTTCGGGATCGAGGATTTTATTCAGACCGACGCCGCCATCAATCCCGGTAATTCGGGAGGGGCCGTCGTCAATCTGAACGGCGAGTTGGTGGGTATTTCCACAGCCATCGCCACCGAGACCGGGTCGTACGAAGGGTACGGATTCGCAGTCCCCGTCAATCTGGTGGCGCGTGTCGCCGGCGACCTTATCGAGTATGGAGAAGTGCAGCGGGGGTATATGGGCGTGCGTATCCGGACCGTGGACGCGGTGCTGGCGCGCCGGCTCGGTATGGACCGGATTCGCGGCGTGTATATCGCCGGGGTTGCGAATAACGGCTCGGCAGCCCTTGCCGGAATGCGCGGCGAGGACGTCATCTTGTCGGTGGACGATCGCACAGTGAATGCCTCCAACGAGTTGCAGAGTATGATTGCGCGCAGACGTCCGGGAGATATGTTGATCGTACAGGTGTGGCGGGATGGCGAGGTTCGCGAACTCCCGGTGGAATTACAGCCCCGCGACGCTCCGGCGTATACGGCATGGTTCGGCCAATTCGAAAGGGAACCGCGTCTGCCCGAAGAGTCTCCCGTTCCCGAACCCTCTCCTTCCCCGGGAGAACGCGAGAGCATCTATGCGTTGGGGGATTGGGGTATTGGCCTGCGGGAGCTTACTGCGGAGGAGGCCAGGGATTTCGACATAGAGGAAGGCGTGTATGTCGCCTGGGTCGAGCACGGTAGTCCGGCAGGCGAGGCCGGGTTGCCGAGGGATGCAGCGATCGTGCAGATCGAAGGGAGGGATATCGGCTCTCCCGGTCAGGCGTTGCGCGCATTGAGCCGGGCGACCCGTTCGGGAGAATGGGTGCTCGTCAAAGTACGCCGGCGCGACGGCAGCGCCGCGTTTTACGAAATGGAAGTTCCCCGGTGATTATGATACGTTTTCTGACGGCGGGGGAATCGCACGGCGAGGCGCTTGTGGGGATCGTCGAAGGAATGCCGGCGGGCGTACCGCTTGCGCCCGACGATATCGACCGCCAACTGGCCCGGCGCTGGCAGGGCTACGGGCGGGGAGGCCGGGCGAAGTTCGAACGGGACCGGATACATATCTATTCGGGTGTCCGCTTTTCCAGAACGATGGGAAGCCCCATCGCATTGCGCCTCGACAATGCGGCCTACCGAAAGGACCGTTCCGGGTGGCCCGAGGTCATGGCTTTGACCGGCACGGGAGAAGGCGTGGAAAAGGTGACGCTGCCGAGACCGGGCCATGCAGACCTGACCGGCTTGCAGAAGTACGGCTTCGACGATATCCGGCCCGTCATCGACCGGGCCAGTGCGCGCGAGACGGCCATGCGCGTGGCGTGCTGCACCCTTGCACGGCAATTCCTGGCCCAGTTCGGTATCGAGGTGGGCAGCCATGTGGTGCGCATCGGGGAAGTGGGGCGCCCGGGAGACGGGGCGGATAGGGTAGCGGAGCTTCTCGGCGAAGGGGCCGAGAAGGTGAGCGAGGCCGCCGATGCGAGCGAAGTGCGCATGCTGGACGCGGCGCTCACCCGCCAGTGCATCGAGCATATCGATGCGACGAAGCAGCAGGGGGATTCGCTGGGCGGCGCCTATGAAGTGATCGTATCGGGCGTTCCTGCGGGGCTCGGTTCGTATGTGCACTGGGACCGGCGGCTCGACGGGCGCCTGGCGCAGGCCATCCTGTCCATTCAGGGCCAGAAAGCGGTCGAGATCGGTGACGGAGTGGCCGGCTCAGCGCGTCCGGGATCGCGGGTGCACGACCCTATCGTCGGCGACGGGGAAGGTTTTTCCCGGCGCACCAATCATGCAGGCGGTGTGGAAGGCGGCATGTCGAACGGCATGCCCATCGTGGTCCGCGGCTACATGAAGCCCATTCCTACGCTCATCAAGCCGCTCGATACGGTGGACGTGGCTTCGGGCGCTGCGCAGCCAACCCGGTACGAGCGAAGCGACGTTACCTCCGTGCCGGCGGCCTCGACCGTTGCGGAGGCCACGGTGGCGCTGGTGATCGCCAATGCATTTCTGGAAAAGTTCGGTGGGGACAGTCTTTCGGAGATTCGCGTCCGCTACGACGCCGAAATCGCCGGGTCGAATCGGGCAGGGTAGTAGACGAGCAGGCGAAAGAACGTATATTCCGGGCGGATATTTCGAGGAGCGCACGGAGCATTTTATCTGTCCGAAACAACGATGTCTACGAAGGAAACGTCCCGCAAGGAGCAAGTCGATCGCAGTACGGCGTACCGTCCCGCCGAGATTGAAGCCAAATGGTATGCCTGGTGGGAGGAGAGCGATCTCTTCCGGGTCCAGCCGCATTCCGGCAAGCCGCCGCATGTCATTGTCATGCCGCCCCCCAATGTGACCGGCGCGCTGCATATGGGGCATGCGCTGCAGGATACCATTCAGGACGCCGTGACGCGCCTCCGGCGCATGCAGGGCTACGAAGCGCTCTGGATGCCGGGCATGGACCATGCCGGCATTGCAACGCAGAATGTCGTGGAGCAGGAGCTGGCCAAAGAGGGGAAGACTCGTTACGATCTTGGCCGCGAGCGTTTCGTCGAGCACGTTTGGGCGTGGAAGCACGAATACGGCGGCAGGATTCTCGAACAGAAACGCCGCCTCGGAGACTCGTGCGACTGGAGCAGAGAGCGGTTTACGATGGACGAGGGCTTCACGCGGGCGGTGCAGGAAGTGTTCGTGCGTCTATACGAAGAAGGACTGGTCTATCGGGGGGATTATCTGGTCAACTGGGACCCGGAAAACCGAACGGCTCTGTCCGACGAGGAAGTGGACAATGTGGAGCGGGAAGGGCACTTGTGGTATATCGATTATCCGCTGGCGGACGGTTCCGGCGCGATTACGGTCGCCACGACCCGCCCGGAAACGATGCTGGGGGATACGGCGGTCGCCGTACATCCCGACGATCCGCGCTATACCGACCTCATCGGGAAGAAGGTGGTGCTTCCGCTTGCGGGTCGGGAGATTCCCGTTATTGCGGACGAGTATGTCAAGATGGATTTCGGCGGCGGGGCGCTGAAGGTCACGCCCGGCCACGACCGGAACGATTTCGAGATCGGGCGGCGGCACGGCCTCGAAGTCATCAATGTGATCCGGCCCGACGGGGCGATCAACGAGCAGGGGGGAGTGTACGAGGGCATGGATCGTTTTGCCGCCCGCGATCGCGTGGTGGCGGACCTGGAGGCGGAAGGGCTGCTTGTCAGGATAGAGGCCATGAAAGGCACGGTACCTGTGTCGAGCCGGTCCAGGACGATTATCGAACCCCTCATTTCCCGGCAATGGTTTGTGAAAATGGCGCCGCTGGCCGAACCGGCCATTGAAGCGGTTCGCACGGGAAAGGTCACGTTTCACCCGAAGCGCTGGGAGAACGAGTATTTCCGGTGGATGGAAAACATCCGGGACTGGACCATCTCGCGGCAGCTCTGGTGGGGGCACCGCATCCCTGTCTGGTATCATGCCGGGGAGGACGGCAAGATCGACGAACGGCGCGGGTATGTCGTTTCGGTGGACCGGCCTGCTCCCGGCATGGTGCAGGACGAGGATGTGCTCGACACTTGGTTTTCGTCGTGGTTGTGGCCGTTCGCCACGCTGGGATGGCCGGAGGAGACGGAGGATCTTGCGTATTTCTACCCCACGCAGGTGCTCGTCTCCGGATACGACATTCTTTTCTTCTGGATCGCCCGCATGATTATGGCGGGATGCCGCTTCATGGGCGAGCCGCCCTACAGCGACATCTTCATTACGGGGATGATCAAGGACAAGCAGGGGCGCTGGATGTCGAAGAGCCTCGGAAACGGTATAGATCCGCTGGATATGATCGACCGGTACGGCGCCGATGCCGTCCGCTTCTCGCTGGTCATCTTGTGCGCCCAGGGACAGGACATCCGGCTGGACCCGACGAAATTCGAGATGGGCCGCAATTTTGCGAACAAGATATGGAATGCGTTCAAGGTGTTCGGGCGGTTCATGGAAGCAGGGAAAACGTACCGCCGGACCCGCTCTTTCGAGGAACTGGAACTGGTGGAGCGGTGGATGCTGCACCGGCTGCACGCTGCGATCGAGGAGGTGAACGGCGTGCTGGCGCGCTATCGCCTCAACGAGGCGCTAGGCCGGATATACGATCTTTTCCGGAAGGATTATTGCGACTGGTATCTCGAACTGATTAAGCCGGCGCCGGGCGAGGAGCCGGATGAGGAAACGTTGGCGCTCGCCATCGAACTCTACGATGCGATGATCCGGCTGCTGCACCCGTTCATGCCGTTCATCACCGAGGAGTTGTGGGCGCAGTTGCAGCCCCGGGAGGAGGGGGCCTGCTGCATGACGGCGCCCTGGCCCGAGCAGGACATTTCCCTGATGGACCGCGACGCTGCTGCTACGTTCGACCTGATACAGGACATTGTATCCGGCATTCGCAACATCCGAAGCGAGTATGGGGTGGCGCCCGGTGCGGAGATCGAGGCGCTGGTGCATGTTTCCCCCGATGCGGAAGCAATTGGCGCGGCCTTGGCGGCGCGCGCGGACTATTTCCGGAAACTGGCCCGGGTGCGCACCCTGACCGTGGGCAGCGATCTTGCGCGCCCGACCGGCGCCGCCTCGCATGTTGCCGGTCCGTGCGAAGTGTTCGTTCCGCTGGCCGGGATCATTGATCTCGATGTGGAACGCGAGCGCCTGCGCAAGGAGGTCACGCAAAAGGAACGTTTCCTCGACAGCGTGCGCCGGAAGTTGCAGAACGAACAGTTCGTTACGAGAGCGCAGCCCGAGGTGGTCGAACGGGAGCGCAGAAAGGAGCAGGATGCCGCCGCAGACATTGCCCGACTGCGAAGGAACCTCGAATATCTTGGGTAAGTCGGGTTCTTATCCTCTTCTTTTCGGCATATCGCCGGAAAACTTGAATGCCGCTGGAAGGGGAGATATGTTAAGGGGCGCAAAAAATTTAAAAGGGACATGCCGTGCCTGATCGCAGCTACATAACCCGGACCGCCCTGATCGTAGCCCTTGGGGGCTTTCTGATGGGCTTCGACGCCTCCGTCATCTCGGGCGTCGTAGGCTTCATTGAGCAGCAGTTTACATTGACCAAACTGGAGCTTGGCTGGGCTGTCAGTTCGTTGACGCTTACGGCCACACTGGCCATGATGCTGGCCTTCACCTGTTGCCAGACGCCCTTCGTCTATCGTGTGGCTGAGCGGGCAGGGTTACATATCGCGGACCGGGACGGCTCCACCCGCATCCTGGACGGATTGACGCTCGACCGCCCCTCCAGCGAAAGCATATTCCGCCGCGAGGGAGCGATCGATACGGTCGGGGTCGCCCTGTCGCCGGGATTGCGGGCGTAGCGCCGGCCGCACGCAGGTGGTTACAGCGTGACCCGCACACTGCCCATGATGATGGTTCCGTCGAACCCGAACTGGTTCACTTCCCAGGGATAACGGAACCGCCCGCCGAGGTTGGTAAGCGGGTCGCCCTTGGTGTCGATTTCATCCGGATAGACATCGAACAGGTTGTGGATCGATATGCCGAAGCGAATCTGCGGGCGAACCCGGATTTCCGCGTCAAGGTCTGTAACTATCCGGGCGGAAAACGTCTGATCCTTATCCGGATCGCTTGCATGCTGCCAGGTAACCGTCCCGAACCGCGTATTATTCAGCGTTGCCCGCACCCTGCCCGCTTCGTAGCGCACCCCGGCAATGATCTTGTCGCCGGGCCGGGCGGAAAGAATCCGCGATTGTTCCTTCCGGTCGAAGATGTCCACATTCGCTGCGGCGATAGGAGCAGGCGTAGCGATTTGCCCCTCGATTTCGGTTTTGTTCACGTTGCCCCCGAGTTGGATGCTCCATTCCCCGACGGACGTTTCGAACTCGTACTGCATGACGAGGTCCAGTCCCTGCGTCCGCGTATTGACCGCGTTGGTAAACAGTTTGAGGCTGGTGATGCTGAACTGCTCCTGGATTTTTCCCACGGCCGTGTTCGGATCGCCTGATGCAATACTCGACGTGTAGACGATGCGGTCATCCACGTTCACCATGTACGCATCCACGGAAAGGTACAGGCCGGGAACGGGTTGCAAGGCGATGCCGGCGGTGACGTTGAACGCATTCTCTTGCTTCAGGGAAGGGATTTGCAGCGCCTTGATGGCCGGGCTGGCATTATTGAACGTGCCCTGGTTCGACACGGTGCCGCCGGATAACAGTGTCTGGATGTTGCTTAGGTAAATCTGGTGCAGCGATGGGGCGCGGAAGCCGGTGGATGCGGAAAGCCGCAGGGACCCCATATCTCCAAGACGATGCCGGCCGTTGAGTTTCCAGGATACGTCGCTCCCGAAGTCGCTGTAATTCTCGAATCGAAGCGCCCCCCCGACCAGCAGGTGTTCGTTGACGTCCAGTCCGACATCTCCATACACGCCGATATTGTAGCGCGTTTCGTCCACCTCGTTTTGCGGCTGGAGGCCAGGGAAGGACTGGGTCCCCGAACCGGCCCAGGAAGCATCCTCGCCGGCATTGGCCACGAAGTTTTCCGTCCTGAATTCAGATCCGATCGCGACATGCAACCGGTTCATTCGCCTGGACATATCGAGGTTGACGACATTGTTTCGGAATTCGTAGCCGCCCACGTCGAAGCGCACAGGGGTTTGCGCCCCGAGATCCGTATTCAGTGACTCGTCCACCAGGTAGTCTACCTTGTTACTGCCTTGCGTGTCGCTGAGGTCGAATCGCCATCCTCTCGCCTGCCCGCGGACGCCGAGGGCAAACGTCTTGTCGAGGATCCACGTTTCGAACGTCGGGTGGAATCCCTGGTACGTCGTACCCGGAGCATGGTAGACATTATGCGGGTCCGGAATCCAGTAGGGCGCCCGGTGCAGCGCGTAACTCAGGCCCTTGCGCCAGGTGAGTCCGCCGAATCCGTAGACCTCCGTGTTGTCCGCAACCTGCACCGCGCCGTTGTAGAAAATGTCGGCGGTTGTCATGTTGGGGGCGCCTACGCGCATACCGAGGTCGGGATTGGCCCGTACCCAGGCCTGTGCTTCGGGGGTGTTGACCAGACCCAGCAAGCCACCAAAAAGCCCGTCGCAAGTGGCAATGTCCGCGTTGCCCCCACACGGTACGCCTGCGCGCTGGGTTTCCTTACGATCCGAGAAGGAATGGGTCAGGTTCAGGAAGCCCCTGTTGCCCAGCGCAAAGCCCGTATTGACATCGTATCCGATCGTTTCGCCGTCTCCCTGCGTCGTACCGCCCGAGAAAACATGCACGTCTGTCCGTCCCACGTCATCCTTGAGCACTACGTTGATTACGCCGGCAATAGCGTCGGAGCCGTACTGGGAGGAGGCGCCGTCGCGCAGCACTTCGACCCGTTCGATGGCCGCAGCGGGAATGCTCTTCATATCCACGCCTACTTCGCCTTTGCCGGGCGTATCGTTGATGTAGACGAGGGCGCTGTAGCTTTTTCGCTTCCCGTTGACGAGCACCAGCGTGCGGCTCGGCCCCAGCCCGCGCAGGTCCGCGGGGTCGAAGTGCGCCGTGGCGTCCGAAACGGTCTGTTGCGTGGAGTTGAACGCCGGGACCGTATAGGCCAGCATCTTGTCGAACGTGATCTGCCCGGTGGCCAGCAGATCGGCGGCCTTGATATTGTCCACGGGGACCGGGGAGTCGATCACGGTCCGGGGGTCGAGGCGGGATCCAACCACCACCAGGTCCTCGAGGAGAATCTCTTCGGGCTGGAGGCGCAACGTAACAGGGTCTCCGGTTTCGACCTGGATTCTCATGGGGATGTATCCCACAAACCGCACGGAAAGCGTTACTGGCAGGGCGTCTACCTCAAGCGAAAACCGCCCTTCTCCATCCGTGGATGTTCCGAGCGCGGTGTCCACGATGCTTACGTTTGCCGAGGCAAGGGGGGCCTCGGTGACCGCGTCGAGCACGGTTCCGGAAATGATCTGCTGCGCCATGGCGGGTTTTCCGGCGCAGGCTGCGAGCAGGAAGGCAAAAAATCCTGCAACGAGGTATCGGGTGTGTTTCTGCATGGCTCGTATACGTTTTGGCGGAGTTGTTGAAGAGCCGTTTCCGCGATGGATCCGGATAGAGTTTGCGGCTGTGCAAAAAAACTACTGCGATGCCGAAGGTTCCTATAATTAGTTATGTAAGACAAATTTGTTTTTGGGTCAAGCGTGATAGTGCATCTTGCAGGTATATCTCTTCCGGTTCCCGGCGCAAGGCCGTATCTTGCGCTTTCGCGCCGCGCGCTTTAGGGGGTATGAACGTGCAATGTGTTGCGCACTTCCGGATATGGACGCGCAATGTCTTGCGCACTTCCGGATACGAACACGCAATGTCTTGCGCGATATGCCCCGGTTTTGCATCCGAAAATTCAGCGAGTTCAGCGTATGTCCGCCGTACACCGCCGCGAAGCGATTCTGAAGCGCATCCTCGCCACCGGCGTGGTGGCTGTGGTGCGTTTGCCCGACGCTGCGCATGTGCTCCGCGTCGTGGACGCTATCCGGGAAGGAGGGGTTACCGCCATAGAAATCACCATGACGACCCCGGGCGCCTTGCAGGCGATCACGGAGGTGGCCGGCAGCATGGGCGATGTAGAGATCGGAGTGGGTTCCGTGCTGGATGCAGCGGGCGTGCACCGGGCTGTCGACGCCGGCGCGCGGTATGTGGTGAGCCCGGTGTACAAGAAGGAGCTCATAGATGCTGCCCACGAACGGGGTGTGCCTGTGATGCCGGGCGCTTTTTCCCCCACGGAAATTCTCGAAGCCACCGAGGCCGGGGCCGACGTAATCAAGGTGTTTCCTTCCGGCGTGGTGGGGATGCCGTATTTCAAGGCGGTGCTTGCGCCCATGCCCCACCTGAAATTGATGCCCACCGGGGGAGTATCCCCGGAGAATGCGGGCGACTGGATTCGCGCCGGGGCCGTCGCAGTGGGCGTAGGGTCTTCCTTGCTGGACAAGCTGGCGATCGCAGAAGGCGCCTTCGGCAAGCTGACAGAAAACGCGCGCATGCTGTGCCGGAGCGTTGCGGAAGCGAAAAAGGAGAGATAAACCGTTCTCAATAGACCTGAATCGAGGCAACCCCTTGTGTGCCGGAGTGTTGCGGAAGCCAAAAAGGAGGGATAAGGCGAAATCCGTTTGTCCCGCATGTATTTTATGGGGCGGAAGCATATTCTTCCGTTCAAACTTTTCCTGCAACGATACGTCCACCGGTTTCATGTTTGCTCCGATGCCTGATGCAATCCGCCACCCGGCGTGTTTCGCGTTTCGATCCAACTCGCTTTCCATGCGCTGCCTGATCTGCGCAGCGCTTTTCGTGTGTCTGACGGCATTTGCCGGGCGTCCGGCGGCGGCGCAGGAGGATCGCCCTCCGAACGTGGTGCTCATCTTTGCGGATGACCTTGGCTACGGGGATATCGGTGTGTACGGGCACCCGACGATCCGCACGCCCAATTTTGACCGCATGGCGGCGGAGGGGATGAAATTCACCCAGTTCTATGTGGGCGCCTCGGTGTGTACGCCGAGCCGGGCTGCTCTGCTGACGGGTCGTCTGCCGATCCGGAGCGGGATGGCCAGCGACCAGCGCCGGGTGCTTTCCCCGGATTCCAAACTGGGCTTGCCGGCGCGCGAAATTACGATTGCGGAAGCGCTCAGGGACGCCGGGTATGCTACAGGCATGGTGGGGAAGTGGCATCTCGGTCATCTCGAACCGTTTCTGCCGACAAGCCACGGCTTCGATTCCTACTACGGTATTCCCTATTCCAACGACATGGATCGCGCAGTCGGCGGCGAATGGCAGGAAATATTCCGGGAGCCCAAATCCGAATACTGGAACGTGCCGCTGATACGCGATACGGAAGTCATCGAGCGCCCGGTTGACCAGGAAACGATCACCCGGCGGTATACGGAGGAGGCGACGGCCTTCATCCGCGATCATGCCGACGAGCCGTTCTTCCTGTATCTGGCGCACAGTATGCCGCATGTGCCGCTTTTTCGTAGCGCAGCGTTCGCCGGTCATAGCAAGGCGGGCCTCTACGGGGACGTGATCGAAGAGATCGACTGGAGCGTAGGACAGGTCATGGAGACGCTCGAGGAAGAGGGCATTGCGGAAAACACGCTTGTTTTCTTCACGAGCGACAACGGTCCCTGGCTGATTTTCCGGACGCACGGCGGTTCGGCGGGGCTTTTGCGGGACGGCAAGGGCACCACCTACGAGGGAGGCATGCGGTCGCCTGCGCTTGCATGGTGGCCAGGCGCCGTACCGGCGGGGGCGGTCAATTCGGCGCTCGTTACGGCGATGGATGTGTTTCCCACGGTGCTGGGTATGGCGGGCGTGCCGGTTCCGGACGACCGCACGATCGACGGGATGGACCTTGGGAATATCCTCCGGGGAAGTGCCGAGGAGGCCCACGATATGATCCTGTACTACCGGGGTACGCGCCTTTTTGCCGCGCGGGTGGGGCCGTGGAAAGCGCACTTTATTACGCAGCGGGCCTACATCGGCGACGACCCTGTGCCGCACGATACGCCAGTCCTGAATCATCTTGAGCACGACCCATCCGAGCGGTTCGACGTGTCCGCAGAGCACCCGGAGGTGCTGGAAGAAATTGCGGCGCGCGTGGCGGAACATCGGGCGGGGCTGGACCCCTATCCGGTCCAGCTCGACGCCCGCATCGAGGAATAAATCGGGATATGAACCAGCCTGCTCCTGACATGCGAGAGGCGAATCGCCCCGGCGGGCGGCTTGCGGGTCGTACGGCGGTGGTGACCGGCGCGGCTTCAGGCATCGGGAAAGCTACGGCGGAGCTGTTTGCGCGGGAAGGCGCCTTTGTTGCCCTGCTGGATGTGAACGAGGAAGCGGGCAAGGCGCTGGCTGCCGATATGGGTTCGCCTGCGGCCTTCTATGCCTGCGATGTGTCCGATGGGGAGGCGGTGCATGAAACCTTCCGGACTATCGCCGGGGAGTTGGCTCCCGTAGATGTTCTGTTCAACAATGCAGGCGTGTCCCATGTCGGCACGGTGGCGACGACCGCCGAAGAAGATTTCGACCGGGTCTACCGGGTCAACGTAAAGGGCGTGTACCATTGCCTCCAGGCCGCTGTGCAGGGCATGTGCGGGCGGGGCGGCGCTATCGTGAACATGGCTTCGACCGTGTCGGCCATCGGCATCCCGGATCGCTTTGCCTATTCAATGAGTAAGGGCGCCGTGCTGACCATGACCCTTTCCGTAGCCTGCGACTATCTGCAGGAGGGTATACGGTGCAACGCCATTGCGCCCGCCCGCATTCACACCCCGTTCGTGGACGGGTACCTTGCAGAAAACTATCCGGGCAGGGAGCGGGAAATGTATGACCGGCTGGCCGCAGCACAGCCCATCGGCAGGATGGGGACGCCGGAAGAAGTGGCGGGGCTGGTTCTGTATCTGTGTTCGGATGCGGCGGCATTCATTACCGGGGCGCTTTTTCCCATGGACGGGGGGACGATCCTGCTTCGCCCCTGATCTGCGATCATCGACAATCATCAGTTATCCGATGCGACTCATTCGATTCGGTTCGCCCGGCGCCGAAAAGCCGGGCCTCTTGCTCCCGGACGGGACGCGCGTGGACGCTTCCGCCGTAGCCAACGACTACGACGAAGCATTTTTTGCCGGGGATGGTATTGCCCGGCTGCGCGCATGGCTGGAGGAGGGCAAGGCCGCCGATGCCCCTCGGGTCGATGAGAACGAGCGTCTCGCGCCGCCGGTGGCCCGTCCGAGCAAGATCGTCTGCATCGGACTGAATTACTACAACCATGCGAAGGAGTCGAAGATGGCCGTGCCGGAGGAACCCGTGTTGTTCATGAAGGCGAGTACGTCGCTCAGCGGGCCGTTCGACCCCATCGTACTGCCGCGCGGGTCGAGAAAAACCGACTGGGAAGTCGAACTGGCCGTGATTATCGGGCGTCGGGCGAAGTATGTAGCGGAAAGCGAGGCGCTGGAGTATGTAGCGGGGTATTCGGTCATGAACGACGTTTCCGAGCGGGAATATCAGATCGAGCGGGGCGGGCAGTGGGTGAAGGGCAAGAGTTGCGACACGTTTTCTCCGCTGGGCCCTGCGCTCGTCACCCCGGACGAGATCGCCGATGTGCACGATCTGGACATGCGGCTTGCGCTCAACGGCGAGGAGATGCAGCACAGTTCGACAGGAGATATGATCTTTTCCGTTCCCATGCTCGTCAGCTACGTGAGCCGTTTCATGACGCTGCTCCCGGGGGATATCCTGTCCACGGGTACGCCGGAGGGAGTCGGGCTGGCCATGACGCCCCCGAAATACCTGCGGGTGGGTTATGTAGTGGACCTGGAAATCGAGCAACTGGGGGCAATCCGGCAGGATGTGGCGCCGCCCTGGGCGCCCATCGGTAGACCGTGGCGTCCGGATGCGGCGCAACACTCTTCTTAATATTGATCCAATGAGCGGTCTGCCCGGAAGTTCACAATAGAATCACGCATATAGCCTATAATATCACAGTTAGGTCACATAAGTGCCTTGAAAATATATTGATACGTTGATAATTTGCTATTGCTATGAAGCCTTAATTCACAAGATGGGTGCAGCCTGCATATCCGACACGCCCGAAGCAAGAAAAACCGAACGGATGGAAGATGCACCGGAGACCTCAAAGGGTAGCTACCGGCATCAACCCTTGGCCTAAGCCCGGCCCCCCGGTCATCGAACCGGCGAGAGAGAGTATAGGCTGCAAGAACCTCATTTGTATATATATATAATAAAGGGCGATTTGAGCCCGGGTTTTGTCGGTCGCTGCGGCGCCCTGCCTGATTGCATGGCGCGCATGCTATCCGTTGCCGTTGCGCTGTTGGCATGCGCATCCGTCGCATACGGTCAGGTGATCGAGGAAGGCGGTTTTCCCGTCAAGGGTGGGGACGTTTTTGGAGAGTCGTTTTCCTTGTCTTGCTCTCCTCGCCTTTATGTTGCAGCAGGCGAGGCCGTTTCGTTATCGTGTACTGCGACATCGGTACCCGAGGAGGGCATCCGCTACGCGTGGGAGGCGGTCTCGGGCGACGGGCTTCGTCTTCTGAGCGATGCGCAGGCCCTGGCGCCTTTATTCACGGCTTCCTTATCGGGGGCGGGAGAGGAGTACGCATACCTTTTGACGGCGACGGGGGCGGGCGTTTATGCGACGGCGTCGGTAGCGGTCACGGTGGAGGGTCTTGTTCAGGGGGCTGAGAGAGCATCCGGGGCTCGCGAAGAGGAGTGCGATACGTTTTCCGGTTTTGTGAGAGATCGGGAAGGTTGTCTTCCCTGGGAGAAGGCTCCGCCGCAGGATCCTTTCGGGGTTCCGGGAGAAGAAGGGATCGTTCCCTGGCCGTCTTTTCCGGGGTCGCCGGGCGCAGAGGACAAGGAATTTCCCGGTTCTTCGGATGGCGGGCCTTTTGCGCAGGCGCCTCCTCGTCTGGAGTGTCCTGTGGCGGTGTTTCTGGAGGAGCTCGAGACGGGACAGGTCGAGTGCCATGCGTGGGACGCTTCGGGAGAGGAACACCTGGAGTATTCGTGGGAGCCCGTGGGCAATACGACGCGGGACTATCTGGAGAATCCTCGTTTGATTCCCGAGGACAGTCCGAATCCTTCGGTAGTGGCTCCGGAGGCTCCGGCGTACGAGACGCTGGAGTCGTTCCGTTCGGGTGAGACGACGTTTCTTTACCGGTACCGTTTGACGGCGACGTCCCGCGCGACGGGTCTTTCGTCGTCCTCGGAGGTGGAGGTGTACGTATCGAGCAGCCGTCCGAGCGTGTATTGTCCGCTGGAGGTAGCGGTTGAGGAGGGTTCGGCTGTTTCGCTCGATTGCGAGGGGGTCGATCCGTTGTCGCATCGTATGGACTACGACGAGGACGGAGCGTCGATCGAATGGGAGTGGGAGGGTCTTTGGGGCGCGAGCATGTCGCTTCTGGATGCGACGGATATGTCGTCTGCGCTGTTTACGGCTCCTGCGGGCAGCGCGGGCGAGGAGTACCATTACATAGCGAGCATGACGTCGTCGGCCTCGGGCATGCCCCGCACGGCGCGCAGAAGAGTGACTGTGACGGTTACGGGTGGAGCAGAAGGGGCGCAGGCCGCCGCGGATGATTCGGCGCTGATGTTCAAAGGAAGTGCACCGGTCGTCACTTGCAATGATGCCGAGATATACGAAGCCACGGCTGATTTTACGTTGGACTGTTCGGTGACAGATGAGCCGACGGGCGCTACGTACGCGTGGACGGTGCGGGGCAGTACGGCAGATACGGACGATTTGAGCAGCACGACTATCCTGAAACCGATGTTTTCTGTGCCGACTGACATTAATGAGTCGGATGATGCAGATAAGGACTACGAATACACGGTGACGCTGTCTGCTTCGGGCATCACTGATGTCACCGAGGATGTAAAAGTAACAGTTCTGGAGAAGCCGGATATCGACTGTGGCAATGATGGCGTAATCAACTATTGGTTCCTATCCAGCACACTTGAAGGTAACAGCGATACGGAAATATTCACTGGTTGTCTGGGAGAATGGCACGGCGCACCTGCCGGTTCCAACTACACGTTCGCATGGGCGGCTCGGGGCGGTACGCCGAACACGGACCTGCTTAGCGCAACGAACATAGAATCTCCGATATTTTACACACCGGATGCGGTGGACGAGGACGAGATGTACGAGTATACGTTGACAGTGAGCACAGAGAGCACAGAGAACGTGGATGACTTTACACTCGATGTCACTGTGACGGTGGAGGACGTAAGCGCGCCAGCGCCTTCGATCACTTGCGAGGATGCCGAGATATACGAAGCCTCGGATGATTTCACGCTGGATTGTTCGGTGGCGGACGAGCCGTCCGGCGCTACGTACGCGTGGGCGGCTCGCGGCAGCACGTCGGATACGGACGACTTGAGCAGCATGACTATCCTGAAACCCACCTTCGACGTGCCGGACGATATAGATGAGTCGGGTGGAGCCGATAAGGACTACGACTATACGGTGACGATGACGGTTGCAGGCACCGAGACGGCCAGTGCCGACATTACCGTCACGGTGCTGGAGAAGCCGGATATAAAAAGTTGTCTAAGTTTCGGAACATACACTGTTGATGAAGGGGATTCGGATTTTGAACTTGTTGGCTGTCTTAATGATCCGACTGGAGCTCCTGAGGGATCCGAATATAAATATAACTGGACAGTTCGAGGTGAGACACCACTTGATGATCTTTCACTCTTGGAAGAAATAGATACTAGCACTCCCGTTTTTAAGGTTCCTGACGATGTTGAGGAAAATGTAATCTATGAATATCTTTATACTATATCAGCTGATAATGCCGATGAATTCACGGCTCAATATCGAATTGTTGTCAGAAATATAAATCAAACCGAATTTAATCTTGTATGTGGTTCTTCGTCAATATTTAGGATTTATCAAGGTTCGGATGATATCGAATTAAATTGCCAGGCACTCGGTGTGCCAGAAGGTGCTATATGGGAGTGGACAGCTCGCGAAGCCACATCAAATACGGATAGATTAAGTGCTACGGACATACCCAATCCCGTTTTTGATGTCCCTGGTTATGATATAGACATAGACAATCGTTTAGACTTTTATTATACTGTTTCTGTTAGCAAGGATTCGAAAAGTGAAAAATTAGATATACTTGTTGGTGTAATTAATCCTTATTTGCTTTATGAATATAAATGTTTTCCGCAAGCATCTTTTTTTGAGGGAGATAATAACGGAACCATAGGTAATTGTTTTGTTAAATTTAACGGAGATCCCATACCATACGATCAGTTTAATTGGGAGTGGACAGCTCGCGAAGCCACATCAAATACGGATAGATTAAGTGCTACGGACATACCCAATCCCGTTTTTGATGTCCCCGATAGTATTGATAATCATGAAATTTATGAATACACCCTGGAAATAACACGAACACGACCGGCCACTCGCATTTCCTACCTCGTTTCAGTATCAGTGTTGGATCGTGATTCGTTCGATGGGGTACTTGCTATTACATGCACGGAATATTATTACGAGTTCTACGAGGGATCGGAAAATTTCGAATTCAGTTGCTCAGCTTCAGGTGCTCCTGATGGCGCAGAATATTCGTATAGATGGAATCCGATAGTCAATACAGAAAATCTGGCGAACTTACTTGGGCCCCGAAGTCCTAATCCGACGTTCTTTGTGCCGTCTGATGTTTCAGAGGATGAAGTGTATTCTTATAGGCTGACGGTTACGTCTACGGATGGTAATAGCATCCCTGCTTCGGCGGTCGTTGTGGTGACGGTGAAGAACAAGCCTTCGATAACGGTTACGTGCCCCGGCGACTCCTACGGCGCCTATGAGGGGGAGGGCGATATTTTGCTGGACTGCAAGGCGACAGGTAAGCCTTCGGATTCCGAATATGTGTACGCATGGACAGCCCGGGGCGGCGACACGAGCAGGTTGAGCAGTACGACTATTGAGCAGCCGACGTTCGAGGCGCCGGGCAGTGTAAACAGCGACGAGACGTACGAATACACGCTGACCGTCTCGGCGGACAATGCGGAGGACGGCTTCGCCAACGTTACGGTGACGGTGAAGAACAAGCCTTCGATAACGGTTACGTGCCCCGGCGACCCCTACGGCGCCTATGAGGGGGAGGGCGATATTTTGCTGGACTGCGAGGCGACAGGTAAGCCTTCGGATTCCGACTATGTGTACGCATGGACAGCCCGGGGCGGCGGCGACACGAGCAGGTTGAGCAGTACGACCGTTGAGAAGCCGACCTTCCACGTGCCGGACGAGGTGGACGGCGACGAAACATACGAATATACGCTGACGGTAAGCGCCGATAATGCGGAGTCCGCGACAGAGGATGTTACGGTGAAGGTGCTGAAAAAGGCGACCCTCACCCTGGTATGTACTTCTCCCGCTCCGGTGTACGAAGGCTCGGCGGACTTCGACCTGAACTGCTCTGCTTCGGGTGCGCCTTCGGGTTCCGACTATGTGTACGAATGGACGGCACGGGGCAGTACCGTGGTCCCGGGCCAGTTGAGCAGTACGACCGTTGAGAAGCCGACCTTCCACGTGCCGGACGAGGTGGACAGCGACGAAACATACGAATATACGCTGACGGTAAGCGCCGATAATGCGGAGTCCGCGACAGAGGATGTTACGGTGACGGTGCTGAACAAGAAGGCGTTGGATCTTGCGTGCGCAACGCCTTCTCCAGTGTACGAAGGATCGGAGGACTTCGCTTTGGACTGCGCGGCTTCGGGTGCCCCTTCGGGTTCCGACTACGAATACGTCTGGACAGCCCGGGGAAGTACGGCAAACACGGACCTTCTAATCAGCGGCGTGGATGACCCCGCCCCGACATTCGACGTGCCGGAGGAAGTGGACGAGGACGAAACGTACGAGTACCTGTTGACGGTTTCGGCGGAGAATGCGGAGTCCGCGACGGCGGAAGTGACGGTGAAGGTGCTTAACCTTGGATCCATTGCGCTCGTTTGCGCATCGCCTCCCTTGGTGTACGAGGGTTCGGAAGACTTCGCTTTGGACTGCTCGGTCTCAGGGGATACGGGGGACGTCGATTATGTGTACGAGTGGGCAGCCATAGGCGCGACGCCGAACACGTCCCGATTGAGCGCCGCGGACATACCTTCTCCGACGTTCTACGTGCCGGATGCGTTGGACGAGACGACGACGTACGAGTACCTGCTTACGGCGAGCGCGGAGAATGCGGAGTCCGCTTCGGCGGAGGTGACCGTGACGGTGCTTAACCTTGGCTCCATTGCGCTCGTTTGCGCATCGCCCCCCTTGGTGTACGAAGGTTCGGAGGACTTCGCGTTGGACTGCACGGCTTCGGGCGCGCCTGGGGGTTCTACCTACGGATACGCCTGGACGGCCAGAGGCTCTACGACAAATACGGATATGCTTAGCAGGGCGGACATTGCTTCCCCGGTGTTTGCCGTGCCGGAGGAGGTAGATGCGACGACAACGTACGAATACACGCTGACCGTCTCGGCGGAGAATGCGGATCCCGCCAGCGCCGACGTTACCGTGACGGTGCTGAACAAGGGTGCGCTTGCGCTTGCGTGTGCGGACCCCGGTTCGGTCTACGAGGGATCTGAGGACTTCGCGTTGGACTGCGCGGCTTCGGGCGCGCCCGGGGGTTCTACCTACGGATACGCCTGGACGGCCAGAGGCTCTACGACAAATACGGATATGCTTAGCAGGGCGGACATTGCTTCCCCGGTGTTTGCCGTGCCGGAGGAGGTAGATGCGACGACAACGTACGAATACACGCTGACCGTCTCGGCGGAGAATGCGGATCCCGCCAGCGCCGACGTTACCGTGAAGGTGCTGAACAAGGGTGCTCTTGCGCTTGCGTGTGCGGACCCCGGTTCGGTCTACGAGGGCTCGGAGGACTTCGCATTCGACTGCGCGGCTTCGGGCGCTCCCGGGGGTTCCGCCTACGTGTACTCGTGGATAGCTCAGGGCGGCAAGCCGGACACGGGTCTCTTGAGCGCGACGGACATAGCGTCGCCGACGTTCCATGTGCCGGACGACGTGCCGCAAACGACAACCTACGAGTACAGGTTGAGGGTGAGCGCTGAGAATGCGGAGTCTGCGGTGGCGCTCGTTAGGGTGAAGGTGCTGAACAAGGGCGCTCTTGCGCTCGTGTGCGCGGATCCCGGTTCGGTGTACGAGGGATCGGAGGACGTTGCGTTCGACTGCGAGGCTTCGGGCGCTCCCGGGGGTTCCGCCTACGTGTACTCGTGGATAGCTCAGGGCGGCAAGCCGGACACGGGTCTCTTGAGCGCGACGGACATAGCGTCGCCGACGTTCCATGTGCCGGACGACGTGCCGCAAACGACAACCTACGAGTACAGGTTGAGGGTGAGCGCTGAGAATGCGGAGTCTGCGGTGGCGCTCGTTAGGGTGAAGGTGCTGAACAAGGGCGCTCTTGCGCTTGCGTGTGCGGACCCCGGTTCGGTATACGAAGGCTCGGAAGACTTCGCGTTCGACTGCTCGGCGTCCGGGGCTCCGGCGGGTTCCGAGTACACGTACGTCTGGACGGATCGGGGCGCAACAGCGAACACGGATCGGCTCATCAGCGGCGCGGACGGTCCCGCCCCGACGTTTTCGGTGCCGGATGCATTGGATGCGACGACGACGTACGAGTACCTGCTTACGGTCTCGGCGGATAATGCGGTGGATGCGACGGCAGAGGTAACGGTGAAGGTGCTTAACCTCGGATCCATTGCGCTCGTTTGCGCATCGCCTCCCCTGGTGTACGAGGGTTCGGAAGACTTCGCGTTGGACTGCTCGGTCTCAGGGGATACGGGGGACGTCGATTATGCGTACGAGTGGGCAGCCATAGGCGCGACGCCGAACACGTCCCGATTGAGCGCCGTGGACATATCTTCTCCGACGTTCTACGTGCCGGATGCGTTGGACGAGACGACGACCTACGAGTACCTGTTGACGGCATCGGCGGCGAATGCGGAGTCTTCTTCGGCCAGAGTGACTGTGACGGTGCTGAACAAGAAGACATTGGATGTTGCGTGCGCGACGCCTTCTCCGGTGTATGAGGGATCGGAGGACTTCGCCCTGGACTGCGCGGCTTCGGGCGCTCCTGGGGGTTCCGGGTATACGTACGTCTGGACGGATCGGGGCGCAATAGCGAACACGGATCGGCTCATCAGCGGCGCGGACGGTCCCACCCCGACGTTTTCGGTGCCGGATGCATTGGATGCGACGACGACGTACGAGTACCTGCTTACGGTCTCGGCGGATAATGCGGTGGATGCGACGGCAGAGGTAACGGTGAAGGTGCTTAACCGCGGCACGCTGGCTGTTGCGTGTGCGCCCCCTCCTTTGGTATACGAAGGCGCGGCGGATTTCGATCTGGACTGCTCGGCTTCGGGTGCGCCTTCGGGTTCCGACTACGTGTACGAATGGACGGCGCAGGGCGATACGCCGGATACGTCGCTGCTCAGCGCTGTGGACGTTTCCTCCCCGATGTTCTACGTACCGGAGGAGGTAGACGAGGACGAGACCTACGAATACCTGCTTACGGTTTCGGCGGAGAATGCGGATCCCGCAACGGCAGAGGTAACGGTGAAGGTGCTTAACCTCGGATCCATTGCGCTCGTTTGCGCATCGCCTCCCCTGGTGTACGAGGGTTCGGCAGACATCGCGTTCGACTGCTCGGCGTCCGGGGCTCCGGGCGACGACCCGCAGTATACGTACGCGTGGACGGCTCGGGGCGATACGCCGGATACGGCGCTGCTCAGCGCTGCGGACGTTTCCTCCCCGATGTTCTACGTGCCGGAGGAAGTGGAGGAGGACGAAACCTACGAGTACCTTTTGACCGTCTCGGCGGAGAATGCGGAGTCCGGTTCGGCAGAGGTGACCGTGACGGTGCTGAACCGGGGCGCCTTGAGCGTGGTATGTGTGGATCCGCCTTCGGTCTATGAGGGCTCGGAGGACTTCGCTCTGGATTGCTCGGCTTCGGGGGCTCCTGCGGGCTCTGCCTACGAATACGCCTGGACGGCCCGAGGCTCTACGACAAATACGGCGCTGCTTAGCGCTGCGGACGTTTCCTCGCCGACGTTCTATGTGCCGGAAGAGGTGGAAGAAGACGAGACCTACGAGTACACGCTGACGGTAAGCGCCGACAATGCGGAAGACGCTGCGGCAGAGGTAACCGTAACGGTGCTCGACAGGATACGGACGCCTGCCCCGGATCCTGTTTCGCCTCCCGTGGATTCTCCTCCTCTGGCGTCTTCATCGGCACGGGAGCCTTCCGAGCCGTCGGCTCTTGGCGTAACGGTAAGCGCATCGTCCTTGCGTTTCGGGGTGCAGTCGTCACAGACACGGGCGTCGCTCGATCCGCTGACCGATGGCATATCGACGCGCGTATCGGGTCCGTACCATGCGGGGCGCATGACGCTTTCGCCGGGCGGCGGCGCATCGTTCGACGAGAACGGGGAGATGGATCTTTCCATAGAGGTTGTCGCTCCGGTTCTTCTGAAGCGCGAGGACGCTGCCGGGCCGTCTTCGCTCGTTCTTTCTCCTTCCTGGTCGTATGCGGAGTCGTGCGAGCAGCTTTCTTCTCAGGCGATAGGCGGGCTGTATACGGAGGCGACGCTTACGGAGGGCGCCTGCCGCCTTCTTCGCTTCGGAGGCGAACTGGACCTTACGGGCGCGCCTTCGGGGCGGTATGCGGGCGCTATGGACGTGGTTCTTCGCTCGGGCGAGAGCGAAGAGACGCACTCGGTGGAGGTCGAAGTGACGGTCGTTCCCGCGCAGCGCGTGATCACGATAGGCCCCGGAGGGGTTCGCTTCGGCACATCACGTGAGCTTGCTGCGGGCTTGACGGAGGAGCAGAACCTGAGCATCTATCCCGATGTTGCGTTTTTGACGGAAGGGAAGCCTCACGGCGCGTTCGAGTTGTCGAATCCGTCGCTCATTCCGCTGGAGGTGTCGGTGTCTGCTCGATTCGGGTATACGGAGGCGACCGAGGACGGCCGGGAGGTGGTGGTAGAGGATGCTTCGGACTCACGCCTGGGCGATTTGTCCCAGGTGGTGGACATACATCCGGCGGTTGTGGTATTGCAGCCTGGTGAGAAGGGCCTTGTCCGTTACGGGGTGCAGGAGGGAGCGCTTGCGGCTATGGCGGAGAAGGGCTATGCGGCGTTTTTCGATGTGGTGTCATCTCCTCGTCAGTACGTGCGTTCGGACCGTATGCCGGAGGAGGTTACGGGAGAGAGGACGGCTCGCGTGACGATGCGCGTTCCGGGGGTGTACGTACCCGGCGAAGGCGCGTCTCAGCTACGGGCCACGCTGTTGTCGTTGTCGTATGGGGTTTCCATGTCGGCGACGTTTTTGCTGGAGACGCAGGATCGTCCTTTTGCGGGCGAGGTGGTGGCGTACGACGGGCAGGGCCGCGAGCTGGGCCGCCGGGAGACGCTGGTGTACACGCGCAGCCGGGTGCGCGTGCCGCTGGATCGTATGCCTGAGGAAGAGGTGGTGTTTTTACGATTTGCGCCCTGGGGATCGAGTCGAGTACCCGAGCCTGCGTCCGTTGAGTGGGATGCGCCGAGAAGAGACATAGGGGCCGCCGGGGACAAAGAACGGAGAACAATCCCGAAGAGCGCATTGCAATGAACCGTTGGATATCTCAGAGTCGATCGCCATGTAAGGCCGATCCGATGAACGATCCCCGCCCCGTTATCCTGTTTGACGGCGATCGCAGTTTCTGCAACGCCATCGCGTTTCGGCGCCTGGCGTGCGTGCTTGCCGTTGCGGGGCTGCTCTGCGTTTCTTCGGCGCAGGGTCAGGTTATCCGGGAAGAGGGTTTTCCGGTAAAGGGCGGCGTTGCGGAGGAATCGGCGAAGGCGCCCGTTGTGCGGGAGTGCGATCCTTTTACGGTTCCCGACGAGTTCGGGGAAAGCTGCGCGCCGCGGGAGAAGACGCCGGATCCTTTCGGATTCGGTCCGGAAGCAGAAGCGCGCCCGGGCGAGCCTTCCGGTCCCGCCTGGCGGACGCCTCCTCGTCTGGAGTGTCCCGCGGCTGTTTTTCTGGAGGAGCTCGAGACGGGACAGGTCGAGTGTCATGCATGGGACGCTTCGGGAGAGGAGTATCTCGAATATTCGTGGGAGCCTGCAGGAAGTACGACGCGGGACTACCTGGACAATCCTCGTTTGATACCCGAGGATGCGCCGAACCCGTTGGTAGTGGCTCCGGAGATTCCGGCGTACGAGACGCTGGAGTCGTTCCGTTCGGGGGAGACGACGTTTCTTTACCGGTACCGCTTGACGGCGACGTCTCGTGCTACGGGTCTTTCGTCGTGGCGGGAAGTGGAGGTGTACGTATCGGGCAGTCGTCCGAGCGTGTATTGTCCCCTGGAGGTAGCGGTTGAGGAGGGCGAGACGACTCAGCTCGATTGCGAGGGGGCGGATCCGTTGTCGCATCGTATGGACTACGACGAGGACGGGGCGTCGATATTGTGGGAGTGGGAGGGTCTTTGGGGTGCGAGCACGTCGCTTCTGGATGCGACGGACCTGTCGTCTGCGCTGTTTACGGCTCCTGCCGGCAGCGCGGGCGAGGAGTACCATTACATAGCGAGCATGACGTCGTCTTCTTCGGGTCTCCCCCGCACGGCAAGGCGCAGGGTCACGGTCAGAGTCAGAGTCGCGGATCGGGAAGTTGCCTCAACGGGTGCGGCGGCGCCTTCGCTCACCTGCGCAGATAGCGAGGTCTACGAGGGTGCGGCCGATTTTACGTTGGACTGTTCGGTGACGAACGAGCCGTCGGGCGCTATGTACAGTTGGACGGGTACGGACATCGCCGATCGGTTGACGAATACGGACAGCCTCACGCCGACGTTTTCCGTGCCGGGCGATATTGACGAGCCGCGCGAAGCGAATAAGGACTACGAATACACGGTGACAATGACGGTCGGCGGCGTCGAGCAGGCCGGCGAAGACGTTACCGTAACCGTGCTGGAGAAACCGGATATCAATTGCAGGGGGACATCTCTGAATCACACGTTCAGTGAATACGGGTTTCCCGAAGGGTATGGACCTCGTAGAATAGGCGGTTGCCATAGAGACTGGGAAGGTGCTCCTGCGGGTTCCTCGTATACGTATACATGGACGGTTCGGGGCAGTACGCCGGAGGCGGCGCTCTCGCTTTTGGATCCTGCGAACGATTACAGACCTTTCTTTCTGGTTCCCGCTGCGGTTACTAAAGATGAGATTTACAAATACAAGCTCACCGTGTCGGCCGAGAATGCGGATCCTAACGTTAGCGATTACAAGATAACCGTGATCAATACATCCGACGAGATCGATGTCGTTTGCGCACCGCCTGCTCCGGTATACGAAGGTACGGATGATTTCGAGTTCGACTGCGCGGCGTCGGGCGCTCCGGGCGATAGCCCGGACTACACGTACTTGTGGACAGGCGATGCGTCCGCGATGGCGCTCCTGGACGCCGACGACGTAGTGTCGCCGACGTTCCTTGTACCTGAGACAGTGGAAAAAAACGAGACGTACTCGTATACGCTGACCGTGAGCGAGGACAATGCGGAAGACGGCACTGCCGAGATTACGGTGAGGGTGCTTAACAAGAGGGCGTTGAGCGTGGTCTGCACGGACACGTCACCGGAGGTATACGAGGATTCGGAAGATTTTATGCTGGACTGTTCAGTGACGAACGAGCCGACGGGCGCTACGTACATGTGGGCGGCTCGCGGCAGTACGTCGGGTACGAGTCAGTTGAGCGGCACGACTATCCTGAAGCCGACGTTTTTCGTACCGGACGATATCTATGAGCCGGACGGAGCGGATAAGGACTACGAATACACGGTTACAATGACGGTCGGCGGCGTCGAGCAGGCCAGCGAAGACATTACCGTAACCGTGCTGGAGAAGCCGGATATCTCGTGTGCCGGATCGAACCTGGGTTATGAGGGTGAAGTATCTCCCGGCGAAATCCGCCGGTTCGATCCCTGCCCGGGTGGCTTCCGGGGCGCTCCGGCAGGCTCGGATTACGCGTTCAATTGGATTCCCGTTCGCACGGCCTATGTATCGGAGGAGGCTGCTCTCGCTGCGCTGGATCGCACCGACATGGCGACTGCGGTATTTACCGCACCGATGGCGAGTCCAACCCCTGATCGCACGATGTACTACACATACCGGCTAAGGGTGTCGGCCGAGAATGCCGATCCTCTCACTCTGACGATGATAGGAGTGTCGGTTGTTGTGCGGAACAGGCCTGAGCTAAGCGTTACTTGTTCGCACAGCTTTTATGAGGTAAACGAGGGCGATCCGGATTTCTATCTGGATTGCAAGGCGTCCGGTGCGTGGTTCGAGCATACGTATACGTGGCAGTGGTCTCCGACCGACAAACTGACGGGTCACGACACGGGCACGCCCAGGTTCAATGTTCCCGGGGATGTAGACAGAGATACGACCTATGTGTATGCGGTAAGGGTTACCGCGCGGGGCCACCATCCGGACGAGGCGACCGTTGAGGTGAGGGTGATTGACACGACCCCCCCTCCTGTGGCGCTTGCGCTCGTGTGCGCGGATCCCGGTTCGGTATACGAGGGATCGGAAGACATCGCGTTCGACTGCTCGGCATCCGGGGCTCCAGGCGACAACCCGCAGTATACGTACGCCTGGGCGGCGCAGGGCGATACGCCGGATACGGCGCTTCTTGTCAGCGGTGCGGACGGCCCCACCCCGACATTCGACGTACCGGAAGAGGTGGACGAGGACGAGACCTATGAGTACCTGCTGACCGTCTCGGCGGAGAACGCGGTGGACGCTGCGGCCGAGGTTTCGGTGACGGTGCTGAACAAGGAGGCGCTTGCGCTCGTGTGCGCGGATCCGGGTTCGGTATACGAGGGATCGGCAGACATCGCGTTCGACTGTGCTGCATCGGGCGCTCCTGCGGGTTCCGCCTACGAATATGAGTGGACGGCCAGGAACAGTACGGCGAACACGGACCTGCTTATTGCCGGTGCGGACGGTCCCGCCCCGACATTCGACGTGCCGGAGGAGGTGGACGAGGACGAAACGTACGAGTACCTGCTGACCGTCTCGGCGGAGAATGCGGTGGACGCTGCGGCCGAGGTTTCGGTGACGGTGCTGAATAAGGAGGCGCTTGCGCTCGTGTGCGCGGATCCGGGTTCGGTATACGAGGGATCGGCAGACATCGCGTTCGACTGTGAGGCATCGGGGGCTCCGGGCGACAACCCGCAGTATACGTACGCCTGGGCGGCTCGGGGCGATACGTCGGATACGGCGCTTCTCGTCAGCGGTGCGGACGGCCCTACCCCGACATTCGACGTGCCGGAAGAGGTGGACGAGGACGAGACCTATGAGTACCTGCTGACCGTCTCGGCGGAGAATGCGGAAGACGCGACGGCAGAGGTGACGGTGACGGTTTTGAACCGGGGCGCGCTTGCGGTGGCGTGCGCGGATCCGGGTTCGGTATACGAGGGATCGGCAGACATCGCGTTCGACTGTGAGGCATCGGCGGCTCCGGGCGACAACCCGCAGTATACGTACGCCTGGACGGCTCGGGGCGATACGCCGGATACGTCGCTGCTCAGCGCTGTGGACGTTTCCTCCCCGACGTTCCTTGTACCGGATGAGGTAGACGAGGACGAGACCTACGAATACACGCTGACGGTATCGGCGGCGAATTCGGAAGACGCTGCGGCAGAGGTAACCGTAACGGTGCTCGACAGGATACGGACGCCTGCCCCGGATCCTGTTTCGCCTCCCGCAGAAGAGCCTCCCGTAGCGGGGTCTTCCTCACGGGCGCCTTCGGATCCGACGGCCCTTGGCGTAACGGTAAGCGCCTCGTCCTTGCGTTTCGGGGTGCAGTCGTCACAGACCGAGGTGTCGCTCGATCCGCTGACCGATGGCATATCGACGCGCGTATCGGGTCCGTACCATGCGGGGCGCATGGCGCTTTCGCCGGGCGGCGGCGAAGCGCTTGACGAGAACGGGGAGATGTCGTTGTCCATCGAGCTGGCTTCTCCGGTCGTGCTAAGGCGCGAGGGCGCTGCCGAGCCGTCTTCGCTCGTTCTTTCTCCTTCCTGGTCGTATGCGGAGTCGTGCGAGCAGCTTTCTTCTCAGGCGATAGGCGGGCTGTATACGGAGGCGACGCTTACGGAGGGCGCCTGCCGCCTTCTTCGCTTCGGAGGCGAGCTGGACCTTGCGGGCGCGCCTTCGGGGCGGTATGCGGGGAGTATGGACATCGTTCTTCGTTCGGGCGAGAGCGAAGAGACGCACTCGGTGGAGGTGGAAGTGACGGTCGTTCCTTCGCAGCGTGTGATCACGATAGGTCCCGGAGGGGTTCGCTTCAGCACGTCGCGGGAGCTTGCTGCGGGCTTGACGGAGGAGCAGAACCTGAGCATCTACCCCGACGTTGCGTTTTTGACGGAAGGGAAGCCTCACGGCGCGTTCGAGTTGTCGAACCCGTCGCTGGTGCCATTGGAGGTATCGGTGTCGGCCCGTTTCGGGTATACGGAGGCGACCGAGGACGGCCGGGAGGTGGTAGTTGAGGATGCATCGGACTCACGCCTGGGCGATTTGTCCCAGGTGGTGGACGTCCATCCGGGCGTTCTGGTTCTGATGCCTGGAGAGAAGGGCCTTGTCCGTTACGGGGTGCAGGAGGAAGTGCTGGCGTCGATGTCGGAGCAGGGCTACGCTGCGTTTTTCGATGTGGTGTCATCTCCTCGTCAGTACGTGCGTTCGGACCGTATGCCTGAGGAGGTTACGGGAGAGAGGACGGCTCGCGTGACGATGCGCGTACCGGGGGTCTATGTACCTGGCGAAGGGGTGTCTCAGCTACGCGCCACACTGTTGTCGATATCGTATGTGGGCTCTGTGTCGGCGACGTTTTTGCTGGAGACGCAGGATCGTCCTTTTGCGGGCGAGGTGGTGGCGTACGACGGGCAGGGCCGCGAGCTGGGTCGTCGCGAGACGCTGGTGTACACGCGCAGCCGCGTACGCGTGCCGCTGGATCGTATGCCTGAGGAAGAGGTGGTGTTTTTACGATTTGCGCCCTGGGGATCGAGTCGAATACCCGAGCCTGCGTCCGTTGAGTGGGATGCGCCGAGAAGAGACATAGGGGCCGCCGGGGACAAAGAACGGACAACAACCCTGGAGAGTACATTGCAGTAAACCATTGGATATCTCAGAGTCGATCGCCATTTGAGGCCGATTCGATGGACGATCCCCGCCCCGTCATCCTGTTTGACGGCGATTGCAACTTCTGCAACACGACCGTTCGCCGGACCGCAGAGCGGGACAAGTACGGGCGGCTCCACTTCGCGCGTCTTCAGTCTCCCGCGGCCCGCCGTATTATCGCTTTCGCCGACCCCGGAATCGATTTTGAAGCGCTCCCCGACAGCATGGTGTTTGTGGACGAAGACGGCATCTACACAGCTTCCTCCGCTGCCCTCCGTATCGCCCGGTATTTGCGCTTTCCCTGGCCGGTCCTTGCCGTTGCGTTAGCTGTCCCGCGATCACTGCGGGATCCCGTCTACCGTTTTTTTGCCCGTAACCGCCGTCGCTGGTTCGGCGGAAGCGCTGCGTGCCCGGCGCCTTCGCCGGATTTTGCTTCCCGCTTCCTCGAAACGGAGGAAGACCTGGGTGTTGATGACGAGCGACCGGGAAACTGAGATGCGCCGTTCTGCAAGGTCGCGGATACGGTATGCCCGCTTACCCCGCCTGTTTGTCCCGGCGGACTGGTGGAGCCAAGGGGAATCGAACCCCTGACCTCTACAATGCCATTGTAGCGCTCTACCAACTGAGCTATGGCCCCGGTATCGGCAATACGGCAGCGGGTATGCGGCGCCCTCATTGCGAGGCGCGCGGTGGAGCGGTTTTTTGGATGCCCCGTTGGATACCAGCTACAACACGCCATATCTAATAATCACCCGTTTTTCCCTTGTTTCGTTCCGATCTCCTCCCGGTCTTCACAGGGGAAGCATACCGCCTCTGACGTGCCGGTTCACCTTTGTTTGCTGTACACAGGCGCCCCGGCAAGGCAAAAATAACAGACCCGAAAGAAACCGGTTTCGCCCCGACCGGGGATTGCCGGTTGAGAGTGTATCCGCAAGCTATCTCCGGGTCCGCCGCTGGTCATGACGTGGCGGGTAGCTGTCCCTTCCAGGCCGCCCCCACGGGATACTCGTACCGGTCGAGTGAGGCCGGGTGCATCGTGATGCTGTAGCCGGGCGTTTCCGGCACGACGTAGTTCCCGTTTTTGATCGTTACGGGATGGACAAAGTGCTCGTGCAGGTGATCCACATACTCCAGCACGCGGTGCTCCAGCCCGCCGCTCACGGCCACGTAATCGAAGATGGACAGGTGCTGTACGTACTCGCACAGGCCGACTCCCCCGGCATGGGGACACACCGGCACACCGCATTTTGCAGCCATGAGCAGCACCGCCAGTACCTCGTTTACGCCGCCCAGGCGACAGGCATCGATCTGGCACACGCCGATAGCGTCCGCCTGCAGGAATTGCTTGAACAGGACGCGGTTCTGCGCATGCTCGCCGGTCGCCACGCGAATGGGCCGGAGCGCTTTGGCGATGGCGGCATGCCCCAGCACGTCGTCCGGGCTGGTCGGCTCCTCGATCCAGTACGGATCGAACTCCCGCAAGCGGTTCATATGGCGAATCGCCTCGTCTACGTCCCAGTACTGGTTCGCATCCATCATCAGGATGCCGTTTTCTCCGATCTCTTCCCGGATGATGCGCGCCCGCCGCCGGTCGTCCTCGACATTCACACCTACTTTTTGTTTGAAGCGGGTCCATCCGTTCGCAACGCCCTCGCGGCATAGATTGCGGAGCTTTTCGTCGGAGTAGCCCAGCCAGCCGGCGCTGGTCGTGTAGGCGGGATAGCCGTTCTTGCGCAAGTGGTAGAGCCGGGAGGCACGGGAAGGCTTGAGCGCCCGCAGCATATACGCTGCTTCCTCCGGCGTAATCAAGTCGGTGACGTACCGGAATTCGATACACGCCACCAGCGTTTCCACAGGCATATCCAGCAGATACCGCCACAGCGGTTTTTCGTCGCAGCGGGCCAGCAGGTCCCATACGGCATTGGTAATGGCCGCCGTGGCAAGGTGGATCACCCCCTTTTCCGGTCCCAGCCACCGCATCTGGCTGTCCGAAGTCAGGCGCCGCCAGAACCCCAGCATGTCTTCGCGGATTTCGTCGAGCGTCAGTCCTTCGACGAGCGGTGCAAAGGCCCGGATCATCGCGACCACGATCTCCGTCCCGCGCCCGCATGTGAATGCAAGGCCGTTGCCTTCGAGGCCGTCCTGATCGGTTCGGAGGGTAACGTATGCGGCGGAGTAATCGGGATCGACATTGACCGCATCCGATCCGTCCAGCATCCGCGAGGTGGAAAACCGGATATCCCGGGCTTCTACATGGGTAATGCGCATGGGGCGGGGGGTTGGCGTTGTGTTGGTGAGGGGGTACGGTATGGGTGGCTCCGGGCTTCGGTTCCCTCATTTTTTGCAGTGAGCAAATGGAGACAATACATATGAAAATATATGAATCGAGGATTGATATTGACGCTTCCGTCGGGTATACTTGAATCACAAATGCCGCAGAAGGTGCATACCTTCATTGCTGCTGTAGTTGTACCCCCAGGACTCACCAAGGTGCATTTCTTCTTCCTATGCACGGTGCTTCAGTTCGGTGGATTGGAACGGTAAACACGGTGGGGAAATCCGGTATGTGTTCGAGGCTTATCGGTCGCTTTGGCGCCATACGTGGGCGTATGGTGTGCACACTTGCCGTCGCGTTGCTGGCCTGTGCATCTGTGGCGTACGGCCAGGTGATAGAGGAAGGGGGTTTCCCCGTGAAGGGCGGGGGTGCTTCGGGTGAGTCATTCTCTTTGTCTTGTCCATCTCGCCTTGTAGTCCAGGCGGGTTCGTCTATCGTACTGTCGTGTTCTGCGGCAGCGGTGCCCGAGGAGGGCATTCGGTACGAGTGGGAGTCGCTATCGGGCGACGGTCTCCATCTTTTGAGCAGCGCACACGAGCTTTCGCCGCTATTCACGGCTTCCTTGTCGGGCGCGGGCGAGGACTACGCGTACCGTTTGACGGCGAGCGCGGAGAATGCGGAGGACGGGACGGCAGAGGTGACGGTGACGGTGCTTAACAAGGGTGCGCTTGCGCTCGTTTGTACGGATACCTACGAGGTGTATGAGGGCTCGGCGGACTTCGATCTGGACTGCTCGGCTTCGGGCGCCCCTTCGGGTTCCGACTATATGTATGTGTGGACGGCCCGGGGCGGTACGGCGAACACGGACCTGCTGATTGCCGGTACGGACGGTCGTGAGCTGGGTCGTCGCGAGACGCTGGTGTACACGCGTAGCCGTGTACGGATACCTTTGGACCGCATGCCTGAGGAAGGCGCAGTGTTTTTGCGTTTTTCGCCGAGGGGATCGGACCGTGTTCCTGAGCCGGCGTCCGTTGAGTGGGATGCGCCGCGCAGGAACATAGGCGCCGCCGAGGATAAAGACCGCACAAGGATTCCGGAAACGCTTGTTCAGAGACCCTGAGGGGTCGATCATGGAGTGTGTAAGACCTATGTGGATTCGCCGGAATCGTTTTTGGGGAAAGCTGAGCGACTCATTCTATCCACCGGGGCGCGTGAAACTTGCACGAAGGCGATGTGTCCCTGCCGGTCGATTGACAATCTTGCCGTCCATGACGTATCTTGCTGATAGCAAATCACTATACGAGATGATATGCGCTCGTCATCACAGCGTACTTGAAGCCATGTCCGATTTTCTCAAGACATTTCTTGTGATTTCGTTTGGAATCATGGGCCGTCCCCTTATTTTTGCAGGTCTGTTGCTTTTGCCTTGCTGGGGCGCCCGCGGACAGGAAGCAAAGGTGAACCAGCGCGTCCTCCCTGCCGCCGAAGTATATGACCTGGATTTCATAGATCGTTTTCTGGAAGACCAAATCATCTTTCCGAACGATCCCGATTATACCCATGCGGTCTTTCTGGATGTCACGGAGGACGGGTTCGGCTCGAACGATATTCTTGTGCTCTATCCCAGCGAAGAACACTTTTCGCTGAGCCAGTACTTTCCGGAGGCTATGCTCAATACGCTGGTCTCGTTGAATCTGGAAACGGACTATCGAATCAACACAGTGCGCAGCAGGAGTCCCCTGCTGGCTGACGAAGGAGAAGTAGAGGAGGATGCGAAAAAGGCCCTTGCGGGGGCTATATTAGGGTCTCTGTTGCACTACTACCCTGAAGGGCCTATGGAAATCCATCTTCTTCAGCGGGGAGACGACGTACATATTACGTTCTGGAACTACGAAGAAGACCTTTGGACCTTTGTGCCTCAGGCTACGCAATGCATCCAGCCGGACCTGCGGGAATCGGATCCGCTGGTGATCATGGTGCACAAACAACCGGAGGTTCGTTCTTACATCGACAGCGAGGGCTGTGTTGTCGTCGAAAGTATGACAAGAGGTGGAAGCATCGCTTCCCGTTCCTGTCAATAACATTTTTGTCTATGGAAAAAGACCGTTCCGATCTCCTTCTTTTCATCGACCTGGGATTTATTCTCCTGGTCGGTTTTCTCATGTTGACCGAGACGACCCCTGAAGTGGAGGTGCCGCTTCCTGACGGGCAGCAGGAGGAGAGCGACCCCGTACCGCTGTATGAGGTTCAGTTTGACGACCGTATGCGTTTTCTGGTCCTGCGGCTACCCCAGAGTGAGGCGGCCTGCGTTCCCACAACCCTCGCAAGTCTTGCGGGGTGTCTGGAGCAGGCATACAGGCAGGATATGAAAACGGTCTTTGTACTTTCCCCGCAGGGCGAAGCTACCGTCCAGCAGTTGGTATCCATGCTCGATCTCTGCTCCCGGCGTGGCTGGCAATGCACCGTCAATAATTAGTTTTCCCATTGTTCCATGGCATTATCCTGGTCTGAAAGAGAAGAAAGAAAAACGCGCCGCATTTCGTGGTTTTTGTTTATCGGCATTTCTGCGCTCTTTACCCTGGCATTTACCATCGTACCTATTCCCGGTCGGGAATTCGCCGAGACCGCGATGGAGACGCTCATGTTGGAAAGCCTGGATTTGTCGTCTTTTCTTGAAGAAGTAGAAGCGGCGTCTGCTGCGGACGAAGCAGTTCCTTCTGAACCGGACGAAGAAGATGCTTTGGAAATACCCCTCGATCCCGAAGCACCGGCCGACGAACTTCTCACGGAAGACGTTGAGGCGCTGATGGCCGAAGCGTTTGAGTCGTTTTCCTTTTCCGACGTGTCTCTTGGAGAGCCGGAGACGCAACAAAGCAACCGGGAGGTCGTCTCGCTGACGGATCAGGATCTGGCGATTTTTTCCGAGTCGTCTTCCCAGCAATCTGCCTTCGGGTTGGACCTGACACAGGATCTGCTGCAAGACGCCGGTGATCCTTCCCGTTCATCGCGCTCCCTTTCATCCAATCTTATCGGGGAGTCTTTTGCGTCCTTGCGCGAATCGAGCGGTTCCCGCTCCTACACAGGCAATTTGGATGGGCTCTCCTTCTCTGATGGGTCTGGTCGGGCAACGATTCGGGCCACCGGAGGGGCGGGCGAGATGTCGCTGGAGTCTTCGTCCGGTTCGGGAGCCCGCATGAACAATCTGGCTCTTGGCGAAGGAGATATTTCCGTTCCCTCGGACTCTCTTTTGCAATGGATCATGAATAATCAGGCCGAACTGGATCCCGGGATCAGATCGCTCTTCCATTTTGCCCCCCCGGCGATCAGCGCCAAGGCGCAAACCATGATCGAGGCCGAGCCCTCCGAGATACAGATCATGTATACGCCCTCCAACAGGGAAATTCGGATCGCTCTAATCAAGGAAGGCGATATTTACTACTTCGTCGATCCTGGATTTCAGAAGCGCGCCCAGTATTTCCAGAAGGGGATCGTTGACCGGGATGAACTGGAACGCGTCGACTTTGTCGAGAGCGAGGATTTTTCTCCTACAAGTCCCGAGGCAAGGGATTTTTTCAAATTTTTTCTTGCCTGGTGGCAGCAGGAAAGCCAAACCATGTAGTTTAAAGATGGATGAATCCCTGGTAGACATCGTACTCATTCTGCTGGCCACGCTCGTGGCGATCAGTACCGTTCCCACATTCGAGGTGGAGCCGCCCACGAGCCGGGAGGCGGAAGCCGGGCTGCCTCAGCTCCAGCCTCTTCAGGTGGCCATATCGAATGATGGAACATTTCTTACTCCCGCAAGGGACGGGCCTCCTGTGGTACTTGACCCTGCCGATTTCTATGCCATGCTGGTTGCGAGTCATCCGGATCGCACGGTCGAGTTCACGGCCGACAAGGATGCTCCCGCATACCTGATGCTCAATGCGAACAGCCTCGTGCAAAGAGCCGGAAGACAAGCTGTTTTTCTCGTTCTGGTTGTACCTATTACACCTTCCTGAGGCAGGTTCGTTATGCATCGATTCGCAATACTTCCGGCGGCAGGCGCACTGTGTCTCGCATTTCTATGGGGGTGTGGCTCCTCGAAGACGGTGATCACCGAGAGTGATCCTGTTCCCACGGCCCCGGTTTCGCCCCCTCTGCCTGGCGTGGATAGCCTGGTTATTGCGGATGTGCTGAATTCGTTCCACAGCACCTTTGTGCACGTTCTGGCAGAAACCGAAGCAGAGGAAAACTTCCTGGAAGGCCGTGCCTTGTTTGAGCGCATAAACAACACCCTGAGCCAGTTGAACGGGGATCCGCCTCTTGCGTCGCTGGATGCGTCGGACGACTCTACGAACACTGCACCGGTCGACACGACGGCGTTTACGGAAGCCCATACGCAGGCCCAACTGGCACTCATAGAAGCGACCCAGGCCCAGGCGCAGCAGGACAGCCTGCGCGTTCGGACGCTTCTTGCACAGTCTCAGCAGTTTTTTGAAAACGCATTGGCTCTCAATCCGCGGCATGAGGATGCACGCCACCAGCTGGCTCAGGTTTACAGTGTTCGGGCCCAATGGCTGAGGCAAGAGGAGGCGTGGGAGGAAGTGCTCACATTGCTGCGGGGATTACTGGCTCTCCGCGCCGACGATCACGCCCTGTGGGCGGAAGTGGCTGTCGTTCTGGAAAACCTGAATCAATTTCCTGCCAGCGCACTCACGTGGTTGCAAGCTACGGAAGCCGTTCTGGACGATTCCCGCCTCGCTTTTGTGCCGGACACGGAGCGCCCGCCGCCGGATAGCCTTACGCTTTTTACCTATTATGTCCGCTCGTATCGTGCGTTTGTTGAAAGCCGGGATGGAGAGGGAGTGCGCCATGCCCTGTCCCTGGCACAGGAGTATACGACCACATCCGAGCAGGAAGACTATGCCCGCAACGAAATGGGCTGGGTCCTGTGGGACCACCATAATTTCGAGAACCGGTTGGTCTATGACAGCCTGCAAACACTGTTCGCCACCGATCCTTCCGGAGCACAACAAGGACTGGCCTGGCTGATTCCTCGCCTGACGCAAACATCCGCACGTATGGAGGCCAGTTACAATCATGCATTGCTGTCCTGGGAGCATGACGACCAGGAAGGCGCTCTGGATACCCTGCAAGTTCTGTGGAATCTCGTTGCCGATAGCAGCGAAACGCAAAGAGCGCCGTATCCCGAATTCGTGGACGATCTGCGGCAGACATATGCTACGACGCTCTTCGAACGCGCCCTGGAGCACCGGCGGGAGGGCGCCTCTGCCATGGCGTTCACCTATCTGCTGCAGGTAACCGAAGTCGGGAGCCAGTATACCGGCAGGGCCTTTGTCGAAGCGTTGCGGCTTGCGCGCTACAATCCGGAGCAGGCCCGGTTGCTGGAGCCCCGGATCGAAAAAGTGTTCGATGCGATGCAATGGGAAAATCAGCTTGCCTACCTCGCGCTCATGGGCAACCTGTATCGCCGGATAGGAGACACTGAAAAAGTAAGGGATATTCTGGATCGTTACAGGACGCTGCGCGCCGCAAGGTCGGGGCAGTAGAGGTATATGAGTAGTATCAAGACCTGTGTATGTTGCATTGGCAGCGTTGTGTCTTTCTGTAACGATTTCCAGAGAGGGGCAATAAAAATGCATTCGGGGCTTGTCGGCCGAATGATCTGCATACTTGCCGCCGGGCTACTCTGCGTATCTACGGCGCAGGGTCAGGTTATAGAGGAAGGCGGGTTTCCTGTAAAAGGCAACGGCATTTCGGGTGAGTCGTTTTCTTTGTCTTGTCCATCCCGTCTTACCGTTCAGGTAGGGGAATCTGTTCTGTTTTCGTGTATTGCGACAGGCGCGCCCGAGGAGGGCGTTCGCTACGCCTGGGAGGCGATCTTGGGCGACGGGCTTCATCTTTTGAACGGTGCGAACGAGCGTTCGCCGTGCCGGACGATATACGGGGGGACAATGATGATTACAAGCAGACGTACGCCTACACGCTGACGCTGTCGGCTGCGGGCATTGATGACGTCACCGAAGATGTGACCGTAGAGGTGGTTCGGTTTGATTGGACAGATTTTCGCGGAATTTAAGGTGTACCGTTGCGACCTTGTTCCGATCCGATCAACCCGACGAGACCCATGTCAAGACGCACACGCAGAACCCATAGTCCTTCGTTCAAGGCGAAGGTAGCCCTCACTTATACACACTCGCGGCCTCTGACGCGTCGTCGGGTCTATGCATGCGGTAGCCTACCCGCGGCTCGGTGAAGATGTACGTTGGGTTGCTCGCATCGTCGCCCAGCTTGCGGCGCAGTTTCTTCACGAAAGCCCGCACCAGGCGCGCGTCGCCGGAGCTGCGCGAGCGCCACACGCTACGCAGCAGGTTTTCGTAGGTCACTACCCGGCCGGCGTTGGTCGAAAGGACGCGGAGCAGATCGTACTCGGTGGCGGTAAGTCGCACCGCGCATCCGTCCACAGTCACCCGGCGTTCCTCGTAGTTGATCACGAGACCCCCTGACCGGTACGTTTCGGAGGGCAAGTCGCTCTTACGCAGCGCCGCCTGGATCCTGGCCACCAGCTCCGTAGGCGAAAACGGCTTGACGATGTAATCGACCGCTCCGATCTCCAGGGCCCTTGCAATCGTTTCATCCCGGCCATATGCGGACAGGAAGATAACCGGTCGATCGGCCAGCGCCGGAACGTCTTGCATCAGCTGTATGCCGTCCGTACCAGGCAGCAGCAGGTCCAGCAGCACCAGGTCGGGCTGGCGCGTCTTGATCAGGTCGGACACCTCTTTCGGGTCGCCGGTCACGAGCAGGCTAAAACCGGCGTCCTCAAGGACCCCCCGTATATACCCCAGTACCAGGGGGTCATCGTCCACCACGAGTACGAGCGGCTTCTGCCGATCTGCGCGCCGCGGGCGGAGCGGCCTATGCGTCGGGACCTCCATGACACCGGTCCCGACCTCCTCGACCAGGGGAATCGTGAAGGTGAACCGCGTGCCCAGGCCCGTTCCCTCGCTCTCGGCCCAGATGCGGCCCCCATGGGCCTCCACCAGGCCTTTGCAGATGGCCAGGCCCAGACCCGCGCCGACCCCGCGCCCTCGTTCTTCCAGGCCGCTGCGGGCGAACTTCTTGAACAGGTGGGGCTGACGTTCGGCGGGAATGCCTCGTCCCTGGTCGGTGACCGAGACCGCCACATGGACGTTCTCCCGTACTGCCGATACCTGGATCACGGACGACTCGGGTGAGTTCAGGGCCGCGTTGGTCAACAGGTTCACCAGGACCTGAACGATGCGCTGCCTGTCTGCCCGTACGAGCGGCAGGTCCGGCGGCAGGTCTATCTGGACGGTATTGCTGCCCCCTCCGCTCAGGAACGTGGTCCGGGCCTGATCCACCATGACAGTCACCTCCGCCGGTTCGAGAGTCACCGACAACGTACCCGTCTCGATGTGGACCGCGTCAAGTAGGTCGCCGATCAGGTCGCGCATGTGATCGGCCTGCTCGTTGATAATGCGAAAAAACTGTAGCGTCTCGGCAGGGTCCAATGCCGATGAGGCTCCCAGCACGGTGGCAGCGCAGCCCTTGATGGAGGCGAGGGGAGCTCGCAACTCGTGGCTCACCATGCCCAGGAACTCGGCACGCATCCGCTCGAGCTCCTCCAGCGGCGTCATGTCCTGCAGGGTGACGACCACGGATTCGACCGCACCGTCCGCCGAGAGGATCGGCGTGGCGTTGACCAGCGTCTTGACGCTCCGGCCGTCGGGGACCGAGAGCACGACCTCCTCGGCGCGAACCAGCTCGAGGCTGCCCAGCTCCTGCGCCAGAGCCAGCGGGAAATCGTCCAGGGTAACCTCCCGCCCGTCGGCGCGCCGGTACGTCAACACCTCCAGCAACTGCTCCGGCGTGCGGTCCGGCATGCGCAGGCCACCGACGATCCGCTTCAGCTCCCGGTTGAGCGACACCGGGTGACCGGTCCTCGCATCGAAGATCACGACGCCCACCGGCGAGGTATCGACCAGAGCCTCCAGGTTGGACCGGGCTCGCTGCTCGTCCTGGTACGTGCGGGCGTTGGCGATGGCTGTCGCCGCCTGCGACGCGAACAGCACCAGAACCTCTTCGTCCTCATCGGTGAACTCCGGTCTGCCCTCCTTCTCGGCGAGAAAGAAGGTGCCGACGTGCATGCCGCGATGGCGCATCGGCGTTCCCTGCAGGGTCTTCCAACGCATCAGGTCCGAGGAGAAACCGAGCGAGCGGACGTAGGCGGGCAGGTCCCGCAGCCGGATCGCGCCCGGCAGGTCCCGGAGGCGCTCGAAGAGCCGCATCCCGTCGGGCCAAGCCACGAGCTGCCGGTGCTCGTCGGGCGTGATGCCGGAGGTGACGAAGTCCTGGACCTGCCCCGCCTTGTCAATGGTCGTGACCCCGCCATGGCGGGCGCCGGTCAGGGCGCGGGCGCTTGCCACGATCTCGCGCAACACGGTATCGAGGTCGAGGCTCGTGCTGATTCGCAGAACGGCCGCGCTCAACTTGGAGAGGCGCTCGCGAAGCGCCCGTATTTCCGCTTCCATCTCGTTGGATTTATTCATTTTCCGCACCTCGATTTGTTTTGAAGGCAGCACCCGGGGTTCGCGCCGTGCGTCGTCGGATAAAGCAATCCCGATTCTGCAACGACTTGGCCCGAATGATACCGAATGAGCGGTCTGCCCGGAAGTTCACAATAGAATCACGCATATAGCCTATAATATCACAATTAGGGCACATAAGTGCCTTGAAAATATATTGATACGTTGATAATTTGTTATGAAGACGTAATTCACAAGATGGGTGCAGCCTGCATATCCGACACGCCCGAAGCAAGAAAAACCGAACGGATGGAAGATGCACCGGAGACCTCAAAGGGTAGCTACCGGCATCAACCCTTGGCCTAAGCCGGGCCCCCGGTCATCGAACCGGCGAGAGAGAGTATAGGCTGCAAGAACCTCATTTGTATATATATATATATAATAAAGGGCGATTTGAGCCCGGGTTTTGTCGGTCGCTGCGGCGCCCTGCCTGATTGCATGGCGCGCATGCTATCCGTTGCCGTTGCGCTGTTGGCATGCGCATCCGTCGCATACGGTCAGGTGATCGAGGAAGGCGGTTTTCCCGTCAAGGGTGGGGACGTTTTTGGAGAGTCGTTTTCCTTGTCTTGCTCTCCTCGCCTTTATGTTGCAGCAGGCGAGGCCGTTTCGTTATCGTGTACTGCGACATCGGTACCCGAGGAGGGCATCCGCTACGCGTGGGAGGCGGTCTCGGGCGACGGGCTTCGTCTTCTGAGCGATGCGCAGGCCCTGGCGCCTTTATTCACGGCTTCCTTATCGGGGGCGGGAGAGGAGTACGCATACCTTTTGACGGCGACGGGGGCGGGCGTTTATGCGACGGCGTCGGTAGCGGTCACGGTGGAGGGTCTTGTTCAGGGGGCTGAGAGAGCATCCGGGGCTCGCGAAGAGGAGTGCGATACGTTTTCCGGTTTTGTGAGAGATCGGGAAGGTTGTCTTCCCTGGGAGAAGGCTCCGCCGCAGGGTCCTTTCGGGGTTCCGGGAGAAGAAGGGATCGTTCCCTGGCCGTCTTTTCCGGGGTCGCCGGGCGCAGAGGACAAGGAATTTCCCGGTTCTTCGGATGGCGGGCCTTTTGCGCAGGCGCCTCCTCGTCTGGAGTGTCCTGTGGCGGTGTTTCTGGAGGAGTTGGAGACGGGACAGGTCGAGTGCCATGCGTGGGACGCTTCGGGAGAGGAACACCTGGAGTATTCGTGGGAGCCCGTGGGCAATACGACGCGGGACTATCTGGAGAATCCTCGTTTGATTCCCGAGGACAGTCCGAATCCTTCGGTAGTGGCTCCGGAGGCTCCGGCGTACGAGACGCTGGAGTCGTTCCGTTCGGGTGAGACGACGTTTCTTTACCGGTACCGTTTGACGGCGACCTCCCGCGCGACGGGTCTTTCGTCGTCCTCGGAAGTGGAGGTGTACGTATCGAGCAGCCGTCCGAGCGTGTATTGTCCGCTGGAGGTATCGGTTGAGGAGGGCGAGGCGATCGCGCTCGATTGCGAGGGGGCGGATCCGCTGTCGCATCGTATGGACTACGACGAGGAAGGAGCGTCGATATTGTGGGAGTGGGAGGGTCTTTGGGGAACGAGCGTGGCTCCTCTGGATGCGACGGACAGGTCGTCTGCGCTGTTTATGGCTCCTGCCGGCAGCGCGGGCGAGGAGTACCATTACATAGCGAGCATGACGTCGCAGGCCTCGGGGACGCCCCGCACGGCAAGGCGCAGGGTGACGGTCAGGGTGATAGGGGATGTCGGTCCGGACAAGGCGGACGAGGCGAATGTTTCAGGGGCGGCGCGCGGCAACCTTTCTCTTGAAGTGACCTGTGATGGCGACCGTTTGGGGATCTACTACTATTATGCTGTTGCAGAGACAGCGCCCGATTTTGTTCTGGACTGCGAGCCGGTGTTCGGCCCGGCCGGCGCTGCGTATACGTATTTATGGACAGGCAATTCGGGGTACTTGGCGCTCCTGAGCGATCATACGATCCGGAATCCCGTTTTCCGCGTGCCGAATGTACCGAACCTTGACTTCCGCCAATACCTTTACAATCTCGAGGTATCGGCAAGCGACGGATCTACCGCCGACGCGAATCTGTCGGTATCGGTGACGGGCAGGAATCACATCCTGCTTCTTTACACCGGGCAATACGACCGGGACGAGGGGGACGAAGATTTTACTTTTGACCTTGAGTTGGTGTACGACCACTCCTTAAGCGCCCACGTTGTTGCAGATTATGTCTACTCCTGGGAAGGCGATTCGGAGGCTTTGGCGCGTTTAAGCGCTACGGATGTCCTTACTCCCGAGTTCGAAGTGCCCGAGGATGTGGATGCGGACACGGAATACCGGTACGTTTTCAGACGTACTAACCCTCTCCATGGTGGTCCGGACGATGCTAATATCTCCGTGACGGTGCGGGACACGGATCCCCCCCCGCCTTCGCTCGCCTGTACGCATCCCGATCCGGCGTACGAAGGCTCGGGCGAGTTTACGCTGGATTGTTCGGTAGAGAACGAGCCGGCGGGCGCAACCTACGCCTGGACGGGTACGGACGTCGCGAATCGGTTGAGCGGTACGAACGGCATTACCCCCACATTTATCGTGCCGGGCGATATCGATGAGCCGGGCGATGCGAATAAGGACTACGAATACACGGTGACGATGATGTCCGGGGGATCCGTCGTGGCCCAGGACGATGTGACCGTAACGGTGCTGGAGAAGCCTGATATCACGGTCACCTGCGAAAGCGATCTCTACCCTGTGAGCGAGGGGGACAATAACGTCACGCTGGCCTGCGAGGCGTCGGACGCCCCGGGGGGCGATCCGCAGTATACGTGGTCATGGTCTCCGACCGCCAACCTGACGGGTTACGACACGGGCGCGCCCACGTTCAATGTCCCCGGGGATGTAGACAGGGACACGACGTATACCTACACGGTAACGGCTACGGCGAATAAAGCAGATGCTGGGACCGCCGAGGTTAAGGTGACGGTGCGGGACACGGATACGTATCCCCCGAGACCTGGCATAACCTGTATAGATCCCGACCCGGTCTACGAGGGTGCGGCCGATTTTACGCTGGACGACTGTACGCCGACGAACGAGCCTTCGGGCGCTACGTACAGGTGGGCGACTCGCGGCAGTACGTTTGGTACGTTTCGGTTGATCAGCATAAATATCCTGAAGCCGACGTTCGATGTACCGGAAGAGATAGATAGTGACAAAACATACGACTACACGGTGACGATGTGGATCGGCAACTTCGAGCAGGCCCGCGATGACGTTACCGTAACCGTGCTGAACAAGGGCGCTCTTGCGCTTGCGTGTGCGACGCCTTCTCCGGTGTACGAGGGCTCGGAGGACTTCGCGTTGGACTGTTCGGCGTCGGGTGCTCCTGCGGGTTCCGACTACGCGTACGAATGGACGGCGCGGGGCGGCGGCGACACGAGCAGGTTGAGTAGTACGACCGTTGAGAAGCCGACGTTCGAGGTACCGGAGGAGGTGGACAGCGACGAAACATACGAATATACGCTGACGGTAAGCGCAGAGAACGCGGATGACGCTTCGGAGCCGGTTGCGGTACTTGTGCTTGACACGGACACGCCTGCACCTGTTGTCACTTGTTCGGATTCGGAGGTATACGAGGGGACGGCCGATATTACGCTGGACTGTTCGGTGGCGAACGAGCCGCCGGGCGCTACGTACGCGTGGACCGGTACGGATATTGGCAATCGGTTGAGCGGTACGGACGGCATTACTCCCACATTTGCGGCGCCGTACGATATCGATCAGCCGGGCGAAGCGAATAAGGACTACGAGTACACGGTTACAATGACGGTCGGCGGCGTCGAGCAGGCCAGCGAAGACGTTACCGTAACCGTGCTGGAGAAGCCGAATGTGATCATAGCCTGCCAATTTTATCCTCTGGTGTACGAGGGATCGGAGGACTTTGCGTTGGACTGTTCGGCGTCGGGCGATCCTTCGGGTACTGACAACTACAACTACGTATGGACGGGACGCGGCAGTACCGTGGTCCCGGGCAGGCTGAGCAGTACGACTATTGCGAAGCCGACGTTCGATGTACCGGAAGAGATAGATAGTGACAAAACATACGACTACACGCTGACGGTGAGCGCCGACAATGCGGATTCTGAGACGGCAGGGATTACGGTGACAGTACTTAACAAGGAATCTCTCTCGGTGGTATGTATGGACCCGGCTCCGGTGTACGAGGGGTCGGCGAATTTCCCGTTGAATTGCGGCGCGGCGTCGGGCGCTCCTGCGGGTTCTATCTATACATACGTTTGGGAGCCTCGGGGCGCGACTCCTGACCTGTCGCTTTTAAGCAATACGGACGATCCTTCTCCGACGTTTGCCGTACCGGAAGAAGTGGACGAAGACGAGACGTATGAATACACGCTGACCGTCTCGGCGGAGAATGCGGATCCCGCCAGCGCCGACGTTACCGTGACGGTGCTGAACAAGGGCGCTCTTGCGCTTGCGTGTGCGGACCCCGGTTCGGTCTACGAGGGATCTGAGGACATTGCATTCGACTGCGCGGCTTCGGGCGCTCCCGGGGGTTCCGCCTACGAATATGAGTGGACGGCCAGGAACGGTACGGCGAACACGGACCTGCTTATTGCCGGTGCGGACGGTCCCGCCCCGACATTCGACGTGCCGGGGGAAGTGGACGAGGACGAAACGTACGAGTACCTTTTGACGGTTTCGGCGGAGAATGCGGAGTCCGCAAGGGCGGAGGTGACGGTGAAGGTGCTTAACCTCGGATCCATTGCGCTCGTTTGCGCATCGCCTCCCCTGGTGTACGAAGGTTCGGCGGACTTCGCGTTGGACTGCTCGATCTCAGGGGATACGGGAGACAACGTCGATTATGCGTACGAGTGGACAGCCATAGGCGCGACGCCGAACACGTCCCGATTGAGTACCGCGGACATACCTTCTCCGACGTTCTACGTGCCGGATGCGTTGGACGAGACGACGACGTACGAGTACCTGCTTACGGCGAGCGCGGAGAATGCGGAGTCCGCTTCGGCGGAGGTGACCGTGACGGTGCTTAACCTTGGCTCCATTGCGCTCGTTTGCGCATCGCCCCCCTTGGTGTACGAAGGTTCGGAGGACTTCGCGTTGGACTGCACGGCTTCGGGCGCGCCTGGGGGTTCTACCTACGGATACGCCTGGACGGCCAGAGGCTCTACGACAAATACGGATATGCTTGGCAGGGCGGACATTGCTTCCCCGGTGTTTGCCGTGCCGGAGGAGGTAGATGCGACGACAACGTACGAATACACGCTGACCGTCTCGGCGGAGAATGCGGAGGACGCTACGGCAGAGGTGACCGTGACGGTTTTGAACCGGGGTGCGCTTGCCGTTATATGCACGGATCCGGGTTCGGTGTACGAGGGATCGGAGGATTTCGCTCTGGATTGCGCGGTTTCGGGCGCTCCGGCAGGTTCCGCCTACGAATATGAGTGGACGGCCAGGAACGGTACGGCGAACACGGACCTGCTTATTGCCGGTGCGGACGGTCCCGCCCCGACATTCGACGTGCCGGAGGAGGTAGATGCGACGACAACGTACGAATACACGCTGACCGTCTCGGCGGAGAATGCGGATCCCGCCAGCGCCGACGTTACCGTGAAGGTGCTGAACAAGGGCGCTCTTGCGCTTGCGTGTGCGGACCCCGGTTCGGTCTACGAGGGCTCGGAGGACTTCGCTCTGGATTGCGCGGCTTCGGGCGCTCCCGGGGGTTCCGCCTACGTGTACTCGTGGATAGCTCAGGGCGGCAAGCCGGACACGGGTCTCTTGAGCGCGACGGACATAGCGTCGCCGACGTTCCATGTGCCGGACGACGTGCCGCAAACGACAACCTACGAGTACAGGTTGAGGGTGAGCGCTGAGAATGCGGAGTCTGCGGTGGCGCTCGTTAGGGTGAAGGTGCTGAACAAGGGCGCTCTTGCGCTCGTGTGCGCGGATCCCGGTTCGGTGTACGAGGGATCGGAGGACGTTGCGTTCGACTGCGAGGCTTCGGGCGCTCCCGGGGGTTCCGCCTACGTGTACTCGTGGATAGCTCAGGGCGGCAAGCCGGACACGGGTCTCTTGAGCGCGACGGACATAGCGTCGCCGACGTTCCATGTGCCGGACGACGTGCCGCAAACGACAACCTACGAGTACAGGTTGAGGGTGAGCGCTGAGAATGCGGAGTCTGCGGTGGCGCTCGTTAGGGTGAAGGTGCTGAACAAGGGCGCTCTTGCGCTTGCGTGTGCGGACCCCGGTTCGGTATACGAAGGCTCGGAAGACTTCGCGTTCGACTGCTCGGCGTCCGGGGCTCCGGGCGACGACCCGCAGTATACGTACGCCTGGGCGGCTCGGGGCGATACGCCGGATACGGCCCTGCTCAGCGCTGCGGACGTTTCCTCCCCGATGTTTTACGTACCGGATGAGGTAGACGAGGACGAGACCTACGAATACACGCTGACGGTATCGGCGGACAACGCGGAAGACGCTGCGGCGGCGGTAACCGTAACGGTGCTGAACAAGGGTGCGCTTGCGCTCGTGTGCGCGGACCCCGGTTCGGTCTACGAGGGATCTGAGGACATTGCATTCGACTGCACGGCTTCGGGCGCTCCCGGGGGTTCCACCTACGAATATGAGTGGACGGCCAGGAACGGTACGGCGAACACGAACCTGCTTATTGCCGGTGCGGACGGTCCCGCCCCGACATTCGACGTGCCGGAGGAGGTGGACGAGGACGAGACGTACGAATACACGCTGACGGTAAGCGCCGACAATGCGGAGTCTGTGACAGAGGACGTTACCGTGACGGTGCTGAACAAGGGTACGCTTGCGCTCGTGTGCGCGGATCCCGGTTCGGTGTACGAGGGCTCGGAGGACGTTGCATTCGACTGTTCGGCGTCCGGGGCTCCGGCTGGTTCCACCTACAATTATACATGGGAGGCGCAGGGCGATACGCCGGATACGTCGCTGCTCAGCGCTGTGGACGTTTCCTCCCCGATGTTCTACGTACCGGATGAGGTAGACGAGGACGAGACGTACGAATACACGCTGACCGTCTCGGCAGAGAATGCGGAAGACGCCTCGGCGGATGTGACGGTGACGGTGTTGAATGTGGGAGCGCTGCGCGTGGTATGCGCGATGCCTTCTCCGGTGTACGAGGGATCGGCAGACATCGCGTTCGACTGCTCGGCGTCCGGGGCTCCGGGCGATGATCCGCAGTATACGTACGCGTGGACGGCTCGGGGCGATACGCCGGATACGGCTCTGCTCAGCGCTGCGGACATTGCGTCCCCGACGTTCGCGGTACCGGACGAAGTGGACGAGGACGAGACCTACGAATACCTGCTTACGGCGAGCGCCGACAACGCGGAAGACGCTGCGGCAGAGGTTTCGGTGACGGTGCTGAACAAGGGGGCGCTTAGCATTGCGTGCGCGGACCCCGGTTCGGTATACGAGGGATCGGAAGATACCACGTTCGACTGCTCGGCGTCCGGGGCTCCGGGCGACGACCCGCAGTATACGTACGCCTGGACGGCTCGGGGCGATACGCCGGATACGTCGCTGCTCAGCGCTGCGGACGTTTCCTCCCCGATGTTTTACGTACCGGATGAGGTAGACGAGGACGAGACGTACGAATACCTGCTTACGGTCAGTGCGGAGAATGCGGAAGATGCGAAGGCGGAGGTGACCGTAACGGTGCTCGACCGGATACGGACGCCTGCCCCGGATCCTGTTTCGCCTCCCGCAGAAGAGCCTCCCGTAGCGGGGTCTTCCTCACGGGCGCCTTCGGATCCGACGGCCCTTGGCGTAACGGTAAGCGCATCGTCCTTGCGTTTCGGGGTGCAGTCGGCGCAGACGCGGGCGTCGCTCGATCCGATGACGGATCAGATATCGACGCGCGTATCGGGTCCGTACCATGCAGGCCGTATGACGCTTTCGCCGGGCGGCGGCGCATCGTTCGACGAGAACGGGGAGATGGACCTGTCCATAGAGGTTGTCTCTCCGGTTCTTCTGAAGCGTGAGGGCGCTGCCGAGCCGTCTTCGCTCGTTCTTTCTCCTTCCTGGTCCTTTGCGGAGTCGTGCGAGCAGCTTTCTTCTCAGGCGATAGGCGGGCTGTATACGGAGGCGACGCTTACGGAGGGCGCCTGCCGCCTTCTTCGCTTCGGAGGCGAACTGGACCTTACGGACGCGCCTTCGGGGCGGTATGCGGGGAGTATGGACATCGTTCTTCGTTCGGGCGAGAGCGAAGAGACGCACTCGGTGGAGGTGGAAGTGACGGTCGTACCTTCGCAGCGTGTGATCACGATAGGCCCCGGAGGGGTTCGCTTCAGCACATCACGTGAGCTTGCTGCGGGCTTGACGGAGGAGCAGAACCTGAGCATCTATCCCGATGTTGCGTTTTTGACGGAAGGGAAGCCTCACGGCGTGTTCGAGTTGTCGAATCCGTCGCTCATTCCGCTGGAGGTGTCGGTGTCTGCTCGATTCGGGTATACGGAGGCGACAAGGGACGGCCGGGAGGTGGTAGTAGAGGATGCTTCGGACTCACGCCTGGGCGATTTGTCCCAGGTGGTGGACATACATCCGGCGGTTGTGGTATTGCAGCCTGGAGAGAAGGGTCTGGTGCGTTACGGGGTGAAGGAGGGAGCGCTTGCGGCTATGGCGGAGCAGGGCTACGCGGCGTTTTTCGATGTGGTGTCATCTCCTCGTCAGTACGTGCGTTCGGACCGTATGCCGGAGGAGGTTACGGGAGAGAGGACGGCTCGCGTGACGATGCGCGTTCCGGGGGTGTACGTACCCGGCGAAGGGGCGTCTCAGCTACGGGCCACGCTGTTGTCGTTGTCGTATGGGGTTTCCATGTCCGCGACGTTTTTGCTGGAGACCGAGGATCGTCCTTTTGCGGGCGAGGTGGTGGCGTACGACGGGGATGGCCGCGAGCTGGGCCGCCGGGAGACGCTGGTGTACACGCGCAGCCGCGTGCGCGTGCCGCTGGCTCGTATGCCTGAGGAAGAGGTGGTGTTTTTACGATTTGCGCCCTGGGGATCGAGTCGAGTACCCGAGCCCACATCCGTTGAGTGGAATGCGCCGGGAAGAGACATAGGGGCCGCCGGGGAAAAAGAACGGAGAACAACCCCGAAGAGCGCATTGCAATGAACCGTTGGATATCTCAGAGTCGATCGCCATTTAAGGCCAATCCGATGAACGATCCCCGCCCCGTTATCCTGTTTGACGGCGATCGCAGTTTCTGCAACGCCATCGCGTTTCGGCGTCTGGCGTGCGTGCTTGCCGTTGGGGCGCTGCTCTGCGTTTCTTCGGCGCAGGGTCAGGTTATCCGGGAAGAGGGTTTTCCGGTAAAGGGCGGCGTTGCGGAGGAATCGGCCTGGGCGCCCGTTGTGCAGGAGGAATGCGATCCTTTTACGGTTCCCGGCGAGTTCGGGGAAAGCTGCGCGCCTCGGGAGAAGACGCCGGATCCTTTCGGATTCGGTCCGGAAGGAGAAGCGCGCCCGGGCGAGCCTTCCGGTCCCGCCTGGCGGACGCCTCCTCGTCTGGAGTGTCCCGTGGCTGTTTTTCTGGAGGAGCTCGAGACGGGACAGGTCGAGTGTCATGCATGGGACGCTTCGGGAGAGGAACACCTGGAGTATTCGTGGGAGCCTGTGGGAAGTACGACGCGGGACTATCTGAACAATCCGAGGTTGACGCCCGAGGATGCGCCGAACCCGTCGGTAGTGGCTCCGGAGGCTCCGGCGTACGAGACGCTGGAGTCGTTTTATTCGGGGGAGACGACGTTTCTTTACCGGTACCGTTTGACGGCGACGTCTCGTGCTACGGGTCTTTCGTCGTGGCGGGAAGTGGAGGTGTACGTATCGGGCAGTCGTCCGAGCGTGTATTGTCCCCTGGAGGTAGCGGTTGAGGAGGGTTCGGCTGTTTCGCTCGATTGCGAGGGGGCGGATCCGCTGTCGCATCGTATGGACTACGACGAGGACGGGGCGTCGATCGAATGGTTGTGGGAGGGCCTTTGGGGCGCGAGCACGTCGCTTCTGGATGCGACGGATATGTCGTCTGCGCTGTTTACGGCTCCTGCGGGCAGTGCGGGCGAGGAGTACCATTACATAGCGAGCATGACGTCGCAGGCTTCGGGGACGCCCCGCACGGCGCGCAGAAGAGTGACGGTCAGGGTCGTCGGCGAAGAAGAAGTTTCGGGGTATATGCTTGATCCCGGCATCACTTGTTCGGATAGTCCCTACGAGGTGTACGAGGGAGCAAGCGATCTTGGAATTAATTGCTCGATTCATGATCAGCCGGCAGGCAACAATTTCGTAAGATGGTCGCGTCGTGGCGAGCAGATTCTCCCACCTGCTTCGGCAGCGCCCACGCCCAGATTGAAGAATCCATCGTATTACAGAATAACCTTCGACGTACCTGATTTGGTGAATCAGAACGAGATGTATGAATACACGGTAGCATTGTATACTTCGCGGGGCGATGGCCTTCTTGCGTACACCCTGCGCGCCAGCGCCGATGTCGCGGTAACGGTGAAGAACAAGCCTGCGATCACGATTACATGCGAGGATCCTGATGATGTTGACGAGGGCGCAGACGATATTGAGTTTGACTGCTCTGCGTCGGGCGCGCCGGGGGACGATCCGGACTATACGTGGTCATGGTCACCGACCGACGATCTGACGGGTCGCAATACGGCTACGCCCACGTTCGACGCGCCGGACGATGTAGACCGGAATACGACCTGGACGTACACGGTAACGGCGAGCGCGGAGAATGCAGACGACGGCGCTACCGAGGTTAGGGTGACGGTGCTCGACACGGATACGGCGCCTCCTCCCTCCATCACCTGCAATGATTCCGAGGTCTACGAGGGTGCGGACGATATTACGCTGGACTGTTCGGTGGCGAACGAGCCGACAGGCGCTACGTACGCGTGGGCGGTGCGGGGCAGTACATCGAATACGAACGACCTGAGCAGTACGACTATTCTGCAACCGACGTTCGCGCCGCCGGGCGATATCGATGAGGTGGACGGTGCGAATAAGGACTACGAGTATACGGTGACGATGACCGCCGGAGGCGTCGAGCAGGCCAGCGAGGACGTTATGGTGACCGTGCTGGAGAAGCCGGATATCTATTGTTCTGCACCGAGAAGAGTAGTAGTTGTATTCACCTTGCATGAAAGTACCCGGGAGTTTCCATTACGCTTTTGTCCGTACGGTGTATGGACAGGCGCCCCGGGCGCTGGCGCCGTTTACGCGTACGCATGGACGGCTTTGTCCTCCCTCGGCACGGCGAACACCGACCTGCTTAGCGCGGCGAACATAGAAGTTCCGACGTTTTACGTGCCGGACGAGGTAGAGAGCGACCTCGTCATCGGGACGTACTCGTATTACTCGTATATGCTGACAGTGAGCGCAGAGAACGCGGACGACGCTTCGGTGCAGACTCAGATAAAGGTGCCCCTTTCGCTTACATGCGCAGATAGCGAGGTGTACGAGGGTGCGGACGATATTACGCTGGACTGTTCGGTGACGAACGCGCCGTCGGATGCTGCGTACAGCTGGACGGGCACGGACGTCGCCGATCGGTTGAGCGGTACGGACGGCATTACTCCCACATTTTCGGCGCCGGGCGATATCGACGAGCCGGACGAGGCGGATAAGGACTATTACTACACGGTGACGATGACGGTCGGCGGCGTCGAGCAGGCCAGCGAAGACGTTACCGTAACGGTATTGGAGAAGCCGGATATCTATTGCCCGTCAGTACCCGGAATGTTAAGCCATTTTCTAACAACATTAGGTCTTGTTGAAGGCAGCCGGGATTATCCACTACGCGCTTGTGCAAGCGGATGGGAAGGAGGGCCTGTCGGTTACACGTACGCATGGACGGCTCGGAACGGTACGCCGGATACGGCGCTGCTCAGCGCGGCGGACATAGAAGTTCCGACGTTTGACGTACCGGATGCGGTGGACGAGGACGAGAGGTACTCGTATACGCTGACCGTGAGCGCCGCGAACGCGGATGACGCTGTAGCGTGGGTTGATCTGATAGTGTGGGACATAGATATAACGGTCATGTGCGAAAGCTCCTACGAGGTGTACGAGGGATCGGCCGACATTGAACTGGAGTGCGAGGCGTCGGGGGCTCCGAGGGGCTCTTCATATACGTGGTCATGGTCTCCGAATACCCGTCTTACGGATCACGATACGGGTACGCCCACGTTCGCTGTACCTGGCAGTGTAGAGCAAGACACGACGTATACGTACGCGGTGACGGCTACGGCGGAGAATGCGGACGATGAGACCGCCAACGTTACGGTGACGGTGCTCGACACGGATACGGCGCCTCCTCCCTCCATCACCTGCAATGATTCCGAGGTCTACGAGGGTGCGGCCGGTTTTACGCTGGACTGTACGGTGACGAACGCGCCGTCGGATGCTGCGTACAGTTGGACGGGCACGGACGTCGCCGATCGGTTGACGGACACGAGTAGTCTCACTCCGACGTTTGTCGTGCCTGGTAGTGCAAGCGCAGACACGGACTATGATTACACGGTGACGCTGTCGGCCGCCGGGATCGATGATGTAACCGCCGATGTAATGGTGACGGTGCTGAACAAGGAAGCGTTGAGGATCACATGTGCGAAGCCTACCGATGGGTTTGCTGCGTTCCTCCAGTACTTGTGGTATACCTACGAGGGCGATCCGGATTTCGAGATGGGCTGTCTGGCGTCGGGGGCTCCGGGCGACAGCCCACAGTATACGTACGTCTGGACGGAGGGTGGCGATACGCCGGATCCGGCGTACTTGAGCGCTGCGGACATCGCTTCCCCGACGTTCTATGTGCCGGATGAAGTTGCAAAGGAAGAGACGTACTACTACACGCTGACGGTAAGCGCCGAGAATGCAGAGTCTGCTTCGGCGGACGTTACTGTGATCGTGCGGGATAGGGATCCTTCGCTCACATGCGCAGATAGCGAGGTGTACGAGGGTGCGGACGATATTACGCTGGACTGTTCGGTGACGAACGCGCCGTCGGATGCTGCGTACAGCTGGACGGGCACGGACGTCGCCGATCGGTTGAGCGGTACGGACGGCATTACCCCCACATTTGCCGTGCCGGTTAGTGTAAGTGCAAACACGGACTACGAATACACGGTGACGCTGTCGGTCGGCGGCGTCGAGCAGGCCAGCGAAGACGTTACGGTAACCGTACTGAACAAGCCTGCGATCGACGTAGATTGCGCCGGCAATCCGTACGAGGTGTACGAGGGTTCGGGGTACACCACGCTGGACTGCTCGGCGTCGGGCGCGCCTTCGGGTTCCGCCTACGACTATGTCTGGACGGCCCGGGGGAGTCCGCCGGACAATTGGCACATTCAGCGCCTTAGCGCGACGGACATTTCTTCGCCTACCTTCAGAGCGCCGCCCTTTATTACGAGAAACGTGACGTACGAGTACAGGCTGACCGTCTCGGCGGAGAACGCGAAATCGGCAAGGGAAGATGTGACGGTGACAGTGCTCGACAGGGGTCTTCCCGGCGAGATGGTTTGTGACGGAACCTATTTTGAAAGGCACGCCGGATCGGACGACATTGAATTGAGTTGCAGACTCTCGAGCAGGTCGGGTGGTGGCATCTTCCGGTGGTTGTGGGCGGCCTGGACCCCCGATGGCCTTCCCCATACCATCTCCAGCAGCGGGGGATGGCCGACGGGGTGGCCGAGGCCGCAGGGATTGACCGTTACCGGATACGGGTCGGGGACGTTCCGCATGCCTGCAACAGTGAATAGCGCTACGACCTACAAGTACACTCTGGGGGTTTGGAGAGGCCGATGTCCGGGGGGATGTGCGCCGCTAACGGTAGACTTGTACGCGAGCCAGGATATTACGATAAGAGTACTGCCAAGGCCTGCAATCGCTGTTACGTGCGCGGATCCCGATCCCGTGTACGAGGGCTCGGCCGACATTGAACTGGAGTGCGAGGCGTCGGGCGCTCCGAGCGGCTCTTCGTATACGTGGTTATGGTCTCCGACCGATCGTCTTACGGATCACGATACGGCAACGCCGACATTCGACGTGCCTTACGATGTACCGCAAGACACGACGTATACGTACACGGTAACGGCGAGTGCGGAGAATGCGGAAGACGGCAGGGCCGAGGTTACAGTGACGGTGCTGCACACGGATGCGCCGCGTCCTTTTGTTACGTGTAACGATACCGCGGTATACGAGGGTGCGGCCGATATTACGCTGGATTGTTCGGTGACGAACGCGCCTTCGGACGCGGCGTATTCGTGGGCGCCCCGAGGCAGCACATCGGATACGAACGACCTGATCGGCACGGCTATCCTTGCACCGATGTTCGATGTCCCGGACAACGTAGATGCGGACACGGACTACGACTACACGGTGACGCTGTCGGCCAGCGGGGTTGCTGACGTTACCGAAGATATTACCGTAACCGTGTTGAACAGGCCGGTTATCACGGTTACGTGCGCGGATCCCGGTTCTGTGTACGAGGGATCTGCGGACTTCGCTCTGGACTGCGCGGCGTCCGGTGCTCCGGCAGGTTCCGAGTACACATACGTCTGGACGGGACGGGGGAGTACGACGGATACGGCGCTATTGAGCGCTGCGGACATCGCCTCGCCGACGTTCTACGTGCCTGATGAAGTGGCAGAGGACGAGACGTACGAATACGCGCTGACCGTCTCGGCGGAGAATGCGGAGTCTGCTTCGGCGAACGTTACGGTGCAGGTGTTGAACAAGAAGGCGTTGGACGTTGCGTGCGCGACGCCTTCTCCGGTGTACGAGGGGTCGGAAGATTTCGCCCTGGATTGCTCGGCTTCGGGGGCGCCGGCGGGCTCCGACTACGCGTACGAATGGACAGCGCGGGGCGGCGGCGACACGAGCAGGTTGAGTAGTACGACCGTTGGGAAGCCGACGTTCTATGTACCGGATGAAGTTGCAGGGGACGAGACGTACGAGTACCTTTTGACGGTTTCGGCGGAGAATGCGGATCCCGGCAGCGCCGACGTTACCGTGACGGTGCTGAACAAGAAGACATTGGACGTTGCGTGCGCGACGCCTTCTCCGGTGTACGAGGGATCGGAGGATTTCGCTCTGGATTGTGCGGCTTCGGGCGCGCCCGCGGGTTCCGCCTATGTGTACGCATGGACAGCCCGGGGCGGCGGCGACACGAGCAGGTTGAGCAGTACGACCGTTGAGAAGCCGACGTTTGCCGTGCCGGAGGAGGTGGACGAGGACGAGACGTACGAATACACGCTGACCGTCTCGGCGGAAAATGCGGAGTCCGCAACGGCGGAAGTGACGGTGAAGGTGCTTAACCTCGGATCCATTGCGCTCGTTTGCGCATCGCCTCCCCTGGTGTACGAAGGCTCGGAAGACTTCGCGCTGGACTGCTCGATCTCAGGGGATACGGGGGACAACGTCGATTATACGTACGAGTGGACAGCCATAGGCTCAACGACGAATACGGATCTGCTTAGCGCTGCGGACATTGCTTCCCCGACGTTCTACGTGCCGGATGCGTTGGATGAGACGACGACGTACGAGTACCTGTTGACGGCGCGTGCTGAGAACGCGGAAGATGCGAAGGCGGAGGTGACGGTGACGGTGCTGAACAAGGGTGCGCTTGCCGTTATATGCGCGGATCCGGGTTCTGTGTACGAAGGCTCGGAAGACTTCGCGTTCGACTGCTCGGCGTCCGGTGCTCCGGCGGGTTCCGAGTACACGTACGAGTGGACGGGACGGGGGAGTACGACGGATACGGCGCTATTGAGCGCTGCGGACATCGCCTCCCCGACGTTCTATGTACCGGATGAAGTTGCAGGGGACGAGACGTACGAGTACAGGCTAACCGTCTCGGCGGAGAATGCGGAGGACGCTACGGCGGAGGTGACCGTGACGGTTTTGAACCGGGGTGCGCTTGCGCTCGCGTGCGCGGATCCGGGTTCGGTGTACGAAGGCTCGGAAGACTTCGCGTTCGATTGTTCGGCTTCGGGGGCTCCGGCAGGTTCTGCCTACGAGTACGCCTGGACGGCCCGAGGCTCTACGACGAATACGGCTCTGCTCAGCGCTGCGGACGTTGCTTCTCCGACGTTCTACGTGCCGGAGGAGGTGGACGAGGACGAAACGTACGAATACACGCTGACCGTTTCGGCGGAAAATGCGGAGTCCGCAACGGCGGAAGTGACGGTGAAGGTGCTTAACCTCGGATCCATCGCGCTCGTTTGCGCATCGCCTCCCCTGGTGTACGAAGGTTCGGAAGACTTCGCGCTGGACTGCGCGGCTTCGGGCGCTCCCGGGGGTTCCTCTTACGAATACGCCTGGACGGCCAGGAACGGTACGGCGAACACGGCCCGATTGAGCGCTGCGGACATACCTTCTCCGACGTTTTCGGTGCCGGAGGAAGTGGACGCTACGACAACCTACGAGTACCTGCTGACGGCCAGTGCGGAGAATGCGGAGTCCGCAACGGCGGAGGTGACGGTGAAGGTGCTTAACCTCGGATCCATTGCGCTCGTTTGCGCATCGCCTCCCCTGGTGTACGAAGGTTCGGAGGACTTCGCGTTCGACTGCTCGGCGTCCGGGGCTCCGGGCGACGACGCGCAGTATACGTACGTGTGGACGGCTCGGGGCGATACGCCGGATACGTCGCTGCTGAGTGCTGCGGACGTTTCCTCCCCGATGTTCCATGTACCGGAGGAGGTAGACGAGGACGAGACGTACGAATACACGCTGACGGTAAGCGCCGACAATGCGGAGTCTGTGACAGAGGACGTTACCGTAACGGTGCTGAACAAGGAGGCGCTTGCGGTGGCGTGCGCGGATCCGGGTTCGGTGTACGAGGGCTCGGAGGACTTCGCGTTGGACTGTTCGATTTCAGGGGATACGGGGGACAACGTCGATTATACGTACGCCTGGACGGCCATAGGCGCGACGCCGAACACGTCCCGATTGAGCGCTGCGGACATACCTTCTCCAATGTTCGACGTACCGGAGGAAGTGGACGCTACGACGACCTACGAGTACCTGCTTACGGCGCGCGCGGCGAATGCGGAGGACGCTACGGCAGAGGTGACCGTGACGGTTTTGAACCGTGGTGCGCTTGCGCTCGCGTGCGCGGATCCCGGTTCGGTGTACGAGGGCTCGGAAGATATTACATTCGACTGCTCGGCGTCCGGGGCTCCGGGCGACGACGCGCAGTATACGTACGCGTGGACGGCTCGGGGCGATACGCCGGATACGGCGCTGCTCAGCGCTGTGGACGTTTCCTCCCCGATGTTCTACGTACCGGATGAGGTGGACGAGGACGAGACGTACGAATACACGCTGACGGCGAGCGCCGAGAACGCAGAAGACGTGTCGGTCGAGGTAACGGTGACGGTGCTGAACAAGGGTGTGCTTGCGCTCGTGTGCGCGGATCCGGGTTCGGTATACGAGGGATCGGAGGACTTCGCGTTCGACTGCTCGGCATCGGGGGCTCCAGGCGATGACCCGCAGTATACGTACGCCTGGACGGCTCGGGGCGATACGCCGGATACGGCGCTTTTGAGCAATGTGGACATCGCGTCTGCTGTGTTTGCCGTACCGGATGAGGTGGATGAGGACGAGACCTACGAATACACGCTGACGGTAAGCGCCGACAATGCGGAGTCTGTGACAGAGGACGTTACCGTAACGGTGCTGAACAAGGAGGCGCTTGCGCTGGCGTGCGCGGACCCCGGTTCGGTATACGAGGGATCGGCAGACATTGCGTTCGACTGCTCGGCATCCGGGGCTCCGGGCGACAACCCGCAGTATACGTACGCGTGGACGGCTCGGGGCGATACGCCGGATACGTCGCTGCTCAGCGCTGTGGACGTTTCCTCCCCGATGTTCTACGTACCGGATGAGGTAGACGAGGACGAGACGTACGAATACACGCTGACGGTAAGCGCCGACAATGCGGAGTTTGTGACAGAGGACGTTACCGTAACGGTGCTGAACAAGGAGGCGCTTGCGCTGGCGTGCGCGGACCCCGGTTCGGTATACGAGGGATCGGCAGACATTGCGTTCGACTGCTCGGCATCCGGGGCTCCGGGCGACGACCCGCAGTATACGTACGCGTGGACGGCTCGGGGCGATACGCCGGATACGGCCCTGCTCAGTGCTGCGGACGTTTCCTCCCCGATGTTCTACGTACCGGAGGAGGTAGACGAGGACGAGACGTACGAATACACGCTGACGGTAAGCGCCGACAATGCGGAGTTTGTGACAGAGGACGTTACCGTAACGGTGCTCGACAGGATACGGACGCCTGCCCTGGATCCTGTTTCGCCTCCCGCAGAAGAGCCCCCCGCCGATCCTTTGCCTGCCATAGCGGAGTCTTCCTCGCGGGCGCCTTCGGATCCGACGGCCCTTGGCGTAACGGTAAGCGCATCGTCCTTGCGTTTCGGGGTGCAGTCGTCACAGACCGAGGCGTCGCTCGATCCGCTGACCGATGGCATATCGACGCGCGTATCGGGTCCGTACCATGCGGGGCGCATGGCGCTTTCGCCGGGCGGCGGCGCATCGTTTGACGAGAACGGGGAGATGGACCTTTCCATAGAGGTTATCTCTCCGGTTCTTCTGAAGCGTGAGGATGCTGCCGGGCCGTTTTCGCTCGTTCTTTCTCCTTCCTGGTCGTATGCGGAGTCGTGCGAGCAGCTTTCTTCTCAGGCGATAGGCGGGCTGTATACGGAGGCGACGCTTGCGGAGGGCGCCTGCCGTCTTCTTCGCTTCGGAGGCGAACTGGACCTTACGGACGCGCCTTCGGGGCGGTATGCAGGCAGTCTGGACGTGGTTCTTCGCTCAGGCGAGCGCGAAGAGACGCACTCGGTGGAGGTGGAAGTGACGGTCGTACCTTCGCAGCGTGTGATCACGATAGGCCCCGGAGGGGTTAGCTTCAGCACATCACGTGAGCTTGCTGCGGGCTTGACGGAGGATCAGAGTCTTAGCATCTACCCGGACGTTGCGTTTTTGACGGAAGGGAAGCCTCACGGCGTGTTCGAGTTGTCGAACCCGTCGCTGGTGCCATTGGAGGTATCGGTGTCGGCCCGTTTCGGGTATACGGAGGCGACAAGGGACGGCCGGGAGGTAGTAGTAGAGGATGCATCGGGATCGCATCTGGGCGATTTGTCGAAGGTGGTGGACATCCATCCGGGCGTGTTGGTATTGCAGCCCGGAGAGAAGGGCCTGGTCCGTTACGGGGTGCAGGAGGGAGCGCTTGCGGCTATGGCGGAGAAGGGCTATGCGGCGTTTTTCGATGTGGTGTCCGCGCCTCGTCAGTATGTTCGTTCGGACCGTATGCCCGAGGAGGTTACGGGAGAGAGGACGGCTCGTGTGACGATGCGCGTTCCGGGGGTGTACGTACCGGGCGATGGTGCGTCGCAGCTACGGGCTCGTCTGTTGTCCTTGTCGTATGGGGTTTTAATGTCGGCGACGTTTTTGCTGGAGACGCAGGATCGTCCTTTTGTGGGTGAGGTGGTGGCGTACGACGGGCAGGGCCGCGAGCTGGGTCGTCGCGAGACGCTGGTGTACACGCGCAGCCGGGTGCGCGTGCCTCTGGCTCGTATGCCTGAGGAAGAGGTGGTGTTTTTGCGATTTTCTCCGCGGGGGTCCGGTCGTGTTCCCGATCCGGTGAACATTCCGTGGAATGCGCCGGGAAGAGACATAGGCGCCGCCGGGGAAAAAGAACGGAGAACAACCCCGAAGAGCGCATTGCAATAAACTGTTGGATATCTCAGAGTCGATCGCCATTTAAGGCCGATCCGATGAACGATCCCCGCCCCGTTATCCTGTTTGACGGCGATTGCAACTTCTGCAACGCCATCTACCGTTCCTATGCCCATAACCGCTATAGCTGGTTTGGCGTAAACACGGCGCCGATTGCGGTTCCTTATTTTTTGCAACGGACAATCAATTTATATATTAACGTTTATATTTTACACCCCTTGATTTTTTATCTTCCCATACAGTAAATTTGATTCGGAAGTGCCACAAAGGTGGCATGCAGCGTATTTTGAGGTGCGAAAATGCTTCCGGTATACCCGTAGGGATGGGTTTTTTGTGCCCTATCGGCTCCGGAATACGTCTTGCGCCTTATTTTTTAAGGACTATGTATGGTTCGTGATCGTGCAATGCGCGATGACGTCGGCTTCGGTCCTCTGCCGGTTGTTTCGCATTCGGGTGTTTTCGATGGTTCCGGCGCTTCGGCTGGGCGCCTGGCATGCGTGCTTGCCGTTGCGGGGCTGCTCTGCGTTTCTTCGGCGCAGGGCCAGGTTATCCGGGAAGAGGGTTTTCCGGTAAAGGGCGGCGTTCCGGAGGAATCGGCCTGGGCGCCCGTTGTGCGGGAGGAATGCGATCCTTTTACGGTTCCCGGCGAGTTCGGGGAAAGCTGCGCGCCGCGGGAGAAGACGCCGGATCCTTTCGGGTTCGGTCCGGAAGGAAAAGCGCGCCCGGGTGAGCCTTCCGGACCTGTCTGGCGGACGCCTCCTCGTCTGGAGTGTCCTGTGGCTATTTTTCTGGAGGAGCTCGAGACGGGACAGGTCGAGTGTCATGCATGGGACGCTTCGGGAGAGGAACACCTGGAGTATTCGTGGGAGCCTGTGGGAAGTACGACGCGGGACTATCTGGACAATCCCCGATTGATGCCCGAGGATGTTCCGAATCCCTCGGTAGTGGCTCCGGAGGCTCTGGCGTACGAGACGCTGGAGTCGTTTTATTCGGGGGAGACGACGTTTCTTTACCGGTACCGTTTGACGGCGACGTCCCGCGCGACGGGTCTTTCTTCGCATGAGGAAGTAGAGGTGTACGTATCGGGCAGTCGTCCGAGCGTGTATTGTCCCCTGGAGGTAGCGGTTGAGGAGGGCGAGACGATCGCGCTCGATTGCGAGGGGGCGGATCCGTTGTCGCATCGTATGGACTACGACGAGAACGGGGCGTCGATCGAATGGGAGTGGGAGGGTCTATGGGGCGCGAGCACGTTGCTTCTGGATGCGACGGACAGGTCGTCTGCGCTGTTTACGGCTCCTGCCGGCAGTGCGGGCGAGGAGTACCATTACATAGCGAGCATGATGTCGCAGGCCTCGGGCATGCCCCGCACGGCAAGGCGGAGAGTGAGCGTCAGGGTTGTCGGCGAAGAAGAAGTTTCGGGGTATATGCTTGATCCCGGCATCACTTGTTCGGATAGTCCCTACGAGGTGTACGAGGGAGCAAGCGATCTTGGAATTAATTGCTCGATTCATGATGAGCCGGCAGGCAACAATTGGGTAAGATGGTCGCGTCTCGGCGAGCAGATTCCCCCACCTGCTCCGGAAGCGCCCACGCCTAGATTGTCGCCATGGTATTACGAAGCAATCTTCGACGTACCTGATGTGGTGGATCAGAACGAGGTCTATGAATACACGGTAGCGCTTTATGGTTATGGTAGGACGGCGGCATTCAATTTTACGATGCGTTTACTTGCCAGCGAAGATGTTACGATAACGGTTCTGAACAAGCCCTCGATCACTGTTACTTGTGAGGATATTGATGATGTTGATGAAGGCGCAGCCGGTATTGAGTTTGATTGCTCGGCCTCGGGTGCGCCGGGGGACGATCCGGACTATACGTGGTCATGGTCACCGACCACCAATCTGACGGGTCACAATACGGCTACGCCCACGTTCGACGCGCCGGACGATGTAGACCGGAATACGACCTGGACGTACACGGTAACGGCGAGCGCGGAGAATGCAGAGGACGGCACCGCCGAGGTTACGGTGGCGGTGAGGGATACGGATTCGGCGGATCCTGTTGTCACTTGTTCAGATTCCGAAGTCTACGAGGGCGCAGCCGATATTACGCTGGACTGTTCGGTGGCGAACGAGCCGACGGGTGCTACGTACGCCTGGACGGGTACGGATGTCGATCGGTTGAGCGGCACGGACGGTCACGACCCGACGTTTTCCGTACCGGGCAATATTGATGAGCCGGGTGGCGCGAATAAGGACTACGAATACACGGTGAGACTGTCGGCTCCCGGTATCGATGACATCACCGAAGCTGTGACTGTCACGGTGCTGGAGAAGCCGGATATCTGGTGTCCTGGCGCAAGACATTCTAGAGTCGCCACGCCCGAAGGTGGCAGCGGCTTTCCAATACACATTTGTTTTCCTGGATGGACAGGTGCGCCTCCCGGTTCCGACTACGCGTACGCATGGACGGCTCGGGGCAGTACGCCGGATACGCGCCTGCTTAGCGCGGCGAACATAGAAATTCCGACGTTTGACATACCGGATGCGGTGGACAGGACGACGACGTACTACTACACGCTGACAGTGAGCGCAGAGAACGCGGATGACGCTTCGTCGCGGTTTCAGGTGGTGGTGTTTGACAAGCCTGATATAACGGTCACGTGTGAAAGCCCCTACGAGGTGGACGAGGGCGATGCCGACATTGAATTGGTATGTGATGAATCCGGTGGGCCAACTGGGTTTACGGATAGGAGGTGGTCATGGCTTCCGACCGCCAACCTGACGGATCATGACACAGCTACACCCATGTTTGCTGTGCCTGACGATGTAGATCAGGATACGACCTATACGTACACGGTGACGGCGAGCGCGGGGCATCATGCACACGACGGCATTACAGAGGTTACGGTGACGGTGCTCGACACGGATACGACGACACCTCCCTCCATTACCTGTTCGGATGCGGAGGCGTACGAAGGCACGGACAATATTACGCTGGACTGTACGCCGACGAACGAGCCGACGGATCCGACCTACAGTTGGACCGGTACGGACATCGCCGATCGGTTGACGAATACGGGCAGCCTCACGCCGACATTTGCCGTGCCTGGTAGTGTAAGTGCAGACACGGACTACGACTACACGGTAACGCTGTCGGCCGCCGGGATCGAGCAGGCCAGCGAAGACGTTACGGTAACCGTGCTGAACAAGCCTGCGATCGCGGTCACATGCGAGGATATTGATGATGTTGATGAGGGCGCGGACAATATTGAGTTTGATTGCTCTGCGTCGGGCGCGCCGGGGGACGATCCGGACTATACGTGGTCATGGTCTCCGACCGACAATCTGACGGGTCACAATACGGCTACGCCCACGTTCGATGCGCCGGACGATGTAGACCGGAATACGACCTGGACGTACACGGTAACGGCGAGCGCGGAGAATGCGGAGGACGGCACCGCCGAGGTTACGGTGACGGTGCTCGACACGGATACGGGCGTTCCGTCGCTGGCTGTTGCTTGCCAGGCAGCCAGGCTGACATTGAATTCATCAGGAATAATAATAGCATTTCATACATCAGATACAGGAATGTTCATATCCATATGGGAAAGAATACCGGACCTGAATCTCGCTTGCGAGGTTACGGATGCGCCGGAGAACGCCTCGTACGTCTGGTCGTGGACGGCTTCAACCGGTATGACGGATCTGGCTTTGCTGAGTGACGATGACATTTCCAACCCTGTTTTCGATGTTCCGGATATCGATGGAGATGTCCGCCACGAATACATCGTAACGGCCACTTCGGATGTTGGCGAGACGGGGGAATTCCTCGTGGAAATAACAGTAAGGGAGCGGTACGACATTTTGGTCACTTGCACCGAGACGGCCTACGACGTCACGGAAGGGGCCGACGATTTCGCTTTCGACTGCCGCTCCTACGGAGGTCTCCTCCCCCCGCATTTCTGGTCCTGGTCTCCGACCGATCGGCTCACGGATCATTATACCGGTACGCCCACTTTCGACGCGCCGGAGGATGTAGACAGGGATACGACCTACGTTTACACGGCAACGATTACAGGGTTCTATGTCGATGCGGGGCAGGCGACCGTTGAGGTGACGGTGCGGGACACGGATACGTATCCCCCGGAGACGCCTGGCATATCCTGTATAGACCCCGACCCTGTCTACGAAGGGACGGCGGACATTACGCTGGACTGTACGGTGACGACCGAGCCGACGGGCGCTACGTACATGTGGGCGGCTCGCGGCAGTACGTCGGGTACGAGTCAGTTGAGCGGCACGACTATCCTGAAGCCGACGTTTTTCGTACCGGGCAATATTGACGAGCCGGGCGCGGCGAATAAGGACTATTACTACACGGTGACGATGACGGTCGGCGGCGTCGAGCAGGCCAGCGAAGACGTTACCGTGACGGTGCTGGAAAGGCTGAATATCTGGTGTCCCGGATCGAACCTGGGTTATGAGGGTGAAGTATCTCCCGGCGGGACCCACCGGTTCGATCCCTGCCCGGGTGGCTTCCGGGGCGCTCCTGCAGGCTCGGATTACGCGTTCAATTGGATTCCCGTTCGCACGGCCTATGTACCGAAAGAGGCTGCTCTTGCTGCGCTGGATCGCACCGACATGGCGACTGCGGTATTTACCGCACCGACGGCGAGTCCATATCCCGATCGCAAGATGTACTACACGTACCATCTAAGGGTGTCGGCTGAGAATGCCGATCCTCTCACTATCACGGGGATAGGAGTGTGGGTTGTTGTGCGGAACAGGCCTGAGCTAAGCGTTACTTGTTCAGACAATTCCTATGAGGTGGACGAGGGCGATCCGGATTTCGATCTGGATTGCGAGGCGTCCGGTGCATGGTTCGAGCATACGTATGCGTGGCAGTGGTCTCCGACCGCCAACCTGACGGGTTACGACACGGGCGCGCCCAGGTTCAATGTTCCCGGGGATGTAGACAGAGATACGACGTATACGTACACGGTAAGGGTTACCTCGGAGGGCCACCATCCGGACGAGGCGACCGTTGAGGTGACGGTGCGGGACACGGATACGTATCCCCCGGAGACGCCTGGCATATCCTGTATAGACCCCGACCCTGTCTACGAAGGGACGGCGGACATTACGCTGGACTGTACGGTGACGACCGAGCCGACGGATCCGACCTACAGTTGGACCGGTACGGACATCGCCGATCGGTTGACGAATACGGGTAGCCTCACGCCGACATTTGCCGTGCCTGGTAGTGTAAGTGCAGACACGGACTACGATTACACAGTGACGCTGTCGGCCAGCGGGGTTGCTGATGTTACCGAAGATGTTACCGTAACCGTGTTGAAGAGGCCGGTTATCACGGTTACGTGCACGGATCCGGGTTCGGTGTACGAGGGATCCGCGGACTTCGCTCTGGATTGCGCGGCGTCGGGCGCTCCGGCAGGTTCTGCCTACGAGTACGCCTGGACGGCCCGAGGCTCTACGGCAAATACGGATCTGCTCAGCGCCGCGGACATTGCTTCTCCGACGTTCCATGTGCCGGAGGAAGTGGATGAAGACGAGACCTACGAGTACCTGCTGACCGTCTCGGCGGAGAATGCGGAGTCCGCCAGCGCCGACGTTACCGTGACGGTGCTGAACAAGAAGGCGTTGGGTGTTGCATGCGCGACGCCTTCTCCGGTGTACGAGGGATCGGAGGATTTCGCTCTGGACTGCGCGGCGTCGGGCGCGCCGGCGGGCTCTGACGAATACGCTTGGACAGCCCGGGGAAGTACGGCAAACACGGACCTGCTTGTCGCCGGTGCGGACGGTCCCGCCCCGACATTCGATGTGCCGGAAGAAGTGGACGAGGACGAAACGTACGAGTACCTGCTGACCGTCTCGGCGGAAAATGCGGAATCCGCAACGGCGGAGGTAACGGTGAAGGTGCTTAACCTCGGATCCATTGCGCTCGTTTGCGCATCGCCTCCCCCGGTGTACGAAGGCTCGGAGGACTTCGCGTTGGACTGCTCGATTTCAGGGGATACGGGGGACAACGTCGATTATGCGTACGAGTGGACAGCCATAGGCGCGACGCCGAGCACGTCCCGATTGAGCGCCGCGGACATTGCCACTCCGACATTCGCGGTGCCGGAGGAAGTGGATGAAGACGAGACCTACGAGTACCTGCTGACCGTCTCGGCGGCGAATGCGGAGGACGCTACGGCAGAGGTGACCGTGACGGTGCTGAACAAGGGTGCTTTGAGCGTGGCGTGCGCGGACCCCGGTTCGGTATACGAGGGATCGGCAGACATCGCGTTCGACTGTGAGGCATCGGGGGCTCCGGGCGACGACCCGCAGTATACGTACGCTTGGGCGGCTCGGGGCGATACGCCGGATACGGCCCTGCTCAGTGCTGTGGACATCTCTTCCCCGATGTTCTACGTACCGGAGGAGGTAGACGAGGACGAGACGTACGAATACACGCTGACGGTATCGGCGGCGAATTCGGTGGACGCTGCGGCAGAGGTTTCAGTGACGGTGCTGAACAAGGGGGCGCTTGCGGTGGCGTGCGCGGATCCGGGTTCGGTGTACGAGGGGTCGGAGGATTTCGTTCTGGACTGCGCGGCGTCGGGCGCGCCTGGGGGTTCCGCCTACGAATATGAGTGGACGGCCAGGAACAGTACGGCGAACACGGACCTGCTTATTGCCGGTGCGGACGGTCCCGCCCCGACATTCGACGTGCCGGAGGAGGTGGACGAGGACGAGACGTACGAATACACGCTGACGGTATCGGCGGCGAATTCGGTGGACGCTGCGGCAGAGGTTTCAGTGACGGTGCTGAACAAGGGGGCGCTTGCGGTGGCGTGCGCGGATCCCGGTTCGGTGTACGAAGGATCGGAAGATATCACGTTCGACTGCTCGGCATCCGGCGCTCCTGGGGGTTCCGCCTACGAATATGAGTGGACGGCCAGGAACAGTACGGCGAACACGGACCTGCTTATTGCCGGTGCGGATGGCCCCGCCCCGACATTCGACGTGCCGGAGGAGGTGGGCGGGGACGAAACGTACGAATACACGCTGACGGTAAGCGCCGACAATGCGGAAGATGCGGTGGCGCTCGTTAGGGTGAATGTCCTGAACAAGGGTGCTTTGAGCGTGGCGTGCGCGGACCCCGGTTCGGTATACGAGGGATCGGCAGACATCGCGTTCGACTGCTCGGCGTCCGGGGCTCCGGGCGATGACCCGCAGTATACGTACGCGTGGACGGCTCGGGGCAGCACGGCAAACACGGATCTACTAATCAGTGGCACAGACGGCCCTACTCCGACGTTCGCCGTGCCGGACGAAGTGGACGAGACCACGAGGTACGAGTATCTGCTGACCGTCTCTGCGGAGAACGCAGAAGACGCGTCGGTCGAGGTAACGGTGACGGTTCTGAACAAGGGCGCGCTTGCGGTTGTGTGCGCGGATCCCGGTTCTGTATACGAAGGCTCGGCAGACATCGCGTTCGACTGCTCGGCATCCGGGGCTCCGGGCGATGACCCGCAGTATACGTACGCGTGGACGGCTCGGGGCGATACGCCGGACACGGCGCTCTTGAGCAATGTGGACATCTCTTCCCCGACGTTCCATGTACCGGATGAGGTAGACGAGGACGAGACCTACGAGTACCTGCTTACGGCGAGCGCCGACAACGCAGAAGACGCGTCGGTCGAGGTAACGGTGACGGTTCTGAACAAGGGCGCGCTTGCGGTTGTGTGCGCGGACCCCGGTTCGGTATACGAAGGCTCGGCAGACATCGCGTTCGACTGCTCGGCATCCGGGGCTCCGGGCGATGACCCGCAGTATACGTACGCGTGGACGGCTCGGGGCAGCACGGCAAACACGGATCTACTAATCAGTGGCACAGACGGCCCTGCTCCGACGTTCGCCGTGCCGGACGAAGTGGACGAGGACGAGACCTACGAATACCTGCTTACGGCGAGCGCCGACAACGCGGAAGACGCCACGGCAGACATTACCGTAACGGTGCTCGACCGGATAAAGACGCCTGACCCCGAACCTGTTTCTCCTCCCGTGGATTCTCCTTCTCTCGTGGCGTCTTCATCGGCACGGGAGCCTTCCGAGCCGTCGGCGCTTGGCGTGACGGTAAGCGCATCGCCGCTTCGTTTCGGGGTGCAGTCGTCACAGACACAGGTGTCGCTTGATCCGCTGACCGATGGCATATCGACGCGCGTATCGGGTCCGTACCATGCGGGCCGTATGACGCTTTCTCCGGGCGGCAGTGGAGATATCCGCGAGAACGGGGAGATGGACCTGTCCATAGAACTGGCTTCTCCGGTCGTGCTAAGGCGCAAGGGGGGCATCGAGGCCGCCTCGATCGTTCTTGCGCCCAGCTGGTCATTTGCGGAGTCGTGCGAGCAGTTATCTTCTCAGGCGATAGGCGGGCTGTATACGGAGGCGACGCTTACGGAGGGCGCCTGCCGCCTTCTTCGCTTCGGAGGCGAGTTGGATCTTACGGACGCGCCTTCGGGCCGGTATGCGGGGAGTATGGACATCGTTCTTCGTTCGGGCGAGAGCGAGGAGACGCATTCGGTGGAGGTGGACGTGACGGTCGTTCCCGCGCAGCGCGTGATCACGATAGGCCCCGGCGGAGTGCGTTTCGGCACGTCGCGGGAGGTTCCCGCCGGCTTGACGGAGGAGCAGAACCTGAGCATCTATCCCGATGTTGCGTTTTTGACCGAGGAGAAGCCCAACGGCGTGTTCGAGCTGTCGAACCCGTCGCTGGTGCCATTGGAGGTATCGGTGTCGGCGCGTTTCGGGTATACGGAGGCGACGGAGAATGGCCGCGAGGTGGTGGTTGAGGATGCATCGGGATCGCATCTGGGCGATTTGTCCCAGGTGGTGGACATCCATCCGGGCGTGTTGGTTCTGATGCCTGGAGAGAAGGGCCTTGTCCGGTATGGTATGCAGGAAGGAGCGCTTGCGGCTATGGCAGAGAAGGGGTACGCTGCGTTTTTCGATGTGATGTCCGAGCCGCGTCAGTACGTCCGTACGGACCGTATGCCCGAGGAGGTTGCGGGCGACAGGACGGCCCGTGTGACGATGCGCGTTCCGGGGGTATATGTACCTGGAGAAGGCGCATCGCAGCTACGCGCTGCGCTGTTGTCGATATCGTATGTGGGTTCCTTGTCAGCGACGTTTTTGTTAGAGACGCGGGATCATCCGTTCGCGGGTGAGGTGTTAGCGTATGATGGTGACGGCAGGGAGCTGGGTCGTCGGGAGACGCTGGTGTACACGCGCAGCCGCGTGCGTATCCCATTGGACCGTATGCCTGAGGAAGGGACCGTATTTTTGCGTTTTATGCCCCGGGGCTCGGGCCGTGTGCCTGAGCCGGTGTCCGTTGAGTGGGATGCGCCGCACAGGAACATAGGCGCCGCCGAGGATAAAGACCGCACAAGGATTCCGGAAACGCTTGTTCAGAGACCCTGAGGTAGTGATCTATGTTTTATGTAAGAAACAGTTGGCTTCTCCGGGTGCTCTGCCTCTCGACGCTGCTAGGCGCCATTTTTGTCCCCTCGGCATCGGTCCAGGCGCAGCAGGTGCCGGACCCGGCAAGGCCCCTTCGCTTTTTGCAGGAGACGCCTTGGACGGTAAGCGCGCCGGGCGCCCTGTTTTCTTCGATACCTGTGCTGGCCTGGTGGGACTCCGAGGCGGGCAGGTACTACATTGATATCGCAGACTTCTTCGACAGGCTCGGCTTTGATGTGGCCGCGCAGGATTCGGTGGTTGAAGCCAGAGGCTCTGGACGTATATTCACGGTCGATTTTTCGACAGGACGGGTGTCGCAGGATCTCTCGGAACCTGTGGATCTTGTTTCCGGAGACTTTTTTGCGAGTGAAGGGCGCTACTACCTCGCATTGGAAGGGGCGCAGAAGATGTTCACCACGGCCGCCATGCGGTTCGACTCTGCGACGCTGCACATCAGGCTTTCGACGGCTGCCGTAGCGTCGGTGGGGAGCCGTCAGGCGGTCTCAGACGGCCTCGCTCACGGGCCCTTGCTCTACGGTCGTTCACGCCGCATTCTTGGTAACACGCATGTCAACTACCGCCTGACGCGCAGTGATCGGCAAGCGGGCTCGCCCAACTATAATGGGGGTTTTCAGGTGCATGCGAATGCCTTGGGTGGCCGTCTTGCCGCCGAAGGGTCTCTTGCGATGACGCAAGGGCATACGACGACGCGGTTTCGTTCGTTGAACTACCTGCTTGATTTTCCGGATTCTCCCTTGCTCAAGCGCGTCGAGATAGGGCGCATGAGTATGTACGAGTGGCCATTGCGTACGACCTATGACGGCGTGCGCTTGAGCAACATGCCTCTTTCGACGCGGTATGTCCAACGGGAAGCGGTGGTGCGAGGAATCGCTGAGCCGGATGCGATCATTGCCGCTTCGGTAGGGGGCGTGCTTGCCGACCGTGTGCGGGCGGATGCGCAGGGACGCTACGCGCTGCGCATCCCTGCCTATTACGGTTCCTCGCAGGCCCTGCTCGAGATCGCTCCTCCCGGCGGCGGGCCACCCACTACCGTGACGCGCCACCTGTTCATCGGGGAGGACCTTCTTCCTCCGGGGGCTTTTTGGTACGATGCCCGAGTGGGGCGCGACGGATTTGACGACACCCTCTTCGGGTTCGGGCAAGCCCAGTACGGAATTAGTCAGAGCCTCTCCGCGGAGGCTACATTCATACACGTAGACTCGCTTATGACCGCTGCGGTTGGACTAACTCAAAACCTGTGGGGTTTTCTGACCACGGGCGCCGAGCTGGCGCTGCCGATGCAAGCGGGACGGGCCTCCATGCGCATGTCTCTCAAAAAACTGCGGTTGCAGGCGGAGGCGGAGTTTTCTGAAGACCCACGGCTTTCGTTCTACAAGAGGCGGCTTCAGGCACAGCTCGGCTTCAGCGTCAGGCGTATGAGCCTGTTTCTCAATGCCGCCCAGGCCAGAACCTTCAATGGCGGTGACAACATGAATGTGAGCAGCTCTACAACAATAACCTTGCCTCGCCGTACGAGCGCCCTCGTTACGGTCGGCCTTAACCGCAGGCAAGGCGTTCTTTCTTCGGAGTCGGGGTTGGGGTTGGAGTCCTTTCGCATGCACTGGAAGACGACGGTAACCCGATCCGCCATTGTCAAGGGTCTTCGCGGACGTTTCGGCCTGCAGGCTGACGGAGGACTCCAGGAGACCATGGATTTTGCAGGGGCGACGCTCTACGGATACTACGGAAAGGTGTCTCTCGGCTTGCGTACCGGCTACGACCTCGCGTACGACAATATGGAGGTCTCCGTCACACTGCGCTGGGATGCCCCCTGGGTCAGCGTAAACAACTATTCGTCGGTGGAATCCGGCGCCCTGTACCACCGGCAAAGTTTCTACGGATCGATGGAAGTGGGTCGCCCCATGCGCTTTAGCCGGCAATCGCACATTCGGAGCAGCGCACTCCTGCAAGGGTTCTACGATACGGACAGGGATGGCCGCAGAGACCCGGGAGAATCTTTGGTGGAAGGGCTCGACATCAAGGTCGTCAAGGCCCGCGTCCAACAAGTGGACGCAAGCGCCGTGCGCGCGGACTTTCTGGTGCCCAGTACGGCGTATCAGGTCATTATCGATCCGGCTTCCGTTCCCGATCCCGCCTTGCAACTCCCGACAGGCACGACGTTCAGTTTCATGGCGGATCCCGGATCGACCAAGCGCGTCGATATCCCCGTGCACAGAAACACCATCGTGCAGGGGGTCATCGAGGACTTGCCGCTGAGCTCTCCCACGCAGGCCAGCGTCGTCTTCTTCCAGGGGACACAGGAGGTTGTGCGGTCCGAAGTGTCCCAGAACGCCTCCTTCACGGCCCTTTTGCCCCCCGGCTCCTACCGCATAGAGCTTGAGGACCTGCTTGGCCAGGCAGATCTTCAAGACTTTACCCGGGACCTCGAAGTGCAAGGCGGACCGGTCCAGGAAGTCCTCGTCGAACCTTTTTGAGATGCACGCCGCAGTACGTAGTTTCTACCGTTTGCTCTCTTTTGGCACTCACAATGTTTTTTCAATTTCATCTTTCCCCAACACAATGATACAATCCGTTTCGCCCCAGGCCGCTGACACCACGCTTGCCCTACCCGTGCAGGAGGTAGGGGGCAGTTTTCTCCCTACCTCGATGTGGGACATGATCGGCTACGCCCAGGGCTTCGAGGTCCCGCTCGGCATCGTCTTTTTCCTGGGCATTTTCTTCCTTTGCTCGGCTTACGTTCGCTACTTCCGCCAGTGGCGAGGCAGCCAGGAGCTATTGAAGATCGATCCTTCAGGTCTGGGCATGCAGGATTTTCAGTCAGCGCTCTTTGCGGTGCGTCCGAGCAACCCCTACCGCCTTGCAGGCGAGCGGCTGCTTGAGGAGCAGGGCCGAGGCGGTACGCCGCAAAGCATGCTCGACTACACAACACGCTACATCGGTTTCGATCACGACAACTACAAGGAGATCGACAAGTACATCACGGCGGCGGTCTATATTGCACTCAGCCTGGGCCTTCTCGGAACACTGCTGGGTATCTTCGTGCTCTTTATGAGCGGTAACCGGCATGCCGCCTCGGACCTCGTAGGACTCGGTATCGCGGTGGTCTCGACCATGCTGGCTCTCGTTGTGCGGCTGATCTTGTGGCCGCTCAACATTATCCTGCAGGCATGGGTCCGCAAACGGTACAAGGAACTCCAGAAATGGGTCGTAGCCATTGCCTATGGACTGGCAAGGGAAGAAGCGTCCAGGTCCCACGGGCTGTAAAAATCCCGATCCAATGCGGCGCCACTCCAGAAGGGGTTCCGGGAATTCCTATACGGATATATTGCGGGACCCCATCTTCGCAAGCTTTTATGCAATAGACAGATTCGACAAGAGAAGAAGGGAATACAAAAAACTCGGATGGATTTACGTTGCTCGCAACGCATCGTTTGTCGATCCTGTGTTCAAGGTGGGGGAATCTTCTCGTCCCCCTTTCAATCGCGTAGAGGAGTTAAGCGCTTCAACGTCGGTGTATAGAGCATTTGAGACTGTGTATTTTGTCCATGTGTCCAACAGGAACGTTGCCGAAGCACAAGTTCATGATGCGCTAAAAAAATTTCGCATCAACCCGCGTAAAGAATTTTTCCAGGCGCCTCTGCCTGTAGTGGTTAAAGCATTGGACAGGGTGGCGGGGATGTTCCCTGTTCCACTTGGGAAAACGCCGCGCGCAGGCTACTTGCAACAACCTCTGCAGCCGCGCCTGGTGTCGTGTCCTCATTGTGGCGCCGAAAACCGGGTTGCCGGTGTTCTGGTGCAAATCAAGGTCTCGTGCGGGGCGTGTTCGCGCGCGATTGTTATTAATAGAGCCCGAACGTAAGTCCGACGAATACTATATTTAAGTTTTACCCCCGAACCGCTGCAAAGCCCTCCCTCCCTTGATTGCCTCCCCGCATCCTGCGATGCACCGCTTTCCCGGTTTGGCTTTGCTGCTGGCCGGGTGCACACTTGTCAGTTTGCCGGCCCCGGCGTCTGCCCAGGAATCCGCGGACGACGAGTTCCCTGTTCTCCAGGCGCATCGGCTTGCCGATGAAGACCGGATCGACCTGGACGGACGGATCATAGAGGATGTCTGGGGTCAGGCCATTCCGATCACCGACTTCACACAGCAGGAGCCGGTCGAAGGGGGCAGCCCCTCACACCCCACGGAAATACGGATCGTCTATGACCAGGACCGGTTGTACATCGGTGCGATTCTGTACGACGACCCTGAAGGCATCATTGCCTATCAGAAGCGCCGCGACGCGTTCCTGTACAGCGACGACCGGTTCATGTGGATACTGGATACTTTCCAGGACGGGCGCACAGGATATTTGTTCGAGACAAATCCCAACGCCATGCGGAGCGATGCGCTCCTTATTGGAGGCAGCCGGTCGCACTTCAGCAGCGGCCGCGCGTGGAACGGCATTTGGGACGTGCGCACGGCCCGGCGGCCCGACGGGTGGTCACTGGAAGTCAGCATACCCTTTCGGACGTTGAACTTCGATCCGGGGTCGGACGAATGGGGGATCAATTTCCAGCGTACGATCCGGCGCACCAACGAAGAAATGCTATGGCGGGGGTGGCGCCGCAACGAAGGCCTGTTGCGCCCGATCTACGCCGGCCGGCTTGTCGGGCTCCGGGATATTTCTCAGGGGATCGGGCTCGAGGGGGTTCCTTCGGTGATCGGGAGCTGGCGCAACGTACCCGGAAACGTCGATCCTACGACGTACCCCGGCGATATCAGCCTGGATCTCAACTACAGCGTTACGCCAAGCCTGCGCGCATCCCTGTCGTTCAATACCGATTTTGCCGAGGTCGAGGCGGATCAGCGGCGCGTGAACCTGACACGCTTCCCGCTTCGTTTCCCGGAGCAGCGCGGGTTCTTTCTGGAAGGCTCCGGCATTTTTTCCTTCGCTCCGCGCAGCAATCCCACTCCGTTCTTCTCGCGCAACATCGGCCTGGTGAGTGGACGCCCTGTACCTATCGACTACGGTGTTCGCATGACGGGGCAAATCGGCCGGACCGATGTGGGGTTCTTTCAGGTAGGCGTCGGTGACCTGAAGTACCTTGACGACGACCGGAAAAATGTGGTGATTCCTTCCGAACGGTTTACCGTTGCCCGTGTCCGGCATCCGATTTTCGAACAATCCACGATCGGGGCCATTTATACGCGCCGCGCCACATCGGAAGACCCGACGGGCTTTGCCCCCGAAACCGGACACACGTTCGGCGTGGATATGCAGCTCGCCACCCGGCACTTTTTTGGGGACAAAAATGCGGAACTGGAGGTCTTTGCCGTAGGCAATACCAACGTTGATCCGGGCACGGATAAATCGTTGAGCGACTTGTCCGCACGCGGCATCCGCTTCAACTTTCCCAATGACATCTGGTCCGGCCACATTTCCTATCGGGAGTTCGGCGCCGATTACCGTCCACGGACGGGTTTTGTGCGGCGCAACAACTTCCGCCGCATCGAGCCGCGCATCAACTGGATGCCCAGGCCAGCCAGGATCGAGCAGATACGGCAGCTTGGCTTTGGCGTACAATACCGGCATCTGGTCGCAATGGACACGGGCATTCCCGAGGAACGGGAATGGGAGCTGGAACTGCTCGGGATCGAGTTCGAAAGCGGGGATAACGTGTCCATCGATTTTACGCGGCGCTTTGAAGAACTCCACCGTGCTTTTGAGGTCAGCGACGGGATAGAGATTTTGCCCGGCGGTTATACGGTGCAGCGGTTTTCCGTCAGGGGATACACCGCGGGCAGGAGGACGATTTCAATGTTCGGGGGCGTGGACTGGGGTGATTTCTGGGACGGTTCCAGCAAAGAGGTTTCCTTCCGCATGACGTTTCGTCCAAGCGCCGGCGTCAGTATCGGGACAAGTGTCGGGTACAACGATGTGACGATGCCCCAGGGCAACTTCACCGCCAACGTCTATGAGATCGAAACCGAGTGGGACCCGACGCCATCGATTTCTGCAAAGCTGCAGATCCAGTATGACGAAGTCAGTGAACTCGTGGGCCTTTTTTCACGTCTGCGCTGGATCGTGAAACCGGGTTCGAACATCTTTCTCGTGTACCGGCACAATTGGCGGAATATGGGCGCCGGCCTGTTTGAAAACCGCGATCTGATCACGTTTTCGCGGGGCGCTTCGCTCAAACTCAACTACACGTATCGTCTTTAAGGACGGCCCCTCTTGCCGAAACGCCCTGCAGCCGGTATCATTAGGGGCGATGATCCCTTCTTGCATATGGCTATGGTGAAATTTCTGTTTTTCCACACCCTGCGGATACCGACTTCCGGGCACCGTCCGGCTTGTTCCACGATGGTTATCGAATCCGCGCCCGATCGCATTGCTGCCCCCCGGGCAGGCTGTGTATCCTTTGTATGCCGGACACTGGCGATCTGCCTTGCCGCTTTCCTGACGTTCCCGGCCGCCGCCCAGGACACAGGCGCCGCCGATCCGCCGGAGAAACCCAATATCCTCTTCATCCTGACCGATGATCAGGCACCGTGGGCGCTGGGTGCGGAAGGCCATGCGCTTGCCGAGTCTATGGGGCAAGCCATGGAAAGCGATCCCGAAAACTTCGCCGTGCTTGGTGCGGGCCACCCGGACCTGCACACGCCCCACATGAACCGTCTCGCGGCCGGAGGGGCCTTTTTCCGTAATGCGTTCGTCGCGACGCCCGTGTGCAGTCCGTCCCGGGCCGAACTCATGACGGGCCGTTACGGCTCGGAAGTGGATATATGGGACTGGATTAATCCCCAGCGGGAGGTCGGCCACGGGCTGGACCCGGGCCTTCTCACCTGGGTCGATCTGCTGAACCGGGAGGGCTATGCGACGGGACTGATCGGCAAGTGGCACCTTGGCACGCAGGATCGCTACCATCCCACCACGATGGGGTACGATTATTTCTTCGGATTTCGCAGCGGCGGCAACGCCCCCCGCGATCCCGTCCTCGAAGAAAACGGCGTTACGGGAACGCATGAAGGATTCACCCAGAACATCCTGACGGACCATGCCATCGGGTTTCTGCGGGAGCACCGGGAAGGTCCCTTTCTGTTGTCGCTCCACTACCGGGCGCCCCATGCCGCCTGGCTGCCCTTGCCGGAAGAAGACTGGGCGCCGTACGAGGGACTCGATCCCGTTCTGCCCAACCCCGATTATCCTCTGCTCGATACGGAACGTCTGCACCGGTATATGCCCGAATATCTTGCGGCGGTGGCGAGCATCGACCGCAACCTGGGGCGGATTCTCGATGTGCTCGACGAGCTTGGCCTTGCAGACAACACCATTGTCGTCTTCACGTCCGATCATGGATACAACATGGGCCATAACGGAATGTGGCACAAGGGGAACGGCCACTGGATCCTGACCGATCCGCCGCCGGGGACGTACCACGTGCCGCAGGGGCAGCGCCCGAACATGTACGACAATTCGCTGAAGGCGCCGCTGTTCGTCCGGTGGCCGGGGGTAACCGCACCCGGTACGGTGGTGGAGTCGATCGTAAGCAATCTCGACTGGTACGCCACGCTTGCGGAGATGAGTGGAGCCGATGTGCCTGCCGGTGTGCTGCTCCGGGGGCGCAGCTTCGTGCCGCTATTGCAGGGCGATACGCCGGAAGACTGGCCCACCGAGTTTTATGCGGAGTATTCCACGCATCACCAATCCTGGACACACATGCGTGCGTATCGGACTCCCGAATGGAAACTGGTCCGCGACCTGCTCGATGCGCGCCGCGACGAGTTGTTCAACCTGGCGGAGGACCCCGCCGAAAGCGTGAATCTCATTGCGGAAGACACGCCGGAAGTCCGCACCGCGCTCGAGTACCTCGACGCCCGTCTGGTGGAGCGCATGACCGAAATCAACGACCCGGTGCTGCCTCTTGCGGCACGATTGATCAAATGACGATGTTTTCCCCGCATTTTGTCATTTTCCCTGATTTTTCTGTTTTGCCTACTTTTTAGCATTTCCCCTGCTTTTCGCCGTTTTTCCTGATTTACTCGAACTTTCCACATGATGCGCTTTTCTCCCCTATTTCTTGTTCCACTGCTTCTTTTTGCAGGATGCACCGCCCCTTCCGGCGATACGCCTCCGAATATCATCCTCGTCATTACGGATGACCAGGGCTACGGGGATTTCGGGTTCACGGGCAACCCGATCCTCCAGACGCCCAACCTGGACGAACTGGCGACCCAGAGCATCCGGGTCAACCCGTTTTACGTCAGTCCGGTGTGCGCTCCCACGCGCGCATCGTTCATGACGGGGCGGTACAACTACCGGACGCGCGTCGTCGATACCTGGTTGGGGCGGGCTATGATGGACCCGGACGAGATCACGGTGGCTGAATCGCTCCAGGGCGCCGGCTATGCCACAGGCATCTTCGGCAAGTGGCATCTTGGGGACAACTACCCCATGCGCCCGCAGGATCAAGGGTTCGAAGAGGCGCTCGTACACCGGGGCGGTGGGATTGGCCAGCCGTCGGATCCGCCCGGCGCGGAAGGGGCGTACACCGATCCGATTCTGCTGCGCAATGGCGAACTGGAGCAAATGACCGGGTACTGCACCGACATTTACTTCGACGAGGCCCGTCAGTGGATGGAAAGCGAGCATGCGGCAGGACGCCCGTTCTTTACCTACATCGCCGCGAATGCGCCCCATTCGCCGTACCACGACGTGCCGGAGGACCTGTATGCGCATTATGCGGGTCAGGACCTGGACCCCGCGAGATTTCCGCAGGAAGCCGGACACCCGCTGCCGGAAGAGAACGACCCAGATCGCCTGGCCCGCATCTTTGCCATGATCGACAACATCGACGACAACATGGGGCGGCTCATGACCTGGCTCGACGAGTCGGGTCTGGCGGAGAACACGCTGGTCCTGTTCATTGTCGATAACGGCCCGAACACGCGCCGCTATGTGGCGGGCATGCAAGGCATGAAAGCCAGCGTGTACGAGGGGGGGATTCGTTCGCCGCTCCTGATTCGCTGGCCTGCACGGCTTACCCCGGGACGCGTCGACGATCACATATCGGCGCATGTCGATCTGATGCCCACGATGCTCGATGCAGCAGGGGTGGCGCTCCCGGACGACCGCACCATCGACGGGGAGAGCCTGTTGCCGGCGTTGCTGGGCGAGGAAGTGGATCAGAGCGATCGTCTGCTCGTCTTGCAAACGCACCGCGGCAATGTGCCGGACCGTTACCATCATGTCTCGGTGCGTACGCCGCGCTGGAAACTGGTCAACAACAGCGGGTTCGGGCAGGAGGCGCTCCCGGAAGGGAGGCCGGCGTTCGAGTTGTACGACATGCTGGAGGATCCGCACGCCCTCGCGGATCTGGCTGCCGCACGTCCTGACATCGTGGAGGACCTGACGGCGCGCTACGATGCCTGGTTCGACGACGTGAGCAGCACCCGGCCTGACAATTATGCTCCCCCGCGCATTCATGTGGGCACGCCGCACGAAAATCCGACGATTCTGACCCGGCAGGACTGGCGATCCGTACAGGGAGGATGGAGCCGCAACGCACAGGGTTTCTGGTTACTGGACGTCAAGGGCGAAGGGACCTATGATGTGCTGGTGCGGTTCGACCCCTCCGACAAACCGCTGACCGTTCTGCTCCGGGCGGATGATATGGAGTACTCCGTGGAGGCCGCGGCAGGAGAGGGCATCGTGCAGTATGAAGGTCTTTCCCTGCCGGTGGGGCCGATCCGGCTGGAGGTTTCTCTTGAAGAACCGGATCTCGTGCGGGGTCCTCATCAGGTTGAAATCACGCATCGTATCGACTGATCCGAGCCCTTCCATGCCCTCTGAACGCCCCGTTTACGTACACAAGTTTGGCGGCACCTCCGTGGCGACGGCGGAGCGCATTCGGCGGGTAGTCGATCTCGTATCGGACGAAGACAGCGACGGCTTGCGCATTGTGGTTGTATCTGCACTGAGCGGGGTGACGGACACTCTTCTCGAAGCGATCGATCTCGCCATTGCGCGCGCCGGCAATCATGGCGATATCCTTCGCGAACTCGGGACGCGGCATCTTGCTGTCGCGGATGCCCTGGCGAGCGATGCGGAGGAGGCCTCCCTTCGGGGGTTGATCGAGGCCAGGATGCTGGAACTCACCGAACTCCTCGATGGCGTGTATCTTCTTCGGGAATGTACGGATCGGGCTCGTGACGCCGTGGTCGGCCTGGGAGAGCAGCTATCCGCCCCGATTGTGGCGGCCGCCTTTCGCGCGGCGGGTCAGGGTGCGGAGGCCGTAGACACCAGGGACATCATTTGCACGGATGCCTCGTTCGGGCAGGCGAATGTGCTGTTCGACGAGACCAATGAACGGGTCCGCGCCCGTTTCGATTCCTGCGACAAGGGCGATATTCTGGTGGCGACCGGCTTCATTGCGTCCACGGTGCGCAAGGTGTCAACCACGCTGGGCCGTTCGGGGAGCGATTATACGGCCACGATTATCGGGGGCGCTCTCGGGGCGGAGCGGGTCACGATCTGGACCGATGTGGATGGGGTGCTGTCCGCCGATCCCCGGTTGGCGCCGGAAGCCTTCGTACTTCCCAGGTTGAGTTACCGGGAAGCGGCGGAACTCGCTTATTTCGGGGCGGAAGTGCTGCATTCCCGTACGATGCGTCCCCTGCTTTTGCAAAATATCCCTCTTTGCATTCGGAATACGCTGGATCCATCGGCGCCGGGTACCCTGATTTCGAAGGATACGACGACGATGGAGGGGCATGTCAAAGCCATCACCACGATCCGGGATGTTGCGGTGATTATGCTGGAGGGGACGGGCCTCGCCGGGGTGCCGGGCATTTCCGCGCGTGCGCTGACGGCGCTGGCCGCCCGGGACATCAATGTGCTTTTGATTGCGCAGGCCTCGTCGGAACAGAGCCTTTGCACGGTGGTGTCGTCCTGGGACGCTGAAATTTCCGCCCATCTGATCCGGGAAGAGTTCGAACTCGAACTGGTCCGGGGCGATGTGGCTCGTGTATATACAATGGGGCAATGCGCCATCGTATCGGTGGTGGGAGACAATATGCGGCAGCGTCCTGGTCTGGCCGGTCGCATGTTTTCCACGCTGGGGCGCGATGGGGTCAACGTGTTGGCTATTGCGCAGGGGGCGGCGGAAACGAACATTTCGGCGGTGATATCCGATGCGGAGGGGAAGCACGCCGTACATGCCCTGCACGATGAATTCGCCCTGTTGCGGCACCGGGTGCATGTCTTTCTTATCGGCGCCGGTGTGGTCGGGCGGGCGCTGCTGAAGATGCTGGAGCATCAACAGGAAACGCTTCTGCACAGCCTCAGGCTGAACATCCAGCTCGTGGGGCTTGCCAATACCAGGAAAATGGCCTGGGACGTGGAGGGCATTCCCTTTGCCCATGCTGTCGAGGCGCTGGAAAATGGAAAGCAGGGGGGGATCGATGCCGTGATGGATCAACTCCAGGCAGGGCGTCTGCACCGGATGATGGTTATCGACGCTACGGCTTCCGAGCAAGTAGCTTCGAAGTATCCTGAGTTGCTGTCGCGTTCCATATCGATCATCACGCCCAACAAGCGCGCCAATACGCAAGATCAATCGTTCTACGAAGAACTTTTAAGCATGTCGCACCGCCGGCAGGTCCCGTATCTCTACGAGACGACGGTGGGCGCGGGGTTGCCGGTGATTTCCACGTTGCGCGACCTGATACGAAGCGGCGATCGGGTGATACGGATCGAGGGCGTATTTTCGGGGACGCTGGCCTATATCTTCTACAGCATGGCGATGGGGATGAAGTTTTCCGAGGCCGTTCGCACCGCCCGTGAGAGGGGTTATACGGAACCGGATCCGAGGGAAGACCTGCAAGGGGAGGATGTGGCGCGCAAGATTCTCATTCTGGCCCGGGAGACAGGGCTTCAGGTTGAACGCAGTGATATTGCGGTCGATTCGCTGGCGCCGCCCTCCTTGCTTGGCGTATCACTGGCCGAGTTCATGGAGCGCGCAACCGAATTGGATGCTATATGGAAAGAACGTATAGAGGAAGCTGCCGGTGCGGGACAGCGTTTGCAGTACATTGGACGCATGGAGGAGGGGCGGCTGAGCGTGCAAACACGGCGTATCGAACAGGGTTCACCTTTTGCGCGGCTCGACGGTAGCAATAACATGGTCGTGTATACGACGGAACGCTACCTCGACAATCCGCTTGTGGTGCAGGGGCCGGGCGCCGGCCCGGAAGTGACGGCCGCAGGCATTCTGGCCGACCTGATCAAGGCTGCGGAATTGGGGGCCTGATGGCAGGGCGTACAAGCCCGCAGCCTCGACAAAGACCGGGGACATAGTATGCGAATAGCATTGGTTGGAATGGGACGGATGGGTGAGGCGGTGAGCGAACTCGCCGCAGGGCGTGGACACGAAATCGTTGCCCGGTTCGACGAGTACATCGACCGGTACCCATCCTTGCCCGACGCTTCCAACATACCCGATGCCCTGGAATCCGCCGACGTAGTCATAGATTTTACCCTTCCCGATGCGGCGCCGGAGAATATCGAACGGTATTGCCGGTGGGGGCTTCCCGCCGTGATCGGCACGACCGGCTGGTATGACCGCCTCGACGAGGTGCAGGCGCTGGTGGACAAGCACGACGGCTCCATCCTCTACGCCCCGAATTTTTCCATCGGCGTGGCCTTGCTTGCAAGGGCAATCCGCTCCATCCTGCCGCTCCTTGACGAGTTGCCGGAATACGATGTCGCCGTCCACGAATCCCATCATATCGGCAAGGCCGACAGCCCTTCCGGCACGGCGCTCATGCTGGGCGATCTGATTATGGATGGCCTCGACAGGAAGCATCGTATTGAAACCGAAACGCAACACGGGCGCATCGACGCCCATGCGCTGCACGTCACCTCGTCCCGGCTGGGCGGCGTGGTCGGCAAGCACGATGTTGCGCTTGACAGCCCGTTCGACAAACTGGGGTTTTCGCACGAGGCGAAAAACCGGCGCGGTTTCGCGTTCGGCGCGGTGCGGGCCGCCGAATGGCTTCCGGGTCGGAAAGGACTTTTTACGTTGGACGATCTGCTGGCCGAATGGCTCGGATCATGATGCGCGCCGGCGCATGATGCGGCGGGGCGCCTTTTTCTCATCAGAACCATCATACCAGAGCACAGGCATGGGCGATTTTCTTTTTACCGGCGCCGGAACGGCGCTCGTTACGCCGTTTACCCCGGATGGAGAACAGATTGATTACGAGGCGTTTTGCCGCCACATGGACATGCAGATCGCCGGAGGCGTCGAGGCGCTTGTCGTGCTCGGCACGACCGGCGAGAACGCCACGATCTGGCCCAAAGAGCGCGAGAAACTCGTGATTGCCGCCATTGAGCACGTGGATGGACGCGTGCCCGTCATTGTGGGTACGGGCAACAACTCCACGAGCGAGAGCATCGTCTTTTCGAAGCAGGCGGAAGCTGCCGGCGCCGACGGCCTGCTCGTTGTGGGGCCTTACTACAACAAACCGACGCAGGCGGGCTTCAAGGCCCACGTACAGGCGATTGCAGCAGAGACGGATTGTCCGATCGTACTGTACAACGTGCCCGGCCGCACCAGCTTCAACATTCTTCCGGACACCATCCTCGAACTGGCGCAGGAAACGCTTGCGGTGGTTGGCGTCAAGGAGGCTTCGGGCAGCATCGCGCAGATAGGAGATCTTCTTGCGGGCCGCCCCGATCACCTGGCCGTGTATTCCGGCGACGATGAAATGACGTTGCCGCTGGTTGCGATGGGCGGGCATGGCGTGATTTCAGTGGTCGCCAACGTATTGCCTGCCGCTTTCTCGAACCTGACTCGTGCGGCGCTGGAAGGCCGCCTCGACGATGCCCGCCGGGGGCATTTTGACCTGCTGGAGGCCATGCGGGCCTGTTTTTACGAAACGAATCCGATCCCGGTCAAGGCCATGCTGGCGGAAATGGGGCGGATGGACGGCAGCCTGCGCCTGCCCCTGGTCGGGATCACGGACCAGACGCTTCCGCGCGTGATCGAGGCGTTTCGTCCCCATCTCGATTGATCCTGTCAGCGCGTTCGCGTCATGAAGAGCGTGGCCAATCCTGCGAGGACGGCGGTGTAGAGTGAGGAACCAAGCCAGACGCCGGTGACGATGGATACGTTTTTCGTGCTTGCGTCCAGCGCGATGAACAGTGCAAACAGCCCGTTGTGCAATAGCGCCACTGCGAGGCTACCGACGAAAATGTACGAGGGGATTACCTGGAAGCTTTCCCGTTCAGTGGACCGGAAAAGCCCTATCAAAAACCCCATCAGCGTTTTCACGAACATCTGAATACCCCATGTTCCGTAGATGGCATCCATAATAAAACCGCTCGCGAATCCCGTAAGGGCTCCTTGCCGTCGGCCGAACTGCATGGCTGTCCACGCTACGTACAGCAGCACGGCGTCCGGCCAGGCATTCCATATATGGAGTCTTCCCAGCAAAAGCCATTGCACAGCGATAATCAGCGCGCCGACGAGAATGTGAGCAAGCGATGAGGGCATGCAGGCGCCGGATTACGATGGGGAAGAGGAGGCGGCCAGTTCCATGACGATGCGGTCGATCGTTTGCGTGATCAGGTAGGATGGCCCCGAGCAGTTGTTGGCGAAAACAGCGAAGGCCAGCGTTTGCCCGTCTTGCGTCGTAACGTAGCCGCTGAGGGACCGCACGAATTCGAGGGAGCCTGTTTTGGCTCGGACGGGCGCCCGATTCAGTCTGTAGCGAAGCGTGGATCCTCGCTCTCCACCCCGGGCAAGCGAAGCGAGGAACGCTTCACGCTGTTCGTGCCCGTGCATGTAGGTCAACAGGTTGCCCATGGCGCGCGGCGTAATCATGTTCTTGCGGGACAATCCCGATCCGTCGCGAATTTCGATGTCTCTCGTTGCGGCTCCGGCGCGTCTCAACAGTTGTTTGACACGGTTTTCCGCACCTTGCGCAGAGCCGTTGGAAGCATATGTCCGAAAGACCTGCTCTGCATAGAAATTATTGCTTTCCTTGTTGACGATACGCAGAATGTCCAGCAGTGGAGGCGATACGTACACGAATAAGGGCTCATCCCTGTCGTACCGGAAATCGTTCAGGTCGTCGATGTCGACCGGTTCGCCTTGTACCTCGATACCTGCTTCGCGCAGATATTGCGCAAAGGTGGCGGCGGCAAAGGCCGTGGGATTCGATACGGGGACGCCGATCGTGCCGTTGTAGGTGCGGGGCAGGCTTCCTTCCAGGGTAATGCGTTCGCTTCTGAAGTCGCGGCGGGTAGTTATGGCGATGCCCCTCCGCCGGTTGGCCGTGACCATCCGGTTCCGGAAATCGAGAAATCCGTCGGGCCGCATACTGACCCGGGCAGGACGCCCCGGGGAGCTGGCCCGTATATGCACCAGGACGACATTGTCGTTGTACGCGAGGCCCCCGATGCTTACCCCAACCTCTCGGCTGGCGCTCGACGTGACAAAGTCGATATCCCAGCCCTCGGCGTACGGCTGATCGTCGAAGGCATTGTCATCTCCCACGATACGCCCCTCGATCCGCGTGACGCCCATGTTTGCGAGGTCCCTTGCCCATATTCTGAGCGGGTCGCCGCGGCGGACATGTTCGCTCCCGAACGTGGGGTCGCCCGAGCCGCGCAGCACGAGATCGCCTTTCAGTACCTCTCCTTCCACCTGCCCGTCGAAATACAGCACCGTGCGGTACCGGTAATCGCTGCCGAGGGCGTCGAGCGCCGTGGCCGAAGTGAAAATTTTCTGGTTGGATGCGGGCAGGAAGGCATTCGAGGCGTTATGCTCGTACCAGGTTTCGCCGGTTTCGACATGCTGCACATACACGCCCCAGAAGGCGTTCTGCGAGATGGCTCCACCGAGAAGGTCGTCGAGGTCCGGCGGCGGGCCGGTAGGGGCCGTTACGAGCGCAAGAGCGATGGCTGCTGCCGGCAGGGTTGCAAGGCGGCGGCGTTTCGTAGCAGGTAAATCGTTCACGATGTTTCGCATAAGGGATCGCAAGGATATGGAACCTGAATGCACACGTCGGGTTCGCCTTGACAGTACATTTCGACACACATCCTGTTCATGGTATAGATGGCAAAGCCTTCCGGACGACGACGCACTCCGCAGGCCCGTAAGTCGCGGCGCAATGTGCGTATGGTGTTTCGCCGCAGGAATTATCTGCTGCTCCTGATTGGCGTGGCTGCGATTGTGTTGGGATACGCTATGATGCGTATCGACAACCAGGTGGAAGGGTTCGTTTCGCTGTATATTGCCCCCCTCATTATTCTGGGCGGATATCTGGAGATCATCTGGGCCATTCTTGTGCGGTCGGAAGATGAGAAAGATTCTCCGAAAAAATCCCGGCCCACTGTCAGGTAAGCAGTCCGATAGGCGGCCGATCGCTGCTCCGCCTCACGGATAAAGCAACGAGGCCGCGCGCATCTCGCGAAAGGCGAGCACCTCGCGTTCCCACGATGCGATGACTGTCTCAGGCGATGCCCCTTGCCGCAGCATGTCCATCAGGCGTTTCGTGCCGGCAAGCCGGGCCATTCCCTCGGGGCGGTTCACCAGCTCCTCCAGCGTATTCGAGGCGGCCTGCCGCCGGAATACATCGAGGACATATATTCCGGTTTCTACCGGCTGGAACGCCTGCTCGTCGGTAAGGACGTAGCGAATTCCCTCCAGGGTTTGCCCTTCCAGTTTCGGACGGGACGCCATGCCCGGTATGCTTTCCGGAGTGAAGACGATGGCCTCGAATCGCACGCCGACAAGTCCCTGCGCGTTGAGCGAATCGGCAGCGGCCTGCCCGTCAAGCCAGGGCGCTCCCACTTGCACGAAAGGCTGCCGGGCGCCTCGCCCCTCGCTGGCCGCCGTTGCCTCGAAAAGGACAGCGCCGGGGTAGACAAGAGCCGTTTCGAAATCCGGGATATTGGGACTGGGCGGAATCCAGGGCAATTCCGTGTCAGGCCAGAGCATGTCTCGTCGCCATCCTTCCATTGCGACGACATGGAGATCCAGCCCGTCGAGTCCTTCCATCATGGATTCGTCCCGGATCATGCGGGCCAGTTCTCCAACGGTCATGCCGTGGACCATGGATATGGGGTACTGCCCCACGAAGGACGTATGTTCCGGTTCGAGCACGAAGCCCGACACGTAGTTTCCTCCCAGCGGGTTGGGGCGATCCAGCACGACGAACGGAATGCCCTGTTCGGCCGCTGCCTGCATGGCCAGGCCCATCGTTGAAATGTAGGTGTAGAACCGGGCCCCGATATCCTGAATGTCGAATACCAGCACATCGGCGCCGCGCAGCATGTCCGGGGTCGGTTTGCGCGTTTCCCCGTAGAGGCTGTACACCGGTGCGCCGGTGCGTTCGTCCCGCCCATCGGCGATTTTCTCTCCGGCGTCGGCGGTGCCGCGCAGACCGTGTTCGGGCCCGAAAAGCGCCGCAAGTTCCACGTTCGGGGCGGCGGCAATCAGGTCGATGAGATGCGTCGTGTCGATGCGGGCCGTGTGGTTGACCACCAGGCCGACGCGTTTTCCGTCGAGCAGGTCGAACCCGCGCTCCACCAGCACCGCCGCTCCCGTTTTAACAGGCGGTGCATACGCCGCTTCGGAGGGCGCGGCGACAGGGTCGGGGCCTTCGGCGGTGTTGCCGCACGCCGAGCAAAAAAGCAGCGTGGCAAGGATGCCGGTGCGCAGGGCGTTATGCCCCGTTCGCCACCAGTTCGCGTTCGCAGAAGAAATAGCCGGCCTCGATGGTTCCATTGGCGACGGAGTCGGATCCGTGGACGATGTTTTGCCCCTTGTTGTCCGCAAAGGCGTGGCGGATGGTGCCTTCCGCTGCTTCCGCCGGATCGGTGGCGCCGATCAATGCGCGGAAATCCTCCACCGCATTCTCTTTTTCCAGCACCATCGGAACGCATGGACCGCTCGACATGAACTCCGTCAGTTCGTCGAAGAACGGGCGCCCCTTGTGTACGGCGTAAAACCCCTCGGCTTCCTTCCGGGTGAGTTGCTGCATCCGCAGGGCGCGCAGGACGAATCCGGCTTCCTGAATGCGACGAATGACTTCTCCGACAAGGCGCTTACGGACACAGTCGGGTTTCAGAATGGCAAGCGTGCGCTCCATATGTATACGGTGAGTCGGATAAAACGGGTGTGGTGGTGCGTGTGTGCAGGGGCTGCCTGTGAATAACAGCAGCAAGCCCTCGGTCAGGCAGGATCGGACGCTACATGTCGTTCGGCGTGATAGGACGACCGCACGAGGGGGCCGCTTTCGACATGATCGATGCCTTTGGCTTCGCCGACGACCTTGTAGTGCATGAACGTGTCCGGATGGACGAATTCCTCGACGGGCAGATGCATGCGCGTCGGTTGCAGATACTGCCCGATCGTCATGACGTCCACCCCGTTCGCCACGAAATCGTCCATCAGGTCCAGCACTTCGGCTTCCGTTTCGCCCAGCCCGACCATGATGCCGCTTTTCGTGCGCAACCCTGCTTCCTTCGAGATGCGGAGCACCTCGAGCGATTGCCGGTAATCGGCTTGCGGGCGGACGCGGCGGTAGAGGCGCGGGACCGTTTCCACATTGTGATTCATGATATCCGGGCGGGCGTCGATGACCTGCTGCAGCGCCTCCCGGTCGCCCCGAAAATCGGGAATCAGTACTTCGACGGTACAGCCTTCCCGCGCTTCGCGGATCTTACGAATCGTTTCTGCGAAGATCGGTGCGCCGCCGTCCTTGCGTTCGTCGCGGTTGACGCTCGTCACGACGGCATGATTCAATTCCATGAGGCGGGCTGCATCGGCGACGCGGTCCGGCTCATCCCAGTCCAGCCCTTCCGGCGGGCGGCCCGTCATCACGGCGCAGAAGCCGCACGAACGGGTGCATACGTTACCGAGGATCATGAAGGTGGCCGTGCCCGCACTCCAGCATTCCCCCATGTTGGGGCACCGCGCACTCTGGCAGACCGTGTGCAGGTTGTGGTCCTCGATGATGCGGGCCACGTTCCGGTAGGTGGGTCCGTACGGAAGCTTGACGCGGAGCCAGTCCGGGCGCCGCCCCCGGATATTGGCAATATCCGGTTGTTGCACCACCGGGAGTTCGAACAGGCCCGGATCGCCGTCGCCGGAAGAGAAAAGCGGCTCCTTCTTCACCCGTTCGAGCCGGATGTCGCCGGGGCGCTTGGGCTGTTCTGCTGGCTGGCGGGGCATGGAACGGGGAAGGGCGCGTACGCTGGGCGGGATGGTTTCCGGAATGAACTCCGTTCATAAATTCTCCGATGCAGGAATACGGTTGATCGCCCGATCGGATCCCCCGGAATCCTTCAGGGCAATGGTATGTAGCAAGAAGACCGATGCTTTTTTTGCAACCGTTCGCATACCCGCATGAATAGTATGGTTTCAAACAATGTGTCTCCCCAGGATGTGCGGTGCATTCTGTCTGAACATTTGCTGGTGAGCGGCATGACCCCCCTTGTGCTGGATATGCAGTGCAGCCGGGGAGTGCATCTCCGCGATGCGGCTACGGGCAAGGAATATCTCGACTTCTTCGGGTTCTTTGCTACCAGTGTGCTGGGCATGAATCATCCCGCCCTGGTCGAGGATGCGGGTTTTCGGGAGCGTTTGCTGGAGGCGGCGCTCCACAAAGTCACGAATTCGGACATAGCCACCGTGCATCTGGCGCGGTTCGCCAGGACGTTCGGCCGCGTGGCGATTCCGGAGTACTTGCCGTATTCGTTCTTTATTTCCGGCGGCGCGGCGGCCGTCGAGAATGCCCTGAAGGCGGCATTCGACTGGAAGGTCCGGAAAAACAGGGCGAAGGGGCGCCGGGGCGAGATCGGGAGACAGGTGCTGCATTTCGAGCAGGCGTTCCACGGGCGTTCGGGATACACGCTTTCGCTTACGAACACGGCGGATCCGAACAAAATCCGTCATTTTCCCCTCTTCGACTGGCCGCGCATACCGAACCCCAAAATCGTTCATCCGCTGGATGCGCATCTCGAAGAGGTCGAGCGGGCCGAAGCCGCCGCGCTCAACCGGGCCAGGGAGCATTTTCAGGCATACGGAGACGATATCGCCTCGGTGATCGTCGAACCCATTCAGGGGGAAGGCGGGGATAACCACTTTCGCCCGGAATTTCTTGTCCGGCTGAAGGAATTGGCCCACGAGAACGATGCGCTGCTCATTTTCGACGAAGTACAGACCGGCATCGGCATTACCGGACGGTTCTGGGCGCACCAGGCGCTCGGCGTACGCCCCGACCTGATTGCGTTCGGGAAGAAGACACAGGTTTGCGGCGTGCTGGCCGGTCCGAAGATGGACGAGGTAGAAGATCATGTATTCCGCTTGCCGGGCCGCATCAATTCGACCTGGGGCGGCAATCTTGCAGACATGGTCCGCTTCGACCGGATCCTGGAGGTCATGGAGGAGCAGGATATCGTGGGCCAGGTAGACGGGCTGGGAGCGCATTTGCTCATGCGCCTGCAGGAGCTTGCCGCCGCGCACGCCTGTGTCGGCAACGTTCGGGGGCGGGGCCTCATGTGCGCTTTCGACCTGCCCGACTCCGCAGTGCGCGCTGCCTTTCTCGAAACGTGCTACGAGGAGGGACTGGTCATGCTGGGCTGCGGCGCTTCGTCCGTGCGCTTCAGGCCGCCGCTTATCGTCACGACGGACGAACTGGACGAGGGTATAGACCTGATCGACGCGGCGCTACGGCGGATAGGCATGTAGAGGCGCCCCGATACCGCTGGACCAGTTCCCACGGTGGACCGCTTTGTGTGTGCGGAGGAGCCTGCTGTTGCAGGCGGGCCCATACCGGCAACTATGCAAAATTTGCATAGTCCGGCCCCGAATTATGCAAAAATCGTATAGTTCGGGCAGCCGTGCACAGGAAATCGCCCCCTGATCCGTTACTCGCCTTCCGCGTTTTCCCCTTCCTCCTCTCCTTCATTGCCGTTCTCCTCGATCACGAGTCGGGTCACATCGGCGATGGCGTCCCCTTCCTTCAGGTGAATGAGGCGCACGCCCTGCGTATTCCGGCTCAGCACCGAGATGTCGCCTACATTCATGCGGATCATCAGGCCATTCTGGGTCACGATCATCAGGCCGTCATCGCCCACCACATCCCGAATGGCTACAAGCCGTCCCACCCTTTCCGTTGTTTTGAGCGTGATGCGGCCCCTGCCGCCTCGTCCCTGAGGCGTGTAATCTTCCATCCGGCTGCGTTTGCCGTAGCCGTTTTCGCTGATGGCGAGAATTTCGCGCTCCCCGTTTTCCACCACGACCATCCCGACCACATCTTCACCCTCGCGTAGCGAAATGCCTCGCACGCCGCGCGTGTCGCGCCCCATGGGCCGGGCTTCTTTTTCGTCGAAGCGAATGGCCTTGCCGCCCGAAGAGGCCAGAAACACATGGGCATTTCCGCTCGTCAGCCGGGCCTCGATCAGTTCGTCTCCCTCCACGACAGACAGGGCAATGATACCCGATCGAAGGGGGCGTTTGAATGCTTCCAGCGCCGTCTTCTTGACCAGTCCCTTGCGCGTGGCCATCATGACGTAATGCGTTTTGCGGAACGCCTCGTCTTCGAACTCTGCTTTCGACACCGCCAGCACGGCCCGTACGCGGTCCCCCTGGTCGATCCGGATCAGGTTGCGAATCGATCTGCCTTTGGCAGTACGCGATCCGCCCGGTATCTCGTAGACGCGCAGCGAGTAGCACTGGCCGTGATCGGTGAAGTACAGCAGATAGTCGTGCGTGGAGGAGACGAACATGTGCTCTACATAATCCTCTTCCCGCCTGCCGGTCCCCTTCATGCCGACGCCGCCCCGTCCCTGCTGGCGGTATTCGGCAAGGGAGGTCCGCTTGATCAGCGCCTGGTGCGAGATGGTAACAACCACCTGCTCCTCTTCGATCATGTCCTCCATCTCAAAATCGCCGCCGCCCATATAATCGATTTCCGTGCGGCGCTCGTCGGCGTACTTTGCCCGGATGTCGAGCAACTCGTCCTTGATGATCTGCATCCGCAGACCGCGATCGGCGAGAATGTTTTCGAGGCGGCCTATTTCCTCGAGGACATCCCGGTATTCCTGTTCGATCTTCTGGCGTTCGAGGCCGGTCAGGCGGCTCAGCCGCAGCGCAAGAATAGCGTCGGCCTGGAGCTGCGTAAGCGAGAACATGGAGCCGTCCGCGGGCGGTAAGCCGAGCCGTTCGAGTTGCGCCGCCGTCAGCTGGTCCGGATAGACCCCGTTCATCAGGTTGGCGCGGGCCGTGTCGGTATCGTCCGAATGGCGAATGATCGTAATGACCTGATCGAGATGATCGAGAGCGATCGTCAGGCCTTCGAGGATGTGCGCCCGCTCCTTTGCCTTGCGCAGATCGAACCGGGTGCGCCGCTCCACGATCTCGTGCCGGTGCCCCACATAGTGCTGTACGGCGTCTTTCAGCGTGATGGTTTTCGGGCGGCCCTTCACCAGCGCCACCATATTCACGCCGAAGGACTGCTGGCACTGCGTGTACTTGTACAACTGGTTCTGCACGACCAGCGGCATCGCATCGTTTTTGATCTCGACCACGATGCGCAGGCCGTCCCGGTCGGATTCGTCGCGCAGGTCGCTGATGCCCTCGATGCGCTTTTCCTTGACGTAATGGGCGATTTTTTCGAGCAGCGAACTTTTGTTGACCTGGTAGGGGATTTCCGTAATGATGAGCGCGTCCCTCCCGGCTCGAATTTCCTCCTCGTGCATCCGGGCGCGCATTACGATACGGCCGCGGCCTGTCTGGTACGCTTCGCGCACGCCTGCGTAGCCGTAGATGATGCCGCCTGTCGGAAAATCGGGCGCCGGCAGGTGCTCCATCAAGCCATCGATGTCGATGGTATTGTCGTCGATATAAGCAATGACGGCATCGACCGTTTCCTTCAGATTATGCGGAGGGATTTTTGTGGCCATCCCCACGGCAATGCCGTCGGAGCCGTTCAGGAGCAGGTTGGGGATCGCCGCAGGCAGTACGGACGGTTCCTCGAGGGAGCCGTCGAAATTTTCCTGAAAATTGACCGTTTCCTTCTGGATGTCGCGGAGCATTTCCTCCGCGATGCGCGTCATCCGGGCCTCCGTATACCGCATGGCGGCGGCGGCGTCCCCGTCGATCGAGCCGAAGTTGCCCTGCCCGTCGACGAGCGGGGACCGCATGGAGAAATCCTGCGCCATGCGCACCATGGTGTCGTACACCGAGGAGTCCCCGTGCGGGTGGTACTTTCCGAGCACTTCCCCGACCACACGCGCGCTTTTCTTGTAGCCGGCTCCTGCGCTCAGTCCAAGGTCGCTCATGCCGTACAGCACGCGCCGGTGTACGGGTTTCAGCCCGTCACGGATGTCCGGCAGCGCCCGGCTTACGATCACCGACATCGAATAATCAATGTAGGAGGACTTCATTTCCTCCTCGATATTGATCGGGATGATCCGCGAGTCGTCCTGTTCCATATAGGTTACGTACCGGTTGGAAATGCTTCGACGCTTCCCGGAGGAATTCAAGGGAAGACCATATCCTTACAAGATACGAAATTCCCCCCTGCACCGCAACTTTTCGATGCCTTTCGGAGAGTCCGCAAGTCATTGATATGCAAGGAATTACGGGAAATTTTCGTGAAGAGGTTGCGGGGCGCCCGGCTGGGGTGTTTGCGGTGGGGGCGGCGGGCAGGAAATCGAGACGCTATGTCCAGGATATAATCCGGCAGGTTTTACTTGACAAGACAATCTCGGATGGCGTATTCTGGAAGTAGGTCAAGTGCCGTGCAGGGTGTTCTGTCTGGCCCGTAAATTATACCCTGGAAGCCCTTTTAATCTTTCCAAACCTTATACATGGCCAGGGGCGATACATGGAGCAGGGTGGAGTGTGAAGCGATCGTTGCCGATTATATCGATATGTTGTCGCGCGAATGTCGTGGAGAGCCCTTTAATAAAACGGAGCATCGTCGAGTTCTGCAAAAGAAGTTGAACAACAGGTCCGAGAGTTCTATAGAATTTAAACATCAAAATATATCCGCGATATTATTGGAAAAAGGTCACGTTTATATACGAGGTTATCGCCCTGCCAAAAATTACCAAAGAATGTTACGGGAAGTAGTAGTAGACAGGCTGTCCATAAGAGGAAACGACCTGATTAAACAAGAAGATATACTGAATCAGGAAAGGGGCATGTTATTTGACGAGTCGTTTTTTGACAGGGTTCGTGTTGATCCTCCAGAGAAAGGAATTACACCTCCAAAGAAAGGGATTGTATCGGAGCCTGCTTTCGGGTATGCCGCCCGACCGCGCCGTATCGACTATACCGCACGGGAAGCGCGTAACAGACAACTCGGTGAACGAGGAGAGAAATTTGTGTTGGAATATGAAAAAATTCGTCTGAGACGTCATGGGCGCGACGATTTGCTTTCCGACGTAGAATGGACAAGCAAGGAGCATGGCGATGGCGCGGGGTATGACATTCGTTCGTTTGACGGTCAAACCGATAATGAACTGTTTATTGAGGTAAAAACCACCAATAGCGGTATGTATCAGCCCTTTTTAATTACACAGAACGAAGTTGCTTTTTCGGAGAAAAGGGAATCGCAGTATGCATTGTATCGACTGTTTTGTTTTAGTCGTGATCCTCGTATGTTCTCGCTTCCGGGATGTATTAAGCAGCATGTTGCGCTTGCTCCACAGCTGTATAAGGCAGAGGTGCAGAAATAAAAGGTATTATATAACCAATACTTGACAAAAAGAAATTAATGTTGTATTTTACAGGTGCAAAAAACGGAGATTGTTATGGCGCATGTAGCGCCCGGAAAAACACATCGAAACGGCATTACTCTCATGGAGTTGGCGGACATGTTTCCCGACGAGGAAACGGCCCGCAAATGGTTTGAAGCCCGTATCTGGCCGGATGGTCGCCATTGCCCCCGTTGCAAGGGTACACGCACCCGTGAAGCGTCGCATAAGACTATGCCGTACTGGTGCACGGACTGTCGCAAGTATTTCAGCGTCAAGGTCGGCACAGTCATGGAGAGTTCCAATCTTCCGCTTCGCAAGTGGGCATATGCCATTTACCTGCACATGACGAACCTGAAAGGCGTTTCCTCCATGAAGTTGCACCGGGACATCGGTATTGCCCAGAAGAATGCATGGCATCTGCTCCAGCGCATCCGCAAGGCATTCGATGGCGGCGATGACGCCCTGTCAGCGACAGGAAAACTGAATTATAGTCAGGATAGCACCCAGGAAAACAGGAAAAGCAGAAAAACAACCTGAACGAGCGTATAGAATCCGAAAACGCGCGTTACGTCTGTATCTGGAGGGCTACTTGTCATCGCGAGTCGTGGCCGGCGACGGCAAGTCTACGTTATAGATTGCGAGTAACTCATCTCGTAGCACGATGGCCAGAACGTTCGTGACCTTTTCTATATCGAGGCCATAAGCATACGCCTCGTACTTTACCATTTTGACCATTTCGTCTGAGAGGTTTCCTTCCTCTGGCCTCCCGCCGTTTTGCGTTTATGTCCTACATGCCGAGGCCGGTTTTGTTTCGCGGGTCATGGCGTGAATAGCAGACCGAACCCATCGAACACGGCGCTGTAGCGGTTACGGTAATATAGGGGTGGATTATCCTTGAAACACGAAGTCAACCACCGGGGTCGACCGGACGCTGTACGTCCTCCATGTGTCCTCTTCGGTTTTTTTGATCTTGACGTGGATAGCGTGCTCCATCCTGTCGGGCGTAGAAAGCCATGCTTCCGCCGCCTGTTCGTATGAATACGTATGCACATACCCGGCTTAGTTCTCTGTTTGCAGTTCGGGATTGTACACCCTGTATTGCTCCTGCAACGGGCGCTGCGGCTTTTCGCGGTATTCCATGCCGACCGGCCCGGAGTTCATGAACTCAAGGTTTTCATCGGATTCCGCCTGTTCCCATCGAGGTTGCACCTCGGCGTACGGGATCAGGTAGGTCGGATCCGGCTTGATGTACTCGATCAACCAGAACAACGTGTCTCGGTCCCTGCTCTTCATTTCGCCGCTGTCGATCTCGAATTCTTCCTTCGGGATTCGAACGATCAACGTGTCGATATGGGTGTCTGGACCGTGCAGGTTCTTCTTGAACGACCCTTCGACGATTACGTGCGTACCGTTGAATTCCATCGGCAAGGCGAATTCACGCATGAAGTCTGCCGGGCTGCTGGCGTACGGCTTGTGCCAATCGAACCGCTCGCGGTAAGCCTGCCGAAACTCGTTCATGTAGCCGTCCACGTTTTTCTCGGCGCTGTAGTCGTTCTCGATCCCACGGATGAACCGCACAAACGCCGTGAATGTCTCTGTGTATTTCATGTATCCTCGTTGGTTTGGGTTATTTGGAAAGCATGTCCAAGCGCATCGCTCCACAACGCGCATCCCTGTTTTGCTTGTTCAGGATATTTTCCGCGTCAAGTATTGCTTGGCCAATTCGGGGTTTTTAGCGGCTGTCAACATATCGTTTACAACCCCTGCTGAACCCGTGTCCGGTTCTATACTTACCCCTACCCAGCCGGGAATAATGCGTGCCCTAAACGTTCCGATCTCGCCCAAGAATGGATCAGTGATCGTGACAGCAACAACGGCGGTTTCCCCCTCTGGATATTCCAGAAAGCGCTCGGCGTATTTGAAATACCATTGCTCCACGGCCTCATCCTCATTCCCGTCCACGTTGCTGAACGGTTGGTCTGATCCATCCCTGAATGCAATCGGGCTGTCTACGGGCGTAATAACGTACGTGGTTTTTCTTCCAATAGGCATGGTTTTCCTCGCGGATTCAGGGTTTAGGGTTTCGTTTTCCACCAAGGGGGGAATCAGGCAGATTGCTCTGCTTGTGCCTCCGGGTGTTCGGTTGGCAACTTGATAGCGCCAATGGTTTCCAGCGCCCTCAAGGCCATGGTCAGATCACTCGCCGCATCGCACCGCTGGATATGGTATCTGTCAATGGCTTGATTCAGACTCTCCAGTTCCTTGATCTCGGACTTCAAGCGTTCCACCTTTTCCCCTTGCAGGTAATCGAAACGCTACTCCGCCTTTTGCAGGCGCTCCCACAGATCGTTGTCAGGGTCGATTGCATCGAATTGCCTCCACATTTCTTTTTAGGTATATAACCCCCCTATATATTAAAGCAGGAATCCCCTGCCTGTCAACAATTAGTTATAATTCCCAAATAAAATCACGCACAGCCCAACCCGACTACCCCGCAGCGATTTTTTGCTCAAGTATCCCTCCCGCCGTCCCGCCCCCCCATCCGAGCAAGGCGTCTCCCCCCCGGAACCTTTCCCGGCGCCGGGCGAAAACAAGATGCTTCTCCTTGCCCCCTGCCATGCCGTTGAGGCGACTGCTGTTCATGCGTATTTCGTATTGTCTCCTGCAGGCGCTTCTATCCGTTGCGATTGCAGGAGCGGCGCTTGCTCAGGATACCGTCCGGGAGGGTGCCTCGCTCAGCGGATATGTCCGCGACGTTACTTCCGGCGAAACCCTGCTCCTGGCGAATGTGCGGGTGGATGGCACGTCGATCGGGGCGGCCACCAACAACTCGGGATACTACACAGTGACGGGTATTCCGCCAGGCGCCCTGACGGTCGTGGTGTCCTACATCGGGTATCGCACCGAGCGCGTCGAGGTCGAACTGGCCCCCGGCGAGCAGCGCCGGTTGGATATCGAACTATCCCCGGAAGAGCAAGACATAGAGGAAGTCACGGTCACCGGGGAGCGGGAGGAGTTGTACGAAGCCCGCAAAATCGGCGTACAACAACTCCAGACGCAGCTCATCAAGTCGCTCCCGGCGTTCCTGCAACCGGACGTATTCCGATCCCTGCAACTGCTGCCCGGCGTGAAGGCGGCCTCGGATTATTCGAGCGGTCTCTACATCCGGGGAGGCGGGCCGGATCAGACGCTCATTCTGCTCGACCGCACCTCCATCTACAACCCGTCGCATTTTTTCGGTGTTTTTTCGACGTTCAATCCGGACGCCATCAAGGATGTGCGGCTCTACAAGGGCGGATTTCCTGCCGAGTACGGCGGTCGTTTGGGTTCGGTAGTCGATATCTACAACCGGGACGGCAACCGGCGCGAATTCGACGCCGGCCTCAGCATCGGTTTGCTTTCGTCGCGGGGGATCATCGAGGGTCCCTGGCGCCGCGGTTCCTATATGCTGGCGATGCGGCGGTCCACCATCGAGCCGATATTGTATTTTTTGCGCAAGGCCGACATTCAGGGCATTCCGGATGCGTTTTACTTTGTGGACGTGAATGGAAAATTCAATTTCGACCTGTCGAACAGGGACTTCTTTTCGCTTGCGTTCTATGCCGGACAGGATGCGCTCGACATCGAAATCGTGGACGACGCTCTTGTGAATATCCGGTACGGGAACAGGTCGCTGAGCATGAACTGGACCCACCTTTTTTCGCAGGAGCTCTTTTCCAACTTCACGTTCACGGGATCGAAGTATTTCAGCAAGCCGGTGATAGAGCTGGCGGCCACGCCTATCGAGAACGACAACACGGTAGACGATATTTCCGTCAAGGGCGATTTTGAATACATCCCCGGCGGGAATATTTCGGCGAAGGCCGGTTTCTGGTCAGGATTCCTGACATTGCGTTTGCACACCGACTTCAACGAGGAGGAAGTGCTTGACTGGCGTACCCGGAGCGTGTATACATCGGCGTATGCACAGGCCACCTGGCGGCCGGCGCCCCGCGTGTCCATCGAGGGCGGCGTCCGGGGCAATTATTTCGAGGAGGGCCGGTTTGTCCGGGCGTCCCCTCGCTTGTCGTTCGAATACGAACCGATGCCGTCTTTGCGGCTTCAGGCTGCCTACGGGCGATACTACCAGTTCCTCACGCTCATAACCAGCGAAATTTTTTCGGGATTCGATACCTGGCTGGCCACCGGAGAGGGGGTACGCCCTGCTTACGGTAATCAGGCGGTGATCGGCATGAAGCACATCTCGCCGCTGGGTTTCAATCTGGATGTTGAGGCCTATTACCGTACGATGCAGGATCTTTTCGAGTGGGATCCTTTCGTGCAGGACGTGGCGGGGCTGGACTATGCCGAGTTGTTTCATTTCGGGGATGGCCATGCCTATGGCCTCGAAACGACCGTGCAGCGCACGCAAGGGCGCGTGAACGGGTTTGTGGCCGGCACGCTGAGCCGTACCCGGCGCCGGTTTCCGAACATCAACAATTTCGGGTTCTATTCGCCCAAACACGATCGAACGCTGGACGTGAAGACCGTGCTCAATGTCGAAATATCACGCGCCTTTCGGGCCAGCGCCGTCTGGGTGTATGCAACCGGGCAGGCCTACACCGAACCGCTCGCACAATACCGACTCGTGAATTCGCCGTTTGATTCGGACTGGTCCAATGTACTGGTCACGAAATACAACAATCGCCGCCTGCCCCCCTATCACCGGCTGGATGTAGGCGTTTCCTGGCGCACCACGCTGTTCGGAGCGGATTTCGAATTACAGGCGCAGGTGCTCAACGCCTACAGCCGGCGCAATATCTGGTTCTATTTCTTCGATTTCACCGACGCAGCGGATATCGTACGGAACGAAATACCGCAGATTCCCGTGCCGCTGCCGAACATTGCATTCACCTTCGATTTCTGACATGCGCTCGACATTTGCATGGATACCCGTTCTTGCGGCGGCCGTCTTTGCGGCGGTCTTGCCCGGTTGCGATGCCGTCGCCCCGCCGGCGTTCGAGGAAGAGATCGTTGTGGAGGGCTATCTCGAAGCCGGGCGGTCTATCGGGTACATCACCGTGAGCCGGACGCTTCCGGTCGACGGGACCTACGATCCCGCTACCCAGGCCGTGGCGGGCGCCGCCGTGCGCATTGAACTGCTCGAAAACGACAGCGACGGGGTCGAGGCGTCCTGGGAGTTGTTCGCCCCCGATGCGGCTTCGGGGCGTTACCGCATGCGAGAGCTGGTGCGCGTATTGCCGCTTCGGACGTACCGCCTCGTCGCGGACGTTCCCGGAGCCGGAACCATCACGTCAGAAACGACGGTTCCCGGCCTTTTCCGCTTCGTGGGCGCGCACGACGAGACGCTCGTGTACGATGCGGGCGAAGCGCCCACCTTCGAGATTACGGCGCCCGTCTATCCCGGCCGTCAGAGCATTTTTCTGTTTACCACGATAGCGCTCGAGCCCGATTCGACGAATCTGACCCCGTTCGCCGATGCCCTTGGCGAAGACCTCTTTACGCTCCGCGAGAGTGTGTCGCCGCCCCTGAACGAGGAGAATTTCGACCGAACGCCCAACGGCGGGCTCCGTGTCCGGTATCCCTGGCTCGGGGTGAACTTTTATGGGCTTAACGAGGTGCGGATTCAGGCGATCGACGACAACGTGTTCGATTTTGTGCGTTCGAACGCGGTGCAGCAGGGGGAAAACGGCGGTTCTACGTTGCCGCCGGGCGAACTTCCTAATGTGATCGATCATGTGGAGGGCGGGCGCGGCCTGTTCGGCAGTTTCGCAAGCGCCTCCGTACGATTTCGGGTGTTGCCCAACCCGGACCGGTAGCGCCGGAGCGCCGCACCTTGCAAGCGGGCCGTTCATTCGCGCTGCGCCTGTCCGGACATTGTCGAGGATGCGCCGCGCGCAGCGTTGTGCATGCGGGCCGTTCGTTCGCGCTGCTGCCCGTCCGGAGATTGTTGAGGATGCGCCGCGCGCAGCGTTGTGCATGCGGGCCGTTCATTCGTCTTGGGGCCCTGCCCTATCCGGCAGGCATGCGAAAAGCCCGCACAGGAGATGATCCCGTGCGGGCTTTGGCGTGGTTTCGGCCGGCACTTGCCGGCCGGTTCTGTGTGTGATCCGCGTTACGATACCGCGATGCGGTGCGGACGGGCGGCCTCTTCCTTCGGAATGCGGATGGTCAGCACCCCGGCTTCGTAGGAAGCCGCGATACGTCCTCCGTCGCTGGTCGCCTTCGGCAGCCGGTAAGAGAACCCGAACGTCCCGCGGACCCTGTCGGCGCGCACCGACTTCTCGTTCTCCCCGGGGGCGGGAATCTCCCGTTCGCCGCTCACCGTCAGCACGTTCTCTTGCCAGTGGATGTCGAACGCGTCCTTGGTCATGCCGGGCGCGTCCGCATGCAGGACGTATTCCTGCTCCGATTCGGCGATATCCACGCGCGGGGACCAGTTGACCGCATCCCTATTCGGGGAGCAGCAGTCCGTATCGGCGCAGATGTTTCCGAGGCTTCTCGTGGGGAAAAAGTTGTGAAAGAGCCGGTCGATTTCGTGCTGCATAGTGTGCAGCCCGCTGACCGGCGTGAAACGTACGAGGCTATTCATGATGTACCTCCCAAAGGATGGTGGGCTGGTTGTGTGAATGTTGCCTTCCTGTTTATCAAATGCCGTGCCGATGCGGTAAGTGTGACAAAATGGCATGCATCCCTGGATAGCCGACAATTCCAAGAGCAAACGCGCCCTGGGCATGACGTACCGCCCGCTGAAAGAGTCCATGACGGATTTCTTTCAGCAGATGATCGATAGCGGGGCGTTTGGAGAGGGGTGAGGTGGGGGCGGTCGTCGGACAGACCCTCCTCATTCGTCCTTCAACAGGGCGTCAATCTCGCGAACGAGGGCCGGGAGATTGGTTTCGAGAACCCCCCACACCAGCCGGTCATCCACGTTACCGTATTCGTGACTCAGAACGTTGCGGAAACTAATGATGCGTTGATAGTTAGTGATCCGAGAGGTCACGACTTTGTCGATTTTGGCAAGGTTATTCATGGCCTCGCCAATGATCTCGAACTTGCGCTCTACCGCGGCTTGCAACATGGCGTCGCACCGATAATCCTCAAAAGTTTTGCCAGCAACGAATATTTCCAGTAAGTGCGCAGCTTCCCTGATGTCGTACAGGTATTTTTGAGACTCAAGCTGCATGATAGAGCAAGGTCCTGGTTTCATCGATGCGTTGCCGGAAGAAGGGGTTCTTGATGGCCGAATCGACGACAAGGTCCACAGGGTGGCCAAATAATAATTCCAGATCTTCGCGCAGTCCGAAATAGGCGTCGGCGTATTTTCCGGGTGGGAGTTTTTGAAATTCGACCAGAAAATCAATGTCGCTTTCGTTTTCGTAGTAATCTCCGGTGACGGCCGAGCCGAACAGGTCCAGCCGCAGAACCTGGTAGTGGTCGCAGAGCTGTTGTAACTCGTCTCGCTGTTCTTGGATAGCAGGTATCATCGGACGTTTGCCTGTTGAATGTATTTGGCCTGCTTGAACGGTCGCCCGATCGTTCGAATACGCTTCGTACCTTGTGTGTCTTTCTCAAGTTTCTTTTCGGCGGTAGGCGGTTCCGTGTGTTTTGATCCGGACCGTCTCCGCAGGCAAGGTTTCACACCGCCCACTCTGCCGACAGCACCTCCGCCTACTCCAGCACCGTTCGGGTTGCTTTCTCCTTCTTGTCGGGCGGGTAGCCGTGCTTGTGCAGGATGTGTTTCACCAAGGGGGTTCAGATATCGGCTGGTTGCAACCTTTTGGTTCGGCCAATTGAAAGGTTTCGGCTATAATCCCCTCAAAAGTAGGCTGATTCAAAGTTGGATTTTGAATTAGCCTACTTTCGACCTTCTATTTTCTCACCCTCCCCCACTAAGCAAACCAGTCCAGGAGTTCTCGACCCTGTTTGGATGCCGTGTCTTTCCGCAACTGCTCCCGCGCTTCCAGCACCTTCTCGACAATGATTTCCAGGTTCTCCTGGTCCACGAACGGGGACATGATATAGGATTTCAGAGCCACGACGGGTTCCCCGTAGGTGGTATGCCGGTAGCAGTCCGTCAGGGAAAGCAACACGCCCCGTCCCGCCATGGCCTCCTCGTGCACATACGCCGAGACCTTCCGGTTGTAGTCGTTGTACGCGAGCAGAGCGTCCCGGTAGGCGGGGTCCGTGAATTCCTTTCGTCTGTTCGTAAAGGTCGCAAAGGCCTCCTGACCGGGAGGGTATACCCGAAACAGCGTCACCGGCCCGTAATTATCCCGGTTCAGCACGATGGCGCCTTCATGTCCTTCGAGATGCTCTCGCAGTAGTTGGGCCATCTCCACGAGATGCCCGATCAGAACGCGTATGCCCTGCACGCCGAGCAAGCGGTAATTGGCAAGCGCCGCCATGGGACCCGTCCCCGCCCGGGACGTCTCCAGCGTGTACATCCCCGGCTTGTATTTCCCGAATTGATAGAGATACGGCATCTGTTCCCGGTCGCGTTTCAGCAACCGGAGGTCTTTGTAGTCCTTGACGAGCACGAGGCTGGATATGTAGGGCGTGAAACCGGTCTTGTGGAAATCCACGCCCACAGAGTCGGCGAGCGGCAGATCTCGTATCCGCCGGCATGCGCCCGCGAGCGCCCGCAGGGTACGGGGCCGAAAGCCCAGCTCGTTCTTCTCGAAATCGTAGTCATTGAAGACCGACCAGGCCCATCCGATGACGGCGTCGGCGTGCACATGCGGGCGATAGGGGAGATCAAACTCCTCGACCAGCCTATCCCGAAGCGCCACGATAGCCCGCAGATTGTCCACGCCGAATGCATCGGTGCTGCCCATCGTCGCAATGAAGGCCGCGATCTTTTTGCCGTCCTGCAGCGCCTTGTGCGCCGCCTCCTCAAGCAGGTTCAGATCGATCTCGTTTTCAGGCGTTGTGGGAATCGAAACCACATGATCCGAACCTATGCCGACCCATCCTGCAATGCTGTACGCGCAGTAATGGCCCGTGTCCGCAACGAACACAACGGCCTCTTCGGACAATCCACGGCGTAAACTTCCCGGGCAGGCTTTTTCCAGACCGATCCGGATTCCGTACAGCGAAGTGCCGGTGCCGCCGAACGTGAACACGCCGCCGGCCTGTTCCTGATCATAGCCGATCAGTCCGGCAGTGATGCCGGCGGCCTCGACCTCGGCCAGCGCAAAGAGCCGGCTGTGTTCGTCCCACCCCAGATTCGGGTTGTGCAGGGCGGCGAGCAATACCCCGATCACGCTGGGAATGGTGGGTGGGGCAATGACATTCTGCTGCGTGCGAGGATGTCCGACGACCGTCATGCCCCGCAGGTAGCTTACGAGTTCGGATGCGACCTCCTCCACCGAGGACATACCCTGGGGCAACTTGGCGTGTCTTGCCTGCTCGTAGTCGGGTTCGACGACGGGGCCGAGCATCGGCAAGTGCATTTTCAGGGTATCCACCTGATTCAGTGCACTCATGAATGAATGCACGAGATACGAGTCGTGAATCCGGTCGGAAGTCGGCTGGGGAAATGCGAGCCGTATATCCTTGATGATTTTCCTGTAAGGCGCGGCCATGTCTCACCTCTCTCGTTCATATCACAATACTCCGCCGGGAAAAATTCAACCGGCGCCCTCTTATGTATGTTATACGAAACCGGGTTCCCGATAGATGCGGGGGAGAGGAGAATCCATGGTTGGCTACGCAGGTGGCGCGGGCCTTTTTTTTCGCCGTCGTTTCAGCGCCTGCGGCTTTACGCCCGGTTTACTGTGCGCTGCTTCCTTACTCCACAGTCACCGTGATTTTCTCCGACATCACGGGCGCATCGTGGGGGATGTGGTTTTTGTCCCCGACCAGCAGTTGCAGGGTGTACACGCCCGGTTCGAGGTCAAGCGTCGTTTCCGTCTGGCCCATACCGAAGTGGATGTGGTTTTCGTCGGTAGGGATGGGCATGTTCACAGGGGGTAGCTCTTCCGCATTGACCAGCAGGTGATGGTGTCCGGTATCGGGGTATTCGATGCCTGCGGGCGCTACGCCCATGCCTTTCAGGCCGAACACGACATGTACTTTGCCGCCCTCGATCGTGGCGCCGTCTTCAGGGCTGATGATATATGCCGAAGCGCCTTCGGGCGCGGCGGTGCGGGGCACATCCTGCGCCAGGGCCGTTTGCGAAAGGAGTCCGCCGGCGGCGAACAGGCAAAGGGCGATTTTTGCGATGGAGCGAAGGGAAGTCATCGTATGAAGGAGTAAAGTTTGTGTGAAGAAACGCGCTGCCATGCGGGAGGGTGGTAATCACAGCGCGTCAAGCGCAAAATAGGCGTTTGCGGACTCTTCGTTCAAGAGGATTCCCCGAATCGTTACAAGAATTTCCCGGGTGCGTAGCAATACTTGCGCCACCACCACAACCCGCTCACGCCGTCTCCTCCCGGTGCAGGCTGGCGAGGCGCTGCGTCATCGGTGCGATCCGCGACCGCCTCATTCCACCACCACAACCCGCTCACGCCGTCTCCTCCCGGTACAGCCCGGCGAGGCGCTGCGTCATCGGTGCGGTCCGCGACCGTCTCATTCCACCACCACAACCCCGCTGCGCGCCGTCTCCTCCCGGTACAGCTCGCCGAGGCGCTGCGTCATCGGTCCGATGCGCCCGTCGCCGATCGTCCGTCCGTCGAGCCGCGTAACGCCCGCCAGTTCGCCCATCGTTCCCGTACAGAACATTTCGTCTGCGCTGTACGCCTCCGCCAGAGACAGATTCCGCACGTCGGACTCGATGCCGTGCGCTGCGCACAATTCCAGCACGACCTGCCGGGTAATGCCTTCCGGGCAGGCATGGGTATGCCCCGTCAGCACGGCCCCGTTCTTCACCAGAAAGATATGCGTGGCGTTCGTTTCGGCAATGAACCCGCTGCGGTCCAGCATCAGCGCATCGTCCGCCCCCGCCGTATTCGCTTCCGTTTTGGCCAGGATCGACTGGAGCAGATTCCCATGATGAATCTTCGGGTCCAGGCAGTCGGGCGGAAACCGCCGGATGGAACTCGTTATGAGCGACAGCCCGTCCGTCTGGTACACCGGGGCCTTGTATTCGGCCAGCACGATCAGGGTCGGACCGCTCTGGTTCAGGCGCGGGTCCATGCCCGACGTGATTTTCACCCCCCGCGTCAGCGACAGGCGAATATGCACCCCGTCCCGCATGCCGTTGGCCTCCAGCGTACGACGCACTTCCCCGATGATTTCTTCGTGCGAGGGAATGACCGCAAACGCCAGCGCCTGCGCCGACGCTTTCAGCCGGTCGAGATGTTCGATAAGGCGAAAGATGCGGCCCTCGTACAGACGGAGCCCTTCCCATACGAGGTCCCCGCCCTGTACCGCGCTGTCGAACGGACTCACGCCCGCCTCGTCCCGGGGCGTCAGCGCGCCGTTGATATTGACAAGGATATTCCGGTTGCGCTCGTCGAAGGTCTGGAGCATATCAGGCGGTGATCCGGTTGCGGTGCAATTCTTCGTATAAGGGGCGGCAGGTCTCGACCAGTTCGTGCAGTGCCTGCGGGACCTCCCGGTTTCCCGGGGGGCGGGAACGGAACCCCGTCGAGGTGGCGACCTGGTCGTACCAATGAGGAGCCCAGACACCGTCTTCGGGCCGCAGGCCGGGCTCCCAGAAGAGCATGGACGGGGTCCAGGGTACGCTAAGGGCCGCACAGAGTTTTTCGAGCACGCCGGCCGGGTTCTCCAGCACATCCCGCGCATCGATCACAGGAGCCGGACATCCCATTTTTTGTGTCACGCGCCGGTACAGAGCGCATTGGTTCGGCAATCCGGTATCGTCCGGTCCGGGGTTCTCCGTGATGCGCGCAAGCGATACCGCCATCTCTGCCGGATCGCGGATCAGGAAGGCGTGGGTCAGCCGGTCCAGCCAGGGCCCCTCCATTTCCGGAAGCAGATGATGCGCCATATGCTTCTGGTAGTAGATGCGTTTTTCGGCGGGCGTATCCCGATCTCCGGACCCGTTGCGCTGCCTGGAGCCGCGCGCATCGGCATTTCCGCCGAGCGTATCGTGCTCTCCGGACCCGCTGCGATTCGCCCCATCGACAGGGTCTTCTTTGTTGTCCGTTTCACCGGTCAACTCCGCCACCACCTTGCGCCAGTCCGTTTCGCAGTGCGCAACGATTTCGTCGCGTCCGGGGTGCGGGGCGCCGGTTTTCAGCAGGTAATGCGCATACAGCGGCTCGTCCGTCACGAGCGTATCGCCGCGGGCTTCCCATGCGCGCATCAGCGCCGTGGAAATGTTGCGCGGCCCCGACCACATCGCAATGCGGACGACAGGATGTTCGGGCGAATCGTTCAAGGCAGTCAATCGAGCGTTACCTGCGTAACGTGTCCCGTTTGCTTGTTTTTCAGGATGCGGCGCGTCGTGCCGTCGGGCAGAACCTCTTCCTTGATGATGACATGCCCGTCCACCTCGCGTACGGTCGGCGCCACCCTCGGATGCGGTTTTTCCGCTCGCCAGTCGTCCAGCACGACCTCTTCCCATTGCCTCGATTTCGCCGATTTGTAGCAGGCGTCGAGGACCGCATTGACTACGTATCCGTCATAAAAAGTTTCCATCGGTTCCCGGCCCGCCTCCGCAGCCTCGAACATGTCCTGAAACATGTCCGTGTAGCCGAGCGCTTTCGGCTCGTCGCCCACCGGGAACAGCCATCCGCTCGGCGATTCGATCTTCTCGGCCACGTAACTGCCCGTTTCGCCCGAGGTAAACATCTCGAACCCGGTGCGCAGCCAGTGGTTGAGCCAGATCGTGCCCTCCGTTCCGGCCACCTCGTCGCGCAGGTCCATGCCGCCCCGGAACGCCCAGCTTACCTCGATTTGCCCGACCGCCCCGCTTTCGAAGCGGATGAGCGCCACGCCGTGATCCTCCGCGTCGATCGGGTGGACGAGGGTGTCGGCCCAGCACATGGCCTCCACCGGACGATTGTTCTTACCCACGAAATTCCGGACAATTTCGATCGTGTGGCACCCCATGTCGATCAGCGCTCCGCCGCCCGCCTGTTCGATATCCCAGAACCAGGCGCTGTGCGGCCCCGGATGCGTTTCGCGGGACCGCACCCACAAAATGTCTCCCAACGCGCCTTCCTGTACGCTTCGGATAGCCTTGAGCGTCTTGGGGGTATACACCAGGTCTTCGAGATACCCGTGAAACACCCCGGCTTCCTCGACCATGGCCAGCATGCGCTTTGCCTCGGCGGCGGTGCGGCCCAACGGTTTCGTGCACAGGACGCCTTTGCCGGCCTCTGCCGCAAGTCGGACGCATTCCTCGTGCAGCTGGTTGGGCAGGCCGATGATCACCATGTCTGTTTCGGGGTGCCTGATGGCGGTTTCCAGGTCGTCGGTATGATGGCCGATACCCCATTCTCCGGCGAAGGTCTGTGCCCGCTCCGCGCTGCGCGAAAACACGCTGCGGATGCGGTCGCGTCCCCGGCAACCGTTGACGGCCAACGCATAGAACATGCCGATCAGACCGGCGCCGAGCAAGGTGATGGAGGATCCCTTGGGGGTAGTGTCTGTCATGGCAGGTTGAAGGATTTACAGAGTAAAGCCGGGGCGGTCTTCCCTATTCCGGTTCTTCGAAAGGGGGCGCCGGCGCTTGGTTATCTCCGGCATTCTTTATGTATTCGTACAGGGCTTTCTGGTATGAAACCAGTTTATTTCCGATCTTTATTTGCGCGATCCGGATTTATCCGGTCTTGACTTGTTTGTCCAGCCGTTTCTTGATACCAAAGATCGCAAACGGAAGAAGGGTCCAGAGTATGGCCAGAAAAACAAGAAAGATGAAGAAAACAACCGTAAGTCCAGCGGCGCCGGTGAGTAGATCTTCCATGGTTGGCGTTGCCTGGTTGGGTATGAAGCGGATCGTCCCAATCTACCGACGGAGCCATTGACGCGCAATGAGCGCGTAGACCGATTATCTGACCGTCGTATCCCGCACAACCTTTCCTTTCGATCCGCTTCCCGGGATATCCTGTGCGTATTCACAGCAAGCAAATAGTAGCCGAGAAACGGGCCGAGGCCATTGCCCACCTTGTCGACGCCGGGTATGGCCGCCAGATTCTTCTTGGAGGCGATTTGGCCCGCCGTTCCTACTGGCCCGCCTGGGGCCATGCCGAAGGCCCCGGATTTGCCTACATTCTGAAAGGATTCGCCCCGCGTTTGCGGGAAATCGGCGTAAGCGATACGGCGGTCGACGACTTCCTGACAAACAATCCAGCACGGGCGTTCGCGTTTTCGGAGCCGGAAACGACTTCTGCGTCATGACCCGACGAGGAGTGCGTGAATCCACGAATAGTCCCACACGTAACCCGACCAGAAACACGCAACCCCACACGCGGCCCCGCGCGTAACTCCGTAACGACCGGCCCGCTATGATCCGGCGGCGGCGCCCTTCGGCGTTCGCCTCGCCCGGAGAGATTCTTACATAGTATCGGACATCCCGTTCAGTACAATGAAACTGCCTACGTTGACACGTCCATCCATTCTGTGCCTGCATTCATGCGTCCGGATTCCCGTCCCGATCCGGTTTTTGTGCCTGTGGATGTTTGCCGGCGCAACAGTCGTCGTTTCGCCCGTCTCGGCGCAGCCCGCCGAACGTCCCAATATCGTCTTCATCTTTTCGGACGATCATGCGACGCAGGCGCTTGGCGCGTATGGGGGCCGCCTTGCCGCCGTCGATCCCACCCCCAATCTCGACCGCCTCGCGAACGAGGGGATGCTGTTTCGGAACGCCTTCGTGACGAACTCGATTTGCGCGCCCAGCCGGGCGGTCATTCTGTCCGGCCTGCACAGCCACCTGAACGGCGTAGAAACGAATGCGCGGCATGACAGCCTTGAAGCATCCATTCCTGTTTTTCCGGAAATGCTCCAGCAGGGAGGCTACCGGACAGCCATTATCGGAAAGTGGCATCTGAAGAGCAATCCCCGGGGGTTCGACTACTGGGAAGTGCTGCCCGGGCAGGGAGATTATTACAACCCGGCGTTTCGAACGCAGGAGGGGGATACGAACTATGAAGGCTACGTCAGCGACATCGTGACGGACCGGGCGCTTGAGTGGCTCGAAAACGGGCGGGATACCGACGAACCTTTTATGCTGATGTACCAGCACAAGGCTCCGCACCGCAACTGGCTGCCTGGTCCGACGCATCTGAACCGCTACGACGACGTGGAAATCCCCGCGCCGCGCTCCCTGTTCTATGATTATTCCGGCCTTTCGACGCCTGCCGTATTACAGGAGATGGAAATTTCCACGGACCTGCGCTGGGGGTGGGACCTGAAACTCCCCCTGAACCCCGAACATCTCGACGAGGTCGCCGAGGGATACTATTGGATCGACCGCTTTACCCCGGCCCAGCGAGCTGCGTGGGAGGCAGCCTACGGCCCGAAGAACGATACGTTCTACGAGCGGTATCGCGTGGGAGGCCTGCAGGAACGCGACCTGATTCGCTGGAAATACCAGCGATACCTTAAGGATTATCTCCGCACCGTTTATTCGATGGACGAAAACATCGGGCGCCTGCTGGATTACCTCGAAGAGACCGGCCTGGCCGAAAACACCATCGTCGTATACAACTCGGACCAGGGGTTCTTCCTCGGGGAGAAGGGGTGGTACGACAAGCGGTGGATGTACGAGGAATCGTTCAAGGCGCCGCTCATCGTGCGCTGGCCCGGCATCGTGCAGCCCGGGTCCGAAAACAAGGCTCTCGTACAGAACCTCGATCTTGCGCAGACCCTGCTGGATATGGCCGGCGTGGAGCCCTCCTCGCCGATGCAGGGTCGCAGCTTCGTGCCGCTTCTCAAGGGAGAAACCCCTGAAGACTGGCGCGAATCCGTCTACTACCACTACTACGAATTTCCGCAGCCCCATCACGTCCACCCGCACGAAGGGGTGCGCACCGCCCGGCACAAACTGATCCATTACTACACGCTGGATCAGTGGGAGTTATTCGATCTCGAAGCCGACCCGGACGAACTCCGCAACGTGTACGGCAACCGCGCATACACCGAAACGATCACGTACCTTCGGGAAGAACTGGCGCGCCTGAAAGAGCAGTACGATGTGCCGGTTCGGTGAGGGGGGGACGGAAGATGGAAGGCGGGATATTTTTTTGGACTTATAGGCTACTTCAAAAAAGAACTCCTCGCCAATGGCTTGACAAACGCAGACCCGACGATGTATTCTGCGAACGAAGACTACTGGCCAGATCTCAAAAAATCACCGCAACGGGACACTTAAGGCACTGTCCAGGTTTAAAATCTTTTCTTTGCATCCAGACTGAATGCCAGATCCGATGAATAAATCGACAACTTGCTTCGCGGTTTTCGAGCAGTGTGTCCAAGCAGTCAACGCTGGCGAGCTTATCGAGTCAGTCAGCCCCAGAGACAAGGAATTTCATTTCCAGAATTGGTTTCAGGCTCGTCTTAGGCAACTTAAATTGCACTTCGAGCCTGGCGGTCGGAATAGTTACCCCGATTTTTCTCTCGTCGAATATACCGAGGGCTATGAAATCAAGGGGCTGGCTTGGCCTGGTCGCGAACGCAACTATGATTCCAACAGCCAAGTGCCAACCGGCTTTCACAACGGTCGCAGCATTTTTTACGTTTTCGGACGCTACCCCGCTGACCTCGATCCATACGAAGATATCGGCAGTGGTCGTCGCAAGTACCCTGTCGTGGATCTGGTGATCTGCCACGGAAATTTTCTCAATGCTGATCACGAATACAGTCACCAAAATAAGAATGTGAAAGGCTTCGGCACCTACGGTGATATCATGATCCGTGATCGAAAGATGTATGTTGCTCCCACGCCTTTTGCTCTTACGGAAGGTGCTACCGGGCTTATGACACTTATCGTTCCCGAAAACACGGAGGCTCCGGGTAATTTTCGAAAGGTGGGGGGTCTTACTCGAACCGAAGCGGCAGAACTCGTCGTGGCGTACAAATTCGATCTTCGGACCAATGAGCTCACAGCCGAGCTTGTGCCCAATCCGCGTGCAGGCATGGAACACCGCTTCATCGCTTATCGGCTTGAGAATCAGGTGGACAAGGAAGTGTCCATGTTACCTAATACTAATAGGGGTTGAGGCATGGGCAAGCATCGCGCAAGTCCCCGGAAAAAGAACAACGACCGTGTGACGGCGCTGGAAACGGGATTTCCAGTACTCGAGATCAGCGAATTGGCCCAGCAGGAAAGCTGGCGTAAGGAAATTAACCGTCCACTCTATCACATCCACAAATGGTGGGCAAGGCGATTGGGTTCGGTCTTTCGCGGCATTATTATAGGTGCACTCGCCGAGAGCAACACGGATATCTGGGAGCGTTTTTACGACCGACACAATCTGTCCGGCAAGGTAGTTCTTGATCCTTTCATGGGAAGCGGGACAACTCTTGGAGAGGCGCTCAAACTAGGCGCGCGGGCTATAGGTAGTGACATTAATCCGGTAAGTACATTTCTTGTGCGCCAAGCATTCACACAGGTTCCAGAAGCACAACTTCGTGATGCTTTCGCAAAGATCGAGGCGGAAGTTGCACCGGATATCCGGCACTACTATCAGACCCGAGATCCTGAAAGCGGCGAATTGATCCCTGTCCTATACTACTTCTGGTGCAAGACGGTTACTACGCGTCGGGGTGATGTCATTCCTCTTTTCTCGCGTTACGTTTTTGCGCAGAACGCCTATCCAAAGAAAGAGCCTTGCGCACAAGTAATATGCCCAAACTGTTGGGAGGTTATCGAGAGCCGATACGATCTTACATCTCTGGACTGCCCGTACTGCGAACATCATTTCAATCCGCAGGCTGGTCCTGCCAAAGGACAATACGTAACTGCACCGGACGGCTTGAAGCACAAAATCAGAGAGCTTCTGCCGACCGATGGCACACCGCTGAGCCACCGGCTCTACGCGATGTTAGCCCTGCGACCGAATGGCGAGAAGATCTATCTTGCCGCGCGACCGGAAGACCAAGTGCTCTATGCGGAAGCCGAGATCAGGCTCAGCGAAGAGAATCTGCCGCTTCCAACTCTTCGAGTTCGCCCCGGATATAATACTAACCAGGCACGGGGCTACAACTATCTGTATTGGAGAGATTTTTTTAACGCCAGACAGCTTCTTTGCCTAGGCATGCTATTACGCAAAATCCTTGAGATCAAGGATAAGTGCATACAGGAACAAATGCTCTGCTTGTTCTCGAGTACCCTTGAGTTCAATAACCTTTTCTGCAGTTACAAAGGCGAAGGCACCGGTGCTGTCCGCCATATGTTCTCACACCACATCCTTAAGCCGGAACGAACACCGCTTGAAAACTCGGTTTGGGGCACTAACAAAAGTAGCGGTACGTTCTGCACGCTATTTGAATCCCGTCTCGTGCGAGCAAAGCGTTACCTTGACGTTCCGTTTGAGATTCAGCTTCAGCACGACCTTTTCGGTCAACGCTGCGGAACGCGCAAGTCTGTCTCAAGCGCGTCGCTCAATCCGAAGTGTGTAAGCAATTGGTCAGATCTTCAGGAAACCCCCCATTCCGTTATGGTCCTCAATGGCGACAGTGCATCGCTGCCCATCCCCGACGGGTCCGTCGACGCAGTAGTCACTGATCCTCCGTACTTCGATTTTGTCCACTACAGCGAATTGAGCGACTTTTTCTTCGCATGGTTGTCTCCAGTTCTTGCCGACCGATACCCATGGATGGATCGCCCGGATTGCTCTGACCAGGGAGAAGTACAGCACAGAGATCCGCAATCCTTCTCTCGACAACTTGCTCGTGTCTTTTCCGAGTGTCATCGTGTCCTCAAACCATACGGAGTGCTTACTTTCAGCTTCCATCACTCACGGGCCGATGGCTGGGCTTCGATCTATCAGGCGATCAAAGACGCTGGTCTTGTCGTTGTTGCTTCTTATCCCGTCCACGCAGAATTTCGAGCATCGAGTTCGAAGTCGGCCACGAAGGATCCTATCAGTCTGGACGCGATTCTCGTTTGCAGGAAGCGCGAGACGTTGACCCTGGGCAAGAAACTCACTTGCTCGCCGATCGATCAGTCTGAGCATCTCGCGACCAAACTCGCAGCATTCAATATTTCGATATCGCGTAGCGACAGGTTTGTCATTGCAGCAGCGCAGATGCTTATCAATACAGGGGGGCAATCTCTTGCCTACGAGGATATCCTGGAGCGCCTTTCGTCGCTACATGACGAAATTATGAAGACCCCTTCAACTCGAGTGAAGATTACTCCAGCCGGGGTTGTTCCCCGACGAAGCGTCTACGATGCAAGCGCTGTCAAAGATATTCGCTAATCGTGGGGCGTGTCCGCTTAACTGTGTACGAATGACCACTTACGCAGTTTACGGGATGCCGTCCATCGTTAACTACCTGCGCTATTTCAACGAGGAACATCCTTGCCAAGCGCTTGACAGTCGCACCTCCGACCACGTATTCTACAAACGAAAATCGCTGATCAGGGCGGCATGACCTAACGCAATAGTACATTATATAAGATTGCCCAGCTTTTACGGACCCCTCCGTTTGCCGGTAGTCTTCCCATCTCCTCTGATTAGATACGCAGAAAAATTGCCTCCACCATGACTCTTTCCGGTAAACATCTTATTGCAGGCTGGACGAACGGCGAGAATACAGAAGGCTTCCGCGCCTGGGATCCGGTACAGAGTGCTGGCCTTGATCCCGTGTTTTGCGAGGCTTCCTCTGCCGACATCGACGCTGCCGCCGAAGCCGCCGAGGCCGCTTTCGACGCCTATGCGGCCACCGAACCCGCCCACCGGGCGGTTTTTCTGGAGCGTATTGCAGCGGAGATCGAGGGTCTCGGCGACACACTGGTCGAACGCGCCCACCGGGAAACGGGGCTTCCGGAGGGCCGGATCCGGGGAGAACGAGGCCGCACCGTGTATCAGTTGCGGCTCTTTGCCGCCGTCGTGCGGGAAGGATCGTGGGTGGACGCCCGCATCGACCGTGCTGTGCCGGATCGTACGCCTCATCCCAAACCCGACCTGCGCCGCATGTACGTGCCCCTCGGGCCGGTGGCCGTATTCGGGGCCAGCAACTTTCCGCTGGCCTATTCGGTGGCGGGGGGCGACACCGCTTCTGCGCTGGCCGCAGGTTGCCCGGTAATCTGCAAGGCGCATCCGGCGCATCCCGGCACGTCCGAGCTGGTGGCCCGGGCTATCCTCCGGGCCGCCGAGGCCGGAAAGATGCCCGCCGGCGTGTTTTCACTATTGCATGGACAAGGCTACGAGGTCGGACTCGGGCTGGTGCGGCGCCCGCTGGTGCAGGCGGTGGGCTTCACCGGATCGCTCCAGGGAGGACGCGCGCTTTTCGATGCGGCGGCGGCGCGTCCCATACCGATTCCGGTGTACGCCGAGATGGGGAGCGTCAATCCGGTGTTCATTCTGCCTTCCGCGTTGGAGAACGGGGCAGAGGCCCTTGCCGAAAAACTGGCGGGGTCGATCCTGCTGGGGGTCGGGCAGTTCTGCACGAATCCTGGACTGGTGTTCGGGGTCGCCGGGGAAGCGATGGAAACCTTCCTGCGGGCCTTGGGTGAGCACATCCGCCGGGCCGAACCGGCGTCGATGCTCCACCGGGGCATACGCGACCGGTTCTGCGCCGGCGCCGACCGGTTGGCTGCTGCGCAAGGAGTCCAGCGCGTGGCGGCTTCGGAAAAGGAGGCGGATCCCGCGCGCACGGAGGGCGGAGGAGCACTCTTCCGCACGGATGTGCAGACCTTCCTGGCGAACGATATGCTGTCCGAAGAAGTGTTCGGGCCGTCGAGCCTTGTCGTGGTTGCCCGGGATACTGCTGAGCTCGAGCAGGTTGCCCACAGACTGAAAGGGCAACTCACCGCGGCGATCCACGGCGATGAGGAAGATATTGCCCGGCATGACGGCCTCGTTCGTGCATTGCGGCGCAAGGCGGGCCGGTTCATTTTCAACGGATTCCCGACGGGCGTGGAAGTATGCCCGGCCATGCACCATGGCGGCCCCTATCCGGCCACGACCGACATACGCACAGGGGCTGTGGGCGACACCGCCATTCAACGGTTCGTGCGGCCCGCGGCCTGGCAGGATTTTCCCTCGTCCGCATTGCCCCCGGAACTGCGCGACCGTAACGAGCGCGGCGTCCGGCGCCTTGTGGATGGGGAGTATTCAACAGGAGATGTGGGGTGACACGGCGGAGTGAAGCAGCGCCGCCTTCCCGGTCGCCTCATACCCAACACCCCGGTTTACCTGGGCGAACCGCACGGGACGCAGCGACACTATTCGAGCACGTTCAAGCCGCCGTCGTCCAACTTGCCCGGGCGGCTCCAATAAGCGTATTGGGGGGTCCAATCCTTTTCGCCAAGCCCCGCGAGGCCGAGCAGGCTCCACATCGCGCAATAGATGTCGCCGGGGCCGAACACGCACGCGTTCTTGCGCAGAATGGCGTCGCCGTCGCGTTCGTAGACCACGGCGCCAGGGTAGTTGTTTTGGCCGTTTACGACGGATTGCTCACGAATGTAGTCCCCGCCGCCGTGCGAGGCCAGCCGAAACCGCCAACCGCGGACATTGGCGAATCGGCGCTGTGTTTCCGGCGGGTCCTTCGAGAGGAGCACTACGGACAAGGCCGACTCCAGATGGGCAAGCAATCCGTTGAAGCCGTCCGCCCATAGTGTACAATAGCGGCAGCCCTGCCCCATGTTGTGGATCGCAAGTAGCTTGTCCTTTTCGCCGAACAGGTCGAGCAGCGTCGTATCGCCGGTCAGCGTCGCAAAGGTGTAATTGCGGACAGGCGTCCCCGGGCTGGTCTTTCGCAGGGTGTTGAGTTCCGCTGTCAACTCGCCGATCTGTCGTTCGAGTTCGGTAATTCTCTCGTCTGCCATTCGTTGTCTTAAAATCTTGTCCAGACTCCAAAGAGGGTATCCCCTTGTGTTCGGAAACACCCGTTTGCTTTCGGCCCATAAACTAACGCCATAACAGAGATTCTTCAAACCGAAACGACGACAAAGTCTCGTCAACTCGCCGGACGGCGTGGGGAGTATTCGACAGGAGATGTGGGGTAGCCGTTACACGAAATACCCGGCGATAATGGCGGCCGTTATCACGACGGCGCTTCCCACAGTCCAACGCAGCAACCGGTTTTCCGAAACGTTTATCTCGGCTCGCAGAAAATCCTTCGTTACGAGGTCGTCTTGCGATACCGTGTACGACTCCACGATCGCGTTCGCTTGCGTTTCGCTGAATCCGGAGGCCGTCAAGGTGTTGAATATGTGGTGCGTATCCATGATCGATTTCGCCATTCAAAGGCGTACGCCCTATGCGAACCGCAGGGCGATGAATAGAACAGCGTTCAGGACAGACACGATACCGGTCAAGGCAAGAATGACGATCCGGGTATGCCGTTCGATCGTGGCATCCAGTTTTTCGTTCGTAACGAGCATATTTCGGGAATCCTGTATACCGGTTACAATAGATTCGGACTGCTTATCCGTTAAGCCCGAATTGACGAGGTTCTTGAAGACAGCGTGCGTGTCCATAATCGATTTCGCTTCGATTTCAACCCACTTCCATGACCAAAGCAAAAAAAAATGCGGGCGGTGATTCCCGGCAACAGGTACAAGACACGCACGCGGCCGTAATATAACCTTACCCGTTCGAAAAACCGAAGAAGCGAATTGGAAAAATCCCGTGATCCGCTTCCATACTTCCCGGCATACTATAGTGGAGATGGCGGGAGTCGAACCCGCGTCCGAATGGTCGTACCGACAAGCGTCTACGTGTGTAGTCGGTCTTTCGTGCTCACTCGCATCGAGAGCCGCCCGACAAGGGCTTGATGCAAGCAAAGGCTGATTGTTTTGACTGCGACCTGTTCAGCCGGTACGGGCCGCAGCGGGTTCATCTGAGTCGGTGCCCGAATGCGCGCCGATGAACAAGCAGCGCATTGGACAGATGGGGCTTACGCCGCCATCGCGTACGAGTAATCGTTCGCATTTACCGGTTCCCAGTCATATTAACGAGCTGGACTGAGGAGCTCGACACGCAACTTGCAGCGCGAATACCACCCGTCGAAACCATGTCATCCCCATATATGCAAAGAACGGCGCCACCGTATGGCCGCGCGAGGCTACAGTCCCGACGCATCGTACGCACGCGCACAAAACGGATGGGACGAAAAACCCCTTAATCCGTTCTACGTGAGGGTCGGATGGGAGGTTTCCTGGAGCCGGTCAGCAATCGGGGGCCACACTCCTGCTCCTGTGGCTTACTTTACCAAGGTCATCTTTCGTATCCGCGTTGTTCCGGCAGCCTGCAAGCGGTATACATATGTACCCGCCGGTAGACCATAAGCATTGAAGCGCACCGCGTGTTGCCCCTGAATTCGCACCCCGTCCACGAGCACTGAGACCGTTCTTCCAGCCATATCGTACACCGCGAGGCGTACATGGTCTGTTGCGGGGAGCGCATATTCGATAGTTGTCGCAGGATTGAAGGGGTTGGGATAATTGCCGCCTAACGTAAGTGTTGCAGGAAGTTCTGCGGGTTCGCTGGCTGTTGGCGCTTCCGTATCCGTATTGCTTATGGAGTTATACCACGGTATCAGGGACGAAGGTACCGTAAGGGTATTTGTACCTCCGATATGAAACAGCGTCAGCGAAAGATCGATGAAGGATTCAGGAATGGTTCCCGTCAGGTAATTATCGGCAAGATTCAAGGAATCCAAATTCTTAAGATTGCTCATTCCCGAGGGAATACTCCCCGTCAAGTTGTTTTCCCGTAAGGATAGGCGCTGTAATCCCCCCATATTGCCCAACCCGGAAGGAATATTTCCGGATAATCCGTTTCCATCCAGATTCAGGGCACGTATGCGCCCATCATCAAAATCAACGGACACGCCATACCATTCCTGCACTGGCTTGTCGCTTTTCCAGTTGGTATTGTCGATCCAGTTATCGCCGTTCGTCGAATCGTACAATGCTTCAAGCGCTAACCTGTCTTCTTCTATGGAGCCGGGTTTGTGGAAATCAAGCACCGTCACCGTAACGTCCGCCGCCGCGTCGTCTGCGTTTTCCGCAGAGACGGTCAGCAGATATTCGTAGGTTTGGTCGCTGTCCACCTGATCCGGCACGTAGAAGGTCGGTCTGAGGATGTCCGTCGCGCTAAGTCGCGATGTGTTCGCCGTACTGCCCCGCGCCGCCCACACATACCTATAGGCGACGCCCGAAGGAGCCCCCGAAGCCGAGCAATCCAGAGAAAAGTCCGGCGAACCCTCGTAGACCGAGCCGGGGTCTGCGCAAACAACGCTCAGTGCGCCTGTGCCTGGACCTGGACCTGTACTTCTGTTCAACACCGTCACCGTCACCTCCGCCGCCGCGTCGTCTGCATTTTCCGCCGAGACGGTCAGCAGATATTCGTAGGTTTGGTCGCTGTCCACCTGATACGGCACGTAGAAGGTCGGCCTGAGGATGTCCGCAGCACTCAACAGGCTCGTGTTCGCCGTACTGCCCCGCGCCGCCCACACATACCTATAGGCGACGCCCGAAGGAGCCCCCGAAGCCGAGCAATCCAGAAAAAAGTCCGGCGAACCCTCGTAGACCGAGCCGGGGTCTGCGCAAACAACGCTCAGTGCGCCTGTGCCTGGACCTGGACCTGTACTTCTGTTCAACACCGTCACCGTCACCTCCGCCGTCGCGGATTCCGCGTTTTCCGCAGAGACGGTCAGCAGATATTCGTAGGTTTGGTCGCTGTCCACCTGATCCGGCACGTAGAAGGTCGGTCTGAGGATGTCCGTCGCGCTAAGTCGCGATGTGTTCGCCGTACTTCCCCGCGCCGCCCACGAGTATGCGTAGGCGACGCCCGAAGGAGCGCCCGAAGCCGAGCAATCCAGAGAAAAGCCCCCCGAACCCTCGTAGACCGAGCCGGGGTCTGCGCAAACAACGCTCAGTGCGCCTGTGCCTGGACCTGGACCTGTACTTCTGTTCAACACCGTCACCGTCACCTCCGCCGCCGCGTCGTCTGCATTTTCCGCAGAGACGGTCAGCAGATATTCGTAGGTTTGGTCGCTGTCCACCTGATCCGGCACGTTGAAGGTCGGAGAAGGGATGTCCGTCGCACTCAACAGGCCCATGTTCGCCGTACTGCCCCGCGCCGTCCAGGCGTACGTGTAGACAGGATTGGCGCCCGGAGCGCCCGAAGCCGAGCAATCCAGAGAAAAGTCCGCCGAACCCTCGTAGACCGAGCCGGGGTCTGCGCAAACAACAAGCAGTGATTGCGCTTGCACATTCTCTAATGCGCAAACGCAGAAAAAGAGGACGATGAGGTATTTCATAATGTCCGATAGAAATGCTTTGATAACGGTTGCCAGTGCTTTTGGCTCAACCGTTTTTCATCGATTCTCTCGGCCGGGTGCGCACAGCACTTTATATTCGGGGCTTATATCGAATAGTAACCTGTTGCGGGCTATCCCTTTTCAGACCGGCGCGGTCAACGCTTTGGCCAGTTACTCAGGGGCTTTTGTCGCTGGTCATGGGGTGTCGGCAACCCCGGACCCGCACATGAATTTTAATTATTAATATTATAGAAACGGATCATATAAAAATCAAGGAGGCGCAAAATTAACGATCCGCTCCTCCGGTCGGCAGGCCCCGAACGCGCTGCGGATGCGCTGCTCGCCGCCCTCGGAAGAAAGAAACCGCTACCCGCCGTTCCAATCGAGTAAAAAGAGTGCGAAAAATAAGTCGCCCGATCACGCGCCGGAGACCCCGGGTGTCGGGTAAATACTAAACTTGTACATCCTGGCGGTTACTATTCGATATAAGCACCTTATACCCTTACCCCGATTCCCCCCCTTCACTCCACCAGCACCGGCGTACCCACATGCACCATCTCCCATAACCGGTCGAGCACCCGGTCGGTTACGGCTATACATCCTTCCGTCCAGTTCACACCGCTCCCTGTGCCGTTGCCGTGGATTGCGATACCTCCCCCCAGCAATGTGTTCATCGGGGGTACCCCGATCGTCTCTTCCGCCTCCACAATAGCCTGGTATTCCTCTTCGGTGATCAGGCCGGATCTGATTCCCCGCTCGGCGTCTTCAACCAAAGGGTAGTTAAGCAGAAGAGCCTTATAGAACTTGCTGTCCGGGTTTTTCGCCACGATATGAAAGCTTCCTTCGGGCGTACGCCAGTGATCGGGCTCCAGCGGACCGCCTCGCTGTTCCTTGTCCATGATGGCGTTGAGAGCCAGATCTACCGGAACCCGTAACGCCAACTCCGTTCCCCGGTACGCAAAAAGCATTTGCCGCTTCTTCGAAATGCGGAGCCACACATTGGACACGGATTCCTCGGGCACGAAGCCGGTAACGTCATCCATCGTTCTGACATGCAACCACCCGTCTTGCGCATCCAGCATGAAGAGCGGCTCCTGCAGGGCGAGCGGGCGAAAATCGGGCAAAGGCGCTGTCCGGTCCGGACGTGCGTACAGCGTGCCGTCCCGTTCAATGGAATAGTATAGCGGAGGCGAAACGTCTCCGTCCGGAGGAGCGGCTCCGGATGTCAAAAAAAACAGCGCAAAAAAGATCGGAAAGAGTGCGGGCGTCATTCTTACTGTCCCGGAGGAAATGCTTTCGCAAGCCCCTCGACGACTTCGTCCGAAATACCCATGGCGCTGAAGCCACCGTCGTGATACAGCGTCTGCATGGTCACCATGCGGGTGTAGTCGCTCAGGAGCGTGACGGTATAATCCGCGCAACTTGCCGCATCCGCGTTACCGAGCGGGGAAATCCGCTCCGCGAATTCGAACATCGCCTCGAATCCGTCAATCCCCGATCCCGCCACAGTGCGGGTCGGGCTCTGCGAAACCGTGTTGATGCGAATGCCCCGCTTGCCCAGCCGGTAGCCGAACGAACGCGCAATGCTTTCCAGCAGCGCCTTGGCGTCGCCCATTTCGGAATACTTCGAAAACACGCGCTGGGCGCCGATGTACGTGAGCGCGACGATGGAGGCGCCGTCCGCGAGGACGCCGGCTTCAAGCGCATGATGCACGATCCGGTGCAGGCTGATGGCGGAAATATCCAGCGTCTTCTGGTACCACGCGTAGTTGAGTTCCGGGTACGGTACGTTCTTTCGCAGATTGACGCCCATTCCGATGGAATGCACGATAAAATCGAGCGGGCCGTCTTCCTTGACCTGTGCATACAGTGCGGCCAGATCGTCGTCGCTGGTGGCGTCTGCCCACATGACCTGGCTCCCGGTTTGTTCGGCCAGACTGTTCAGCGTACCCAGGCGCCGGGCCACCGGCGCGTTCGAAAGAACGAGAGACGCTCCTTCCCGGTGCGCGGCTTCCGCAATAGCCCACCCGATGCTCTGATCGTTGAGGGCGCCGAAGACAAGCCCCTTTTTCCCTTGCAATACCCCGTTTCCGGTCATCTTCCTGTTGATTATGCGTACTATATTGTCGAGGAATTTTCGCTCGCTTCCAAAATGCGCGGCGCATGCAGCATAACCGGATGCGCGCCTGAAATGTAGGAATCGGAGGTCTTATTCGCTACTGTATACGCTCTTGCCCGGTTTTTCCCGCTGTGTCATGCCGCATTTGATGTCCCGCTCGTCCCTGTTTGTTTTGGAAATGCCGTCCCCGTGGCGGGTTTCGTATGTATCGGCGCTCGCATGGGGCGTGTGCCTGTTGTGCCTTGTGTCGGGATGCGCGGACCGGAAACCGCCGCCCGCTCCGCTGACGCCGGCGGAATCGGCCGCTGCCGATTCCATTGCTGTCTTGCTGGAGCGCATCGACGAGACGGCGCTCCGCTCCGCCTTCCAGACCGTTTCGACCCATGCGCACACGCAACGAATCCGCACCGAGCAATTCGACGAGGGTGGTACGCTCCTTGCTTCCCGCGAACAAGAAGTGCGGCACGACGTGGAAGGCGCGCGCACGATCCGCTCGGAAACTTCCGGAACGTTCGATTTCGGATACCTGCGCCGTTTCGTTTCAGCGGACGACGATCTGCCGGCATCCGGGCTTGCTGCATCCGATCTTCCGGAGTATGTCATTCCCGACGATCCGCCGTATGCCGCAGCCCGGAACCGGGAAGCCTGGCGGTACGAATTCGCCCCCGACTCCATGCTGTTCGCCCGCCCTGTGCGGGTCGTTCGGATCACCACTCGCCCGGGTTTCGAAGCATCCCGGTCCATCCGGCGCGTACGCCTGTATCTCGACCGGGCCTCGGATCGTCTCGTCGGCATATACATCGAGCGCGTGCATGCCGCGTTGTGGTTCCGGGAGGAAAGCGCCTTTTTCCTGAGTGTAGATCGGCTTCCTTCCGGGACATGGGCGCCGGGCAATGCCCGTTTCGAAACGCGCATCAAGTTCCTGCTGCGTCCTGCGCAGCGTTTCCGGAGCGCCACGGAGTACTACGATTTCCGGGAAATGGATCAGGCGTCGAATTATGACGGCCCGGCCCGGACCGGTTGAACGTCCGAAAAAGACTGATGCGGCATGGGCGCTCCTTAGATAAGCAACCGCATCGTATTTTATGATTGCCCCTCGTCATCTCTCCCGGTATTGCTACCATGCGCCATGTCGTCACGCCCCCGTGCGAGGTAACGAGCGGACCCGCCCATGAGGCCCGCAGCCTGCTCGGCGAGCAGTACGCCGGGCGGCAAGGCTATATCGGGAAGGAAATCCGTTCCTACGACGCCGTGACCTCCACGAACAACCTCGCGCTGGATTGGGCCGCCGCGGGAGCGGCGGCCGGGGCGGTCGTATACGCAGAACTCCAGACGAAAGGGCGAGGACGCATGGGGCGCGCGTGGTTGGCGCGCAGCGGTCTCAACCTGACCTTTTCCGTGGTCCTGCGCCCGGTGCTGGCGCCCGACCGCTGGAATCTCATTACGATGGCTGCCTGCGTAGCCGCGGCGGAAGCTATCGACGGCTTTACGGCGCCCGTATGCACACAGATAAAATGGCCCAATGACATCCTGATCGACGACAGGAAATGCTGCGGGATGTTGCTGGAATCCGCTGGAGCGGGTCAGGCGTCCGCCGCATCGCGCGCCGTTATTCTCGGCATGGGCATAAACGTCAACGAGGATACTTTTCCACCCGACATCGAACACCAGGCGACATCGCTTTTGCTGGCCACCGGGCGCCCGATCCACCGCGCCCATCTGCTCGCTGCCGTATTCGACCGCCTCGAAAAAGCGCTTGATCGCCTTGAAGAAGATGCCGCCGCTGTGGAGAAGCGGTACATGCGCCGTATGCACAACCTGAATGCCCCGGTGGAACTTCGTTTTGCACACGGGAACGGTTCCGTGCAGGGTATTGTAGCGGGGCTGGGGGAGACCGGCGGCCTTCTGCTCGCTACCGACGAAGGCATACGGACGTTTCATGCCGGCGAAGTGACCACTGCGTATTGACTACCCGGTATTGACTACCCGAAATCCATGTGGTTCACATTCGACATAGGCAACAGCGCTATCAAAGGGGGAGCGTTCGAAGGGAATCTGCTGCACCATGCGTTCTCGCTGCCGCACGATCCCGGAGGGATGGAAGCCGGGCTGGACGAGGCGATAAACCGGGTGCGTACTGCCGGAAACGCCATTGACCGGACCGGCATAGCCTCTGTCGTGCCGGATTCGGCCGCATGTCTGACCCGTCTGTTACAGGATCGGGGCCATACTCCTGTGCAAATCCGCTCCACGATGCGGTTGCCGTTCCGGCTTGACGCTGCCAGCCCGGAAACGCTGGGAGTCGACCGCCTTGCCGCCGCCGCGGCTGCCTGGGTCGAATACGGAAAATCGTCGGAGAACGGCATTTTCCGCCATGTGATCGTCATCGATGCGGGCAGCGCCGTCACATGCGAGGTGGTACACCGGAGCGGCGTCTATGCCGGGGGCACGATCGGCCCCGGACCGGAGCTTGCCCTGAGTGCATTGCACCGGGATACGGCGCAGCTTCCCGACGTTGCTCCGGAGTGGCCGCCCACGCTTGTCGGCCGCTCGACGGTCGAAGCCATGCAATCCGGAATCATGTACGGATTCGTCGAAGGCGTACGTGGGCTCCTCCGCCGAATCCGGGAAACCTTGCAGGGGGAGGCTTTTGCGGTTGTTACCGGCGGATGGAGTCACCTGCTCGAAGAACAGGCGCCGGAGATTGACCGGGCGGACGAATATCTTGTACTGAAAGGCGTGCGCCTTCTCATGGCGCTGAACGAGGCGGAAACAGGGTAGCGCCACCATGCGCCGGCTGCAACGGCATGCACTCAGGCGCGCCTCACGAAGGTAACCTTGATTTCCTTCGATGCTGCATTTTCTGTCGTCCCGTCCGGGTCGTACGCATATCCGTCCGGGTGCGTCCACTCCAGCAAGGGCTCCAGCTCTTCCAGCGATTCACGCACAATGAAATTGACCAGTTTCCCCCTGAGCGGCGCCACGTTTGCACCCGGTTCTTTCCGTGTTCCGTTCTCTTCGTCGTAGAACTTTACGCGTACGATCTGTGCATAACTGTGATCGTCTTCCCAGGCGGCAAGGTGCGAATCGGGCAGCATATCCCATACGAATGCGTCGGCGATAGTCCGGTTGAGGGCAGGACTGATGACGGGACGCCAGAAATCGGTCAGCACACCTATATTCGGCACCTCCGATTCGATGGGCAGCCGGTGATCGGGAATAAGATCATCCGGGCGTAACAGTCCGAACAATCCGGAGAAAATGACACCGTTTTCAAGCAGGCGGCGTTGCGCTCCGGTGGGCAATCCCGGAAAATCCATGGCTTCGTACATCACGCCCGGGCTGAAGCGATCCAGCGCAGCCATAAGCGGCGCATCGTAGATTTCCTTATTCAGACTGATTGCCTGCGCGAGATATTCTCCGTTGGCCGCAAACAACTCTTCGAGATTACCTCCTGCTTCGATGGCTTCCTGCACGGCGCCGATGATCTTCCGGCGTTCGGCGTTCAATTCGTTGAAGTAGTTGAACGTGTTCGGCGTGCGGTAGTCGAACATGTCCGGAACGAAAGGATTCCCCCCCGGTTGCGATTTTTCGGAAGGTGGAAGAAGGATTGAAAAGTTCGGCATGAGACAGGAAGTGCGCCGGCGGAGTGCATGGCGCCGGGGACCCTAATAGTATTGTTTATCTTTCCTCTTCGGAAGAAGGCGAGGAAGCGCCCCGGGCGTCTCCAAGCAGCGCGTCTATTTCGTCCCGGATCCGGCGAGCTTCCTCCTCGGCATCCTCAACGAGTCGATTCCCCGTGCGGCGCGCTTCACTGTCGAGTTCCGGGCTGGAGAAGTCCTCAACGACCGATCCGATCCGATCTGCCAGCGTTTCCAGTTGATAAACAAGGCGGCGGCGCAACTTCCGCCCTTCCCCCGGCGCCAGTAGAAGCCCGACAGCAAACCCTGCGGATACACCGGCTATCAGGCCCCATGCCCCTGCTCTAACGATATTACTCAGTGTGTAGTGCTTCATTCGATGTGTGCTCAGGTCAAGCCCGACGTTTATCTTCCTTTCTTCTTATGGCGATTCTTCCGAAGCCGTTTTTTCCTTTTGTGGGTAGCGATCTTGTGTCGCTTGCGTTTACGTCCGCATGGCATAATGACGATCTCCTGTCGTAGATACGGTAGTAGTGTTTGGCAGCGTGTTTACAGGGTTCCTGCGAGGTAAACAAATATTTACACAGATCGGCGTGCGAAGTTCCGACCCGGCAAGCCAGGACCCGGCCGGAATGCGAGACATACCGGGCAATGCCTGGGGGAAATACTTTCCAGCGCTTCTGCGCCGGCACTCCACGAACGGGGAACAGCAAGAGGTGCGCCGGGCCATTTTTATTGTAAGGCTTTACGCCGTATCTTAACAAATTGTTGCGAGTCATTGAATGCAGGCTGCATGTACACTGTTATAGAGAAATCCCTGTACAAAATCAGGGAGCGGGATGGCTTCCGTTATATAGAGGAAGGGCCTGTGACGGAGCGCCCCCCGGTTGTTTTCCTGCATGGCATGTTGGGGAATTTGACGAACTGGACGGACGCTGTCCGCGCCGTGGCGGCTAACGGATACCGTACCATCGCCCCCATGCTGCCGGTATACACGCTTCCGAAGGATCAGACCAGCTTGCAGGGGCTGGTGCGGTACGTGCACGAATTCTTCGACGTGATGGGGCTTGATTTCATGACGCTTGCTGGCAACTCGCTGGGGGGGCAACTCGCCAGCCTGTACATTCTCACTCACCCCCAGCGTGCATGTGCGCTGATACTCACCGGTTCCTCGGGTTTGTACGAGGTGGAAATGGGAACGGGCAGCCCGCGTCGGTATGATCCAAACTTCATCCGGGAACGGGCAGCCATCACCTTCTACGAGGAGAAACATGTGACGGAAGACCTGGTGAACGAGATGCTGGAAGTCGTCGCAGATCGGGTCTGCGTGACCAGACTGATCAAGATGGCAAGGGCGTCGAAAAACGAAACCGTTCGTACCCGCTTGCACGAGATACAGGTGCCGACGCTGCTCGTGTGGGGGGAGAATGACGCGATTGCGCCGCCGGATGTGGCAAGGCAGTTCGAGAAACTCATTCCGGATGCCGAGTTGCATTTTGTCGAGAAGTGCGGCCATGCCCCGATGCTGGAACATCCGGAGACGTTCAACCGGATCATGCTGCATTTTCTGCGCAGGCGTGTGAACGCTGCTACCATGGCGGTATAAACAGGGCATAGCGCCGGCTGCAGCGAAGATACCCGTTGCTTTTCATGCGTACGTATAAGAACGTTCGCTACCCTTGCTCCGCAAGTCGAGGGATCATGAAACGATTATGCGCACCGGCGGCGCTTCTCGGCGCTTCTCTTTTTCTTTCGGCATGCGCCCCCTCCCTTGCTCCCCTGTACCGGGATTACGATACGCCGCCGGACACACTCCTTGTGGTTGCCGTTTCCGAAGCAGTGAACCCATCGGGCGAGCCGTCCAGCATCGCACCGGATGAGGGTGTCGGCGCAACGACCGTCCCCGAACGGATCGTTGCCGCCCTGAACGAAGCAGGATGGGATACGACAGCCACCGACCTGCCCCACGCCATTGCAACGAAGGAGCGCGTATTGCGGCGGTGGGGAATGTACAGGATCACTGTTTATCTGGAAGTAACTCCGCTGGGGCGCGATCATGTGCGCATCTACATGCATCCGTTCCGAAAATACGTATTCGGCAAGGCAAGTAAGATTCAGTATCTGACCCGCCGGATTCGATCCGGATTCATGCCGGAGATCGACGAGGCCTTTGCAAAACACGGCCTGAGACCCGCCGGGACGCCGTTCGAACGGGACGATACGGTCTTGCGGTAAGCGGCTCGGGTATGAATCTTATTACAAGGAATCTCCGTAAGACGGTCAGGTACCTTTTTCCATAATTATGCGCCGCGATGAATAGCCTTGCAAGGCGCTTCGTTCTGCTTCTTTTTGCGGCAGGCTTGCTGTTCGGCCTGTTTTCTCCCGCGTCCGGTCAGTCGCAAGAGACTTCCTCATCGTCTCCAGACACGCTGTTCGAGGCGCCGTTGGCCGACGGTCCTGTTTACATTGTTCCGATCCGGGGCCCTATCGATAATGTGCTGGCCCGGTATGTGGGCCGCGCTGCCGACGATGCGGAAGCAGCAGGTGCGTCTCTGATCATTTTTCACGTGGATACGTTCGGCGGACTGGTGGATGCCGCCGATGAGATTCGCAAGACGATCCTGGACATCGAGCCGGTCACGGTAGCGTTTATCGACAAGAACGCCGCCTCCGCCGGTGCGCTCATATCCTATGCCAACGACCGCATCGTGATGGTTCCGGGCGCCTCCATCGGAGCGGCCACGGTGGTGGAGGGCGGTTCGGGAGAAGCGGCGCCGGACAAGTATCAGAGTTACATGCGGGGATTGATGCGGGCTACTGCTGAAGCCAATGGGCGCGATCCGCGCATTGCTGAAGCCATGGTGGATGAAGACCTGGAAGTCGAGGGGATATCTGAAGCCGGTAGCGTCTTGACGCTTTCTTCCGAAGAAGCGCTTCGGCTGGGTGTTGCGGACGCCATTCTTTCCGATATAGATGCGGTGGTGGAGCAAGCCGGTCTTGCTCCGACCGCTTCGGTGGCGCACCGCGCCTCGACCCTGGAACGGGCGCTGCGGTTTCTCAGTTCGCCGGTTCTGCAGTCCCTGCTTATGCTGATGATGATGGGTGGGCTGTACTTTGAATTGCAAACGCCCGGCGTCGGATTCCCCGGGGCTATCGCCGCAGTCGGCGCCACCATGTTTTTTGCGCCGCACTACATGATCGGCCTCGTTCAGAGCTGGGAAATCGTGCTTTTCGGCATCGGGGTGTTGCTCCTGCTTGCCGAGATATTCGTGATCCCGGGTTTTGGCGTGGCAGGGATCAGCGGGCTGGTGCTTGTAGCCGGTTCGCTTTTTGCGGCCCTGATCGGTAATGTCGGGCTCTCGTTTCCACCTTTTGCGGCGCTGGCGCCCGCGGTTGGCACCATGGCGGCCACACTGGTCCTGCTGATCGTTCTCATGTTTTCCCTCGGCAAGTATCTTCCGAAATCGGAGCGATTTGGCCAACTGGTGCTGGCGCCGGAACTTTCCAGCGCATCCGGCTACGTTTCGGCCGAATCCATGGAAGAGTTGGTCGGCCGGACAGGCGTTTCCCTGACCCCGCTACGTCCCGCAGGCATGGCGGACATCGGGGGGGAACGCATCGATGTGGTTACGCGCGGGGAATTTGTTTTGCCTGGAACAGAGGTAGAAATAATTCGGGTGCGTGGTAGCCGCGTGGTAGTACGTACGGCGCCTCCCACCGCGTGAGGTTTTCCATCCCGTAACATCCCCCCGATTGTTTCATGGAATTTTTTCTTCCCATAGCGCTCATTCTTGTGGGTCTCAGTCTGATTGCCGTGGAAGTCTATCTCGTGCCCGGCTTCAATGTGGTGGGCATTTTCGGTTTCATCGTCATTCTCTTCGCGATTGGCTATACCTTCACGGAATCCGGTTTACTTGGCGGAATCTATGTCATTGTGGGTACGGCTGTGGCGGGAGGCGGTCTTTTTTACTGGATGTGGACTTCGGGAGCCTGGGATCGATTCGTACTGGGCACGACGATTACAGGAGAAAGGCCCGGAGAAGACCGGGAAAATGAGCGCCGGGCAAAGTATCTCGGCAAGACCGGGGTTGCGGTAACGCCCTTGCGCCCGACCGGCGTAGCCCGCATCGACGGGGAACGCATCGAAGTCGTTACGGAGGGGGATTTTATTGCGGCCGGAAGCAACGTGCGCGTCGTGGCCATGGATCGCCGCCGGTTCTTTGTGCGGCTGGCGGATTTGGAAGAATCCGCTTCATAGCCGAGCGCTGCATTTCTTCCTGCGCATCTCACACGCAAAGGGTCGAATACGCGCCTGCAGTGCGGTATCTTGTTCTGAGCTGGACGCCGTATTCTGTTCTGCGATAAGGCCTTTCGTTCCGCGCCGCCGGCTTTTTCCCTTGCACCGTATGCCTTTTCCCGATTACCCCCGCCCGCCTGCCTCCGCTGGTCAATCCGTTTCCAACGGGGAGGCTGCTGAGGCTATTCTGGGCGGCCTGAACGTTTCGCAACAGGAAGCGGTGCGAGCGACCGAGGGGCCTGTGCTTGTCGTGGCTGGCCCGGGTTCCGGCAAAACCCGGATGCTCATGCACCGGATTGCGTATTTGCTTGCGACGGAACGCGCCAGACCCTGGCAGATTCTTGCGCTGACGTTCACGAACAAGGCGGCTCGCGAGATGCGCGACCGCATTGATCGTCTTGCGGGCGGCGCCTCTCGAGACCTGTGGATGGGCACGTTTCATTCGATCTTTGCCCGCCTCATGCGCATGGAAGGGGAGCGGATCGGCTATGCGCGGGATTTCAGTATTTACGACACAGACGATTCGGAGCGGATTCTGCGCCAGTTGATGGAACGTTTCCGGATTGACGCGAAGCAGCATAGTCCCCGCAGTATCCGGCATATACTGTCCGGTGCGAAAAACCGTATGATGCCTCCCGCCGAGTATGCACGTTCCGCTTTCGGGCCGTTACAGCAGGTAGCAGCGCAGCTCTACGGCCCCTACGAAGAGGCGCTTCGCACCGCGAACGCCATGGACTTCGACGACTTGCTCCTGAAACCGATTGCCCTGTTTGAACAGTATCCGGATGTGCTCGAAAAATACCGGGAGCGCTGGACATACCTGCACATCGACGAATATCAGGACACGAACCGTTCCCAGTACATGCTGGCGAAGTTGCTTGCCGGCCGGCGCAGGAACCTCTGCGTCGTGGGCGACGACGCGCAGAGCATCTACGCTTTTCGAGGCGCCGACATCGCCAACATTCTTTCTTTCCGCCGCGATTATCCGGAAGCCGTTACCGTGCGGCTGGAGCAGAATTACCGCTCTACCAGTCGTATCCTCCGCCTGGCCGATTCCATCATTGAACACAACCGGGACCGTCTCGAAAAGAAACTGTGGACGGAAAACGCCGAGGGGGATCCCATCGTGCTCATGGAGGCGCTATCGGAACGGGACGAGGCGCAGAAAATCGAGCGGGCGGTCCGGAGTCTGCAAGCCCGGTTCGGATACGGCTACGAGCATTTTGCGGTGCTCTACCGGACCAATGCGCAAAGCCGCTCGATCGAGGATGCGCTACGCCGCGGAGGCGTTCCGTACCGCATCGTAGGAGGGCTGTCCTTTTACCAGCGAAAGGAAGTGAAGGACATCCTCGCTTATCTGCGTCTCCTGGTCAATCCCGGAGATCTGGCGAGCCTGCGCCGCATCGTCAATTACCCCGTGCGAGGCATCGGGGACAGGACGCTCGGACGGCTCGTTGCCTTTGCGGAGGAGCGCCACGGTACGGTCTGGGAGGCGATCGAGCAGGTTGAGTCCGTGGGGCTCGGACCGCAGGCCGGACGCGCCGTCGCCGCGTTCCGGGAGATGATACGCAGGCACATGGAAGAGGTCGAACAGGGGGCGCCGGCAGAGGATATTGCGCGTTCCGTCGTGGAGGCAACGGGCATGATCAAACACCTTAGTCAGGACCAGACGCCTGAAAATCTCATGCGCTGGGAGAATGTTCAGGAGTTGATCGGGGCTATTGCGGAGTATACCGCGGAAGACCCTGGAGAGCGTACGCTCAGTACATTTCTGCAGGAGGCGGCGCTCCGGACGGACCTTGACGAGATGGACAGCGAGTCGCGTGTAACGCTTATGACGCTGCATGCCTCCAAGGGGCTCGAATTTCCCGTGGTGTTCGTTACCGGACTGGAGGAGGGGCTCTTCCCCGTATCCATGGCGCTTGATGAAGTTACCGCCGTAGAGGAGGAGCGGCGTCTTTTCTATGTAGGCGTTACGCGCGCTGCGCAGCGGCTGCACCTGTCCTATGCCCGTACCCGCTTTCGTTTCGGCAGTTCGGCGCCGGGCGTGCGCAGCCGTTTCCTGGACGAGATCGACGGGAGTGTCGTACACACCGAAGCCGGAGAGCCTGTCCGGCAGGACGCGGGGCGCTTCCTGCCGGATCCCGAAGCGGTTCCCGGCGCATCCGAAGGTTCGTCATACGACCGGATGGCTCCGCATTATTACCGGCAGAACCTGGCTACGCCCGCCCGCAAGGAAAGCGGCCGTACAGTGGTCTACGACCAGGGCGAGGGCGCCATTGTCCCGGGGCGTTACGTGGATCACCCGCAGTTTGGCGAGGGAGAAGTGCTTTCCGTGGAGGGGCATGGCGAGCGGGCAAGAGTTGTTATTGCTTTTCGGGAAGTGGGCCGGAAAAAGGTTATGTTGAAATTCGCAGGATTGCGCCTCGTAGAGCATTGATTTGCTGCATTTGCACGCTTTGTTATGAAGACTTTTCGCGTTTTTCCGTATACGCTGTTTCTGCTTCCGGCGCTCGCATGGCTTACCGGGTGTTCTCCCGAAGACGAGCGCGCCCGCGTACTGGTGTACTCGCCGCACGGCAAGGAAATGCTTGGAGCCTATGAGGAGTTGTTCGAGGCTCGTCATCCCGGTGTGGACATCGCATGGATAGACATGGGGGGGCAGGATGCGTACGACCGGATCCGGACCGAACGGCAGAATCCGCAGGCCAGCGTCTGGTGGGGCGGCGCCGGCATGGCGTTCGACCGGGCGGCCCGGGAGGACCTGCTCGATCCGTATGCGCCATCCTGGGCCGGGGAAGCGCCCGCCCATGCCTCCGGGGCGGGGGACACGTGGTACGGCACCTTTCTGACTCCGGAGGTGGTTACGTACAATACCCGTTCTCTTGCACTGACGGGCGAGGCGCCCCCGCAGGACTGGGATGAACTGCTTGAAGAACAATGGCGCGATCGGGTTATCGTCCGGTATCCGCTGGCTTCCAGTACCATGCGGACGATCTTCGGGGCGATGATTCTCCGGCAGCCCACCGTAGAGGAGGGCTACGCATGGCTGGCCCGTCTGGACCGCAACGTGGAGACCTATGCTGCCGACCCGACGCAGCTTTATCTCAAACTGGCCCGCGAGGAAGGCGATGTGACGCTATGGAATATGCCGGATACGTACATCCAGTTGCAGAACGGGTATCCTTTCAGCTATGTGGCGCCCTCTTCCGGGACGCCTGTCCTTACGGACGGCATTGCGCTCGTCGCTGGTGGCCCCCATCCGGAGCTTGCACGGGCGTTCTATGAGTTCGTAACGTCCGATAGCGCCCTTGTCGATCAGGCGCACCGGTTCTATCGCATCCCGGTTCGGAATACCATCCCGGATTCGGAACTTCCGGAGTGGATGACCGGAGTGGAAATCAAACCCATGGAGATTGATTGGGAACGTCTCGCCAGGGAAGGCCCCGAATGGATGCAGTACTGGGACGAAAACATCAAGGGGCGCGGCGCCGCATATCTTGCCGACCGCGGGATGGAGTAGACGGCCGGTAAGAGGATTTCCCCGGGACCTGTCAGCCGGTGGCGCCCGGTGCGCCGTTTCTTTCCATGCCGAGACATTCCGCCAGTTCTCCGAACGCATCCACCACGATATGTGCGCCTGCCTCTTTGAGTTCGCCGGCGCTGAACGATGTGGTCATTCCTGCTACATGACACCCTGCCCGGTGCGCCGACCGCACTCCGTTCACTGAGTCCTCGATAACAAGGCACATCTCCGGCGCCAGACCGAGACGTTTTGCTGTCTCCAGATAGGGTTCGGGATCGGGTTTGTGGCGGTGTATGTCCTCTGCCGTGACGATAACCTCGAAAAAACGGTCCAACTCGAACCGGTCGAAGGCGAAGCGCTGGTATCTGCTTGTCGCGGAAGTGGTCAATGCAAGGCGCAGTTGCGCTTTCGCCTGGCGTATGAAATCCAGTGCGCCCGGAATGAGGCGCATGTCGGGCAGGAGACCCAGGAAGGTTTCTTCCTTCGATACGGTGAGCGTGTCCACATCGTGTTCGTCCGATCCGAATTCGGACACGACCCGTTGGAACAGTTTGCGTTCGGGGACGCCCTTGAAGGAAGGATAGGCTTCGGCCGGGACGGGCAGATCGTGCAGGCCGAAAATGATCCGGTGCGCCCGGTCGTGCATCGGCTCGGAGTCGATGACCACGCCGTCCATATCGAATACGATCGCTGCGAAAGGCGGCGTTGTGGGCAAAAGGTCCGGGTTCATACGTCTTCGGTAAGGGGGCGTCAGACCAGATGCCTACGACCGTCCGAAGAAATAATACAGCACACAGCCCAGCACCGGAAAGAAAATAACAACGAGGGCCCAGCCCACTTTGTTGCCGGTGGATTTTGAGCTGCCGATCAATTCGACAAGCGCTATGATGTCGAGGATAACGACGATGACCCCGAAACACCCCAGTGATCCGAAATTGCCGGCGCGTTGGAAGAGGTTCGGGCCGCATCCGGCAAGGAAAAGGGTTGCAGCGAGCGCAAGCGGTGCGGAAGTTGCAAGAGGAACGGGACGGCGCACTGGTTTATGCATGGCGTCGAGGAGAGAGGGATTTCAAAGGGTTGTTTCGGCAAAAGGCTTTCCGGACAACAGGGTTTCATGCAGGGCTCCGTACGGGTTTTTGCCTGGATGAAAAGCCGGCCTTACGCTTGTGCTACGGGAACGCATGCGGTCCGGTTACGTTTTTGCGAGGAAATCTTTGGTCGGTATTCCTGTTCTTCGCCGCCGCGTTTCGCTTCGTTTCCTTATTTTCGCCTGTCCATGCGCATCGGTTCTCTCGAATTCGGCAGGTATCCCCTGTTTCTTGCGCCTATGGAGGACGTGAGTGACCCGCCGTTCCGCATCCTGTGCAAGCGGTACGGGGCCGACTTGCTCTACACCGAGTTTATTTCCAGCGGAGGATTGGTCTACGATGCGAAAGATTCCCTGCAAAAGCTGGACATCTATGAAGAGGAGCGACCGGTCGGCATTCAGTTGTTCGGCGGCGATGTCGAACAGGTGCGGGAGGCGGTATCCCTCGTTGACCGGGCCAACCCGGACCTGATCGATATCAATTTCGGCTGTCCGGTCCGCAAGGTCGTATGCAAGGACGGCGGGGCCGGCATTCTGCGCAATCTACCGAAGATGCTGGAGATCACCGAAGCGGTGATCGAGCGCGCCACACGGCCCGTTACGGTCAAGACGCGCCTTGGGTGGAATGACGATTCCATCCGGATCATAGAGGTGGCGCGGATGCTGGAGGAAGCGGGCATTGCTGCGCTGGCCGTACACGCCCGGACACGTAGTCAGATGTACCGGGGCGATGCCCGCTGGGAGTGGTTGCGCCGTATCCGGGAGGAAGGGTTGCAGGACATTCCGCTTATTGGCAACGGAGACGCCACGGACCCGATCAAAATACGGGACATGTTCGCCGAGACGGGCGTGGATGCCGTGATGATCGGGCGGGGCGCGATCGGCAATCCATGGGTTTTCCGGGAAACGAAGGCCTGGCTGGAGACGGGCGAGAAGATGGATCCGCCCACATGGGAAGAGCGTCTCGCCGTGGTGGCCGAGCATCTTGTGTTGAAATGTGAATGGCTGGGCGAGAGGAAGGGAGTGCTCGAGATGCGGCGGCATTACGGAGGATATTTCAAGGGATTCCGTAACGCCGGCATGCTGCGAGCGGCGCTCATGGAGCAGGACACCATGAAGGGCACGCTCGAAACGCTTCTGAATTTCGAAGAAAGCGCTCCGTATGCCCGAGTGCCTGTTCGATCCCTTGCATCACGCAGGAAGGTTGCCGTTCGTCCCGTTCTGCCCCGGATCGTTCGAGGCGTTTCCGTCGAGTCCCTTGCCGGCGCGCCGATTCGCTCGGGCGCGGAATCGCATCAGTAGCAGGCTGTCCAGTGCATATATGGACCCGCCTCCGGCCACAAACAAGATCAGACTCGTGAACGGTTCCCAGATTACCAGGCCGCCAACAGTGCCGAGCACCCCTCCGAGGTATTTGATGTATCGGAGTTGCTCGTTCGAAGCGTTCCGGATGAGCGCCTCCAGCTTGTCTTCGTTGTACTTTTGCATGTTCGACACGACCATGCCGTAGATGTCGAGCCGTTCGATAAACCCGAGGACAATGCGTGCAGACCAGTTCTCGATGTCCTCGGAGCGCGCTTCGATTTTGTCCGGAAGGCGGTCGAGCACAGTGTCCAACTCGTCCAGGATCGTATCCAGCGAGGCAGGAAGGTCCTGAACTGCTTCTTCCAGCTTTCGCCGTAAATCGTCCTGGTTCCAGAAACGCCAGCTGCGCAGTGCAAGGCCTGCCACGCCTCCGCCGGCCAGGAGCCGGACTTTTTCTTCTATGAAGGTTACGATCCGATCGCGCACTTCCGGCGAGGAGAGCGCCTCGTTGACGTAGCGGGCCACAAATGTCTTCAGTTCGCGACGAAACTCGGGGTCCTCGATGATATTGCGCGTTGCGGCGAATGCCATTTCACGGTATTTCTGGAGGAGTCCCGACGCCTCGATCTTTTCCTTGATGATCTCTTCATTGATGAGCTCGTCGGAGACGGTCTTCGCCAGTCGGTATATCACGCGTTCCCGTTGAGCGGGAATGAGGCCCTGTCCCAGTAAGGGGCGTCGCCGCCGCGGATGGAACAGCATGGTAATGGCCAGCCAGTTCGTGAGGTACCCGATCAATCCACTTACAGCGATGATGCGGAGCAGGTTTTCGAAGTGGTACGTTATGCCGAAGTACGTGCGGTCGCCAATCGGCACATCCCACCAGAAACTGAAGACGAATGCGGCGAGGAGCAACGGCGGCACGCTGCGTAGCAGAAGCAGCACAAAGGCCAGCACACGGCCTTGCTCTTCGCGCGGGAGTTCAAGTTCCGTGCGGAGCGGCGTAGGGAGAGGTGGGAGGTGACGTCGGATGTATTGAATCAGCATCGGATAAACAAGAAAACCCTATACGATATGGCGCCGAAAAACAGAAACGGTGGCGCCCGTGCGTGAGAATATTGAGGGCGAAAGTTCTTGCCCCTTTGGTACGCCTTCCGCTAAAAAACGTCCACAATATCCATGTGCCGCAAGTACTTGCGAGGATTCTCCTGCAGGTCTTGCAGCAGGGCGTCGAGCGACCCGAGGGTGGAGCCCATACGTATGTACAAGGTCGGATCGTTCAGCAGCCGGGCTATCGTACCGTCGCCGTTGTTGATCTTGTTCAGAATCTCGTCCAGGTTGCCAGTAGCGCTTTCCAGCGTTTCCAGGGAGCGTTCGAGATACACCGTCACCTGGTCGAGACGGTGCAGCGCCTGGGCCAGCGTGTCCACGCTGGTCCCCGATAATCTGGAAAGGTCCTCCGAAAAGGCCTCGACGTTTCCGATAATCTGTCTTACGGATTCCTGTTCCTCGCGCAGCGCCTGGGCCAGGGTATCCGTGACTTCACGCAAAGCCCGGAGCGTCGGACGGATATCGGCGCCGGTCTCCCCGATCAGGAGGCCGGTGTCTTCGAGAAGGACGCTTGCGTTCGCCAGCGCTTCCTCGACATTGTCGGTAAGGCGGACACTTCGTTCCGTCAGCGCTTCGAAGGCGTCCGGTTCGCTGACGCCTTCGATGTATCCGTCGTCGGGTATCGGCGGGTTACCCGGAGGGCCGGGGACAATGACCACATAATTGCTGCCCAGGGCGGAAATGCCGCCGATTTCGGCATGGGAGCCCTCCGGGATATGGATACTATCGTCAAGGTGCAACCGGACGAGCACCTGATTGTCCGTGTCCAGTTGGACATGCTCCACCGCACCTACGTCGACCCCATTGATGCGCACGGGGCTGCCTCCTGAAAGCCCCCCGGCCGATTCGAAATGGGTGTAGAGTACGTACGTGCTGCGGAAAAGCGGCACGTCTTGCAGGAAACGGACGCCCAGTACGAAAACAACCACCGCAGCGGCGAGGCTCAGACCGACGATCAGTTCTTTGGAGTGCTTCACAGTGATGGACATTCGTTAGGGATGCAGGGACACTTTCTGTGCGGAAGCCTGTTCGCCGATCACGTATTCGTTGGCTCGAACGAAATCGAGCAGGGATTCGTGATCGCTTTGGTGGATCTCATGTACGGTTCCGGTCCAGGCGATCCGGGTCTCATGGATAAAGGCGACCCGGTCTGCAATGGTAAGCACCGAATGCATGTCGTGTGTTATCACGATGCTGGTTACACGCAACTGCTCATTCAGCGACAGGATGAGTTCGTCGATATGGTTGGACGTTGCAGGGTCGAGGCCGCTCGTCGGTTCGTCGTATATGATGTACTTGGGTTTTAACGCAATGGCCCGGGCCAGCGCTACACGCTTCTGCATGCCTCCGGACAGTTCGGACGGCATTTTTTTACCGATGTTGGATAATTGCACCATTTCGAGGCACGCTTCGACGCGGCTCCGGATGGCCCCATCGGACTCTCCCGTGAAGGTACGCAGCGGAAACGCAACGTTCTCGAAGGAGGACATCGAATCAAACAGCGCTCCACCCTGAAACAGCACACCGAACTTGCGTCGGATACGCCGCAATTGCCTGTATGACACCTCGTTGATGTTGGCGTCGTCCACAAACACGCGCCCCTCGTCGGGCGTGAGCAGGCCGACCGCATGTTTAATGAGCACGCTTTTACCGGAACCCGACCGCCCGATGACAGCCAGCGTTTCGCCCTCGGGAATGTCGAGGGAAACATCGCGAAGCACGACCGCATCGTTGAACCGCTTGGTGATATGTTCGAGCCGGATCATGGCGCAGGAAGGCCTTTATAGCAGCGTGACGGCGAGGACGAGGTCCGCGATAAGAATAAAAACGCAACTCATCACGGCCGCTTGCGTCGTGCTTTTACCGACGCCCTCGGCGCCGCCGGACGTAAAATACCCCATATAACAGGATACCGAAGTAATGATAAACCCGAAAACGAATGCTTTGCTCAGGCCAAAGTACGGATCGAATGGGCGAAAGAAATTCTGGGCGCCTTGTACGAATTCCTGGGTGGTCAGGTAACCGCCGAGGTTGGCTACGGTAATACCGCCTCCGATCCCGATGGCGCAGGCCGCCACGTAGAGCATCGGAAACATAATGATGCCCGCCAGGATCCGGGGCGCGATCAAATAGCTCGTTGAGTTGAGACCCATGGCTTCGAGGGCGTCGATCTGTTCCGTGACGCGCATGGTCCCCAGCTCGGCAGCAATGCGCGCGCCGACACGCCCCGCCAGAATGAATCCCGTCACTACAGGCCCGAGTTCCAGAATCATGGAGGGCGCCACGACCGATCCGATGACGGTGGCGGGCAGAAAGACCGAAACGAGCTGGTAGGATACCTGTACCGTGGTAACGGCGCCGGAAAAAGCGGCGGCCAGCGCAACAATCGGGAGCGATTCCACGCCGATGCGCATCATCTGGCTGAAGGTGTTCTTGCGATACGTGCGGAAATCGTCCGGCGATACGAACGCATCGAAGATCAGCAGCGAGTACTTCCCCAGGATGGTGAAAGGACGCAGGAACCAGGTAAGTGAGTACGTCATCGCGCGCGGCGGGAATCAAACGAAGAAGTAAGACAGTAGCGGTACAAGAGGGCAGTGATGCCGCTGCGCACGGCGTGTTGCGTTGCGTTGCGTTTTCGAACAGGAAGGCGCCTTTGCGGCTGGCTTCGGCAACCAATTCATTATGATAGGACACCCGAATGGTTCCTTACACCCGCTCGGATCGATCTTTCCCGGTGGCGAATCGTTCCAATAAAACCATTCGTCCACGAAACAATAATTTCGCCCTTGCCCCGTTCTTGCAGAGGAATTGGTTCTCTGTAATAAGGATTGCGCGGCAGGAACAGAATAATTTTTCTGCATCCCGTCCGTTCCGTCATTCCGAATGCATCGTACGGATGAGGCCCTTGCGGTCGCATACATTGAAGACGACGATCAGGAGGCGTTCCGCCAGTTGGTGGAACGACATCAGGAGCGCATATTCGGGTATGTGATGGGTATGGTGCGTGATCGGGATCTGGCGAACGATCTGTTTCAGGAAACATTCTTTCGCGCTATCCGCGCTATGAAGAAGGAACGCGGATCGTATGCACCGCAGGGGAAATGGCTGGCCTGGGTGATGCGCATTGCCCGCAATGCGGTGTTCGATCATATGCGCGAGCGGAAAAAATGGACCGATGTGGAAACGAACGACGCACAGGACGGCTCTTTTTGGGACCGGTTGCCGGGTGAACCGGCGCCTGCCGACGAACAGGTGGACCTGCGCCGCCGCATTGACATCATGGAACAATGCATCGAACGGTTGCCGGGCGAACAGCGCGAGGTACTGCTGCTGCGTCACGAAACCGGTATGACATTCCGGGAGATTGCGGAGCTTACGAATGTGTCTATCAATACGGCGCTGGGGCGGATGCGTTATGCGCTTCTCAACCTGCAAAAGATGATGCGGATAGAACTCGGCGAGGAGGCCGAAGGAATACGAACCACTTGATACAACGAACCGGTATGGACAAGAAAGACGCCTGGCTTCTCGAACTGTACGAGGGCTCGGGGACGCCCTCGGATTCCCCTCCGGGGAGTGCCGAAGAAGCCGCTTCCCTGCGCGAAATGAAGGATTGGCTGGATGCGCGATCCGCAATCCGGTCTACGCGGCCCGACCCTGAGGCCGTAGAGGCTGTGCTGCAAGCAGCAGCGCAGCATACGACGCTCTCCGGCGCCCGGCAAGACCGGCCTGGCCTGGCGCGTAAACGAGTGGCGTGGCGCGTGCCGAGGCGTATTGCGGGTGGGGCAGTCGCTGCGCTGGTGGCGGCGGTCGTGGTCGTCGGATTGTTTCGGACGGATGTGTTTGCTCCTGCTCCGACCGATTCCGTTTCCGGGTCCGCGGCGCTCTTTACCGGTACGTCTGCGTCTACGGAGACGGCACAGTCCGAAGCTCCCCCTGAAACGCTTTCCCCGGCTGGAGAGGCTGAGGATCGCGTGACCGATCTCCAAGGCGGAAGCACGGGGCTGGCCGCTGCTTCTTCTCCTGATTTTTCCGCTGCTTCCGGCGCCTTGCAGTCGGAAACAGCGCCGGAAGCTCGTCCTGACGCGGCCTTGGCGGATGCGTCGTCTGCTGCCGTTGCCGGGCCGCCGCAACCGGCGGCTGTTGCGTCCGAACAGGCTGGGGACGGCACGATTGCACAGCCGGGATTCGTTCTGGAAATACCGGCCTGGGAAGACCGGGGCGATGTCATTTACCTGCAACAGCGCATCCAGAGTATCGGCGACGGGGTGGCCGGAGGCTGGGAAACGCCTGCGGCGCCTCTCGAAATGCTCCCTGCCGGATCAGGGGGCGCCGGGTTTACGCCCGCCTCGGATCGCCGCTGACGGTGCGCATCGGAAGTACGCTATCGATTACTGGAAACTGGAGGTAACGCAACCTACCCAACAAATACCATAGAGCCATGACCTCTCTTTCCCTGTACTCCAAAGGCTGGCTGCTTGCCCTGCCGATGCTGATCCTCGCTGCCGGAACGGTGGAGGCGCAGTATGTTGTTTCCGATGGCGTCGCCGAGCCGGTGATTCGTTCGTTTCGCATCGAGGGAGGGACTGTGTTTATCGATGACCGGGAAATTCCACCCAAAAAACTGCCGGAAGACTTCCCTCCGAAAGGCGCCTCCGTGAATTATACTACGTTTTCTTCCGACGAGAACCTGATCGTTCAACTGCAAGACGGGCGGCGGTACGCCCTGGAAGGGGACAGTCTGTGGTTGAAAACTCCCACGGGCGATTTCGATTGCATTCTGCGGGATGGGGGTTGTACGGGCATGGAAAGAAACGCCACAATTTTGTTTGTCGTTACCGCGTCGCCCGAGACCATTCTGGAACGTTATGCCGAGAACCTGCGCGAACAGGAAAAACGCATGCGGGATTTGCTGCATCGTTTGCCGGCGGAATCGCAGACGAATGAATTATTTCAACAAATGGCGCAAGAGATGACCCTCTATGCGGCGGAAGCGGCCCGTACGGCGAGCGAGTTCCCGCATATCCAGATGCAGCACTATCTCTCGAACATGCAGCTCAAGAATGAGGGGCTTTTCGATCAGTTGATGAGCGAGCGGCTCATGGAGCGCGAGACGCTGAGTATGGCCCGAAAGTTTGCCGCAATGGACGAGGGGAAAGCGCACCAGGACAGCATAGCCGTGTTGCGGGAGCGGTTGGACGAGATCTTCGATCTCAAACAGGAGAATCGTCGCCGTGAAGTGGAAGAACTCAAGGAGCGGCTGCGAGAGTTGCAGTGGGCCATTGGCGAGCGCCAACGGCTTCGGCACCGTATTGTGGAACGTCGCCTGCAGGAGTTGCTGGGAAACGATACCATGGACTGGTAACGTTGCTTTTTTGCGAGGCCTGGGGGAGGCGCATGGCCTCCCCTTATGCTTTTTGATTGTTTTTTTGTATATTTACAGATAGTGTGGGGTTTTGCGCTGCGATTTGCTTTTCTGCCCATCCACCACCCACCCTTTCGCCGGCGCAAGATGCAGAGGAGGCGATCCTGCTGGCCGTTTCCGTAACCATGATGCATCGTTTGCGTCCGGGCTTCTTTTTGCGCGGCGAATTTCCCGTAGGGGGAATTGTCCGGTTCTGCGCCATAGTCGCCCTTGCCGCTTCTGCGGCGGGGGCGTCTTCTCATGAGAGTGAGGCCACTGTTCCTCCGCTGGCCTCCTTAAACGCCGTTGCGCTTCGCGCCACCCCGCAGGTGGAGCGCGTTTCCTTGACCGAGCGATCCGACGGCAAGGGCTATGTTATTCGTTTTCATACGGACGGCCCGGTGGCTGCTTATAGCGAGCCGCGCATGCTTGCCGACGGACAGATGGAAGTGATCCTTTTCAATACGAGGCTTGCTTCCGATCATGTGAGGGGCGATGCCGCAGGGCCTGTCATCCGCTATTCGGGAGAAGAGGACGAAGGCCATCTGTTCTTCCGGTTTATGCTTGATGCCGGGCAACCCTTGCAGGCTTCGGCATACCGCGACGGCGGCTCCGACGACATCCTTGTGGGGCTTGCTTATGTGTCCGGGCAGGCTGTTTCGCGCCGGGAGGAGGGTAGGGACCTCCGACAGATTCCTGTTCGGGCGGTATCGCTGCTGGCCACGGCTTCCACCGATCAATTGCCCGCTATCGGGGGGGGAACGACCGGTCGGACGCGGGAGGCGTTATTAGCATCCAGAAGAGAGGAGGCAGTGCCGACGGGTGGGCAGTGGCTTCTGGACACCGTGGTGATCGATGCCGGGCATGGGGGCAAGGATCCGGGAACGAAAAGGCCTGGCATATTCGAAAAAGATATTACCCTTGCCGTCTCGCTGAAGCTCGGGGCCTACCTTGCAGAGCGCCTCGGCGTGCGTGTCGAGTACACCCGCCAGGACGACCGGTTTATCGAACTCAAGGACCGGGGACGGATCGCCAACGAACGTGGGGGTAAGCTTTTCATTTCGATCCATGTGAATTCGGCGGATAATGCGGCGGCGAGCGGCGCCGAGACCTATTTCATCGGCCTGCACAAGACCGATGCCGCCCGCAGCACGATGGAGCGGGAGAACGAGGCGGTGAAGATGGAGAGTTCCCAGCGGGAATACGAGGATATGAACGAGGAAGCACTCATTCGCATGGCGCTTACGCAAAGCGCGTACATGCAGCAGAGCCAGGAACTCGCAGTGCTTATCCAGGATCAGTTCGAGAAACGGGTGCAACGCAAGAACCGGGGGGTCAAACAGGCCGGTTTCTATGTGCTCTGGGGCGCTTCCATGCCCGCCGTGCTGGTCGAACTGGGATTTCTCAGCAACCGGTCCGAGGCGGCGTTTCTGGTAAGCGAGCGCGGGCAGGATTATCTGGCAAGTGCTATCTTCAGGGCGGTTCGCGCGTACAAGGAGCAGTACGACAAGGGCCTCGGTCCGCGGGCCAGCGTTCCGTAATGCGCTCCGGCCGGAATGCGTTTCCCTTCGGCCGCGCAGTTCGTTTTCCGTTTTTCAGTCCTGTCTCGAATGCATTTGTTTTCCGAAGTATCCGTACAGTCCTTACATGATGCGGTTCGCACCGTGCCGGATTTTCCCCAACCCGGTATTGCATTCAAGGATGTGACGCCGATCTTGCTGGATCCCGTCTTGTTTCGGCAGGCTGTCGAGGCGCTCGCAGCACCTTTTCGGGACGCCGGCGTTACGAGGGTGGCGGGGATCGAAGCGCGTGGCTTCCTGTTCGGATTATCTTTGGCCCAGGAACTCGATGTCGGGTTTGTGCCCATTCGGAAACAGGGCAAGCTACCCTGGCGGACGTACCGGATGGAATACGATCTCGAATACGGCACGGATTGTATGGAGATGCATATGGACGCCGTCGTGGAGGGAGACCGCGTTCTTATCCATGACGACGTGATCGCCACGGGGGGCACGGCGGCGGCGGCGGCGAAACTGATCCGGGAAGCCGGTGGGGAGCTTGTCGGATTTTCGTTCCTTGCCGAACTGAATTACCTGTCGGGTCGGGACCGCCTTGAAGATAATTCGATGATTGGGTCCGTACTCCGGTTCGACGGGTAGGACACAAGCGGGCAGGTAGGCCGGAGCCGGCAGAAGCCGGTTGCTACCGGACGGCAATACAGGAGATTTCCACCCGCGCACCCCGGGGAAGCAAAACTTCCACGGATTGCCGGGCAGGCGGGAGTTCCGGAAAATACCGGGCGTATATGTCGTTCACGGCCCCATAATCGTTAATGTCCGCCAGGTACACGGTACACTGAACGACATTCCTGTAATCCATTTGTGCGGCTTTGAGCACTGCGCCGAGGTTTTCCAGCACGCGTTCCGTTTCGGCTTCTGCGCCGCCGGTCACCATGCTTCCCGTTTTCGGATCGATTCCCAGTTGTCCGGAGCAATAGAACGTATTGCCGGCCAGGATGCCTTGGTTGTAGGGGCCTATCGCTGGCGGAGCCAAAGGGGTTACGACAGGGCGACGGGGTGTTGTTTGGGCTGAGTCGTGGTCGTTCATGAAGCCGCTACTGTTAAAAGAGGGAGCATATACCTAACTTTCGCAATTATATCGGGTTTTTACAAGCGAATATTTGTTAAAGACAATGGATCTGGGCATCGAAGGACGGACAGCGTTTGTAGCCGGGGCCAGCAGCGGGTTGGGGTATGCTGTGGCATTCGCCCTTGTTCGGGAAGGATGTCGCGTAGCGATCTGTTCCCGGGACGAGGAGCGCATTGCAGCGGCTGCCGACCGCCTGGTGCGGGAGGCCGGCGCCGATCGGGAAAGCATTCTTCCGCTTGTATGCGATGTGACGGACGAGCGCGCCGTGCACGATGCGGTCGACCGGACTGGCGGGCATTTCGGCGGGTTGCATATCCTTGTGACAAACGCCGGCGGACCTCCTCCCGGCTATATCGACGATTTGTCCCTCGAAACGTGGCGTGCAGCGATTGAATTGAACCTGATAAGCACCATCCAGTTGTGCCGGGCGGCGTTACCGCATTTGCGGGCGGCAGCGGCGGCCGATGATCCGCTTGCCCGCATTCTGATGATCACGTCGATTTCGGCCAAACGGCCGATTCCCGGTCTGTACCTTTCCAATGCGACTCGCGCCGGCGTACAAGGCTTTGCGAAGAGCCTTTCGGAGGAATTGGGCCCAGCGGGTATTACGGTCAATACCATTTTGCCGGGGTATACGCGCACGGAGCGTTTGACGGAGCTGGCGACACACCTTGCCTCGACATCAGGGGCCTCTGTCGAAGATATCGAGGCCGGATGGGCCGAAGACAGTGCACTGCGGCGCATTGCAGAGCCGGAGGAATTTGCGGCGGCCGCGGTTTTTCTCGTAAGCAAGCGGGCCGCGTACGTAACCGGTGTCGGGTTTCCTGTGGACGGCGGATGGTCCAAGCACGTATTGTAGCATAAGAGAAGCCATGAACAGGAAGGGACGGGTACTGGTGGCCATGAGCGGCGGCGTGGATTCGTCGGTTGCGGCGGTCATGCTGCATGAGCAGGGATACGAGGTGGTCGGCGTCACGATGAAGACGTGGGATTACGCTCGCAGCGGCGGGCCCACCGGAAAGCGCGGGGACAAGGAGGTTGGTTGTTGCACGCTCGAATCCATGAACGATGCGCGCGCCGTCGCCGTGAAGTATGGCTTTACGCATTTTATCGTAGACATCCGCGAGGAATTCGGCGATTGGGTTATCGAGCGGTTCACCGGCGAATATCTTGCCGGCCGCACGCCCAATCCGTGTGTATTGTGCAATACGCATATAAAGTGGGCGGCGCTGATGCGCCGGGCCGAGCAACTGGGCTGCAACTGCATAGCTACCGGGCATTATGCGCGGCTCCGGCGCGAAGAAGCCACGGGTCGCATCGTGCTGATGAAGGGGCTCGACGCCCGCAAGGATCAGAGCTATGCTTTGTGGGGAGTGTCCCAGGAGCATCTGGCCCGCACCTTGCTCCCGCTGGGCGCATTCGAGAAGCCGGCCATCCGGGAGATGGCTGCTGCGTACGGACTGGACCGCGTGGCGGACAAGCCCGATTCCTACGAGATATGCTTCATCCCGGACAATGATTACCGGCGGTTCCTGAAAGACCGCGTGGATGGATTGGCGGAGGAAGTGTCGGGAGGATTGTTCGTAACCTCCGACGGGACCATGGTCGGGAGGCACGAGGGGTATCCGTTCTACACGATCGGACAGCGCCGGGGCCTTGGCGTGGCGCTCGGTTATCCGGCCTATGTGATTGATATCGACGCCGAAACGAACACGATTGTCCTGGGTCCGCGCGACGAGTTATTCCGCGGTGCGCTCACGGCCCGGCAGATCAATCTCGTGAAGTACGAATATCTTGACGACGAATTGCCGGTGGATGTGAAAATCCGTTACAACGATCCGGGGGCGCCCGGTGTGGTCCGGCAGGAAGGGCCGGACGAACTTCATGTAGCTTTTGCAACGCCGCGCCAGGCCGTCACGCGCGGGCAGTCCGTGGTGTTGTACGAGGGCGACGATGTAGTGGGCGGCGGTTGGATCGAGCAGGTGGGGGAGCAATCACGCCGTAATGCTTCCCTGGAGATTCAAAAATAAAGGCTCCAGATATCTTCGCTGACATCGTCGAGGCACGGAACGGGTGGAGAGGTGCATGCCGGATTGCCAGCGCTCGGTATCAGGGAGCATCCCTGCTCTGAACTGAATCCAATAAAGTCTCGCAGGTTTTTCGGAGGGGTCCACCGTTCGGTGACCACCACGCCTGCACCGAAGAAGCCGTATCCGTTTTCAATATTGGAAAGGGCGCCGGGTTCGATGAGCACCTCAGGATCGAATACGCCTCCCGGCGGACTCCATTCTTCGTTCGCCGCCACAAAATGAAACTCGACGCGGCGCAGGGCGATGTTGGGGTTGCCATCGGTTATCAGGCATTTGCTTTTGTATGCCTCCTCTACGATCACGAAATCGTGCGCCATGTTGATGTCGTATCGTACGCCGTCCCTCAATCGATCCTCCGTGCCCTGATAGGATACTTCCACGGGGTAGTTCACGACCGGATGGAGTTTCAGGTCGGTGGGCCAGGTCTGGGCGGGGGGCACGTTGGTGGCTTCGTACCGCATTTCGACGCCCAGCAGGTTGGGAAGCGGATCTCCTCGTACGTAGGCAAAGACCCTCGGACTGGTGTCCGAGCGTTCGAGGGTGAAATCCACCTCGGGCGGCACCCTCACCGTGGCGCTGGATACGGCGCCGTCCGACCGGGTGACGTCAAGACGGTAGCGGTGACCATGCACAGGGCGAAACGCTGCCTCGAAGAGATGCGCTGTAACGCCGTCATCGTATGTTATCTTGTAGGGCGTCCAGGCCAGCGTTTCTCCGGTTTCGAGGTCCGTAGTCGTTACGGCGGCATCCAGGTTGCCGGGCCGGTCGATGCCGGGTTCCCCTTCGATAGAAAAGATGCGCACCCGCTGGGTGTCTGCCGCGGCGTCCAGAAGCCCCCAGATCGTGAATGGGCGCGGTTCGCCGATGAGCGGGTTGACGGCGCTTTCGCAGGAAGCAAGAAAGGCAGCGGCAACAAGGATGCTCAGGGTCGTATTTCGCAGGGATGCAAGGCGCATAATCAGAATTCGATCTCGATGCCCACAGTGGGAACGAAGGGGAGCTGGTCGGTTCGCTGCAGGGTAAATACGTCCAGAGCAAAAAGATTGGGCCGATTGTAGGTGTTGATGGCGCCGATCTGCACGGTGATGTCCGCCGCGCGCGTGGACATCTGCCGCCCGATCGTTACGTCGAGCCGGTGGTATGTGGGGAGAATACCCTTGTAGGGCCGATCGTAGATCACGCGCGGGAAGCCCTGGATCCCTTCCACATCCACCACGCCATCCATCAGGATGAATCCGTCGAAACCGCGCACCTGGGTATAGGGAAGGCCCGATCCGATATTCCAGCGGGCGCTCATGTCGAATCCGTACGCGGACCCGCTCAGGATCAGGTTGAGCTGGTGGCGCCGGTCGTGCGGCGGACGGAAGGCGAGCCGATCCGTGCCGAACCATACAGGCAGCGATTCCTGCATAGCATTGTACCGGGTCGAGGAGTAGCCGTAGTTGAGGTAGGCGTAGAAATTCGGACGATGGAACTCTACGCGGAGGTCCAGGCCGCGGACCGTACCGTCCGCCGGCTGAAGTCGTGTCGTGAAACGGGGAAAGGACGTCCATTCCGCAATAAACAGGTTACGGAGATTCTTGTAGAACGCTTCCGTCGAGAGTTCGAGGGACGAAGAGAGCGTGATCCTATACCCGGCAATGCCATGCAGGGCGGTTGGAACCTCTCCGGTCGGCGCCTCTGCGTAGGCTGTAAAGATACTGGCGGCGTCGCGCCGATCGCTTAGCCCAATGATGTTTTGCCGGTACATGCCGCCGGCCATACTCCACTGATGGATGCCCCGTTCATAGACGCCTCGCATGCGCGGCTCCACGAAAAAGCCTGAATTGCCGAAGAACTGCCCGACTGCGCCGATCCGCAGCCGGAGGCCGTTGCCAAGGTCGAATTCCGGTTCCACCCACCCGCCTGCGTTGGTCGAGCGGACGAAGTTGTCCACGATGTTCTGGTAGGTCCCTCCGAGGTTTGCAGTGAGTTCGACATTGCGCGCGAAGAACCCCCATCCCACTTCAACGCTTTGCCCGAAGTTGGTAAAATTGACTTCAAGATTGTAGTTGTCTATGTCGGTGGTTCGGGACGGCTCGTCGCGCGGCCCGTACTCTGTTTGGAGACGGGACCAGGAAAACAGGGCTTCGCCGAGGATGGGAAGCGCCCTGGGGAGCACGAGATGCCGTAGGCCGAGCGCGGTGTTTTTCCAGCGAATCTCATTATTGGAGCTGAAGAGCGTCGGCTCCGCCAATGTGCCCCGGTCGAACGTATGCACCGCCGAAACGGAAGTCTGGTGATTCCGCGCGATCGGGATGTGCATCTTGCCGAACAGGTCGCCGAACCGGTAGGACAGGTCGTCCGCCACATAGAGGGACGCCACTTCTTCGAGGGTCGAGATGCGGGCCGATCCGAGGAATGAAATATTTCCCACCAGCGGTCCCTCCAGACGGGCCGAATTTACGAAGGGCGTCAGCGCGACGCCTGCTTCGTATTGCCGTTTGTTGCCGTTGCGTGTTTGCACATCGATAACAGAGGAGAGGCGTCCCGAAAATTGGGCGCCGAATCCGCCTGCGTAGATGTCCGCGTTATTGATGATGTCCGACGGGAACGCCGAATAGAACCCCAGCAGGTGGAATGGCTGGTAGATATGCATGCCGTCGAGCAGCGTAAGGTTCTGGGAGGGTTCTCCGCCTCGGATGAAGACCTGCCCTCCACGATCTCCCATGGATACCACGCCGGGCTGGGCGGCAAGGTAGTTGACGAGATCACCGGAAACGCTGGGCGAGGGGATCAACTCGATGTCTTGCGGGAGCACTCGTTGCTGGCCTGCGGTCACGTGGGCAGCGCCGGTTTCCCGTTCGGCCTCGACGATGACTTCACCTATTGCGGCTTGTTGCTCGGCCAGTGCAATGTCGAGGTGCCTTGAGTCGCCCGCTGCAAGGTCGAGGGTGTCCGCAAAGGTCTCGAACCCGATAAATGTGGCCCGGAGTATGTACCGCCCTTCCGGAACGCGGCCAATCAGGTATATCCCGTCGGGATCGGTTACGGCGCCGAGAATGGTGTCGTCCTGTGTAAGGATAACGTGTACTCCCTGGAGTGGTTGTCCGTCTTCCAGGGAGGTTACGAACCCGCGCACGGCGGCATACTGCTGCGCATGGACGCGGTTCGGCATGAACAATAGCGCGAGCCCGATAAGCCCGAGAAGAATGCAAGCGTTCCGTGGCAGGCGCGCGATCATTAAGCCGATTTGTTTTCCATGCGATTTTTCTTTCTCACGATAAGAAAAGCCATTTCCAGTGCTTGTTCGTAATTCAGCCGCGGGTCGACTTGCGATTTGTAGGCGCGTACCAGATCGGTGTCCTCCAGGCCGCTTGCGCCGCCTGTGCATTCGGTAACGTCTTCTCCCGCGAGTTCGAAATGCACGCCGCCGAGATGCGATCCCTCCGCAGCATGAATGTCAAATGCCTGTTCAAGTTCGTCCAGGATGTTTTCGAAGCGCCGGGTCTTGATGCCTGCACCCGTCAATTCAGTATTTCCGTGCATGGGATCGCTCATCCACAACACAGGCGTGCCCGAAACCTGCACGGCCCGGATCAGGGGGGGCAGGAGATCGGCGATGCAGCCGGCGCCCAGACGATGAATAAGTACGAGTCGACCGGGGTCGTTTTCGGGGTTCAGGATTCGTACGATGCGCACCAGATCCTCCGGCGACATGAAGGGTCCTACTTTCACGCCGATCGGATTGACGAGGCCGCGCGCATATTCGATGTGGGCTCCCTCGCAGTCAGCAGTTCTGGCGCCGATCCACGGGAAGTGGGTTGCCAGATTGAATATGCCTTCATTGTGCGGCACGTTGCGCGTGAAGGCTTCTTCGTAGGGCAGGTGCAATGCTTCATGGCTGGTGAAGAACTGGGTGCGTTCCAGGCTGTGAAGCGGGTTGCCCGAGACGGTTTCAATGAACGAAACCGTCTCGCGAATGGATTCGAGGATCTGCCGGTATTCGTTTTCCAGCGGCGTACGGTGGATGAAATCGAGGTTCCAGTATTCCGGATGGTGGAGATCCGCAAAGCCCGTATTGATGAGCGCACGGACGAGATTCAGCGTCATCGCGGAATGCGCATGGGCGCGTAGCATCCGCTTGGGATCCGGCTCGCGCGCCTCGGGCGTGAAATCTGCACTGTTGACGATATCGCCCCGGTAGCTCGGGAGCGTTATTCCATCGCGGGTTTCGCTATCGGAAGAGCGGGGTTTGGCATGCTGGCCTGCAAAGCGGCCTATCCGCACGACGCGTGTCCGGATCCCGAAGATCAGTACGAGGCTCATCTGAAGAAGCACCTTCAGACGATTGGCGATAATCTGCGCGCTGCATTCGTCGAAGTGTTCCGCGCATTCGCCGCCCTGCAGGATAAAACGCTGCCCTTGCGTCGCTTCGGCAATCTGTTTCTTGAGCACATGGATTTCCCAGGATGTCACGAGCGGGGGCAAAGCATGTAACTTCGCCAGCGCTTCGGACAATTCGGCCTGATCGCGGTACGTGGGTTGCTGCATCGCAGGCCGCTCTCGCCAGGACGCGGGACTCCAATCTGTTATGGAAGGGGACAGGGACACGTCCGATGAGATGCAGGGATACACGGCGAGGCATGCGCAAGGTACACGCAAACGCCTGGAAATACATTGCGTTTCATGTGGACCGGCGTGCTTCCCGGAAGATGTTCAGGGCAGTCCGGTACTATGAATCATGCCGGGATCAAGTCGAAAGGTCATGCGTGAGAGGGGCGCTTCGTCGCAAGCGACGCATGTACCGGCCAACGTAGCTCAGTTGGTAGAGCAGCTCACTCGTAATGAGCAGGTCACCGGTTCAAGTCCGGTCGTTGGCTCCATCTCTTGCATTCCGGCGTTCCCTTGCGCGGGAGTCGGCTATTCCTCCAGATTTGTCAATTACGTATTCTGCGTCTGTTTATACCCCCGTACAGCGGCGTGCGGGAGCCAGGCTACTGCGATCGGCGCAGCAGTTCCTGCATCATCTTCTCAATGGTTCCCGCCGGATCGGCCACGTCGAACGGAAAGCAGGCCAACTCCAGGTCGGAATTTTCGTCGAATCGGAAACGGAGCGTTTGGCTAAACCCGGTCGTTTTTGGATAGACCAGGACGACGCGCCGGCAGCCGTATTTCTTTCCGTAAGCGAAGAGCTGGTATGCGTCGGCCTGAGTGACGCCGTGGTTTGGCTTGCCGGGGTCGATGCGTTTCCACTTGGCGTCCAGGACGAATCGGATATGCTTGCCTTCCCGCAGGACGATATCCGGCTTTAGACGAAACGCAGGCTTATGGTCGTCGTCCGTCGCCAGATGTCGCTGTCCCTCTTGGGCGCTCACCGCGAAGCGCCGCTGGCGTCGGCGGACGGAAGCGGTAACGAAGTCCTCGAACACTTGCTCCATGGGAAATAGCAACGCCCGGTTCACGTGCGGGCCGGCGAACGTGGCGAGACCGTACCCGAACAGGAACAACCCGACCCATGGCATCACGGCGTCGTACTGTCGCATCGAACGGTCCACTTGATGGTGCGCCCAGTCGTCGTTCAGGTTCGTGGACAGGGGTACACTGGAGAAGGCGATGCGCAATTGATGGAGCCGCTGCCGATTCGCGGGATGCCGGACGCTCTGCGCGAGGCGTTGCAATGCGAGGCGGATCAGGCGGTTCGCGGGGCGATCCGCAGTGAACTCGTCGTAGCCGACGTAGAACCGGGAGCGGTCGACCAGATTTTGGCGGATATGCGCCGGGAACAGGATCCGTCCGCGCAGGCAGGGGAGATTCGCTTCTTGCGTTCGGTACGTCCGGGCCAGGCCGCGCCGGGTGAGCAGGATAACGCTCGTCAGGAAAGTATGGACGAATGCCTCGAACATGTCGAAGCGGTGGATTGCGCGGATGCCGGCGGCTCCCCGTTGCGCTTCCCTGAGGCGCCGCCAATCCCGGAGCATGGTCAGAAAGACCTTCCGGGTGTTATCGACGCCGCTGTCCGAAAGATCGATCTTCGGCAGGATTTCGATCACGGTTCCCCGGCGCGTTTCAATAACCCCGACGTAGTTCTGCGCGTAGAGGAGACCGTTCCGGAGCGTGAGCGCGGACCGCCCGTGTCTCCCTTCGTCGAGCTCGAATCGTTCGAGATCGCGTTGTTCGTCCTCCTGCAGGCCGGTTAGCGGATCGTACTCTCGAACGACCAGCGTATGTGCGTTCGGGTTGCGCCGGTTGGTTGTGCTCAAGGCCGGCATGTCAGTCGCGCTGCGATTCACTGTCGTCGTCCGTTTCCGCCGCCGCTGTGGGCGTTTCGTAGATAACTCGGTACGCCGCCGGATCGGTCCACTTTTTGTGGTCGGCAGGCAGCAGATCGTATACTCTCCGGGTGGATTCGACCAGATCCCGTCGGACCAGCTCGTCAGGCAGATCCCGGCTCACGACGAACTCGTTGTTGTTCAGAACCGCCCGGATTTTTTCCCAGTCGTCGTAGAAGTACTCCTGGAGTAGCGGCATGATGCGGCGCCGAAACGTCTCGGCAAGCGCTGCCATCGAGTCGATGCCGAGGAAATAGGTGTGTCCGATTTGATGCTCCCGGTCCAGCAGCACGGCGATGCGTCCATTTATGGCGTCAAGGACCTTGCCGCAGTCGATGCCGTCGATGTCCTTGTTGACGCCATCATGAGACGGGTCCGGCATCATCTCCTCGAACGCGAACCGCCTCCGTAGCGCAGTATCCATCAGCGCGATGGAGCGGTCGGCGGTGTTCATGGTCCCGATGAGATACAAGTTCGACGGCACGCCAAAATCCGTCTTCGAGCCGGGTAGCCTCACCCGGGCTTCGTCGGGCTTCCCGATCCGCTTCGAGTCCTCGACCAGTGTGATCAGTTCGCCGAAGATCCGGGCTATGTTGCCGCGGTTGATTTCGTCGATGACGAGCACATAAGGCCGGTTCGGGTTCTTCTCCGCGCGCTCCGCGATGCCCCGGAATACGCCTTGGGAAAGCTCATATCGGATGTCTCCGGACTCGCTGTGTTCGGGCGAAGATTGCCCGTCGGCGCTTGCGCCATTCGACAGGACGGGCCGGATGCCTTCGACGAAATCTTCGTAGGTGGTGTTCTGGGTAAACGTCACCATTTCGATCTGTTCGGCGTCCGAATATATGTCGTACCTTTCTTTCACGTCGCTGCGGTTCTCCCGCGCTACCTCGTCCGTTTCCAGGTTTTCGATGATCGCCACGGCCCGGGTGACGGTGTGCCAGGTCTTTCCGGTGCCGGGCGGGCCGTAGAGGATCGTGTTCAGGGGGTGCGGGGGTTCAACTGGGGTACCATTGGGGGGTGGAGGAGGTGGATTAACCAGCCAGAAGACGACGGATTGCGCGTCCATCCGGGTAGCGGGTTTGTCCATGTCCCGCCTCCGCGCTTCTTCGAGCATGCGGTCCAGGAAGCTTAGGGCGTGCTCGTACTCCTCGCCCGCATCGTCGGCGGAGGATTGCGGATAGTCCAGTTGTTTATATGTGGATTGAAACTTTCTTTTCTGGTACGGCGGATACCGTTGCGCGTCGAGCCCCATCATGAAATACGACGCGATCGTGAGGCGCGAGCCCACCGCGCTCGGCGGAATATCCAGCATGCTTTCGGATAGTCTGTCGTCGAATGCGCGAATGCGGTCGCCGGGCGTTCGGTCGTCTTCGGACCACATTTCCCGAAGCGCATCCCGCACCTCGTCCGGGTTGCTGGCGATACACCGCACTACCTTCCCTTGGTTCATCCAGTGTATAAGATTGTTGTGCTTGTGCCTGACCGCCCCCGTCGCCAGGTCCGGCCAATCCGGTTCATCGCGCAACAACGCCGTGCGGGCTTTCGCTAACGCCGCCGCAAGATTGAACTTGTAGTTTTCTTCCCGCTTGATCGTTTCGTATTTCTCTTGCGCCGCCGCGAGGTATTCGTCCCAAAGAGATTTCGTCATGGAGATATCGGAAGAGTTGTTTATTGCGCAGTTTTTGGAAGGGAATTATAGGGAATTATATCGAGATGTCGAGGGGCGGCGGGATACGCTACGTCGTTACGACAATCATGCCCTATTCCGCCAAAAACGCCTTGAAGAACTCTTGCACGGGCGGGTCCGCGATGGGGCCGGGCGCCACCCGTTCGCCGAAACGCATGAATCGGACGTCTTGACCGTCATAAGCCGGCCACTCTGGTAATCCTGCCCCGTTCGGATTGCCGCCGGTTGCGAAATTAGCCCAGTACGACGACATCATGTCGGCGAGTTGCCGGTCCAGGGGTTCCCAGGGCCGGTCCAGCATCCGGAGGTTGTTAAAGAAGTACGGTACCTCGGCTGTGTGAAACGCGCCGAACTCCGGACGCTCCGGCCAGGGTATGCCCCGTTCGAAGAGGCTTCTGGCAGGCGGAGCGACCGTGAGCAGGTACACCGCAATAGCCCCGGCCGATTGTCCGGCGATCGTGACGTTGTTCGGATCGCCGCCAAAGGCCGCAATGTTCTGTTTCACCCACTGGAGGGCGGCTACCTGGTCGAGCAGGCCGAAGTTGCCCGAAGCATTGTCGCCGGACTCGGCTGTCAATTCCGGATGGGCCAGAAAGCCGAGCGCCCCCAGCCGGTAGTTGATGGTTACTACCACCAGCCCCTTCTTCGCCAACTCCTCCCCATCGTAGGCCGCTACCGAACCGGATCCTTCGCTGAAGCCGCCGCCGTGGATATAGACCAGAACGGGGCGTCGTTCGCCGGCATCATTCGCTGCCGTCCAGACGTTGAGATACAGGCAGTCCTCGCTAATGCTGTCCTGGTGCATGAGCTCTTCGGTCCATGGTGGCCGTGATCCTGCTACGTGTTGGATGCAGCCGGGGGCGAACGTGTCTGCCTTCCGAACGCCCTCCCATGGAGAAGACGGTTGTGGAGCATGCCAGCGCAGGGCGCCGACGGGCGGCGCTGCATAGGGGATTCCTTTGTACACCTGGACGGCCGGATCGGAACCGGACATACCGGTGAGCAAGCCGTTCTCAAGATAGAGCGGGTCCGTGATCTGAGCTGCTGCGAGGAGCGGGCACAGACCCCACAAGACGAGGCAGAACCATACCCCGTACGATCTCTTGTTCATCTGGAATACTCTCACCGGGTTGGTCGTGGAAGCCGCTTCGTCAAAACCGTTGCCTTCACGGTTGGAATACGGATAGAAACGAGTAGGTCCATGCCTTACGGATTCATACAGGCTTATGGATTGGATTCGCTCACTGACCGCTGCTTCCTGTACCTTAGTGTCCGGGCGTCTTCAATGATGCCACTCCAGTTAAGCCCGAGGGCGAAGTCGTAGGCGTTGCCCTGGGCATCGACGTAGGGTTGCATGTCGTGCGGTGTGTCCTCGTGCTGTTCCTCGACGGTTTGCATGTTCGCAGGCATCTGCAAAGGCAGCAGGCCCGAAGGCTCGGCCGTACCGGTCAGGATGTCGAGGATCGCCTGATCCTGTACGCCGAAGCTGACGAGGATCGCGTTCGCGCTCGGTTCGAATTCCGACGCCACGGTCGGGGTCGACAGGTTGAGCACTACGATGACGGGTTTCCCGTTCATTTTTTCGCGGGCCTCGAGGACCGCTTGCAGATCCGTCGTATTCGAGGGCGTGACCGTCTTGCCCAGGTACGAACGGTTCGTGAAGGTTTCCAGCGGATCCCCGCCGGCGAGGCTCGTGGCGCGGGCGTGCGTAGCCGTGTAGGTTTCGTACCGGAGACTGACAGGAACGTACCCGTTGCCGCCTGCCTCTACGTCGGCCTTGTCATACCCTCCGGTAGAGGCGGGACTGTTGATGACGATGAGGGCTGCCTCCGCCGCATCCGGATCGTCCGTCACGTCGAAATACTTGTTCGCGATCTCCAGGTTAAGCGGATCCTCGTATCGAGCGGGTGTGACCCCGCCGCCGAAACGGCTTCGGCGTTCCGGCACATAGCGCTGGGGGATGTATATCGTTGCGTTTTGTTTTAACGGCAAGACATTGTCCTGATTCTTCAGGAGCACCAGGGACTTGCGTTGCGCTCCGTACCCGGCGGCCGTGTGCGTGGCGTTGCCCACCGTGGCGGCGGTCTGCTCGATGTCCAGGTAGGGGTTTTCGAACAGGCCGGTGCGGAAGATGTTTTTCAGCAGACGAACGGCGGATGCCTCGAAACGCGCTCGCATGAATGCTTCGCCGTGTTCCTGCACGCCCATCTTGTAGGCTTCGATAACCGGGCCAGAATCGTTGTTGCCGCCGAATTGATCGATACCTGCCATCAGGGCCTTGTAATGCCGTTCGGCTTCGGACAGCCCTTCCACACCCCAGGGTGCGGCGCCGAATCCATCCACGGCCGTATAATCGCGCGTAACGCCCCAATCGGTGCAGACCACCCCGTCGAAGCCGTACGTTCCTCGGAGCAAATCCTTGATGATGTATGTGCTGTAGGCATTGCCCACATTTTCGCCATACCTGGTATCCTTGTTGAAAGAGACGGTGTAGTAGGGCATGACCGCCGCCGCCATACCCGTCCCGCTTTCCAGATTGAAAGCCCCCTCCGTAAAAGGAAGCAGGTGGAGATCGAAATTGTTGCCGGGATAAACGGCATATCTACCATAGCTGTAGTGTGCATCCCGGCCTCCTTCGCCCGAACCACCTCCCGGCCAGTGCTTGACCATGGCGTTCACGCTTTCGTAGCCCCAGCCCCCGGCAATCTCGGCTTCGCGGGAAGAAGACTGAAAACCGTCGACGTAGGCCCGCGCCATAGCAGTGGCGAGGTCCGGATCGGCCCCGAAGGCGCCGCTAAAACGGTACCAGCGGGGTTCGGTGGCCAGATCGATTTGGGGCGAAAGGGCCGTCGTGATGCCGAGCGCACGATATTCTTTCGATGCGATTTCGCCGAACTGCCGCACGAGGGCGGGGTCGAAGGTCGCAGCGAGGCCGATCGAGGCGGGCCACATGGAGATGTCCCCTCCGGAACCCGCATTGAATTCGGCATCGGCCCGCGTGCGATGGCGCGGGTCCGAGCTGTTGTTGGCCGGAATACCGAGCCCGATGCCTTCGACCAACGCCTGGACATTGTTATTCCAGCGCGCTGCAACCTCAGGGCTTTCCACCGACGTGATCAGCACATGCCTCAGGTTGTCGTTGGTTAGAAAGTCTGTCTGGGCGTCGGATAGGTCCCAGGCGTTGGCCCCGCTCTCGGCAAAGGGTTTTCCGTTATAGGTCGGGACGCCAAGCCGTCCCCTTGTCGAAGGAATGGCCTGGTGGGCGCTGTAGAGCATCAGGCCGGCGATCTGATCGACAGACATCCTGGAGGCCAGGTCCTTTGCCCGAACGTCGGCGGAGAGGCGCCAGTCTTCGTACGGGTCCAGCGCCTCGTTTTTGTTCAGGTCCTTGAACGCGAACCTGTCGACGGTGAGCAGGCTGACGCCTGATGTCGTGGCGTACCCCAGCGTCTGTCCTCCCTGGTTAGTTACTATCTTGATCGGTTCGGAATCCGTCTCACTCCATCGGGGCGCGCTGGTGAAACAGCCATTGAGCACCAGGAGCGCCACAGTCAACGGAAATACGTATGCCAAAGAACGATGCGATAGGGGGTTCTTCACGGCTGATTTCTCCATAATAGCCTTTGCTGTACCGAGATCTACGGCCAACAATCTCTCAGGAAAGCGCCTCGTGGCAGTAGTCCACGCACTTCTTCATCTCCTGCATTACCGTCGAGCCTTCCGGGGTCGGATATTCCAACTCGATCATCGCCGTAATCGGATACGCTTCGTCCCGGAGCAACCGGAGCACCTCACCGATCGGCGTGTCGCCCTCGCCCCAGGGAACGTTTTCAGCGCCGTTTTCCGGGCTTTTCCGATCCTTTAGATGCAGGTGCGTAATCCGGTCGTGGTACTTCTGTATTACCGGGATCGGGGATGTGCCCAGGCCCGCTACGTAGTGCCCGATGTCGAGGTTGAGCATGTTGTAGGGCGAGTAGGAGAGCGGGATGTCGAAACTGAAATCCTCATCGGCCACCTGGGTATGGTTATGCATGCCCGTGACCATCTCGTGCTTCGTGGCGAAAGGCCCCATCCGCTCGCCGGCTTCATTCGAGATTTCGAACGAGATGCCGCGCGCGCCCACCGCCCGGGCTGCCCGGAAAGCGTAGTCGATCTCTCCGTCGGACCACCCCGGATTGCCCAGTTTGAGGATGTCGATATCGACCCCGGCGTCACGATACATTTTGCCGAGGGCTTCGAACTTATCCATAGGGGCCGACAAGCGCCATTCGGCGGCCCCTTTGTCCGCCGCTTCCCGTTCGGCCCTATAGCTGGCGCGCTCTTCCTCGCTCAACTCCCTCCAGTTGCGAGGAAACGCCGGTGCTGCCGTCCCACCGGCGAATTCCTCCGCCGGGCTGCCTATGAGTTCGATCGTGTTGAGGCCGAGTTCAACCATATAGCTGAGGATTTCCTCGGCGCTGGCGGGGATCTGACGAAAGCTGTAGGAAATAGCTCCTATTTGCACGTCGGATGTGCCTGCCAGCGCGAGTCCCATGGCTCTCGACGGAAAGGCCAGACTGCTCAGCGTCAGGCCGCCGACGACGGCGCCCCCCGTACGGTGCATAAAAGTGCGGCGATTCATGGTAGATATCTGGGGTTTGGGGAATAAAACGGTAAAATTAATGTAGGGAAAAAATTCGGGTTTTGGCGCAACCGTCGCACGCTGGCGGGCAGTTTGGACAATATGGGTGGAGAGGATGAAATCACATCCAGGGATTGATTACCGTGACGCCCGTATTCTCGAAATCTCCTGTGTTTCGCGTCGCCACGGACATACGGTGCGCGAGAGCGATTGCCGCAATTTGCGCATCGGCAACATTCAGTCGCCGCCCTTGCTTTTCGGCTTCGGCTACGATATCGCCGTAGATTTCGGCTGTGCGTTCGTCGAACGGGAAGGTTCTTCCTTTGAAACGATCTCTGGTCATGTTCCAGAAACGGATCAGGCTCGACTTTCGCTTGCCATCGGGGAGCCGCGCTATCCCGTAACGCAACTCGGCGAGCGTGACGGCCGACAGCGCCAGTATGGGTTCGTTGTCGTTGAGCCAGGCGACCACATGCGCCGAAGGCGTTGGCTTGGTCAGCTCGGACAAGACATTTGTGTCCAGCAGGATCATTGCAGGTTCAGAGGCGCTTGCGGGTGGTCGTGATCTTCCAGAAACGGTTCGATATCTTCGCCGGGCTCGACCATCGAAATGAGATCGAACGGAAATCTGGAGGCCGCTGTCGTATCGTGGGTAGCGTCTCTGGCGGCGGCGTCCAGAATAGACCGGACCAACGCTTCAAGGCTACAACCCTGTTGGCTGGCTGTGCGCCGGAGTCGTTCCTTGGACTCTGCGGAGAGATTGCGAATGGTGATACTGGCCATAAGGTCCTCGTTCATTTGGACAAAAATGATTTCATGCAATCACGAAAAGAGTAAACAATTGTTCCAACCAGTTTGCCCTCGTTTTTGGGCGAACTGGTTAAGTCCGCGAAGTTCAGAGGCTGAGAGGGGTGCGCTGGCAAGGAATGACGAAGCAGTGTGGCAGGCCCCACACAATGAGGAATGACGCAGCCAGCGTGCTTCTCGCAGCCTCCCGAAGGGCGCTTCACGCCCGCACTGCCCCGAATCCGCAGCGTTTCTCGCTAAATTCAACGATGCAATTATAATATCTTTTACACACGAACGCGAAGCGCTGATCGAAGTGGTTTTGATCAGAGTATCCTAAAATTAATGTAGGGAAAACTCCAGGTTTTGGCGCAACCGTCGCACGCTGGCGGGCAGGGTTATATTTTGGCGGGTTATGTGTCTATATGCGCAGAACCGGGCCAGCATGCAACAAGGGGGGCCGCCAGAGAAAAATCGCCCGGATGGGGGACTTTGCAAGGCGCTTTTTCCATTTTGACCTTTCATGGAAACAATGCGGGCACGCTTGAAACAGAACGCCGAAAACAGCATATTAATTCTTAAATCTTTCCGAAAGCCATGATCGACACCCTCGCCATCGCCCACGCTCTTGTGAATGCGGGCCTTGAACAGCGCCCGGCTGAAGCGATAGCAAGAGCTATCCGTAACGGGCAGGGGGACGCGGCCTCGAAAGATTTTGTCCGAGCCGAAATAGGTTTCGTACGAGCCGAAATAGGTTCCGTACGAGCTGAGATAGGCGAACTCCGGGCCGACCTGACTAAGCAAAACAATGCTCTTCTTCGCTGGATAATGGGGTTGGGTTTGGGGGCTATTGCTGGCGTATTGGCGCAGCTTGTATTCCAGATTTTACAGCAATAGCCTGCTTTGCGAGGATTCCGCAAAGAACGCTCCCTCAATGGATGTGATACCCCTTGCCCTCCTCGTCGAAATCCTTCGGCAGGTTTAAGCCCCGCCTGGCGTTGCCGCGCAAGATGATGTGCTACCCATGTGCAAGGGGCTCGTATGGCTATTCACCGCAAAAAATGCGTCAAATAATCGCACTGCCCAACCGGAAGGAGCTTGTATAAGTATTCTACGCAATAAATGCGTCGAATAGTTGTGCCACCCATGCGGACGAGGATTATTTGTCCGGGTGGAAAGCTGGTCCCGGTTGCCTATCTTTACAAGGTGTTCCCCCTTTCGGCTTCCTGCAACCGTTCTTCGTCGCGGATCGCAGCGGGCCGGCCGTTTGTGTTTCCGGTTAAAGAGCAAGCGTTGTTGCAGCTCTCCGGTAACCGGCCAAGGCGGCGACAACCGGGAAAAACCATGAAAAGCAAGCAGGCGGATTTACAGTCATAGGCAAGGATCGCCCATTGACAAGCACCATGAAAACGACATATCCGATCGCAGGTGCGATCCTGTTCCTTTCGTTAACCATGCATGCCCGCTTTGCGTTTTCGCAAGAGGTCGAGCAGGAGCGGAAAGCCTTTGCCGGAACGGTCGGTATTACCAACAAAGGCGTTTCCCAAATACCCAACTTTACCCTGGGTAAGCCCGCCGTACAATTTTACACGAGAATCGGAAAGAGAAAATTGACGTTCGAGCCGGAACTTCGGTTTGCCACGACAGGGAAACCCTGGGATTTTGTGTTCCGGTGGCAATACCGAATGCTGCAAACCGACAAGTTCAGGCTTCGAGTCGCCCTCAACTCCGTCCTTAACTTCGTCACATCGTCCATCACGGAAACGGAAGATGAAGATAACGTCCAGCGGGACGCCATCATAGCCCGACGATTCATAGGCGGGCAGATCCTACCTGAGTATTCCCTTACGAAAAATCTGAATATAGGGATGCTATTTCTGTATGCGCGCGGTATAGAAGAATCCACCTTGCGAAACCTGAATTTTATCGTCTTCACTACCCGATTATCCAATATCGACGTGTTCGATGCATGGACCGTTACCTTAAACTCGCAAGTCTACTATCTGAGAATAGACGAGAGAATAGACGAGAGAATAGACGAGATGAGCGGGACGTATTTTTCTTCGAGCGCCGTATTGGCGAAAAGGGGTTTTCCGTTTTCCCTGTCGGCTATGATCAACAAATCCTTACACACCGATATATCGGGTGACGATTTTCTCTGGAGCGCAAGTGTGATTTATTCGTATTGAAAGGGGGAAGGGGGTTCACCCCAGGCGCAACGCAGGAAATCTCTGCTCCGCAAAGGCGAATCCGCCAAAGAGCACTGCCGTGAAGAAGGCGTCGCCAAGGAGGGTGTTGTGAAAGAAAGGGATTGCGGCCACGAAGCATGTCACGAGCCCCTCGATCGTTTGCGGGTATAGCACGCCGGTCGCCCAGACGCTGAAATTCGTTACGACGAAGAACAGTACGGATCCGGCTACGGAGGCTCCCGCAATCCGTAACAGGTTGCGTTTTTTGCGCAACAGGAACCCGATGCCGATCACGCCTGCGAAGGCGAAATACACGATGGGCGCCGGCTCAAAGCCCAGGAGAATGTCACTGAGCAGCATGGCGGTGAAGACCATGGCAAGGGCGATCCCCTTTCTGGCGAAGAGTGCGCCCCCAAACAGCGCCATGGCGCCTATGGGAGCGACGTTCGGAGGATGAGGGAGCAGACGCATCAGCGCCGCCGCGAGGACAAACGCGCAAAGCGCGCCGAATCGTAGCGTGAGGAATCGGGAGCGGGAGGCGTGATCGGTCATGGATGCGTCGAAGACTCGCTGGTATATACTGGTATATGCAGTGTTGTTTTCAGGTGGGATGGCGTATGTGCAAGATACGGGCAGGGCAACGAACGATCAACGGTGCTGCCGCGTATACAGGCGGCGCCATTGCCTCAACGGCCTCATTTTTCTTGCGCCTCACGCCGTTTTTTGATTACTTGCAGGAAGATACTCCCTCTTCCTGCAATTCCATCCCAATTTCTCATGCGCTTCTTCTCCGAACTTCGCCTCGTTTCTCTTTTTACCGTCTGTGTGCTCATGCTGACGGCCCCTCCCGCTGCGGGCCAGTCGTCTCCTGATCGCGTGCTGGCGTTTCCCTCTCCCATTTCGGGCGAGATTTTGCCGTCCGATCAAGGGGCGCCAGGGGCCTGGCACCGCATCAATAAGCTGGGCACGACGGCTTCTTTGCTGCATGTGCTGGCTCACCCCGATGACGAACATTCGGGCATGCACGCATTGTCTTCCCGGGGATGGGGCGCACGCACGTCTCAGTTGAACCTGAACAGAGGCGAAGCAGGCGCCAACGCCATCGGCTCGGAGCTGTTCGATGCACTGGGATTGATACGTACGCGGGAACTGGTGCTGGCGGGGCGGTATTACGGTCTGGACGATTTATACTTTACCCGCGCCGTCGATTACGGGTATTCCAAGACGCTGGACGAAGCGCTCCGCAGTTGGGACCCCAAAGTCGTGCTGGCGGACATGGTGCGGGTTATTCGCCTGAATCGTCCCATTGCCGTGGTTTCCCGGTTCCATGGTTCACGGCGGGACGGGCATGGACACCACCAGGCTTCGGGCGTTCTTACGCCTGAAGCGGTAGCTGCCGCCGCCGACCCCAACCGCTTCCCGGAGCAGATTTCGGAGGAAGGGCTCCGTCCCTGGTCCGTTCCGCTGCTCTTCCGGGGCGGGGCCGCTGAAGACGAGCCGCACCATGTGGTTCTGGACGCCGCTGCATATAGCCCTCTCCTCGGCGTCTCGTACGGAGAGTACGCACGCTATGGCCTGAGCCTCCAGCGTTCCCAGACGTCGGGGCGGTTCCGGAGAGGGGGAGCCCGTACGTACCGCTACGAACGGCTCGGCGAATTGCCCGCCGGTGCGGAGAACCGTGTATCCGATACATTTTTTGCGGACATGGATACGAGTTTGCCTGGTTTGCCGGCGCTTGTAGGGGAGGAGGCGTCTCCCGAGGTCGCTTCGTCCCTTGCCGAACTTCAGACCCTGGTCGACGAGGTGATGCAGGATTTCGATTTTCGGGCGCCGGAGCAGGTGGTTTCCGAACTCGTGCGCGGTTTACGTCTGGTGCACACCACGATCGACGCCGCGAAGGATATGCCGGAAACGACCTTTCAGTTGTCTGTGAAGGCGCGGCAATTCGAAGATGCAATCATGGCCGCGGCGGGCGTGCGAATACGGGCCGAACTGACTGACCAGGCATTGGGTGCTGCTCTGGTGAGGAATCAGGAAGCCGCTATCACGGTCGCTGTTGCAAGTGAACTGCCCGATCGTATCGCGGTGGGCGAAGTGCTGGTCCTCGAGCGCAATATGGAGGGTGTCGCCAAGTTGGCCCGGTCGGACGGAGGGGCCGGGAACGAGGTGGAGCTCATGATTGAAGTAGGATCGGGCGAGCCCCTCTTCGACGGCCCGTATTTCGAGCGCAGCAGTCCCACCGAAAATATGTACCGGATTTCGGGGCCTTCTTCGGCGTTCCATTTGCCCTGGCGTCCCATGGCCTTGTCTGTGCAGGTGCTTCTACAGGTGGACGAGGTGGAGATAGTGCGGACGATGCCTGTCACCGGCTACGTATCCCGCTTGCCGTACGGTTTTCTTGCCCGCCGCGTGGAAATTCTCCCCGATGTATCCGTTTCGATCAGTCCGCGTGTACGTGTCCTTCCGATGGTAGACGCCGGCGCCGCGGAGGCGATCCCGGTGCTCGTGCGCGTCGAGGCCATTTCGGATTCAGTCGTTGCGGACATTACCATTGAACTCCCCGAGGGCTGGACGAGCGATCCGGCTGCTATGCAGCATGCGTTCCGGAACCGGGGCGAGGTCATCGAGGCGCGTTTCATGGCGCACCCCCCCGCGGACTGGTCCGGTGAAGCAACGATCCGGGCTATGGCCGAATCCGGGGAGGGAGAGGAACGCCGGCAATATCGGAATGGCTACCAGGTCATCGAGCACCGGGATCTGCCGCTTGGCCGTCTCCGGATGCCGGCGGAAACCACCATTCTGTCCGTGCCGGTCGCCCGGCTGGACGGGATGCAGGTGGGCTACGTAATGGGCGTGGGCGACGAGGTCCCCGCCGCGATTGAAACCCTCGGCGCCTCGGTGCAACTGCTTGGCGAGGCGGATCTGGCGAGTGGTTCCCTGGATCACTTCGATACGATCGTTGTAGGGACGCGCGCGTACGCCGTGCGACAGGACCTTGTGGAGAATAACCGGCGCCTGCTGGACTACGCTGCGGCGGGGGGCAACCTTGTTGTCCTGTATCAGACACAGGAATTCGTGCCGAACGACATGGCGCCGTATCCTGCTGAATTGCCCCGGGGGGCGCAGGAAGTCTCCGAACAGGATTCTCCCGTCCGCATCCTTGTGCCGGATCACCCTCTGTTGACCGCGCCCAACGCGATTTCCGAGGCTGATTTCGACCACTGGATCGAACAGCGCGGCTCCAAGTTTTTCACGGAGTGGGATGCTGCCTATACGCCGCTGGTGGAAACACAGGATACCGGGCAGGAGCCACAGCAGGGCATATGGCTGGCCGCAGAGGTGGGTGAAGGGTACTACAGCTACCTTTCGCTGGCGCTTCATCGCCAAACGCCATACGGGGTCCCGGGGGCATTCCGTATATTGTCTAATGCGATTGCGCTCGGCGGGGAATCGGCTGAGTGACCGGATTTGTCTTCGATTCCAATAGTATGGCAAGGAAAGAAGGGATACCCTTGTGCAAGGACCAAAGATAGAAAAGGTCATTTTCTGGGTTACCTTCGGCGGGGTCCTTTGCCTTATTACCCCGCTGGTTATGTTTCCGTCCGGCGGCGCTGCTGTGCTGGGCAACGCCATGAACTGGATGACCCGAACCCTTGGATGGATTCATCTGTGGTTTTTTGTGGTCGTCTTCGGTTTTCTGCTCTACGTTGCTCTGGGGAAATACGGCCGTGTTCGATTCGGCGGCCCCGATAGCCCGCCGGAGTTTTCGCTATTCAGCTGGTCCGCCATGCTGTTTTGCGCCGGCATCGGCGCCAGTGTCATCTATTGGGGCACGATCGAATGGGCCTATTACTATACGGCGCCTCCGTTCGATATTGAACCCCGGTCCAAAGAAGCCATAGAGTGGGCCGCCGCATATGGCATGTTCCACTGGGGGCCACTGGCCTGGGCGATTTATTGTGTGCCGGTGCTTCCTCTCGGTTACCTGTATTGGAACCGGGGGCGGTCTGTCCTGCGTCTTTCGACGGCGTGCGAAGGCGCGATCGGCGCCCGGGCGGCTGCCGGCCTGCCGGGAAAGATCATCGACATCGTGTTCATTTTGGGCATGCTCGGCGGGGTCGGGACTTCTATAGGGCTCAGCACGCCCCTCATTTCCGCAGGTATTGCAGACCTGTTCGGCCTCGAGCGCACCTTCCTGCTTGATGCCTTCGTCATAGTGATCTGGAGCGCTCTGTTCGGATTCAGTGTTTATTCCGGGTTGAAAAAGGGCATCAAGATCCTGAGCGACATCAACGTCTGGCTGGTCACTGCGCTGATGGTATTTGTGTTCGTGTTTGGCCCGACGATGTTCATTATCGATTCCTTCACCCATAGCGTCGGGCTGATATTTCAGAATTTCATCAAAATGAGCTTCTATGCCGATGCGGTCGCCAAGGCCGGCAGTGCGATAGCGGTGTCAGGTGTGGCCCCCGTGGCGTCCGGCGCAACCTTTTCCGAAACCTGGACCATTTTTTACTGGGCCTGGTGGGTGGCGTATGCACCGTTCATGGGTCTCTTCGTAGCCCGCATATCGAGGGGACGCACCATCCGCGAAGTGATCCTGGGTGAGATATTCGCCGGCTCTCTCGGGTGCTGGGTCGTTTTTGGCGTGCTTGGCAACACCAGCCTGTTTTTCGATCTGGAAGGATCGCAAAACCTGACGGAGATGGTGGCTATCGGTCAGGCGCCCGAGGCGATCATAGCAACCATTGCCGCAGTAGGGGGGCGGGTGCTCCCGGTTGCTGCGCCTCTCGTGGCGCTTTTTGTTGCGCTGGCTTTCATTTTCGGGGCGACAACCCTGGACTCCGCGGCCTATGTACTTGCCGCGGTGGCTACAAGAGAGCAGGGAGGGGTCGTCGAGCCGGCCCGGTGGCATCGCATTTTCTGGGCCGTCGTACTCGGGTGCGTATCCCTTGCGTTGATGTTTGCAGGAGGGCAGGAGAGCATAGACGCACTGAAGGCGTCTTCGATTCTGGTATCCATCCCGTTGATGGCGATTCTGGTTATTCTCGCCGTATCCTTTATGAAGTGGATTCGGGAAGATGCCCCCTGACAGGAGTTTGTCGTCCCCCGGATGATTCGAACCGCATAGTTACGACCGGGAGTATCGTTCCGGCTCGCATCCCGGAGTATCTTCCTGCGGAAGCACCGGCCCCGCCGACATCGCGATTTCCTTTCGACAGCATGGTATGCAACCCCGGCAAACGTGATATTTTCACAAATATCTACACCGACAGAAGACGCTGCGTATAGTATCTTTCGGCCTGTTTCATCTTGCCCTCAGCAAGAAAAACCCAGCAAAAAACCTGCCCATTCCATGCACAGATTCTCCCGCTTCCTCGCGACCCTCCTCCTTATTGCGGCTTGTCCGCTCTTTACCAGCGGCAACGCCGGCGCCCAGGGGTGGAGCGTAACGGAAGTGCAATACCAGGCGGGCTCGGCACTAAAGGATCACGCCGTGAGTCCCACCGGAACCCAGCACCTGATCACATTCCAGCACGCAAGCGGCTGGAGCCTTGGAGAGAATTTCTTCTTTGTGGACATGGCGTGCTGCGAGGGCGCCGGAGCCGCCAACCGGGATATCTATATGGAATGGTATCCGTTCCTGAGCGTCGGGGCAATCACCGGGAAGGAGATCGCATGGGGCCCCGTCCGGGGCGCAGGTCCGCTGGGAGGAATAAACTGGGGGGCGCAGGGCAAGGTGCTGAAGATCACGCCCGGGTTCCGACTGCAACTGGACCTGCCGGGATTCGCCTTCGCAAACCTCGACTATCTGTATTTCGTGGATCGCAGCGCAGGACTGGCCGAGGGCGGCGCACCGCAAAGCGACAACAGCCACCTCATCGATTTCAACTGGGCATTGCCGTTCAACATCGGTAGCGGCGCATTCTCGCTGGAAGGACATGCCGAGTGGCAAAGCAGCCGGAACACCGAGGTCGGCCATGCGCCGTACTGGATCCTGATGCAGCCTCAGTTACGCCTTGATGTCGGCAAGGCGCTCACCGGAAGCCCCGAACGCTTTTTCGCAGGAAGCGAACTGCATATCTGGATCAACAAGTTCGGCTTCGAGGACGCCGACGAGGTCATTCCCCAGTTTCTCGCCGTATTCCGTTTTTAGAGCGTACGGGGAAATTCTTGTTTGCGGCCCGCCAGAGTCGACGGTCCCGCTACCGGACGAGAACCATTACCCGGGTAATGGCGACCGACCCCGCAGTCAGTACGCAGGCGTACGTTCCCGTGGGGAGTCCCTCGGCGTCGAACCGCACGGTATGCCTGCCGGCGGTCCGTCTTCTTCCGGCGGTCCGTCGAGCGTCGCGTCCTCGCTGTCGGTCGCCTCCGCGTCGGCCACCGACAGCGACCCCGCGTCGTCGTCCTGCTCGACCACGAGGACATCGGGAAGGGTGAGGTCGTTGTAGGCCGGGTCCCTGCTGTGCACGCGGTTCAGGAAGATGCGCTCGCCGTCCGCGTCGTCGTCGTCGGGCGCCGCCCGGATTTCCATCCAGATCGGCGTCTCCCACTCGTCCGGCGCGACCGGCAGCACCGTGTGGGTCGGCAAGACGCGCAGGTCCTCGTCGCCGTCGGACTGGATCCCGCGCAGGTGGACCGTGTGCGTCGGCCGGGTGTTCAGCTTGAGCCCGTAACGACCCCGGGTGCTCTCGCGAATCAACAGCCGGTACTTCCCGTTCGCCTGCACCTCGAGCGGATTGCCGCCGCCGTCGATGATCGTGACCCCGGAGCCCGCCGGCGATTGCGCCGTTGCGGCGTCGACCTTGTGGCCGGACAGCGGACCGACCGCCGCATGGGAGAGGTCCGCGTCGACACCCGTCGCGGCGCTCCGGATGCGCGCGCCGCCGAGCCGTAAAATCAATAGACTATATAAAAACGCCTAAAATACAAAGACCCCCCCGAAACGGCCGGCCCGCAAGACGATCTCCTCATGTCAACCCGGCGAGAAAGTCTGGCGGCTACTATTCGATATCTATCTCCGTCCGGTATTTTTCGCAGTCGGGGATCCGGCCATAAGGCCTCCGGTAGAAAAGTGTTGTACAGGGCAAGTTCATTTTGCAGCCGTGCTCCTGTGCGGACCGGTCCGTTTTTTTAACGAGTACAGATACCTGCCATGTCTTTCCGCGATCTGACCCGTCGTCGATTCGTCAAAACAGCCGCCCTCGCATCCACAGGTGTCGGATTTGCTCCGTATGCCGCCGGTGCTGCTTCTCCTTCCAGGGTTGAGCACTCCGATGGACACATACCTTTTACTCTCGGCGTAGCCACCTATTCGCTGCGAAGATTCGATCGGACCGAGGCGATCTCCATAATCCAGGCATTGCATGTGGAGCATGTCAGCGTCAAGTCGTTTCACATGCCCTATGAGGATTCCCCGGAAGAATTGGCGTCGGGTGCGCAGGCATTTGCGAGAGCAGGCATCGAGATCGTAAGCGGGGGCAACAATACTATCCAGGACGACGACGATGATCATGTGCGCATGTTTTTCGAATATGCGAAGGCCGTCGGCATTCCTTTGCTGGTCATTGCTCCGACCGTGAAAAACATGCCCCGGATCGAACGGTTCGTCAAGGAATACGACATTAGCGTGGCTATTCACAACCACGGTCCGGAAGACTCGCATTTCCCCGGACCGCGAGATGGTCTCGAAGTGATCCGGGATATGGACCCGCGCGTGGGTTTGTGCATCGATGTCGGGCATACGGCCCGAACCGGCGTGGATGTTGTGGAATCCATCGCTGAAGCAGGTGACCGCCTGTTGGACATGCATATGAAGGATCTGCGGGATTTGAGCGACCGGGCCAGCCAGTGCATTGTGGGAGAAGGCGCCATGCCTGTAGCCGACATTTTCAGGCAATTGGCGGAGATGAACTATCGGGGCTACGTGAACCTCGAATACGAGATTAACGCCGATAACCCATTACCGGGCATGAAGCAATCCTTTGCATACATGCGGGGAGTGCTTGCCGGAATGGCGGCGTAACGACAACAGGCACTTACAGAACATACACTTCCGGAAACGCCATGGCGCACAAGCAAGCCTCATCGTCTCGCAGGAGCTTTCTCAAAACCATGACCGCCGGTGCGGCCGGCGGTATGCTTGGAGGAGGCATCTTCACGAGCGGTATGACATCGAAGAGTTACGGGCGCATTCCGGGCGCGAACGATCGCGTCCGCGTCGGCGTCGTGGGCTTTTCCAATCGGGCGCGCGGTTCGCTCATTCCTTCGTTGGTTGCTTCCGCGAAGGACATGAATTTCGACATCGTGGCCGTGTCCGATATCTGGAACCGCCGGCGTGAAGAGGGGACGGCATTTGTGCAGGCGCAGCGGGCGGAAGCCGGGCTGGAGGGAGGAGACGGCGTCAAGGCGATGCGCAACAACGAAGAACTGTACGACTCCGGCATGGTCGATGCAGTGGTTATCTCCACAGCGGATTTTCAGCATGCGCTTCATGCCATCGAAGCCGTCGAGGCCGGATGCGACGTATATGTCGAAAAGCCGTTCGCCAATACGATGGAGGACGCCAATCTGGCCCTGAAGAGAATTACCGCGTCGGATCGCGTTCTGCAAGTGGGCACGCAGCGCCGCAGCGCCTCGAATTACATGGCTGCCAGCGAGTATATCCGCTCCGGGAAGTTCGGCGATATCGTATCGGCGCATATGACCTGGAATGTGAACCAGCCGGGGCGGTGGCGGCGTCCGGATCTGGTGGCGTCCATTAAGGAATCGGATACGGACTGGACGCGCTATCTGATGAATCGCCCGCACGAGGCGTGGGACCCGCGAAAATATCTCGAATACCGGTTGTTCTGGCCTTATTCTTCCGGCATTCCCGATCAATGGATGGTGCATCAGATCGATACCGTTCACTGGTTTACCGGCCTGCCGTACCCCCGCAGCGTGGTCGGCAACGGCGGCATTTACCTGTGGAAGGACGGGCGAAAGAATTTCGACACGATGACCGCTGTCTACGATTATGGTCCGCTGGAGGACCCAACCAGCGGGTTTCAGGTGGTGTATTCTTCCCGGCAGACGAACGCGGCCGGCGGTGTCCGGGAACTCTATTATTCCAATGGGGGCACACTGAACCTCGATACGAACACAGTGAGTCCTGAGGGAGGGCTAACCGAGCGCCATGCGGTCGCCATGGGTATGCAGCCGTTCCGGCTCAACGAAATGAAGCTGGACGAGGTGGGGGGCGTAGCCACGGCGGCAAACACGGGCGGCGACAATGCAACCATGGCGCATATGCGCAACTGGATGGAATGCGTGCGTTCGCGCGAGACGCCCAATGCGGACATTCATGCTGCCTGGAACCATTCGGTGGCGCTCTGCATGACGATCGCCGCCCTGCATACCGGAAAGCGGATCACCTTCGACATGCAGAAAATGGATGTCGTCGTAAGCTGAGCGAGATGGGTTTTATGGCTGTGTTTGCCCTGGGCGCCGCACAATTTTTACGCAGACGGCTCTTTTGCGGGTGGGGTGGATTGCTCGTTCTTGCGGCGTCTATTCCGGTGGCAGGCGTTTTTCCCGGCGTCACGCTTGGGCAGGCCCTCGATACCCCGCAGGTTCTTGTCGTGCCGGACTCGGCGGCGCAGCGCGTGGATGTGCTGGTCGATGGCGAGTTATTTACCGCGTACCTTTATGCAGACACGCTTTCCGTGCTTAAAAAGCCGGTGCTGTATCCGTTGCGGACGTCATCCGGCATAGCCGTGACACGGGGGTATCCCCTGGAAAAGGCAGCGGGCGAACGAGTGGATCACCCGCACCATATTGGCCTGTGGTTCAATTACGGCGACATCAACGGGCTGGATTTCTGGAACAACTCGGATGCCGTATCCGCCGAGCGTGCCGCTTCGATGGGCACGATTCGCCACCGGGCGGTCACGCATGTCGAAAGCGGTGAGGGACGCGGCGCACTCCGTGTCACGATGGACTGGCTTGCTCCGGACGGCACGGCGCTTCTTCGTGAGGATACCCGCTTCGTGTTTCGCGCCGAAGCCGATCTCCGCGTAGTTGATCGCATCACAATGCTGGCGGCGCTGGACCGGAAGGTGTCTTTCGGGGATAACAAGGAGGGGGCCCTTGGTTTACGGGTCACACGCGCACTCGAAATGCCTTCGAATCGTCCTGTGGAAGTGCTTGCTGCCGACGGTTCGGTAACCAGTACGTCGGACAACGAACATGTGACCGGGCAGTACCGCAACAGCGAAGGAGTCGCGGGGTATCCTGATGTCTGGGGGAAACGTGCGCACTGGATGATGCTCTCCGGGACAATCCTGGATAGTCCAGTGACGGTCGTTGTGCTCGATCATCCCCGGAACCCGGGATTTCCTACCTACTGGCATGCGCGCGACTACGGCCTGTTTGCTGCCAATCCATTTGGGCAGGCTGTTTTCAGCGAAGGGGCGGAAGCCCTGCATTTCGCCCTTGCGCCGGGGGCATCGACCACGTTGCGTCATCGGATTATGCTCTTTTCCGGGCATCCGGCGCCTGATGATGTGGAGGCAGCCTACCGGGATTTTGCAGAATAGCACATTGTATGTGCAAGGGATTGCTTCCGCCGTTTGTCTGTAATCGTATCCTTTCTGTTCAAACTCTTTATCCGCTATGCAGCGCATGGATCGCCGCCGTTTTATCGAGACTTCATCCATTGCTTTCGGAGGATTCGCTTTCGGAGGACTTGTTGCCGGGTGCGGCGGCGAGGGCGCCGAGAGTGGACAAGTCGCCGGAACGACCGTGAAGCCGTCCTGGAAATATGCTATCTGCAACGAGATCATGCAGGACTGGGACTGGGCGCGGCAGTGCAGGTACGCCGCCGAGACGGGGTATGAGGGGATTGAGGCGGCGCCCTTTACGCTGGGCGATCATGTAGACGACATCCCGGCGGATCGCCGGGCCGAAATCCGGGGCATTGCCGAGGAAGCCGGCGTGGATATCCTGGGATTGCATTGGTTGCTTGTGACGCCTGAAGGCCTCCACACCACTACTCCCGACGAGGCCATACGCCGCGAAAGCTGGGATTACATGGTGAAGCTTGCGGAGTTTTGTGCAGACCTCGGCGGCAAAGTGATGATTTTCGGTTCGCCTGGACAGCGTTCTTCGGTGGGTATCCCGACCGAGGAGGCGGTCGAGCATCTGACGAACGGGTTGCGCGATGCGGCGCCGTCCATTGCCGGGCACGACGTGCAGTTATTGCTTGAACCGTTGTCCAGCGATCAGACGGATGTGATCAATACGCTGGGTGAGGCACTGGCTGTGGTCGAGGCGGTCAACCACCCGGCCGTCTCGACCATGTTCGATTTTCACAACACGGCCGACGAAACGAGTCCGCTCGATGAACTGGTGCATGCCTATTACGATCATATCGGGCACATTCAGATTCAGGAGATGGACGGTACGTACCTCGGTACCGGCGATGCTGTTGAGGCGTACGTGCCGGCGTTGCAAGCCTTCCGGGATAACGGCTACGATAAGTGGATATCCCTTGAAGTGTTCGATTTCGAACCCGGTCCCGAGCAGATCGCAACTGCTTCGATGGTAACGCTACGACGGATGGAGGCTGCGTTGTAAGGGGGCATCGAGCAATTCCTTCATTAAAATTTAACATTATTTGTTTATTTACTTAAACATTGTTTATTATGTGAATAATTGAATGCACCTTCCTGTATAAGGGGAAAAAAAACTGCGCCCATTTTCAATGATTAGAAAAAAAATTTTGCACATAATTTAACTTCGAAAAGTTTAAAAAATAAACAAGTTGTCTTCATTGGTTTCCCTGCCCTAAAATGATAACAAGCCGCCCGGATAACGATTCCCGTAAGGATTTCGTTGGGCAATTCCCACTGTGTTGACAGTGGTCCCTGTGCACGGACGTTTTTTGCCGTATCTGGATACCAAACCAAGGGATATGCCATGAACTACCGCTATACTATTCTTCTCTTCCTGACGTTGTTGTGGTCGTCTACCGCTGCCGTCGCGCAAACCGGAAAAATTGCGGGCAGTGTGGTAGATCAAAATGAGGCGCCACTGATCGGGGTCAATGTGATCGTCGACGGAACCACCATTGGCGCTGTCACGAACGTCGACGGCTACTTTTCTATCCTGAATATTCGTCCCGGTATCCATACGCTGCGGGCTACGTTCATCGGTTTTACGCCGGTAGTCGTCGAAGGCGTTCGCGTGGCCATCGAACTTACGACGGAGGTGAACATCTCCATGCAAGAGGACGCTGTGGGTCTGGAGGAAGTAGTCGTGGTTGCGGAACAACCCATCATACAGCGAGACATAGCTGCTTCGGAACGGAACATTGATTCGGAGGAGATTGCGAGCGGCAAGTACCAGACAATTGCACAGGTACTTACGGCCCAGGTCGCGTTCAATGACATCAGCACCGTAGAGGATAGGCCGGAGATACGCGGTTCGTTCTTTGACGAGTCGCTTTATCTGGTTGATGGCGTGAACTACAACGATCCGCTTACCAATCAACCCCACTACCGGGCAAATCTTGATGCGGTTGAGGAAATCAAGGTGCAGACAGGAGGGTTCAGTGCTGAATACGGGGATGTCCGTTCGGGTGTTATCAACGTGGTAACACGTGAGGGAGGCGAGCGTTATTCGGGGTCGATCAACCTCCAGTACAGCCCTGCCGGGTACAAGCATTTCGGGCCGGGACCGTTTGATTTCAAGTCCCCTATTGTCGAGCCGTTCGTGGATTCGAATCTCGGCGCCTTTGAAGGAGGCAATTCATTTTTCGACGGCTGGAATTCGATTGCGGCTTCATTACCGGAGAACCAAGCCCATGCGGGTGCTCCCATGGAGCTTTATGCACGCTACCTGTGGAGGCACCGTTCACAGGACGCTATTAACGAATTGAAGCGATTGGAAGGACAGGGTATTGTGCAGTTTGCGGAGGGAGTTGATCCGGACGATCTCGTGTTTCACCAGACAGGTGTGAACCCTGACTATCGCATTAGCGCCACACTGGGCGGCCCCATTCCGTTTTATCGGCCCATGAAATTTTTCCTGAGCTACGACGGGATCCAATCCGAGTATGCCTATCGCTTTCCGGAAGCAAGCTTTCAGGATCAGAACTTTCGGGGAAAGTTGACAACGAATGTGGGGAGGGGCAAAAAGCTGAACATGCATGGCTATTACAGCAAGCAGAAAGGTGGAACCGGCGGGCAGGGGCCCGGCATCGGGGGATTCGTTTCAAGCAATCCCTTCTCTTCCACGGGGGGGACAAACAAGTATTGGTATCCTCATTGCGCTGTGGCCGGCGACCGCACGCGCCAGATTTACGGAACGCAGTGGACGCATGCGCTTTCCGCCAACACGTTCTATAAGCTTCAGGTTACGCATGATCGGATCGATTACAGCATGAACCTGGACTACCGCAATACGGCGCCCATTCCAGGTTCCGGAGGGATCACCAGTTCTTCGAAAACCAGTGGTTCCGGAATCGACAGCGGGCGCATCGGAACGGAGGCTGAGGCCATGCAACGGGCCACCGACGGGCAGGAAGGATGGGAAAGATGGCGGGAGTGGGCCATGATCCGGATAGGTCAGCACTGGTACGACGAGGCGCCGAAAGGATACGGACCGGTAAACTGGCGGGATGTGACGGGTGAGTATCGTATGGAATCCTGTAATCTGCGCGCTGACGAGTCGGCCTCGCGCGGGTGGGATGCTGTCGGTAATTTTACCAGCCAGATGAATCGTAGCAATCAGGTTCGTGCGGGTTTGCAGTTTCGCTCGGAAGATTTCAATCAGTACTACGAAGCCATTGATCCTTCCGTCAACTCCGGCAATGTATGGGATTCCGGGGCCCGGCATCTGATAGGCGCCGCCTATCTCCAGGACAAGCTGGAGTTTCAGGGCTTTGTAGCCACGCTCGGCTTGCGTCTCGACGTGCTGAACACGGGCGATTTCCCGACGATTCTGGAAGGGTGCGATCTGTTCGACACCGGAAACACTGCAAATTGCACAGGTGGCGATCAGGGTGGTCCCTGGTCTGAGGGCATTGCGCCCGGCAATACGACCGAGGATGTGGAAGGGGGGAGTTTGCTGGGCATTAAGGAGACCATCGTTACGGAAAACCTTGGTGGCCACCGTAGGACTCATACCCGTCTGTCTCCACGCATCGGCCTGTCTCATCCGATATCGACCGTGGCCAAGGTATTTCTGAACTATGGGCACTTTTACCAATGGCCCAATGCCGTTCAGATGTATCGACTCCGCATGGACACCCGGCGAGGCTATCGCGTAGTCCGACTCGGGAATCCCCTGCTGGAGCCGGAGCGGACGATCCAGTACGAGGTGGGGTACGAGCAGAATCTGTTCAGCAGGATGAATCTTCGTATGACGGGTTACTACAAGAACATCAACGGCGAAATCAGCGATGTGCGGTTCTATCCGCTAAGTTATGGCGGCGGGGACTATCGGATGTCGTTGAACCGGGTTTTTCGGGATGTGCGCGGTTTCGAAGCGTTCCTGGAATTGCGTCGTGAGGTCATTCCATATCTCAGCGGTTGGGTCAGCGCCAACTATCTTGTGGAGAGTGGCGCTGCATACGGCTACCAACGGTTCTACGAAGACCCGATCAGGCAATCCCGTCTGGCGAATACACAGGTTTCCAATCCTGATGTGCGCCCGATCATCAAGAGCAGTGTCAGCTTTCACCTGCCGGATAATTTCCGGGGGCCTCGCCTTGGGGAGGTTTCTCTGCTTGGCGGGCTCAACCTGAGTTTGTCGTACACCTGGCGGCGAGGCAGGCAATTTACCTGGAATCCGGCTGAATTCCCTTTGGTGGAAGACAACTTGCGCTGGCGTCCTTATCAGCGTTGGGACTTGCGCCTGACCAAATCGCTGTTCCGTTCCGGAAATTACGAGACGGCATTCTATATCGATGTCTCCAACCTGTTCAACAACCGAAACATATCCTCCTTTAGCGGCACCGAGGTGGATGCCAGCTCCAGTTGGCCTTGGGATGGGCACAAGTGGTGGAAGACTGAACGACGGGATTACATGGAATCGCTGGGCTATACGGCGGAGAATCAGAACGAGGATGGTACGTTCGACAATACGATCGGTGATCCTGGTGACTGGGACGATGACGTGATAGACCTGCCTGCGTACAGCCCGTGGACGTTTCTGGAGCGTCGCGACATTTTCTTCGGTGTCAAGCTCTACTTCTGAGTATTTCGGAGTGTCTCCCTGGGAATGCGCAACGTTGTCAGTATCGCGTCTCTCCTTCCGACGAACAAACCCATGTGTTTGGTTATGAGATACCGCAAAAGCATATACCAAGTCCTCGCCGGTTGCTTGTTGGCGGTGGCTTTCTCTGGAAGCGTACGTGCCCAGGAAGCCCGGAGCCTGAACGTGGGGCCCATGAGGTACAATACCAACGAGGCGCTGACGGACGACAGCATTTCCTGGCCCGTTGACCGGCCTGTCGCCAGCGCACGCCGAGCGATGCTCGACGCAAACACTGTTATTGTTGGCGTGGAACGGACCTGGACCGATGCCAGCGGCGTGGTGCGCGATATCCAGGTTGCCCAGATAGGTCGCCGGAAGTTTTCCGACATCGAACTGGTGACACCTCCCGTATCAGGCGCTTTCAAGCGGACATACCGTACGCCGTATCCATCCAAGGTGCTGGATGGACAGGAATGGACGAGTATACAGGCCATGGGGGATCCTGTCGACCCGAATCTGCCCGCCGACGCCGTTATCTACACGCACCTTAATAGCTGGACCGGTATTGACATTGAACGCTGGGGTTATGCCTTCGCCAACGATGACCATGACGATTATATCATCATGGAGTACCGGTTCACCAACACATCCGGTGAAGTGCGGAATAATGTGTACTTCGGGTTGCAAGCACAAACCCATGCCAGCGCCTATTATCCGGCCGATTTATGGGGCAACTACTATGGAGCCACGTATTCCGGTTTTGTCGCGGGCGATCAGGATGCCGATTCTCTGCGGCTGTGGTATTCCTGGGACGGTGACCAGACCAGCAATACAGCGGTGGATACCAGAGGTAAACCACATGGCCAATGGGGACATTTTCAGGAGTCGCAGTTTTTTGGTCATGTAGTGCTGCATGCCGATACTTCGCCTGCCGATGAGACGGACAATCCAGTACAGCCGGTCAAGGCAGGTTGGTCGCAGCGCGAGTTGGCGCCGGATCTCAATGTCGCCGGGCACGAGGATATCTACAATTATTTGTCGAAGGGATGGGATTCCGCCAATCCCGGGGCCTATAGCACTACCGTAGATCATACTGGCGCCATTGTATCGGAAGGGCCTTACCGTATTCTTAATCGCGGCCTTGGCTCCACTGGAGATCCGAGTGTGGACATCAATAACACCACGCAATTCGATCCGCTGACCGAGCAGGAAAAAACCTCGTTGTTCAGTTTCGGGCCGTACACCCTGAATCCAGGTGACGATATACGTATCGTTACGGCCTACGTGGGCGGCGTCATTCCCTACCGGTGGGCTATTGACGCCGGTGCAGCCTACGCCAACGGCAATCCGCAGCAGTTTCCTCTGGCGCCGTTGCCGTACACCCTTCCAAACTACGATGCCGATTACCTGAATCCGGATGAGATGGATGCTATCCAGGCCTATGTCGGTGGACAGACCATTGTCTCCCAAGGGGGGACGCTCGACAAGTCGACGAAGAACGAGGTGCTTGACCTCGGGCGTCCTTTGCTTTTCATGAATGCTGCCAAAGCCGTTCACACATGGCGAAGCGGTAATGTGAAGTACGGGCAGGGTTCATTTGATATACCCCTCGCTCCGGCTACCCCCGCCCTGACAGGTTCTTCCGGGAACGATCAGGTTCGCCTCGATTGGGGGAATGAGGCAGCGGAAGATAACCGGGCAGGGGTTATTACAGGCTACCGGATCTATCGTGAATTGATACGACCCGCAGCCCTGGAAGCGCCAACGGATACCACGTTCCTGCTTCACGAGGAGTTGCCTGCCGGCACCCGGGAGTACGTGGATACCCGTGTTACTCGGGGAGAGGATTATTACTACTATGTCGTGGCCGTAAATGCCGATGGCATCGAAAGTAGCCGTTTCCTGAACCGCACGGGTACTACAAGCGACAAGTTCCTTGAGGCGCTTACACCCACCCGTTCGCCCGACGCCAATTGGCAGGCAAATGTGGTGGTGGTACCGAATCCGTACCATGCTCAGGGAGCCTACAATTACGAGGAGGCCCGCCGCCTGACATTCCTCAATTTGCCCGCGTACGCCAACATTCACATATACACCGTGACCGGCGACCGTGTGCAGACCATTGAGCATGTGTCGAATACGGGCGACGCCGATTGGGAACGACAGGAAACGTTCAGTACGACGCAGATTGTCAGCGGAGTTTACATCTACGTCGTAGAGGAACTCAGTGTCCCCGGAGGAGGCGCCACCGGAAATCAGGCTATCGGCAAATTCGTGGTCATAAAATAGGCGAGGAGCAAAGCATGAAAAACATAGTGACGATCGCATTCGGTGCGGTTCTACTTTGTCTGGCGAGCGTGGCTCCAGCATCGGCACAGGCCACGAAATACGCACAGTCTGGAATGGGCTTTCTGCAAATCGCCCCCTCGGCGGACGTGGCGGCTCTTGGCGGCGCCTACGTTGCCACGACCGGCAAGGCCACCTCGGTATTTTCAAATCCTGCCGGACTTGGTATGCTTGAAGGCGGGGACGTCACAGGAGGCTACACCAACTGGATTGCGGACATTACGCTCTATAGCATGACAGCTGCCTATCGGGTTGGCAATGTTGGTGTTATTGGCGTCAACCTTGTTTCAATGGACTACGGTACGTTGAAAGGAACCCGGCCCTGGCAGGCGGGAGACGATCCCTCTTTGCGAGATCAGGGGTTTATTTCGCTTGGAGATTTTTCAGTCAGCGAATACGCCATCGGCCTTTCCTATGCCCGTTCGATCACAGCGCAGTTCTATGTAGGTGGCAATGTCCGGCTCGCCCGGCAGGATCTTGGTTCCGTCGATATTATCGACGCGTTCACTGGAGCCATTGAGAACAGAGACAACGCGGTCAACAATGTCGTGTTCGATTTCGGCACGCTTTACTATCCGGGGTTTCACGACCTGCGTTTCGGAGCGTCGCTGCGAAATTTCTCGAATCAGAGCGATTACTTCGATCAGCGCTTCGAGCTACCTCTCACGCTGGATTTCGGGTTGGCCATGGACCTGTTTCATTTGCTTGATGCCGCGCCAGGCCCGGACAATAGCCAGTTAACACTTGCAGTGGATTGGGTACATCCGCGCGATTACTCGGAGCGCCTGCATGTGGGTCTTGAGTACGGGTTCATGAAGCGGTTCTTCTTGCGCGGTGGCTACAAGTTCAACTACGACGAGGAAAGTCTGTCTGCCGGGTTGGGCGTACATGTTGAAGCCAGAGGATACGGGATCCGCGTGGATTACGCCTATTCGGTCTTTGGAGATTTCTTCGAGTCTGTGAGCCGGCTATCACTGGGGATTTTGCTGAAGTAAGAGCTTCTTCGGCCGAATTCCTTTTCGTTGCCCCCCTTTGCAAGGGGAAACGAAAGCGGTTCTGTAGATCCGGTCGTAACACGTCTTCGATTTCCACCTGAAGTCCGTACTTAATGTTTTTTCTGGCGCTACAAGAGTTACCACCTTTTTTCTTTACTGCGGATGCTGGAAAGTCCTCAAGCACCCTCAAAACGTACGCGAGCGCCTGGAGGGGGTTTGTACGTTTTTGTAAGGAGCAGGGTGTTCCGGCGCTTCCCGCCAGTGCGGATATGGTGACAAGATATCTTAGATACCGCGCCTTTGCCGGTAAGTCGGCAAGTGCAATCCGGGTAGACTATTCGGCTATCAAGGCAGCGCACGTTGAAGGAAGGCGAGTAGCACGTGCTGCTGGTGTGTACAGGGTTTGCGAAGACCCGACGGAGAACGAAGATGTGCAGAATGCCATGCGCGATCTGACGTACAAGGTGCGGGAAAGAAGGCGACCGATAAATCGAATCAACTTGTTGACCAAGAAGGAATTCGCTGTGATCAAGGCGACGGCGTGTGTTCCCCGTGTTGGAAAGACCGGGCGGACAGAAACGAAAGAATATGCGCTCAAGCGTGGCAAGGTGGATATTGCTCTTCTGTCCGTTATGCGTGATTGCACCTTGTGCAGAGAGGAGGCTATTCGTATCACGTGGGGTTGTGTCGGATGGCGGTTTGACGGAAGCGCTGCGTTGACTGTGGCTTTCAAAAAGGCTAACGAAATCGGGTACACTGGATACCTGACCAGGGATACGGTCAGGGCATTGAAGGCGATACGTTCGCTTCAGGCGCGAAAGGGAAATATTGACGATTCCGAAGAGCGTATTTTCCCTATGACCACGAAGAGTATATCAAACAGAATTACTGCTGCCTGCAGCGCCGCAGGCCTGTAAGCAGGACGCTGCGGTCCGTCCCCGCATTTTCGGCCCGGTATGTTGATGGTGTGCATAGGCGAGCAACTGTATATGCTACCGTGCCGGGAAGTTGGTTGTCCGTCTGTATGCCATCCCCTCCTTTGACCCTGCGCCACGGTTCCCCGGTTCCGGATATCGGGGAGGCGTAGCGTTACAGCGCGAGACCTACGCCAGCGGCGAGCACGGTTCTGTTGTTACCTTGGCTTGCTTCCACGTTCACGAGGAATGGGCCGAGTTTTAGCGAAGCGCCTGCCATCCCCCGAAGGGTCGTATCTCCCGTCAGTTCGAAGGAGATATTCTCACCTTCGATCTCCGATAACTCTTCTCCAAATGTGTAATCCACGTTCACGGTTGTCTCCTCAGTTTGTATCCCCGCGTAGAGGGTCAGTAAGACGAATGTTTTGCTGATTGCAAGACCGGCAGCCAGCGAGGAGGCCGTGAGGATTTCTTCACTGGCCGTGTTCGTGATCAGGAGGCGTTGCATCATGAAGTGACCGGCGATCCGAAAAGACAGGCCCGGTATATAGCGGTCAACACTGTGGCGAAGTCCTATGCCGACAAATTCGAGGTGCCCATAGTTTTCATGGCGGACACGGGGAAGGTAGCGAACGATGAGGTCCGTACCCGCCAGTGAGCCGATGCCGAGTTGCGGCACAGCGAGGGGAGCAATCGATCCGTCGTACAGACCCGGCAGCACATTGAATGAAAGTGTACTGTCGATGACGATGTCGTCGGGGGTGTTGTCCAGCCCGTCCGCACCCGGATGCACCGTTTGTCGAATATTTCCTGTGACGATTCCCGGCGATGTATCGCCGAATACGGTGGGCCCGTCGTTTATCTGGAAGGTTACGGGCAGGTCGTACCGGTTGCCGTCGGGGGCATGAAAGACGTAAGGGGTTTCGTATGCGATATTGAGGGCCCTGTCGATATCGGGGATCAGAGCGCCCATGACCTTGATGCCAAGGAACAAGTCGAAGGGAAGGGCTCCGCCACCCACTTTGGCAGTGTGGATCAGTCCGCCGTTGATATCCGCTCCGAAGGCGTTCACAACGGGCTGGAGGTACAATTCGGCATATTCCGCCCCGACATCGGCGATAACGTCAGGGAGCTGCTGCGAGAACGCCGGGCGGGGCGCCAGAAAGACTATGCCGAGTACTACGTATGATATTATGCGCGATAGGCGAGGGGACCTGCGGGGCGTCAAGAGGATGTGTGTTGTCATGCGTGCAGGCAGGCGCCCCGAAAGTCGATGCATAATGCGTTATTCGGCCAGCGTTACAAGCATCCATTCCTTGAGTGTGCTGATACCGAGGGCCCCTTGAGGAACTCCCCGGTATCCCCGTCCTTCTGCACTGGCCATGCGTCCACCCGGCAACCCCCCGAAACCAGGTTGCTGCACTGCATTGACGACGAACTCGTCCGGGGTGGCAATGCCGATACCTATCTCCTGACCCGGTTTTGTCCCGATAGCATACAACACCCCGTCGGTGTGTGCAAGGGGCACCTGAATTTCGTAGGTCAGTACGCCCTGGTCTGCTTCGACCTCTGCGGCAATACCTGGAATGGAGTCCTTGTGTCTGCGAATTGCTTGCCCGTCCGCTCCGATGATTTCCACCTCCTGGGTTGAGCGCTCAATGCGAACACGGTCGGCTGCCGCCCCTTCGCTGAGGCGGCGATCGCCGGTTTCATCCATGGACAGACCAAGCGGAAAACGAATGCCGAATGTTTTTTCCTTGCCGCCAGCAGGATCAACCCAGATAATCAACCCTGCGCGCATGATACTCCCAATGCTCGCCACATTTCTTGTACTGAGCGAAAGGTACAGATGATCGTCGTCGTTCTGCATGCCGACCAGCAGGCCGTCTTTGCTACTGAGTGTTTTCAGTTTGCCGCCCCATTCATTCAGTTGGGCGTCCACGACGATCGGCTCGCCGGGTGCGGAACTCGTTAGAGGGGCGGCGCCTCCGCATCCTGTGAGTAGCGTAGCGGCCAGTGCAGCGAGGGCGAGTGTTTGTTTAGGAGTAAAGAGCACGTGCATGGCGTGTTGCGGGTATGGCATATGCATAAAAAACGCCGGGCGGTACAAACAGGTTGCCAAACCATTCGTACCGCTCCGGCGCTTCCGGGTTCTGCCGAGTAGTTATCGCTGTTCTTTCTCTCCGTGTTCGCCGTCGTCTCCGTCTTCGCCGTCACCTCCGTGTTCGCCGTTCTCTCCGTGTTCGCCGTGCATCCGCTTACCTTGATTCCGATCTCCGCCACGTTTGCCTTTCATGGTCTTTCCCCGCCTGTTCTTGTCCCCGGACATGCGCTTGTCCAGTTTTTCCATTTGCTCTTCGGTCAATACTTCTCCGAGGGAAGTCTTCAGTTCGTCCTGCATAGCACGCCGACGTTCTCCGAGTTCCTCGAGGGATTGTCTGTGTTCTGCAAGGATGGCTTGCATGGAGGCGGCCTGCTCATCCGTCAGGTCGAGCCACTCGATCATCCGCTCCATACGGTCCTGCGAGGCGTCTTCTCTCTCTTTTTTCTCCTCGGCGGCGTTGTCCTGGGCAAGCACAGGGGGGACGAGCAGGAGACAGGCAGCCATAGTCGCTATACCTGTCAGGATGTGAAGAAAGCGTTTCATTATAGGATACCCCGTATGATGGTGAATGGACTTGTGGGACGAAGCCGCATCGTTTCCGGGTTTTCGGCGGCTTGCGGGAATTGGACTCCCTGTACCCGTTCGTCATTCCAGGGTTCGAGATTTTTTTTGCAGGCGGTCGAGCGTATTTATCGGCTTGCATAACGTTCGCTAACCTCGAACTGCCTTTAGGAGCGCTCGGCGAGTACAACGGCAAGTTCATGTGCAACCAGTTCGTGCTGCGCGGCGGCTCGTGCGCCACATGGAGGACGCACATACGTCCTCTATCGTAATTTCTTTCCGCCGGAAGCCACCTGCAATTCACGGGATTCCAGCTGGCCCGCGATCCGTAACGAGCATGGTTTATTCTTTATAATAAATAATAGACTGATATATTAATTATTATATTTTGAGACCCTTGATTTTTTATCTTCCTGTCCAGTAAATTTGATTCGGAAATGCCACAAAGGTGGCATGCAGCGTATTTTGAGGTGCGAAAATGCTTCCGGTATACCCGTAGGGATGGGTTTTTTGTGCCCTATCGGCTCCGGAATACGTCTTGCGCCTTATTTTTTAAGGACTATGTATGGTTCGCGATCGTGCAATGCGCGATGATGTCGGCTTCGGTCCTCTGCCGGTTGTTTCGCATTCGGGTGTTTTCGATGGTTCCGGCGCTTCGGCTGGGCGCCTGGCATGCGTGTTTGCCGTTGCGGGGCTGCTCTGCGTTTCTTCGGCGCAGGGCCAGGTTATCCGGGAAGAGGGTTTTCCGGTAAAGGGCGGCGTTCCGGAGGAATCGGCCTGGGCGCCCGTTGTGCGGGAGGAATGCGATCCTTTTACGGTTCCCGGCGAGTTCGGGGAAAGCTGCGCGCCTCGGGAGAAGACGCCGGATCCTTTCGGGTTCGGTCCGGAAGGAGAAGCGCGCCCGGGCGAGCCTTCCGGTCCTGCCTGGCGGACGCCTCCTCGTCTGGAGTGTCCTGTGGCTATTTTTCTGGAGGAGCTCGAGACAGGACAGGTCGAGTGTCATGCATGGGACGCTTCGGGAGAGGAACATCTGGAGTATTCGTGGGAGCCTGTGGGAAGTACGACGCGGGACTATCTGGACAATCCCCGATTGATGCCCGAGGATGTTCCGAATCCCTCGGTAGTGGCTCCGGAGGCTCCGGCGTACGAGACGCTGGAGTCGTTTTATTCGGGGGAGACGACGTTTCTTTACCGGTACCGTTTGACGGCGACGTCCCGCGCTACGGGTCTTTCGTCGTGGCGGGAAGTGGAGGTGTACGTATCGGGCAGTCGTCCGAGCGTGTATTGTCCGCTGGAGGTATCGGTTGAGGAGGGCGAGACGATCGCGCTCGATTGCGAGGGGGCGGATCCGCTGTCGCATCGTATGGACTACGACGAGGACGGGGCGTCGATATTGTGGGAGTGGGAGGGTCTATGGGGAACGAGCATGGCTCCTCTCGCAGCGACGGACCTGTCGTCGCCTTTGTTTACGGCTCCTGCCGGCAGTGCGGGCGAGGAGTACCATTACATAGCGAGCATGACGTCGCAGGCTTCGGGCGTGCCCCGCACGGCAAGGCGCAGGGTCACGGTCAGGGTCGTCGGCGAAGAAGAAGTTTCGGGGTATATGCTTGATCCCGGCATCACTTGTTCGGATAGTCCCTACGAGGTGTACGAGGGAGCAAGCGATCTTGGAATTAATTGCTCGATTCATGATCAGCCGGCACGCACCAATTGGGTAAGATGGTCGCGTCTCGGCGAGCAGATTCCCCCACCTGCTTCGGGAGCGCCCACGCCCGGATTGAAGGATCCATACAATATCGACGCTCCTTCTTCGCATTACAGAATAACCTTCGACGTACCTGATTTGGTGAATCAGGACGAGATGTATGCATACACGGTAGCATTGTATACTCCGCGGTACGATGGCACTCCTGAGTACACCCTGCGCGCCAGCGCCGATTTCACGGTAACGGTGTTGAACAAGCCTGCGATCACGGTCACGTGCGAGGATACTGATGATGTGGACGAGGGCGCGGACGATATTGAGTTTGACTGCTCTGCGTCGGGTGCGCCGGGGGGCGATCCGGACTATACGTGGTCATGGTCTCCGACCGACAATCTGACGGGTCACAATACGGCTACGCCCACGTTCGCTGTGCCTGATAATGTAGATCAGGAAACTACCTATACGTACACGGTAACGGCGAGCGCGGAGAATGCAGACGACGGCGCTGCCGAGGTTAGGGTGACGGTGCTCGACACGGATACGGCGCCTCCTCCCTCCATTACCTGTTCGGATGCGGAGGCGTACGAAGGCACGGGCAATTTCACGCTGGACTGTTCGGTGGCGAACGAGCCGACGGGCGCTACGTACTCGTGGACAGGCACGGATATTGGTAATCGGTTGAGCGGTACGGACGGCATTACCCCCACATTTGCCGTGCCGGTTAGTGTAAGTGCAAACACGGACTACGAATACACGGTGACGCTGTCGGCCGGCGGCGTCGAGCAGGCCAGCGAAGACGTTACGGTAACCGTGCTGAACAAGCCTGCGATCGACGTAGATTGCGCCGGCAATCCGTACGAGGTGTACGAGGGTTCGGGGTATACCACGCTGGACTGCTCGGCGTCGGGCGCGCCTTCGGGTTCCGACTACGACTATGTCTGGACGGCGCGGGAGGGTCCGCCGAACGAATTGCACATTCGGCGCCTTAGCGCGACGGACATTTCTTCGCCTACCTTCAGAGCGCCGCCCTTTATTACGAGAGACGTGACGTACGAGTACAGGCTGACCGTCTCGGCGGAGAACGCGGAACCGGCAAGGGAAGATGTGACGGTGACGGTGCTCGACAGGGGTCTTCCCGGCGAGATGGTTTGTAACGGAACCTATTTTGAAAGGTACGCCGGATCGGACGACATTGAATTGAGTTGCAGATCGAGCAGGCCGGTTGGCGTCTTCCGGTGGTTGTGGGCGGCCTGGAGCGCCGATGGCCTTCCCTATACCATCTCCAGCGGCGGGGGCTACCCGACGGGGTGGCCGAGGCCGCAGGGATTGACCGTTACCGGTTTGGCGTCGGGGACGTTCCGCATGCCTGCAACAGTGAATAGCGCTACGACCTACAAGTACACGATAGGGGTTTGGAGAGGCCGGTGTCCGGGGGGATGTGCGCCGCTAACGGTAGACTTGTACGCGAGCCAGGATATTACGATAAGAGTACTGCCAAGGCCTGCAATCGCTGTTACGTGCGCGGATCCCGATCCCGTGTACGAGGGCTCGGCCGACATTGAACTGGAGTGCGAGGCGTCGGGCGCTCCGAGCGGCTCTTCGTATACGTGGTTATGGTCTCCGACCGATCGTCTTACGGATCACGATACGGCAACGCCGACATTCGACGTGCCTTACGATGTACCGCAAGACACGACGTATGCCTATACGGTAACGGCGAGCGCCGAGAATGCGGAAGACGGCAGGGCCGAGGTTACAGTGACGGTGCTGCACACGGATGCGCCGCGTCCTGTCGTTACGTGTAACGATACCGCGGTATACGAGGGTGCGGCCGATATTACGCTGGATTGTTCGGTGACGAACGCGCCTTCGGACGCGGCGTATTCGTGGGCGGGCACGGATGTCGCGAATCGGTTGAGCGGCACGGACGGTTACGCCCCGACGTTCACGCCGCCGGACAACGTAGATGCGGACACGGACTACGACTACACGGTGACGCTGTCGGCCGGCGGGGCTGCTGACGTTACCGAAGATGTTACCGTAACCGTGTTGAAGAGGCCGGTTATCACCGTTACGTGCGCGGATCCGGGTTCGGTGTATGAGGGGTCGGAAGATATCACGTTCGATTGCGCGGCGTCAGGCGCGCCTGCGGGTTCCGCTTACGTGTATGAATGGAGGGCTGGGGGCGATACGCCGGATACGGCACTGCTCAGTGCAACGGACATTGCTTCTACGACGTTTGCCGTGCCGGAGGAAGTGGAGAAGGACGAAACGTACGAGTACACGCTGACCGTCTCGGCGGAGAATGCGGAGTCCGGTTCGGCGGACGTTACCGTGACGGTGCTGAACAAGAAGGCATTGGACGTTGCGTGCGCGACGCCTTCTCCGGTGTACGAGGGATCGGAGGATTTCGCCCTGGACTGCGCGGCTTCGGGCGCCCCTTCGGGTTTCCCCTATGATGTGTACGCATGGACAGCCCGGGGCGGCGGCGACACGAGCAGGTTGAGTAGTACGACCGTTGGGAAGCCGACGTTCTATGTACCGGATGAAGTTGCAGGGGACGAGACGTACGAGTACAGGCTAACCGTTTCGGCGGAGAATGCGGATCCCGGCAGCGCCGACGTTACCGTGACGGTGCTGAACAAGAAGACATTGGACGTTGCGTGCGCGACGCCTTCTCCGGTGTACGAGGGATCTGCGGATTTCGCCCTGGACTGCACGGCTTCGGGCGCTCCCGGGTATACATACGTCTGGACAGCCCGGGGAAGTACGGCAAACACGGACCTTCTAATCAGCGGCGTGGATGGCCCCACCCCGACATTCGACGTGCCGGAGGAAGTGGACGAGGACGAAACGTACGAGTACCTGTTGACGGTCTCGGCGGAGAATGCGGATCCCGGCAGCGCCGACGTTACCGTGCAGGTGCTGAACAAGAAGACATTGGACGTTGCGTGCGCGACGCCTTCTCCGGTGTACGAGGGGTCTGCGGATTTCGCCCTGGACTGCACGGCTTCGGGCGCTCCCGGGTATACATACGTCTGGACAGCCCGGGGAAGTACGGCAAACACGGACCTTCTAATCAGCGGCGTGGATGGCCCCGCCCCGACATTCGACGTGCCGGAGGAAGTGGACGAGGACGAAACGTACGAGTACCTGTTGACGGTCTCGGCGGATAATGCGGAGTCCGCGACGGCGGAAGTGACGGTGAAGGTGCTTAACCTCGGATCCATTGCGCTCGTTTGCGCATCGCCTCCCTTGGTGTACGAGGGTTCGGAAGACTTCGCTTTGGACTGCTCGGTCTCAGGGGATACGGGGGACGTCGATTATGCGTACGAGTGGGCAGCCATAGGCGCGACGCCGAACACGTCCCGATTGAGCGCCGTGGACATATCTTCTCCGACGTTCTATGTGCCGGATGCGTTGGACGAGACCACAACGTACGAGTACCTGTTGACGGCGCGTACTGAGAATGCGGAAGACGCTGCGGCAGAGGTTTCGGTGACGGTGCTGAACAAGGGGGCGCTTAGCATTGCGTGCGCGACGCCTTCTCCGGTGTACGAGGGCTCTGCGGACATTGCGTTCGACTGCTCGGCATCCGGGGCTCCGGGCGATGATCCGCAGTATACGTACGCCTGGACGGCTCGGGGCGATACGCCGGATACGTCGCTGCTCAGCGCTGTGGACGTTTCCTCCCCGATGTTCTACGTACCGGATGAGGTAGACGAGGACGAGACGTACGAATACACGCTGACGGTAAGCGCCGACAATGCGGAGTCTGTGACAGAGGACGTTACCGTAACGGTGCTGAACAAGGAGGCGCTTGCGCTCGTGTGCGCGGACCCCGGTTCTGTATACGAAGGCTCGGCAGACATTGCGTTCGACTGCTCGGCATCCGGGGCTCCGGGCGATGATCCGCAGTATACGTACGCCTGGACGGCTCGGGGCGATACGCCGGATACGGCTCTGCTCAGCGCTGCGGACATTGCGTCCCCGACGTTCGCGGTACCGGACGAAGTGGACGAGGACGAGACCTACGAATACCTGCTTACGGCGAGCGCCGACAACGCGGAAGACGCTGCGGCAGAGGTTTCGGTGACGGTGCTGAACAAGGGGGCGCTTAGCATTGCGTGCGCGACGCCTTCTCCGGTGTACGAGGGCTCTGCGGACATTGCGTTCGACTGCTCGGCGTCCGGGGCTCCGGGCGACGACCCGCAGTATACGTACGCCTGGACGGCTCGGGGGGATACGCCGGATACGTCGCTGCTCAGCGCTGTGGACGTTTCCTCCCCGATGTTCTACGTACCGGATGAGGTAGACGAGGACGAGACGTACGAATACACGCTGACGGTAAGCGCCGACAATGCGGAGTCTGTGACAGAGGACGTTACCGTAACGGTGCTGAACAAGGAGGCGCTTGCGCTCGTGTGCGCGGACCCCGGTTCTGTATACGAAGGCTCGGCAGACATTGCGTTCGACTGCTCGGCATCCGGGGCTCCGGGCGATGATCCGCAGTATACGTACGCCTGGACGGCTCGGGGCGATACGCCGGATACGGCTCTGCTCAGCGCTGCGGACATTGCGTCCCCGACGTTCGCGGTACCGGACGAAGTGGACGAGGACGAGACCTACGAATACCTGCTTACGGCGAGCGCCGACAACGCGGAAGACGCTGCGGCAGAGGTTTCGGTGAAGGTGCTTAACCTCGGATCCATTGCGCTCGTTTGCGCATCGCCTCCCTTGGTGTACGAGGGATCGGAAGATATCACGTTCGACTGCTCGGTGTCCGGGGCTCCGGGCGACGACCCGCAGTATACGTACGCCTGGACGGCTCGGGGGGATACGCCGGATACGTCGCTGCTCAGCGCTGTGGACGTTTCCTCCCCGATGTTCTACGTACCGGATGAGGTAGACGAGGACGAGACGTACGAATACACGCTGACGGTAAGCGCCGACAATGCGGAGTTTGTGACAGAGGACGTTACCGTAACGGTGCTGAACAAGGAGGCGCTTGCGCTCGTGTGCGCGGATCCCGGTTCTGTATACGAAGGCTCGGCAGACATTGCGTTCGACTGCTCGGCGTCCGGGGCTCCGGGCGATGATCCGCAGTATACGTACGCCTGGACGGCTCGGGGCGATACGCCGGATACGGCTCTGCTCAGCGCTGCGGACATTGCGTCCCCGACGTTCGCGGTACCGGACGAAGTGGACGAGGACGAGACCTACGAATACCTGCTTACGGCGAGCGCCGACAACGCGGAAGACGCTGCGGCAGAGGTTTCGGTGACGGTGCTGAACAAGGGGGCGCTTAGCATTGCGTGCGCGACGCCTTCTCCGGTGTACGAGGGCTCTGCGGACTTCGCGTTCGACTGCTCGGCGTCCGGGGCTCCGGGCGATGATCCGCAGTATACGTACGCCTGGACGGCTCGGGGCGATACGCCGGATACGTCGCTGCTCAGCGCTGTGGACGTTTCCTCCCCGATGTTCTACGTACCGGATGAGGTAGACGAGGACGAGACCTACGAATACACGCTGACGGTAAGCGCCGACAATGCGGAGTTTGTGACAGAGGACGTTACCGTAACGGTGCTGAACAAGGAGGCGCTTGCGCTCGTGTGCGCGGACCCCGGTTCGGTATACGAGGGATCGGCAGACATCGCGTTCGACTGCTCGGCGTCCGGGGCTCCGGGCGATGATCCGCAGTATACGTACGCCTGGACGGCTCGGGGCAGCACGGCAAACACGGATCTACTAATCAGTGGCACAGACGGCCCTACTCCGACGTTCGCGGTACCGGACGAAGTGGACGAGGACGAGACCTACGAATACCTGCTTACGGCGAGCGCCGACAACGCGGAAGACGCTGCGGCAGAGGTTTCGGTGACGGTGCTGAACAAGGGGGCGCTTAGCATTGCGTGCGCGACGCCTTCTCCGGTGTACGAGGGCTCTGCGGACATTGCGTTCGACTGCTCGGCGTCCGGGGCTCCGGGCGACGACCCGCAGTATACGTACGCCTGGACGGCTCGGGGCGATACGCCGGATACGTCGCTGCTCAGCGCTGTGGACATACCTTCTCCGACGTTCTATGTGCCGGAAGAGGTGGAAGAAGACGAGACGTACGAGTACACGCTGACGGTATCGGCGGCGAATGCGGAAGACGCTGCGGCAGAGGTAACCGTAACGGTGCTCGACAGGATACGGACGCCTGCCCCGGATCCTGTTTCGCCTCCCGCAGAAGAGCCTCCCGTAGCGGGGTCTTCCTCACGGGCGCCTTCGGATCCGACGGCCCTTGGCGTAACGGTAAGCGCATCGTCCTTGCGTTTCGGGGTGCAGTCGGCGCAGACGCGGGCGTCGCTCGATCCGATGACGGATCAGATATCGACGCGCGTATCGGGTCCGTACCATGCAGGCCGTATGACGCTTTCGCCGGGCGGCGGCGCATCGTTCGACGAGAACGGGGAGATGGACCTGTCCATAGAGGTTGTCTCTCCGGTTCTTCTGAAGCGTGAGGGCGCTGCCGAGCCGTCTTCGCTCGTTCTTTCTCCTTCCTGGTCCTTTGCGGAGTCGTGCGAGCAGCTTTCTTCTCAGGCGATAGGCAGCCTGTATACGGAGGCGACGCTTGCGGAGGGCGCCTGCCGCCTTCTTCGCTTCGGAGGCGAACTGGACCTTACGGGCGCGCCTTCGGGGCGGTATGCGGGGAGTATGGACATCGTTCTTCGTTCGGGCGAGAGCGAAGAGACGCACTCGGTCGAGGTCGAAGTGACGGTCGTTCCTTCGCAGCGCGTGATCACGATAGGTCCCGGAGGGGTTCGCTTCAGCACGTCGCGGGAGCTTGCTGCGGGCTTGACGGAGGAGCAGAACCTGAGCATCTACCCCGACGTTGCGTTTTTGACGGAAGGGAAGCCTCACGGCGTGTTCGAGTTGTCGAACCCGTCGCTGGTGCCATTGGAGGTATCGGTGTCGGCGCGTTTCGGGTATACGGAGGCGACAAGGGACGGCCGGGAGGTGGTGGTAGAGGATGCTTCGGACTCACGCCTGGGCGATTTGTCCCAGGTGGTGGACATACATCCGGCGGTTGTGGTATTGCAGCCTGGTGAGAAGGGCCTTGTCCGTTACGGGGTGCAGGAGGGAGCGCTTGCGGCTATGGCGGAGAAGGGCTATGCGGCGTTTTTCGATGTGGTGTCATCTCCTCGTCAGTACGTGCGTTCGGACCGTATGCCTGAGGAGGTTACGGGAGAGAGGACGGCTCGCGTGACGATGCGCGTTCCGGGGGTGTACGTACCCGGGGAAGGGGCGTCTCAGCTACGCGCGACGCTGTTGTCGTTGTCGTATGGGGTTTCCATGTCCGCGACGTTTTTGCTGGAGACGCAGGATCGTCCTTTTGCGGGCGAGGTGGTGGCGTACGACGGGCAGGGCCGCGAGCTGGGCCGCCGGGAGACGCTGGTGTACACGCGCAGCCGGGTGCGCGTGCCTCTGGACCGCATGCCTGAGGAAGAGGTGGTGTTTTTACGATTTGCGCCTTGGGGGCCGGGCCGCGTGCCCGATCCGGTGAACATTCCGTGGAATGCGCCGGGAAGAGACATAGGCGCCGCCGGGGACAAAGAACGGAGAACAATCCCGAAGAGCGCATTGCAATGAACCGTTGGATATCTCAGAGTCGATCGCCATGTAAGGCCGATCCGATGAACGATCCCCGCCCCGTTATCCTGTTTGACGGCGATCGCAGTTTCTGCAACGCCATCGCGTTTCGGCGCCTGGCGTGCGTGCTTGCCGTTGCGGGGCTGCTCTGCGTTTCTTCGGCGCAGGGTCAGGTTATCCGGGAAGAGGGTTTTCCGGTAAAGGGCGGCGTTGCGGAGGAATCGGCGAAGGCGCCCGTTGTGCGGGAGTGCGATCCTTTTACGGTTCCCGACGAGTTCGGGGAAAGCTGCGCGCCTCGGGAGAAGACGCCGGATCCTTTCGGATTCGGTCCGGAAGCAGAAGCGCGCCCGGGCGAGCCTTCCGGTCCTGCCTGGCGGACGCCTCCTCGTCTGGAGTGTCCCGCGGCTATTTTTCTGGAGGAGCTCGAGACGGGACAGGTCGAGTGTCATGCATGGGACGCTTCGGGAGAGGAGTATCTCGAATATTCGTGGGAGCCTGCAGGAAGTACGACGCGGGACTACCTGGACAATCCTCGTTTGATACCCGAGGATGCGCCGAACCCGTCGGTAGTGGCTCCGGAGATTCCGGCGTACGAGACGCTGGAGTCGTTTTATTCGGGGGAGACGACGTTTCTTTACCGGTACCGCTTGACGGCGACGTCTCGTGCTACGGGTCTTTCGTCGTGGCGGGAAGTGGAGGTGTACGTATCGGGCAGTCGTCCGAGCGTGTATTGTCCCCTGGAGGTAGCGGTTGAGGAGGGCGAGACGGTTTCGCTCGATTGCGAGGGGGCGGATCCGTTGTCGCATCGTATGGACTACGACGAGGACGGGGCGTCGATATTGTGGGAGTGGGAGGGTCTTTGGGGTGCGAGCACGTCGCTTCTGGATGCGACGGACCTGTCGTCTGCGCTGTTTACGGCTCCTGCCGGCAGTGCGGGCGAGGAGTACCATTACATAGCGAGCATGACGTCGCAGGCTTCGGGGACGCCCCGCACGGCGCGCAGAAGAGTGACGGTCAGGGTCAGCGGAGGCGAGGCGGTTGGCGATGCGGATTCTTCGGCTGGCGTCACTTGTGACGATAGCCCCTACAGTGTGTACGAGGGAGCGGAGGACCTTTTGTTGGACTGCGATGGGAATGGGCCGTTTAATGTGAACGTATGGCTGAGATGGTCGCGTCTCGGCGAGCAGGTTGCTCCGCCGCAAGATGCGTCTTCGACTCCAAAGCTGAGGCATAGGGGATATGACGCAATTTTCGATGCACCTGATTCGGTGGATGCGGACGAGATCTACGAGTACACGATAGCAATCTGGACATCGCCGGGGGGGCCTGATCCTTACAGCCTGTTTGCCAGCGACGATGTCAGGATAACCGTGCTGAACAAGCCTGCGATCGACGTAGATTGCGCCGGCGATCCGTACGAGGTGGACGAGGGTGATGCGGATTTCGATCTGGATTGCACGGTGTCCGGCGCTCCGGGGGACGATCCGGACTATACGTGGTCATGGTCTCCGACCGACAATCTGACGGGTCGCAATACGGCTACGCCCACGTTCGACGCGCCGGACGATGTAGACCGGAATACGACCTGGACGTACACGGTAACGGCGAGCGCGGAGAATGCAGACGACGGCGCTGCCGAGGTTAGGGTGACGGTGCTCGACACGGATACGGCGCCTCCTCCCTCCATTACCTGTTCGGATGCGGAGGCGTACGAAGGCACGGGCAATTTCACGCTGGACTGTTCGGTGGCGAACGAGCCGACGGGCGCTACGTACGCGTGGGCGGTGCGGGGCAGTACATCGAATACGAACGACCTGAGCAGTACGACTATTCTGCAACCGACGTTCGCGCCGCCGGGCGATATCGATGAGGTGGACGGTGCGAATAAGGACTACGAGTATACGGTGACGATGACCGCCGGAGGCGTCGAGCAGGCCAGCGAGGACGTTATGGTGACCGTGCTGGAGAAGCCGGATATCTATTGTTCTGCACCGAGAAGAGTAGTAATTGTATTCACCTTGCATGAAAGTACCCGGGAGTTTCCATTACGCTTTTGTCCGTACGGTGTATGGACAGGCGCCCCGGGCGCTGGCGCCGTTTACGCGTACGCATGGACGGCTTTGTCCTCCCTCGGCACGGCGAACACCGACCTGCTTAGCGCGGCGAACATAGAAGTTCCGACGTTTTACGTGCCGGACGAGGTAGAGAGCGACCTCGTCATCGGGACGTACTCGTATTACTCGTATATGCTGACAGTGAGCGCAGAGAACGCGGACGACGCTTCGGTGCAGATTCAGATAAAGGCGCCCCTTTCGCTTACATGCGCAGATAGCGAGGTGTACGAGGGTGCGGACGATATTACGCTGGACTGTTCGGTGACGAACGCGCCGTCGGATGCTGCGTACAGCTGGACGGGCACGGACGTCGCCGATCGGTTGAGCGGTACGGACGGCATTACTCCCACATTTTCGGCGCCGGGCGATATCGACGAGCCGGACGAGGCGGATAAGGACTATTACTACACGGTGACGATGACGGTCGGCGGCGTCGAGCAGGCCAGCGAAGACGTTACCGTAACGGTATTGGAGAAGCCGGATATCTATTGCCCGTCAGTACCCGGAATGTTAAGCCATTTTCTAACAACATTAGGTCTTGTTGAAGGCAGCCGGGATTATCCACTACGCGCTTGTGCAAGCGGATGGGAAGGAGGGCCTGTCGGTTACACGTACGCATGGACGGCTCGGAACGGTACGCCGGATACGGCGCTGCTCAGCGCGGCGGACATAGAAGTTCCGACGTTTGACGTACCGGATGCGGTGGACGAGGACGAGAGGTACTCGTATACGCTGACCGTGAGCGCCGCGAACGCGGATGACGCTGTAGCGTGGGTTGATCTGATAGTGTGGGACATAGATATAACGGTCATGTGCGAAAGCTCCTACGAGGTGTACGAGGGATCGGCCGACATTGAACTGGAGTGCGAGGCGTCGGGGGCTCCGAGGGGCTCTTCATATACGTGGTCATGGTCTCCGAATACCCGTCTTACGGATCACGATACGGGTACGCCCACGTTCGCTGTACCTGGCAGTGTAGAGCAAGACACGACGTATACGTACGCGGTGACGGCTACGGCGGAGAATGCGGACGATGAGACCGCCAACGTTACGGTGACGGTGCTCGACACGGATACGGCGCCTCCTCCCTCCATCACCTGCAATGATTCCGAGGTCTACGAGGGTGCGGCCGGTTTTACGCTGGACTGTACGGTGACGAACGCGCCGTCGGATGCTGCGTACAGTTGGACGGGCACGGACGTCGCCGATCGGTTGACGGACACGAGTAGTCTCACTCCGACATTTGCCGTGCCGGTTAGTGTAAGTGCAAACACGGACTACGATTACACGGTGACGCTGTCGGCCGCCGGCGTCGAGCAGGCCAGCGAAGACGTTACGGTAACCGTACTGAACAAGCCTGCGATCGACGTAGATTGCGCCGGCAATCCGTACGAGGTGTACGAGGGTTCGGGGTATACCACGCTGGACTGCTCGGCGTCGGGCGCGCCTTCGGGTTCCGCCTACGACTATGTCTGGACGGCCCGGGGGAGTCCGCCGGACAATTGGCACATTCAGCGCCTTAGCGCGACGGACATTTCTTCGCCTACCTTCAGAGCGCCGCCCTTTATTACGAGAAACGTGACGTACGAGTACAGGCTGACCGTCTCGGCGGAGAACGCGGAATCGGCAACGGAAGAGGTGACGGTGACGGTGCTCGACACGGGTCTTCCCGGCGAGATGGTTTGTAACGGAACCTATTTTGAAAGGTACGCCGGATCGGACGACATTGAATTGAGTTGTGAGTTCTCGAGCAGGCCGGTTGGTAGTGGCGTCTTCCGGTGGTTGTGGGCGCGCTGGAGCGCCGATGGCTTTCCCCATACCATCTCCGCGAGCGGCTGGCCACCGGGGGTGCCGAGGCCGCAGGGATTGACCGGGACCGGATACGGGTCGAGGACGTTCCGCATGCCTGCAACAGTGAATAGCCCTACGACCTACAAGTACACTCTGGGGGTTTGGAGAGGCCGATGTCCTGGGGGATGTGCGCCGCTAACGTTAGACTTGTACGCGAGCCAGGATATTACGATAAGAGTGCTGCCAAGGCCTGCAATCGCTGTTACGTGCGCGGATCCCGATCCCGTGTACGAGGGTTCGGCCGACATTGAACTGGAGTGCTCGGCGTCGGGTGCTCCGGGGGACGATCCGCAGTATACGTGGTCATGGTCTCCAACTACTCGTCTTGAGAATCACGATACGGAAACGCCGACATTCGACGTGCCTTACGATGTGCCGCAAAACACGACGTATACGTACACGGTAACGGCGAGCGCCGAGAATGCGGAAGACGGCAGGGCCGAGGTTACAGTGACGGTGCTGCACACGGATGCGCCGCGTCCTTTTGTTACGTGTAACGATACCTCGGTGTACGAGGGCGCGGACGATATTACGCTGGATTGTTCGGTGACGAACGCGCCTTCGGACGCGGCGTATTCGTGGACGGGCACGGATGTCGCGAATCGGTTGAGCGGCGCGGACGGTTACGCCCCGACGTTCACGCCGCCGGACAACGTAGATGCGGACACGGACTACGACTACACGGTGACGCTGTCGGCCAGCGGGGCTGCTGACGTTACCGAAGATGTTACCGTAACCGTGTTGAAGAGGCCGGTTATCACCGTTACGTGCGCGGATCCGGGTTCTGTATACGAGGGTGCTGCCGATTTTGCTTTTGCTTGCTCGGCCTCGGGCGCGCCTGCGGGTTCTATCTATACATACGTTTGGGAGCCTCGGGGCGCGACTCCTGACCTGTCGCTCTTAAGCAATACGGACGATCCTTCTCCGACGTTTGCCGTGCCGGAGGAAGTGGACGAGGACGAAACGTACGAATACCTGCTGACGGTTTCGGCGGAGAATGCGGATCCCGCCAGCGCCGACGTTACAGTGAAAGTACTGAACAAGGGAGCGCTTAGCGTTGCGTGCGCGACGCCTTCTCCGGTGTATGAGGGATCGGAGGATTTCGCTCTGGACTGCGCGGCGTCGGGCGCTCCTGCGGGCTCCGCCTACGCGTACGAATGGACGGCGCAGGGCGGCGGCGACACGAGCAGGTTGAGTAGTACGACCGTTGAGAAGCCGACGTTCGAGGTACCGGAGGAGGTGGACAGCGACGAAACATACGAATATACGCTGACGGTAAGCGCCGATAATGCGGAGTCCGCGACAGAGGATGTTACGGTGAAAGTACTGAACAAGAAGACATTGGATGTTGCGTGCGCGACGCCTTCTCCGGTGTACGAGGGATCGGAGGACTTCGCCCTGGACTGCGCGGCCTCGGGCGCTCCCGGGGGTTCCACCTACGAATATGAGTGGACGGCCAGCAACGGTACGGCGAACACGGCCCGATTGAGCGCTGCGGACATCGCTTCTCCGACGTTTGCCGTGCCGGAGGAGGTGGACGAGGACGAGACGTACGAATACACGCTGACCGTCTCGGCGGAGAATGCGGAGTCCGCAACGGCGGAAGTGACGGTGAAGGTGCTTAACCTCGGATCCATTGCGCTCGTTTGCGCATCGCCTCCCCTGGTGTACGAGGGTTCGGCGGACTTTGCGCTGGACTGCTCGATTTCAGGGGATACGGGGGACAACGTCGATTATACGTACGAGTGGACGGCCATAGGCTCAACGACGAATACGGATCTGCTTAGCGCTGCGGACATCGCCTCCCCGACGTTCTACGTGCCGGATGCGTTGGAGGAGACGACGACGTACGAGTACCTGCTTACGGCGAGCGCGGAGAATGCGGAGTCTGCTTCGGCTGAGGTGACCGTTACGGTGCTTAACCGGGGCGCTCTTGCCGTTATATGCGCGGCCCCCGGTTCGGTGTACGAGGGATCGGCAGACATCGCGTTCGACTGTTCGGCATCGGGGGCTCCTGCGGGCTCTGCCTACGAATACGCCTGGACGGCCATAGGCTCAACGACAAATACGGATCTGCTTAGCGGGGCGGACATCGCCTCGCCAACATTCTATGTACCGGATGAAGTTGCAGAGGACGAGACATACGAGTACACGCTGACCGTCTCAGCGGAGAATGCGGATCCCGCCAGCGCCGACGTTACCGTTACGGTGCTTAACCGGGGCGCCTTGAGCGTGGTATGTGTGGATCCGCCTTCGGTCTATGAGGGCTCGGAGGACTTCGCTCTGGATTGCTCGGCTTCGGGCGTTCCTGCTGGCTCCGACTACGCGTACGAATGGACGGCGCGGGGCAGTACGGCGAACACGGCCCGATTGAGCGCCACGGAGATCGCCTCTCCGACGTTCTACGTACCGGAGCAAGTGGACGAGGACGAGACGTACGAGTATACACTGACCGTCTCGGCGGCGAATGCGGATCCCGCCAGCGCCGACGTTACCGTGACGGTGCTGAACAAGAAGGCGTTGTATGTTGCGTGCGCGACGCCTTCTCCGGTGCACGAGGGGTCTGCGGACTTCGCCCTGGACTGCGCGGCTTCGGGCGCGCCCGGGGGTTCCGAGTACGAATACGCCTGGATGGCCAGAGGCTCAACGACGAATACGGATCTGCTTGTTGCCGGTGCGGACGGTCCCACCCCGACATTCGACGTACCGGAGGAGGTGGACGAGGACGAAACGTACGAGTACCTTTTGACGGTTTCGGCGGAGAATGCGGAGTCCGCAACGGCGGAAGTGACGGTGAAGGTGCTTAACCTCGGATCCATTGCGCTCGTTTGCGCATCGCCTCCCCTGGTGTACGAGGGTTCGGCGGACTTCGCTTTGGACTGCTCGATTTCAGGGGATACGGGGGACAACGTCGATTATGCGTACGCCTGGACGGCCAGAGGCTCAACGACAAATACGTCCCGATTGAGCGCTGCGGACATTGCTTCTCCAATGTTCTACGTACCAGAGGAAGTGGACGCTACGACGACCTACGAGTACCTGCTTACGGCGAGCGCGGCGAATGCGGAGTCCGCAACGGCGGAGGTGACGGTGACGGTGCTGAACCGGGGTGCGCTTGCGCTCGCGTGCGCGGATCCGGGTTCGGTGTACGAGGGATCGGCAGACATCGCGTTCGACTGCTCGGCGTCGGGGGCTCCTGCGGGCTCTGCCTACGAATACGCCTGGACGGCCATAGGCTCTACGACAAATACGGATCTGCTTAGCGGGGCGGACATCGCCTCGCCAACATTCTATGTACCGGATGAAGTTGCAGAGGACGAAACGTACGAGTACCTGCTGACCGTCTCTGCAGCGAATGCGGAGTCCGGTTCGGCGGAGGTTACGGTGACGGTGCTGAACAAGGGTGCGCTTGCCGTTATATGCGCGGACCCCGGTTCGGTGTACGAGGGATCGGAGAACTTCGCTCTGGACTGCTCGGCTTCGGGGGCGCCTGCGGGCTCTGCCTACGAATACGCCTGGACGGCCATAGGCTCTACGACAAATACGGATCTGCTTAGCGGGGCGGACATCGCCTCCCCGACATTCGCGGTACCGGATGCGTTGGACGAGACGACGACGTACGAGTACCTGCTGACCGTCTCTGCAGCGAATGCGGAGTCCGCTTCGGCGGAGGTTACGGTGACGGTGCTGAACCGCGGTGCGCTTGCCGTTATATGCGCGAATCCGGGTTCGGTGTACGAGGGATCGGAGAACTTCGCTCTGGACTGCTCGGCTTCGGGGGCGCCTGCGGGCTCTGCCTACGAATACGCCTGGACGGCCATAGGCGCGACGACAAATACGGATCTGCTCAGTGGGGTGGACATCGCTTCGCCGACGTTCTACGTACCGGATGCGTTGGACGAGACGACGACGTACGAATACCTGCTGACCGTCTCGGCGGAGAATGCGGAAGACGCTTCGGCGGATGTGACGGTGACGGTGTTGAATGTGGGAGCGCTGCGCGTGGTATGCGCGATGCCTTCTCCGGTGTACGAGGGATCGGAAGACATCGCGTTCGACTGCTCGGCATCCGGGGCTCCGGGCGACGATCCCGAGTACACGTATGCATGGACGGCTCGGGGCGATACGCCGGATACGGCGCTGCTCAGTGCTGCGGACGGTCCCACCCCGACATTCGACGTGCCGGACGAGGTGGACGAGACCACGAGGTACGAGTATCTGCTGACCGTCTCTGCGGAGAACGCAGAAGACGCGACGGCGGAGGTAACGGTGACGGTGCTGAACAGTGGCGCTCTTGCCGTTATATGCGCGGACCCCGGTTCGGTATACGAGGGATCGGCAGACATCGCGTTCGACTGCTCGGCGTCGGGGGCTCCAGGCGACAACCCGCAGTATACGTACGCGTGGGCGGCTCGGGGCGATACGCCGGACACGGCGCTATTGAGTGCTGGGGACACTGCTTCTCCGACGTTCTATGTGCCGGAAGAGGTGGAAGAAGACGAGACCTACGAGTACCTGCTGACCGTCTCTGCGGAGAACGTAGAAGACGCGACGGCTGAGGTGACGGTGACGGTGCTGAACAAGGGTGCGCTTGCGCTCGCGTGCGCGGACCCCGGTTCGGTGTACGAGGGATCGGAGGACGTTACTTTCGACTGCTCGGCGTCCGGGGCTCCGGGCGACGACCCGCAGTATACGTACGCGTGGACGGCTCGGGGCGATACGCCGGACACGTCGCTATTGAGTGCTGGGGACACTGCTTCTCCGACGTTCCATGTACCGGAAGAGGTGGAAGAAGACGAGACCTACGAGTACCTTTTGACCGTCTCTGCGGCGAATGCGAAAGACGCTGCGGCGGACGTTACCGTAACGGTGCTCGACCGGATACGGACGCCTGCCCCGGATCCTGTTTCGCCTCCCGCAGAAGAGCCCCCCGCCGATCCTTTGCCTGCCGTAGCGGAGTCTTCCTCGCGGGCGCCTTCGGATCCGTCGGCTCTTGGCGTAACGGTAAGCGCATCGTCCTTGCGTTTCGGGGTGCAGTCGTCACAGACCGAGGCGTCGCTCGATCCGCTGACGGATCAGATATCGACGCGCGTATCGGGTCCGTACCATGCGGGGCGCATGACGCTTTCGCCGGGCGGCGGCGCATCGTTCGACGAGAACGGGGAGATGGACCTGTCCATAGAGGTCATCGCTCCGGTTCTTCTGAAGCGCGAGGGCGCTGCCGGGCCGTCTTCGCTCGTTCTTTCTCCTTCCTGGTCCTTTGCGGAGTCGTGCGAGCAGCTTTCTTCTCAGGCGATAGGCGGGCTGTATACGGAGGCGACGCTTACGGAGGGCGCCTGCCGCCTTCTTCGCTTCGGAGGCGAGCTGGACCTTACGGACGCGCCTTCGGGCCGGTATGCGGGCGCTATGGACATCGTTCTTCGTTCGGGCGAGCGCGAAGAGACGCACTCGGTCGAGGTCGAAGTGACGGTCGTTCCTTCGCAGCGCGTGATCACGATAGGCCCCGGAGGGGTTCGCTTCAGCACGTCGCGGGAGGTTCCCGCCGGCTTGACGGAGGATCAGAGTCTTAGCATCTACCCGGACGTTGCGTTTTTGACGGAAGGGAAGCCCAACGGCGCGTTCGAGCTGTCGAATCCGTCGCTCATTCCGCTGGAGGTGTCGGTGTCTGCTCGATTCGGGTATACGGAGGCGACGGAGAATGGGCGGGAAGTAGTGATAGAGTCGCCCGATGGTTCTCGTCTGGGCGATTTGTCGAAGGTGGTGGACATACATCCGGGCGTGTTGGTCTTGATGCCCGGAGAGAAGGGTCTGGTGCGTTACGGGGTGAAGGAGGGAGCGCTTGCGGCTATGTCGGAGAAGGGCTACGCGGCGTTTTTCGATGTGGTGTCATCTCCTCGTCAGTACGTGCGTTCGGACCGTATGCCGGAGGAGGTTACGGGAGAGAGGACGGCTCGCGTGACGATGCGCGTTCCGGGTGTGTACGTACCCGGCGAAGGCGCGTCTCAGCTACGGGCTCGGCTGTTGTCGTTGTCGTATGGGGTTTCCATGTCCGCGACGTTTTTGCTGGAGACGCAGGATCGTCCTTTTGCGGGCGAGGTGGTGGCGTACGACGGGCAGGGCCGCGAGCTGGGCCGCCGGGAGACGCTGGTGTACACGCGCAGCCGGGTGCGCGTGCCGCTGGATCGTATGCCTGAGGAAGAGGTGGTGTTTTTACGATTTGCGCCTTGGGGATCGAGTCGAGTACCCGAGCCCACATCCGTTGAGTGGAATGCGCCGGGAAGAGACATAGGCGCTGCCGGGGAAAAAGAAGGGAGAACAACCCCGAAGAGCGCATTGCAATAAACTGTTGGATATCTCAGAGTCGATCGCCATTTAAGGCCGATCCGATGAACGATCCCCGCCCCGTTATCCTGTTTGACGGCGATTGCAACTTCTGCAACGCCATCTACCGTTCCTATGCCCATAACCGCTATAGCTGGTTTGGCGTAAACACGGCGCCGATTGCGGTTCCTTATTTTTTGCAACGGACAATCAATTTATATATTAACGTTTATATTTTACACCCCTTGATTTTTTATCTTCCCATACAGTAAATTTGATTCGGAAGTGCCACAAAGGTGGCATGCAGCGTATTTTGAGGTGCGAAAATGCTTCCGGTATACCCGTAGGGATGGGTTTTTTGTGCCCTATCGGCTCCGGAATACGTCTTGCGCCTTATTTTTTAAGGACTATGTATGGTTCGTGATCGTGCAATGCGCGATGACGTCGGCTTCGGTCCTCTGCCGGTTGTTTCGCATTCGGGTGTTTTCGATGGTTCCGGCGCTTCGGCTGGGCGCCTGGCATGCGTGCTTGCCGTTGCGGGGCTGCTCTGCGTTTCTTCGGCGCAGGGCCAGGTTATCCGGGAAGAGGGTTTTCCGGTAAAGGGCGGCGTTCCGGAGGAATCGGCCTGGGCGCCCGTTGTGCGGGAGGAATGCGATCCTTTTACGGTTCCCGGCGAGTTCGGGGAAAGCTGCGCGCCGCGGGAGAAGACGCCGGATCCTTTCGGGTTCGGTCCGGAAGGAAAAGCGCGCCCGGGCGAGCCTTCCGGACCTGTCTGGCGGACGCCTCCTCGTCTGGAGTGTCCTGTAGCTATTTTTCTGGAGGAGCTCGAGACGGGACAGGTCGAGTGTCATGCATGGGACGCTTCGGGAGAGGAGTATCTCGAATATTCGTGGGAGCCTGTGGGAAGTACGACGCGGGACTATCTGGACAATCCGAGGTTGACGCCCGAGGATGTTCCGAATCCCTCGGTGGTGGCTCCGGAGACTCCGTCGTACGAGACGCTGGAGTCGTTTTATTCGGGGGAGACGACGTTTCTTTACCGGTACCGCTTGACGGCGACGTCCCGCGCTACGGGTCTTTCGTCGTGGCGGGAGGTGGAGGTGTACGTATCGGGCAGTCGTCCGAGCGTGTATTGTCCGCTGGAGGTATCGGTTGAGGAGGGCGAGGCGATCGCGCTCGATTGCGAGGGGGTCGATCCGCTGTCGCATCGTATGGACTACGACGAGGACGGGGCGTCGATATTGTGGGAGTGGGAGGGTCTATGGGGAACGAGCATGGCTCCTCTCGCAGCGACGGACCTGTCGTCTCCTTTGTTTACGGCTCCTGCCGGCAGCGCGGGCGAGGAGTACCATTACATAGCGAGCATGACGTCGCAGGCTTCGGGGACGCCCCGCACGGCAAGGCGAAGGGTCACGGTCAGGGTCGTCGGAGGCGAGGCGGTTGGCGATGCGGATTCTTCGGCTGGCGTCACTTGTGACGATAGCCCCTACAGTGTGTACGAGGGAGCGGAGGACCTTCTGTTGGACTGCGATGGGAATGGGCCGTTTAATGTGAACGTATGGCTGAGATGGTCGCGTCTCGGCGAGCAGGTTGCTCCGCCGCAAGATGCGTCTTCGACTCCAAAGCTGAGGCATAGGGGATATGACGCAATTTTCGATGCACCTGATTCGGTGGATGCGGACGAGATCTACGAGTACACGATAGCAATCTGGACATCGCCGGGGGGGCCTGATCCTTACAGCCTGTTTGCCAGCGACGATGTCAGGATAACCGTGCTGAACAAGCCTGCGATCGACGTAGATTGCGCCGGCGATCCGTACGAGGTCTACGAGGGTGCGGCCGGTTTTACGCTGGACTGTTCAGTGACAGATGAGCCGACAGGCGCTACGTACGAGTGGGGGCGTCGGGGCAGTACATCGAATACGAACGACCTGAGCAGTACGACTATTCTGAGACCGACGTTTTCCGTGCCGGCCGATATCGATGAGCCGGCCGAGGCGAATAAGGACTACGAATACACGGTGACGATGTCGGTTGGAGGCGTCGAGCAGGCCAGCAAAGAGGTTACGGTAACGGTGCTGGAGAAGCCCGATATCTGGTGTAGCGGGCCAACCCGAGGCTTTGTCGCGAACGGGAGCGCCACGGATTTTCCATTACACGTTTGTAAAAGCGGATGGCGGGGTGCGCCTGCCGGTTCAGACTACGCGTACGCATGGACGGCTCGGAACGGTACGCCGGATACGCGCCTGCTTAACGCGACGAACATAGAAATTCCGCTGTTTGACGGACCCGAGGTAGAGAACCACTCGTCGTGGTACTACAGGCTGACGGTGAGCGCAGAGAACGCGGATGACGCTTCGGTGGAGGTTACGGTATCTATACTCGCATTCAACACGGATCCTGTTATCGACTGCAATGACGCCGAATTATACGAGGGGGCGGCCGACATTACGCTGGACTGTTCGGTGACAGATGAGCCGTCTGGCGCTACGTACGCGTGGACAGGTACGGATATTGCCAATCGGTTGAGCAGCTCGACCATACTGAAACCGACGTTCGACGTGCCGGACAATGTAGATGCGGACACAGACTACGAATACACGGTGACGCTGTCGGCTTCGGGCATTGATGATGTCACCGAAGACGTTACCGTGAAAGTACTGAACAAGAGAGCGCTTAGCGTTGCGTGCGCGATGCCTTCTCCGGTATACGAAGGCTCGGAGGACTTCGCCCTGGACTGCGCGGCTTCGGGGGCTCCGAGGGGCTCTTCATATACGTGGTCATGGTCTCCGAATACCCGTCTTACGGATCACGATACGGGTACGCCCACGTTCGCTGTACCTGGCAGTGTAGAGCAAGACACGACGTATACGTACGCGGTGACGGCTACGGCGGAGAATGCGGACGATGAGACCGCCAACGTTACGGTGACGGTGCTCGACACGGATACGCCTGTTCCGTCGCTGGCGGTCAATTGCCAGGTAGTCGGGACGCCATCTAATGTGTCAAATGCGAGAATGACCATAGTCATATGGGAAAAACTGCCGGACCCGAGATTCGCTTGCGAAGTTACGGATGCGCCGGAGAACGCCTCGTACGTCTGGTCGTGGACGGCTTCAACCGGTATGACGAATCTGGCTCTGCTGAGTGCCGATGACATTCCCAATCCTTTTTTCGATGTTCCGGATATCGATGGAGACGAACGCCACGAATACATCGTAACGGCTACTTCGGATGTTGGCGAGACGGGGAAATTTTTCGTGGACATAACAGTAAGGGAGTGGGGCGACATTTCGGTCACTTGCACCGGGACGGCCTACGACGTCCCGGAAGGAGCCGATACGCCCGATTTCGCTTTCGACTGCCGCGCCGACGGAAGTTTGGTCCCTCCGTATACCTATACCTGGTCCTGGTCTCCGACCGATCGGCTCACGGATCACGATACCGGCACGCCCACTTTCGATGTGCCGGAGGATGTAGACAGGGATACGACCTACGTTTACACGGCAACGGTTACGTCGCTCTTTTCCGATGCGGGGCGGGCGACCGTTGAGGTGACGGTTCGGGACACGGATACGTCTCCCCCGGAGACGCCTGGCATAACCTGTATAGATCCAGACCCGGTATACGAGGGCGCGGACGATATTACGCTGGACTGTTCGGTGACAGATGAGCCGTCTGGCGCTACGTACGCGTGGACAGGTACGGATATTGCCAATCGGTTGAGCAGCTCGACCATACTGAAACCGGCGTTCGACGTGCCGGACAATGTAGATGCGGACACAGACTACGAATACACGGTGACACTGTCGGCTTCGGGCATTGATGATGTCACCGAAGACGTTACCGTGAAAGTACTGAACAAGAGAGCGCTTAGCGTTGCGTGCGCGACGCCTTCTCCGGTGTATGAGGGATCGGAGGATTTCGCTTTGGACTGCGCGGCGTCGGGCGCTCCTGCGGGCTCCGACTACGCGTACGAATGGACGGCGCGGGGCGGCGGCGACACGAGCAGGTTGAGTAGTACGACCGTTGAGAAGCCGACGTTCGAGGTACCGGAGGAGGTGGATGCTACGACGACCTACGAATACCTGTTGACCGTCTCGGCGGCGAATGCGGAGGACGCTACGGCAGAGGTGACGGTGACGGTGCTGAACCGGGGTGCGCTTGCCGTTATATGCGCGGATCCGGGTTCGGTGTACGAAGGCTCGGAAGACTTCGCGTTCGACTGCTCGGCTTCGGGGGCTCCTGCTGGCTCCGACTACGCGTACGAATGGACGGCGCGGGGCAGTACGGCGAACACGGACCTGCTTATTGCCGGTGCGGACGGTCCCGCCCCGACATTCGACGTGCCGGAGGAGGTGGACGCGACGACGACGTACGAGTACCTGCTTACGGCCAGTGCGGAGAACGCGGAAGATGCGAGGGCGGAGGTGACGGTGACGGTGCTGAACCGGGGCGCCTTGAGCGTGGTATGTGTGGATCCGCCTTCGGTCTATGAGGGCTCGGAGGACTTCGCTCTGGATTGCTCGGCTTCGGGGGCTCCTGCTGGCTCCGACTACGCGTACGAATGGACGGCGCGGGGCAGTACGCCGAACACGTTCCGATTGAGCGCTGCGGACATTGCCTCCCCGACGTTCTACGTGCCGGATGCGTTGGAGGAGACGACGACGTACGAGTACCTGTTGACGGCGCGTGCTGAGAACGCGGAAGATGCGAGGGCGGAGGTGACGGTGACGGTGCTGAACCGGGGTGCGCTTGCCGTTATATGCGCGGATCCGGGTTCGGTGTACGAGGGATCGGAGGACGTTGCGTTCGACTGCGCGGCTTCGGGGGCTCCCGCGGGCTCCGGGTATACATACGCCTGGACGGCCAGAAACAGTACGGCGAACACGGACCTGCTTGTCGCCGGTACGGACGGTCCCGCCCCGACATTCGCGGTGCCGGAAGAAGTGGACGAGGACGAGACGTACGAATACACGCTGACCGTCTCGGCGGAGAATGCGGAGTCCGCAAGGGCAGAGGTGACGGTGAAGGTGCTTAACCTCGGATCCATTGCGCTCGTTTGCGCATCGCCTCCCCTGGTGTACGAGGGTTCGGCGGACTTTGCGCTGGACTGCTCGATTTCAGGGGATACGGGGGACAACGTCGATTATACGTACGAGTGGACGGCCATAGGCTCAACGACGAATACGGATCTGCTTAGCGCGGCGGACATTGCTTCTCCGACGTTCTACGTGCCGGAGGAAGTAGACGCTACGACGACCTACGAGTACCTGTTGACGGCGCGTGCGGCGAATGCGGAAGACGCTACGGCTGAGGTGACGGTGACGGTGCTGAACCGGGGTGCGCTTGCCGTTATATGCGCGGATCCGGGTTCTGTGTACGAGGGATCGGAGGATTTCGCTCTGGATTGTACGGCGTCCGGTGCTCCGGCGGGTTCCGAGTACACGTACGAGTGGACGGGACGGGGGAGTACGACGGATACGGCGCTATTGAGCGCTGCGGACATCGCCTCCCCGACGTTCTATGTACCGGAGGAAGTTGCAGGGGACGAGACGTACGAGTACAGGCTAACCGTCTCGGCGGAGAATGCGGAGGACGCTACGGCAGAGGTGACCGTGACGGTTTTGAACCGGGGTGCGCTTGCCGTTATATGCACGGATCCGGGTTCGGTGTACGAGGGATCGGAGGATTTCGCTCTGGATTGCGCGGTTTCGGGCGCTCCGGCAGGTTCTGCCTACGAGTACGCCTGGACGGTCCGGGGAAGTACGGCAAACACGGACCTTCTAATCAGCGGCGTGGATGGCCCCGCCCCGACATTCGACGTGCCGGAGGAAGTGGATGAGGACGAAACGTACGAGTACCTGCTTACGGCGAGCGCGGAGAATGCGGAGTCTGCTTCGGCGGAGGTGACCGTGACGGTTTTGAACCGGGGCGCTCTTGCGCTTGCGTGTGCGGACCCCGGTTCGGTCTACGAGGGATCTGAGGACTTCGCGTTCGACTGTTCGGCGTCGGGCGCTCCTGCGGGCTCCGACTACGCGTACGAATGGACGGCGCGGGGCAGTACGGCGAACACGGACCTGCTTATTGCCAGTGCGGACGGTCCCGCCCCGACATTCGACGTGCCGGAGGAGGTGGAGAAGGACGAAACGTACAAGTACCTTTTGACGGTTTCGGCGGAGAATGCGGAATCCGCAACGGCGGAAGTGACGGTGAAGGTGCTTAACCTCGGATCCATTGCGCTCGTTTGCGCATCGCCTCCCCTGGTGTACGAAGGTTCGGAGGACTTCGCGTTGGACTGTTCGATTTCAGGGGATACGGGGGACAACGTCGATTATGCGTACGCCTGGACGGCCCGAGGCTCTACGACAAATACGGATCTGCTTAGCGGGGCGGACATACCTTCTCCGACGTTCCACGTGCCGGATGCGTTGGACGAGACCACGACCTACGAGTACCTGCTAACCGTCTCGGCGGAGAATGCGGAGTCCGCTGCGGCGGAGGTTTCGGTGACGGTGCTGAATAAGGGGGCGCTTGCGCTCGTGTGCGCGGATCCCGGTTCGGTATACGAGGGATCGGCAGACATCGCGTTCGACTGTTCGGCGTCGGGGGCTCCTGCGGGTTCTGCCTACGTGTACTCGTGGATAGCTCAGGGCGCGACGCCGAACACGTCCCGATTGAGCGCCGTGGACATACCTTCTCCGACGTTCTATGTACCGGATGAAGTTGCAGAGGACGAAACGTACGAATACCTGCTTACGGCCAGTGCGGAGAATGCGGAGTCCGCAACGGCGGAGGTGACCGTTACGGTGCTTAACCGGGGTGCGCTTGCGCTCGCGTGCGCGGACCCCGGTTCGGTATACGAGGGATCGGCAGACATCGCGTTCGACTGTTCGGCGTCGGGGGCTCCTGCGGGTTCTGCCTACGTGTACTCGTGGATAGCTCAGGGCGCGACGCCGAACACGTCCCGATTGAGCGCCGTGGACATACCTTCTCCGACGTTCTATGTACCGGATGAAGTTGCAGAGGACGAAACGTACGAGTACCTGCTGACCGTCTCGGCGGAGAATGCGATAGATGCTTCGGCGGATGTGACCGTTACGGTGCTTAACCGGGGTGCGCTTGCGCTCGCGTGCGCGGATCCGGGTTCGGTGTACGAGGGATCGGAGGACGTTGCTTTCGACTGCACGGCTTCGGGCGCTCCTGCGGGTTCTGCCTACGAATACGCCTGGACGGCCAGAGGCTCTACGACAAATACGGCGCTGCTCAGCGCTGCGGACGTTTCCTCCCCGATGTTCTACGTGCCGGAGGAAGTGGAGGAGGACGAAACCTACGAGTACCTTTTGACCGTCTCGGCGGAGAATGCGGAGTCCGGTTCGGCAGAGGTGACCGTGACGGTGCTGAACCGGGGCGCCTTGAGCGTGGTATGTGTGGATCCGCCTTCGGTCTATGAGGGCTCGGAGGACTTCGCTCTGGATTGCTCGGCTTCGGGGGCTCCTGCGGGCTCTGCCTACGAATACGCCTGGACGGCCCGAGGCTCTACGACAAATACGGCGCTGCTTAGCGCTACGGACGTTTCCTCGCCGACGTTCTATGTGCCGGAAGAGGTGGAAGAAGACGAGACCTACGAGTACCTGCTGGCCGTCTCTGCAGCGAATGCGGAGTCCGGTTCGGCGGAGGTGACGGTAACGGTGCTCGACAGGATACGGACGCCTGCCCCGGATCCTGTTTCGCCTCCCGCAGAAGAGCCTCCCGTAGCGGGGTCTTCCTCACGGGCGCCTTCGGATCCGACGGCCCTTGGCGTAACGGTAAGCGCCTCGCCCCTTCGTTTCGGGGTGCAGTCGTCACAGACCGAGGCGTCGCTCGATCCGATGACGGATCAGATATCGACGCGCGTATCGGGTCCGTACCATGCGGGGCGCATGACGCTTTCGCCGGGCGGCGACGCATCGTTCGACGAGAACGGGGAGATGGACCTTTCCATAGAGGTTGTCGCTCCGGTTCTTCTGAAGCGTGAGGGCGCTGCCGAGCCGTCTTCGCTCGTTCTTTCTCCTTCCTGGTCCTTTGCGGAGTCGTGCGAGCAGCTTTCTTCTCAGGCGATAGGCGGGCTGTATACGGAGGCGACGCTTACGGAGGGCGCCTGCCGTCTTCTTCGCTTCGGAGGCGAGCTGGACCTTACGGGCGCGCCTTCGGGGCGGTATGCGGGCGCTATGGACGTGGTTCTTCGTTCGGGCGAGCGCGAAGAGACGCACTCGGTCGAGGTCGAAGTGACGGTCGTTCCTTCGCAGCGCGTGATCACGATAGGCCCCGGAGGGGTTCGCTTTAGCACGTCGCGGGAGGTTCCCGCCGGCTTGACGGAGGATCAGAGTCTTAGCATCTACCCGGACGTTGCGTTTTTGACGGAAGGGAAGCCCAACGGCGCGTTCGAGCTGTCGAATCCGTCGCTCATTCCGCTGGAGGTGTCGGTGTCTGCTCGATTCGGCTATACGGAGGCGACCGAGGACGGCCGGGAGGTGGTAGTTGAGGATGCATCGGACTCACGCCTGGGCGATTTATCCCAGGTGGTGGACATCCATCCGGGCGTGTTGGTATTGCAGCCCGGCGAGAAGGGTCTTATCCGTTACGGGGTGCAGGAGGGAGCGCTTGCGGCTATGGAGGAGCAGGGCTACGCGGCGTTTTTCGATGTGGTGTCATCTCCTCGTCAGTACGTGCGAACGGACCGTATGCCGGAGGAGGTTACGGGAGAGAGGACGGCTCGCGTGACGATGCGCGTTCCGGGGGTGTACGTACCCGGCGAAGGCGCGTCTCAGCTACGGGCCACGCTGTTGTCGTTGTCGTATGGGGTTTCCATGTCCGCGACGTTTTTGGTGGAGACGCAGGATCGTCCTTTTGCGGGCGAGGTGGTGGCGTACGACGGGCAGGGCCGCGAGCTGGGCCGCCGGGAGACGCTGGTGTACACGCGCAGCCGGGTGCGCGTGCCGCTGGATCGTATGCCTGAGGAAGAGGTGGTGTTTTTGCGATTTTCGCCGAGGGGGCCGGGCCGCGTGCCCGATCCGGTGAACATTCCGTGGAATGCGCCGGGAAGAGACATAGGCGCCGCCGGGGAAAAAGAACGGAGAACAATCCCGAAGAGCGCATTGCAATAAACCGTTGGATATCTCAGAGTCGATCGCCATGTAAGGCCAATCCGATGAACGATCCCCGCCCCGTTATCCTGTTTGACGGCGATCGCAACTTCTGCAACGCCATCGCGTTTCGGCGCCTGGCGTGCGTGCTTGCCGTTGGGGCGCTGCTCTGCGTTTCTTCGGCGCAGGGCCAGGTGATCCGGGAAGAGGGTTTTCCGGTAAAGGGCGGCGTTGCGGAGGAATCGGCCTGGGCGCCCGTTGTGCAGGAGGAATGCGATCCTTTTACGGTTCCCGGCGAGTTCGGGGAAAGCTGCGCGCCTCGGGAGAAGACGCCGGATCCTTTCGGATTCGGTCCGGAAGGAGAAGCGCGCCCGGGTGAGTCTTCCGGTCCTGCCTGGCGGACGCCTCCTCGTCTGGAGTGTCCCGTGGCTGTTTTTCTGGAGGAGCTCGAGACGGGACAGGTCGAGTGTCATGCATGGGACGCTTCGGGAGAGGAACACCTGGAGTATTCGTGGGAGCCTGTGGGAAGTACGACGCGGGACTATCTGGACAATCCGAGGTTGACGCCCGAGGATGTTCCGAATCCCTCGGTAGTGGCTCCGGAGGCTCCGGCGTACGAGACGCTGGAGTCGTTTTATTCGGGGGAGACGACGTTTCTTTACCGGTACCGCTTGACGGCGACCTCCCGCGCTACGGGTCTTTCGTCGTGGCGGGAGGTGGAGGTGTACGTATCGGGCAGTCGTCCGAGCGTGTATTGTCCGCTGGAGGTAGCGGTTGAGGAGGGCGAGACGATCGCGCTCGATTGCGAGGGGGCGGATCCGTTGTCGCATCGTATGGACTACGACGAGGACGGGGCGTCGATATTGTGGGAGTGGGAGGGTCTTTGGGGCGCGAGCACGTCGCTTCTGGATGCGACGGACAGGTCGTCGGCGTTGTTTACGGCTCCTGCGGGCAGTGCGGGCGAGGAGTACCATTACATAGCGAGCATGACGTCGCAGGCTTCGGGGACGCCCCGCACGGCAAGGCGCAGGGTCACGGTCAGGGTCGTCGGAGGCGAGGCGGTTGGCGATATTGCCGCAACGAACGGTGCATCGTGGAACGTAGATTGCACCCACGACACAGTGGACAACGAGTATCATTTCTTAACTGTGTGGTCCGGGACCATCTACCACGTCGATGAAGGAGATCCCGATTTTACAATCCAATGTCGCCTCACGGCGGAGCCGGGGAGGACATATACCTGGAGTTGGACGGCTGCGGGGGGTACTGCGAACACGAGCCGCCTCAGTGCTGTGGACATCTCCAGCCCCGTCTTCGATGTGCCGGAAAACGTGAACGGGGACACCGAGTACCGATATTGGGTGATAGCCAGTGATCCCCCGGACGTGGATAGAGATCTTATAAGAATGCATGTGCGCGACACGGGTCCGCCGCCGCCTTCGCTCGCCTGTACACATCCCGACCCGGTCTATGAAGGGACGGCGGACATTACGTTGGACTGTTCGGTGGCGAACGAGCCGACGGACGCTGCGTACTCGTGGGCGGTTCGGGGCAGTACATCGAATACGAACGACCTGAGCAGTACGACTATTCTGCAACCGACGTTCGCGCCGCCGGGCGATATCGACGAGCCGGGCGGTGCGAATAAGGACTACGAATACACCGTGACGATGACGGCCGGCGGCGTCGAGCAGGCCAGCGAGGACGTTATCGTGACCGTGCTGGAGAAACCGGATATCTATTGCAGTAAAGAAGGTTGGGTCCTATCCGACGTATTCGAAGGTAACCCGGATACGCTACTATACCATGGTTGTGAATCAGGATGGCAAGGTGCGCCTGTCGGTTCCAACTACACGTACGCATGGACGGCTCGGGGCAGCACGCCCGATACGCACCTGCTTAGCGCGACGAACATAGAAACTCCGACGTTTTACGTACCGGATACGGTAGGGAGCGACGAGACGTACGAGTATACGCTGACAGTGAGCGCGGCGAATGCAGACGACTACACTCGCAAAGTTACGGTGACGGTGGAGGACAGGGGTGTGCTGGTTCCTGTTATCACCTGCAATGATTCCGAGGTATACGAGGGTGCAGCTGATTTTACGCTGGACTGTTCAGTGACGAACGAGCCGACGGACGCTGCATACGCGTGGACCGGTACCCATATTGCTGATCGGTTGAGCGGTACGGACGGCATTACTCCCACATTTTCGGTGCCGGGGGATATCGACGAGCCGGGCGGTGCGAATAAGGACTACGAATACACCGTGACGATGACGGCCGGAGGCGTCGAGCAGGCCAGCGAGGACGTTATCGTGACCGTGCTGGAGAAACCGGATATCTATTGTCTGGAAGTAGGACGTGCATTCTTCTTTGCTATATCCAGGGGCGAAGGCAGCCCGGATTTTCCATTACGCATTTGCGAACACGGATGGGCAGGTGCGCCCGCCTACGCGCATATAACCACCTACGCGTTCGCATGGACGGCTCTGAACAGCACGCCGGATACGGCGCTGCTTAGCGCGGCGAACATAGAAGTTCCGACGTTTAACGTGCCGGATGCGGTGGACGAGGACGAGGCGTACGAGTATACGCTGACCGTGAGCGCCGCGAACGCAGACGACGTTTCGGTGCAGGTTGGGGTGTATGTGCTCGACACGGATACGGCGCCTCCTCCCTCCATCACCTGCAATGATTCCGAGGTCTACGAGGGTGCGGCCGATATTACGCTGGACTGTTCGGTGGCGAACGAGCCGACGGGCGCTGCGTACTCGTGGGCGGTTCGGGGCAGTACATCGAATACGAACGACCTGAGCAGTACGACTATTCTGCAACCGACGTTCGCGCCGCCGGGCGATATCGACGAGCCGGGCGGTGCGAATAAGGATTACGAATACACGGTGACGCTGTCGGCTCCCGGCATCGATGACGTCACCGAAGATGTGACTGTCACGGTGCTGGAGAAGCCGGATATCGTTCCATGCGGAAGTTTTATCGGTGGTTTTTATGTGTTTACAGTCTATGAAGGGGCGCCAGATTTCCAGTTTCCGCATTGTCAATATACAGATGCTCCGGATCCTGCTGTCTACGGATTCGGCTGGACGGCCAGGGGAAGCACTCCGATTACCGCTATCTCTCTTTTGAGCGCCACGGACATCGAGCGGCCTTTCTTCCGGGTTCCCGATGCAGTTTCCGAGGATGAGAAGTACGATTATACGATGACGGTATCGGCGGACAATGCGGATCCTTTTTTAATGTCCTATACGGTGCATGTAAAGAACAAGCCTGATATAACCGTCACATGTGAAGACAGCCCCTACGAAGTGTACGAGGGTTCGCCCGACATTGAACTGGAGTGCGAGGCGTCCGGCGCTCCGGGGGACGATCCGCAGTATACGTGGTCCTGGTCTCCGACCGATCGTCTTACGGATCACGATACTGGCACGCCCACGTTCGCTGTACCTGGCAGTGTAGAGCAAGACACGACGTATACGTACACGGTAAGGGCTACGGCGGAGAATGCGGAATCGGCAACGGAAGAGGTGACGGTGACGGTGCTCGACACGGGTCTTCCCGTCGAGATAGTTTGTAACGGAACCTATTTTGAAAGGTACGCCGGATCGGACGACATTGAATTGAGTTGCAGACTCCCGAACACGCCGGTTGGCGTCTACCTGTGGTTTTGGTCGGCCTGGAGCCCCGATGGCCTTCCCCAGGCCGTCTCCGTCATCTCGGGCTTCCCGTGGGAGTTGCCGGAGCCGCATGGATTGACCTGGACCGGTTTGGCGTCGAGGAGGTTCCACATGCCTGCAACAGTGAATAGCGCTACGACCTACAAGTACACGATAGGGCTTTGGAGAGGCCGATGTCTGGGGCCATGTGCGCCGCTAACGTTAAACTTGTTCGCGAGCCAGGATATTACGATAAGAGTACTGCCAAGGCCTGCAATCGCTGTTGCGTGCGCGGATCCCGATCCCGTGTACGAGGGCTCGGCCGACATTGAACTGGCCTGCGAGGCGTCGGGCGCTCCGAGCGGCTCTTCGTATACGTGGTCATGGTCTCCGACCGATCGTCTTACGGATCACGATACGGCAACGCCGACATTCGACGTGCCTTACGATGTGCCGCAAAACACGACGTATACCTACACGGTAACGGCGAGTGCGGAGAATGCGGAAGACGGCAGGGCCGAGGTTACAGTGACGGTGCTGCACACGGATGCGCCGCGTCCTGTCGTTACGTGTAACGATACGGATGTCTACGAGGGTGCGGACGATATTACGCTGGACTGTAGGGTGACGACCGAGCCGACGGATCCGACCTACAGTTGGACCGGTACGGATGTCGCCGATCGGTTGACGGACACGGGCAGTCTCACTCCGACGTTTGTCGTGCCGGAGGAGGTGGACGAGACGACGACGTACAAGTACCTGTTGACGGTCTCGGCGGAGAATGCGGAGTCTGCTTCGGCGGAGGTGACGGTGACGGTGCTGAATCGGGGCGCACTTGCGCTTGTGTGCACGGATCCCGGTTCGGTCTACGAAGGCTCGGAAGACTTCGCGTTCGACTGCTCGGCTTCGGGCGCGCCCGGGGGTTCTATCTATACATACGTTTGGGAGCCTCGGGGCGCGACTCCTGACCTGTCGCTCTTAAGCAATACGGACGATCCTTCTCCGACGTTTTCCGTACCGGAGGAAGTGGAGAAGGACGAGACGTACGAATACACGCTGACGGTAAGCGCCGACAATGCGGAGTCTGTGAGTGAGGGCGTTACCATGACGGTGCTGAACAAGGAGGCTCTTGTGCTCGTGTGCGCGGATCCCGGTTCGGTCTACGAAGGCTCGGAAGATATCGCGTTCGACTGCTCGGTTTCGGGCGCCCCTTCGGGTTCCGACTACGCGTACGAATGGACGGCCCGGGGAAGTACGGCAAACACGGATCGGCTCATCAGTGGCGCGGACGGTCCCGCCCCGACGTTTTCGGTGCCGGATGCGTTGGACGAGACGACGACGTACGAGTACCTGCTGACCGTCTCGGCGGAAAATGCGGAAGATGCGACGGCAGAGGTGACGGTGAAGGTGCTTAACCTTGGATCCATTGCGCTCGTTTGCGCATCGCCTCCCCTGGTGTACGAGGGTTCGGAGGACTTCGCGTTGGACTGTTCGATTTCAGGGGATACGGGGGACAACGTCGATTATACGTACGAGTGGACAGCCATAGGCGCGACGCCGAACACGTCCCGATTGAGCGCTGCGGACATACCTTCTCCGACGTTCTACGTGCCTGATGCGTTGGACGAGACGACGACGTACGAGTACCTGTTGACGGCGCGTGCGGAGAATGCGGAGTCTGCCTCGGCGGAGGTAACGGTGACGGTGCTGAACCGGGGTGCGCTTGCGATTGTGTGCACGGACCCCGGTTCGGTGTACGAAGGCTCGGAGGACTTCGCGTTCGACTGCTCGGCATCGGGGGCTCCTGCGGGTTCCGCCTACGAATATGAGTGGACGGCCAGGAGCTCTACGACAAATACGGATATGCTTAGCAGGGCGGACATTGCTTCCCCGGTGTTTGCCGTGCCGGAGGAGGTAGATGCGACGACAACGTACGAATATCTGCTTACGGCGAGCGCGGAGAATGCGGAGTCCGCGACGGCAGAGGTGACGGTGACGGTTTTGAACCGTGGTGCGCTTGCGGTGGCGTGTGCGGATCCCGGTTCGGTGTACGAAGGCTCGGAGGACGTCGCTTTGGACTGCGCGGCTTCGGGCGCGCCCGGGGGTTCTATCTATACATACGTTTGGGAGCCTCGGGGCGCGACGCCGAACACGTCCCGATTGAGCGCTGCGGACATACCTTCTCCGACGTTCTACGTGCCTGATGCGTTGGACGAGACGACGACGTACGAGTACCTGTTGACGGCGCGTGCGGAGAATGCGGAGTCTGCCTCGGCGGAGGTAACGGTGACGGTGCTGAACCGGGGTGCGCTTGCGATTGTGTGCACGGACCCCGGTTCGGTGTACGAAGGCTCGGAGGACTTCGCGTTCGACTGCTCGGCGTCGGGGGCTCCTGCGGGTTCCGCCTACGAATATGAGTGGACGGCCAGGAGCTCTACGACGAATACGGATCTGCTTGGCGCCGCGGACATCGCCTCGCCGACGTTCTACGTGCCTGATGAAGTGGCAGGGGACGAGACGTACGAGTACACGCTGACCGTCTCGGCGGAGAATGCGGATCCCGCCAGCACCGACGTTACAGTGAAAGTACTGAACAAGGGTGCGCTTGCACTCGTGTGCGCAGACCCCGGTTCGGTATACGAGGGATCGGCGGACTTCGCTCTGGATTGCACGGCGTCCGGTGCTCCGGCGGGTTCCGCCTACGAATATGAGTGGACGGCCAGGAGCTCTACGACAAATACGGATATGCTTAGCAGGGCGGACATTGCTTCCCCGGTGTTTGCTGTGCCGGAGGAGGTAGATGCGACGACAACGTACGAATATCTGCTTACGGCGAGCGCGGAGAATGCGGAGTCCGCGACGGCAGAGGTGACGGTGACGGTTTTGAACCGTGGTGCGCTTGCGGTGGCGTGTGCGGATCCCGGTTCGGTGTACGAAGGCTCGGAGGACGTCGCTTTGGACTGCGCGGCTTCGGGCGCGCCCGGGGGTTCTATCTATACATACGTTTGGGAGCCTCGGGGCGATACGCCGGATACGTCGCTGCTCAGCGCTGTGGACGTTTCCTCCCCGATGTTCTACGTACCGGAGGAGGTAGACGAGGACGAGACGTACGAATACACGCTGACGGTATCGGCGGCGAATGCGGAAGACGCTGCGGCAGAGGTAACCGTGACGGTTTTGAACCGGGGTGCGCTTGCGCTCGCGTGCGCGGATCCGGGTTCGGTGTACGAAGGATCGGAGGACTTCGCGTTCGACTGCTCGGCATCCGGGGCTCCGGGCGACGACCCGCAGTATACGTACGTGTGGACGGCTCGGGGCGATACGCCGGATACGTCGCTGCTCAGCGCTGTGGACGTTTCCTCCCCGACGTTCTACGTGCCTGATGAAGTGGCAGGGGACGAGACGTACGAGTACACGCTGACCGTCTCGGCGGAGAATGCGGATCCCGCCAGCACCGACGTTACAGTGAAAGTACTGAACAAGGGGGCGCTTGCGCTCGTGTGCGCGGATCCGGGTTCGGTATACGAGGGTTCGGAAGACTTCGCGTTCGACTGCTCGGCGTCCGGGGCTCCGGGCGATGATCCGCAGTATACGTACGCCTGGACGGCTCGGGGCGATACGCCGGATACGTCGCTGCTCAGCGCTGTGGACGTTTCCTCCCCGATGTTCTACGTACCGGATGAGGTAGACGAGGACGAGACGTACGAATACACGCTGACGGTAAGCGCCGACAATGCGGAGTTTGTGACAGAGGACGTTACCGTAACGGTGCTGAACAAGGAGGCGCTTGCGCTCGTGTGCGCGGATCCCGGTTCGGTATACGAGGGATCGGCAGACATCGCGTTCGACTGCTCGGCATCGGGGGCTCCGGGCGATGACCCGCAGTATACGTACGCCTGGGCGGCTCGGGGCGATACGCCGGACACGGCGCTGCTCAGCGCTGCGGACGTTTCCTCCCCGATGTTCCTTGTACCTGACGCGGTAGACGAGGACGAGACGTACGAATACACGCTGACGGTAAGCGCCGACAATGCGGAGTCTGTGACAGAGGACGTTACCGTAACGGTGCTCGACAGGATACGGACGCCTGCCCCGGATCCTGTTTCGCCTCCCGCAGAAGAGCCTCCCGCCGATCCTTTGCCTGCCGTAGCGGAGTCTTCCTCGCGGGCGCCTTCCGATCCGTCGGCTCTTGGCGTAACGGTAAGCGCATCGTCCTTGCGTTTCGGGGTGCAGTCGTCACAGACCGAGGCGTCGCTCGATCCGCTGACCGATGGCATATCGACGCGCGTATCGGGTCCGTACCATGCGGGGCGCATGACGCTTTCGCCGGGCGGCGGCGCATCGTTCGACGAGAACGGGGAGATGGACCTTTCCATAGAGGTTATCTCTCCGGTTCTTCTGAAGCGTGAGGACGCTGCCGAGCCGTCTTCGCTCGTTCTTTCTCCTTCCTGGTCGTATGCGGAGTCGTGCGAGCAGTTATCTTCTCAGGCGATAGGCGGGCTGTATACGGAGGCGACGCTTACGGAGGGCGCCTGCCGCCTTCTTCGCTTCGGAGGCGAGCTGGACCTTACGGACGCGCCTTCGGGCCGGTATGCGGGCGCTATGGACATCGTTCTTCGTTCGGGCGAGCGCGAAGAGACGCACTCGGTGGAGGTCGAAGTGACGGTCGTTCCCGCGCAGCGTGTGATCACGATAGGCCCCGGAGGGGTTCGCTTCAGCACGTCGCGGGAGGTTCCCGCCGGCTTGACGGAGGAGCAGAGTCTTAGCATCTACCCGGACGTTGCGTTTTTGACCGAGGAGAAGCCTCACGGCGTGTTCGAGTTGTCGAACCCGTCGCTGGTGCCATTGGAGGTATCGGTGTCGGCCCGTTTCGGGTATACGGAGGCGACGGAGAATGGCCGGGAGGTAGTAGTAGAGGATGCATCGGGATCGCATCTGGGCGATTTGTCCCAGGTGGTGGACATACATCCGGCGGTTGTGGTATTGCAGCCTGGTGAGAAGGGTCTGGTCCGGTATGGGGTGAAGGAGGGTGCGTTGTCGGATATGGATGAGCGTGGGTGCGCGGCATTCTTCGATGTGGTGTCCTCGCCTCGTCAGTATGTTCGTTCGGACCGTATGCCCGAGGAGGTTTCCGGTGACCGGACGGCTCGTGTGACGATGCGCGTACCGGGGGTCTATGTACCTGGCGAAGGGGCGTCGCAGCTACGCGCCACACTGTTGTCGATATCGTATGTGGGCTCTGTGTCGGCGACGTTTTTGCTGGAGACGCAGGATCGTCCATTTGCGGGCGAGGTGCTGGCGTACGACGGGGAAGGCCGCGAGCTGGGTCGTCGCGAGACGCTGGTGTACACGCGCAGCCGGGTGCGCGTGCCTCTGGATCGTATGCCTGAGGGGGATGCGGTGTTTTTGCGATTTTCTCCGAGAGGACCGGGTCGTGTGCCTGACCCGGCGGCCGTTCGGTGGAATGCGCCCCGCAGGGATGTAGGGGCCGTGCAAAACGAATCACAAACGCTGCCGAGCGTGGAAAATTCTCCGACGGTGTACACTCGTTGATTCCGGACCTACACCACCTTCAATTTCCAGCGCCCGCGTCGGAACCATGCGATGCCCACTGCGGCATACAATACCTGGGTAGCTGCAAGGCCTATGAAAATGCCTTCTGTTCCAAGGCCCAGTGTATGTGCGAGCAGCAACGCCACGGGAATCTGGAAGACCCATCCGCAGAAGAAGTTGATCCATGTAGGCGTAACGGTGTCACCGGCTCCGTTGAAGGCCTGTAGCATAGTCATGCCAAGGGCAAGGAAAGGGTAGCTTCCGCCGAGGTAGCGCAAGAGCAATGCCCCGACCTCGATCACTTCAGGCTGGTCGGTAAAAAGGCGCATGATGGTGCTGGATGTCATCATCAAGCCGATACCCGCCAGCGCAAGAATAGACGCGCTGGCGCTGGCGGTAATCCACACGGATCGTGCAGCCCGTTCAGGCTGCCCGGCGCCGAGGTTTTGCCCGGTCAGCGTGGCGGCCGCATTGGCCATGCCCCACGCGGGCAGGATTGCAAAGATGACGACACGTATCCCGATCGTATAACCCGCTACCGCCTCGCTGCCGAATGCCGCCACAAGGCGTATGATGGCGATCCAACTGGCCGAAGCGACCAGATATTGCACGATACCCGGTCCGGAAATTTTCAACATGCGGCGCAAAAGCTTCCCGTTCATGTGCATCACATTGCGCCGTATGGTCAGTCGCCCGCTGCCCCGGAACAGCACGAGGAGTTGATAGGCGATGCCTGTGGCCCGTGAAAAGGCCGTCGCGATAGCCGCCCCGGTGATACCCATGGCGGGAATGGGCCCCAGGCCGAAGATGAATAGGGGGTCGAGCGCAATGTTCAGAAGATTTGCGATGGCCAGCGCCCGCATAGCGAATACGGCGTCGCCGGCTCCCCTGAAAATGGCGTTGATGAGAAAAAGGAGCAGGATGGTGATGTTGCTGCCGAAGAGGATGGAAACGTACGTGGCGCCGTATTCCACGACCTCCTCCGTGGCGCCCATGAGGCGGAGCATATCGGGGGCAAACCAGATGCCGACCACGGAGAACGGGATAGAGATCACGATTCCCGCAATAATGGCTTGCCAGGCGGTAGCGGATGCTGCTTCGGGATTCTTTTCCCCGATTCGCCGGGCTACCATGGCGGTGACCGCCATGCTAAGGCCAATGCCCGTGGCGAATACGAAAATCAGTAACGAAGCGCCGATACCCACCGCTGCCACCGCACCCGCTCCCAGCCGACCAACAAAGAAAATATCTGCGAACTCGAAGACGGATTGCATAAGCATCTCCAGCACCATCGGAATGGACAGCAGCACAACGGCGCGCACGAGGCTGCCGGAAGTGAAGTCCTGATGCGTTCCACGAATGGCTTCGAGTACGGCGCGTCCCCAATTGCCGGGACGTTCGGGGAGATTGGTAAGAGAAGGTTTCTGTCGGGACAAGAAGTGTTTATCTCTGGATCGAAACGAGCGCCGGAGAGTTTGATTTTGTACGCAGGTCTGCCCGTTTATCCTTGTTTGTCATGTTCGTCGATCGCTTCGGACGCCAGCATACCTGTCTTCGCATTTCCATTACGGAGCGGTGCAACCTGCGTTGCCGGTATTGCATGCCGGAGGAAGGGGTAGACCTCTCGCCCCGAAGCGAACTGCTCACTTTCGAGGAGATCGAACGACTCGCACGCATTTTCGTTTGTTGCGGCGTCGATAAAATTCGACTGACGGGCGGTGAGCCGCTTGTCCGCAAGCATATGGAAGAACTGGTGGAAAAACTGGGGCGCCTGCCCGGGCTCACGACGCTGGCTCTTACCACGAACGGTATGCTATTACCGAGGAAACTGCCCCGTCTCCACGCCGCCGGGGTCAATGCGATCAACATCAGTCTGGATACCCTCGTCCCCGAAAGATTTGAAGCCATCACCCGGCGCAAGGGGCTCGAAGAGGTATTGCAAGCCATCGACCTGGCGATTTCGTACGGCTACAGCCCGGTGAAGGTGAATTGTGTGGTAATGCGCGGGGTGAATGACGACGAGACACTCGATTTCGTGGAGTTGACACGAGATGCCCCGATCGAGGTCCGGTTCATCGAATACATGCCTTTTCAAGGTAATGGCTGGTCCGAGAAAGGGTTTGTTCCGTATGCAGATATGCTGGCGCACATCCGCATGCGCCACCCTGCACTGGTTCGGCTGGAAGACGGGCCGCATTCCACATCGAAAACCTGGCGCGTCCCGGGATACCGGGGTACGGTAGGGTTTATCACGTCAATGAGTGAAAAATTCTGCGGGTCGTGCAACCGGCTCCGTCTTACCGCCGACGGATCGTTGAAGGTATGCCTTTTCGGGCATACCGAGGTAAGCCTGCGCGATTTGCTTCGGGACGGGGCCTCGGATTGGGACCTGGAAGAGGCGATACGGAGCGCCGTGTTGCGGAAGAAGGCCGCTCATGCGGGTATGCTCCAGCTGGTGGATCAGGAAAACCGTCCCATGATCCTGATCGGGGGATAGGCGGCAGGTTGCATGGTCGGGGCCTGGGCCGGCCGAACGAAATGCCCCTGCTGCATGCCGTCATAGGCATCACCAACGCAGGCGTTCAAAGGGAACGGGCATGCCTGCAGGCGCTTTATCGAGCGATTCTGCAAGGTGAATGAGGCCGTCTGCGAGCGCCAGCGACGAGACGATATGGGAGCCTTGCGGCCCCGCAGGCGCAACGGTCAACGTGCGGTCCACCCACCACGCCCGTCCCGGTACGAAATGATGAAGCCCCTGTTTTTTAGGAATGTCCTTGCCCAGCACAGCGGGTTCGAGGTGGGGCAACACGTCTTGCCGCCCCAGCATTCCGGCAAGGACAGGACGCACGTACGCCTCGAAGCAGACAGCGGAGGAGACCGGATTGCCGGGCAGCCCGAAGACGGGAATATCTCCCAGTAGCCCGAAGACGAGCGGTTTGCCGGGCCGTTGCCGCACCCGCCAGAATAGCATGGATAGTCCCATGTCTTCCAGTACATCCTTCACGAAGTCGTAATCCCCCACGGAAACGCCTCCTGATATGACCAGCATGTCGCCCCCGCAGGCGGCTTCGAGCGCGCTTCGGACGGCTTCTCGCGTGTCGCGGGCGTGAAATCGGCCATATAATCGGCCGCCCGCCGTAGCGATCTGCGCCGCCAGCGCCGGGCCGTTCGCGTTGCGGATCTTGCCGGGACGCAGCGGTTCAGACGGTTCGATCAGTTCGTCGCCCGTGGTAACGATCGATACGTTAGGCGAGCGCGTAATCGGGACTTGCACCTGTCCCAATGAGGCGAGCACGGCAATGTCGGCAGGTCCCAATACGTTTCCCGTTTCCAGCACCGTACGGCCCCGGGGCATGTCTTGTCCGGCGGACCGCACATGATTGCCGGGGATTGCTGCCTTGAGGAACGTTACGGAGTTTTCCTCGGGGTGCGGTTCTGCGACCTCTATGGGGAGCACGGCGTTCGCTCCTTCCGGCAAGGGGGCGCCCGTCATGATGCGGACACAGGCGCCCGGCGTAAGGGGATGGATATCGCTGCAGCCTGCGGATATCTCGCCGGCGATCGGCAGGCAGGCGCCCGGTGCAGGCACATCCTGTGCCCGTACGGCAAAGCCGTCCATCGCCGAGTTGTCGAACGGAGGAATATTTTCGGCGGCGACAATGGGTCGGCTCAGTGTCTTGCCGAGAGCCATGCCGAGGGCTATGTGTTCTTCGCGTGGACCAGGGAGATGGTCCAGCACGATGTCCCGCGCTTCCGGAAATGAAATGAAAGTTTTCACGGGGCTGCTGTGTGTACGGAAGCCTGAGCTATGTTCGATAGCGGATCGTTGCGGACACCCGCTCTCCTGTGAAGGTCACGGCCCGTCAAAGTACAGGAGTCCTCCACTGTATCCGCCGACCACAAGTTCGAGGGCGCCGTCGCCATCCGGGTCGCCGAATGACGGGACCGCTGCCTCGGGCACATCGTACGGCAGCGGTTCGCTCTCTCCGAACATGGGCGTGGTTTGGTCTCCCCGGTTGCGAAACAGGAGAAGACCCTCGTGTTCGCTTCCGACAATCATGTCCAGGTCACCGTCGCGGTCTGCATCGATAAAGGTCGGCACGCTGCGGCGTCCGACGTCAATGCCGGCGTATTCGTCGGAAACAAATTCGAACGTCGGGGCGGAAGGGGTCCCTGCGTTCCGGTAGAAGTTGATGGCTCCGGAAGTTTCGCCCACGAACAGGTCAAGGTCGCCGTCGTTGTCGATGTCTACCAATACCGGCGTGGTGTGGCTGCCGCGCGTCAATCGGATAAATGCCCGCTGTTTCAGAACGAAATGCGGTGCGCCGGGGGCGCCTTCGTTGCGGTACCATGCTATGCCGTCGTTCCATGTTCCGAGCAGAAGGTCCTTGTCGCCGTCGTCATCCAGGTCGGCGAAGGCCGGTGCGTAATGGTAGGCGGGAAAGAAGTCGGGTGCTTCACCCACATGGTATGCGCCGTCCACATTTTCGAAGTACGTCAGTGAAGCGGTGCGCCCGTCTTCCGATGAGATTTTATTGGAGACGAGCAGGTCGTCGTCGCCGTCTGCATCCAGATCGACCAGCACGGGATAGCTTTCGCTTCCCACATCAATCTGGTCCATGAACCGGGTCGTACGCAGCGCAAACCGTTCTTCCGGGAGCTGTTCGTACATATAAAGATTGGATCGCGCCGTCTTGTTCGGGTTGAAGGCTCCCCCGAGGACACCTGCCAGCAGATCCATATCTCCGTCGGCGTCGAGATCTCCGAAGGTGGGGGCATTGTACCCGCTGGACTGGAGCGGATCGCCGGGCGGAAAGGGAACGGGCGTATTGCGCAGGCGAGGTTGGGCGCAACCCCCCGTGTTTTCGATGTACAGCAGGCCGGGCTCAAAGAAATCGCCCCAGAACAGATCCTGGTCGTTGTCGCCGTCGATATCGGCAAAGGTCATGGTGTTGGCTCCATGCAGCGGATCGGACCGGTCTTGCGTGTCTTCCACTAAGAAATCTCTTCCCGGAGACGGCCCCTCATTCATAAAATCTTCATCTACCCCCGGAATATTCGGAAGGGCTGGCGGGCCGGGCATGCCAGGCTGTCCAAACTGGGCCACAATCCGAATGTCTTCAAAATTTTCTGTAAGGAGCTTGAATACGGGTACGGGTTCGGTTTCGACGGCTTCATACCGCATGACGGTGCCGTCAATGCGTCCAATGAACAGATCCGGCAAGCCATCGCAGTCGATGTCGGTAATATTGGGGATGTTCTGCCGGTCGGAGAATACCGGTTCACCCTCTGCATCCCGGAGGGTATCGGCCACCTGTACGAAGGCGGCCCGCAGGGGCGTTCCCACGTTTTTGTAGTACCGCATATGACTGAAAGGCTGCTCGGCGAGCAGGTCGAAATCGCCGTCTCCGTCCATGTCTGCGAAACGGTACCATTCTCCGACGTCGAGTCCAGCGTACTTGCCTGATCGCCAGGTCCATAAAAGAGGCCCCGATGTGTCGTTGCGCTCGAAAAACATGATTGCGTTCGGATGATCCTGCACGAACAGGTCATTGTCTCCATCCGCATCGATATCGAGGAGTTGGGGTCTCGGCATGTTGAATCCGCCAAGAAAAGGATAAGGGTATGCGTCGCCGTTCGCCTTGTACACCTCGAAAGGCGCCAGTATGCGCCGGGTGGGCATTTCGCTGGTAACCCGTTCGGCCTCTACGCGCGGTCCTGTGCCGGCGCAGCCGGGAAGGAACGTAACCGGCAGTACGCCGGAAAGCAGGAGAAGAAAGGAGAGTAGACGGAAACGATGCATCCTGGGTCTTAGCGGGCGGCCGTTTCATCCCGCTGGGCGCCGATACCCGTGGGATACTGTTCCACCTCGATGACCTTTACGATGTCGAACGTGTTCGCGTCGATTACTACCACCGATCCGTTAGGGGAATCATTGCCTTCCCGGTGGTATCGAGGCGTAAACGCCGCGTTCAGATTGTTGTTGGATACGTAAATATACCGTCCGTCCGGGCGTACCGCACTTCCGTGCGGTTGTGCGAGGCCGTGCCCGGAAACCCTTTCGATTTCGGTTCCGGTAGCCACATCAAGGATGGCGACGGCGTTGGCCATTTTGGCGGGAAAAACGATGTGATCCCCGCCGGGAAGAAACGATGGATGCCAGGGTCCCCCACCAAGCGGCAGCGTTTGTGTGACCTCGGGCTGCATCGGCTCCGTGATGTCGAGAAAAAGAATATCTCCACTCATGTGTCCGCCGACGATCATGGCGTGTCCGTCGGGGGCCACAGCAAATTGCACCAGACTGTGATGCATGCCCGGGATGGGGACGAGTTCGATATCCAGGGATTCGGCGTCCACTACAGCGATCTGATTCATGCCGAGACTGGCGCTGAACACGTACCGCCCGTCGGGGGTCACGTTAAGGGCGTGCGGCCGGGGATGGAATACGTCGATTTCCTCGATATCCATGCTGTCCGGCTCGATGACGCCGATGCGTTGCGGCGGGTTGACGGCGCTCATCGACCGGCCCACATACAGTTGTTCCAGGACGGGATCGAAGGCCAGCATACCCGGCGCCTCGAACGCCGTGCGCCCCACCAGTTCGTTGTGCCGGTTGAATTTCAGCACGGTATGCTCGCCGATGAGCGATACGTACCAGAACGCCCCGTCGGGCGTGACCGCCACATGGTGCGGCTTGGCATTGGCGGAGAAGCCAAAATCGCGCAGATCCACGGTACGGGCGACGACATGGGCTTCCATGTCGATCATGGAAATTATCGCGGATCCCTGGTTACACACGTAGAGAAACGGCCCCGCATCCGCATACGGAATCTCCCCGTCGTCACTCTGTGCACCCCCTTCGATCCAGGTCCGCACCAGCGCAATGGCGGCGGGGTCGACTCCTGCCTGTTCTGCGCGCTCTATAAGCAGGCTGCGGTCGGCGTCGAAGGGGATGACGACCTCGCCCTGTTCGGACCCGCGCATCAGGGTTTCCCATGACCCGCCGTCGAGGCCAGTGTCCTCTGTCAGAAGAGGAAGAAAGGATTCCCGGATAACCGGAAGAACATCGCGTGTAAACACGATGTCGGTTCGTGTTTGTCCCGCTGCCTGTGGTGCGGAAGCCGTTACGGCGATGCCGCACAGTGTACAGACGAAGGCGATTATTTCAAGATATCGCCGCATGCAACCTGTCGGATAGTGGAACGGGCGAGCGGGCTACGCACACCGGCTATGTACATACCGGTGGGTAACCCGCTTGCCGCCATGTGCCGTTAAAGACCCAGTTCCTGCTTCTTCTTCAGAATGAAAAGGCCTTCGCCCATACTGGAAACCACGATCGTACCGCTCTCGAAGAACGGGTAGTTGCTCCAGGATCCTGCAAAACCCGGAGAGTTGTCGCCGACCGGCATCGTGTCGAAATATCCCACCTCGCGGGGGTTCATCGGGTCGCTCACATCGTGGATGCGGAGCCCGCTGACATAATTCGACTGGTACATCAGATTTCCGTGTATGTACAGGTTGTGATCCGACGCTTCGCTTCCCCACGTATACTCATTGACGAGTTGCGGGTCGTCGATGTCGGTGATGTCCCAGATGAGGGTGCGGGTTTCGGGTACGCTACCGCTTATCTCGTCCAGTTCGTCGTTCACGAAGAAGTAGTGATGATCGTCGCTGATCCAACCCTGGTGGGTGTAGGATACGCTGGGATACGCTGCCGTCGCCACACTGACGGGGGCGTCCTTGTCCGTAACGTCCGCGATATTCAGGGCCGTTTCGTTGGAGCCGAAGCAGAGTTCGCGTCCTGCGTAGTCGGAGTCAGGACCGTTATAGACGATGCATTGCGCGTCGTGGGTGTATCCTGTCCCGGCGCGTCCGGTCCCCGAGGCGGAGTAGCAGCCGGCGAACGTCGGGTTGGTCGGGTCCTGGATATTGATCATGTGCAGTCCGCCTCCACAGGTTTCGCCGCCGGCCCGACCGCCCACGGTGTATGCAAACCCGGTGTCCGTGTTGATGACGATATTATGCGCACTGTTGATTCCGTCGTAATGCGCCGTTTCCTCGAAGGTCATGGGCATGTCACTGACATCGCGCAGTTGCGTCAGGTCGAACACCTGTACGCCGTGCTCCCGGGCAGCGTCGGCTACGATAAAGGCGTGGTCTTTATACACCTTGATGTCGCGCCAGACGGCCCCTGGCGTGCCTTCCGTTCTCGGCAGGTTGCCGAGATAAACCGGATTCGAGGGGTCTGTGACGTCAACGAACGATGTGCCGTCAACCCGTCCAGCCAGCGCATATTCCCGTCCGCTTTCGGGATCGGTCCATCCCCAGATGTCGTTCAACTGGACGCCGCGTTCACCGCCGACCTCACGTATCGGCAGGAAGGCAAGCATGTCCACCATGTCGCAGGAAAAAACGCCGGCGGAGCCTTCCGTACAGTCCACCATGTCGCCCGTGACTGCCTCGAGTCCGCCCGATGGGCTGCGGAGCGTGGCGCTATGGTCCCAGCCGCCTTCCTCGCTGCGTTCGAACACGGCTACCGCGCCGGCGCCGAAATCGGCCCTGTTGAGGGTGACCGCAGCGGTGTTCCCGGAGATGTCCAGCGTTTCCCCGAACAGATCGCCGCGCTGCAGGTCGGGAAGGCTGATCGACGTTGATTTACCGTATACGCCGTCCCCGTCTTTTGCGAACCGGTATATGCTGCCATGGAAGCCTGCCGCCCTCGGCGCACCGCTCCATACTTCACTTTCGCCGAGCGCGATATCCGTTCCGAAGCCCGGCGGGCTTGTGGCCGCGAACGGCAATAACAGCATGGTCGATGTCCAGGCGTTCGACTCCTCGTCTCTTTGGTACATGATAGCGCCGCCCGCGCGGTTGGCGAACCGGGGAATGCCGACAAGCAGTTCATCGCCCATCAGGTCAAGGGAAGCGCCGTAACGGTCGCCCTCTTCCGAGATGCGGCCTTTCAATAGTTGCGATTCGGTCCATTCCCCCGAGGAAGCATCCCGCTCGAACAGATATACGCCGCCCGTTGCGTCGTCTCCACCGTGGGCTCCGACGAATGCGCGCCCTTCTGCGGCGGCAATGGCTGTTCCGAAGCGGCCGCTCTTTTTCACCTCACTGCCCTGGAGGCGCGCAACCTGCATCCACATTCCATTGTCGTCCTGCTCGAATACATAGGCGGCCCCCGCGGACGAGTCGGCGGCCGGAGCCCCCACGAACACGGCGCCGTCGCTCAGTCCAACCGTCATCCCGAAAGCATCGTCGGGTCCGGCATCGTCGCCTGTCAGGACTGCCTGATGCATCCATCCATCTTCCATGTGCCCGAATACATGTGCGGAGCCGGCTTCTCCGTCCTTGCCGGACGATCCGACGACGAGCATATCTCCTTTAATAGCCAGACTGCCTCCAAATCCATCATTCATTTCGGCGTCCATCGCTGTAATCACGGCTTCCTGTACCCACTCTCCGTCTGCCTGATGGAAGATGTACACGGTACCGGGACGGTACAGGTTATCCGGTTCTCCGACAAAAATCCGGTCTCCGGAAATAAGGACGGCCTTGCCGAATCCTTTCTGAGCATGCGCTGTTCCGACGAGGCAGATGGATGTCAGGAAGGCAGCGAGGAGCATGCGGTAGCTTT